>NZ_AGBX01000001.1 GCF_000225825.1 Brachybacterium squillarum M-6-3 | reverse complement strand
CGGGCTCGGGCTCGGGCTCGGGCTCGGGCTCGGGCTCGGGCTCGGGCTCGGGCTCGGGCTCGGGCTCGGGCTCGGGAGCAGGATCGACCGGCGCGGGCGTCGCGACCGGAGACGCGGCCTCGGGCGCGGCTCCCCAGGCGGAGATCTCCTCGGTGTCCGTGCTGCTCATCCATCGGGGCGTGCGAGGCGCAGCCTGCTCCGGGTCCGCCGGCGGAGCGTCCTCGGCGGGGGCCGCATCCGGGGTCGGCTCGGGCAGCGGCGCGGCGGTGCTCGCGGCGGATCCGACCAGGGCGTCCGAGGCCTGCGGCGGGGCTGGCTCATCGGCGGAGAGCTCCACGGGTGCCTCGGTCTCCGACTCCCGAGCGGCGACGACCCCTGCTTCGGACTGCCTGCCCACCGACGTCTCGTCGGCGGCGTCGGTGTCACGACTCTGCGCGGTCTCGTCCTCGTCGGCCGGGATGTCGGGGCTCAGGTGGCGGCGGCTGGCCAGGGCCCGCAGCACGTCGCGCAGCTGGGCGGCGCGGTGCATCTGCCCGCGCAGGTCCTTCCCGGTGGCGCGGTGGTGGAGCTCGCAGTCGATCTCCTTCACCCAGAAGCCCTGGGTGAGCGCATCGATGGTCAGGCCGGTCTCCACGCCCCAGCCTCCGGCCAGCGGCTGCACGGTCTCCCAGGTCTCGCGGGTGATGCAGCGGGTGCCGGACAGCGGCTGGGTGGCCTCCCAGCCGGTGGCGCGGCGGATGCCGCTGCGGGAGGTGCGGACCACGACGCCCATGCCGCCGGCGCCCTCCTGCGGGGGCAGCAGGGCGATCGCCATGTCCACGCCCTCGCCGAGCACGGCGTCGACCAGCGGCTGCGCGGCGGCGGCGGAGGCGCCCATGTCGGCGTCCAGGAACAGCAGGGCGCGCTGCGCGGAGGGCTCCTCGTCCTCCAGGGTGATGCGGGGCAGCGGGCCGGTGTGGCCCTCCTCGCGGGGCTCGGCGTGGAGGGCCTCGTCGAAGCCCTCGCCGCCGTCGGCCTGCTCGGCCTGCTCCCGCATCGCGACCATCTGCGCGCCGGTGGCCATGGCGGCGGCCTTGCCCCGGTTGGAGCGGTGGCGCACCACGAGGGCCTCGGCGCCCATCGCGATGGCGGCCGTGGCGTCGGTGGAGCCGTCGTCGACCACCACCACCAGGTCCACGCCCTCGATGGTGAGGGCGGCGTCGATCGTCGCCTCGATCCGCTCCGCCTCGTTCTTGGCGGGGATGACGACGGCCACCGCCTCGGGGCGGTGCGCGGTCAGCGGCCCCGCGGGGCTCATCGCAGCGTCACCTGCCGCGCCACGATGCCGCCGCGGGCGCGACGCTCGAGGGCGGTGAGCGGCTCGGTGCTGGCCAGGGCCTCCTCGAAGCGCTCGCGGAAGGCGGCGGCCTCGGCGGCGACGCCCTCGGCACCGGTGCCGGAGGGGAGGTCCCAGACGGGGATGGTCATGCCCTCGGCGCGGAAGGAGCCGACGTACTTGGTGCCCTCGCCGATGGCGGAGACGCGGCGGGCGTGCAGACGGGAGACGGCGTCGATCACGCGGTCCTCCTCGGCGTCCAGCACCCAGCGCAGGTGCTCCTTGGGGCCGGCGTCGACCCAGAAGGCGTGCGGCAGCCCCTCGACGGGCGCGGTCGGCATGATCGACTCGTTCGCCTGCTCGATGCCGCGGTCGATCTCGGGGGTGCGCTCGGCGCCCGGGTCGATCCAGAAGTCGAAGGTGTCGTGCACGGCGATCGCGAAGTCGCCGTCGAGGTCCAGCACGTCCTGCAGGCGCGGGGAGTCGGAGCTCAGCTCGACGGTGGTCACGGGGTTGCCGGGCTCGAGGGCGAGGGCCTGCACGAGCGCCTGGCCGAGCCCGCGGGAGAGGTCGCCGCCGGGCAGGCTGGACTGCACGCCGAGGATCACGGAGCCGTCGGAGCGGCGCACCGCGGGCCAGGTCATCGGCAGAATCGTCGCCAGCACCACGTCCACCCCGCCGTGCGCGGCGGTGGTGCGGGCCGCCATGGTCGCGGCGGGGATCAGCTGGCGCATGGCCACCAGGTCCCGTTCGTTCGGCAGTCCCTCGAAGGGGCGGCGGACCAGGGCATCGGTCGAGGTGGAGCTCATGGACGGGAGTCTACCGAGCGGGCGCGACGGTTCGCGCGCGGCGGCGCGCGGGCCGGGTGCTCACGACGGCCGCGCGGCCGGACGCAGCATCCGCCGCTCGCTCTCGTCCTCCGGGTTCCCGCCGATGTCGACGTAGCCGCAGGAGCGGTAGAGGGCCTGGGCGGCCGTGTTCGCGGTGCGCACGTCGAGCCGCAGCGGGGTGCTCGGGTGCGAGCGGGCCAGGTGCTCGGCGCAGGCGTCCAGCAGAGCCCGGCCGGTGCCGCGGCCCCGCTCCTCGGGGGCCACCCACATCGAAACCAGCTCGGCCGGTCCCCCCGGCTGCTCGGGCAGCACCAGGCGCACCATGCCGACGGTGCGGCCGTCGCGCTCGGCGATCAGCGCGGCGCCCGGCAGGCGGAAGTACCCGCGCCAGAACGGCTCCTCCCCCTCGGCCTGCTCCCGCTCCTCGGTGCCGGCCAGGGTGCTGCCGAAGGCTTCGGGCGCCTCGGCCAGGGCGCGCCGCCGCACCTCCCTCCAGCGCCGCCAGTCCGCGGCATCCAGCGCGCGGATCACCGCCGGACGGTCGTTGTGCGCGCCCACCTCAGATCGCCGTCCCGATCTCGGTCAGCTCGGCGGCGCGCCGGTCGAGGTCCGCGGCCTCCTGGCCGTCCAGCAGGTGCATGGAGAAGTCCTCGCTCATCCGCTCGAAGGCGAGGGTGCCGCGCACCGAGTTGCCGTGCTGGTCGAGCTGCGGCGCGTAGGTGGCGATACCGAAGCGGGAGGGCAGGGAGGCGATGATGCCGCCGGCCACGCCGGACTTCGCGGGCAGGCCGACGTCGCTCACCCAGTCCCCCGCGTTGTCGTACATGCCGCAGGTGAGCATCACCGAGAGCACCTGGCGCGCCGCCACCCGGGAGAACACCCGCTCGCCGGTCAGCGGGTTCGTGCCACCGGAGGCGAGGGTTGCGGCCATCACCGCGAGGTCGGTGACCGTGGTCAGCACGGCGCAGCCCTCGATGTACCCGGCGACGACCTCCTCGGCGTCCTCGTCCATCGAGCCCGCGGCGCGCAGCATGTGCGCCAGCGCCAGGTTGCGGTCCGACCCGGCGAGCTCCCGGCGGCAGGTCTCCTCGTGCAGCTCCAGCGGGCGGCCGGCGGCGGCCTCCAGCACGGCGCGCAGTCGCTCGGTGCGTTCGGCCTGCTCCGGGCCGAGCATCGCGTGGGTGCGGATCGCCCCGATGTTCACCAGCGGGTTCTTCGGCTTCTTGGTCACCCGGTCCAGGCTGAGCGCCCCGAAGTCCTCCCCCGTGGGCTCCTCGTCCACGATCGAGGTGACGTAGTCGTGGCCGTGCAGGTCGATCGCGGCGCCGTAGGCGAAGGCCTTGGAGATCGACTGCACCGGGAAGGCGTGGTCGCTGCCCTCGGCGGTGATCCGGCCGTCGAGGTCGCACAGGGCCAGACCCAGGTGCTCGTCGCGGGCGCCGGAGAGCCGGGCCAGCTCGGGCACCTCCCCGCCCGCCTCGGCCTCGAGCAGGGCGGTGTGGAGGCGGGCGAAGTAGGTGGCCAGGGCGCTCGTCATGCCCGCACACTACCGGGGGGCGCGGCGGCTCAGAAGAAGCCGAGGGTGTCCTCCCCGTAGGAGACCAGCAGGTTCTTGGTCTGCTGGTAGTGGTCGAGCATCATCTTGTGGTTCTCGCGGCCGATGCCCGAGCCCTTGTAGCCGCCGAAGGCCGCGTGCGCCGGGTAGGCGTGGTAGTTGTTCACCCACACCCGGCCCGCCTCGATGCCGCGTCCGGCGCGGTAGGCGATGTTCTGCTGGCGGCTCCACACCCCGGCGCCGAGGCCGTAGAGGGTGTCGTTGGCCAGGGAGATCGCCTCGTCGAAGGTGGAGAAACGGGTCATCGCGAGCACCGGGCCGAAGATCTCCTCCTGGAAGATCCGCATGTCGTTGGTGCCCTCGAAGACGGTGGGGCGGATGTAGAAGCCGCCGGAGAGGTTCCCGCCCAGCTCCGCCGGGGCGCCGCCGGCCAGCACCTTCGCCCCCTCCTGGGTACCGATGTCGAGGTAGGAGACGATCTTCCGGAACTGCTCGTCGCTGGCCTGGGCGCCGATCTGGGTGTCGGTGTCCAGCGGGTCCCCCTGCACGGTGGCTTCCACCCGGGCCAGCGCGTCGGCCAGGAAGTCGTCACCGATGGAGTCCTGCACCAGGGCGCGGGAGGGGCAGGTGCACACCTCCCCCTGGTTCAGGGAGAACATCGCGAAGCCCTCCAGCGCCTTGTCGTAGTAGGCGTCCTTCTCGGCGGCGACATCGGCGAAGAACAGGTTGGGGCTCTTCCCGCCCAGCTCCAGTGTCACCGGGATCAGGTTCTGGGAGGCGTACTGCATGATCAGCCGCCCGGTCGTGGTCTCGCCGGTGAAGGCGATCTTCGCGATCCGGGGGCTGGAGGCGAGGGGCTTGCCGGCCTCGGGGCCGAGGCCGTTGACGATGTTGACCACGCCGTCGGGCAGCAGGTCGGCGATGAGCTCCAGCAGCACCAGAATCGAGGCGGGGGTCTGCTCGGCGGGCTTGAGCACCACGCAGTTGCCGGCGGCGAGCGCCGGGGCGAGCTTCCAGGTGGCCATGAGGATCGGGAAGTTCCAGGGGATGATCTGCCCGACCACACCCAGGGGCTCGTGGAAGTGGTAGGCGACGGTGTCCTCGTCGATCTGGGACAGCGCGCCCTCCTGCACCCGGATCGCACCGGCGAAGTAGCGGAAGTGGTCGATGGCCAGGGGGATGTCGGCGTTCAGGCACTCGCGGACGGCCTTGCCGTTGTCCCAGGTCTCGGCCACCGCCAGCAGCTCGAGGTTCTCCTCCATGCGGTCGGCGATGCGCTGCAGCAGCAGTGCGCGGTCCGCGGGGCTGGTGCGGCCCCAGGCCTGCTTCGCGGCGTGGGCGGCGTCCAGGGCCAGCTCCACGTCCTCGGCGCCGGAGCGGGGCACCTCGCAGAACACCTCCCCCGTCACCGGGGTGCGGTTCTCCAGGTACTCCCCCTGCACCGGCGGCACCCAGCGGCCGCCGATCCAGTTCTCGTAGCGGGGGGCGAAGGTCACGGCCGCCCCGTCCGTGCCGGGCTGCGCGTAGATGGTCATGGTGATCCTTCCGTCGGGGAGTGAGGTCACCGGCGGCAGCGCCAGACCGGGCCGAGGCCCGGGACCGACGTCGTCGTCGGATCCCCGACGGTACCGAGCCGGTGCGGGACGGGCAATGGCGGGCCGGCGTCACCGCGGGGGGTGTCCACGAGTTGGGGCATGAGAGGCAGCGCCTCGTCACATCGGAGGCGCTGTCATCCACGCTCCGTCTGATGGACACGACCGCCCGCCGCCCCTCCGCGAACCCCTCGCCGAAACTTCTTGCAGGTTTGCCGGTTCCCCTGGAGGCTTGTGCGGGCATCTTCTATGGTCATAGTCGTGTGACCCGAATCGCAGCGGTCGCACACTCCGCAAGAACTTGCAGGCCCAGGGTTCCCCCGGCATCGACGCCGCCTTTGGCCCGCCCCGCAGCACCCCGACCCCGCCCTGGCGGCCCCCACCGCCTCCCCTGCCCGGACGAAGGAGTCCCCGCATGTCGGTCCCCCGGTCGACCCCGCTCCCCCACCCCCTCGCGCACCCCGTCGCACGGCCCTCCGTCCGGGCCGCCGCGGCCCTCACCGCCCTGGCCATCGCGCTGATCGCCTTCCTCGGCGCCGCCCCCGCGGCCCGCGCCGTCGGCCCCGACCAGCCGGTGCTCGTGGGCGACCTGCAGACCGAGCTGGGCTGCGCCGAGGACTGGCAGGCCGACTGCGAGGAGACCCGCCTCGAGGCCACCGGCACCGACGGTCTCTGGGAGGCGACCTTCGAGATCCCCGCGGGGCAGTGGCAGATGAAGGCCGCGATCGGCGGCAGCTGGGACACGTCCTACGGCCTGGACGGCGGCGAGGAGAACATCCCCTTCGCCGCCGCCGCCCCCACCGCGGTGACCGTCCGCTTCGACGAGGACACCCAGCGCCTCTCCGTCGCCCTGGCCGAGCAGCCCGGCGAGTACACCGAGGACGACGCCGAGCTGGCCGCCGCCCCCTCCCGGCACCCCGGCGGCGGGCAGACCTTCTACTTCGTGCTCACCGACCGCTTCGCCAACGGCGACACCGGGAACGACACCGGCGGCCTGGAGGGCGACCGCACCGAGACCGGCTACGACCCCACCGACAAGGGCTTCTACCAGGGCGGGGACATCGCCGGGCTGCACGATCAGCTCGACTACATCGAGGACCTGGGGATGACCTCGATCTGGCTCACCCCCTCCTTCACCAACAACCCCGTGCAGGGCGAGGGCGAGGACGCCAGTGCCGGCTACCACGGCTACTGGGTCACCGACTTCACCACCATCGACCCTCACCTGGGCACCAACGAGGAGCTGAAAGCCCTCATCGACGACGCCCACTCCCGCGGCATCGACGTCTACTTCGACATCATCGTCAACCACACCGCGGACCTCATCGACTACGAGGAGGGCAGCTACGACTACGTCGACCAGGCCACCTCCCCGTACCGCGACGCGGACGGCAACCCCGTCGACGTCACCGCCGCCGCCCAGTCCGCCGACTTCCCGGTGCTGGACCCGGCGACCAGCTTCCCCTACACCCCGGTGCGCTCCGAGGAGAACACCGTGATGGTGCCCGAGGAGCTCAACGACGTCTCGCTGTACCACAACCGCGGCAACTCGACGTGGGAGGGCGAGTCGGTCACCTTCGGCGACTTCGACGGCCTGGACGACCTGATGACCGAGGACCCGCGGGTGCTGGCCACCATGGAGGAGATCTACACGACCTGGATGGACTTCGGCATCGACGGCTTCCGCATCGACACCGTCAAGCACGTCGACTTCGCCTTCTGGGAGTCCTTCACCGCCACCCTCGACGAGCACCGCGCCACCGCCCCCGCCGGCGAGGAGTTCTTCAGCTTCGGCGAGGTCTACGACGCCGACGCCACCAAGCTCTCCCCCTACGTGCGCGAGACCGAGATGGACTCGGTGCTGGACTTCGCCTTCCAGTCCTCGGCCACCAACTGGGCGCGCGGCTACTCCGCGCAGGGCCTGGCCGGGCTGTACGCCGCCGACGACTACTACACGACACCCGACTCCTCCGCCGCGGACCTGCCCACCTTCGTCGGCAACCACGACATGGGCCGCATCGGGAACCTGCTGCAGGACAGCGACCGCCTCGACGAACGGTCCGCTTTCGCCCACACCACCATGCTGCTCACCCGTGGCCAGCCGGTGATCTACTACGGCGACGAGCAGGGCTTCGTGGGCGACGGCAACGACAAGGACGCCCGCCAGTCCCTCTTCGCCAGCCAGACCCCCTCCTACCTCGACGACACCCTGGTCGACGGCAGCGCCTACGGCGAGGGCGACCACTACGACACCTCCGCGCAGCTCTACCCGCACATCGCGGAGCTCGCCACCCTGCGCAACTCCACCCCGGCACTGGCCACGGGCGCGCAGATCGAGCTGTACGCCGAGGACGGCGCGGGCGTGTACGCCACCGCCCGGGTGGACCGCGAGGAGCAGGTCGAGCACCTGGTGGCGATGAACAACGCCGCCGAGGAGCGCACCGTCACCCTGACCACCCTCACCCCCGGCGCCACCTACACCGCGCTGTACGGCGCGCACGAGACGGTCACCGCCGACGCCGAGGGCAGCGTGACCCTCACCGTGCCCTCCCTGGACGCCGTGGTGCTGGTGGCCGACGCCCCCGTCGCCGCCGCCGGGGACGCCCAGGCCATCGAGCTGGACCTCGCCGCGGGAGCCGCCCTGGAGGGCATGGCCCCGGTCTCCGCGACCGTGACCGCGGACCGCTGGGCCGAGACCTCCTTCGCTTACCGCCTCGCCGGGGAGTCCGGCTGGACGCCGCTGGGCACCGCCGAGGACGACACCCCGCGGGTCTTCCACGACGTGAGCGGACTGCCCGACGGCACCGTCGTCGAGTACCGCGCCGTCTCCACCGACGCCGCCGGCGAGCGCGTGGCCGCCTCCACCGTCGGCGTGGTCGGCGCCGACCTGTCCGCCTCCGGCTCCGAGGAGGAGACCGGCTCCGTGGGCGCCGACTCGGTGACCCTGCCCGGGTCCCTGAACGCCGCGATGGGATGCACCGCCGACTGGCAGCCCGACTGCGCCGACGCCCTGCTCAGCGAGGACCCCGACTCCGGCATGTTCACCGGCAGCTGGGAGATCCCCGCCGGCGACTACGAGGCGAAGGTCGCCATCGGCGGCAGCTGGGAGGAGAACTACGGCGCCGGCGGCGTCCCCGGCGGCGAGAACATCGCCATCGCCCACGAGGGCGGCGAGCTCACCGTCTGGTACGACCCCGACACCCACGTCCTGCAGACCTCCGCCGACGGCCCGATCATCACCCTGCCGGGCTCGATGAACGCCGCCCTCGGCTGCCCCGAGGACTGGATGCCCGACTGCATGGCCACCTGGATGCAGGACGGCGACGGGGACGGCACCTACACCTTCACCACCGACGCCCTGCCCGCCGGCTCCTACGAGGTGAAGGTCGCCCACGGCCGCTCCTGGGACGAGAGCTACGGTGAGGGGGGCGCCGCCGGCGGCGCCAACATCGCCTTCTCCACGCAGGACGGGAAGACCGTGACCTTCAGCTACGACCTGGACAGCCACGAGCTCAGCATCGAGGCCGAGGACCCGCTCGCCGCGGGCGACGGCCAGCAGCTCGCCCACTTCGTCGACGCCGACACCCTGGCCTGGCCCGCCGACCAGGTCACGGACGGCGCCGAGTACGCCCTGTGGACAGCCCCCGAGGGCGGCCTCGCCGTGGCCGACGGCGCCGTCACCGGGGGCGAGCAGCTCGGCACCCTCACCCTGCGGGGCAGCGGCCTCGACGAGGAGGAGCTGGCCGACCGCGGCCACCTGGCCGACTACGCCGCCCTGGACCTCACCGGCGTCGAGGACGCCGACCTGCGTGCGGCCCTGACCGGACAGCTCGCCGTCGTCCGCACCGGCGCCGAGGGCGTCGAGGTGCTGACCGGCGTGCAGATCCCCGGCGTGCTCGACGCGCTGTTCGGGCAGGCGGCCACCGAGGCCGAGATCGGCCCGCGCTTCGTGGACGGCGCCCCGCAGCTCGCCCTGTGGGCGCCCACCGCGAAGAACGTCACCCTGCAGCTGATGGACGCCGAGGACCCGGCCCTGGCCACCGGCGGCGACCCCGACACGGCCGAGGTCACCGAGGTGGCGATGGAACGCGGCGAGGACGGCACCTGGACCGTGGCCGGCGAGGCCGGCTGGGAGGACCGCGCCTACCGCTTCGCCGTCGAGGTGTACGTCCCCGCCGAGGACGCGGTGCTCACCAACGTGGTCACCGACCCCTACTCGGTGGCGCTCACCCTGAACTCCACCGCCTCCGTGCTGGTGGACCTGGACGACCCGCGCTGGGCCCCCGAGGTCTGGACCGACACCGCCGCGCCCCTCGTCGAGCAGTTCGCCGACCAGACCATCTACGAGCTGCACCTGCGCGACCTCTCCGGCGGGGACGAGTCCCTGCCCGAGGAGCTGCGCGGCACCTACGCGGCCGTCGGCCACGAGGACTCCACCGGCTCCGCGCGGCTCACCGAGCTGGCCGAGGCCGGGGTGACCACCGTGCACCTGCTGCCCACCTTCGACATCGCCACCATCGAGGAGGACCGCGACGCCCAGGCCGTCGCCGACATCCCCGCCGACGCCGGCCCGGCCTCCACCGCGCAGCAGGAGGCGGTGGCCGCCGTCGCCGACGAGGACGCCTACAACTGGGGCTACGACCCCTTCCACTACATGACCCCCGAGGGCTCCTACGCCCCCGCCGGGGAGCAGTCCGGCGGGGCGCGCACCGCCTCCTTCCGCTCGATGGTGGGCGAGTTCCACCAGATGGGCCTGCAGGTGGTGCTCGACCAGGTGTACAACCACACCGCCGCCAGCGGGCAGGACGCCAAGAGCGTGCTGGACCAGGTGGTGCCCGGCTACTACCAGCGGCTGAACCTGGTGGGCGACGTGGAGAACTCCACCTGCTGCTCCAACATCGCCACCGAGCACGCGATGGCGCAGAAGCTGATGGTGGACTCCACCGTGCTGTGGGCCCGCCAGTACCGGGTGGACGGCTTCCGATTCGACCTGATGGGCCACCATTCCCGGGAGAACATGCTGGCCGTGCGCGAGGCGCTGGACGAACTGACCCTCGCCGAGGACGGCGTGGACGGCGCCTCGATGTACCTCTACGGGGAGGGCTGGAACTTCGGCGAGGTCGCCGACGACGCCCGCTTCGACCAGGCCACCCAGGGCGGCCTGGACGGCACCTCGATCGGCTCCTTCAACGACCGGCTGCGGGACGCCGTGCACGGCGGCAGCCCCTTCGACACCGACAAGCGCACCGCCCAGGGCTTCGGCAACGGCCTGGTGACCATGCCCAACGGGTACGCGACCGCGAGCGAGGAGGAGCAGCTGGCGGACCTGCGCCACCGCACCGACCTGATCCGGCTCGGCCTGGCCGGGAACCTCTCCGACTACGAGCTGCTGGCCAGCTCCGGCGAGGTCACCCGCGGCGACGCCCTGGACTACAACGGGGCGCCCGCCGGCTTCGCCACCCGGCCCGAGGAATCGGTGAACTACGTGGACGCCCACGACAACGAGGCGCTCTACGACATCAATGTGTGGAAGCTGCCGCAGGACGCGGACATGGACACCCGGGTGCGGATGAACACGCTGTCCCTGGCCACGGTCGCGCTGGGACAGTCGCCCTCCTTCTGGGCGGGCGGCACGGACCTGATGCGTTCGAAGTCGATGGACCGCGACTCCTGCAACTCCGGCGACCACTTCAACATGATCGACTGGACGATGCAGGGCAACGGCTTCGGCGAGGGCCTGCCGCCGGAGGGCAAGAACGGCGAGGCCTGGGAGCTGATGACCCCGATGCTCGAGGACGAGGCGAAGACCCCCACGACGGAGGACATCGCGTTCTCCTCGGAGACCACGCTGGACCTGCTGCGTCTGCGCTCCAGCTCGAACCTGTTCACCCTCGGCGACGCGGAGGCCATCCTCCAGAAGGTCTCCTTCCCCAACGCCGGCCCGGAGGCCACGCCCGGCCTGCTGGTGATGCGGATCGACGACACCGTGGGCACCGACGCGGACCCGGCGCTGGACGGCCTGACCGTGGTGTTCAACGCCTCCGGGGAGCCGATCACCGAGGCCGTCGAGGGCATGGAGGGCGTGGAGCAGCAGCTCTCCCCCGTGCAGGCCGAGGGTGCCGACCCGGTGGTCAAGGAGTCCACCTGGGACGCGGCCTCCGGCACCGTCACCGTGCCCGCGCAGTCCGTGGCCGTGTTCGTGACGCCCACCACGGGCGACGGCGGCGACGGCGGCGACGGTGGCTCCGATGGAGGTGGGGACGGCTCCGATGGGGGTGGCGACGGCTCCGACAAGCCCGGCAAGGGTCACGGCCACGGGAACGGGCACGACAAGGGCAAGGGCAAGGGCCACGACAAGGGGCACGGCAACAACGGCAAGGGCAAGGGCCACGACAAGGGGCACGGCAACAACGGCAAGGGCAAGGGCCACGACAAGGGGCACGGCAACAACGGCAAGGACAAGGACAAGTCCAAGGGGAACGGGAAGGGCAACGGGAAGGGCAACGGGAAGGACAAGGGCAACGGCAAGAGCCGCGGCCCCGCCCGCACCGTCGACTGACCCACTTCCCCGGGCCTGATCGGACCCGACTGGGGCCCACCGACTCCGGCCATGTCCACCAGATGGAGCGTGGGAGACACTGCCTCGCAATGCGCGGGGCGCTGCCTCCCACGCTCCATCTGGTGGACAGCCCTCCCGGGCTCGATAGGTTCGCGGCACCCCGCTGGGACGGGCGACCGAGCACGCCGTGTCCATCCGATGGACACGCCTCGGAGCAGACCGGTCCGTCGAGGCCTCGAGGCGCGCCAGGGGCGGGCCTACCCTGAACGGACCGGCCCCTGCGAGAGGAGACGCTGATGTCCTCCACCCCCGACGCCCCCGGCCCGCGCGCCGCCTCCCCCGGGCCCAGCACCCGGGTGCCGCTGCTGGACGTGCCCGGCGTGGCCGCCTGGCTGCGCCGCGACGGAGTCGAGACCGTACTCGCGCGCCTGGTCACGGCCCTGGAGGAGGACTGGTCGCGCTGGGACCGGGTGGAGAAGTCGCCGCGCATCGCCAGCCACACCGCGATCGGGGTGATCGAGCTGATGCCCGTCTCGGACGGCGAGCACTTCGCCTTCAAGTACGTCAACGGCCACCCCGGCAACCCTGCCCGCGGCCTGCAGACCGTCACCGCCTTCGGCGCCTATGCCGACGTCGCCACCGGGTACCCGCTGCTGCTGGCCGAGATGACCCTGCTGACCGCGCTGCGCACCGCCGCCATGTCCGCCCTGGCCGCGCGGGAGATGGCGCGTCCCTGCGCCCGGGTGCACGCGATGATCGGCGCCGGTTCGCAGGCCGCCTTCCAGGCCCTCGCCCTGCGCGCCGTGCTCGGCCTGGACCAGGTGCGGGCGTTCGACCTCGACCCCGCCGCGGTCGAGGCGCTGCGCGGACACCTCGCACCGCGGGGCCTCAGCGTGCACGCGGCGGGCAGCGTCGAGGAGGCGCTGGAGGACGCGGACGTGGTCACCACCTGCACCGCCGCAAAGGCGCGGCAGGCGGTGCTGCGTCCGGAGCACCTGCGGCCCGGCCTGCACCTGAACGCGATCGGCGGGGACTGCCCCGGCAAGACCGAGCTCGACCCCGGGGTGCTCACGGCGGTGGATCGTATCGTGGTGGAGTACGCCCCGCAGACCCGCATCGAGGGCGAGATCCAGCAGCTGCCGGCCGAGCACCCGGTGACCGAGCTGGCCGAGGTGCTGGAGGGCCGGGCGACCGGGCGCGGCGGGCCGGAGGAGGTCACGCTGTTCGATTCGGTGGGCTTCGCCCTGGCCGACTTCTCGGTGCTGCGCCTCGCCCACGCCGCCACCGCCGGCACGGACCTGGTCACCCCGGTGCAGCTGGTCGCCGATCCCCCGGACCCCCGCGACCTCTTCGCCCTGCTCCAAGGGCCCTGACCGCTCAGGCGCGGGAGCGCCAGAGCAGCCAGACGAAGTAGGGGGCGCCGATGATCGCCACCAGCAGGCCCGCGGGCACCTGGGCGGGCGCGATCACGGTGCGGCCGAGGGCGTCGGCCAGGCCCACCAGAATCCCGCCCAACAGCATCGCCACCGGGATCGCCCGCAGGTGCCGCCCGCCGACCAGGGCCCGCGCCAGGTGCGGGGCGACCAGGCCCACGAAGCCCACCACGCCCACGGCCACCACGCTGATCGCGGCGAGCGCCGCCGCCAGGCCGAGCACGCCGAAGCGGGCCCGCTCCAGCCGCACCCCGAGGATGCGCGGGGTGTCCTCGTCGATGGTGAGCAGGTCCAGCTCGCGGTGCACGAGCAGCAGGATCGGCAGGGTGACCAGCAGCGCCACCGCCACGGGCGCCACGTCGGCCAGGGTGCGGCCGTAGGTGGTGCCCGAGAGCCAGGTCAGCAGGCGCGGGGTGTCGTAGGGGTTCGACCGCAGCAGCACGAAGGTCGTCAGCGCGCTCAGGCCATACCCCACACCGATGCCGATCAGCACGAAGCGCTCCGGCATCAGCCCGCCGCGCCAGGCCAGCACGGAGATCAGCGCGAAGGTGCCGACCCCGGCCAGGACCGCCACCAGCACCATCAGCGCGCGGGCACCGCCCAGGGAGGTCACCACCACGGCCGCTCCGAAGCCGGCGCCGGCGGTGATGCCCAGCAGCCCCGGCTCGGCCAGCGGATTGCGCACCGTGGACTGCACGACGCAGCCGGCCAGCGCCAGCGCCGCACCGGCCAGCACGGCGGCGCTCATGCGGGGCAGCCGCTCCCCCAGCGCCCGCGCCACCAGGTCGGGGGCGCCGCCCTGGGCCCACAGCACCACGTCGCCGAGGCGCAGCCAGAGACTCCCGGCGAGCAGCCCCAGCACCGCGACACCCACGCAGGCCGCCGCGGTGATCGCGAGGACGATCCAGAAGCGGCGGGTCGAGCGCAGCCCGGTGCGGGCCTGCGGCGGCTGCTGGGCGGGTCCGGAGTCCTGCAGGCGCCGCGCGAGCAGCACGATCACGAGCGCCCCCAGCAGGGCGGTGGGGATGCCGGTGGGAATGGAGGCGGCCTCCTGGGCGCCGAGGATCGCGCGCAGCACCGCGTCGGCCAGCACCACCACCAGGGCGCCCACCAGCCCGGCGGCGGGGATCAACAGCAGGTGCCGGTGCAGGGAGCGGATCAGGGAGCCGAGCAGCCGCGCCAGCACCGGCGCACCGAGCCCGACGAAGGCGATGGGGCCGGCGACGGTGACGGCGGTGCTGGTCAGCAGCACGGCGGCGAGCACGGCCAGCACCCGGGTGGAGCGCAGCGGCACCCCGAGGGAGGCGGCCGCATCGTCGCCGAGGCCCAGCACGTCCAGGCGCCGCGCGAGCAGCAGCGCCCCGATCACGACCAGGGCGATCACCGGCAGGGCGCGCAGGGAGGCGGTGAGGTTCAGCTGGGAGAGGGAGCCGCTGCCCCAGGCGTACAGCCCCGTCGTCTCCTCCTCGAAGAGGATCAGCAGCATCGAGGTGCCGGCCTGCAGCGCCATCGCCACGGCGGAGCCGGCCAGGATCAGCCGGGTGGTGGAGGTGCCGGCGCCCCCCGCCAGGGCCAGCACCAGCCCGGCGGCGACGAGGCCGCCGAGGAAGGCCACCGTGGAGGAGGCCCACAGCGGCACGGCCAGGCCGAGCGCCGCCACCAGGGTCAGCGTGAAGTAGGAGCCGGCGGTCACTGCGAGGGTGTCGGGCGCGGCCAGGGCGTTGCGGGCGATCGACTGCAGCAGCGTCCCGGCCACGCCGAGCGCGAGGCCGACGGCCACCCCGGCCAGCAGCCGGGGCAGGCGGGAGGCGATCACCACGTCGTGCACGGCCACGCCGTCCACGCTGCTGCGCTCCCCCGCGGCCTCGGCGAGCAGGTCACCCATACCGATGCCGGAGGTGCCCTGGGTGAGGTGCCACATGCCCGCCAGCATCAGGACGAGGGCGAGGCCGAGCAGGGTGGCCAGGCCGGCCAGCATCCCGGGGATGCCGACGGCGGCCCGGCCCCCTGCGGCGGTCACGATCCGGAGATCACGTCGACGTAGGCCTCGATGGCCTGCTCCGAGGAGCGGGGGCCGCCGAAGGTCCAGATGCCGGAGGGGAAGGCATGGGCGCGGCCCTCCTCGACGGCGGGCATCGAGGTCCACAGCTCGTTGCTCTCCAGCTGGGTGACGTAGCTGTCCTCGCCGTCCTCCGTGCCGGTGTAGAACAGGTTGGCGTCGCCGACGGTGGTCAGGCCCTCGATGTCGGTCTGGCCGAGGCCGTACACGGGGTCGACCTCCTCGGTCCAGGCGTTGGTCAGACCCAGCTCCTCACCGAGGGCGGTGAACAGGGCGCCCTCGCCGAAGGGGCGGATGGAGACGTTGCCGCCGTCCACCCAGCCGTCGAGGTAGACGAAGTCGGTGGTGGGCAGGTCGGCGTCGGCCACCTGCTGCTTCGCCTCCGCGATGGTGGTCTCGAACTCGTCGAGGACCACCTCGGCGCGCTCGGTGCGGCCGGTGGCCTCGGCGATCAGGGAGAACAGGTCGGTCATGTGGGTGACCGGGTCGGACGTGTCGGCGCCCTGGGTGGCGAGGACGGGCACGCCGAGCCCCTCGAGCTGCGCGATGACCGGGTCGTCCTCGGCGGTGGCCTCGACGATGATCAGGTCCAGGTCGGCGCCGGCGAGGGCGTCCATGCTGGGCTCCTGCCGCGTGCCGACGTCGGTGACGCGCTCGGCGGGCTGGTCCAGCTCGACGGTACGGCCGTAGTCGTCGGTGAGGGTGACGGCCTCGGTGGAGGTCTCGGTGGTGTCGGCGGCGCAGTCCTCGGAGATCGCGGAGCCGTCGGAGGCGGCGCCGGACTCCTCGGCGACGTCGGTGGTGCCGCAGGCGGCGAGGGCCAGGGCGGCCAGGGCCGTGGCGGCGGTGGCCGCGGCGCGGCGGGGGCGGACGGGCGTGCTCATGGGGATCCTCCGGGGGTGGCGAGCGGGACGGGTGCCCTCAGCGGGCGGTGGTGCCCGGGGCGGACGCGGGGGCGCCGGGGTCCGGGACGGTGGGGGCGGCCGACGGCTCGGCATCGGCCGGGGCGGGTGCAGCGGCGGGCCGGGCACCGTGGCGGCCGAGGGCGTCGATGCGCAGACGGCCGCTGCCGGGATCGGCCGTGACCTCGACGGGGATCTCGTAGACCTCACCGAGGTGGGCGCCGGTGAGGACCTTGGCAGCGGTGCCGGCGGCGTGGACGTGACCGCGGCGCAGCAGGATCACCTGGTCGGCGATGCGGGCGGCGTGGTCGAGGTCGTGCAGGACGATACCGACGGCCACGCCGTGCAGCTCGGCGAGTCGCGCACGAGGTCGAGCGTCTCGATCTGGTAGCGCAGGTCGAGGTGGTTGGTGGGCTCGTCCAGCAGCACGATGCCGGTGTCCTGGGCGAGGCAGGAGGCGAGCCAGACGCGCTGCATCTCCCCGCCGGAGAGCTCGCCGATGCCGCGCCCGGCGAAGGCGGTGATGCCGGTGAGGGTCATGGCACGGTCGATGGCGGCGCGGTCGGCGGCGGAGAGGCCGGCGAAGCGGCGCCGGTAGGGGTGGCGGCCGAAGGCGACGACGTCGTGCACGGAGAGGCCCTGGGGGCTGGTGCGGGACTGGGTGAACAGGGTGAGCGAGCGGGCGAGGTCCTTGGCGGACAGCAGCGCGGTGCTGCGCTCGACGGCCTCGGAGGATGCCGCGCTGCTCGTGTCGCCCGGGGCCGCGACGCCGCCGTGCTCCCCGGCGACGATGCGCACCTCCCCGCCGCTGAGCGGGTGGAGGCGGGCGAGGGAGCGCAGCACGGTGGACTTGCCGCTGCCGTTGGGGCCGAGCAGAGCGGTGACGGTGCCGGGGCGCAGGGTCAGGCCGACGCCGTGGACGACGGGCACACGCCCGTAGCGGAGCTCTAGCCCCTCCCCCGTGAGGACCGGCGGGACGGGCGCGGCCTGGTCGGCGGGGACGGGAGGCGGCGTGGGCACGAAGGAAGCTTAGTCTTACCTCACCGAATAACGAAACGCCGTCCCTGCGCCTTACGTCCGACTCCGGCCGCCCGGCTCACCCGACCCCTTCCGCCTGCTCCTGCTCACGCCATCTCCTCACCGAGCTCTTCAGGAGTGCGCGCTCGGGTGCCCATTCGCGCATTCACGAAGAGCTCGGTGAGGAGGGGAGCGGGTTGACCGGAACGGTGATACCGCAGGCGGGCACCGGCCCGGGCGGCACGCCAGGTGACGATGAGCTCGCCGCGGCTCAGCGACTGGGGAGCTCGGCGAGGAGCCGCTCGACCAGGGCGTCCTCGGAGTGCTCCTCCCCCAGCACCAGCTCCCCGGGCGTGCCGAGCAGGTCGCGCTCGCGGTACCAGGAGGCCACCTCGTCCTCCCCGACCTCGGCGGCGAGCGGCTTGGAGGCGTGGCGGCGGAGGGTCTCGGGCAGGCCGACGTCGAGGTACACGACCAGGCGCCAGCCGCCCCGCGCCTCGTGCTCGGCGCACAGTCCGCGCAGCGTCTCCCCGTAGCGCTCGGCGTCGAGGATCCCCTCCAGGATCGTGTGTCGGCCCAGGTCCAGGCAGTGGCGGGCCATCGCCCGGAGCAGGCCCGGGGTCTGCGGCCCGGGCTCGTCGAGCTCCCACAGCATGTCCCGGCGCACCACGTCCTGCCCGATCACGGCCACTTCCCCGCGCGGCAGGGAGCGCTGCACCCGCCGCGCCACCGTCGACTTCCCGGAGCCGGAGTTCCCCCGCAGGATCACCAGCGTCGGCGATGTCCGTTCAGCCATGCCCCATCTTCTCCCCATCTCCTCCCCCACCGTCCCTTCGCCATCGAGATCTTCGTTCGGGTTGCCCTGACCGCCCCGAAGCAACCCGTTCGCAGATCTCGACGCCGGGCTCGGCCGCTCCCCCACCGAACTCTTCACGATGGCGCCTTCGGGCCGCCATTCCCGCACGAATGAAGAGGTTGGCGTTCGGGAGGGCGGCGGGGGAAGGATGGGCCGACCGGGAGGGCAGGCGCCCAGGTCGGCCGGGCCAGGCCAATACAAGGCCGCCGGGAGCCGCCGGGACCGATCGGGGGCGCCGGGGCGGACCGCTGGGGCGGCGCGTGCGCCTCCCCGTCCGGCTCAGTGCTCCGGGCGGACGGCGGGGATCTCGCCGGTGCGCGCCACGGGCTCCTGGTGGACGGCGTCGGTGCCGGTGGCGCGGCCGATCAGCGTCATCAGGTGGTAGATGATCAGCGCCGCCAGGGTGCCCAGCGCGATGCCGGTGAGCTGGATGCCGTCGAAGGTCCAGGTGACGTTGGCGATGCCGACCACCAGGGCGACGCCCGCGGTGAACTGGTTCTTGGGCTTGGAGAAGTCGACCTTGCCGTCCACCCACATGCGCACGCCGACGATGCCGATCAGGCCGTACAGCACGAAGGTGACGCCGCCCAGCACCCCGGCGGGGATGGTGAAGATCGCCGCGCCCACCTTCGGGGACAGCGACAGCAGGATCGCGACCACGCCGGCCACCCAGTAGGCGGCGGTGGAGTAGACGCGGGTGGCGCTCATGACGCCGATGTTCTCGCCGTAGGTGGTGGTCGGGGAGCCGCCGAAGCCGGCGGAGAGCATGGTCGCCAGGCCGTCGGAGGCGAGGGTCCGCCCCACCATGTGGTCGAGGTTGCGGCGGGTCATCAGGCCGACGCTGGTCACGTGGCCGACGTTCTCCGCCAGCAGCACCAGCACCACGGGCAGGAACATCGGCAGCAGGCCGAGCTCGACGGTGGGGTGGTGGAACTCGGGCAGACCGAACCAGGCGGCCTCGCGCACGGAGGAGAAGTCCACCTCGCCGCGGGCGACCGCCACGCCGTAGCCGAGCAGCACGCCCAGCAGCACGGACACCCGGCCCAGCAGGCCGCGGAACAGGGCGGTGCACAGCACCACCGCGAACAGCGTGATGGTGGCGGTGACGGCGGACTGCTGGAAGTTCTCGTAGGCCGTGGGGGCGAGGTTGAAGCCGATCAGGGCGACGATCGAGCCCATCACCACCGGAGGCATCAGCGCGCCGATCCAGGCGGTGCCGATGCGGGAGACGAGCAGGCCCAGCAGCGCCAGCAGGGCGCCGGTGACCATCACCCCGCCGAGGGCCGCGCCCATCGAGTCGGCGGCGGTGGCGGCCGTGATGGGGGCGATGAAGGCGAAGGAGGAGCCGAGGTAGCTGGGCACCTTGTTCTGGGTGATGACCAGGAACAGCAGGGTGCCGATGCCGGAGAACAGCAGGGTGGTGGACGGCGGGAAGCCGGTCAGCAGCGGCACCAGGAAGGTGGCGCCGAACATGGCGACCACGTGCTGGGCGCCGATGCCGATGGTGAGCGGCCAGGCCAGCCGCTCCTCGGGGGCGACGATCGCGTCGGGGGCGACGGATCGCCCGACGCCGTGCAGGGTCCAGCGGAACATGGGGCCGTCCTGGGGGGTGAGGAGGGGACTGCGGGGGCGGGATGCTGCGAGGGAGCGCGCCGACCCTCGTCCGGGGGGGGACGAGACGGGGCGGCACCCGGGGAGCGCGCCGCCCGCGCGGGTCAGCCGCCGGGGAAGGCCTTCTTGCGGGAGCGCTCCTCGGTGACGTCGGGAACGCGGTCGAACAGGGGGCTGCGACCGCCGGAGCGGAGCCGGAAGTCGGTGAACATCTGGCCGAGGTCGGGGGCACCGAACTCGTCGCGCACCGGGGCGGGCACGGTCAGCATGAGCGCCACCGCGATGCCGATCGCGAGGGCCACGCCGCCGGTGGTCAGGCCCGCGCCGGCGCCCGCACCGAGGGAGTTCACGATGATGTCGAGGAAGCCGACGACCACCAGCACCACCCCGGCGACGACGCCGCTGGAGCGGGCGAGGTCGGCCGGCTTCTCCAGCAGGGAGCGGCGCGCGAACAGGGAGACGACGACGAAGCTGGCGCAGATGGCGGCGTCGAACAGATGCAGCACGGTGCCGCCGGCGGTGACCTCGGAGCCGCCCGCGATGGCGGCCATGATCTGCCAGAACACGGCGGCGACGTGCATGATCACGCTGAACTCGAGGGCGCGCACGGTGTAGACCAGCCAGTCGGGGCGCTGGAAGGACATCGGCATGGTGCGCACGAAGGACCGCGAGATCATCAGCCCGAATGCGGCGAAGAGGAACGGCAGGTACACGTAGCCGGTGGCGAAGCTGATCGGGGTGGCGAACTCCAGGCGCAGCGTGTTGTCGGCCAAGGCCGCGATCACCAGTCCGCCGACGGCGGCGGTGCAGAACACGAACCAGGAGCGGTCCCGCAGCAGCGCCGAGGCCAGCACGATGAGCAGCAGCAGCACGGAGACGACGGCGCTGGCGAAGGTCATCAGCGAGTACGCCCAGCCGGTGGTGAAGATGCGACCCACGATCATCACCAGCGCGATGAGCAGGGAGACGGCCGCGGCGACGCCGATGCCGATGAGGGCCTGCCGGGAGCGCTCGCGGGCGCGGGTGGTGGGCAGGTAGCCCTCGTGGGCGCGGGGCTCGATGCCGACCAGGGCGCCGAGCAGCAGCAGGGAGACGCCGACGCCGATGCCGACGGGCGGCCCCTCGGGCAGGGAGGCGAACAGCACCGGGATCGACAGCACCAGGTCGGCGACGATGACGCCGAGGGCGGTGAGCAGCGCCGGCATCATGCCGAAGAAGCGCACGCCGCGCACGAGGCGCAGGGGCGGCTCGGAGGGGATCCAGCGCAGCAGGTGCACGGCGAGCATCGCGGCCACGGAGACCCCGATGGCGATGCGGCTGACGAGGTCCAGCAGCGGCAGCTCGCCGAGGGTGAAGGTGGTGGTCAGCGCCGAGACCAGGCAGATCAGGGCGAGCACGTCGCGCAGGGTGTCGAAGACGCCGATGGCGCGGAAGCGCTCGGGCAGGGAGATCCAGCCCAGGCGCTCGTCGATGCGCTCCTCGGCGTTGGGGGTGGTGCCGGAGCGGGCGTAGCTGGGCTTCTCCTCGCGGGACTGCTCCTCCGGGGCCTCGCCGTCCTCGTCCAGGGCGGGCAGGGCGCCGGTGGCGGCGTCCGGCTCGGCGTCGGGGCGGGAGCGCTCGGCGTGGGCGTCCTCGGTGCCGGGGCGGGCCCCGGCGAGGGCGGGCGCGGGGGCACCCGCCCAGGGCTTGCGGGGGCGCCGCTCGCCGGAGGGGCTGCGGCGCAGGTCGCCGGCGCCGCCGCGGCGGAGGTCCGCGGGGTCCAGGCGGGAGAGGTCGACGGTGGCGTGCTCGTCCGCGGCGGGCGCGGGGGCGTCCGGTGCCTGCTCGGTGCGGGTGCGATCGGGGGCCTCGGTGCGCTGCTCGCCGCGGGGGTCCGAGGAGCCGCGGGGGTCGCCGGGGGCGGGGCTCTCGCCACCCTCGGGGAGGCTGGGCTCGGCGCGACGGGCCAGCAGCGGCGCGGCGTAGCGGTCGAACTCGGCGCGGTCCGGGAGGCGCTCGGTGGGGAGGGTGTGCGGATCCGAGGAGGCGAAGATCCAGTCCGCGTCCTGGTTCTCCTCCTCGTGCGGATCCCGGTCCAGATCCCTGGCCATAAGTCCTGCTCCCCCGTGGTGTG
The DNA here is from genome assembly GCF_000225825.1 of Brachybacterium squillarum M-6-3. Classification (GTDB taxonomy): domain Bacteria; phylum Actinomycetota; class Actinomycetes; order Actinomycetales; family Dermabacteraceae; genus Brachybacterium; species Brachybacterium squillarum. Next base: position 1,344,714 of record NZ_AGBX01000001.1, on the reverse strand, counting down.
GCGCCGTGCCCGCGCGGGTGCGCAGGCGTGTCTGCGGGAAGTCTAGGGAGGGTGCCGGAGATGCCCGGGGCGGCGCGCCGCGCACCGGGCAGGTGTGAGGGAGCCGTCGCCGCCCGGTGCCGCGGGACCAGGACGGGCACGGCGGCAGGACGGGCTCATCGCCGGGGGCAGGGTCGAGGGCCCCGGCACCCCGGGCCACGCCGGTCCTGGCGCGGCCCCCGAGCGGGCTCAGCGGGCGGTCGGCAGCATCTGGGCGCGGCGATCGTCGGAGTCGACGACCTCCTTGCCGAAGGGGAAGCAGGTGACCGGGATCAGCTTGATGTTCGCCCAGGCCAGCGGCAGGCCGATGATGGTGATCGCCTGGGCCACGGCGGTGACGACGTGCCCGAGGGCCAGCCACCAGCCGGCCACGACGAACCAGATCACGTTGCCGACGGTGCCGATGGCGCCGCCGCGGCCGGTGTCGACCACCTCACGTCCGAAGGGCCAGATCACGAAGCCGGCGATGCGGAAGGAGGCCAGACCGAAGGGGATGGTGATGATGAGCAGGCAGGCCAGCACGCCGGCGACCAGGTACCCCAGGAACAGGGCCCATCCGGCGGTGACCAGCCAGATCAGGTTCAGGATCAGGGTGATGAGTGCGCGCATGCCCCCAGCCTAGGAAGGGGTCCCGACACACGGAAGGGGGGCCATCCCCCGTTCCTGAGCCCCGGCTCCCCCGTCCCCGACGCCTCCGCGAGGGTGCTCCCGCCCCCGCGACGCGCCCGGCACCCCGATTACCCTGGGAGTATGCCTGCTCCCGAGATCGCGCTGACCGAGCGTTTCCAGTCCGCCTTCGCCGCCGCCTTCGGGCCCGAATTCGCCGATGCGGATCCGATCATCCGTCCCTCGCAGTTCGCCGACTTCCAGTGCAACGCCGCGATGGGCCTGGCGAAGCGCCTGGGCCGCAAGCCCCGCGACATCGCCCAGGACATCCTCGACGCCGTCGACCTGACGGACATCGCCGAGACGCCGGAGATCGCGGGGCCGGGTTTCCTGAACATCCGCCTGCGCACCGACTGGGTCGCCGCGCAGGCCGCCGAGCTGGCCGGGGACGAGCGCCTGGGCGCCCCGGTGCCGGAGCACGCGGACACCGTGGTGGTGGACTACTCCGCGCCGAACGTCGCCAAGGAGATGCACGTCGGCCACCTGCGCACCACCGTGGTGGGCGACGCCCTGGCCCGCACCCTGGAGAAGCTCGGCCACCGAGTGATCCGCCAGAACCACATCGGCGACTGGGGCACCCCTTTCGGCATGCTCATCGAGCACCTGCTCGAGGTGGGCGAGGACGGCTCCGAGGCGGAGCTGCTGGTCACCGACCCCAATGCCTTCTACCAGGCGGCCCGCGCCAAGTTCGACGCCGCCGAGGCGGCGGGCAAGGCCGCGGACGGCTCCGACTTCGCCTCCCGGGCCCGCCGGCGCGTGGCGACCCTGCAGTCGGGCGACGCAGAGAGCCTGCGCATCTGGACGCACCTCGTGGAGCTGTCCAAGGGCTACTTCCACCGCATCTACGACATGCTGGACGTGACCCTGACGGACGCGGACCTGGCCGGCGAGTCCACCTACAACGACCAGCTCGAGAGCGTCTGCGCGGACCTCGAGGAGGACGGCATCGCCCGGATCTCCGACGGCGCGCTGTGCGTCTTCCCGGAGGGCTTCACGGGCCGCGACGAGCAGCCGCTGCCGCTGATCGTGCGCAAGTCCGACGGCGGCTACGGCTACGCCACCACGGACCTCGCGGCGATCCGCCATCGCGTGCACGATCTGGGGGCGGACCGCATCGCCTACGTCGTCGGCACCGCGCAGGAGCTGCACTTCCAGATGGTCTTCGCCACCGCCCGGGCGGCCGGCTGGCTGCCCGCCGAGGTCGAGGCGACCCACGTGAAGATCGGCTCCGTGCTGGGCGAGGACGGCAAGATCCTGCGCACCCGCTCGGGCGCCTCGCTCCGGCTGATGGCGCTGCTGGAGGAGGCCACGGCCACCGCCCGCGGCGTGATCGACGAGCTGCGTCCCGACCTGCCCGACGACGAGCGCGCCTCGATCGCGCACGCCATCGGCATCGGCGGCGTGAAGTACGCGGACCTCTCCACCGCGCACGACTCGGACTACACCTTCGACCTGGACCGGATGCTGGCGCTGACAGGCAACACCGCGCCGTACCTGCAGTACGCGGTGGCGCGGATCCGCTCGATCGCCCGCAAGGCCGCCGCCCAGGGCATCACCGCGGACGGCGCCGCCCCGCGGGTCGAGAACGACGCCGAGCGCGCCCTGGCGCTGACGCTGCTGGAGTACGGGCCGACGCTGGAGCAGGTGGGCGCCGACTTCGAGCCCCACAGGCTGTGCGCCTACCTGTTCTCCCTCGCGCAGGCCTTCACCGCCTTCTACGACGCCTCGCCGATCCTCAAGGAGTCCGACGAACAGGTCCGGGCGGGCCGGCTGGCCCTGGCGACGCTCGCCGAGCGGGTCCTCGTGGAGGGACTGGACGCCCTCGGCGTGCGCGCTCCGCAGCAGATGTGAGCGCGAGTTCCAACCGTTTCATCTTCAAGCATCAGGACCGCGTTATGCGACCGTGTCCAGCCGTTATGTAACCGTGAGCGACATCCCCGGCAATCTGTCTGGCCGCACCCCGGGGCCGGTCCCTAGCCTGGGGAGGTGAGTCCCTCCCGCAGTGCCGTCACCGCCCTCTGGGTGGCCTACGCCGTGATCGGCGTGACCCATCTGGGGGCGATCCTCGGCGACCTCGCGGTGCTGCAGCGGACCACCCAGATGATGCTGGCCCCGGTGCTGCTGGCGGCCCTGCTCACCGCCGCGCCGCGGCTGACCCGCATCACCACCTTCATGGCGATCGGCCTGATCTCCGCGACGGCCGGGGACTCCCTGAGCCAGGTCGCCCCGGAGGCGGTGCAGCAGATCTCGGCGGAGTTCTTCCTGCTGGCGATCATCTGCTACTCGGTGGCGCTGATGCCGCTGTGGCGCACCAACCGCGACCCGCTGCGGCTGGCGCTCGCGATACCCTACGGCGCGGTGGTGATCGGCCTGTTCCTGGCCTGCGCCGACGGCGCCGGGCCGCTGCTGCCGCTGGTGGCGGCCTACGCGATCGCCCTGGCCACGATGGCCTTCCTGTCCTCGGGCGGCAACGGCATGACCTGGACCGGGGGCACGCTGTTCCTGCTGTCCAGCTCGGTGCTGGCGATGACCTGGTTCCTGCCGGGAGCCTCGATCGGCTACTCCACGGTCTGGGTGATGTTCACCTACATCGTGGGCCAGGCGATGCTGGTCGGCGGCGTGATCCAGCTGCTGCCGGAGCGGCGCTGGGAGCTGCAGCCGGAGGAGCCCCCAGTGCTGGTGATCGTCGAGGGCTGATGGTCCGGGGCCTCCGCCCGGCGGCGGTGCGGCCGGTGCCCCCGGCCCTCCCGGCGTCGGTGGGACTCAGCGCCCCAGCGCCCGCCCGATGACGGCGGCCTGCTCCCGGTGCAGCCGGTCGATGTCCTCCCCGCGCCGCGGGAACCACTGCAGGCCCAGCTTGCCGGCCACCTCGCGGTAGGTCACGGCGACGCCCTCCTCCTCGAGCTGCAGGCGCACGATGCGGACCTCGGAGAGGAACAGGTCCTTGGTGCCGACGCTCAGGTGCACCGGCGGCAGGCCGGTGAGCTGGGCGTGCAGCGGGGACAGCAGCGGGTCGGCGAGGTCGGTGCGGCCGGCGTAGCTGCGGGCGGCGTCGCGCAGCAGGCGGCGCTCGTGCACCGGGTCGGCCTGGCCGGTGGTCTCGGTGATCCCGGCGTTGGCCAGCTCCATGTCGAGCCAGGGGGAGACGGCGACCACGGCCACCGGGGCGGGCACGTCCCCCCGCTCGCGCAGGCGGTGGGCGACGGTGAGGGCGAGGCCGCCGCCGGCGTGCTGGCCGCTGAGCACCCAGGGCGCCGCGGCGAGGCGGCCGTCGGCGGCGAGCGCGTCGAGCACGGCCTCGGTGTCGTCCAGGGCGATGGGGTGCTGGTGGTCGGGGGCGGTGCGGTAGTCGACCATGAGGGCGGCGCAGCCGCGGGCCTCGGCCTGACGGGAGAGCCAGGCCCAGTCGGACGCGAAGGGGCCGGAGACGAAGGCACCGCCGTGCAGGTGGACGATCACGCCCTGGTCGGCGCGGTGGCCGTCGAGCCATACGCAGCGGGTGCGGCCGATCATCTCGACCTCGACGCCGTGGCGCTTCTGCACGTCGCCCGGGGGCAGCGCGCGGCGTGCCTCGCGCAGCGCCGGCAGGGAGACCACGGAGGGGATCGGGATGCGGCTGACCGTGCGTGCGCCCGTCACCACGGCGTCCCGGATGCGACCCATCACTGCCTCCTGTCCGCGGCCCACGGGCCGCCTCGATGCCGATGCGCCCAGCCTAACGAACCTCCCTGCACGCTCCCGGGGCGGAGGGCCGGGGCCCCGCGCGGCAGGGTGTCCCGTGCGCAGGGGGCATCCGCCCGCTCCCGTAGCCTGGCGCCATGCACGATGCCGCCTCCCCCGCCCCTGCCATCGCCCCTGCTGCCGACGGTCCCCTGCTGGTGGTGGTCGCGATGCCCGAGGAGGCGGCCCCGCTGCTCGCCCGCCTGGAGGACGCCGCGCCGCTGCCCTGCCCGCTGCCGGAGCCGGTGGCGGCGGTGCGCGGTCGTCTCGGCGGCGCCGACACGGTGGTGCTGACCAGCGGCATCGGCGTGGCCGCGGCGACGACGGCGAGCACCTGGGCGCTGCTGACGCTGGCCCCGCGCGCGCTGGTCTCGGCCGGCTCCTGCGGGGGCCTCGCCGCCGACATGGAGGTGGGCACCGTGATCGTCGGGGAGTACTTCACCTGGTCCATCGCCGACGCGACGGCCTTCGGCTACGCCCCCGGGCAGGTGCCGGGCGGTCCCGTGCGCCATCACGCCGACGCGGACCTGGCCGCCCGCGCCCGCATGGCCGCGGAGAGCCTGGACGGGGATCCGGCGGTGCGGTCGGGGCTGATGCTGGCCGGGGACGCCTTCGTCACCGCGGACATCGCCGCGCCGATGCGGGACCGCTTCCCCGAGGCGCTCAGCGCGGACATGGAGACCACGGCCCACGCGCGTGCCGCTGAGGCGTTCGGGGTGCCCTTCACGGCGCTGCGGGCGGTCTCGGACCTGTGCGGCCCGGCGGCCGGTCAGCAGTTCCACCTGGAGCTGGACGTGGTCGCGGAGACCTCCGCCCGCGCCGTCGAGGCCCTGGCCACGGGGCACACGGCCGGCTGAGCCCAGACGGCAGGACCCGGCGGGCGGGGTCAGCGGGCCGCGAGGTGCAGCAACTCCTCCCCCGCGTCCAGGCGACGCAGGTTCTCGGTGATCCGGGTGTCCGCGCCGACGGGCTTCCCGCCCGCGGAATGCGGGGTGATGATCAGGCGCGGCGCGTCCCACAGCGGGTCCTCGGCCGGCAGCGGCTCGGGGTCGGTGACGTCCAGCCCGGCGCCGCCCAGCGTCCCGGCCTCCAGGGCCGCGCGCAGGGCGACGGGGTCCACGGTGGTGCCGCGGCCGACGTTCACCAGGACGGCGCGGTCCGGCAGGGCCTCCAGCACGGCGGCGTCGATCGCGTGATGGGTGGCGTCGCCTCCGGGCAGGATGTCGATGACCACGTCGGTGCCGGGCAGCTCGGCGGCCACCTCGGACTCGGCGACGACGGGGAATCCGGCCCGCTCCCCCGCGCTGCGGGCCACGCCCCGCACCTCGGCGCCGAGGCCCGCGAGGACGGGCGCGACGGTCTGGCCGATCTCACCGAAGCCCCAGACCAGCACCCGCGCGCCGACCAGGGAGTTCAGCTTCTCGGGCGGGTTCAGCGGCTGCGGTCCGCCGATCTCCCCGGCCCAGCGGTGCTCGGCCTGCGCAGCCAGGGACTCGGGCAGGGAGCGCAGCAGCGCGAGCACCAGGCCGACGGTGTGCTCGGCGACGGTGAGGGAGTGCAGGCCGGCGCCGGTGGTGATCGGCACCTCCTCGGCGAAGCCCGCGGTGACGATGTTCTCCACCCCCGCGGAGAGCGACTGCACCAGGCGCAGCCGTGGCAGGGCGGCGGCGGAGGCGAGATGGCGGCGGGAGGGCGCCCACAGCACGATCGCCTCGGCGTCGCGGTGCTCGGCGGGGATCTCGGCGCGCGCGTCCACGGCGACGCCCTCCCAGCCGTCCGGGAGGGCGGGGGCGAGGTCGGTGCTGGTCGGCAGCAGGATCTTCATGACCCCCACCCTACGAGCCCGGACCACGAGCCCCCTGCCCCGACCGTTCGGGCGGTCCGTTAGCCTGAGCGGCATGAGACCCGGCTCCTCGCCCGCTGCCTCGTCCCTGCTCACCCGGTCGCTGCGGGGCGCCGCCCACCTGGCCCGTCACGCCACCCGCGCCACCCGACACCGGATCCGCCGCACCGCGATCACCCGCCCCCTGTCCACGGGCGGGTTCCTGGGTGCCTCGGCGGCCGGCTGGATCTCCACCTCGCCGAGCCTGCTGCCGCGCACCTGGTGGATGTGGACCGCGAACATCGGTCTCTCCCAGAGCTATGGCTACGCCGTCGGTGTGATCGCCGAGCAGATCGTGCGCCGCACCGGCTCGGCGCTGGGGGTCAGCATCGACATCGCCCCCGACCACCGGGCCCGTGCCCGGATGCTCGGCGCCTCCGCCCTGATCGGCATCTCGGCCTACTCCTGGGTGCGCGGCGTGCTGCGGCAGCGGGAGATCAGCCACCTGGTGCAGGAGCCGCCGAAGAACCTCGCCACCCACCTGGTGGGCACCGCGGGCGGCCTGGGGGCCTCCTTCACGGTGCTGGCGATGGTGCGTGCCGTCGGCGCGACCGCCTCGATGTACCAGGCGCTGCTGCGGCCGTACCTGCCGCCGCGCCTGCTGGGCACCGTCTCGCTGCTGCTGACGGCCGCAACGGTGGCGGTGCTCATCGACCGCCTGGGCCGCGGGCGCCTGCTGGAGCAGGCCGCCGAGCGCGCCGAGGCCGCCAACCGTCGCATCTCCCCGGAGATCCCGCAGCCCAGCTCGCCGCTGCGCTCTGGCGGCCCGGAGTCGCTGGAGAGCTGGGACTCGCTCGGGGCCCCGGGCCGGAAGATCGTCGCCGGCGGGGCGGACGCCGCGCTCATCGAGGCCACCATCGGCGCCCCCGCGCTCGAGCCGATCCGGGTGTACGCCGGGAAGTCCACCTCCCGCAGCCTGGAGGCGACCGTGCAGGCGGTGCTCGCGGAGCTGGAGCGCACCGGCGCCTTCGAGCGGGAGGTGCTGGTGCTGTTCACGGGCACCGGCACCGGCTGGCTGCAGGAGTGGTCGCTCTCCGCGATCGAGTTCCTCACCGGCGGCAACTGTGCGACCGCCTCCCTGCAGTACTCGGTCTACACCTCGGCGATGAGCTTCCTGGTGGACCGCCGCTCCCCGCAGGAGGCGGGACGACTGCTGTTCGAGGTGGTGCGCCGTCGCCTGGAGCGGATGCCGGCCGCGGAGCGACCCCGCCTGTTCGTGGCCGGGGAGTCCCTGGGCGCCTTCGGCGGGCACGCCGCCTTCGCCAGTCCCGAGGAGATGCTGGCCCTGGTCGACGGGGCCGTCTGGACCGGCACCCCGCCTTTCACCCCCGTCTGGCAGCGGATCGCGGAGCGGGGCCGACCCGGCTCCCCCGCGCTCGCGCCGATCATCGACAACGGGCGCCACGTCCGGGTGCTGACCCGGCCGCGGGAGCTGCACCGCAACTACTGGGGCGGCCTCTACGAGCCCTGGCAGCATCCGCGGGTGGTCTACGCCCAGCACCCCTCGGACCCGGTGGCCCGCTGGCGGCCCTCCCTGCTGTGGGAGGAGCCGGCCTGGCTGCGGGAGCGGGTGGGGCACGACGTCACCCCGGCGATGCGCTGGGTCCCCTGGATCACCTTCTGGCAGATCGCGGCGGACATGCCGCTGTCGGTGAAGGCCCCCGGCGGGCACGGCCACTCGTACCACGAGGAGATGGTGCCGATCTGGGCCGCGGTGCTGGGGCAGGACGCCGAGGGCATGACGGAGCTGGCCGCGCAGCGGCGGCGGCACCGGCGGATCGTGGAGGCGATCCGGCAGGTCACCGGCGGCTGAGCCCGTCCGCGGCCCGGGACCTCGGGGCGCTGCGCTCGCCGCGCAGGGCGGGCGTCGGAGGGCTCAGGGCGCCTCGCCGGTGGCGACCGGTCGGGAGGCGTCGGCGCTCCACTGCGACCAGGAGCCGGGGAACAGCCGCACCTGCTCGATGCCGGCACGCTGCAGGGCCAGCACGTCGTGCGTGGCGGTGACGCCGGAGCCGCAGTAGACGATCACCTCGGTGTCCGCGTCGATCCCGGCGGCGGCGAAGCGCTCGCGCAGGGCCTCCGGGCTCTCGAAGCGATTCCCCGCGGTGAGGTTGCCGGTGAAGGGCAGGTTGATCGCGCCCGGCACGTGGCCGGCGCGCGGATCGACGGGTTCGACCTCCCCGCGGTAGCGCTCGGGGGCGCGGGCATCGACCACCACGGCCTCCTCCGCGGCGACCTCCTCGATGTCGGCGAGGGCGGCGGCGGGCCAGTCCCGGGCGGTGACGTCCCCGGGGGCGGGCTCCGGGGTCTCGGTGCTCAGCTCGCCGTCCCAGGCGGCCAGGCCTCCGTCGAGCAGGGCGGCGGGGTGGCCGGCGGCGCGCAGCATCCACACCAGCCGGCTCGCCTGGGAGCCGTTGTCGTCGTCGTAGGCGATCACCGTCTCCCCCTCGCAGACCCCGGCGGCGCGCAGGGTGGCGGCGAAGTCCTCGGGCGACGGCAGCGGGTGGCGGCCCCCGTCCGGGGTGGCGGGGGCGGCAAGGGCCGTCGGCAGGTCGATGTAGACGGCGCCCGGCAGGTGGCCGTCGCGGTAGGTGTGCTCGCCCTTGGAGCCGTCCAGGGCCCAGCGCACGTCCAACAGGTGCACGGGGTCGGGGCCCGCGAGCAGGCCGCGCAGGGCGTCGACGTCGAGGATCGGGGGCAGCGAACTCGTCATGTCCCCAGCCTAGAGGGCCGGTGCGGCGGCGCCGGAGCCTGTCGAAACCTGTCTGGCCCTGCCTGAGCCCGGCGATGTCCACGCATCTTCCACCTGCGCGGAAGATATCGGGACATCACGGAGTGGCGCGCCCGGCTCCCGGGGCACCATCCGGAAACCTCGGTCAGCGCAGGCGGAGGTCCAGGCGCACCAGGCGGTGGTCGGAGGCTGCGGCGACCTGCTCGGTGCCGGCCTGCCCGGGGCTGGGCCAGTAGACGCGGGCGTCGGCCACCTGCAGCTTCTTGGCGGGCAGCACGTAGTCCACGCGCAGGTTGCCGGGGCCGGGGTCGTCGGTGAAGTCGGCGGTGTCCAGGCGCGGACCGGTCTCGTGGTCCGCGTTCGCGCCGCCCTGGTCGGCGGCGGCCCGTTTCCCGCCCTCGCTGCCCGGGCGGGGGTCGCGGATCTTCGCGTGGGAGAGGAGGTGGTCGATCGCGCCGGGCCAGGAGTCGCCGTCCAGGGGGTCGGCGTTGAGGTCGCCCAGGATCACGAAGGAGGAGTTCGCCGCGAGGCCGCCCCGGGTCCCCTCGTCGTCGACGATCCAGCGGGAGGTCCGCCCCGGCGTGAGGTAGTCGGCCCAGAAGCGGATCTCGTCGTGGTTGCGGCGCTGGTTGCGCTTCTCGGGGCCGTCGAAGCTGGGCGGGGTGGGGTGCGAGGCGAGCACGTGCAGGGTGGTGGAGCCGACGCGCACGGGCACATCCCAGTGGGACTTGGAGGACAGCCGCAGGAGATCGGCCGCCTCCTCGCCGTAGTAGTCGCGGGGCAGCAGGTTCTGCGGCATCGAGGCCCAGCTCAGCTTCTGGAAGGTGCGCACGTCCTCGGCGAGGATCGGGTACCGCGAGAGCACGGCCATGCCGTACTGACCGGGGAAGGCGCCGAAGCCGTGGGCGTCGCCCGGGCCGTCGGTGCTGCCGTCCCCGTCGAGGTCCAGGCCGGTCGGCTCCCCCGTGTTCACGGGCGCCGTGAAGGTGTACGGGTAGTAGACGGGGGTCGAGCCGTTCTGACCCACCTGCAGGTACTTCTCCTGCAGCAGGGCGAGGGCGCGGCCGTCCTCGTCGTGGTCGAGCTCGTTGATCAGCAGCACGTCGGGGTCGTTGATCTGGATGATCTCGGCGACGGCCTTCGCCTGGGCGTCCTCGCCGGGTTCCAGGTCACGGATCAGCTCGCCGGCCGCGGGGCGGTTCAGGGCGGCGTTGAAGGTGGCGACGCGGACGTTGCTGGCGTGGTTCCCGGCGGCCGGGGCCGGCTCCGCACGCGCGGCCAGCGGGGCGCCGATGCCCGCGGCGGCCGCAGCGGCGAGGGCGCCGCGACGGGAGATCCGAGGCGTGCTGCGAGGGGGCCGAGGAAGCATGGTATCCATTGTGCCGCGCCTCCGCGCCCGGCACCACCGTCGCTGACCTGCACGGATGCGCTTCGGGCGGCCAGGGCGTTGCGTCCCGTCCCGTCCGGGAGTGCCCGGAAGATCCCCGCCGATGGCCGCCCCGGACGGACTGTGCCGAGGACCGTCGCAGAGGGCAGAATCCCGCCAGGACATCACCTCGCACCGCGCCCGGGAAGGGACCACGGATGCTCGACCATCGCCTCACCGTGCTGCGCACCCTCGCGGCCTGCGGCACCGTCACCGCGGCCGCGGAGGCCCTCGGCTATTCGCCCTCGGCGGTCTCCTCCCAGCTGCGCGAGTACCAGCGCGGCCTCGGCGTGCCGCTGGTGGAGCGCGACGGGCGGGGCCTCGTCCTGACCGCCGCCGGGAAGCGCCTGGTGGAGCGCAGCGACGAGCTGCTGGCCCTGTGGGAAGGGGTCGAGGGAGACGTCCGCGCGGCCGCCGGGGACGCCGCCCCCGCCGAGCTGCGGATGGGCGGCTTCTCCACCGCCACGGCCTCCCTCATCTCCCCGGTCGCGGCGCGTCTGCGGGCGCGGGAGCCGGGCCTGAGCGTGCACATCGTCGAGGCCGATCCGAGACGCTGCCTGGAGCTGCTGAGCGCCCGCCGGCTCGACCTGGCGATCATCGTCGCGATGCATACCCCCGGCGGCGCCGAACCGCGGCCCACCGAGGAGATCCCCCTGCTGGACGACCCCCTGGACGTCCTGCTGCCCGAGGACCATCCGCTGGCGGGCCGCGCGGCGCTGAGCCTGGAGGAGCTGGGCGAGGAGGACTGGATCACCGACCGGGTCGGCACCCCCTACCGCGCGCTGTTCGCCACGGCGTTCACGGCGGCCGGGGCCACGCCGCGGGTGGTGCACGAGGTCTCCGACTGGGGCTCCCAGGAGGCGCTGGTCAGCGACGGGCTGGGCGTGGCCTTCGTGCCGCGCCTGGTGCGCTCCTCCGCCGACGCCCGCGCGGTGCGGGTGCCGCTCAGCGGCCCCTCCGCCCCCAGCCGCCGCGTGCTCGCCGTCGTCCGCGAGGGCTCCCTGGCCCGTCCGGTGCTGGCGCGGGCGGTGGAGGCGCTGCGGGAGGCCGCGGCGCAGCATGCGGCGGTCCCGCCCGCCGGGGACGGCTGACACCTCCCCGGGCAGTGCCCTCAGAGCACCCCGCGCACGGCGGCGTCGAAGTGGCGCACGTGCTCCACGGCGAGCGCGGCGGCGTGCTCCTCGTCGCCGCCGAGGATCGCGTCGATCAGAGCGGTGTGCTCGGCGATGTGGTCGCCCATCGGCGGCAGGCGGTCCAGCATCAGGCACCACATGCGGGTGACCAGGCCGTCCAGCCGCGCCAGGGTCTCCTCGAGGAAGGGGCTGGCGGCGGCGCGGTCGATGAGGGCGTGCACGGCGAGGTCCATCTCCAGCAGCGCGCGCGGCCCCTCGGCGCCGTCGGCGGCGGCCACCTGACCGCGGGCCTCGGCGAGCTCGGTGGCCGCGGCGCCCCCACGGGAGGCGGCGGCGCGGCGGGCGACCAGGGGGAACACGGCGGCGCGGATCTCGGTGAGCTCGGCCAGGTCGGCGAGATCCACCGAGGCGGCGAAGGTGCCGCGGCGGGGGTAGGTGACCACCAGGTGGTCGGCTTCGAGGCGCTTGACGGCCTCGCGCAGCGGGGTGCGGCCCACGCCGATCTCGGCGGCGAGCGCGGCTTCGGAGATGGGGTCGCCGGGGGCGATGTCGAGCAGCAGCAGGCGGGCGCGCAGCTCGCGGTAGGCGCGCTCGGCCAGGGTGGGGCCCGTCGTCGTCGCCGTCAACCGCTCCCCCTTTCTCCTTCGTCGTCCCTCCGTGCCCGCTCCGCGTGTGCGCTGGGTGCTTGCCCGATGCGGGGCCGCGGCCTAGTCTAAGCACACAACTGATATACCAGTTGTCGTTCAGAGGGGCTGTCGTCGCCCCGGGGTCTCCCGAGGACCCCGGCATCGTCGTCCGTCGCTCCCCCGCCGTGAAGGAGCCCGCCCGTGGCGACACCGCTTCCCGAGCACCCGGACTTCCTGTGGAGGAACCCCGAGCCGAAGGCCACCTACGACGTGGTGATCGTCGGCGGGGGCGGCCACGGCCTGGCCACGGCCTACTACCTGGGCTCCCGCCACGGCATCACCGACGTGGCGATCCTGGAGAAGGGCTGGCTGGCCGGCGGGAACATGGCCCGCAACACCACGATCATCCGCTCGAACTACCTGTGGGACGAGTCCGCGGCGATCTACGAGCAGTCCCTGAAGCTCTGGGAGGAGCTGCCCGAGGAGCTCGACTACGACTTCCTGTTCTCCCAGCGCGGCGTGCTGAACCTGGCCCACACCGAGCAGGACGTGCGCGAGTCCCGCCGCCGCGTGGCCGCCAACCGTCTGAACGGCGTGGACGCCGAGTACCTGGACCCGGCCGGCGTCGCCGAGGTCTGCCCCATCGTCAACACCGGGGACGACATCCGCTACCCCGTGCTCGGCGCCACCTACCAGCCGCGCGCGGGCATCGCCAAGCACGACCACGTGGCCTGGGCGCTCGCCCGTCGCTGCGACGAGATGGGCGTGGACATCATCCAGAACTGCGAGGTGACCGGCTTCGACATCGACCACGGCCGCGTCACCGGGGTGCAGACCTCCCGCGGCCGCATCGGCGCCGGCCGGGTGGGGCTCTCCGTCGCCGGCTACTCGACGGTGCTCGCGGAGAAGGCGGGCATCCGCCTGCCCATCCAGTCCCATCCGCTGCAGGCCCTGGTCTCCGAGCTGTTCGAGCCGGTCCACCCCACCGTGGTGATGTCCAACCACGTGCACGTGTACGTCTCCCAGGCCCACAAGGGTGAGCTGGTGATGGGCGCGGGCGTGGACGGCTACATCGGCTACGGCCAGCGCGGCGCCTTCCACGTCATCGAGGAGCAGATGGCCGCCGCCGTCGAGCTGTTCCCGATCTTCTCCCGCGCGCACCTGCTGCGCACCTGGGGCGGGATCGTGGACACCACCCCGGACGCCTCCCCGATCATCTCCCCCACCGAGGTCGAGGGCCTGTTCGTCAACGGCGGCTGGGGCACCGGCGGCTTCAAGGGCACCCCGGGCGCGGGCCTCACCTTCGCCCACACCATCGCCACCGGCGCCCCGCACCCACTGAGCGCCCCCTTCGTGCTGGACCGCTTCACCACCGGCCACCTGATCGACGAGCACGGCGCGGCCGCCGTCGCCCACTGAGCCCGCCCCGATCCCCCGCGCCTCGAGCCAGGAAGAGAGCCAGGACATGCTGCTGATCGACTGCCCCCACTGCGGGCCCCGCGACGAGGTCGAGTTCCACTACGGCGGCGAGGCCCGGGTCGCGTACCCGGCGGACCCGCACGCCGTGGACGACCGCGCCTGGGCCGAGTTCCTCTTCTTCCGCGCGAACCCCGCGGGCGAGTTCACCGAGCGCTGGCAGCACAGCGCCGGCTGCCGCAAGTGGTTCCACGCCCTGCGCGACACCCGCAGCTACGAGGTGCTGGCCACCGCCGCCCTCGGCCGGCCGCTGCCCGGCGAGCGCGGTGCCGACGCGGCGGGGACGTCGACCGACGCGGCGGGGACGACGACGGACGGGGCGGGCGCATGACCGGCCGCCGCCTCGACGCCTCCCGCTCCCCCGGCCATGGCATCGACCGCTCCCGGCCCCTGATCCTCACCCTCGGCGAGGACACCGTGCGGGGCTTCGCCGGGGACACCGTGGCCTCCGCCGCGATCGCCGGCGGGTCGATCGTCTGCGGCCCCTCCCTGTACCGGGCGCGGCCCCGCGGCATCCTCACCGCCGGCATCGAGGAGCCGAACGCCCTGCTGCACCTGGAGCCCACTGCCCCCGGCACCCCCGCCGAGTCGATGCTCCCGGCCACCACCCTCGAGGCGACCGACGGGATGCGCGCCCGCTGGCTGCAGGGCATGGGCGTGCTGGACCCGCTGGGCGACGAGGAGGTCTACGAGCACCACCACGTCCACACCGATGTGCTGGTGATCGGCGCCGGCCCGGCGGGCCTGGCCGCCGCCCGGGAGGCCGCCCGCTCCGGGGCCCGCACGATGCTGCTGGACGAGCAGAGCATGCTCGGCGGCTCCCTGCTCTCCGGCCGCCACGAGCGGATCGAGGACCGGCCCGCGCTGGACTGGGTGGCCGAGGTCGCCGCCGAGTTCGACGCCGCCGAGGAGACCCGGGTGCTGCGCCGCACCACCGCCATCGGCGCCTACGACGCGAACTTCGTGGTGGCCGTGGAGCGCTGCGAGCGGGACGCCGAGCCGCGCCCCGGGGTGCCGCGGCAGCGGATCTGGCACCTGCGGGCCCGCGAGGTGGTGCTCGCGACCGGGGCGCACGAGCGGCCGCTGGTGTTCGCCGACAACGACCGGCCCGGCATCATGCTCGCCGGAGCGGTGCGTTCCTACCTGAACCGCTGGGCCGTCGCCCCTGGCGAGCGGGTGGTCGTCGCGACCACGAACGACGCCCCCTACGCCCTGGTGGAGGACCTGGTGGAGGCCGGCATCGAGGTGGCCGCCGTGGTCGACGCCCGTCCCGCGCCGAGCGAGCGCGCCGCCGCGGTGCTGGCCGCGAGCGGGGTGCAGGCCCGGCACGGCGCCGCCGTCGTCGGCACCGACGCCGACGGGGAGGGCGTGCTGAGCGGCGTCGTCGTCGCGGACCTCGATGCGGACGGCGCCCCCTCGGCGGAGACGACGGGGATCGCGGCGGACCTGCTGGCGATCTCCGGCGGTCACTCCCCCGTGCTGCACCTGCACACCCAGCGGCAGGGACCCGTCGCCTGGAGCGATCGGGCCGGGGGCTTCGTGCCCACCGGGGCCGTCGCCCACCAGCAGGTGGTCGGTGCCGCCGCCGGGCTGCCGAGCCTCGCGGACGCCCTGGAGACCGGGGCCCGGGCCGGGCAGGCAGCCGCCGCGGCCACCGGCTGGGAGACCGCCCTGCAGCTGCCGACCGCGCCCGCCGAGCCGACCGGGGCGGTGCGTCCGCTGTGGCTGCTACCCGATCCGCGACTGCCCGAGGGGGAGCCGCTGGACCCGGAGCGCTGGCGGAACCATCTGGTGGACCTGCAGCGCGACCAGTCCGTCGCGGACATCCTGCGCGCCACCGGGGCGGGCATGCGCTCCGTCGAGCACATCAAGCGCTACACCTCGATCTCCACGGCCTCCGATCAGGGCAAGACCAGCGCAGTCGCCGCCGTCGGCGCCATCGCCACCCTGCTCGCCCAGCAGGAGGGCTCCACCGCGGACCTCTCGGCCGTGGGCGTGCCGCGGCACCGTCCGCCGTACTCCCCCGTCGCCTTCGCGGCGCTCGCGGGGCGGCGCCGCCGGGAGCTGTTCGACCCGGTGCGGGTCACGAACATCCACCCCTGGCACGTGGATCAGGGCGCGGTGTTCGAGGACGTCGGCCAGTGGAAGCGCCCCCGCTTCTACCCGCAGGCCCTGCCCGGCGGGGGCGTGGAGGACATGGACGCCGCCGTGGCGCGCGAGTGCCTGGCGGTGCGCGGCGGGGTGGGGATGCAGGACGTCTCCACCCTCGGCAAGATCGAGATCCGCGGCGCCGACGCCCCCGAGTTCCTGAACCGCGTCTACACCAACGGCTTCGCGAAGCTGGCCGTCGGCAAGGGCCGCTACGGGCTGATGTGCACGGCCGACGGGATGCTGTTCGACGACGGCGTGACCCTGCGGATCGCCCCGGACCGCTACCTGATGACCACCACCACCGGCGGCGCCGCGAAGGTGCTGGACTGGCTGGAGGAGTGGCTGCAGACGGAGTGGCCGGAGCTGGACGTAGTGCTGACCTCCGTCACCGAGCATTGGAACACCATCGCCGTGGCCGGGCCCCGCTCCCGCGAGGTGATCGCGCAGGTCGCGCCCGAGCTGGACGTCAGCCAGGAGGGCTTCGGCTTCATGGAGTTCCGCGCCACGACGCTGGCGAACGGGATCCCGGCGCGGATCTGCCGCATCTCCTTCTCCGGCGAGCTGTCCTTCGAGGTCAACGTGGAGAACTTCCACGGCCAGGCCGCATGGGAGCTCATCCGAACCGCCGGTGAGGCTGCCGGGATCACGCCCTACGGCACGGAGACGATGCACGTGCTGCGCGCCGAGAAGGGCCTGGTCATCATCGGCCAGGACACCGACGGCACCGTCACCCCGCAGGACGCCGGCATGGAGTGGGCGGTCTCGACGTTCAAGGACTTCATCGGCAAGCGCTCCTTCTCCCGCCCCGACACCTCCCGCAGCGACCGCAAGCAGTTCGTGGGCCTGCAGCCGCTGGACGGCCGGACGCGGGTCGAGGAGGGCACCCACGTGATCGCCCCGGACACCCCGATGACCCCGGAGGCCGGCCCCGTGCCGCACCTGGGCCACATCACCTCCAGCTACCACTCGGCGACGCTCGGCCATCCGATCGCGCTGGGCCTGGTCAGCGGCGGTTTCGACCGCATCGGCGAACAGGTCCGGGCGGTGCTCGAGGACGGGTCGCTGCTGGAGATGGAGATCGTCCCCTCCGTGTTCTACGACCCCGACGGGAGCCGCCGCGATGGCTGAGCAGTCCACCACCGAGCATCCGACCGCGGCCGCCGGCGCCGCACCCCCGACGGGCGCCCACGCCCCGGCCCCGGCCGGCGCCTCCGCGCAGGGCGGAGGCGGCGCCGGCCAGCCGGACCAGATGCCTCACGCCACGGGGCCGACCGCCCTGCCGCCGGAGCACCCCCTGCACGGCCTGCGCCGCTCCCCCGCCGCCCACCTGGCCGGCGAGATGGCCGCCGGCGGCCGCGCCGGGGTGGCGGAGCTGCGGGAGATCCCCGGCGCCCCGCAGTGGGGTCTGCGCGCCGTGCCCGGCTCCGAGGCGGCGGCCCGGCTGGAGGCGGCGCTCGGACTGGCGCTGCCCGCGGCCCGCGCCTCCACCGGGGACGCCGAGGCGCTGCATCTGCTGTGGCTCTCCCCCGACGAGTTCCTGGCCGTGGACGTCTCCCGGCCCCAGTCGTTCGGCGAGGCCGAGGCGCTCGCGGAGGTGCTGGAACCCCGCGAGGCGTCGGAGGACGGTCCCGCCCGGGAGCGCGCGGCCGGGCAGGTGGTGGACCTCTCCGGCAACCGCACCATCCTCGAGCTGACCGGGGCCGAGGCGCGCACCGTGCTGGAGAAGGGCTGTCACCTGGACCTGCACCCGCGGGCCTTCGGCGTCGGCGACGTGGCCAGCACCCTGCTCGGCCCGGTGCCGGTGATCCTGCACCGCAGCGCCGGGGACACCTGGCGGATCTACCCCCGCGCCTCCTTCGCCGAGTTCACGGTCCGCTGGCTGCTCGACGCGATGCGCGAGCTCACCGTCGCCTGATCCGCCCCGTCGAATCGTGCACGAATCCCGCATGGTTCTCCCCGGGAATGTGCGTTCGCATCGGGCGCCCGCGGGGGTGACCCGATGGTTAGCCTGTGACCCACACGACCCATGAGGCTCGCCTCGGGGTCGCATCGTCCGATACGGCCGTCGGCGGTTCGCCGAGCCGCCCCCGGCATGACTCCCGCGGAGGGATGCCATGACCGCCACCTCGCCAGCGCCCACCTGGACCCGGAAGCGGCTGGACGCCGCCCTCCCCCTCGCCGAGCGGGAGCGCATCGGGTCGCTGCTGGAGGATCGTCGGCCGGGCCTGTCGCTGGAGGCGCCGTTCTACACGGACCCGTCGATCTTCACGGCGGACATGGAGGGCATCTTCGGCTCCCACTGGGTGTTCGCCGCGAGCGCCGCGGAGCTGCCGGAACCCGGCGACTACGTGACCGTCGAGTTCGGTCCCTACGCGCTGATCGTGCTGCGCGCGGACGACGGCTCGGTGAGCGCCCTGCACAACGTGTGCCGGCATCGCGGGGCGCGGGTGCTGCCGGAGAAGGCGGGCTCGACCGGCAACATCGTCTGCCCGTACCACTCGTGGACCTACGCCCCCACCGGGGAGCTGCTGCACGCCTCCGCCCCCGGCGAGACGGACTTCGACACGGCGGGGCTGGGCCTGCGCACGGTGCACGCCACCGAGGTGGCCGGGCTGATCTTCGTGTGCATGGCGCCTGAGCCGCCCGAGGACTTCGCGGAGGTCGCCGGGATCATCGAGCCGTACCTGGCGCCCCACGAGCTCGGCAAGACCAAGGTCGCCTTCCAGCAGGACCTCATCGAGGAGGGCAACTGGAAGCTGGTGATGGAGAACAACCGGGAGTGCTACCACTGCGACGGGCACCCCGAGCTGGCCTGCTCCCTGTTCCCCACCTGGGGCTTGACCGACGAGATCGTCCCCAAGCACCTCGAGGCGGTGTGGGACCGGAACCTCGACGCGGAGCGGTCCCTGCGGGAGCGCTGCGACCGCTACAACCTGCCCTACGCGGTGCGCGAGGAGCTGGACACCCGCGTGGCCGGCTACCGGATCTCCCGGGAGCCGCTGGACGGCGACGGCGAATCGTTCTCGGCCAACGGGCACCGGCTGTCCAAGAAGCTGCTCGGCGACCTGCCGGACTTCCGCCTCGGCCGCTGCTCCCTGCATCTGCAGCCGAACTCCTGGTTCCACCTGCTCTCCGACCACGTCATCACCTTCGCGGCGTTCCCGGTCGACGCGGGCCGGACCCTGGTGCGCACCACCTGGCTCGTGGCCGACGACGCGGTGGAGGGCGTGGACTACGACCTGGAGACCCTCACCCACACCTGGAAGCAGACCAACGTGCAGGACCGCACCTTCGTGGAGCTGTGTCAGAAGGGCGTGGACAGTCCCGCCTACGAGCCCGGCCCCTACATGAAGAGCGAGTACCAGGTGGAGGCCTTCATCTCCTGGTACGTCGCGCGGATGCGGGACCACCAGGCATGACCTCCGGCATCGCCTTCACCGCGGAGCCGGTGGCGCACCGCATCCGCGGGATCGAGATGCCCTGGAACCGGGTGCTGTCCGCGGCGGCCGGCCCGGCGGGGGCGGCGAAGGCGCTGGGGCCCTGGTACCCGCAGGAGTTCTGGGCCGAGTGCGTGATGGTCAACGACGAGGCCGGGGACATGAAGACCTTCGTGTTCCGCCGCTTCGACGGTGCTCCCCTGGCGTTCCGCGCCGGCCAGTACCTGAACATCGCCTTCCCCGTGCACGGGCCCGACGAGCCGCCGGTGGACCGCTCCTATTCGATCTCCAGTGCGCCGACGGAGCCGTGGACTTTCGCCGTCACCATCAAACGCGACGAGAACGGCGTGGTCTCCCCCTGGGCGCACGAGCACATCCGCCCCGGCACCACCCTGGAGATGCTGGGCCCGGTGGGCGCCTTCCACCTGCCCGACGAGGACCGCCGCGCCCGCTACCTGCTGCTGGGCGCCGGCTCCGGCATCACCCCGCTGATGTCCATGGTGCGCACCCTCCATGCCCTGCCCGGCCGCGCCGACGTGGTGCTGCTCTACCACGGGCCCCGCCCCGGCGCCTTCGGCTTCTCCAAGGAGCTGGAGTACCTGGCCAGCGTCGACTCGCGACTGAAGGTCCACTACTCGCTGGGGGATCGCAGCGTGGAGGGCCTGTGGGAAGGCATGGTCGGACGCCTCACCGGCGCCATGATCGAGGCCGTCGCCCCCGACGCCAACGGCCGCCAGGTCTTCGCCTGCGGCCCGTCCGGCTATCTCGACGTGGCCGCCGAGCTGCTGCGTGCCGCCGGCGTGGACGACACCTCCGTGCACATGGAGTACTTCACCGGCGACCGCTCCGTGCGCGCCGAGTACCGCGAAGAGGTCGCCTACGCCGAGGAGTTGGCCGAGGAGGTCGCCGCGACCTGGGAGGAGGAGCCGCTGGCTCCCGAGCTCGGGGTGTACGGATCGCCGGAGATGGGCTCCGGCCCGGAGTCGGAGTATGCCGATGGCTCAGACGCGACCGGTGCGTTCGAGGCGGGGGACGGACCGAAGCATCCGACCGAGATCCCTGTGACCGGGGTCGGGCAGTTCACGATCGCCTTTCGGCGCTCCGGCAAGGCGGTGCGGGCCGATGGGGACACGACGGTGCTGGCTGCGGCGCGGTCGGTAGGCGTGCGCATCGGCGCGAACTGCCAGGAGGGCATGTGCGGGTCGTGCAAGTCGTTGAAGCTGTCGGGCGAGGTGGACATGCAGCATCAGGGGGGCATCCGGGCGCGGGAAGTGGCGGCGGGGATGTTCCTGCCGTGCTGTTCCCGGGTGATGTCGGATGTTGAGGTGGAGGCGTAGGAGCAGAGCACGGGTGATAGCGACCCCTGAGGCGGACCCCTCTCGCACATCCAACCCTCATCCGCCAGAACCGACACCCTCCCGGAGCCCACAGAAGGGCGATCTCCGCTCCGCCCATCGCGAGGATGTCATTGGGCATGAACTTCGACGCACCGCTCCCCGGGTCCGGCCACCGTGACCCCTACAGCGGATCGGCCTCCTGATCTTCCCCGCCGACCTGGCCCGCCGCGACATACTTCGCAGACCGGCAGACGGGAAGAGATCGCGACGCCAGGGACGCCTGGCCGATGAGACCAGTGTCGTCTCCGGCTAATTTGGCTGCACATCTGCGCTTCTGGCCTGTATGCAGCATCCGGCGGAACGCCCTCCCTCCGACACGGTAACGGCCGCAAAGCCGTGCCTTCGAGCTCCCTGGGTGGCGTGGTCGGCAGGATTTTCTCGCCGCAGGCCACACCCGAACCTCCGATGCAGAGAGGTATCTGACGAGTTCTCCTACCGACCCCGGACGTGATCAAGATCCTCACAAGGCTCCTTACCGCGGCCATCGATCACGGCTTCACCCCCCACTCGGGGTTGGAAGGTACCGCGGCCCGTGCTCCGATATCCCTCCGGCCCGCGCCGGTCTAGGGAGGTGACTGGGCGTCCCCCGCCTGTTCGACGAGCAACGCTAGCCGCTCGTCTTCGGGCCCCAGTCCCGGCCGGTCAAGCGGGACACGTCGATCGGAATTTCTCCCCCTGCTGGACGACGCAACGCTCCACTGTCGGAGGTCGGGGGCTCTCGCGTTGGGCACAGCTGCAGGAGTGCCCTCGGCTGCGCCTGACAGAAGACAACCCCTCCGAAGATGCCACACGAGAGCCATCCCCGGCTCTTCTCGTCCCACAGTCGAGCCATGGCGAGCACGAACGATCTCGCTCCTCGGCTCAGGCTCCGCACGTCGATGCGCTCACGACGGCGCACGGAACATGGGTGGGAGACGGGGTCTGGTCAACTGAGACCCGAGCCGCTAGCCTGAACAGTGTTCGTCACGAACACCGTTCCGTACGTCGCCCGCAGGAGCAAGTCATGCAGGAGCCACGCAGCCGCCGAGGCGGTGCCAGCAAGGTCCCCCTCACGCGGCGACTGATCGTCGACACGGCCCTGGAGTTCATCACAGATCGCGGCTTCGACGCACTGACAATGAGGTCGCTGGCGCAAGTACTCGACACCGGTCCTTCTGCGCTCTACGTCTACTTCAAGAATAAACAGCATCTGGTGGACGCACTCGTCGACGCGGCGTTGACCGATGTGGAGATTCCCGACTCCGAGGACGACATGCCCTGGACAGTTCAACTCGAACCTATCGCCATGGAGAGCATACATTCTCTGGCGAGGCACCCCGGACTCGGCACGGGAATGGTGGGCCGCGTTCCAAGCGCACATGCTCTGCTGCGTATCTCGGAAGCCTACTTGCGCATTCTCATCACTTCGGGGCACGATGTGAACACCGCACTATTGGCAGTCGACGTCCTCAACTCGGTGGTGATCACCGAAGCCAATGAAATATCTACTTTCGAGATGACCGGGGGGAAAGAACACCTCGACGAGGCCGAGAACGTGCTCGCCGAACTTGACCCGGATGCCTTCCCCCACCTCTCACGACTCTCACACGCGGCAATGCAGTCGACACCCAGCGATCGAGCTCGATGGGCAGTACGGACGTTCATCAGCGGGCTCGCTGCGAACTCCACGACACCCTCAGCACCGGCCGAGAACTGAGATCGACCGCTCCGCTCCCTGGAAAGGAATCACTATGTCTGCAAGAACAGGCTCCCGTGAACGCCTGACGAACCGGAGGGTCGCCATCACCGGTATCGGGGTCGTCGCGCCGGGCAGCCCGGGCCGGGAAGCGTTCTGGTCGCTCATCACTTCCGGGCGCTCGGGAATCCGTCGGCTCAGCAGGTTCGATCCATCTCCTTTCCGTTCTCAGATCGCCGGCGAATGCGACGTAGATGAGGAATCGACGGGGTTTCCGACGGACACCGTCCCTGGAGAGGTCGACCCCGTGGACAGGAGTATTCGAATTGCCATGGCGGCGACGGATGAAGCTCTGCAAGACGCCGCCGGCAACAACGGGATGCCGGTCGGAGAATCTGATCGCCTCGGCATCTCCTATGGCTCAGCAGTGGGCGGTTCCCTGCGGATGGTGGAGCTCTTCGACCACTTCACGGACGAGGGTGACCAGTGGCTATGTCCCTTCGGACCCAAGGACGAGTCCCTCTTCGAAGGACTCCTTCCGAGCACTCTCGGGGTGCACCTTGCCCAGCGCTACGACGCGACCGGGCCCGTGTCCGTCGTCTCGGCGGGATGCACCTCGGGACTGGATGCTGTCGGGCAAGGCGCCGAGATGATCCAGCGCGGGGAGGCCCAGGTCGTCATCGCCGGTGGCACCGATGCGCCCCTCTCGCCGATCACCGTCGCATGTTTCGACGCCATCAAGGCGACGAGCCCGTCGAACGAGTCCCCGCATGCGGCCTCGCGCCCCTTCGATGTGAAGCGGAACGGATTCGTATTGGCCGAGGGAGCGGCAACCCTGATCCTCGAGGATCTCGAGCATTCTCGCGCTCGTGGGGCCAGGGTGTACGCCGAGGTGACCGGTTTTGCGCGAACAGCCAACGGGTACCACATGACGGGTCTGAGCAGTGAAGGGACGGAACTGGCCACCGCCATCACCAAGGCACTCGAACGAGCTGGCATCAGTCCTGAGGGTATCGACTACGTCAACGCGCACGGGTCGAGCACGCCCCAGAACGACATCCATGAGACCCAGGCGCTCAAGAAGGCCCTCGGCGACCACGCGCACCACGTCCCGATCAGTTCGATCAAGTCCTCCATCGGTCACTCGCTAGGTGCGGTGGGCGCGATCGAGATCGCAGCCTGCGCGCTGGCGATCTCCGAGAACCTGGTGCCACCGACGATCAACTACACCTACCCTGACGAGCGCTGCGACCTGAACTACGTTCCGAACGCCCCTCTCCAGCGAGACGTCGACGGAGCGCTCTCGACGGCGAGTGGCTTCGGTGGCTTCCAGTCAGCGATCGTGATCGAGGACTCGAGCCGCAGAGGGGCAGCAGCATGAGCCGAGAGCGCACGTTCATCACTCGAATCGCCATCGCCAACTCTCAGGGCGTGACGACCGACGAGGTGTGGGATGCCGTGATCCAGGGACGCACTGCATTCTCCGAGGTCGACGACGGCGCGGGGCAGCGAGCACTGTTCGGAGCTCTCGACACCGATCGGATGGCCTCAAGCCTGACCTCCCGAATCAAGGTGCAGACGGACCCGATCACCCAGGCGGCTCTTGTCATGTCGGACCGCCTCCTCGAGGAGGACGACGGCGAGCTCCTCTCGCGAAGGGACGACATCGGTGTCCAGCTCGGCAACAATTACGGAGGACTGACCTTCGCCCAGCGGGAGTTGACCAACCTCCATACCAGTGGCCCTGGTGCGGTCAGCCCGTACCAGTCTTTCGCATGGTTCTACTCAGTGAACACCGGGCAGATCGCGATCCGCCACAAGCTCAAAGGCCCCAGTGGAACCGTGGCCACCGAAGCATGCAGTGGAATCGACGCCATCGGCCTCGCGCAGCACGAGATCCGTTCGGGCGCCGACTACATGATCACAGGTGCGTTGGACGGCACCCTGAGCCCGTTCGGCATCGCATCGATGTACTCCACGAACGGAACGCCCGCACCGAGCGACGATCCCGCACAGTTCGCGCCGTACCGCGAGGAATCCACCGGATACGTCCCCGGTGCGGGCGGCGCCCTGCTCATGGTCCAGTCCGAGCGTTCCACGCCGACGACCCATCGCGAGGTCGAGCTGCTGGGGTGCGTACGAGGCTTCCAGGGGAGGGAGCGGGGCTCCGTCCTCCCCGCACTCGTCGAGCGACTTCTGACAGAGACCAAGACAGTGTCCTCGGACATCGGGGTCGTCTACGGCGATGCACTCGGTGTGCCGGAGTCGGATGCTCGGGAGCGAGCCGACTTCCTGCGGATCTTCGGGGATGCCCAACCACCGATGACGGCACCGAAGACCGGCTTCGGACGACTGTTCGCCGGCGCCTCTGCGGTGGACGTGGCTCTGGCGGCGCTGACTCTCCGCGAGGAATGGATTCCTCCGTTCGCGGCTCGATACGGACCGAGTGACTCCGACGAACCGCTGAACATGGTCATCGGCCGGGGACAAAACGCCCAGAAGCCCACGGCCCTTGTGGTGTCCACCGGCACCGGCGGCTACCGCTCCGCAGCTCTTCTGCGGCTGAACGACTGAAACCCAACAATCTCGATCACGGAAAGAGGCCACACCATGGCTCGCATCACCTTGCAGGAACTGCTGACGACAATTGACACCGTCGTGGGCGAGGACGACGACATCAGGATAGACGAGTCGATCCTGGACACACCCTTCGAGCGGCTCGACTTCGACTCGCTCCACATCATCGCAGTGAGCGCCCGGCTCGAACAGGGGCACGGTTTCAAGTTCCCAGAAGGCAAGGACTACGCGCTGGTCACCCCTCGCGAACTCATCGACATCGCCAACGCTCAACTGAGCAGCTGATCGGGCATAGGGGGACGCATGAACGCCGTAGCTGTTGTCACCGGGGGGACCTCCGGCATCGGGGAGGCGATCGTCGAGGCCCTGGCTCGCACGGGATCACGAGTAGAGTTCTGTGCCCGAAAGCGCAATGACGTAGACCGGCATCAAGAGCAATGGCGTGCCGCGGGATTCGATGTCACGGGCACGGTGTGCGACGTGACGGATGAGGGAACGGTCGACCGATACGTGCGGAACATCGTGTCGCGCAACGGCGGGATCGACCACCTCATCAACAATGCCGGAACCTCGGGGGGCGGACCCTTCGACTCCCTCCCCACGGAGGTCTGGCATCGGATCATGGCGACGAACTGCGACTCCGTGTTCTTCATGAGCCGCGCGATCCTCCGCGACGGAGGGATCCTCGACTCGGACCACGGGCGGATCGTCAACATCTCCTCGACGGCCGGCAAGCAGGGAATACCCCTGGCGGCCCCGTACAACGCCTCCAAGCATGCCGTCATAGGGATCACCAGATCCCTCGCACTGGAATACGCGAAGCGCGGCGTGACCGTCAACGCCATTTGTCCTGGATACGTTCAGACCCCGATGGCCGACACCGTCGTGAGACGTCACGCCGAGATTGCCGATCGCGACTTCGAGGACGTCCGCAGCGACTTCGAGAGCAAGATCCCTATCGGCCGCTACACGACGGCCGCCGAGGTGGCTTCTTTTGTCGAATATCTCGTGCGCCCGGAAGCTGCGGCCATCACAGGGCAAGCCATGAACGTATGCGGCGGACTCGGTCGCTTCTAGAACGGGCAAGGACCCTCATGGAACACAGCATTACCATCAACGCTCCCACCGCGACCGTCCAGGAAATCATCTGCGAGGCCACCCGCTGGCCGGTCTACTTCCCTCCCACCATTGCGTGCGAGCAGGTCCTCGAAGAACCCGGTCAGGAGTCGCTGAAGCTCTGGGCACGAAACGGGGACAGCGATCACGTGGTGTCCTGGCGCTCCGTGCGAGAGGTCGATGCAGCCCGCACACGGGTCGCATTTCGACAGGTCGAGCCGGTGCCCCCACTGACCTCCATGTCCGGCGCGTGGACCGTTCGCCAGATCGACGAACGGACCACGGAGCTCGGCCTCACCCACGCTCTCGGGGCCGCCGACCAGGACGCCCTACGGGCCGCTGCTGAGGCGACGGATTTCAACAGCACCACCGAACTGGCGGGGATCAAGACCCTCGCGGAGACCTATGGTGACTCCCTCTCCGATCACTTCATCCAGACCCATGACGAGATCCACATCGGTGCCGCTCCGAGCCAGGTGTTCGCACTCCTCTGGGATGTCAGCGCGTGGCCACGCCTTCTGCGCCATGTCGATGCGGTGACGGTGCACTCCCAGGACGAGGACCAGCACCGATTCTCGATGACGCTCGCCGGCGGCTCGGCGTCAGCACACGGCATCGAGTCCGTACGTGTGGCACGCACCGATGAATGGATCGCGTTCAAGCAGACTCGGACGCCGGACGGGGTCTACGGTCACGCGGGCACATGGACGATGACGGCCGTGGACGGAGGCACGCTCGTCATGGTTCGGCACCTCGCGCTCCTCGAGCGCGTGGAGGCGTCCGCCCTGCACGACCTCAGCACCCGGCTGAGCACGAACCTCCGTCGCAGCAGCCTCGCGACCCTGGAGGTCGTCAGAAGCGCGACCGAGACGACGTCGGCCTCATGAACCGAGTGCGTGATGGGGGTAGGTCCGCGCGCCGCCTCAGCGACCACATCTTCGCCTGTCAACAACTGCCAGGCTCCTGGTGTCAGAGCAACGTAGGCATCGTCCAGCTGGACGAGGTCGGGTCGGTCGCACTGATCGATACTTTCGCGACAGAATCGAGGAATCGCCAGCTTCGCCGTGCGATCGAGGGACTCGGCGCGACGTCGATCAGTGTCATCAATACCCACTTCCATGGCGATCACACGTTCGGCAACTCAATCTTCGAGGACGGAGAGATCATCGGGACGCAGGTGACTGCCGAACTGATGGAGATCTCAGGGGATGACCTCGTCCGCCGGCAGCCGATGATCGATTTCGGGGACGTCCGCGTCACCCCCCCGACTCGGCTGGTCTCCCCTCGGGAGCATCTTCCTACCGATTGGGGCGGACTCGAGCTCAACGAGTTCCGACACGCCCATACCGCGAGCGACCTCACTGTCTACGCCCCCGCCGAAGGAGTCGTGTTCACCGGAGATATCGCCTGGAACGGCGTCACTCCATTCGTCCTCATGGGATCCATCCTAGGTTCCATCGAGTCACTCGAATTCTTGCTCGAACTCCACCCTGAGACAGTGGTTCCCGGCCACGGCGCGGTCGGGGGCCCAGAAATTCTCCGAGGCACCCTCGGCTATCTGCATGATGTCCTGGAGTATGCGGAGAAAGGCCTCAGCAGGGGTGCGAGCGTCTGGAAAACCGCCGAGGAATTCGAGCGCGGCACGGTCGGCGTCGGAGTCGATCCAGAGAGAAACATTGCGAATATCGCCAGGGCCTTCGCGGACCTCGGAGCCGACGGGGACTTCGACATCGTCGAAAATCTCGCCGTCATGGAGACATGGAAGGTCCGACGCCACGAGGGACCGGGCCCGATTCAAGAAGGGTCCACGAGCCCAGAAGGGACACAACAAGGATGACAGAGGCAAAAGGCCGGTACCTGCCGAGCATTCTCCAGTTCTATGGTGAACATTTCTCACGCATCGACGAAGGTGACATCAAGGGTTGGGCCTTGGATTTCGAGTCCGAGGCAGAGTTCTCGTCCCCGACGGCCGAACTTGCATCCGCCGACGAGATCCGGGAGAAAGCTGTCGCCGCCCACCGCTCCCGTCGCGAGCGGGGCGTCGTCAACCGGCACCTTCAGTCGGCGGTCCACATCCTGCATTCGACGGAGGACTCGGCCGAGGTCCGGTCCTACGTGCTGGTGGTCGCGGTCGAACCCGACGGGTCCCAGCCCACGCTGCTGTCCACCGTCATGCAGGACCACCTCGTCCGAACGACCTGCTGGAAAGTCCGGAGACGGGAGATCACTTTCGATGGGAGATGAGAACACGGACCTGCATTCGAAAGATCCGCGGGATAGCTTCTTCGCGATCAGTCAGTTCTACGCCCGACAGACCCAGGGCATCGACGAGGGCGACATCTCAGCATACTCCTCCACATTCGGGGAGAAGGCGATCGTGGTCAACTCGGTGAACGGCAGCCGCTTGACGGGCCGTCAGAACATTCACACGACCGCGCTGGAGAACTTTGCACGGCGACACGAGGCGGGACTCCAGTCCCGGCACCTCATGTACACACGTTCCACGCGCCAGCTGGCGAACGGTCTGACGGGGGCTCTGTCCCGCGTCCTGATCCTGCAGACCCCGAGGCAGGGGCAGACTTCGATTCTCGCGAGCGTCATCTGCGACGACCTCATCGCCCGTGATGCGGGCGGAACGCTGAGTATCCAGTTTCGGTCTATTTCTCCATTCGGCTGAAGCCGAGACAACCCAGGAGAGCAATTATGAGTCATCCCGCGCCCGATTCGACAATGCGCATACCAGAGATCGTGGTCGCAGAACTCGTCCAAGCCTCAGCGACCCGCTTCCCGGATTCCATTGCAATCATCGATCGCGGTACGACGACCACCTACGAGGAATTGGACCAGCGCATCGACATGGTGGCCGCGACACTTCGCCCGCTGGTCGGTGGGAACCGCTGGACACGCGTCGGTGTCACCTGGAGCCCGAGCCTGGACGGGGTCATCGCCTATTACGCAGTGCTCCGCGCCGGAGCCGTCATGGTGGGCCTAATGCCTCCGAAGCCCGGCGCCGAGCTCACCAGGGCCATCGAGGAGACACGGCCCGATCTCCTGATTCTCGACCATCAGACACGCGAGAGACTCGGCCCCTTTGCGCAGACCATCCGAACCCTCGGGCTCACGACCGTGATCGACGAGGTCGGGATCCCCATCACCGAGAAGGCTCCGGAGGGATCGCCTGCGCCCGACCCAAGCGATCCGGCAGTGCTCGCGTTCACCAGCGGGACGACGGGCCCCTCCAAGTGCGTCCGTCTCTCCCACCGGAACATCGTCTCCAACGCGTTCATGGTCGGAGCGGGCCACCGCTTCGACTCCACGTCGGTGATCTACCCGAATATGCCCATCCTGAACCCTTTGCATCTCAACGCTGCGATCGCAGCCGGCGCGGCATTCGTCATCGATCCGGTCCGAGACGCACATGCCATCGCAGAGCGATTGGAGCGCTGCGGGGTGACTCACTTCTACGGTATTCCTTCACTTTTCGGGCGTCTCGCGGAAGCAGAGGGCCTAGCACCGGAAATGTTCGCGTCCGTGAAGTACTTCTCGTGCGGATCCAAGGCACTCTCGCCCTCCCTCAGCGACAGGCTCGAGCGAATATTCTCTGTCAAGATGTTCCAGGGATACGGTCAGACAGAATCTGCCTACCATTCGCACGTCGACGATCCCGATCGTCCTGTGCACGGCTCGGTCGGGAGGAGCCTTCCGAACACAGAGACTCGGATCGTGGACGCGAACAGCCGGGAGCCCGTGCCATTCGGAACCGTCGGTGAGGTCGAGATCCGGGGACCGCAGATGATGACGGGGTACACGAATCGACCCGATCTCGAGCCGTTCGCCAAAGGCGGATGGTTCATGACCGGTGACGTCGGTCGGCTCAGCGATGACGGACATCTCTTCGTCATTGATCGGCTCGTCGACATCGGGTACAGGAACGGTGAAGTCATTTCTCCATCCGAGATCGAACGCCGACTGGAAACGTACGCGTCCGTCAAGGAGGCGGGCGTGGCGCTGGAAAAGGACAGTTGCCAGGATTCCACGGACCTCGTCGTATTCTTGGTTCGGCACGATGCCGGGAGTGCCGTCACAGGCGACGATCCACTCCTTGACGAGCTTGAGGGTCTCAGGGAGAACGGAGAGATCTACTTCGTCGACCGTCTTCCACGGCTCCCGATCAACGGGAAGGTCGACAGGAAAGCCATCCTGGCAGCCGCACCACTGCTTCGCACAGCGAACTACGAACGCGCGGGATCCATCGATCTTGATGCACTCACCGAAAAGTAGGGACCCAATGCTGATACTGCACATCATTAACGCCGTCATCTCGCTGTCGACAGTGGTCGCCGCCATCCTCGCGCTCGCGCGACCGACAATGTTCAGCGGCTCCCGTCACGTGGTCGCCGGAGAGCTATTCTTCGCTCGGATGTACGCGGCCAGAGCGATCCCCTTCGGGATCCTCGCGGGAGTCCTCCCCTTCATGGGCTCGACCGACCCATGGCCCGCCACGATTGTCCTGGTCGCCGCCGCAGGTGTACAGGTCGTCGACGTCGTCATCGGAGCAGGGAAGAAGGAATGGGGAATGGTGGGCGGCGCCGCCGCAGCGGTCGTCGTCCACAGCCTCACCGCGTGGCTCCTGTGAGCCCGGGCCAGGACGTGGCCACGGTCTGGAGTCCTTTCTCCCCTCACCTCGCTGGCGCCTCACCGCCTCCGTTCATCTGGGCAGAGGGGCGGTTCCACTCAGAGTCAGACCTCCACGTCTCAGAGCGGCGCGCGATGCATTCGGCCTCTGCGTCACGGAGGATCGCCTACTCAGGTGCGCGTGCGTGTGCGCGGGCGGCCATGGCGACAGGAGGGCTGCCGCCCGGGCCGGTACTCAAGGGAAGAAGCGGAGAACCCGTCTGGCCATCTTCCGAGGTCGTCGGCAGTTTGAGCCACAGCAGACCGTTCTGCGCCGCCGGCATAGCGATGCGTGATGACGTTCCCGGCCTGGGCGTCGACATAGAGGTCCATCGTCGCCTGCCCGATGAAGTGCGTTCGGCCATCGCCACCGACGCTGAGTACGAAGAGATCAGAACCAGCCTGAAGCATGAATCGATGAATTCTGTCGAAGAGATCCTTCTATTCTCCGCCAAGGAGGCATGCTACAAGGCCTTATGTCGCAGTGGCCAAGCGCTCACCAAGCTCTCGAATATTCGCGTGAATGACTTCGCCTCCGAAAGGAACAGCGGATCTCTCCACGGACGTTTTCGCGGGAAGGCTCCCAGCAATAGCCTCAGGGCGTGCTCATTGCTCGGGATGTTCCAGCAGGACGTCGATGTCACGCGTGTGATCGCGTGGCGAGTGCGTCCTTGCGCTCATGGTGAGCCTCTCGGCTTAGCGTGCGGTAGGAGTCGATATCTCCGATGACGCGGAGCGGATGGAGTCGGAAGTTCTCGACGCGAGGTCGGGCACTTTCACGTCCGACTTCCCAGGTCAGGTTCCCTATCCGTCAGTCGCCGTCATCCGTACCCGCTTGGCCTCGGGAGGTCCGGCACGCGTGCGTGACCGGAGGAGGCGCTGCCCTCGACGTGCGGTCTCCGGGGCCGGATCGATGAAGAGTCCAGAGATCGGCGAATCAGCGACGCATCGGACAGTCGGGACTGGTGCATGGTGGTGTCTTAGCGTCGTAGCAACACCCCTGGTCGGCAGGGGTCGATCGATCGGGGTGGCCAGATGGTGCGGATGGCGTTGACATTCTCGGACCGGTCGGAGATCTCCACCGCCACGAAGGCAGGCTGGGGAGTCCGGAGAATCGCCCGCCACCTGGGGCGATGCCCCTCGGTGATCTCCCGGGAGATCCACCGCAACACCACCAAGACTCGCGGCTACCAGGCCGTGACCGCAGACGTGACCGCCCAGCGCCGCCGAGCCCGACCCCAGGTCCGGAAGGTCGCCGCTGACCCAGTGCTGCAGGCCCGTGTGGAGGCCGACCTGATCGCGTCGTGGACGCCGAACGAGATCGCGGGCCGCTTGCGCCTGGAGGCCGCAGACCCGACCGTTGAACCCATGGGCAACTCTCCCGACGCAGCAGGCCAGACCGTCTCCGGTGAGGCGATCTACCAGTACATCTACGCCATCCCCCGCGGAGAACTCGCCCGCAAGGGCATCTTCCTGCAATCCAAGCGGACCACGCGGCAGCCCCGCACGACGGGTCAGTCCCGGGGCGGGCCGATCGTCGGGATGATTCCGCTCAGCGAGCGGGGCGAAGACGCCGCCGAGCGCCGGGTCCCGGGGCACTGGGAAGGGGACCTGATCATCGGGAAGAACGGCGCCTCGTGCGCGGCGACGCTGGTGGAGCGGATGAGCGGCTTCACCGGACTGCTCGCCCTGCCCTCGAAGCACGCAGAGTCGACTGCGGATGCGGTGATCGAGTACTTCAACGACCTCCCGGCGATGATGCGGTCCTCGCTGGCCTGGGACCAGGGCTCCGAGATGGCCCAGCACGCCAAGGTCACCCTCGCGACCGCGATGCCGGTCTACTTCGCCGACCCCCACTCGCCCTGGCAGCGACCATCGAATGAGAACACCAATCGGCTCTACCGGGAGTACCTGCCCAAGGGCACGAGAATCCCCGACCACCAGCCCTACCTCACCGCCATCGCTGAAGAGATCAACAACCGCCCCCGCCGCCGGCTGGGCTACCTCACCCCGACAGAGGCCTTCACCCGGCTACTGGTCGGCGAACCTCATGTTGCTTCCACGCCTTGACACCACCCATGGCCGAGATCGTGGAAGGGTGGGATGGATGAGCGGTCGGATCGATGGGACACGTCCTCTGTAGCAGTCCCGCCCGTCGCCGCGGGCGGATCTGCTCCTCCTCCGGAGTTCTCCGGGAGCTCCGTACAACCCGGCGAGGACGCATCTGCAGTGTCGTCCGCATCGTCAGGAGGTCACCGACCGGCGTCGTCCCGTACCTCCTGGCGCAGGTGTTCCGGCGGTCCAGAAGGTCCAGGTGTCGGAGACGCGTTGCGAGAGGCGTACCCAGCACAGGCAACCCGTTCGGAAGGCTCTCGCGCGCCACGCGAGAGGGATCAACGCCGTCGCGAGGTGCGCAGGCGCTCCGGGGCCGTCAGATTCGCAACGGCGGCACTCACCGCCGAATCCGCTCCATCCCCCCGTCGTACACCGGCTCCGCGAGCACCCAGGCGGGCTGCACCCGGCCGAGCCGCTGGATGCCGAGCGTCGTCCCCTCCGCGGCCAGCTCGCTCGGCACCCAGGCCAGTGCCAGGACCTGTCCCGTGACGTACCCGAAGTCCGCGCTGGTCACCCAGCCGACCGTAGACCCGTCGGCGTCAAGCACCGGCGATCCCGGCTCGGGGCGGCCAGCATCCATACGCATGCCCAGGGCCACCAGCTTGCGGCCGCGGCTGGGCTGCTCGGCCAGTGCGTCTCGGCCCACGAAGCCGTTCTTCTTATCCATGCGGACGGCGAAGCCGAGGCCGGCGTCGTCGGGGGTGTCTTCGCTGGTCATGTCCGAGCCCCAGGAGCGGTAGCCCTTCTCCAGGCGCAGCGAGTTGAAGGCGGCGCGGCCGGCGGGGACGATGCCGTAGCGCGCGCCGGCGGCGGCGATCTTGTCCCAGAGGCGCAGGCCGTGGGCGGCTTCGGTGGTGAGCTCCCAGCCCAGCTCCCCCACGTAGCTCACGCGGGCGGCGAGCACGGGCACCCCGGCCACACGGATACGGGCGGCTTTGAAGTAGCTCAGGCCCTCGTGGCTGATGTCGCCCTCGGTGAGGGGTTCGAGCACGTCGCGGGCGTGGGGGCCCCACAGGCCCAGGCAGCAGGTAGAGGTGGTGATGTCGTCCAGCACCACGCTCCCGTCCTCGGGCAGCAGGCGGCTAAGGCGGTCCACGTCCAGCGCCCCGTTGGCGCCGATCAGGTACTCCTGCGGGGCCAGGCGGGTGACCGTGACGTCGGAGAGGATGCCCCCGCGCTCGTCGAGCATCAGCGCGTAGGTGACGCCGCCGGGCTTCTTGATCACCGCGTTCGAGCACTGGTAGCTCACCCAGGCAGTCGCCCCAGGGCCACGCACCCGCAGACGCGTCAGCGAACTCATGTCGTACATCGCGACGCGGTTGCGGGTGGCCCAGGCCTCGGCGGCGACGATCGGCGACCAGTTCACCTGGTCCCAGGCGTCGCGGCGGGGCACCACCACGGGCACCTCCTCCGCCAGGCCCGGCAGGTCGGCGATGTCCGTCGGCGCGCCCTCGGCGAAGTCCCGCACGGGGCGGGAGCGGAAGCCGGGGTCGGAGAAGATCGCGGCGTTGGAGGCGTGCCACTGCGGCAGCTCCCACCCGTTCGCTTCGTTGAACACGCCGCCTGCGGCCTGGATGCGCGGGTAGAACGGGCTGGTCTTGAGGCCGCGGGTGACCAGAGTGGTCTGCCGCGGGAAGTGCACGTCGTACACCTCGTCGTAGTTCTCGGCGGCGCGCTCGCGGATCCAGGTGCGCGAGAGCAGCGCCGGGTCGAAGCGGGCCAGGTCCAGCTCGTGGGTGTCGATCCCGGGGTCGCCGCTCAGGATCCAGTCGGCCACCACCTCGGCGCAGGCCGCGGACTGGGTGACCCAGATGGCCTGCGCGGACCAGAAGCCCTCCAGCCGCGGTGAGGGGCCGAGCAGCGGGCCGCCGTCGGGCGTGAAGGAGAAGACGCCGTTGAACTCGTCCTCCAGCGGCAGGTCCTGGATGGCGGGGAACAGTCGCGCCACCTCGGCGTGGCAGAAGGCGAAGTCGCCGGGGGTGAACTCGCGCTTGGCGGGCTCCTGGCCACCGGCCAGCAGGTGATCGGTGTCGGTGATGTCTTCCGGGGGCAGCGGCAGCGCCGGATGCTCGTAGGCGCCGATGCCGATGCGCTTGTTGAACTCGCGGAAGTACAGGCCGGAGCCCTGGTGGCGGATCATCGGGCGGGCGGACTGCTTGTGGTGCAGGGGCGTGCCGTCGGCGGTGGTGCCGGGCAGCTCGTCCACCTCGGCGGTCCAGGCGTAGCCGTGCTCCATCGGGTGCATGGGCAGGCGGAGTCCGCCGATCCGGCCCAGCAGTGGGCCCCAGATGCCGCCGGTGGCGATGACGACGTCGGCGGGGAGGGTGCGGGGCTCGCCGGTCTGCTCCTGGGAGGTGGCGGGTTCAACGACGACGCCGGTGACGTGGCCGTCCTCGGTGGTGACGTCGACGGCGCGGGTGAGGCCGAGGACGGTGGCGCCGCCGGCCTCTGCGGCCTTGAGCTGCGCCTCGACGGCCCAGGAGGAGTGGACGACGGCGTCGGTGGGCGTGTGCAGGGCGCCGAGGACGAGGCTGGTGTCCAGGCCGGGCCAGAGTTCGGCGACCTTCTCGGGGCCGATGAGTTCGGCGGGCACGCCCCAGGCCGTGGCGTAGCCGTGGCGGCGCTTCAGCTCGGTGAGCTGGCCGTCGGTGGTGGCGAGTTCGAGGCCGCCGACGCGGTCGACCAGGGCCTTCCCGTCCAGCTCCATGCCGTCGAGCATGTCGAGGGTGCGCTGCGCCAGGCGGCACATGGTGCGCGAGCCGTTGGTCTGGAACACGAAGCCGGGCGCATGGGAGGAGGAGCCGCCGGGCGTGGGCAGGGGGCCCTGGTCGATGACGGTGACGTCGGTGCAGCCACGCTCGGTGAGCAGGCGGGCCAGGGCCGCGCCGACGACGCCGGCGCCGATGACGACGATGCGCGCGTCGGTGTCCGCGGGGACGACGGGTCCGGCGGTGGTGGCGTCCTGCGCGGTGATCGGCGCGGCGGTGGGGAGGTCCGCGCGCGGGCCGGCCGGCGTGGTGGAGGGGATGGTCATGGGGACTCCTCGGGGACGGTCCGGTGATCCGCTCTCGGTGGCCGCTGCTCGGGTGGTCATGATGGTCGCCACCCGCTTACGTTGCTTATTGCGCAACCGCCGCGTATCGTGCAACCAGTCAAGCGCGCGGGGCCGTGGCCGTCAAGAGGACGCGCGCATCGGGATCAGCGGGAGGCGAGATGGGCATCCAGTCCGTGGACCGCGCCCTCGAGGTGCTGGACGTGCTCGCTGCCCGCGGCGCCGCAGGCACCGGCGAGGTGGCCGAGGCGCTCGACGTCCACAAGTCCACCGCCTCACGACTTCTCGCCTCCCTGGCCGAGCGGGACCTGGTGACGGCGGTCGGCCCTGGTGGGCCGTACCGGCTGGGCTTCGGCCTGGTACGACTGGCCAGCGCCGTCACCTCCCGCATGGACTTCTCCCAGGTGGCGCAGCAGCTCAGCGAGCGCGTGGCCGCCGAGCTGCACCTCACCGCGAACGTGGCCGTGCTGGACGACGTCTATGCCGTCAACGTCGCCCAGGCCGTGGGCGACGGGCTGCTCGCGCCCCGCCACTACGTCGGCCTGCGCACACCTGGGCACGCGACGAGCTCGGGCAAGGTGCTGCTGGCGAGCAGCGCGGCCGCTGCCTTACGTGCTCGGGAGGGTGAGCTGCCGGCGTTCACGGAACGGACGCTGACCAGCGACGTGGAATTGGACGCCGAACTGTCGCGCGTGGCACGGCAGGGCTGGGCCGCCTCGAACGAGGAGTGGGAGGACCGCATCACCGCGGTCGCCGTGCCGCTGGAGCTGCCGGACGGCCGGGTCGAGGCCGCCCTCACCGTCACCGGACCGACCCACACGCTGCCGCCGGAACGATTCGCGGAAGTGGCGGGCCAGCTGCGCGCCCTGGCGGCGACCAGCGGGCGGTGGACGTCGCCGAATCCGTGAGACCAGGGAGGCCTGTCCGAACGGAGCGCGAAGCCCCAGCGGCTTCGTGCGTTCAGATCTCGCGATGTCGGGCCTCGGGATCCTTCGGCCCCTCGGTGTCCGGCGTGCGCTCCGGGACGTAGGGGGCCTTTTCCTCGTCAACGGGCACCTCAGGGTTCACCAGCCGAGACTCGAAGGACTTCGCGAAGATCTCGATGGGTTCCGACGCCACCTCGATCGTCCCGTCGATCGGCTGCCACTCCCCTCCGTTGACCGAGAACTCCCCCTCGAAGGTCGTGGTCAGCGTGATGTCGTACCAACCCTCGTACGTGTACTCGGAGGACACCTGCTCGGACGGATACGGCTCCCCCGGCTTGTCGGTGTTGATTGTGTT
The DNA here is from genome assembly GCF_000225825.1 of Brachybacterium squillarum M-6-3. Lineage (GTDB taxonomy): Bacteria > Actinomycetota > Actinomycetes > Actinomycetales > Dermabacteraceae > Brachybacterium > Brachybacterium squillarum. Next base: position 1,307,540 of record NZ_AGBX01000001.1, on the reverse strand, counting down.
CCCGTCACCGAGGTCCCAGTGGTACGAGACTGGGGTTGCACGGACTTCTACGGGCGTTTCCAGCAGCTCTACATCCAACACTTGAGCCTCTGGCTCAACGTATAGAATATTGACCATATTCACAGGGATCCAGCCTTCGGGTGGACCCGCGTTGGCCACAAGTGGCGCAATGGGCATTCGAGAGAAGTCCTCTGCCGTCACCTCCACTACGACAGACTCTCCGCCCGCCGGATCGCCAGAGTTGGCGGGGACGAGAGTGTCACATCCGAAACTACGAAGGCTCTCAGTTCCAGCGCCGGGGTCGACACGAATTTCCTCGACGACGCTCTGACCATTACCCTGCACCGCCCCACCTGCGACGCAAGCAGCATTGTTAGCCCCACAGAAAAGTTCAGCGACGGAGTTTCCATCACTAAGATCGTCGCAGCCGTACTCACTGCCGGCATCGTGGTCCCGTATATCAATGTATGGATTCCGAGGGCCTCCACCCTCGCCCTCAGATCCGCTTACCAAATTTTTCGCGTGGCCGAGTATTTGCGATAACGAAACCTCTAGGTACCCATCACCTCCGCTTCCGGTGTAGTCTGCAGCAGCTTCGCGTGAACTCACAGCCATAAAAAATGCGAGAACCACGGAAGAGGCAGACGCAGTAGAGATTACCCTCCGGCTCCAATACCTACTAAACATCCTCAACATCTACTGACATCCCGTCCACGAGCCACTTGCCGTCAACCCAGGCCATCCCAGCCGCAATATAGTAGCGTTGAGCGGGCACCTCGATTTCGCCTTCAAAATTCTCGTTCGGCTCCTGGTGTTCCCCATTGTCGGCAATATACGAAACCACGTAGCTCGAAATCTCTTCATTCGGGGCCTCTTGAGAGGAAACACTCACGACATTGGTCTCGAATTCCGACCAGTACTCCCCATTGGCGGCCAGCTGATCAATGTCATCAAGCGCATTGTTGCAGACCAGGCAATTTTCCGTAGAGAGTCCTCGGAGTTTTTCCGAGCTTCCGGTCTGATGGCCCCACCAACCCATATCCATAAAGTATTTGAAAGCTTGCTCAGCCCCTTCCGGCGTCTCCTCATCCATCCCCGGATAGTCGTCCGGGTCGGGCGCCGGGATGTCAGGCGCGGCTTCCGTGGAGCCCCCGCCATCGGAAGCCTCGGAGCCGCCGCCGTCGGAGCCCCCTCCCCCGTCAGAGGCGTCGTCGTTGTCGATGAGGGTGGGTGGGGCCTCGGTGACGGGGCCGGTGCCGTCGTCACCGGCGCAGGCGGCGAGGCCGAGCGTGAGCACGGCGAGGGCGGCGGGGGCAGCGAGACGTCGGCGCATAGGAGTCCTCTTCCGGGGTGCGGCAGATCACTCGAACCGTAGTCATTCCGGCGCATCACCGCCAGGGCACCCCCTGGCTTGTGGACGCTCCGCGGCCCTCAGAGACCGGCGGCCGACAGCACCTCACGGGCCGTGTCCCGCGGCGCGCCCTGCACGGTGACCTGCACGTCCTCCACCTGGGCGGCATCGAGGATCGCCGTCAGCACGTCGTAGCGCGCCAGGTGCCAGTCGCGCCCTCCCGGATCATCCGCGTGGCGCCGGCGGATCCGCTCGCGCACCACGTCGTCCGGGGCGACCAGGCGCACCACCCGCAGCGGCGCCCCCATCGCCTCCTCGAACCGGGCACGCGCGGCGCGGTCCGCGATGGTCCCGGCGGCGAGCCCCACCTCGGCCCCTGCGGCGCGGAAGTTCCGGCACATGGCCCGCAGGTTCGCGAGCTGCAACCCCTCGTGGAAGCGGTCCGTCGCCGGAGCCGGCCAGGCTCGGCGGATCGCGTCGATGTCGACCATCGCGCCCGGCACGTCGCGCTCGGCGAGCAGCGCGGCGGAAGCCTCCATCGTGGTGGTCTTGCCGACCCCGACCGCACCCGTGATGAGCAGCGAGCGCGGGCCCTCCTCCGGCATCAGCGCACGTCGATCCGGCGCACCCGCTGCAGGTGGTCGTCCTCGTTGGCGCCGTTCATGGTGCGGTTGCGCTGGCGGTTCTTCGAGCCGCGGCGATGGTCTCCAGCCTGCAGGTTCCCCACCGACACCTCGGTCTCGCGCTCGTACTCGTGGCGCTTGTCGGTGTTGCGGTAGTAGCGGTAGATCGCGTAGTAGACGCCGACGAACACGGCCGGGCCAGCCACGAAGGGGATCGCCAGGCCCACCGCGCCGTCGCCGGAGCCGCTGGCCAGGATCGCCGCCGCGCCCGGATCGCCCGCCAGCGCCAGGAGCACCTCGTTCATGCCGCACCACCGTCCGTCGTCGTCATGATCATCCGCCCAGGAACATCGCGATGCCGACCAGGCCGCCGAGCACCGCCGCCACCGCGCCGGCCACGCAGGACACCGCCGCGATCTTCGGGTGCGAGACCGGCACGGAGCCCATCGTGGTGCCGTTGCGGCCGTTCACCGCGATGTAGTGCACCAGCGAGTCCTGGCCCTTGCTCGCGTCGTAGTAGCTGTACAGCCACACTGGCACGTACACGGACACCCAGCGGGTGCCGCGCACCGCCAGGCCCTCCTCCTGCCAGCGCACGCCGCGGTCGTAGCGGTTCACAGTGGGCCGCACCTTCGCGCGGGCGATCGAGAGGAAGTGGTCCTCCACCCGTCCGTCGATGTCGCGCACGTTCAGGTCGCGCCGCTCCGAGGTGAAGCCCTTGAGGTAGTTCGAGTTGTAGACGACGGCCTGCTCGGTGTCGTACGGCTGCACGGCGTTGAGGATGTTGTTCGTGGCCGCGGTGTTGTCCTCCGCGTTGAAACGACGGGCGGACTCCACGGCCAGATCGTCCACAAGCAGGTCGAAGGCCCGCTGCACCGTGTACACGTCGGCGTCGTAGTAGGTCTCCGAGACGGTGCGGTCGCCGACCTTGCGCCGCACCGTGTACTGCCGGGTGGTGACCTCGCCGGTGCCGCGCAGCACCGCGTGCAGGTTCCCGTCGACCACCATGTACGGCATGTAGACGCCCATGACGTTCTCGGGCACGAACTCGCGCTTGAACCGCGCATCGGCGAAGGTGCGGCGCGAACCGACGAAGTCCCCGATCTGCTCGACGGCCTGCTCGCGGGTGAGCAGGAACGGCAGCACCGCATCGGGCACGGAGCCGTTGGGGATCTGCGAGTTGATCGACAGGGTCTGGCGGCACCAGTGGCAGCGCGCCTGCATCTCCTGGTCGACATTGATGACGACCTCCGCGCCGCAACCCTGGCACTTCAGGGTGACGACGGTGAGGTCCTCGCGCACGTCGGCCGTGCCGGAGGCCAGGGTGTGCCCCTGCAGCTCGGCGATCGAGGAGTCCAGGCCGAACTTCTGCTCGGCGACGTCCTCGTTCCATTCGTGGCGGCAGTAGGAACAGACCAGCGCGTGCGAGGTCAGCGAGTAGTGGATGTCGCTGCTGCCGCAGCGGGGGCACTTGTTCAGCCCGTCCTCGCGGCCGGAGCTGGTGTCGATGATGCGGCTGCTGGTGTGGCGGGCGGCGGCCTGGGCCGCGGCGGCGAGCTGATCGTCTCCGAGCATCTGCCCGCTCTGCTGCCCTCCGGCGGCGCGCTGCTGCGGAGCCTGGGCCTGGGCCTGGGCCTGGGCCTGGGCCTGGGCCTGGGCGGATGCTCCCGCGGGCGGCGCCTGGCCTGGCACGGGACCGCCGCCGGTCGGGACGGGGCCGCTGCCTCCGGGGGCCGGTCCCCCGCCGGTCGGCACGGGACCGCTGCCGGCCGGCCGGGCGCCGGGCCAGGCCGGAGCGGCACCGGTCTGCGTGCCGCCGCGGCCCCCGGGGATCGCCTGCCGCTCGGGGGCGGGGCCGGCCGCGGCGCGTGGCGCCTGGGCCTGCCGGGGGTGGGGCATCGCGGCGGGGCGGGCGTCGGGCCGCTCCGGGTCGCCGGCGCCTGCGGAGACGGGGTCGACGACGGTGCGCGGGTCCTGCGCGGTGGGTCGGTCCTGCTGCCCCGGCGGATGCTGCGTCCGCGGGTCGTGCTCCCGGTGGTTCTGCGCCGCCTGCGCCCGCGCGGCCTCAGCCTCCGGGCGCGCCCAGTCGGCGCCCCCGGTCGGCGGCTGCGGAGGAACGGTCATGACGGCTCAGAGCCCGAGGGCGTTCTTCTTGGCCGCCTCGTAGTCCTCCGCGCTGATCAGGCCCTGGTCGAGCATCTGCTTGTACTGCGCGAGCTTTGCGACCGGATCCTCCTGCGCGGCGGCCTGCTGGGTCGCTGCCTGCTGGGGCTGGCCCTGCCCCTGCTGCGGGGCGGCCTGCTGCGGCTGGCCCTGCTGAGCGGCCGTGCCCGGGGGCTGCTGATACGGCTGCACCGGGTTCACCAGGCCACCGGCGGCGTTGGCACCCATGCCGAACATGGCCAGGCCTGCGCCGCCGCCGGTCTCCCCCGCCGCCTGCACGCCGCGCGCCGCCGCCTGGTTCAGGAAGGACTGCGAGCGGTTGCCGGAGAGGGCGTCGGCCTTCTGCACGTCGGCCAGCAGCTCGCGGGTGCGCTGGTCGTACTCGATCGAGGCGATGGCCGTCTTCACGATGGTCAGGCCGCGATCCGTCGACCAGCGGTAGCCCTCCTCCACCGCGGCGGAGAGGGACTGCGCGAAGCCCACCGAGTCGCCCTGGATGCGGGTGATGCGATTGCCCTTGTCGGGGTCGTTCGTGTAGCGCGAGAAGGCCTGCGCGAGCGAGCCGACGACCTCGCGGAACAGCTGGTTGCCGGCCGCATTGTCGGGGTCGGAGAAGTCGAACACCGGGGCGTTCTGCGAGATGAACGAGGCCGGCACGAAGTTGTGCACGAACAGCAGCGGGTCGATGATCCGCATCGTGTACGAGCCGCGACAGATGGCTCCGACCTGCGTGTTCAGGTAGGCGTCGTCCCAGTAGATCTCCGACTGGGTGCCGAAGCGGTTGTCGGGGATCTCCTTGAGGCTCACGTAGAAGGCGAGCTGCTGCGAGGTGGGGCGGCCGCCGAACTTGAAGCGCTCCCAGGACATGCCGACCGTCGAGGCGAGGATGCCGTCGCTGGCGAACACCGAGCGGGAATCCGGGGACTGGTCGTTGAACTCGTAGCCGCCGGCCTCGGTGATCAGGCCGGTCGCACGACCGTCGACCACGGTGATCAGGCCGTAGCCCTGCGGCACCAGGATGCGCGAGCCGTTGGTGATGACGTTCTCGCTGCCGCGGGTGTTCGAGCCGCGGCCGGCGTTGGTGCCGCGCGGCACGGCCGGGAACAGCGCGGCGGTCTGCGGCAGGCCGTTCGGGATGGTCAGGAAGTCCTGCCACTGGTCGGCGAACATGCCGCCGATCGCGCCCTTGAATGCCTGGATGAAGCCCATCGGTGTCTCCTTCGTGTCCGTCCCCCATGTGACGCCCATCATCGTAGCCGCGAGCCCTGGACGCGGACCGGGAGGCGGGTGGACCCGGCCGGGACGGCGGCTGGGCGGCCGGTGCGAGGGAGTCGTGTCCACGGAATGGAGCACAGGAGACAGTGCCTCCGTATATCGAGGGCGCTGTCGCTCAGACTCCATCCTGTGGACAGATCGTTGCGAGCACCAGCACCACGGTGACGGGGAAGGCGAGGCCTCCGCCCTCAGCGTGTGCCTGCCAGTGGGCGCGGGTGGCCCGGTCGAGCTCGGCGCGACGATCCGGGGGCTGGGCGAGGTACAGCCGCCCCGGCCCGGCGATCCTGGCGCGGATGCCCGCCAGGATGTCCTCCGCGGTGGTGCGCCAGGTCCAGGTGACCTCCTCGGCGCGAAGCACCTGGAGTCCCGCCTGCTCGGCGAGCCTCGCGAGGCCCTCGGGACTGCGGCGGAAGTCCCGCTCGAGAGAGAGCCGGGTGGACGGAGGGGCCACGGCGCCCACCTCGTGCGCGGCGGCCTGGACTGCGCGGAGGTGCGGCCCGGGCTCCGCCGGCCAGATGGTCATCGCGAGACGGCCGCCGGGGGCGAGCACCCGCGCCAGGTCGGCCGTGGTGGCGTGAGGGTCGGGCACGTGGTTGACCAGGAAGTTCGCCGTGACCGCGGAGGCTGACCGGTCGGCGATCGGCAGGGTGGGCGCGGCAGCGTGGAGCACCGCGGCGGTCGACCCGGTGTCAGGTCGCCCGGGCCGTTCGTCCGACCTCGGTGCCGTCCCTGTCTTCCGAGCCGACTCGGTGGAGAGCTGCGCGGAGGGGGACGGCGCGGGTGCGAGCGGCTCCGACCGCGATGGCGGATCGTCGCGACGACCCAGCGCGACTCGGGTCGCCTCCACCATGTCCTCATCCGCGTCCACGGCGGTCACGGCGAGGCCGCGCTGGGCGGCGGCGCGGGCGAGCTCGCCGGTCCCGCAGCCCACGTCGAGCAGGGAATCCGCTGGCACGGTCGCGTCCAGCAGGGTGTCGATCGTGCCGGCGCAGAGGGTCGCGAAGGAGCGGCGATAGGCCTCGGCGGCGCCGGTCCAGGTGCTCATGGCCCCATGGTGCCGCGAGGCCCTGTCCATCCGATGCACCTGAGCGACAGGTCGCCTGTCATATCCACGCGACCTGTCACCTGAGTCCATCCGATGGACAGGCCCCGACGTGACCGGCGTGCGGCGTCGACTCGCGCGGGGCAGGGCCGCCCCGGCGCCGGGCTCAGCCGGTGATGCCGTACTTGGCCAGGCGCTTGGTCTGGCCGGAGTCCTGCAGCGCCAGCAGCTGGGCGTAGATGCCGCCGGTGGTCGCGAGCTCGGCCGGGGAGCCGATCTCGTCGATGCGGCCCTCGTCCAGGGTGATGATGCGGTCCACCGCCGCGATGGTGGAGAGGCGGTGGGCGATGATCAGGGAGGTGCGGCCCTCCATCAGCTCGTCCAGGCCCTTCTGCACCTGCCGCTCGGCCTTCGTGTCCAGCGCCGAGGTGGCCTCGTCGAGCACCAGCAGCGGGGCGTCCTTGAGGATCGCGCGGGCCACGGCGATGCGCTGCCGCTGGCCGCCGGAGAGCTTGAGGCCCCGCTCGCCGATGATCTGCTCGTAGCCGGCGGGGAAGCGACGGATGAAGGTGTCGGCGTTGGCGCGGCGTGCGGCGGCCTCGATCTCCTCCTCGCCGGCGCCGGGTCGGCCGTAGGCGATGTTCTCGGCGATGGTGCCGGAGAACAGCGAGGCGTCCTGGAAGACCACACCGATGCGGGAGCGCAGCACGTCCAGCGGCAGGTCGGCGCTGTCGTGGCCCACCACCTCGACCGCACCCTCGCGCGGCTCGTACAGCCCGAGCAGCAGGTTCACGATGGTCGACTTGCCGCCTCCGGACTCCCCCACCAGGGCGACCTTCTCGCCGCGGGCCACGGCGAAGTCGATGTCGTGCAGCACGTCGGCATCGCCCTCGTAGGCGAAGTCGACGTGCCGGAAGGCGACCACGGGGGCTCCCGCGACCGGGTGCAGCGCCGCCTCGTCGGGATGCTCCGAAAGCGTCGTCAGACCGCCGGTCCGGGTGCCGGGCTCGTCGCCGTCGGCCGCCCCGGAGCGTGCGTCGGCGCCGGCCGTGTCGCGCACCCCCACCCGGGCGGCGAGCATCGCGGCGGTGCGCTCGTCGATGGGGGTCTCCATCACCCGGAAGTAGTCCTTGGAGCCGGCGATCGCGCGCTGCGAGGAGTCGACGACCCAGCTCATGGACTGCACCGGCTGGCGCGCCATCGACATCAGCTGGATCAGCAGCACCATCTCGCCGAGCGTGAAGGCGCCCTGCACGGTGCGCACGAAGATGATCGCGTAGACCCCGAAGAACACGAGGTTCAGGGCGGCGCGACGCAGCACGTCCATGCGGTGCCAGTGGGTGGACTGGGCGCGGGTGGTGGCGTCGGTGGACCAGAAGCGGCGGGAGAAGTCGCTCAGCTCGGAACGCTCCCGCACGAAGGACTTCACGACCCGGATCTGGCCGATGACCTCGGCGAAGCGACCGGAGGCGATGTCGACCTGCTCGTTCTTCTCGCCCTCCAGCTTCTGCCACTTCACCGAGGTCAGCGAGGTCAGCCAGACGTAGACCGGGAAGACGATGAGCAGCAGCACCGCGAGCGGCCAGTAGTAGTAGGCGGAGATGCCCAGCACCGCGACCGTCGTGATCAGCATGGTGGCGAAGCTGTTCGACATGGTCTTGGCGAACATCGAGATCTCGGCGATGGAGCGGTTCAGCCGCGCCACGATGGTGCCGGTCAGCTCGGCATCGAACCAGCGCTGCGGGAGGTGCAGCAGCTTGTCGTAGTAGCGCACCGAGAGGATGGTGCGCAGCCGGTTGCTCATCACGTCGCCGAACCAGCCGCCGACGTTGGAGACCACCGTGTTCACCAGCTCCACCGCCAGCAGCACCAGGGCCAGCAGGATCACGGCGCGGACGGCGTCGCCCGCGCTCATCTCGCCGTTGACGGCGGAGGTCACCACGTCGGTGGCGCGGCCGATGATGAACGGCACCGCGAGGCCCGCCAGTGCCGTCAGCACGGAGCAGACGACGATCGCGAGGTACAGGGGGTTCAGGGAGCGGGTGAAACGGATGATCCGGAGGAGGGAGGACACGGGCTCAGCGTAGGGGCAGGGTCCGACGGTTCCGGCACCGGTGAGGCGAGGTTCGCGGGGCGCGCAATGCAGCCCTCCTCACCGCACCGGCGCGACCGCCTCCGCGCTGAGGTCCACCCGCCGCAGCAGCTGCGCGTTCAGCGCCACCACCACGGTGGACAGAGACATGAGGATGGCGCCGACGCTCATCGGCATCACGAACCCGATCGGGGCGAGCACCCCGGCGGCGAGCGGCACCGAGAGGAGGTTGTACCCGGCCGCCCACCACAGGTTCTGCACCATCTTCCGGTAGGCGGCCGCGGAGAGTTCGCGCACCACGACCACGCCGCGCGGGTCGGAGCTCGCGAGCACCACCCCGGCGGAGCCGATCGCGACATCGGTGCCGGCGCCGATGGCGAGGCCGACGTCGGCGCGGGCGAGCGCCGGGGCGTCGTTCACGCCGTCGCCGACCATCGCGACCCTGCGGTCCTCCTCCTGCAGGGCGGCGACCTGCCCGGCCTTGTCCTCGGGGCGCACCCCGGCGTGGACCCGGTCGATGCCGAGCTCGCGGGCGACGCTGCGGGCCACGGCCTCGGCGTCGCCGGTCATCATGACCACCTCGACGCCGCGCTCGTGCAGGGCGTCGACGGCGGCGCGGGACTCGGGGCGGATCTCGTCGGCCAGCTTCAGCGCCCCGATCACGGCGTCCCCGTCCAGCACGTGCAGGATGATCGCGCCGTCCTCGCGCCAGGTGGCGGCGACGTCCAGTTCGATCGCGCCGTGGGTGTCCAGCAGGTGGGGGCCGCCGACGGCGATCCGTCGGCCCTCGACCAGCGCGGTGACGCCGGAGCCGGCGTCGGTGGTGACCTCGGTGGCGCGGGGCACGTCGAGGTCGCGCTGCTCGGCGGCGCGGCGGATCGCCTGCGCCAGCGGGTGCTCGCTCTCGGACTCGGCGGCGGCCGCGAGGGCCAGCAGCCGCTCCTCGTCGGGGCCGGCATCCGCGGCCGGGTGGACCTCGAGCACGGTCGGCTCGCCGCGGGTGAGGGTGCCGGTCTTGTCGAACACGACGGTGTCGACGGTGCGCAGGGACTCCAGCGCGAGGCGGTCGGTGACCAGCACCCCGGCGCGGGCGGCCTTCTCGGTGGAGATGGCCACGACCAGCGGGATCGCGAGGCCCAGGGCGTGGGGGCAGGCGATCACGAGGACGGTGATGGCGCGGGTGACGGCGTCGTCGGGGGTGCCGAGCAGCGACCAGGCGATCACGGTGATCACGGCGGCGCCGAGGGCGTACCAGAACAGCAGGGCGGCGGCGCGGTCGGCGAGGCGCTGGGCGCGGGAGCTGGAGCTCTGGGCGTCGGCCACCAGGCGCTGGATGCCGGCGAGCGCGGTGTCCTCGCCGACGCCGGTGATCTCCACGCGCAGGGAGGCATCGGTGGCGACGGTCCCGGCGACGACGTCCTCGCCCTCGCCGCGGCGGACGGGCACGGACTCGCCGGTGATCATCGATTCGTCCATCGCGGCGCCGCCGGACACGATCCGGCCGTCGGCGGGCACGGAGGCGCCGGGACGCACGAGCACCCGGTCGCCGACGGTGAGGTCTGCGGGGGCCACCTCGACCAGCGTTTCTTCGCCGCCCGAGTCCTCGAGTCGTTCGGCGGTGTCGGGCAGCAGCGCGGCCAGGGAGTCCAAGGCGGAGGACGTGCTGGCCAAGGACCGCATCTCCACCCAGTGCCCCAGCAGCATGATGACCACCAGCAGGGCCAGCTCCCACCAGAAGTCGAGCTCGGCGTCGAGCAGGCCCAACGAGGAGCCCAGTGAGGCGAGGTAGGCGACGGTGATCGCGAGTCCGATGAGCAGCATCATCCCGGGCGCGCGGGCGCGGATCTCGGAGACGGCGCCGGTCAGGAACGGTTTGCCGCCCCAGACGTACATGACGGTGCCGAGGACCGGGGAGATCCAGGGGACGATCCCGGTGGTGGGCAGCATGTAGCCGAGGAGGTGGGCGAACATCGCGTCGAAGGCGACGACGGGGATCGCCAGGGCCAGCATGATCCAGAACAGCCGGCCGAACATCGCGGCGTGGCCGCCGTGCCCGGAGTGGCCGTCATGACCGGAGTGGCCGTCATGACCGGAGTGGTCGCCGTGACCGGAGTGGTCGCCGTGACCGGTGTGGTCGTGCTCGTTCATCGCGCCTCCCCCGCCCCGGAACGGGAGCGCACGCCGCGCAGGCGCAGGCTGTTGCTCACCACGAACACGCTGGAGAAGGCCATCGCGGCGCCGGCCAGCATCGGGTTCAGCAGGCCCAGCGCGGCCACCGGGATCGCGGCGGCGTTGTAGGCGAAGGCCCAGAACAGGTTGCCCTTGATCGTGCCGAGGGTGCGACGGGACAGGTGGATGGCGTCGACGGCGGAACGCAGGTCGCCGCGCACCAGGGTGATGTCGGCGGCCTCGATGGCGACGTCGGTGCCGGTGCCCATCGCCATGCCGAGGTCGGCGGCGGCGAGCGCGGGGGCGTCGTTCACGCCGTCCCCGACCATCGCGACGACCTTCCCCTCGGTCTGCAGTGCGGTCACGGCCTCGACCTTGTCCTCGGGCATGACCTCGGCGATGACCCGCTCGATGCCGACCTCGGCGGCGACGGCACGGGCGACGGCCGTATGGTCGCCGGTCAGCAGCACCGGCTCGAGGCCCTGGGCGCGCAGCCCGGCGATGGCCTCGGCGCTGGTGGGCTTCACCCCGTCGGCCACGGCGAGCAGGCCGCGCACCCGACCGTCCCAGGCGACCGGCACGGTGGTGCGGCCGACAGCGCGGGCTCGGTCCTGGGCGGCGATCAGGGCGGCGTCGGCGTCCTGGAGGGAGATGCCGCGGCCGACCTGCACCTCGGTGCCGTCGACGGTGCCGCGGGCGCCCTGCCCCGGGAGGTTCGTGAAGTCGGTGACCTCGGGCAGGGTGCCGAGCTCGGTGCGGGCGGCCTCGGCGACGGCGCGGGCGATGGGGTGCTCGGAGGCGGCCTCGACGGCGCCGGCGCGGCGCAGCAGCTCGGCCCGGTCGGTCCCCTCGGCGGGGACGGCCTCCTGCAGGGTCATGGTGCCGGTGGTGACGGTGCCGGTCTTGTCCAGCACGATCGTGTCGACGCGGCGGGTGGACTCGAGCACCTCGGGGCCCTTGATGAGCACGCCGAGCTGGGCGCCGCGGCCGGTGCCGACCAGCAGCGCCGTCGGGGTCGCCAGGCCCAGCGCGCAGGGGCAGGCGATGATCAGCACCGCGACGGTCGCGGTGACGGCGGTGGCCAGCGGGTGGCCGGTGACCAGCCAGGCCACCAGGGTCACGGCGGCGATGACCAGCACGATCGGCACGAACACGGAGGCGACCCGGTCGGCCAGACGCTGCACGGCGGCCTTGCCGGACTGGGCGTCCTCCACCAGCTTCGCCATCCTCGCGAGCTGGGTGTCGGCGCCGACGCGGGTGGCACGGACGATCAGGCGCCCGCCGGCGTTGACGGTGCCGCCGGTGACCTCCTCACCCTCGGCGACCTCGACGGGCACGGACTCGCCGGTGATCATCGAGCGGTCGACGGCGCTGGAGCCGGAGACGACCTGCCCGTCGGTGGCGATGGTCTGACCGGGGCGGACGACGAACTCCTCCCCCACGGCGAGCTGCTCGACGGGGATGGTCTGCTCGCGGCCCTCGCGCAGCACTGCGACCTGCTTGGCGCCGAGCCGCAGCAGGGCGCGCAGGGCCGCGCCGGCCTGCCGCTTGGAGCGGGTCTCGAGGTAGCGGCCGAGCAGCACGAAGGTGATGACCCCGGCGGCGACCTCGAGGTAGATGCTGCTCAGGCCGTCGCTGCGCTGCAGGGTGAGGCTGAAGCCGTGGTGCATGCCGGGCTCGCCCGCGGTGCCGAGGAACAGCGCGACGACGGACCAGAGGAAGGCGGCGGAGGTGCCGAGCGAGACCAGGGTGTCCATGGTGGCGGCGCCGTGGCGGAGGTTGATCAGGGCCGCGCGGTGGAAGGGCCAACCGGCCCAGACCACGACGGGCGCGGCCAGCACGAGCGAGGCGAAGCCCCAGTAGTCGAACTGGAGCGCGGGGATCATGGCCAGGGCGATCACGGGCACGGTGAGGATCGCGGCACCGATCAGCCGCTGGCGGAGGCTCCGCAGCTCGGGGTCCTCGTCCTCGTCGGCCTGCGACTCGACGGGGTCCGGCGCGGGCGGGGTGGGCACCTGGGCGGTGTACCCGGTGCGCTCGACGACGGCGATGAGGTCCTCGGCGGTGGTGCCGGGCGGCACCTGCACGCTGGCCTTCTCGGTCGCATAGTTGACCGAGGCGGTGACCCCCTCGAGCTTGCCCAGCTTCTTCTCGATGCGGGCGGCGCAGCTCGCGCAGGTCATCCCGCCCACCTCGAGGTCGATGACCTGAACGGGCGTGACGGGCTCCGATGCGGTGCTCACGGACTCCTCCTCCGACGTGGCGACGACGCCAGTTTATACCCCCTGGGGGTATCTGTCACGGGCCCCGCGTCCCGCCTCACGCGCCGACCGGACCGGCGCGGGGCGCGTGGCTCACCCCGAGGCGCGAGCTTTTGGTCGGCTGGCTTCCGCTGGTGGAAGGGAGCCGAGGAAAAGCTCAGCCCGCAGGGGCGCGGGCGCGTTCCTCCCAGGGCCAGGGAGGGCGAGGGCCGCTTCCGCCCGGGCCGGTGAGCTCGTCCGGGCTCAGTCGGACTTGGGACCGACGATGCCGAGGAGCACGCCGAGGGTGATCTTCTCCCCATCACGACGGCGGCGCAGGGCGCCCATCACCAGGGCGTAGGGCACCAGCATCACGAAGCCCACCGCGCTGAGCACGAGGATCGCCACCACCACCGAGTCGTCGGTGCCACCGGCACGCGCGACCAGCAGGGCGGCGGCGATGTTGCGCTGGGAGGTGAGGATGGCAGGCCCGTCGGAGACCGTGAGGGAGTCCCCGGCGAGGTCGCCCGCCGCGCGGCCCGTGAAGAAGGCCAGCACTATCAGCCCCACGGCCACCAGCAGCGCCGGGGACATCAGCACGGTGAGCAGCAGCTCGGTGTTCGAGCCGAAGCCGGAGAGGAACATCAGCACGGCCGACACCGCGGCGGTGGAGCCGGCGATGCGGGCCAGCAGGTCGGCCCTGCCGGGCCAGACGGCGGCGATCACGATCCCGGCGATCATCGGGGAGAGCATCGTGCCCAGCAGCAGCCGCGCCACCGCCCAGCCGTGCACGTCCACGTCGCTGAGCAGGAACGGCACCACCAGCGGGATGAAGGCGATCGAGCCGAGCAGCAGCACCGTCATCGGTCCGGCGCTCTCGCCGTAGGGGATGCGCGCCATCGCGCCGAGCTGCAGCACGAAGGGCGCCCCCGCGGCGCACAGGGCGATGATGAAGCCCTCCCCCGTCTGCTCGGGCAGCAGCCCGTTGAGCAGGCCGATGATGAGGGTGCCGACGGCGGGGACGACCACGAAGTTCGCGCCGAGCAGGGCGAGCACCGTGCGACGGTCGCGCAGCTGGTTCCGGAAGGACTGCAGCGGGGTGCGCAGGCCCATCGACAACATCGAGGCGATCGCGAATCCGGGCACGCTGATGTGGATCAGCATGGTCAGGACGGATTCGAGCGTGTGCACCACGAAAGCCTACGGGGTCGGCGGCGGGGGCCGCAGGACGGCGGTCGGGGTGGACGGCGACGGCGCCGGGGTCAGGTCCCTCCGCGACCCAGGCGTCGGGTGGACACTCCTCGACGATCGGCGGCGCCCGTTCATCGGAGCGGCCGGGGCTCAGATCCAGCCGTTCTCCGTGGCGGCGCGGACGGCCTCGGCGCGGTTGGTGACGCCGAGCTTCCCGATGGCCGAGGAGATGTGGTTGCGCACCGTCCCCTCGGAGAGGAACACGGCCGCGGCGACCTGGGCGGTGGTGCCCCCGCCTGCGGCAGCCTGCAGCACGGCGGTCTCCTTGCTGCTGAGCGGGTTGGGTCCGGCGGCGAGGGACTGCGCGGCCAGCTCGGGGTCGACGACGCGTAGGCCCTGGTGGACGCGCCGCACGGCGTCGACCAGACGCTCGACGGGGCTGTCCTTGACCATGAAGCCGCTGGCCCCGGCCTCAAGGGTGCGGCGCAGGTAGCCGGCGCGGCCGAAGGTGGTCAGGACGATCACGCGGGTGGCGGACCCGGCGTCGCGGAGCCCTTCGGCCACGCCGATGCCGTCGGCCGGGCCGGGGCTGCCGTCGGCGCGGGTGCCGGCGGGCATCTGCACGTCCAGCAGCAGCACGTCGGGGGCGTCGGCGGCGACGAGGTCGCAGGTGGCGGCGCAGTCGGCGGCCTGGCCGACCACCTCGAGGTCGGTCTCCATGGCGAGCAGCGCGGCGAGGCCGCCGCGGAGGATCGCCTGGTCGTCGGCGAGGGCGACACGGATCGGGGTGCTCATGCGGAACCTCCGACGGTCGGGGTGGGCTGGGGGACGGGGAGCGTGGCGAGCAGGCGGGTCCCGGGACGGGAGGGGTCCGTGCCGGGCCGAGCCGCAGCAGCGTCAGAGGCACCGGGCCCCGCACCGTCCGGCTCCTCGGCGGGACCGACGTGCAGCGCACCCCCGGCCTCGGCGACCCGGGCGGCCAGACCCTCCAGCCCGGTGCGGCCGCGCCCCGCGGGGATGCCGACGCCGTCGTCGCGGACCTCCACGGACTCCTCCTCCACGCTGATCGTGCAGGTCGTGGCCCGCGAGTGGCGCACCACGTTGGTGACGCCCTCGCGCACGACGTAGCCGAACAGCTCGGCGCGCTGCTCGTCGAGGGCCGGCAGCGCGACGGGCACCTCCGGCTCGATCCCGGCGGCGGCGAGGACGCTGCGCGCGGAGGCGACCTCCGTGGCGACCCGCACCTGCTGCATGCCGCTGGCGGTGGCCCGGGTGTCGGCGAGGGACTGCCGGGAGAGGCGCTCGATCTCGGCGAGCTGCGCGCGGGCCGCCTCCGGGTCGGCGTCGATGAGGCGCTGGGCGAGCTGGGCGGAGACCGTGATGGTGGTCAGCGAGTGGCCGAGGATGTCGTGCAGGTCCCGTCCGATGCGCTCGCGCTCGGCGGCGACGGCCAGCACGGCGTTGCGCTGCTCGACGGTCTCCAGCTGCTCCTTCAGGATGTCCCGTTCGATGGCGCTGCCGATGCCGATGGCGAGGGCCATGCCCATCGCGGCGAGGACCACGGCGACCAGGTTCTCGCTGATCAGACCGCCGATGATCACGGCCGCCGTCAGCAGCACCACGGTCGGGCGGGCCCAGCGCTGCGGCAGCAGCATGCCGTGCAGCATCTGCATGTACATGACCAGGTAGAGCGTGCCGGGCCCGATCAGCAGGGCCAGCAGGCCCATGATCAGCCAGCTCGCCGCGAGCCAGCGGCGGCGGTCCCGCGGCGGGTAGGCGCGGATGCCGGTGCTGCCCAGGAACAGCAGCGCGAAGACCAGCACCAGGACGGTGACGCCCGCGGCGCGCCACGGCGGCCCGGCGATCCATGCCGGGATCAGCGTGTAGAGCATGAACAGCAGCGGCGGGCCGGTGTAGAGCATCGCCTGGGACTCGACGGCCGCCCGTGCCACGCCGCGCGGCGTGAGGGGGTGGGGGCGCTCGGTGATGTCCTGGAAGTGCGGGGAGGGCCGACGGGGCACGGGGCTCTCCTTCCGGGTCGGGTCCGCGGGGGACGCTCGCTGGGGTGATTCTGGCAGGCCGGGCGACGACCCGAGGCTCCCGGTCGGGCACCGGGATCCTCGGGCGGAGCGGATGCTCGCGGTCAGCGCCGGGAGGCGGCGCGGGTGGCGCGGCGCAGCAGCAGCGCGCACAGCAGGCCGAGCCCGAGAGTCCAGCCGCCCAGCACCGCCAGGGCCATCAGCGATCCCTCGCCGGCGCCGATGCCCCAGGAGCCGAGCTGTCCGACCCAGTAGGTGGGGGTGAGGCGGGAGACGGTGAGGGTCCAGTCGGGGAACATCTCCAGCGGGAACCAGAGGCCGCCGAGCAGGGCCAGCAGCAGGGAGCCGATGGTGGTCACGGCGCTGACGGCGCTGGGCTTGAGCGCGAGGCCGATGGCCAGGCCCAGCAGCACCAGCGGCAGCATCGCGATCCACAGCAGGCCGAGGGTGCGCAGGGCGACGGGCCAGGTCAGCTCCACCCCGGCCACCAGCACACCGGCGAGGAACACACCGATCAGCGCGGGCAGCACCACGACCATCGCGGCGACCAGCTTGCCGATCACGAAGCTGCGGGGGGTCAGCCCGGCCACCGTGAGCTGACGGAGCCAGCCGCTCGCCCGCTCCAGTTGGATCATCGAGCCGGCGTTCAGCGCCGCACCGAGGCCGCCGTAGGCCGCCATGTTGGTCATCAGCACGGCGCCGACGGTGGCGTCCCCGGCGCTGTAGTCCCCGTACATCGCGTCCAGCAGCAGGAACATGATGATCGGCAGCGCCACCGTGAAGAACACGAACATGCCGTTGCGGAGGGTGAGCACCGTGGTCATGCCCGTGTAGCGAATGGTGCGGCGGGTGTCGGAGACCCGGGGCCGCGAGGGTCGCTCGGCGGGCGAGCTG
The DNA here is from genome assembly GCF_000225825.1 of Brachybacterium squillarum M-6-3. GTDB lineage: Bacteria > Actinomycetota > Actinomycetes > Actinomycetales > Dermabacteraceae > Brachybacterium > Brachybacterium squillarum. The sequence goes on along the minus strand of NZ_AGBX01000001.1, from coordinate 1,290,461 downwards.
GGGACGAGGGTGGTGCGGTCGGCTGAGGTCAGGTCGGCGGTGGTCATGGCGTCCTCCTGGACAGGGGTGGGGTGTGGGGGTCAGTGGCTTGTGAGCTGGACGAAGGCCTCTTCGAGGCTGGGCTGGGAGACCGCGAGGTCGCGGACCCTGCCCTCGGCGCCCGGCCCGCCGGGGGCGAACAGCGCCGCGAGGGTGGCGTCGGAGTCCCGGGAGGAGAGGTGCAGCCGGCCGTCCTCGAGGAGGTCCACCGAGGTGACGCCGGCCAGGCGGGCCAGGTCGTCCACCGTCTCGGGTCCGTCGAGGGGGACGAGGGTGATGGCACGGCCGCCGATGCGGGACTTGATCTCGGCGCCGGTGCCGTCGGCGACCACCCGGCCGCGGTCCATGACCACGACGCGGGCGGCCTGCTGGTCGGCCTCCTCGAGGTAGTGGGTGGCGAAGACGATGGTGCGGCCCTCGGCGGCGACGGCCCGCATGCGCTCCCAGAAGCGGCGGCGGGTCTCGACGTCCATCGCGACGGTGGGCTCGTCCAGCAGCATCACCTCGGGGTCGGGCAGCAGGGCGAGGGCGAAGCGCACCCGCTGGGCCTCGCCGCCGGAGAGCTTGGAGGTGTTGCGGCGCAGCAGCGGGGCGATGTCGGCGCGCTCGATCACGTCGTCCAGGGGCAGCGGGTGCGCGCAGACGCCGGCGACCAGGGAGAGCATGGACCGCACGGGGACGTCCTCCAGGAGGGCGCCGTTCTGCAGCATCGCCCCCACCAGTCCCTGCTGGGCGGCCTTGGCGGGGCTCATCCCGGCGACCTGCACGCTGCCGGAGCTGGGGGCGGTGATGCCGAGGATCATCTCGGTGGTGGTGGACTTGCCGGCGCCGTTGGGGCCGAGCAGGGCGAGCATCTGGCCGCGGGGGACGGAAAGGTCGAGGTGGTCGACGGCCGTCAGCTCGCCGAAGGACTTGACCAGGTCGCGGATCTCGATGGCGGGGGTGGCGGGGCCGGTGGTGTTCATGGCTCCAGCCTGCGGCGCGGCCGGGTGGTGCCCCCAGGGGGCGTCGTCACGGAGGCGTCATGACAGCTGTCATGGCTCCGGGAGCACGGAGGGGAGAGGGACCGTGCACAGACCTGGCTGTGGTGGTAGGCAGCCTGCATATGTGCACGTTGCCTACCACCACAGCCAGGTCTGTGTACGGGGCGGGGCTGGATAGGCTCGGCGGGTGCTGCTGCGAGACGTCACCCTGCCCGGCTCCTCCGCCGTCACCTCCCTGCGCCTGCGCGACGGCGTAATCGCGGAGATCGGCCCCGGCCTGCCCGCCCACGCCGGCGAGGCCGTGCACGAGGCGGGCGGGGCGCTCGCGATCCCGGGGCTGTGGGACCACCACGTGCACGTGGGCCAGACCGCCCAGGGGTATGCCCGGCTGGACACCGCCGGCATCGCCTCGGTGGACGAGATGCTGCGCCACCTCCACGCGGCCCTGCAGCAGCGCGGGGACGGCCCGGACGCGCTGGTCGGCTTCGGCCACCGCCTGGTGGACATGGCCGGGGAGCCGACCGTCGCGGCCCTGGACGCCGTCACCGGCGAGCGCCGCCCTGTCGTGCTGATCGGCGGGGACGCGCACCACGCCTGGATGAACTCGGCGGCCCTGGCCGGGCTGGGCCTCGCGCCGCGGCGCGGCATCGTCGCCGAGGACGAGTGGTTCGACGCGGTCGCCCATCTGGACGACCTGCCGGGCGTCAGCCGCGACCTCGAGGCCGGCGTCACCCGGATGCAGCAGGACGCCCTGGCCCGCGGCGTGGTGGGCCTGACCGACATGGAGTGGGCGACGAACTGGCGGCTCTGGCAGGGGCGCGAGGCGCGGATGCGGGTGCGCACCGCGACCTACGCCTCCGGCCTGGAGGCCGTGCCCGGCCCGAGCGGCACCCCGCTCGGCTCGGACGGCCTGGTCACGATGGGACCGCTGAAGGTGATCGCCGACGGCTCCCTGGGCTCCCGCTCGGCCTACTGCCGCCACCCCTACGCCTTTTCCGGCCAGCCCGATGCGCATCCGCTCGGCGGCGGCTACGGGGTGCTCTCCGAAGTGGCGGAGGACCTGGTCGCACTGCTGTCGCGAGCCGCCGAACGCGGGCTCGGGGCGGCGGTGCACGCCATCGGCGACGCGGCGGTGGGGGTGGTGCTGGACGCCTTCGCCGCCCACGGGTCGGCGGGTCGGATCGAGCATGCGCAGCTGCTGGCCGACGAGGACGTGGCACGGATGGCGGCGCTCGGGATGCGCGCCTCCGTGCAGCCGGCGCACCTGCTGGACGACCGCGACCCCACCGAGGAGGTGTGGCCGGAGCACGCCGCCGAGTCGTACCGCCTGCGGGACCTGCAGGACGCGGGGGTGGCGCTGCTGATGGGCTCCGACTCCCCCGTCGCCCCCGTCGACCCGTGGCTGGCGATGGCCGCGGCCGTGCACCGTAGCGCCGACGCCCGCGAGGCCTGGTTCCCGGCCCAGCAGCTGCAGCCGGCCGAGGCGCTCGCCGCCTCCACCGACGGCGTGCCCGCGCTGCGGGTGGGCGGCCAGGCGGACGTGGTGCTGCTGGAGGAGGACGTCTTCGCCCCCGTGCCGTGCGGGGCGGACGGGCTGATGCTCGAGCAGGCGGCACGGGAGGCCGCGGCACGGCTGCGAGCGGTGCGGCCGCTGGCGACCGTGGTGGCGGGGGAGCTCGCCGCCACCCGCTGCGCGTGACCCGCGTCGCTGTTCGCCGCAGCCGGAATGCCACCGCCGGATCGCGACGTTGCGGCGGGCATGAAGGCCATCACCTACGCCGAGTACGGCGACCCCAGCGTCCTGTCCCTCACCGATCGCGAGACCCCGAAGGTGGGCCCCGCGGAGGTGCGCATCGCCGTGCGCGCCGCGGGCGTGAACCCCGTGGACTGGAAGATCATGCAGGGCTACCTCGATCCGATCATGAACGTGGACTTCCCCGTCGTGCCGGGCTGGGACGTCGCCGGCGTGGTCGAGGCGGTCGGCCTGGACGTGCCCGAGCTGCAGGTGGGCGACGAGGTCATGGCCTACGGCCGCAAGGACCGCGTGGGCGAGGGCTCCCTCGCCGAGCAGATGACGCTGCCGGTGCGGACCCTGGCCCGCAAGCCCGCCTCGCTGAGCTGGGAGCAGGCCGCCGCGCTGCCGCTCGCGGGCCTCACCGCCTACCAGACCCTGGCCCGGCTGGGCGTCGGCGAGGGCTCGACCGTGCTGATCCACGCGGCCTCCGGCGGCGTCGGCTCCTTCGCCGTGCAGATCGCCCGCCACCTGGGCGCCCGCGTCATCGGCTCCGCCTCCGCGGCGAACGCGGATCGCCTGCGCGAGCTGGGCGCCGAGCCCGTCACCTACGGGGAGGGCCTCGTGGAGCAGGTGCGGGCGCTCGCCCCGGAGGGCGTGGACGCGGTCGCGGACTTCGTCGGCGGGGTGCTCGAGCAGACCCTCGCGGTGCTGGCCGACGGCGGCCGCCACGCCTCGATCACCGACCCCTCCGTGCTGGAGCACGGCGGCCAGTCGATCTGGGTGCGCCACGACCCGGAGGACCTGGCCGTCCTCGCGGAGCTGGTCGACGAGGGCGTGCTCACCGTGGACGTGGCGCGCAGCTTCCCGCTGACCGAGGCGGCCGACGCCTTCCGCGCCTCGATGGACGGGCACACCCGCGGCAAGATCGCGATCCGCGTCAGCGAGAGCTGAGCCGACGCGCGCAGTGGGAGGGCCCCGGACCGTTCACGGTCCGGGGCCCTCCTGCATGTCAGGGATCAGCCGCGGCGGGCGACCCGCAGGGTCTGCACGATGAGCAGGCCCTGGACCGGGAGTCGCCCCCAGGCGATCGCGCGCTTCCGCGGCGCCTCGTGCCGCCAGTCCCAGGCCATCTGCAGGTTCGCGGGGAACACGGCCACGGCCAGGGCGGTGCCGGCGAGCCCGCCGAGCCTCCGGGTGCGGGGCACGGTGAGCAGACCGGCCACGACCAGCTCGGCGACCCCGGAGGCCTCGGTGTAGCGGCGGGCCTCGCCGGGCAGCGCCCGCGGCACGATCCGGTCGAAGTGCTCGGGCTGCGCGAAGTGCAGCACGCCCATCCCGCCGAACAGCGCGGTGAGGAACAGGCGGGTGCCGGTGGCGGGTCGCGGGGCGTCGTCGCGGGTGCTCATCACCCGAGGGTATCGGCGAGGGTCAGCCGCCGTCGCTTGCGGAGTCCTCCCCGAGGACCTGCGCCCGTGCCCCGGCGATCCGGTAGGCGTGCGGGGTCTCGGGGTCCTCCACGAAGGCCACCACGTCGTCGCCGTCGTACAGCAGTCCCATGTCGCAGAACCGACCGTTCTGACCGGGGACCAACGTGGCACCCCACGTCTCCCCGCCGTCGGCGCTGGCCCAGAGGCAACTGCCGACACCCACCTGCACCTCGTCACCGCCCGGGGCATCTGCCGCGCGATCGAGGGTTCCCCAGGCCAGCAGCGCTCCACCGCCGAGGTCGAGCGGGAGGGCCCGCTGCTCGGCGTGGCTCGTCCGGTACGCCTCGCTCGCCGTGCCGTCCGCAGCGATCGTCCAATGGCGGAGGCCGATTCCGGGCCCCTGCTGCATGGCGAGCAGTCCGTCGGGGACGGGGACCACCTGGCTGAAGGTGTACTCGAGGGACTCCCCGTCCACCACCTGAGCGGTCCACCCGGAGTCGCCGCGCACGAAGGTGGCCGAGCGTCTCTCGTCGTCGCCGGACCGGACCCAGCCCACACCGATGAGGGTGCCGTCGATCTCCCCGATGCCGACGATCCTGCTCCCGTGGTCGGCGAGACCGTCGCTGATGGCGTCCAGGTCGATGCTCTCCTCCGCATCGGCCCAGGTCACGCCGTCCGGAGAGGCGAAGATCCGCCCACGGTGAATCGTCGCGTCGCCGTCCTCCTCATCGGCGCTGATCGGCAGGAGGAACCGCTCCCCGTCCCAGAAGGGTTCGCTCACGGAGAGGGATCCCTCCTCGGGCAGCCCCGTCATCTCCTGCCAGTCGCCTCCCTCGATGCTCACCTCGCCGGCCACCCCGGCGGCCGAACCGTCGACCTCGGGACGGCTGATCACGAACCCCACCTCCGCGCTGGGCTGGAGCACCCACGAGGTCCGCTCCCGGGCCAGGGTCTCGTCGAGGTCCCCGCCCTCCACCAGCTTGTCCCCGTCGAGGGCGACCCCGCTCCTCTCGAAGACCTCGACCGAGTGCAGTCGCTGGTCGGATCGGGACTGCCGCCACCCGCTCCGCTCCACCATGGCGGACAACTTCCCGATGAACCCGGCTCGATCCACATCCAGGTTCAGCGGCGTCACGATGTCGACAATGGGGACGAAGGCGTTCTCACCGGCCCGCTGGTCGATCGAGGTGCGGGTGCTGACGACGGCTCCCCCGGGCGATGCCACGGCACTCGCGACCGAGTCCGAGGCGAACACGCCATCGACCTTGTCGGAGACGGTCCACTCCCCCTCCACGGAACGGGTGGCGACGCGGCAGTCGTCGTAGAACGTCACGGCGAGGTACAGCTCGTCGCCGGCGGTGCTCCGCACCGGCGCCCCGGCCTCGACCCTAAGGAAGTCCACCGGGCTGTCGGCGGCGACCTCGCCCGGACCTTCGTAGACCCAGTTCTCCAGCCCGAAGGTGGGCAGCGGGATCTCCTGCTGCTCGAAGGTGGACCCGTCCGTGCTGCTCCACGCGACGGGTCGCGTGGACCGTGGACCGTCCTCGTCCCAGCTGGGGGCCTGCCGATGGGTGCCGATGGCCACGAGCTCCGAGCCGACCGAGACGAGGAACCCGGCGTCGGTGCTGTCGCCCGAGGTCGGAAGGGCCACAGGATCCGACCAGGTGGCCCCGCCGTCGGTGCTGGCAATGGTGTGCGGGGCCCACGACTCCGTCGCGGTCTCGATGTTCACCAGGAGCGTGATGGTCTGCTCGATCCGTGCGATGTGGTTGATGTACCAGTCCTGCTGCTCCGGGATCGACACGGGCTCGAGCTCGGTGAGGGCTCCGTCGTCGGCGACGTCGATGATCCGGAGCTGGTGGGCGTACCGGCCCAGGACGAGCAGGCCGTCGCCCGCGGCGCTCACGCGGTGGAGGTGCTCACCCTCGAGGTCGAGGGACTCCCAGTCGTCCAGAGTGGTCGAGGTGTGCATGGTGACCACGTGCCGGTCCTCGACGATGCGGCGGGCGTAGACCCGGACCCGTTCGGGGCTCTCGTCGACAGTGGTGTCGATCGTCGTGGGATCGACGGGGAGGTCGGTGACGTCCTCGGAGTCCGCGCGGATGACCGCGACGCGCAGCTCCAAGGACTGCTCGAGCGTGGCCAGCGCCGCCGGGGCGTTCGTGTCGCCGACCATGACGCCCCGGAAGCTGGTCAGGGCCGGGTGGGGCGAGACCAGGGAGCCCTCTGTGGTGAAGGGTGTCAGCGTGAGGGGGACGTCGGCGGCGAGAGCTCCGGTGGTCCCGCCGCCGATCTCCCCGATGTCGTCGCAGGAGGAGAGGCCGAGCGCGGCGCCGACGGCGAGGGCGCCGCCCCCGAGGAGACTGCGCCGCCGGGGACGGGACGTCGTGGCGGCGGACAGAGGGCGTCGGGACTGCGGCAGGGGAGTCGGCGTCATCCGCCTATCCGATCACGTGACCTGGGGAAAGTGGGGCGGAGTCCAGATTCTCAGCCTGGGGAGGACTCCCCCGGGATCTGCCCGCGCGGATCGATGATCCGGTACGCGTGCGGGGTGTCGCGGTCCTCGTCCAGGAGCACCAGGTCATCCCCATTGCGCAGCAGGGTGAGGTCCACATCCCTCCCCTGCTGGCCGGGCACGATGGTCGCTCCCCAGGTCTCCCCGCCGTAGGCGCTGGCCGGGAGGCAGGAACCGATCGCAGTCTGCACGTCTTCGGCGTGCTCGTCGCCCTCGGGGTGGTTGACCCAGCCGCTTGCCGGGAGCGCCCCGTCGCCGAGGTCGAGCGGCAGCGACCTGCTCTCGGCATCGGTGGCCCGGTAGTGCTCGGTGGTCGTGCCGTCCGCGGCGATCTCCACCTGCACGGTGTCCGTGCTTCCTTCCGCGGTCAGTGAGCCCTCGGCGAGGATCGGCCCCGGGACGGCGTTGAGCCGTCCGGTGCCTTCGACCCCGTCGGCCAAAGGCCCTCGGTCTACAGCCAGTCCTCGTCCCCGATGCGTGCCCCGGCGACCAGAGGGCCCCAACTGCCGTCATCCTCCTGATGGATCGCCAGGGCGAGCGCGAGGTCATCACGCAGGGAGTGCACGCGGAGACTGGGTTCCTCCGTCAGCTCGTGGGAAGGCCGGCCGCCTGCACCAGCCGGTCCGCATCGACGGCAAGGAGCCGGTACCTGAACAACTCGGGGAGGAGATCAGCTCTGACGAACGGGACAGGTCGATCCATGACCAGGCCATGACGCCTCACGGCGGCCCGGCGAAGTCCCTCCCCGTGTCGCCATGGTCACCGATTCCGAGGCCAGGAGATTCCCGGAGTTCTGGTCGGCGATGATCCATTCCCCGTCGCCGACGCGGACGATCGAGGCGGCGGTCGTCCCGTCGGCCGTGGTCGGCAGAGCCCGGGATCGCTCCAGCTGGACCAGCCATCGGGGCTGAGCACGATGCTCGGCACGCTGTCGCCCTCCTCCGGGCTCACGGTGATCAGCAGAGCGATCCGATCGTCGACCCGAGCGACCAGCTCCACCTCACCTGTCGACGCCTACCTGATCGAGCGCGCGCTCCCCGAGCCGGACCGCACCGGCGCGCCCGGGGAGGCGACGCTGATGGTCGCCAAGCGCTACCGCTCCGCGCGGCACTCCTCCTTCCACCGCTCCGCCGCGTACACGGAGGGGCGGCGGGTGAAGGACTTCCGGGAGGCGCGGGCGGCGGACCCCCGCTGAGGGCGGGCCCGCCGCCGGTCGGTCTCAGGAGCCGAAGCGCTCCAGCAGGGCGGCGACGGAGTCCTTGCCGAGCTGGTTCGCGGCGAGCGGCGAGTCGCCGGTGAGGACGTTGCGGTCGCGGTGGGTCGCGCCGGTCATGTCGTCGTTCAGCACCGTGAGCCCCTGCGCGGTGAGGGCCTCACCGAGCGCCCAGGGCATGCGACCGGGCAGGTAGCCGATCTCCAGGTTCGCTCCGGCGTCCAGGCCGTCGGGGAAGGAGACGATCTCGTAGCCGGCCAGCGGGTTCGTCTCCCGCCCGAGGCCGCCCGCGATGAAGGCGGCGGGGCCGTGGCACAGGGAGATGATCAGCCGGTCCTCGGTGAGGAAGCGATCCAGCGCGTCCCGCACCAGGGTGGAGGCGGGGATGCCGAGCATGGCGCCGTGCCCGCCGGGCACGAAGAAGGCGGCGTAGTCCTCGAGGTCGCCGTCCAGCACCTCGGCGAGCGCACGCGGCGCCTTGACCTGGTCGGCGAGGCGCTCCCAGGTGCGGGCGACGGCCTCGTCCTCGTGGGGGTAGGCCCACCACTCGAACTTGCCGGGGGCGCCGGTGAGGGTGGCGACCTCGATCTCGAAGCCGGCCTCGGCCATGTGGTGGATCGGCAGCAGGGTCTCGACGGGATGGTTGCCGGTGGAGAAGAAGCGCCCGTTCTGCATCAGCATGTAGCGCTCCTCGGTGGCCAGCACCAGGATCTTCCAGCGGCCCGCGGTGGTGGCGTCGGTGGAGAGGCCGTCGAAGTCGGTGCGCGGCGCGGTGTACTGGCTGAGCGAGTACGGGGAGGGGAAGAAGGCCTGGTCCTCGGCGGTATCGGGCGTGGGCTCGCGGTCCTGGGCGTCGGCGGTGGGGGTGGTGGACACGGGTGCCTCCTGGGGTGGTGCGGTTCCCGGACCCGGGGTGACGGGGCCGGCCGGGCGTCCTCGCGGGGGCCCGGGTCCGGCACCCTAGCGCACGGTCCCGACATTCCTTCCAGCCCTGCCTGTGGGGGCGCCTGCGATGCCCGCGCCGCGCCACCTCCTAGACTCGCGACCATGCCGACACCGACCACGCCCTCCCCCGGTGAGTCCCCCGGGACCTCCCTGCCGACCGTGACCACCAGCCGGGCCGTGCTGGCCCGTCGCCGCTTCCTGGCCGGGGGCGGCGTCCTCGTCGCCGGGGCCGTGACGCTGACCGCCTGCGACAACGGAAGTGGCGAGGAGGGCATGGAGACCCCCTCCACCGATGCCGAGGGACCCACCGGCCCCGAGGTCGTCATCGACGAGTTCCAGGACTACTCGGGCGACCACACCCTGTGGCAGGTCCGCTACGAGCTCGGGGACGACGAGGAGTCCCCCGAGCTGTTCGACGCGACCACGCAGGCCGCCCGCCACGAGGCGCTGCAGGCCAAGAAGGAGGAGCAGGAGTGGACGGCGGCGGAGCCGCTGCTGGTGATGGACCCCTACGGCACCACCCGCTCCGGCCTGTACCTCTACTTCACCGACGCCGCGGCCGGCGAGGTCGAGGTGACCGCGCAGGTCGCCGCCACCGAGGACTTCACCGCCACGATCGCCAACCAGGCCGACACCGGCTTCGAGGGGCTCGCCATCGCGATGGTGCCCGGGGCCATCAACGAGCTGACGCTGCGGTGGCGCCCCGAGGGGGGCGACGAGGTCGCCAGCGCGATGCGCATCAAGACCCCCGAGGCGGCCACCGGCTACGGCACGGTGCTGGACACGCAGATCGAGGACGCGGAGGCGATCGCTCCCGGGCTGTTCGCCCTCTCCGGCATCTCCGGTCCCGGCAACGCCTCCTTCCTCTACGACGGCACCGGCACCATGCGCGCCGAGATCCCCTCCGGCGACTCCCCGCAGCACCGCGTGCGGCTGCAGGAGGGGAACCTCGTGGTCACCACCGGTTCGCGGCAGGTCAGCGTGCTGGATGCCTTCGGGCACGCGGGCACGATCATCGACCTCGGCGACCAGTCGGTGCACCACGACCTGGAGGTCGTCGACGGCATCGCCTACGTGCTCACCTCGAAGGTGGGCAACGAGCGGGTCGAGGACCGCGTGATCCGGGTGGACCTCGCATCCGGCCAGGTCGACGAGGTGGTGGACCTGCAGACCGTCTTCCCGGCCTACGAGGAGATCGCCCATGCCCGCGAGGGCGGCGAGGCCGGCGGCTCCGCGGTCAAGGGCAAGGACTGGATCCACATCAACTCGATCGACATCACCGACGGGGTGATGGTGCTCTCCGCCCGCGAGACCTCGACGATCATCGCGCTGGACGGCGCCCTCGAGCCCGGGGGCGAGCCGAGCGTGCGCTGGCTGATCGGCGGGGAGGTGCTGTGGGAGGGCACCGGCTACGAGGAGCACTTCCTGGCCGCGGAGGGCGATCCGAACGGCAACGCCGGCCAGCACACCGTGCAGCGGATCGACGACGACTCGCTGGACGAGGGCCAGTTCTACCTGGAGATGTTCAACAACAACCACTGGTACCTGGGCACCCGTGATGCGGAGGTCTGGGAGGGCAAGGGCCCGGCCAACGCCTCCGAGAGCGAGTTCGACGGGGTCAGCCAGGTGCTGCGCTACCTGGTGGACGAGAACGCCGGGACCTACTCGGAGGACCTGATGGTGGAGATCCCCTATTCCTCGGTGGTCTCCAGCGTGCAGCGCCTGGGCGACGGCGGCATCGATCAGCCGATGGTGGTGAACTCCGGCAAGGCCAACGAGTTCTCCGAGCGCACCGCCGAGGGCGAGCTGGTCGCGGCCTACCGCTATGACTCCTCGAACTTCGGCTACCGGGTCTACAAGGACAGCTTCGAGGGCTTCTGGTACGCCTGATGCCCGACGGGGTGTCCGGCCGCTGAGGTGGGCGGGCCGGTGCGGACTCAGTCCGTGCCGGCCCGCTCCCGCATCCGGGCGACGACGGCCAGCAGCGCCTCGAGGTTCTGCTCGCGGCGGGCGGCGTCGGGGTGCCCGGTCGAGTCCAGCAGCGCGTTGTAGTACAGCCCGTCACCGATCAGCATGATCGCCTCGGCGATCGCGTCGTCGCCGACCTCCTGCCGGATCAGGCGCAGCCAGTCCTCACGGATGCGGTCGAAGGCGGCCCGGACAGGGGCGTCCTCGCCGTGGCTGAGGCGGGAGCCGGCCACCAGGGCGCGGTCGAAGGGGCTGTCCTCGTAGACGGAGGAGCGCACGTAGTAGGCGGAGGGGCCGTCGGGGGCGGCGGCCATCTGCTCGAGGTCGAGGGCGGCGAGGTCCAGCATCCGCTCGGCGAGGCCCTCGACCAGGGCGCGCTTGGAACCGAAGTGGTAGAGCAGCCCGCCCTTGGAGACCTCGGCGCGCGCGGCGACGGCCTCCAGGGTGGCGGCACGCTCGCCCTCCTCGATGAGCACGCGTTCCAGGGCGTCGAGCACGTCTTCTCTCGCGGACATGACCAGCACCATAGGCGCTCCCGCTTCACTGTACCGTCTGGACGGTTTAGGGTCGGGGTGTCGTCCCCGCTCCCCGGGGACCCCGATGCGCCGGACACCACGCCCGGCGCCAGCCCGAGGGAGGCCCCATGTCCGTCCAGGTCCCCACCTCCGAGATCCCCGTGATCACCAGCTCCCGCCGTCGCTGGGCGGCGCTGGCCGTGTTGATGCTGCCGGTGCTGCTGGTCTCGGTGGACAACACGGTGCTGTCCTTCGCGCTGCCCGCCCTGTCCACCGCGCTGCAACCCTCGGGCACGGCGCTGCTGTGGATCGTGGACGTCTACCCGCTGCTGCTGGCCGGGCTGCTGGTGCCGATGGGCTCCCTCGGCGACCGCATCGGCCGTCGCCGCCTGCTGCTGATCGGCGCCGCCGGCTTCGCGGCCGTCTCCGCGGTGGCCGCCTTCGCGCCGACCGCCGGGGCGCTGATCGCCCTGCGTGCCGCGATGGGCGTGTTCGGCGCAATGCTGATGCCCGCCACGCTCTCGCTGATCCGCAACATCTTCCTGGACCCCGAGGAGCGGCGGATCGCGATCGCCGTGTGGGCGGCCGGCTTCTCCGGGGGCGCGGCGCTCGGCCCCATCGTGGGCGGCTTCCTGCTCGAGCACCTGTGGTGGGGCTCGGTGTTCCTGCTGGCCCTGCCGATGCTGGTGCCGCTGCTGGTGCTCGGCCCGGTGCTGGTGCCGGAGTCCCGCGACCCGCGGCCGGGTCCCGTCGACCCCGCCTCGATCGTGCTGGTGATGGCGACGATGGTGCCGCTGGTGTGGGCCATCAAGACCGTCGCGCACGGCGGCGTGAGCATCCCGGTGGTGCTCGCGGCCGGGCTGGGCCTGCTCGCGGGCGTCGCCTTCGTGCGCCGTCAGCTGATGCGGGAGACCCCGATGCTGGACGTGCGGCTGTTCACCGTGCCGGCCTTCTCCGCCTCGATCATGGCGAATCTGCTGAGCGTGTTCTCGATGGTCGGCTTCCTGTACTTCGTCTCCCAGCACCTGCAGCTGGTCTCCGGCCGCACGCCGATGCAGGCGGGGCTGATGCTGCTGCCGGGCCTGGTGGTGACGATCGCGGCCGGGCTGCTGGTGGTGCGGGTGGTGCGCCGCGTCCGCCCCTCCCACGCGATGGCGGCAGGCCTGCTGCTGAACGCCGTGGGCTATGCGGTGATCCTCACCGGCGGTCGCTCCGGCTCGGACCTCGCCCTGGTCCTGGCCTTCGTGATTCTGGGCGCCGGGGTCGGATTCGCCGAGACCATCTCGAACGACCTGATCCTGTCCTCCGTGCCGGCACGGAAGGCGGGCGCGGCCTCCGCGATCTCCGAGACGGCCTACGAGACGGGGGCGGTGCTGGGCACCGCGGTGCTGGGCAGCATCCTGAACGCCGCCTACCGCGCCCACGTCGAGCTGCCGACGGGCCTGGACGCCTCCCAGCGCGCCGCGGCCGGGGAGACCCTGGGCGGGGCGACGACGGTGGCCGGTGAGCTGCCGGTGGCGACCGGCGAGGCGTTGCTGGCCTCGGCCCGGCACGCTTTCGACTCGGGCGTGGTGATCACGGCGAGCGTGGGCCTGCTGGCGATGCTCGGCGCGGCCGTGATGGTGCTGGTGGCGATGCGTCCGCGCAGCGCGATCGCAGAGCGCGCCTGAGCCGCCGTCCGTATCGCGCCTGCCGGTCGGTGGGGGCGGTTCAGGCCACGCCGCCCCCGCCGAGCACGCAGAACTCGTTGCCGGAGGGGTCGAGGTAGACCCGCCAGGGCAGCGGACCCCAGTCGTGCTCGCGGACACGGCCGCCCAGGTCGAGGATCTGCTCGTGGATCTCCTCGACGTCGTCGCCCTCCTCGAGGCGCACGTCCAGGTGGATCCGGTTCTTCGCCGCGGGCCCCGCGGGCTTCGGCGCCGGCTCGGGGCAGAACTCCAGCAGCGGGCCGCGGCCGGAAGGATGGCGCAGGGTGCGCGGGGCGATGCCGGGGGCGTCCTGCCAGCCGGTCAGCCAGGCCCAGAACTCGGCGTCCCGGTCGGGGTCGGCGACGTCGAGCGGCAGGGCGGCGATCGGCCCGGTGCCGACGTAGGCCGCGCGGGCCTCCATCACGCAGAAGGGGGTGCCGCCGGGGTCGGCCAGCACGGTCCAGGGCACCTCGCCCTGGCCGATGTCGAGGTCGTGGGCGCCGAGGGCGCGCAGCCGCGTCGCGGCCTCCGCCTGGCCCCCGGGGTTCCCCGGGGTGCCGCCGAGCAGGTCCAGGTGCAGCCGCAGCGGCTCCTGGTCGGCCTCGGCGACCTTCACCACGCAGATGTCGAGGGAGGCGTCCCCGTCGATGACCAGGCGGGATTCAAGCAGGTCGGGCTCGGTGGTGAGCCGGGTGGCGCCGAGGGCGGCCTCCCAGAACTCCCCCACCGCGTGCGGGTCCGCGGCGTCTATGCCGATGTTGTCCAGGCGCATGCCGGGAGTCTACGGAGCGGCCCCGACGAACCACGCTCGCCCCGGTTTTCGCTGTCTTTCGCCGGGCCCCGGTGCTTGACTGGCCGCATGGTCACCGACGATCACCCCACCCCAGACCCCGCCGCGTCCCGCTCCACCGCCGAACCGTCCGCCGCGGAGCGCCTCGCCACGGAGGCCGCCCGCTTCGATGCGGTCCTCGCCGAGGCGGACCCGGCCGCGCCCGTCCCGGCCTGCCCGGACTGGACGGCGCTGGACCTGCTCTGGCACGGCGCCGAGGTCCACGAGTTCTGGTCGACACTGCTGGCCGCGGGCGCGCTCACCGATGAGGATGCGGAGGCCGCCGAGGGCGCCGCGGCACCTCGCCCGGAGGGCCCGGACGCCCGGGAGCGGATCCTGGAGCGTCGCCGCGCAGCCACCGCGGCGCTGCTCGATCAGCTCGCCGTCCGGGACGACGCCGAGGAGGCGTGGACCTGGTTCCCGGCGGACCGCAGCGTCGGCTTCACCCGGCGGATGCAGGTGCACGAGGCGACCGTGCACCGGGTGGACGCCGAGATGACGGCGGACCTCCCCGCACTCTCCCCCATCGACCGCGCCGTGGCGGTGGACGGCCTGGACCATGTGCTCGCGGTGATGTGGGCGGCGGGGCACGACTGGATCCCGGAGTGGGGGAAGATCGAGACCCTGGCGATGCTGCGCGTGGAACCGGACGACGACGGCGCCGGCAAGGACGTGGAGATCGCCCGCTGGTCGGGCACCCGCCCCCGCGACGGACAGACCTTCGAGGCGCTGGTGGCGCGGCCGTGGCCGGCGGGCGCGGACCCGACCGGCCTGCCCCGGGCCACCGCCACCGGCCCTGTGACCGCGCTGTACCTGTGGGCCTGGGGCCGCGGCGACGCTCTGGCACGGCTCGACGGCGGACCGGCCGCCGTCGAGGTGAGCGGGGACCGGGAGGCCGTTGCCGCGGTGGAGGCGCTCATCGCGCAGGGGATCGACTGACCCCATGACTGCCTCGGGCCTCGAGAGGCTCGAGCACGTGGAGCTGCCCGGTGTCCGGAGAAGGCTCAGCGCCGACCGAAGGCCCACCAGCGGCGGCGCCGCGGCGGCGCGGGCTCGGGCTCCGGAGGCGGCAGCGGGTCGGGGTGCAGCTCCCGCCAGCGTTTCACGGCCGCCTCGGCGTCCAGCTCGGGGGCCAGCATCCGGGCCAGCGGGTTCGCGGCGCGGTCGGCCCGGACCCGGGCGGTGAAGTCCTCGGCGTACTCCCGCACCGCGTCCTCGTCGCGCAGGGCGGCCAGGGTGTCGTCGCGACGCTCGTACTCGCGGCGCAGCAGCACGACCACGGGCAGGAGGGCATCGCGGTCCACGTCGTCCTCAGAGAGGCGCTGCTTGATCCACCAGTCGGGGTCGTGGGAGGCGGGCAGGTCCAGGGGCTTCCCGGCCCCGGGCAGGTCCGCGAAGTCGCCGCGGGCGATGGCCTCCTCGACGGCGCCGTCCACCCAGCGCTGGTCCCGCATGACCGGCCCCTTCCCGTCGTCGCCGTGGCCCCATCCTCCCGCACCCGGGGCCGGGAGGACAGGGCTCCCCACGCGGCGGGTGCTGAGTCAGCCGAGGTCGGGCCGCCCCTGCAGGCCGAGCTCCCGGAAGGCCACCCGGTAGCCGAGCTGCTCGTTGATCGCGATCATCCAGGGGTTAACGTGGGAGTTCCAGGTGGCCAGCGCGCGGAGCCCGGGGGCCTGCTCGCGCAGGGCGGCATGGGTGGCGACCTTGAGGGCGAGGCCCAGTCGGTGCCCACGATGCTCGGGCATGACCAGGGTGTTCTCCTGCTAGCCGACGGTCGTGGCCTCACCCTCCTGGAACTGCACCTCGGAGTTCCCGGCCAGGGTGCCGTCGGGGGCGATGGCGACCGCGAGGATCGAGCGCTTGCCCTGCTCCCGATGACGCTGCTCCATCACCCGGATCCGCTCGGCCGGGAATTCGGGGGCCTCGAACTCCAGCTCCTCGGAGGGATCGTCCAGTTCGAGCTGGGTGAGCAGTCGCCCGTAGGCGGCCAGGTGCTCCTCGGGCACGCCGTCGTCCCAGCGCTCGATGCGGTACGCGCCCTGCTTCTCGGCGGCCTCGGCGGCCAGGCGCTCCAGCAGCGATTCCTCCAGCGGCAGCGGCAGCATCCGGCAGACGCCGATGTTCTTGCAGCTCAGGCCGAGGCGTGCCGCGAGCCGGTTCGCGGGCAGGGCGGGGTCGTCGGGGTCGCCCTCGGCGGGGATCTCCGCCCCGGCATCCACCAGCGTCCGCCCGGAGGCGCGGATCGCGGGGATCAGCGCCTGCTCCAGCAGTGCAGTCGCGATGCCGTGCCCGCGGAAGGCCGGGTGCACCTCGATGCCGACGTGGATCGCCTCCAGGTTCTCCTGCAGGGCTTCGTGGGTGGAGGCAGTGGCGACGATGGTCTCGCCGCCGTCCATCGGCTCGGCGACAGCCACCCAATGCTGCATCCGCCAGTACGGGGTGTCCCGCAGGACGGCGCGCCGCTGCTCCACGGTGAAGGGCTCGCTGCCGCCGAAGCGGTCGCGGTCCATCGCCTCGTCCAGGGCGTTGAGCTGGGCGATGTCGGTCTCGGAGGCGAGGTCCAGGGGCCGGATCTGCACGTGCATGGGGTCAGTGGACCACGGGCCCGCGGCCACCGTCGACGGAATAACCCGGCGCCCGTGCACCGACGGGCCTACCGTGGGCCGATGGAGATCGTCCCGCCCACGCCCCGCGTCCACGCCTCGTTCCTCGCCGCCTGGGACGAATTCGACGCCGAGGACGGCCAGGGCGCCGACTGGACCGCCGCCTTCGGCCATGAGCGTGCGCAGGTGGCCGACGCCGAGGGCTTCGCCGCGATGTGCGCCCGGCGCGGCGGCGAGGTGGACTCGCCGCCGCCCGGCTTCGTGCCCGTGGCGACGCTGTGGGCCGTCGAGGGCGATGAGTGGTTGGGCCGGGTGTCGATCCGGCACCGTTTGAACGATGCCCTGCGCCGCGAGGGCGGCCACCTGGGGTACGCGGTGCGCCCGAGCGCGCGCCGCCGCGGCATCGCCACCACCCTGATGCAGGCCGGCCTGGACGAGCTGGCCGGCATCGGCGTCGCGCAGGCACTGGTCACCTGCGACGCCGGCAACGGGCCCTCGGCCCGCATCATCGAGGCGGCCGGCGGGGTGCTCGAGAGCCCGCCCGACCACAAGCGCCGCTACCTCGTGCCGACCGCCTGACCCGCCCTCGTCCGTCACAGCCCGCCCCTACCGTGGGGCCATGCTGCAGATCACCCCGACCGGTGCCTGGGGTCGTGACCGCCACCCCGCCCTGCCCCTGACCACGACGGACCTGCTCGCCGACCTGCGGGGATGCCTGCTCGCGGGGGCGGAGGGGGTGCACCTCCACGTCCGGGACGAGGACGGGGCGGAGACCCTCGACCCGGCGCGCGTCGCCGAGGTGTGCGCCCGCGTGCACGGTCTCGCCGCCGAGCTGGGGCGGGAGGTCGAGATCGGCCTGACGACGGGCGCGTGGATCGTGCCGGACGTCCGCGACCGGGTGGCGATGATCCGGGAGTGGGAGGGCGTGGACTGCGCGACCGTGAACCTCTGCGAGCCCGGCTTCGAGCGGGTGATGGAGGCGATGCACGAGGTGGGCATCGGGATCGACGTGGGGCTGTGGGCTCCCGCGGAGCTGCCGCTGCTGGAGGCCTCGGGTGTGGGCGCCATCGCCCAGCGGGTCAGCATCGAGCTGGACGAGGACGCCCCGCCGCATCACCTCCAGGGCGATCCGCTCGCCCACCTGGACCGCGCCGAGCAGGGGCTGGACGAGATCGGGGTGACCTGCCCGCGCCTCGTGCACGGCACCGAGGGCTGGACCTGGCCGCTGGTGCGGGCCGCGCTCGCCCGCGGACACGAGACCCGGGTCGGCTTCGAGGACGGCGTCCTACTGCCTTCCGGGCGCCGGGCCGCGAGCAACGCGGAGCTGGTCGCCGCCGCCGTCGAACTGCGCGACGCCGTGCCCTGAACAGCGTCGACGCCGGAGTGTTTGGCTCTGCCCCGAGGGCAGTTCGGAGCGTGAGGCCTGCCGGGATCGACCGTCGGCCAGGCCTCACTCGCTGCCGTCGAGCATCCCTCCGTCGAGGAGCCGGTGGTAGCGCAGCCGGAGAGCCCGTTCGGTGCTCGCCACGATGGCCGCCACGATCAGGGAGGCGTTCACCCACCAGGGAAGCTGCAGAGGCGAGGTGAAGGTCCCGACCCGGTCGCCGATCGGAGGGATCGCCGTGATCTGCTCGGCCAGCTGAGGGATGCCGAGGACGAGCGCGATCAGCAGGATCACCACGGAGACCACTCCCAGGGCGCGACTCGCTCCGGGGAAGCGCTCTGCGAGGCGCGCGCGTGCCCCGGCGGCGGAGGCCGGGTCGGGCTGTAGGGGCTGCTCTCCGCCGTCGTCGCGGACGAGGTGGCAGCGCTTGAGGCCGTAGTGGCTGACCGCCACCTCGATCACGCCCCCGGTCACCGGCATCACCGCGGGCGGCTTCGAGCGGGCGACCTGCCGACGATCCCGATAGAAGTCCACCCAGATCTCGCCGCTCGCGTTCCCTCCGTGACGCGTGTCCACCGACCACAGGGCCGTCCCCTCCCCCGGCTCCTGCAGGCGGACGTGGAACAGGGAGCGGGTGAGCAGCTGCCAGACGCGGAAAGGCGGCAGGGCGCGGCCGTCGCCGTTGCGCAGCCGGCGGGCGGCGCGGCGACGACGTCGTTCCGAGACCATGCGGCGAGCCTATCCGCGGCGACCATCGCCCGGGGGCGCACCCGCGCCACGTTCGTGCTGGATAGCGGTCCTCCATCCAGCACAGACGTGACGGCGCCGGCACCATTCCCGCACGGACGTGGCGCACCCTCACGCGGCGCGGGAGAGGGAGCGAGCCAGGATGCGAGACGCGGAGCGGGATGCGGGGTGGGACGGGCCGGCGGCCGGAAAGCGGTGGACGGGCCCCGCGCCGGGTGGTGGGATCGGGCGATGAGCCCCGCGCCCTCGATCCCCTCCCCCAAGGCCCGCCCCGGCGACCGCATCGCCGTGCTCTCCCCCGCCTTCGCCGCCCCCAGCGTCTCCGAGGCGCTGCACGAGCAGGCGCTGCGCCGCCTGCAGGAGGCCACCGGACTGGTGCCCGTCGAGTACCCCACCACGCGGCGCGCCGGGGCGAGCGCCGAGGACCGCGCGGCCGACGTCAACGCCGCCTTCGCGGACCCCACGATTCGCGCGGTGATCGCCACCGTCGGCGGGGACGACCAGATCACCGTGATCCCCCACCTGGACCGGGCCGTGCTCGCCGCGGATCCCAAGCCCTTCCTCGGCTACAGCGACAACACGAACCTGCACCACCTGCTGTGGGAGCTGGGCGTGCCCAGCTACTACGGCGGCTCCACGCAGGTGCACATCGGGCCGGGCCCGCACCTGGACGAGGTGCATCTGAGCTCGCTGCGGGCGGCCCTGCTGGACGGCGGCCGCCTGCTGCTGAGCGACCCGGGCGAGTCCGAGGACGTCGGCCGGCCCTGGGACGACCCGCGGGCGCTGGTCGAATACGGTGACCGCGAGCCGACGACGCCGTGGACCTGGGCCGGGCCCGCCCGCACGGTGGAGGGCCCGAGCTGGGGCGGCTGCCTGGAGGTGATCGACCTGATCGCCCTCGCCGGCCGCCTGCCCGAGACCTCCGCACTGGAGGGGTCGATCCTGCTGCTGGAGACCAGCGAGCTCCGGCCGTCGGCGGACTACGTCTCCATGTGGGTGCGAGCCCTCGGCGAGCGCGGCGTGCTCGCCGCCGCGGCGGGGGTGCTGCTGGCCCGGCCGCCGGTCAGCGGCTTCGAGGTGCCCCGCGCCTCGGCCGAGGAGCGGGAGGCGCTGCGGGTGGCGCAGCGGGAGGCCGTGATCGAGCAGGCGGCGCGCTACAACCCGGAGGCCGTGGTGTGCGTCGGGGTGCCCTTCGGCCACACCCGGCCGCAGTGGATCCTGCCGCACGGCGGGCAGATCAGCCTGGACGGGGCCGCCCGCACCGTCGTCGCCGACTACTCCTGAGCGAACCGCCTCAGCGGCCGCGCAGGGAGAGCACGTGCTCGGCGAAACCGGGGGCGGTGAAGGAGAGCAGACCGCGGCCCGCGATCTGGACGATGCCCTTGTCCAGCAGCGACTGCCGCGGGCCGCTCAGGGCGCTGGAGGTGGTGCCGAGCGCCGCGGCCAGGTCCGCGCGGGCCACCTCCTCCCCGCCGAGGCGTGCCATCGCCGCCAGCAGCTCCCGCTCCTTCGGGGAGGCCTTGGACCAGCGGGCGCGGTGCAGGGCGGCCATGTCCTCGGCGACGACCAGGCCGGCCGGCTCGACGTGGTCGGCGCCGAGCACGCCCTCGGGATCGGGGGACCCGGCGGCGGTCCACATCGCCTCGCCCCAGAGCTGCACCGCGTACGGGTAGCCCTGGGTGCGCGCCACCACCTCCTGCAGGGCGGAGGTCTCCCAGCGCACCCCGAGGTCCGCGGCAGGGCGGGTGAGGGCCTCGCGCACCTCATGGTCCTCGAGGTCCCGCATGGTGCGGAAGCGAAAGCGCTCGGCGCTGGTCACGGCGGCGGTGACGACGTCGGCGGTGTGGCTGAGGCCGGCGGCGACCAGGGCGGCGGGGGTCCGCGATCCCTGCAGCTCCTGCCAGGCGAAGGCGACGGTGCGCAGGCCGTGCTCGTCGGCGTCCTGCAGCTCGTCGATCAGCAGCACGATGCCGGCCAGCCCCTGGTCGAGGGCGGCCTGGGCGGTGCGCTCGATCAGCTCGCGGAAGGCGCGGGTGGCCTGCGGCAGCGGCGCCTCGGGGCGGGCCTCGGCGGTCACCTGGGCGAGGCCCGGCACCCCGAGGGTGAGCGAGACGCTCTCCAGCCAGTCGTCGGGGCCGTCCGGATGACCCCAGGTCTGCATCAGGGCGCGGGCCTCGTCGGCGATCACGGCGGGCAGGGCGCCGTTCCCGGCGGTGACGGAGATCGGCGCCAGGCCCAGGCGCCGGGCGTCCTCGCGGGTGCGGCGCAGCAGGCTGGTCTTGCCGACGCCGCGGGGGCCGACGTCCACCCGGATCCGTCCGGCGAAGCGGCCGTGCAGGGCGGGGAGGGTGAGCAGGCCGCCGATCTCCTCGAGCTGCGCCTCGCGGCCGGGGATCTCGCGGGCCACCTCGCCGGGGGTGAAGGGACTGAGCTGCATCCGGACCTCCGATGCTCGTCGATAGATGGAGCCCACGATAAGGAATCATCGGCCCGCGCCACGCGGGCGCGCGCCCACCGTCCCGCCACGCGGACCGTCACGGGACGATTCTCCGGCACGGCCCCGACGAACCAGGCCGCCGGGCGCCCAGGTCAGGGCGCGGAGTCCGCGGAAAAATCCCGCGTTCCGAGCCCGCCACGGCCCGCTGACCTCGGGTTTCAGGGTCCAACGGGGCGCGCGGGCCTGACACAATCCCCTCCATGACCACCTCGCTCGGCACCGGCGTCGCGCAGCATCCCGCCACCGCACCGTCGCGGTACGCCTCCCTGCTCTCCCCGCTCGACCTCGGCCGCTTCACCGTCAGCAACCGCCTGGTGATGGGCTCGATGCACGTGGGCCTCGAGGACCACCCCGGCGACGTCGGCCGCCTGGCCGCCTACCTCGGCGAGCGCGCCCGCGGCGGGGTGGGTCTCATCGTCACCGGCGGCTACTCCCCCAACCGCAGCGGCCGCCTCACCCCGCACGGCGCCCAGGCCGGCGAGCACCAGCTGGCCAAGCACGACCGCATCACCCGCGAGGTGCACGAGGCCGACGGGCGGATCCTGCTGCAGCTGCTCCACGCCGGGCGCTACGCCTTCCACCCGCTCGCCGCCTCCGCCAGCGCGGGCCGCTCGCCCATCTCCCCCTTCCGCTCCCGTCGCCTGACCCGCGCCGGGATCCGTCGCACCATCGGGCAGTACGCGGCCGCCGCGGCCCGCTCCCGGGAGGCCGGCTACGACGGCGTCGAGATCATGGGCTCCGAGGGCTACCTGCTGAACCAGTTCCTCGCGCCCCGCACCAACCGCCGTCGCGACCGCTACGGCCGCACCGCCGCCGCCCGCCGCGAGGTGCCACTGGCGATCGCCGCCGCCGTGCGCGAGGCCCTCGGCGAGGACGGCCTGCTCTCCTACCGGATCTCGCTGACGGATCTGGTCGAGGGCGGGCAGGACTGGGAGGAGACGCTGGCGCTGGCACGGGGCCTCACCGCAGCCGGGGTGGACGTGCTCTCCTCCGGGATCGGCTGGCACGAGTCCCGGGTGCCGACCATCGTCACCTCGGTGCCGCGCGGCGCCTTCGTGCCGCTCACCGCCCGCCTGCGCGAGGAGGTGCAGGTGCCCGTGGTCGCCTCCAACCGGGTGCACGACCCCGACCTCGCCGAGCGCGTGATCGCCGACGGCGAGGCCGACCTGGTCTCGATGGCGCGGCCGCTGCTGGCCGACCCGCACCTGCCGAACAAGCTCGCCGCCGGCCGCGCCGGTCAGGTCGTCTCCTGCATCTCCTGCAACCAGTCCTGCCTGGACAAGATCTTCGCCGGGAAGCGGGCGAGCTGCCTGGTCAACCCGCGCGCCGCCCACGAGACCGAGCTGGTGCTCACCCCCGTCCGCCCCCGCCGTGTGCGGGACGTGGCCGTGGTCGGCGCCGGACCGGCGGGTCTGGAGGCGGCCCTGGCCGCCGCCGAGCGCGGGCACCGGGTGACCCTGCTGGAGGCGCGGGAGGAGATCGGCGGGCAGCTGCGCCTGGCCGCCCGCATCCCCGGCAAGGAGGACTACGGCTTGGCGCTGCGCTCCTGGCGGATGCGCCTGGCCGAGGCCGGGGTGCGGGTCCACCTGGGGGTGCGGGCCACCCCCGCCGAGCTGGTCGGCATGAACGATGTCATCGTCGCCACCGGCGTCGCCCCGCGCCTGCCGGAGCTGCCCGGCTTCACCCCGCAGGCGGCCCCGCCCGCGACGGGACCGCAGGTGGTGACCTACATGGACCTGCTGGAGGAGCAGGTGGTGCCCGGGGAGAGGGTCGCGATCATCGGCGCCGGCGGCATCGGGGTGGACGTCGCCGAGTTCCTCTCCGCCGCGATCCCCTCCCCCACCCTCGAGGTCGAGACCTGGCGGGAGCACTGGGGCGTGGTCGATCCGGCCGAGCGGCGCGGGGGCCTGCGCGGCCACCGACGCCCCGCGGCCCCGGCAC
Organism: Brachybacterium squillarum M-6-3; assembly: GCF_000225825.1. Lineage (GTDB taxonomy): Bacteria > Actinomycetota > Actinomycetes > Actinomycetales > Dermabacteraceae > Brachybacterium > Brachybacterium squillarum. The sequence goes on along the minus strand of NZ_AGBX01000001.1, from coordinate 1,267,432 downwards.
CCGACGGCGCAGAGGAGGAACGGGACGCCGTGGCTACCCTGCCGCGGGACGGCCGCCGCGCTCGCGAGATCCACCTGCTGCAGCGCAAGGACACCAAGATCGGCGCGGGCCTGGGCCGCACCACCGGCTGGGTGCACCGCGCCGAGCTGCGCCGCGCCGGGGTGATCGAGCACCGCGGTGTCACCTACGAGCGGATCGACGCCGAGGGCCTGCACTTCACCGAGGACGGCGAGGCGCGCGTGCTGGAGGTGGACACGGTGGTGCTGTGCGCCGGGCAGGTCAGCGTCGCCGAGCTGGCCGACGAGCTGCGCGAGCACCCCACCGGGCGCGCCCCGCGGGTGCACGTGATCGGCGGGGCCGACGTGGCCGCCGAGCTGGACGCCGAGCGCGCGATCCGCCAGGCCGTCGAGGTGGCGGCCGACCTCTGAGGCTCACGTCCCCGGCGGGGGCGCCTCCTCCGGCTCCGCGGGCACCGAGCCCGGCGTGCCCAGCGCCTCCTGCAGCGCCCGCGCCTGGGACCGCCGGAAGTCCCGGGTGACGTCCGCGCGGGGGAACAGGGCGTCGAAACCGTGGAAGGCTCCGCCGATGATCTCGAGCCGGCAGTCCACGCCTGCGCCGCGCAGCCGGGCGGCGTACCGCACGTCCTCGTCGTGGAAGAGGTCCAGCGACCCCACGCCGATCCAGGCCGGCGGGAGGCCGTGGAGGTCCTCGCGACGGGCGGGCACCGCATGGTCGGGGACGGTCTCGGCGCCCGGCTCGACACCGAGGTACGACCGCCATCCGAGGCGATTGTTGTGGGGGGTCCACACGCGGATGCCCGGGGTGTCGTGCTCCGGCCGCGTCCCGGTGCGGTCGTCGAGCATCGGGTAGACCAACAGCTGGAAGGCGAGGGGGACCTGCCCTCGGTCGAGCGCCATCTGGGCCACCGCCGCGGCCAGTCCGCCCCCGGCGCTGGCGCCGCCGACGGCCAGGCGCGCGGCGTCGATGCCGAGCTCCGCCCGACGCCGGTGCAGCCAGGTCAGCGCGGCGTAGCAGTCCTCCGCCGCGGCCGGGGCGCGGTGCGCGGGGGGGAGCCGGTAGTCGACCGAGGCGACCACGATGCCGAGCGTCCGGGCGAGCTCGAGGCAATGTCGCTCATCCTGCGCGGGGCTGCCCATGATGAGCCCGCCACCGTGGATCCAGAGCAGGGCCGGGGTCACGGCGGGCGCGAGCCGGGAGCGGTAGACGCGCAGCGGCACCGGTGGGGCCCCATCAGGTCCGGGGACGTCGACCTGCCGGATCTCCACATCGGCCGGGGCCACCGGCAAGCGGCCGGAGACGCGCTGCAGGAGCGGCACCAGGCGGGCCGGGATGTTCGTGGGCGGGATCCAGCGCGCGAGCGCGAGATCGGGGTGGAACCGCGGCATGACCATTCCCTTCCGGGCCGATGACGGACTCCCAGCAGATCACGCGCGCCCGGGATCCACCGGGGGATCCGACGGTCCCGGACGCGGCACACCTCTCCGGACGCCGCACGACCCTCCGGGCGCGAGACACCTCAGAGGGCGGCGGCGCCCTCCAGGACCTCGCGGGCGATGGGCCCGGCGGTGACCGAGCCGTAGCTGCCGTCCTCGACGAACACGGCGATCGCGAGGTCGCCCTGGGCGACGATCACCCAGGAGTGCAGCTTGGTCTCGCCGTTCTCGTCGGTCCATTCGGCGGTGCCGGTCTTGCCGATCACCGGCTCCCCGTCGAGGTCGGCGAAGTCGTCGAGACTGCCGTCGGTGACGACGCCGCGCAGCATCTCCTGCATCTGCGCGGTCTCGTCCTCGGTGAGCGGCTCGTCGACCTCCACGGCCGCCGAGTCGTCGTCGGCCAGCACACGAGGGCTCACGGCCGCGCCGTTCTGGACGCTGGCCAGCACGGTCGCCATCGCCAGCGGCGAAGCCAGCACGCGGCCCTGGCCGAGCATCGCGGCGGCGTGCTCGGTGCCGGTGTCCTCCGGATCGACCGAGCCCATGAAGGCGTCCAGTCCCTCGGGGGTCTCCTGACCGATGCCGAGGGTGGTGGCGGCCGCGGCGAGCTGCTCTTGGCTGACGGTGTCGGACTCGAGCACCATCGCGGTGTTGCAGGAGTGGGCGACGGCCTCGGCGAGGGTCATGGTGCCGAACAGGTCGGAGGAGAGGGAGTCCGCGTTCTTGAAGGAGCGGCCCTCCACGGTGGCGGTCTCGGGACACTGGACCTCGGAGGCGGGCGTGAGCCCGGCCCGCAGCAGACCCAGGGACGTCACCGTCTTGAAGGTGGAGCCGGGGGCGTACTGGCCGACCAGGCCGATCGGGTACTCCTGACCCTCGGGGCCCAGGGCCGCGGCGAGCAGGTCGCCGGTGGAGGGCTGCAGGGCGACCACGGCGGCCGGCGAGTCCTCCCCGGCGATGGCCTCGGTGGCCAGGCGCTGCAGCTCGTCGTCCAGGGTGATGGTGACGTCCTGCCCGGCGACGGGATCGGTGGACAGCAGGGAGCGCTCGGCACCGTCCTCGTCCACGGCGAGCACCTCGAGGCCATTGGTGCCGACCAGCTGGTCGCGGCGGGCCGCGGTGACGCCGCCGGTGGCGACGAGGTCCCCGGCGGCGACCTCCCCCTCGGACTCCTCGATGTCCTCGGCGGTGGCCTCGCGGAGGGAGCCGAGCACGCCGGGGGCGTAGTCCCGCTCGGCGGCCAGCGGCATCGTCTCCTCCTGGGCGAGGTAGCCGGTGATCTGCTCCGCGGCGTCGAGGTCGTAGTCCCCGGCGTCCTCGGCGCGGATGGTGAGGGCGGAGGCGAAGGCGTCCTCCCCGGAGGCCTCGACGGTGGCGGCGAAGTTGTCGGGGTCGATGCCCAGGGCGTCGGCGAGCTCGCGAGCGGCGGCGTCCTCCTCTTCCGCGGTGTCGAGCTGGGAGAGGTCCAGGCCGAGCACCAGCACGTCGCGGGGGCCGTAGAGGCTCACGCCGTCGCGGTCGAGGATCTCCCCGGCCTCGGCGGCGACCGCGTCGAGCTCGAGGTGCTCGGAGTCGGTCAGGTCCGGGGCGTAGACGGCGGGGTCGAGCCGCGCGGCCCAGCCGCCGTCGGCGCGGGCCAGGCTCGCCGGGGTCTCGTACTCCCAGGTGACGTCGTCGGCGAGGTCCCAGGTCCAGGCGAGGGTGAGGGCGCGCTCGCCCTCGGCGTCGGCATTGCCGCTGACCTCCACCTGCGGGCTGGCGCCGGAGTCCTCGAGCAGGGAGCCGAGGATGCGCTCGTGCTCCTCGGCTGCCGCGGCGGCATCGCCCGCGGCCAGCGCCAGGCCGGAGTAGTCCCCGCTCTCCAGGGCGGCGGCGAGCTGCTCGGCCTCTTCGGAGCCGTCGCCGCTGCGCCACCACCAGATGCCGCCGGCCACCAGGGCGATCACGGCCAGGCCGGCGACGATCACCAGGGGCAGGGCCCAGCGGCGGCGGGGCGCGCCCTCGACGGGAGCGTCGGCGGTGGGCTCGGTGGTGCTCATGGCGCCATTGTCGCGGAGGGGTCCGACGAACGTCCACGGAACCGGGCCGCCCGCTCCCCGTGGCGGCCCCTACACTCGGCCCATGCCCCGCGTCCTGCACACCGCCCAGGCCCTGGTCGACATGGTGCTCGAGGTGCCCGCCCTGCCCCCGAGCGGCGGCAACACCAATGCAGTCAGCGAGGAGCGCTACGCGGGCGGCGCCACCACCATCCTGGTCGCGGCCGCCCGCAGCGGCGCCCGCGCCGTCCACGGCGGCGCACACGGCACCGGGCCCCACGGGGACCTGGTGCGCGAGGCCCTCGCCGCCGACGGGGTGGAGCTGTCCGACCAGCCGCGCCCGGACCTCGACACCGGCTACTGCGTGGTGCTGGTCGAGCCCTCCGCCCAGCGCAGCTTCGTCACCGTCTACGGCGCGGAGCGGCAGGTCACCGCGGAGTCCCTGGCCCGACTCGCACCGGAGCCCGGAGACCTGCTGTGCCTGTCCGGCTACAGCCTGTTCGAGCCCACCCGGGATCCGCTGCTGGACTTCCTGGACACGGTGCCCGAGGGCGTGGAGGTGGTGCTCGACCCCGGCGAGCCCTTCGCCGGCTTCCCCCACGCGCTGCAGGACCGGGTGCTGGCCCGCACCACCGTGTGGACCTCCAACGCCGACGAGGCCCGGGCGCTGACCGGCCTGGACTCGGTGGAGGACACCCCGGAGGCGCTGCGCCGCCGTATCGGCTCCCACGCCGTCGTGGTGGTGCGGGAGGGCGAGCGCGGCTGCACCGTCTTCCACCACGGCCGCGGCACCGTGATCCCCGCCTTCCCGCAGAAGGCCGTGGACACCAACGGGGCCGGCGACACCCACACCGGGGTGCTGCTGGCCGAGCGCGCCCTCGGCGGGGACTGGGAGTCCGCCGCGACCCGCGCCAACGCCGCCGCCGCGATCGCCGTGACCCGCTGGGGACCGCGGGACGCCCCCACCCGCGCGGAGGTCGACGCCTTCCTCGGCTGAACACCCCGGCCGAGCGCCCCGATGACGGGTTCGCCCGGAGGCGAATCCGCCCGATCCGGTGGCCGCGACGTGACCTGCGTCCTAGGATGGATACTCCGATGGAGAGCGAGCCGATGGACAGAGTGCGCGACGAACGACACCCCTCCGACCCCCTCGGGGAGGACGTCACCGCAGGCCACGGGGATCCCGCCACGGGCGTGGGGATTCCCGCGGCCCTTCATGCGCCGCGCCGCCCGATCGCTCCGCGTCCCGAGGGGGTGCGCACCCCGCGGCCCGGCCGCGAACTGCCTGCCCCCGGTGCCTCCGCGGCGGGGGACGAGGACGGCGAGCGCACGATCCCCCGTCCCCGGACCGGCCCGCTGACCCTGCACGACTTCACCGCCACCACCATCGACGGCGCCGAGCAGGACCTCTCGATCTACCGCGGCCGGGTGGTGCTGGTGGTCAACACCGCCACCCGCTGCGCGCTGACCCCGCAGCTGGAGGGCCTGCAGACTCTGCAGCGGGCCTTCGCGGACCACGGCTTCACGGTGCTCGGCTTCCCCTCGGACCAGTTCCACCAGGACCCCGGCACCGACGAGGAGATCGCGAAGATCTGCACCTCCGCCTACGACATCTCCTTCCCGCTGTTCTCGAAGGTCGACGTGAACGGCGCCGGCTCGCATCCGCTGTGGGCCTGGCTGCGCGAGCAGAAGGGCGGCGTGATGGGCGGCCGCATCGCCTGGAACTTCACCAAGTTCCTGGTGGACGCCGAGGGCCGCGTGCTGCGCCGCTTCGCCCCGCCGGTGCCGCCGGTGCGCATCGCCCGGCGCATCGAGACCGAGCTGGGCCTGGCGCCGGGCAGCACGCCGCTGGGCTGAGCGCCGCCGTCCTCCGCCCCTCGCGCCCGGCCAACCGGTGCGCATCGGACGAGGTCAGCGACCGGACGGCGCGGGGCCACCGTTCGTCAGGACCCCTTGGTAGCGTGGCTCACATCGTTCACCATCCAGGAAAGGGGGGACCGTGGAAGGTATCGCCGCCATCCTCATCGTCCTCGTCATCGTCGTCGTGGTCCTCGGCGTCCTCGCCGCCCTGCTCTTCGGCGGCCTGCGCACCTCGATCATGTTCACCGTGCACACGCAGGAGAACGTGATCGTCGAGCGCTTCGGCAAGTTCCGTCGCGTCGCCCGCCCGGGCCTGAACTTCAAGGCGCCGTTCATCGACTCCACCACCCGCCCGATCTCGCTGCGCATCCAGCAGCTCGAGGTCAACATCGAGTCCAAGACCAAGGACAACGTGTTCGTGACGGTGCCGGTGGCGGTGCAGTACGTCATCAAGGAGGAGCAGGTCGTCGATGCGTACTACCGCCTCTCCAACCCCGAGGCGCAGATCCGCTCCTACGTCTTCGACACCGTGCGCTCGGCCCTGTCCAGCCTGAACCTCGACCAGGCCTTCGAGTCCAAGGACGACATCGCCCGCAACGTGGAGGAGACCCTCTCCGCCCGGATGCAGGAGTTCGGCTTCAACATCGTCAACACCCTGGTCCAGGACATCTCCCCCGACGGCCGCGTGCGCGACTCGATGAACTCCATCAACGCCGCCCAGCGCGACCGGGTGGCCGCGCAGTCCCTCGCCGAGGCCGACAAGATCAAGCGCGTCACCCAGGCCGAGGCCGAGGCCGAGTCCAAGCGCCTGCAGGGTGAGGGCGTCGCCGCCCAGCGCAAGGCCATCGCGATGGGCATCGCCGAGCAGTACGAGATGCTGCGCAAGGTCGGCATCGAGCACTCCGCCGAGCAGCTGCTGCTGATGACGCAGTACTTCGACACCATGCAGGACGTGGCCCGCAACGGTCGCTCCAACGTGCTGTACCTGCCCTCGAACCCCGGCGCCGTCGGCTCCATGGGCGAGGAGATCCGCACCGCGATGCTGCAGGCCCAGGCCGCGCACGACGCCGACGAGGGGGCAGACACCGCTGAGGGCGTGCAGCGTCAGCAGGCCGCCGCCCAGCAGCGGGCCCAGCGCGAGCAGCAGCGGGCCGATGCCGCGCGTCGCCAGGCCGAGCAGGCCGCCCGCGAGGCGCAGCGGAACCTCCCGAACGACGGGGACCTGCCGCCGTGGGCGCACCCCGGCAGCGCGAACTGACCGCCCTTCCGCTCTGACCTCGACGCCCTCACGGCCCGGCCGTGGGGGCGTCGTCGCGTCCCGGCCCTTCACCGCCCGGGTGTCGACCTTCGTCGGATCCGGCGACCGCGGTCATCGACCTCCGGGCCGCGCCCTGCGCCCGGGGTCTGATGCCCACCGCGGGGCCGCGGTGATGCCATGAACCATGAGCACCTCCGGCCCCCGCCCCGAGACCTCCGACGCCACCGCCGACCCTCGCCCCGGGACCTCCTCCTGGGCCGCCGCTCCCCCGACCGACACCGCCGACGACGAACCGGGGCGCGCCGCGGAGCCCTCCGTCCCCGATGACCGCGGGGACCCCGCCGCCGACTACTCCGCCGAGAAGCGCATGGGCCGCCTGGTCGCCGTGACCCTGGCCTGGTGGGCCCACGGCGGCGTGCGCCTGCTGCTGGCCGTGGCGATGCTCTACTACGGCTTCGCGAAGGTGTGGCTCGGCCAGTTCGGCGTCACCGGCTCCGGGGACGCCCTGATCGCCTTCGGGGAGATGAGCCCGATGGGGCTGCTGTGGCGGATGGTCGCCTTCTCCCCGCTGTTCCAGGTGCTCGCCGGGGTGGCCGAGGTGGGCGCGGCGATCGCCCTGCTGTGGCGGCGCTCGGCGCCGCTGGGCGCAACGATCGCCGCCGCCTCGATGAGCCTGGTGCTGGTGCTGAACCTCGGCTACGACGTGCCCGTCAAGCAGGGCGCCCTGCTGTGGCTTGTGCTCGCGCTGATCGTGCTGATCCCCTGGATGCCGCGCGTGGCGCGGGCCTTCCTGGGTCGCGGACCCATCGACCCCTCCCCGCTGCCCACGCTGATCCCCTGGCGGCCCGTCGCGCGGGTGACGAACGTGCTCGGTCCGATCGCCGGCCTGGCCCTCGTGGTCCTGATAGGCGTGGTCACCGCCCAGATGTACCCCTCGCGCATGCTCGACGAATCGACGCCCGCCGGAGTGTGGACCGTCGTCGAGGACACCGCGGAGCCCGCCGCCCAGCTCTCCGAGGACACCCGCTGGCAGTCCTTCGCCTACGACGAGCACGTCTACGGGGACCGCGCCCCCGCGCAGCTGCGCCTGGCCGACGGCACCCTGCTGGTCGGCATGGGGGTGAGGAACCCGGACGGCACGGTCACCCTCTCGATGACCCCGCCCCGCGAGGAGGGGCAGCGCGTCGCCGACTTCCTCAGCATCACCCCCACCGAGATCGTCCTGACCTTCACCGAGCAGGCCGACGGCACCCTGCACGTGACCGGCGAGGGGGTCGACCTGGTGCTCGCCCCCGACGAGGACGGCTCGGTGCTCTTCGATCGCGGCTTCTCCTGGAGCATCCGCCCGGACGACCCCTTCAACCGCTGATCCGCCCCGGCCCGGCCCGTCCTCGACATAGCCTCCTCCCATGGGCATCGAGGACGGGCCGGGCCGTGCGATCTCCCGGCGTCCCCACGCCTTGACCGCCCTGGCCGCCGCGCTGCTCTGGACAGGGGCGATCCTGCTGCTGCTCACCCTTGCCGGCGTGATCCTGGTGGCGGTCGGGATCGGTGTCAGCGAGGTGCTCACCCCCACCGCGGAGGGAGCCGCGCTCTCGTCCCGCCTCACCTGGTGGATCACGGTGCTGCAGGTATCCCTCCTGGTCGCCGCCGCCCTGACCCTGCTCGCGGACCTGATCACGGGGGTGCTCGCGGTCCGCCTGCTCGCCGCGCGGGCGTCGCGGCGGATCGTTCCGGTCACCACTCTGGCCTGCCTGGCCCTCAGCTCGCTGCTGCCGCTCGCCCTGGTCGGCGGCGCGGCGATCTCGACGGCGACGGACCGGGACGACCTGGCCACCTGGCTCGGCGTTGCCGCGCTGCTCGCGCTGTTCGGGCTCGGCTCGGTGCTGCGCACGGGCCAGCTGGCGGTGGCGATCCTCGACCTCGTGCATCCGCCCGCAGCCTCGCCGGGCCCTCGACGAGCCGCGGGTGGCCCGGGCGAAGAGCGGGCCACAGGTCAGGCGTAGCCCGGACATAGGCGATGCACAGCTCCGCGCGGTCTCGTGGAACCTCTCGCTCGTCACCTGGAGGTTCCCGTGCCCTGTTCGCCCCGCCTGACCCGTCGTTCCCTGTTGCTGGCCGCGGCGATCACCGGCACCGCAGCCGCCTGCAGCTCCGCGGGAGGCACCGGTGCGAGCGAGGGCGGCGACGCCGTCACCCCCACCACCGGCTCCGACCGCACCGACGTCTCCTCCCTGTGGGACGCGAGCACCCTGCACACCATCGAGGCGACCCTCGAAGAGGAGGAGCTCGCCGCCATGATCGAGACCTACCTCGACTCCGAGGAGAAGGAGTGGATCACCGGCCAGGTCACCATCGACGGCACCGCCTTCGAGGAGGTCGGCTTCAAGCTCAAGGGCAACTCCTCCCTGCAGGGCATCTCCACCGACGACGACCCGGCGACCCTGCCCTGGCGGATCCGCCTGGACAAGTACGTCGACGACCAGTCCTTCGAGGGGGCGGCGGACCTGGTGGTGCGCTCGACCACCACGGCGACCTCCCTGAACGAGGCCGTGGCCCTGGACCTGCTGGCCGAAGCAGGGCTCGCCTCCCAGCTCTCGGTGGCGACCGCCTTCACCGTGAACGGCGGCGATCCGCAGCTGCGGCTCGCCCTGGAGCACATGGACGACGCCTGGATGGCCTCGGTGTTCTCCGCCGACGGCACGCTGTACAAGTCCGATGCGGACGGCGACTGGTCCTACGTGGACGAGGACCCCGCCTCCTACGAGGAGGCCTTCGACGTGGAGGCCGGCGAGGAGGACTACACCCCGCTGATCGCCTTCCTGGAGTTCCTGGACTCCTCCAGCGACGAGGACTTCGCCGCCCAGCTGGAGCAGTACCTGGAGGTCGAGGCCTTCGCGCGCTACCTGGCGCTGGAGGACATGATGTCCAACTTCGACGACATCGACGGTCCGGGCAACAACTCCTACCTGTACTACGGCCCCGACGCGGGGACGATGACCGTGGTGGCCTGGGACCACAACCTCGCCTTCGGGGCCAGCAACGGCGGCGGAGGCCAGATGCCGGGCGGCGGCGAGCTGCCCGCCGACGGGGAGATGCCTGCCATGCCCTCGGACGCCGGTGGGGCGATGCCGGGCGGGGGCCAGATGCCGACCGACGGGGAGATGCCCGGCGGCGGCCAGATGCCCACCGATGGCGAGATGCCCTCCGATGCGGGGGGCGCGATGCCCTCGGACGCCGGCGGCGCGAGCGACGGCGGAGGCGGCCAGGGCGGCCCCGGGGGCGGCGGCATGCAGGGAAACAATCCTCTGGCCAGCCGCTTCACCGAGAACACGGAGTTCGCGGCCATGGTCGAGAAGCAGACCACCACGCTGCAGGAGGAGCTGGTGGACAGCGGGCGAGCCCAGGAGATCCTCGACGCCCGCGCCGCCGTGCTCACCGACCAGGCCTCGGAGCTGGTCTCCGCGGAGGACGTCACGACCGATGCCGAGCAGATCACCGCGGTGCTGGACGGGACGGCGGAGACCACCGGGCAGGGATCGGCGGCCTCGGACGCCGGCGGGGACGCCGCGAGCGATGGCGGGTCCTGAGCGGCGCGCCGTCCTGGCGCGAGGGCTCGACACCCGGCCGATGCCGTTCCCGGGGCCGGTCGGGAGTCGGGCCGTGGCGACCGCGATCGTTCGTCGGCCCCTCCCCTAGGTGTTGCGGGGCATGACGTTGTAGACGCTGGCCGGGGATGAAGGAACGGGCCCCGTGACCGGCACGATGGGTGGTGTCTAGACAGCCATCTCGCGGCAGGAGGCCCGTTCCATGACCCACCGTAATGCCCCGCTGACGACGCTTGGGAGACAGCGAGCCATCGACCAGGTGATCGAGAGAGGCCGTCCGATCGCGCACGTCGCCGCGGAGTTCCACATCGCCCGAACGACGCTCTCGAAATGGGTCGGCCGCTTCCGCGAGCACGGCGAGCTCGGTCTGCAGGACCGCTCCAGCGCGCCAGCGAACCGACCCACCCGGCTCCCGGTCTGGGTGCTCGAGCTGATCGAGTCCTGGCGGCGAGAGAAGAAGTGGTCCGCCCGCCGGATCGCCCGCGAACTCACCGACGGCCACGGCTTCGCATGCTGCGTGCGGACGGTGACTCGCTGGCTGGACCGCCTGGGATTGAACCGGATCCGAGACATCACCCCGGACGGAGAGAACCTGCGTCGACCAGGGAAGATCCACGCCCGGTATCCCGGGCACATGGTCCACATGGACGTGAAGAAGATCGGCAAGCTCCGCGACGGCGGGGGCTGGTGGGCGCATGGCCGCGGTTCCGTGCAGGACAAGAAGAAGCACTCGCAGCGGATTGGCTACACCTACCTCCACTCGATCATCGACGGGTTCTCCCGCCTGGCCTACACCGAAGCACTCGAGGACGAAACTGCCGCAACGACCATCGCGTTCTTCCACCGCGCCCGGGCATTCTTCACCGCCCACGGGATCACGCGAATCTCCCGCCTGATCACCGACAACGGCAGCAACTACACCGCCAAAGCGTTCCGACGTTCAACCAGGGCGTTCATCGGCCGGCACCAGCGCACCAGGATCTACACGCCTCGGCACAACGGGAAGGTCGAGCGCTACCAGCGGATCATGACCGACGAATGCCTCTACGCCCGCGCCTATGCCTCCGAGAATGAGCGGCGAGACGCGATCAGGATCTGGGCCCACCACTACGACTACCATCGCCCCCACACCGCCTGCAGCGATCAGCCCCCAGCCTCACGCCTCCACACCGGCGTCGGTAACGTCATGGCCAACTACACCTAGGCTGGGGACACGCTCCTGAGCAGGGGCGGCTCCGGCCGGTGGTCGGGGCGGGGTCGACGGAGGAGCCGCGGGGATGCAGATCGAGCTCGGCTGGTCCCTGGACGGCGCGGCCTGGGGGGAAGCCTCCGCGGGGCGGGCCGCTGCGGGCCGCCTGCGGCAGGGGCCGCGCGGCCTCCTGACCCTGCTGCAGGGTCGCCTCGGCCTCACCCATCCCGCGGTCGAGCCGGTCGTGCGCACCACCCAGTACCTGCGCCTGGTCCAGCAGCACCTCGCCGAGCTCCCGGACCCCTCCGACTTCTGGCCTGCGGCCTCGATGCGCACCGACCCCTGGTCCACCGCCGCCCTCCTGCTGCGGCTGCGCGACGCCGCCGTGGAGGCCGGCTGGGACGCCGGGGAGAGCGCCGATCGACCCGGCGAGGGGGCGGGAGGTTCCGCCGGGGTCCCGGCGCTGCCGCCGCGGCTGGCGGCCCTCGCGGTCCTGGAGGGGCGGGTCGTGGTCGGCATGCCCGGCACCGAGGACGGTGACGGCCGCGCGGCCACCCTCTCCCCGGGCGCCGCCGATGACCTCCGCGAGGTGCACGCCGAGCTGCGGGCGCTGCGCGAGGGCGGGGCGGGCTGGCCGCTCGGCATCACCGCGATCACCCTGACGGAGGACCCGTCCCGGCTCCAGGGCCGCTGGCCCTCGCTGCTCGGGGAACTGGCCGCGGCGGGCGTCGCCGTGGAGGTCGACCCGTCCCCGGCATCGTCCGCGCCCGCCCTGCACGTGGTGGAGTGCCGCGAGGAGTTCTCCGCGGCCGAGGTCGCCGCGCGGCTGCTCGCCGCCGACACCACGCCGAAGACGGGCACGGGCGACTCCGAACCGGGCGAGCCTGCCCCGGACCGTCCTACCACCGACGATGCGGCCCCGGGCACGACCGTGCTCGCCACGGCCGACACCAGCGTGCTCGACCAGGCGCTGCGCCGTCGCGGCCTGCCCCCGGTGGGACTGGTGGACCGCTCCGCCGACCGGGCGCCGCAGCAGCTGCTGGGGCTGTTCCTGGACGTGGCGATCGCCCCGGTGGACGTGCACCAGCTCGCCGCGCTGCTGGACCTGCGCATCCTGCCCGCCCCCGAGGACGCTGCGGAGCCGGTGGGGCTGGTGCCCGCGGCCGCGCGGCGACGGCTGCTGCGCGCCCTCGCCCAGGAGCCCGGCATCGGCGGCCCCGCCTGGCGCGACGCCCTGGACCGCCTCGCCCAGGACGTCCGGGAAGCACCCACCGAACGCCACGACGCCGCCGAGCGCGCGCTGGAGGCCGCCCGCGCCCTCGACGCCCTGGTCACCGACCCTCTGCAGCCCGAGGCGCTCACCCCGGCCGCACTCGACCGCCGCCTGGACTGGCTGACCGCCCGCCTGCGCGCCGTCGCCCGCGGGGAGAGCGAGCTGACCGCGGTGCTCGCGCAGACCGCGACCCTGCGCGAGGTGCTGGCGCTGCTGCCCCCGGACACGCCCCTGCGCCGCCGCACCCTCGGCCAGATCGTCGAGGCCTGCGCCGCGGGCGGCACCTCGCCGCTCTCCCGCCGGGAGGTGACCCCCTGGGCGGTGACCTCCTCCCCCGCCCAGCTCCGACCCGGCACCCGCGTGCTGTGGTGGGCACCGGGCGAGGACGGCATCCGTCCCTCCCCGCGCTGGGACCCCTCCGAGGTCGCGGCCCTCGCCGCGGCCGGTGCCCGGGTGCCGACCCCGGAGGAGTCGGTGGCCCTGCAGGTCGAGGCCGCCGGCCGGGGACTGCGCGGCGCCGCCGAGGTGATCGCGGTGCTTCCCGGGCGGGTGCGGGAGCAGGCTCCGCCGCCCAGCGGCCTGCTGGCCGATCTCGAGGCGACCGCCGGCACGCCACGTCTCCCCCCCGAGGACCTCGTGGACGGCGAGGTCTGGCGCCTCGCCGGACGCAGCCGCCCCCTGCACCGCCCCGGCGCGTCCACCGCAGGGGACCCGGCCCCTCCCCGGCGCCGCATCGCCCCGGGATCGGCCGCCGCCCGCCCCGAGCGCCTCTCCTTCACCCAGCTCGACTCGCTGCTGGGCTGCCCCCACCACTGGATGCTCGAACACCGCCTCGGGGTGCGCCCCGCCGCCGTCGCCGCCCTGCCGACGGGCAGCCGCATGATCGGCTCCCTGGTCCACGCCGTCGTCGAGCAGCTGGTCGGCGAGACCCTCGACCCCGCCCGCGGCGGCACCCCGCTCGAGGCCCCCGCGGCCGCACGCATCGGGTCGACCTTCGACGCCCTGGTGCCGCAGCTCGCCTCCGAGCTGGACCTGCCCGGACGCGCCACGGAGCGTGCCGAGATCCGCGAACGCGCCGTGCGCTCCCTGCACACCCTGTTCGCCCGCGCGGCCCGGGCGGGTCTGCGCATCACCGGCAGCGAACGGCGCTTCGAGCTGCCCCTGCCGATCCCCCTGCCGGACGGCACCACCCACGCCGCCACCTTCGTCGGCAGCCGCGACCTCGATGCCCGCGACGCCACCGGCCGCGCCACCGTGCTGGACCTCAAGTGGTCCCGCAGCCGTCGCCGCTACGGCGACCTCTACGACACCGGCGAGGCGATCCAGCTCGCCTCCTACGCCTGGGCGCTCGGGCAGGAGGACCCGGCCACCGACCCCGCTGACCCGGCTGCCTCCACCCAGGCAGCCCCCGCCGACGCCGTCACCGAGCCCGCCGCCGTCGGCTATTTCCTGCTGCGCAGCGGCGAGTTCGTGGCCGCCGACCCGGAGCTGGATCCCCACCGCCGCACCCCGATGGACACGGAGGACAGCTGGGCCCGCGCGCTCACGGCGACGGGACGGGTGCTCGCCGAGATCGCGCACGGCGAGGTGCGGATCGGCTGCCGCGGCCTGCTCGAGGACGCCGACCTCCCGCCCGACGCCCCCTACCCCCAGCGGCATCGCGCCGTCGAGCATGCCCGGGCCGCGGCCCGCGCCGACGGCGGCATCCTCGTCGAGGACCACTGCGCCACCAGCGACTACGCCCAGCTCTGCGGGCTGCGGGAGGACCACCGATGAGCGTCACCCTGATCAACGCCTCGGCCGGCTCGGGGAAGACCCACCGCCTCACCCACGAGATCGCCGCCCGCATCCGCGAGGGGCTGCGGCCCTCCGAGCTGATCGCCACCACCTTCACCCGCAAGGCCGCCGCCGAGCTGCAGGACCGCGTCCACCGCACCCTGCTCGAGGACGGCCAGACGGAGGCCGCCCGCGGCATCGACAGCGCCCTGATCGGCACGGTCAATGCGGTGGCCGGGCAGCTGGTGCGGGAGTTCGCGCTCGACGCCGGCATCTCCCCCGAGGTGCAGGAGCTGGACGAGGAGCGCCAGCGCGCCGCCTTCGCCGCCGCCATCGACGAGGCCGCCGCCCGCGCCGGGGAGCGGGCCGGGGACCTGCTGGCCCGCACCGAGCACGACGGCGAGGAGGACCCGGCGCTGCCCTACCTCGCCACCGCCTCCTGGCGCACCCCGGTGCGGCAGCTCGCCGAGAAGGCCCGCACCAACGACCTCTCCCCCGTCACGCTGCGCGAGTCCGCCGCGGCGGCCTGGGAGGAGTACCGCACGGCCGCCCTGCCCGCCCCCGGCGAGGACCGGCGCGGCGCCTGGCTGTCCCTGTTCGACACCGCCCTGGACGCCCTGCGCGCCGGGATCGCCCAGGGCGGCACGGGCGCCTCGACCCTGGAGCGGCACCTCGGCGGCCTCGAGCAGCTCCGCCGCGACCTCGCCGACCCGGCTCGTGCCCCCTGGTCCGGCTGGGCGAAGCTGACGCGGGTCGCCCGCGGCAAGGCCGGGGACCCCGAGGCCGGTGGGAAGTACGCCTACTCCAAGGGTGTGGACGAGATCCTGCTGGGCACCTCCCGGATGGTCGAGGCGGAGCTGGCCGCGAACCCCGTCCTGCAGGACGACGTGCGGGGCCTGATCACCCTGGTGATGGACACGGCCGCCGACTCCCTGGACGCCTACGCCCGCTACAAGGACGAGCTGGGCCTGATGGATTTCATCGACCAGGAGGTCCTGGCCCTGCGGCTGCTGCGCGAGCGTCCGCGGGTGCGGGAGGTGATCGCCGCCCGGGTGCGGCTGCTGGCGGTCGACGAGTTCCAGGACACCTCCCCCGTCCAGCTCGCCCTGTTCCTCGAGCTCGCCGGCCTGGTCGAGGACCTGATCTGGGTGGGCGACCCGAAGCAGGCCATCTACGGCTTCCGCGAGGCGGATCCCGAGCTGATGCGGGGCATCCTCGACCTGGTCACGGGCGGCGGCACCGCCCTCGGCGAGGCCGTCGCCGAGGACCTGCGGGAGTCCTGGCGCTCCCAGGAGCCGGTGCTCGACCTGGTCGGCGCCGTGTTCCCCGCCGTCTTCCCCGAACTGCCGCGCGAGCAGGTGGTGCTGGAGGCGGCCCCCGGTGCCGTCGCCCGTCGCGCCGCGGCGGGCCGCGCCCCGGGCCGGGTGGAGGTCTGGACCCCCCAGTACAGCGGGCGCCGTTCCCAGGGCGCCCACGCGGAGGCCCTGGCCGAGGGGGTGGCCGCCCTGCTCGCCGAGGACGGCTCCGACCCGGCCGACGTGGCGGTGCTGGTGCGCTCGAACGCGCAGGCCCGTCGGGTGGCCGAGGCGCTCGCGGCCCGCGGCGTCCCCGCCTCCGGGCAGGGCATCGGCCTGCTGGACTCCCGCGAGGGGCGTCTGGTGCGGGCGGCCCTGGCCGTCACCCTCGATCTCTCCGACACCCTCGCCCTCACCGAACTGGTGGACCTGCTGCCCGACCATGCCGCGCACGTCGGCTGGTTCGCGCAGCTCGCCGCCGCGCCCGACGCCGTCGCCCGGCAGCAGGTCTTCACAGACTGGTGGCAGGACGCCACGCTGCGCGGCCTGCACGCGCTGCGGGCGGCCGCGGTGCTGCTGACGCCTGGGGAGATGATCACCGCCCTGATCGACGCCCTGGACCTGCCCGAGCGGATCCGCGGCTGGTCGGTGCCGGAGCAGCGGCTGCGCACCCTGGACGCGCTGCGCGCCCTGGCCGCGGAGTACACCGAGCAGACCCGCTCCGCCGGTGCGCCCGTCACCCTGCCGGGCCTGCGGGCCGCGCTGGACGCCACCGACCGCGGGCCCGAGCTCGACGGCCTGCCGGACACCGTCTGGGTCGGCACCGTGCACGGCGCGAAGGGCCTGGAGTGGTCCCGCGTGGTGGTGATGCTGGAGTCCGCCGTGAAGGACCGCGCGCACACCAGCGGGGTGATGGTTGTGCCCGCCCCGCAGCTCGACGTGCTGGATCCGCTGGCCGGGCGCTCCCTGCGCTACTGGCCCGCGGTGCTGGGCGGCTTCCCGCCGGTGCAGGAGGCCCTCGCCGCCACGACGCACGCCGAGCGCCGCTCCCGGCAGGAGCGCGAGGAGTCCGGCCGTCTGCAGTACGTGGCCCTCACCCGCGCCCGGGACGTCACCGTGCTCAGCGGCGACGGCACGGCCCCCGTGCTCGACGCCCTGGTCGGGGGCGAGGAGCCGCTGCTGCGCTGGTCCCCCGGGGAGGACCTGCTGCACCTCGCGGGCGGGACGGCGCTGCCCGTCCGCTCCCGCGGGCTGCCCACCGATCCCGCTGATCCGGACGACACCGCGCGGCCCCGGTATGCGGCCGGGCGCAGTGCCCTGGTGGCCAGCGACCTCACCGGTCCGCGCCCCGAGGTCGCCGCCGGGCCCGGGGCGCGGATGCAGGCCTCCGGTGTCGCCTCCGCCGCCGAGCTCGGCACCGTCGCGGAACCCCGGACGATCGGCCCGGCCCTGGTCAGCGGAGGCGGGAAGGGCTGGGACCGGGTCGGCGAGGCCGTGCACGCCTACCTCGCACTGCCGCTGGCCGAGCTCACCCCGGCGCTGCGGCAGCGCGCCGCGGAGCGCCTGGTGGACCGCTGGGCCGTGCGCCGCGCCGTCGGGCCCCAGGCGCTGCTGCGCGCGGGTGAGGCGTGGATGGGGTTCCTCGCCGCCGAGCTGCCCGGTGCCGAGCAGGTCACCGAGCAGCCCATCGCCTGGTGGAACGAGGACGGTCAGACGATGGAGGGCTGGATCGACGCGCTGCTGCGCCGGCCGGACGGCTCGACCGTGCTGGTGGACCACAAGACCTACCCCGGCGAGGACCCGGCCGCGCACGTGCGCGAGCACCACCTGGGCCAGCTCGCCACCTACGCCGACGCCCTCGCGGCCGCCGGGCAGCGCCCCGACCGGGTGCTGGTCCACCTGCCCCTGCGCGGTGAGGTGGTCGAGGTGCATCTGCACCAGGTCGAGCCGCACGCCGATGACGCGGAGCCGCGGCCCGCCCCGATGACACGAGGCGACCGGTCGGCTCTGCCCCCGTCAGCCGCGGCAGTCACCGCGGAGGCGCGCGCCGGCACGATCCCCGGCCTGGAAGTGCCCGATGCCTGAGATCCTGACCACCCCCGCCGCCGTCGCCGAGGCGGCGCGGGCCCTGCTGGATGCGGCCCTCCGCGACGGGCGGCGCCTGCTCGGCGTGGCCGGGGCGCCCGGCGCCGGCAAGTCCACGCTCACCGCGGCCCTGGTCGAGCAGCTCCCGGCAGGATCCTGCGTGGTGGTGCCGATGGACGGCTTCCACCTGGCCGACGTCGCCCTGGACCGGCTCGGACGCCTGGACCGCAAGGGCGCCCCGGACACCTTCGACGCCGAGGGCTACACGGCGCTGCTGCAGCGGCTGCGCACCGGCCGCCCGCAGGACGCCTCGGTCTGGGCGCCGATGTTCGAGCGGGACCTCGAGCAGGCCCTCGCCGGGGCCATCGAGGTGCCGGGCGAGGTGCCGCTCGTGATCACCGAGGGCAACTACCTGCTGCTCGAGGACGGGCCCTTCGGGCCCGTGCGCGCCCTGTTGGACGCCTGCTGGCTGGTCGAGACCCCAGAGGAGCTGCGCCACCAGCGACTGATCGCCCGGCACGAGCGCTTCGGCAAGTCACCGCGGCGGGCCCGTGCCTGGGCGCTCGGCCCCGACGAGGACAACGCGCGCCGGGTCGCGGCGAGCGCCCACCGCGCCGACGCCGTCATCCACCTGGACTGAGACGCCGCTCGGGCCGCTCGGACGGCTCAGCCGCGCTGCACGGCGCGGACGAAGGCGCTGGACCGCTCCCGCAGTCCGGCGATCTTCTCCTCGCGGTGGTAGGCCAGCAGCTCCGGGTCCTCGGTGCGCAGCTCGAAGGAGCTGGGGGCGCGGCGCACGTTGCGGGAGCAGCGGAAGTCGGCGCAGATCATGGTGCCGACGGTGTTGCCGCGGCGTCCCGAGTCCCCGGCGAGCGGCGCCACGAAGGAGGCGGCGCGGATGCCCTCGACGACGTCCTCGCACCAGGAGCACAGCACCTTCTTCGCCGGCGGGTTCTCCGCGCCCCGCAGGATCATCACGGCGGGCGCGCCGTCCAGCTCGAGCGCCACGTAGTGCAGGCGGGGCCGCTTGGCGTCCTGCCAGCCCAGGTAGTCCAGGGACTCCCAGTCCACGCCGTCCAGCTCGGGCAGGGTGGCGCGCTTGGCGTCGCCCTTGGAGCCGTTCACGAGGGCGGCGCGGAGGTCGTCGGCGGTCATCGGGATCATGCCTCGATCCTCGCAGACCCTCGCAAGCACTTTTCCCGCCGCCGCCCCGCTCCCGGGTGGGGGCCCGGGGGCGTGGGCGCCCGGGGCACGGGCGGCCGGGTGGAGAGACGTCCGGCAGCGGGAGGCCTCAGCCCTCCAGGATCGTGCCGATGGCCTCCAGCTCGGCCGGCTCCAGGCGCAGGGTCATCGCGCCGGCGGAGTCGAGGATCGAGGCGGGGCGTCCGGCACCGGAGATCGGCACCACCCGCTCGCCCAGGGACAGCTCCCAGGCCAGGGTCACCTGCTGCGGGCTGACGCCGTGCGCGCGGGCCGCCTCGCCGATCGCGGGGGAGCGCTCCCCCACCCCGGCCGAGCCGCCGCCGATGCCGCCGAGCGGCGACCAGGGCACGAAGGCGATCCCGTGCTCCTCGCAGTGGCGCAGCTCGCGGACCACGTCGATCTCCTCGACGTCGGCGTTGGAGATGCCGATCTCACGGATCAGCCCCTCCTGCTGCAGCGCTGCGAGGGCCTCGACGGAGTCGGCGTAGCGCAGGCGGCGGTCGGGCCGGTGCCAGTAGTACAGGTCGATCGCGTCGACGCCGAGCCGGGCGAGCCGTCGCGACCCCAGGTCTCACCCTCGCCGCGGGTGATGCCGCCTTTGGTGGCGAGCACGACGTCGGCGGGGGTGCGCCCCATCGACAGCGGCATCACGCCGAGGCCGAGGGCGGAGACGGTGAGGGAGCCGATGGGGCGGGTGGGGGCGGGCGCGATGGCGGTCAAGGCTTGAGACTACGCGCCCGGTCAGCGCCCGATGTGTCCCGGGACACAGAGGGCAAAAGGGATCCCCCTTCGCCCGATTTCCTCGTTCCGCGCAGTTGCCGATGTGTTCCGACTCGCGGCGTGACAGCCCCCACTCATTATTTTCCGAGTACAACGTCGCAGGTCAGAGACCTCCAGTCCGGCGATAAAGGACATTCATACTTTTATTACCCTCCGGCAACGACTTGTGTCCAATGATCATCTCGTGATCCTCTGATCGCTACCTCCCCACGTGTGAAGCCGCCCCGGCCAGGGCCTCGGCACCCCCGGGGAGGGAGCGACCCCTCCGGCGGCGACCCCGCCGCGGGACGGGGGCTCGGGGGAATGGGGGATCTGCCCCGACGTCCACGTCGGGCACCCGTGACCGTCCGCTTCGGAGTCCTCTCCGGCAGGCATCCCGCGCATCGGGAGTGCTGCGGACCCGACCATCTGCCGCGCCGGACCCCGGTCCGGCCGACTGAGGAGACCGCATGATCGTCTCGAGCACCAGCCCGGTGACCGCCCGGTGAGCCGCGCCAAGCGCTGCCTCCCGATGTCCCGCGTGCGCTACCCCTCGGTGGCCACCTGCAGCACGTCCATCCGCGCGCGCACCCGTTTCAGCCACCCCGCGCCGTTCCGGGTGGCCTACCGCCGCGCCCGCGGCTGAGCCCCGCTCCCCGCGCGTCCCCACCCGCGACCGACCGGGGCATCTCCGACCCCTACGCCGGGTCCACCCGCGGGGCCCACGCCTCCATCACGGCGTCGATCCCGGTGCCGTGGGTGGCGTCCGCGACCCGCCGGGCCATCGCGCCGGGGCCGTCCAGCTCCAGTACGGTGACCCCCTTCGGTCGCGTCGCCCCCGGCGGACGACGGCCCAGCAGGATCGCGCTGTCCAGCACCCGGTGCTCGCCGAGCACCCCGACCCGTCCGGCCGCACCGTCGAGCGCGAGCTCCTCGTGCAGCAGCGGGTACGCCGCCGCATCCGTCGTTTGGACCCTCGCGTGCAGACCGCTGCGGATCCGTCCGCCGCGCTCCCCGCTGCGGCCCAGCACCAACGTCTCCCGCAGCAGCACGGAGGAGTCCTCCCCCAGGTCGATCACGGTCTGCCGGTCCACGTCGGCCCCGGCGGCGACCACGAAGGGGTGGGCCCGCCAGAGCAGCTGCGCGTCCCGGCCCAGGGTGACGGCGACGTCGAAGCGGCTCGGCTCCCCGGTGCTCTCGTAGGCGACGGTGCCGCCGACGTCCTCGATCTCGAGGGTGCAGCCGTCATCCACCTCGACCTCCACCCGCACGGCGTCGCCCCCGAGCAGCATCGCGCCGCCCGCCACCAGCGCCACCCGGGCGTGCCGCGTGCCGCGGGCGATGGCGCGGGGCTGCAGCAGGCCCGGCCGCAGGGCGAGCCGGGCGGGACCCGCGGCGCCGTCCTCGCGCGCGGCGAGGGCGATCCACGTCATCGCCCGGCGGTCGGCGCGTGCTCGTGCGGGTGCGCGTGGTCGTGGGAGTGAGCGTGCTCCTCGTCCTCCGCATGGAAGTGCGGGGCCATCGGGCCCGGGTCCTGCGGCACGTGGGTTCCGCCGGTGTGGGCGGCGAGGATCTGATGCACCCAGCCGCGCAGGGCGTCCACGGTGTCCTCGCGGTGGCGCGACAGGGCCAGCACCGGAGAGCCCTCGCGCGCCTCGACGGCGTCGGCGACCATCTGCTCCACGTCGACGCCGACGTGCGGGGCGAGGTCGATCTTGTTGACCACCAGCAGGTCGGCGCGGCCGATGCCGGGGCCGCCCTTGCGGGCCACGTCCCCGCCGCCGGCCACGTCGAGCACGAAGATCTGGGCGTCGACCAGGTCCGGGGAGAAGGTGGCGGTGAGGTTGTCGCCGCCGGACTCGACGAGCACGAGGTCCAGCGGGGCGAAGTCGGCCTCGAGGTCCTCGACGGCGGCGAGGTTCGCGGTGACGTCATCGCGGATGGCGGTGTGGGGGCAGGCGCCGGTCTCGACGGCGCGGATGCGCTCGGGGTCCAGCACCCCGGCGGAGCGCAGGAAGCGGGCGTCCTCGTCGGTGTAGATGTCGTTGGTGATCACGCCGATGCGGATCTCCTCGGCCATGGCGCGGCAGATGGTGGCGATCAGCGAGCTCTTGCCGGTGCCGACGGGGCCGGCGATGCCCAGGCGCAGGGAGCGCTGCGGCGTGGTCGGGGCCGGCGCGGAGGCGGGGTGGGCAGACGGGCCGGGGGCGGCGGAGGCGGAAGACAAGAGGGCGGTCTCAGGCACGGAACAGTCTCCTCGGGAGGGTGGCCTGGGCCTCGGCCCAGTGCTCGGTCAGGGGCGCCCCGGAGCTTGGCAGCTGCGCGGGGTCGGTGAGGGCCGCCAGGGCTCCCACCTCGGGGTCGAGGGCGGCGCAGGCGGCGAGCACCTGGGCGGCCCCGAACCGGGGATCGGAGGGCTCCAGCTTGAGCTGGGCGGCGATCACGGTCTGGGCGTCGTCGTAGGCGACCAGACGCACCAGGGCGGGGGCGTCGATGCCCACGGCGGCGGCGATCAGGCCGAGCACGAGCGCGCGGGGGAGGCCGCGAGCGGGGGCCCGGCGGTCCGCGGCGCGCGCCGCGCCCCCGGGGTCGTCCCCGCCCGGACCCACGGGAGCATCCCCGCCGGCCCCGGGAGCGGCGGTCACCGTGGCGGCGTCGAGGATCGTGGGCCACAGCACCGCGGCCAGGCGCGCGAGCCCGTCGCCGAGCACCACGGCGATCTCCCGCTGGGCGCGGGAGGGGGTGCGGGCGGCCCAGTGGGCGCGCAGCGAGGCGACCCGGCCGGGCAGCTCCTCGGGGGCGGCGGTGAGGACGAGGTGCCGAGCGATGACGGCGACGCCGGCCTCCACCGCGGTGACGGTCTGCATCCGCGAGGCCAGGTAGTCGCCGATGCGGTCCGGCGCCAGGCCCTCGCGCAAGGCCGCCTCGAGTCCATTGGAGGTGACGTGCGCGCCGACGGGCAGGCGGGAGTCGGCCAGCAGCAGGGCCACGGTGGCCGGGTCCGGTTGCGGATCCGGCGGCGGGGCGTGTCCTGGAGCGGACGGCGGCGCGGGTCGGGTGGCGGGCGGAGTCATGCCGCTCAGAACATCTGGTAGAGCTGCGCCAGCGGCAGCTCGGCCGCGGGGGCGGGCTCGACCGGCTCGCCGTCGATGGAGATGGCGAAGGTGTCGGCGCGGATGTCGATGCGCGGCAGGGCGTCGTTGTTGATCAGGTCCGCCTTGGTGACGCCGCGGGTGTCGGCCACCGGCAGCAGCTCGCGGCGCAGGCCCAGCCGCTCCCGCAGGCCGTCCTCGATCGCGGCGGGCGCGACGAAGGAGACGGAGAGATCCGCGCCGACGGCGTCGCCGAAGGTGGGGCGCATGAGCACCGGCTGCGGGGTGGGGATCGAGGCGTTGGGGTCCCCGAGGGCGGCCCAGGCGATCGCGCCGCCCTTGATCACCAGGGAGGGTCGCACCCCGAAGAAGCGCGGGTCCCACAGCACCAGGTCGGCCATCTTGCCCTCCTCGACGGAACCGAGGTGGGCGTCGACGCCGTGGGCGATGGCGGGGTTGATCGTGTACTTCGCGACGTAGCGGCGGGCGCGCTCGTTGTCGGCGGGCAGCGTGCCCCCGAGCGGGCCGACCCGCTGCTTCATCACGTGGGCCACCTGCCAGGTGCGGGCGATGACCTCGCCGATGCGGCCCATCGCCTGCGCGTCCGAGGAGGTGATCGACAGGGCGCCCATGTCGTGCAGGAGGTCCTCGGCGGCGATGGTGGTGGCGCGGATGCGGGACTCGGCGAAAGCGAGGTCCTCGGGCACGGAGGCCTTGAGGTGGTGGCACACCATGAGCATGTCCAGATGCTCGGCGACCGTGTTCACCGTGTGCGGGAGAGTGGGGTTGGTCGAGCCGGGCAGCACGTGCGGCAGGGAGGCGATCTCGAGGATGTCGGGGGCGTGGCCGCCGCCGGCGCCCTCGATGTGGAAGGCGTGGATGGTGCGGCCGTCGATCGCGCCAATGGTGGACTCGACGAAGCCGGCCTCGTTCAGCGAGTCCGAGTGCAGGGCCACCTGCAGGCCGTGCTCGGCGGCGGCGCGCAGGGAGGCGTCGATCGCGGCGGGGGTGGCGCCCCAGTCCTCGTGGACCTTGTAGCCGGCGGCCCCGGCGAGCGCCTGCTCGGCGAGGCCCTCCGCGGAGACGGTGTTGCCCTTGCCCAGCAGCAGCACGTTGACCGGCAGGGCGTCCAGGGCCCGGTGCATGCGGCCGAGGTGCCAGGCGCCGGGGGTGACGGTGGTGGCGCGGGAGCCCTCGGAGGGTCCGGTGCCGCCGCCGCCGATGGTGGTGATGCCGGTGGCCAGGGCCTCGTGGATCTGCGAGGGGGAGAGCAGGTGGACGTGGGTGTCGAAGGCTCCGGCGGTGAGGATCCTCCCCTCCCCCGCGATGACGTCGGTGGAGGGGCCGATGCGCAGGGCCGGGTGGACGCCGGCGGAGACGTCGGGGTTGCCCGCCTTGCCGAGGGCCGCGATGCGGCCGTCGCGCAGGCCCACGTCGGCACGGACGACGCCCCAGTGGTCCAGCACGATCGCGTTGGTGATGACGGTGTCGGGGGCACCCTCGTCGCGGGTGGTGGTCCCCTGACCCATGGACTCGCGGATCGACTTGCCGCCGCCGAAGACGGCCTCCTCGCCGCCGTAGGTGCGGTCCTCCTCCACCTCGATCCAGAGGTCGGTGTCGCCCAGGCGGATCTGGTCGCCGGTGGTGGGACCGTAGAGGGCGGCGTAGCGCTCGGCGTCGAGGCGGCTCATGCCCGCTCCCCCGTCCCGGCACCATCGTCCGCCGCGTCGTCGTGGCCCTCCGGGCGCATCTGCAGGCCGGGCACACGGCCGCTGCCGGAGAAGCGCACCGCGGCGACCTGGCGGGAGGCGCCGGGCTCGAAGCGCAGGGAGGTGCCGGAGGGGATGTCCAGGCGGAAGCCGCGGGCGGCCTCGCGGTCCAGGGTCACCGCGGCGTTCACGTCGGGCAGGTGGATGTGGGAGCCGATCTGCACGGGCCGGTCCCCGGTGTTCTCCAGCACCAGCTCCATCCGGTCGTCGGGGTCGGCGCGGTGGTTCAGCTTGCGGGTGCCGGGGCGCACCCGGATGGCGCCGGGGGCGGGGCGCTCCCCCGCCCCGCCCGGGGTCTCGTGCGCAGTGCTCATGGGGCCTCAGTCGATCGGGTGGTGGATGGTGACGAGCTTGCGGCCGTCGGGGAAGGTGGCCTCGACCTGCACGTCCTCCAGCAGGGCGGGCACGTCCTCCATCACCTGCTCCCGGGTGAGCACCTCCCGGCCGGCGACCATGAGGTGCTCGACGCTCTCCCCGTCACGGGCTTGTTCGATGACCCAGGTGCTGAGCAGGGCCACCGCCTCGGGGTGGTTCAGCCGGACGCCGCGGGCGAGGCGGTCACGGGCCACCATGCCCGCCGTCGCCAGCAGCAGCTTCTCGACATCGGCCGGGGAGAACTGCACGGATCACTCCTTGGGCAGGACGTGCTCACCGGTGCGGTCCGTCGCGAGGGCGAGCGAGCTCAGGTAGAGCTTCTCACCGTTCGGGCCGGGCGCGGCGGAGGCGATCATGTCCGGGCGCTCGAAGTCCATCCCGGTGACGTGGCAGGTGAGGGTCTCGCCGGAGGGGTTGCCGTCCTCGTCGTACATCGGCAGGTCGATCCCGTCGTCGGTGCGACGGAGATAGAAGCGGCCCTGGGTGGCGACGGCCATCAGCGGGGTGGCGAGGACGGCGATGCCGACGGCGAACAGCGGGGAGTAGGGCTGGACGGTCTCGCCGAGGGCCCCGAAGTAGATGGCGATCGAGATGCCGCCGGAGAGCAGCAGGGAGACGATGCCGACGGGGTTCCAGTCGTGCAGCATGCCGCGGCGGAACTCGGGCTTCTTCGGGGAGAGCTTCAGCAGGTACTTGTTGATGACGATGTCGGTGGCGACCACGCAGATCCAGGCCATCGCGAGGTTCGCGTAGAAGCTGAGGATGCCGTTGAGGAAGTCGAACATGTTCGCCTCCATCAGCACCAGGGCGATCGCGAGGTTCACGCCGAGGAACACGAGGCGGCCGGGGTAGCGCTTGGTGAGGCGGGTGAAGGAGTTGGTCCAGGCCAGGGAGCCGGAGTAGGCATTGGTGACGTTGATCTTGATCTGGGAGATGACCACCAGGATCACGGCCAGCACCAGGGCCAGCCAGGCCGGCATCAGCTGCTCGTAGGTGACCAGGAACTGTTGGACGGGCTCGTTGGCGAACTCGCGGGCGCCGGGCACGGTGGACACCAGGTAGATCGCCAGGAACATGCCGAGGATCTGCTTGGTGGCGCCGAAGATGACCCAGCCGGGGCCGCCGAGGATGGTGGCGGCCCACCAGGAGCGGCGGTTCTCGGCGGTGCGCGGGGGCATGAAGCGCAGGTAGTCGATCTGCTCGGCGATCTGCGCGATGAGGGAGAGGCAGACGCCGGCGGCGAGCATGGCGGAGGCGAAGCTGATGCCGCCGCCGCTGTCGCCCGCGTAGGCGATGAAGGTGGAGACCGAGTCGGGGTGGGAGACCACCAGGTAGACGACGGGGATCACCATCAGGATCAGCCACACCGGGGTGGTGGCGACCTGCAGCTTGGCCAGGGCCTTCATCCCGAAGATGACCAGCGGGAAGATGATCAGGGTGGAGATCAGGTAGCCGATCCAGCGGGGGATGCCGAGGCCCAGGTAGAGGCCCTGCGCCATGATCGAGCCCTCGAGGGCGAAGAAGATGAAGGTGAAGCTCGCGAAGATCACGTTGGTGATCACGGAGCCGTAGTAGCCGAAGCCGGCGCCGCGGGTGATCAGGTCGAGGTCCAGGTTGTAGCGGGCCGCGTAGTAGGCCAGGGGGAACCCGGTGAGGAAGATGATGGTCGCGGCGACCAGGATGCCGATCAGGCCGTTCACGGTGCCATGGGTGAGACCGATGTTGGCGCCGATGGAGAAGTCCGCGAGGTAGGCGATGCCGCCGAGCGCGCTGGTGGCGACGACGCCGGGGCCCCACTTCCGGTAGGAGCGGGGGGCGAAGCGGAGGGTGTAGTCCTCCAGGGACTCCGCGGCGGCCGCACGTGCCTCGGAGATCTCGGTGGCGTCCGCGGCCTGGGGCGGGGCGGTGGACGCGGCGGGCTGGGCATCGAGGCTCATGGCTCGACCTCCGGGGCAGGGGGTGGGCAGGCCGGAGGCCGCCCGGGGACATCCGCACGCTAGGGGCGTGCCCGGATTCCCCGCTTGCGCCCAGGAAGCCGTGACCGTTCCGTGACATGTCGTCTCACGGTCGCCACCGTCAGGTCAGTCGGGGGTCGTTCCCCAGGTCTCCCGCAGTCGGTCGACGTGCTCGCGCAGGATGCCGGCCATGTCGACCCCCGGGTCCAGCAGCCACTGCACCTGCAGGCCGTCCATCAGGGCCACCATCTCCCGGGCCAGGTGCTCGATCGGGGCCGCGGGGTCCAGGTGCCCGGCCTCGCGGTCGATCCGCATGCCCTCGGTCAGCTTGTGCATCACGTCGGTGTAGTGCCCGACCATCCAGGCGTGGGCGGGGTGCTCGGGGGTCACGGCCTCCCCCACCATCGTCGTGTAGAGCCGCACGATCTGGCGGCGGTCCATGTTGTTCCGGGCGACGCCGACGAGGTGCTCGAACATGTTCCAGGGGGTCTGGCCGGTGGGCGGACGGGGGTCGCTGTCCACGGCGTCGCGATGCTCGAGCACCGCGCCGAGCAGGGCCTTCTTGGAGCCGAAGTGGTGCACGAGCCCCGAGGGCGAGACCCCGGCGGCCTCGGCGACCTGCGCCATGGAGGTGGCGGCGTAGCCCTGGCGGGCGATGAGGTCGACGGCGGCCAGCAGGATCCGCTCCCGGATCACGGCGGAGTCCTGGTTGCGGGGGCGTCCGGGTCGGCGGCGACGGGTGGGCGCCGGGGTGGCGGCTGCGCTCATGGCACTCCTCAAAGGAGCCGGGGATCGTCGTCGATCCCGGTGGAGCGGTGCCGGCATGGGTGGGTGCGGCCCGCAATGGTGGGCACACACTATTCCACCGCGGGCCGGGCCGGACGCGGGACGAGCGTCCGGCCCCGCCGCGCTCAGGGGGCGCGGCGGCCGTGGACCAGGTCGAGCAGGTGGTCCAGCACGCCCTCCCCGCTCGCGCGGAGCCCGTTGTGCTCGTACTCGCTGGTCACCCAGGTCCGCATCCGCGGCAGCAGGGCCGCGGTGGCCATCGAGTGCTCCCGCGGCACGTAGGCGTCGTCGTAGTACACCGCGGCCGCGGCGGGGACGTCGGCGGCGCGCAGGGCGTCCTCGGCGTACAGCCGGGGCCACTCGTGTTCGGCGAGCAGCGCGGCGGCCTCCGCGAAGGGGGCCAGCTCCGGGTCCTCGGCGATGGCCTCGCGGTGCATGTGCTCCCCGGCCAGCAGGGTGGGGTCATCGCGCACCGCGGCCGGCTGGGAGCGTTCGGCGGCCCAGGCGGTGGCGCCGCCGTCGGCCCAGCAGGACTCGTGCAGCACCGCGTACAGCGGGTTGCGGCCGGAGAAGGGCAGGGCCGCGGCGAGGTCGTGGGCGAAGGCCGGGGTGTCGGGGTCCAGCTCCAGCAGCAGGTGCAGGCGCTCGGCCCCGGAGGAGGCGCCCAGCAGGTGCCCGAGCCGGCGCAGCCGTTCGACGCCCACCGCGGAGCCGTCGGGCAGGCGCAGGGTGCCGGCCGCGGCCCGCTCGGCGAGGCGCCGGAAGCGGTCGCGGTCCTCGGGGAAGCGTGCCCAGTACCGCTCGCTGCGGGCGGCCATGCCCTCCCAGGTGGTGGCGTAGAGGGTGGCCGGGTCGGTGGCGACGGCGGGCAGGCCCCCGGTGAACAGGACCGTGTCCAGGGAGGAGGCGGCGGCGCTGAGGTAGCGCAGGGCGGTGAAGCCGCCGAAGGACTGCCCCAGCAGGCTCCAGCGCTCGGCCCCCAGGTGCTCCCGCAGCAGCTCGGCGTCGCGCACGATCGCGTCGGCGCGGAACTCGGTGAGGTAGGCGGCCTGCTGCGCGGGGGTGGCCTCCGCCAGGGTGGCGGCGCCGTCGATCGCGCCCTCCGGCAGCGGGGCGTTCAGGCCCACGGGGGTGGAACGGCCGGTGCCGCGCTGGTCCAGCAGCACCACGCGGTGCTCGCGCAGGGCCCGGGGCAGCCACGGCGGGGTGCTCGCGTCCAGCAGCCGGGGCGCCTCGGAGCCGGGGCCGCCCTGCAGGTACACCAGCCAGGGCCGGTCCTCGCCACCCTCGGCGGTGACCAGGCGCGCGAACAGCTCGAGGCGCGGGGAGGTGGGGTCGTCGTGGTCCAGCGGCACCGGCAGGGTGACGTCGCGCAGGCGGAGGCCGGGCACGGTCCAGTCCGTCGCGGTGGGGGCGGGGCTCGGGCGGGTGGCGTCGGTGCTCATGGTGCGGTTCTACGGCATCGCCGGGCCGCGGCCAAGTCGGCGGCCCCCGGGATCGGGGCAGGCCGGGCGGATCGGCGTGGCCGATCAGGTCAGTCGGGTCGGGTCGGTCGGGTCGGTCCGGTCGGGCAGAGCGATCAGGTCCCGGTGAGTGCGCCGATCGCGGGGCCGAGCGTGTGCACCAGCAGCAGCACCCCGACGATGCCGGTGGTCCAGGACAGCCCGCCGGCCGCCGAGCGGGCCAGCCAGTCCTGCAGGCGCTCCAGGGCGCGGTCGGCGGAGCGCCCCAGCACCACCCGCAGGCCGCTCAGCAGCAGGGCGGGCAGGATCATCACCGCGCAGTAGGCCACGAGCACACCGACACCGCGGGCCCAGCCGATGCCCAGGTCCGCGATGATCCCCATCGCCGCGAGGTAGGGCAGCATCGAGGCCGCCTCGATCACCCCGGCCAGCAGCGCCAGCCCGACCACCGCGCGGGGTCGGCCCGCGGTGTCCCGCACCCGGGTGATCCAGCGCCGGGAGGAGGCTTCCGGGTCGCCGCCGCGCTTGCGGATGACGGCCGGGTCGCTGCGATGGGACCACCACAGCAGACCGGCCCCGGCGAGCGCGGCCAGCACCGTGCCCGGCCCGGAGCTCAGCCAGTCCATCAGGGCCCCGAGCAGCGGCAGCAGCCCGGCGAGCAGCAGTGCCCCCAGCACCAGGTAGAAGACGCCGATCACGGCCAGGTAGAGCACGGTGCGTCCCGCGGCCGCGCGGGCGCCGCCGCGGGCGGCGATCAGCAGGAACACGGGGATCACCAGGGTGCCCATCGAGGTGGAGTCGACGAGCGCGAGAATCAGCAGGCCCAGGGGGCCGGCGGCATGGGGGAGGGCGTCCATGTCCCTCAGCCTTCCCGGGCACCCCGCGCCGCGTCCTCCTCCGAAGGTGCCGATACCGGGTCCGACCCCGCCGGGAGCTGGGGATTCGCACGTAGTCTGCCGACATGGAGACCACCGCCGACGACCCGCGCCCCGCTCCCCCGCGGGTGGAGGCCGGGGACGTGAGGGTGGCACTGCTGTACGTGGCGATCGTGACGGTGCTGGCGGCTGCCGGCCTGGACAACAATCCCGTGCTCGGCGGGGAACCGCTCTGGCCGACCTCGGTCTCCCTCCCCCTGCTGATCGTGGGGGCCGCCTCGACGGTGCTGCGCCGCCGCGCGCCGGTGGTGGTGCTGGCCGTCGCCGGCCCGCTGTCCGTGATCGAGATCCTCGGCGGCGGGCAGCTCGGCGCCTACCTGCTGCTGTTCGAGGCCCTCTTCGAGCCGGTGAACCACGGCTCCCGCCGCCTGGCCCGCGCCACCACGGTCCTCGGCACGGCGCTGAGCGTGCTCGCCTTCGCCCTCGCCTGGATCATCGGCGGCTTCGGGCCGCACCTGTGGGGCGTGCTGCTGCTGGCGACGCTGCTGGTGATGACGCCGCTGCTGTGGGCCTGGGAGGTGCGCCACCACCGGCAGGCCCGCCGGGACGCCGAGGCGCTGGCCGCCGCGGAGCAGGCCCTGGCCCGCAGCCGCGCCCAGCAGGAGGTGGAGGCCGAACGGCGGCGCATCGCCCACGACCTGCACGACGTGATCGCCGGGCACCTCGGCGCGGTCTCCCTGCACACGGGCCTGGCCGCCACCCTGCCCACGGGCGAGGCGCGGGACCGCTCCCTGGCCACCGCCGGGGAGTCCTCCCGGGCGGCGCTGCGGGACCTGCGCGCGATGATCACGGTGCTGGCCGAGGATGCGGAGGCGGCCCCCGAGGTCACCGTGGACTGGGAGGCGCTCGCGGAACGCCTGCGGGGCGGAGACCCGGCCGCCGGGATCGAGCTGGACCCGGCCGCCGCCGACCCCGAGCGGGTGGACCCGGCGGTGCGGGCGGCCCTGCTGCGCATCGCCACCGAGGCCGTCGCCAACGCCCTGCGTCACGGCCGCGCGCCGATGTCCCTGCGCCTGCACCGGAACGGCGAGGAGGTCGTGCTCACGCTGCGCAATGCCCGGGACGGCGGCCCCGTCGGGACCGGCCTGGGCCGGGACTCGCTGTCCGCCCGGGCCCGGGCCGTCGGCGGCACCGCCCGCTCCGGCC
The DNA here is from genome assembly GCF_000225825.1 of Brachybacterium squillarum M-6-3. Lineage (GTDB taxonomy): Bacteria > Actinomycetota > Actinomycetes > Actinomycetales > Dermabacteraceae > Brachybacterium > Brachybacterium squillarum. Next base: position 1,236,115 of record NZ_AGBX01000001.1, on the reverse strand, counting down.
CGTCCGACGTCCCCGACGGCACTGACGGCACTGACGGCACGGGGGGCTGGCTGGTCGAGGCGCGCCTCCCCGCCCGTCCCGCCGCGCCCGCACCCTCCCCTTCGGCCCCGCCCTCGCCCTCGCCCTCGCCCTCGTCCCCGACACCGACACCGCAGGAGACGCCATGAGCACCAGTCCCTCCGGGCAGCCGATCCGTGTGCTGGTCGCCGAGGACCACCCCGCGGTCCGCTCCGGCCTGGTCGCCCTGCTGGAGGCCGCCGCGGGCATCGCCGTCGTCGCCGAGGCGGCCGACGGTCCCAGCGCCCTCGCCGCCGCCCGGGAGCATCGCCCCGAGGTGGTGCTCACCGACGTCCGCATGCCCGGCGCCACCGGCATCGAGATCACCCCGCGACTGCGGGAGACCGGGGCGCGGGTGCTGGTGATCTCCGGCTTCGACCTCGACGCCTCCGTGCTCGGGGCCCTGGCCGCCGGGGCCGACGGCTACCTGGTGAAGTCCGAGCAGCCGGCCCGGATCGTGCAGGCGGTGCGCGACGTCCACGGCGGCGACGCGGTGCTCTCCCCCGCCGCGACCCGCACCGTCGTCGCCGCCCTGCACGAGCGCGCCCCTGAGGCGGAGCCGGAGCCGGTGGGCGGGCCGCCGCGCTTCACCCGCCGCGAGGAGGAGGTGCTGGCATTGGTCGCCCGCGGGATGAGCAACCAGCAGATCGCCCGGGAGCTGTTCGTCGAGGTCACCACCGTGAAGTCCCACCTGGGCCACGCGCTGGACAAGCTCGGTCTGGAGTCGAGGGTGCAGGCGGCGCTGTGGTGGAGCCGGCATCGGTCCTGAGCCGGCGACCGGGCGGTCAGTCCCGACTGGGCTGTGTGCTCCGCCGTCCTTAGAATGACCGAGGCGACGTGACCGTCGTCACCCGTACGACCGAGGAGAACCTGATGGGCACGAACGACAACAGCACCGCTGACCGCCTGGCCGGGAAGGCCAAGGAGGGCCTGGGCAAGCTCACGGACAACAAGGAGATGGAGACCGAGGGCAAGACCCAGCAGGTCAAGGCGCAGGGCGAGGAGGCCGTCGAGGACGCCAAGGGCACCGTGTCCGCCGCCGTCGCCGTGTCCGGGCGGGATCAGGCCGGACAGTCCTCGGCGGTGAAGGTCATCGGCGAGATGCCGATGTCCTGCTGCTGGCCGTCGGTCCCGCTGCCGGCGTTCTGATAGCGCAGCGTGAGGGTGGTCAGCGGCCCGTCGACGACGGAGGTCAGGCTGACGGTCAGCTCCGGCGCCTCGAGGTCCTCGGTCGCGGAGGCCGTGAACCGGGCGGCGGTCGTGGAGATCTCGGTGTAGGCCCCCTCCTCGTACCCCGCCGTGCACGTGGGGTCGACGCACTCGGTGACGGCCGGCGGACCGGGGCCCGCCGGCCGTCACCGGGATGATCGTTCCGCTGCGCGGTCAGCCGATCAGCACGCCCGCGATGGTGGCGCTCATCAGGTTCGCCAGGGTGCCGCCGAGGATGGCACGCATGCCGAGCTCGGCGATCTGGCTGCGACGCTCGGGGGCCAGGCCGCCGAGGCCGCCCAGCAGGATGCCGAAGGAGCTGAGGTTCGCGAAGCCGGTGAGGGCGAAGGTGATGATCGCGGCGGTCTTGGGGCTGAAGTCGCCGATGGTGGGGGCGAAGTTCGAGAAAGCCACGAACTCGTTGAGCACGATCTTCTGGCCCAGGAAGCTGCCGGCGTCGACCGCCTCGCTCCAGGGCACGCCGATCATCATCATCACCGGGGAGAACACCCAGCCCAGGATCTGCTCGAAGGTGAGGTCGCCGTAGCCGAACCAGCCGGCGACCACGCCGATCAGGAGGTTCAGCAGGGCGATCAGGGAGATGAAGGCCAGCAGCATGGCGCCGACGTTCAGGGCCAGGCGCAGGCCGTCGGAGGCGCCGGAGGCGGCGGCGTCGATGACGTTGCGATGCTTCATCTCCGCGAGCTCGTCGGCCTCCTCGCTCACCTCCGCGTCGGCCTCGGCCTCGAGCGGGGTCTCCCCCTCGGCCGCGGCACCCGGGGAGGCCGTGGTGCCGGCGGCGCCGCGACGGCGGGTGCGGCCGGCGTGGACCAGCTCCTGCTCGCGGGCGACGGCCTCGGGGTCGTCCTCGGGCACCAGGATCTTCGCCATCAGCAGGGCGCCGGGGGCGGCCATGAAGCTCGCCGCGATCAGGTACTCCAGCGGGGCGCCGAGCAGGGAGTAGCCCACCAGCACGGAGCCGGCGACGGTGGAGAGACCGCCGACCATCACGGCGAACAGGCCGGAGCGGGAGAGGCGCTTGATGTAGGGCCGGATGACCAGGGGCGCCTCGGTCTGGCCGACGAAGATGTTGGCGGCGGCGTTGACGGACTCGGCGTGGCTGGTGCCCAGCAGCTTGCCGAGGGCACCGCCGAGCAGCTCGACCACCTTCTGCAGGATCCCCCAGTGGTAGAGCACCGCGGTGAGCGAGGCGAAGAACACGATCACCGGCAGCACTTGCAGGGCGAAGACGCTGCCCTCCTCGGGGATCAGCGAACCGAACAGGAAGGAGATGCCCTCGCCGGAGGTGTCGATGACGGCCTGGAAGCCGGTGGAGACCTGCTGCAGCAGCCAGCGGCCGGGTCCCCAGAACAGCACCAGCACGCCGAAGCCCACCTGCAGGGCGAGCGCCGCGATCACGGTGCGGGGGCGGACGGCCCGCCGATTGCTGGAGAGGGCGAAGGCGATGAACAGCAGCCCCGCCATCCCTCCGATGCCCCAGAGCACGTCGATCATCGCTCACACCTCGCTGTACGGATCGGGATCAGGCCGCGGTCGTCGCGGACAGTTTAGGTGCGGGCTCGCGGCAGTGGCCGAGCCAGTGGTCACTCCGTCCGGGACCGAAGGACCGACATCCCGGGCATTACGGTCGCCATCTGCATCGACGGGCGTGGAGCGGGGCACATGGGATTGCCTTGGACAGTATCGATCCCCTATCGTTGAACATTGGTCTACGGACCATGAGCGCACCGTGCGCTCCGCGTGATACCGAGGATCTGATCGAGATCTCCAGCCGAACGACGACCGAGCCCCATCGGGCCCCGCGGACGTCCATCCCCTGCCCTCCCCGCCCGACCGACGAGCCCTCGCGCACTGCGCGCCGAGCGGCCGCTGCGGTCTGCCCGGACGACGGCACCGGCTCGGCACGCACCCCTCAAGACTCCCCGCTCGGGTCCGGCGCACGCCGGACCGTCGGTGCGGGGCCGCGTGGCGGAGACGCCGCCGCGCCCGCACAGAGCGCAGACGCTGCTCTTCGTATCGAAGGAAATTCCGCATGGCTACTGGCACCGTGAAGTGGTTCAACGCCGACAAGGGCTTCGGCTTCATCGCCCCCGACGACGGCTCCGCCGACGTGTTCGCCCACTTCAGCAACATCACCGGCTCCGGCTACCGCAACCTCGAGGAGAACCAGAAGGTCTCCTTCGAGACCGAGCGCACCGACCGCGGCATCTCCGCGATCAACATCGAGGGCATCTGATCCCTCCGGGACCGGTCTGACCGGTCCCCCGGGGCGCGCGCAGCCCCCGCCTCGACGGCCCGCATCCCGCTTCGGCGGGGTGCGGGCCGTCTGCTTTGTCAGACCCGTCCGCACGATGGACGTATGACGAAGAAGCGCACCGTCCTCGACGTCCGTCAACGGAGGCAGGTCAACCTCCGCCTGGAGGGGTACAGCCAGGTGCCGGTCCACGGCGCGATCGAGGAAACTCTGGCCGCCGCGACCTTCCTCGAGAGGAAGGACCAGAACCTGATCGCGGGTGCAGCTGCGTTGATCTCTGCAACATCACTCGGCATAGCGTTCATCGCCGTGAGCGCAGCCATCAGCGGTTCGCCGCTTGGCCTGCTCCTTGCCACCGTCTATCTGGGCGCAGGCCTGGCGACGGTGCTGATCACCCTCCCCCTTGCTTACAGCAGCGGGTACACCGCTGCAGCGAAACGCGTCGTAGTGAAGCGCCCTGGGTTTCGTTCCGTGGTTAGACGGTCGCGGGCGCGGTCGTCGTGGGGTGAGTGTAGGACGTTTCGACCGCTGCGGGGGTGCGGTAGTCGAGAGCTTCGTGGAGCCGGGCCGTGTTCCACCAGTGGACCCAGTCCATCGTGGCGAGCTCGACCTCGCTGACTGACTCCCAGATCCGCTTGGAGTAGATCAGCTCCGCCTTGTAGAGACCATTCACTGTTTCGGCCAGCGCGTTATCGTAGCTATCACCGACGGTGCCGACCGAGGCTTTCACACCTGCAGTGAGAAGAGCGTCTGAGTAGGCGAGAGAGACGTATTGCGTGGGTTCAACCAGTCGTTGCAACACCGGGTTGTTGTAGTGAGCGTAGTTGCTCTTCGAAAACTTCGGCGGGTGTATTCCACTGGAGGACCTTTCGGGGGCGGTTGTTGAGTGCGTGAGCGACGGCCTCGAGGTCCCCGGCGGACCATCGCGAGAGGTCTGTGCCTTTGGGGAAGTACTGGCGGAGCAGGCCGTTGGTGTTCTCGTCCGTCGGTCGCTGCCACGGTGAATGGGGGTCTGCGAAGAACACCTTCGTGCCGGTCTGCATCGCGAACTGCGCGTGCCCCGAGAGCTCCTTCCCGCGATCCCAGGTTAGGGTCTTGCGCAGCTGTTCGGGCAGCGTGGTGATCGATGCACTCAGCGCCGCGTTCATCGCGACGGCCCCGTAGCCGCCCAGCGATGGCCCGTTCTTTACATGGGGTTTCTCTGCCCAGCCCTCCATGCGGGGCAAGTGGACCAGGATCGTTGAGCGGCTGCTGCGCTCAACGATCGTCCCGATCGCCGACCTGCCTGTGCCGATGATCAAGTCGCCTTCCCAGTGACCGGGCACGGCGCGGTCCTCGGCTTCCGCGGGGCGTTCGCTGAGGATCACATCGGCCGTGACATGCCCACCGGGCTTGTTCCGTGACCGGGCCCGGGGACGCCGTAACGCGCGACCGGTGCGAAGACAGGTGACCAGTTCTCGCTGGAGCGCCCCCCGGCCCTCGATGAACAGCGACTGGTAGATCGCCTCGTGGCTGATGCGCATGGACTCATCATCGGGGAAGTCGAGCTTCAGGCGCTGAGAGATCTGTTCCGGGCTCCAGGCCAGCGACCACCGCCGGTCCGCTCGGTGCGGCTTGTTCAGCCCCTTCCACGGGGCCGGGGTGGGGCCCGTGACGATCGTGCCGTCGGGCCGGCGAACATCGCCGGCGAGCCGCTCGTGGACGTATTGGCGCAAGTTCTCGTTCTTGAGAAGCTTCGCGACCTTGGGCCGCTTGGCCGCCTGCTGCGCCTTCCACTGGGCGACCGTGGCCCGGTACTCCAGCTTCCCGCCACGAGTCGCCGCGTTGCGGCGCAGCTCGCGTGAGACGGTTCCGGGGTCACGCCCGATCACGCGGGAGATCTCACGAACGCCCTTGTCCTGGGCGTGCAGGATGGCGATCTCCTCGCGTTCCTCGAAGCTCAGGTATCGGCCGGTGGGCTCAGCAAGCGAGATGGGCGGCATGCCGCCAGCGTGGCGAAACCAGCGGGACCCGACCGGCACGGACACGCCGACCGCGAGCGCCGCTTCTGCCGACGTGATGCCCGTGGCGATCAGACGCCAGAACTGCCGTTGCACCTCCCGGGACGGGTCTGGACGTCCGGGCGAGCGCATCGGCGGTCTCAGCGCCCGGTCAGCACGCCATTGCCGACGAAGCTCCTCTGCCGCGTCGCTCGTCTTCTTGGTCCAGTCCTTTGTGGCCATGCTCGAACACCTCCGACATCAAGGTGTTGCGACGACCTGTTGAATCCGCCTTGACTGCCCCGGTCGGAGTGGTGGATCAGTCCGCTCTCATTCCTGCTCGCCCCCGTTGAAAGAAGTGCGTGCTCCAATGCCAGCAGTGGCAGGTTCTCCGTGTGGAGGGTTGGCGCGACTGCCCAGCCGACTATTCTCCGACTGAAGGCATCGGTGATGAACGCGACGTAGCATAATCCGGTGAGTATTCGGACATAGGTAATATCGGCAACCCAGAGCTGCTGCGGCCGGTCCGCAACGAACCTCCGCTCGACGAGGTCGGGACGCTGGTCATCTCGGGCTGCGGGGCGGGTGGTGACGGGCTTGCGACCTCGGCGGACGCCCTGGAGGCCTGCGATCTTCATCAGCCGTGCTACCTGGTCTCGGCCCACGTCCCATCCCGCATGGCGCATGGCGTGCCACATCTTCCGGACCCCGTAGACGCTGTAATTCTCCTGATGAATCCGCATCACCTCCTCCACGAGGATCTCATCCCGCATGCTTCGAGCGGAGGCTGGCCTGCTCTTGGCTGCGCGGTATCCGCGGGAGGTGATGAACCCACATTCTGTCGCTCCGAGGATGCGGCAGATGGCCTCGACCCCGAACTTCTCGCGGTGCATGTCGATGAACGCGATCATTTCGTCGTGGGGCGGCCGAGTTCCGCTGCGAAAAACGTTGAGGCGGCTTTCAGGATCTCGTTCGCGCGTCGCGCCTCAGCCAGCTCTCGCCGGAGCCGACGGTTCTCCTCCTCGAGCGGCTCTCCCGGGCCGGTTGGTTCGGTGGGGCCGTAACGGTTGCACCAGATCCGCAGGGTCTCGGTGCCGACGCCGAGCTGTGGTGCGACGGCGCGGATCGATGCTGCACGGGGACCGCCCTCGCGGGCCTGACGGTCGTGGACCATGCGCACGGCGCGGTCACGCAGCTCTGGACTGAACTTCTTGGGCAAGCTCCGATTCTCCTTGCTGAGACTCGGAACGGAACCCAGGGCGCTTCAGTGGGTTCCTCCACAGCGTTGACACTCCAGCTTGCATGAGGGGCGACGAGACGCCTAGAGTCATCTATGACATCTGTTGCAGTGGTGTCACTTGACGAGAAGGAGCCATGGAAACTCTCACCTCGCTGCCGATCCCTGATGACCAGGTCGATTGCCTCGAATCCCTTGCCGATGACCTGCCCGTGGAATCGAAGGAACTCCTCCACGCCCTCGTCGCCTGCCTGCGCAATGACGACGACATCGTCGCCTTCGACCCCTCAGACACCCTGTCGCCCAACGCGGCCGCGAAGCGCCTGGGCATGAGCCGCACGCATCTGTACAAGCTCCTGGACGACGGAGAGATCCCCTCACACCGTGTCGGTCGGGATCGACGCATCTTCATGCGCGACCTCATGAACTTCCAGATCGCACGGCACGAGTCACGACGTCGACTCGCCGCCGACTTCGCCCATCGCGATGCCGTGGACGCACGTGCCGCTGAGGAACTCGCCGAACTCCTCTGAGCCCCGCCGCAGTTCACCGCCTATCGGGCATCATGAGTCCATGCACCGCACGGCCCGCCCCACATTGCGCGTTATCACCGATGAACTCGACGCAGATTGGGGCGGGCCGTTCGTGCGTCGCACGGTGATGGATGGTCGCCCGGGCGATGCCCTCCCTTTCACCGGTTTGGACCACCCCCTTCTCCGGAAGGCTGCCGAGAGCTTCGGCGAGGACCAGACGGAGGACACTCACGCCGGGACCATTAAGTCAGTCAGCAGCAAGACGTTCTTCGAGATCCGCGCTGGCCAGTGGCGAGGTGCCATCTGGATCGATGCCGCCGGGGTCTGCTGGGTAGTCGCTGCCGGCCTCGCGAAAGGTGGACACGAGGACCGCGACGACTTCTACAAGGCCCTGGAGCGACGCGAGCAGAACGAGAGCATGGCGGCACTGCTCCCGACGGAAGACGACACCTTGCTCTGGAAGCGCGAGAGGGCATCTGCACTGGTCGGTGAATGGCACCTCGACATCCAGCGCGCGCTGACCACACACCTGCGGACTGTCGCAACTGGCGGCTATGTGGAATTCGATGTCCCCCGCCCTGCCGCGACCACGGACAGTTCCCAGTCCTCCACGATCGCTCACGTAGGGCTCAAGGTCGTGCGCTACGTCGAGGACGACGACAACTGGGAGGAAGTCGTTATCGACGTGCAGGAACAGCCCGGATGGAAGGGCAGCCGGACCACCACGGGCCTCCGCAACACATTACTCGCCGTCCTCCACCCCCCGGAAACCGACTGGGATGCCTACTTCGGTGAATCGCGAGCCTCCTTCTCGAACATGCTCCCCACGGGGACTCTCGAACGCCGTGTCGCCAAACTCAGCGCGCTCAACGGACAGGGGATCCGCGCCCTCTCCGAGCCGACGACTCACGCCCATTACGTCCATCGCCGGAACCTCGCCCTGCGCACCATCAATGGAACCGGAGCTCGTTCTCTTTGCGGCGTGTACTTCGTGCCCCGCCAAGATCACGAAGCGATGCCGCAGTGCCCTGAGTGCTCAGCCCTCTACGCTCAAGCCCGCGAATGACACGAATGACACGACCCTGCGAACGCGGGAACTGCGGGAACGGGAAGAACACCCGATGACCACCCTCACGATCACCAAGGAGTTCCAGGCGGCGCTGGACCACCTGCACGGCGGGGACCACCTGTTCCTCACCGGCCGCGCGGGCACCGGCAAGTCCACGCTGATCCGGCACTTCCTGGAGACCACGGACCGCACCGCGCTGACGGTGGCGCCGACCGGCATCGCCGCGCTCACCGTCGGCGGGTACACGATCCACCGCCTGTTCTCCTTCCCGCTCGGCGTGGACGAGGAGTTCGTGCGCTCGGCCCGCTACCGTCCGGGCCGCTTCGCCTCCGTGCTGGCGGAGCTGGACATCCTCATCGTCGACGAGGCCTCGATGGTCCGCGCCGACCTGTTCGACGCCCTCACCGCGGCGCTGGAGCGCTTCGGCCCACGACCTGGCACACCGCTGGGCGGGGTGCAGCTGGTGCTGGTGGGAGACCTGTACCAGCTGCCGCCGGTGGTGACCGATGCCGAGGCCGCGCACATCGAGCAGCGCTACGGCACCCCGTTCTTCTTCTCCGCCGACTCCTTCGATCGGGACCGCTTCGCGGTGGTGGAGCTGGGCACGGTGTTCCGCCAGGCCGGGGACTCCGCCCTGGTGGAGCTGTTGAACGCGGTGCGGGAGGGCTCCCTGCTGGAGGACGCCCGCGCGGCCATGAACGACCGCACCGACAAGGAGTTCGAGCCGCCGCTGGACGAGTTCTGGCTGACCCTGGCCACCACCAATCGCATCGTCACCGCCCGCAACCGGCAGCAGCTCGACCGCCTTCCCGGCCCGGTCGACACGATCCCCGCTCGCATCACCGGGGACACCACCGGCTTCGAGCATCCCACCGAGGACCTGCTGCGGATCGCGGAGGGCGCGCAGGTGATGATGCTCAGCAACGACCCGCTGGACCGCTGGGTGAACGGCAGCCTGGGCCGGATCACCGCGATCCGCCCCGACCCCGAGGAGCCGGGCGACATGCTCGCCGAGGTGCTGCTGCGCGACGGCTCCGCGGTCACGGTGCGCCCCCACACCTGGGACGTCACCCGCCCGGAGGTGGAAGGCGGCCGTCTGGTGCACGAGGTGGTCGGCACCTTCACCCAGCTGCCGATGAAGCTGGCCTGGGCCATCACCATCCACAAGAGCCAGGGGCAGACCCTGGACCGGGTGGTCGTGGACCTCACCGGCGGCACCTTCGCCAACGGCCAGCTGTACGTCGCGCTGTCCCGCTGCACCTCGCTGGAGGGTCTGGTGCTGAAGCGCGACGTGCTGCCCCGGGACCTGAAGACCGACATCCGGGTGCGCCGCTTCCTGGCCGGCGCCGCAGCCGCCTCTCCCGAGGCACCGGTCGGCGAGGTGTACCTGGCGGCGCTGCTGGTCGGCAACCGCGGCGACCGCTATCGGCCCCGTCCGGTGGAGATCGCCCTGGTCACCGACGACGGCGACGAGGCCACCACGGTCGTCAACCCCACCCAGGACCTCTTTTCCGCGGCCACCGACTTCGCGCTGACCACGCGGGACGTGCAGCTCGCGCCGGTGCTCACCGAGGCCTGGCCGGCGCTCGGACCGCTGCTGGCCGGGCGGGTACCGGTCGGGGTGGGCATCGACGAGCAGCTGGACCTGGTCGACTTCGAGCTCAAGCGGCACGGGCAGGTGCTGCCGATGCCGCTCGGCATCGAGCTGCCCGCCGCGGACCTGACGACAGCGGAGCGCGCCGCGCTGCGTGCCCCGACCGCCCTGGACCGCGCCCACGCCATCCGGGATGCGGCGCGGCGCCTGCGCGAAGACGGACACTGGGACGCCCCGGCCGGAACCGCCTTCGCCGCGCTCCCCCGCGGCCACGGCTACCTGCTGGCCCGCACCACCGGTCCGGGGGGCACCGAGGCCCCGGAGGCGTTCGTCGTGGGCGGGAACATCTCCGCCGAGGACGATGCCGCCGCCCTGCTCGCCGCGGCGCTGCAGCAGGCGTGGGGCCGGGTCACGGACCGGGATGCGCCGGTGGTGGCTCGACTCCGAGGCCTCGAGGAGCACCTGGAGCTGCCGATCCTGCCCTCGGACTTCGCGCCCGAGGCGGAGGTGGACCTGACGGCGCTGCTGGTGCCGGGCACGCGGGTGTGCTTCACCGGGGAGGTGACCTCCGCCGTGCACGGCGCGCTGGGCCGAGACGGGATGGAGCGCCTCGCGGAGCAGCAGGGCCTGCGCCCGGTGCCGTCGGTGACCAAGACCCGCACCGACGTGCTGGTGGTCGCCGAGCGCGGCAGCCAGTCCACCAAGGCGAAGAAGGCGGCCGCCTGGGGCAAGCCCGTCATCGCCGCCGAGGACTTCCTCGACTGGGCCGCCGCCCGCGCCTGACCAGGAACGATCGGCATGCGACGCTCAGTCCCAGGGGTTGATGATCGCGGGGATGCTTGGGTCACTCGGGGTGGGCAGCCCGTGCCACATCCGCTCGTGGCGACAGCGGCAGCTCCTCCACTCCCCCGTTCTCCTTGCCCACGGCCAGGAAGGCCAGCCCGAGGTTCGCGTATCGCCGCTGCTGGGAGGCTCGGGTGAGGATGTCCCGCACCTCGGCCTCCAGAGATCGGCCGCGTTCGCGCGCCCGTTCCGTCAGGGCATCTTTCACCAGCGGGTCGAGGTTCCTCACCACGATCGAGCTCATCACCACCGCCTCACACGCTCCTCCAGCGTACGTCGCCCCGGCCCCCCAGCTCTGCCGCCAGAATTTCGACGATCCCTGCCAGAAACTGGCAGAGATCGTCGAAAAACGGGACAGGGGCCGGGTGGGGACAGGTGAAGCTGCGCGCGGGAACGGCCGGGCCGGGCCCGGGCAGGCGGGGGGTCAGGCGGGGCCGATGAGGCCCAGGTGTGCCAGGGCGGTGGCGACGCCGTCCTCGCCGACGGAGGCGGTGAGCAGGTCGGCATGGCGCTGCAGCTCGGGGTCGGCCTGGCCCATCACGACGGAGGTGCCGACCACGTCGAACATCTCGCGGTCGTTCCAGCTGTCGCCGATGCCGATGGCGTCCGCGGCGTCGAGGCCACGGTGGGCGAGGATCGCGCGGACGCCCTCGCCCTTGTCCGTGCCGAGCAGGCTGACCTCGCCGTTGGAGCCGGTGGGCATGGGCATCGAACCGGGGATCACCAGGAAGCGGTCGCCGAGCGCCGCGTGCACGGCATCCACGGTGCCGGGGTTATCGGAGGCGAAGATCCCCTTGGCCACATGGTCGAGGTCGACCTCCTCGATGGGCCGGAAGCTGCGCTGGGGGCCGGTCTCCTCGACGGCCGGCGCGCCGACGGTCTCGTGGTCCTTCCGGCTGGCCTCGCGGATCCGGGCGAGGAAGCCCTGGTAGAGGTCGCGGATGTCGTCGCTGGCGAAGACGGCGTCGTGGGTCTGCACGAAGTGGGGCAGGCCCTCGGCGACGAAGAACGCGAGCATCCGCTCGGCGTCGACGCGGGGCATGGGCTTGTCCAGCACCAGCACGCCGTCGTCCTCCGCGAAGGCGCCGCCGTTGGTGATCTCCCCGTCCACACCGATGGCGCGGACCGCGGCGGGGATGTCCCCGGCGGCGCGGCCGGTGCACAGGAACACCGGGATGCCCCGGGCGCGGGCGGCCCGGAGGGCGGTGACGGTGGAGGGGGCGATGCCGCGCTCGTGGTCGAGGATGGTGCCGTCGACGTCGACGAAGAGGCTGCGGCGGGGGCTGGCGGTGCTGGTCACGCGGGGCGGGTTTCCTTCGAACGGGGAACGGAGGACGGGTGGGGCCAGGCACCCCTCGACGGGTGGGCCGGGCGTCCCATACGGTACGCCCGGCCCACCCGGATGATCAGCGCGTCAGGCTGCCGCCGTTGCTGCGGATCACCTCGGCGTACCAGTCGAAGGACTTCTTCCTGTAGCGGTCGAGGCTGCCGGTGCCGTCGTCGTTTCGGTCCACGTAGATGAAGCCGTAGCGCTTGGACAGCTGCGCAGTGGAGGCGCCGATGATGTCGATCGGGCCCCAGGCGGTGTAGCCGAGCACCTCGACGCCGTCCTCGACCGCCTCGGCCACCTGCACCAGGTGGTCGTTCAGGTAGGCGATGCGGTAGTCGTCGATGACGGTCTTCTTCCCGTCGACCTGGACCAGCTCGTCGCGGGCCCCGAGGCCGTTCTCGACGATGAACAGCGGCTTCTGCCAGCGGTCCCAGAACTGGTTGAGCACGAGGCGGAGGCCGACGGGGTCGATCTGCCAGCCCCACTCGCTCGCGGGCAGGGTCGGGTTCGTGACCCCGCCCATGATGTTGCCCTCGCCCTCGACCCGCAGCTCCGGGTCGGCGGTCTCCGCGATGGACATGTAGTAGCTGAAGGACACGAAGTCGACCGTGTTGCGCAGGTCCTCGCGGTCCTGCTCGGTGATGTCCAGCTCGATGCCCTCCTCGCGCAGGGTTCGCAGGAAGTAGCCGGGGTAGGCGCCGCGGGTGTGCACGTCGCCGTAGACCAGGTTGCCGTGGTCGGCGGCGAGCACCGCGAGGGCGTCGTCCGGCGAGGGAGTGAGCGGGTAGACGGGCATGGACAGCACCATGCAGCCGATCTGCGCCGCGGGGGCGACCTCCCGGGCCAGGCGGGTGGCGCGGGCGGAGGCCACCAGCTCGTGGTGCATGGCCTGGAACAGCTCCTGGCGCGGCACCTCGCCCTGCGAGATGTCGATGCCGCCGGACATGAAGGGGGCGTGCAGCAGCGAGTTGATCTCGTTGAAGGTCAGCCAGTAGCGCACGCGGGAGCCGTAGCGCTCGAAGAGCACGCGGGCGTAGCGCTCGTAGAAGCCGATCAGCTCCCGGCTGCGCCAGCCGCCGTACTCCTCGGCCAGCGCCAGCGGCGTCTCGTAGTGGGAGATCGTCACCAGCGGCTCGATGCCGTGCTTCTCCAGCTCGTCGAGGATCCGGTCGTAGAAGGCCAGGCCCTCCTCGTTCGGGGTCGCCTCGTCGCCGCGGGGGAAGATGCGGCTCCAGGCGATGGAGAAGCGGTAGACGGTGAAGCCCATCTCCGCGAACAGGGCGATGTCCTCCGCGTAGCGGTGGAAGTGGTCGATGCCGATGAGCTTGAGGTTGTCCTCGGTGGGCTCGGCGCTGCGGGGACCGGAGATGCCGCGGGGCATCACGTCCTGCACGGAGAGGCCCTTGCCGCCCTCGGCGTAGGCGCCCTCGACCTGGTTCGCGGCGGTGGCGCCGCCCCAGAGGAAGCCCTCGGGGAAGCGCGGGACCGGGGTGGTGGTCGCGTCGGTCATGGTGTGTGCTCCTTGTCTGTGCGTGTCCGTGAGCGGATCAGTTGGTGGTGACGAGGGAGTCGACGGAGACGGCCGTGAACAGCGGGTCGCCGTGGCCGACGGGGCCGGCGGCGGGCCCGGAGATCTCCGGGTACAGCTCACCGTTGGTGACGATGACCGGGGTGATCAGATCGAAGCCGGCCTCCTCGATGGCGGCGGTCTCGAACTCGACCAGCAGGTCACCGGCGCGGACCTCCTGCCCGGAGGTGACGGCGACGGTGAAGTGCTCGCCGTTCAGCTTCACGGTGTCCAGGCCGACGTGGATCAGCAGCTCGGTGCCGTCCGCGTGGCGCAGGCCGAAGGCGTGGCCGGTGGGGAACGCCGCGACGACGGTGCCGTCGAAGGGCGCGTACAGCGCGCCGCTGCGGGGCCTGATGGCGACGCCCTTGCCGAGGGCTCCCCCGCCGAAGACGGGGTCGTCGACCTCGGACAGCGGCACCGCGGTGCCGTCCAGCGGACTCATCACGGCCACGTCGTTGGCGGTGTTGGGGGCCGCCGGGGCGGCGTCCTCCTCCACGGGCTCGTCGAAGCCGACGATCACGGTCAGGCCGAAGGCGACGACGATCGCGACCGCGAGGCCGAGGAACAGGAAGACCATGCTGCCGTTACCGAGCAGGGCGGTGACGGCCAGACCGGAGGGCACCACGAAGGCCGTGGAGAACACGTCGCCCATCGCGATGATGGCGCCGCCGATGGCGCCGCCGACGATGCCGAAGGCAAAGGGCCGCTTCAGCGGCAGGTTCAGGCCGTAGATGGCGGGCTCGGTGATGCCGGCCAGGAAGCCGGAGAGGGTGGCGGGGGCGGCCAGGGACTTCCGCTTGGGATCCTTGGCGCGCACCCACACGCCGGCCACGGCGGCGGCCTGGGCGAGCACGGCGGCGAAGACGGGAGCGATCAGCAGCATCTGGCCGGTGGTCTGGAACTCGAGCTGGAACAGCGGGACCAGGCCCCAGTGCAGGCCGAAGATCACGAACACCTGCCACAGGCCGCCCATGATGGCGCCGCCGGCCCAGGGGGCGACGTCGAACACCCAGCCGACACCGTTGCCGAGACCGCTGGAGAGGAAGTCGGAGATCGGGCCGATGACGACGAAGACCAGCGGCACGCCGATCAGCACCACGATCATCGGGGTGACGAAGCGGCGGATCGCGCCGGGCAGCTTCGCGTAGAGGACCTTCTCTGCGTGGCTCTGCAGCCAGACGATGATGATGATCGGGATGACGCTGGAGACGTAGCTGACCATCGTGAAGGGGACGCCGAAGAAGGTGAGCCCCTCGACCCCGACCGCGGCCGTGATCGTCGGGTACATCATGGCCCCGGCGATCGCGAAGGAGGTCCATTCGCTGGCCTTGAAGTAGCGGGCCGCGGTGATCGCCAGCGCCATCGGCAGGAAATTGATGAAGGCGTCCGAGAGGGCGTACAGCACCACGTAGGTGCTGGACTCGGTGTCGATCCAGCCGAAGGTGGCCGCGGCCGAGAGGAAGGCCTTGAGCAGGCCGGTGCCGGCCAGCGCCCACAGCACGGGGGTGAAGATCGAGGAGATCATGGTGATGAAGCGGTTGAAGAGGTTTCCCTTGGCCTCCTCGGCCTCGCCGCCCTCGCCGCCGCCGAAGCTGGAGATCTTGCCGATCTCGGCGAACACCTCGGGCACGTCATTGCCGATCACGACCTGGTACTGGCCGCCGGCCTGCGCGGTGGTGATGACGCCCGGGACGGCCTTGAGGGCCGCGGAATCGGCCTTGGACTCGTCCTTGAGCACGAACCGCAGCCGGGTCATGCAGTGCACGAGCGAGGTCACGTTCTCCTCGCCGCCGACGCCGGCGAGCACGCCCTGCGCCGTCTTCGCGTAATCCGCCATCGGACTCCGCCTTCCTGTCCCCGCCTCGGTGCGGGGACTGCTGTGGGGGTCGGGACCGGAGGGCGCGAGCGGGCGGATCGGGCAACAAAAAAACCTGGCCCACGAGAAGCCGCCGTCAGGCGACACCCCTCCCGGGGGAGAGGTTTCGTGAGTCCAGGTCTTGCCCGCTCGCGCGGTCACAATCCGAAGATCTCGGCAGGAGCAGCTCCTGCGGGAGTCAGCGTACATCCTCCGCGGGAGACGCGGGAAGGACCCCTGTCCCGGGCCCGGAATCACCGGAGCCCTCCGGCTCGGTCGCAGCGGGCGCCACCTGCCCGCGCAGCCGCTCCACGTGCACCGTGATGTACAGCAGCTCCTCGTCGGTGAGCTCCGAGCTCGTCGCGGCGGCGACGTAGGCCTTCACGTCCTGCGCGATCGCGTGGGAGACGGGGTAGCTGTGGCGGGCGAACTCGTAGAAGGAGGTGTCGGCGCTGGAGAGCATCGTGCGGTCCACCAGACGCTGCAGCAGGAACTGGACGTGCAGCACGAAGCGCGCGTAGCCGGGTGTCTCGGGGTTCAGCTGCACGCCGAGGCCGCGTTCGACGGTGTCCACCACGTGCTGCACCCGCCGGAACAGCAGCGCCGCCGAGCCCTGCGGCTCCCCGCGGGTCGCGTTCAGCAGGTGCATGGTCACGAAGACCGTCTCCTCGGGCGGGAACTCCCGGCCCAGCTCCTCGCCGAGGACCGCGCAGGCCCGCTGCGCGGCGGCGAACTCGGCGGGGTGCAGCACCCGCAGCTGGGGCATCGTGGTGGCGGGGATGCGCAGCCCCCCGTCGAGGCGTTCGAGGACGAACTGCACGTGGTCGAGGATCCCGATGGTGACGTGCCGGCCCAGGTGGCGGCCCAGCGAGCGCTCGGCCTCGTCGACCGCGCGGGTGACGGCCTCGATCACCGGGTAGGGCACCTCGGTGAGCAGGCGACGGGTGCGGTCCGCCTCGGCGCCCCGGTCCAGGATGAAGGTCTTCTCCACGCGGTCCGGCGCGATCTCGCCCTCATGGGTGAACTGGAAGCCGATGCCACGGCCCATCAGCACGCGCTCGCGCCCGGCGGCGTCCACGGCGATCACCACGTTGTTGTTCAGCACCTTGTGCGAGCCCGCGGCGAGGTCCGGAGCCGCGGGGGCGGGGGTCTCCTGCTTCCGGCGGGCCATGCTCGGATTCTACGAGCGCCGGGCGACGGGCGGCCGGGCCGGGCCGGTCGATGCCGGTCACGGATCGGCACCGATGCGGCGGGCGGGGCTCAGGCGCAGCCAGCGGAGATCCTCAGCCGTCCGTGAGCTCCCGCAGCCGGTCCTTCACCCGCGCGATCCGCTGCTGCACCGGCAGCTCCCACCAGGGGGGTCCCCCGCTCCCCCAGCCCCTCCTTGGCCACCTGGACGCGGCCGCGGAGACGCGCGGTCTCCTCGGCTTCCCGGCTGCGTCCGATCGCGGAGCGGGCCCGGCCCAGCTCGCGGCGCAGCGCGGCGGCCAGCTCCCCGGGCAGCTCCGGGTCGGTGGCGCGCCAGCGGCGGCCGTCGACCACGATGTGCCGTCCGTCGGCGGTGCGCTCCGGGCCCGGCGACCCGGTGCCGCTCACAGCTCGGTGGTGGCGCTGCCGCCGGCCGGTCGGGAGCCGGTGACGCGGTGCTTGACCATCTGGGCGAGCGCGGAGGCCTTCCCGCCGGGCAGCCCCCAGAACTGGGCGGACTCGCCGTCCACCCGCAGCAGCCCGAGGTCCGGTTCGTCGATGCCGCCGGGGAAGTAGGCCGTGGCCGCGTCGTTCCAGAGCCGCTCCACCGTCGCCCGGTCCTCGACGAACGCGGCGCTGCCGGCCACGGAGAGCCAGGAGCCGGCCTCGGAGACGGCGATGTTCACGGCGCTGCCTCCGCCGTCGCCGCGCAGGGCGCCGGCCTGGTCCCCGGACAGCCCGACGAAGAACCAGATGTCGACGTCGTCGGTGACCTCCTGGATGGTCATCGGGTGGGCGAGCAGCTTGCCGTCCCCACCCACGGTGGTCAGCATGACCGGGCCGGCGGAGCGCAGCCGCTCGGCGACGTCCTGCTGGGTGAGCTCCGGCTGGTCGGTGTCGTCCTGTGCCATGGTCGGGCCTTCCTCTCGCGGTCAGGTGCGGGCGACCCTATGCCCCCGCCCCGGGAGGCGACCCAGCTTCCCGACCGCCCGGTCCCGTTGCCGCCCCGATCGGGGCGTTCCGGGGTTCGTCCCGTACGTTGACCTCCGTGACCATGCGCCCGGCTCACGCCGAATCCCCCTGTGTCCACCCCGTTCCCGGCACCGATGCCGGACATGTCGACAGCATCCCGGCGAGCGCCCCTCCCCCGGTGGTCGACGGGGTCTCCGCGGCGGTCGGGAACACCCCTCTGGTCCGGCTGCAGCATCTGTTCCCCGACAGCGGCGTGGAGGTCCTCGCCAAGCTCGAATCGGTGAACCCCGGCGGCTCGACCAAGGACCGTCCGGCCCTGGCGATGGTGCGCGACGCCCTCGCCACCGGTCGGCTCCGCCCCGGCGGGACCGTCGTCGAGTCCAGCTCCGGGAACCTGGGGGTGGCCCTGGCCCGCGTCTGCACCGCCCACGGACTGCGCTTCGTCTGTGTGGTCGACGCCCGCACCAACGCCACCACCGTGCGCACGATCGAGGCCCTCGGCGGGGAGGTCGACCTGGTCTCCGAGCCCGACCCGGACACCGGCGACCTGCTCACCGCGCGCCTGCAGCGGGTGCAGCGGCTGCTGGTGGAGATCCCGGGCGCCGTGAACCTCCACCAGTACGGCAATCCCGCCAATCCCGGCGCCCACCGCGACGGCACCATGCGGGAGATCGCCGAGGCCCTGGACCATCGGCTCGACCTGCTCGCCGCCGCCACCAGCACCGTCGGCACCCTCGCCGGCTGCGCCGCCTACCTGCGCGCGCACCGCATGGACACCCGGCTGCTCGCCGTGGACGCCGAGGGCAGCGTGCTGTTCGGCGGCACCGCGGCGCCCCGCCCCCTGCCGGGTCTCGGCGCCGGCGTGGTCACCGACCACTCGCGCACCGTCGAGCCCGATGCTGTGCACCGGGTCAGCGGGCGGGACTGCGTGGTGGGGGCACGGCTGCTCGCCCGTCGCGAGGGCATCCTCGCGGGCGCCTCCACCGGCGGCATCGTCGCCGCCCTCGGCCGCACGGTCGCGGATCTTCCGGAGGGTTCCCGCGTGGTGTTCGTGGTGCACGACGGCGGCGCGCCCTACCTGGAGACCGTCTACGACGACGCCTGGGTGGCGGCCACCCTCGAGGTCGACACCGCGGGGCTCACCGCCGCGACCGCCGCACTGCAGGAGGCGGCGAGCCGTGCCTGAGCCCGCCGCCGCCCTGGAGCTGGCCGTGATCGGCGCCGGGCCGCGCGCGCTGTTCAGCCTGGAGGCCCTCGCGGTGCGCCTGGCTGACGCCCCTCCCACCGGGCTGCGGGTGACCGTGATCGAGTCCGGCGAGCATCCCGGCACCGGGTCCGGCTACGCCCTGGACCAGCCCGACTGCCTGCGGCTGAACGTCGACGCCCGGATCCTCGACGCCCCCGCCACCGGCGACGGGCCCTCCTTCGCGGAGTGGGTGCGCCGCGCGGACCCCGAGGCCGCCGGAGAGCCGTACCCGCCGCGCGCCCTGGTCGGCCGCTACCTGCACGAACGGTGGCAGCGACTGGAGGCGGCGCTCCGCGCGCTGGTGCCGCTGACGCTCCACCGGGGCCGCGCCGTCGGCGTGGACCGGGGCCGCGAGGGCGAGACCCGGGTGCGGGTGCTGCCCGACGGCGACGGCCGCGAGCAGGTGCTCGGCCCCTTCGCGGAGGTGCTGGTGGTGACCGGCCACGCGAGCGGGCACACCGGCGCCCTCGCCCCCGCCTGGCGGTCGACGATCCCGCTGCGGGAGGGAGTGCTGCCGGTCGCGGCGATGCTCTCCGCCCAGGCGGTTCCCCCCGGGGCCCGGGTGGCGCTGCGCGGGGCGGCGCTGACCTTCCTGGATGCCGCGCTCGCCCTCACCGAGGGCCGCGGCGGGCGCTTCCGCCCCGCGCCCGACGGCTCCGGCCTGGTGCACGAGCGCGCCTCCGCGGAGCCCGCGGTGCTGCTGCCGACCTCCCGCGAGGGGCTGCTGCTGGACGCCAAGCCCGACCCCCGCACGCCCCTGCCCGAGGAGGTCCGCGCCGTGCTGGAGCGGGGCGCCGACGACCTCGCCGCGGCGCTGCGCGGGGCGGAGGACGGACCGGCGACGGTCCACGCGGCGGTGCTGGACACGGCCACCGCCGTGCTCGCCGCCGCGGATGCCGGGACCGCCCCCACGGCGGGGCGGGAGGCGGTCGCGCACGTGCTCGCCCACGGCTGCGAGCCGGACCTGCCCCGGGGCCCCGGACGCGCGGCCGGGATGCTGCGCCGCGGCGTCGCCGTCGCCGAGGGCCGCCGGGCGCCCGGCCCTGCCTGGGCTCTCGGCCGTACCTGGTCGGCCCTGCTGCCCACCGTGATGCGCGGTCTGCGCGGCACCGACGCCCCCGAGGAGGCGATGCTGCGCTTCCGCGGCGACGCCGCCCGCCTGGAGCGCCTCGCCTTCGGCCCCCCGCTGGACACCGCGCGCCGGCTGCTGGCGATGCTGGACTCCGGTGCGCTGGACCTCTCCTGGCTCGACGCCGGGGTGCGGATCACCGGCGACGGTCTGCACGGCATCCCCGAGGGCTCCGCACCGGCCGACGTGGTGCTGGACGCGGTGCTGCCCCCGCCGGGCGCGATCGCGGTGAACGACCCCCTGCTGGGCTCCCTGCTGGCCGACGCCGGCCTGCACGTGCGCCCGGGACGGCGCGGCGTCCGCACCGCCGGCGACGGCACGCCCGTGGACGCCTACGGCCACCGCCTCGAGGGCCTGGCCGTCATCGGGCGCGCCGCCGAGGACGAGGCGTTCGGCCACGACACCCTGAACCGTCACCTGCACCCCGAGCCGGAGGCCTGGGCCGAGCGCCTCGCCCGCCGCCTGTCGACCCTTCCCTCCCCGATCGGAGAGACCGCCGGATGACCGCCGCCCCCACGAAGGGCCCGGACGCCCCGGGACCCTCGCCCACCGCGGAGCTGCGCGCCGCCGCCCACGGCCTGCCGCCGCTGCCCGCCCGCCTCGAGCCCTGGATGACCGCGCTGCTGGGCGATGCGGAGCGCTGCCGGGACCTGCTGGCCGAGCACGGCTCCCCCGTGAACGTCCACGACTTCTCGCCGCTGGCGCGCCACGCCGAGGAGCTGCTCGCCGCGGCGAACGCCCGGGACGTCGACGCCCGGGTGTTCGTGGCCCGCAAGGCCAACAAGACCCTCGGCCTGGTCCGCGCCGCGCACCGCGGCGGTCACGGCATCGACGTCGGCAGCGAGCGGGAGCTCCAGCAGGTGCTGGACCTCGGCGTCCCGCCCGAGGACGTCGTGGTCACCTCGGCGATCAAACCGGAGCCCCTGCTGCGCCGGGCGGTGGACGCGCGGGCGACCCTGGTGCTGGACACCCTGGACGAGGTCGCCGCGCTGGCGCCGCTCGCCGCCGCGGCCGCGGAGCCCGTCCCGGTGGCGCTGCGCCTGGCCCCGACCCCGGGCGGTCCCGTCGTCCCCACCCGCTTCGGCGAGCGCCGGGACACCTGGCGCGACTGGGCCGGGCGGCAGGACCCCGCCGGACCGCTGCGCATCGACGGCGTGCACTTCCACCTGCACGGCTACGACCCGGACGCTCGCGTGCAGGCGCTCGGCGAAGCGGTGGAGCTGGTGGACGCCCTGCATGCGCAGGGCCACCGCCCCCGCTTCGTGGACATCGGCGGCGGCCTCCCCATGTCCTACCTGGAGAGCGGGACGGACTGGGAGACCTTCTGGGAGGCGCACGACGCCCAGAGACCCGACGAACCGGTGACCTGGCGCGGCGAGCCGCTGCGGCAGGTCTACCCGTACCACCAGGAGCTGGTCCGCGGCGCCTGGCTGGCGCGGATGCTCGACACCGAGCTCACCCCCGGGCAGAGCGCCGCCGAGGCCCTCCGCCGACGCGGCCTGCAGCTGCGCTGCGAGCCCGGCCGCTCCCTGCTCGACGGCTGCGGTCTCACCCTGGCCCGGGTCATCCAGCGCAGCACGACCAGCGACGGCGTAGGTCTGGTGGGGCTGGAGATGAACCGCACCCAGTGCCGCTCCACCTCCGACGACTTCCTGGTGGACCCGCTGCTGGTGCCGCTGGGCGGGGAGCCGTCCGCGCCGGGCGAGGCCTTCCTGGTGGGCGCCTACTGCATCGAGGCGGAGCTGATCCTGCGGCGCCGCATCGCCTTCCCGCGCGGCGTGGCCGTGGGCGATGCGATCGCCCTGCCCAACACCGGCGGCTACCTCATGCACATCCTGGAGAGCGCCTCCCACCAGATCCCGCTGGCCGCCAACGTCGTCCTCGACGGCGAGCGCGCCGAGCGCGACGGCATCGACCGGATCAGTCCGCTGCGGGACTGACGGATCAGACGTCGAGGGTGCGCGACAGCGCCGCCACGTCGGTCTCGCCGACGACGTCCCGCGCTCCGAGGGCCACCTGCTGCAGCGGCACCTCGGGCAGGGCGCGCCGCAGCTCGGCGAGGTGCTCGGCCTCGACGGCGCGGCGCGCGGCCAGGAACTCGCCGCGGTCGCCCGGGGAGCGCTTGTTGACCACGAGGCCGCCGACGTCCACGCCCAGCTCCCCGAGCTCCCGGTGCAGGGCGATGCTCTCGCGCACCGGCAGCCGTTCGGCGGCCAGCACGATCGCGAAGGAGCAGGCGGCGGGGTCGGTGAGCAGGGCGCGGAGGCCCGCCAGGCGGTCGCGGCGGCGCAGCAGCACCGCCCGGATCTCCTCGTCGCGGTCGGCGCGCGGGGCGGGGGCCGCCTCGGCGAGGCGGGTGCCGAGGACCGAGGCGCCCAGGTCGCCCTCGGCGCGGGTGTCCCGGCGGCCGCGCCGGCCCGGGAGCCAACCGCCCCGCTCCCCGGCGTCGTCGAAGGACCGGCGGGCCTCCTCGAAGCCCGCGGCGCGGTCGCGGGTGGCCAGCAGACCCTCCATCCAGGCGGTCATGATCTCCGGCAGGGCCAGCAGGCGGGCGGTGTGCCCGGTGGGGGCGGTGTCCAGCACCACCAGGTCGAACTCGGCCCGGCCCTGCTCGACGAGCTCCGTCATCCGCTCCAGCACGGCGGCCTCGTGGGTGCCGGGGGTGTCGCGCACCAGGGCCAGGTGGCGGTCGATCTGCCCGGCCAGGTGCTCGGGGCTGAGGCGGCGCATGGTCCGGCCCACCTGCTCCAGGTGCCGCGCCGTGGTCGCCTCCGGGTCGATCTCCACGCCCTCCAGACGGCCGGGCAGGTCGGCGGCGAGCACGGTGCGGCGGTCGCCCACCTCCCGCTCCCACAGGTGGCCCAGGTTGTGCGCCGGGTCGGTGGAGATCACCAGCACGTCACGACCCGCGGCGGCGGCCCCGTAGGCGGCGGCAGAGGCCAGGGTCGTCTTGCCGACCCCGCCCTTGCCGCCGAGGAACAGCACCTGCTTCTCGGCGGCCAGACGCGGCAGCACGGGCACGGAGTCCCCGTCGCGGGTGCCGGCATCGGGCCCGTCGGTCAGCAGCATCCGACGCCTTCCAGCGGGGAGCGCTCCATGCCCATCCGCCGGTGCCAGTCATGGAACTCGTCGAGCATCAGCGGCAGCAGCTCCGGGGTCAGCGCGGCGGCCGGGCTGGGAACCCCGAGCATCTCCCCCATCACCAGCAGGCGGAACAGGTCCTCCTGCTCGCGGCGGGCGCGGGCGAAGGTGCGGCGGTAGGGGGCGACGTAGAACTCGTGCATCCCCTCCCGCAGCGCCGCCCAGCGCCCGCCCGCGCTCACCGGCGACCGCCCGTCGGGGCCGGCGCGTCCTCCTCCTCGGGGGCCTCGCGGCGGGCCCTGCCGAGCGCCACCACGGACTCGACGATCACCCAGACGGCGGCCACCAGGATCACCACGTCCATGCCGAGCAGCAGCCAGTTGCCCTCGGCGAAGAAGCCGCCGAGCTGGATCAGCAGGGCGTACACGCTGACCACCAGGATGAACAGCAGCGGCAGCACGACCGGCAGCACCGGGCGGCGCTTGCGCAGCAGCATCACCGCGAGGATCGACAGGGTCAGGCCCGCCAGCAGCTGGTTGGTGGTGCCGAACAGCGGCCAGATCACCATGCCGCCGGAGCCGTCGGCCCCCGCCCCGAAGGAGAGGCCCAGGCACACGGCCAGCACGATCAGGGTGGCGGCCACGGTGCCCAGGCGCAGGCCCACGATCTGCCCGATCTCCTGCACCACGAAGCGCTGCAGGCGCACGCCGGTGTCCATCGTGGTGGCGGCGAACAGCACCGCCATCGTCGCGAGGATGGTGGCCGAGAGCGAGGTGGGGATGCCGAGGCCGGCGTTGAGGATGGAGCCGCCGCCGGTGACGAACGCGGCCACGCCGCCCTCGTTGAAGGCGGAGTACACGGCCTCCCAGTCGGCCAGGGTGCGGAAGCCGGCGGTGGTGGCGATGATCGCGCCGAGCGCCAGCAGGCCCTCGCCGACCGCGCCGAAGTAGCCCACGAAGCGGGCGTCGGTCTCCTGGTCGAGCTGCTTGGAGGAGGTGCCGGAGGAGACGATGCCGTGGAAGCCGGAGATGGCGCCGCAGGCGATGGTCACGAACAGCAGCGGCAGCAGGCCGGGCGTGCCCTCAGGCAGGTTCGTGTTCACGGCGGGGGCGACGATCTCGGGGCGGAACAGCAGCACCGAGCCGTACAGCAGGGCGAGGCCGATGAACAGCTGCAGGCCGTTGATGTA
This sequence comes from Brachybacterium squillarum M-6-3, assembly GCF_000225825.1. Lineage (GTDB taxonomy): Bacteria > Actinomycetota > Actinomycetes > Actinomycetales > Dermabacteraceae > Brachybacterium > Brachybacterium squillarum. The sequence continues at coordinate 1,211,759 of NZ_AGBX01000001.1, read as the reverse complement.
GTCGCGCGGCTGCAGCAGCACCCACACCGGCAGGGTGGAGGCGATGCCCGCGTAGACGAACAGGATCAGGATCCACACCGCGCTGGAGGACAGGCCGAGGATCGTCTCGGGCAGCACGATCGGGAAGCGGTCGCCCAGCAGGATCAGGCCGTACAGGGCGGCGACGCCGAGCACGGAGACCACCGGCAGGCTCCACTTCAGCCGGTAGATGGCCTGCCCGACCAGCAGCGCGACCACCAGGGCGCCCCAGGTGGGCAGCACCGCAGTGGGGGTGGAGACCAGCAGCCCGGAGATCACCACCGCGAAGGCGGCGTTGACCATGAGCAGCAGCAGGAAGATGACCACCAGGAACAACCGGGAGCCGCGCTTGCCGATGTAGCGCGCGGACAGGGTGCCGATGGACTGGCCGCGGTTGCGCACGGAGGCCCACAGGGCGCCCAGGTCGTGCATCCCGGCGAAGAAGACGGTGCCGAGGGTGACCCAGAGGAAGGCGGGCAGCCAGCCCCAGATCACGGCGACGGCGGGCCCGACGATGGGGGCGGCGCCGGCGACGGAGGTGAAGTGGTGCCCCCACAGCACGTACTTGTTGGTGGGGACGAAGTCGACGCCGTCCTGCAGCTCGTGGGAGGGCGTGCGGAAGCCGGCGTCGAGCCGGTAGACGCGACGGGACAGGAAGCGGGAGTAGAGGAGGTAGCCCGCGATCATCAGCGTGATGCCGACGACGGCGAGGATCAGGGAGTTCATGAGGAGCGGCTCCTTCGGTGACGGGCAGCGCCCGGGGCCGGGCAGCTCTGCCACGGCCTGGGAAGCGGGGAGCTGCGTGCGTCCCCGTCGAGCGCGTGCCCTCACGGTAGCGGAGAGCACCCGCGAACCACGTGCCCGCCGCCGGCTCACCGCGGATCGTCGGGGACCGTTGCTAGGCTCGCCGTCATGCCAGATCCCGCCCCGACCTCCCCTGCCGCGCCCCTGACCGACCCCGCCGCGGTGGTGCAGGTGCGCGGTGCCCGCCAGCACAACCTGCGGGACGTGGACCTCGACGTGCCCCGCGATGCGCTGGTGGTGTTCACCGGCGTCTCCGGCTCCGGGAAGTCCTCCCTGGCCTTCGGCACCCTGTTCGCCGAGTCCCAGCGCCGCTACCTGGAGTCGGTCGCGCCCTACGCGCGGCGGCTGATCGACCAGGCCGGCGTGCCGGAGGTCGAGGCGATCACCGGGATGCCGCCGGCGGTGGCGCTGCAGCAGCAGCGCGGCGGACGCAGCGCGCGCTCCTCGGTCGGCTCGATCACGACGCTCTCCTCGCTGGTGCGGATGCTGTACTCCCGCGCCGGGGATTACCCCGAGGGCCAGCCGATGCTGTACGCCGAGCACTTCTCGGCCAACACGGTGCAGGGGGCCTGCCCCGAGTGCCACGGCATCGGCCGCGTCTACGACGTGCCCGAGGAGCTGATGGTCCCCGACGACTCCCTGACCATCCGGGAGCGCGCCATCGCCTCCTGGCCGACGGCCTGGCACGGCCACCAGCTGCGCGACACCCTCGTCGCGCTCGGCTACGACGTCGACGTGCCCTGGCGTGACCTGCCGCGCGAGCACCGCGACTGGATCCTGTACACGCAGGAGAAGCCGAACGTCGCCGTGCACTCGCGGCTGTCGCTGGCCGAGGCGCGGGAGGCGGAGGCGGTGGGCGCGGAGCCCACCTACCGCGGCACCTTCGTGGGGGCGCGGCGGAACGTGCTGGACACCTTCGCCCACTCCGGCAGCGCCGCCATGAAGCGGCGCGCCGCCCAGTTCATGGCGGTGACCGCCTGCCCCGTCTGCCACGGCAAGCGGCTGATCCCGGAGGCGCTGAAGGTGACGGTGGCCGGTCGGGACATCGCGGACCTCTCCGCCCTGCCGCTGCACGAGCTCGATGCGCTGCTGGGCGAGCTGGTGGCCGGGAGCGAGGGCACCGGCGAGAGCGCCGACGGGGGTGGGCTCGATGCGGACGCCCGCCGCCGGGCAGTCGAGGAGCGGGTGGCCGCGGGCGGCTCCGCCCATGCGGCCGCCCCCGACGTGCGCCGCACCCCGAACCGCTCGGCGGAGAAGCAGGCGGCGGCCGCCCGGCTCGCCGGGGAGCTGCGGGAGCGGCTGCGCCCGATCCTCGAGCTGGGCCTCGGCTACCTGTCGCTGGCCCGCACCACCCCCACCCTCTCCGGCGGCGAGCTGCAGCGGCTGCGCCTGGCCACCCAGCTCACCTCCGACCTGTTCGGCGTGGTCTACGTGCTGGACGAGCCCTCCGCGGGCCTGCACCCGCAGGACCGGACCGCCCTGCTGGGGGTGCTGGACGGGCTGCGCGCCGCCGGCAACTCCCTGTTCGTGGTGGAGCACGCCGTCGAGGTGATGCGCCACGCGGACTGGCTGGTGGACATCGGCCCCGGCGCCGGGGAGCGCGGCGGGCACGTGCTCTACAGCGGTCCGCCCGAGGGCCTGGACGCGGTGGAGGAGTCCGTGACCCGCGGCTACCTGCAGGGCACCAGCGGTCTCGCCTCACGGCAGCCGCGGCGCCCGCGCGGACACCTGGCCCTGCGCGGCATCACCCGCAACACGGTGCACGGCCTCGACCTCGACCTGCCCCTGGGATCGCTCACGGTGGTCACGGGCGTCTCCGGCTCCGGGAAGTCCAGCCTGGTCAGCCAGGCCCTGCCGGCCGTGCTCGGCGAGCACCTGGGCCGGCCGGTCGCGCTGGACGACGCCCCCGAGGACGAGGAGTCGATGCTGCTGGAGGAGGCGCCGCGCCGCCTGGAGGGCACCGTCGAGGGCGAGGCGCCGGGCATCGGCCGCGTGGTCGCGATCGACCAGCGCCCCATCGGCCGCACCCCGCGCTCCAACGTCGCCACCTACACCGGCATGTTCGACCGGGTGCGCCGACGCTTCGCCGAGACCCCCGAGGCGCGGGCCCGTGGCTACAAGCCCGGCCGCTTCTCCTTCAATGTCGCCGGCGGGCGCTGCCCCACCTGCGAGGGCGAGGGCTCGGTGATGGTGGAGCTGCTGTTCCTGCCCAGCGTCTACACCGAGTGCCCCGACTGCCACGGCACCCGCTACCTGGCCGAGACCCTCGAGATCACCTGGCGGGAGCGCACCATCGCCGACATCCTCGCGATGAGCGTCGAGGAGGCGCGGGAGTTCTTCACCGGCGAGGAGGAGATCCTGCGCTCGCTCGCCGCCCTGGAGGACGTGGGCCTGGGCTACCTGCGGCTCGGCCAGCCCGCCACCGAGCTCTCCGGCGGCGAGGCGCAGCGGGTGAAGCTGGCCAGCGAGCTGCAGCGCGCCCAGCGCGGCGACACCCTGTACGTGCTGGACGAGCCCACCTCGGGACTGCACTGCGCCGATGCCGACCGTCTGGTGGAGCACCTGCAGACCCTGGTCGACGCCGGGAACACGGTGGTCGCCGTCGAGCTGGACATGCGGGTGGTGGCCGTCGCCGACCACGTGATCGACCTGGGCCCCGGCGCGGGCGAGGACGGCGGGCGGATCGTCGCCGCCGGCACCCCCGCCGAGGTCGCGGCCGGGCCGGGCGCCACCGCCCCCTACCTCGCCGCCGCTCTGGCGAGCTGACCGGCTCCTCCACTCCCCCGCGACACGAGGGAACGGCACTCCCACTGTTCCCCCGTGCGTCCGATGACGGAAGATCGATGTCGCTATTCCACTGTCGTCCCTGATCCCGGAACAACGACCGGGATCCTCCGGTCGTCGGCCGCGTGGTCCTCGTACAGTGAGGCCATGAGCGAGCCCTCCCCGCACCCGGTGCACACGGCCGCGCGGGACCGCGCCGATGAGCACCTGGTGGCGGAGCTGCGGGGACTGCTCGCGAACGCCGAGGGCTTCGAAGCGCTGGCGGCACGGATGGCGCTGCTGGCGGACCGGCTCCGGCTGCGACTGCTGTTCTGCCTGCACGCGCACCCCGGGGTGCGCAGCTCCGACCTGGCCCGCGCCACCGGCGCCCAGGAGTCCACCACCTCCCACGCGCTCGCACTGCTGCGGGAGGCGGGCTGGGTGCGCGCGGTGCGCCACGGCCGGGAGGTGCGCTACGAACTGGCCGATCCCCTGGTGCACGAGCTGCTGCACGACCTCGGCTCCGGGCACCTGCCCGGCGTCGAGCACCCCACCGGCGACGGACGTGCAGGGCACCCCCACCCCTGATACTTGTACGATCCTGCAGGTATCGGCTCCTCGCCGCGAGGGGCCCGGAAGGATCGCCCTGAGCACCGCGCCGCCCCACTTCCCCGCCCGCGCCGGCGGGGACGTGCTGGGACTGCGCGCCCGCTCCCGCCGCCACGGCCTGATCCTGCTCCTGCTCGCACTGGCCCTGCTGGCGAGCCTGCTGCTGTGCCTGGGCATCGGGCCGGTGCCGATCTCCCCCCGCGACACCCTGGCCGTGCTGGCCGCCCTGCCGGGCGGCGACACGGCGTCGGATCCGGCGACCTCCGCGATCGTCGTCGAGGTGCGGCTGCCGCGGGTGCTGATGGGAGCTGCCGTCGGGGCCTGCCTGGCCCTCAGTGGCGCCACCCTGCAGGCGCTGGTGCGGAACCTGCTGGCCGATCCCTACATCCTGGGCGTCTCCGGGGGCGCCTCCACCGGGGCTGCCGCCGCCATCCTGTTCGGCCTCGGCTCGGCGCTCGGCGCGGCCGCGCAGTCGGCACTCGCCTTCGCCGGGGCGCTCACGGCGGCGCTGCTGGTGTTCGTGATCGCCCGCGCAAACGGCCGGGTCACGGCGCTGCGACTGCTGCTGGCCGGGGTGGCCGTGGGCTACGCACTCTCGGCCCTGACCAGCCTGCTGATCTTCTCCTCGGACTCCGCGGAGGGGTCGCGCTCGGTGATGTTCTGGATGCTGGGCTCGCTGTCCCTGGCCCGCTTCGACCTGTTCCTGGTTCTGGCCGGGCTCGCGGCCGTGCTGGGCACCGCCGCGCTCGTCGCCCGGGCCGGCACCCTGGACGCCCTGATGGCCGGCGACGAGACCGCCCACGGCCTCGGCATCTCCCCGGACCGGGCGCGCATCGGCTTCCTGCTGCTGGTCTCCCTGTGCACGGCGGCCGCCGTGGCCGGCGCGGGCTCGATCGGCTTCGTGGGCCTGGTGATCCCTCACCTGGCACGCCGCCTGGTGGGCACCCGCCACCGGGCGGTGATCCCCGCCTCCGCCCTGCTCGGAGCCGTGTTCCTGCTGTGGGCCGATGTGGTGGCGCGCACCGTGCTGCCGCCGCAGGAGCTGCCCATCGGGGTGATCACCGCCGCCGTGGGCGCCCCCTTCCTGCTGGTCCTGGTCCGACGGTTCTCCGCCCGTCAGGGCTGAGCCCGGCGGGACCGACCCCGACCCCGCCCCCTCCTCCACGCTCCCGAAAGGCCTCCCATGCGTCGTCGTCCCTTCCTGCTGGCAGGCCTGCTCGGTCTCGGCGCGAGCGCCTGCACCCCCGGAATCGGCACGACCTCGGGCGCCTCCGACGGGGGCGCCGCCGGCTTCCCGCTCGAGCTCGCCAACTGCGAGGCGTCGATCTCCCTGGACGCCCCCGCCCAGCGGATCGTGCTGCTGGAGAGCGCCCCGGTGACGATCCTGGACGGACTCGGCGCCCTGGACCGGGTGGTGGCCCGCGCCGGCACCTTCCCGGGGGCCTACTACTCACCGGAACTGGCGGCACGGATCGAGGAGATCCCGACCCTCTCCGAGGACCTGGACGCCTCCGGGCACCTGCAGATCTCCCAGGAGGTGGTGATCGCCCAGCGCCCCGACCTGGTGATGGGCCTGCCCGACGGCATCACCCGCGCCGGGATGCGGGATGCGGGCGCCGAGGTGATGGTGCAGAACGTCTACTGCGGCGACGCCGAGCGAGCGAGCTTCGCGGACCTCGACGCGCAGATCGCGGTGATCGGGCAGGTGCTCGGCCTGGACGCGGAGGCCGCCGCGCTCACCGCCGAGCTCGGCGAGCGCGTCGCCGCCGTGGAGCAGACGGCCGGGACGGGCACGAAGCGCACGGCGGCGGCGCTGTATCCCTCGATCGGCGGCGGCCCGCTGTACGCCTACGGCGCGGCCAGCATGGTCACCGCACAATTCGATGCGCTCGGACTCGAGAACGTCTTCGCGGACACCCCGGACCGGGTCTTCGAGGTGGGCTCCGAACCGCTGCTGGCCGCCGACCCGGACCTGCTGATCGTCCTGCACCAGGCGGAGGACGGCGAGGCGGTCCTCGCCGAGATGATCGCCTCGAACCAGCTGGGCAGCCTGCGCGCCGTCCGGGAGGAGTCCCTGCTGCCGCTGCTGTTCAACTTCTGCGAACCCGCCTCCCCGCTGGTGGTCGACGGCCTGGAGCAGATCCGCGACCACCTCGAGGAGCAGGGATGATCCTGCAGGCCACGGCGCTGACCCACCGCTACGGCCCCCGTGAGGTGCTGCGCGAGGTGGACCTCGCGGTCGCCCCCGGCGAGGTGGTGGCGCTGGTGGGGCCCAACGGCTCCGGGAAGTCGACGGCGCTGCGCCTCCTGCACCGGGCGCTGGTCCCGCAGACGGGCACCGTGGAGTTGGAGGGGCGCGACCTCGCCGGACTGTCGGCGCGGGAGCGCGCCCGGTCGATCGCGGTGATGAGCCAGGAGGCGGAGCCCGAGCTGTCGGTGAGCGTGGCCGACGCGGTGCTGCTCGGGCGGATTCCCCACCGCGGGGGCCTGGGGACTCCGACGCACGAGGACGAGGCCGTGGCCGCCGCAGTCCTGGAACGGGTGGGTGCCCTGCACCTGGCCCGTCAGGAGATGGCGACCCTCTCCGGCGGGGAGCGGCAGCGGGTGCTGCTGGCGCGGGCCCTGGCGCAGCAGCCGCGGCTGCTGCTGCTGGACGAGCCCACCAACCATCTGGACATCGGCGCATAGCACCAGGTGTTGGGGCTGCTGCGGGAGCAGGGCCTGGCGACGCTGGTGGTGCTGCACGACCTGAACCTCGCCGCGCGCTACGCGGACCGGGTGGTGGTGCTGCACGAGGGACGGGTGCGGGCCGACGGGGCGCCCGCGGCAGTGCTGGACCCGACGCTGATCGAGGAGGTCTACGCGGTGCGCACCGAACCGCGGGATGCCGGGGACGGCGCCCGCCAGTTCCTGTTCCGACGAGCCGAGGGAGAGCCCGCATGAGCGAAGAAGACACGGTGCAGGCGCGGATGACCGGCTACTGGGACCGCTTCGCGCGCGCTTACGACGCGCACCAGAGCGCCCGCCTGGCCGAGGCCGGTGAGCAGGAGCTGTGGGCCGCGGTCTACGGGGACGTCCTCGGCGCCGCGCCGCGGGACGTGCTGGACGTGGGCACCGGAAGCGGCACCCTCGCCCTGGTGCTGGCCGCCGCGGGGCACCGGGTGACGGGCGTGGACCTGTCGCGGGGGATGCTCGCCGTCGCCCAGGAGGAGGCCGCGGGGCACCCGCACCCGCCGCGCTTCGTCCTCGGCGATGCGGTGCACCCGCCCCTGCCGCGGGGCTCGGTGGACGCCGTGGTCTCCCGCTACCTGCTGTGGACCCTGCGGGAGCCCGAGGTGGCGCTGCGGCAGTGGTTCGACCTGCTGCGGCCGGGCGGCGTGCTGGTCGCGGTCGACGGCCCCTGGTTCCGCGAGGAGCCGGCAACCCCGGGGGACTCCGCGGGCTCACCCTCCTCGATGTCGGCCGAGCCGCCGACGGAGCGGGAGGCAGCCTTCGCCGTCGCCTACGACGCGGAGACCTTCGCCGCGCTGCCCTTCGGTGCGGCCGAGCCCGCCGCAATCGTCGCCGTCTGGGAGGCGGCGGGCTTCACGGAGGTGCGGGTGGATCCGCTGCCGCAGGTGCTGGCGCGGGACCGGGAGCGCGGCGTCGCCCCCGGCCACCGACCGCAGCTGCAGTACCGGATCAGCGGGCACCGGCCCCGCTGAGCGCGGCGACCGCGGCATCGGCCTCGGCCATCACCAGCGAGGCATTCAGGAAGGCCCCGGCGGAGGCCCCCGAGGCGGCGGACGCCCCGACCTGCGCCATCGGGTCGGTGACGTTGCCGCCGACGGAGACGCCCGGCACCCCGGTCACGCCGCCCATGCCGGAGGGAACCTTCGCGGCGATGCCGCCGGGCAGCTCCTCGACCTCCAGGCCGAGCCCCTCCAGACCCTCCAGCCGCGGCAGCGGCCGGGAGGCGACGGCCAGGGTGTGCCGCGGCACCTGGGTGCCGTCCGTGAGCCGAACCGCGGCGAGGGTGCCATCCCCGGCGGCGACGACCTCGGTGACCTCGTCCTCGATGATCCGCACCCCGAGGGCCTCGAGCCGGGCGCGCCCCTCCTCATCGAGCTCGGTGCCGCGGCGGAAGTAGAGCACGTCGTCGCTGAGCTGACGGAACAGCAGCGCCTGGTGCACGGAGCCGGGCCCGCTGGCGAGGATGCCGATGGCCTGGTCGCGCACCTCCCAGCCGTGGCAGTAGGGGCAGTGGATGAGGCCGTGGCCCCAGTGAGCGGCGAGCCCCGGGACGGCGGGCAGCTCGTCGCGCACCCCGGTGGCGACGAGCACGCGGCGGGTGGTGAGGCGGCCGCCGCCCTCCAGGACGATCTCGAAGCGCAGGTCGCCATCGATCACGACGACGCTGCGGCGGGAGCGGCCGAGCATGAGGGCGCCGTTCAGACCGGCGGAGCCGCCGCCGATCACGGCGACGTCCACGAGGCCGGTCGGCAGCACGTCGGACTGTTCCGCGTCGACGGGGGCGGGGACGGCAGTGCTGGTGGGAGAGGTGCTGGTGTCGGTGCGGGGGTCGGTCATCACGGGATCCTTCCGGTGGTCGATGCCGGGATCGACGCTAGACCCGACTTGCCGATACGGCATAGAATCTTGCGCATGACGCAAGACATCGGCGGGGTGGACGACCTGGTGCGCAAACGGGTGCGTGCGCTGCGTCTCGCCCAGGGCTGGTCGCTGGACGAGGTGGCCTCCCGCGCGCACCTGAGCGCCTCCACCCTCTCCCGTATCGAGACGGGGCAGCGTCGCCTCGCCCTGGACCAGCTGGTGGCGCTCTCCCGGGCGCTGGACACCTCACTGGACCAGCTCGTGGAGTCCGAGGCGGAGGACGTGCTGATCTCCCCGGTGCGCGACCACGGGCTGGAGGCGCTGCGCTGGCCGGTGCGCTCCTCCCCCGACACCGTGGTGATGCGGCGGCGCCTGACCGGTCCGCCGCCGCGGGACACCGCCGGAATGCGCGCCCACCCCGGGCACGAGTGGCTGCTGGTGCTCGAGGGCACCGCGATCCTGCTGCTGGGGACGCGCCGCTACCGGGTGGAGCAGGACCATGCCGCGGAGTTCTCCACGATGCTGCCGCACGCCTTCGGCGCCGAGGGCCGCCCCTGCGAGGTGCTGATGATCCTGGATCACGCGGCCCGGCGCGGCCACGAGGACGGCCCGGCCCCGGCCACCACGGAGGCGTGAGCGCATCGGCCGCGGACCGGGATTCCTCTCCGGTATCGGCGTCCATGACGACACGAGTATGTCCATGATGTTCTCGGCTCCAGGCGGCACCTACGAGGGCCTGGCCGGACCTGGACGCGGTGGTCGCTGCCCTCCGTGCGTCTGCGCTGGTCACGATCGCGGCCGAAGAAGCACTCGCCGTGAGTGGGGAAGCAGGGCGACCGCATCCCGTCCCCCTCCCCGACACCCTGGCGACATGATGCCCACAACGGTCGTCATGCACATGTCTTCCGCACCCTCGACTCCACCCTCGACATCGCCCAGCGCGAGCCCGTGGAGATCCTCAGCCGGGGCGTGCGCCTGCGGGCGGTGCTGGTCTCCGCCGACTTCTACCAGCGCGCCATCGAGGCGCTCGAGGAGGAGCCGTACGTGCTGCCCCCGCTGAGCCAGGAGGAGGAGCGTCGGCGGGAGGACAACGCGATCCGGCGGTCCCTCTTCGGATGACCGGTCCGGTTCGTCCGTGCAGGTCACAGGAGCGGATGAGATGCTGACCGCACAGCCCCCGCCGACGAAGGATGGATCCGATGGCCGATGTCGCCCTGACCTCCCTGCTCGACGCCGCCCGCTTCGGCGCGCTGCGCACCACCCCGGGAGGCCGGATCGTCGCCTCCGTGTCCCGGCCGGATGCGAAGGGCACCGCCTACCGCAGCGAGCTGGTGGAGATCACCGCGGACGGCACCGTCCCCCTCAGCCGCGGCAGCGCCTCGATCGGCTCCGTGGCCCTCGCCGAGGACGGCACCACCCTGTTCACCGCGAAGCGCCCCGGGGAGGACGGCTCCGAAGCGGAGGACGCCCGCCTGTGGGCCCTGCCCCCGCGCGGCGAGGCCCGGGAGCTGCTCTCCCGCCCCGGCGGCTTCTCTGGCCTCCACCTGGCCGGATCCACCCTGGTCGCGGAGATCCCGGTGCACAGCCAGGCGAGCGACGAGGCCGAGCACGCCCGGCTGAGCGAGCAGCGCGAGGACGCGAAGGTGACCGCGGTGCTGCACGACGGCTTCCCCACCCGCTACTGGGACGAGGACCTGGGCCCGGAGCGCCCCGTGCTCGCGGTCGCCGAGCTGCCCGACGACCTCTCCCACGCCGCCCCGACCCCCGACCCGAACGGCACCGGCAGCGCGGACGACGGCGGCGAGGTTCCGGAGAGGCTGCTGCACCTGCGCCACCTGGAGATGCCTCCCGGTCGGCTCCGGGGCTGGACGGCCGACCGTCAGGGCCACCGCGCCCTGGTCTCGATGGTCGACTCCCGCGGCGAGCTGCTCGGCATGTCGAACCTGTACCTGCTGGACCTGCGCGGGCAGGAGCCGCCGCGCCTGCTCGTCGAGGCCACCGCCGAGGTGGAGGTGGAGCCCGGCGCCTTCTCCCCCGACGGCTCCCGCGCCCTGCTGAACCGCTACCAGGTCTGGACCGCGCAGGCCTCGGCCCTCTCGGCCACCCAGGTGCTCGACCTCGCCTCGGGCGAGATCACCCCGCTGTGGCCCGAGCTGGAGGAGTCCCTGGACGCCGTCTGGCTGGACGAGGACACGATCGTCGGGGCCGCCGACGACCACGGACGCGGCTCCCTCTGGATCGGCGGCACCACCGACCCGGCCCCGCGGCGCCTCGCCGGGGGGCCGGAGCAGGAGCTGTCCTACGGTTCGGTCGGCGTGGCCGGCGGCCAGGTGGTGGCCTCCGCGAGCGGCGTCGCCGTCGCCCCGCACCCGCTGCGCATCGACCCGGCCACCGGAACCGTCACGGCGCTCGCGAACCCCGCGACCGTGCTGCCGCAGTCCGGGAGCCTCACCGAGGTCGAGGCCTCCGGCGAGGACGGCACCGCCGTGCGCGCCTGGCTGCGGCTGCCGGAGGGCGAGGGCCCGCATCCGCTGGTGGTCTTCGCCCACGGCGGCCCCTGGGGGTCCTGGAACGCCTGGACCTTCCGCTGGAACCCGGACCCCTTCGTCGCCGCCGGCTACGCGGTGCTGCTGCCGGATCCGGCGATCTCCACGGGCTACGGCCACGCGATGATCGACCGCGGACAGCAGGAGCTCGGCGGCGCCCCCTTCACCGACATCATGGCCCTGGTCGACGAGACGGTCGCCCGCCCCGAGATCGACGCGGAGCGCACCGCCTTCGCGGGCGGCTCCTACGGCGGCTACATGGCGAACTGGGTGGCCGGGCACACCGGTGACCGCTTCCGCTGCATCGTCACCCACGCCTCCCTGTGGGACACCGTCTCCATGGGCCCCACCACCGACAACTCCGGCTGGGAGCCGCCGATGCGCAGCCAGAACGCGCGCTACAACCCTCGGGACGCGGTGGCGGACATCGTGGCGCCGATGCTCGTGATCCACGGCGGCATCGACTACCGGGTGCCGATCGCCCAGGGACACCACCTCTGGTACGACCTGCTCACCTTCTCGGCGACCCCGCGGGACGCGCAGGGCCGCACCCGCCACCGCTACCTGTACTTCCCCGACGAGGGCCACTGGGTCCAGGGCCGCGGCAACGCGCAGGTCTGGTACGAGACCTTCCTGGCCTTCCTCGACGAGCACGTGCGCGGCGAGATCACCCCGCGGCCCGCCACGCTGGGCTGACCGTGCGGGGATGACGACGCGGGGCTGACGAGACGGGGCGGTGTGGTTCAGGACCAGCAGGTAGCCGGTGCCGTCGGCGGCGGGCCTCGCGGCGACGTACCAGACGGAGCCCTCCCCCACCGCGCGGCGCGTGATCGCAGGGCCGCCTGCGAGGCCGCCGTCGGCCCGGGACCGGTCGGCCCACCGGCGCTGGAAAGCGCATGCACCATGCGTAGGGCAGGTGGTTGTGGGCGGCCTCGCACCGCGACGGCTCCGTGGACCGTCCCGCGAGGGGCAGGATGGAGGCGATGACCTCCCCGACCCGGACCGACCCCGACCTGCTCTGGTACGTCAGCTACGGCTCGAACGCGAACGCCGAGCGGCTCGCCTTCTACCTGCGCGGAGGCCGCCCGCCGGGCGCGATGGTCACCTATCCGGGCGCCCGGGACGCCACCCCTCCCCGCGCGACGGACGGGGTGATGCTGCCGGGACGGATCCGCTTCGCCGCCCGCTCCCGGGTCTGGGGCGGATCGATGGCCTTCTACGACCACGACACCCCTGGCCCCGCCGCCGCCCGCGCTTACCTGATCACCGCCGCGCAGTTCGTGGACATCGCCGCCCAGGAGATGCACCGCGCCCCCTCCCCCGCGGACCCGCTGGGCGAGGTCGTGGCCGCCGGGGTGCCCGCCGAGGGGATCGCCGTCGGACCCGGTCACTACGAGACCCTGCTGCGGGTCGGCGAGCGCGACGGCCTGCCGATGCTCACCTTCACCGCCCCTGCCGGCGGTCGGGACCTCGAGCCGGGCCTGCCCACCCCCACCTACCTGGGGATGCTCACCGAGGGCCTCGCCCAGGGTCACGGCTGGGACTCCGCGCGGGCCCGCGAGTACTTCGCCCGCTGGGACGCCTTCGACCGCGCCGCCTGAGCCCCCCGGCCCCGACGAACCACCCGGAGTGCGCACACTGGAGCCATGCCTTCCTCGCCCTCCTCCTCCCGCGCACGCCTGGATTCCATGGACGAGGAGGAGCGGGAATCCGCCGCCCTCCACGTCCGCGAACGCATCTACGTCACCTTCGCGACGCTCGCCGTGGCGCTGACCCTCAGCAGCCACGCCGAGGATCTCGGGGCCGGTGCGGCCGCCGCCATCGTCCCCCCCCGCTCGCGGCCATCGGCCTGGCCACCCTCGGCCTGTAGTCGGTGGGCACGGCGCTGACCATCGGCATCGTGCTGCTGGCGGCGACGCTGGTGCTGGTCGGCTGGCTCGGCGTGCGCCGCACCGCGCTGCGACCCCTGCACAAGCTGCTGCTGATCCTGCTGCTGCTGGGTCTCGCCCTCGTGGTCATCGCCCTGAAGCTCATGGCCGGGCACTGATCCCCGCCACGACACCCCACCCCGACGCGGCCCCTCCCTCCGGTTCGGAGGAAGGGGCCGCGTCGGGGTCCGACCGGGGCTCAGCCCTTGACGGAGCCCTCCGTGAGGCCGCCGCGCCAGAAGCGCTGCAGCACCAGGATGAGGATGGCCAGCGGGATCACCGATAGCAGCGCGCCGCCCACGGTGAGCTGGTAGAACTCCGGCAGCCGGTCCGTCTGTGCCCGCCAGTTGTCCAGGCCCAGGGTGATCGGGTACAGGTTCTCGTCGGCCAGCATCACCAGGGGCAGGAAGTAGTTGTTCCAGATGCCGACGAACTGGAACAGCACGATGGTGACGATGGCCGGCACCAGCTGCGGCAGGGCGATGCGGTGGAACAGCGCCAGCTCCCCGATGCCGTCGATCCGGCCGGCCTCCAGCATCTCGTCGGGGATCGCGGCCCCGGCGTAGATCGCGGCGAGGAACAGCCCGAAGGGGCTCACCAGCGAGGGGATCAGCACCGACCAGTAGGTGTTGGTCAGGCCCACCGAGCTGAACAGGAAGAACAGCGGCAGCGCGGTGGCGGTGCCGGGCACCAGCACCCCGCCGAGCACCAGGGCGTAGACGAACTGCTTGCCCGGGAAGCGGTACTTGGCCAGGGCGTAGCCGCCGGCGACGGCGAAGTAGGTGGCCAGCACCGAGCCGATCCCGGAGTACACCAGGGAGTTCAGCGCCCAGCGGGGGAAGATCCCGCCGTTGGCCGAGAGCACGGCGCGGATGTTGTCCACCAGCTCGAAGCTGGACCCGAACCAGAAGCCGCTGGTGCCGAACAGGTCCTCGGTGGTCTTGGTGGCGTTGACGACCACCCAGTACACGGGGATCAGGAAATAGATCGCCACGATCGCGAGCACCGCGGTGACGATGATCGTGGTGGCGGGGCTGCGCCCGGCGGCGCGGCTGCCCGAGCGCTCGTCGGAGCGGGCCTTCGAGCGGCCCGCGGTGCGCGGGGTGTCGGGGGTGGTGCTCATCGGCGGCGCTCCGTCCACTGCGAGATCCCCAGGGCGATCGCCGAGAGGGTGAAGGCGGAGACCGCGATGATGACGGCCTGGGCGGCGGCCATCCCGATCTCGTTGTACTGGAACGCGTAGGCGTAGGCCGACATGTTCGGGGTGTACTCCGAGGTGATCCCGGAGCTCATGGTCTGCATCAGCCGCGGCTCCGCGAAGAGCTGCAGGGTGCCGATGATGGAGAAGATGATCGTGAGCACCAGGGCCGGCCGGATCATCGGCAGCTGGATGTCCTTGACGATCCGGAAGGAGCCGGCGCCGTCGATGCGGGCCGCCTCGTAGAGGTCACCGGGGATCGACTTCAGCTGGGCGATGATGATCAGCATGTTGTAGCCCGTGTAGGTCCAGGTGACGATGTTGGCGATCGACCACAGCACCACCTCGGGGGCCAGGAAGTCGATGTTGATGCCCACCAGTCCGAGCACGTCCACGATGGGGCTGAGCCCCGGGATGTACAGGAAGGACCACAGGATCGTGGCGATCACGCCGGGAATGCCGTAGGGCATGAAGTAGGTGGCGCGGAAGAAGCCGGGCCAGCGCGCGGCGGCGCTCTCCAGCAGCAGCGCCAGGATCGTCGCGGCGACGATCATGACGGTCACCTGCACCACCCCGAACAGCACCATGCGCCCGATGGAGGCGATGAAGTTGTGGTTGGCCAGGGCCGCCGCGTAGTTCTCGAAGCCGGCGAAGACGCTGGTCAAACCCTCCTCGCCGAGCAGGCCGGAACGCTCCACCCGAGTGAAGGAGTAGCCGATGGCCATGATGATCGGCACGATCACCGTGCCCAGGAACAGCACCATGAAGGGTGCCAGCAGCAGCCAGGGGGCGGTCTTCGACCTCATCGTGCCTCCTCCGCGTTCAGGCCGATGCCGCGCATGATCTCGACGATCTCCGTCTGCGCATCGGCGAACATGTCCACCAGGGGGACCTCGCCGTTCACGGCGGCGGTCATGCCGTCGCCGATGATGGCCATGGCCCGCTGCATGAGCGGTGCCCAGGTCCATTCGAGGTTCTGCCCCTCGGCCATCGGCACGATGACCTCCTCGTTGTAGTTCTGTCCGGAGAAGAACTCCGAGGGCTCCTGCCGGGGCGCGCCGATGTAGTCGGCGGCCGGGGACCAGCCGATGCCGGAGAACTCGATCATCGCGTCGATGCCGGCGGGGTCGGTGCACATCCAGGTGAGGAACTCGAGCGCCTCGACCGGATGCTGGGAGTTGGCGAGGATCGCGGCGGAGGAGCCGCCGTGGGCGCCGGAGGCGTACCCGGGGTCGTCGCCGGACCAGACGGGCATGGGGGCCACGGCCCACTTGCCCTCGCCGCCGGGGACGGTCTCGATCAGCGCGTCGCTCCAGGAGCCGCTGATGGAGGCGAGCACGCTGCCCTCCGATGCCGCGGCGTACCACGGGGTGGTGAAGGAGCCGTAGCCGGTGCCGATCAGCTTGTCGGCGAGGATGCCGTCCCAGAACTCGGCGACGCGCATCGAGGCGTCGTCGGTCATGTCCACGATCCAGCCGTCGCCCTCGGGGCGGAACCAGACCGCCCCGGACTGCATCGCCCAGCCCACGGGGTGGGAGCCGTCGAAGGGATCCAGCGTGATCATCTGCTTGCCGGCCTCCTGGACGGCGCCGCAGGTCTCCCGGAAGTCCTCCCAGGTGGAGGGCACGGTCAGGCCCAGCTCCCCCTCGAGCACCTCCCGGTTGTAGAAGGTGGCCATGGGGCCGGTGTCCTGGGGCAGGGCCCAGGTCGAGTCGCCCACCTGCGCCTGGGTGAGCGCGCCGGGGTCGAAGCGGTCCGCGATGCTCGCGAAGTCGTAGCGGGTGACGTCCACCAGCGCGCCGGCGAGGGCGAACTCCGGGACGGAGCGCAGCTCCACCTGGGCGATGTCGGGGCCGCCGCCCGCGGCCACGGCCGAGAGGATCTTGGCGTAGCCGCCGTTGTTGCCGCCGGGGATCCAGGTGGTCTCCACCGTGATGCGGTCCTGGGTCTGGTTGAAGACCTCGGCGACCTTGTGCAGGTCCTTCAGCCAGGCCCAGTAGGAGACGGTCACGCGACCGTCGGCGGCGGGGATGGTGGCCTGGGCGTTGACCTCGCCGGGGTTGGGCGGCGCACAGGCGGCGAGGCCGGTGGCGAGCGCCGCGGCGGATCCCGCGAGCGCGGTGCGCCGGGACATGGTGGGCTTCATTGCTCTCCTCTCCTCGTCATCGAGGTGCGGGTCACACTACCCAGGTATTCGAACGAGCGCACTATTTCCGACCGGGAGGATTCGGACGACCGCGACGACCGGACACCGCCGCAGGTCAGAGATGACCCATCGGTCACTTTTGTCTCCCCGGGACGACGATCCCCGAGCGGTCGCGCAGGCCACCGCCCCACCCGTCCCCACCGCCGCGACCGCCCGTGCACGGTCGGTCGACTCCGGCATACAGTGCATCCCCCACCCGGGTCCCGCCCCGGAGGCCCGACGGGGCCTCGCTCCCCGGCTCCCGTCCCCCGTGGTGTGCGCGACGGGTCCCGCGGCACCGGCCGCACCACCACCCTGCTGCGGACCATCGCGGAGCTGCCCCCCGGACCGCCACCGTGCTGCTCCTGATCGACGATGCCGACCAGATGGACCCGATGAGCCAGCGGGTGCTGGGCTACCTGCTCCGCCGCACCTCTCCCGCCCTGGTGTCCGCGCTCGCGGGGGACGCGCGCGGCAACGCCGTGGCCGCCGACGGCGAGCACGCCCGCGACGGTCACGTCCCCGGGAGCGGGGACGTCGATCAGGGAGCGGGCGGCCCCGCGTCACGGAGGTGGGGAGCCGACGGCATGCGTCGGCGCCCCACCTGCTCACCCCGGCGGGGGTGAGGGACGATCGGGTCCGGTCAGGACCGCAGGGACGAGCAGAAGGTCAGGATGTCCCCGGGGGTGGCGGGGACGTGGAAGACGGTGCCGATGTCGCTGCCGTGGTCGGAGAAGTTCTTGACCAGCCAGTCCAGCAGGGCGAAGGGGCCGCCGCAGATCGGGATGATGGCGAGTTCCTCCTCGTGGCTGGGGGCCCAGACGCCGTCGGCGGGTGCACCGTTGCTGAAGCCGGTGGCGGGGGCGGGGGGCGGCGTCGGCCGCGGGGGCGGCAGGGTGACCTCGGTGTACATCACTGCTGGACAGCGGCCTGACTGGGCCGATCACCACCCGGGATTCACGCTAGGTCGACACCGTCGCCGATCGCCGCCCTCGGCCCCGCACCTTTCCCGCATGCGGGCCTGCGGCATCCCGCATCGGCGCGGGTGCGGGGCCGGTCGCGGACGCCCGCAGCCGAGCCGGCCCGCCCCGGCCCTCGCGCGTGGTGGACTGGGTGCATGGACACCCCCCGGATCGAGGACCACGCCCTGCTCTCCGACCAGCGCACCAGCGCACTGGTCACCCGGGAGGGCGTGATCGACTGGCTCTGCGTGCCGCGCTTCGACTCCCCCGCCGTGTTCTGCTCGCTGCTGGGCGAGGCCGAGAACGGCCACTGGTCCCTGGCGATCGAGGGCGGCACCGTCGTCTCCCGCCGCTACTTGCCCGGCACGATGGTGCTGGAGACGGTCTGGCGCGCGGGGACCGGCACCGCGACCGTCACCGAGTTCATGCCGGTCACCGGCCCGGACGACGGGGCCCGCCCCGAGGGCGGGGACCAGGCGGACCTGGTGCGGCACGTCGAGTGCACCGAGGGCACCGTGGCCGTGGTCCAGGAGCTGAAGGTGCGGTTCGAGTACGGCGCCGTGGTGCCCTGGATGCGACAGTCCCCCGGCCCCGAGGGCGCGCCCGTGCTCACCGCGGTGGCGGGCAGCGAGGCGCTGGCACTGCACGGACCGCGGCTGCATCCCTCCGACCACGCCCACGTCGGCCGTCACCACCTCACCGCCGGCCAGGAGGAGAGCTGGGTGCTCACCTGGTACCCCTCCTGGCAGGCGGTGCCGGCCCGACTCGATCCGCACACCGCGCTCGGTGCCACCGTGCAGGCCTGGACCTCGTGGCTGGGGCAGGTGGACGTGCACGACCGCTACGAGGAGGCCGTCGAGCGCTCCCTGCTGGTGCTGCGCGCCCTCACCCACCGCCTGACCGGAGGCATCGTCGCCGCGGCCACCACCAGCCTTCCCGAGGACTTCGGCGGGGAGCGCAACTGGGACTACCGCTACTGCTGGCTGCGCGACGCCGCCCTCAGCCTCGAGGCGCTGTTGGCCCACGACCACACCGAGGCCGCGGTGCAGTGGCGGGACTGGCTGCTGCGGGCCATCGCCGGGGACCCCGAGCACCTGCAGATCATGTACGCCGTCGACGGGGACCGAGACCTGCCCGAGCGGGAGCTGGAGCACCTGAGCGGCTACGAGGACTCCCTGCCGGTGCGGATCGGCAACGGCGCCGTCTCCCAGTTCCAGGCCGACGTGGTGGGCGAGGTGATGATCGCCCTGGCGATGATGCGCGAGCGCGGCGTCGCGGAGGACTCCTGGTCCTGGCCGCTGCAGAAGGCCCTGGTGCGCTTCACCCTGGCCCGCGTGGACGAGCCCGACCAGGGCATCTGGGAGATGCGCGGCGATCCCGCCTTCTTCACCCATGGCCGCGTCATGACCTGGGCGACCTTCGACCGCGCCGTGACCGCCGTGGAGCGCTACGGCCTGCCCGCGTCGGACGAGGAGCTCGCCACCTGGCGCGACACCCGGGACCGGCTGCGGGAGGAGATCCTCGCGCGCGGGGTCGACGGCGACGGCGCCTTCACCCAGACCTACGGCTCGACGGAGGTGGACGCCTCCCTGCTGCAGATCCCCCACACCGGCTTCCTGCCCGCGGATGACCCGCGGATGCTCGCCACCGTGGAGCGGATCGAGCAGGACCTGCTGACCGCGGAGGGCTTCCTGCTGCGCTACCGCACCCGCGGGCAGGACGGTCTGGAGGGCGACGAGCACCCCTTCCTGGTGTGCTGCTTCTGGCTGGTCGAGCAGTACGTGGCCTCCGGCCGTCGGCGGGACGCCGAGGCGATGCTGGAGCGCACCCTGGGCTGCGCGAGCGACCTGCAGCTGATGGCCGAGGAGTACGACCCCGCCGCCGGGCGGATGGCCGGCAACTTCCCCCAGGCCTTCAGCCACCTGGGGCTGATCCGCGCCGTCGATGCGCTCTCCGGTGCGTTCGTGACCTGTGACGATTCCTCCCGCCCGGTCTGAGGCGGATTGCCCCGAGGGGTCCGTCCACAGGCCCCGCGAGCCCCTCGGGGCGGTGGTAGCGTGCCCGCACGGCGCCCTCCTCCGCCGCCCCGGGAGCCGACACCACGACGTGTCCGACGCCCGGGATCCCCTTCCCCTCCTCCCGAAAGCTGGGCCCCATGGTCGACGTCCGCCTGGACGCGCAATGGATCGACTACGCGATCATCGCGCTGTACTTCGTCTTCGTCCTCGGCGTGGGGTGGTTCGCCAAGCGCGGCGCCTCCGACTCCATCCAGTTCTTCCTCTCCGGTCGCTCGCTGCCCGCCTGGGTGACCGGCCTGGCCTTCATCTCCGCCAACCTCGGCGCGGTCGAGATCATGGGGATGTCCGCCACGGGCGCCCAGTACGGCCTGCCGACCATGCACTACTTCTGGGTCGGGGCGATCCCCGCGATGCTGTTCCTGGGCGTCGTGATGATGCCCTTCTACTACGGCTCCAAGGTGCGCTCGGTGCCCGAGTTCATGCGGATGCGCTTCGGCACGGGCGCGCACCTGGTGAACTCGCTGAGCTTCGCCGTGGCGCAGCTGCTGATCGCGGGCGTGAACCTGTCGCTGCTGGCCACCATCGTGAACCGGCTGCTGGGCTGGCCGCTGTGGGTGGGCCTGGTCCTCGCGGCAGCGTTCGTGCTGTTCTACATCAGCGTCGGCGGCCTCTCGGCGGCGATCTACAACGAGGTGCTGCAGTTCTTCGTGATCATCGCGGCGCTGCTGCCGCTGACCCTGATCGGACTGCACCGGGTGGGCGGCTGGCAGGGTCTGACCGAGAAGGTGGCCGGCAACGGGATGCTGGGCTCCGCGGAGCTGCACACCTGGCCGGGCACGCAGCTCTCGGGCTTCGCCTCCCCCGTGCTGTCCGTCGTCGGCATCGTCTTCGGCCTCGGCTTCGTGCTGTCCTTCGGCTACTGGACCACGAACTTCGTGGAGGTGCAGCGGGCGATGGCCAGCAAGTCCATCACCGCCGCCCGGATGACGCCGATCATCGGCGCCTTCCCCAAGATGTTCATCCCCTTCATCGTGATCATCCCCGGCATGATCGCCGGCGTGCTGGTCACGGACCTCACCCAGTTCAAGCAGCTCGACTTCGCGGGCGACGCCGCCGGGGCCGCCGCCACCGGCGTCACCTACAACGACGCGCTGCTGCTGCTCATGCGGGACGTGCTGCCCAACGGCCTGCTGGGCGTGGCCATCGCCGGCCTGCTGGCGGCGTTCATGGCGGGCATGGCCGCGAACATCTCGGCCTTCAACACGGTGGTCAGCTACGACCTGTACCAGCAGTACGTGAAGAAGGACGCCCCCGACGCCCACTACATCCGGGTGGGGCGCATCGCCACCGCGGCGGCCTGCGTGATCGCGATCTTCACCGCGCTGATCGCCGGGCAGTTCTCCAACCTGATGGACTACCTGCAGACCCTGTTCGGCTTCTTCAACGCGCCGCTGTTCGCCACCTTCATCCTCGGCATGTTCTGGAAGCGGATGACGCCGACCGCCGGCTGGACGGGCCTGGTGGCGGGCACCCTCTCGGCGATCGTGCTGTGGTCCAGCTCCACCTTCTTCGGCGTGTTCGAGCTGCCCGGGCAGGGCCTGGCGTTCCTCTCGGCCGCGACCGCCTTCGTGGTGGACATCGTGGTCTCCGTGGTGGTCACCACGCGCACCGCCCCGAAGCCGGTGCACGAGCTGAAGGGCCTGGTGTACTCCGAGACCCCGCGGGCCGACCTGGTCGACCCGGAGGAGAAGGACCTGCCGTTCTTCCGCCGCCCGGTGCCGATGGCCGGCATCGCCCTGGTCCTCGTCATCGTCCTCAACGTGGTCTTCGCCTGAGACCGGGAAGGAGCACGCCATGAACTCCTCGCAGAACTCCCCGCAGGATCCCGGGGCGGCGGGCGTCCCCGCCGATGCCACCGTGCAGACCGCCGGGGCCTTCGACATCCGCACCTTCATCGGCGCCCTGATCGGCCTGTTCGGCGTGATCCTGGTGCTGCTGGGCCTGTTCGCCTTCGACGCCGCCGAGGTCGCGAAGACCGACGGGCTGAACGCGAACCTCTGGGCGGGCCTGGCGATGGTGGTCGTCGCCCTGGCCTTCCTGCTGTGGGCGAAGCTGGAGCCGATCCGCATCGTGGTGCGGGAGAACGAGCCCGGCGCCGAGGACGAGAAGGACATCTCGGCGCTCTGAGCCGCGCCCGGATACCCGGGACCCGCTCAGGAGTCCTCCCGCCCGAGCGACCACATGCGCAGGGCGACGTGGACGTCGAGGAAGCGCGCGGGGGTGCGCCAGTCGTCCCCCAGCAGCGCCGAGATCCGTTCCAGGCGCTGCCGGACGGTATTGGGGTGCACGTGCAGCATCTCCGCGGTGCGGGGCACGTGCCGCCCCGACTCGGCGAAGGCCCAGGCACTGCGCGTGAGCTCGGTGCGATGCTCCCGGTCGTAGGTCTCGAGCGGCCCGATCACCGCCAGGGGCGAGGTCAGGCTCGGGTCCAGATGGATCGCCTCGGCGATGACCCCGACCATCCCCACCCGCTCCCCGTCGGCGGACCGGCCGCGCACCCCGAGGACCGCGAGGGAGCGCAGGGCCCGCTCGGCGGACCGGTGCGCCACCGGGACCTGCTCGAGGCTCCCGACCGGGCTGGACCAGCCCGCGTTCGCCCCGTCGGCGGCGGACCGGAGCAGGTCCGTGACGACGCCGGTCACGGCGTCGGGTACGAGCACGGAGAGATGGTCACCGTGCAGGGCGACCACGACGCCCAGCTCCCCCGTGCCGATGCGCCCGCTGGTCTCCCGGCGAATGCGTTCGGCGAGCGCTCCGGCGTCCGCCTCGAAGGCGTCGATCGTGAGCAGCCGGACGGGGGTATCGGGCCCCACGGCGCGGACGCGCGGGTCCTCCCGCACCATGTCGACCTCGCGTCCGCCGCGGACGAGCGCATCGATCACCGCCCGGTCGTGGCGGCGCCTGTCGTCCTGTTCGGCGCGGCCGAGCAGGAGCAGGATGCCGAAGAACACGGCGACCCGTTGGACCCGGGGCAGCAGCCGTGGGGCGAGGGCCCGGCCGACCACGAGGGTGCCCAGGTGCTCCGACCCGCTCATGGCGCAGGCGACGGTGGTCGTCCCGGTGGCCACCGGTGTCCCCGTGCCGCGGGCGGCCTGCAGGGCCTCCGCGCTCACCCCGGCCGAGAGGCGGGCATCGGGATCGGTCTCGACCATCGATGCCCCACCGGCGTCCAGCAGCACCAGGTCCGCGCCCAGGAGCTCCCGGACCCGGCGGGCGAAGACTTCGAGGTCGCCGCCGTCCAGCAGCGCCTCGAGCAGCCCCGCGTCCAGGTCCAGGATCTCGTGGAGCTCCACCATGCGCTCCTCGTCCTCGTCCTGCTGGGCGCTGAGCCGCTCGAGGGCTCCGGTCACCTCCTCGAACCGCCGCGCGTTGTCCAGGGCGACGCTGGCGTGCCGGGACAGGGTGTCCACGATGTCGACGGTCTCCGGCGGGTATTCCCGGCTCGTGCGATCCGCGATGAGCAGCGCCCCGTGCACCTTCTCGCGCAGGGTCATCGGGACCGCGAGGATCGACCGCACCCCCTCGCCCCGCACGATCTCGTCGATCTCCTCGATGTGCGTGAGTGCCGCATCCGCGAGGTAGTCGGCGGTGGTGACGATCGCGCGCCCCGTCGCGGCGCGGCCCAGCACTCCGTACCCGATGGGCATCCGCAGGGTGCGGTACTCCTCGGTGCGCACCCCGTCGGACTCCCGGATGTAGGTGGTGTCCGCCGTGTTCAGCGCGATGTAGGCCATGTCGGCCCCGGTGAGCAGACGTGTGCGGCGCACGATCTCGTGGAGCACCCCCACCACGTCACGACGGGTGGTGACGTCCACCGCGATCGAGGAGACCGTGCGCAGCAGTTCCTCGCGTCGGGCCCCCTGGGCCAGGCGCCGGGCGAGTGCGCGCAGGGCGTCGGCATCGGACTCATCGAGCCCTCGGGCGCTCTCGCGGGCCGCGGCGATCTCCCGCTCCAGGCCTGCCGGATCGTCCGGGGCCGCGACGGCGCGCAGCAGGCCATCGAGCTGACTCATGGACCGTTCTCCATCGATCGTCCGGATTGCTGTCACGGCGTACCATAGGCGACATGTGGCGCGGGTCATAGCGTGGGGATTCGCCGCGTCGCACCCGGCAGAGTCGCCCGACGTGCGGCACCGACCAGGAGGAGTCACCGATGACTGCGACCGATGCACCGATGAAGCTGCACATCCTGTCCACCGGGGTGATGGAGTGCGACCACACCTGGCTGCTGCTGCAGGCCGGGAACACGATCACCGACCGCGCCCACAAGGACAAGCCCGCGGCCTGGGGCGAGTGCCCCACCCATGCCGTGCTGATCGAGACCCCCGAGGGGAGGATCCTGTGGGACACGGGGGTCCCCCGCGACTGGGAACAGCGCTGGCAGCCCACGGGCCTCCAGGACTTCTTCCCCGTGCAGGAGGACCCCGCCGGCCCCGGATACCTCGACACCGCCCTCGCCGATCTCGAGCTGACCACTGAGGACATCGACGTCCTGGTCCTCTCCCACCTGCACTTCGACCACGCGGCGAACGCGAAGATGTTCCACAACGGGAAGACCCGGATCATCGCCCAGGCCGACGAGATCGAGGGCGTGAAGGGCATCCAGGGCGACTTCGCCGGCGCCCATCTGGTCTCCGACTTCTCGGGCCTCCCCCTCGAGGCGGTGCACGGCGACGCCGAGATCGTGCCCGGCGTCAGCGTCATCTCCACCCCTGGCCACACCTGGGGCACGATGAGCCTGCGGGTCGACCTGCCGGAGGACGGCACCAAGATCTTCACCTCCGACGCGGTCTACCTCGGGGCGAGCTGGGGCCCGCCGGCGATCGGCGCCGGCATCGTCTGGGACAGCGTGGGCTGGCTCGAGTCCGTCGAGAAGCTGCGCCGGATCCAGCAGGAGACCGGGGCCGAGATCGTCTTCGGCCACGACGCCGAGCAGCGGAAGGGCCTCACCCTGGCCCCCGACGGCTTCTACCGCTGAGGGGATGAACCGATGATCCTCTACGACCTCCGCTGCACCGCGGGCCACCGCTTCGAGGCGGGGCTGGCCTCGATGTTCGACGACAACCCCGACTGCCCCTGCGGGGCCACCACCTCGCGCGTCCCCTCCGCGGTGCGGCAGCTCGGCACGGCCGACACGGGCCGCTCCCGCGAGGAGATGCCCACCACCTGGCGCGGCATCCGGCAGGGCCACCCCGACGTGGTCCGCGGCTGGCACCGCGAGATGACCCGCCGCGAGAAGCTCGAGGAGACGCACCCCGAGCTCGCCGGGGACCGCCGCCCGGTCCTCGCCCACGAGCGGTACTTCGAGGGCAGGCCGCTCAAGGCGGGCGACCCCCTGGCCACCCGGGTCGCGCAGGCGACCTTCGGGACCACGACCCCCGCTTCCACGTCCGAGGGGGGCACCCGATGAAGATCCGAGGGGCGGTACTCGAGGAGATGGGGCGGGAGCGCCCCTATGCCGACTCCCGCCCGATCACCGTCGGCGAGCTCGACCTCGACGGACCGGGCCCCACCGAGATCCTCGTGCGCATGGAGGCGGCAGGCGTCTGCCACAGCGACCTCTCCGTGGTCGACGGCAACAGACCCCGCCCCATGCCGATGCTGCTGGGGCACGAGGCCGCCGGCCGCGTGGAGAAGGTGGGGTACGACGTGGAGGACATCCAGGTGGGCGACCGCGTGGTGATGAGCTTCCTGCCCCGCTGCGGCGAGTGCCGGGAGTGCCGCACGGACGGCCGTCTGCCCTGCTCCGTGGGATCGCGGACCAACAACGAGGGGACCCTGCTCAGCGGCTCGAAGCATCTGACCCGGGACGGCGAGACCGTGCACCATCACCTCGGGGTGAGCGGCTTCGCGACGCACGCGGTGGTCGATCAGGCGAGCGCCGTCGTCGTCCCCGAGGAGGTGCCCCCGGAAGTCGCCGCGGTCCTGGGCTGCGCCGTGCTCACCGGCGGCGGCGCCGTGCTGAACGCCGCCCGTCCCGGCCCCGAGGACTCGATCATGATCGTGGGCCTCGGCGGGGTCGGGATGGCCGCGCTCATCACCGCCCTCGCCCAGGACGTGCGGGAGGTGATCGCCGTGGACACCCTGCCCGCGAAGCTGGAGCGGGCCCGCCAGCTCGGTGCGCACCGCACCTGCACCCCCCAGGAGGTCGCCGAGCAGGGCATCACCGCGGACCGGGTCATCGAGGCCGCAGGACACCCGCGGGCCTTCGAGACCGCCGCCGGTGCGATCGGCTTCGGCGGCACGATGGTCACCGTGGGGCTCCCGTCCCCGCGTGCCACGGTGGAGATCGCCCCGCTGCCGCTCACCGCACGGGCCCAGTCGATCGTCGGCTCGTACCTCGGCTCCGCCGTGCCCCGGCGCGACGTCCCCGAGTACGCCCGGCTCTACCTCGCGGGGAAGCTCCCGGTGGAGGAGCTGATCAGCCGCACCATCCGCCTCGAGGACGTGAACGAGGCGATGGACCAGCTGGCCGACGGCGAGGCCGTCCGCCAGGTGATCCTTTTCGACTGAGCCCGCCCAGCCGAGAAGCGAGGTCGGCCCCACCATCCCCGTCCGGGAGGGCGCAGAATGGCGGGGCCGACCGTCGGCCGGCGACCCCGGCCACGGCCCGTCCGGCACCGACCCGAAGGAGTACCTCATGGCCCCGACCTCCCGCGTCACCCCCGCCCGCATCTCCGCCCTGCTGGAGTCCACCCCGCGCAGTTCCCATGTGGGCGGACGCTTCCTGGGCGGCACCGCCTCCCTGGACGTGCTGGACCCCGCGACCGGACGGCCGCTCACCCAGGTGGTCGACGCCGACGCCCGCACCGTCGGCCCGCAGGCCCTGGACGCCGCCGTCGCCGCGCAGGAGGCGTGGGCCGCGGCCCTGCCGAGGGAGCGCTCCGAGATCCTGCGCCGGGCCTACGAGCTGTGCCATGAGCGGGCCGACGACCTGGCGCTGCTGATGACCCTGGAGATGGGCAAGCCCCTCGCGGAGGCCTACGGCGAGGTGACCTACGGGGCGGAGTTCCTGCGCTGGTTCGCGGAGGAGGCAGTGCGGCAGCCGGGTCGCTTCCGGCAGGCGCCCGCGGCCGAGCAGGCGATCCTCACCGTGTCGCGCCCGGTGGGGCCGGTGCTGGCGATCACGCCGTGGAACTTCCCGCTGTCGATGGGCACCCGCAAGATCGCCCCGGCGCTCGCGGCGGGCTGCACCGTGGTGCTGAAGCCGGCCTCGCAGACGCCGCTGACCAGCCTCGCCCTGATGCAGATCCTCGCCGACGCGGGCGTGCCGGCGGGCGTGGTGAATGCCGTGGCCACTTCCGATTCCCGGGGCATGTCGGAGACGCTGCTGGCGGATCCGCGGCTGCGCAAGCTCTCCTTCACCGGCTCCACCGGGGTCGGCCGGGCCCTGCTCGCCCAGGCCTCCCAGCACGTGCTGCGCACCTCGATGGAGCTGGGCGGCAACGCCCCCTTCCTGGTGCTTCCCTCGGCGGACCTGGACACCGCGGTCGAGGCGGCGATGCCCGCGAAGTTCCGCAACAACGGCGAGGCCTGCACCGCCGCCAACCGCTTCTACGTGCACGCCTCGGTGGCCGAGGAGTTCACCGCCCGACTGGTCGAGCGCACGGAGTCACTCCGGGTCGGGGCCGGGATCGCAGAGGGCACCACGATGGGCCCGATGATCGGCGCCGAGGCCGTCGAGGGCATCGAGGAGCTGGTGGCCGACGCCGTGGACCGCGGCGCCCGGGTCCTCACCGGTGGGCGCCGCCCCGAGCCCGGCGAACTGCCGGCCGAGAACGCGGAGGGCTTCTTCTACCTGCCGACCGTGCTGGCCGACGTGCCCGCCGACGCCCGCCTCAACCGCGAGGAGATCTTCGGCCCTGTCGCCCCGATCATCGTGATGGACGACGTGGAGGCGATGGTCCGCGCCGCCAACGACACCGAGTTCGGCCTGATGAGCTACGTGATCGGCGAGAACCTCGCGGAGGTCACCGAGGTGGCGGGCCGCATCGAGGCGGGCATGGTGGCGGTGAATCTGGGCGTCGCCTCCGACGCGGCCGCACCCTTCGGTGGTGTCAAGGAGTCGGGGCTCGGCCGGGAGGGCTCCCACGAGGGCCTGGCCGAATACCTCGAGACCACCTACGTGCGGCTGCCGCTGTGAGCTCGAGGGCCTTCCGGGCGCTCCTGCTGGGGACCGGTCGGGCTCATCTCGGCACCCCCGTCCCCAATCGCCAGTCGTCGGGATAGGACCCGGGCACGGCGACCACCTGCACCGCGTCGGCATGGGCGATGCGACCGGGCCTGCCGCAATTCACTGGCGAGCGCTTCGGGGCCGCTCCTGATGCGCTGCCCCGTGCCGCCGCGGAGCACCTGGCCATCGATCAGCCCGGGACTCGCTTCTCCTCGGTGGTGATGGGCGCGAACACCCACACCGTGGGACTGCCGGACCTGCCTTCCCCGTACCCGCACCTGGAGCAGGTGGTCTTCACCCATCGCGCGCTCGCTCCGGCCGAGAACCTGCGGGCGACCAGCGAGGATCCCGTCACCATCATCCGTGCGATGAAGCAGGCGCGCGGCGGCGACATCTGGCTGTGCGGCGGTGGTGTGTTCGCCGCACAGCTCCGCGACGAGATCGACCGTCTGGTGCTCAAGCGCCAGCCCGCACTGTTCGGCGGGGGCGCCCCCCGTTCGCCCCGAGCCCCTACGCCCCCGCGCCGGCCTCCTCGCCCCGGTCGCCACCGTCGCGGACCGGTCCGGCACCCCGACCACGATGTGACCCTCGGATCGTGCCGGTGTCCACATCGGGGGATGTGTCGACGACGCCGGATTCAACACCCCACAATAGCGAGGGATCCGGATTTCCGCCTTCGAGTAGAAACCCCGGGTTTCTAATGTGGAGGCATTTTGTCCGGGTTACCGGGCATTCCACTCCTCGGCGTCGTGTGCGACGCCACCAGCAGTCTCGTTGTTCGCAGGATCCCGATATCTGCGCCTGTCCCGAGGAGACCACGATGGGCACCCCGATCTATCTGACCGGTGAGGCGAAATCGCCGAGTAACAATCCGATCACCTCGCAGTGGGGGCTGTTCTTCATCGGTCTCGTGGTCGATAATGAGACGCACGTCATACTCGACGCCGACTGCACCACCACCCTCGACCTGACGCGGCGATTCGTCCGGGACCTCGTGGTGGGGCAGTCCCTCCTCGAGGACGACGCCCTGGTGGAGTCCATCTCCGCGAGGTATCACGGCTCGTCACAGCGGGCACTGGCCGCCTCCGTGCGCAGTGCCGCCACGAAGTACCGCGACCTCTCGGCCGGCTCCCCCTCATAACTCCCATCCCCCTCCGTCCGCCCGGGACCTCACCGAACCGGATCCGCCGGAAGCACTGCGACTCGCGCCCTCGGGACGTCGGGTCATGGCGCTTCCGGCTTTTCGCGTTCTGCGAGCCCCTCGCGGACGAAGCACCCCGACCCTGGAGTCACCCGTGATCACCGACGGTCTGCTCATGCTCGGCGTCCTGCTGGGGCTGTCGTGCGGCCTCATCGTGCTCGAACGACGCAGCGGCTGGGCGCTGTTCCGTTACGTCCCGGCAATGGTGCTGATGTACCTGATCTGCGCCGCCCTGAACTCCCTGGGCGTCTTCTCCGCGGAGGAGTCCGCGCGCGCTCCGATCGGCGCGGTGAAGGACGTCGTGCTGCCGGCGATGATCTTCCTGTTCCTCTTCGGCTGCGACCTACGCAAGATCATCCGGCTCGGCCCGAAGCTGCTGCTGACGATGTTCATCGCCTCCGCCTCGCTGTTCCTCGGCATGGTGCTGGTCTACCTGGTCTTCCAGGGGGCGCTCGCGCCGGAGTCGTGGAAGGCGCTGGCGGCGCTGCTGGCCTCCTGGACCGGTGGCAGCCCGAACATGGTGGCCGTGCAGGACATCCTGCAGGCGCCCCCGACGATCTTCGGCTACGCCCTGATGACGGACACGATCATGTACTCGGTGTGGCTGATGCTGATGTTCGCCTCGGCCGCGGTCTCCCCGCGCTTCAACCGGTGGACGAAGGCCGACACCTCCTACCTGTCCGCCCACGAGGGGACGCTCGAGGAGGACGAGAAGCGCGCGATCACCGCCTCCTCACTGGCCATCTGCCTGTTCGGCTCGATCCTGGTCTCCACTCTGGCGATCTGGGCCGGCGAGCACCTGCCGGAGATCGGCATCGTCATCACCGCCACCACCTGGACCATCCTCATCGTCTCCCTGCTCGGCCTGGTCGTGGCCCTCACGCCGCTCGGACGGACGGCCGGCTCGATGGAGGTCGCCACCCTGATGCTGTTCGTGGTGATCGGGCAGATCGCCTCCGGCTCCGACTTCTCCGCGATCACCCAGGCGCCGCTGTACCTGCTGGTCGGCGCGCTGGTGCTGGTGGTGCACGTGGTGATCATGGCGGTCTACGCAAAGCTCGCGAAGGTCGAGCTGTTCTCGCTGGCCGTCGCCTCCACGGCGAACATCGGCGGCGTCGCCTCGGCCCCGGTGGTCGCGAGCGCCTTCAACCGACAGCTGGTGCCCGTCGGCATCCTCTTCGGCCTGATCGGCTCCTTCGCCGGCACCTTCATCGGCCTGGCCGCTGCGCAGGTGATGTCCGCCCTATGAGCACCGCCGCCCTGTCCCGGTCCGCGATCCGCCCCGAGCACCCCCTCGCGGTCCGCGCGGTGCGCCACCACCGCCACCGCGCGCCCCTGCTGCGTCCCTTCGTCACGGCCGCCCGACGCACCGAGTGCGTCGAGTACGTGGTGGCCGAGGTGGAGCTGAACGACGGCACCATCGGTCAGGGCTCCGCTGCCGAGACCGTCGCCGTGACCGGGGAGGACGCCGCCTCGATCGCCGCCGCCCTGGGCGGTCCGCTGCGTGCGGCGGTCGAAGGGCGACGCGGCACCCTGCGCGAGCTCACCCGCGCGGTGGCGGGGGCGGCCCCGGGGGCCAGCAGCGCCCGGGCGGCTCTCGACGTGGCCCTGCACGACGCCTGGGCGCGCCGCCTCGACCAGACGCTGGTCGAGCTGCTCGGCGGCCGCACCGGCGGTCAGCTGCCCAACGACATGACCATCTCCCTGGAGGACCCCGACTCGATGGCCCAGCACGCCCGCGAGGCCGTCGCCGGCGGGCACGAGGTGCTGAAGATCAAGCTGGGCGGGAACATCGAGGAGGACCGCCGCCGCCTCCGCGCGGTGGTCGAGGCCGCACCCCACGCCCGGCTGCGGTTGGATGCGAACCAGGGCTGGAGCGCTCCGGAGGCCATCAGGATCCTCGACTCCTTCACCGCGGAGGGGCTGCCGGTGGACCTGGTGGAGCAGCCGGTTCCCGCCGCGGACATCGCCGGCATGGCCCGGGTCCGGGAGGCCACCGATATCCCCGTCATGGCCGACGAGTCCGTGTGGACCGCCGCCGACGCGCGCCGCATCGTCGCGGCCGGCGCCGCCGACATGCTGAACATCAAGCTCGCCAAGACCGGGGGCATCGGCGAGGCGCTGGCCATCGCCGACGTGGCCCTCGAGGCGGGGCTGAGCTGCATGGTCGGCGCGATGATGGAGCCGCGCATCTCGATCACCGCCGCCGCCCACGTGGCCTTCGCCCATCCGGCGATCACCACGATCGACCTGGATCCGCCCGCCTGGTTCTCCTCCGCTCTGCCCTTCGGCGGCTACGCCCAGCCGGGCGGACGGCTGCGTCTGCTCGGCGGCCCGGGGCTGGGTCTGGACCGGCTGCCCGAGGACGCGGACCCGGCCCCGCCCGGATAGACGTGGCCGGGCGTCACGCGCATCCACACGGACCAGGGGTGGTGCGGGGATGTCCGTCCGGAGGGGAACCCGGACGGACCCCAGGGGATGAGGGGGACACGACCGCGGTGGGCGGAGCACAGTGGTGCCCCGCCCACCCGGTCACCAGTGCGCACCCGTACACTGCGGCGCATGGAGACCCCGCAGCTGCGCCTGACCCAGCACGTCGACGCCCCCGCCGCGAGCGTGTGGGCCGTGCTCACCGACGTCGAGCACGCCGCCGACACCCTGAGCGGCGTCGAGGCCGTGGAGATGCTGACCGAGGGTCCCTACGCGGTGGGCACCCGCTGGCGGGAGACCCGCACCATGATGGGCATGACCGCGAGCGAGGAGATGGAGGTGACGGAGGTCGAGGAGGGCCACCGCACCATCGTCGCCGCCCAGAACGGCGAGGTCGCCTATCGCACCGTCTTCACCGTGCGGGAGAAGCCCACCGGCACGGACCTGACCATGGTGTTCGGGTCCGAGATGCCCGCGCAGCGCGGCCTGGCAAAGCTACTCGGCGCGGTGATGGGACGGATCGGCCTGCGTGCCTCGCAGCGGGCGATGGAGCAGGACCTGCAGGACATCGCCGCCGCGGCCGTCGCCCGCGGCTGATCGCTCTCAGCCCGCCGGGGTCGTGAGCTCCGGCAGCAGACGGCGGGCGGTCGCGTGGATCCGGCCGGTGGCCTGCTGCTCCGTGCCGCCGGCGGTGAGCACGGCCAGCACCCGCTGCACCGTCGTGCCGGGGGTGCCGATCACGGCCACGTCGTGGCGGTAGCCGGGCACGGTGCCGCTCTTGGAGCCGACCGGCACGCCGGCCCGCAGCACCGCGGCGATCAGCCGGATGCGCTGGGCGGCGAGCGCCCGCCGGGCCAGCTCCCGCGAGGTGAGGGAGAGGTCGTCCCCGCGGGACAGGACGTGGGCGGTGCGGGCGAGGTCCGCGGCCGAGACCTCATTGGTCTCCCCGCGCGCGATCGCGGGCGCGTCCCCGATCAGCCGCTCCATCCGGGTCGCGGTGAGGCCGAGCCGGGCGATCTCCTCCCCCACGACGGCGAGCCCGGCGCGCGCGTCCCCGTCTCCGAGCAGGGCCACCAGGTGGTTCGTGGCCTCGTTGCTGGAGCGGTCGATCATCCGCACGGCCAGCTCCCCCACCGGGATCGGCGTGCACTCGGCCGGGTGGCTCGGGTCGAGGTGGTCGCCGGCCAGGGTGACGGGCCGACCGTCGGGGCCCATGACGGTGCGCGTGGCGGCGACCTCTTCCGCCAGGTCCAGGTCGCCGCGGTCGGCCCCGCGCAGCACCGCCAGCAGGACGTGCAGCTTGATGGTGCTGGCGGCGTAGAAGGGGCGGTCGGCGTCCTCGGCGCGCAGGACGGCGCCATCCCCGCCGAGCAGGCACGCCGCGACCGCCTCGCCCCGAGGGGCGGAGGCGGTCGGCAGGGTCATCGGCGGGCTGCTGCGGAGGAGGTCAGCGGGCCAGGGGGTCGTCCTCGCCGGGCTCGGCGGTGTCGACGTCGCCGGTGATGCCGACCTCCAGGTCGTCCTGCACCCGGAACTCCTCGCCCTCGCCGAGGGTCTCCGTCTCAATGGCGTCGATGTCGAGGTCGTCGCCGCCGAGCTCCGCCACCTCGGCCGGGTCGTCGCCCTCGGAGACCATCTCGTCGCCCTCGCGGTTGCCCTGCTCGGCGGCGACGGACTCGTCCTCCCCGATCTCCAGGTCGTAGTCGGCGGCGTCGTCGGAGAGCTCGTCGGCGTCGCGCTCGCGGTCGGCCTCGAGGATGTCGTCGGCGCCCTCGATGCCGTCGGGGCCGCTGGTCTCCTCGGCGGCGCCGTCCAGTTCGCCGACCTCGAGGTCGGCGGCGTCGGGGTCGAAGGGGTTCTCGCTCATGGTGTCCTCCTGGATGGTTGGTCTCTCGCGCGGTGCAGTGTAGGAGCCGCCGCCGGTCCCGGGCGAGCCGGGCCGGTCCGGGCGGTGGTCAGGAGCCCTGGTGCCCCTCGAAGGCGTCGGGGCGCTTGCCGCGCCGGCCGTCCTCCCCGCGGTCGAGACCGCTGATGCGGGCCACCTCGTCCGCGGTCAGCGGCAGGGCGAGAGCCGCGAGATTCTGGGCGATCCGGGACGGGGTCACCGACTTCGGGATCACCACGTTGCCGAGCGCGAGGTTCCAGGCCAGCACCACCTGGGCGGGGCTCGCCTCGTGGGCGCGGGCGATCTCGGCGACGACCGGGTCCTCCAGCTCCCCGCCGCCCTGGCCGAGCGGCGACCAGCTCTCGGTGAGGATACCGCGGCGGGCATGGTCCTCCCGCGCGGCGGCCTGCGCGAAGTAGGGGTGCAGCTCGATCTGGTTCAGGGCGGGCACGACGCCGGTGGCCTCGAACACGGCCTCGATGTCGACGTCGCGGAAGTTGGAGACGCCGATCGAGCGGACCCGTCCCTGACGCTGCAGCTCCACCAGCGCCCGCCAGGTCTCCACGGTGAGGCCCTTCTCGGGGCAGGGCCAGTGGATGAGGTAGAGGTCCAGGTAGTCCAGCCCGAGGTCGGCCATGCTGGCGTCGAAGGAGGCGATCGCCGCCTCGTACCCCTGGTCCTGGTTGGGGCACTTGGAAGTCACGAAGACCTCCTCGCGGGGAACCTCGGCCCGGCGCAGGCCCTCGCCGACCCCGGCTTCGTTGTCGTAGCCGCGGGCGGTGTCGATGTGGCGGTAGCCCGCGTTCAGCGCGGTCTCGACCACGGCGGCGGTGTCCTCGGCGGGCACCTGCCAGACGCCGAGCCCGAGCTGCGGGATGGAGTGGCCGTCGGCGAAGGTCAGGCGGGGCGTGGGCAGGCCGGTCTCGGTCATGGGGTCCTCATCTCGGGAGAGCGGGTGGGGAGAGCGGGTGGGCGGGATCAGGTCGTGACGCCGAGGGAGATCGGGCGGGCGCTCGGGTCTGAGCGCAGCCAGCGGCTCAGCTCGGGCGGGTGCACAGCGAACTCGCCGAGGCGCTCGATGGGCAGCCAGCGGGTGCCGACCTGCCCGGGATCGGGGTCGCTGCCGACGGAGGGCTCCTCGCCGTCCTCTAGGCCGCACCAGTAGGCGACGTTGACCTGGTGGAACAGCGGGATCGGGGCGCCGTCACGCAGCCGCGTCTCCTGCCGCACCTCGAACAGGCAGGCCACCTGGTGCACGGTGACGCGGGCACCGATCTCCTCGGCGCACTCGCGCACCAGCGCCTCGGGCTGGCTCTCGCCGTGCTCCTGGCCGCCGCCGGGCAGCGTGTACACGTCACGGCCGTCGGGATCGACGACGTGGTTCATCAGCACCTGGCCGCCGCGGAGCAGCAGCGCCTTCACGGCGAGGCGGGGTCCGCTCATGCCGCGCTTCCGCCGCGCAGGCGGGAGGCGGCGCGGGAGGCCAGCTCGGTGTCGTCGCCGGCGGCCAGCAGGTCTCGCACGGCCTCCTCGTCGCGCAGCAGGCCCATCAGCGCCTGCAGGGCCCGCAGGTGCGCACGGGCGTCGGCGAGCAGGGGCATCGCGATCAGTTCGGCGGCGACGTTCTCGCCCTGGCCGCCCATCGCCCCGAAGGGCACCGGCGCGGCGAGGGTCGCGACGACCAGGCCCGAGGTGCGCACGTGCTGCGGCTCGGCGTGGGGGATGGCGGTGGGGACCGGGGTCGCCAGACCGGTGGGGTAGGTGGCCTCGCGGTCCCGCAGCGCGGCCGGGAAGTCCGTATCGACGGCGTCCATCGCGCGCAGCCGCGCGGCGAGGACGTCGAGGGCGTCCGCGGCGGTGGCGGCCTCGAGCCCGGTGACGGCGAGCACGACGTCGAGCGCGGCGGCGGGCGCGGTGTCGCCCGGGTGGGGGTCGGTGAGCATGGGGCCTCCCTGATCCATCCCCCGATTCTGACACCTCGTCACCGATCCCGGGAGGGGCAGACCGCCGCCCGTACCACCGCGCGAACGGAAGATGCCGGGATCGCCCCGGTACGTCAGCCGCGGCCGCGCAGCACCTGCTCGAAGCGCCCGGTGAGCTCGGCGTCGACGGGCAGTGCGTGGCCGTCCAGCGTCGTGATCGGGGCGGCGAGGCGACTGGAGGAGAGCAGCCAGGCGCCGTCGGAGCCGGCGACGTCGGCGGGGGTCATCAGCTCCTCGGCGACCTCGTACCCCTCGGAGCGCAGGGCCTCGAAGACGGAGGCGACGCTGGTGCCGGGCAGCACGCCTGCCGAGGCGGGGGTGGTGGAGAAGCGGCCGCCGCGGCGCACCAGCAGCGTGGAGGTCGGCCCTTCCAGGGCGTAGCCGTCGCCGGAGACGAACAGGACGTCCTGCGCGCCGCGGCGGTGGGCCTCGCGGAAGGCGGCCATGTTCACGGCGTAGCTGAGGGTCTTCGCGCCGGCCAGCAGCCAGGGGCTGGTCTCGTTGACGGTGCTGGGCACGCCGCGGTCCAGGGTGATCACGTCGATGCCGGCGCGCTGCGGGGCGTAGTCGTCGGCGGTGCGGGCGTGGTACCAGCAGCTCGGCTCGCCGCTGCCCTCGACGCCGCGGGTGAGGGAGAGACGGACGGTCAGCTCCTCCACCGGCGGATGGGCGTCGATGGTGGCCTGCAGCGCGGCCTCCAGGACGGCGAGGTCCGGGGCGGGCAGGTCGATGCGGTCGGCGCTGCGCACCAGGCGCGCCAGATGGGGTCCGACGTTCACGGGGGTGCCGTCGAACACGCCGATGGTCTCGAAGACGCCGTCGCCGCGGGTGGCGACGAAGTCGGTGACCCGGAGCTGGGGGGCGTCGGCATCGGCGAGGAGGTGGGGCTCGGCGGCCTGGGCGTCGTAGGCACCGGGGACGAGCATGAGCACCGGCGGATGGGGCTGTTCGGACGGCATGGCTTCCTCCTGTCGACGGGGCCGACGAGTCACGCCGGGCACCCGGCTCCCAGGGTAGACCGCGGCGGCGTCGGGCACGTCCGGTCCGGGAGAGCGCGCGGGCATAGGGTGAGCCCTCGTGACCCCCTCCGCTCCGCCCTCTTCCCGCCCCTCCCCCGCGACCCCCGCCGCACAGCATTCGCCCAGGTGGGCAGTGCCCTTGGCCGTGGTCGGCGGCGTGCTGGGCGCGGTCCAGTCGCGGCTGAACGCGGACCTCGCGGCGGAGCTGCAGGACGGCTTCCTGGCGGCGGCGATCTCCTTCGGCACCGGGCTGATGCTGATCCTGGTGCTGCTGATCGGTATGCCGCGGGTGCGGGGCCTGGCCGCGGCCTTCTGGCGCGACCTGCGCTCGGGGGCGTTCCCTTGGGTGCTGGCGCTCGGCGGCCTGGGCGGGGCGATCTTCGTGCTCGGTCAGGGCCTCACCGTGGGCCTGGTGGGCGTGGCCCTGTTCATCGTCTGCGTGGTCGCGGGCCAGACCGTCACCGGACTGGTGGTGGACCGGGTGGGGCTGGGCCCCGGCGGCGTCCGCCACCTCACACCCCGTCGGCTGATCGGGGCGGGTCTGATGGTGGTCTCGGTGGCGCTGGCGATGTCCGGCGGCATCTCCGCCGAGGCCCCTTGGTACCTGCTGGCCCTGCCGATGGTGGCGGGCGTGGCGATGGGCCTGCAGCAGGCGGTCAACGGACGGGTGTCCCAGCACAGCGACCACTTCATGGTGGCGACGCTGGGCAACTTCATCGTGGGCACCACGGCGCTGGTGATCGCGGCCGGGATCCGCATCCTCGTCGTCGGCGCACCGCAGCCCCCGCCGACCAACCCTCTGCTCTACCTGGGCGGGGTGATCGGCGTCGGCTTCATCGCGATGGCCGCCTACCTGGCGGGACCGCTGGGGGTGCTCACCCTGGCCATGTCCACCATCGCCGGGCAGATCATCGGCTCGGTGACCCTGGACGCCGTGGCCGCGCCCGGCCATCTCACCCCCTTCACGGTGGCCGGCACCGTGCTCACGCTGATCGCGGCCGTCGTCACCGCCACCAGCCGCCGCCCCCGCGCCTGAGCGCACCATCGTCCCCCGCGTCCTTCACTTGACATCCCTGCCGCGATCTGCGTTCGGGTTGTCCTGACGCCCCACAGCCACCCACAAGTGGATCTCGATGTGTCCCGCGAGGAACCGGGGCGTCGGAGAGACGTCGGGGTGAAGGGGTCAGGCAGCGACGATGCAGAGCAGCAGGCCGCCGGCCCGCCACTCGAGGTGCCAGTCCAGGGGTTCGCCGGGCAGCTCGGCGTCCATCACCGGGGCGACGGCGCCGAGCGGGGCGCCGCGCAGGTCGACGACGGCCACGGTGTCCGCGGGCAGGGTCTCCCCCGCGGGCGGCTGCGGGGCCTGTTCGGCAGGCGCCGGTTCGAGAACGGTCGCCTCGGGCACGGTGTCGTCCTCGGGGTCCAGGCCCAGCACGTCGCGGTACAGGTGCAGGTCCAGCAGCGCGCGCACCGCCTCGATGGTCGACTCCCCGCGGACCTCTGTCTCCTCCTCGGCCTCGACGAGGGCCCGCTCCAGGGCTTCGGCGAAGCAGGACAGGTAGGCGCCGAGGTCGGGGGCGGCCAGGTGCAGGGCGAGGTCCTCCCCGATCCCGTAGACGGCACCGGGGGTGCCATCCTCGGCGAGGGTCAGCACCACGGCGACGTCCTCCCCCTCGTGCAGGGGGTAGAAGGCGGTGGCATCCTGCAGCAGGGTGTAGGGGCCCTCGCCGACGCGGTCCTCGATCAGCAGGGTCAGCTCGACGCGGTCCCCCACGCGGACCCCGCCGATCTCGTCGACGATCTGTGCGAGCGCGGGCGGCGGATCGGCCGCGACCTCCTCCTCGCCGGTGGACAGGCCCGGGATCAGCGCCACGACGTCCGGGCGGGTCACCGCGAGGGAGGAGAGCCGCTCCAGCACCGGGCGCAGCGCCGCGATGGGCAGCACCTCCCCGGGGTCGGGCCAGGACAGGGCGGGCGTGGGGGTGCTCATGCGCTCATCGTGGCACAGTGCGCCGCGGCCGCCTCGCGCGCCGGGCCCCGGTTCGCGGAGGGCTCAGCGGTCGGCCGGGGAGAGCTCGGCCTCGGAGGCGTCCTCGGCGTCCTCGAGGCCCTCGACGGCGAGGTCGTGCACCTGCACCCCGGCCTTCACCGGCACCACGGCGAAGGGCTCGCCCTCGCAGACCAGCAGCCGCACGGCATCCAGGATCTCGAAGCGGCCGCGGACGGAGGGCTCGATGCGGGTCGAGGCCTCGAAGACGGAGGCGGTGAACACCCAGGCGCCGAGCGCGACGGGGGCCTCCGGGCCGAGGCAGGCGAAGGTGTCGCCGTCGGGGTTCTCGATCACGTTGCGCAGCTGCCAGGAGGAGTCGGCGGCGATCACGGGGGCGCCGCGCAGCACTTCCTCGGGGAGGTTCGAGCGCTCGGCGAGCGCGGCCCGATCGAAGCCGAGCACCCCGGCGCCGGGCACCTCGCGCAGAGCCAGGAGGGCCTCGCGGGGGTAGCCGGTGGCGGCGTCCAGCAGCAGGAAGCGCTCGGGGCCGATGGTCTCCGCGGCGGCCGCGAGGGCGTGGGCGGTGCCCTTGGGCTGCTCCTCGACCACGGGGGTGAGGCGGATCTCGGCGTCGGCGGGCACGAGGCGGGCGAGCAGGTCCTCGGGCTCCCCCGGGGCGTGGACCAGGCAGATCTCCCGGATGCCGAGCTCGGCGAGCACGGCGATCTGGGCACGGACGTCGTCGGGGTCCAGTCCCGGGCGGAACGGCTCCCGCCCGGGGGGCGCGTCCTCGCCCGCAGGGTCGTCGGGGTCCGCGCGCGGCGGGCGGGGGCCGAGGCGGAACTCCTCGGCGAGGATCACCGCCCGGCGGAGCGCCTGCTGCGGATCCCTGTGTCGTCGATCGGCCATCCCCGGAGTCTGCCCCATGGGAGGGGGTCCGTGGGCCCGTCCACCGCGTTGCCACGCCGCCGCGCGGGGCGCGGTGCGGTCCCGCCACCGGGGAGCTGCCACGAGTCCCACCCCGGGCCCGGGATCGGGGTGGGGCCGGTGGCGGTCCCGTCGCTCAGGTCGCCGGAGAGATCTCGACCGCCGCGGTCCGCGGCCCCGAGGCGAGCATCGGCGCCAGGTAGGGGCTGCCGGCATACTTCTCCCGATAGGCGGCGTCGATGTGGTCGGCGAGCTCCGCGGGGGCCGCGGCGAAGGTGACCTCCAGGGTCTCGTCCGCGAGACGGATGCGGCCCGCGCCCTGATTCATCGCGGCGCGGTACCAGCGCGAGCGGGGCCCGTTGTAGGCGCGGACGAACAGGCGGCCGTCCACCAGCACGTTCCAGATCCAGGTGGGGGTGCCGTAGGTGGCGCCGTCCTCCCGGAAGGGGGAGACGTGCAGGTCGTCGGCGCCGTCGAAGCGCTTCAGGGCGGCGGGTTCGAACACGGGGCGAGCGGTGCGGTCGGTCATGGGATGCCTTCCTCGGGAGGAGAGCGAACGGGACGTCCGCTCCGGTCCCCGTCAGGCACTCCCTCCGCGCACCCCACGGAGGGAGTGCCTGACGGGGACCCCCTCGGAAGCGGGGGGCTCACCCCACGGGCTGAAGCTCCCGCTCCGGGGCGGTTGGGCCCGGCCCGGCGGCGGCGCAGGATCAGCGCGGACACCCACAGGCCGATGACCACGGGGATCGACAGCACACCGAGGCCGTCGGCGAGGGCTGCGAGCGGGGTGGAGGCCCCGACCCGGTCCAGCAGCCAGCCGATCGCGGCGACGGCGGTGACAGCGGCCGCACGGCGTGGGCGGCGGCGATGGGGATATTCAGCGCGATCAGCGCCTCGACGGAGCCGATCGGCACCGGCAGCCCCAGGGACCCCGTGGCGAGGGTCACCGAATGCCCCAGTGTTAAGGCGAGGGTGAAGGAGCTGGACCCCTCCCCCTCGGCGTCCTCCAGGTCGACCCGAAGGGGCAGGACGTCGCCGGTGACGGTGTCGCGCTGGACCACCCCGAGCTGGGTCGCGCTCTCCTGCTCGGGGTCGGCGTCGCGGTGGTGCTCACCTGCTGGTAGATCCCGGTGGTGGCGGTGTTCCCGGTGGTGGAGGCGGTGAGCTCCCCGAGCGCGACGTCCCAGGCCTCCCCGTCCTCGGTGGTCGGCGCGAGGTTGTCGGCGAGGTAGGCGGTGATCTCCTCGACGTGGGCGCGGGCCGCACCAACACCCAGGTTCAGGGCGGCGAGCAGGGCGAGGGCGAGCACGGCCAGCAGCCGGGCCAGGGGGCCCCGGTGGGGGGTCCGGGACGGGGACGGCCCCCGCCTGCTCGCGCGGGGCGGGGGCCGTCGTCGGCGTGGGCGTCATCAGCTCTGGGTGCCGCCGTAGTCGGTGTTCCGGTGGCGCCACACGGTGTGGGGGTGGTTGCCCTCGAGCACGATCCCGGACTGCAGGGACAGCTCGATCCAGACGGAGGGCCCGTCGACGCGGATGTAGTCGTTCTGCTCGGTGAACTCGATGGAGCCCGAAGAGGCGACGTAGGTGTCGGCGAGCTCCGCGGACGCGAGCTGATCGTCTTCCGGACCCGCGAACAGGGCGCGGAAGGCCTCGGCCTTCACGGCCATCACGTCGATGGTCTCGCCCTCGTACTCGAACTCCCCGCAGGGCTCGAGGCCGCGGAAGGAGGGGGTGGCGCCCGCGAGGACGCCGTCGGTGTAGGTGTTGGCGACGGCCAGGTGGTGCCCGCCGAACTGGAACTCCCAGGTGCCGGTGGCCGCGGCCAGCAGCTCCACGAAGGCGGCGAGCTGGTCCTCGTCGAGGTCGCCGAGGCTGATGCCGACGCGCGCCTGGTTCCCGGTGCCGCCGGAGGCCGCGCCCCCCACATCGCTGGAGTCGCTGTCGGGGTTACCACCGGAAGGTGCGCCGCCGCCGTCGCTGGACATCTCCCCGTCGGGGAGAGGCTG
This sequence comes from Brachybacterium squillarum M-6-3, assembly GCF_000225825.1. GTDB lineage: Bacteria > Actinomycetota > Actinomycetes > Actinomycetales > Dermabacteraceae > Brachybacterium > Brachybacterium squillarum. The sequence goes on along the minus strand of NZ_AGBX01000001.1, from coordinate 1,170,463 downwards.
CATCGTGCTCATGTCCGGGAACCCAGCAATCGCCGGACCCGACCGGACTGCCCTGAACCTGCGCATCTGCTGTGCGTCCGGGGCATCGGCGCAGACCGGACGGGTCTCGCGGCTCGGGCCCGATATGCACTGCCCGCCCGTGCTCGTGCCAGGATGAGGAGCACATGCCGTCGTGGCATGCCGACAGGGCCGCAGGAGGTCTGCATGGGACGCGAGATAGGGTCGACCGAGTACACCCGCGGCCAGCGCACGCATTACCGCCACGAGCTGCGACGCAACCTCGACATCTTCGAGTCCTTCCTGGACACGGCCGAGTTCGTCGACGAGGGCACCATCGGCGTCGAGCTGGAGATGAACCTGGCCGCCGAGGACTCGATGGCCCCGGCCCTGAAGGCCGCCGAGGTGCTGGGCACCATCGACGACGAGGACTTCGTCCACGAGATCGGCGCCTTCAACGTGGAGGCGAACCTGCCGGTCACCGTCCCACAGGGCATCGGGCTGCTGGACCTGGAGGACTCCCTCGGCGACCGCATCGACACCGCCGACGCCGCCGCCCGCGAGCACGGCGCGCGGATCCTGCCCATCGGGCACCTGCCCACCATCACCGAGGACCTCTTCGAGGGCGAGGCCTGGCGCGCCGAGGGCGCCCGCTACAAGGCGCTGGAGTCCAGCGTGCTGCAGGCCCGCGGCGAGGAGATCCAGCTGCAGATCTCCGGCGAGGGCCGGGGACTGTCCGCGACCTTCGACTCGATCGCCCCGGAGTCGGCCTGCACCTCCTTCCAGCTGCATCTGCAGGTGCCGCCCGAGCAGTTCGCCGCGGCCTGGAATGCGGCGCAGGCGGTGGCCGGACCGCAGGTGGCCCTTGCCGCGAACTCGCCGTTCCTGCTGGGCAAGCGGTTATGGCACGAGACCCGCATCCCCACCTTCGTGCAGGCCCTGGACACGCGCCCGCCCGAGTACGCCACCCAGGGCGTGCAGCCGCGGGTGTGGTTCGGCGAGCGCTGGATCACCTCGATGTTCGACCTCTTCGAGGAGAACGTACGACTGTTCCCGGCGCTGATCCCGGAGTCGCGGCAGATGGCGGAGGAGCCGCTGCTGACCGAGGGCTCCTCCCCCCGGCTGCACGAGCTGATGCTGCACAACGGCACCGTCTGGCGCTGGAACCGACCGATCTACGACCCCGGCACGAGCCTTCCGCACCTGCGGCTGGAGAACCGCCTGCTGCCCTCCGGCCCCACCCCGGCCGACATGGCCGCCAACGCCGCCTTCTTCTACGGCCTCATGCACTCCCTGGTGCACGAGCGACGGCCGCTGTGGTCGCGGATGAGCTTCGAGCAGGCCTCGGACGCCTTCCAGCAGTGCGCCCGCTGGGGCCTGGAGGCGCGGATCCGCTGGCCCCGGGTGGGCCGCATCCGGGCGGCCGACCTGCTGCTGGACCAGCTCATCCCGCAGGCGATGGAGGGACTGCGCGACCTCGGCGCCGCCGGCGAGGCGGTGGAGCGCTACGAGCGGATCCTCATCGCCCGCGCCCGCACCGGCCGCAACGGCGCCCGCTGGCAGATCGACACCGTGACCTCGCTGGAGCTGCGCGGCATGGACCGCCCGCAGGCCCTGGCGGAGATGACGCGGCTGTACCGCGAGGGTGTCGACTCCGGCGCCCCCGTGCACGAGTGGGCGGTCCCCGCCCGCAGCGGCCGCGCCTGACCCCTGCGCGCCGGGCGCGTCCGGGATGCGGGAGCGGGGTCTCGGATCGTGGCGTCCCGGCCTAGGGTCGCCGGGTGATGACGCAGCCCCAGGAACCCCGCACCCCCGCTTCCTCCGCGCCGAACGCCCCGGGCAGCACCTCCGAGGAACGCTCCGCCCGGCTCGCGGTGACGGTCTTCCCGCTGCTGGTGCTCGGCGCCGCGGTGATCGGCTTCGTGCTGCCGGGGCCGGCCTCCGCGCTGATCCAGGTGGTGAACCCGCTGCTGGGCATCATCATGTTCGCGATGGGGCTGACCCTGACCATCCCGGACTTCACCCTGGTGGCGCGGCGCCCGCTGCCGGTCCTCCTGGGCGTGATCGCGCAGTTCGTGATCATGCCGCTGATCGGCCTGGGCGTCAGCCTGCTGCTGGGCCTGCCCACCGAGCTCGCCGCGGGCGTGATCCTGGTGGGCTGCGCCCCCGGCGGCACCTCCTCGAACGTCATCTGCTACCTGGCCAAGGCCGACACCGCGCTCTCGGTCACCATGACCACCATCTCCACCCTGCTGGCTCCGCTGCTGACGCCGCTGCTCACGCTGTGGCTGGCCGGGCAGTACCTGCCGGTGGACGGCGGGGCGATGGCCCTGTCGATCCTCCAGGTCGTGCTGCTGCCGGTGCTCGGCGGCCTGGTGGTGCGCCTGCTGCTGGGCCGGTTCGTGGCGCGGATCCTGCCGGCCCTGCCGTGGGTGTCGGTGCTGGCGATCTGCCTGGTCGTCGCCGCCGTCGTCGGCAACAGCGCCGACCAGGTGCTCGCGGCGGGCCTCACCGTGCTGGCCGCCGTGGTGCTCCACAACGCGCTCGGCTACCTGCTGGGCTACGGCGTGGCCCGAGCCCTGAAGCAGCCCGTCCGCAGCGCCCGCACCGTGTCCATCGAGGTCGGCATGCAGAACTCGGGCCTCGCGGCGACGCTTGCCGCCACCTACTTCTCCCCCGTCGCGGCCCTGCCCGCCGCGGTGTTCTCGATCTGGCACAACATCTCCGGGGCGATCCTCGCCGCGATCTACCGCCGGATGGATGCCCGCGCCGCGACCCGCGAGCACTGAGGGCGTCCGGCGCGGGGCCAGGGGCGGCGCGCGGCGGGCGGCGCCCGCACGGCAGCACCTCGTCGGGTTCGGGGCGTTGTGGCAGGCTGAGTCCATGCCCGCCCCGCGCCTGAGCATCACCTACTGCACGCAGTGCCGCTGGCTGCTGCGCGCGCAGTGGTACCAGGGGGAGCTGCTGCAGACCTTCGAGCAGGAGCTCGGCGAGGTGGCGCTGATCCCCGCCACGGGCGGCATGTTCCGCATCGACGTGGACGGCACCCCCGTGTGGAACCGCAAGCGCGAGGGCGGCTTCCCCGAGATCACCGAGCTCAAGCGTCGGGTGCGCGACCTCGTCGCCCCGGAGCGCTCCCTCGGCCACGCCGACCGCGCCGCCCAGGGCGAGCACTCCCCCGGCGACACCCCCGACACCGCCACCCCTGACGCCGACGACGACGATCCCCGGCGATGAGGATCTCCGCCAAGGCCGACTACGCCGTGCGGGCCGCCGTCGAGCTGGCCGCCGCGGGCGGCGACTCCCCCGTGCCCGCCGAGGCCCTTGCCCGTGCCCAGGCGATCCCCCACCGCTTCCTCGAGGCGATCCTGTCCTCCCTGCGACGGGGCGGGATCGTCACCAGCCGCCGCGGCGCCGGCGGCGGCTACGTACTCGCCCGGCCCGCCACCGCGATCACGGTGGCCGACGTGGTCCGCGCCGTCGACGGCCCGCTGGTGCACGTCCGCGATGCCCGCCCCGGCGACCTGGAGTACACCGGCTCCGCGGCCGCGCTGCGCGAGGTGTGGGTGGCCCTGCGGGTGAACGTGCGCGCCGTGCTGGAGGAGGTCAGCCTGCAGGACCTCGTGGACGGCACGCTGCCGGCCGAGGTCGTCGGCCTCACCGACGACGACGCCGCCTGGCACAACCCCTGAGCCTCCACCGCACCGCATCGCACCGGCTCACTCCCTCCCCCGCGCAGTCCCGCCAGCGCGTGACGGCGGATGTCCGCGAATGACATTCCCGTTGAATCCGAGTGATTTACTCGGATACTCTCGTCGCGACGGCACGGCCGCTCCCCGTGAGCCACCCGCCCACCGTGAGCACGCCGCTCCCCGCCGTCCCGACGACAGGAGATCTCCTCGTGCGCACCCTCGTCCTCCTCGCCCTGGTGGGATTCGCCGCGCAGCTCGTGGACGGCAGCCTCGGCATGGCCTACGGCGTCACCTCCACCACGCTGCTGCTCGCGATCGGCACCAACCCGGCGGCGGCCTCGGCCACCGTGCACCTCGCCGAGATCGGCACCACCGTCGCCTCCGGGGTCTCCCACTGGACGTTCCGCAACGTCGACTGGGGCGTGGTGGCGAAGATCGGCGTGCCCGGCGCGATCGGCGCCTTCGCCGGGGCCACCTTCCTCTCCTGGCTGTCCACGGAGATCGCCACCCCCGTGATGGCCGTGCTGCTGCTCGCGCTCGGGCTGTACGTCCTGATCCGCTTCACGGTCCGCGGCCTGCGCACGGACCGCCTCGGCCAGCCCCTGCGCAAGCGGTTCCTCGCCCCGCTGGGTCTGCTCGCCGGCTTCATGGACGCGACCGGGGGCGGCGGCTGGGGCCCGGTGGGCACTCCGGCGATCCTTGCCAGCGGGCGCCTGGAGCCGCGCAAGGTCATCGGCTCCATCGACACCAGCGAGTTCTTCGTGGCCGTCGCCGCGAGCCTGGGCTTCCTGGTGGGCCTCGGCGGGGCCGGGGTGGACTACCGCTGGGCGCTCGCCCTGCTGCTCGGCGGACTGGTCGCGGCCCCGATCGCGGCCTGGCTGGTGCGCCTGCTGCCGCCACGGGTGCTGGGCTCCGCCGTCGGCGGGCTGATCGTGCTGACCAACGCACGCACCCTGGTGAACCTGGAAACGCTCGGCCTCGACCCGCTGCTGCGGTCGGCGGTGCTGGGGCTCGTGGTGCTGGCGTGGATCGCCGCCGTCGTGCACTCGGTGCGTCGCCATCGGGGGGAGCGGGATCTGCCCGCCGCCTCAGCCCGGGCCGAGCAGGAGGTCACGGCAGCGCCGACGTCCTGACCGGACCGCAGGATCCAAGGGGCTCAAGGACCGACAGCACCACGCTCTGACCAGGGGCGCCGGGGACCTCTCCCCATCGCCGGTGACCGCCGGGCGCACCTAGCGTGGCGGCAGTCCACCACGAAGAGGTCCGCGATGACACAGCCCCCGTTCCCCCCGCAGCACCCCTCCCCCTACGGCCCCGCCGGCCAGGGCGGCGTCTACGCGAGCGGACCCGCCGGCACGACCCCCGCGACGCCGCGGAAGAGCCGCACCGGGATCTGGGTGGCTCTCGGCTGCCTGGTGCTGCTCGTCGGCGCCCTCGTGCTCGGCGGGGGCGGTGTCGGCATCTGGCTGCTGACCCGCGAGGACACCACGACCACCACCTCCGCCCCGCCGAGCGATCCCGAGGAGGAGCCCGTCACCCAGGGGGACAAGGACTCGGTGTCGGTCCTGGTGGTCGACACCGGCAGCTTCGACTCACTCCAGATCGACGGGGAGACCTACTACCCCGCCTCCGGCAGCTTCGTCGGTGTCTCCCTCGACCTGACCAACTACAACACCACCGACATCGGCCTGGACGGCGAGGCCTTCCAGATGGTCGGCGACGACGGCTCCACCTACCCGATCTACTACGGCAGCTTCTCGACCAGCGGCCCATGGATCGCCCCCGGGGAGACCGCCGAGGCCGACCTCTACGCCGACATCCCCGCCGGTGTCAGCATCGAGGCCGTCACCTACACCGACGCCGTGGCCACCGGCGGCGAGCCGGCGGATATCCCGCTGGACTGACCGCAGCACCACCCCGCAGGCCGGCATCCCGTCCCGGATGCCGGCCTGCGTCTGTCCGATTTCCCCCTTTCGTACTAGCCCTTCGGCCATCGGCGCGAGATAGTAGGACTCATCCCGATGACCACGGGGGCCGTTTCGCCCGAAGGAGCAGCACATGCAGCTTGCCGAACTCGCGGAGACCTCTGGGGTCAGCACCGCGTCCATCAAGTTCTACCGCCGGGAGGGCCTGCTCCCTCCCGGACGCCGCCTGAGCAGCACCCAGCAGGACTACGGCCAGGCGCACCTGGACCGTCTCGCCCTGATCCAGGTGCTGCGCGAGATGGCCGACGCCCCCATCCCGCGCATCGCCGCCCTCACTGCGGTGCTCGACGACCCCGAGAAGACCGTCATGGACGCCCTCACCGAGGCGCAGATGATCCTGCTCGGCCCGTCCCCCGCCGCCCCGGAGTCCTCCGGCACGGACGAGGTCGAGTCGTCGCCGGGCGAGCACCCGGCTGTTCTGCCCCTGATGACGGAGCTGGGGTGGCCCGACGTGCCGACCCGGCCGCGCGAGGCCCTGGACGAGGTGCTGCGCTTCCTGGACGCCTGGGGCTGGAGCACCGAGAACGACCTGCTGCTGCGCTTCGCCCGGCCGGTCGCCTCGATCGCCGAGACCGAGATCGGGCTGCTGCGCAGCAACCGCGGCGAGTACGACGGGATGCACCCGACGGCACCGACCGCCGCCTCGGGCCCCGCCGAGGCGGAGGGTGAGGACGCCGCAGAGCCCGGCATCTCGGCGGATGTCACCGTGATGCGAGCCATATCGGGCAGCCTCGCCTACGACCGCCTCATCCGCACGCTGCGGCTCCTGGGCCAGTCCTCGCTGTCGATCCTGGCGGCGCATCGCGGTGAAGTTCCTGGTCAGGTCGAGGACCCCACCTGATCGACGGCGATGGGACGCCGTGACGACCGTCCCGTCGCGCACTCGGCACGGCGGCCCGGTCCGGGATTCCCAGGACCTTGCCAGCCCCGCTCCAGTGAATGCCGAGCGTCGGGGTGTGTAGTTGTCTCATCGCGTTACCGGAGGATCCGCTGACTGAGGAGGAGGCGGGATCCACAGATCCGGAACGCGGGGGAAAGGGATGGCCCCGGCTCGTGGGGACGAGCCGGGGCACTTTCCTGTTCAGGGGTCTTTTCGCCGGTCGGGGCTGGTGATGCGCCGGGTCAGCGCCGCAGGTCGATGCCGAAGACGCGACGGATCTGCGCGACCGCGTGCCGGGTGAAGCGACGGTCCGAGGGGGTGGAGGCGAAGGGGACGAACAACCCCGGATGGTCCGGATGGCGCACCCGGCCGTGGCCTGCCCCAGGAGTGACCACGAAGCCCTCCTGCTCCATACGCCGCAGCAGCTCCCGCCGCGAGGTGGGGTGCCGCGTACCGCGTCCGCCGCGGGTGCTGGGGCCGGCCGCCAGCTCCGCGAGCTCGGGGGCCGGCTCGTACTCCTCCGGTCGCACCGACAGCGCGTAGCGGTCGGAGAACAGGCCGATCACCGTGTTGTCGGCCCGGCGCACCTGCACCACCAGGCCCCCGCGGAGGAAGTGGTCGCTGCTGCCCGCGTCGGCGGTCCAGGCATCCTCCGGCTCGGCAACGGCCATCACCACGGCCTCGCGGTCCACCCCGTCGACGCCGACCATCCGCACTTCGGCGTCCTCCAGCCGCAGCGGACGCGGACGGGGACGGGGGTCCTCGGGCAGCAGGGAGTGCACGGCGTCCGCGGGCGGCGCCGGGGCGGGCCGGGACAGCTCGACGGTCTCCGCCCGGCGGCGCGGCGCGGACCGCGGCAGACGGTCGGAGGGGCTCGCGCCGGCATCGGGAGACCTGCCCTCCGTACGGCGTGACGTCTGCCCGGTGTCGCTTCCCCTGTCGGACGCCCCACGTCGCGGGGTGGCCGACCAGTCCACGGGGCGCACGCGGGCGGCCGGGTCCGTGCTGCCGCCGAGGGCGCGCGGCGTGGGGCGAGGGGTGCGGCGCGGCGGATCGGTGGCCACGGGGGCTCCTTCCCGGGACGGGGCGAGGCGGTGACCCGATGGTGTCACGTCGGGAGGCGTCGGCTAGGTTGGGCGCCATCCGGACCCCCACCCGAAGGACGTCCCCGCATGACCCGCACCGTGCGCCGCCCCGCCCGTCTCGCGACCGCCCTGGCCGCCCTCGCCCTGGTCGCCGCGGGCTGCGCCGGCGCCGAGGAGGAGGCGAGCCCGGCAGGCGGCTCCGCCTCCGACGCCGGCGCGAGCAGCAGCGCCTCCTCCGATGCGGGTGGTGCCTCCGACGCCGGCGGCGGCGCGGCCGAGGAGTCGCCCACCGAGGAGAGCAGCACGGCGGAGAGCAGCACCGCGTCGGCGGAGGCCTACGCCGTCACGCCGGTGCCCGAGGGCTTCGAGGCTCCCGCGCCCTGCACCGGCGAGGGCGCCTACTCGGCCCGCGTCGACGAGGACCCGGCCGAGCCCGAGCTGCCCGAGCGCTCCGGCGAGACCCTCACCATCACGGTGACCGGCATCGACGGCGATCACGCCGAGCTCGAGGCCGCCATCGGCGGGGGCGATCCCCGTCCGATCGAGCCGGCGACTCTCGGTGAGACCGTCACCATCGATCTGTGGACCATCTCCATCACCAGCGTCTGCACCGACACCGAGCAGGTCGAGTTCGACCTCATCGACTGAGCGCCGGCGCGGCGAGGGGATCTCGGGGGCGGCGCGGCGCCGGCCCTCGTCGTCGACCACGGCGAAGCCCTCGCGCACCCAGTACTCGTAGCCTCCGATCAGCTCCCGCACGCGGCCGTAGCCGAGCTCGGAGAGGCTGAGCGCGGCGCGGGTGCTGTCGTTGCTGGTCATGGGGTCGATCCTGCCGATCTCGGCGACCTCACGGAAGATCGGATCCCCGTCGAACAGGGTCTTCGGCCGGGGAATCGGCGCTCGTCTCGGCCTCATGCCGTCGCATCCCCGGATCACCCTGGATCCCACCGATCATGCGGTGATCACCGCACTGCAGCGCGACGGGCGGCTCAGCGCCGCAGCGCTGGCCCGGGAGGTGTCCCTCTCGGCGAGCGCGACCGCGGGACGACTGGGGCGCCTGACCGGGGCCGGGGTGATCACCGGCTACGAGGCACGAGTCGATCCCGAGGCGCTCGGCTACACGATCACGGCCTTCGTGCGCCTGGCCTACCCCTCCGGCCGCTACCGGCCCGTGCACGAGATGCTCGAGCAGGTGGCGGAGATCGTCGAGGCGCACCACACCACGGGCTCCGACTGCTTCCTGCTGAAGGTGCAGGCCCGCTCGATGCGGGGCCTGGAGCGGATCACCGGCCGCGTGGCCGGGCTGGGGTCGATCACCACGAGCGTGGTCTGCTCCTCGCCGCTGCCCTCTCGGCACCTGGGCCCGGCCTGAGCCCGGCCTGCGGGAGGATGGGCGGATGACCGCCCCGCACCGTTTCGACCTGGCCCGCATCGGCGAGGGTCTGCCGGTCGCGGAGGCCGCCGCCGCACTGGAGGCGGCCGCCGATCACGGCGCGATGGTGGTCACGGCCCCTCCGGGCACCGGCAAGACGACGCTGCTGCCGCCGCTGGTCGCGAACCGGACGCGGGGCACGACGCTGGTCACGCAGCCGCGACGGGTGGCGGTGCGGGCCGCGGCCCGCCGGATCGCCGCCCTGGACGGCAGCGCCGTCGGCGGACCGGTGGGCTTCACGGTTCGCGGGGAGCGCCGGGTCGGGGCCGACACCCGGATCGAGCTGCTCACCCCGGGTGTGCTGCTGCGCCGCCTGCTCGCGGACCCGGAGCTGCCGGGCGTGGGCGCGGTGCTGCTGGACGAGGTGCACGAACGCTCCCTGGAGACCGATCTGCTGCTGGGGATGATCGCCGAGGTGCGATCCCTGCAGGAGGACCTGCTGGTGGGGGCGATGTCCGCGACCCTCGATGCGGGGGCCGTGGCGGAGCTGCTGGGCGGGGCGCCGGTGGTGGAGGTGCCGAGCGTCCTGCACCCACTGGAAGTCGAGCACGCCCCGCCGCCGGGGCCGCGGCTGCACGACCGCGGCGTGACCTGGGCCCTCCTCGACCATCTGACGGAGGTGACCGCGCGGGCGCACGCCACCGGCGAGGGCGACGCCCTGGTGTTCGTGCCGGGTGCCCGGGAGGTCGACGAGCTGGTGGCCCGGCTGCGGGACCGTGTGGGCGGCGCGGTGGAGGTGCTGCCGCTGCACGGACGCCTGCCCGTCGCGGCGCAGGACCGCGCCACCGGGGGTCGGCGGGACGGGGACCTGCCACGCATCGTGGTCTCTACGGCGCTCGCGGAGTCCTCCCTCACCGTGCCGGGGGTGCGGCTGGTGGTCGATGCGGGCCTGTCCCGGCAGGTGCGGCGCGACCGCGGACGGGACATGGCGGGGCTCGTGACCGTCTCCGCCTCCCGCGCCGCGATCGAGCAGCGCGCCGGCCGCGCCGCCCGCCAGGGACCCGGTCGGGCCATGCGCGCCTTCTCCGCCACCGACCAGGCCGGGATGCCCGCCCAGGATCCGCCGGAGATCACCACCGCGGACCTCACCGACGCGGCGCTGCTGCTGGCCCGCTGGGGCACGCCGCGCGGCGAGGGCCTGGCCCTGCTGACCCCGCCGCCTGCCGCCGAGATCACCGCGGCCGAATCGACGCTGCGGGCGCTCGGCCTGGTGGACGGAACCGGCCGCACCACCGCGTCCGGGGACCGGGTGGCGACGCTGCCCGTCGGGGTGCGGGAGGCGCGGGCGCTGCTGGACGGAGCGGCGGCGCTCCCCGGGGCGGATGCCGCGCGCCGGGCCGCCGAGGTGGTGGCCGCGGTGGCCGGCGACCATCGCCCCCGCGGCGCAGACCTCCAGGTACTGCTGCGGGAACTGCGGTCGGGTCGGACGCCCGGGGCGGATCGCTGGCGGCGGGAGCGGGACCGCCTGGCGCGGATCGCCGCGGCTGGACCGGGGACACAGGGCGCGCCCGCGGAGGACCGCGAGGGCGCCGAGGAGGCGGGCCTGGTGCTGGCGCTGGGCCGGCCCGAACGGATCGCCCGCCGCACCGGCGCGGGCTCGCGCAGCTACCTGCTGGCCGGCGGCACCCGGGCGGCCCTGCCCGAGGGCAGCGGACTGCTGGGCCGGGAGTGGTTGGCCGTCTGGGAGGTGCAGCGGGTGGAGGGCCGCGCCGGGGACGGCACCGGCGCCGTCATCCGTGCCGCCTCCCCGCTGCGCGAGACGGACGCCCTCTCGGCCGGGGCGGGGCTCCTGCGCGAGGAGCGCCGGGCGCGCATCGACGACGGTGCGGTGCGCGTGCGGCAGCAGCGGGCGCTCGGCGCGATCGTGCTGACCAGCACGCCCGTCACCGCCGAGCCGGAGGACACCCGCCGCTCCGTGCTCGCCGCGGTGCGCGAGCACGGGCTCGACGCCCTGGAATGGTCCCCCGCCGCGGTCGCACTGCGGGCGCGGCTGGGACTGCTGCACCGGGAGCTCGGGGCACCATGGCCCGACATGTCAGAGGAGGCGCTGCTGGCGGACCTCGATGCCTGGCTGGGACCGCAGGTCACCGGCCGCTCCCCACGGCTGGACCGGATCGACGTGGCCGCCGGGCTGCGGCTGCTGCTGCCCTGGCCCGAGGCCTCCCGCGTGGATGCCCTCGTGCCCGAGCGCCTCGCCGTGTCCTCCGGCCACACCGCCCGGATCGACTACCCCGACCCAGCGGACGGACAGGCGCGCCCCGTCGTCGCGGTGAAGCTGCAGGAGATGTTCGGCCTGGACGAGACGCCGCGGCTGGTCGAGGGCCGGGTGCCGGTGCTGATCCACCTGCTCTCCCCCGCTCGTCGGCCGCTCGCCATCACCGACGACCTGCGCTCCTTCTGGGACGGCCCCTACCGGGAGGTGCGCAGGGAGATGCGCGGCCGCTACCCCAAGCACCCCTGGCCCGAGGACCCCTGGTCGGCGGAGGCGACGGCACGGGTGCGGCGGGCCGGGGAGCGCTGACCCGGGCCGCGCCGGCGGCGTAGAAGATCAGAAGCTGGCCGAGGTGGCGGTAGTCGCGACCGCCTGCATGGCGGTGTGGAGATTGCGGGTGACGGGGTGGCCGGTGGAGACGTCCTCGACCACTCGCGCCAGCTCGCGGCGGCCCAGCGGGGCGGCCTCGTCCTTCAGCACCCGGTGCTCGACGCGCAGGGCGCGCAGCAGCTCCAGCAGGTAGGCGTCCTGGCGGCTGGCCAGGCCCGGGTCGGCGATCGCGGCGGCGAGACGGTTGCGCAGGTCCTGCTCGATGCCGGGATCGGCCACCGGCCAGGAGGTGGTGAACCAGCCGTCCTTGCGGACCACGGAGCCGGCCAGCTCGGCCTGCTCGCCGAGGGGGCCGGTGAGGTCCAGCTTGTGGTGGGTGATGGTCTGGTAGGTCTTCGCGCTGCGCTGGCCGGCGAGGAAGGCCAGCGCCGCGTCCAGGGCCGGGTCGCCGGGGGCGGTCCGGTCGCGCACCTCCAGGCGCGGGTTGCGTCCCTCCCCGACCGTGATCCGTTCACGCAGCTCCAGGTCGAGCAGTGCCGCCGCGTTCAGCGCGGGACGGCGCACCATGGTGGCGTTCTGCCGACCGGCGTCATTGGTCAGCAGCAGGAACAGCTCGGCGGCGAGGGTCGCATGCGTCATGGGGACAGTCTGCGCGGCCCGGGGCGCGACGGCATCCGACCATCGGCGGAGGCGTGTCCGCCCGGGCACGGGGTTCGTCAGGGCCGCCGTGTACGGTCGTGCCGACGACGCACCGCACGGCGAGGAGGGCACATGGCGGGCAAGGGATCGGCATTCATCAGGCTGGCGAAGTTCCTGGGGCCGGTGGTGATCGGGCTGCTCACGCAGGTCTGGAACAACCCGCAGGTGCGCACCAGGGTGCTCGAGCAGGCCGAGACCCTGTTCAAGAACCGCGGCTCCACCCCGCAGGAGGTCATCGAGACCATCGAGGTGCTGCGCGACCAGGTCGAGTTCCTCGAGCGCTCCGCCGATGACGAGGCCGAGGCGCAGCGGGCGAAGGCCTGGGCCGCGCAGCTGGAGAAGTACGACCGTGCCGCCCAGCTCCTCACTGCCCCGGGCAGCTCCGCTGCGGACGTCAAGTCGCTGCGCAAGAAGGTCGATGCCCTGCGCACCGAGATCCTCGAGGCCTTCGTGGCCGAGCAGGACGAGGACGCGAAGAAGGGCGAGATCGACAAGGGCTGAGCAAGCGAGACGTACTGACGATCCTCCTCGAATTCGTCGCAACACCCAGCAAAAGAAGCTACACAATGGCAATCAATAACCTACATGCATTCGTCCTGCAGTGGAATCCCAAGGATTTCAATTGGGAGCAAAACGGGGTGTTCGAAGAAGCTGTCAGGACCACCCGTACAGGGGGTGTTGTTCAGGATCGATGGACCACCGGAAACCGCACGAAAAATATAAATCCAGGCGATCGAATCTTTCTGCGACTAACCGGCAATCGGGGCAGGGGAATAATAGCTTCCGGTCGAGCGGCAAGTAAAGTTAAAGCCGACGCGAACGCGCCAAAACTCCCCTACCGCAACGATTCCTTCATACAGGTTTTCTGGGACACAGTGCTACCCATTGAGGAGGTTCTCCCGCTTCGGGAACTTGAAATCGACGCCCCATCGGCCGCCTGGCAGGCACCAGGGGGTGGCGTCAAAATAGAGAGCGACAGACTTCCTCAAGTCGAAGCCGCTTGGCAATCACACCTACTATCAATTGACAATAGTCAGAAAGATTCCTCGGCAGACGAATCCGTTCTGCGCGAATACGGTCTCGCCGAAGTTCGCCGACGGAAGCACCAGAAGAGATTCCGACAACTTCTGCTCACTCATTACCCGCACGAGTGCTATGTCTGCGGATTAAATCAAGTCCAGGTACTCGAGGCTGCCCACCTTGTCCCCGACTCGAAGGGTGGGGAGTCTTCTATAGAAAACGGGAGGCTACTCTGCCCGAATCATCACAGAGCACTCGACACCAAGCCTCCACTTCTAAGAATCATAGACGACAAACCTGTCTGGGTTAATATCGATCGGGCATTCTAACTCTTCGTCTTCCGCGCAAAGCCAACCCGTTCCTCGCTCCCTTCTATTCGAGTGTTCGGGACACAGATTCCCCACACCGTGGACCGGGGCGCGGGGACGACCCCGCGTCGCGACCCTGCCGCCCCGTACGATCGTGCCCGTGCAGTGCCACCACTTCGACGCCGGCGCGTGCCGTTCCTGCACCCTGCTGCCCCTCCCCCGTGCCCGCCAGGTCAGCGAGGGCGAGGACCGCGTCCGCACCCTGCTCGCCCCGCATCTGGGCGCCCCGGCCGAGGCCGTCTGGCAGGCGCCGATCACCGGCGCCGAGCAGGGCTTCCGGGCCCGCGGCAAGATGGCGGTGACCGGCACCGCGCAGGACCCGGTGCTGGGCCTGCCGGGGCAGCCCGAGACGGCGGACCTCTCCGACTGCCCGCTGTACCCCGTGGGCGTCGAGGAGGTGCTGGGCGGGGTGAAGGCCCTGATCCGTCGCGCACAGGTGCCGCCCTACGACGTGGCCCGCCGCCGCGGCGAGATCAAGAACGTCCTGGTCACGGCGACTCCTGATCGGCAGCACGGGATCCGTCTGGTGCTGCGTTCGGAGAAGGCACTGAGCAGGATCCGTGAGCACGCCCCGACGCTGCTGGCGGCGCACCCCTCGATCGTCTCCCTCAGTGCGAACATCCATCCCGAGCACACCACCCAGGTGGAGGGCGCCACCGAGATCCCCCTGGCCGGTAAGGGTTCGATCCCGGTGCGCACCGGGGACGTCACCCTGTTCGCGCGTCCGCGCTCCTTCCTGCAGACCCACACCGAGGTTGCCGGGGAGCTGTACCGCCAGGGCGCCGCCTGGGTGGCCGACATCGTGGCCGCGCGCGGCCGGAGCGCACCCCGGGTCTGGGACCTGTACTGCGGGCTCGGCGGCTTCTCCCTGCACATCGCCCGCGCCGTGCCCGCCGCCCGCGTCACCGGGGTGGAGGTCTCCACCGAGGCGATCGACGGGGCCCGCGAGGCCGCCGGGACGGCAGGGATCGACGCCGAGTTCCTGGCGGAGGACGCGACCGCCTGGGCGCTGGGCGAGGTCGCTGCCCACGGCCCGGCGGATGTCGTCGTCGTGAACCCGCCGCGCCGCGGCATCGGCGCCGCGTTGGCCGGTTTCCTGGAGACCAGCGGGGTGGGCGACGTCGTCTACTCCAGCTGCAACCCGCGCACCCTGGCCACCGACCTCGCTGCGATGCCGTCGCTGCGGGTCGTCGCCGCCCGCTATGTCGACATGTTCCCGCACACCGAGCACGCCGAGGTGATCGTGCGGCTGCGTCGCGCCTGACAGCGTCTCCTGCTCCTGGCAGGCTCGTCGGTGCCGCCCGATAGCCTCATCCGCATCCGCTCTTCCCGCATCCAGGAGGTCACCATGGCCAGCACCGCCGCCCAGCTCTCCGAAGTCACCCGCACCGTCGTCCCCGTCGACGGCGGCCACGACGTGATCCTCGCCCAGACCTATTCCGTCACCCCCGAGGAGCTGTGGAACGCGCTCACCGACCCGGAGCGCCTCGCCGTCTGGTTCCTCCGCCCCACCGGCGAGCTGCGCGAGGGCGGCCGCTACGAGCTCGCCGAGATGGGCACCACCGGCACCGTCCAGCGCTGTGAGAAGCCGTCGTCGGTGCTGCTGAGCTGGGAATCCATGGGCTCGACCAGCGAGCTCGAGCTCGGCGTCGAGGCCGCGGACGAGGGATCCCGGTTCACCCTGCGCCACCGCAACCCGGCCGGGGAGCACTGGGACCGCTTCGGCCCCGCGGCGACCGGCTGCGGCTGGGACGGCGCGATCTTCGCCCTCGCCGCCCACCTCGAGGACCGCTCGGCCGACCTCAAGACCGGACAGTTCGCCGGCTGGGAGACCAGCGCGGAGGCCGCCGAGTTCACCCGGGACACCGCCGCCGCCTGGGCCGCCTCCGACATCGCCGCCGGGGCCGACCCGGATGCCGCCCGCGAGGCCGCCGAGCGCACCGCCGCCTTCTACCTGGGCGAGGAGTCCCCCGAGGCATGAGCGAGCCCGATCAGCCGGCGACCGTCCCGGGGGCGCCGCGCGCCCACGTGGTGCTGCTGTCCCTCGGCGGCACCATCTTCATGCGTCAGGACGAGTCGGGGCGTCGGGCCGCCCCGGACGCCTCCACCGGCGCGGACCTGGCCCGGACGATGATCGACGGCGTCGCCGTCAGCCACGAGGAGATCGACAACGTCGGCTCCCCCTCGGTGCGGCCCGCGCACCTCGCCCGCGTGCTGGCCCGCGCCCGGGAGGCGGTGGACGCGGGGGCCGCCGGGGTGGTCCTCACCCACGGCACCGACACCCTGGAGGAGTCGGCCTTCCTGCTGAACCGGCGCTGGGACCGGGAGGCGCCGCTGGTGCTGACCGGGGCGATGCGTCCCGCGAACGCACCCGGCGCCGACGGTCCCGCGAACGTCCGCGACGCGGTGCGCACCGCCGCCGCCCCTGCCGCCCGCGGGCTCGGCGTGCTGGCCGTGTTCGACGCCCTCGTGCACCTGGCGGACCGGGTCTCCAAGACCTCATCCCGCTCCATCGACGCCTTCGCCTCGGAACCCTCGGGGCCGGTGGCCCTGGTGGGCGAGGAGGACCTGCGCCTGCTGTACCGCCCGCTGGAGCGCACGGGGATGATGCCGTGTCCGCTGCCGGATGAGCTACCGCGCGTGGTGACCCTCGAGGCGAGCATCGGCGAGGACCTCGCCCTGCTGGACGGGCTCGCCCCGGGCGTGCTCGACGGCCTGGTCGTGGCCGGGGTGGGCATGGGACACGTCGCCGCCCGGGCCGTGCCGCGGGTGGCCGCGCTGGTGGAGGCCGGGGTGCCGGTGGTGATCGCGACCCGCGTGGCCACCGGCGGCACCTCCGACCGGCACTACGACTACCCGGGCAGCGAGGTCGACCTCATCGCCCACGGCGCCGTGATGGCCGGCGCCCTGCCCGCGCAGAAGGCCCGCCTGCTACTGCAGGTGCTCCTCGCCGATGGCGCCGACCCCGCCCGCATCCGCGAGGAGTTCGCCGCTTTCGCCTACTGATCCCGGGCGGTCTCCGGGCCGGTCAGATCACTGCGTGCTGGACCAGGCAGAACGGGTGCCCGGCCGGATCGAGGTAGACCACGAAGGAGCCACTGCCGGAAGGCTGGTGCTCGTGGCGGCGGGCCCCGAGCGCCAGAGCGCGCGGCTCGGCGGCCTCGATGTCCGGCACCGAGAGGTCCAGGTGGAACTGCTGGGGGTGGGTGCCGGTCGGCCAGGTGGGGGCGGAGAAGTCGGCGATCTGCTGGAAGGCGAGGGTGGCCTCGCCGTCCGGGTTCTCCGGGGTGATGCCGCCGCGCGGCGGGTCGAGGGTGGTCCACTCCTCGTCCGACCCCTCCTCGATCTGCCAGCCCAGCAGCTTCGCGTAGAAGGTGCCGAGCGCGAGGGCATCGGGACAGTCCAGGACGATCAGGTCGAGCTTCGGGATGACGGGGCCGCTGGGATCCTGCTCGTGGGTCTCCATGCGGCCACCGTAGGCCCCCGGCCTCCCGCCGGGGCGCCTTTCCGGCACGACACCCGCGCCCGGACCCGTTCCCGCGCCACCACCAGCGCCTCACACACCTCCGACGGTCAGCATCCTGTCCATCGGATGGACTCAGCTGGCAGGTCGCAAGTCATATGCAGGCGACGTGCCACCTGAGTACATCCGGTGGACAGCACCACCGGTCGCCCGGTGCGAGAAGGGGCCGATCAGCGGGAGACGCGTCCACAGGATGGAGTCAGAGCGACAGCGCCCCGCCCATATCGAGGCACTGCCTCCCACGCTCCATCTCATGGACACGGGGAAGGGACGGGCACGGGGAAGCGCTGGCGAGCGCCGCCATGTGCGGCGGGGATGCCGGAGGCGCCGGGATGCGCGGCGAGACCGCCGCCACGGCCGCGCGGCCGTCACCTGGGTCACGCGGTCGGCGCGGGGCGTGGGCGGGGGTGACAGACTGGTGGGGTCCGCTCCCGCGTGCGCGCCGGTCACGGCGTCCGGGGCGGGGATGCGCGGCCCGGTCGGGACTTCCACCGGGCACCGCCGCGGCCCCGACGCTCCGGAACCAGGGACCCGCCGCGCGCCGCCCGATCCGAAGAGGTGAACGATGCCCGTCCCCCACGACCCGAGCCCCGCCCTGCAGGACTACGCCCACCCCGAGAAGCTGGTCACCACCGACTGGCTGGCCGAACACCTCGGCGAGCCCGGCCTGGTGGTGGTGGAGTCCGACGAGGACGTGCTGCTGTACGAGACCGGCCACATCCCCGGCGCGATCAAGGTGGACTGGCACCTGGACCTCAACGACCCCGTCACCCGCGACTACGTGGACGGCGAGGGCTTCGCCCAGCTCATGGACGCCTCCGGCATCACCCGCGACACCACCGTGGTCGTCTACGGCGACAAGTCGAACTGGTGGGCCGCCTACGCCCTGTGGGTGTTCGAGCTGTTCGGCCACGCCGACGTGCGCCTGCTGGACGGCGGCCGCGCCGCCTGGGAGGCCGAGGGCCGCCCCATGACCACCGACGCGCCCGAGGTCGCCGCCACCTCCGGCTACCCCGTGATCG
The DNA here is from genome assembly GCF_000225825.1 of Brachybacterium squillarum M-6-3. GTDB lineage: Bacteria > Actinomycetota > Actinomycetes > Actinomycetales > Dermabacteraceae > Brachybacterium > Brachybacterium squillarum. Next base: position 1,152,218 of record NZ_AGBX01000001.1, on the reverse strand, counting down.
AGCGGGACGACGCGCCGATCCGCGCCTTCCGCGAGGACGTCCAGGCCTTCCTCGGCGGGCAGCTGGTGGACGTGCGCTCCCCGCAGGAATACTCCGGCGAGCGCACCCACATGCCCGACTACCCGCAGGAGGGCACGATCCGCGGCGGCCACATCCCCACCGCCCGCTCGGTGCCGTGGGCCCGCGCCGCCCAGGAGGACGGCCGCTTCAAGCCCCGCGCGGAGCTGGAGGCCATCTACCTCGATGAGCTGGGCTTCGACGCCGCCGCCCCGGTGATCGCCTACTGCCGCATCGGCGAGCGCTCCTCCCACACCTGGTTCGTGCTACGCTACCTGCTGGGCTTCGAGAACGTCCGCAACTACGACGGCTCCTGGACCGAGTGGGGCAACGCCGTGCGCACCCCGATCGCCATCGGCACCGAGCCCGGCGAGGTCCCGACCCGATGAGCCCCGCCCCGACCAACCCCGCCGGCGACGCGCTGCCGGAGGCCTTCGCCGAGATCGCCGACGACTTCCACGCGCTGGGCCCGAAGGACCGCCTGCAGCTGCTGCTGGAGTTCTCCCGCTCCCTGCCGGAGCTGCCGGAGCGCTACGCCGAGCATCCCGAGCTGCTGGAGCCGGTGCCCGAGTGCCAGTCCCCGATCTTCCTGCTCACCGAGGTGGAGGGCACGGGCCGCGAGGCCACCGCGCACCTGTTCTTCTCGGCGCCGCCGGAGGCCCCCACGACCCGCGGCTTCGCGGCGATCCTGGCGGAGGCCCTGGACGGCCGCACGGTCGGCGAGGTGGTGGACACCCCCGACGCGGTGACCACCCAGCTGGGCCTGGCCGAGGTGGTCAGCCCGCTGCGGCTGAACGGCATGGCGGGCATGCTCGCCCGCATCAAGCGCCAGCTGTCCGAGAAGGCCGGGCTCTGAGATGACCCCGCCCCGGCCCCCGCACGTGGTGTTCATGTGCGGGGCGGCCGGGTCCGGGAAGACGACGACGGCCCGCGCCCTCGAGGCGGAGGGCTTCACCCGCCTCTCGGTGGACGCGGAGGCCTTCGCCCGTTGCTGGCACGGCGTGATCACCCGCGAGCAGGCTGCGGTCATCGACGCCGAGCTCCGCGAGCGCCTGGACGGCCTGCTCGCGGAGGGCCGGGACGTGGTGCTGGACTACTCCTTCTCCACCGCGGTGATGCGCGACACCCTCCGCGGGCGGCTGCCCGGGCATACGCCGGTGACCGTGTTCGTGCGCACGCCGCGGGCGACGGCGCTGGACCGCCTGAGCCGCCGCGCCGAGGCGGGTGGGGACGACGTGGTGATCGACCCGGCCGCCGCGGCGGCGTTCTTCGACTCCTTCGAGGTGCCGACGCCGGCGGAGGGACCGCTGGTGGTCCTCGACGGAACGGTCCCCGTGGACGAAACGGCCCTCATCCGAGGACTGCCGGGGACGCGGCACTGATCGTCTCGCCCCAGCTGCCGTCCGACGCGGCCCGGCGCAGACCCGGCGCATCCCGAAGCCACCAGGTGCCGTCGTCGTCGCAGGTGCCCCAGCGCAGCCTGACCAGCTCCGCGCGCAGCCCGGGCTCCCGCTCCACCGCGAGCGTACAGCGCAGACGACCTCCAGGGCCGTCGCCGACCGTCAGCAGCTCCGGGCAGGGACCGGTGTCCACGGTGCGCAGGTCCGCGCGCAGCCCCGCACCGCTGCACTTCACCCGTGCCTCCTTGCGGGTCCACAGCACCGAGAGGTCGCCGGTCATCCGGAAGCGAGGGAGCAGGTCCGCCTCCCGTCGCGTGGCGATCCGGCTGAAGAGCGCCGCGTCGAAGCCGACAGGTCCCTGCACGTCCACGCCGAGCTCCCGCCGCGCGAGCGCGCAGGCACCGTGCTCGGCGTCGTGGGACAGGGAGAACCCCTGGTCGGGGGCGTTCGGGGCCCAGGGCTTGCCCCCGGGGCGGCGGGACCAGGCCGGCATCGGGGCCCCCTCGCGCTCCCGCCACAGGTGCGCCATCAGTCCGTGGACGAGGATCCCCGCGCGTCGGTCCTGCTCCCGGTGCAGACGGGAGATCCGCTCGGCGCGCTCCCGCGGCAGCCGCTCCGCCAGCCGCCGGACCCCGGCGGGGCTGCACTCCCGGTAGCGGCAGAGGACCAGGTCGATCATGCCTCGGGACGGCGGAGCACGAGGGCCGCGTTGTGGCCGCCGAACCCGAGGGAGAGGGAGAGCACGGTGGAGAAGGCGACGGCGCGCGCCGATCCGAGGACGACATCGATGTCGATCCCCTCGTCGAGCTGCCGGGTGCCGACCGTGGCGGGCACCCGCTGCTCCTGGAGCGCGATGAGCCCCGCGACGGCTTCCAGTGCCCCGGCCGCGCCGGCGAGGTGACCCGTCATCGACTTCGTGGAGGTGACCACGGCACGGTCGCCGAGCTCGGCGGCGAGGGCTCGCGCCTCCACGCGATCGTTCAGGGCGGTGCCGGTGCCGTGGGCGTTGACGTGCACGAGCGCACCGTCGTCCCCGGCGTCGCGGAGCGCGGCCCGGATCGCGCGCTGCACCGCGGCGCCGCTCTCCTCGGGGGCGGTGATGTGGTGGGCGTCGTCGGTGCAGGCGTAGCCGGCGACGACGCCGAGGATCGCGGCCCCGCGGGCCCGGGCATGGTCCTCCGCCTCGAGGACCAGCGCGGCGGCCCCTTCCCCCATGACGAATCCCGAGCGGTCCCGGTCGAAGGGGAGGGAGGCCCGGTCCGGGTCCGTGGCCCGGGTGAGGGCGCGCAGGTTCTGGAAGCCGGCATAGACCACGGGGGCCGTCATCGCCTCGCTGCCCCCGGCCACGACCACCTCGGCCTCGCCGTGGCGGATCATCCGCATCGCCTGGCCGATGGCGACGGTGCCGGAGGCGCAGGCGGCGACCGGGGTCACCACCTCTCCGCCTGCGCCCAGGTCGATGGCGACCCCGGCGGCCGCCGAGTTGCCCATCATGGTCGGGATGGTCAGAGGGGAGACCCGCCGCACGCCGGACGCGGTGAGCTGCTGCTGCGCCTCGAAGCCGCTGTGGACCCCGCCGAGCGCCGTCCCGAGGAGCACGGCGAGCCGGTCACGGTCCACGCTCTCCTCGAGGCCGGCCCGGCTGGCGGCCTCCCGCGCGGCCACGACGGCGAGCTGGGCGAATCGGTCCATGCGATGCAGCTCGCGGCGGGGGAAGTGCTCGGCGACGTCGAGGCCCCGTACGGGGGCGTGCACCCGGATGTCGTCCCCCTCCGACGTGGCCTCCCGGGGCACGATCCCGTGCTCTCCGGCCATCAGCGCGGAGGCCGTGCGCGGCAGGTCAGGCCCGAGCGGTCCGACGACCCCCATTCCGGTGACCACGACCCGCGCGCTCATGACGCCTCGCCCGCCCTTTCACGGACGTGGTCGAAGAGTTCCTGCACGGTCGTCACGCCCTGGTCGACGTCGAGGGAGGCTCCCGTCGCCGTCTCCAGGCGCATGATGATCTCGAGCAGGCTGAGCGAGTCGAGCCCGATGTCGGCGAGTTCGGCCTCCATCGTGATCCGCTCGCGCGGGGTCTCCGCGAAATCGGCGAGGACGTCAAGGTAGGAGTCGCTGTCCATGGAAGGGCCTTTCGGGGCGGGCCCGCTCTCGCGGGCGGGAGGGGGTGGGATGGCGCTCAGAACCCGTTGCGGCTGAGCCAGTCCTGCAGGTCGTGCTCGCGCTGCTCCGGGTCGGCGCCCGTCAGGCGGGTCTCGTCGACGACGTCCCCGTCGCGCAGGTAGACGACGCGATCCGCGCGGGAGGCCACCCGGGGGTCGTGGGTCACCATCACCACGGTGGTCCCGCGGGCGTGCACGTCGCCGATCGCGGTCATCACCTCCTCGGTCATGGCACTGTTCAGCGCACCGGTGGGCTCGTCGGCGAAGAGCACGGCGGGGTCGGTGGCGAGGGCCCGGCAGATCGAGGCCCTCTGGAGCTGCCCGCCGGAGACCTCGGTGACCCCGTGGCCCGCGATGTGGTCGATGCCGAACCGTTCGAGCAGCTCGTCCACCGCCGCATCGGCCCCGGAGGGCTCCGCCTTCAGCGCCGGCAGCAGGATGTTGTCGCGGATGGTCAGGTTGTCCAGGAAGTACCCCTGCTGGAAGATGAAGCCCATGCGGTGCAGCCGCAGCGCGCTCATCTCCTTCTCGGTCAGGGCCGTGAGGTCCTTCCCCTCGAGCGCGATCTCCCCGGTGTCCGGCCGGTCCAGCCCGCTGATGGCGTACAGCAGGGTGGACTTGCCGGAGCCGGACGCGCCCATCACCGCCAGGAACTCCCCGGTCGCCACCTCCAGATCGATCCCGCGCAGCACCTCGGTGGGAGGGTCGCTGGTCGCGAAGGACTTGCGGATCCCGTGGGCGCTGAGCACCGGTTCGGACGTCGTCGGGGGCATCGTCGTGGTCATGGGGTGTCACCCTTTCAGCCAGGCGGAGAGGTCATCGGAGCGGGAGCTCCGGGTCAGGACGAGGGAGGTCAGGTACCCGGCCAGGGCCAGGACCGCCGGGAGGAGCCCCCACGTCAGCGGGATGGAGGTGAGGAAGGCGAAGTTGGTCAGGCCAAGGCCGGCGGCGCTGAGCACCACGCCGACGACGGGCGGGCTGAGCAGGGCGGCACCGAGTGCCCCGAGGACGACTCCGGTGATCACCACGATCGCCGTGCGCAGCCGTGTCTGCCCGCCGATCTCCCCGCTGCTGAAGCCGAGGGCGCGCAGCACCCCGCTGCGGGGTCGCTCCTGCGCCTGGCGGAGGCGGAGGAACAGGGCGGTGATGAGCACGGCCACACCGATCCCGAAGACCACCGCGATCAGGGCGGCGCTGCGCAGGGCCCCGGTCACGTAGGAGAAGGTCTGCTGAACGTATTCGGCCATCGGGATGGTGGAGGCGTCGGGCACCTGCTCGGAGAGGTCGCTCGCGACGGTGGAGGCGGAGAGCCCGTCGTCCACATCGGCGTAGATCGTGTAGGCGGAGGCGTCGTCGGGCGCCTCCCCCTGCATCTTGGCGGTGAGCCCGCCGCTGGTGACGTCCTGGTAGATGCCGCTGACGACGTGCGTGGTCAGCTCGCCGCCCTCCCCTCCGTCGCGCAGGGCGATCTCCCCGCCGACGTCGACCCCGAAAGCCTCGGCGGCCAGGACCGAGAGGGCGATCTCGTCGTCCCCGGGGGCCGAGCCGTGGACGTACTGGATGCCGTCGCCCGAGTGGTCGCCCACGTCGATCGCCTGCGTCTGCCAGCCCTCCTCCCCTCCGATCTGCCGCAGCACGCTGCCGTAGACCGTGACGGCGCTCAGTCCATCGGTGGCCTCCATGGCCTGGACCACCTCATCGGCGGTCCCGGCCACGTCGTCGGAGAAGCGCACATCGGACCGGATGTCCCGGTCAGGCGCCCCCATGTAGGTGATGAACTGCGGGCTCGCGAAGGTGGAGTAGACCGCGAAGGGAACGGTGACGACGACGGCGGCGAGGGCGAACACCAGCGGCACCAGGACCCACTGCCTCGCCTCAGCGCGCAGGGTGAGCAGGGCCAGGCGGCGATTCACGGTCCCGCCGGGAGCCGAGGCGAGGGAGGTCCGACGAGCGGCCCGGAGGCGTCGTCGAGCCCGCCGGGCGGTCGCGGCGGGGCCCAGCAGGCTGCCGTGGACGAGTGCACCGACCACGTCGACCCGTCGGACGGAGCGCAGCACCCCCCGACACATCAGCATCACCATCACGTAGACCGCGAGGAGTGCCAGCACGGGCACCACCACGCTCCACAGCCCGATCGGGGCGCGGGCGTAGTTGGCGGCGATGCCCTGGGTGAGCAGCGCCGTGGCCCCCAGGGAGCCGAGGCCGCCGAGCACGCACCCGAGCAGGGTGAGGATCCGGTACCGGCGCAGGTAGAGGCCGCTGATGGTGGCGGCCGGCAGCCCGATGGCGCGCATGGTGCCGATCCGGCGGACCTCGTTCTCCAGTGTCCCGCGGATCACGAAACGGAGGTTCAGCAGGGCGATCACCATCAGCACCAGGCTCACGAACACCAGGGCGATCGCCACCAGGCCGTCGCTGATCACGTTGATCAGTCGGATCAGGGTGATGGTCACGGCCTGCCCGTTCTGGGGCAGGTCCGCCTCGGACTCGTAGGCGCTCTGGAAGGCCGGGATCTCCGACTCGTCCTGCAGGCGATACTCGACGATGATCTCTGAGGTGACGCCGCTGCCTCCGGACATGGTCTCCCAGTCCTCGGCGGAGACGACGAAACGGGTCGAGGAGGACAGCGAGGAGGCCATCTGGCCGTCGCGGACGGTGCCCGCGACGGTGAGCTCGAGGTCCTCGTCCCCGGTGTCGATCCGGAGGGTGTCCCCGGCCGCCAGGTCGTAGCGCAGGGCGTAGGTCACCGGGATGTACACCGTGCCGGATTCTGGCTGGACGGCGGTGCCGTCCTCGTCGACGAGCAGGTCGAAGTCGGTGCTCTGCGTGACGAAGAGGTTGTCGATGAGGCTGTCCGCCATCGAGCCGCTCTCTCCGCTCGACGCGCTGGACCAGGTCAGCGCGGAGCCGTCCACCCCGACCATGTCCTCGATGAACCAGGACTCGATCTCGGGGTGGTCGGCGGCGAAGTCCTCGAGGGCGCGCGTGTCGTAGTCCCCGGAGTGCATCTGCAGGAAGTGGGGCGGCTTCGTCTGCGCGAAGAGCTCGTTGCTCGCCGCCGTCAGGCGTTCGACGACGAGGGCGCCGGTGGCCATCAGGAGCGCACTGAGCGTGAGCACCACCAGCAGGCTCAGCGTCACACCGAGGTCCTTGCGCAGGTCACGGGACAGCATGCGCCGTCCCAGGGCTCTCATGGTCATCGTCCGACCTCCCAGACGCCAGGGATCTGCAGGGACATCACGGTCAGGACGACGTGGTAGACGACGTCCAGCACCATGTTGCTGATCTCGATCCGGTCCCATCGACCAGTCTCCCGATGTTTGCGCCGGACTTCCAGGGTGTGGGTCCACAGACCGCTGGCGCCGTAGATGTACATGGTGATCAGCATGGCGGCCCAGAACTGGCCCTGGAGGACGATGCACAGCGCCCCCATCACCCCGAGTCCGAGCTGCGAGAAGCCGTACTTGATCTGGAACGGACCACCGGGCCAGCCGAGCTGCCGGGCCGTCCGCTCGGGGGTGAGCACGTTGGTGACGAAGCCGATCGCGGCGATGATCCCGTGGGTCACCACGAACTGGTGCAGCAGCAGGATGCGTAGCAGGTCGACGGTGGACACGTCGAATCCGCGTACGGCGAGGTGGACGAGGGCGGTGAGGACGCCGGCCCCGATGACGACGAATATGGCCACGGGTCACGCTCCTTCGAGGTGGGGGGACGGGGAGAGCGAGGAGCGGTAGTGGTGCTCGATCTCGCGGACGCTGCGGACACGGGGGATGACGAGGGCCAGCACGAACATCAGCAGGCCCATCAGGATGAACATGAGACCGATGCCGCGGGTGGGCCCGGTGCCCAGCACGGCCCCGACGGAGTCGGCGAGCGCTCCCCCGGGTCGGAGGGAGGGGGTGAAGAGGTCGTCGGCCAGCAGCCCGCTGAGCGCGTAGGCCGCCACGTAGCCGAGCTGGGACAGGGTGCCCATCAGTCCCCAGACCCGCCCCTGCACGTGGTTCGGGATCGCCGATCGTGCGAGCACCTCGATCCCCGTGTTCATCGGGGGGAGGGTCAGGAACAGGGAGAACGCGGCGATCGTGATGACGATGATGGACGTGGTCGCACCCAGCACGATCACGGCGGCACCCCCGGCGGCCAGCCCCAGGCAGAGCATCCGCAGCATCCGGCCCCGGGGGTTCAGGGCACCGATCACCACGCTGGACACCAGCAGACCGATGGCGGCGAGGGACCGCACGTACCCGGCCACGTGCTCGTCGGAGAGGTCGAGCAGGAGCGGGGTGAGCAGGGTCTGGAGCACGCCCAGGGCGAAGGTGACCAGGCTCAGGAGCACCATCAGCACCAGGACGCCGTGCTGCTGCCGGAGGAAGGCGATCCCGAAGCGCAGGTCCGCCCAGAAGCCGGGACCCGCCTCCGGGGGATGCGCCCGGATCTGCCGCCAGATCACGGCCATCGCCGTCGCAGTGACCACGGACGTCAGCGCGTCGATCAGGACCAGGACGGAGACGTCCACGACGATCAGCAGCGCACCGGCAAGGGCGGGGGCGAGAAGGAACTGCACGGCGGAGGCGAGCTGGACCAGGCCTCCGGCACGGGCGTACTGGTCGGGGCTGAGCAGATCGGTGACGGTGGAGCGGTAGGCGGGATCCATCACAGACGCGAAGGCGGAGTTCACGCCCACACAGACGCAGATCACCGTCAGCGAGTCGACACCGAGGTGCATCGCCCCGAGCAGCGCGAACAGCCCGAGCGCGCCGCCGGTGTCGGAGAGGATCATCAGCAGACGGCGGTCGTAGCGGTCCGCGACCACCCCCGCGAAGGGCTCGAGCAGCACGGCCGGGAGGAAGGCCGCGAGCGTCACCAGGCTGACGTCGAGGGCACGCCCGCTCTGCTGGTAGACGTAGATCGCCATCCCGAAGGCGGTCAGCCCGTTGCCGAGGCGAGCGATCATCTGCGCGAGCCAGATGGCGAGGAAGGCACGCAGGGCCTTTGTCGTCCCCGGCCCGTGCCCCGTGGCCCGAGCCTGCTCCGGCGCGGCGCTCACGGCCGCCCCTCCGGGCTCGGCTCCGGGTCGAGGCGGTCGAGCGTGGCGGCGATCCCCGCGGGGTCCCGGGTGATGTGCATGTGCCCGACGCCGCGCAGGACCACACGGTCCAGGGGGCCTGTGCAGTGCGCACGCCAGCCTTCCGCACGGCCAGCGGCGGTCAGCGGATCCGCCGCTGCAAGCACCAGGGTCGTCGGCAGCCCGACCCGGGGCGGGGGTGCCGATCCGACCGCGTCCAGTACCGCGAAGTCGGCTCGGATGCCGGGCAGGAAGACGGCGAGGAGCGAAGGATCCGCGAGGATCTCCCCGGAGAGCATGTCCTCACCGCCGGCCCGCTCCGCGAGCTCCGCATCCTCGAGCAGGTGATACCCGCGCGCCGGGACCTCTTCCGGCGCGGCGGCCGCGGAGAGGACCAGGTGCGAGGGCGCGGGGCGCGCCGTCGGCGTCTCCGCCAGGAGGGCTGCGATCCTGTGCGCGAGGTACGCCCCGAGGCTATGACCGAGCAGCACGGCCCCCGGTCGCAGGACGGGCGCCAGAGCACGGGCGTACTGCTCCACCAGATCCCGGAGCACGACCACGGGAGGGCGGGAGGACGAGGCGTGACCGGGAGGGTTCGCGCACCACACGTCCCAGTCGTCCCCGAGCTCGTCGACGAGGGGATGGAAGGAGGCGACGAAGCCCCCCAGGAAAGGGACCAGCACCAGCTGGCGCCCCCCGGGTCGGGGACGCAGGTGCCACCAGAGGTCGTCCGGGCTCATGGCGTCGTCCCCGGATCCGGCGTCACGGTGCCGACCGCGTCCCTGGGGGCGGGTCCCCGCGCGAAGCCCGACAGCGTGCGGCTGCGGTCCCCCCGTCCGGGGATCGGCGCCCCCTGCTCCCGGGTGTACCGGGACTCGAGGTACTCGGGGAAGGTGTGGGGCGGAGGCATGCCCGGCCCGGTACGCCTGCCCAGCCAGGCGCGCAGGACGAGGGTGAACACCACGAACACGGCGATCTGCACCAGCTGGGTCAGAGGCATGAAGTAGTACATCCCCATGGCGGTGCCGGAGGCCGAGACCCAGAACGCCAGCAGGAAGAACAGGATATTGCCCTTCACGGCGCTGAGCAGATAGCTGCTGAAGACTCCGAGCACGCAGAACTGCACCGTGTACAGCGGCCACGCGGTGGCCTGGTCGAAGCTGGCGAAGATGTTCCCGGGGGCCACGATCAGTCCCAGGACGAGACCGGTGCCGAGACCGGCCCTCAGCCGATCCCCGGTGATGCGCTGCAGCAGCGGCAGGAGCACTCCGAACACGCCGAGCGCGATGGCGAGCATCCCGGTCTCCCCGAGGAACAGACCCCACCAGATGGAGACCTTCTCGAGACCCGGCGCCGGTTCAGCGGGGACAGGGATCCCCAGCAGGGAGCAGATCGCCCGGACGCCCACCAGGTAGAGGATCATCGCGGCGATCAGGATCGGCACCCAGACCAGGTCCCGGGGGCGGGGGATCAGACTGGCCAGGAGGTTGCGCAGCGCTCGCGGTCCGTCATAGACCAGCAGCACGACCACCCCCGCGATGGCCGTCGCGTTCAGGGCGATGATCACCAGCGGGTTGCGCAGTGTGAGCTCCCCAAGCGTCTTGTACGCGAGGTCGTAGGCGACGAGATAGGTCACGGCCAGGGCCCAGACCGGGGCGACGCCGAGCAGCAGGAAGAGGAGGAGCAGGGGTCGGGGCGCCCGGAGGCGCGTGAGCAGCGAAGGCATCAGGCGGCCCCCGTCCCGGAGAACTGGTCGATCAGCTCGCGCGCCTCGACGAGGGCCGGTCTGGCTCGCTCCGCGAGCAGCGCGGAGTCCTCCTCGCCCCACTGCACGTTCGGATACAGCCGGGTGATGCTGGAGATCAGCACCCCGTGACGCTGCAGCGCCGTGGCCGCGACGATGTCCTTCCCCATCAGGGCGAAGTCGTACTGGCGCGGATCCGTCAACGGGGCGGAGCGGATGTGGAAGGAGGCGCACCCCGGCGGGCCCTGGACGATGAAGGGCAGACCCGCCTCGGCGGCGCACTCCGTGAGCACCCGCCCGATCTCGTCTCCCTGGCAGAGCATCGTCGTGAGCGCGGCACCCTCCTCCCTCTCCAGGATCCCGACGGTCTCGGCCACGGCGGCGCCCCCCAGCGGATAGCCGTTGAAGGTCCCCGCGTGGATCACCTTCTTGGACTCCAGGTGCGCCATGATCTCCGCCCTGCCCACGAGGGCCGAGACCGGTAGGGCTCCGCCGGCGATCGCCTTGCCGAGGGTCGTGAGGTCGGGGGTGACGCCGTAGTGCGCCTGTCCGCCGCCGAGGCCCATGCGCAGGCCGGTGATCATCTCGTCGAAGATCAGGACCACGCCGTGCTCGGTGCACAGCTCGCGGAGCCGTTCCAGGAATCCCGGGACGGGCTCGATCGACCCCCCGTTGACGCAGACGGGCTCCGTGAGCACCGCGGCCAGGGACTCCCCGTGACGGACGAAGAAGGTCTCCAGCTCCTCGAGGTCGTTCCAGGGGATCATCCACGAGTTCTTGAAGCTCCCCGGGGCGCGTCCGCGGGTCCCCCGGTAGTCGCCGCGGTACTCGACGGGGACCGGATGCCGAGTGTCCTCGACCCGTCCGCCCAGCAGCGGATCCGCGTTGCCGTGGTAGTGGTTGACGAAACGCAGGAAGTCGTCCCGTCCGGTGTGCGCCCTGGCCAGACGCAGGGCCATCTGCACGATCTCGCTGCCCGAGAGCCCGAAGCGGACCAGCTCGGCGGAGGGGAGGTGGCGCTGGAGGGCGAGGGCCGGGGCCAGATCCTCGGTGCCGTGGCTGACGCCGGGGACGTCCTCGAGCGCCGCGTGCAGGGCCGCGAGGTAGGCGGGGTGCCGGTGGCCTAGGATGTTGGCCCCGAACCGCGCATACAGGTCCAGGTACTCCCTGCCGTCGAGGTCGATCATCCGGCTCCCCCGGGCCGAGGCCACGTGCAGCGGGATCTCCTCCCAGGGCATGTTGAAGTTGTAGTGCACGCCTCCGGCGAGCACCTGCTTGAGACGCTCGTGGTAGGCGCGGTTGGCCTCGATGCGCGGTGCATCCATGTCGGCCTCGGGGGCCGCTGTCGGCTCAGGAGCTCTCATCGGCCAGGTACTCGCTCATCTGCTCGATGGTGGTGAACTCGAACAGGGCCACGGGGTTGATGTCGCGCCCCAGCTCCTGCCGCAGGCGGTTCACGATCTTCAGCGCCTGCACGGATGACACCCCGAGTCGCATGAAGCTGGCGTCCGGCTCCACCTGGTCGGGATCCGTCCCCAGCTCGGCGGCGACCTGCCGGATGAGGAGATCGAGGATCTGGTCGTCGTTCATGGGTTCCTTCTTTCCACGGGGATCCAGTGCGAGGGGCCTGCAAAGGGATAGGGGACGATGGGCAGGACGACGCCGCTGCCGTCGGGGTGGACGACGTGCCAGCGCACGGAGCAGCCCTGGAGGAACAGGGCGGCCGCGATCCCGACGGGATCCGTCCCGGGGGCGATGCTCAGCCCCCGCTCCCCCGCCGGAGCGGCGGACAGGGAGACGGAGAGCTCTCCCGGACGCGGATCGGCCGTCCGGGGTCGGAGGGCGGGGCCGAGAAGCGCGCGCAGCGTCTCCGCCTCCGGAGCGGCGGCGTGGTCGGGGTCAAGCAGCACCCGGCGGACCCGGCGTCCGATCTCCGCGCGTTCGACCGTGGTCATCTCGCGGCGGGACCGATCGATGCGGACCCGGGCCCTCCATCGCTCCGCGGACCGGAAACGGTTCAGGGTGTGGGCGATGTCGGACAGCGCCCAGCGGGGGTCGGCGAGCAGCGGGGGCAGCGCCTCGATCATCCGCTCCAGGGCGGCGGGGTCCCGGGCGCTCAGGCACAGGGAGGTCTCCCCTCCCGCGGACCGCTCCGAGACCGTCCGCGGCCCCTCCTCGACCTCTTCTAGGACGACGTGCGCGTTCGTTCCGCCGAGGCCGAGGGAGGTGACGGCGCCCAGCCGGGCTCCCTGCGGTGGCGCCGGCCAGTCCCGCTCCTCGGTGGCGACCTCGAAGGGGGTGCGCTGGAGCTGGAGCAGAGGATTGACGGTGCTCACGTGCAGGGTCGCGGGGACCGCACGGTGGCGCAGGGAGAGCACCAGCTTGGCCAGCCCGGCCCCGCCTGCGGCGGCGAGCAGATGGCCGATGTTGCTCTTCACGGAACCGAGCGCCACACTCCGGCCGAGCAGCTCCTCGCGGTGGAAGACGCCGGAGAGAGCACGGACCTCGACGGGATCGCCGATGCGGGTTCCGGTGCCGTGGGCCTCGATGCATCCCACCCGTCGGGGATCGACCCCTCCGGCTCCGTCGGTGTAGCAGCGCCGGATCACCTCGGCCTGGCCCCGCGGGTTGGGCGCCATGATGGAGAGGGAGGACCCGTCGTTGGTGATGGCGGCGCCCGCCACGCGGGCCAGGATCGTGCGTCCCCGCTCCCGGGCGAGGTCCTCCCGCTCCAGCACGGCGACGACCACACCCTCGCCGATCACCGTGCCGTCCGCCTCGGCGTCGAAGACGCGGGCACGGCCGCCCGGCGTGGTGATGCCCGCCGAGCGGCAGAACATCGTGGTGTACGGCGCGCTGAGCAGGTTCGCCCCGCCGATCACGGCGCTCTCGCAACCCTCGTGCCGGATCGCCGTCATCCCCTGCACCAGGGCGGCGAGGAAGGAGGAGCAGGCGGTGTCCATGGCGTAGACGGGGCCGGTGAGGTTGTACTCGTGGGAGATGCGGGAGGCGACCCCGCTGTTCATGATGTCCACGATGGTGCGCGGCTGCAGCACCTCCTCCCCCCTGCGGCCGAGGCGCTCGCAGAGCAGGCCGAAGTAGGAGTTGGTGGCCAGGGCCATCACGACCGCGCTGCGGCGGGGCTCCGTGCCGCCGGCCTCGACCAGCCCGGCGGCGGTCACGGCCTCGTGGGCGACCTCCAGCAGCAGTCTCTGCTGGGGGTCCAGGAGGGCCGCCTCCTCGGCAGGGATGTCGAAGAACTCGTGGTCGAAGCGGTCGATCCCCGACACCTCGCCGATGGGGTCCTCCCAGTCGGACCAGCCGGTCAGGGCGCGCCGCTCCGGGCTAACGGGGGCGATCTGGCAGCGCCCCTCCCGCAGCAGCTCCCACAGCTCGTCCGCGCTGCGGGCCCCGGGCAGTCGCAGGGCCAGGGAGGTGATGACGACGGGTGTCTCGGTCACGGTGCCTCCTCCGCGTCCGGGCCGTCGGGTCGAGCGGCGCAGATCCAGTGCAGGTGCAGGTCCTGCCCGTCGCTCCAGGCGTTCACGTGGACGTCCGCGATCCCCACAGTGGGGTGTTCCCTCCGCGGGGGCTCGGCCTCCGTCTGCACGCCCTGGTAGTTGAGCAGCACCAGGGCGGGACGCTCCGGGGCGCGGAAGGCGTCCCGGACGGGGTCCCCCTCCACGGCATCCGGGTCCTCGAGCCCGGCGAGATGGTGCTCGCCGCGGCGTCGGCACCCGTCGAGCCGGTCCGCCACCGCGGCGACCGTCTCCTCCCCCTCGAGGCCCTCGGGCACGAGGACGGGCACCAGGTCGAGGAACTCGCCGATCGCCTGGATCCGCGGCTCCCCGCGCCAGGACCGGCAGTCGCTCACGACGGCGAGCGCGGCCTCGCCCCCCGTCAGCCCCTGGAGATGCTGGACCACCTGCTGCAGCGCGAGCATCCAGGGGTCCTCCTCGCCCAGGGGCACCCGGAAGCGGCTCTCGAGGGTCCCGTGGGCGGGCCGCAGCGCATCGAGCTGCTCCGCGGTCCGCCGGCCCCACAGGTCGCCGTCCAGATCTTCCCCCGAGGGCCAGTCCCCGGACTGCTGACCGGGGTGGCGTGCGATCCCGGCGGGCTCCGGCGGGAGCGGCCGGTCCTCGAGGGCGGCCTCGATCTCCTCCTGCAGGATCGCGGCGCTGGCGGCGTCGAAGATGCCGTGGTGCAGTCGCCACAGCAGCCGGATCCCCGTCCCGGGGATCCGCAGCAGCACGAGCCGCCACAGCAGACCCTCGGCGGTCGCGAGCTCCGTCTCCTCGGCCAGCAGCTCGCGGACCACGGCGTCCGGGTCCTCCTCGCCGAGGTCGATCAGCGGCAGCTGGTCCTCGATGCCCGCCATCGCCTCCGGGACGAGCACCTCGAGGCGCCCGTCCTCCCGACGCATGCGCAGGGCGTCGTGCCGAGCGAGCACCGAGGACAGGGCACGACGCACCCCCTGTTCCTCCGCGTGCGGGAGGGTGTGCTGGAGGGAGGCCTCGACGACGCCCCGGTCGTGCCATCGGAAGACGGCTCCCGGGGGCAGGGTGTCCTGCACCGGACCCCGCCGACGCGCGGCCAGGCCCTTCGCCTCCTCCGCCGCCTGCTGCGGAGTGCGGGTCCCTGAGGTCGGTGCGGGACAGAGGGCCTCGGAGGGGGCCGGGGACGTGGCGGCGGACGCCGGCTCGGCGGCCGGGGCCAGCTGGGCGGCGCAGGGCCGGCGGAAGATCTCCGCGACCGGGACGTCGAGCCCCCGTCGACGCAGCTCCCGGGAGAGGGCGATGGCCTGGATCGACTGCGCACCCGCGGCGAAGATGTCCTCCTCCGGACCGAGCTCGGGCAGGAGCAGCACCTCCCGCATCACGGAGAGCACGCCTTCGGCATCGGTGAGGGGTGCGTCTGCCCCCGGGGGTGCCGCGGTCGTGCCACGACCGGAGTCCCGGTGCCGCTCGGCCCCTCCCGTCCCCGCGTCCTTCTCGATCCGATCGGCGAGGGCGCGGTGGTCGACCTTCCCATGGGGCGTCAGCGGGAACCGGTCCACCGGGAGCAGATGCTGCGGGACCAGGGTGACGGGCAGGAGGGAGGCGAGCTCTCGTCGCACCGTCTCCGGGTCGACGTCGGCGCCCGTGCAGAAACCGGTCAGGGTGCTCGCCCCCTCCGCCGAGGTCACCACGACCACGGCGCTCTCGACGCCGGTGCAGGTCTCCATCGCGTACTCGATCTCGGCGAGCTCGATGCGATGCCCCGCATGCTTGATCTGCCGGTCGAAGCGATCGACGAAGACCAGGTTCCCGTCGTCCTCGAGGACGACGCGGTCCCCGCTGCGGTAGTACCGCTCTCCGTCGCGGACGGGGAAGCGCTCGGCGGTGAGGTCCTCCCGCCCGTGATAGCCGAGGGCCACCCCGTGTCCGCCGATCCAGAGCTCGCCGGGCTCGCCGGGCGGGAGGTCACGACCCTCGAGGTCGACGACGCGGAGCAGCCGATGCCGCGCGGCACGGCCGATGGGCACCCGTCCTGCCCCGGGGCAGGAATCCAGGCGGTGGTAGGTCGCGGCGACCGCGGTCTCGGTGGGACCGTAGAGGTTGACCAGCCGCCCCGGTCCCATCCGGTCGACGGCAGCTCTCGCGGCGGAGGTGCCAAGGGCCTCGCCGCCGACGTGGAGCACGCTCATCGCGGCGACGGCCGCCGGGTCCTCCTCCATCAGGGCGTGGAAGACCGGCGTGATGAGCAGGCCCGCGTCGATCCGCTCCTCCCGGAGGAAGCGGGCCAGCTCACGGGGGTCCCGGGACACCTCGGTCCCCCCCATGACCAGGGTCGCTCCGGCGCATAAGCCCCCGTAGAGGTCCTGGTAGGAGGCGTCGAAGGTGCTCGCCGTCAGCTGCAGCACCCGGTGGCCCTGCCGGTACCGCAGGTATCCGGTGTCCACGCACGCGGTGAGCATGTTGGCCCCGCTGAGCAGCGTCCCTTTGGGCGTCCCGGTGGTCCCGGAGGTGAAGATCATCAGGATCGGCGCCGTGGCCTCCACCCGCGCCGTCGCGACCTCCGGGCCCCGTGCGGCGACGGACACCGCGGTCAGGCCCCCGGGGACGTCATCGGCGGGCGCTCCCTCGTCGAGGAGCACCGCCCGGGCCCCGCTCTCCCGGATCAGGGTTCCGATGCGGCCGGCGGGCGCGGCCCGGTCCAACGGGATCTCGAGGGCGCCGCGCAGAAGCAGGGCGAGGCGGGCGATGATCTGCTCGGGGCCGCGGGTGAGCAGCACGGCCACGGGGGTCCCCGGGCCGATGTCGGCCGCGGCGAGCGCCCCCGCGAGGCCCGCGGCCTCGTCCAGGAGCTCGCGGTAGGTCCAGCGGCGCGGACCCGCCTCGAGGGCCACCCGCGAGGCGTGCCGTCCGACCGCCGTCAGGACGTGATCGACCAGGGTTCCCGGCACCCCGCTCCCGCCGCCGTTTTCCGCCACAGGCTCGGGATCGGCCGGAGCGAGGGGCTCCTCGGGGTGGCGGACTATGGATGCGAGGGCGGCGTCCAGCCGTGCCAGCATCCGGCGCGCCCCGGCGCCGCTCAGCACGTCGCCGCGGTGCTCGATCTCGACCTCGACCTCCTTCCCCGTGAGCGCGAAGGTCAGGGTCGCCCCGTGGCGCGCGCTGTCCCGCGCGGGAGCGAGCGGCTCGAGCTCGGCCTCGCCGAGCCGTGCGTCCCCGCCCACCTCCACCACGTTGACGACCACGTCGAACAGGGGGCTGGTGGCGGAGTCGGCGCGCAGTCCGAGCTCGGCGGCCACATCTTCGATCGGCGCCTCGGCATCCCGCATCAGGTCGCGTCCCAGCGCGGCGGCCGCGGCCAGCGCCTCGCGTCCGCTGGCCCCGTCCGCCGCTGTCAGGCGCAGGGGGGCGAGGGAGACGAACATCCCCACGGTGCGGTCGGTGCCGGGCACGGTGCGGCCGGAGACGGCGGTGCCGACGAGGACGTCCTCACGATGGCCCTCGGCGAGGACGGCGGTGGCCGCCGCGAGCAGCACCGCGAAGGGGGTGGTGCCCTCCTGCGCGGCCCGCGCGGCGATCTCCTCGACGCCCGTGCCCAGCTGCCGGGTGCAGAGGCCGACTTGGGCGGGATCGCCGTCCGCGCGCAGCTCCAGCGGCGGCACCCCGCGGACTCTCTCGGCGACCCTCCGGGCCGCCTCGGCGCGCCGCCGGACCCCGTCCGGCTCCTCAAGCGCACGGGCGTACCGGGTGTAGGGCAGCGGCGCGGGCCCCGGATCCTGCCCCGCATAGAGAGCGACCAGTTCTTCGCCGAGGACCTCCAGGGAGGCCTGATCGCCGATCAGGTGGTGGATCTCGAGACGCAGCAGACCGGTTCCGGGGCCCCCGGGGATCCAGCTCGCGCGGAACAGGGGTGCCCGTCCGAGGTCGAAGGCGGGGCCCGGCGCGAAGCGGTCCACGACCTCCGGGTCGAAGGGCCGGATCACCAGTCCGGGACCCGGCTCCGAGTGGATGCGCTGGGTGAGCGTGCCGTGGGCGTCCAGCTGGAAGTCCGCGCGCAGCTGATCGTGCCGCCGCATCAGCGCCTCGACGGCCCCGGCCAGGCGCTCGGGGTCGAGGGGGCCGTGGACGAGATGCTCGAGTCGCAGGTCGAATGCGCGCGGATCGTCCAGCAGCATCGAGGAGGCGTACATGCGGCGCTGGGCCGGGGAGGCGGGCCACATGACGGCACCGTCCTCGGGGGACGCGTCCGACGCCGTGCCGGGGCTCTCCTCCGTGCGGCGTCCCTCCTCCGTGGCGGCGGGCTCCTGCCGTCGTGCTCCCAGCAGCGCGGCGAGATCCGTGAAGCGGGGGCTCCCCAGCACGTCCGCCGCGTCGAGGCCGACGCCGTCCTCCAGCAGGGTGCACATCCGCACGGCGGTCAGGGAGTCCCCGCCGGCGCGCAGGAAGTCGTCCTCCGCCCCGGGGGCGTCTCCGCCCAGGACCGTCGTCCAGGCCTCTCGCAGCCGAGTGATCGCGGCATCGTCCTCCGCGGCCCCCGGGGCGGCCGGTTCGGTCGGGGCCGATGCGGGTCGGCGATCGTCCGCGGAGCCCGGCGGTGGCGCGGGCGCGGTGGCCTCCCCGTCGACGAGCCGCTGCAGCTCGCGGGGATGGATGTCGGCACGCAGGCTGACGGGGGCGAAGGGGTAGCCGGGCAGCGGGATCCGCCGTCCGTCGCCGCTCAGCAGGGTGGGATCCTCGAGGGGGACCCCGCGGACCCATTGCCCGGCGAGCACCTCCAGCAGCGACCGCTCGTCCAGGGCGGGGGCCACCGGGCGCACGGGGCCCTCGGCGCGAGGTTCCGGGGCCGCCTCCGACGAGGCGGGGGGCGTCTCGCGGAGGGCGTCGACCACCTGCCGCAAGGTGCGGGTGCCGGCGGCCAGGTCTCGGGCCGGGCCCAGCAGCGTCGTCGTCCGTGCTCCCGCGTCCAGGGCTCCGGAGGGCAGCAGGCGCAGCAGCGCGGCACGCAGGATCACCTGGGCCAGGCGCCCCTCGGGCCGGTCCGCCGGGGTGCCCGCGCCGAGGGCCGCCCGGATTCGCTCCCGGGCCCCCGCGTCGCAGGCTCCGAGGAGCTCGTCCAGCAGGGTGTCCAGGCGCACCGCGAGCGGTCCGGCGTCCGGCTCGGCTCCGGGCCAGGACAGTCCGGACCGGTCGGCGGCTGGCACCACCGGTGCGGGATCCTCGGCGGTCCACCAGAGAGGGTCCTGGCCGGGGGTGATCACTGTGACAGCCCGGCTGGCGAGGGGCGCGCGCCCCACGGCGAGGGTCACGGCGAGGTCCGCCGGCTCGATGCCGGGATCCGTCAGCAGCGCGGTTGCCTGCTCCTGACGGGCGCGGCAGGCGCGGGCCTCGCTGCCGCTGACCAGGAGGGCCCGCGGATGCCCGGCGCGCGGGACGGACCGCGGGGACCGGGGTGCCCTTGCGAGCACCACATGCGCATTGGTCCCTCCGATCCCGAAGGAGCTCACGGCGGCATGGCTGAGCCCGCCGGGCCGGCGCTCGAGAGCGGTGGGCAGGCGCAGACCGGTGTCCGCGGGCAGGGCGGGGTGGGGGTCCCCAAGGGCCGCCAGCGGCCACACGGTCTCGCGGTGCAGAGCACCGATGGCGCCGATGAGCCCCACCACGCCCGCGGCGGCGTCGAGATGCCCGAGGCTCGCCTTCACCGCGCCCAGCGCGGGTCCCGTCGCTCCGCCGTAGACCTCGGCGAGGGCGCCGAACTCGAGCGGATCGCCGAGGGGAGTGCCGGTGCCGTGGGTCTCGACGTACCCGACCTCGGCCGGGTCGACGCCGGCGTCCGCCAGGGCATCGCGCATCACTCTGCGCTGCCCGCGCGCCCCCGGCGCGGTGTACCCGACCTTCTCCCCGCCGTCGTTATTCACCGCGCTGCCGGCGATCACCGCGTAGACGTGGTCCCCCGCGGCGAGAGCCGCATCGAGCGGCTTGAGCAGGACCAGTGCTCCTCCCTGGCCGGGGACAGTGCCGTCGGCATCCCGGGAGAACGGACGGCAGGCCCCGCGCCGACTGAAGATCATGCCCTCCCGCCAGGGGTACCCCTCGCGACGGGGGAAGTTCAGAGCCGCCCCTCCGGCCAAGGCGGTCTCGCACTCCCCGGCCCGCAGCGCACGCACCGCCTCATGGACCGCCACCAGCGAGGTGGAGCACGCCGTCTGGACGGTCATCGCGGGGCCGGTCAGGTCCATCCGGTGGGCGATCCGGGTGGCGACGAAGTCCTTCTCCGTGGCCGTGAGGGAGGCGAAGACGCCGACCGGATCTGCCGTCGCCGCGAGGGAGCCGAGGGTCCAGGCGAGGTTGGTGCCCGTCCCCACGAACACCCCGGTCCGTCCGGTCCGGGCACCGGGCACCACGGCGGCGTCCTCGAAGGCATCCCAGGCCAGCTCGTGCAGCAGCCGGACCTGCGGGTCCAGGGCCTCGGCCTGCTGGACGGAGTAGCCGAAGTGGGCGTGGTCGAAGGTGTCCGCGGCGATCCAGCCGCGCACGGGCACGTAACGGGGGTCCTTTCGGTCCTGGGCGGGAACCCCGGCCTCGATGAGCTCCTCCTCGGAGAAGCGACGGACGCCGACCGTTCCCTGCTCGCGGGCGTCCCAGTGCGCGGCGGCCGTCGCGGCGCCCGGCACCCGCAGCGCGATGCCGATGACGGCCACCCGACCGTCGGCTCCCTCCGCGTCGACCGGCTCCGAGGACCCCGGGACCTCGAGGCCCTCGATGGCCTCCAGGTCCGCCGTGCCCAGCAGCGGCTCCTCGCCGCCGAGCCCGGTGCGGACGGGCCGGACCGCAGCAGGGGACGGGTCCGGGGCGGCGAGGGAAGCGGCGAGCGTCCGCGGCGTGGGGTGGTCGAACAGAGCGGCCAGGGGCACGTCCTCGCCGAGGGCGTCGGCGAGCCGGTTGCCGATGTTCATCAGGCCGAGGGAGGTACCCCCGAGATCGAAGAACCCGTCCCGGGGCTCGGGCCGGGCCCCGAGCTCCGCCTCCCAGAGCCCGCGGATCAGCGTCTCGAGCTCACCCACGGTGCGGGCCGCGGGGGCCGACCCCGCCCCGGCCTCCGCTCCAGGCTCGGGACGGGTCTGCCCGGGTCCGCCCGCGTCGCGCAGACGAGCGGCGATCGCGGTGCGGTCGGCCTTGCCCGTCGCCCCCAGGGGGATCTCCTCGAGCGCCAGCACCTGCTGGGGCAGCATGGGAGCCGGCAGCCGCTCGGCGAGGGCCTGCCGCAGCGTCCCGGGATCGGCCGCTGGTCCGGGCGGGGAGACCACCAGCACCAACCGGTCCTCCTCGAGCAGGGCCACGGCCAGCTCGATCCCCGGAATCGCGGCGGCGGTCTTCTCGATCTCCCCTAGCTCGATGCGGTTGCCCTGGTGCTTGACCTGATGGTCGCGGCGCCCGCCGATGCGGAGCTCACCATCGCCCGCCCCGATGCGCCCCAGGTCGCCCGTGCGATAGGCCGCCATCCCGGGCAGCTCCGGCAGAGGGTCGAAGGCCGCGCGAACGGTGTCGGGGGCGTGGGTGTATCCCAGGGACACCGGGCGACCGAGCACGACGATCTCGCCGGGCAGCCCCGGGGGCAGCAGGCGTCCCTCCTCGTCCACGATCACGGTCGCCGCGCCGTCGACGGGGGTCCCGATGGTGATCTCCCGCCCGACCTCGAGCTCCTTGATGCTCGAGGTGACGGTGCACTCCGTGGGGCCGTACATGTTCAGCAGGCGCGCCCCTGCCGTTCCCCGCACGGTCTCCACTAGGGCGGGGGGCACGTGCTCGCCGCCGACGATCACGGTGCGCAGCGCGGACAGACGCTCGCGGAAGGGCCGGCTGCCGCACAGGGCCGTCAGCTTGCTGACCGGGACCTGGAGATGGGTGGCCCCGTGCCGCTGGATCCGGGCGGCGATCGCCGCCGCGTCACGGCTCTCGTCGGAGGGGCAGAGGTGGACCGCCGCCCCTTCCGCCAGCGGGATCAGGCTCTCGCTGAGGAAGATGTCGAAGGTCGGCTCGGCCAACGAGACGATGACGTCCCCGGACCGGAAGAGCTCCCGACGATGGTGGTCGGCCAGCAGGTTCGAGACCCCGCGGTGGGCCACCCGCACCCCCTTGGGGGTCCCCGTCGATCCGGAGGTGTAGATCAGGTAGGCGGGATCCTCCTCCTGTGGGGTCTCGTCCGGGCCCGGCGACGGAACCGGCAGGGGTTCCTCACCCCGCAGCGCCCGCCGGATCCCCTCCGTCCCGAACCGGTGCTCGACGGTCTGCAGCGGCGCCTCCGCCGGGGCGATCGCCCACCGGGGTCCAAGGTCGGCGAGGACGAGGTCCCGGCGAGCGGCGGGCGCCGAGGGGTCCAGCGGCAGGTAGCAACCGCCCGCCCGCAGCGCCGCCAGCATTCCGGCGATCAGGGCGCCGTCGCGCTCGCCCCACAGCACCACCGGGTCGCCGCGGCGGAGACCGGACGCGCGCAGCCGGGCGGCGAGGGAGGCCACGACCCGGTCGAGGCGTCCGCGGGTCACCGAGGTGCCGTCCGGCTCGATCAGCGCCGTCGCCTCGAGGTCTTCGAGGGCGGCCCGGTGGACGGTCTCGCTGATCGGCTCCGTCCACGGGCCGCTTGCCTGTGCGCGGATCATCGCGAGGTCCTCGGGACCGAGCAGCGGGCACTCCCCCAGAGGCACGTCCGGGTCCGCGAGGACGCCGCGGAGGAGGCCGTGGAAGGCCGCGGCGAGACCGGCCACGGTCTCGCGGTCCACCAGGTCCGCTGCGATGTCGAGGTCGAAGCCGAGGGTCCCCTCGCGTTGCGTCCCGGTGATCACGAGGTCCATGCCGACGGCGAAGGGGGGCAGCTCGACCTGCTCCCCGCGCAGATCGCCCAGCTGGAGGTCGTGCTCCTCGATGTTGTGAAAGTCGAAGGAGACCTCGGTGAGCGGGTTCGCGCCGTCCGCGCGGGGCGGGGCGAGGGCCCCGACCACGGCGTCGAAGGGCACCTGCTGATGGGCGAGGGCGGCGATCATCCCCTCGCGGGTCTCCTCCAGCAGTCCACGGAAGCTCCTCCCGGACCGCGGCCGCAGCCTGATCGGCAGCAGGTTGACGAACATACCCACCATCTCGCCGGTCCCGGGGCGGTCCCGTCCGGTCGCCGTGGTCCCGATGACGAGGTCCTCGAGGTCCCCCACCCGGGCGAGGGCCGCGCTCCAGGCCGCGAGCATCACCATCGGGACGGTGGCCTCGTGCTCGACGGCGAGCGAGCGGATCCCGGGCAGCAGCTCCGGGTCCACGCTCAGGGTCACCCGTTCAGCGGTGCGCGGCCGCCCGTCGCGCGTCCTCGTCAGCGGCAGGGCCTCGCGACGGCGGTACCCCTCGAGGGTCGCCACCACCTCCGCGAGCTCCCGCTGCTCCCGCTCGGCGTCCCGGTGCCTCTGCTCCTGCTCGACGTGGTCCACGAACTGCACGTCGAGCGGTCGGAGGTCCCCGTCCCACAGGGAGCCGAGGTCCCGCGCCAGCACTTCGACGGCCGTGCCGTCGGCGACGATGTGGTGGACGTCGATCAGCAGCACGGCGCCGGCGGGGCCCCCGTCGACGATCCGGCCGCGCAGCAGGGGGGCTCGTCCGAGGTCGAAGGGCCGCAGGAACTCCCGTGCCCGGGCGGCCACCTCCTCCGAGGTGCTGACGTCCCCTCTGACCAGGTCGAGCTCCGGGTCGGGGCACTCTGCGGCAGGGACCACGACCTGGCGGACCTCTCCCCCGCGGCGGTCGAAGCGGGTGCGCAGGGGCTCGTGCCGGGCGACCAGGCGTCGCATCGCCGCCCGGAGCCTGCCCACGTCGGGGGTCCCGGCCAGGCGGGTCGCCGAGAGCATGTTGTAGAGGGGGGAGTCCGGATCGAGCCGGGCGGCGAGGTACATCCGCAGCTGGGCGCTGCTGAGCGGATGGTCCTCGCCGCGCGGGGCCGGGGGCAGGCCGGGCCGGGGCGCGGCGTCGAGGTCGCATCGGACCGCGAGCTCGCGCAGGGACGGGGCCGAGAGCACCTGGGCCACCTCCGCCCGCAGCCCGTGCTCGCTCTCGAGGTGGGCGACCAGGGCGGTCGCCTTCAGCGAGTCGCCGCCCAGGGCGAGGAAGGTGGTCTCGGGATCGACCTGCTCGTGTCCGAGGACCGCCGTCACCGCGGCCAGCACCGCGGCCTCCGCGGGCAGCGCTGCGGCCGCGACGACGGTGGGACCCGCGTCGTCCGTCGGCTCGACGGCCGCGGCGGGGAGCGCGGCGGCGGCCGCGGGCTCCGCGGGAGCCGGATCGAACACATATCCGGGCAGGGAGGTGCGCCGCCCCTCTCCGGGCTCCTCGGTGCGCACCTCGAGACCGGCGGTCCAGAGCTCGCCGAGCGCGCACATCATGCTCTCCTCGATGCCGGACCCGGCGGATGCGCCCGGGAGCAGCGAGGTCTGCACCCCGGTCCCCTCCAGCGCGTCCACAGTCCGCACGAAGGAGAGCAGGGAGGTCCCCGGGCCGCTCTCGATCACCTGCGCGGGGTGGAGACGCCCGAGCGCCCCCAGGCACTCCGAGAACAGCACGGGCCGTGCGATCTGCTCGGCCCAGGCCTGGGGATCGGTGAGCTCGCCGGGTCGGGCGATCCGTCCGCGCCGGTTCGCGATGATCGGGATCCTGGGCTCCTCGCGGGGGACCCGGGCGACCTCCTCCGCGAAGGCCTCGGCCGCCGACGTCATCATCGGGGTGTGGAAGGCGTGGGAGGTGCGCAGGCGGATACCCATCAGGCCTGCCGCTCCGAGGGCGCGCTCGACGTCGTCGGCGACCTCGGCGTCCAGCCCGATCACGGTCCGCTCGGGAGCGTTCTCCAGGGCCACCCAGGCGCCGGGGGTCTCCGCCACGGCCTCGCGCACGGCCCCGGCCGCGGACGGCACCGCGATCATCACCCCGGGCGGCTGCTCCTGCATCAGTCGACCCCGCCTGCGCACCAGATGCAGGGCGTCCGGCAGCGTCCACACCCCGGCCAGGGCGGCCGCGGTGAGCTCGCCGATGCTGTGCCCCAGCAGGACATCGGGCTCGACACCGAGGGACATCACGGCCCGGGCCGCCGCGTACTGGGTGCTGAACAGCGCCAGCTGGGCGTGATCGGTCCGGTCCAGGGGGCCGCCGGCGCCCGACATCGTGCGCTCGAGATCCGCCCGTTCCGCGACCTCCAGGTGTCCGAGAACCTCCGCGAGCTCCTCGGCGAAGCGCCGTGCGGGGAGGGAGCGCCCGCCCGCGAGCCAGCTCCCCATCCCGGGATGCTGGTTGCCCTGACCCGAGAACAGCAGCGCCGTGGGGCCCGTGACCTCGGGCGTC
Organism: Brachybacterium squillarum M-6-3; assembly: GCF_000225825.1. GTDB lineage: Bacteria > Actinomycetota > Actinomycetes > Actinomycetales > Dermabacteraceae > Brachybacterium > Brachybacterium squillarum. The sequence goes on along the minus strand of NZ_AGBX01000001.1, from coordinate 1,126,935 downwards.
CGCCGCACCGGGAGTAGCCGTGGCTCGGAGCCATCCCCCATCCAGGCCACCGCCCCGCGGACGTCCAGCTCGGGGCTCCGCGCGGCGAGGGTCGCCGCGGCATCCAGCGGCGACAGCTCCGGCTCCCGGGCCAGCGCCGTCGTGACCGCCTCGGCCGTCCGCTCCACCGCGAGCCGGCTCGCGGCCGCGAATCGCAGCAGCACGGGGACGGACCCGGACGGGGCCGGGCGCGGCGGCGCCTCCTCCAGGATCATGTGCACGTTGGTCCCTCCCACGCCGAAGGAGTTCACCCCGGCGAGGCGGGGACGCTCACCGGGCCATTCCCGCCCGTCGGCGTGCAGGACCAGCGGCGACCCGGCGAGGTCCAGCAGTCGGTTGGGATTCTCGAGGTGGCAGGTGCCCGGCTGGAAGCGGTGCTCGAGGGCGAGGCTCGCCGCGCAGAGGGAGACCACGCCGGCGGCCGTGTCGGTGTGCCCCACGGCCCCCTTCACGGAGGACAGGGAGATCGCACCCTCGGGTGCGGCGGCGAACACGCGCTGCAGGGCGGCCACCTCGATCGGGTCCCCGAGCCGGGTGCCGGTGCCGTGGGCCTCGAGCAGGGTGACGTCGGCCGGGTCGATCCCGCTGCGACGGTAGGCGGCGGCGATGGTCTCGACCTGACCGTCCTCGCTGGGCGCGGTGAAGGACTGCTTGGCCCGGCCGTCGTTGCCCACGGCGGAGCCGCGGATGATCGAGGAGATGCGGTCTCCGTCCCGCAGGGCGTCGCCGAGCCGCTTGAGGACCACGAGTCCGCCGCCGTCGGAGAAGACGGTCCCGGAGGCGGCGTCGTCGAAGGGGCGGCACCGCCCGTCGGCGGAGAGCATCATCCCGTCCTCGTGCAGGTACCCCAGGCGCTGGGACGGCTCCACGGTGACGCCTCCGGCAAGGGCGAGGTCGCACTCCCCCGCCTGCAGCGACTGCGCCGCCAGGTGCACCGTGAGCAGCGAGGTCGAGCAGCCGGCGAGGGCCGACAGCGCGGGGCCCCGCAGGTCGAAGCGAAAGGCGAGCCTGGTGGCGAGGAAGTGGTTGGTCGCCAGGGTGAAGCGCTCGTAGCGCGCGCCGAAGGGACGGTCGGGGTCGAGCGCCTCGCGATACCAGTCGAAGTCGTCGCTGCCGCCGACGAAGACCCCGGTCCGGGAGGGCAGCCGGGTGGGGTCGAGCGCGGCGTCTTCGCAGCCGTGCCAGAGCAGTCGGTAGAGCAGGCGGAGCTGGGGGGAGGTGGCTGCGACCTCCGCGGGGGAGAGCCCGAAGGGGGCGCCGTCGAGCCCGTCGGAGTCCTCCAGGATCCCCGCGACCGGGACATAGCGCGGCGACCTCCGCAGCGCCTCCGGGACGCCGAGCCTGCGCAGGTCCTCCTCGCTGTAGCGGTGCAGGGTGGAGTGCCCCTCGCGCAGCAGCTCCCAGAGCTTACGACGATCGCGGGCGCCGGGGACCTCGACGGCGAGTCCGATGATCGCGATGTCCTCGGCCTGCACGGCGGTCCCGTCGGGCGCCGGGGACGGCCGGGGGGCGTCGCCCTCCTCCAGCCAGTCCGCCTGCTCGGCGACGGTGGGACGAGCCATCAGCTCGGTCACCCGCACCTCCCTCCCGTAGGCGGAGGCGATGACGGCCTGCAGGTCCATGAGCCCGAGGGAGGTGCCGCCGAGATCGAAGAAGGTGGCCGTGTCGGAGGGGACGGGGAGCCCCAGCACCCGCTCCCAGCACTGCCGGACACGGGCGGAGCGGTCCCGGCCCCCCGGACGCTCCTCGCGCGCCGCCGGCCCGGGGGCCGCGGACACGAGTGCCAGGACCTGTGTCCGATCGGTCTTGCCGGCGGCGGACAGCGGCACCTCGGGCACGGAGACCAGCCGGGATGGCACGGCGGCGGGAGGGAGCTGCTCCGCCACGGCCGCGCGGACTGCATGGGGATCGATCCCCGGCTCGGTGACCAGGACACCGAGGATCCCGGCGGTGCCCCGCGCGTCCAGGGCGGCGGCCGCGTCCTGGACGCCGGGCACCGCGCGCAGAGCGGCCTCCACCTCCTCCAGCTCGACCCGGATGCCCCCGACCTGGACCTGCTGATCCATCCTCCGGTGGAACTGGAACTGGCCGTCCGGGCGGAGATGTCCGCGGTCGCCGGTGCGGTAGATCCGGGCGACGTCCTCTGTTCCGGGGCCGGACTCCCGGGGACCGTCGGTGAAGCGCTCCGCGGTGAGGTCGGGCCGGTCGAGATAGCCCACGGCGAGGCCGGGTCCGGCCACGCAGATCTGTCCGGCCTCCTCGACCCCGCAGGCGCGGTCCCCGGCGTCCAGGACGAGGAGCCGGTAGTCGTTCAGCGGCGTGCCCACCGGGGCGATCTTCGCCGTCTCCGCGGCGTCGACGGGGCCCGTGCTGCACCACATGGTGGCCTCGGTGGGTCCGTACATGTTCCACAGTCCGACGTCGGGCAGCAGTCGTCGGGTCTCGGCTCCGAGGGAGCTCGGCAGCGCTTCCCCGCCGCTGAAGAGGTACCGCAGCCCACGCAGCTGAGCGCGACGTTCGTCCGTCCCGGCCGCGCGCACCAGGCCCGCGAGCAGCGAGGGCGAGGTGTTCAGGTGCGTCACCCGATGCCGGTGGACGGCGTCGAGCACCGCGAGCGGATCGGCCTGCTCCCCCTCGGCGAGGACCGCCAGTCTGCCCCGCCCGGCGAGCCACCCGAAGAGTTCGGTCCCGATGATGTCGAAGGAGATCGCGGTGCGCAGGAGGTACACATCCTGCTCAGCCAGCGGGAAGCGGCGCTCCAGGTCGAGCGCCAGATTGCAGACGGAACGGTGGGTGATGACCACGCCCTTGGGGGCGCCCGAGGTGCCGGAGGTGAACTCGATGTAAGCGACGTCCTCGGGCGAGCCGCCGCCCACCCCCGCCTCGAGGCGGGGGTCCTCGCGTCGGGGATCCTCCTCGAGGCCGACGGGCAGGTCCTGCCAGTCCACGCGGGTGATCCCCGCGGGGAGGTCCGGCACCCGTCCGCGGTCGGTGATCAGGATGCCGGCGCCGCACTCCCGCAGCAGCTCGAGGGTACGGGCCGGCGGGTCGGTGACGGCCAGCGGGACGTAAGGGGCATCGCTCAGGAGCACCCCGAAGACCGCGGCGGCGTACGGCAGTCCGCGCGGGAGGTGGATCGCCACCGGTGTCCGCTCCTGCTCGGGGGCCGCGAGCACCGCCTGCTGCACGGCGACCGCTGCGTCGTGCGCCCAGGCGCCCGAGACCGCATGATCCCGGTCCTCCCAGACCACCTCCTGTCCGGCACGGAGGGTGCGCTCCAGGAACCAGGTGCCCAGGTGGCGAGGCTCCCAGGGGACCCGGTCGCCGGCGGACCCGATGACGGGCCCCGTTCCGGCGGTGTCGATCTCTGCCAGGGTGGTCGCCTCCTGCCCGGCCAGCTGCTCGAGCACCGACAGCAGGCGGTCCAGGAAGATCTCCAGCGATGCGGGATCGGCGCTGCCCTCGTGGTGCTGCACGACGATCTCGCAGCTCGCCCCGAGCGTCCGGAACACGATCGAGAGCGTGCCAGGGAAAGGCGCCGCCCGCGTCGTGTCCAGGCCCACCAGACCGGGCGGGACCTGCTCGTCATGATCCTGGATGATCGTGATTCCGCTGATCCCCTGGAGCACGGGATCGCCGAGCATCGCCGCAGCGAAGGGTGACTCGGCGCGCAGCACGTCCCGGAAGATGCCGCCCCCGATCTCGCGGATCAGCGGAATGATCTCGCGCGAGGGGTCGAGACGGAACCGGACCGGGGCCAGGGCCACGAAGCAGCCGATGCTGGCGGACATCTCCTTCTCGGGACGGTCCGAGAGGACCGTGGAGACGGTGAGGTCCTGCTGATCGGCCATGCGCCCGAGGACGATGCCGACGGCGGTGCATTGAAGGGCGAACTCGGAGGCCTCGATCCGCCGGGCGGTCTCCCCGAGCTGCTCGCGCAGAGCGTCGGGGACGGCCCGTCGCAGCTGGGCGGCAGGGGCGCCCGGACGCGGCGGGCGCAGCACGTGGGACAGCTCCGGCGGGACCATGCCGGGAAGCTCCTCGCGCCAGGCATCACGCGCAGCGGCCGGGGAGACCGTGGAGGGTGCTCGGAGGTGCTGGTAGGCGGCCCACCCGGCGTCCTCGTCGGCGCCGTCCGCCGTGGGGCCGTCCGATCCCTCCTCCGCGGGGTCCCCGTCGGGGTCGGCGGCGAGCTCGAGGAGGCGCGCGAGCAGGAGTGCGATGGAGGTGCCGTCGACCACGAGATGATGGCAGACCAGGACGAGGAGGTCGCCCTGCGCCTCCCCCATCAGATGGAGCACCCGCATCAGGGGAGGGCGGTCCATGAGGAACGAGGCATCCTCTGCCTCCCGGAAGGCCGCCTCGCGTTCCGACGGGTCGAGGCCCCGGAAGGAACGGATGGGGATCTCGACGTCCTCGTGCACATGGAACTCCGGGCCGCCCTCGGCCTCATGGACCGAGCTCCGGAGGGCCGGCTGCTCCCGGACGATCCGCGCCAGCGCGGCCCGGAGCCGCCCGGGATCCAAGGATTCCGTCCGCGCCGAAAGCACCACGTGATAATCGGGACCACCCCTCGTCAGACATTCGAAGTACATGCCGGACTGAGAAATCGTCAAGGGTAAGACGGAAGCCACCACAACCACACCTGCACCTACTGCGAGAACCGACTGAGGATCGGGGAACCACCGCAGACGACACCCGGGATATTCACAATATCCATGGTGGGGACGCTTTTCGTGGGACCCGGAGGCGGCGCGAGACGTTGCCGTTCGGACGTCTCGACGCCAGGGACTACCTACTTCCGGTCGGGGCACTAATGGTGCGCAGGAGAAATCGGTGATACTGCTCAGAGTATTGCGATGACGGGTACCGGTGTCAAGCGACCACCCCCACCTTTCCTGATTGAAGAATGGATTTCTGAAGGGTCATCGATCTTTGTTCCGATCATTGATGTGGCGGTCCGGAGGGGCTACGGGGGTGACCACCCGCCCCTCCCGGGGGTCACCCCCGCGTACCGTGGGGGCCGTCCGCGTCGTCCCCGACCCCGGGAGGTCCCCCGTGCCGATCGCCGAGCCCAGCGCCGAAGAGCTGGCCCTGCTGCAGGACGAGGCGGTGCGCTTCACCCGCGAGCTGATCCGCATCGACACCACGAACTTCGGGGGGAACGACCCGGCCACCTGGGGGAAGGGCGAGGCGGAGGCCGCCGCCTACGTGGTGGCGCGGCTCGAGGAGGTGGGCCTGGCGCCGAGCACCCATGAGTCCGGCCCGGGCCGCGTCAGCGTGCTGGTCACCCTGCCCGGGGAGGACCGGGAGCGCGGCGGGCTGATCCTGCACGGCCACCTGGACGTGGTGCCGGCCCGCGCCGAGGACTGGTCGGTGGACCCCTTCGGCGGGGAGATCCGCGACGGCATGATCTACGGTCGCGGCGCCGTGGACATGAAGGACATGGTGGGGATGATGCTGGCGCTGGTGCGGCACCTGGCCCGCAACGGGCAGCGGCCGCCGCGGAACCTGCTGGTGGCCTTCTTCGCCGACGAGGAGAACGCCTCCGTCTGGGGTGCGAAATGGCTCGCGGAGCACCACCCGGAGCTGTTCGCCGGCTACACCGAGGCGATCAGCGAGGTCGGCGGCTACTCGATCACCCTGCCCGAGGCCGCCAGCGGCCAGGACGTCCGCGCCTACCTGCTGCAGACCGCCGAGAAGGGCCTGGCCTGGGGGAAGCTCCGGGCCACCGGCCGGGCCGGGCATGGCTCGGTGCCCAACGACGAGAACGCGATCGTGCGCCTGGCCCGTGCGATCGCCGCGATCGACGCCCACGAGTTCCCGCAGGAGATCGTGGCGAGCGTCCGTGCCCTGTTCGACGGGGTCACCGAGATCACCGGCACCGGCTGGGACGAGGACGACCTCGCCTCCTTCCTGCCGCTGCTGGGCGGGGCCCGGCAGTTCGTCGCGGGCACCCTGCGGGACTCGGCGAACCTCACCATGCTCGAGGCCGGCTACAAGGTGAACGTGATCCCGCAGGTGGCGGAGGCCGGCATCGACTGCCGCTTCCTGCCCGGCCACGACGAAGAGCTGCTGGCGCTGCTGGACGAGCTCACCGGGGAGCACGTCGAGGTGATCATCGAGCACCACGGCGTCTCCACCGACGCCCCCCGCACCGGTCCCCTGGTCGAGGCGATGCGGGAGGCGATCGAGGCGGAGGACCCGGGCGCCCACGTCCTCCCCTACTGCCTGAGCGCCGGCACCGACAACAAGCCGCTCTCCCAGCTCGGCATCACCGGCTACGGCTTCGTGCCGCTGCAGCTGCCGACGGACCTCGACTTCGCGCCGCTGTTCCACGGGGTCGACGAGCGGGTGCCGGTGGACGCGGTGCGCTTCGGCGCCCGGGTGCTGCTGCGGACGCTCCGCGCCAGCTGATACCGCCCGATCCCGGCGACCGCTTGGTCCGTTTCGTCCCGCGCGGGACACCTGGCGTTCCGGTCCCCGGACACCCCGGCTACGCTGGGGGGTCCCACCGAGGAAAGGCATGGCGGATGGCGGAACGAACAGTGCGCATCGCGAGCACCAGCGGGCTGCACGCGCGCCCGGCCGCGGTGTTCTCCCAGGCTGCCTCCGAGCTGCCGATCGCGGTGAGCATCGAGAAGCCCGGCGCGGGGGCGCCGGTGCCCGCCAAGAGCATCCTCATGCTGCTCACCCTCGGCGCGGACCATGACGACGAGGTGATCCTGCGGGCCGAGGGTGAGGGCGCCGAGGCGGCCGTCGACGAGCTCGCGGCGCTGCTGGAGAAGAATCTCGACGAGGACCTCTGAGCCGCGCGCCGCAGCAGGCACGACGAAGGGCCCCGGCGTTCGCCGGGGCCCTTCGTCGATCCGGGGGTGGAACCCCAGGTCAGGAGCGGTAGCGGCGGGATTTGAACCCGCGGTACGGGGTTACCGTACACATCATTTCGAGTGATGCACCTTCGGCCGCTCGGACACGCTACCGCCGAACATCCTACGCGGCGCCGCCCGAGCCCATCAAATGCGCGGACCCGCGGGGCGAGCGGGGTCACGTCCGACCCGCCACAGGGGAGCAGACGGGATCAGGTCAGCCGCTCCTGCGCATAGACCTCCATCCCCTCCCGCACCACGGGGGCGAGGTCCCGGCCCTCGTACCGGAAGGAGGCGCGGAAGCGGGGATCGGCGACGTACACCTCGCCGAGCCCGCGGAAGGCCTCGGCCCCGGGCGCGGTGCCTCCCCAGGCCTCGGCGACCCAGCGATGGAGACGAGCGATCGCCTCCAACACCTCCGGGGAGTCCGCGGGCCGGCCCTGCGCGGTGGCGGCGTCGACCGCCGCCACGATGGCGGGCAGCTCGCTCCGGAAGCGGCGTCGGTCGGGCTCGTCGAGGCGCTCCCACCAGGCGGTGGAGGCCTGCTCGGCCTGCTTCCCCCAGCGTCGGGCCGTCTCCTCGCGGTGGGCGGTGTGGTCGAATCCGTCGAAGATCGCCGACGTCATGATGTCCTCCTGGTGCTCGAGGCGGTCGATGGTCGCCCGGACCGCCCGGCTCATCCGCGCCAGGCGCTCCCGCTCGTCCTCGAGACGGCGCAGGTGGGCACGCAGGGCCGGGCATGGTCTGCGGGCTCGGCGTCCAGCACCTCCCGGATCTCCGCCTGCGCCATCCCGAGCTCCCGCAGCAGCAGGATGCGCTGCAGGCGCAGGGTGCGGCTGGTGGTCCCGGTCGCGGCGGTGAGCTGCCGGATCGACCATTCCGGCATCGACCATTCCCGTTGGGGACCCGTGGGGTCGTCTCCGGGTGCCATCGGGTCTCCTGGTCTCGTGTCGTGCCGGGCACGGTCCAGGATGGCGCCTGACGTGGCGTCAACCGCAAGGTCGCGCGCGGTCCGTCCGCGCGTCGCCCTCGGGGGCCCTCAGACGGGCCGGGCGGTGAGGCGTCCTCGCAGGCGGGCGGCCCGCTCCTCCTTGCGGTGGTCGTGGATGCGGTAGGCCACGGAGTGCAGGTGCCGGCTGAACAGCGCGAGGCCCCAGGAGGCGGCGGTCGCCGTCTGGCCGTGCCGCAGCAGCATCGCCACGCCCCCCAGGCTCATCCGTTCCCGGCACCAGGCGTACACCTCGCGTCGCAGCACGGTGTCCCGGGGCTCCGCGGCCGCCCGGTGCAGCATCTGCGTGACCACGTGCGCCTCGACCTCCTGCTGCACCGCCCGCGCCTGCTCGGGCTCGAACAGGGCGGTGACGGTGCCGGACAGGATCCGCGGCATCTGGGTCAGCTCCCAGACCGTGGGCCGCAGGGTGTCGGGGGTGGCGGGGCCGGGCACCGTGGCCCGGTACAGGGGTTCGCGCACGCTCACCACCACCCGGGAGCGCACCAGGTGCCGCAGCGGTAGCACCTGGCCGCTGAAGGGGAAGCCGGGCTCGGCCTCCGGCAGCGGATCGCGCAGCAGCACGTGCTGGCCGAGCGCCAGCGTGCCCCTCGCCCACTGCAGGAAGGTCTCCCGGGGTCCGCTCAGCCCCTCCTGCGCAGGGAACCGTAATGGACCCAGCTCCTGGCCCTCCCGTACCGCAAGGATCGGCGTGAGCACGAGATCGGCACCAGCACCGGTTCCCGCCTCGAGCATCTGCTCCACATAGCGTGCCTCCACGACGTCGTCAGCGTCCACGAAGGTCACCCAGGGCGCTCTGGCCAGGGTGATCCCGTGGTTGGTCACGGTGGCGTGGCCCCGAGAGACGGGGAACCGCTCCACCACGATTCGTGGATCGACGGGGACGTCGTGCACGGGGTCGTGCACGGATCCGTCGTCGATCACGATGATCTCGATGTCTTCCACGGTCTGGGCGAGGAGGGAGCCGAGCGCCCTGGTCAGGGCGGTGCCGTTCTCGTAGCAGGGAACGATCACGCTCACCCGGGGGATCGTGCTCATGTCCTCGCCCGTCGTTCGCCGCGCCGATCCGGCCGGAGGGAGGGCTTCGTGCCGGCCGCCCTCCCGGGCCGGATACTGCGCGCACTCATCAGGTCCCGATCCCTCCCCTGCTCAGCAGGCCCTCCAGGCCGGTGGCCCGGACGATCTGGAAGGACTCGGCGTGGGCCAGGCCCACCTGGGAGCCCCGGAACCCGGCGAGCGCCCGCAGGGCGTGCAGGGATCGGGCGCCGGGATCGGCCTGCAGCTGACTGGCGAAGCAGCCGAAGGCCTCGACCTTGCGCTCGAGAGTGTCGGTGGCGTCGACCGTCCAGCTCGGCACGAAGGCGGGCTCCGCCCCCGGCGCGTTCCAGAAGGTCTCCGAGACCGTCTCGTACATCGCCACCATCTGCAGCGCTGCCCCGGAGCCGATGGGGCGGGTGACCACCATCGAGGCGTCGAAGACGACCCGGTGGTCGACGTGCCGGTCCGGGAAGGGGATCAGGGCGAGCTGCGGCTCCAGCTCGTCCATCACCCGCTGCAGGGGGCCGTTCAGCGCCGCCACCGAGCCGCGGGAGACCTCCACCGAGGGCAGGTCCAGGAAGCGGGAGTCCGCCACCCCGAGCACGGCGTGCGCGGCGCGGGCCTCGGCCTCCACCTGCGGGGCGATCTCCGATGGGTACAGCGGCGGCAGGTCGGCGCAGGCCGCCACGACGGTGACCTCCCAGCCGGCGTCGGCGAGGCGGGCGATGGTGGCGCCGGCACCCAGCACCTCGTCGTCCGGGTGCGGGGCGACGACCAGGGCGCGGCGGCTCATCGGGACACCGCCGCGGGGCGCTTGCGCGGGGCCAGCGCCCCCTCGATGTGCCGACAGACCTCCTGGACCTGCCGCGGGTTCGAGGCAGGGGAGCTGGGCACCACCAGGGTGTGCTCGAACATGCGCTGGGCCACGCCGCGCACCAGACGCGGATACCTGTCGTGGTCGGCGCAGATCGGCTGGGTGTGCAGCGGGGTGAACAGGCGGCGGGTCTCGATGCCCTTCACCGCCAGCAGACGGCCCAGCCGCTCCACGGTCGCCGAGAGCGAGCCGCCGGCCAGGTCCTGCCCGGCGTGGTCCTCGCTGGTGCCGTGCACGTGCAGGTCCGGATCGACCTCGAGGACGGTCAGCCAGCAGTTGTCGCCGGCGTCGTCCCCGCCCATGATCCGCAGCCCCGGCACCCGCTCGCACAGCTCGCGGTAGCGGCGCCGATGGGCACGGCGGGCGGCGAGGAAGCCGTCGAGCTGCTCCATCTGCGCGCGCCCGAGGGCGGCCAGCAGGTTCGAGAGCCGGTAGTTGTAGCCCGGCTCGCGGTGCAGGTAGTGCGGCACGGGCTCGCGGGCCTGGGTGGACAGGTGGAGCACCCGGTCCGCGAACTCCTCGTCGTCGGTGACGACCGCCCCGCCGGAGGAGGCGGTGACGATCTTGTTGCCGTTGAAGGAGAAGGCGGCCGCACGGCCGTGGGAGCCGGCGGGCCGGCCCTCGCGGACGGAGCCCATCGACTCGGCGGCGTCGACCAGCACCTGCGCCCCGTGCCGGTCGGCGATCGCGGCGATGCGGGCGTGGTCGGCGATCTTGCCGTACAGGTCCACCGGCAGCACCGCGGTGATCGGGGTGCCGGCCTTCTCCTGCTCCTCCATCAGCTCGGCCAGCAGCTCGGGGTCGAGGTTGCCGGTGGTGTCGCAGTCCACCAGCACCGGGGTGGCCCCGGCCTGGGTGATCGCGTTGATGGAGGCGACGAAGGTGAGGGTGGGGCAGGCCACGCGGTCACCGGGGCCGATGCCGGCGGTGACCAGCATCAGGTGCAGCGCCGCGGTGCCGCTGGAGACGGCCACGGCGCGCTGACGCCCGGCGCGGCGGGCGATCGCCGCCTCGAAGACGCCGATCTCGGGGCCGACGGGGGCGATCCAGCCGCCCTCGATGGCCTCGGCGACGTAGGTCTTCTCGCGGTCGCCGACGGTGGGCACGGACAGGGGGATGCGCATGACCACGTCAGTTCACCGCCTGTTCGTCGCCGACGACCGCCGGGGACGAGCTGATCGGGAGCTCCGCGAGGACGTCCGGGAGCAGCTCGTGGGGCCCCTCACCCAGCAGCAGCTCGCGGGTGGACCGACCCCAGTCCTCCGGCCCCGGCAGGGCGGCCGGGTCCAGGGGCGGGCAGTGCACACGCATGATGCCGGCGTGCTCGGTCCGATCGCCGCTCTCACCGACGGAGTGGAGGTCCTCGTGCAGCTTCTCCCCCGGTCGCAGCCCCGTGTAGACGATGGGGCAGGACACCCCGGCGAGGTCGGCGATGGTGGTGGCGATGTCGACCATCCGCACCGGGGCCCCCATGTCCAGGATGAGGGTCTCCCCAGAGTTCCCGAGGGCTGCAGCGGTGAGAACCAGCGAGCACGCCTCGGGGATGGTCATCACGAAACGGGTGACCTCGGGGTGGGTGACGGTGAGCGGGCCGCCACGGCGCACCTGGTCCACGAAGGTCGGGACGACGGAGCCGCGGGAGCCGAGCACGTTGCCGAAGCGCACCGAGACGTAGGGCCTCCCGGTCTCGGCCGCTGCATGGGCGGTCAGCGCCTCGGCCAGCCGCTTCGACCGACCCAGCACGTTCTGCGGGTCGGCGGCCTTGTCCGTGGAGACGTTCACGACGTGCTCGGCGTCGTACCGCACCGCGGAGTCCAGCACGTTGCGGGTCCCGTGGACGTTCGTCATCCACGCCTCGCGCGGGTACCGCTGCAGCAGCGGCAGGTGCTTGAGCGCGGCCGCGTGGAGGACCACCTGGGGGCGGAACTCGGCGAACACCTCGTCCACCCCCTCGGCGTCCCGGATATCGCGCAGCAAGGTCTCCGGGGTGTCCAGCAGGCCGCTGCCGTCCAGACCGAGCTGCAACTCCTGCAGCGCGGACTCGTCGCGGTCGAGCATCAGCAGCCGCGAGGGGGCGAGACCGCGCACCTGCCGGGTGAGCTCGGAACCGATGGATCCGCCGGCGCCGGTGATGAGCACCCGGCGTCCGGTGATCAGCTCCGCGGCGACCCCGGGGTCGGGCGCGGGACGGAGGGAGCCGCTCAGGGCGGCGAGCTCCCGGGCGAGCAGGCGCATGTCCATGCCCCAGGTGACGGTCGGGCCCGAGGTCGGGACGGTCTGGGCCTCCCGTCGACGTCCGAAGAGGTTGGCCATCATGAGCGGTGCCCGTTCCGGACGACCGCGCGGTGCCGGGGCCCGTTGACCAGCGCGGCGAGGAAGGCGACCAGCAGACCGAGCACCGCCCCGGCAGGCAACAAGATCTGCGGATCAGGGGTCTCCGGACGGGAGGGCAGGGTCGCGGACTGCACCGGCTCGGTGGAGACCTCCACGGTGTCCGTGGAGGTGTCGCTGATCGCGGTGCCGAGCGCGACGGCACCGGCATCGGCCATGGCCTGGGCGTTCTCTGCGCTGGAGCCCGTCCCCTCGATCGCGATCACGAGAGAGCCGTCCGTGGGCACGTAGGTGACCCGGCTCTCGAGCTGCTGACGGGAGAGGTCCTCACCGAGCTCGGTCCGCATGTCCTCGAGCGTGGCGTCACCGAACCCCAGGTCGACGTAGGTGGGCAGGCGCTCATCGACGTACGTGGCCACGTCGAGCGAACCGGCGTCGTCCGCGGGAGCGACCTCCACCAGGATGGCCGCCTCGGAGCGGTAGGTCTGCGGGAGGACGACGAGGGCGAGTGCCCCCAGGGCGAGCCCGGCCACCAGGCCGGCGGCAAGCCACCACCACCTGGTGCGGATCGTCTCCCAGAGTCGCTGCGTGGTCATGCGGTACCCCTTTCGGTCGATGGTCCTGGGGCGGTGGCGTTGCCGACCGGCCGCTCGGGCGCGGGGGCCGGCAGATCGACGCCGATCCGCTGGTACGCGGCGAGGGAATCCGCCGCGAGGTCGTGCAGGTCGAAGTGCGCCCGGACGTGGTTCCGAGCGGCCGCGCCGTAGCGGTGACGGAGATCCGGGTCGAGGGTGAGCTCGACGAGGGCGGCGGCGAGGGTCTCGGAATCCGGGCACAGCCGCCCGGTGACGCCGTCGACGACGACGTCCGCCATGCCGGTGACGTCATGGGCGAGCACGGGGATGCCGAGCGCCTGGGCCTCGAGGACGGCGACGGGCAGCCCCTCCCCCGCGGTGGTGAACAGCACCAGGTCGGCGCGCGCCAACTCCGCGTGCAGCTGCTGGCGGTCCAGCCATCCGCTGACCTCGATGCCCGGACCGAGCAGGTCGCGGTCGCCGTCCCCGAGCCACCTCGCCTGGATCTCGGGAGCGCCGGCGGGACGGGTGGCGGGGTCCGCCCAGGCACGGACGATCGCCGCGAAGTCGGCCGGGCGCTTCTGCGCGGCGATCCGCCCGACGTGGACGACCCGCAGCGGTCGGTCCGGCCCCGCGGGAGGAGCCGCGGCGGCGACGATCTCACCGAGCGCGCGGGCGTCCACGCGGTTGCTCAGCACCGCGGTGCGGGCACCCGGCAGGCTCGCCCGGGCCAACGTCTGCTCCGTGTCGGAGACCAGCACCAGGCGCGGACCCATCACGGTGCCCAGGCGCTCGAGGGCGAGGAACATCCGGCGGGACCTCCTGCCCAGGTCCGAGCGGTCGAAGGCGAAGCAGTGGGGGGAGTAGACGGTGCGGTCGCGATTGCCGGTGACCAGGGCGAGGGCCCGGCCGATCATCCCGGTCCGGGACGAATGCAGCTGCAGCACATCGGGCCGGTCGCGGAGCAGCAGCGAGGCCAGTCCCACGGTGAGGGCGGGCATGGCCCACCGGGTGCTGGCGGCGAGACGGCGGACCCGCACGGCCGACCCGACCATCTCCTGGATCTGCTGCGGCGAGGGGGAGCTCGGACGGGGCACGTAGGCCAGCTCCACGGCCAGGTCCTCCCTCTCCCCCTGGGCGCGGGCGATCGTGCTCACCGCGGAGAGCACGCCGGAGAAGGCGGCATCGGTGACGTGCAGGATCCGGGTCGGACGCGATGCCGGATCGCCGGGGGCGAGGGCACGGGACTCCCGCGCACGGGTGGTGGTGCTCATACGTTCCTCCTTCGGGCCAGATGGACCATGAGGACCAGCGGCAGCATCGGGGTCAGGTGCTTCAGGGCGGAGCCGTAGTCGGGCTCGAACAGGGCCTGCACCATCAGGAAGGACAGCAGCAGGGCCGCGGCCCGGGTGCCGCGTATCCGGTCGGTGCGATCCGGCGCGTCCGGCCCGGCGGACTGCTCGACGAATCGGCCGCGGACCACCGGGACCAGGACGACCAGCCAGATCACGGTGAAGGCCAGGCCGCTCAGGACGTGGAACGGGGAGCCGGAGGACAGCAGGTCCACCGGGATCACCATCAGCGCGACCATCCCCAGCGCGGCCAGGACGCCGAGCGCCCCCGCGGCCTCGGGCGCGATCGAGGTGATGAGGGAGTTCACCTCCACCTCGCCGGCGCGTTCGTTGTTGGCCCAGTCGCGCTGGCCCTGCAGTCCGTGGTCGAAGACCGCCCGGAAGGCCGGCTGGAGCACCGCATAGGCGAGGACCGGCAGGCCGATCAGGGCGAGAGGATGCGACGTGCGGGGAAGCAGCCACCTCCAGGCCGCGTAGAGCGCGGCGATGATCAGCCAGTACGGGCGAACGGCGGCGCCGTAGGCCGTGAGCAGCGCCAGGATCGTGACCTCGACGCCGCCGACCCTCGCGGCTGTCCGGCCGACGGGCAGGAGCACCACCACGATCACCACGAGCAGCGTGGCGAGCTCCTTGTTGTACTGCGCGAGGTAGGCGAGGCCGGGAAGGAACACGGCGCCCGCGAGCAGCAGGTCGAAGCTGGTGAGCTCCGGGATGCGGTCCCAGCGCACCGCGGCCATCACCGCCACGACGAACAGGGCCATGCCGATCAGGGCGGCGATCGGTGCGGCGTCCGCGAGCCCCAGGGCCCGGTAGGCCGACGCGACGGTCTGGAAGGAGGCGGCGTCCGGGGCCCAGTGTCCCCGGTCCATGGACTGCTGCAGGTGACCGTCGTCGAGCAGGAACTGGCTGGGCAGGTAGTCACGGGCCACGAGCGACGCCATCAGGGACACCCCGGCGATCAGGACCAGCACGAGCTGGTTCTCCCGTCCCCGCAGACCGCGCGGAGCGGGGCGTTCCCCGTTCCGTCCGCGCGACGGCCCGGAGAGCGCGGTCATGTCGTCCGGCGTCATGCGGCCACCCGGGACCGGTCGGGGGCGCTGGTCCGGGCCGAACGGCAGGCCCGGACGAAGTCACCGGTCATGGAGGTGGTGCGCACCTCACGGGCACGGCGGGCCAGGGCGCTCCAAGCCGCCGGGTCCGCCTCCAGGGCCAGCAGACGGTCGACGGCGCGGACCGCGTCCCCGCAGAAGTGCAGGGTGTCCCGGCCGTCATGGGTGTCGGCGGCCAGGTCGCCGACCGGCGAGAGAACGCTGACGAAGCCGGCGGCGAGGGCCTCATGGGCGCTCATCCCGTACCCCTCGAAGGCGGAGGTGAGGACGAAGACGTCCGACGTCGCGACCACCTCGGCCAGTCCCTCGCGATCCATCGTCCCGAAGATCCGGACCCGATCGGTGAGCCCCCGGGCCGTGATCTCCTCGCGCAGGGCTCCGAGCGAGCCTCCGTCGGGGCCCACCAGGGTGAGGCGGGCACCGGCAGGACGTCTCGCGTCGAGCTCGGCGAGCAGGTCCAGGGCGCGATCGAGTCGCTTCTGCGGGGCGATGCGGCCCCAGCTCACCAGGTGCAGAGGCTCCTCGGCGACGGGTCGCTCCCGGGGCCCGCTCAGCAGCGCAGGGGCATCGGGCCGGACCAGGACCGTCGGAGTCTCCGCCCCGAGGTCGCACAGCATCGGATCGACGAGCTCCTCGCGCGCGGCGATCGAGTCGCACAGGATGAGGTCGGCCCGGGGCAGGGTCCACCGGTGCACCAGGCGGTCCACGGGGTTGGTGAAGCGGGAGTTGTGCACCCAGATCGCCCAGGTGCCGCGCCAGCCCACCAGGCGGGCCAGGTACCCGAGCGCCATCGAGCGCCACAGGGAGGTGACCAGCACGTCCGGACGATGGCGTCGGATCAGTGCGAGGATCCGCACCGCCGAGCGCGGCGAGTTGACCCCGCTGCCCACCACATCGGCCTCCAGGGCCGCGTCCTCGGGCGGCGAGGCTTCGAGGGCAGCCACCCGGTAGTCGATCTCCTCCGCCTTCTGCTCCTCGGGGGCCTCGGTCGCCACCGGTCGCGCGGAGCCGCGGAGTGTCGCCTGCAGGTGAGCGGCCGCAGTCTCGACACCGCCGACAGCGGTGCCATGGATGAGATGGAGGACCTTCATCGCCGGGCCCCCTTTCCGGTAGCCGCGGCAGGAAGGCTGCGCAGCAGGATCATCAGGTCCTTCCAGGGGGTCCAGGTGTCGACGTAGGAGTCGTCGCGATCGCGGGCGTCCTCCGGGCTCGGGCGACGGACGGCGCTGAGCATCCACGGGCCGGTCATTCCGGGACGCACGCCGAAGAGGTGGGAGAACCGGGTCTCCCGGGGGGTCGTCTCCTCGGGGCGCCGCGGCCGGGGGCCGACCAGGCTCATCGAGCCCCGCAGAACATTGAGCAGCTGCGGGAGTCGGTCGAGGCCACTGCGGTGCAGGCGGGGACCGAGTCGGTTCGAGAGCGTCTCGGTGCCCGCGGCGCGACAGCGGAAGGTGAGGATCCGGAACGGATCCCCGTCCAGGCCGATGCGCTCCTGGCGGCAGAGCACGGGCCCGCCGTCGTCGAGCCGGATCAGCGCGGCGACGACCAGCAGGACCGGCGAGAGGACGAGCAGCAGCAGCGCCGAGCCGGCCGCGTCCGCTGCACGCTTGAGCGTACGGACGAGAGGGGCGGGTCGCGGTGAGGCCAGGACCAGGCCGGGGCCCAGGTCCGTCACGAGGAGACGGGCACGGGAGGGGCGCTCGGCATCGGCGTCCTGGTGGACGAGGAGGTCCACGCCGTCACGGCGCAGCTCCCAGTTCAGGGCGCGCACGGTGTCCTCCGGGATCCCGGCCTGCAGCTCCACCCGGTCGGCACCGAGCCGATGCAGGTCCAGCCGCACGGCGCTGGCCACGAAGTCCACGTCGGCCAGCACCTCGGGAGCGAATCCGCGGACCCGAGCGCGGGAGGCGCCGTGGTGCCGGCCGACCTCGGCCGAGGGGCTGATGATGATCGTCCGCGGCGGCACCAGGGCTTCGGCGAGGCGCCGCCGGGCGGCGCCGGTGGCGAGCACGGTGACCGCCAGCAGTACCAGCACCCAGAGCAGCCCCTGGGGAACGGTCCGTCCCGCGAGCAGGGCCAGAGCGACGCCGGCGGCGAGAGCCACGACCGGGAGGGCGGGAAGGGCGGCGAGCGCCCTTCGGAGGGTCCGGCCGGTGGCGGGCGCGATCCGAGGGGGAGGGCCCGGTCGGGTCCGTGCCGTGATCGGGGCGGCGGAGGCGACGGTCGGGGCGGAGGCCGCTTCGGTGACCGGGTCGACGGTGAGATCTGGGGCGATGGTGGACACGGTCCCTCCTTTCGGGCAGGGAGCATCGTGGCGACGAGGCACGGCCGCGTCGGGGGATCAGGGAAGGAAGGCAGGGCCCGGGCCGATCAGGGTTCGACGAACGGACCTACGGAGGTAGGCACGATGAAAGCGGCGTGCGCGAAGATCGGGACGACAGCGCTACCGCGTGAGCGGGGGCCGGGTGCAATGGTGCGCACAGGCATCGTGGCCAGCAGGTCATGGTGCCGGGACCGGGGTCGACGGCTCTCCTCTGCAATCACAGGACACCGTTCCCCGACATGGACTCCGGCTGGGCGACTCGAGGTCGGAACCGGACTGCGTCCCCCCTGCCGGGAAGGCGGGTGTCTCGTGCATCTGTCCGATGCCGGGCAATCCCGACACGGAGCGGTTTAACCCTAAACGGGCAGGAAGAAGCGGCGCAAGAGCGGTCCACCCGCTCCGCGTTACCGGGACGTTATCGGGACCGGAGTCCCGTCACCCAATGCAAGGCCCCTCGGAGACGCAGGTCAGAGAAGCTTTTCCGACTTTTTGTCGGAGTGACACGCCCGGCGCATCGCCGCAGGCGACCCCCACGACGTGGGACACGACACGCGATCTGTGCCACATCGTCTCAATCCGCCCGAAGCCCGGCTCCGAACCTCTCGTACGGACCTGGACACGCTGCCGCCCCGTGCGCTCCGGCCATCCGCTCCTCCGATCCAGGATCACGACATGCCCCCCGACACCCTTGCCAGAGGGATCCATGCCACGGGACCATGCCCGATATGACCCGATTCATACCCCTGGATCGCGCCTTTGGCAACCCCCGCGAAGCCCGCGACCGCCGTCGCGGCGAGGTCGGCCCCCGTCGTCCGCCGCTGCGCCCACCTGCAGCTCCCGGAACAGGAGAGAGCGCTTCCACATCATCCGGGAACAGCACCACGACACCCCGAACCTGCACCGTTCGTCCGAATCCCGTCGTAGTCTTCTCATCAGTACCATTTTCAACTGGTTGGGGGGATGCAACCGGACGAGGGGACGCTGCGGAGCCCGCCCTCCCCGCCTCGTGCCGGTTGCAGGACGGACCTCCGGGGGCATCCCGGGTCCGGGAGCGAGGGACACTGAGAGGTACGAATGCCATGAGCCAGCCCGAGCCGCCGCCGCGCTCGCACGAGGCGGAGGAGGACCCCACGCCCACGACCGTGGTCACCGGCGCCGACCGTGCCGCCGGGGCGATCGTGGTCGCGCTGCTCACCCAGCGCGGACACCACGTGATCGGGGTGGACACGCCGCGCTCCCGCCCCCTGGGGCCCGTCCGCGACGGGCACCACGACGCCACCGGCCATCACAGCATGGGCAGCGTGCCCGCCCTCGCCCGCCTGGTCGCGGAGTCCCACGCCGACCTGGTGATCCCGACCCTGCCCGCCGAGGTGGCCGAGCTCTCGGCCGCCCGCACCCTGCTCGAGGGGCTCGGCGCCTCCGTGATGATCGCCGGCGCAGGCCCGGTGGCGCTGGTCTCCGACCGGCTCTTCGCCCTCTCCTACCTCCACAGCCGCGACGTGCGCGTCCCCCGCTTCGCGCTGCCCGGCGACGTGGCCGACGTCCGCGAGGCGCTCGAGCTCTTCGGCGGCCCCTTCGTGGCCTCCCCGCGCTCCAAGCGGAACACCCGCTCCGCGTTGCTCATCGCCGACACCGACTCCGAGAACTGGGAGGCGATCGACGACGACTGGATCCTCCGGGAGACCCTCCCCGGGGACCACTACCGGGTGATGGCCCATCGGCCCGTCCAGGGCCGCTCCGGGCGTCTCGCGGCCGTCGTGCGCGATCCCTCCGGCCAGGACCGTCCCTGGGGGCCTCCCGCTCCCACCGGCATCCCCGAGTCGGCCTCCCGCCTGGAGGCGCCGGAGATCGAGCGCCGGGCCCTCGCCGCGATCCGCGCCGTGGGGCTCACCGGCCCCTCCACGGTCGAGATCATGCTGGCCTCGGACGGCTCCCCCGTGGTCACCGACATCGACGCCACCTTCGGCCAGCACCTGCGGCTGGCCCCCGAGCTGCTGGACGTGGCCCTGGCCGGCATCGACCCCTCCGGCGGCGAGGAGCGCCCGCCGGCCACCCCGCCGACCGTCTCCCCCTGAGCGTCCGCCCGGCGGCGCCGGGCATGCCGACGGGCCCCGACCGTGTCCGCCAGGAGGACGCTCGGGGCCGGGGTCGGAAGGCAGAGGGCAGGGGTCTCAGCCGGCGAGCTCCGCCACCGCCGCGGAGGCCGGTGCCGGGATCCGCGCGACCGGGTCGCCCTCCCCCAGCAGCAGCTCCCGTGTCGCGGGACCGCGGTCGGCGATGCCGGGCAGCCCGGCCGGGTCCAGAGCGGGGCAGCGCACGGCGGTGAGCCCCCCGCTGACGGCCCGCTCGTCCTCCTCGGAGGCGCAGAACAGGTCCTCGTGCAGCTTCTCCCCCGCCCGCAGCCCGGTGTAGACGATCGGGCAGGGCACGCCCGCCAGCTCGGCGATGGCGGCGGCGATGTCCGCGACCCGCACCGGGTCGCCCATGTCCAGCACCAGGGTCTCCCCCGGGCGACCGCCCACCACGGCCGAGAGGACCAGCTGGCACGCCTGGGCGATGGTCATCACGTAGCGCGTGACCTCGGGGTGGGTGACGGTGAGCGGACCGCCGCGCCGCACCTGCTGCACGAAGGTCGGGACCACGGATCCCCGGGAGGCCAGCACGTTCCCGAAGCGCACCGAGACGTAGGGCAGCCCGCTGCGTGCCGCCACGTGGGCCGTGAGCGCCTCGGCCAGCCGCTTGGAGCGGCCGAGCACATTGACCGGATCCGCGGCCTTGTCGGTCGAGATGTTCACGAAGCGCTCCACGCCGTGGCGCTCGGCGGCCTCCAGCAGGTGGCGGGTGCCGTGGACGTTGGTCTGCCAGGCCTCGTGGGGGTTGGCCTGCAGCAGCGGCAGGTGCTTGAGCGCCGCCGCGTGGAACACCAGGTGGGGACGGTGCTCGGCGATCACCCGGTCCACCCCGCGGGCGTCGCGGATGTCCGCCAGCACCGTGTCCGGGGTCTGCAGGAGGCCGTGGCCGTCGAGCCCGAGCTGGAGCCGCTGCAGGGCCGACTCGTCGCGGTCCAGCATCAGCAGCTGGGCGGGTCCGAGGCCGTGGAGCTGCCGGGTGAGCTCGGACCCGATGGAGCCGCCCGCGCCGGAGACCAGCACCCGCTTGCCCTCCACCAGCTCGGCCACGGGGGCCAGGTCGGGGACCGGGGCGGTGCGGCCGCTCAGGGCCGCCAGGTGACGGGCCAGCTCCTCCAGATCCATGTCCCAGGTGACCATCCCGCCCGGTGCGGTGGGTCGCGGCGGCTCGTGCCGTCGTCGTGCGTGAGCACGCATCGTCATACCTCTTCTGCTCGACATCCTGCTCGGCTGCGGACCGGAGGATCCGCTGATGGTGGTGGGCCCGGGCGCGACCCGGGCGTGCGTCGGCGCCCGGGCAGCGCGGAGCGCAGGGGCACGCGCCGTCGAGGGTGCGGCCCGGGGCGCGCCGAGGGGCCCGGTAGGGGGAACGGTGGTAGGGGGAACGGTGAGGGCCGGCCGGTGATCGGGAGGAAGGGCACGGGGCCCGCCGGGCGGACGGTCCACGGCCGCCGCCAGGGGGAGACGGCGTGCCGGAGCCGGGGCACGAGGCCCCGAGGCGTGCAGGCATCGGTGCCGAGCTCCGCCCTGGCGGAGCCTTGACCGAGCCGTGCCCCATGCGTCACCGGGACGGGGGGCGATTCTTACTGTACGTCCGCCCTGCGGGTGACCGAGGAGTCGTGATCGGTTCGTGTCCTCCCGGGCCGTCCGGGATCGTTCGACGGGCCGTCGGAGGGAAACCGAGGTCCCCGCGGGATGTGCCTGCGGGCGGGTCCGCGACGCCGCGAGCAGGCCGGATAGGCTCGAGGCCATGACCTCCGCCACCTCGACCTCGAGCTCCCTCCCCGCCGCACCCCGCCCCGCGCACCGCCCCACCGTGCGTCGTGCCCACGGCGAGGAGGTGGTCGACCCCTACGAGTGGCTGCGCGACAAGGAGGACCCGGAGGTCCGCGCGCACCTGGAGGCGGAGAACGCCTACGCCGAGGCGCGCACGGCACACCTCGCGGACCTGCGCGGAACCCTGGTCGCCGAGTTCGTCGGCCACACCCTGGAGACGGACCTGTCCGTCCCGCTGCGCCGCGGCGACTGGTGGTACCTGACCCGCACCACCGCCGGGCACGACTACCCGGCCTTCACCCGCGTCCCCGAGGGTCCCGAGCTGCCGCGCGGCGCCGGTGGCGTGCCGGAGGTCGATCCGGAGGCATGGCTGCCCGGGGAGGAGATGGTGTTGGACGCACAGGCCGAGGCCGCGGGCGCCGAGTTCTACCAGCTCGGCGGGATGGCCCTCTCCCCCGCGCACGACCTGCTGGCCCACGCCGTCGACCTCAGCGGCGACGAGCGCTTCACCCTCCGCGTCACCGAGCTGGGCACCGGCACCGTGATCGACGAGGCCGTCACCGGCGCCGGCTACGGCCTGGCCTTCTCCGCGGACCGGCAGCACCTGTTCTACGCCCGGGTGGACGACGCCTGGCGGCAGCACCAGATCTGGCGGCACCGGATCGGCTCCCCCTCCGCGGAGGACGTGCTGGTGCTGGAGGAGCCCGACGAGCGCTTCACCGTCTGGTTCGAGCGCTCCCGCGACGGCTCCACCCTGGTGGTGCAGTCGGGCTCCACCACCACCGCGGAGGCCTGGCTGCTGGACCTGCACGAGCCCACCGGCCCGCTGCGCCCGGCCGGCGGCCGCCGCGAGGGCGTGGACTACACGGTGGAGCACGCCGGGGACCGCCTGCTGATCGTGCACAACGACGGGGTCGAGGGATTCGCCCTGGCCGAGGCGTCCCTGGAGGATCCCGGCTCCTGGCACCCGCTGCTGGAGGCCGGCGAGGGCGAGCGGCTGCTCGGGGTCGAGGCCTTCGCCGCGGCCGTCGCCCTGGAGCTGCGCAGCGGGGGCCTGGCCGCGGTGCGGGTGCTGCCGCGCCGGGCGGACGGCTCGCTGGACGTCGCGGCCGCCGCGGACGTGAGCCACGGCGGCGAGCTCGACGCCGTGGAGCTGGACGCGAACCCGCGCTGGGAGACGCCCACCCTGCGCTACCGCCTGGGCAGCATGCTCACCCCGGACACGGTCGCCGAGCGGGACCTCACCACCGGTGAGGACACGGTGCTGCGCCGCACCCCGGTGCCCGGCTACGACCCGGAGCTGTACGAGGAGCACCGGGAGTGGGCCCGCGCCGCGGACGGCACCGCGGTGCCGATCTCCGTGGTGGCGCGGCGGGACGTGCCCCGGGACGGCACCGCGCCCGGGTACCTGTACGGCTACGGCTCCTACGAGATCTCCGTGGACCCCTCCTTCGTCGCCTCCCGGCTCTCCCTGCTGGACCGCGGCCTCGTGCTCGCCATCGCCCATGTCCGCGGCGGCGGGGAGATGGGCCGCGCCTGGTACGAGCAGGGCAAGCTGCTGCACAAGAGGAACACCTTCACCGACTTCGTGGCAGCCGCCGACCACCTCGTCACCTCCGGCCGGGTGGACCCGGCGCGGTTGGCCGCCGAGGGCCGCAGCGCGGGCGGCCTGCTGATGGGGGCCGTCGCGAACCTGGCCCCCGAGCGGTTCCGGGCGATGCTCGCCGGGGTGCCCTTCGTGGACGCGTTGACCACCATCCTGGATCCCTCCCTGCCGCTGACCGTCGGCGAGTGGGAGGAGTGGGGCAACCCGGTGGCCAGCGAGGAGGTGTACCGCTACATGCGCACCTACAGCCCCTACGAGAACGTCCGCGCCGTCGAGTACCCGGCGGTCTTCGCGGCGACCTCGCTGAACGACACCCGCGTGTTCTTCGTGGAGCCCGCCAAGTGGGTGGCCCGGCTGCGGGAGACCGTCACCTCCGACCAGGCTGAGCGGCCCATCCTGTTCCGCTGCGAGATGGTCGCCGGGCACGGCGGCCGCTCCGGCCGTTACCGGAAGTTCGAGCAGCGGGCCGAGGAGCTGGCCTGGCTGCTGGACCAGCTCGACGCCACCGCGCTGCGCTCCTGACCAGCCTCGACTCTGATCTCCCCGACCCGGACCGATGCCGGGGCGGGCAGCTCGGCCCGTAGCCTGGTGCGCATGGAACACACGGTGCTCGGCGACCTCATCTCGGTCTGGTGGATCGCCCTGGCCGCGATGGCGGCGCCCCTGCTGGCGAGCCTGACCCGCAAGAAGGTGCCCGACGTGGTCTGGCTGCTGGTGCTCGGCGCCGTGATCGGTCCCGACGGCCTGGGCCTGGCCGTGCAGACCCAGGGCATCACCCTGGTCCGGGAGATCGGACTGGGGCTGCTGTTCCTGCTGGCCGGGCTCGAGATCGACCCCGCGGCGATGCGCAGCCGCCAGGGGCGCAGCGCGGCGACGACCTGGATGCTCTGCCTGGCGCTGGGCATCGGCGCCGGGTTGATGATCGTGCAGGGGAACCCCCGGGCCGCGATCGTGCTGGGCATCGCCTCGACCTCGACGGCACTGGGCACCCTGCTGCCGATGATGCAGGATGCCGGCGCCACCGGCACCCGGCTCGGCTCGGCCACGCTGGTCCACGGCGCCCTCGGCGAGCTCGGGCCCATCATCGCGATGGCGCTGCTGCTGTCCTCGAAGGCCACCTGGGCCAGCGCCCTGGTGCTGATCGGCTTCGCGATCGCCGCGGCCCTGCTGGTCGCCCTGCCCGTGCGCCTGTTCCGGAGGATCCCCGCCCTCGGCGGCGCGATCGAGGCCGGGGTCAACACCTCCATGCAGACCACCATGCGGCTGAGCATGCTGATCCTCATCACCCTGATGACGCTCTCGGGGCTGCTGGACCTGGACATGACCCTCGGCGCCTTCATGGCGGGCATGCTGATCGGCCGACTGATGCTCCACGGCGACGAGGAGTTCGTGGGGAAGGTGCAGGTGCTCGGCTTCAGCTTCCTGATCCCCGTCTTCTTCGTGACCAGCGGGATGGCGATCGACGTCGGCACCGTCTCCACCGAGCTCGGGGCCCTGGCGGCCTTCGTGGTCACGATCCTGCTGGTCCGTGGCCTGCCGGTGTTCCTGCGGGAGCAGTTCACCGACACCGGCTCGGGCCTGGAGACCATGAAGGAGCGGATCGCGCTGGGCCTCTACGCCTCGGCGGGGCTGCCGATCATCGTCGCCGTCACCGAGATCGCGGTGGAGGCGGAGCTGCTCACCGAGCAGCAGTCCAGCGTGATGGTCGCCGGTGGTGCGCTCACGGTGCTGCTGTTCCCCCTGCTGTCCGGGGTGCTGACGCGGGACGCGGCCCCCGCGGAGCGCACACCCGCCGAGGCCTGAGCCCCGATCACCCGCACGCGGACGCGGCCGGCACCCTGCACAGGCAGGGCACCGGCCGCGTCGCGCCGTCGGCGGGATCCGCTCAGAAGGCGGGGATCACCGAGCCGTCGGTGTAGGTGTCCTCGATGAAGGTGCGGACCTCGTCGCTGTGCAGCAGGCCGTCCAGGGCGACCAGGGCCTCGTTCTCCTGGTCGGCGTCGCGCACCACCATCATGTTGGCGTTGGGGTTGTCCTCGCCGGCCTCGATCACGATGGCGTCCTCGGAGGGGGCCAGGCCCGCCTCGAGGGCGTAGTTGCCGTTGACCACGCCGGCGGCGAAGTCGCCGAGGGAGCGGGCGATCTGCGCGGCCTCGAGCTCGGTGAACTCGAGGTTCAGCGGGTTCTCGGTGACATCGGCCGGGGTGTGGGCGTTCTCCGCCACCTCCGGGTCCAGCACGATCACGTCGTTCGCGGCGAGCACGGCCAGGCCGCGGCCGCGGTTGGTGGGGTCGTTGGCGATGGCGATGGTGTCGCCGTCGGCCAGCTCGTCCAGGCTGGTGATCGACTCGGAGTAGACGCCCATCGGCTCGACGTGCACGCCCTCGAAGCCGAAGAACTCGTAGCCCTTCTCCTCCTCCTGGTCGGCGAGGAAGGCGGGGGTCTGGTAGAAGTTCGCGTCGAGGTCGCCGTCGGCCAGCGCCTGGTTGGGGATCTGGTAGTCGGTGTACTCGGTGATCTCGAGCGCGAGGCCGGCGTCGGCGGCGAGGTTCTCCTGCACGAAGGCGAGGATCTCGCCGTGCGGGGCCGGGGAGGCGCCGATGCGGATGGTGGTGACGCCGTCCTCCTCCTGGGGGCCTTCGGTGCCGCCGGCACCGCAGGCGGACAGGGCGAGGGCGGCGACGCCGGCGCCGGTGGCGGCGAGCGTGGTGCGGCGGGTGAAGGTGCTCATGGGGTTCTCCTCGGGGGTTCGGGGATGTCGCGGATGAGGGGGGCGGACGCGGGGTCGCGTCCGCCAGGGGGGTCAGACGGTGGCGGCGCGGTGGTCGACGGCGCTGGCCAGGGCCGAGCCGATGGCCTGCACGGCGATCACGATGACCACCAGCACGGCGACGGTGGCGACCATGACCACGTTGTCGTAGCTCTGGTAGCCGTTGCGGATGGCGAGGTCGCCGAGGCCCTTGCCGCCGACCGTGCCGGCCATCGCGGTGTAGCCGATGACGGCGATGGCGGTGGTGGTCAGCGAGCCGATGATGCCGGGCAGCGCCTCGGGCAGCAGCACCTGGCGGATGATCTGCCAGCGGCTGGCGCCCATCATCGAGACCGCCTCGATCTTCCCGGCGGAGATCTCCCGCAGGTTGATCTCGATCAGCCGCGCCAGGAAGGGGATCGCGGAGATCGCCAGGGCGAACATCGCGGCGTTCGGGCCGGTCACGCGGCCCACCACGAAGCGGGTGACGGGGATCAGCGCGATGATCAGGATGATGAAGGGGAAGGAGCGGCCGACGTTGACGACGAAGCCGACGATGCGGTTCACCCAGCGCGCGGCGGGGCTGCTGGAGCGGGCGGTCTCGTACAGCAGCAGGCCCAGCGGGATGCCGATCACCGCGGTGAACAGCATCGTACCGAGGGTCATGTAGAGGGTGATCAGGGTGTTCGACCACAGGCTCGTGTTCGAGTCCCAGGTGGTGAAGACGGGGTTGTCCAGCCACTCCATCAGGCGCTGACCTCCTGGGCGACGACGCCGGCGGTCTCCAGCTCGCGCAGGTACGCGGCCAGGCCCTCCGGGCTGATGGGGCGGCCGGAGTCGTTGCGCAGCGCGATCTGCACGCGCCCCACCTGGCGGCCGCCGATGGTCTCGATGGTGCCTGCGACCAGGGTGGCCTCGGCGCCGTGGCGCTCGGCCAGGCGCGAGAGGTCCTCGCTGGTGCGGATTCTGGTGGAGTCGCCGTAGTCGCAGTTCACGATCACGGCGTCCAGGCCCGTGGGGGCCGGGGGCAGCGGGATCAGCTCGGCGGAGAGCGGACCGTGCGGGTCGGCGGCGACGTCCACCAGGTCGCCGGTCTGGGCGATCCGGCCGTCCTGCAGCAGGGTGACGGTGTCGCAGACCTCGCGGACCACCGCCATCTCGTGGGTGATGATGACGACGGTGATGCCGAGGCGCTCGCGCAGGTCCTGCAGCAGGCGCAGGATCTGGGCGGTGGTGGCGCCGTCCAGGGCACTGGTGGGCTCGTCGCACAGCAGCACCTTCGGCTCGGCGGCCAGGCCGCGGGCGATGCCGACGCGCTGCACCTGTCCGCCGGAGAGCTGGGCGGGGTAGTTGTGCTCGCGGCCGGAGAGGCCGACGATCTCCACCAGTTCGGCGACGCGCTTCTCGCGCTCGGCGCGGGGCACCCCGGCGATCTCGAGCGGGTGGCCGATGTTCTGGGCTGCGGTGCGGGAGTCCAGCAGGTTGGCGTGCTGGAACACCATGCCGATGTTGCGCCGGGCGGCGCGCAGGGCGGCCCCGTCGAGGGCGGCCACGTCGGTGCCGTCCACCTGGACCTTGCCGGAGCTGGGCTTCTCCAGGCCGGTGAGGCAGCGGATCAGGGTGGACTTGCCGGCGCCGGAGCGGCCGACGATGCCGTGGATCCGTCCGGGATCCAGATGCAGGTCGATGCCGTCGAGCGCGACGACGGGGTCTCCCCCGCCCGGAGCGGGGAAGACCTTGCGGAGGTCTTCGAGGGTGATCACCCCGGCAGTGAACCATCGGGGGCACCCCTGCCCGCAGGGATGTTCACAGGGAGAAACAATCTTCACAGCACCGCCCGGGGGAGCTGTGCGGGCCGTCACGCCCCGCCCGCCGCCGTCTCATCGGACGTCGCGTCGAGCCATCCGTCGACGCAGCTCCTCGATCGAGCTGATGCTGGCGACGATCACCGTCGCGTCGCGCGCCAGTGCCGCCGTCCCATCGCCGTCAGCTGGCCGTATCTCAGGCCCCTCCCCGGACCGTGGGCTACGTGCCCCGACGGCGAGGGCCCTCCCCCGTGGACGACGGCGCATGTGGGCATCTCGGCACTGGGGCCCGAACGCACTACGCTGGGCGGAGGCAGCTTCCGCATGGATCCCGTGCGCAGCGTGACGGAGGCGGAGCTCACCGCCCTGCTCGAGGACCCGGAGATCCAGGCCGCGCACCGCCGCGCCCGGGAGCATCCCGAGGGGTTCACCCCCGCGGACGACCTGCCCTGACCGGCGCCGTCTGACATTTCTCCTGGGTGGGACGTCCGGAGTGCATCGGAGCTGCTGACACGGCGCCCTCCCGACGGCGTCTGCCCGTTGCGAGGGCGGACACCAGGACCCCACCGACACGGCTCCGCTCAGCACACCCACCCCGCTCAGCCGCACCAGGAGGACCCCATGACCGCCCGACCCACCGGAACCCTCGCCGAGGACGGCCGCCTGGCCCTGCGCCGCGAGCTGCCCCAGCCGGCCGCGGAGACCTGGGCGGCGATCACCGACCCGGACCGCACCGCCCGCTGGTTCGGCCCCTGGAGCGGGAACGCCGCCTCCGGCGAGATCACCGTGACCATGACCGCCGAGGAGGGCGACCCCTCCTCCCCCGCCCGCGTGATCGCCGTCGAGTCGCGCCACCGCCTGGTCGTCGAGACCGTCGTCGGCGAGGACGCCTGGCGGATGGAGCTGCGGGTCGAGGAGACCGCCGAGGGTTCGGCGATCACCCTGCTGCAGCGGGTGGACGACGGCGAGGCCGCCTCGATGATCGGCCCCGGCTGGGAGTTCTACCTGGACCGCCTGGTGGCCGCCGAGACCGGCGGGGACGTCGCCGCGATCGCCTTCGAGCCGGACTACTACCCCGGCCAGGCCGAACACTTCCGGGCGCTCTACACCGCCTGACCCGACACGCCTGCGCCCCTGACCAGACACCTTCCCTTAGGACCTTTAGGGTACTTTAGGAGATCAAGATAAAGCTCCCTAAGGTCTCTAAGGTGCGCGATGGACCCCATCAGGAACCCCTACACCCCCAACGCCGGCGCCAAACCGGACGTCCTGGCGGGACGAGACGACCAGCTCGCGTCATTCGAGACGCTCCTCCAGCGAGTCGCTCGCGGAAGGTCCGCGCGCTCGATGATCATCACCGGGCTTCGGGGCGTCGGCAAGACGGTTCTTCTCGGGAAGTTCCGTGACACGGCGCTCGCCCAGGACTGGAGCGTGCTGGACCATGAGGTGTCCCGCCACGACGACCAGGATTTTCGACGCCAGCTCGCTCTCAGCTTGCGGACCATCCTCTTCGATCTGGCTCCGCGCGCACGATGGACGGAGCGCTTCCGGGTGGCCGCAGCAGCGATTTCCTCCTTCACGCTCTCCGTGGACCAGATGGGGACCTTCCGGGCGGGACTGAACGTCGACTCCATTGAAGGGCTTGCCGATCACGGCGACCTGGCCATGGATCTCACCGATGTCTTCCTAGCGCTCGGGGCTGCCGCCAAGGACCACGGAAAAGGCGTGGTCATCCTGCTCGATGAGGTGCAGTTCCTCAGCTCCCGCCAGCTCGAAGCCGTCATCATGGCCCTGCACAAGACGGTCCAACGATCGCTGCCACTCATCCTCGTCGGGGCCGGACTTCCGCAGGTCGCCGAGCTTGCCGGCGACGCGAAGTCCTACGCCGAGCGACTCTTCACCTTCCCCACCATCGGAAACCTCGACTCTGACGACTCCCTTCTCGCGCTCCGCGAACCAGCCATCTTGGAGGATGCCGACTACGAAGAGGAGGCGTTGGCTCTGGCCCATCAGGTCACGAGCGGATACCCGTACTTCATCCAGGAGCTCGGCTGGGCAGCCTGGGGCGTCGCATCATCCTCGCCGATCACCCGAAAGGATGTGGAGGACGCCGTCGACCACTACCAGGCGAAACTCGACAGCTCCTTCTTCCGCGTTCGACTTGATCGCGCGACCGACCTCCAGACGGCGTACCTGCGCGCGATGGCAGAGCTAGGGCCCGAGCCGCACAAGGCCGCCGATGTGGCTGTGCTTCTCGACCGGGAATCCACGCAGCTGGGCCCGACGCGAGCGGAGCTCATCGACATGGGCCTGCTCTACACGCCGCATCACGGTTACGCGGCCTTCACCGTCCCGCACTTCGATCAGTTCATGCTGCGGGCGGTTCCAGAACTCGAGGTCCCTCCGAAGAAGAGCATCCGGGCCCGAAAGCGATGACAACACCTGACGAGACCTGTCCTCCTGCTGTCCATCGCCAGCCTTCCATCTTCTCCTAGACCGCCCTTCAGCGCCGCCTCCGGGCGCGGAAGAAGTCGCGCAGCAGGTCCCCGCACTCCTGCTCCCGCACCCCGCTGGTCAGCTCCACGCGGTGGTTCAGGCGCGGCTCGCGGACCAGGTCGAACAGGGAGCCGGCGGCGCCGGCCTTCGGGTCGGGGGCGCCGACCACGAGGCGCCGCACGCGGGAGAGCACGATCGCCCCGGCGCACATGGTGCAGGGCTCCAGGGTGACCACCAGGGTGGCGCCGGAGAGGTTCCAGCGCCCGGTGACGCGGGCGGCCTCGCGCAGGGCCAGCACCTCGGCGTGGGCGGTGGGGTCCTCCTCCGCCTCCCGGCGGTTCCCGGCCGCGGCCAGCACCGTGCCGTCGGCCGCGACGACCACGGCGCCGATCGGCACGTCGGCCGGTTCCCGCGCGGCAGCGGCGCGGGCCTCGGCGAGCGCGAGACCCATCAGCTCGTCATCGGTCAGCGCCCCATCGGCCGGAGGGGACCCGGTACCCGGAGCCTCGGGATCCGCGGCGCTCATCCCTGCTCCCGCAGGCCGTGCACCGCGTAGCGCGCCTCGAGGAAGGGACCGGAGCGGCCGGTCTCGATGAGCTCCATGTCCAGTCCGGCGGTGGACAGGGGCTTCCCGGCGCCGAGGGTGACCGGGGCGTAGGTCAGGTCGAGCCGGTCCAGCATCCCGGCACGGGCGAAGGCGGTGGCGAGGTCCCCGCCGCCGAGGATCCACACCTCCCCCTCCCCCGCAGCCTCCTCCAGGGCGGCCCGGTGCGCGGCGGGGTCCCCTTCCAGCACCCGCAGGTGCTCGACCGGCGGCTCGATCCCACGGTGGGTGAACAGGAAGCTGGGCTGCTCGTAGGGCCAGCGGCCCGGCCCGACCTCGCCCTGGTCGGCGAGCCAGTCGTAGGTGCTGCGCCCGAGCACCACGGCTCCGACCCCGGCGACGAAGCGCTCGTAGTCCAGGAGCCCTCCGGTGCTCATCGGCTGGGACAGCAGCCAGTCCAGGCCGTCGTGCTCATCGGCCAGGTAGCCGTCCAGGGAGGCGGCGGTGTAGAAGACGTAGGTGGTCACGGGACCATGATCCCAGGTCGCGGCCGGGAGCTGCCCTGGGTTCATGCCCATGAGGACCACCGATCCCACCCGTCGGCGCTACGGCGTCGCCCTCCTCGTCGGCATCATCGCGGGCCTCGTCGCGGCCACGAGCTGCCCTACGTCTCCTTCATCATCCATGTCGGCTTCGCCGTCGCCTTCGCGATCATCTACTGCGAGATCGCCGAGGTCACCCCGCTGATCACGATCGCCCAGGGCGCCGTGTTCGGCATCGTGGTGTGGTTCGCCTTCCACGTGGTGATCATGCCGGCGATGGGCGTGGTGCCCGCCCCCTGGAACCAGCCGTTCGCGGAGCACGTCTCCGAGTTCTTCGGGCACGCCCTGTGGATGTGGGTCATCGAGATCTTCCGCCGTGACCTGCGCAACCGCATCACCCACCAGCCCGACCCCTGGGTGCCCCTGCCCGCCGACCGCTGAGCCGGACCCGGGCCGAGGAGCGGCCGTCGTCCGGTAGATTCGCCCCATGCGCGTCCTCGAGATCGACCACCCGCTCGTCGCCCACAAGCTCACGGTCCTGCGTGAGCGCAGCACCCACTCCTCGGTGTTCCGCCAGCTGGCGGACGAGCTGGTCACGCTGCTGGCCTACGAGGCCACCCGGAACGTGGCCGTCGCACCCGTGCAGATCGAGACCCCCGTGACCGAGATGACCGGCACCAAGCTCTCCAATCCCAAGCCGATGGTGGTGCCGATCCTCCGCGCCGGCCTCGGCATGCTCGACGGGCTCACCCGCCTGCTGCCCACCGCCGAGGTGGGCTTCCTGGGCATGGTCCGCAACGACGAGACCCTCGAGGTCACCACCTACGCGAACCGCCTGCCCGACGACCTCTCCGGCCGCCAGTGCTTCGTGCTGGACCCGATGCTGGCCACCGGCCACACCCTGATCGCCTCCTGCGAGTACCTGCACGAGCGGGGCGCCAAGGACATCACCTGCGTGACCCTGCTGGCCGCCCCCGAAGGTCTGAAGGCCCTGGAGGAGCAGCTCGACCCGGCGATCGACCTGACCGTCGTGACCGCCTCGATCGACCAGGAGCTCAACGAGAAGGGGTACATCGTGCCCGGCCTCGGCGACGCCGGCGACCGCCTCTTCGGCGTGGTCGACTGACCGCGGTGACGGACCCGCACCAGCACGCCCACGGGGACCCCGGGAGCCCCGAGGTGGCAGCGCAGGACCCACGCACCCACTGGGAGGAGCGCTACAGCGCCCCGGTGTGGTCCGGGAAGGTCAACGCGACCCTCGCTGCGGCCGTCGCCCAGCTGACCCCCGGCCGCAGCCTCGACCAGGGCTGCTGAGAGGGCGGTGACGTGCTGTGGCTCGCCGAGCAGGGATGGCAGGCCACCGGCCAGGATTTCTCCACCCGCGCGATCGAGCGCGCCCGCACCGAGGCCGCCGCCCGCGGGCTCGCCCCCACGGAAAGCGGCGCCGAAGGAGTTGCCGGGACCGACGCCGCGGCCGCCCGCGGCAGCGCCCGCTTCGAGGCCCGCGACCTGGAGACCTGGGAGCCGGAGCCCGGCGGCGTCGACCTGGTGACCGCCTCTTTCTTCCACTCCGAGGTCGCCCTGCAGCGCGTGGAGATCCTGCGCCGCGCCGCGGGAGCGCTGGCCCCGGGCGGGCACCTGGTGGTCCTCTCCCACGCGGCCCCGCCGCCCTGGGCCTCCGGCCACCACGACCACGCCGCACGGATGCTCTCCGCCGCCGAAGAGGCAGCGCAGCTCGACCTGGACCCCGGGCGCTTCACGGTGGTCGTGGCCGAGCAGCGGGAGCGCCCCGCGAACGCGCCCGACGGCCGTACAGGAATGCTCGAGGATTCGCTGCTGGTGCTGCGCCGCCGCTGAGCACCCCGCACCCCCCACCTGCACGGACCACTCATCGCGACGAATAACCGTGCACGGGGTTTTCGAGAACATCGACACATAGAAAATAAGAGTGTTTTCTAAAGCGAATAGGCGTGCCATTCCTTGCTGGCAGGAATGTGAAAAGGAGTTCATACTCGAGGTGTTCGGCCCCATTGTTCGGGGCTCCCGACCCGAGGAGGACCCCATGACCGCCGTCGACATGCCCCGCGTCTCCGAGTGCACCGTCACCGGGTGCTCGTACAACCACCACGAGGCCTGCAACGCCTTCGCGGTGACCGTCGCGCAGGACGCCAGCTGCGCCACCTTCATCCCCCTGGACGTGAAGGGCGGCCTGTCCAAGGTCGTCACCCAGGTCGGCGCCTGCCAGCGCGCCGACTGCGCCTTCAACCAGGACCTCGAGTGCACCGCCAGCTCGGTGCGCATGGGGGC
Source organism: Brachybacterium squillarum M-6-3 (assembly GCF_000225825.1). Lineage (GTDB taxonomy): Bacteria > Actinomycetota > Actinomycetes > Actinomycetales > Dermabacteraceae > Brachybacterium > Brachybacterium squillarum. Next base: position 1,093,462 of record NZ_AGBX01000001.1, on the reverse strand, counting down.
AGGCGACGACGCCGCCGACTGCCTCTCCTACCAGCAGCGCTGACTCCACCCCGGCCGATGCTCACGCGCCCGCTCCCCGGCCCCGGCCGGTGGGCGGGCGTTCATGCGTCCGGCAGGGAGGGCGGGCAGGGCTCTCGCGACGCCGGCGGTCACACTCGGCCACGATCCGTGCCGCGCCGGGCAGCGCAGGTCAGGATGACTCCGTCCGCGCCGTCGTCCCGGAATGTGAACAGCCGCTTGCCGCGGGCGGCGGCGCGCGGCATGCTTCCTGCCATGCCGTCGATCATCGTGCGCCGCGAGACCGCCCACCGGGTGGTCCGCTCCATGATGTCCTCGATGATGATGATGATGCGCATGATGCGCCGTCAGCCGAGCCTCTGAGCGCTCGAGAATCCTCCGGGGTCGGCTGACAGGAGCCGGCCGGAAGGCGCGGGCTCCAGGTGCCACCGGGAGCACACCCCCGATCCGCCCACGGGCGTCGATCACCAGGGATCCCGGGCCCACCACCCGCCGCGCCGCAGGCGCCGCCCCTCGGAGAGTCCGCATCATGACCATCACCCTCGATCGCCCCACCACCGCCCGATCCGCCACCGCCCGCGCCGGAGGCCCCGCCCTGCGGGCCGTCCCCCGTTCCGCCGCCGAGGAAGGCGTGACCATCACGCTCACCGTCACCCTGCCCCCGGGCACCGGCGACGTCGAGGCCGCCCTCATCGCCGACGAGCTGCGCACCCACGCCCAGCGCCGGGCCGTCAGCCGCCAGGGCCGCACCGCCGTGGCCGTCTCCAGCCCGCAGGCCTTCCGCGCGACCACCCCGGGCTCCGCCCGCTCCCTGCCGCCGCGGGCGCAGGCCTCCGCCCCGGTGAGTCCGCTGCGACCGCGACGCACCGGCGTCGTCTCCCCCAACTCCCCGGCCCGACGGGACATCGAGGCCGCCCGCCGCCGCGCACTGGCCGCGACCGCGGTGAGCCCCGCCAGCCCCTCGGCCGCCGGGGCGGACAGCGCCCTGGTGATCGACCTCTACGGCCGGCGGGTGCGGATCGACGGCGCCGACGTCGACTTCACCTACAAGGAGTTCGAGCTGCTGGCCCACCTCGCCCGCCACGCGCGCAGCACCGTCTCCCGCGAGCAGCTCATGGAGTCGGTGTGGTCGGAGTCCCCGGCCGAGACCGGTGAGCGCACCGTGGACGTGCACGTGCGCCGGGTGCGCAGCAAGCTGGCCCGCTACCGTCGGCTCATCTCGACGGTGCGGGGCGCCGGGTACCGCCTGGACCCGGGCAGCGACGTGTCGATCCTCGGCTGACCCGCCGGAGGAGATCCCCTCGTCACCGGGCCGGTCGCGCGGCGACCGGCCCGGGACGCGACGAGCGGCCCGGAGCTCTCAACCGATTGCTCGGGGGCTCACGGACCGCTCGTCAAGCCTGTCGTCCGTCAGGGGTGGGTGCGGGCGAACAGGCGGGACGGGCTGCCACAGGTGGGGGAACCTGGCATAGTGCCCGTCCGGCCGCTCCCCTGAGGGGGGTCTGGGGAACGGCACATCTATGGAGTTGTCATCGCTGCGATCGCCGGGGCGGTGCTCCGTGCCGCGAGGGCCGACATGACACTACTCCGGGGTCGCGGAAAGAGTCTATGCCCCTTCGTTGCCGGTGTAAACGCGGCACCTCGGGCCATCCGTGCAGGTCGCGTCCAAGAATGCCGCTTCCGTTGAAATTGTGATCAGACCGGCACGCCCCCGGTTACGGGATCGGAACCGGGCGCTGGCGTGCACACTTCACGCCGCACGCATGCTCATGCAGGAGATGCGCCCCGCAGTGCGGCCGTCCCCGGTCAGTGGCGTATCGCACGTCGGGGCCGTGGTCCCGACCGGACCGTCGCCCGGCGTGTCCTCGGCGTGTCCCGTGGGTCCCGGGAGCCGGTGCGCGACGTCGACCCGCTGCGGTCAGTCCCAGCGCACCGTGAGCGCCGTCGCGTCGTCGTGGACCTTCCGGGGCCGGCGCTCGGGGGGCAGGGCGCGCTCGCCCTCCCGGATGGCCGCCAGCAGCGCCCGGGGCTGCTCCCGCAGCGCCCACGCCAGCCCCTCCTCGCGGTGCAGCCCCAGCAGGTCCACGGCCCGCGTCACCCCGTCGGAGACCAGGTGCACGGCTCGCAGCCCGGTCAGCGGCACCGAGCCCACCCGGGCCTCCTCCGCCGCGGCCGGCTCGTGCCGGGCCACCCAGAAACCTCCGGGGGCGTTGCGCCGGGCCTCGACGGCGGCGACCGTGCGGTGGGCGGCGACCACCTCGTCCACCCGGGGGTCCGTGCGGCGCTCCACCCGCCCGTCGGCGTGGTCCAACAGCAGGGAGGAGTCGGCCAGCACCAGGTGCTCGAGACGCTCCGCGCCCCAGCGCACGGCCACCACCGTGGCCGAGGGGCTCCCGTCCTCCAGACGGCAGTCGGGGCCGTGCGCCGCGGCCACCTCGGCGATCGCGAGCCGCAGCGCCCCCCGGAGCGACAGCGCGGGATCCTGCAGCGCGCCCAGCAGGCGGGCCGCGAGCAGGTGCGAGTACCAGGCGACGGAGTGCGCACAGCCGGCGCGCAACGAGGCCGACAGCCCCGCCCCGTCCACGAGGACGGCTGCGGAGCCGAGCGACCCGGCGGCGTCCTCGTCGGCGCCGGGGACGGCCGGCTCCATGACGAGCGAGACGGACGGCGTGGGCGGGGCGGAGGCGTCGGCCATGGCTCCAGCCTAGTGAGGACCCCGGGTCGGGCACGACCGGCCTCCCGGCGCGGCGGCCACGCAGGAACCGGACATCGGGGACGTCCGGGCCCCGTCCGGTGCGGCATTGTCCACGCCAGGGCCTCCGGACAGGGACCGGACCCTCCCACGCCCGTACAGTGGAGCGGCCCGGGGTCCCTGCCTGCCCGCGGGCCGCTCCGACGTCACGACCAGGGAAGGGAGCCCGCGATGATCGCGCAGGCGCGCATCACCTCCGACACCACGGCGACCGTGCACCTCGCCGCAGGGACGCTCGACCTCCGCGGGGACGACCTGCCCGCGATCCGGGCGCAGGTCAAGGACGTCATGATCGCCGCCGCCCGGGAGGCCGAGGGCCCCCTGGACGTCGTCATCGTCGAGCCCGACGTGCACCACCACCTGCGCGTGGAGCCCTCCGGCCGGATCAGTGGCCGCGCGGCCGACGACCGCCCGCTGTACGGACCCACGCCGCCCGCCCCGACCCCTGAGCCGGAGCCCGAGACCCCGGCGGCGGCACCCGCCGACTCCGGTCCCCGCCGCGGCGGCCACCGTCGTCGCGCCGCCGCCCCCGCCGGCCCGCCGAGCGTCGCCGGCGCCGCCGAGACCGACCCGCTCTCCTCGCCGTCCCCGGAGGAGGAGACCCCCGCGGCCGCGCCCTCCTCCCCCGAGCTGCCCGCGACCGCGCCCGCCGAGTCCCCGGACCCCACCGGCCCCGTGCCGACCCATCACCGGGAGGACGGGGAGCAGGCAGCGGCGGCCTGGTCCCCGACCGGGACCGCGGACGCCGGCCCCGGCCTGGACCCGGCCCCACGGGAGGAACCCGGCGAAGCCCTCCCCACCCCCGAGCCGGTCGCGGAGCCCACCCCCGGGCGGGCCGCGGACGCCGCCGCCCCGGCGCGGCCCACCCTGCAGGACCTGCAGTCCTCCACCGCCCGCTCCCACCGCGCCCGCGCCACCCGCGGCTGGCGCGGCGCCCTGACCAAGCTCACCGGCGGCGCCGTCTCCCCCCGCCCCGGCCGCGCCGAGCGCGAGGCGAACCGGCGCCTCGAGCGCATCCGCCGCTCGCTGGACGGACCGCGGAACATCGCCGTGGTGAACCTCAAGGGCGGCGCCCACAAGACCACCGCCTCGCTGATGATCGCCGCGACCCTCGGCACCGTCCGCGGCGGCAACGTGCTGGCCTGGGACAACAACGAGACCCGGGGCACCCTCGGCTGGCGCGGCGTGCCCGGCGACAACCACCGCACCGCCGTGGACCTGCTGCACGACATCGAGCAGCTGCGGGCCGGCTCCACCAGCGCCGCGGACCTCGACGCCTACGTCCGCCCCCAGGGCGAGATGCGATTCGACATCCTCGCCTCCGACGAGGACGCCGGGTCGATGGCCTCGATCGACGAGCACGCCTTCGCCGAGCTCGACGAGACGCTCTCCCGGGTCTACCGGCTCAAGGTCATCGACACCGGCAACAACGTGCGCGCCTCCAACTGGCTGGCCGCCGTGCGCCACGCCGACCAGCTCGTGATCGTCTCCACCATCCGCGAGGACACCTTCAACGCGGCCGCCTGGATGATCGACGAGCTGCGCGCCACGGGCCTGGGCACCCAGGTGGACCACGCCGTCACCGTGCTCTCCCACTCGGCGAAGTCGAAGGTGGACCCGCGGCTGCGCGAGCGGCTGCTCACCCACTTCGGCTCCCACACCCGCGCGGTCGTGGAGGTGCCCTTCGAGAAGCAGTTCGTCGACGGCTCCCACCTGGACTTCTCCCGCGTCTCCAAGGAGACCAGGCAGGCCTGGCTCGACGCGACCGCGGAGATCGTCGACGGGCTCTGACCGTCCTGCCCCCGCCGCGACCGGCCCCGTCGGGGCTCGTCCGTCGGGGCCCGCCCCTACCCTGGAGACCATGCCCGCCCGCTCCCTGCACCTGGTCGTCGACGACGACCTCGGCCCCGCCCTGTGGGTGCGGGAGCAGGTGGCCGAGGGCCGCTCCCGGGCGGCCGCCGAGCTGACGGGCCTGCGGCAGGACGCGCCGCCGGCGCTCGCCGCCGTGCTGGGCGAGCTGCCGTCCCAGCTGCGCCACCGCATCCGCCTGCCCGGCCGCGCCGGCGCCGCCGACCGGCGGGTGCCCGCCGCACCGCTGGCCCCCGAGGCGCTGACCGACCTGGTCGAGGCCTGCGCGGGGCTGCTCGCCGCCCGCTTCGGGGAGGAGACCGCCGCGCGGCTGGCGGAGCTCGCCGCCGCCGGCACCCCGGTGCGGCTCGACCCGGGACTGGTGGCGATGCCGGACCTGCTGGCCGCCGTGGTGCTCGACGAGCAGGCACGGGAGCTGGTGGCCCGGAGGCGGCTGCGTATCGGGGTGGCCGAGCGCTTCGAGCGCACCACCCTGACCTGGTCCGGACCCGACCCCGATCGGCCCGCGATCCTGCACGCCCTGGTCGACGCCCGCTCCCGCGCCGCGCTGACCGACTTCCGCTCCGGCCGGCCGGCCGAGGACCCGCACGGGGTGCTCGAAGCCCTGGCGGGGGACGGCGAGCTGGAGCTGGACCTGCCCGGCCGGCGTCGCCTCGAGGAAGCCCTGGACGCCTTCCGCGACTCCGGCCGCGCGGTGGCCCTGGCCGCCACCGACGACGAACTGCTGCTGCGGCTGCACCAGCCCGAGCCCGGCACCACCGGCTGGCTGCTGCAGTCCTGCCTGCGCGAGGAGGACGGCACCGTCCATCCCGTCGACGCGTTGCGCGCCGTCGGCGACCTCACCCCGGCCGGTGCCGCCGAGGCCGCCGGGGCCGTGCTGCGCCTGGCCCCCGTGGTACGCGAGGCCGCCGTGGAGGCCACCGGCGTCGACTGGATGCTGACGACGCTGCAGGTCAGCCGCCTGCTCGCGGAGGATGCGGGAGCGCTGGAGCGGGCCGGGGTGACCGTGATGCTGCCGCGCGAGTGGACCACCCAGCGCACCACCGTCCGCCCCCAGGCCGCCGAGGGTGAGGGCGAGCAGCAGAAGACCGGCGGCGGGGTGGGCCTCGCGGCGATGGCGAGCTTCCGCTGGCGGGTGGCCGTCGGCGACGTGGAGCTCACCGAGGACGAGATCGCCCAGATCCGCGAGACCCAGTCGGAGATCGTGCGGCTGCGCGGGCAGTGGGTGCGACTGGACCCGCAGACCCTGCGCGCCGCCGAACGCTTCCTGGACCGCTTCACCGGGGTGCGACGTCCGGCACCGCCCGCGCAGGGGGCGACCGCGGTCGGGACGGCCGGGACCGACACGCCGCAGGCCGAAACCCCGGACACGGACTCCGGGGCCGGCGAAAGCGGCAGCGAGGACAGCGCCATACCGGCGGAGATCAGCGGCCGGGCGAGCTGGGCCGAGGTGTTCGCCCTGCTGCTCTCCCCCGAGGCCGCGGACCTGGCGCTGGCCACCGAGACCGTCTCCCGGATGGGCGGCGGCGAGGGCCTGGCCCGGCTGCTGCCCGGCGGCCCGGGCGCCGCCCCCGGCAGCAGCCCCGCCGGTCTGCGGGCCACCCTGCGCCCCTACCAGCAGCAGGGCCTGGACTGGATGTGGGCGCTCGCCGAGCTGGGCCTCGGCGGGATCCTCGCCGACGACATGGGGCTGGGAAAGACCATGCAGGTGCTGGCGCTGCTGTGCCGGGAACGGGAGCGGCCCGAGACGACCGCGAACACGGGGGTCGGGCCCACCCTGCTGGTCTGCCCGATGTCCGTGGTCGGGGCCTGGCAGCGGGAGGCCGCCCGCTTCGCCCCCCACCTGCGGGTGCACGTCCACCACGGGGCGGGCCGCCGCCGGGACGCGGGTTTCGCGGACCTCGCCGCCGGGCACGACCTCGTGATCACGACCTACGCCCTACTCGCCCGGGACCTGCCGCTGCTGACCCGCGTGCCCTGGCATCGTCTGGTGGCCGACGAGGCCCAGTACCTCAAGACCCCGGACACGCAGGTCGCGAAGGCCGCGCGATCCCTGCGGGCCACGCACCGGCTGGCCCTGACCGGCACCCCCGTCGAGAACCGGCTCGGGGACCTGCACTCCCTGATGGAGATCGCCAACCCGGGCCTGCTGGGCACCGCCGCGGAGTTCCGCAGCCGCATCGCCGAGCCCGTCGAGCAGGAGGGCGACACCGGCGCCCTGTCCCGCCTGAAGTACGTGACCAGCTTCTTCGTGCTGCGCCGGGTGAAGACGGACCGCTCCATCGTCGCGGACCTGCCGGAGAAGACCGAGCTGACGCGGGTGGTGAACCTGACCCCCGAGCAGGCCGGGCTGTACGAGGCCCTGGTCGACGAGCTGATGGCCTCCGTCGACGGCGCCGAGGAGAACCAGCGCCGCAGCATGGTGGTCTCGACGATCACCCGCCTCAAGCAGGTCTGCAACCATCCCGCCCATTACCTCGGCGACGGCTCCGCGCTGCTGCGGGACGGCGCCCACCGCTCCGGGAAGCTGGAGCTGGTGGACGACCTGCTGGAGACGGCCTTCGCCGAGGGCGGCAAGGTGCTGCTGTTCACCCAGTTCACGACCTTCGGGCACCTGCTGGTGCCGCACTGGGCCGAGCGCTTCGGCCTGCCCGTGCCCTTCCTGCACGGCGGCGTCGCCAAGCCCGAGCGGGACGCGATGGTGGCCGACTTCCAGGCCCGCCCCGAGGAGCCCGGGCTGATGCTGCTGAGCCTGCGCGCGGGCGGCACCGGACTCACCCTCACCGCCGCCAACCACGTCGTCCACCTGGACCGCTGGTGGAACCCGGCGGTGGAGAACCAGGCCACCGACCGCGCCTTCCGCATCGGCCAGCGCCGCGACGTGATGGTGCACAAGCTGGTCAGCGCCGGCACCGTGGAGGAGCGCATCGACACCGTGCTGCAGGAGAAGCAGGAGCTCGCCGACCTCACCATCGCCCCCGGGGAGGACTGGCTGGCGGACCTCGACGACTCCTCGCTGCGCTCCCTGCTGGCCCTGGACCCCACGGCGATCGGGGACCAGGCATGAGCATCACCCTGCGCTCCCGCCGCGGCGCGATCGGGTCCTCCTGGTGGGCGGTCGCCCTGCGCGGCGCCCTGGAGGCGATCCTGGGCGTCGGCCGCGCGAGCGGCGGCAAGGCCGATGCCCGCTCGGGGAAGGTGCAGTGGATCGACCTGGACACCGGCGTGGTGCGCGGAGCCGTGCTGGACGCCCGCGGCGACGTGCACGAGGCGCGTCTGGACCTGCCCGCCTTCGCCGCCGCGGACCACGAGGCCTTCCTGCGGATCGCCCGCGCCCGCCCGGAGCTTCCTGCCCGCTTCAGCGCCGGGGAGTACCCCGAGGAGTTCGAGCGGGAGCTGGCCCGCGCCGAGCTGTCCCTCCTGCCCCGCGGCGCCGCCGAGCTCTCCCACGACTGCACCTGCCTGGACTGGCCGGGCCCCTGCCGCCACGTCGCGGCGCTGGCCTACGTGCTGGTCGAGGCCGTCGACGAGCAGCCCCTGCAGCTGCTGAGCCTGCGCGGGGTGGACCTGGCCGAGCTGGTCCCCGCCGCCGCGCCGCCCCCCGAGGCCGAGGCCGAGGATGCCGCGGCCGGGACGGTGACGCCGGACGAGACTCCGCGGCGCCCCGAGAGCGGCGAGGTGGACCCCACCAAGCTGGACCCGGCGCCGCTGGCCGCCGTCGTCGGCGAGGAGGCCGCCGCTCTGCTCGCCGCCTTCTTCGCCGCCGCGGATCCTTCCTCCCCCACCCCCGAGCGAGAGTGACCCCGTGACCGATCCTGCCCCCGCGACCTCCCCGCTGCCCGCGGAGACCTTCGCCGCCCTCACCGAGCTCTTCGCCGCCGCCGTGGCCGAGCACCGCACGGCCGGGATCACCTGGGCCGTCGTCGGCGGTCACGCCCACGGCGAGACCCTGCTGGCCGCCGGCGCGGCCGGGCACCGGCACCTCGTGGACGGCGCCCCGGCCCCCGGCTCCGCCCCGATGGACCCCGGCACCGTCTCCCGCATCGCCTCGATGACCAAGTCCTTCACCGCCGCCACCGTGCTGGCGCTGCGCGAGGAGGGCGCCCTGCGGCTGGACGATCCCGTCGCCGCGCAGCTGCCCGAGGCCGCCGGTGCCTTCGCCCGCGAGGCCGGGGAGGCGGAGGTGACCCTGCGCCACCTGCTGACGATGAGCAGCGGCCTGGTCACCGACAACCCCTGGGGCGACCGGCAGGAGGCCATGACCCGGGAGGCCTTCGCGGAGCTGCTGCGGCAGGGCCTCGGCCGGGTGCACCCCGTGGACAGCGGATTCGAGTACTCCAACACCGGCTACGCCCTGCTGGGACGGGTGATCGACGAGGTCACCGGCTCGGACTACCGCGAGGAGATCCGCCGCCGCTTCCTGGAGCCACTCGGCATGACGGACACCGGCTTCGCCGCCGAGGATATCGACCGGCAGCGCCTGGCCACCGGGCACCGCCTCGCCGACCGGGAGGACGCCACCCGCTTCGAGACAGTCCCGCTGGACTCCCCCGGCGTGTACGGAGCGATGGCCGGTCTGTTCTCCACCACCGCCGACGTGGCCCGCTGGGTGCGCTTCCTCGCCGCCGCCGAGACGCCCGCCCAGGACCCGCACGGGGCGCTGCTGCCGGCGGCCGCGCGGCGCGAGATGCAGCAGATCCACCGCATCCAGCGCACCCCGCCGCTGCCTCCGGACGCCGGGGGCCGCTCCCCCGGCTTCGACCGGGTGCGGGGCTACGGCTTCGGCCTGGTCGTCGAGCGCTTCCCCGACCTCGGCGACGTCGTCTCCCACTCGGGCGGCTACCCCGGCTACGGCTCCTACATGGTGTGGCACCGCGACAGCGGCGTGGGCGTCGTGGCGCTCGCCAACTCCAAGTACGCCCCCGCCACGGCGCTGTCCATGCAGGCCCTGCGCCTGCTGCGCGAACAGGTCCCCGGGCTGCTGGCACCCCGCGCCGAGGTGGCCGATCCCCGCACCCTGCAGGCGGCGGAGGCGGCCCTGGCCTGGCTGCGCGGCGACCCGGCCGCCGCGGAGGTCCCCGGGGCCTGGTTCGCCGACAACATGGACCTGGACACCTCCCGCGAGGAGCGGCTGCGCCGCCTCGACACCGCCCTGGCCGGGGCGGGCCTCACCCGGGAGAACCTGACCAGGGTCGCCCCGGAGCAGGCGCAGGTGCTCAGCCCCGCCCAGCTGCGCTGGCACCTGGCGCCGGCCGCCGGCCTCGAGGCCGGCGTGCAGATCGACCTGCTGATGGACCCGCGCCGCGAGGCCCGCATCCAGGGCCTGGACGTGACGCCCCGCGCCCGCTGAGCACGGGCGGCTCAGCCCATCAGCATCACCACGGCCACGGCCACCGCGGAGCCCAGCACCACCGCCGCGCCGCCGCCGATGCCCGCCGCCGCCCAGGGGAAGCCGCCGCGGGCCGCGGGGCGGGCGCCGGGCGAGCCGGTGCTCGTCGTCGGGGAAGGCGCGCCGCCCCAGGAGGGCTGCGGGGCGCCCGCGGCACGGGGACCCGTGCCGGGACTGCCCGAGGAGGTGGCCGAGGTGACCGCCGGGGACCCGGCGGTGCCCGGTCCGGGAGCGTTCGGGACCTGCGGGATCGCGGAGGTGGGGGCGTAGCCGCGCTGCACCTCACCAGCGCGGATCGCCTCCATCGCGCCGGCCTGCTCCCCGGCGGGGCGCTCCGGCCGCTTGGCACCAGGGGCGTTCTCGGGCAGCGGGGGCAGGGTGTCCGACAGGGTCAGCAAGGCGCCATCGGCATGGGTGAGGGGGTAGCCCTCCGGCACGCGCGGCAGGTCGCGGCGCACGCTCTCGGCGTCCTGGTAGCGCTCCTCCGGCTGGGCGGCCACCAGCTTCCGGATCACCGCCGAGAACTTCGGGGTGACCCCGCGCAGGTGGTGGGCCAGCTCGTCGGGGCGGAAGGCGCCGTCGTGCAGCTTCAGCGGGCCGTTCAGCGCCACCATCGCCACCACCCCGGCGGCGTAGAGGTCGTGGGAGGGCACCGGCTCGGCCATCGAGAACAGCTCCGGCGCCATGTAGCCGGGGGTGCCGTTGACCATGCCGACGTGGGTGAAGCGCACGTCGGTCTCGTGCACGGCGATGCCGAAGTCGGCCAGGCGGGTGTGGGGCCGGGCCGCGCCCCGCGGCTCGAACATGATGTTGGCGGGCTTCACGTCGCGGTGGATCCAGCCCTCGGCGTGGACGTGGGCGAGCCCGCTGAGCAGCTGGTCCAGGATCACCACCACGGCCGGTTCGGCGAGCTTGCCGTGGCGCTTGACCACCGACTCCACGGTGCCGCCGCTGACCAGGGGCATCGCGATCACCACGTGCTCGTCCTCGGCGCCCCAGCCGTAGGGCGTCAGCAGGTGCGGGTGATCGAAGCTCACGCCTTTCTCCCGCACGAAGCGCATCAGGTCCGCGGAATCGCGCTGACGCAGCACCTTCGCCGCGCACACCTGCTGCGCCTTCGCGTCCCAGGCGCGCCAGACCGACCCGGATCCCCCCTTGGCGATGAGGTCGATCAGAGCGAAGCGTCCCACGATCACGTCTGCCATAGCCGGGCCAGCATATCCGCCGATCAGCGCGGGGTGTCGCCCCGGTCACAGGGGCGGGGACCGTCCCCTGGGGTCCCCCGGACGGCGTCCGGCCGCCGGGCGCGGCCATCGCGTGTTCACCGGGCGGTGTCCGGATGCTCACCGCCCCACCCCGCCGCGGCCACCGCCCGCCCCTAGCGTGACGGTCGTCCCGGAGCCGGAGGGAAGGAGGCCGGGATGCCCCCACGCACCCTGCTGCTGGCCGTCGACGGCCTGGACGAGGCCGAGCACCGCGCCCTGGTCACGGGCCTCCACCCGGCGCTACGCGCGACGCTCGGGAGCTTGCCGGCCACCCTGCGGATCCTGCCCGGCGGTCCTTCCGAGCCCGCGCCGAGCCTCACCGGCCTGGTCACCGGCACCACCGTCGCCCACACCGGGGTGCCCACGCAGCTCCCCTTCCGCCCCCGTGAGCAGGACGGCCCGGCCGCCTGGGACGCGACCGCGCTGCGGGTGCCCACCCTGTTCGAGGCCGCCGAGGCCGCGGGCCTGCCCGTCGCCGCCCTGCAGTGGCCCGCCACCGCCGGCAGCGCGCTGAGCTGGAACCTGCCGCTGGTGGAGGATCTGCGCCGCTACGGCACCCGCTGGGCCATGGCCGAGGCCACCTCCTCGCCGCGGATGATGCGCGAGCACCTCGCCCCGCGCCGGCAGGCCGGGGTGCAGCTCTCCCGGATCGCCCCCGACGACCTGGTCGCCGAGATCGCCGCCGCCCTGCTGACCGGCCCGGAGCCGCCGGCGCTGACGGCCGTGCACCTGACCGGGCTGGGCCGTGCCCGCCGGGAGGCGCCCGCCGGTTCGACCGCGGTGCGGCGTGCCCGGGAGGACCTCGCCGGCGCGCTGGAGCGGATCCTGGCGGCGCTGGATCCGGGACCGCAGGACCGCCTGCTGCTGGTGCCCGGGAGGCCCCTGGTCCCCACCACGCTGCTGGCCCACCCCAACGCCCTGCTCGCCGCCCGCTCCCTGATCCGCACCGACGGGCCGCGCCTGGCCGACTACCGCGCGGTGGTCTGGCCCGACGGACCGCACGGTGCCCTCCACGTGCGCCGCGGCGAGGGAGAGGCCGTGCGGCGGCTCGCCGTGGATGCGCTGCGGCCCCTCACCGAGCGACGAGAGATCACCCTCCGCCCGGTCGAGGACGGTGCCGGAGCCACGGCCGGCACCGACGTGATCGCGGTGCTCGACGGGGCCCCGGGCACCCGCTTCGACCTGCCCGTCGCACACCGCCCGCTGGTGGAGGGCGACGACCCCTACTCGGCGGGGCCGCTCGCCGTGGCCGACCCGCAGGCGACGACCCTGGTCCGCGCCCTCGGGGCCGGCCTCCCGGACGGCGCCGAGGGGAGCTGGGCAGACCTCGGGGTGAGCCTCGCGGCGGCGATGGGCCTGCGCCTGCCCGGGGCGTGCGCCGCCGGGATGCGCCAGGCGGCCGCGCGCGCGGGCTGAGCCGCAGACGGTCGCGAGCTCAGCTGTTCCAGAGGCCGCGGAACCAGTCGACGGCGCGGCCCATCGGCCCGGGGCCGGGAGGCCGCATCCGGTCGCGCAGCTCGTCGAGCGCCGGGGCGTCGTAGGTGACGTGGTGTGCCCCGTCGTGCAGGGCTTCGGGGGACGGCAGCTCGCACAGCTGCTGCGGAGTCAGGGCGAGGCCGCGGGTGACGAGCACACGCCGCTCCCCGTCGGCGTCGATCCAGAGCTCGAGGGTCTCGGCGGTCGGCGCACCGACGGTCACGAGGTCCGCCCGCAGCCGGGAGAGAGCCAGGTCGAGCGTGCGGGAGTGCTCGGCGTGGCCGCGCACCTGCTCCCGCAGCGGGATCACCACCAGGTTCCCGCCGACGTCGGCGACGGCTTCGAGCACCTCGTGCACGCCGGCCTCGCGGTCATCCTCGCGCAGGGGGATCTGCTGCAGGATCACGCGCAGCGTGCCGGCGGGGGTGAGGTCCTCGAACAGGCGGGCCAGCTGGTTGAGGGCGGCGGAGTTCGCCTCCACGGGGAGGCTCTCCTCCTGTGCGTGCTCGGCACCGGTCATGGGCACATGCTAGCGGCACGACCGGGACCGCCGTGTCGCCGATCATCCCTGCGCACGGGCGAATCCGTGCAGCCCGGGTGGATCATCGCAGGCCCCCGCGGGCGAGCGCGCGCCGAGCCTGGAGAGCGCCGGGGAGGCGCTCACGAGCCCTCAGGCGCCGACCGAGGTCTCCCGGTCCTGGCCGACGGCGGCGCGGACGGCCGCGATCTGGGAGCGCCAGACGCGCTGCGCGGTGGCGTCGGGCGCGACCACGGGGAAGTCCTCGCCGCCGGCGGCCTCCTCGTGCAGGGTGACCTCGCCGCCGCCCTCCTCGATCCGGGAGGCGACGGCCCGGGCCTCGGGCAGCAGCGGGGAGCGGCCGCCGACGCTGAGGTGCACCGGGGGCAGAGCGGTCGGCGGGGCCAGGGCGGGGCTGAGGCGCGGGTCCTCCTGCGGCAGCCCGTCGACGTACATGCGGGCGGCCTGGCGGCGCTCGGAGTCCAGGGAGTCGGCGCGGCGCAGGTCGCCCCAGGGCTCGGCGAGCAGCAGCAGGGCGGGCGGCAGGTCGCCGCGGTCCGCGAGGGTCTGGGCGGCACCGAGGGCGAGGGCCGCTCCCGCCTCGTCGCCGGAGAGCACCCAGCGTCCGGGCGGCAGCAGGTTCTCCCGCTCCATCGCGTCGAGCACGGCGAGCACGTCGTCCAGACCCTGCGGGAAGGGATGGCGGGGTGGCATCCGGTAGTGGACCATCGCGGTGGCCACGTCGGCGCGGCGCCCCAGCTCCTCCAGCCAGGTCCAGTGCCGGGGCTGCTCCCCGCGCAGGTAGGAGCCCCCGTGCAGGTGCACCACGGTGGCGGTGCGGGCCTTGTCCTGGTCGATCCAGGTGACGGGGATGTGGGCGTGGCGGACGCGCCGCACCCGGGAGGGCCGGGCGACGGCGCGGGAGGGCCGGGTGGGGGTCTGGGACGCCAGGACCCCCAGCGCCCCCAGGATGCCGATGCTCATGGGGGAATCCTGCCATGTCGGGCGCGGCGACGCCCGGGGTCCGCGGCTCCCGGTGGGCCTCAGCGGGCGAGTTCGTCGTCGACGATACGGTTGCGCCCGGCGAGGTATCCGGCGACGGTGAGCACGACGCCGCTGGCGGCCATGAGCAGCAGCAGCGCGGCCACGGAGCCGGTGGCGTCGAGCAGGGCCCCGGCGGCCAGCGGCCCGGTGGCGGCGAGCACGTAGCCGAGCGGCTGCGTCATTCCCGAGAGCCGGGCGGTGACCACCACGGAGCGGCTGCGGGCGGGGATCAGGGCGATGGCGGTGGGGAAGGCGAGGCCACCGATGCCCAGCACGGTCGCCCACACGAAGGGGTCGACGCCGGGGAGCAGCAGCAGGCCCAGGTAGCCGGCGACGGTGAGCACGCCGAAGCCGGCGCAGATCCACGGGACGTGGCGGGAACGGGCGATGACGCTCGGCATCACCAGGCCGCCGACGATGCCCCAGGCGCCGATCGAGCCGACGATCAGGCCCGCCCGGGCGGGGTCGGTGCCGGCGTGGGTGAGCACCTGCGGGAGCATCCCGAACTGGGTGTAGGCGTTCATCGACTGCATCGCGAACATGATGGTCAGGGCGATCGCGGTCGGCGAGCGCAGCAGGGAGCCGCGCAGCTCCCCCTCCGGCGGGGCGGGTGGGAAGTCGTGGCCGGTGCGGGTCAGCACCACCGCCCACACGATCACGGGCACCACGGCAGCGAGGCCCCAGATCGGCAGGGATTCCCGCCAGCCCTCGGGGCCGGGACCGGCCAGCGGCACCGCCAGGATCGGGCCGAGGCTGCCGCCGATCGCGAGGGCCACGCTGTACAGCGACATCAGCCCGACCACGCGGGCGCCGCCGTGCTGCTTGATCCAGGCGGGGATCAGCACGTTGCCCAGCGCGGGCCCCACCAGCGACAGCACCGAGAGGGCCAGGAACATGCCGAAGGTGTCGGCGCTCGGGCGCAGCAGCAGGCCGATCGCGACCAGCACGAAGGAGGCGACGACGGTGCCGGTCAGGCCCAGGCGCCGCCCCACCGGCACCGCCACCGCGCCGAGCACGCCGAAGGCGAGGCAGGGCAGCGCCGTGAGGATCCCCGAGGCGGTCGCGCCCTGCCCGAAGCTCGCGACGATGGGCTCCATCAGCGGGCCGACACCGGTCGCGCCCGGACGCAGGTTCAGGGCGATGGTGCCGACGGCGATGACCGCGAGCACCCCGCCGACGCCGACCCCGCGGCGGGCACGGCCGGGCCGGGGTTCCGCGGGCAGGGTGGGGTCGGGGCGGGAGGTGGAGGAGGTCACCGCCTCCTTCTACACCCGGGCGGGGCGCGGGGGCCAGCGGGTGTCAGGCGGCCAGCAGGCGGCGCAGCAGCTGTGCGGCGAGGGCGTGGGCGTCCTCGACGGCCTTCGCGGCGTCGTCGCCCCCGGCAGATAGGGGTCGCCGACCGGCGTGCTCCAGTGCCCAGCGGTCCAGCTCCGTGGCGACCGACACGACCAGGGAGCGCTGCAGGTCGGGGGGAGTCGAGGAGTCCACGCATCCGATGGTCCGGCCCCGCGCGAGCATGCCGTCGGCCCACTCCCCCAGCTGCACCGTCATGCGGTCGACGGCGGGGATCGCCGGGAGGTCCTCGAGATGCAGGAGTCGTCCAGCTTCGAGAGTACGCGGGTCCGCGGCGGCTGCGGCACCGAGGTCAGCGAGCAGGGTATCCACCGCGGGCCAGTAGGTCGCCCGGTCGAGAGGGGTGGGATCGGGAAGTTCGACATGGGCGGCGAGCGCCGCGATCCGGTCCTCCACGAGTGCGCTGACCAGGGCCTGTTTGTCGGCGAAGCGGTGGTAGAAGCTGCTCTTGGACACCCCTGCGGCGTGCAGGACCGCGTTGAGGGAGGCGCCGCGGTAGCCGTGGGCGAGCAGGGCGGAGCTGGTCTCACGGAAGAGGCGCTGACGGGTGTCTTCCGCCAAGGGGCGTGCCGGCCTGGCCATGCCTCCTCCTTTCACTCGTCGGTCACCACGCGGGTTCCGCAAGACGGCTGCGCGGGGCCGTGGTCGAGAGTAGCCGAGGGTCTGTCGGTTCCAGTGGAATTCTTGTACCGTTTGGTCCATGAATGAATTCGATGTCGTTTCGTCCAGTCCTCCACCTCCTCCCGCACGGCGTGAGCGGGTCCTGGTGACTCCCTTGGGTTTCAACCTCGCCGAGGTGACGCGTATGATCGAGGTCGCTCGTGCACTTCCCTCGCACGTCGAGCCGATCTTCCTGGTGCATGACACGGGCTTCGACCACCTGGTGGATGCGGCGGGCTTCCGTCGCGTCCCCGGATCCCCCTCCCTGTCCCCCGCACAGCAGGCCCAGGCCATCGCGGCGGATCAGGGGCACACCTGGCGCCACCCCTTCACCCGGGAACGGGTGGCCCATCGCGTGGTGACCGAGCGGCGGGCGATCCGCCGCCTGGGCGCCGGGGCGGTGCTGCACGGCACCAACCCCACCTCACCGATCTCGGCACGCGCGGAGAGGGTACCTCTGGTGTACCCGGTCCCCTACGCCTGGAGCGCTCCGATGCTCGCGGGGCAGCGCCCGCTCCCACTGGCGATGGAGCGTGGAGCGGGCCGCGTCGTGAACCGGCTGCTCTCTCCGTTGGCCGGGCGCCTGGCAACACGCGTCCCAGGGCTGCTCCCTCGTTCCTTCCGCGAGGTCGCGGCCGAGCACGGCGTACGCCTCCGCGGGCTGTTCGACCTCCTCGGGGCCGACATCACCCTGCTGACCTGCTTGGAGGAAGAGCTCGACGGGGCGGAGCTGCCCGCCGGACACCATGCGGTCGGGCCGATCTTCGCGCATCTCGACGCGCCGGTTCCTGCCTCGGTGGAGGAACTTGCTGCCGGACCACGACCGCTGGTGTACATGGCTTTCGGGTCCTCGGGGAGCCGTCGCCTGGCTCTGCGCGCGCTGGCCGCCGTCGCCGGGGAGGAGATCGAGGTGATCGCGCCGCTGCGCCAATACCTCCGACCCGAAGACCACAGCAGGGTGCCACCGAACGTGCACCTGACCGATCTCCTCCCAGCCCATTCGCTCGGCGGGGTGGTCGATGCCGCCATCCTGCACGGAGGGCAGGGCACCGTGCAGACGGCAACCGCGACCGGGGTCCCCTTCATCGGTATCGGGCAGAGCGCGGAGCAGCGCTGGAACGTCGACGTCTGCGCCCGAGACGGGCACGCCGTCGCGCTGGCGTCCGGCGACCTCAAGCCCGGCGGTCGGCGGCTCCGCCGCGCTCTGCGCTCCGTCCTGGACGACCCGGCCTATCGGGAACGGGCGCGCGAGGCCTCCGTCCGGTATCGAGCCGTCGACGGCGCGGCAGGGAGCGCACGGATCATCACCGAACTGCTGGCGAGGCAGCCTCGATCCTGAGCACGGCGGTCGATCCGCTCACCGGTTCCCGATCCAGGAGACGGCCCGAGTCTCCGTTGCACGGTCCCGTACCGTCGAGCCATGCGCGCGCTGCCACGCCACTGGGCCGTCCACCGGGATACCGTCGACCTGCCCGGGCGGGGTGAGCTGGACCTGGCCCTGTGGGGCTGGTCGGCCGACTCCCCGGCCGAGGCGGAGCGCCATGCGCGGCAGCGCTGGCAGGAGGTGGTCGACCGCGGCGGCCCGGTCCGAGGTGGCGAGGCGACGGAGGAGTACTACCCGCGGCGGCACCTGCCCGAGGAGATCCTCGAGGAGATCCACGACGAGCACGGCGTGCTGGTCGCCGCCGTCACCCGCAACCGCTACGGCGCGGAGGTGCTGAACACCGATCTGCTGCTGATCTGCGACGTCGACTTCCCAACCGAAGTGGCGCGGGAAGCGGAACGGGCCGAGCGGCGTCCGGGCCTGCTGGGCCGGCTGCTCGGACGCGGAGGCGCCGAGCCCGACGAGCACGCGCTGGGCCTTCCCGGGGAGGGTGCCGCCCGGGAGGCGCACGATCTGACGTTGCAGCAGGTCGGGGCGTTCTGCGTCGCCCGTCCGGAGCTCGGCGTGCGGGTCTACCGCACCCGGAACGGCTTCCGCCTGCTGATCACCGGCAGCGGTCTGCTCCCCGGCTCGGCGGGGGCCGAGGAGCTGATGCGGGAGCTGGGCACCGACCCGCTGTACACGACGCTGTGCCGGGTGCACGAGAGCTACCGGGCGCGGCTGACGCCGAAGCCCTGGCGGGTGGACTCGCGGGCACCCGCCCCGGTCCGGCCGTGGTCGGCGCGGGAGCGCTGGTTCGCGGGCTGGTTGGACGCCTACGGGCGGGCCTCTGCGGAGGTGGCCGTCTGCCGTCTGATCGGCACCCACGGCCCCGAGGCGCGGGGCATCGAGGCGGAGCTGGTGCGGCGCCACGATGCCGCGGTGCGGGCGGAGTCGGGCCTCCGTCTGGCCTGAGCCGTCCCGCGGGCGGGGCGACTCAGGAGATCAGGGAGCGCGGCACGATCTCGGCGCCGCGCACGTCGGCCAGCAGCGCCCGGTCGATGCGTTCCCCGCGGCGCACCACGGTGAGGGTGCCGCGCGACTCCATGATCACCAGGTCCGCCTCGTGCAGGTGCAGCAGCCCGGCGCGGCGCAGCACTGTGTAGAGGTGGTCGAGGTCCATGCCGACATGCCGCAGCTGCCAGCGCAGCACGTGCCCGTGCACCATCACCACCGTCGGCCGCGGACCGTGCGGGACCAGCACCCGGGCCAGGGCGCCCCGCATCCGCCCCAGCACGAACTCCAGCACCATCAGGGTGCCGATCGCGACCAGGCCGCCGAGCATGGTCGGGGTCTCCCCCAGCATCGCGCGGGCCACCAGCGCGCCCAGCAGGGCCAGCAGCGAGAAGCTCAGCACCGAGGGGTTCGCGCTCAGTCGCTGCCCCGCGACCTGCAGGATCAGGGTGTAGACCAGGTAGAGCACCGAGGTCGCGACGACGACCGACAGCACCCCCCAGCCGTCGATGCCGCCGTGGGCCCAGACCTCGCGCACAGGATCCATGGACCCATTGTCCCGCCCGGGCGGCGGCGGGGCGGCTCAGGTGGGCAGCAGCTCCTGTTCGGCGAGGACGTCCCAGGCGTACTCGTGGGTGTCGCGGCCCAGCCGCATCATGGTCAGCACCGGACGGTGGAGGATAATCGGTGGGGTCTGCTCGGCGATCGGGGCGAGGGCCGCGGCGACCTGTCCCATGGGCATCGGGGCGTTGGCGTAGGCGAGGGAGATGTGGGGGTGGAAGGGGCCACGGTCCTCGCTGCTGCCCCGCATACGGTCCACGGCTGCGCGCTGTGCTTGGCAGAACTCCTGCAACCACGGCATGGGCGGGCCGGACAGCATCACCCCGCCCGATCCGAGGAAGAACCGGTCCAGCACGATCGGGGCCGGCTCCAGGTCCGCCAGGGACCCCAGCACCTCCTCCCACACCTTCTCGGCCTGGCCCGCGGTCAGCTCATCGGTGAAACCCACCCCGGTCATGGTCAGGTGCAAGCCGTGCACGGGCACCGGGTCGAAGGCGCCCAGGCCCTCCAGCACCGGCGCGGACCGCCGGGCGAGGTCGTGCAGCTCCGCCTCGAACGGCACCGTGACGTGCAGCGTCACCATCCGGCGACCGGGCCGCCAGCCCGGCCGCCACCACCAGTGGTCGGCCGTCTCGGTGACGCCGTCCTCGATCTCCAGCCTCATCCGCGCCCTGCCTCTCCGTCGGTCATCGCTGAAAAAGGGACGCCCATGCACCCTCAACCGTTATACGGCCACGAGGGTGCACCCACGTCCCCTTTTCAGTCATCCGGCCCGGGAACCGGGTCCACGGCATGCACGAGCAGGAGGAGACCGTCCCCGATCGGCCGGGACTCCACGCAGCGGGCCCTCACGGTCAGACCGCGCGGCGCCCACCGGTCCATCAGGGAGGACACCGATCGCGGTAGCGCCCTCAGCAAGTCAGGATCGAGCGCGGTCTCCGCTCCTTCCGTCTCCGGCAGGAGCAGGCGGGGGTGGCGGGTCTCGGCCCCGCGCAGGTAGGCGCGGAACGGGGCCGGCAGGAGCTGGACGATCCACCGCTCCTCGAATGCCTCGGGCATGGTGGCGAGTCGGTAGTAGTCCTTGAGCAGCTCGCCGAGGTGCGTGGTCCAGGCGGCGTTCTCCGGCCGCGGCTCCCGAGGGAACTTGAACTCGATGGCGCTCCGCTCCGGGGTACCCAGGACGGCGCTCCGCTCCGGGGTACCCAGGACGAGGTCCACCGCATCACGGGAATCGGGACGCCGCCACTCGATCTGCAGGGAATCCGCCGGAGCCCCGAGGTCGATCAGGTGCCGGATGGTGGCGAACCGGAGCACGTCCTCCGTGAGGAGATGCCCCATTCCCCGTGATCCCCAGCCGTCCAGGTCGTCTGCGACCCGCTCCCACACGTCCCGCCAGGCCACTGCATTCATCCCCACCCCTGTCCCGACCCTCCCTCGGGCCGCGGCTCGTCCGGTGGGGAGAGCCTAGTGATCGCAGCGGGCTCCACCACTGCTCAGCGGAAGGACGTCCGATTCGTCCCGCTTCCCGTCCGGGAGCGCTCGACCAGCGTCGGGAACCTCGTGCGGCTGCGCAGGTCGCGAGGCGGGTCAACCGCTGAAGCCGCCGCCTCCGCCCCCGCCGGGCATGTCCTTGAAGCGCGAGTAGTGGCCCTCGAAGGCCACGGGGATGGTCTTGGTGGCGCCGTTGCGGTGCTTGGCGATGATCAGGTCCGCCTCGCCGGCGCGGGCGGACTCCTTCTCGTAGTAGTCCTCGCGGTGGATCAGGAGGATCAGGTCGGCGTCCTGCTCGATCGAGCCGGACTCGCGCAGGTCGCTCATCATCGGGGTCTTGTCCTGGCGCTGCTCGCTGCCACGGTTCAGCTGCGAGATGGCGATGACCGGCACCTCGATCTCCTTGGCCAGCAGCTTCAGCGCCCGCGAGAACTCGGAGACCTCCTGCTGGCGGGACTCGACCTTCTTGCCGGAGCTCATCAGCTGCAGGTAGTCGATGACCACCAGCTTGAGGTCGTGCTTCTGCTTGAGGCGGCGGCACTTGGCGCGGATCTCCATCAGCGACATGTTCGCCGAGTCGTCCATGAACAGCGGGGCGTCGGCGATGCGGCTCATCGCACGGGCCATCGCCTGCCAGTCGCGGTCGTCCATCGAGCCGTCGCGCATCCGGTTCATCGGCACCTGCGCCTCGGCCGAGAGCAGACGCATCGTGATCTCGGTCTTGTCCATCTCCAGGGAGAAGATGACGCTGGCCTGGCCGTTGTGGATCGACGCCGAGCGCAGCACGTCCATGCCGAGCGTGGTCTTACCCATCGCGGGACGGCCCGCGAAGATGATCATCTGGCCTCCGTGCAGGCCCTGGGTGAGGTCGTCGAACTCGGCGAAGCCGGTGGGCACGCCGGTCACCTGGCCGCCGCGGTTCTGGGTGGCCTCGATGGTGTTGAGGGTCTCGTCGATCACCTCGCCCAACGGCACGAAGTCGTCCGAGGCGCCGCGCTCGGTGACCGCGTACACCTGGGCCTGGGCCTCGTTGATGACCTCGTCGACCTCGCCGCCGTCGGCCGCGTATCCGAGCTGGACGATGCGCGTGCCGGCCTCGACCAGGCGCCGCAGCTGGGCCCGCTCCACCACGATCTCGGCGTAGAAGCCGGCGTTGGCGGCGGTGGGCACCATGTCGATGAGGTCCGCGAGGTAGGCGCCTCCGCCGACGCGGGCCAGCTCGCCGCGCTTGGTCAGCTCATCGGAGACGGTGACCAGGTCGGCCGGCTCGCCGCGGCCGTACAGGTCGATGATCGCCTCGTAGATCATCTCGTGCGCGGGCCGGTAGAAGTCGTTGCCGCGCACCGTCTCGACCACGTCCGCGATGGCGTCCTTGGACAGCATCATGCCGCCCAGCACGCCTCGCTCCGCGGAGAGGTCCTGCGGCGGGGTGCGCTCCAGGGCGCGGTCGGATCCGGCTTCGAAGGCTTCGGTGGTCGTCACCCCGACAGTCTAGGAACCCGCCCCGACCGACGAGCCCAGGCTCCCCCCACGGGGGACGGATCCCACGGCGCCGCTCCTCCCCGAGCACCGACACACCCGGCATAGGCTGGGGCGGCCTCGTCCCCGAGCGGCCCCGGAGGGCTCGTGCTGCGCTATCTGATCCTCGGCATCGTCGTCGGCGTGCTGCTGCTGCGCCTGCTGCGCACCCGGCCCGCGCGCCGCCTGCTGCGGCTGCCGCTGCACCTGCTGGACGGCATCCACCTGGCCGCCCTCACCCTCGCGGTGGTCATCGCGATCGTCGCCGAGGAGTGGGTGCTGCTGGCCGTGCTCGGCGCGCTGCTGATCTGGGCGCTGGTGGACGTGCTGCGCGACCGCCGCGAGCGCGCGGCCGCGGCCGCCGCGACGTCCGAGACCCCCGACCGCGCAGTCTCCCCGCGCACGCGCGCCCGGCGCCGCTGACCTTGCAGGGCCGCGGCACCGGGCGCCGGATCGGGGCTGCTCAGCCCTCGGAGACGGTGGTGGTGTCGATGATCTGCAGGGTGCCGCCGGCCGGGTCGGCGATGGTCGCGACCCGCCCGAAGGGGCTGTCCGCGGGGCCGTCCAGCACGGTGCCGCCGAGCTCGGTCACCCGGGTGGCGGCGACGTCGCAGTCCAGCACCCGGATGTAGGCGCGCCAGAAGCCGGGGGTGCCCTCGGGCAGCATCCCGCTCGCATCGCACAGCCCGGCGGTGGCCTCGTCCTCGCCGCCGTTGGTGGCGTAGCGGAAGCCGGAGCCGGTGCTGCCGTCCTCGTCGGAACCCGGCATCGGGGTGATGTCCCAGCCGAAGACGTCGCGGTAGAAGCCCTGCGCGGCGGCGTAGCCGATGCTCATGTCCTCGAACCAGACCGGGGTGCCGGCCTCCAGCGGCAGGTCGAAGCCGACGAAGGGCCCGGCCTCCCAGAAGCCGACGGCGCTGCCGGCCGGGTCGATCGCGACCGACATGGTGCCCAGGCTCGGCACCTCCATCGGGTCGAACAGCACGGTGCCGCCCGCGGCGACGACGGCCTCCGCGGTGGCGGCCGCGTTCTTCGTGGCCAGGTAGACGCTCCAGGCGGTGGGCATCTCGGAGAGGTCCGGGACGGTGCCGTCGGGGTTCATGGCGGCCATCAGCCCGGCGACGGTCGCGGCGCCGCGGGTCACCAGGTGGTAGTGGCCGTACTCGGCACCGGTGTCGTGGAAGTCCCAGTCGAACAGCTCGCCGTAGAAGGCCTTGGCGCCCTCGATGTCGTGGGTGGTCAGGTCCAGCCAGCAGGGCGAGCCGGGCTCGCGGGGGCTGCGGGTCTCGACCGAGGGGTCGGGCTGGTGCTCGGACATCGATGTCTCCTCACGGATCGGGGGCGGTGCGCCGTGCGGCGCGAGGAGGCCGCCCGCTGCTGGGCACCGTACTGCACGGGGGTGACGGACGGGAGCTCTCCCCTGCTCCCGTCCGCCACCCCGGGGCCGGGTCAGCGGCCGCGGAACACCACCAGACGCTGCACCAGGTAGCTGACGGCGAACAGCAGCAGATCCGCGCCCACCTTCGCGACCACCAGCGGCAGCCCGATCGCGGCCAGCGTGTCCACCAGCAGCACGCCCCCGGCGAGCACCACGCCCGCCAGCACCACGTACCGGACCAGAGCGGCCCCCAGCGGGGTGCGGCGGCCGCCGCGGAACACCAGGTGCCGGTTCAGGGTGAAGTTCATGCCTCCGCTGAGGACCCGGGCCAGGCCCAGGGCCAGCCAGATCTCGGCGCCGAGCGCCGAGAAGCCCAGGAACAGGGCCGTGTCCAGCGCGAAGGAGGCCAGGCCGGTCCCGGCGAAGCCCAGCACCGGGGCCAGCACCCGCAGCGAGTCCCGCAGCGGCCGGAAGTGGCTGGTCGCGTTCTCGTCGACGTAGATGGTCTCGATCGGCACCTGCACCAGCTCGATGCCGGCCCGCGCCGCCTGCACGAGCATCGTGTACTCGTATTCGTAGCGGTCCCCGGGCAGGGTGCCGGCCCACTCCAGGTGCCGGGCGGGGATGCCGCGCAGCCCGGTCTGGGTGTCGCCGAGGCGCACCCCGGCGAACGACTGGAACAGCTTGGTGCTGACCAGGTTCCCGAACCAGGAGCGCAGGGGCACCTCGCCGCGGGCGAAGGAGCGCACGCCCAGCACGATCCCGGCGCGGTCGCCGTCGTCCTCGTCGGCGGCGAGGCGGTCCTGGACGCGGCGGATGTCGCCCAGGGTGTGCTGACCGTCCGCGTCGGCGGTGACGACGCCGCGGCCGGGGAAGGCGGCCTCCACGACGCGGAGCGCCTCCCGCAGGGCGAAGCCCTTGCCGCGGTTCTCGGGGAGGTGGACGATGGTCGCGCCGAGCACCTCGCAGCGGTCGAAGGTGACCGCGTAGGCGGGGCCGGAGCCGTCGTCGATCACGAGCACGTCGCTGCCCTGGTCCACCAGGGCGTCGACCAGCTCGACCAGCTCGGTGCCGGGCTCCAGCGCGGGGATCACGACGACGGCGAGGGCGCTCGGAGCCGCGGCCGAGGGAACGGGGGCGGCCGGGGCGAGGCCCCGGGCGGGGGCGGCGGCGCGGCGGCCGGTCAGCGGGCGGTGCAGTCGGAGCGGGGCGGTGGTCATCGTCGTCAGCCCGCCACGTAGAAGATGTCGCTGGTCTCGCGCTCGCCGCGGTTGGACGGCTGATTGATGACCACGCCGTCGAACACCATCGTCGAGGAGCCGCCGCCGTCGAGGTTGTACCCGGTGGTGCAGCCGAGCTCGGCGAGGATCTCACCGACCTCCGGGAGGGTGACGCCGCGGGAGTAGCCCTCCTCGCGGCCGTCGACCACGAGGAAGACCAGGTGGTTGTCGCCGATGACGCCGATGGCGGTGCGCGGCTGGTTGCACTGGATGGAGTGGTTGCCGACGTTGGTGTCGACCTCCACCTCCTCGATGCCCCCGGGCAGGTCGCCGTCCACCAGCACGGCGGGGCCGAAGCTGAGGGTGGTCCAGGCGCCGGCGTCCAGCAGCTCCTGGCCGGTGGTTGTGGTCTCGTCGTACACCTCGACGCTGCCGTCGGCGAAGAGCACGAGGCCCTCGCGGGCGGGCTCGTCGCGGTAGAGGACGCCGTTGCGGATCTGGATGCCGTCCTCGCGGAAGCCGTAGTAGTCGCCGTTGATGGCGAGGACGGCGTCGACGTCGGCGGCCATGTCACTGGGCAGGGCGGTGATGTTCTGACCGAAGGAGTCCTCGGCGAGCGCGGTGCGCACGATGCTGGCGTCGCTCACCTCGATCTCGGCGGCGTAGTAGGTGACGGTGGAGGTGGTGGTGACGGTGAGGGTGGTGGTGGAGGAGGTGTATCCGTCCTCGGTGAAGCTGCCGTCGCTGCTGGTGGCGGCCGCGGTGGTGGCGGTGCCGGCCTCCTCCTCGGCGGCGGAGACGCTGTCCACGGCGACCTTCTCGCGCAGGAAACGGTCGTAGGCCCAGGCGGCGGAGCCGCCGGCGCCGGCCAGCACGGCGATGCCGCCGCCGATCAGGGAGCGGCGGGCGATGACGCGGCGGCGGCCGGTCGCGTCGTCGGTCGCGGTGGTCTGCGAGGTGTCCGGGGCCGGGTCCTCCGGCGAGCGGTCGGGGTGCGCGGTGGTCATGGCGGCAAGCCTGGGACGCGGTGCTGTGCCCCGATCCCGGCTGCGCCTGTGCGGTGGCTGTGCGCCCGCCGGGAGGGGACTCAGGTGAGGTCGTCGTGCTCGCCGTCGGTCCAGGCGGCGTGGCGACGGGCGGAGTCCCGCACGGTCTGCCGGGCGTCCCGAGGCACGAGGTTCTCGAAGTTGCCGGAGACCCGCGCGAAGGGGTGCGCGGCGGCCGCCTCGGCGACGCGCAGCGCCACCGCCCCGGACAGCGGGATGCGGTCGGGGAAGGAGCGCATGAAGGCGACCGTGCGGCGGTCGGGGTGGGGGGCGATGGTGTCCCCGTTGAGCAGCACTCCGGCACCGTCGCGGCCGTCCCAGTGCACGACGCAGTTGCCGGGGAAGTGCCCGCCGAGCACGGCGACCCGCACCTCGGGCAGCACCTCGCGGGTGCCCGTGAAGATCTCGGTCGCCGCGGGGCGGTGCTGCAGCCAGTGCGCATCGGGCTCGGCGATCCACACGAGGGCGTCGTCGAGGGCGGCGGGCGCCTCCACCCCGCAGGTGGAGCACTGGCGCCGGGCGCCCAGCAGGTCGAGGGCCGCCTCGGACAGCGTGGCGGGGGCGGGCTGGGTGCTGTGCTGGTCGGACATGGCGGCTCCTTCGGCGCGGGTCCTGCGGGGCGGTGGCAGGTCGGCGTCGGTGCCGGGCGGCCCCGTGCCCAGCCTGCCCCGCCGCCGACCCGGCGTCCACCGGGCCTCGCGGAGTGCGTTCTTCCCCGGCCGCGTACACAAACCTGGTTGTGGTGGTAGGCAACCTGCACATATGCGGGTTGCCTACCACCACAGCCAGGTTTGTGCCCAGATTCGCCCGCGAGTGGAGGAGAGACAGGGGCGGCGGGTGGCTGGATGCCCTGCGAGCCGCGGCTCCCGTGCACGGCTGGACGGAGCTGTTCGGCAGCCGCTACCCGCACGCCGGCGGCCCCGAGCACACCGCCCTTTCCCTCGAGCACGCCCAGGGATTCGAGCTGGAGGTCGTGGCCACGACCCCCTGACCAGGGGCGACATCTGTCGTTCAGCTCTCATACACCCGCGACAGGGCAGACATAGGAGATGCACAGGTCCGCGGCGGAGTCTCGTTCCCGTCGAGATCCCCGCATCCCCCAAGGAGCACCCATGTCCACCTACCCCATGTACGCCCTGGACCTCATCGCCGTCACGGTCCTGACCTTCGGCATCTACTGGCCCCGCCACCGCCGCCGCGACCTCGTGGTCGCCTTCATCGGCATCAACGCGGGCGTGCTGGCCGTGGCCGCGCTGCTCGCCGGGTCCTCCGTGACCGCGGGCCTGGGCCTGGGCCTGTTCGGTGTGCTGTCGATCATCCGCCTGCGCTCCGACGAGCTGGCGCAGCACGAGATCGCCTACTACTTCGCGGTGCTGGCCCTGGGCCTGGTCGCGGGCCTGTCCACCACCCCGAGCGTGCTCGGGATCGCCTTCATGGCGGTCATCGTCGCCACCATGGCGATCGTGGACCACCCCTCCCTGCTGGGGGCGCACCGCCGCCAGGTGATCGTGGTGGACCATGCCATCCAGGACGAGGACGAGCTGCGCGCCCACCTCGAGGAGATGCTCGGCGCCGACGTCACCGCCGTCTCCGTGCAGCGCCTGGACCTGGTCGCCGACACCACCTGGGTGGACGTCCGCTACCGTCTCCGCGCCGGTCGCCGCGCCGGGGCCGTCGAGCTCGGCGCCGCCGCGGTCGAGCGCGACGAGCATCCGCTGGGCGGCCACGTCACCCCCACCACCACGGTGCCGGCGGTGAGCCGATGAGCGCCCGGGACCGCACCCTCCCGCTGCCCGCCGGCACCGCCGCCCACCCGGCGCCCACCGCCGCTCACCGCACCACCACCGCGGGCGTCCAGGACCGGCGCGCCACCGCCCACATCGCCCCGCAGCCAGCCCGGGCCCGCCGCGCGGCCCGCCCCACCGACCCCCTGGCAGCCCTCCCGGCCATCGGGCTGGAGGAGCTCGCCGAGCGGGCCGCCCTGATGACCCGGGTGGACCGCAAGTACCTGGTGCCGCGCCCCGTCATCGAGGAGCTGCTGGGCCGGATCGACGACCGCCTGCGGGTGCTCGAGATCGACGGCCGCCGCGGCTTCGGCTACCGCTCCACCTACTACGACACCGCGGAGCTGGCCTCCTACCGGGCGGCCGCCACCGGGCGACGCCGCCGCTGGAAGACCCGCCGCCGCGACTACCTGGACACCGGCACCTCCTTCCTGGAGGTGAAGACCCGCACCGGCCGCGGCGAGTCCTCGAAGCTGCGCATCGCGCTGGACTCCCCCGCCGATGCGGAGCACGGCGCCCGCACCCGTCCCCTGGACGGGGCGCCCCGCGAGTTCGTGCTGGACACCCTCGCCGCCGCCGACTGCCCGCTGCCCAGCGGGGAGCTGCTGCCGGTGCTGTCCACCCGTTACCAGCGCACCACCGTGCTGCTGGAGCAGGAGGAGGCGCGCCTCACCCTGGACGACGCCCTGGTGTGGGTCGACCCGGACGGCCGCCACAGCCGGTTGGAGGACCAGGTGGTGGTGGAGACCAAGGCCGGCACCCGCCCCGGCAGCGTCGACCGGATGCTGTGGACCGCCGGCTACCGCCCGCAGCGGCTCTCGAAGTACGCCACCGGTCTGGCGCTGATGCACCGCGACCTGCCGGCCAAACGCTGGCACCGCACCCTGGGCCGCCTGAGCGCCCCCATCCACCGGCCGGCGACGGCCTGAACCCCACCCGCAGGGATCCCGATCGAGCGGCCCGCACCCACCCCGGGTGCGGGCCGCTCGGGCGTCTCCCACCTCACATCCACGTCCCTCACAGGCGGACCATCCGGCGGACATAGCCGATGCACAGCTTCGGCCCGGAGAGTGAACTCATCGCCGGGACAGCCCCGGTCAGGACCCCGGCCCGGCCCTTCCGGCCCTCCCACGAAAGGCAGATCCCCATGCGCACCACGAAGACCACCTCCGCCGGACGCACCGGCGGCCTGCGCGGCGTCCGTCGCATCACGGCCACGGTCGCCGCGGGCGCCGCCACCCTCGCCCTGGCCGCCTGTGGCGCCGCCACCGCGATCACCGGCACGGACTCCTCGGAGACCACCACGACCACCAGCTCCTCGAGCTCCAGCACCGACACCAGCGACACCGCGGCGGCCACCACCACCGACTACAGCAACGACCTGCTGAGCTCGCTGGACCTCACCACCCTGGACACCCACTACGACGACGACGATCTGAGCTGGGAGGCCTCCGAGGAGGAGACCGTCACCCTCTCCGACGACGGCTCCAGCCCCTCCTCCGACGCGGTGACCGTGGACGGCTCGACCGTCACCATCACCTCCGGCGGCGTGTACCGCATCTCCGGCGAGCTGACCGACGGCCAGCTGGTCATCGCCGCGGCCGACGACGAGACCGTCACCGTCATCCTCGACGGCGTCACCATCACCCACAGCGACGGCACCGGCATCGCCGTGACCAGCGCCGACGAGGCCACCCTGTACCTCGAGGACGGCACCGAGAACTCCGTGAGCGACGGCTCGGACTACACGGTGGACGACGACTCCACCCCGGTGGCCGCGATCGCCTCCGCCTCGGACCTCACCATCGCGGGCTCCGGTTCGCTGACCGTCACCGGCAGCACCAACGACGGCATCTCCAGCTCCGACGGCCTCGCGATCGTCTCCGGCGACCTCACCGTCACCGCCGCCGACGACGCCATCCGCGGCAAGGACTACGTCTCCATCACCGACGGCACCTTCGACATCACCGCCGGCGGCGACGCCATCAAGTCCGACAACTACGAGGACGAGGACCGCGGCTGGGTGCTGATCAGCGCCGGCACCTTCGCGATCGCCTCCGGCGATGACGCGATCGACGCCGAGCAGGCCATCGAGGTGCTCGACGGCACGGTGACCGTCTCCGAGTCCGTGGAGGGCTTCGAGGCCCAGGACATCATGATCGAGGGCGGCACCATCGACATCACCGCCTCCGACGACGGCATGAACGCCACCGCCGCCTCCACCACCGATTCCGAGGATGACTCCACCGCCGACGCCGGCAGCGCCGGGGCGATGGGCGGTGGCTCCGAGACCGACGACGGTTCCTGGTTGTCGATCAACGGCGGCACCGTCACGGTGGACGCCGGGGCCGACGGCCTGGACTCCAACGGCTCCGTCTCCCTGACCGGCGGCACCGTGGACATCACCAGCGCCGACAACGGCGGCGAGGGCCCGGTGGACGCCAATGGCGACATCACCCTGGACGGGGCCACCGTGACCGCCAACGGCACCGAGATCACCTCGGCCGACGAGCTCGGCACCCAGATGGGCGGCGGGGGCGGGGGCGGCGACATGGGTGGCACTCCCCCGCAGAACGGCTGATCCACCAGCTGTCGGAGCGCGGGCCCACGGGGCCCCTCCGACCGGGCGGCGCCCATCCCCCTGCGTGCGCCGCCCCCGCGACCCCGGCTCCTCCCCCCCCCCTGACGGGAGCCGGGGTCGCCCTGTTCCCGGGTGGGGCTCAGCGGAGCTCGGGCATCCCCAACACGTAGGCCGCCTGCCCGATGTGCTTGGCCGCGTCGTCGATGATGCTGACCAGGCGGGCACCGCGGGTGACCGGCGGGTCCCAGGCCTCGTCGATGACCGCGGTGAGGTCCGCCTCGGTGAGTGTGCCCAGGTACTCCAGCAGGGAGCCGACGGCGGCGTCGAGGTATTCCAGCAGCGGCTCGGCCGCCCTCACCGTGATGGCGCGGGCCTGCTCGGGGGTGTGGCCGTAGCCGATCCCGGCCCCCGCCTCGCCGAGGCCGGTGCGTTCGGCGAAGCCGCCGCCGTCCCAGCGCTCGGGCTGCCCGCTGAGGTCGGCGACCTGCACGTCGATCTCGCGGCCGGTGTGCCACAGCAGCCAGGCCACGGAGTTGTCGTGCCCGCCGGGGTGGGCGTCCAGGGCGCGCGGGGCGGCGGCGATCCCCTGCCGCAGGGTGTCCAGGGCCTCGCGGGGGCGGGAGGCGGCGTCGATGAGGAGGTCCAGGGCGATGCTCATGCCCGGCACGGTACGCCCCCACCCCGACCGACGAGTCCCCATGCCGTCTCCCACGGGCCGCGGGGCATCAGGGGTCCAGCCGCACCACCCGCACGTCACCCTTGCCGCTGCGCCCCTTCAGCTCCAGCACCCGGGCGACGGGGCCGCGCTGCGCGGCGGCGTCCAGTCGCACGTCCCGCAGTCCGTCCCCGTTGCGAGGTCCAGCAGCACAGCGGTCCCCCGGGGCACCGCCACCTCGACCGCCCCCAGCCCGGTGCGGACGTCGATCAGGCCGGAGGCAGCGCGGGCGATTTTGATGTCCCCGACCCCGGCGGTCAGACGGGAGCGGGCCTCGCAGCGGGCCGGCTCCCCCAGCACGGTGACGGTGCCGATCCCGGTGGAGAGCACCACCCGGGAGTGCTCGGGCACCATCACCTCCACGTCGACCATCGCGGCCTCCCCCTCGCTCACGGCCACCACGTCCTGCACCCCGGCGGCGACCCGCTCCGCGAAGTCCTCCTCCTGACCGGGGGCGAGCAGCGCCTGCAGCGCGGCACCGAGGCGCTGGCCCATCTCGACCCCGCCCTCCGCGCTCGCGTCGACGGTGAGGCGTCCCTGGTCCAGGCGCACCACGGTCCGCTCGGCGAGGTCCTCCCCGGCCGGGCTGCGGGGCGTGAGGGTCACCTGCGCGCGGTCGGCGGGCCCGGTGGTGAGGGTGACGTCCCCGCGCAGGCAGCGCACGTCGACCTCGAGGGGTCCCCCGAGGGCGAAGCTGCGCACGCGCCGACCCGTCGCGGGGGTGCCCGGAGGCTCCTCCGCGGGCTCGGGCCAGGAGGTCACATCGGCCATGCGGAGACTCCTTCGGATCTCGTCCTGCCTGTCGGATCGCCTGCTCAGGCCCGTCGGCGCCCCCCGGAACGGTACCGGGAGAGGTCCTCGACCAGCGCCGCGCTGCGCTCGAGGTCCTCGGGGTCGGCGTCCTGGCGCTGCCAGGCGTCGTGGGCGCGCCGGGCGGCGGAGAGCGCGGCCGCATGCCGTCCCCGGCCGGCGAGCAGGGCGGCGTGCCGTTCGATCAGGTAGGCCTCCCAGTACCGGGCCCGCTCACGGTGCCCGCCCGGGGCCAGGGCGATGGCCTCCTCGGCGGCGGCCAGCAGTTCCGCGGCCTCCTGCTCGGCACGATCCGGGAGCCCCTGCCCGTCGCGATGGCGCCGGCCGAGGTCCTCGCCGTGGGCGATGACCTCGCCGACCCGGGCATCGACCCGGTGGTCCCACAGCAGCGCCGCCGGCAGCAGCAGGCGACCGCCGTCGGGCCGGGTGCGGCGCTCGACGGCGCGGGCCGCGGCGCGGGCGTGGGCGAACTCGCCGAGGTCCAGGGCGCGACGCAGGATGAGGGCGTGCGCCTCCAGTTCCGCGCGCAGCAGCGGACCGCGGGCGGTGGAAGGGGTGGCGAGGTCGTCCGCGAGCCAGCGGGCGTCGGCCGCGGTGCGGCGGAGGTGACGCAGCGTGGCCGGGCCGTCCCCGGCCCGGTCCGCCATCACCGCGGCCAGGCGGGCCGCCTCCATCGAGGCGCGGCGGTCGCGCTGGGCACGGGCCAGGGGTGCGACCTCCTCGAGCACCTCCCGGGCGGCGCGGTCGCGGCCCGTGCGCACCCGCTGGGTGGCCACGGCGAGCAGCGGGGCCAGTCGCTGCCCGTCCTGTCGCAGGGAACGCTGCAGGGAGAGCAGCCGGTCGGCGGCGTAGGCCGCGTGGTCGGTCAGATCGGCGGCGACCAGGGCGTTCAGCAGGTCCGTGGCCAGGCCCACGCGCAGCGGCGGGTCGTCCACGCCCTCCAGGGCGTCCAGGGCCTGGAGGGCGTGATCGACGGCGACCAGCGGCCGCGTGGCGGCCAGGGCGCGTGCGAGCACAGCGTGGGCGGCGACGGCGAGACGGCGCGGATCGGGGTGCTCGCCCTGCTCGACGGCCTGGTGCTCGAGCGCCTCCAGGGCGTCGAGGGCGGGGGTCACGGCGGCCTCCCGGCGCCCCGCCTCCTCGAGGGCCTGGGCGAGCCGCACCTGCAGCAGCGGACGGGGGTCCTCCAGCAGGGTCGGCAGCTCCGGGTCCTGCGCCGCCTCGAGCCGGTCCGCCGCGGCCAGGGTCTCGCGCAGCGCCCGGCTGCGGACCAGGGGCTCCACGGCGGGGGCGGCGGGCAGGTCCAGCAGGCGCACCACGGCCAGCAGGTCCGCGGGCAGCTCCCGGGGCGCGGCGCGGCGTCGGCCCCCGCGAGGGCCGGGCCCGGCCGGGGGCGGCGTGAGGATCCCGCGCTCCAGCAGCACGGCGGCGACGGCCTCCGCCAGCAGCGGGGCACCGGCGCGGTCGATCGCGGCGACCCACTCGCCCGCGGCGGGGGCGGGGTCCACAGGCTCGGGCAGCGCCCGGAGCCGGGGCACGTGTCCGCGCTCCACGGCCGGGACCTCCCGCGGCACCAGCACCGCTGACAGCCGGGCCTCGGCGAGCTGCGCGCGGTCCCGGTCGGTGCCGGGCAGACGGGTTCCGTGGGAGGCCACGGCGACGGCCTCGCGGGGTCGTTCCGCCCGGATGAGATCGCTCACACGCTGGGCCGCCTCGAGCGCCGTGAGGGCGGCAGGCAGGGGGAGCTCGGGAGACCGCAGAGCGAGCCGGAGTTCCTCGGGATCGGGGACGAGGTGCTGGTCGTCGCGGCCGTCGGAGCCCGGCACGGAGTCAGCACCGAGAGCGGTCACGGTCGCAACCTACCAACTTGTCAGGAGTCCCGGAATGTCCTTCTCGTTCCCGGTCCGCCCCGGACGTCCGGGAGGTCCCCGCCCGTGCTCCGTAGGATGGGGCCGGCAATCCGTCCTGGCCGTGGCCCCGAAGACCCCGGGGGGTGACCGTCCGGACCCCCGGAAGAGAGGTGGAGCGTGAGCAGTTCGTCGACGATCGACGCGGCCCCCGCCGCGGCCGCCGACCGCACCCGCTCCACGGCCCCGCCGGCCGGCCCGGCGCCCGCCGCCCCGCTGCCCGCCCCGGTCACCGACCCCGCCCGCGGGCTCCACGAGGGCCACCTGCACCGCGGCCCCGAGGTCGCCGCCGTGCTGCACACCGAGGTGGACGTCGAGGCCTACACCCGCTCCGGCCCCGCCCGGCTGCCCGTGGACGCCGAGGCCCTCGCGGCCGAGGCGCCGCTGACCCCGCCGCAGCGCCTCGCCCTGCGCGTCCTGCAGCGCCTGGAGGCCTCAGCACTGGCCGAGTCCCGCGCGATGCTCGCCACCTGGACCGGCAACGAGGCCCGCATCACCGCCTTCCTCGCCACCTGGATGGTGTGGCGGCGCTGGCAGTCCCGCGCCCTGCGCGATCTGCTGGCCCTGGACGCCGAACGCCAGACGCGGCCCGATCCGGAGCCCCCCGCCCCCTCCCCATCCGCGCGCCTGCGCCGCGTGCACGTGGACCGCGTGCAGCCGCTGCTGGCCCCCGCCTGGACGGCGCTGGCCGGGGAGGAAGTCACCGCCGGGCACATGGCCCGGACGGCGTTGCAGGAGTCCTGGCTGCGCACCGCCCTGCGCGCCCTGGCACCGACGCTGCCCCCGACCGCTCGCGCCCTCGTGACCGAGGTCGCCGCCGGTCACGACGACGCGGTCGCCTTCTTCGTGGCCGAGGCCCGGGCCCGGGTGACCCGCTCCCGCGGCGAGGCCCGCACCGCCCGCCTCGTGCTGGCGCTGGACTCCCCCGCCCACGGCGGAGGCGTCCCCGACCCGGAGCTGCCGGCCGCGCTCGCCGTGATCGCCGCCGACCCGGCCGTGCGGGCGGACCTGCGCCGCGACGCCGAGGAGATCACCCGTCTGCTGCCGCTTCGTCCGCTCACCCCCCGCGGTCTGCGCACCTCCCCCCTGCTCCCCCTCCCCACGATCGGAGCCTGAGCATGGCCTTCGACCTCGAGCAGTTCGCCGAGACCTCCGAGCCCGTGAAGTACGAGGACCTCGA
This sequence comes from Brachybacterium squillarum M-6-3, assembly GCF_000225825.1. Lineage (GTDB taxonomy): Bacteria > Actinomycetota > Actinomycetes > Actinomycetales > Dermabacteraceae > Brachybacterium > Brachybacterium squillarum. Next base: position 1,058,551 of record NZ_AGBX01000001.1, on the reverse strand, counting down.
CTTCGACACCTTCGTCACCCAGCCCCTGGATACGAACACCCTGCGCTCGCTGCGCTACATGTGTGACGTCGAGTTCCACACCTCCTGCTTCCTGCGGGACATGCTGGTCACCCCCTCCCACCGGGAGGAGGACGCCGGCGGCTTCATGACCATGTGGAACCGCGAGGAGTTCTGGCACGGCGAGGCGCTCGCCACGGTGCTGCGCCGCCACGGCATCGTCGTGGACTACGACGAGCTGAAGGCGAAGCGGGTGAAGCTGGGCTGGAACAACGCCCTGTCCACCCTCAAGCAGTCGGCGCTGAGCAACCTGGCCGGCACCGACTTCGTGGCCGTGCACATGACCTGGGGCGCCGCCAACGAGCTCTCCGCTGTGGCCGCCTACCGTCGCCTGGCCGCGATGACCGACCATCCGGCGCTGTCCCCGCTGCTCAAGCGCATCGCCCAGCAGGAGACCCGCCACGTCGCCTTCTACACCACCCAGGGCCGGGCGCGGCTGGAGGCCTCGGAGAAGGCCCGCTCCCTGGTGAACCTGGTGCTGTCGAAGGTGTGGAAGCCGGTGGGATCCGGGATGATGGCCGAGAGCGAGGTCAAGCACGTGATGGGCCACCTCTTCGCGGGCCACCTGGAGGAGCTGGACAAGCTCGACAAGCGCATCCAGAAGCTCCCCGGTCTGGAGGAGCTCACCATCTTCCGCAACTCCTTCGCGCGCCTCGGCATCGCCTGAGCGCGGCCGACGGGCGCGTCCCGTCCGGCACCGCCGCCCCCTCGGCCACCGGCGATGAGAGGCGTCTCATCGGCGCCTCACGGCCGCCTCATTGCGGCCCGGTTCACTGCTCGGCACCAGGGGGGGATCCCCGGATCCCCGCCCCGTGACCCGAGGAGTCCGCCATGACCGCGATCGCCACCCCCGTCATCCGCACCGTCCCCACCGCCCCGGTCGCGGCCGCCGCCCCCGGCGCCCCCCGCGGCGAGAGCCTGCGCCGCCGTCTGCTGCGCGCCAAGCACGTCTACTCCACCCGCTTCGCCGCCGCCCACCTGGAGCGCGCCGAGCAGCTCGAGCTGGTCACCGCCGGGCACACCCCCGCCCCCGGCGAGCTGGTGCTGGCCCGGGTCACGGAGATCGGCCAGCACAAGCGTCTGAAGAGCCCCGCCTCCCGCCGCCAGGTCCTGTTCGAGGGCGACGAGGTCCTGGTGGCATACGGCTCCCGCTACGCGGCCGACCAGTTCCTGGCCATGATCCCCGGCGACCTCGGCCCCTGCCATCTCGCGGCCGCCGGGGGCCTCGCCTCCCGGGTGGTGGACCAGCACGACCGCATCGACGAGGCCACCGTGATCACCCCGATCGGGGTGGTGCGCGGCGCCACCGGCCCCCTCACCCTGGAGCGCCCCGCCCCGCACACCGCCGGCCCCCGTCCGACGGTCTGCGAGGGAGCGCGGGTGCCGGTGATCGTGGTGCTGGGCACCTCGATGAACTCCGGCAAGACCACCCTGCTGGCCCAGCTCGCCCACGGCCTGGCCGGCGCCGGGCTGCGGGGGGCGGCCGGGAAGGCCACCGGCACCGGGGCCGGCAACGACCGCGGCCTTTTCGTGGACGCGGTCGCTGCGCGGGTGCCGGACTTCACCGACTTCGGCCACTCCTCCGCCTTCGGGCTGTCCGCCGACCGCGTCCGGGAGCTGTTCTCCGGCATGGTCGAGGAGCTCGCCTCCGGCGGCGCCGTCGGCGGGGTCGGGGCGCTGAGCGCCCTGGACCGCACCCCGCTGCTGGTCTCCGGCGTGCTGACCGCCTCGCCGCTGGCCACCGCCGAGACCCGGCGGGCGCTGGAGGTGCCGGTGGTGCCGACCCTGGATCTCGCGGACCCGGCGGAGGCCTGCGAGGCCGTCGCCGCGGTGCTCGGCGCGCGGGCCCGTCGTGCGGCCTGAGACGACGCGCTCCCCCGCCTCGGAGTCCGCCACCGGATCGTCCCCCGCGGAGGGCCCGATCCCACCGCTGCCGCCGCTGCTGGGGGCCGGCGCCGCGGCTGGATGGCGCAGCTGGTGCTGCTAGGGCTCGGCCGGGCGGCGCTCGGCGGCCTGGGCGATCCGCTCCAGCTCCCGCAGCTCCTGGCCCAGCTCGGCCTCCACCCGGTCCTCGAGGGCCCGGAACTGGGCGGCATAGGTGAGCACCCCGGTGACGGCGAGCCCGGCGGCCATGAAGGCCAGCATCGTCGAGAGCACCCGGGTGCGGACGGTCCATCCGCCCCGGGCCGCGCGACGGGCGTCGCGGGAGGTCCTGTCGGGGGCCATGCAGGCATCGTGGAGGGCCGATCCAGGAGGTGCCGATCACGTCCCGGGCGGGAGGGAATGGACATTCCCGGCGAGGTGGGGCCACGATGAGCGGGCCGAGCGCGCCCGCGCCGCGGTGGCAGCACCCCGAGACCCGGAGGAAGGCGCATGCGAGAGGACACGTCACCGACCGACGAACCCGCGCGCGACGCCTCCGTCGCGGAGGGAGCCGTCGAGGGGGAGGACTCCACCCGCAAGGTCGGCTCCGACGCCCTCGTGGTGGGCCTGGGATACCTGGCCTCCTTCGCCTATCCCCTGGTCTCCCTACCGTTCCTGACCCGCGTGGTCGGGGTGGTCCCGCTCGGGCACCTGATGTTCGCGCTGGCGGTGCTGCAGGTCGTGATCTACGTGATCGACTTCGGCTTCGGCATGAGCGCCCTGCGCCGCATCGCGGTGGCCGGGAGCCGGGAGGAGCGCTCCCTCGTGGTGGTCTCGACCCTCGCCGCGAAGGCCCTGCTCTGGGTGGTCTCCGGCGGCGTGCTGATCGGGATCGTGCTGCTGGCGCCTCAGCTCCGCGAGTACTGGGCGATGTACCTGGTGGGGCTGCTCGCCATCGGGGTGGGCGCGATGTACCCCACCTGGCTGCTGCAGGGCACCGGGAGAGTCAAGGCCTTCGCCCTGCTCACCGCCACCTCCCGCCTGGTCGCGCTCGTTTTCCTGGTGCTCACCGTGCGCGGCCCGGAGGACCTGGTGCTGGCGATGCTGTGGCAGCAGCTCCCGCTCGCGCTGTCCGCCCTGACCTCCTGGCTGATGATCTGGCGGGTCTGGCATTCCGTGCAGCGGGTGCCCCTGCGCTTCGCCGACGTCACCGAGGCGCTGCGCGACTCCTTCCCGCTGTTCGTCTCCAACGCCTCCGGCATCATCCTGGGCAGCTCGAACTCGGTGGTGCTCGGCGTGGTCGCCACGCCCACCCAGGTGGCCTTCTTCGGCGCCGCCGAACGCTTCTCCAACGCCGTGCGCGGGGTGATGCGCGGCGTGGTCGACGTGATGCTGCCGCGCATGACCCGCGAGGGCGAGCACGCCGCCCACCTGCAGCGCGTGATCACGATCGGTCTGATCGGGATCTACGCGCTGGCCGGGCTCGCGCTGATCCTGACCGCTCCCTGGTTCGTGCCGTGGTACCTGGGCGCCGAGATGGCCCCCGCCGTGCCGGTGACGCAGCTGCTCGGGGTGGCCCTCGCCTTCGTGGGACTCACCCAGTCGCTGCAGCTGCGCGCCACTGCCGCGCACCGTTTCCGCCAGGTCGCGCGGATCTCCGTGCTCGGGGCGATCGTGCACCTTGCCCTGGTGCTCCCGGCCGGCTGGCTCTGGGGAGCCGTGGGCGCGGGGATCGCCGTGGCGGTCTCCGACGGATTGCTGGCGGCGATGTTCGTGGTCGATCACCTGATGCTGCGCCGCCGTGGTGGCGAGGGCGCAGGGGACGACCCGGAGGGCGGCGAGGACGACCCGGTCATGCCCACCCGGAACCCGGACGCCGCCGACCCGCTGCACGGTCGCCGCCGCGACGAAGGGGTCCCCGTCTCCTCTCGAGCCCCCACGGCGGGCGGCCGCCATCGCGCGGACATCGGGCCCCTTCCGCTCGACACCTAGCAGCCCCCCGGCCCGACCGCCTCCCCCGGACCTCCCCATCTCTCCAGGAGCAGCCCATGACCGCCCCCTCCACCTCTCCCCGCGTGACCGTCGTCGTCGCGGCATACCGTGTCGGCGAGGGCATCCGACCCACGCTCGATTCGGTGCTCGCCCAGACGATGGACGATCTGGAACTGCTGGTGATCGACGACGGCTCACCGGACCAGCCGGTGCCCGACGACCTCCCCGACGACCCCCGCCTGATCGTGGACCGTCGCCCCGTCAACGGCGGGTACGCGGCCGTGACCAACCATGCGATCGCCCGCGCCCGCGGCGAATGGGTCGTGTTCGTCGACGCCGATGACCTGATCGAGCCGGACTACCTCGCCGTCATGCTGGAGGCCGGCGAACGGTTCGGGGCCGACGCGGTGCTGGCACCGATCCTCTGCGTGCGCGACGGCCACGAGATCGGGACGCAGCTCTGGAATCCGCCGCCGGGCTCGGTCTCCGACGAGAAGGAGGCGATGCGGCGTCTGCTGCACAACGATATCGCCGGCAGCCAGCACGTGCTCCTGCGCCGCCCCACCGTCACCTCCCCCGAGGAGCTCGTCTACTCGGACTGGGTGTTCCTCCTCCGCCACCTCGCGACCTCGACCCTGGTGGCCTACGTGGAGCGCCCGCTGTACCGGTACACGATCCACGCCGAGTCGATCGCCGGGGGCCTGCACGAGTCCGTGTGGACACTGGCCGAGGTCCCCGGCTTCGTCACGCCGATGATCCGTGAGGTCTTCGACCCCACCGAGGCCGCCCGGCTGGATACGACCATGCGTCGCCTGACCGTCTCCCACATGCTGAACAAGGCGGCCCGGGAGAGTCGCCCGAGCGAGCTGCGGACCGAGGTCACCTCGTGGTGCCGCGCACGGATGAGCTGGAAGGACGTGCTCACCCTGGCCAGGGACGGGCACCGCAAGGACGCCGCCTCCTGGACGCTGGCCCTGCTCTCCCCCGCCCTGCACCGCCGTGCCTACCAGTTCCGGGACCGCCGCAAGGGCTGAGCGCCCGCTCCGGCGGCGGACCTCGCGGAGTCCTCAGTCGAGGGCGTCGATCTCCGTCACCGGCGGCATGTCGGCAAGGTACATCGGCGGCAGCAGCGGCCGCTGCGGAGGAAGCAGAGCCCGGGCGTGACCCGCGAGACTCACGACCACTCGGGCTGCCGGCCGGGCGCCCCCACGACTCCACGCTCGGACGACCTCCAGCGGGAGGGTGAGGAATCGCCGCACGACATAGGAGCGCCCCTGGCGATCCGGGAAGTCCTCCGGGTGGCGTCGCCAGATCTGGACGTCGGACCGGGCGCTGTCGAAGATCTTGCGCACGAATGTCCAACTCGTGTCCGAGAGGTTGTAGTACAGCAGCACCCGGTCATCGCGGCCCAGATCTGCGCCTGCTCGCAGGAGTCGCACCGAGAACTCGAAATCTTCACGCCCATACGTCGTGAAGGACCCGTCGAAGCCGCCGATCGCCTGCACGATCTCCATGCGCATCGCGACGTTGTTGCCCATCAGGCCTTCCGGCCCCACCGACTCGAAGGCGATCGTCGGGGCATCGGGGTCGAAGGGGTCCAGCAGCCGGCGGAGTGGGCCCCCGACGGCATCATGGCGGGCCAGACCATCCAGGGCCCCGCGCAACCACTGGGGGCCCACCACGTCGTCGGCATCGCAGATCGCGATCCGATCGGCACGTGCCGCCTGGATCGCGGCGTTGCGCGCGTAGGAGACGCCGGGGTGCGCGCCGGAGTCGATCACCCGGAGCGGGACGGGGAACTCCTCGCGCCGGGAGAGAACCAGGTCCCGGGTGCCGTCCGTCGACCCGTTGTCGGAGACGATGACCTCCCAAGGCTCCGGCACCTGCTGCGATGCCAGCGCATCGAGCTGGGCCTCCAGGGACCCCTCACCGTTGTACACCGGGATCAGCACGGAGATCTGTGGGGGGACGTGGGGCTGCGCTCCGTGGTCGTTCATGCCAGTCCGATCCTCTCCAGGCGTCGGAACGCCTCCTTGGGCGTGCCGTCGGCCTCGACCAGCCCGAAGGTCTGCTCGAACTCCGGGCCGACCGTCGAATCCCGCAGCTGATAGATGAAGGTGGCGTAGGCGGTCGGAAGGGCAGCCTTGACGATGGTGACGATCCGCTCCAGCCGGTCGGCGTGAACGGACGGGGCGAGCCCGAGGTCGGGCACGCCGATCTCTCCGATCGCGACCCGCTTGCCGAAGGCCTCCTCGAGCCGCGCGACGCGGGGGATCAACCCGTTCAGCGTCTCGGCGCCCTCATCGCCCCAGTCCACGTAGGCGTCCACGGTCAGCAGGTCCTGCACCGGGGCGAGATCCGCCTGTTCGCGGTGCCACTGCTCCTCGATGTCCGGTCCCACGGGCCAGCCGTAGAGATTGGTGGTGACCTGCACCTGAGGGTTGAACTCATGGATCACCGAGCGAGCCAGCAGGATCAGATCCGCCATCTCCCGGCGATAGGCCTCCTCGCGTACCGCGGGAACATCCCGGTAGAAGCGGTAGTGATGGCCGGCTGCTTCATTGAAGATCTGCGCCATCGCGATCTTGGGCGCGAACTCGGCACTGGCGACTCTCCACCAGGCAGTGGTCCGTTCGACCCAGGTGGCGTGGCTCGCCTCGGTGCGAGGGTAGTGGTTGATGTACATCATGCAGATGGCGAGCCCGCGCTGGGCGGCATCGTCGAGCAGAGCATGGTTCTGCTCAACAGCGGCGGGGCGGAGGGTGACGGGTCCGTCGGGCGCGTCCCAATCGGACACCAGGTGGCCGGCGGAGAGGTTCATCCGCGCCCACGTGCCTCCGAGCTCAGAAATGCGTCGCAGGTCCTCGTGCAGGTCCGCCGCGTTCGAGCCCGTGTCGTCGAAGGATCCGATGGTCGCACCCATCCCCGGTGGCGGCCCCGTGGTGAACAGGTTGGTCGCGACCCGCCGGTCGGACAGCTGCTCGCGCTGCCCCGTGGCCCCGGACGTCGCCAGCACGAGACCTGTGGCCGCACTCGCCCCGATCACACGGCGGCGCGTGATCTGCCCCACCGTGGGGCTCTCGGGGCGGGCACGCTGGAACATGACTACCTCAGCAGACGGTGCGGGCGGACGGGGAGGCGGCGGGGCAGGGCGGACCTCCCGACCAATCGGGAGACGCACCGTTTTCGCCCCTTTTCTACCATGTTTCCACTCCTGTCGTTTCCACTCCTGTCCGCGGTGCCATCCGACGGTTCTACGGGGCAGGGACCGGACCCTGCGGCATCGGCCCGATGCCGGGCCGGAACGCGCAGGACGCCGGCGCACCCCGCCGCGAGGGCGGGACGCACCGGCGTCCGGTCTTCGGGAGCCGGAGATCAGCGTCGGCGGCGTCGGCGCAGGATGCCCACGAGGCCGCCGCGCTCCTTGAGGGAGGGCTTGCGGGCGCCGTGTCCGGCCGCCGCGGGGCCGGTCGAGGCCGCCGGGGTCGAGTCCTCCGCCGGGGCAACATCTGCCCCGCGCGCGGCGGTGTCCTCCGGGCCGACTTGCGATGCGGAGGAACTCTCCGCGCTCGGGACCGGAGAAGAGCTCATCGCCGCGGCCTCCGTGGGCACTGAAGTCTCCTCGGCGGCCTCGCTACGGTGGCGGGCACGGCGCTCTGCGGCCGCCCGGTCGGCGGCGGCCTTCTCCGCGACCTCCCGCTCCTCGCGGCGCAGGCGGCGCCGCTCCCCCGGGCCCTCGGTGATCCGATACAGCACCGGCACGATCACCAGGGTCAGCAGGGTGGAGGAGATCAGGCCGCCGATCACGACCACCGCGAGCGGCTGGGCGATGAAGCCGCCGTTGCCGGTGATGCCGAAGGCCATCGGCAGCAGCGCGAAGATCGTCGCCGCGGCGGTCATCAGGATCGGGCGCAGACGCTTGGCGGCGCCGAGGTGCAGCGCCTCGTCCAGGCCCATGCCCTGGCGGCGGTACTGGTTCACCAGATCGATCAGCACGATCGCATTGGTGACCACGATGCCCACCAGCATCAGCAGGCCGATCATCGAGGGCAGCCCCAGGGCCACCCCGGTGATGACCAGCAGGCCCAGGGCGCCGGTGGCGGCGAAGGGGATCGAGACCAGCAGCACCAGGGGCTGCACGAGGGACTTGAAGATCCACACCAGCAGGACGTACACCAGCAGGATCGCGGCCAGCATGGCGATGCCGAGCTGCCCGAAGGTCTCGTCGATGTCCGCGGAGGTGCCGCCCACGGTGGCGGAGACGCCCTCGGGCAGGTCCACCGCCTCGATCGCCTCGTTCGCCGCCGTGGTCACGGCGCCCACGTCCTCACCCTCGGGAGCGAGGGAGACGGTGACGGTCTGCAGGCCGTCCTGGGTGGTGATCGAGGGGCGGGAGAGCTCCTCGTCCACGGAGGCCACGTCGGTGAGCGACACCTCGGGGGCGAGCTCGAGGTCGCGCAGCTGCTGCAGGGTGTCGACGCTGTCGCCCTGCTCCACGACGATGTCCAGCTCGGTGTCCTCGAGGGTGATGGTGCCGATGGCGCCCGGGTAGAGCTGCTGGGCCACCAGGCCGACCACGGCCTCCTCGGTGAAGCCCCGCTCGGCGGCGGCCTCGCGGTCCACGGTCACCACGGCGGTGGGCTGGTCGCCCTCCAGGTCACTGGTGACCTCCTCGACGCCCGCAGGCAGCGGGTCCAGCTCGGCCAGCAGCAGGTCGTTGGCCTCCTGGCGGGCCTCGGCGGTGGGGCCGGTGATCTGGATGTCCACCGAGGTGGAGCCGGTGGCGGAGGTGACGTCGGCCGCCTCCACCTCCCCGGAGTCGGGGATGTCGGCCAGCACCGAGACCATCTCGTCGGTCAGGGCCTCCTGGTCCGCCTCGGTGTCGGTGGTGATGGAGTAGCTGATCTCGTTCTCGGCGCTGGAGAAGGAGAACTGGCTGCCGCCGATGGTGGTCTGCACCGTCTCGACGCCGTCGAGGTCCATCAGCGCCTCCTCACCCTCGGCGGCCTTGTCCGAGGAGTCCTCGAGCGAGGTGCCGGCGGGGAGGGTCTGGGTGATCGATGCGAGGTTCTGCCCGGTGTCGCCCAGGAAGTTGATGGTCAGCAGCGGCACCAGGAACACGGTGCCCACCAGGACCACCAGGGAGACCGCGAGGGTCGCCAGGCGGCGGGGCAGGGTGTCCAGGGTGAGGTGGAGGATCGGGGCGTAGATCCGGTGCAGGATCGAGCGCTCCTCCTTCGCCTCGGCGGCTTCGCGGGCCGCGGCGGCGCCCTCTTCGTCGTGCGCGGAGGGGGCGTCCTTGGGGCGGCGCAGGAACCAGTACGCCAGCACCGGCACGATCGTCAGGGAGACCAGCAGGGAGCTCAGCATCGCGATCGCCACGGTGAGGGCGAAGGGCCGGAACAGCTCCCCGGACATGCCCGAGACCAGCGCGATCGGGAGGAACACGACGACGGTGGCCAGGGTGGAGGCGGTGATCGCGCCGGCCACCTCGCCCACCGCGTCGAGGATGGCCCGCATCCGCGCCTTGCCGTAGGACAGGTGGCGGGTGATGTTCTCGATGACCACGATCGAGTCGTCGACCACGCGCCCGATGGAGATGGTCAGCGCGGCCAGGGTCAGCATGTTCAGCGTGTAGCCGGTGACCAGCATGCCGATGAAGGCGATCAGCAGCGAGGTGGGGATCGAGATCGCGGTGACGATGGTGGGGCGCACCCGGCGCAGGAACAGCAGGATCACGCCGATCGCCATCACCAGGCCCAGCAGGCCCTCCTCGGCGAGCGCGACGATGGACTCCTCGATGAAGGGCGCCTGGTCGAAGACGACGGCGCTCTCGGCGTCGCCGCCGACGTCGGCGAGGGTGTCCTCGAGGACTGCGTCGACGTCCTCGGAGATGTCCACGACGTTGCCGTCGGCGGTGGCGGTCACCATCAGCACCAGGGACTCGCGGCCGTCGGTGCGGGAGATGGAGGTGGCGTCCTCGGTGGTGCGCTCCACGGTGGCGACGTCGGCCAGGGTGGTGGTCTCCAGGGTCTGGCCGGCGGACTGCGCCTGCTCCTGGGCCTCCTCGGAGGGCATCAGCACCATCGTCTCGAGGTCCTCGATGCTGTCCATGGACTGGCCCACGACCACGTCGAGGCTCTTGTCCCCGTCGGTCACGGAGCCGCCGGGCACCGAGAGGCCGTTCTCGTCCAGGGCGGTGGAGATGTCGGACTCGCTGAGGCCGCGGGCGGCCAGCTCGTCCTCGTCGGGGGTGATGCGGACGATCTCCTCGGGCGCGCCGATCACGGCCACGGAGGAGACGCCGTCGATGCGCTCGAGGTCCTCGACCACGGCGGCGTCGAGGCGATCGGCCAGCTCGGAGGGCTCGAGGTCGGAGGAGACCGAGAGCACCACGGCCGGCAGATCGCTGGTGCCGCCGGAGACGACCTGCGGCTCGGCGTCCTCGGGCAGCTGGTCCTCGATCTGGTTCAGCGCGGCGTCGACCTGGTTGGAGGTGCGGGCCACGTCGGTGCCGTAGGACATCTCGAGGGTGACCATCGAGGTGCCGGCCTGCGAGGTCGAGGTGGTGGACTCGACGTTCTCGAGCCCGCTGACGGCCTGCTCGATGGGGCCGGAGATGCGCTCCTGGATCTGCTCCGAGGAGGAGCCCGGCGAGGAGGTCACCACCTGCACCTGCGGCAGCGAGACGGAGGGGATCAGCTCCTGGCGCATGGTCGTCATGGCGAAGGCGCCGATGATCGAGACCGCGATGCACACCAGCGCGATGAAGGCGCGGTTGTTCAGGCTCAGGCGAGCGAGGCGGGACATGAGGCTCCTCGGGGAGGTCAAGGTGGCGCGTGGCGCGGGGTGCCCGGACCGTCGACCAGCTGCGGAGCACACTCCTCCGGAACCCTGCCCGGGTACTCTCCCACGCCCCGATACGCCTCCGTATCCGACCTCCGTAGGAGTTTGGGGCCCGATCAGGTCACACCCGGGCACGGCGGCTGGCCTCAGCGCTGAAAACCGGCTCCCCGTGCACCACGAACGCCTCCTGAGCCTTGACGGTGCACCTGACGCCCGTTCTCAGCGGTGCGGACCCGACACGGTGGGGGCACCACCACGGGGCGGGCTGGACCAGAATGGTGGGGTGACCTCGCGCTCCCCCGACTCCCCGCCCTCCCCCGACCCGGCAGGGACGTCCCCGGGCCGGGCGCGGCAGGCAGTGGACCGGGACATCCTGCGCCTGGCCGTGCCGAGCCTCGGGGCGCTGGTGGCGGAGCCGCTGTTCGTGATGGCGGACTCGGCCTTCATCGCCCGGGTGGGCACGGTGCCGCTGGCGGGCCTGGGCCTGGCCTCGGCGATCCTCACCACGGTGGTGGGGCTGTCGGTGTTCCTGGCCTACTCGACCACCGCCGCCGTGGCCCGGGCCTTCGGGGCCGGGCGCCGCCGGGAGGCCCTGGCCCGCGGGATCGACGCCTGCTGGCTGGCGCTCGCGATCGGCCTGGCGGCCGCGCTGATCCTGCTGCTGGCGGGCCGACCGCTGCTGGTCCTCTTCGGGCCGAGCCCCGAGGTGCTCGAGCAGGCCACGATCTACCTGCGGATCAGCGCCGCCGGGATCCCCGCGATGCTGGCCGTGCAGGCCGCCACCGGCCTGGTCCGCGGCCTGCAGGATGCCCGGCTGCCGCTGGTGGTGGCCGTCGCCGGTGCGCTCGTGAACATCCCGCTGAACGCGGCGCTGATCTTCGGGGCGGGCCTCGGCATCGCCGGCAGTGCGATCGGCACCGTGATCGCGCAGTGGGGCATGGCCCTGGTGCTCCTGGTGGTCGTGGCCCGGGCCGCGCGGCGCGAACAGGTGGGGCTGCGCCCCCACCCGGGGCAGATGGCGGCGGCGGGCCGGGACGCGGTGCCGATGTTCGTGCGGACGCTCTCGCTGCGGGTGGTGCTGCTGGCCGGGACGCTGGTGGCCACGCAGCTCGGCACCGTGCAGCTCGCCGCCCACCAGATCGCCCTGACCGTGTTCACCCTGCTGTCCCTCGCCCTGGACGCCCTCGCCATCGCCGGGCAGGCCCTCACCGGCCGCCACCTCGGCGCCAGGGACGCCCCCGCCGTCCGCGCCGTGACCGGTCGGCTGATGTGGTGGGGCGTGGGCGGCGGCGTGGTGACCGGGGTGCTGCTGCTGGGCGCGAGCTACGTGGTCCCCGCCCTGTTCACCCCCGACGTCGCCGTGCAGGAGAACCTGCGCGCCGCGCTCTGGGTGCTGATGATCGCCCAGCCCGTGGCCGGCTACGTCTTCGTGCTGGACGGGGTGCTGATGGGCGCCGGCGACGCCCCCTACCTGGCCCGCGTCGGCGTGATCAATGCCCTGGTCACCCTGCCCTTCGCGGGCTTCGTGTACGTCTCGGGCTGGTCCGGGCCGTGGGGGCTGGCGGCGCTGTGGGTGGCCTGCACGCTGATCTTCCTGATCGCCCGGGCGGTGACGCTGGGCCTGCGGGTGCGGGGCGATGCCTGGATGCGGCTCGAGGACTGATCCCTCCCGATCCACAGCGGACGGGACCGATTTGTCCGTTCCGCCCCGGGCTCTCTAGTCTTCGCTGCGAGCGGCGCGTCGCACGGTTCCCCGCGGCGCGCCGCCCGTTACCTTGTGAGCACCCCGATGGACGGGGTCTGGTCGCTCGGCCGGGTATGGCTTTGTTGCCCTGCCATCAATGGTCCGGGGGGTGTTGCCGCCCGGCCGGGAGACACGCGTTGACCGCTGATAGGGACACGGCCCAGCATTGCTGAGGTCTCTTCGTAACGTGGGTGCCGGCACCGGGTGTCAAGACTGCGACCAGCAATGATGCTCCAGGGAAGGACAGCATCATGGACACACGATTCGCGGTCGTCGTCGGCCTCGACGTCGGGAAGAGCAGTCATCATGCCTGCGCGCTAGATCCCGCCGGGAACAAGCTGTTCGACAAGCCTCTCCCGCAGGACGAGTCCGAGCTCCGCGAGCTGTTCACCCAGCTGCAGAACCACGGTGAAGTACTGATGGTGGTCGATCAGCCCAACACCATCGGAGCGTTGCCGATCGCGGTCGCCCGCGACGTCGGCTGCTCCGTCGCCTACCTGCCGGGCCTGGCGATGCGGAAGGCCGCAGACCTCTATCCGGGCAGGTCAAAGACCGACGCGCGGGACGCGTTCATCATCGCTGACACGGCCCGGACCATGCCCCACACCCTCCGACAGGTCGACCGCGACAGCGACGTCCTCTCCGCTCTGAAGGTGCTCGCTGGCTTCGACGAGGACCTCGCCCACGAGACCACGCGGGCGCTGAACCGGATCCGGTCTCTGCTCACGCAGATTCATCCCGCGCTCGAGCGAGTCTTCGTCGGCGGGACCCTCTCGACCGGGCTCGTGCTGGACCTGCTGGAGAAGTTCGGAGGCCCGACCGGGTTCAAGAGTGCAGGCCGGAGCAGGGTTCTACGGTTCGCCCGGACCCATTCGCGCCGCAACCCCGAAGTACTGATCGACCAGATCTTCACCGCGCTCGCGGAGCAGACCGTGATCGTGCCAGCGACCGCGGCAGTGGAGCTCGTGATTCCCAGAGTCGCTGGTCAGGTGAAGGAGCTGAAGGAGCAGCGGGCGACCGTGGCGAGGGAGGTCGAGACCATGCTGGAGGACTTCCCTCTCGCCTCGGTCTTGATGAGCATGCCGGGGATCGGCATCAAGACCGCCGCCCAGATCCTCCTGACCATCGGCGACGCCTCCGCGTTCGAGACCCCAGGCCACCTCGCGGCCTATGCCGGAATCGCGCCGGTCACACGAAGATCCGGCACCTCGATCCGCGGAGAGTTCCCCGCACGTTCAGGCAACAAGCGGCTCAAGAACGCGCTGTTCTACTCCGCCTGGGTCGCCTCTCACTCGGACCCGATCTCCAAGGCCTACTACGATCGCAAACGCGCCGAGGGGCAAGCGCCACAACGCCGCCGTGATCTGCCTGGCCCGCCGCCGCTGCAACGTCATCTTCGCGATGCTCCGCGACGGCACCTACTACCAGCCCCCGACCACCACCCCGACCCCAGAGCCGGCCGCTCTTGCGGCTTGACTCAGAACATAGGGACACCCCCCTGCATCCCTGGCCGACCCGGAGGTCCCGCCGTGCCCCAGCCCTCCCGCGTGGTCGTCGCCGCCGCGACCTACCGTCGCCCGGAGACCTTGGCCGCCCTGCTGCCCGCCCTGCAGACGCAGGCCCGCGCCGTGATGCGCAGCGGCGACCCGGCCCCGCGGGTCGAGCTGCTGGTGGTGGACAACGACCCGGAGGCGAGCGCGCGCACCGCGGTGGAGGCCGCCGCGGCGGCCACGGCGGTGCCCCTGCGCTACGTCCACGAACCGCGGCCCGGCATCAGCCACGCCCGCAACCGGATCCTCACCGAGGCCGCCGGGGCCGATGTCCTCGTGCTCCTCGACGACGACGAACGCCCCCGTCCCGGATGGCTGACCGGCCTGCTCGCCACGGCCTCGCGGCACGAGGCCACCGCCGTGGCCGGCCCCGTGCACCCGGTCTTCCTGGGCGGCGAGGACCCCTGGATCGCCGCCGGGGGCGTCTCCCGTCGCGAGGAGCGTCCCGGCCTGCCCACCGGCTACCCGTTGTCCCGCGCGGCCACCAACAACCTGCTGCTCGACCTCGCGTTCGTGCAGGCGCACGGGCTGCGGTTCGACCCCGCCCTCGGCCTGTCCGGCGGGGAGGACTCGCTGCTGACGGGGCAGCTCACCGCCGCGGGCGGCCGCATCCTCTGGTGCGCCGAGGCGGGCGTCGAGGAGACCATCCCGCCGGAGCGCAACACCCGCGCCTTCCACCTCGCCCGACGGCGGGCGCAGTCGGCCACGCACGTGCTGGTGGACCGGCTGCTCGCGCCGGACCTCGTCGCCCGGTGGGGGCAGCAGGCCCGGTGGGTCCTCATCGGCCTGCGACAGCTGGCGGCCGGGACCCTGCAGACCCTGCTGGGACGGGTCCGCGGGTCCCTGCCCCTGCGGGCGCGCGGCGAGATCCGGCAGGCCAGCGGCCTCGGGGTGCTGGCCGGTTGCCTCGGCTTCGTCGCCGCGCCCTACGCCCGCTCCGGTCCGCGGTGGCAGCGCGCGCCGCGCCGGGCGACCCGGGGAGCCTGACCCCGGGACGACGCCACCGCTCACGCCGCGCAGGTCACGTCGCGCACCTCAGTCCGGGCGGGCGTACTCCTGCACCCGCTGACCAAGCGCGCCGGAGACCATGCCGCGTCCCCGGGCGGCGGCCCGGGCGCCGCGTGCCTCGTGGACCAGGTTCCCGGTCGCCCGGCCCAGCAGTTCCCGCCCGCGCCCGGCGAGGAGCCGCGCCGCGCCGCCCAGCACGTAGCGGGCCCGCACCCGCAGGCGCCCAGCCCCGCCGGAGGCCAGGTGCAGGGCCGTGTCGACGGTGGAGTTCGCGGTGCTGACCGCGCGACGCAGGGCCCAGTCGCGGGTCAGGCGCTCGGGCACCACCTCGTCCTCGGTGACGGACTCCCCGCACCAGACGAGGGTCTCCCCCGCGGCGGCCAGGCGCCGCGTGAACAGGGTGTCCTCCCCGCCGGAGAGCCCGCGCGCGGGGTCGAAGCCGATCCCGGCGGCCCGCACCCGGCGCAGGTCCAGCAGCAGGTTCCCGGTGGCGGCGGCGTCGAGCCGGGCGCCGGTGGGGCGCTCGGGGCGGCGGAAGGTGCCGGAGGCGACGATCCACGGGTCGAGCCCCTCGGGCAGCAGGGAGACGACGCGGCCGGCGACGGCGGCGGGCCGGTGGGCGCGCCACACCTCCAGCAGCGCGGTCAGCCAGCGCGCGCGGGGAACCTCGTCGTCGTCGATGAAGACCAGCAGGTCGCTCTGGCCGCTCTCACGCAGGGCGCGCTCCCGCACGGCGGCGATGCCGGGTGTCGCCTCGACCACGTGGCGCAGCGGCACGGGACCCTCGGCCGCGGCGACGACGGCGGAGGCGGAGCCCTCGGGGTCGTTGTCGACCACCAGCACGTCGACCGTGAGCTCGGGCTCGGTCGCCGCCAGCTCCTGAACCCGCTCGGGGATGGCGGCGAGCAGCCGGGCGAGCTGCGCGGGCCGCCGGAAGGTGGGCACGGCGATGCGCAGGCTCAGGCCCGTCCCGCGCCGCTCCCCCGGCGCCCCGTCCGGGGCAGGGTCCGCCCCGAGGTCCTCGGAGAGCCCGCCGCGTCGCTCGGCCGGACCGGGGCCGGGCCGCCGACCCAGCAGGGTCAGCCCCTCCAGCAGGCCCCGACCCGCGCCCAGCACACCGCGGGGGTCGGTGAACAGCTGCTTGCGCCCGCCGCGCAGCCAGATCATCCAGGACTCGCGCGGGGTCGCGGCCACCCAGCGCCACCAGGCGAGTCCGCGGCGGTGACGGCGCCCGAACAGCAGCCGGTTGCGGATCGACCAGCGGTAGTACAGCGGCGACTTCGCCAGCGAGTGACGACGCCCGTGGGTGCCGCCCTCGTCGTGGACGACCCGCAGGTCCGGGCGCAGGGCGAGTCGCAGGCCCCGGGCCGCGGCCCGCCGGGAGACGTCCACGTCCTCCCAGTACAGGAAGTAGTCCTCGCTCATCCCGCCGAGCCGCTCGGCGGCGTGGTCGCTGAGGGCAAGGCAGGCGCCGCTGAGCCAGTTGCCCCACTCGGGGTCGGTGTCCCCCTCGGTCCACACCGAGCGCATCCGGCCGGTGCGGTGGTTGACCGAGGTGCCGCGGTAGTGACGGTGCCCCGCGGAGGTGTCCATGAAGGGCGAGACCAGCACCTCGGGGTCCGCGGTGACCTGGCGGGCCAGCTCCTGCAGCACGGGCAGCGGGGCGACAGCATCCGGGTTCAGCAGGATCAGGGCACGGTGGCCGCGGCGGATGGCGGCCTCAAGCCCGCGGTTCACCCCGGCCCCGAAGCCCTCGTTCGCCGCGGGGACCAGCAGCCACCCGCGCTCCGCCGCGAGCTCGCGGACCCGCTCGCGATGGTCGGCGCGGGAGAAGTTGTCGACCACGACCACGAGGGCGGAGGGGTCCGCGTCCAGGGCGGGGTCGAGGGTGCGGGCGATCAGGGCGGGGTCGCCGTAGCTCACCACGACCACCGCGAGGGGAATCCGCTCCTCCTCTCCCTCCACGGCGGAGACCGCTGGCTCGGGGCCGCCGCTCGGCCAGGTACTGCTGAGGGCGAGGACGTTGCCGGAGGACTCGGGCACGGAACGGCTCCAGGAGGGGACGGGAGGGGGACCGTCGCGATCACGCGACGGCTAGGACACGAACCGATCACAACGCCTCGAACAGGTCACACGAAAACCAAGAACGATCCCGGCGCGGGGTATGTTTCAGGCGATATCGGATGATCCGGACCATACCGGACGACTCCGACGGACGGGGATCCCGACCGTCCTCCCCCACCCCTACCCCCCGCACGATCAGGAAGTACGCATGGTCGCCGAGGCCTATCACCGGCTCAGCCGCGCACAGAAGGGCCACGCCCGCGGTGCGCCCGCCTACTCCGTCTACGTCAACCGTCGGCTGGGCCGCGTACTCGCCGCCGTCGCCTACCGGATCGGCCTCACCCCGAACCAGGTCTCCCTGGTCTCCGCCACGCATTCGGCCGTTGCCATCGTCCTGATCGCCGCGGCGCCCCGCACCGTGGTGATGGGCATCGTGATCGCCCTGCTGCTGGCGCTCGGCTACGCCTGGGACTCGGCCGACGGTCAGGTGGCGCGGCTGCGCGGCGGCGGCAGCCCCCAGGGCGAGTGGCTGGACCACTTCATCGACACCCTGAAGATCTCCTCCCTGCACCTCGCCGTGCTCATCGGCATGTTCCGGACCGTCCCGGACGGGCAGACCTGGACGTTGCTGGTGCCGATCTTCTTCTCGATCAGCGCGAGCACCTTCTTCTCCGCGATGCTGCTGAACGACCTGCTCAAGGGCAAGCACGGCACCGCCTCCACCCATGAGCGCGGCGGGGGCACCCTCGGGCGCTCCCTGCTGCTGGCGCCCACCGACTTCGGCCTGGTGTGCCTCGTCTTCCTGCTGTGGGGACTGCCCGTGCCCTTCCTGCTCGGCTACGGTCTGCTCACCGCGGCGAGCGTCGGCTTCCTCCTCCTCGCGGCCGCCAAGTGGTTCCGCGAGATGGGTGCCCTGCCCAGCACCTGACCCCGGCCGCCCCCGGCCGCCCCGTTCCCGCCCTGCCGCGTCTGGAGACCGAGATGCTCGACTCCCCCCGCTCCCTCCTTCGACCACGGCGCGCGCTGCGCGTGCTCGCCACCACCACCCTCGCCGCCGGCCTCGCGATCGGCGCCTCCGCCTGCTCCGAGCAGGAGCCCGCCGCCGACCCGGGCACCGCCTCCGATACCGGGGGCAGCACCGCCGGCGGCGGCGCCTCCGACGGCGGAGGATCGACCAGGAGCCCCGAGGACTGGAGCTCCGAGGCCCCCGAGACCCGGGCAGCCGGGGACGACCCGACCCCCGAGGAGCCCACCAGCACCTGGGAGGCCCCCGCCGACCCCGAGGAGGTCGGCCCCACCGCCGCCCCCGAGGTGCACGAGACCGAGGCCGGCATCGACGAGACCGCCGAGGTCGGGGACGGCCTCGTCGTCTCCCTCGGCGAGATCGGCGCCACCGAGGTGGAGGCCGCCACCCCCGGCGAGGTCGACGGCCCCGCGCTCGTCGTCGAGGTGGAGATCAGCAACGACGGCGAGGAGGCCCAGGACCTGGGCTCGACCACCGTCTCCGTGGAGACGGCCGACGGGGAACTGGCCGTCCCCACCTTCTCCGAGCCCTTCGCCCCCTTCGAGGGGGAGCTCGCCGCCGGCGAGAGCACCAGCGCCCTGTACGTCTTCCTGCTGGAGGACCCGACGGACCGTGAGGTCACCGTGACCGTGCAGCCCACCCCCGGCGACACCGCCTCCGTCTTCACGGGGACCACCCCGTGACCGCCGCGACCCGTACCGGCGGTCTCCGGTCCCTGACCGCGCTCGCCCTGATGGCGGCGCTGGTGGCGAGCACGCTCGTGCTCACGCCCGGCCTCACCCCCCGCGCCGAGGCGGCCGTCCCCCCGGTGCTGCAGCGCACCGAGGACGTCGTCACCGCCGACGCCCTGCCCACCGTGCAGATCGACGAGGGCTACGTCTGGGCCCAGACCATGAACGGCGACACCGTCTACGCCGTCGGCGACTTCGACAACGCCCGCGCCCCGCTCGCGGCGCCCGGCACGCAGCTCACCCCGCGGAGCAACGCCCTGGCCTTCGACATCACCACGGGCGAGCTCGATCCGGACTGGGCGCCCGAGGTCAACGGCCCCGTCAAGGCCGTCGCCGCCTCCCCCGACGGCAGCCGCATCTACATCGGCGGCTCCTTCTCCCGCGTCAACGGCGAGTCCCGCTGGAACATCGCGGTGCTCGACGCGCGGACCGGCGAACTGGTGGACGGCGTGCGCCCCGCCATCGGCGGCACCGGCGTCTACTCCCTCACCGTCACCGAGGACACCGTCTACGCCGGCGGCCTGTTCACCCAGGCCAACGGCACCGCCCGCCGCAACGTCGCCGCCTTCGCCACCCGCGACGGCGCCCTGCGCGCCTGGGCCCCCGAGCCCGACCACCAGGTCGACGCGATGGTCGCCGATCCCGCCGGGCAGGACATCATCCTCGGCGGCCGCTTCATGGCAGTGAACGGGGACGACGAGAAGCAGGGCCTGGCGGCGGTGGACCGCACCAGCGGCGCCCTGGACCAGGACTGGGAGCTCTCCGACGTCATCAAGAACGGCATCTACGTGGGCAACCGCACCCACGCCGGGATCTCCTCGCTGAGCACCGACGGGGACGCCGTCTACGGCACCGGCTGGACCTGGAGCACTCGGCAGCGCAACCTCGAGGGCACCTTCGCCGCCGAGGCCGGCAACGGCGAGCTGCGCTGGATGGCCGACTGCCACGGCGACCACTACGACGTGTTCTCCACCGGGGAGACGGTCTACGCGGCCGGCCACACCCACGGCTGCTCCACGATGGGCCTGCACGCCGACCAGTCCCCCGCCCGGGCCCGCCACGTCGAGGCCTACACGACCGATGCCCGCGGCACCCTCGGCACCAATCCGGACCGCAACTACACCAGCTGGACTGGCACCCCCGCACCCTCCGCCTATGCCTGGGAGCCGCACTTCTACAACGGCACCACCTCGGGCCTCGACCAGGCGGTGCTCTCGATCACCGGCACCCAGGACATCATCTCGGTGGCCGGGGAGTTCCCCGGCGTCAACGGCGGCCGCTACCAGGGCATCGTCCGCTTCTCCACCGATCCGGCGGGCGGTCCGCGGATGGGCCCGGAGCTGGCCGGCGAGGACTGGCAGCCCGAGGCCCTGAGCTCCGGACCGGGCACCGCCCGGGTCGGCATCGGCGGCAACTGGGACCGCGACGACCTCACCCTCACCTACGAGCTGTGGCGCGAGGGCGCCTCCGAGCCCGCGGACTCGACGACGGCGGACTCCACCTGGTGGAACCCCGCGGAGATCGAGCTCGAGGACCCCGCCGCGGAGCCCGGCGAAGCCACCTACACGGTGGTGGCCCGCGACGCCGACGGCAACGAGGTCTCCAGCGCCCCCGTCACGATCGACGTCGTCGACGGCAGCGTCTCGGACTACTCGGAGGCCGTGCTCGCGGACTCCCCGATCCTCTACTACCCGCTCGGGGACACCACCGATCCCCTCGTCGGCGACGAGGAGCTGCTGACCGGCAGCGGGGTCGGCGCGGACACGGACGGCATCGCGAACTCGGACACCGGCTCCTCCACCCTGAACGGCGGCTCCCGCGCCTACCTGGCGCCGGACGGCTCCTCCGCGACCGCCCCGGAGGAGTTCACCACCGAGGTCTGGATGCGCAGCGATTCGCGCGACGGCGGCCGGATCTCCGGCTTCAGCAACCGCCAGACCTGGAGCTCCTCCCGTCACGACCGCCTCGTCTACATGACCGATGAGGGCCGCCTGGTGTTCGGCGTCTACCCCTCCGGGCCGGACACCGTCACCAGCGAGGAGTCCTTCAATGACGGCGAGTGGCATCACGTCGTCGCCTCCCAGGGCGCCGACGGCATGACGCTTACCGTCGACGGGGAGGTCGTCGCCTCCGATCCGGACGTCACCGAGGCCAGCGGGCATCGCGGCTACTGGCGCTTCGGCGGCGACTACCTCGGCCCGCGGTGGCCCGACCGTCCCTCGGACACCTCCCTCGACGGGGAGCTGGACGAGGCGGCCGTCTACGACCGCGTCCTGACGCCCGCGGAGATCACCGCCCACTACGAGATCGGCCGCGGTTGACGCTGCCGCCCCACCCCAGGAGGTTCTTGTGCACGACTCCCCGCGTGACCACGAGACCCGCGACCCCGTCCCGCCGAGGCCGCAGGCCCTGCGCTCCGCCCTGGCCCTCACCCTGCTCGGGGCCCTGGTGCTCGCCACCTCGGTGCTCGGCCCCGGCGTCT
This sequence comes from Brachybacterium squillarum M-6-3, assembly GCF_000225825.1. Lineage (GTDB taxonomy): Bacteria > Actinomycetota > Actinomycetes > Actinomycetales > Dermabacteraceae > Brachybacterium > Brachybacterium squillarum. Next base: position 1,037,190 of record NZ_AGBX01000001.1, on the reverse strand, counting down.
CGCCGCCGGCGGGTGCCGACGAGGGTGTGCCGCCGTTGCTGCAGCGGGACGAGAACGTGGTGACGGCGGATGCCCTGCCCACCGTGCAGATCGACGAGGGCTACGTCTGGGCGCAGACGATGATCGGCGACACCGTCTACGCCGTCGGCGGCTTCGACAACGCCCGCGCGCCGCGCGCGGATCCCGGCACCTGGCTCACGCCCCGCACGAACGCCCTGGCCTACGACATCACCACGGGGGACCTCGACCAGAACTTCGCCCCCGAGGTCAACGGTCCGGTCAAGGCGGTCGCCGCCTCCCCCGACGGCAGCCGGATCTACATCGGCGGATCCTTCAACCGGGTCAACGGGGAGTCGCGCTGGGGGATCGCCGCCCTGGACCCGGTGACGGGCGAGGTGCTCGACGACTTCCGCCCCGCGATCGGCGGCACCGGGGTGTACTCCCTGGTGGCCGACGGGGACACCGTCTACGCCGGGGGTCTGTTCACCCAGGCCAACGGGGCGGCACGGCGCAATGCCGCAGCCTTCGCGGAGCAGGACGGGGCCCTGCGCGCCTGGGCCCCCGAGCCCGATCGACAGATCGACGCGATGGTCGCGGACCCCGCGGGGGAAGACATCGTCCTCGGCGGCCGCTTCACCGCGGTGAACGGCGACGGCAGCCTGAAGGGCATCGGGGCCGTGCACCGCACCACCGGTGAGGTCGACACCGACTGGGTGCTCCCCGAGACCGTGGAGAGCGGCGCCCTGGCGACAGCGCGCGGTCAGGCCGGCATCTTCGCCCTCGCAGCCGACGAGGGGGCCGTCTACGGCACCGGCTGGGCCTTCTGGGATCAGGAGCGGAAGCTCGAGGGCACCTTCGCCGCCGAGGCCGGCACCGGTGAGCTGCGCTGGGTGGCGGACTGCCACGGGGACCATTACGGCGTGTTCTCGAGCGGCGAGACCGTCTACACCACCGGCCACACCCACTCCTGCGAGACCGTGGGCCTCGCCCCCGAGCAGGACCCCCGCGAGAACCGCTACGTCGAGGCCTTCACGACGGAGGCCCGCGGTGTGGTCGCCGAGAGCGATGTCTCGGGCTACAAGAACTGGGGCGGCAGCCCCGCGCCCTCCCCCTATGTCTGGTACCCGGACTTCCTCGTCGGCACCGCCACCGGTCTCGGCCAGGCCGGCCTGACCATCACCGGCAACGACGAGTACATCGCGGTGGCCGGCGAGTTCGTCGGCGTCAACGACGGCAACTACCAGGGCATCGTGCGTTTCGCGACCGACCCCGAGGGCGGTGCCGCCGACGGGCCCCGCATCGGCGGCGAGGACTGGCAGCCGGTCGCCAATCCCGGCATCCCGGGGCGGACACGGCTCACGATCCCCGGCACCTGGGACCGGGACGACCTCACCCTCACCTACGAGCTGTGGCGCGAGGACCTGGACGACCCCGTGGACACCGTCGTCGCGGACTCCACCTGGTGGGAGCAGCCCGAGATCGGCCTCGAGGACACCACTGCCGAGCCCGGCACCACGCACACCTACACCGTGCGGGCCCGTGACGGGGACGGCAACGAAGTCAGCAGCGCCGGGATCGACCTGCAGGCCGAGGAGGGCGAGACCCCCTCCTACACCGCCGCCGTCCTGGAGGACGATCCGCTGCTCTACTACCCGCTCGGGGACACCGAGGCCGCCTGGGCCGGCACCGACCCCGCCCTGTTCGGGGCCGGGGTCGCACCCGGCCAGGACGGCATCTCGAACTCGGCCACCGGCCCCTCGGGCCTGGACGGCGGGAGCGACGCGACCATCGGGGAGAACGGCGCGACGGGCCCGGCGCCCGAGGAGTGGAGCGCCGAGGTGTGGGTCCGCACCGAGACCACCACCGGGGGGAAGCTGCTCGGCTTCGGCGACCGCAGCTCCGGCACCTCCCTCACCTACGACCGACAGGTGTACATGACAGACGCCGGCACGCTCCGGTTCGGCACCTACCCGAACGGCACCACCCATACCATCGGCACCGAGGAGTCCTTCAACGACGGACAGTGGCACCACGTCGTCGCCTCCCAGGGCGCCGACGGGATGACCCTCACCGTCGACGGGCAGGTCCTCGCCACCGACCCGGACGTCACCGGGGCCGACGACCGCGAGGGCTCCTGGCGATTCGGCGGCGACTCGGTGAACGGCTGGCCCGACCGGCCCAGCACCGACTTCCTGACCGGGGACCTTGACGAGGCCGCCGTGTACGACCGGGTGCTTCCCCGGGACCGCATCGCCGAGCACTACCGCCTCGGCCGCGTCTGGGAGGCCCCCACCGCGGCCTTCACCGAGCAGGCCTCCGGACTCGCCGTGCAGCTGGACGCCTCCTCGTCCACGGCCGATGAGGGCGCCGAGATCGTCTCCTGGGACTGGGACCTCGGCGACGGCACCACCGCCGAGGGCGAGACCGTCGAGCACACCTACGGTGCTGCCGGCACCTACCCCGTCACCCTCACCGTCACCGACGACCAGGGCGGCAGCCACAGCGTCACCGAGCAGGTCACCGTCGAGCACGCGGCCCCGGCAGCGGCCTTCGAGGCCACCGCCACCGGCCGGGAGCTCGCCGTCGACGCCTCGGGCACGGAGCTGTTCGACGACGCCGAGGCGGAGTACGTCTGGGACTTCGGGGACGGCTCCACCGGCGAGGGCGTCACCGCCGAGCACACCTATGCCGAGGACGGCACCTACACCGTCACCCTCACCGTCACCGACTCCTACGGGGCCACCTCGGAGGCCACCACCGAGGTGGAGGTGAGCCGCGGCGAGGTGGTCGTCTCCGACTCCTTCGAGCGGGAGGCCACCGGCTCCTGGGGCACCGCGGACACCGGCGGGGACTGGACCCTGGCGGGCGGCACCCCGATTGCCGCCTCCGTGTCCGGCGGCGCCGGCGTGCTGACCCTGCCACCGGGCAGCGGCCGCACCATGACCCTGCCCTCCGTGCAGGCCAGGGACACCGCGAGCGAGGTCTCCTACACCCTCTCCCCCGGCCCCGACGCCGGCTCGCTGTACGCCGGGACGGTGGCCCGCTCCACCGCGGAGGGCAACTACCGCGCCCTGGTGTGGCACCGGGCGGACGGCTCCATGTGGCTGCTGATCCAGCGCGACGGCACCGTGCTGTCCAGCCAGCCGCTGCCGGACACCTGGCAGGACGGCGACACCATCCACCTGGACAGCGAGGTCACCGGTGACGGGGAGACCACGCTGCGGGCGAAGGCCTGGGTCGAGGGCCAGGAGGAGCCCGAGGACTGGCAGCTGGAGCACACCGTGGACGCCTCCGAGGCGCTCACCGGGGAGGGCGCCCCCGGCGTCTACGCCTACCGTTCCCGCAGCGGCAGCGACGCGGCCGTCGTCACCGTCGAGGAGTTCGAGGTGCAGGAGCTCGCCTCGCAGGCCGCCGAGGCGACTCCCGAGGAGGACGCCGACGGAGCGGACGGCACGGATGGTTCGGACGGGGGTGAGGGATGAGCGCGATGATCCCCCTGCTGGCGCTGCTGCTGGTGCTCGCCGCGACCGCCGTGGTCGCGTCGATCCTGGCGCGCTCCCTGCCACGGGTGACCGTGGTCGGCTGGACGCTGGTGCTGTTCTTCGTGCCCGTGTGGGTGAGTGTCTCCGCGGGCATCCAGTGGACGGGCATCGCCCTGGCCACGGTGCTGCTGGTGATCGGCCTGGCCACGCCGGTCCCGCTGCGGCCCGCGGACGGCTGGATGGCGGCCTTCGTGCTGCTGATCCTGGGCCTGCAGGCGGTGGGCGCGGTGGACTACGCGGCGCTGGTCGGCGCGGGCTCGATCTGGGTGCTGTCCTACCTCGGCGGCCGTGTCGCCCCGGGCCGGGTCGAACCGTTGCTCATCGTGCGGACGATCGCCGTGATCGCCGTCGTCGCCGCCGCCCTCGCCCTGCTCGAGGTGGCCACGGGCACCAACCCCTTCGTGCGCATCCCCGGCGCGGAGCCGCTGCGCTCCACCTGGACGGAGATCCAGACCCGCGGCGGGCTGCCCCGGGCGGAGGGCGCCCTCGGCCACTCGATCGCGCTGGGCACCTGCCTGGCGATGTCCTCGGCCTTCGTGATCGGTGCCCGCTGGCGGCTGCTGCCCACGATCCTCGGTGTCGGACTGGTGTCGATGGCGACCGTGGTCACCTTCAGTCGGGCCGGTCTGATCACCCTGGTGCTCACCCTGGCGCTGGCGACGCTGCTGCAGCCGGATCTCGCCCGCCGCACGCGGGTGACCATCGCCGTCCTGGGCACCGTGTGCCTGGCGGCCGTGGTGCCGCTGGTCTGGATGGTGCTGGGGGCCGCCGGCTCCGAGGCCTCCGGCAGCGCCGGCTACCGGGCGGACCTGTGGACCCTGCTGCGGCAGGTCTCCTGGTTCGGGAATCCCGGCGACTGGACCACCACCGTCACCGAAGACGGCCACTACCTGGGCACCTTCGCCGCCTCGGTCGACAACGCGGTGCTGCTGATGCTGCTGCGCTACGGCATGGTGCCGACGGCGCTGCTGCTGGCGGTGCTGCTCTGCGCGATCTGGGCGCTGCGGAACCGCCTCACCCGCTCCCCCGCCGCGATCGCCGTGGCGGGGCAGGTGCCCGCCCTGTTCGTCGTCGACCTCATCACCCAGTACGGGGTGCTGCTGTGGTTCTGCGTCGGCCTCACGGTGGCCTGGGCCGCCCCGGGCCCCGACGGCCTGCCCGCCCTGCACGACCGTCCACCCGGCCCCCGGCTCCGCGCCGGCGACGAACCGCCCGAGCACCCCGACCCGACCGACGACCCTGATCCGACCGACCCCCACGATCCCGTGACCACCACCACTGACGAGCTGGAGATCCCCGCATGACCACCGAGCAGACCCTCATCGCCCGCACCCTGATCCCGGCGGTGCGTCGCCTCTGGTGGGTGATCGCCGTGGCCACCGTCATCGGCGGGATCGCGAGCGCGGGCTGGTCCTCGATGCAGACCCCGCAGTACGAGTCCACCGCCGCCGTACACTTCACCGCCGACGACGGCGCCTCGGCGACCGCGCTCTCCCAGGGCTCCACCTACACGCTCGCCCAGATGCTCACCTACGCGCAGCTCGCGGAGGGCTCCACGGTGCTGACCCCGGTGGTGGAAGAGTTGGGTCTGGAGGGCGACGCCGCCGACCTCGCCGAGCAGATCGAGGTGACGATCCCCCAGGACACCGCGATCCTCGAGGTCACGGCGACGACCACGGACGGGGAGCGTTCCGCCGAGATCGCCACCGCCGTCTCCGAGCAGCTCATCGAGCAGGTTCAGGCCGTCACCCCCGAGACCCCGGAGGGCGACACCACCGTCTCCGCCGAGGTGATCGACGAGGCCGTGGCCCCCACCGTGCAGTCGGCCCCGAACACCCCGCGCCAGGCCGTCATCGGCATGGCTGGCGGCGCCGTGGTGGGACTGGCGATCGTGCTGGTCATCGGCCTGATCCGGGACCCCGGCAGCGGCGCGGCCAACGGTCGGCGCGCCGAGCGCTGAGCCACGGCCCCGCCGACCCGAGCGGGTCAGGCGGGGTCGCTCCGGCGGGAGCGCCGGTCGCGCACCAGCCGGGCCACGTCGCGCAGGTCGCGGACGTCGCGGCGGAAGGCGGGCAGCAGGCACAGGGCCGCGGCGACCAGCAGCATCATGAGGCCCACCAGGGCGATCTCGAGGACAGCGGGGAGCGCGGGCAGCGCGAGCGACAGCCCGAACCCCGTGCCCCCGGCCAGCACCGCCACCGCGATGATCCGCAGCGCCCCGGCGTACAGGCCGCGGGTGGGCACTGTCGTCACCCGGGACAGCCAGGCCAGGGAGATCGGCCAGGCGATCCAGGGGGCGATCGCGAGGCCCGCGGCGACGCCCACCACGCCGAAGGAGGCGCCGATCGCCACGCAGAGCACGCGGACCGCCCCGGTCAGCAGCGAGTAGCGGAACAGGGAGCGGCTGAGGCCGCGCACCACGTACACCCAGTAGCCCACGTAGGCGAGGTTGCGGGCGATACCGGCCAGGGCGAACAGCTGCAGCAGCGGGACCGCCGCGAGCCACTTCTCCCCCAGCATCAGCGCGACGATGTTCTCCGCCTCGACGGCCACCAGGGCCAGCACCAGCGAGATCGGATAGCCCAGCGCAAGCTGCCCGCGCAGCAGGTAGGCGCCGAAGCGGGCCTGCTCGTCCTGGATCTTCGAGAGCACCGGCACCGCCACCGAGGTGACGGGCGCCTGCACCTGCGCGAGCGGGGTGATCACCAGCTGGTAGGCCCGGTTGTACAGGCCTAGGTCGGTGGCACCGTGGACGACGCCGACGATGGCCGTGTCCACGTTGTTGGTGCCGTAGTTGACCAGCTGCGAGCCGACCAGGCCGGTGCCGAAGCGGAGGAAGGAGCGTACGGAGACGTCGCGCCGGGGTCGACCGGGCCGCCAGCTCCCCACCAGGGCGGCGCCCACCAGCACCACCAGCGCCTGGGTGATCTGCTGGGCCACCAGCGCCCAGTACCCCCAGCCCAGCAGCGCCCCGCCGACCGCGACGGCGAGCGCCAGCGCCGGGGCACACACGTCCACCGTGGCGAGCTGGCGGAACCGCAGCGAGCGCATCAGGTGCGCCCGGAACTGCGTGGCCAGGCCGTTGAGCAGGAACACCAGCGACATCGCCTGGGCGATGCCCTGCACTTCCTCGCGCCCGACGGCATCCGCGACCAGGGGGGAGATCGCGATGAGGATCAGGCCCAGCAGCGCCCCGATCCCGGAGTTGATCCAGAACAGGTTGGAGCTCTCGCCGTGGCTGAGGGTCTTCGCGCGGACCGCCGCGGAGGACAGCCCGAAGTCGCGGAAGATCTCCCCCACCCCGATGATCACGGTGACCACGGCCAGCAGCCCGTAGTCCTCCGGGTCGAGCAGGCGGGCCAGCACCACGATGCCGAGGAACTGCAGCAGGATGCGGCCGCCCTGGCCGCCGAGGGTCATCAGGGCGCCGCGGGCGGCGGTCGAGCCGAGGCTAGCGGCCACGCCGGCACCCCCGCGGGTGGGACGGACGCGGCGTCACCGCAGGGTCCGGACCAGCTCGAGCACCGCCTCCAGGCTGGCGCAGCCGCGCGCGGCGGCGGCCTCGGCGTCCTCCCGGCGCACCTGGGAGGCGGCGGCCAGCACCCGCGGCGGCAGGGAGAACAGGTCGTCGTGGCGCAGGTCGAAGCCGGTCTCCCAGCCCACCGAGCCCAGCAGCGGGGCGAACTTGCGGGAATAGGCCAGCGGGATCGTCGGCACCCCGACGGAGAGGGCGTTGAGGCAGGCGTGCATGCGGGAGGCGATCACCAGGTTCGCCCCGGCGATGGCGCCGCGGACCGAGTCCAGGTCGGTGGGGACGATGATCTCGAGGTCCTCCCCGAGCTCCTCACGCAGCGCCCGCACCGCGGGCACGTCGTTGTCGGGGTTGTCGGACTCGAGCACGTGGGCCAGCAGCGCCACCTCGCGGCCCTCGGCGCGCAGGCCCTGGACGGTCTCGCGGATCGCGCGGCGGTAGCCGGCGGCGTCGACGTGGGGGTTCTCGGTCCACAGCAGGCCGGAGACGTTCACCAGCACGTCCCGGTCGGGGCCGGGCTCGGGCGGGTCGATCGCGAAGACCAGGTCGGCGGCGGTGAGGTCGGGGGCGCGGCCCAGCTCGGTCGCGGCCTCCGCGCTGCGGGGGTCGCGGGCGATGACCAGGGCCGAGCGGCGCAGGGTGCGGCGGGCCAGGGCGCGGCCGCGGCGGGTCGCGAAGGGGCCGATGGTCTGCGGGGCCATCACCACGGGGGTGCCGGCCTCCACGGTGAACTCGTGGACCAGGCTCATCGTGAGGTGGCGGGGCACGCCGTAGATGTCGGCGAAGCTGTCGCCAGAGCGGGTGTCCCAGGCCAGGTCGAAGCCGGCCAGGTACTCCTGCATCCCGAAGCGTCCCTGCACGCGCTCGCGCAGCAGGGAGCGGGGCAGGCCGAAGGGGATCTCGCGGGGGCGGCTGCCGTAGTCGGCATAGACGAACTCGGCGTCCGGGTGGGCGCGGCGCAGCAGGTCCCGGGAGCCGCGGGCCAGGGCCGCCACCCCGAGGTTCACGGAGGCCTCCGCCGCCCAGAGGATCAGGATGCGCGGGGGCGTGCCCGCCGGGGTGGTGCTGCCGGTCATGACTCTCGTTCCGGGGTCTCCGCTGCGCCCCGGTCGTTCCGGGCGATCGGGACATAATAGACATTCACTGCATCCCCGTCGTCCGCCGTGACGGGGCGCAGGGGCTCCCCGGTGACGGCCGCCACGATGCGCGACCGGTAGCGCGCGGGGGCGTGCCGGTCGCGGGCCTCCTCCCGGCTCCGGTCGAGCTCGGCGCCCAGCTCCGACCAGCGGGTACGCACCTCGGCGAGGGCGGCGGCGATCGCGGCGGCGTCATCGGCGGGGACCACGCGGGTGGTGGCGTAGCCGCTCGCCGCCTCCAGCAGTCCGGGCCGGTCGCTGAGGACCACGGGCCGCCGTGCCAGCACCCCTTCCAGGGCAGTGTTCCCGAAGGACTCGTCCCCTCGGGAGGGCACCACCAGCACGTCGGCGGCGGCGAGGGCGGGCCACACGTCCGGGTCGAAGCCCAGCAGATCGACGGGCACACCCGAGGCCTCGGCCTGGGCGCGTAGCTCCCGCTCGAACCACTCGTAGCCGGGGAAGACGGCCCCGAGGATCCGCACCCGCACCGGAATGCCCTCCTCCTGCAGCCGGGCGGCGGCCTCGATCACCAGGTCGGGGCCCTTGCGCGGGGAGAGCCGGCCGACGTACAGCACCCGCAGCTCGGCCTCGATCTCCGGGCGGGGTGGCGGCGGCTCGTCCGGGGAGGCGACGCCGTTGTGGATCACCTCGGCCCGGCGCGCGAGCCGGGGCAGGGCGGAGGCCAGCGTGCGTCGGGCGACCTCGCTGTTGACGGCCACTCCGGTGGCGGCGAGGTGCGGCAGGTACAGCCCGGTGCGGACCACGCGGGGGGCGGAGGATTCCGCCTCGTGCACGTGGGTGATCGCGCGGGCGCCGGCCAGTCGCGCCAGCAGGGGCCACTGCGGCAGGGTGATGGTGGAGACGTAGACGGCGTCGGGTCGATGGCGCCTAAGCAGGCGCCAACCGGCGACCCCGCCGCGCACCGCAAGGGAGAGCAGTCGCGGCCAACCACGGGGCTTCAGCAGGGACTTGCGGAGCACCAGGACCGGGGCGACGGTGACCCGCGCCCCGACAGCCTCCAGCTCGGCCACCAGCGGCCCGCCCTCGGGCAGCAGCACCTCAACAGGGTGACCGGCGCCGGTGAGGCCGGTGACGGTCTCGAGCATCATCCGGTCCGAGCCGAACATCTCGCCGCCGGGGTGCACCACCAGGACGGTGCGGGGGCGGCCGCTCACCCGGGCCACTCCTCGACCCGGCGTCGGGCGCGGCGGGCGCGCGGGTGCACGCTCTCCCCGGCCGCGAGGCGGCGCGCGAGGTCCTCGTAGGCGGTGGCGACGTCCTCCCAGCGGAAGGCCTCACGGGCCCGGTCGCGGTGGCGGGCGCCGCGGCGGGCGGTGACCTCCGCGTCGGCCTCGGCCTCGTGCAGGGCGGCCGGCAGGTCCTCGGCCCCGGTGAAGAACCAGGCGTCCCCGTCGAGGGTCTCCCGGTTGAAGCCGACGTCGTAGGAGATCACCGGGGTGCCGGCGCCCATGGCCCGCAGCAGCGAGGGGTTGGTGCCGCCCACCGAGTGGCCGTGCACGTAGGTGGCCGCGTGGGTGTAGAGGGCGTCCAGCACATCCTGGTCGTAGACGGCACCGAGCAGGCGGATCCGCTGGTCGGTCTCGGCGGCGCGCTGGATGGCCTGGGTGTAGCCGGCGCTGTAGGGAGCGGAGCCGACGACCACCAGCGGCAGTCGGGCGTCGCTGCGGTGGTACCCCTCGACGATCTCGCGCACGTGGTTCTCGGGCTCGAAGCGGGCGACGACCACGTGGTAGCGGCCCGCCTCCAGGCCCAGCTCGACGAGCGGGGCGGCGGCGACGTCCTCGAGGATCGGGGCGCCGTAACGGATCAGCTCGGTCGGCACGTCGAACTGGTGGCGGTAGTAGTCCGCGATGCCGGGGGCGTCGGCGATCAGGGCGTCAGCGGTGCGCACGCCGTGCTCCTCGGCGCGGAGGTAGTAGGCCTGGCCGCGCGGCCCCCACTTGGAACGGCGCCACTCCAGGCCGTCCATGTGCAGGGCGACGGGCACCCGGCGGGCGCGGAGCACCCCCAGCAAGGGCGAGTTGGCGGCATTGAAGACGAAGGCGGCGTCGGGACGGTGCCGCGTGACCAGGTGCAGCGCGGACAGGCCGGTGTGGCTCAGGGTCTCGAGCTGCTTCTGGTGCAGCGCGGGCAGGTGCACGACGCGCATCCCGAGGTGCTCGCGGACGCGCTGCTCGGCGCGGCGGGAGTACACGGTCACCCGGTGCCCGCGCTCCACGAGGCGCCTGCCCACCTCCTCGACCGCGGTCTCGAATCCCCCGTAGGCGGCGGGGACGCCGCGGGTGCCGACCATCGCGATCTCCAGCAGGCCGGAGCGTGATCCTCGGACCGGACGGGCGGGAGGGGCGGCGACGGGGCGCCGGGGCGCCACGTCCTGGACGGGTCTGGTGGTCATCACTGCGCGTACTACTCCTCGGCCAGCCCAGGACGCTCCCGGTCACTCTTCCGGTCCGGACAACTGTCGTAGATCGGACATTCAGGGTACGCTACCCGCGATTCATCCGTTGTTCCGAATCCGTCGATCTGCGGCCCGTCTCACGGGTCGGTCCCGGTCTCTGCCGGGCGTCGACCGGGAGTCCTCACGGATGTCACGGCCTCGGGCACCCGACGGGGCCGAACATCGAGACCCGGAGGGGGACCCCGGATGCGTATCGGCTACGCCGCGGGCGCCTACGACCTGTTCCACATCGGCCACCTGCGCCTGCTCCAGCACGCCAAGGAGCAGTGCGACCATCTGGTCGCGGGCGTGGTCAGCGACGAGATGCTGCGCGAGGTCAAGGGCGTCGAGTCCGTGATCCCCACGGTCGAGCGGGCCGAGATCGTGGCCGGGGTGCGCGTGGTGGACCAGGTGCACGTGGAGACCACCCCCTCGAAGATGGACGCCTGGCGCGCGGTGGGCTTCACGCATTTCTTCAAGGGTGACGACTGGCGCGGCACCGAGAAGGGCCGCCGCCTGGAGGAGCAGTTCGCCGAGGTCGGGGTGGAGGTCGTCTACTTCCCGTACACCGCGCACACCTCCTCGACGAAGCTGCGCCGGGCCCTGGACGCGCTCACCGCGCCGCCCCTGGACCCGACGGCGCTGCGCCTGAGCTGACCTGCGGGAGGGTCGGCTCAGCGGGGCGGGTGGATCCGCTCCCCCGCCCGCATCAGCACCAGGCCCTCGCCGTAGCGCTCCAGCAGCTGGACGGCCAGGCGCTCCGCCTCCCGCGGGGCGATCTGGGTCGCCACCCACAGCGGCTCCTCGGCGTCCAGGGCGACGGGGCGGGCGCGGGCGGCGTGGTCCAGACCGCCGGAGCGGCTGACCACCCCGTCGAAGAGGGCGCGGGACGCCCCGTCGCGCTCGGCGAGCAGGTGCGCCACCTCACGCACCACGCGGGCGGCGGGCATCGTCGTCCCGCGCAGCCGCGGCGGGGAGTCCTCGCCCAGCAGCCGGTAGTCCGCGGTCGCGACGACCTGGTCCCGCAGCCGTTCGTGCCGGGCCCGCAGCTGCTCTTCGCGGTGCTCGCCCCGGCCGATGCCGGCGGTCGCGACGATGTAGTCCTCCCCGAAGCGGGCCAGCAGCTCGTCGTCCAGCCGTCGCACCCGGGTGACCTCGGTGGCGGTGTCCATGTGGCGGCGCACGGCCAGGCCGTCGACCCCGTCCAGCGCCGCGGCGAGCCCTTCGACGGTGTCGATCCCGGCGGCACGCACCAGCTCCAACCCGAAGCCCATCCCGCGGTCGCTGCCGGCGGTGTCGCGGGGATAGCGCTGGGCGAGGAGGGCGGCGAGGCGCCGCTCGGTCAGCGCGGTCGCCTCGTCGCGCGAAGGGTCGTCCCCCGGCATCCCCTCCGGCTCCCGGCCACCGGTGGTCTCTTCCTCGTCGTGCACCTCGTCGCGCGGCGGCGTCGCCACGGCGAGCGGCTCACGGCGTCGCCAGAGCTCGGCGGGGTCGGCGGCGGGCAGGAAGCCGAACGCCTCGGCCATGGCGGCGGCCTCGGGCAGGCCGTGGGCCAGGCGGGCCGGTTCGTGGGCGTCACTGCCGAGGCTCACGGCGCGGCCGCCCTCCTGCCGCCACCAGTCCACCAGCCAGGGCCACAGCCGCCGGGTGTTCAGCTCCAGGGCGCGGCCGCTCGCGGCGAGCGCTCGCAGCGCCACCCGGAACTCCTCCTCGAACTCCCGGGGATCCACCGGCCCGACCCCCTCCTCCGGCCAGTACCGCAGCGCGTAGTCCAGATGGGTGACCACCGCGAAGGGGGCGTCGCTCGCCACCATCGCAGGGATCTCGGCCAGGTAGGCCCGGACCACCTCGCCCGGCACGTGCCGGCGGAAGGCGGTGTTCGGCTCGCAGCGCACGTCTCCGTCCGGGATCGTGTGCAGGGAGCCCAGCACCCGGTCGAAGCGGTCAAGGCCCAGCCAGGGGGCGGCACCGGCCAGGTGGCGGTGGGGCTGGCCGACCTCGAGACCGGTGCCGATGCGCAGGCCGGGGAACAGTGCCCGGCAGCGCTCCACCTCCGCGAGGTAGCCCTCGACGTCGAAGGCCGGCGTCCGCACCAGTCCGTCGTCGCCCACCAGGGGCTTCGCGTGGTCCTCCATGTCCTCCGGGGCGGTCCACCAGTCCGGGTCGAGATCCAGGTGCTCGGTGAAGAACAGGGCGGGCAGGCCGATCCGCACGGCACGGGCGCAGGTGGCCTCCATACGTCCGGCGGCGAGCGCGGGCCCGCCGGTGTCCCAGGAGAACTGGCTGTGCACGTGCGAGTCGGCGGGCAGGCTCATGCGGCGAGCCTCTCACGGGCACCGCGCCGGGCGACCCCGTCCCCCGAACGCACTCAGGTGGCATGTCGCCTGCGATATGCACGCGACATGCCACCTGAGTGCGTCGGATGGACAGGCCCGTCGATGCCGGGCCCGGGCCGGGTCAGTTCGCGTTGAGGTGCTGCTGGAGCGCCTTCACGGTGGAGTAGGAGGTGCGGAAGTCCCAGACCCCGTTGTTGCCCTGCCCGATCGCGGCGCGCAGCTTGCGGGTGGTCTCGGCGCCGATCTTGCCGTCCTGCTCGGCACCGATCTTCTTCTGCAGGGCCTTGATGTCGCTGCTGGACAGCGAGCCGTCCTGGCTGACGCCGATCCAGCCCTGCAGCGCGCGCGTGGTGTTCGGGCCGAACTTGCCATCGACCACCAGGTCTGCGCTGCTCGAGGAGCTCGAGGAGGAGTCGGAGGAGCTCGCGCCGCCGGTGGAGACGCTCTGCCCACCCTCGTTGAGGAACTGCTGCAGGGCCTTGACGGTGGAGTAGTTCGAGCGGAAGTCCCAGGCGCCGTTGCTGGACAGCCCCATCGCGGCGCGCAGCTTGCGGGTGGTCTCGGAGCCGATTTTGCCGTCCGCGCTCGCCCCGACCTTGGACTGCAGGGCCTTGATGTCGCCGCTGGACAGCGAGCCGTCCTGGCTGACGCCGATCCAGCCCTGCAGAGCGCGGGTGGTGTTCGGGCCGAACTTGCCGTCGACGGCGAGGGCGCCGGAGCTGCTGGAGGAGGAATCCCCGGAGGAGGAGCTGTTGGAGGAGCCGTCCGGCGTCGCATTCCTGTCGGCGCCGCCGTTGGCCTTGGTGAGGCCGGCCCGGGCGCCGCAGGTGGGCCAGGCGCCGGGCCCCTGGGCGGCGAGGGTGCGCTGGGCGATGGCGATCTGCTCGGCCTTGCTGGCCTTGTTCGCGGTGGAGGCGTACTCCTCGCCGCCGAAGGCGTCCCAGGTGCGGTCGGAGAACTGCAGGCCGCCGTAGTAGCCGTTGCCGGTGTTGATCGACCAGTTGCCGCCGGACTCGCACTGCGCGACCTCGTCCCAGACGGAGGTGTCGGCGGTGGCGACGCCGGCGCCACCCAGGCCGAGGCCGGTGGCGATCACGGCGCCACCGGTGGCGGCGGCGAGCTTCGGGGCTATGCGAGCGCCGCGGAAGTAGACGGGGGCACCCTCGGCGCGATGCGACGGCTGACGGGTGGAGGTCATCGGGGCTCCTGAGGAGGTCGGAGAACGGGGGAAGCGGGGAAGGGGCACCGCCGTCGGGCCGACCGGGATCCCGCTCGCCCCGGGAGGTGCCCGTGACCTGCGAAGTCCTGCGATCCTGCGGCGAAGCCCCTCCACCGTGCCCGGCCCGGGGACCCGGGAAAACCCTTGCTGACCAAGCCCGACCCTCGGCTTTGCCAACTTTTTGCCGAGACGCGCGGGAGTGTCGGCTGGCGGGTCGCGCAAAGGAGGCGTATTGAACCTTGGGACGCCGGCGCGCGCTCCTCGTCGCCGGGACGCGGGGGCGAGTGCGCCCCTCGGGCGGTCGTGACCGTGGTTGGCTGTGCGCGTGCCCCTCTCGTCGCCCGGTCTCCTCGCTGAGCTGGGACCCCTGCTGCCCGGCCCGAGGGCCTCGTCCCCCGGGTGCCCGTGCACCGCCTGTCCAGGCCGCCCCGCGCGGAAGGGGAGCCGAGCGGGGACGGCTGGTGCGAGGCCTCCTTCAGGGTGCCGGACACCTGGCGCGCCACCGACGGATTCCTCGAGCACCACGGCGAGGGGATCCGCCCTGGTGGGAGCACGGCCTGAAGGGTAGCGCCGCGCGCACGGCGCCCGCGACCGGGGCTGCCGCAGGGCACGGCGCCTCCCGGGCGGCCGGGAGGCGCTCGGTGCTCGTGGTGGCGGAGGCCACCTGGCGCGACGACACGGCGAGCAAGGCGGCCGGGTGGGCACTCCGGGCGATCCAGATCGCCGTGGTCGCCACGTACTTCTGCTCGGTGCTGGCGAAGATCGGCTACTCGGGGTCGCTGGCCGCCTGGGGCAACAGCGCGATCCTCACCTGGGCGGTGATCCGACGAGGCAACGGCCCGGCCCGCTGGATGGTGGAGCACACGCCGTGGGTGTTCGTGCCGGCGCAGTGGGCGGGCCTGCTGATGGAGCTGTGCTCCCCGGTGGTGCTGTTCCTGCGCGGACGGGCGCTTCACCTGGCGGTGCTGGTGCTGCTGCGCATCCTTTTCCTGCCCACGGTGGTGTGCTGGGCGGCGTTCCTGCCCGTCGAGCGGCTGCGGGAGCTGCCGCAGCGGTGGCGGGAGCGCCGTGCCGTCACAGGCTCGCCGAGGCCGCCTTCTCCCGGGCGCGGTCCGCGATGGACACGCCCATCGCGGCCAGCGT
This sequence comes from Brachybacterium squillarum M-6-3, assembly GCF_000225825.1. Classification (GTDB taxonomy): domain Bacteria; phylum Actinomycetota; class Actinomycetes; order Actinomycetales; family Dermabacteraceae; genus Brachybacterium; species Brachybacterium squillarum. The sequence goes on along the minus strand of NZ_AGBX01000001.1, from coordinate 1,021,824 downwards.
GAGCGCCATGATGCTCGCGACGGCGATGGTGAAGGCTTCCAGCCAGGGGGTGCCGGACTCGGTGAGGGAGAAGATGATGCCGGGGATCATCGCGGTGCCGACGGCGGCGCCGGTGCGCTGACCGAGCTGCAGGATGCCGCCCGCCACCCCGCCGTAGCGGGGGTCCACGGAGTTCAGGGTGAGGGTCTGGTTGGGGGCGATGGTCATGCCCTGGCTGACGCCCATCAGGGTCAGCGGCACGGCGAGCAGCCAGAAGGGGATCCAGCCGGACTCCACGGGCCCCGCCAGCAGGGCGGTGCCGAGCAGCCCGGTGAAGGCCACCGCGAAGCCGTAGATCACCATCCGGCGGCCCATGCCCAGCACCCGGGAGCCGGCGATCTGGGAGCTGATCGCGGCGGCCACCGAGGAGGGCAGCCCCAGCAGGGAGGCCTCGAAGGCGCTGTGGCCGAGGTGCATCTGCAGGTACAGCGGCACGATGATCCAGACGCTGGTGGCGCCCAGGAAGTACACCGAGACGATGAGGATGCCGTTACGGAAGGGCCGGTTGGTGAAGATGGCGGGGTCGACCATCGGGGGCCGGCCGCGCTCCTTGTAGCTCTGCTCCCACACCCACCACAGGCCCAGCATCGCCAGGCCCACGGGGAAGCTCAGCCAGACCAGGGTGCTCACGCCGCGCTCGAGGAAGGGCAGCATCACGCCGAGGATCGCGAGGGTCAGCAGGAGGGTGCCGACGGGGTCCAGATCGGGGCGACGCCCCTTCCCGGGCACCCGGTGGCGGCGGTCGTCGGGGATGATCCGCAGCGCCGCGACGATGGCGACCACGCCGATCGGCACGTTCATCAGGAACATCCAGCGCCAGCCGGCGTCGGCGCCGAGGACCTGGATCAGCGCGCCGCCGATGACGGGGCCGACGGCGGTGGCCACGGCGACGGTGGTGGCGAGCATGGCGAAGGCCCGTGCCCGGTCCTGGCCGCGGAAGTGCTGTTGGATGAGGGCGACGGTCTGCGGATTCAGCAGGCCGGAGCCGAGGCCCTGCAGGATGCGGGAGAGGTTCAGCAGCTCGACGTTCGGGGCCAGTCCGCTGGCCAGGGAACCGAGGGTGAACAGGGCGACGCCGATGAGGAACATGCGGCGGCGGCCGGTGGCGTCGCCCGCGCGGCCGGCGGGCACCAGCACGATGCCGAAGGCGAGGGCGTAGCCGGAGATCACCCACTGCAGGCCGCCGCTGTCGGCGGCGAGGGCCTCCCCGATCGCGGCGAGCGCCACGTTGATGACGCTGACGGCGACGAGCGCCATGAACAGCGGGGCGAGGAGGACGGCGAGCAGGGCCTTGCGACGCACCGGCGGCTGCGGCGCGGGGGGATCGGGGGTCACTGACCCAGCGTATGCCCACCCCGGGGCGGGGTGCCGGGGTGGGCAGGGGCGCTGTGTGAGGCGCGGATCAGCCCCGCGGCGGCAGCGGGGGGCTCTGGTACCCGGTGGGGCCGACGGGTCCGGAGGGGGACTTCGGGCCGCCCGGCTGCTGGGGGCCTCCGAAGCCGCCGGAGGGCGGGCCGTCCTGCCCGCGGGCGTCGTCGCGGTAGGGCCCCGGGGCGATCGTGTACGAGGTGCGCTGGCCCAGCACCGGCGGGGCGGTCTGGACCTGCCGGGCGGGGGGACGGCCCTGGTAGTCGGCTCCGGGGAAGCGGCCCCACTGGTCGGCGGTGCCCGCGGGGCGGGCGGCGTCGGCCGCGCCGAGCATGGCCAGGGCCTGCTGCGGGGTCGGGTAGCGGGAGGAGAACACGGATCCCGGGGGCAGCGGCGAGGTGAACAGCGCCCCGCTGGGGCGGATCCACAGCGAGCCCGGCTTGGTGCGGTCGCGGAGGGCGTGGGCGCGCCAGGTGGGGACCGGGTGGGAGGACTGCACGTTGACCCAGTGCACGAAGAAGCTGGGGTCGGTGGCGGCGCGGTCGGCCAGCTCGTGGAAGTTCACGTCGGCGTTGAGGTACTTGCCGCCGGTGAGCACCGCGACGGTGCCGGGGGCGCCCGCCGGGCAGAAGGTGTAGCCGAAGTTGTCGGCCGTGTACTCCTGGGAGCGGGAGAAGGCGGGGCCCAGCAGCGGGATCGTGCTGATCACGGTGGTGAACACGAGGCGGAAGTAGGAGACGTGACCGGCGGCCAGGTGACCCACCTCGTGGCCGATCACGAAGCGCAGCGCCTCGGGGTCGCGGGCGGAGCCGCCGATCTCGAACATGTCGGAGGTGACCACCACGGTGCGGCGGAAGCCGTGGCCGGAGGCGAAGGCGTTGATGGTGCCGTTGCCCAGCTCGACGTAGGCGTCGGGCACCTTGCGCAGGCCGTAGTGCTGGGCGGCCTCGGCCACCATGCGGTAGCCCTCGGGGAACTGGGAGGGGCTCATGCGCACGGAGGTGGCCCGCGAGCGGGCGTAGCCCATCGCGCGGATCCACCAGTAGATCAGGGGCGCCAGCGGCAGCAGCACGATGAGCTGCGCGACGAAGGGGAGGCCGGAGGCGACGGTCATCACCTGCCCGGCGGCCGCGGCGCCGTTGTTGATCCAGCGCAGCAGGAGCACCAGCAGGAAGGTGAACCAGCCGATGTAGCCGAGGATGGTGGTCGCGATGCCGACGCCCAGCAGCGGCAGCTCCCAGGGGTGGCGGATGGCCTTCTGGCCAAGGATGCCGTGGGTGGTGGCGCCGTTGATCAGATTCGGCTGCTCGTTCTGCGGGGCCGGGCCGGGGGCCGCCGAGCCGGGGCCGGGACCGAGAGGCGGGGAGCCGGGGCCGCCGCCGGAGGGCGGGTTGCCGGAGCCGCCGCCGTACGGGGGCTGCGGGGGGCCAGAGGGGGGCTGGGTCATGTGCGTGCTCCTTCACCCGGACGGTCCGGTGCCGACCTGCGTGAACCCTAACCCCGCGGACCCCGTCGCCGGTGGTGAGGACCGTCCTGGGGGACGGTCGTCAGCGCCTGGTCAGCGCATCATCCGCCGCAGCAGGGCGGCGCGCAGGCCCCGCAGCGGCGGGTGGGCGACCCGCAGGGTGTCCGGGCGCAGCGGCTTGCGGATCACCGGCTTGGCGTGGGTGAAGGCCTCCAGCCCGGCCCGGCCGTGGTACTGCCCCATGCCGGATTCGCCGACGCCGCCGAAGGGCATGGTCGGGGAGCCGACGTGCGCGAGGGTCAGGTTGATGGCGAGGGAGCCCGAGGAGGTCAGCTCGGTGAAGGCCTCCTCCACCTCCGTGCGCCGGGTGTAGACGTAGGCGGTCAGCGGTTTCTCCCCGGCGCGGACCCGCTCGACGGCCTCCGCGGGTCCGGCGACCTCCAGCAGCGGCAGCACCGGGCCGAAGATCTCCTCCTGCATCACCGCGTCCTCCCAGCCCACGCCCGTCATCAGGGTGGGCGGCAGGTAACGGGCCCCGCGGTCGGCGGTCTCCAGGCCTCCGAGCAGCACCTTCTCCTCGTCGATCAGTCCGGCCACGCGGTCGAAGTGTCGGGCGGCGACGATGCGGCCGTAGTCGCGGGAGCGGGAGGGGTCTGCGCCGTACATGCGGCGGATCTCCCGGCGCAGCAGCGGCAGCAGGCGGGAGAGGGTGCGCGGGGTCGCCATCAGGTAGTCCGGGGCCACGCAGGTCTGCCCCGCGTTGGTGAACTTCCCCCAGACGATGCCGCGGGCCGCGACCTCCAGGTCGGCGCCCTCGTCGACGAAGACCGGGGACTTCCCGCCCAGCTCGAGCACGGTGGGGGTGAGGTTCTCGGCCGCGGCGCGGGCGACGATCCGGCCGACGGTCGCGTTGCCGGTGTAGAGGATCAGGTCGAACCGCTGGGCCAGCAGCGCCGTAGTCTCCTCGACCCCGCCCTCGACGACCCGCACCCAGGCGGGGTCGAGGTGCTCGGCGACCAGCGAGGCGATCGCGGCGGAGGTGGCGGGGGCGACCTCGCTGGGCTTCAGGACCACGGTGTTGCCGCCGGCGATGGCGGCGACCACTGGTGCCAGGGCCAGGTTCAGCGGGTAGTTCCAGGGGGAGATCACCAGGGTCACGCCGAGCGGTTCGCGATGGATCTCGCCGCGCGAGGGGGCGAGCATCACGCCCGGGGAGAAGCGCTCGGGCCGCAGCCAGGAGCGCAGCTTCCGACGGTGGTGCCCGATCTCCTGCTGCACCACGCCGAGCTCGGTGAGCTGGGCCTCCGCGGCGGACTTGCCGAGGTCCGTGTCCAGGGCCTCCAGCAGCGCGCCGCGGTGGGCGCGCAGGCCCTCCGAGAGGGCTTTCAGCTGCGCGAGGCGGGCGGCGACCGGCCGGGTGGTGCCGGCCTCGAAGGTGGCGCGCAGCTCCCCGACCAGGGCGGCGATGTCGTCCGCGGTGGGACGGGTGGCGCGGACGGCGGGGGCGGGGGGCTCCGGGCTGCTCATCCCCCCACGATAGGGCGGTCGGCGGCGACGTGCCGCCGGCCTCCGTCGACAACTAGGCTGGCGGGATGAGTGCCTCGCCCTTCCCCGGCCCCGTGCTCGTGGTCTGCACCGGGAACATCTGCCGGTCCCCCTTCGCCGCCGTCTCCCGCTGGGCCCGCAGCGCCCCCGGCCCCGGCGCCGAGATCGCCGACCCCTACCGGCGCGGCGAGGAGGCGGCCGCCGCGGCCGCCTCCCGGATCTGGGACACCTGCGAGCAGCTCGACGCCCGCCTGCGCGGGGACGGGGACGCGTGATGAGTCCGGCCCTGGCCGCCCCGATCCTGATCACGATGACGCTGCTGGTCTCGGGCCTGGCGAAGCTCGGCAGCCGGCGCGCGACGGTCGACGCGATGACCTCGCTGCGCCTGCCTGCCCGCGGGCTCCATCGGCTGGTGGCGACGGTCCTGCCCGGGGCGGAGGTGGCCCTGGCGCTGCTGCTGTGGGCGCCCGTGCCCGTCCTGCAGACGGTGATCGCGGTGCTGGTCGCCGCCCTCATGGTGGCCTATCTGGTGATCATCGCCCGCGCGCTGCGGTTCGAGGAGGCGGTGGAGTGCGCCTGCTTCGGTACCCTCGCCTCCCCCACCGTCTCCCGCGCCACCCTGCTGCGCAACGCGCTGCTGACCCTCGCCGCCCTGCTCACCGTCGTGCTGGCCGCGACCGGGGAGGTCGCTGACGCCGTGGTGCACACCCCCGGGTCCCTGCTCGGCTGGGCCCTCGCCCTGGTGGCGACGACGGTGCTGACCACGGCGGCGCTCGGGGGGCTGACCGCCCCGGACGTACCGTCCGCCGCCGCGCCCGCGGTCCCGCACGGCGACGAGCACGCCGGGGATGCTGGGGGCTCCGAGCTCGACCGGGGCGCGGAGGAGGCGGAGGAGCTGGACTACGAGCGCAGCGCCATCCCCGCCGCCGTGCTGCAGCGCGAGGACGGCACCCTGGTCACCCTGCGGGAGCTGACGGAGGCCCGGGCGGCCCTGCTGCTGTTCGTCACCGAGGGCTGCGGCCCCTGCGAGCGGGTGCTGGACCAGGTGGGCGGCTGGGCCGCCGAGCTGGAGCCCACCGTGCAGGTGCTCGCCGTGCTCCGCACCCCGGCGGCAGGGCTGCGGGAGCGCACCACCGCCCGGGTCGCCGGGCGTGCGCTGCACGACCCCCGTTTCAGCGCGCGCGAGGCCCTGGGCGGCCGGGGAGCGCCGAGCGCGGTGCTGCTGGGGGCCGACGGGATGCTGGCCGGGGGGCCGGTGGTCGGCGGCGACGAGGTGATCGGCTTCGCCGCGGAGATCGCGGAGCAGATCCGCGAGGCCCGCGCGGAGGGCGCTCTCCCCGCGGCGGAGCCCGCCGCGCACTGAGCGACCGCCGAGCGGCCGCGCCCGCGCTCGACGCGCGGTGGGGTCGAGGGCCCCGCGGGCGGCGAGCGCGTCCCAGACCACCGCGGTCACCCCGTCCAGCAGCACCACCACGCCGAGCCGGGGATGGTCCAGCACCCCGGCGTGCAGCAGCAGCTCGCGCCCGATGCGCCGCTCGATGATGGCTCGGGTGAGGTCGCCCGAGAGGGTGTAGGCGGCGGTCGGCCCCGGGGACAGCGGGCGGGGACCCCCGGCGCGGTCGCCCTCCGGGGGCTCCTCCCCCGACGGGGCGGGGGGGAGTAGGCCAGCACGATCGGGGCGGTGCGCTCCTCCTCCGACCCGGTCGCCGACGGCGACGCCTCCCCCTCGGGGCGGGGGTCCGCGAGGTGCGCCCAGAGGCGGGCGAGCTCGGCGGCGAGCGCCTCGTGGCCGGGACCCAGCGCGATCCGCACGGGGTGCCCGGCGAGGCGCAGGTCCCGGGCTCGGGCCCGCGCCGGGACGGGGCGCGCTCATGCCGGCTCCCCGGCGGCGTCGGCGGGGCGCGAGAGGAGCAGGCCCTGGGCGGCGAGGGAGGCGAGGAACTCCGCGACCACGTCGTCCAGGTCGGCGGGGGCGTCCTCCAGCTCGGCACGGAGCTCGGCGGAGATCGCGGCGGGAGTGCGCCAGAGCGGCTCGGGGTCGTCAACGGCCCCGAGGGCGTCGAGGATCCACTCCCCCGCACCGTGCAGCTGCAGCACCGCGCCGGAGGGCAGCGCCCCCCACCCGGGTGCCCTCCACCCCGACGTCGAGCACGAGGGTGCGCAGCCGGTAGGCGCGGACGTCGCCGTCGCTCACGGCACGCTCGCCTGCACGAACCGGCCGGCACCGCCGGCCCACAGGGCCCCGGCGGAGGCGGGGACGAACAGGGCGCGGCCGCGGGGCAGCACGTGCCGCCCGGCCGCGGTCTCCACCAGCACCTCCCCCTCCAGGCCCAGCAGGGTGCGGGGTCCGGAGCCGGGCACGGGATGGCGGGGGCGGAACACCCCGGGCGGGTCCTCGAGGGTGGTCAGGGACAGCTCGAAGTCGTCCACGGGGGCGTAGTAGGCGATCGAGGTGGCGTTCTGCCGCTCGGGAGCGACCCGCAGCGGCGGTGCGGCGCTGACGCTCACGCACTGCAGCATCTCCTCGGCGTCCACCCGCTTACCGGTCAGGCCGGCGCGCAGCACGTTGTCGCTGGCGGCCATCACCTCCACGGCGATGCCCTCGAGGTAGGCGTGCAGGGCACCCGGGGGCACGAACATCGCCTCCCCGGGCTGCAGGGTGACGGGGTTCAGCAGCAGGGCGGCGACCACGCCGGGGTCGCCGGGGTGGTGGGCGGCCAGCAGGCCGACCGTGCGGTCGATGCGTGGGGAGGGGGAGTCCCCCGCCACCAGGCGGGCAGCGCAGGCGTCGACGACCGCCCGCACCTCCGCCTCGCCCGGGCGCATCGAGGCGGCCACCAGGGTGCGGAAGGCCGCGCGCATGCCGTGGGCGGTGGGGTGCTCGGTGAGCAGGCCGTGCAGGCGGTCGGTGAGGTCGGTGCCGAGCCCGGCCAGCAGCGCGGCGGCGCGGCGCGGGGTGCGGAAGCCGCAGATGGCGGTGAAGCGGGTCAGCGCCACCACCATCTCCGGCTTGTGGTTGTCGTCGCGGTAGTTGCGGCCCGGGGCGTCCAGGGCCAGGCCCGCCGCGTTCTCGGCGGCGAAGGACTCGGCGGCGTGCTCCCGGGTGGGGTGGACCTGCAGCGACAGGGGACGTTCGGGGGCGATGAGCTTGAGCAGATAGGGCAGGCGGCCCGCGAAGGCGCGGCACACGTCCTCCCCAAGCAGCCGCTCCGGGTCCGCGGCGATCACCGCGTCCAGGGAGCGGGCACCGGGCAGCCCGGCGGGGGCCAGCGGGTGCGCGCCGAACCAGATCTCCGCCCAGGGCTCCCCGTCGGCCTCGGCGCCCAGGAAGGCGGGCAGCGCCGTGCGGGACCCCCACGGGTACCGCTGCACGCGGCCCTCGAGCTCCCACATGGGCATGATCCTTCCCCCGGGCGAGGTCGGCGATGGTGCTCGGCGGGGACCTCGTGCCCGCCCGTCCGTTCTCAACCCTAGGAGACCGACCTCCACGATGCGTCCAGGAGCAGGCGGGCTCCTTGGACTGCGGGCCATGACCGAGAGCGTTCGGGTGCCCGAGCTGGCCGCCGGGCGCGGCCGCTCCACGGACTGCGATCTGCTGGTGGACCCCGACGCCGTCGACCGCCTCGACCGGGCCCTGGAGGCGGCCGGCTGGGAGCCGGTGACGAGTTTCGCCGCGGGCAGCGTCCTCGAGCACGAGGCGGGCCAGGGCGATGCCGAGGGCCACGCCCAGCACGGCCCCGATCGTGTTGGTGGCGACGTCCACCACGGTGGCGTCGCGACCGGGCAGGGTGAGCTGATAGGTCTCGACCGCCACGGAGATCCCGGCCCCGAGCAACACCCACCACCAGCGCGGGCTCAGCACCGCGAGTGCGGCGAAGACGGGCACGAACAGCAGCACGTTCGCCAGGTCGAAGAACACCTCCGGGGAGATCACCGACTGCAGGCCCAGCGGCCCCATCGTCAGCTCCCAGGCACGCAGGTTCGCGTGGTTCACGGCCCCCCAGCCGTCGGCCGTCAGCAGCAGCACGCCGGCACCCAGCGGGTACAGCAGCAGCACCGCACAGGCCGTCCATCGCAGGGTCCGTCCCCGGCGGACGGGTCCCGGGTCGGCGGGCCGGTGCGGCACGGGGACGCCTCCCGGACTCAGTACGCCCCGCGCGAGGCCAGCACCGCCCGCACGGTGCGGGCCAGGATCAGCAGGTCGCGGGTGAAGGACCAGTTGTCCACGTAGTACAGGTCCAGCCGCACCGTGTCGTCCCAGGAGAGGTTGCTGCGTCCGGAGACCTGCCACAGCCCCGTGATGCCGGGGCTCACCGCGAGACGGCGCTTGGCGTCGATGTCGTAGTCGCTGACCTCCTGGGGCAGCGCGGGGCGCGGTCCGACCAGGGACATGTCACCGCGCAGCACGTTGATCAGCTGCGGCAGCTCGTCCAGGGAGTAGCGGCGCAGGACCTTGCCGACCTTCGTCACCCGGGGGTCGTCGGCCATCTTGAACATCACCGCGTTGCCGCGGTCGCGTGCCAGGGTCTCCAGCTCGTCACGGCGCGACTCGGCGTCGGTCACCATCGAGCGGAACTTCAGGAAGGTGAAGGGGCGGCCGCCGCGGCCGACGCGCTGCTGGCGGAAGATCGGGGTGCCGCCGTCGTCACGCTTGATCGCGATCATGATCCCCAGCAGCACCGGGGACAGCAGCAGGAGGGCGAGGGAGCTGGCGGCGATGTCGAAGGCCCGCTTGGTCCAGGTGAGGGCCTTGCGGGATCGCGGCAGGTCCAGGTGCACCAGCGGGAGACCGGCGACGGGGCGCATCCGCACCCGGTCCCCGGCGATCTCGCTGAGGCCGGGCACCACGATGACGTCGACGTTGAGGTCCTCGAGGTCCCAGGCGGTGCGGCGGAACTCCTCGGCGGTGGCGGTGGAGCCGGCGGTGAACAGCACGATGTCCGGGCGCATCAGCCGCACCACGGAGCGCAGGGAGTCCTCGCGGCCCATCACCTGGATGCCGTCGATGTCCTGCGGCCCGCGGTCGTAGTGCTCCGAGATGGGCAGCACGGCCCCGGCGACGTCGTAGCCCAGCCACGCCTCCCGACGCAGGGTGCGGGAGATGCCGCGGACCGCGGAGGGCGAGCCGACGGCCAGCACCCGCGAGCGGAACTTCCCGGCGGTGCGGGCCCGCTGCAGCAGGCGGCGGGCGAGCAGTCGCACCAGGAGCAGCAGCAGCGGACCCACCAGGAACAGCGCCACGAAGAAGGGCCGCGACAGCGGCACTCCGGTGAGGTAGAGACCGGCTCCTACCAGGCCCGCGGCGATCAAGCTGGCGCGCATCACCGAGCGGTACAGCTCGGGACCGGCGGAGATCAGCCGCGGGTTGTAGCCCCCCGAGGCCATGATCGCCAGCAGCCAGCCGGCCGCGATCACCACGGCGGAGTCGGAGATCGCGCCTCCCAGGTCGGGCGCGCGGCCGAGGGAGACGAAGGACTGCCGGATGAAGTAGGCGGCGACGGACGCCAGGGTGAGGGCCACGATGTCGGCCAGCACGAGGGAGGTGGTGGCCATGACCCGCCGTCGACGGATCCGGGCGGGAGCCTGGGCGGTCAGCGCGATGCGGTGCGGTGCCGGGCCACCGGAGGGGGAGGGGTCCGGCGCCTCGACGACGCTCGCGGGCGGTGCCGGGCCGTCGTGGTCGAGGGACGGAAGAGGCTGAGTCGTGGGAGCCACGGGTGACCCTCCAGGGTGTCGTGGGAGAGGTGAAACAAGGGGCGGGAACTCCGCACCCGGGTGGCCTGCGAGGCGTACTACCCGAGCTTTTGCGGAGTATGACCGATTCGTGAACCTTACCCGCGCCCCGGGATCCGCCGTAACCACGAGCCGTACATCTTCGCTGTTCGAATGCGTCACACGAGGGTCACGCCGTGGTTCGAGGGACGGGCGCGGGGGATCCTCGGACGGGGCACCACCCTGGGCGCATGCGCGGCCAGCCCCCCTTCACGGTCATCGTGCCGACCCTGCAGCGGTCGCCGCGGCTGGCGGAGGTTCTGGACCGCTGCCTGGAGCACCGCCTCGTGCTCGAGGTGATCGTCATCAACAACGCCGGGACCCCGATCGACCGGGAGCACCCGAAGCTGCGGGTGCTCGAGCGGGGGCGCAACATCTTCGTCAACCCGGCCTGGGACCTCGGCGCCGGGGGACGCATCGGCCACCGCCTCGCCCGCCCCGACGCCACCACGCGCTACGACGGCACCTTCCACTGCCTGCGGCGGCGCGACTACCACCCCGTGCCGGCGGAGCTGAAGACCTGGGGCGGGGACGACTGGCTGGTGACCATGTCCCCTCGACCGCCCGCGGCTCTCATCCGCACCCCTTTCATCACCGACATGTCCACCACCTCCCGCGCCCCGGACTTCCAGCGGATGTTCGCCGCCGAGCGCGCCGCGACCGTGCGCCTGGTGGACTCCCGTCGCGGGGAGCGCTGGTGGCACCGGCCTCAGCAGGTCCTCGTCGACCTGCGGATCCGCTGGTACGCCGGGACCGGGCCAGCGGTCACCGCGGGGGTGATGGCGTACCGTCGCCGTCCCGTCATCCGGCAGTGCCTGGACAGCGTCCTCGCCGATCCGGACTGCCGCCTGGTGGTGTGCGACAACGCGTCCCCCGACGGCACCGCGGAGGAGATCCGGGCATGGGCCTCGGAGCTCTCCCCCGCCGACCGGGAGCGGGTGATCCTGGCCCTGGCCGGGGACGACTGGCAGCTGCCGGGGCGCCTCCCCCAACAGGTGGCGGCCCTGGAGGACACCGGGGCGGTGCTGGCCTACGGGGACTGCCTGCGGGCCGACCGCGCCGGGCACCTCGAGTCCCGGACCTTCTCCGGGACGCATCCGCAGTGGGCAGCGCGCATTGCCGCGCCCGATCCGCTGCTGCGGATGCTCGAGCACGCCGACTGGATCCCCGCGCCGACCGTTCTGCTGCGCATGGAGGCCCTGCGCGCGGTGGGCGGCTACGACACCGCGCAGCCCTATGAGGACCTCGACACCTATGCGTGCCAGCCGAGCATGATCCGGGAGAAGGCGGTGGGCACGGCACCGGAGAGCACCTGCAGGATGGTGGCCCGCGGGCGGCGGCGGTGCGCGGCGTAGGGGGCGCCGAGATAGCGTCGAAGGAGTTCGGACTGCGCGGCGGCCTCCGCGCGGCTGGTGATCCCGAGGCTCCACCAGCGGATCGCGATCAGGGCCGGGTTCTTGAGGATGAAGACCCCGGCGACGAGGCCTGCGAGGGCCAGCAGCACCCGGGGACGGTCCTCGGTGCCCAGCAGCGGCACCAGGTATCGCCGGACCGAGCCGGGCAGCTCCCCCTCGGAGGTGAGCATCTGGGTGAGCGGCAGCATCGAGAGCACGGCCAGCATGTCCAGGCCCGCGGAGAGCGACGCCGTGACCAGCAGACCGAGCACCTGCCCCCGCATCCGCCACGGCACCAGGGCGAAGCTCCGGCGCAGGCGGGAGATGTCCTGGCGCACGGTGGTGCGCGGCGGACGGTCAGGCATGTCCGCTCCGTTCGGCGGGCGGACGCGGGCGATGGTGTCGATGACGGCCGCCCGGGCCGGTCCGTAGCATGGCCCCTACGTACGACGATGCGCAGGAGGCGGCGATGCAGCTGGTCGATGCGCCCGTCGGCGTGCACAGCGCCTGGCCGCTGCGCGACCCGGCCGCCTGGTCCGGGGTGATCGCGCCGATGGTGCGGGCCATCGAGTCCGTCTGCGAACCGGAGCTGCTGGAGGTCCCGCCGGTCGGGGACGCCCTGGTGGACCGGGCCCGCGCCCGCCTCTCCCCCCGCACGGTGCTGCCCTCCCACTCCCGGGCCACCGCCCAGCGGCGCTCCGCGGCGCTCGGCCGGGTGCTGGCCGCCTCCCCCACCCGGGCCCTGGTCTCCCTGGCCTCCTCGACCGATCTGGTGCTGGACCCGGGCCGGCCGACGGTGCAGGTCACCGACGCCACCTTCGACGCGGTCTCCGCCCTGTACCCGCTGTACGCGGATCTCAGCGCCTCCTCGCGGCGGCAGGGCCGTTGGGTGGAGCGCCGCGCCGCCCTGCACACCCACCACTACCTGGTGGCGAGCGTCTGGGCACGCGACTCGCTGGTGGGCGACATCGGGGTGCCGCCCTTCCGGGTGACCGTGGCCCCCTTCGGCCCGGCCATCACCCCGAAGGGTCCCCGTCCGCCCCGCGCGCCCGGGGACGTGCTGCGGCTGCTGCTGGTGGCACGGGACTGGGAGCGCAAGAACGGCGCGGCGGCGCTGCGGGTGCTGTCGCTGCTGCGGCACCTGCGACCGGTGGAGCTGACCATCGTCGGGGACGCCCCGGCGGAGCTGCCCCCGGGCGCCCGCGCCGTGGGCCCGCTCGACGCGGCGCAGCTCTCCCGGCTGTACGCCCACTCCGACCTGCTGCTGGAGCCCTCCCGGGCCAACGCCTCGGGGGTGGTGATCACCGATGCCCTCACCCACGGCCTGCCGGTGCTCGCGGTCGACGCGGGCGGCGTCTCCACCCTGGTGCGGCACGGCGTGGGCGGCTGGCTGGTCGACCCCGGCCAGGTGGAGGGGCAGATGCTGGCGCGGCTGGTGCGGCTGTCCCCACAGCGGCTCGCGCAGGTCTCGGCGAGCGCCGCCGAGGACGCGGCCCGGCGCCTGAGCTGGAAGGCGTGGGCCCAGCAGCTCGCGGCGGTGACGCTGCCCGGAGCGGGGGCGGCCACCTGACGGGAGGCCTGTCCGGTCAGATTTACCGCGGGCCCCATGTGCGGTGGCGGATCCGGCCCTGCCAGCGGCCGGTCACCCATCCCCGCCCCTGTGCCTGCTCCTGGCGGTCACCATCTCCGCACAGCAATCGCCACAGATCACCGGGAAGTCGACGCAGACGCCGCAGCTCGATCCTCCACGAGGCGCGGTCCAGATCGTGGTCGATGTGCTTGACGAAGAGCAGGATCGAGGTGGCGCCGTAACGGCGGTACTGGGTGAAGGCGTCGCGCAGCCGCCCCCGCGGCACGTCGGTGAAGTGGGCGTCGCGGACGAGGCCGAGGCGGTGCCCGGCCTGCTGGGCGCGCCAGCACAGGTCCACCCCGTCGTGGCCGCGCACGAAGTCCTCGTCGAAGCCGCCGATGTCCGTGAGCACCGCGCGGCGCAGCACCAGGAAGGCGGAGATCCCGTAGGGCAGGTACCCCTGGGTGACGGGCAGCGCGAAGGTCGCCGGGTCCTCCCCCGTCGGGACGCCGCTGGCCAGGCCGAGACCGCGGCCGGCGGCGAAGGCGGCGTCGACCGCGGCGAGCGCGTCGAGCTGGGCGGCGATCGTGGGGGCGGCGTCCCGGGCGGGGATCACCACGCTGATCCGCGGGAGGGTCAGCGGGGGATCTTGGCGCCGAGCACCAGCGCCTCCGCGCGGGCGCGGATCTCCTCGATGAACCGCTGCTCGGAGAAGGTCTCGGCGTGGGCGCGGATGCGAGCCGCGTCCCAGCTCATCTCCTCCATCTCGGCGAGGCCCCGGCGGATCTCGGCCGGGGAGGTGCCCTCGATGAGGTGCCCGTTCACGCCCTCGGCGATGGTGTCGAGGTAGCCGCCCGCGCGCAGGGCGAGGGTGGGGATGCCGTGGGCGCCGGCCTCGAGGGGGGTGAGGCCGAAGTCCTCGTGGCTCATCGCGATCAGGCCGCGGGCGCGGGCGTAGGCCCAGCGCAGCTGGGCGTCGTCCAGGCCCTCGACCAGGCGGACATTCGGCGGGGCCATGGCGCGCAGCCGCTCCCGCTCGGGGCCGCGGCCCACCACCAGCAGACGGGCGCCGGCGGTGTCGCCGACGGCGCGGATCACGCGGTGCACGTGCTTGTAGGGCTGCAGGCGGGAGACGACCTGGTGGTGTCCGCCCTCGGTGCCGTCGGCGCCGGCCCAGCCGGCCAGCTGGGGGATCGGCCGCTGCTCCCCCTCGGCGACAGCGGGGTGGAAGGGCGGGAACACGGTGCTGGCCTGGATGCCGTAGGCCTCCTGGATCCGCTCGCGGACGATGGTGGAGTTCGCGAGGTACTCCCCGCTCGCGGCGGCGGTGCGGGCGGCGCGCTGGTCCCAGCGACGCAGGGAGGGCGTCAGCGCGGTGAGGGCCAGGCGCTTGGGGTCCATCGGACCGGACGTGCCGAGGTAGTCGGCGGGCAGGTAGAGCCAGCGCGCCGGGGAGTGGCAGTAGACCAGGCGAGCGCCCTGGGTGGGGAAGGCGTGCGCCCAGCCGGAGGAGCTCGCGATCACCAGGTCCGCGTCGATGTGCATCCGGTCCGCTGCGTGCGAGAGCAGCGGCAGGGCGCGACGGGGGTCCGTGCGCAGCGCCTCGATGCGGTTCAGGCCGCTGGTGCGGATGCGATGCTCGGCGAACTCGGGGTAGGTCTGCTCGGGCTCGTGGAACAGGGTGTGGATCTCGGCCTCGGGAAAGGCCCGGCACAGGGAGAGCACCACCCGCTCGGCACCGCCGCGCTGGGTGAGGTAATCGTGGGCGATGGCCACGCGGGGTCCCGGAGAGGGGGACGGGGTCATGACAGGGTTGCTCCTTCTCGTGCGCAGGCTCGACGGTATCCGACCACCCCGGCGCCCTCGACCCACAGCGCCACGAGCTTCCGGCCCAGGGGACGCGGCAGTCGGGGCAGCAGCGCGTCGACCGGGCCTGCACCCGCCGGGGTAGACCGGGGAGACGGGAGACGGCACGGACGGCGAGGTTCCAGGCGGACAGGGGCGGGATCGCGGCGGGGAGCCCGGCCGCGGGGTGGAGGGTCTCGAAGCGGTGCCGGGCGCGGCCGGCGTCGTGGGCGCGGCGCGCCCGGATCACGGTGGTGACGGCGGCGGCGCGGTGCCCGGCCTCAAGGCCCGGTTCCAGGGCGATCTCCAGGCCGGCGGCGTGCAGCCGGGAGCCGTAGTCGACGTCCTCCCCGCCGGCGTGGGCCGCCACGTGGCGGGCCACGAAGTCCGGGGCGGGCAGCAGGTCGTCGTCACAGCGGATCAGCACGTCCCCGCGGGCGGCCGCGTGTCCGACGTTGAGTGCGCCGACGCGGCCGCGGTTCCGGGGCAGCACCACGGCGCGCACCTCCAGGTGGGCGGAGGCCGTATCGGCGGCGTCGCGAACGACGCCCTCGGAGTCGTCGACCGCACCGTCGATGACGACGAGCACCTCAATGGTTCCCTGGTCGGGGGCGGTGTGGCCGACGAGCCGGCGGCGCACGTCCCGGTCGCTGAGGGAGCCGCGCAGGGTGCCGTGGCCGTCGAGCAGGAACACCACGCGGGAGCGGTTGGCCTCGATGCGGCGCAGCGCCTCGAGCACGCCGGCCTGCGCGCCGACCACGTAGGGGGCGGTGCGGCGGTCCAGGATCACGAGGGTCTCCATCCGAGGTGAGTCAGCATGCTCTCGGCGACGGCGACGTCGGCCACCGTGTCGATGTCCACGGCCTCGGCCTCCTCCAGCACGAACAGACCGATGCGGCCGCCGAGGCGGTTGCCCTGCTCCCGGTAGATGCGCGGCGCGGTGACGTAGAGGCAGCCGTTCCCGAAGTAGTGGAGCTACTCGGGACGCAGCTCCTGGCGGCGGGGCCGGGCGGTCACGTCGTAAGCGGGGACGGCGCTGCCGCCCTCCTCGACGGGGGGTCGCCAGAAGAAGGGGCTCTCGGGGACGACGCCGACCAGGGCGTCGACCTCGGAACCACGGAACAGCGTCAGGGCGCGGGCGATGGTGTCGGTGCGGCGCACCGGGGAGGTGGCCGGCAGCAGCAGCACGGCGTCCGGCGTGGCGCCGCCCGATTCGACGACGTCCATCGCGTGCAGCACGGCGGGCTCGCTGGCGGCGGTGTGGCCGGCCAGCTCCGCGGGCCGGTCGATCACGGTGGCGCCGTGCTCGCGGGCGACGCCCGCGATCTCCGCGCCCTCGGTGGAGACGGCGACGCTCAGCTCGGGGTCCTGCTCCCGGGCGGCGAGGGCCTGCGCGATGGTCCAGGCGATCAAAGGCCGTCCGCCCACCTCCAGCAGGTTCTTGCGCGGGATGCCCTGGGAGCCGCCGCGGGCGGGGATCACCGCGAGGGCGCTCACGTCCCGTCCTCGAGGAACTGGGCGATCAGCCGGGCGGGCTCGTCGGCGCCGACGGCGGGGGCCGGGGTGGGCGGGCCGCCCCAGCGGCGCATGCCGTAGCGCTCCCAGAACTCCCGCACCCAGTCGGGCATCGAGCGGCCGGTCACCCAGGCGGGTCGACCGCGGACGGCGGCCTCCAGGATGCCGGTGGAGAAGATGCCGACCACGGGCCCGTCGAGCTCGGGCAGCGGGGTGGTGGGCTCGACGACCTCGATGCCGCGACGGCGCATGAGGGCGTGCGCGGCGCGGGAGACGCGGTCGGTCTCGGCGGGGTGGGGCCGGTAGACGGCGCCCTCGCGGCGGCAGAACTCGTAGGGGATCCCGGCGCTGAGCCGACGCGGCAGCTCGGCGCCGTGCATCTGGCCGAGGAACACGATCTGCCCCCCAGCGGGGGACGGTGCGGACTCGGACTCGTGGGCGGCCTGCCACAGCAGCTGCGAGCCGACGGTGCGGGTGGCGACGTCCTCGCGGCCCGAGCGGTGGAAGGCCGCGTCGGCGTCGCTCCAGGCCAGCAGCGTGGTATCGGCGGGCAGCGGTGGGGCGAAGGGGGTCAGCGCACCGTGCTGGACGACGGCGGTGCGCACCCCCGTCTCCAACGCCCAGTCGTGCAGCACCCGGCCGACGCCGAGGTGGTGGCCGAGGGTGAGCAGCGCGGCAGGCGGCTCCTCGTCCAGGGCGCGACGCGCGTCGGTCAGGGACTCGGCGCTCCACTCCGGCCCGCCCAGCTCGGGCAGCTCCACCCCGGCGGGGGCGAGCACGTCCACCCCGACGGTGAGGTAGGGCAGGGCCGTGAGCAGGCTGGCGCGGGAGGAGGGGGTCGCGGAGTCCACCCCGATGAGCACCCGCGGAGCGGCGGGGTCCTCGCCCTCGCGGCGATGGCGCACCAGGGTCGGGGCGGGCTCCTCGGCGGCGGGGGACCCGCGGAGGGAGCCGAGGGTGCCGGTGAGGGCGTGCTTGGCGTGCCGCAGGCGGTGGCGGCTGTGCTGCCACTCCTGCCAGCGGTCCAGGCTGCGGGGATGGATCAGGGCCACGGGGAGTCGACCTCCTGGATGCGATGGTCGAAGGTGTGCTTCGCCAGGGTGCGGGCACGGCCCGCGGCGCGGAGGCTCTCGCCCCGGGCGCGGTCCGTGAGGGCTAGGCGGCCGAGCTCGGCGAGCTCGTCGAGGTCGCGCCACAGCGCGACCTCGGTGCCGATGTCGTAGTAGCGGGTGACGTCCTCGCGGTCCACGAGCTGCACGCCGCCCGTGCCGGGGATCTCGAAGGTGCGCATCGCGTGGCCGTTCTGCAGGCCGTGGATGGCGATGCCGGCGGCGCCGTCGGCGTGGAGCTGGTAGGCGCGCTCGAGCGGCACCTCCCGGGAGGTCCGGAAGGAGGGGCGGCGCCAGGAGAAGGTGCGGGCGCGGTGGGGGTCGAAGGCGTCGGGCACGCAGAGGGCGTCGACACCGGCCGCGCGCAGGGCGGCCGTCTCGGACTCGGCGAAGTCCACCACCGGGCCGACCTCCCGCAGGAACGCGGTGGTGTAGTCCTGGCGGTGCAGGTCGTCGTAGAGCCAGAGGATCCGCGGGATGCGGGCGGTCTCCTCCCAGAAGCGATCGTCCAGGGCGTCGCCCTTGATGACGACGAGGCGCTCGGAGCGCAGCTCCCGGACGGCGGCGAGCGCACGGTCGGTGAGGCGGCTGCACTCGGCGGCGCGGCGGGCGAAGGCCTCGGCGATGCTGCGGCCGTAGCCGTGGAAGCCGGGGGTGACCAGCAGCAGGCGGGGGACGTCGGTGCTCATGGTGCCAGTTCCCTCCCCGCCCGGTGGATGAGACCCAGCTCCTCGCGCGCGACCTTCAGGGGCCGCACCTCGCGTCCGGCGGCCCGGCGTCCAGCATTCCACATCAGGTTCACGGCGGTGGCGAGGGTGAGGGCGGCGCGCAGGGCGTGCACGTGGCCATGGCGGCGGGCGAAGCGCATCCGGGCGCCCACCAGCCAGCGGCGGCGTCGCGCCTCGCTGCCGGCGGAGCCGCCGCCGAGATGGACCACCTCGAGGTCGGCGTCCAGCAGGGAGGGGATGCTGCGCTCGCGCAGACGGAGCTGCAGATCCACCTCCTCGACGTACATGAAGTACCCCGCGTCGAGACCCCCGAGGGCGCGGACCGCGGAGAGGGGCAGCAGCAGCACCGCGCCGGAGACCCAGTCCACCGGCACCAGGCCGTGGCCGCGCTCGGCCGCCAGGTCGTGGCCGACGGCGCGGTGCAGCAGGTCGCGGTGGCGCTGGGAGTCCAGCGGCACCAGCCACTCGACGGTCTGCTGGGCGATCGTCGGGAAGCGCCGGGCCGCGTACCCGGAACGGCCCCTGGCGTCGACGCTCCGGCAGCCCACCACGGCGGGCTGGAACGCGGCGGCGTGGGCGAGCAGGTCGCCGAGGAAGCCCGGCGGCAGACGCAGGTCCGAGTTCAGCACCAGGGCCTGGGTGATCGGCTCCTCCCCCGCGGCCAGGGCCTCCAGGCCCGTGTTCACCGCGGCCGCGAAGCCGCCGTTGCGCTCCCGCCGCAGCAGCTCGACGCCCGCGGGCAGGTCGGCGAACTCCACGGGCGGGGTCGAGGCGTCGTCCACCAGCAGCAGCCGGGCGGGGCGCTCACGGGCGGGCTCGCCCAGCAGGTCCTCCAGCAGGGGCAGCACCGGGGCGATCGGCCCGTGCACCGGGACCACCACTCCGCACCGCCCGGTGCTCATCGGGGCTCCTGCGGATCGGCGGCGCGGCGCCGGCGCCCGCCGTCCTCCTCGGGGTCCGCGGTGCCGGCCAGCAGCTGGGACAGGCCCACCTCGCCGTACACCCCGAACTCGGAGGCGACCACGGGGCGGCGCAGGTCCGCGTCGATCAGCAGCGTCGGCTGGCCGACGCGGGCCAGCTCCTTGTCCTCGGGCGGGGTGCCGAGCACCGGCAGCTCGAGGCCGTCGGGGAGGTCCCCGGCGGTGCGGACGCGGGTGTCGTTGCGGTCGCACAGGAAGACCAGGGCCAGTGCCAGCAGCAAACCGGCCGCGGCGCCGAGCATCGCGAAGCGCTGCCGGTCCGGGGAGACCGGCGCGGTGGGCAGCAGGGCCGTCTGATAGGTGACCAGGGAGTAGCCAGCGGTCACTCCCTCGTCGCCGCCGGTCTCGATGGCCACGGCCTCCACCGCGTCGTTGGCGATGGCGTGCCCCTCCTCGGAGCCCGTCTTCTCGGTCGGGATCACGTTGCCGTTGGCCACGTACCCCGGCGCGGAGGCGGAGTACAGGGAGGGCTGGGTGTACGAGTAGCCGTATCCGGCGGCGGCGCCGAGCACGGTGACGGCGATGAGCAGCAGCGCGTTGCGCAGCAGCATCCGCAGGAAGTCTTCGATGGTCACGTCGGCACCGTCTCGGCAGGGGTCACCTCGGCGTCATCGTATGTGGCCACACCCGGTTTCCGGGCGTTCCGGGACCCATCGCGCGCAGGTCTGTCCGGAACGTCCGGATCGTGACGGTGCCGCCGTGGCGCGGGTTCCACCGAGCGCGCCGCGAAGGCGGCAACGGCGGGTCCCGGCACCGGTGGCGCGCGGCCGCGGCCTCCCGCGGGATCGCCCGCCGCGGATCAGCGCGGCATGTTGCGCAGGTTGCTGGCGGCGAGGTCCAGCATCTTGCCCACGCCGCCGCCGAGCACGATCTTCGTCGAGGAGGTCGCGAAGCCGCGGATCTGCTGGGCCGTGATCTTCGGCGGCATCGAGAGCGCATCGGGGTCGGTGACCACGTCGATGAGCACCGGGCCGGGCGTGGCCAGGGCCTCGGCCAGCTGCTTGCGCAGCTTCTTGGGGTCGGTGATGCGCACCGAGGCGATGCCGGCGCCGCGGGCGATGGCGGCGAAGTCCACCGCCTCGTGGTCGGTGCCGTAGTCGGGCAGGCCCTCCACCAGCATCTCCAGCTTCACCATGCCGAGGCTGGAGTTGTTGAAGACGACGATCTTGGTGTCCAGCCGGTGCAGCTTCACGGTGAGCAGCTCGCCCATCAGCATGCCGAGGCCGCCGTCGCCGGACATCGAGATCACCTGGCGGCCGGGGTGGGAGGCGGAGGCCCCGATGGCCTGCGGGAGGGCGTTGGCCATGGTGCCGTGGTGCCAGGAGCCGAACACGCGCCGCTTCCCGTTGGGGGTGATGTAGCGGGCGCCCCAGACGTTGCACATGCCCGTGTCCACGGTGAACACCGCGTCGTCGTCGGCCAGCTCGTCGAGGGTGGCGGCCACGAACTCGGGGTGGATCGGGGTCATCTTCTCCACGTTCTTGGTGTACGCGGAGACGACGCCCTTGAGGGTCTTGTGGTGCTGCTTGAGCATGCGGTGCAGGAAGCGGTGGTCCTTCTTCCCGTCCTCCAGCAGCGGCATCAGCGCCTGCAGGGTGAGGGCCACGTCGCCGTGCAGGGCCAGGTCCAGGGGAACCCGGCGGCCGAGCCGGGAGGCGTCGGCGTCGATCTGCACGATGCGGGTCGAGGAGCCGCCGCGGGGCAAGAACTCGCTGTAGGGGAAGTCGGTGCCGAGCAGGATCACCAGCTCGGCCTCGTGCATCGCGTCGTAGCAGGCCCCGTAGCCGAGCAGCCCGGACATGCCCACGTCGTAGGGGTTGTCGTACTGGATCCACTCCTTGCCGCCGAAGGCGTGGCCCACGGGGGCGTTCAGCCGCTCGGCGAGGGCGAGCGTCTCCTCGCGGGCGCCGCGCACCCCGGCGCCGGCGAACAGGGTGACCGTCTCCGCGCGGGCGATCATCTCGGCGAGCTCGCCGACGGGGCCGGCGGCCGGCTGGACGGCGCCGAGCTCGGTGGCGAGGGTCCGGGTGAGAGGCCCGTCGACCTCCTCGTCGGCGACGTCCCCGGGGATGACCAGGACGGACACGCCGTGCTGGGCGATCGCGGTCTGGACGGCGATGTGCAGCAGGGTGGCGCCGTGGGGGCCGGAGTTCACCATCTCGCAGAAGTGGGAGCACTCCTGGAACAGCCGCTCGGGGTGGGTCTCCTGGAAGAAGCCGGTGCCGATCTTCTCGCTGGGGATGTGGGAGGCGAGGGCCAGCACGGGGGCGCCGTCGCGGTGGGCGTCGTAGAGGCCCTGGATGAGGTGGGTGTTGCCGGGGCCGCAGGAGCCGGCGCACACGGCGAGCCTGCCGGTCAGACGGGCCTCGGCGCCCGCGGCGAAGGCTGCGGCCTCCTCGTTGCGCACATGGACCCACTCGATGCCCTCGGTGGTGCGGATCGCGTCGACCACGGGGTTCAGGGAGTCGCCGACCACGCCGTAGATCCGTTCCACCCCCAGGTCCCGGAGCTGCGTGACAAGGAGCTGAGCGAGGGTGGCGCGGGCCATGAGGGGATCCTCCCGGGTCGGGGTGCACCGGCACGGCGTGCGGGTGCGGGGTGTTTCGGTTCGAGCCTAGACCCGTGCGCCGAGCCGTGGTCGGCCCGGGCGGTGTTTCTCCGTGCACAGTCCCCGCCCACCCTCACCACCGCACAGCAGCCGGTTCCGGCCGCTGAGAACGGGCTCCCGGTGCACCTTCTCGGCGATATACGCAGTGATGGTGCAGGGGGAGCCCGTTCTCCGCGCGGGTACGCTGGGGCGATGATGTGCGAGGCGGTCCGGTGAGGGTCGTCCTGGCGACGGTCGGCACCCGGGGGGATGCGGTCCCCTTCGCCGCCCTGGCCGCCCGGTTGCTCCGCGAGGGCCACGAGCCGGTGCTGGTCACGCACGAGTCCTTCCGCGACACCGCCCCTGCGGGGGCGGTCGTCCGCACCGTGCCCGGGGACGCCCACCAGCTGCTGGCCGGGCCCGGCGGGCGGGCGCTGCGCCGCCTCGATCCGGTGGGCCTGAACCGGGCCCGCGGCGAGTTCGCCGCCTTCGTCTCCGCCGTCGCGGCCCCGGTCTCAGCCGCGCTCGAGGGCGCCGACCTGCTGCTCGCCTCGACCTTCGCGATCGGCGCGGTGGACGTGGCCCGGCAGCGGGGCGTGCCGGTGGTGCGCGCCCACCAGTGGCCCGAGAACGAGGCCCTGCACGGCCCGATGCCGCTGCTGCCCTACGCCTGGGCGCTGCCCGAGCCGGCGCGCCGGGCGCTGCGGGCGGGGATGCGGCGCGCCGAACCCTACCTGGGCGGCTTCGACGGCGGCTGGCGACGGTGCCGGCTGCGGCTGCACCCCCATCACCCCGCCGGGCTGACCGGCACCACCCACGGCTCCCTGCTGGCCGTGAGCCCGCGCCTGCTGGCCGGCCTGCCGGTCGACGCCGCGGTGACGGGCTGGTGGCAGGAGCCGGAGGGGCAAAGGGACCCGAACATTCCTGGGGTGGAGCCGCTGTCCGCGGGGACCTGGGTGGCGATGGGCTTCGGCTCGATGCCGCAGGCGCATCCCGAGCGGCTGTGGGAGCTCGCGAGCACGGCGGCCCGCCGCGTCGGCGTGCGCGTCGCCCTGCAGCTGCCGGGCACGGAGGGCTGGGAGGACGGCACGGTGCGCGGCCTCGGCGCGGTGCCGCACGAAGCGCTGTTCGCCCGGGTGGCCCTGGCCGTCCACCACGGCGGGGCGGGCACCACCGGGGCCGCCGCCCGCGCGGGCGTCCCCACGGTGGTGGTGCCGCACGTCGCGGACCAGTTCTTCTGGGGGCACCGGGCGCAGCGCCTCGGCATCTCCCCGCCTCCGCTGCCGCGTGCCCTGCTGACGGCGGACCGCCTCGCCCGGGCCCTCGAGCAGGGCCTGCGGGAGGCGCCGCGGCGTCGGGCCGCGGCTCTCGGCGAGCAGGTGCGGGCCGAGGACGGCACCGGGACGGCGGTGCGCCACCTCGAACGGGTCCTCGCGCACTCCGGGGCTCGGCGCTCCGGCGCGGGGACGCCGTGAGCGTCGCCTCGCCCCCCATGCGCCGCGGTCCGGGCACCACGAGATGGCACGAACGGATACCGCCGGGCACCCTTGCGGCGCTGACCGTGCTGGTGGTGCTGCTGGCCACGGGCGGCCGCTACGGGCTGCACGGGGACGAGCTCTACTTCCGGATGCTGCCGCTGCGCTGGTGGTACGAGGACCAGCCGCCGCTGACCGTGGCCCTCACCCAGCTGATGACGCAGTTCGGCGAGGCCGGCTGGGTGCAGCGGGTCCCGGCGGCGCTGGCGGCGGCCGCGGGGGCGCTGCTGGCCGGGGCCTTCCCCCGGGTGCAGGGCTTCGACCGGCGGGTGCAGTCGGTCGCGGCCTGGGCGCACGCCACCACCGTGTACCCGCTGATCATGGGGCACGTGCTGCTGACGGCGACCCTGGACCTGCTGGCCTGGCAGGCGGTGGTGCTCATGGTGGTGGCGGCCGATCGGGGGCGGCCGCAAGCGCTGCTGCCCGCGGGGATACTCGTCGGCCTGGCCTGCTGGAACAAGCTGCTGATCCTGCCGCTGGCGGGCGTCCTGGTGGTCTCCCTGCTGCTGGTGCGGCGCGACCTGCTGCGCACCCGCCCGGCCCTGCTGGGGGCGCTCGCGGCGGCCCTGATCGGGGGGCCGCAGCTGCTCGCGCAGGCGCTGCACGGGTGGCCGATGCGGGAGGTCTCCGCCGATCTCGTCGCTTCCTCGGGGGACCTGAACCGGCTGCTGGTGCTGCCCCTGCTGGTGGTGTTCGTGGGCCCCCCGCTGCTGCTGGTGTGGCTGCGCGGGCTGCGCTGGTCGGAGGCGGGCACCGGCCTGCTCGGGCTGTTGGCGCCGGCGATGGCGGTGCTGGTGGTGTTCACCCTGCTGGGCCCGGCGCAGCCCTACTACCCGGTGGGTCTGGCCCTGTGCGCCCTGGCGCTGGGCTGGGGCCCGGCCCGGGAGGCCGGCAGCCGGATCTGGCGCCGCGCCCCGGCGGTGGTGGCCGCGAACGCCGTGGTCGCCGCGCTGCTGGTGCTCCCC
The DNA here is from genome assembly GCF_000225825.1 of Brachybacterium squillarum M-6-3. Taxonomy (GTDB): domain Bacteria; phylum Actinomycetota; class Actinomycetes; order Actinomycetales; family Dermabacteraceae; genus Brachybacterium; species Brachybacterium squillarum. Next base: position 997,407 of record NZ_AGBX01000001.1, on the reverse strand, counting down.
CTGGTGCCGCTGGGCTCCCCCGCCTTCTCGGTGGTCGCGGCCGTGAACCCGACGCTGCGGGACCAGGCCTCCTGGCCGGCCTACGTCGACCAGGTCCAGCGGGCGCGCGGCGGCGACGGGGTGGGGGTGGTGACCGACGGCTACGCCCTGGCGGGCGCCATCGCCCACGAGGGCGAGGGCAGGTCCGCGCCGATCCCGATCGCGTCGGGGCACAACGCGCTGTGGGAGCTGGGGCCGCCGGGCACGCCGGAGGTGCTGCTGGTCGGCGAGCGCAGCACGGGCCTCTCGGGCCATTTCGCGCACTGCACGGACGCCGGGACCCTGGAGGCCGCGTCGAGCGACCCCTTCGGCGTGGCCGGCTCGCCGATGCTGCGCTGCCGGGGCCCGATCGGCGGCTGGGACGCCGTCTGGCCGGCCTTCCGTCACCTGGGCGGCTGAGCGTCCCGCCGCACCATCCGGGCCGTGCGCTCGAGGACCCCGGACTCGAGCAGCACGATCAGCACCAGCGCGAGCAGGGAGATCAGCTCGGCCGCCCCGCGGATCCGCCAGGAGGGCACCAGGTGGGCGATGGTCGAGGCCAGGGAGACCGCGGCCAGGACGGCGCGCAGGCGCGGTACGGCCGGCACGGCCGGTACGTCCCATGACCCCCGCACCGTCTCCTCGCGGATGCCGCTGACCAGCAGCAGGGCCGAGGTCAGCGGCAGGGCGAGCACGGCCGCGGCGAGGTGGATCCGCGGCGCCGCGTCGGAGGGGAAGACGGCCAGCAGCAGCAGGCCGAGCGCCACCGTGAGCAGGGCCGCCCGCAGCCAGGGACCCCAGCGCCGTCCGAGCACCGCGACCGCCGCCGTCAGCAGGACCCCGGTGAGGACCAGGCCCGCGTTGAACGCGCCGGCGCGGGGGGAGCAGATCCAGCGGCCGTCGGCGGAGAAGCAGGTGCCGGAGCCCAGGTCGCTGATCATGCTGAGCGGCCAGACGTACCGCACCTGCGGGGCGCTCACGGCCCCGGCGGCCGCGAGCAGCAGCACGGTGACGGCTGCGAACAGCAGGAGCGCGCCGAGGCGCAGCCGCCGGTCAGCCTCGCCGCCGCGCCGGTCCACTCAGTCCTCCTGCGCCTCGTCCTCCGCGGCCGGGTCGCGGCTGAGGTGCACGGTCGCCACGCGGCGCTCGTCCATCGCGGTGACGGTGAGGTGCCCGCCCTCGACCTGCACCTCGTCACCAACCTCGGCGATGCGGCCCAGGCGCGCCATCACGAAGCCGCCCACAGTCTCGTAGCCGCCGGTGTCGGGCAACTCGATGCCGGTGGTGGCCTCGAACTCCTGCAGGATCAGCCCGCCGTCGATCTCGCCCTCGATCACCGCGGCCTGCTCCCCGGTGACGGTGGCGCCGGCCTGGTCGAATTCGTCATAGATCTCGCCGACGAGCTCCTCCAGCAGGTCCTCGAGGGTGACGATGCCGTCGGTGCCGCCGTACTCGTCGATCACCACGGCGATCTGCTGCGCCTGGGCCCGCATCCAGTTCAGGGCCGAGAGTACTGCGACGGTTCCGGGCACGTGCTCGATGGGTCGCACGATCGCGGCGAGGGTGGTGACGGCGTCGTCCTCGGCATGCAGCAGGTCGCGCACGTGCACGAAGCCGAGCACGTCGTCGAGGTCCTCCCCGGTGACGGGGTAGCGGGAATGGCCGCTGCTGCGGATCAGGCGGCGGGCCTCGCCGACGGTCATGGCGCCGTCGAGGAAGTCGACCTGGTGGCGGGGGCGCATCACCTCGGAGACGGTGCGCTCGGAGGCGTCGAAGACGTCGGCGAGCACGCGGGACTCGGCCTCCTCGAGGGCGTCGGAGTCGCGGACCATCGCGCGGATCTCCTCGGAGGAGACGGCCTCGCGGTTGGCGTGCGGATCGCCGCCGAGCAGCCGCACCACCAGGTTTGTGGAGACGGACAGCAGCCAGATGACGGGGCGCATGAGGCGGCCGAAGACGTTCAGCGGCGGGCCGACGACCTTGGTCAGCGCCATCGCGTTCTGCATGGCCAGGCGCTTGGGCACGAGCTCGCCTAGCACGAGGGAGAGGTAGGCGATGATCAGCGTCATCACGATCAGAGCCGCGGTGCCGGCGGCCCCGGAGCTGAGCCCCAGGCGCTCCAGCACGGGGGCGAGGGAGGGCGCGATGGTCGAGGCGCCGTAGGCCGAGGAGAAGAACCCGGCGACGGTCACGCCGATCTGCACGGCGGAGAGGAACAGGTTGGGGTCGCGGACCAGGCGGGCGGTCGCGGCGCCGCGCTCCCCGCTCTCCTCGAGCTGGTCGATCTGGGACTCCCGCAGGTTCACGATCGCCATCTCGGTGCCGGCGAACACGCCACCGATGATGACGAAGAGCAGCACGAGCGCGATGTTGACCAGGACGGAGGGATCCATGGCGGCCACGCTACCGTGCGCGGCTCAGCGAACCCCCAGGTCGCGGACGGGAGGAAGCGCGGCTCACAGCCGCTCTCGCCCTGCGCGGCCCGCCCGGCTCACAGCAGCGGCAGCAGCTCCTGCCACACGGCGCGCAGGATCTCGGCGCCGCCGCGGCCCTCGAGGTGCGAGGTGACCGCGAGCATCGCCTCCTGCGCTGGCAGGACCAGCAGGAACTGGCCGTAAGCACCGTCGGCCCGCCACGCGCCGGGCACCGTGCAGTCCCAGATGCCGTGGCCGTAGCGGGCGCTCTCCGGCTCGGCGTCGCCGGTGGGGACGAGGGAGTCCGCGGCGTGCATCGCGGCGACCCACTCCCCCGGCACCAGGGCCTGGCCGTCGACGGTGCCGCCCCCGGCCAGGACGTCGCCGAGGCGGGCCATCTGGCCGCTGCGCAGCTGCAGGCCGGTGGCGCCCCAGGTGTGGCCGGCGCGGGTCGTGGCCCACTGCGGGTTCAGGATGCCGAGGGGGTGGAACAGGCGCGGCAGCAGCCAGTCGCGCAGGGAGAGCCCGGTGGCCTCGGTGACGACGCGGGAGAGCATCAGCACGCCGCCGTTGGAGTACTCGAAGCGCACCCCCGGGGCGTGCACCAGGTCGGTGGCGAGGAACAGGGAGGCGGGATCGGGGTGCTCGCGCTCGATGTCGACGAAGCAGGTGACCGGCGAGCCGGAGGTCATCTGCAGAAGGTGGCGCAGTCGGATCTGCTCGACCCCCTCGCCGTATCCGCCCGCGGGGGCGGGGAGGTGGTCGACGAGCCGGTCCTCGATCTCCAGCAGACCTTCGGCGCGGGCGATGCCGACGGCGAGGGCGGTGACGGTCTTGGAGACGGAGTAGACGTTCTCGGCGGTGTCGTCGACGAAGCGGTGCACCAGCGGCGCCCGGCCAGGACGGTGCAGGTGCAGGGCCCGCACCCCGAGGCGCTGCTCGTGGATGCGCTGGCGCAGGGGCAGCAGCAGGAGCGGGTCCGGGGTCTCAGCAGTGCGCTCGGCGGCGGGGCTCATGCTTTCGAGCCTAGGCCCGGACCCCGACGAACGGGCCGCACGGCAGCGGTCAGACGGCGACGGGCTCCGGCACGGGGGCGTGGCAGTCGCGGCCCACGGGCTGCAGGGCGCGGACGCTGGAGCGGGTGCCGATCACGCGGGCCAGCACGACGGTGACGACGATCAGGCCGCCCGCCCCGGCGATGCCGCCGGCGAGCGCGGCGGAGCCCAGCACGTCGGAGGCGGCGACCGCGGAGGGCAGGGCAGCGTTGGAGGTGCCGGGCGCGGCGGAGGCGGCGACCAGGGCGGAGGCCCCGGCGGCCGCGCCCGAGCCGATCGCGCCGACCCCACTGAGCACGGCGGCGAGGACCACGGAGACCAGGGTGACGGTGCCGGTGAGCAGGACGGGCAGCTCCAGGCCGCCGCTCTTCCAGGCCAGCACCGCGGCGCAGCAGGCCAGGGTGAGCGCCGGGATCAGCACGGCGACGCTGAGCTCGCGGGCCACGAGCGCCAGCAGGGTCGCCGCCGCGATCGCGAGGAGCGGGGAGCGCCAGCGGCTGCCGACGGCCTGCATCGGCACGGCCCGCATGCTCAGCTCCATGCCGATGGCCTGCAGCGGCGCCAGCACCAGGGCGATCACGACGACGGCGGCGCGGCGCAGGGCGGCGAGCCCGGTGGAGGAGTCCTCGCTGCCGGTCTCCAGCCCGGTGCCGTCGCCCGTGCCGAGCACCGCGGCGACGATCGCGCCCGCGGCGGCGGCGAGGGAGACCACGCCGAGGCCGGCCAGCACCACGCCGAGGGCGCTGGAGCCCAGCAGGCGGCGACGGATCTTCGCTGCCACGGAGCCGGCGGTGCCGAGCGGCCGCCAGCCGCCCACCCGCACTGCGACGATGCCGGCGGGCAGCCAGAGCGCACCCATCGCCAGCGCGAGGCCCACGTCGAGCGGGCTGGTGGGGTCACCGCTGGTCACGCCCAGGGCGATGTTCACCCCGGGGGCCAGCGCCAGGATCAGCACGGTCGCCACCAGCAGCACGGAGGCCATCAGGGTGAAGGCGATGACGGCGGCCAGCACGGTGAGCAGGGGACGCGGCCCGGCGGACCACTCGGGTCGCAGGGTCGCCATCCGGTGGAAGGGCACGGGCTGACGGGCGTGCACCGCCCGGCACTTCCGGGCGTGGGCAGGAAGGCCCGAGAGGGGATCTTTGACGCGGCGCATGACGCGCCAACTCTAGGCGGATCCGCGCGCGCGTCCACCCCCGCGTGGCATGACCTCGGCCACCCGCGTCAGGACCGTGACCTTCCCGTGTCCTGCCGTTCACCGCGGAGGGCCTCAGCGCTCCTCCGCGTCCCCCTCCTGACGAGCCGCCGCCAGGATGTTCCGGGCCATGGCGGGGAAGACGAGAGCATGGAAGGGCAGGATCGCGAACCAGTAGAGCCGGCCCATCAGCCCGTCGGGGAAGTAGACGGCCCGCTGGCGGTAGACGACGCCGCGGCCGCCCTCCCCCGGTTCGACGGCGAGCTGCAGCCAGGCGCGGCCGGTCATCCGCATCTCGGCGCGCAGGGTCAGCAGGTGCCCGCGCTCGAGGTGCTCGACGCGCCACCAGTCCACGGCGTCCCCGACCCGCAGGAACCGCGGATCGCGGCGGCCGCGCCGCATGCCGGGCCCGCCCACGGCGGCATCCAGCAGGCCGCGCAGGGTCCACAGCAGCGGCGTCGAGTACCACCCGGAGGCGCCGCCGATGCCCTCGATGACGCGCCACACGGCGTCCGGGTCGACGTCCTCGGCGCGGCGCTCGCGACGGTCGGTGTACACGGTGTGGCCGGCCCAGGTGGGGTCCTCGGGCAGGGGGTCGGCGGGGCGGCGCCCGAGCAGCGAGTCGTCGGCCCAGTGGGCCTCGAGGTCGCCGGAACGCTGCGCCTCCAGCGCCGCGACCACGGCCTCGCGGTACGGCGTGGGGCCGCCCGGGGGCGCCTCCAACACCTCCTCGATGCGGCGGCCGCGGGCCACGGCCTCGTGCTGCATGGACTGCGCCAGAGGGATCGACAGCGACCAGGGGATGGGGGTGACCAGGCCGATCCAGGTGCCAGAGAGCAGCGGGGCCGGCACCGGCAGCGGCACCACCCGCCGCCTGGGCAGCCCGGCGGCCTCCGCGTATCCGGTCAGTAGGTCGGCGAAGCGCAGGTCGTCCTCACCGCTGCCCAGCGCCCAGCGTCCGGGGACGGGCTCAGCGACCAGGCAGGCCTGCACCAGGTGATGGATCACGTCGCCGATCGCGACCGGCTCGATGCGGTTGGTGACCCAGCGCGGCGCGGGCATGACCGGCAGCCGCTCGGCGAGGTGGCGGATGATCTCGAAGCTCGCGGAGCCGGCACCGATCACGGTGGCCGCCTCCAGCACGGTGACCGGCACCGCCTGCGGCGCCTCGACGCCCTGCTCCTGCTCCTGCTCGAGGATGCGCGCCACCCGCTCCCGGGAGGCCATGTGGGCGCTGAGGCGGTCGGTGTCGGGGTGCAGGCCGGAGAGGTAGACGATGCGGCCGACGCCGGCGCGCGGCGCCTCCTCGGCCATCACCCGCGCCATCCGCGCCTCCCGCTCGGCGTAGCCGTGGCCGGCGGTCATCGCGTGCACGAGGAACACAACGACGTCGACCCCGGCCAGGCCCGCGCGGACGGCGCGACGATCGGCGAGATCCATCTCGGCGATCTCGACCCGCTCCCCCCAGGGGCGAGCCCGCAGCCGGTCGCCGCTGCGGCCGGAGGCGCGCACGGTGGCGCCCGCCTCGAGCAGGGCGGGGACCAGGCGGCTGCCGATGTACCCGGAGGCGCCGGTGACCAGCACCCGGGAGGATTCGTCGGACGGGGCGGGGCGTTCGGTCATGCGGGGCACCTCCGAAAAGAGCGGGCGGGCCCGGCCAGCGTAGGCCCGTCACCTCCGGGATCCTGGGCGGGACCGCTCTGACCAGGAAGGCGGCAGGTCCCGACCATTCGGGTGGGCGGCGGGACCGGTGGCGGGACCGGTGGTGGGAACGCCGGGCCCACCGTGCTGTAATGGACAGATGCCGAGCGCCTCGCTCCCCCTGTCCGATCGCGTGCTCGACCAGCTCGACGAGGTCGATGCCCGCATCCGGGCGGCCCTGTGCGCCCGGGTGGACCTGGTGCCGGCGGCGACCGCCACCCTGCATCCGCTGATCGAGGAGATCCTGGACTGCGCCACCGGCGGCAAACGGGTGCGAGCACGCCTGGTGCTGATGGCCGCCGGGGCCCCCAGCTCCGCGGCGCTCGCCACGGCCGCCGCCTACGAGCTGCTGCACGCCGCCTTCGTGATCCACGACGACGTGATCGACCGCGACGCCCGGCGCCGCGGCGCCCCCACCCTGCACACCCGCGGCGCGGCACGCTACGCCGCCGAGGGCTGGTCCGCGCCGGACGCCGCCCATCGCGGGCACGCCCGCGCCATCATCGCCGGCGACCTCGCCATGGCCACCGCCTACTCCCTGATCCACACCGCCGCCGCGGAGGCCAAGGAGGCGGGCCCGGAGCTGCTGCGCGGCCTCGATGAGGCGGTCACGGCCACCACCGCCGGGGAGCTGATGGACGTGGAGCTGTCCCTGCCGCCGGGCACCGGTCCGGTGGCCCTCGGGGCGGACTCCGCCGAGCAGGTCTCCGCCGCGAAGACCGCCTGGTACACCTCCGCGGCACCCCTCGCGGCGGGCGGACGCCTGGCCGGACTGGCCCCGGAGGCCGTGGAGGCCCTGCACACCGCCGGCATGCACCTGGGCACCGCCTTCCAGCTGCAGGACGACCTGCTGGGCGTCTTCGGCGCCCCGTCCCTCACCGGCAAGGCCGCAGGCGCCGACCTGCGCGAGGGCAAGCCGACCCCGCTGCTGGCCGCGGCGCTCGCCACCCCGCAGGCCGAGCGGCTGACCGCGCTGCTCGGCGCCGTCACCGCCCCGGTCGACGGCCAGCAGGCCCCGGGGCGCGAGGCCGAGATCGCCGAGCTCACCGCGGCCCTCGAGGACTGCGGCGCCCTGGACGCCGTCCGCGCTCGGATCGACCGCCTCGGCTCGGCCGCGGTGGAGGCCGTCGAGGGGGCCGCGCTGCCGCCGGAGCTGGCCGCCGCGCTGGGCGACCTCGTCGCCGATCTGCGGGAGCGCCGCGCGTGAGCGCCACGCACGGGCCGGACGCGCTGGAGCGGGAGGCCGCCGCCGACTACCTGCGGGCCGCGCAGGAGGCGGCCGCCGCGGTCATCGCCCGCTACTCCACCTCCTTCGGCTGGGCCACCCGTCTGCTGGGCGAGCCCGTGCGGCGCCGCACCCGTGCCGTGTACGCCCTGGTGCGGGTCGCCGACGAGATCGTCGACGGCGCCGCCGCCGGCTGCGGGCAGGACGCAGTCGCCGTGCGGGAGGCCCTGGACGACTACGAGCGCCGCACTGAGCAGGCGATGGCCACCGGGTTCAGCACAGACCTGGTGCTGCACGCCTTCGCCGAGGCCGCCCGCGCCGGGGGCATCACCCCCGCGGAGACCGCCACCTTCTTCGCCTCGATGCGGATGGACCTGGAGCGGGCCGCACACACCGAGGAGTCCTTCGCGCAGTACGTGGACGGCTCCGCCGAGGTCGTCGGCCTGATGTGCCTGCGCCTCTTCGTCACCGACTCCTCTCCCGAACCCGTCGAGCCCGGCCCGGAGCTGGTGGCCGGGGCGCGTCGTCTCGGCGCCGCCTTCCAGAAGGTGAACTTCCTGCGGGACCTGCGCGCCGACGCGGAGGACCGCGAGCGCGCCTACTTCCCCGGGGTGGACCCCGCGACCCTCGACGACGCCGGGCGCGACGCCCTGCTGGACGACATCGACGCCGACCTCGCCGCCGCGCAGCGGGCGATCACGGCGCTGCCCCCCACCAGCCGCGCCGCGGTGCAGCTCGCCCACGACCTCTTCGCCGAGCTGTCCGCGACCCTGCGGCGCACGCCGGCCGCCGAGCTGCGCCGCACCCGGGTGCGGGTGCCGGACCGCCGCAAGGCCGTGCTGGTCGCGCGCACCCTCCGTGCCGTCCCCGGGGCGCGGCTGCGGCCCGTCGTCCCCGTCCCTCGAGCCCGCAGGAGGCACCCGTGAGCCATGTGATCGTGATCGGCGCCGGGGTGGCGGGCCTCGCCACCGCGGCCCTGCTGACCCGGGACGGGCACCGGGTGACCGTGCTGGAGCGCGGCGACCGGGTGGGCGGCCGTGCCGGCAGCTGGGAGCGCGACGGCTTCCGCTTCGACACCGGCCCCTCCTGGTACCTGATGCCGGAGTGCTTCGAGCACTTCTTCCGCCTCTGCGGCACCAGCGCCGAGGAGCGCCTGGACCTGGTGGACCTCGACCCCGCCTACCGGGTGTTCGCCCCCGACGCGGAGATGCTCGAGGTGGTCTCCGGACGCGAGCAGGTCACGGCGCTGTTCGAGAGCGTGGAACCAGGCGCCGGGGCCGCGATGGACCGCTACCTGGACTCGGCCGGCCGCACCTACGACCTCGCGCTGAAGCACTTCCTGTACACGACGTTCTCGCGGATCCCGTGGCGCTCCCTGCCGGTACTGCTGCCGCGTGTGCCGACCCTGGCCCGTCTGCTGCTGCAGTCCCTGCACTCCCGGGCCGCCGCCACGGTGCAGGACCGGCGGCTGCGGCAGATCCTCGGCTACCCGGCGGTCTTCCTCGGCGCCGCGCCGCGGACCGCGCCGAGCATGTACCACCTGATGAGCTCCATGGACCTGGACGACAGGGTGGGCTACCCCCGCGGCGGGTTCACCACCTTCGTGGCCGCCCTGGAGGACCTCGCCCGCGAGGGGGGCGCCGAGATCCGCCTGGGCTGCGAGGTCACGGCGATCCGCACCGCGCCGCGCGGCCGCGGCGAGTCCCGGGCCCGCGCCACCGGCGTCGAGGTCCGCAGCGCGGACGGCGGGACCGAGCGGATCGACGCGGACGTGGTGGTCTCCGCCGCGGACCTCCACCACACCGAGACGCGCCTGCTGCCCGAGGGCCTGCGCACCTACCCGGAGCGCTCCTGGACGCGCCGCACCTCGGGCCCCGGCGCGGTGCTGGCCCTGCTGGGCGTCGAGGGCGAGCTGCCGCAGCTCAGCCACCACAACCTGTTCTTCACCGCCGACTGGGACCGCAACTTCGCGCAGGTCTTCGGCCGGGACCCGGTGGTGCCGGACCCGGCCAGCAGCTACGTCTGCAAGCCCTCCGCCACCGACGACGGCGTGGCGCCCGCGGGCCAGGAGAACCTCTTCGTGCTGATCCCCGTCTCCCCCGATGCAGCCGACGGCACGAGCGTCGGCCACGGCGGCGAGGACGGCGGCGGCGACGCCGCGGTGGAGGCCGCCGTCGATGCCGCGGTCGCGCAGATCGCCGACTGGGCGGGCATCGACGACCTCGCCGAACGGATCACGGTGCGCCGCACCATCGGCCCGGCCGACTTCGCCGCCGACTACCACTCCTGGCGCGGCGGGGCGCTCGGCCCCGGCCACACCCTCGCGCAGTCCGCCTTCCTGCGGGGCGCGAACGCGAGCCGCCGGGTGGAGGGGCTGCTGTACGCGGGCGCCACCACCGTGCCGGGCGTCGGCCTGCCGATGTGCCTGATCAGCGCCGAGAACGTGGTCAAGCGGCTGCGGGGCGACACCAGCTCCGGGCCGCTGCCGGAGGACGCGCTGCCCGGCGCGCGCTGAGCCGCCCGGGCGATCGCCGGTTCCGGCTCAGGCGTCGGCGACCCCGCGCAGCAGACCGTCCTCGGCGAGCTGCTCGACGAACCAGGGGCTCAGCAGCAGCGGCATCCGCCGCGCCACCTCGGCGGCGTCCTCGATGCGCACCCAGGCGGAGTCCATCACCTCGGCGGGGTTCGGGGCGGGCAGGTCCTCGGGGTCGCCGAGGTAGTCCACCACGTGCACGGGGCAGATCTCGTGCTCGACCAGGCCGCCGGCGTCCACGGCGCGGTAGCGGAAGCCCGGCACCACCACCTCGGGATCGCCCAGCAGCGCCGCGTCCAGGCCCAGCTCCTCGGCGCCGCGACGCCGGATGGCCGCGGCGAAGGGCTCCCCGGGGGCGGGGTGGCCGCAGAAGCTGTTGGTCCACACGCCGGGCCAGGTGCGCTTGTCCAGCGCGCGACGGGTGAGCAGCACCCGCCCGTCGGGGGCGCGCAGGTGGGCGGAAAAGGCCAGGTGGAGCGCGGTGTCCTCGGTGTGCACCTCGGACTTCAGCGCGGTGCCGACGGGGGCGCCCTCGTCGGAGAGCAGCACCACGCGCTCGGGCCCCTCCGGATCGGGGGCGGTCCCGGGCGGGAGGGGCACGGTCGGCGCGGCGGGGCTCATGCCTCCAGCGTAGTGGGGGCGGCTGCCGGGACGGGACGCGCGCACCGCGCCGGCGCCGCCCCGCGGCAGGGCTCCCCGGGGGCCAGCCCCTCCCGCCGGTCGAACCAGCGCCACAGCCCGGAGGTGAACAGCAGCAGCGGCACGGTCGTGGCCAGGAAGCCGAGCACGGTCACCTCACCTTGCTCGGTGGAGCCGGGGATCATCGGGGCGATCGCGAAGAGGGTGGTGTTGTTGGCGGCGTGCAGCAGGATCGGCAGCTCGATGCCGCCGGTCTTCCAGGCCAGCAGCCCCATCGCCACCGCGAAGATCCCGATCCCGACCTGCCCGAGCGGGTCGTAGCCGTGCCCGAGCACCTGGTCCATCGGGTTCAGCGGATCGGCCCAGCCGGCGCTGGGCTCGAGAACGGCTCTCGGCGGGGCGACGTCCGCCACCAGCGCGGTGGCCAGGAGGAGGAGCATGCCGAAGAGCACGTAGGCGAGGGCGGAGACGGCGAGCGCCACCAGCGGGCGGAACCAGAGCCGACGGGCACCGCGGGCGTGGGCCACCCGGTGGAAGGGGACGGGCTCGGGGGTGAGGGCGGAGGACGAGGTGGAGGCAGTAGTGAGGGTGATGCTCATGTCCCGAGCCTCGGTCCGCGGCGTGCGCCCCCGCATCGGCCGCTCGGCTCCTTCCGGGGTCGGCCGATCGGTGGATGCCGCTCCGCCGTCCCGTTCGTAGGCTGGGGCGATGTCCGAGACCGCCGTGCCCCCGCCCCGCTGGCGCAGCCCCCGCGCCTGGGGGATCGCGCTCGCGGAGAGCCTGGTCTGCCTGCTGCTCGGCGGCGGGGCTGCACCTGGCCGTCGTCCTGGCCGGTGGCCTGAGCTCCTGGACCCTGCCGGCCGCGGCGCTCGCCCTGCTGAGGCTCGGCCGTCGCCGCCGCCTCGTCCTGGATCTCGCGGCCCTCGCACTGCTCACCGTCGGCACGCTCATACCGGTCGTGGTGGAGGTCCGGACGGGACTGGGCGCGGTCGACGGCTGGCTGGTCGCCCTGCCACTGCTCGCGATCGGTCTCGGAGCGGTCCCGCTGCTGATCGGTCGGGGGCAGGCCACTCGCGCCGCCCTCGTCGCCTCGCTGCGGGAGCTGGGCGGCTGACCTCGTGCCTGCACCCCGGAGGGGCCGCCGGATCGCACCGATCGACCCCGCCCCCTTCCCTCACTGGTAGGAGACGAACCAGGGCCGCGGCTCGACCTCGAAGGTCTCCTCGGGGGTGAAGGTCGGGGTGTCCTCGTCGTAGAAGTTCTTCCAGGCCATCCAGATGCCCCCGGGCAGGCCCTGCTGCAGGGCATCGTAGGTGGCGAGCTTGTCGCCGGGACTGCCGTGGCCGTCGGCGTGCAGGGTGATGGCGAGCTCGGGGCGGGAGGTGTCCACGTCCTCCCGGTCGGAGATCATGGCGAGGCTGAACTGGTGCAGGATCAGCACCTTCTGCGGCAGGCCGTGCTCGGCGGTGAGGTCCGCCAGCCAGGTGGCGGTCTCGTTGACCTCCGCGGCGGTGACGGATCCGATCTGTTCCAGGTGCCGCTGCCCGGGTTCGAGGCGCCACTCGGAGTCCAGGGCCAGGCCCACGTGCGGTTCGAGCAGCAGCTCCTCGTACATCGTCGCCTGGGTGAGGAAGTCGGTGGTGCCGGGCTGCAGGTCCAGCACCACGTACACCCCGGCCTCGGCGGCGGCGTCGACCCACTCGCGGATGGTCGCCACGTCGATGGCCTGGGAGTAGTCGCCGTCGCTGCCCGCGGAGGAAGAGGCGACGGTGGTGATGACCTCGAAGGCCGGCACGATCTGCTCGGAGGAGAGCCCCTCGTACTCGGCGGCCAGCTCCTGCACCCGGGTGATGCTCGCGTCCAGGTCCTGCTCGCCGAGGATCCCGAGGGAGGGGATGCCCGGGGAGCCGTAGGCGGCGATCATGCGACGGCCGGGGAAGGCGAGCTGGCCGCCGCCCGGCAGCTGCGGCACGGTCGTGGCCTGCTGGATCGCGCCGAGCAGCTGGGCGGTGTCGCCGAAGCTCTCCCCGAGGGCGAGGATGCCGACGGCCGGGTCCTCCCCCGCGGCCGCGGTGGCGGCCTCGACGGTGGCGGCGTCGCGGCGGGGCTCGCCGCCGGGCATCTCGGCCACGTCCGCCCCGGCGGCGCCGGCCACGGCACGGGCGACCGCCACCACGGTCGCGTCCTGCTCGGGGTCGAGCAGCACGGTGACGGGCGCGCCCTCGGCGGGCGCCTCGGGGGCGGGGACGTCCGCGGCGGCGCCCTCGGCTTCGAGGTCCTCGAGCGTGGTCACCTCGCGTCCCTCGGCCAGCTCGCCCGGATCGGTGTCCGGGCCCACCACCAGGGTCTGGGCGCCGATCCGGTCCAGCTCCTCGGCCACGGCCTCCCCGCTGCCGACCAGCATCGGCACCCCGGCCTCGGCGGCGACGGCCGCCATCGCGGGAGCGTCGGCGTCGCCGGCCAGGGCGACCACCTCGGCGTGCTCCAGCAGGGCGGCGCTCAGGGAGAGCGCGGCCTCGGCGCCGTCGGCGGCGGGCAGCACCGCCGTCTCCGGGGCGTCCCCCACCGCGCGCAGCCCGTCCCCGCCGGTGCAGGCGGCGAGTGTCGGGGCCAGGGCGAGCACCGCGGCCCCGGCGATCATCGTGCGTCGTGGAACCCGTGCCCCGAGGGGTCGTCCTGCCATCCCTGTCCCCGACCTTCCCTGCTGCTGCCCTGCGTGCGGGACGAGCCTACGGGCAGGCGGTGACGAACGGGCGATTCCGGACCGGCCGGGCGGCGCCGTGTCCTACGCTCCGGGCATGGGTGAGCTCCTGCTCTTCAGCATCCCCAGCCTGATCTACCTCGCGGTGCTGGGCCGTCGCTCGCGCCTCGGGGCCGCGGAGGCGCGGAAGCGACAGGGCCTCATGGTCGGCGAGGAGATCCTGTTCCGCGGGCTGATCGGCGGGGTGCTGATCCGTCGGCTCGGCTTCTGGGTGGGGAACACCGCGCAGGCGGTCGTGTTCCTGCTGCCGCACGCGCTGCTGCTGGCCGTCGACCCGCGGATATGGCCGATCCTGCCGGTGCAGTTCCTCGCCGGCTGGATGCTCGGCTGGCTGCGCCACCGCAGCGGCTCCGTGCTGCCCGGTGCCTTGGTCCACGCCGCGGTGAATCTGCTGGTCGGGGTGCTGGTCGCCTGACCGGGCGGAGCATGGGGGCGTAGGGTGCCCTTACGCCCGGCGCGCATCGTCGCCCCGCCGGAGCGCACCGTCCGCGAGGCCGGCGACGTGCCTCGCCCTCGCCCCAGGAGGCCCCATGCCCCGCGTCCTCGTCACCGGATCCACCACGGGCCTCGGGCTCGCCACCGCCGAGTACCTGCTGGACCACGGCCAGGAGGTCGTCCTCCACGCCCGCTCGGAGCAGGGGCGCGAGGCCCTGGCCGGGCTGCTGGAGCGCGGCGCCCAGCTGGTCACCGGGGACCTCGGCGACCCCGAGCAGGTCAGGGCGCTGGCCGAGCAGGCGAACAGCCTCGGCCCCTACGACGCGGTGATCCACAACGCCGGGGTGATCGACGGGCCGGACCTGCTGCAGGTCAACCTGCTGGCCCCCTACGTGCTCGCGGCGGGCATCGAGAACCCGGGACGGCTGATCCTGCTCTCCAGCGGCATGCACCGCGGCGGCCGCGCGGACCTCAGCGGCCTCGCCGACGGGGACGCCGACCGCGAGTGGACCTACTCCGACAGCAAGTTGCTGCTCACGGTGCTGATGGCGGCCCTCGCCCGCCACTGGCCCGACACCCCGGTGCACGCGGTGGACCCCGGTTGGGTGCCCACCCGGATGGGAGGCCCCTCGGCGAGCGACGACCTCGAGGAGGGGCACCGCACCCAGGGCTGGCTGGCCATCACGGATTCCCCCGCCGCTGCGTCGGGCGGCGGCTACTGGCACCACCGGGAGCGGCAGGACCCGCACCCCGCCGTCCACGACCGGGAGCTGCAGGAGGCCCTGCTGGACGCCCTCGCCACCCGCACCGGCGTCACCCTCCCGGCCGCCTGAGCAGCGACGACGCCGTGCGCCCGCTGCGGTTCTCCATCAACGTCACCCTCGACGGCTGCATCGACCACCGGGCCGGGGCGCCCGACGAGCAGACGCACCGCCACGCCGCCGAGACCCTCGAGCGGGCCGACTCCCTGCTGCTGGGGCGCGAGATGTACGAGCTGATGGAGTTCTGGCGCGACCCGCCCGCGGACCTGCCGGACTGGATGCGCCCCTTCGCCGCGACGATGGACCGCGCCCACAAGTACCTGGTCTCCTCCACCCGCGAGCCGGACGGCTGGAACACCGAGGCGCTGCCCGGCGACCCCGTCGACGCGGTGCGCGCCCTGAAGCAGCAGCCCGGCGCTGGGCTCTACGTCGGCGGGCTGACACTCGCCCGCACCCTCGCCGCCGCGGACCTCCTCGACGAGGTGGAACTGGTCGTCCACCCCCGCGTCGCCGGGCACGGCCCCTACCTCTTCGAGGGCCTGGCCGCCCCGCTCGACCTGGACCTGGTGGACGTCACCCGCTTCGACTCCGGCATCCGCCTCGAGCAGTACAAGGTCATCCACCCCACCTGACCCGGCCCCTCCCCGTCGCCGGCCCATTCCTCGTCCCTCCCCGAGGTCGACCCAGCCCCGCCCCGCCCAGCCCCGCCCAAAATTTCGACGATCCGCGCCAGAAACTGGCGCGGATCGTCGAATTACTGGAGGTGGCGGGGGCGGTGCCGCCCGGGGAACTGGGCGTCAGCTCGTCGAGGGGGAACCGGCGCTGCTCTCCTCGGACTCCTCCTCGGTGTAGCGGCGCTGGCGTTCGCGCTGGCCGTGCGTGATCTGGCGCAGGTCGGTGTTCGCGTCGAAGCTGGAGCCGAGGGCGCCGGCGACGACGCCCATGGCGGCGCTGAGCCAGGCCACGTCGAGGTAGCGGGCGAAGGTCGCGGGCTCCTGGATCACGGACTCCATGAAACGCGGGTCGATCACCACCACCGCGCCGAGCAGGATCAGCACGACCAGCGCCAGGTACAGGCTGAGCACGCAGATCAGCAGCGTGCCGACGGTGGAAAGGTTGTAGAGCATCACCACCGTGCCCAGGCTCTCCCGCCGCGGCTTGTCCCACAGGCCGTTGCTGAGGATCAGCCAGGCCACCATGCTCACCACGGCGAGCATCCCGATCATGATCAGGCGCAGCGTCGGAAGGTAGGAGGACATCTCCCAGATGGAGGTGTAGAAGATGCCGAAGGCGCCGGTGGCGGCCGCGGCGGCCAGGGCGCTGGAGAGCTTGGGCGCGGTGCGCCAGGGGTCGTTGCCCAGGATCATCCCGAGCACGGTGCGCGGCCCGCCGGTGAGGGTGTGAGCGTGCAGCATCGCGCGTTCTCCGTCGCCGCTGCGGGACCAACGCGACCAGCGGGAATCGAGGCGCCCGGCCTCGCGGGGGCCGGCCTGCTGCGCGCCGTCGACGCCGCCGACCAGGCGCAGCGCCGCGGCGGTGAGCACACGGACGATGCGGCGCCGGGTGGCCCAGGCTCCGAGCGTCGGGCAGGAGACGACCGCGAGGCCCTCGGCGGGCACCACCTCGGCCACCAGCGGACGGCCCTCGGTGTGACGGGGGATCTCGGTGAGCATGAGCACCAGGTCCGCGGGCTGCTCCTCGGAGGCGGCCGTGCGGATGTGCTCGAGGTCGAGGGTGTTGTCCGGCCGCAGCCGCAGCATCTCGGTGCGCGTGTGCAGCGTGACGGGACGGGCCAGCTCGCGGGCGAGCTGGGCTTCGAGGCGGTCCTGCACCGAGGCGGCGCGCCGCGAGGGCAGGCCGGGGTCGGACAGCAGCAGGACGGTGAGGGGCTCGTGGCCGCGCTCCGGCACCGGGGGCTCCTAGCGGATCGGGGGGTAGGGCAGCGGGGGACTGCTCCGATACCCGCGACCCTACCGGCGCTGCGCGACCGCCCTCCCGGCCGAGGGAGCGGGATCACGACGCGGGGCCGCGCGAGCCGTGCGCATCGGGGGAGAATGCGGGGCATGGGCGACGTCGCCCCGACCGCGGAAACGGGACGCTCCGGGCCGCGTCTGCTCCTGGTCCTCGGGGCGCAGGGGACGGGGAAGAGCGCGCTGACCTCGGCACTCGCGGGATCCCTGCGGCCCGAGCGGGTCGTGGCCCGGGTCGAGCTGGATGCCCTGGCCGCCATGCTCGGCCCCGAGGTGACCGACTGGTCAGCCGCGCACCGGGTCTAGGTGTATGAGGTCATGACGTTGTCGACGCGGGTGTGGACTCGGGTGGCTGGGGGCTGATCGCCGCAGGCGGTGTGGGGCCGATGGTAGTTGTAGTGGTGGACCCAGACCCCGATCGCGTCCCGCCGCTCGGTCTCGGAGGTGTAGGCGCGAGCGTAGAGGCACTCGTCGGCCAGCAGGCGCTGGTAGCGCTCGACCTTCCCGTTGTGGCGGGGCGTGTAGGGCCGGATCCGCTGGTGCCGGGTAACGAATGCCCTGGTCGAGCTGGTGAACGAGGCCGAGGTGTAGTTCGCGCCGTTGTCCGTGACCAGCCGAGAGATCCTCGTGATCCCGTGCGCCGCGAAGAACTCCCTCGCCCGGTGGAAGAACCCGATCGTGGTGAGGGCCTTCTCGTCCTCCAGGGCCTCGGTGTAGGCCAGACGGGAGAACCCGTCGGTCATCGAGTGCAGGCAGGTGTAGCCGACCCGCTGGCCGTGCTTCTTCCGGTCCTGGGCGGAGCCGCGACCGTGTGCCCACCAGCCGCCCCCGTCACGAAGCTTCCCGACCTTCTTCACGTCCATGTGGACCATGTGGCCCGGGTAGCGGGCGATGATCTTCCCGGGCACCCGGAGGTCTTCGCCGTCCGAGGTGATGTCCCGGATCCGGTTCAGGCCCAGCCGATCCAGCCAGCGCGTGATCGTGCGAACCGCGCAGCTCATGCCGTGGCGGTCGGCGAGTTCCCGGGCGATCCGGCGTGCCGACCACTTCTTCTCCCGCCGCCACTGCTCGATCGTCTCGATCACCCATCCCGGCAGGCGGGTCGGGCGATGGGCGGGAGCGCTGGAGCGGTCAGCGAGGCCGGCCTCTCCCTGGGCGCGGTAGCGGGCGACCCATTTCGAGAGGGTCGAGCGGGCGATCCGGAATTCCGAGGCGACGTGCGCGATCGGGCGGTCATGGTCGAGGACCTGGGTGATCGCGCGCTGTCTTCCGACGATCGTGAGCGGGGCATTACGGTGGTGCATGGAACGGGTCTCCTCCCAGCAGATGCATGGCTTCAGCACCACCCATCGTGCCGGTCAGGGGCCCGTTCCTTCTATCCCTGCCCCGGTGACCACAACGTCATGACCCGCAACATCTAGGCACGCACGACGGCGGCATAGCTCGGCGAAGTGGTGGAACTGGTGCTGTACACCGGCGCGCTCCCCATGGCGGACGCCGTTCACCGGGCCCGGGGCCTCCTGCGGGCCTGAGGGGTCGCCCCGCACACCCGGCGCGAGCTCAGATGGCGCCGACCACCCGGTGCGGCACGTAGGGCTCCTCCAGGGCGGCGATCTCCTCGGCGGTGAGGGTGAGGTCCAAGGCACCGAGGGCGGAGTCGATGTGGCCGGTCCTGGTCGCGCCGATCAGCGGAGCCGCCACCGGGTCCTTCGCGAGCAGCCAGGCCAGGGCGACGTGCACCCGCGGCACCCCGCGCTCCTCGGCGATCCGAGCCACCTGCTCGACGATCACGCGGTCGGTGGTCTCGGTGGCGTCGTACTTCGACTTCGCGATGGAGTCGGTGCGAGCCCGGTCGGTGTCGGCGTCCCAGTCGCGGGTCAGCCGCCCCGCGGCCAGCGGGCTGTAGGGGGTGGAGCCCACGCCCTGGTCCCGCAGCAGCGGCATCATCTCGCGCTCCTCCTCGCGGTAGAGCAGGTTGTAGTGGTTCTGCATGGAGACGAAACGGGTCCAGCCGTTGACCTCGGCCACGTGCTGCGCCTTCTGGAACTGCCAGGCGAACATCGCGGAGGCGCCGATGTAGCGGACCTTCCCCGAGCGCACCAGGTCGTCCAGCGCCCGCATGGTCTCCTCGATCGGGGTGTCGTAGTCCCAGCGATGGATAATGTACAGGTCGATGTAGTCGGTGCCGAGGCGGCGCAGGCTGTGCTCGGCCTCGGCGAGGATCGCCTTGCGGGAGAGGCCGCCGCCGTTGGGGGCCTCGCGCATGGTGCCGTGCACCTTGGTGGCCAGCACGATCTCGTCGCGGTCGGCGTAGTCGGCCAGCGCCTTGCCGACGATCTCCTCGCTGCGGCCCAGGGAGTAGACGTTGGCGGTGTCGAAGAAGGTGATGCCGGCGTCCAGGGCGTGCTGGATGACGGGTCGGGCGGCCTCCTCCTCGAGCACCCAGGGGTGGATCCAGGCCTCGGGGTCGCCGAAGCCCATCGTGCCCAGGCACAGGCGGGAGACGTCCATCCCGGTGCTGCCCAGCTTCACGTACTCCATCTCGGCTCCTTCGTCGCGGGTGCGCCGCCGTGGCGGCCGGTCCTCCGATCCTGGCAGCGTGCACGTGCGGACGGGAGGGACTGCCGGTACCTCCTTTCCCGGGGGCGCGCTCTCGATACGCTCCCCGGTATGCCCGCCACCCCGACCGACCCCACCCACGATGCCCTGGCCCAGGCCCGCAGCCTGGCCTCGATGCTGTCCACCCCGAAGCTCGCCGCCGGTCTCGGGGCGATGCTCGCCGGGCAGGGCGCCCCGGAGGATCCCTCGGTGCGCGGGCCGCTGAGAGCCCTGCGCTGGCTCGGCCCGAACGGGGAGGTCGATCAGGAGGCGCTGCGGGGCATCGCCGCCCGGCTCACGGAGCTGCGGGGCGATGGGGCGGTGCTGCAGGTGCGGCGGGTGGAGTCGATGCCGGCCACGCACGCCGAGCGCACTGCACTGTCGGCGCGGATCGTGCGCCTGGCCTGGGAGCGGCTCGGCTCCCCGCGCATCATCACGGAGCCGGAGCTGACGGCGGCGCTCGCGATGCTGGCCTCGGACCCGGCCCTCGTGCGACGGGATGCGGTGGACGCCGGGATGCTGCTTCGCAGCGACGACGGCGCCCGCTACGAGCTGGTCGACGGTTCCCCCGCCTGACCGCTCAGCGGCGGCGTCGGGCGTTCAGCACGACCTTCACCACGGAGACCAGCCGCCGTCCTCCGGCGCGGGCGCACCCGTCCACGGTCTCTCACGACCCACCGACGAGTCACTTCCCGGGGGCCGATGGCGGAGGCGGACGCTACCGTCGAGGGATGCAGCACCTCGACGACGACCGGATGCGTGACCTCCTCCCCTCCCCCGCCGAGGCGGTGGAGCTGATGCGGCAGAGCCTGCGCGCCCTGGCGACGGGCGAGGCCTCGGTGGCCCCGAAGTCGCACGTGGTGCACGAGGAGGGTGGATTCGCCAACGCCATGCCCGCCGCCTGGCCCGCGCGGGACCTGCTGGGCCTGAAGTGGGTGGCGGTGACCCCGTCCAACGCCGACAGGGGCCGTCCCGTGATCGACGGCCGGGTGTTGCTGTCCGCCCCGGACGGCTCCACCCGGGCGACGCTCGCCGCCGCGGAGCTCACGGCACTGCGCACCGCCGAGGTCACCGGTGCGAGCCTGGATCTGGACCCGCGCCCGGTGACGTTCCTGGGCACCGGGGTGCAGGCCCGCTCCCACGCCCGGGTGCTCGAGGCGCTGGGGCGGCCGCTGACCGTGTGGGGGCGGCGCGCGGCGGCCCTGGAGGAGCTGCGGACCTGGTGCGCCGTCCACACTCCCGAGCTGGAGCTGCGCACCGAGAGCGATCGTGCGAGGGCCCTGGACGGCGCCGGCGTGCTGGTCAGCGGCCTGCCGATAGGACGCACCGACACCGCCCCGACCCCCGGCGAGCGCGAGGCCCTCGCCCCTTCCGCGACGCTGCTGCCGCTGGACTACGCCTCGGTTGTCGACGCCGCCACCGCCTCGACCGCGACCCTGGTCGCGGACGACCCCGAGCAGTTCGAGGCGCTGCGCCCCCGCAAGCTCGGCGCCGACTACCCGCGCGCCACGGCCGCCACGGGGGACCTGCTGCGGCAGGGCCGTCCGGAGGGTCGACTGGTGGTGCAGAACCTGGGCTCGGGCCTCGGGGACCTGGTGCTGGCCGATGCAGCCGTGCGTCGCGTCGCCTGACCGCGAGCGATCCGCCACAGGTCATAAGCAGAACTTGGCATCGTTGTCTACGATGCCGGGTATGGACCCCCGACGACTGCTCATCTTCCGCACCGTCGTCCGCAACGGCTCCATCGGCGCCGGCGCCCGCGAACTGGGTTGGACCCAGCCCGCCGTCTCCCAGCACCTGGCCGCCCTGGAGAAGGAGGTCGGCACCACGCTGCTGCTGCGCTCCTCCGCGGGCGTCACCCCCACCGAGGCCGGCTCGCGGCTGGCCCAGCACGCCGAGGCGATCGCCGCGCAGCTGGAGGCCGCCACCGAGGAGCTCGCGGACCTCACCGCACTGCGCCGCGGCACCGTCCGCTTCGGCACCTTCCCCTCCGCCGCCGCGGTGCTGCTGCCGCCCGTGCTGAGCCGCCTGCGGGAGACCGCCCCGGACCTCGACGTCACCTTCGAGGAGATCGAGCCGCCCGACGCGATCGCGAAGCTGCGTGAGGGCGAGCTGGATCTGGCACTGGTGTTCCGCTACCCCTGCAGCGACGTCGACGCCGAGGGCACCCTGGAGTGGAGCCCGCTGCTGGAGGACCGGGTGATGGCGGTGCTGCCGCAGGACCACCCCCGCGCCGAGGACCCGGACCTCACTCTGGCCGACCTGGCCGAGGAGACCTGGGTGGCCGGCTGCGAGCGCTGCCGGGCGAACCTCATCTCCTCCGCCCGCACCGCGGGCTTCACCCCCACCGTGCGCCACTCCACCGACGACGGGGTGGTCGCCCAGCGCCTGGTGCAGCACGGCGGCGGCGTGGCCCTGCTGCCGGAGACCGTGCTCGAGGCGACCCCGGTCGAGGAGGTCGTGGTGCGCTCGCTGCCCGGGCTGGACTCGCGGATGATCGGCCTGCTGAACCGGCGCGGCGCCCAGGCGATCCCGGCCGTCGCGGCGGTGCGGGACGCACTCGTGGCCGAGGCAGCGCCCCGCACGTCCTCGGCGGTGATGATCTGATGGCCGAACCGCTGCCGACCGGCACCGATCCCCGCTGGCGGATGCCGGCCCGGGTCTGGCTGCGTCCGCTGGCCCTCCTGCTCGGCGCCCTGCTGATCGCCGCCGTGCTGGCGGTGATCGAGCAGTGGCTCGCCGCGGTGCTGCTGGCGGCCTTCGGCCTGCTGATGGCGTACTGGACGAGTCCGCTGCGCTCCGGCCCGCACACTCCGCTGGCCGCGGCGCTGGAGCGGCGCGAGGACGCGGCGCTGATCGTGGTCTGGGCGCCCGGCGACCCGCTGTCGGCGCGGCTGCACACGGCGATCCGCGGCGAGCGCGACGACGTGATCTGGGTGAACGCCTACCAGGACCCCGCGGCGGCGCACTTCGTGGACCTCCACGGGGGCCGCGCCGCCCTGCCGCTGGCGGTGGTCGGCGACGTCATCGAGGCCCGGGTGACCGTGGGCCGCGCCCTGGACCTGCAGGCCGCCGGCAAGGACCGCGCCGACGAGGCCCGCCGTGCGCGGGATGCCGAGGATGCAGCGGGGCCCGAGGACGCGGGGTCCGCGGACCCGCGCTGAGCGCGCTCCCCTGCAGGCTCAGGCGCCGGGCAGCTCTCCGGTCACGACGGTCCACAGCCGCGCCTCGCGCCCGGTGATGACCCCGGCGGCGAGGAAGGGGTCCTGGTCGAGCAGGGCGAGCGCCTCCTCCTCGGAGGCCGCGCTCATCACCAGCAGGGCACCCGGCGCTCCCCCGAGCGGGCCGGAGAGCAGGATCGACCCGGCCTCGTACAGGGAGCGCACGAAGGCGCGGTGGTCGCCGCGGTGCTGGTCGGCGAGGGCGGTGTCGCCCGAGTAGGTGTACTGCACGGCGATGACGGCCATCGGGAGCTCCTGGTCACGAGGGATCGGCGGCGGTCCGCACCGCCCGCGACCAGCATGCCACAGCCCCGTGGGACGACGGCACGACATCCGTCCCGCGATTCCGTTCTTCCGGAATTTCGGATAACGTGAGAGCCGAAACCGTCGATCCGGAGGAGCACCGATGCCCGTCCATCCGCTGCTGCGCCCCGACGGGGAGGCCCCCGACCGGCTCCGCGCCCTCGAGGAGCGACTGGCCCGCCTCGAGGCCCGCCTGGAGCCGGTGCGTCCTGCGGCCGACACCCCTTCCGAGCACTCCCCGAGCCCCGACCCGGAGGTCTTCTGGGCGCTGCAGGGCCTGAAGGAGCGGCTCGGCGAGGCCGGCGGGGTGCTGTTCACCGGGGCCGTGTCAATGGGCGGCGGGCGTTACGAGTACCAGTGGGCGCGGCCCACCGAGGCGCTGGCGCAGGCCGACTGGGCCGAGCGTTCCGAGCGCGTCGCCGCCCTCGGCCATCCGTTGCGGCTGGCGATCCTGCAGCGGCTCACCGAGGGGGAGCACACCGTCGCCCAGCTCGTCGACGAGCTGGACCTGGCCTCCACCGGCGTCGCCTACCACCACCTGTCCGCCCTGCAGGGCGGCGGATGGGTCGCCTCCCCCCGCCGCGGGGTCTGGGCCATCCCGGTGCCGCGCATGATCCCCCTGCTCACGATCCTGCTCGCCCTCGAGGAAGGCTGATCATGTCCGCGCCGACCGATCCCCCGTCACCGCACGGCGCCCCCTCCGATCCCCCGCCGGTGGACCGCCGACCGAAGCCGCCACCGCCGACCGTGGACCGTCGCCGGGTCCTGGCCCTGGGCGGCATCGGCGCCATCGCGGTCCTCGGCGCCGCGGCCCTCACCGCGCCCCGTCCCCGCCGCCTCGGAGAGCCGAGCGGGGACGAGTCCCTGACCTCCGCCCTCGCGCCGTACCTGGCCGGGCACTCCCGGGTCGGCATCGCCGTGCTGGACCCCGACGTCGAGGAGCCGCGCCTGGCAGGCTTCGGCACCGACGACGGCGAGGGCGCCGAGGAGTTCGAGATCGGATCGGTCTCCAAGACCTTCACCGGGGCCCTGCTCGCCCTCGCGATCGAGCACGGGGAAGCAGATCTGAGCGACACCGTCGCCGACATCCTCGGGGAGGGCGCCACCGGCAGCGACATCGCCGACGTGCAGCTGGAGGAGCTGGCCACGCACACCTCGGGGCTGCCCACCATCCCGCCGAGCCGGCTGCCGCTGACCATCCCGGCCTCCCTGCTGCGCAAGGACCCCTACGCCGGTCGGGACGCGGAGGGCGTCATCGCCGATGCCCTGGCCGTGACGCCCACGGGCCGCGGGGACTACGCCTACTCGAACCTGGCCATCGCCCTGCTGGGCCAGCTCCTGGTCCGCCTCGTCGGACCGGCCTACCCGGAGCTGCTGCGCGAGCGGGTGCTGGACCCCCTGGGGCTCGCGGCGACCACGGTGCCCGAGGTCCCGGCGAACCTCGCCCCCACCGCCCGCGACGGTGCCGCCGTCTCCGGGCTGTCCGCCGCCCCCTGGACGATGGCGGGCACCGCCCCGGCGGGCGGCATCCGCTCCACCCCGGCGGACATGGCGACCTACCTGCAGGCCATGCGGGACGGCACCGCTCCCGGCGCGTCCGCCGCCACCGAGGTGCTGCGGGAACGCTCCGGGACCCGCCGCACCGCGATGACCTGGCACCACCTGGACCTGGACGGGGAGGCCGGCACGGTGATCTGGCACAACGGCATGACCGGCGGCTACGCCTCCTTCGTCGGCTGGAACCGGGACACCGGGCTCGGCGTGGTGCTGCTGACCGACACCGCGCTCTCCCTGGACGAGGCGGCCCTCGCGGTCCTGGCCGGGGAGGTGGAGCGATGAGCACCGTGCTCGGTCTGCTGCCGCTGCTGGTCCTGCTGTTCCTGGCGGGCACGCTGATCCGTGCGGGATGGCAGCTGGCCCTGCGCCCGCTGCATCCGCACCGGATGCTGCTGCTGTCGCTGAGCTCCGCGAGCACCCTGGCCGTGCTCGGCCTCGCACAACTGCTGCCCGCCGCCCTGTGGTGGGTGATGTGGCTGGAGGCGCTCGGCCTGGTGGTGGCAATCGCCTTCGCCGGTCGCCGTGCGCTCGCGCCCGCCGATGCGGTCGGCACGGAGGCCCTGCCGCCCCGTCGTCGCCGCCTGCTGGAAGCACCCTCTCGCGCCTCGCTGATCGGCGAGGTGGTGCTGGTGATCGTCCTGCTGGGGCTCGCCGTGTACGCCGGCTGAGCAGGTGGCGCGGGTCAGCGGCGGACGGGCAGCCAGTCCAGCACGTCCTGGATGCCGCGGTCCCAGAAGTCCCAGGTGTGCGCGCCCGGGCGGAAACGGGCCCGGACGTCCACGCCGCGGCTCTCGGCGGCCTCCGCGAAGCGCTCGTTCGAGGTGATCAGCTCGTCCTCGGTGCCGCAGTCCAGGAACAGGGCGGGCAGCTCCGCGGCGGGGTGTCGGCCGATCAGACCGAGCAGGTCGTCCTCGGTACCGGTCAGGTCCCGGCCCGCCCACACCCGCTGCCCGAGGCTGCCGAAGGCCTCGTCCAGCGGCAGCTCCTGCGGGATCAGCGCGCCGGAGAGACTGGCCGCGGCGGCGAAGCGCCCGGGATGGTTCAGGGCCAGCTTGAACGCGCCGAAGCCGCCCATCGACAGGCCCGCCACGAAGGTGTCCTCCCGCGCCGTGGAGATGCGGACTGTGCGGGCGAGGATGCTCGGCAGCTCCTCGCTGATCCAGGTCCAGTACTGCTCCCCCACGGCCTCGTCGACGTAGAAGGAGCGGCGCACCTCGGGCATCACCACGGCGATGCCGTGCTCGGTGGCGTAGCGCTCTATCGCCGTGCGGCGCTCCCAGACGGTGCAGTCGTCGCTCAGGCCGTGCAGCAGGTACAGCACGGGCACGCCGTCCCCGCCGCCGGCGATCTCGCCGCGCATGCCGATGCCGGAGGCGGCCTGCGGCATCAGCACCACCAGGTTCGTGCCCATGGCCAGGGACTCGGAGTACAGGTCGGTGCGCAGGCGGATCATCGGGGCCTCCTCAAGGTCTCGCACCCCATCCCATCACGGGCCGTCCCGCCGGTCCCTCGCGATCCGCACCGCGCGACCCCTAGGGTTGACCCCATGAGCGAGAGCAGCACGACCGCCGCCAGCCCCCGCCCCTGGTGGGCCGATGCCGTGTGCTGGCAGGTCTACCCGCTGGGCTTCTGCGGCGCCCCCCAGCGCCGCGAGGACCTCGAGGCGGAGCACCCCGAGGTCACCCACCGCCTGCCCCGCCTGCTGGGCTGGCTGGACCATCTGGTCTCCCTCGGGGCGAACGTGCTGATCCTGAACCCGGTCTTCGACTCGGTCTCCCACGGCTACGACACGCTCGACCACGAGCACCTGGACCCGCGCCTGGGCGATGACGCGGACCTCGAGGCGCTGATCGAGGCCGGCCACGCCCGCGGCGTCCGCGTGGTGCTGGACGGCGTCTTCAACCACCTCTCCGAGCGCCACCCGCTGGTGCGGGAGGCCGTCGCGGCCGGGCCGGGCACCGAGGCCGGGGACCGCATCCGCTGGGCCGAGGAACACCCCTACGGCTTCGAGGGCAACGACGACCTGGTCGAGCTGAACCTCTCCGACCCCGCCGTGCAGGAGCTGGTCACGGGCGCGATGAACCACTGGCTGGAGCGCGGCGTGGACGGCTGGCGGCTGGACGCGATGTACGCGGCGGGCGCCGACGCCTGGCGCCCGATCCTGGAGCGGGTGAAGGCCGCCCACCCGGAGGCGTGGATCCTCGGCGAGGTGATCCACGGGGACTACCCCGCGATCGCCCGCGAGTCCGGCGCCGACTCCATCACCCAGTACGAGCTGTGGAAGGCGCTGTGGTCCTCCGCCGCGAACGGCAACCTCTGGGAGCTGCAGCACGCCCTGGGCCGCCACCGCGACTTCCTGGCCGCTCCGGGCGGGGCGCATCCGCTGACCTTCGTCGGCAACCACGACACCACCCGCATCGCCTCCCAGCTTCCGGACGGCCGCGACCTGGCCGTCACCACCGCCCTGCTGGCGCTGCTGCCCGGCATCCCCGCGATCTACGCAGGCGACGAGGCGGGCGTGACCGGCGTCAAGGAGGAGCGCGCCGGCGGGGACGACGCCGTCCGCCCCGCCTTCCCGGAGGACCCGGAGCGCCTGGCCGAGGAGCTCCCGACCCTGAAGCCCGAGGCCGCCCCGCGGATCCTCGAGGTGCACCGCCGCCTGATCGGCCTGCGCCGCCGCGAACCGTGGCTGGCCTCCGCCGAGGTCGCGGTGCGGGAGGACGCGCTGGAGAACACCTACGCCGAGATCGAGTTGCGCCCCACCGCGGGCGAGGCGGCGCCGCTGGTGCTGGCCGTGAACCTCGGCGAGGAGGCGCGACCCGCACCCGGCGAGGTCCTGGAGCAGGTCTCCGGTGCGGACATGCTCGACGGCGTCGGCCCCGCCGCCCCCGGCACCGTGCCCGCCCACGGCGTGGCCGTCACCCGCTGACCGCCCCGTCCCTGCCGTCAGGGCCCGGCGGGACGCCCGCCCGCACCACGGAGCCGTGCGGGCGTAGGGTCGAGGGCATGAGCACCCCCGTCAAGCCCGCTGAAGCAGTCCGCACCGCCCCCGTCGTCGCCGCCGGACTGCTCGGCGGGTACATCACGGCCCGGGAGAGCGGCATCCGGCCGCTGGGCGGCGTGGTGCTCGGCGCGGCGGGCCTGTACGCGGGCCGCACCTGGCTGGCACGGCGCGGCGTCGCCACCACCGCGGTGCTCGGCGCCACCTACGTGCTCGGCTTCGGCCTCTCCCATCCGCTGGCGAAGAAGATCGGCGCCTGGCCGGCGGTGCTGGGCGTGACCGGCGTGGCCGCCGGCGCGGCCGCCCTGCTCTCGGACGCCGCCTACGACGAGTGGAGCCCGGCCCAGCCGGAGGCCTGACCGCCCCGGTGGGCGACCGCCCGGACGTCCCCGCGCCCCCGTCGGGTCCGACTCGATCGTCGGACCCTCCCCGTAGCCTCCCCGCACCGGCCCGATCCCGGCCGGTCCATCCCTGACGGAGACCCCACCCCATGCTCGGCTCGCTCGGTCGCCTCTGGCAGACGATCCGCCCCATCCGCGGACGCCTGTACCTCGGCCTGCTCAGCGCCCTGCTCGCCTCCCTGATGGCGCTCGGCATCCCGCAGGTGCTGCAGCTGGTCGTGGACCGCCTGCACGTGGGCGGCACCGCCGCCGTGGTGTGGACGGGCTGCGCCATCGTCCTGGGCCTCGGTGTGATGGAGGCGGCGCTGATCTACCTGCGCCGCGTCTTCGCGGTCTCCCCCTCGACGCTGGTGGAGAAGAACATCCGCACCGCGTTCTACGCGAAGGTGCTGGACATGCCGGTGTCCTTCCACGACGCCTGGGGCTCCGGGCAGCTGCTCTCGCGGATGATGGGCGACATCTCGACGATGCGTCGGTGGATCGCCTTCGGCATCATCATGGCCGTCACCGACGCCGTGACCATCGTCGTCGGCATGGCCCTGCTGATCCGCTCCTCCGCGCTGCTGGCGCTGGTGTTCTTCCTGGCCGCGGTGCCGGTGTCGTTCATCGCCTACCGCTTCAACCGGCAGTACTCGCGGCTCTCCCGCCTCTCGCAGGACCAGAACGGGGACCTCGCCACCACCGTCGAGCAGTCGGTGCAGGGCATCCGGGTGCTCAAGGCCTTCGGCCGCGGCCCCACCGCGCTGGACGGATTCACCGAGCAGGCCGAGGAGCTCCGCCGCACCGAGGTCAAGAAGGCCACCGCGATGGCCCGCTTCGACATGTTCATGTTCATGCTGCCGGAGCTGGCGCTCGGCGTCGCCCTGTTCATCGGCCTCTACCTGACGGCGACCGACCAGATCACCGTCGGCGCCCTGGCCTCCTATTTCGCCACCGCCACGCTGGTGACGGGACCGGTGCGAATGCTCGGCATGATGCTCGGCCAGGCCGTGAACGCCGCCACCGCCCTGGACCGCCACTACGAGGTGATGGACGAGCCCAGCACCATCACCTCCCCCGCCGAGCCTGCCGCGGTGGACCTCGCCGCCGCCCGTGGCGAGGTGCGCCTGGACGGGGTGCGCTTCCGCTACCAGGACGCTCCCGGTCACGTGCCCGACGTGCTGGCCGGCGCGGACCTCGTGATCCGCCCCGGGGAGACGATGGCGCTGGTGGGCGTGACCGGCTCCGGCAAGTCCACGCTCCTGCAGCTGGTGCCGCGGCTGTACGACGTCACCGCCGGCGGCATCGCCATCGACGGCGTGGACGTGCGGGAGATGGACCTGGCCGACCTGCGCACCCTCACCGCGGTCGCCTTCGAGGACGCCACCCTGTTCTCCGACTCGGTCCGCGAGAACGTGCTGCTGGGCGCCGATCCCTCGCTCACCGCGGAGCAGTCCGAGGCGCTGCTGCTGGAGGCCCTGCGCACCGCTGACGCCGGCTTCGCACTGGAGCTGCCCGAGGGGGTGGAGACCCGCATCGGCGAGGAGGGGCTGAGCCTCTCCGGCGGGCAGCGCCAGCGCCTCGCCCTGGCCCGCGCCATCGCGGCCCGGCCCGCGGTGCTGCTGCTGGACGACCCGCTCTCCGCCCTGGACACCCGCACCGAGGAGGTCGTCACGGGGCGGCTGCGGGACGTGCTCGCGGGAACCACCACGCTGATCGTGGCCCACCGCACCTCCACCGTGGCCCTCGCGGACCGGGTGGCGCTGCTGGACGCCGGTCAGATCGTCGCCGTCGGCACCCACGCCGAGCTGATGGAGAGCTCCTCGCGGTACCGCTGGGTGATCGCCACCCAGGAGGAGGAGACCCGCCGCGACCAGGACATCGAGACCCTCACCGGGGAGCTCGACCTGCGCGGCGTCCGGGGGGAGGGCCGATGAGCGCGCATCCCACCGCCCCGCCGCAGCCGGACGAGGAGCAGGCGGCGCTGAGCGCCGCGGAGAACCGGGCCTCCCGGCGCCGCTCCCTGCGCCTGCTCGGCGAGCTGATCTCCCCCTTGAAGGCCCAGTTCATCGCGATGGCCGTGATGGTGGTGATCGCGCAGGCGGCCGTCGTCGCCGGGCCGTCCATCATCGCCTGGGGCATCGACGAAGCCCTGCCCGCCCTCATCGACGGGGACCCGGTGCCGACGATCCAGGCGGCGGCCCTCGCGATCGGTGCGGCTCTGGTGGGCGGCGTGCTCACCTACGGCTACGTGCGCCAGTCGGTGGTGGTGGGGCAGCGGATGCTGCTCACCCTGCGCCGCCGCGTCTTCCGCTTCACCCAGCGCCAGGACCTCGAGTTCCACGAGCGCTACACCTCCGGGCGCATCGTCTCGCGGCAGACCTCCGACATGGAGGCGCTGCGGGAGCTGCTGGACTCCGGGGTGAACGTGATGGTCGGAGCCGCCCTGTCGATGGTCTTCATGATCATCGTGATCATCGGCAACGACTGGGTGACCGGCGCGGTGATGCTGGCGATGCTCCTCCCCTGCGTCGCGATCACCGTGTGGTTCCAGCGCCGCTCCCGGGTGGAGTACCGCGCGATCCGCACCCATTCGGCGCGGCTCATCGTCCACTTCGTCGAGGCGATGTCGGGCATCCGCGCCGTCCAGGCCTTCCGCAAGCAGGCCCGCAACCGCGCCGCCTTCGACGAGCTCGCGATGGACTACCGGGACGCGAGCCTGCGCTCCATCCAGGTGTTCGGCATCTACCAGCCCTCCCTGCGGGTGCTGGCGAACATCACCGTGGCGCTGGTGCTGCTGGTGGGCGGCTTCCGCGTGCTCTCCGGCGACCTGCAGGTGGGCGTGCTGACCGCCCTGGTGATCTACGCCCGGCGCTTCTTCCAGCCCATCGACCAGATCGCCAACTTCTACAACGCCTTCCAGTCCGCCGTGGCCGCGCTGGAGAAGATCGCCGATCTGCTGGCGCAGGAGCCGCACGTCGCCGAGCCCGAGCAGCCCACCCCGCTGCCGGCCGCCCGCGGCGACGTCGACTTCGAACAGGTCGCCTTCCGCTACAGCGCCGACGGTCCCGAGGTGCTGGCCCCGCTGGACCTGCACGTGCCCGCCGGGCAGACCGTGGCCCTGGTGGGGCAGACGGGCGCGGGGAAGTCCACGATCGCGAAGCTGATCTCCCGCTTCTACGACGCCACCGAGGGCAGGGTGACTCTGGACGGGGTGGACCTGCGGGACATCTCGATGGCCGACCTCAGCCGCAACATCGTGATGGTCACCCAGGAGGCCTACCTGTTCTCCGGCACCGTCGCGGAGAACATCGCCCTCGGCAAGCCCGACGCCACCCGCGAGGAGGTCGAGGCCGCGGCCCGGGCCATCGGCGCCGACGCCTTCATCGAGCAGCTCCCCGAGGGCTACGACACCGACGTGAACAAGCGCGGCGGTCGCGTCTCCGCCGGGCAGCGGCAGCTGATCTCCTTCGCCCGGGCGTTCCTCGCGGACCCGCGGGTGCTGATCCTCGACGAGGCCACCAGCTCGCTGGACATCCCTTCCGAGCGGATGGTGCAGAAGGGCCTGACCAGCCTGCTCGGCGAGCGGACCTCGCTGATCATCGCCCACCGCCTGTCCACCGTGATGATCGCGGACCGGGTGCTGGTGGTGCACGACGGCCGCGTGGTCGAGGACGGCTCCCCCCGCGAGCTGATCGAGGAGGGCGGCCGCTTCGCCGCGCTGTACGAGGCCTGGCAGGAGTCTCTCTGAGCACGGTCACGGCGTAGCCTGCCGATATGTCGTTCTTCGGACTCGCGGGCTGGGAGCCCATCGTCCTGATCGGCGGGGCACTGCTGATCCTGCTGGTCGTGGCCGCGGTGCTGTTCGGCGTGTACCGCGCGGCCCGCGCCGGGGCCGCCCGCGGCAGCCGGGAGGCCGGGCGGGAGGTCGATCCTCCCTCCTCCGGCCCGGACGGCACCTGACGCCCCCGAGCACCGCGGGTTCGACCTCGCGGCGACACGGCCCGGAATCGCGCCGTGCGCTGCTACGATCCGCTCGTCATCGCCGTCGGGCGGTGCCACGGTGAGCGGGCGAGGACGCCCGCCCCGGCCCTCCTCTCCCCGTGAAGGCCCCTCATGGTCGCGACCCCGCTCTCCCCTGCCCGATTCCTCTCCCGCACCCTCGCGCTCGGCGCGGCCGTTGTGCTCGCCGGGACGATGCTCGCCGCCGCCCCGCCCGCCGAGGCCGCGGTGACGAAGCCGCTGGACATCGTGAAGGTCCACTTCGAGCCGAAGGGCAGCGACAAGCCCACCAACTCGGGGTACACGCAGGAGTACATCCAGCTCAGGAACACCGGCAGCAGGACCCTGAACCTCTCGGGCTACGTCATCCGCGACAACGGCCCGCAGAAGTACACCTTCCCGAAGGGCGTGACCCTGAAGCCCGGGAAGACCCTCACCATCCGCTCCGGCAAGGGTTCGTCCTCCTCCACCACCCGCTACTGGGGCAAGTCCAGCTACATCTGGAACAACACCGGGGACACGGCGCGGATCTACGACGCCAAGGGCAAGCGCCTGGAAACCTGCACCATCACGCGCGGCACGGGCAAGACCACCCAGACCTGCTGAGTCGGCGGGCCCGCTGAGTCGGCGGACCCGCTGAGCGAGCGCACGCGCTGAGCGGGTCCTGCACGGCGCCCGGGCGACGGGTCTACGGTGGACCGGTCCGGCTCCCGCCCGTGTGGGGCCCGAGTCCGCCCGAGGAGCTCGTCCGTGGAAACCCTGGTCATGGTGATCGGCCTGATGGCCGTCACCGTCGCCTGCGTCGCCCTCGGCGAGCGCTGGAAGCTGCCGTACCCGATCCTGATGCTGCTGGCCAGCGCCGGGATCGCCTGCATCCCCTGGCTGCCCACGCTGGAGATCGACCACGAGCTGATCCTGCCGCTGTTCCTGCCGCCGCTGCTGTTCGCCACCGCGCAGCGCACGGACTGGTCGGTGTTCGTCACCCGCTGGCCGACGCTGCTGGTCCTCGCCGTGTGCCTCACGGCGGTCACGGCGGGCGCCGTCGCGGGCGCGACCCTCCTGCTGGTGCCCGGGATCGCGGTGCCGCTGGCGCTGATGCTGGGGGCGATGGTGGCGCCGCCGGACCCGGTGGCGGTGGAGGCCGTCGCGGGGCCCGCGAAGATGCCGCGGCGCCTGCTGTCGATGCTGCAGACCGAGGGCCTGTTCAACGATGCGGTGGCGATCGTGCTGTTCAGCGCCGCCCTCTCCGCGCTGACAGGCACCGGGACGCTGGGCCTGGGCATCGCGGCGGACTTCGTCATCGGCGCCGTGATCGCCGTGGCCATCGGCTTCCTGCTGGGCTTCCTGTACCGGGTGACGGGGCGGGTGCTGACCTCCACGGCCGCCCGCACCGCGATGAGCGTGGTCGTCCCCTTCGCCGCGTACATCCTCGCGGAGGAGCTGCGCGCCTCCGGGGTGATCGCGGTGGTGGTCACCGCGCTGGAGACCAAGCGCCGGGCCCGCGCGGAGGACTCCGAGGCCCGGATCTCCCGCGCCACTTTCTGGGACGTGGCGACCCTGCTGGTCACGGGCATCGCCTTCGGCCTGCTGGGGATGCAGCTGCGCGAGGTAGTCGTCGAGGAGGGCTGGGGCGTGCTCGACTACCTGCCCGTCGCCGCCCTGATCTGCGTGCTCGTGATCGGGATCCGCGTCGTCGCGATGCTGGTGATCCGCCCCGTCGCCCGACTGGACGCCGGGGAGGTGCTGGGCTGGCGCGACTCGGTCGTGCTGACCTGGTGCGGCATGCGGGGCCTGGCCACCCTGGCGCTGGCGCTGGCGGTGCCATCCTCGAGCGTGACCGGGGCCGATGCCTCCTACCGGAACCTGGTGGTGGTCGTCGCCTGCACGGTGCTGCTGGTGACGCTCGTGCCGCCCGGGCTGGGGCTGGGCCGGCTGCTGAAGCTGCTGGGCCGCCAGGACGACGGCTCGATCGCGGAGGCCGAGGTGCAGGAGCTGTCGCTGCGCGCGCGGGCCGCGGCGATGGAGGCGATCCGGGAGCGCTTCGAGGAGTCCGAGGAGCTCTCGGACCGGGAGCTCGCCGCGCTCAAGGGGCGGTTCTCGGGGCTGAACCGGGAGCTGGACACGGCCACCCGGGCGATGGCGGCGCTCACCCCCGAGGGGCAGCAGCCGGACCCGGAGCTGCGGCGGAAGGTCGAGGAGAAGGTGGAGCGGCGCGCCAAGGGCCGGGAGCTGATGGCGACGGCGCAGACGGTGGGCCTGGACGCGGCCCGCGGCGAGGTGCTGCAGGCCCGCTCCGAACGCGGCGTGGATCCCGAGGCCGCCGACCAGGTGCTGCGGCAGCTCGACCTGATGATGCTGGCCTCCCCGCCGCGGGTGCGGGGCGGGCGCTGAGCACCTGCCCCGGAGAACTCTTCGCCGCCCACCGGCCCACCCGGCACGAATGGGGGCATGACCTCTCCCCGCACCTGGCTGATCACCGGCGCCGGACGCGGCCTCGGCCGCGCCCTCCCGCTCGCCGTGCGCGAGACCGAGGCCGTCGAAGCGCTGGTGGCCGACGTCGTCCACCTGCACGGCCGGATCGACGTGCTGGTCAACAACGCCGGCTACGGGCTGATCGGCGCGATCGAGGAGGCCGACGAGGACCAGGCGCTCGACATCGTCGAGACGGACCTGCTGGCCCCGCTGCGACTCAGCCGCGCCGTGCTGCCCGCGATGCGGGGGCAGGGCTCCGGCCACATCCTGCAGATCTCCTCGACCGGCGGGAGCAGATGTTCGGCTCCCTCACCGTGCCCTGGCAGGCGGCAGAGGGCGCCACCGGCGGCGGCATCTCCCCCGCCGAGGCGGCGGCCGCGATCCTCGCCCACGTCGACGCCCCCGAGGGCCCGCTGCGTCTGCTGGTCGGGGAGGACGCCCCGGGGCGGGTGGCCGCGGTGCTGGAGCAGCGCCGGGCCGACTGCGCCCGCGACCCGCGATTCGATGCGGGTAGCGCTGCCGAGCGGGGCTGACTCCCCCGCCGATCCCGGCCACAATGGCCCCATGACGACTCTCGCCGACTTCACCGCCACCGCGATCGACGGCTCGGACACCGACCTGGGCCGCTACGTCGGCCAGGTGGTGCTGATCGTGAACACCGCCAGCAAGTGCGGCTTCACCCCCCAGTACGACGGGCTGCAGGAGCTGCAGTCCCGCTACCGCGAGGAGGGACTGATCGTGCTGGGCTTCCCCTGCGACCAGTTCAACCACCAGGAGCCCGGCACCGACGCCGAGATCGCCGAGTTCTGCTCCACCAGCTTCGGCGTGGACTTCCCGATGTTCTCCAAAGTCGAGGTCAACGGCGAGGGCGCCCACCCGCTGTACCAGTGGCTGACCGGCGCGCACGAGGGCGTAGGCGGCCCGATCGAGGCCGCCCCCATCGGCTGGAACTTCACCAAGTTCCTGCTCGGCCGCGACGGCACCGTCCGCGCCCGCTATGCCTCCGAGGTGGAGCCGGGGACGCTGGCCGAGCCCGTCGAGGAGGCGCTCGGGGCACGCGGCTGAGCTCCGGCCAGGGTCGGAACGCTTCGGAACGGTCACGGAACGACATCTGTCGCAGATTCCCGGTTTCCCCCGGTGCATGATGATCGTGCAGGTCATCACCGTGTGTCCTTGTTCGGGAACCCCGAGCGCGCGGACGGGCGGCGATCCCCCGTCCTGACCGTCCCGACCGCGGGAGTGATCCCATGCCGTCCGAGCCCCGGCAGCCCGTTCCGAACGGCGAGGACGCCGACGGCATTACCGAGCGGTACCGACGCTGGCGGCTGGCCGCGGTGCAGGGCCGCGCGGGCGTCGCCGCGGCCCTGACGGCCGCGAAGGACGACGGCGGCCTCGCCTACCGCCGCCTCAGCGGCCGGGTGGGCGTCCCGATCACCACCCTGCAGGGCTGGCTGACGGGGCGCTCCGCCCCGCAGGTCGGCATGCGTGCCGACTTCCTCCGCCTGGTCGAGGCCCTGGACCTGGTGGACCCCGAGGGCACCCGCGGCGGTGTCACCGGGGAGGACTGGTGGCGGGCGATCCGCTCCGCACCGGCCCCCGTGACCGCCCCGGACCCGGAGCAGTCCCCGCCGTACCCCGGGATGCGCCCCTACGAGCTCGGCGACGCCCACCTGTTCCCGGGCCGGCACGCCCAGGTCGCCGAGCTGGCTGCCCGGCTGCGCCGTCGCCTGGACGGGCGCGGCTCCCCGCTGCTGCTGGTCACGGGACGATCCGGTGTCGGCAAGTCGTCACTGGTGGCGGCTGCGGTGCGCCGCGTCGCCGACGAGCGGGAGGGCATCCCGGCCCGTCGGGTGCAGCCGGGCCCGGAGGTCGAGGAGGCCCTCGCCGAGCTGGCCGCGGGCACCGGCCCGCGGGTCCTCGTGCTCGACCAGGCGGAGGCGCTCTGGTCCGGTTCCGAGCCGGAACGGGAGCGGACGCTCGCCCGGATCGCCGCGGCGGCGGCGACCGGGGCCTCCGGCACGGTGCTGATCCTGGTGCTGCGGGCCGACGCCCTCGCCCCCGCCACCGATGTCCCCGCACTGCGGGCCGCCCTGGAGACGGCGCACGTGGTGATCGGCCCGATCACCCGGGAGGACGCCCTCGAGATCCTGCAGGAGCCCACCGCGGCGCAGGGCATCGCCCTCGACCCGGGCGTGGCGGAGGTGATCCTGCGGGACGCGGGAGCCGAGGCGGGCGGCTCCGAGGGCCTCTCCGGGGCGCTGCCGCTGCTCTCCCAGACGATGCGCACGCTCTGGCAGCAGCGGGAGGACGCCGTCCGCATCACCCTGGAGGACTACGAGCGCTCCGGCGGCGTCGCCCGCTCCGTGGAACGTGCCGCGGAGGCCGCCTACGCGCAGCTCTCCCCCGCCGCCCGGGAGGCCTGCTGGCCGACGCTGCGGGAGATGCTCCACCTGGACGACTCCCAGCCGGCCCGTCGTCGTCTCACCGCGGGCACCGTCCCGGTGCCGGAGGATCCCGCCCGCGAGGAGGTGCTGCGGACCTTCCTGGCCGCCCACCTCCTGCAGCGGGACCGCGAGACCATCACCATCGGCCACGACCTGCTGCTGACCACCTGGCCGCGGCTGGCCGAGTGGATCGCCTCCGCGCAGGACTGGTCGGCCTCCCGGCGCATGCTCACCCGGTACGCGACTTTCTGGGACGAGGCGGGACGCCCGGAGGGGCTGGCCGCCGCACCGGACTCCGCCCTGGTGCTGGCAGCGGAGCGCCCGGAGGATGCCGACCTGCCGGACGAGGACCTCTCCCACCTGGAAAGGGACTTCCTCGCCGCCGTACGCGAGGCCCGGGAGGAGCGCCTGCGGCGGGCGGAGGCGGAGAACACGGCGCTGCGTCGCAGCTCGCGCCGCTTCCGCACCGTCAGCGTGCTGGCCTCCGCGCTCGCCGTGATCGCCCTCGTGCTCGCGGGCTCCGCGGCGTTCAGCGCTCTCACCCTGCGCTCGGCCGAGCGCACGGCCCTGGCCGGGGAGATCGCCAACCGCTCCGAGGTGGTGGCCGAGACCATGCCCGCGGAGGCCGCGCAGCTCGCGATCGCCGCCCACGGCATCGACGACAACCCGACCTCCCGCTCCCGCCTGTTCTCCCTGACCGCGGGCACACTGCCCCGGCGGATCACCACCGCCCCCGGCCCGGCGGGCCTGGCCGCCGTCGACGGGCTGCTCGCCCACGGCGGTGCGCAGGGCATCGTGCGGCTGCTGGACC
Source organism: Brachybacterium squillarum M-6-3 (assembly GCF_000225825.1). Taxonomy (GTDB): domain Bacteria; phylum Actinomycetota; class Actinomycetes; order Actinomycetales; family Dermabacteraceae; genus Brachybacterium; species Brachybacterium squillarum. The sequence continues at coordinate 959,911 of NZ_AGBX01000001.1, read as the reverse complement.
CCGCCACCGGCCGGGAGCTGCACAGCATGGACGCCGCGGTCACCGACATCTACGCGCTCAGCCTGGTGGAGGCCGGGGATCGCCGCCTGCTCGCCGTCGCCGGGGAGAACGCCACCGGGATGCGCGGACAGGGCTGCGTCTGGGACGTGACGGCCGCGCCGGTCGAGCTGGGATGCGTGGAGACGGCCCTGGCGACGGACGCGGCCGTGGTGCTGCCGGACGGCTCCGGGGCCCTGTTCGGTGGCAGCGACGGGCACCTGCACCGTCTCCGGATCGAGGACGACCGGACCGTCGCCCTGGATTCTGTCGAGGGTCCGCCGCAGGAGGCGTCCGGGGAGGCGTCCCCGGTGCTGGGGCTGGACGCCCGCGGCGCGGCGGTCCTCGCCTCCCGCGAGGACGGCACCCTCGCCCTGCTCGAGGACCCCCTCGGCGAGACGGCCTGGGGCCCCGCTCTCACCCTGCCCCTGCTCAACGACGTCTCGCTCTCCCCCGAGGGGGACCGCTTCGCAGCCTCCACCCGTGACCACACCGTCGAGATCGGCACCGTGCAGGACGGTGAGCTGGAGGTCACCGCCACCGCCGAGGGCTTCGAGTCCTGGGTCAACGACGCCGCCTTCCTCGAGGACGGGCGGCTGGCCGCCGTCGCCTCGGACCACACCCTGCGCCTGTTCACCCTCGAGGGGGAGGCGAGCGACGTGCAGGTGCTGCCCTCCCTGCCGGACGCCCTGGTGGAGGCCGACGGGGCGCTGGTCACGAACACCGCCGACGGCACCATCACCATCTGGCCCGATGACACGTTCCTGCTGCCCGAGGAGCGCGGCCGCGTCTTCGAGGTGGTCGCCGACACCCACGGCCGCACGGCGATCGGGTCCCTGGGCTCCGGCGACGGACGGCTGCAGGTGGATCGGCTCGGCGAGGACGGCACGGTCGTCCCCCTCGAGGTGCCGGAGGCCACCGATGAGACCCGGTACGCGCTGGCCGTGACCAGCGACGGTCGGTTCGTCGCCTACGGCGGCCGGGAGGGGCTGAAGGTCTCGCGCGTCGGCGAGACGGGCCTCAGCGACCCCACCCGGGTGGACCCGCTCCCGGGTGCCCTCCTGATCAATGCGACGTTCTCCGCCGACGGGACACGGCTCGCCATCGGCGACCAGGACTCGGACGAGGTCGTCGTCTACGACGTCGCCGAGGACCCGGGCGCCGGCGGAGCAGATGTGCGGCTCACCGAGCTCGCCCGGATCCCGGTGCTGGCAGGGAACACCATGACCTTCCGCGACCGGGACACGCTGGTGGTGGAGGACGGCACCTGGGACCTGCTGGTCTGGGATCTCGAGGCCGACGAGGAGCTGGCCCGCATCGACATGGGCGGGCAGCGCCCCACCTGGATCGAGATGCGGCCGGGCCATCCCGGCCAGCTCGGCTATGCGACCGAGAGCCTGGAGGTCGGGATCATGGACATCTCGGATCCGACCGCGCCGAGCCGGCTGAGCACCGTCACCGGGATGACGGACACTCCGATCAGCCTGTCCTTCACGGCGGAGGGCGACCGCATGGCGATCTCCGCCGTCAGCCACGTGGACGTGCGCGACATCAGCGAGGACGGCACCGCGATCAGCGGCTCGCAGCTGCGGCTGCAGGGGCCGATCCGCAGCGAGATCACCGACGCCACGTTCCTCGACGACGGCACCCGGATGGTGGCCTCCACCTACTCGGGGCATCTGTGGTGGTGGACCCTCGATCCCGCGGAGGCCCGCAGCCAGATCTGCTCCGAGGTCGGCGAACCGCTGACCGTCGAGGAGGGGCAGGAGCTCGCGCCGTCCCTCCCGGATGACGCGCCGATGTGCTCCTGAGCTGCACGATTGCTCCGGTGCGGGGGCGTTCCGAACGGGACCGAACACGGTGCCGGGCTCCGACACCCCCGCGGTCCCCCGCGCGACCCGTTCGGACCCGATCCGGATCCGTGGCCCGGGGCCCTGCACGGCCGGCCGCGCCCTAGCGTGACGGGGACGGCCTCGGGCGGTCGGGAGGGAACCCCGCCGGACGGCCGTCTCCGTCCACGCCCCCTCGGCCCGACCCCGGGAGTTCCCATGACCGCGCTCGACCTGCCCCCCACCGGCCCCAGCGGGGAGGACCCGCTCCTGCCCGTCTCCCCCACGCCCCGTCGGCTCCGCTTCGAGGAGGCGCTGCGGGAGGGCAGGGCCGGGATCGTCGCGACCATGGGCGAGGCACGGATCGAGCTGGGCCTCTCCTACCGCAAGCTCGAACGGCTGGTCGACATCCGGGTGCCGACCCTGCAGGGCTGGCTCACCGGCCACTACATCCCGCAGCTCGGCATGCGCCAGGACTTCGGGAGGCTGGTCCGGGCGCTGGAGCTGGCCGACGGTCCCGCGACGCCGGGCGGGGTGGGCGAGCAGCACTGGTGGCAGGCCTTCCGCGACGAGCGCCCCGCGGGGGCTCCGGGACCCGCACGGCCCGCCCCCGCCGCGCGGGATCACCTGCGTTCGCTGGTGCGACTGGACCATCGGGACAGCACCCGACTGCTGGCCTGGCAGCGCCACGAGATCCCCGATCCGGGGGCGCGGCTGCGCCGTCTGATGGAACCGGAGAACGGTGCCGTCCTGGTCCTCACCACCTGCGACTGCTCCGAGCAGGACGGCGCTCCGCCCCACGAGGGCTGAGGCTCGGGCCGGGCGCGCCGACGGCCCGGATGACCGCGTGATGCGCCAGAGCACGATGCAGCCCGCCGCCACCGCGAGCAGCACGAGCAGGTCGTACCCGATGACCAGCGCCCAGATCGTGGCCGCCGGCGAAGACCCCGCCGACCCCGCTCGGCTCAATGCGTGCGGGAGGACTCCACCGAGGTCCTGTCCCTGCGGTCCGGGCGCGCCTAGGATCCGACACACAGGGATGACGCGGGCATCGCCGACGTCGCACGGGAGCGGCGCCGGGGCCTCGAGGGGGTGACGGACATGGCACGCGCGATCGGGGCGATCGACGACCACCCCTTCATGTCCACCGTGCTGGCGGAGGTGGTGGCCGCGGTGCCGGGCGCCCGCTTCCAAGGCCTGGTCGCGTCGGTCGCGGAGCTGCTGGCCCAGGACGAGCGGCCCGAGGTCGCGATCCTGGACCTGCGCCTGCAGGTCGGCTCCTCGCCCGAGGAGAACCTGCAGGCCCTGGCCGCGGCGGGCATCGCCACCGTCGTCTACACCTCTGGGGAGAGCCGGTACCTGCTGCAGTCCGCGGTGCGCGGCGGCGCGGAGGCCGTGGTGCGCAAGTCGGCGCCGACCCGCGACCTGGTGGAGGCGCTGCGGGCGGTGCTGGAGGGCCGCGCGCAGCTCTCCGCGGAGGTCGCCGCCTCGATCGACACCGACGAGCGGATCGGCGACGCCGGGCTCAGCCCGCGGGAGCGGGAGGTGCTGGCGCTGTACGCCGACGGGCACACCACCGTCTCGGTGGCCCACCGCCTCGGCATCTCGGTGCACACGGTGGACAAGTACGTGAAGGAGATCCGCTCGAAGTACACCCGGGTGGGGAGGGACAGCGGCACCAAGGTCGACCTGTACAAACGGGCCCTGGAAGACGGCGTGCTCGGCGAGCCCGGTCTGCCGTGACCCGTTCCGGCGGCCGGGCGGATCCCCGACGCGACCTCGACCCCGGGCCGCTGGCTCCCACCGCGACCCGCGCCCTGTCCGTCGCCTACGCCGTGGGCGGGCTCGGCGTCGCCTCGATCTACGTGCCGCTGATCCCGGGCCAGCTCCCCTACTTCCACCTCCCCTGGACGATGGCGGCGCTGGCCGTCACCTATCTGCTCCCGCTCGGGGTGCTCCTGGCCGCCCCGGTGGCGCCAGTGGGCGCGCTGCGGCGCGTCCTGGCCGTCGCCGGGGTGCTTGGCACGCTCACGCTGTGGACGCTGCCGCTGGGACTGCGCACCCCGCTGGTCTCCCTGGACCCGCCGTGGGTGATCCTCGCGGTCACCTCCTCCGCGGTGGCGATGGCGATCGCCGGGCACGGGCGCACCGCCTGGGCGCTGTCGGTGCTGAACGGCCTGGCCATCACCCTGGACCGGGTGCTGGCGGGCCCGCCGGGACTCGGGCCCACGGCGCTGCGCGACGGCGCCTGGAGCGTGGTGCTGTCCTCCGTGATCGTGGGCCTGGTGATGCTGACGCAGCAGGCGATCCGCACGGTGGACGCGGCCACCGCCACGGCCCGCGCCGAGCTGCGGGAGGCGGCGCACCGGCAGGTGGCCCGCGACGACCGGCGCTGGTCGCGCCAGTTCCTGCACGACGAGGTGCTCAGCGTGCTGAACCTCGCCGACCGGGAGGACCCGGCGCTGCGCGACGTCGCCCGCCGTCGCGCCCGCTCCGCGCTGATCACCCTGAACCTGGCCTCCCCGGCGTCCCCGCCGACCACGGGGGACGGCCCGGGGGTGCCCGCGCGGGAGCTGCTGGCGCGGGTGCGGGAGACGGTGGCCGACATCGATCCCGGGACGACGATGGAGGCCGAGCTGCACGACCATCTCGTCGTCCCCGCGGCGGTGCGCACCGCCGTGCTGGCCGCCCTCGGCGAGGCCCTGCGCAACAGCCTGCGCCACGCCGGTCCTGGCACGAGCCGTCGGCTGCGGGTCCGGGCGGACCGCGACGAGCTGCGTCTGGCGCTGGAGGACGACGGCCGCGGCTTCGACCCCGCGCGGGTCGGCGCGGACCGCCTCGGCATGGCCGAGAGCGTGCTGGCGGGGATGCGGCGCCTGCCCGGCGGGGGCGCGGAGGTGCGCTCCGCGCCGGACCGCGGCACGACGGTCACCCTCACCTGGACGCCGGAGGGCTGAGCCGACGATGCGCCCCCTGGCCTCCTTCCGTCGCCTGCCCGCGGCATGGCTCCTGGCCGCGCTGTTCGTGCTGGGCAACGCCGTGCTCGGCCTGCCGGGGCCGCCCGGCCTCGGGCCCGTGCCCGCCGTGCTGGGTCTGGGCTGCCTCGGCGGCGCGCTCCTCCTGCTGCTCCTGGATGCGCGGCCCCGCTGCTCGGCGCCCCGCACCCTCGCGGTGCTGGCCCTGGTCTTGGCGATGATCCTGGTCGTCTCCGCGCCGTTGCCCCTGGACCCGCCGATGGGGTACGCGACCTGGCACCTCGGGGCGGTGACGATGGTGCTGATCGGGCTGACGGTGCGCGGACGCGTGGGCGCCGCCTGGATCGGCATGGCTCTGATGCTGGTCATGACGATGCTGTGGGCCTGGCGCGACGGGGCCGGCGCGGGGGTCGCTCTCGCCCTGTCGGTCACCCATGTGGGGCTGCTCGCCGCGGCGTCGGTGGTCGCGATCGTGCTGGGGCTGCTGGGGGCGCGGACCGACCGGGTCCGCGAGGCCGCCCGGCGTCGCGAGGTGGCCGCGAGCGCCGCCACGGAGGCGGACCGGGCCGAGCTGCGGGTCGCGGAGGACGTGCTGGCCCGGGTGGTGCCGGTGCTCGGGACCATCGCCGCGTCGGGGCCGCTCGGGGCCGAGCAGCGGCGGGAGGCGCGCGTGCTGGAGGCGACCCTGCGCGACGGCATCCGGGTGCCGGCCCTGGCGCGGTGCCCCGCGCTGGCCGACGCCGCGGAGGAGGCGCGACGCGCGGGGCGGGAGGTGCTGCTGCTGGACGACACCCCGGAGTCCGCGGCGGCCGCCGAGGCCCGGGTCTCGCTCGCCGAACGGCTCGCCCCGGTGCTCCGCACGACCGCGGACGACCGGATCACCGTGCGCTTCTCCGGGCGGGCGGGGGCCTTTCGGATGACCCTGGTCTCGGCCTCGCAGGACGTCACCCTGCACCACGGCTGACCCTGCACCGCGCCCGGCGCGGCCGGGGCGGCCGGGGAAAAGGGGGTACGGAAACTCGGGAGTACCGGGCGCGGGGGTCCGACACTACGGTCGGAAGCCACAGGCCGTCCCGTGCCCGTCCGGCGTCCCGCGCCGCGTCCGGGAGCCCGTGGGGGCGGCGCGCCGTCCCGGCCTCCGTCGCCCACGTCCTCCCGGGAGCTCCGATGCCCACCCCCGCCCCGTCACCGATCGGCGCCGCACCCTCCGCGCCGACCCGCGCGCTGTCCCCGCGCCGTCGACGCTTCGAGGAGGCGCGCCGCCGCGGGCGCGAGGGGGTCGTCGCCGCCGTGGACGCGGCCCGCGTGGAGCGCGGGCTGTCCTACCGTCGGCTGGAGCGGCTGGTCGACATCCGCGTGCCGACCCTGCAGGGCTGGCTGAGCTCCCAGTACGTGCCGCAGGTGGGGATGCGCCGCGAGTTCGGACGCCTGGTGCAGGCGCTCGAGCTGGCCGATGAGCCCGGCACCCCCGGCGGCGTCGGGGAGCAGCACTGGTGGCAGGCCTTCCGGGCCGAGACCGCCCCGGCGGCGCCGCGCCCGCGGGAGCACGGCGCCGGCGGTCACCTGCGCCCGGTGGTGCGGCTGGACCGCGCCGAGAGCGCCCGGCTGCTGGCCTGGCAGCGCCGCGAGATCGCCGACCCGGGCGAGCGGCTGCGGTCGCTGCTGGACCGGGACTCCCCCGCGATGGTCCTGCTGACCACGTGCGACTGCCGAGGTGCCGCAGGCAACGGCGTGGGATCGGAGATTTAAAACGGCGACGTCACGGTCGTTCGTCGTATCCCTCGGGGAGACTGGGCATTCCCATCCTCGACGGCGAGACGAGACGACATGGCACGATCGACCGTACCGATCACGGGCAGCCCGGGCTACCTCTCCGACGCGGCGCGCGCGCTGTGGGCGAAGTCGGGCGACGACCGCGCCCGAGAGACCGGGGACGAACCCTGGCTCGCCCTGCCGCAGCACATGCAAGACACCGCAGAGGTCGCTGGGCAGTTGTGGGACTCCTGGGTTCCCCGGTCGGTCCGGGAGACGCTCTCGCGCGGCACGGGCCTGGCCGAGCAGGAACTTCGTGTGCTGGTCACGTGGCTGGCGGCCGCGCACGACCTCGGGAAGGCGACCGTCACGTTCCAGACGCAGCTCGAGGCACGCGCGGGCTTCGAGCAGTTCACCGATCGGCTGCGCCGCGCAGGACTCCCCACCTCGCCGACGGTGCAGGAGAGGCTCCTGGAGCGCCTCCCCCACGGGCTCGCCTCGCAGGTGATCGCGTGCCACTGGTTGCGCGCCCAGAAAGTCCGCCCGGGGACGGCGCAGGCTCTGGCGGGGGTTCTCGACGCCCATCACGGGTCACCGTCCCGCCCGGCTTTCCGTGGCCCGGCGCAGACGGCGATCGCGCAGGATGCCGAGCCGTGGCGGCAGGTCCGCGAGGAGCTGCTGGGCTACGCCGCCGCGCTCAGCGGGATCGAGGCGGTGCTGCCCCGGCTCGGGCCCCGTCTGGTCGCCTCGGACCAGACGCTGCTGACCGGGCTGGTGATCATGGCGGACTGGATCGCCTCGAACGCCGAGGCGTTCCCGCTCACCGGCTCCGGCACGGCATCGGCGCAGGCGGACTGCCGTTCACAGGTGGGCATGGCGGCCGTCGCCCTGACCGCGCCCTGGCTTCCTGCCCCGCCGCCGCAGGGCGCCGACGCCTTGGATTCCCATCTGCGACACCGCTTCACCTGGCCCGCCGAGCATCGGGCCCGGCCGGTCCAGCGGGTGGTGGCACAGGCCTGCTCCGATCTCGACGGCCCTGGCCTGATGGTCGTGGAGGCTCCGACCGGGGAGGGCAAGACCGAGGCGGCGCTCACCGCGGCGGAGATTCTGGGGGCGGCAACGGGCAGTGGAGGGGTGCTGGTGGCCGCGCCGACCATGGCGACCGCAGACGGGCTGTTCACCCGTGTCCTCAACTGGATGCGGCAGGCCGGGGACGCCCAGGTCACCTCCATGTTCCTCGCCCATTCGAAGAACCGGCTGAACGAGGACTTCGAGCACCTTCGCTTCCGGGGCGTCGGCTCCGTCGCCGACGACGAGCGGGGCGCCGAGCTGTCCACCGGAGGTGAGGTCGTCGCGTCGCAGTGGCTGTCCGGGCGGAAGAAGGGTGTGCTGGCCACCGTCTGCGTGGCAACCGTCGATCAGGTGCTGTTCATGGCGCTGCAGGCCCGCCACTCGATGTTGCGGCACCTAGGGCTCGCGGGCAAAGTCGTGATCATCGACGAGGTGCACGCGTACGACGCCTACATGTCTGAGTACCTGGCCACGGCTCTCGCCTGGCTGGCAAGGTATCGGGTGCCGGTGGTGCTGCTCTCGGCGACGCTCCCGCAGGGCACTAAGCACGAGCTGGTCCAGGCCTATCGGCAGGAACTGCAGGACGGTGACCTCCCCGCACTGTCCACTGCGTATCCGCTCGTTACGGCCGTCGGCACCAACGGAGTCTCCGAGTACCCCGTCGACCTGCGGGAGACCGACCTGCACGCGCGCGTGGAGGTCATGCCCGACAGCACCGCAGCCCTTGTTGACCGGCTCCGGGAGGAGACCGCGGCCGGCGGCTGCGTGTTGGTCATCTGCAACACGGTGCGCCGGGCACAGGAGGCCTACCTCGGACTGCGCGAGGCCTTCCCGAGTGCCGTGGAGCTGCACCATGCGTCATTCCTGGCCTCCACGCGGGTAACGAAGGAATCCGCCCTCCGTAGCGCGCTCGGGCCCGATGCCCACCGCGGCTTTGGGCGTCCCGACCTCCGGGTCGTCGTCGCCACCCAGGTGGCCGAGCAGAGCCTCGACATCGACGTCGACCTGCTGGTCACCGATCTGGCCCCGATCGACCTGGTGATCCAGCGGATCGGTCGCCTGCATCGGCACCCACGCCCACGAGAGGACCGTCCCGAGGGTCTCCGGGAGCCCCAGGTGCTGCTGCGTGCGGTACTGCGAGAGGACCCTCCCGAGTTCGACGTCGGGGCTACCGCGGTGTACGAACCGGCGATTCTGCTCGCCACTCTCGCCGTCCTCCGCGAGGGCCCGCTGCACTGCGGACTCCGGCGGCCGGACGACATCGCCCCGCTGGTCCACCGCGTCTACGGCGACGATCCCCCGATCCCCGGGACCTGGGAGGACGCCTGGCAGCGCGCCCAGCAGGAGCGGGCCGCAGCACAGGACCGGGCTCGACGCCGCGCCGCGACGTACCGGATCCCCGCCCCGGCGAGGAGCTCCACGCTCGACGCCCTGTTCACTGTCCAGACTTCCGACGTGGACACCCTGCCCGGGGAGGCGCAGGGCCTGGCTCAGGTGCGCGACAGCGACCCGACCGTCGAGGTGATCCCTATCCGGCTCGGGGAGAACGGGGGCTATCGGCCGCTGACCGAAGGTGCTGCCGACGTCGAGTGGAGCCCGGATGCGGCACCGCCCCGGGAGACCGCACGGGAGCTGGCCGCAGCAACTGTGCGCCTGCCCGCGTTCCTGACGCGCTTCGAGAGCCGACTGGACCAGGTACTCGACGAGCTAGAGCGGGCCACCCCCCTCGGTTGGCAGGACTCCGGTCTGCTCCGGGGACAGCTGGCTCTGCCTCTCGACACCGAGGGGACCTGCATCGTGGCCGGTCGAACGCTCCGTTACGACGACGAGTTGGGCCTGCGGGACGTGACCGCCTGACCAACAGAGACACGCCGCCCGGACTCGGATCATGGCCGACACGCCGTCGCATGCTCTCGTCTGTCTGACCCTTTCCCTACTGTCGCCCCATCGTCTAGCGTCGCCGGAACATCTCATCGAGGAGACCCATGACCACAGTGCCCACGTTCTCCCTCCTCACGGAGCCATGGATCGCCGTGCGCCTCACCGACGGCAGCGAGGCGCAGCTCTCGCTGCAGCAGGTGTTCGACGGAAGCACCGCGGTCCTGGACATCCGCGGTGACTCCCCCACGCAGGACTACGCGGTGCTGCGCGTGCTGCTGGCGGTGTTCTGGCGCGCCCATGGCCCCGCCCTCGACGTACGCGCCGGGGAGACCGCCGATCCGGACGCGTGGCGCGAGGACGTCTGGTACGCCGCCCTGGACGGCGCCCCGGACACCGCGGTGCTGGCGTACCTGGAGCGTCGCCGGGACCGCTTCGATCTGCTGCACCCGACCACCCCTTTCATGCAGGTGGCCGACCTGGACACCACGAAGGGCACGCGTCAGGAGGTGCAGCGGATCATCCCCGAGGCGGAAAGCGACTATTTCACCCTTCGCGCCGGCGCGGGACTGCTCGAGCTCTCCTACGCCGAGGCGGCCCGCTGGCTCATCCACACCCAGGCCTTCGACTACTCGGGCATCAAATCCGGGGCCATCGGCGACCCGAGGGTCAAGGGAGGCAAGGGCTACCCGATCGGACAGGGATGGACCGGGCTCACCGGCGGCACCACCGTGATCGGTCCCGACCTGCGGCGCACCCTGGTGCTGAACACCACCGAACGCACCCTCGGCGGAGGCCCCGCAGACCGGCCCGTGTGGGAGCGCGAGCCGGACACGGCGGCCGAGCGGCCCGTTCCCGTCCCCGGAGGCGCGGCAGATCTCGCCACCTGGCAGTCGCGGCGGATCCGCCTGTTCCCTGAGGCCGGCCGTATCACGTCGGTCCTGGTCAGCAATGGGGACCGGATTCCCGAAGCCGGAGCGAACGTCTTCGGGGACCCCATGACCCCGTACCGCTACAGCTCCAACAAGTCCACGAAGACCTCCGACGTGTACTACCCCCGCCCCTACGACACCTCCCGGATGATGTGGAAGTCCCTCGAGCCGTTGATCTCTCTGCAGGGCGACCCGAGCTCGGACAAGGGAGGCTTCCGCGGTCGACGGCCGGAGACGCTGGACGCACTCGCCACGCTCGGCGCGAGCGGTGCCGCGAATCTCGAGGGGCTCCCGGGGCTCCTCGACATCCGTCTCACCTCCGCGTCCTACGGCCCCCAGGCTTCGTCGGCGGCGACGACAGTCGACGCCCGGATCGGTGTCCCCCTCGCCCTGCTGGACACTCGGGACGACGGCGCGCGGCAGTTGGTCATCTCCTGCGCCCGGCAGACGCTCGACGCGGCGATCAACCTCGGATCCTTCGCCGGACAACTGCTGGTCGCCGCGGGAGGCGAGTACGCATTCCGCGCGGAGCCCACGGACACCCTGCTTGCCGACCTGGAACCGGACTTCCAGGCATGGCTGCGGAGCCTGCCCGAGAGCGCACTGGATACGCGGGCTTGCGCCTGGCAGCAGCACGTCCTCGAGCAGATCCTCGACCGCGCACAGGTGCTCCTGCGAGGAGCGGGGCCGAAGGCGCTCATCGGCCGTGAGGTCACCCGCAACGAACGGACCACGCTCGTAACGGCGGGGACCGTCTACAACCAGCTGCGCCGAGCCCTGCGGGCGTCCCTACCGCTGCTGGCCGGTACAGAGCCTTCCGGGGTCAGGTCGCCGGGTACGACCGCCACCGGAACGCCCCTGCCCACCCTCGACACCGCTTCCGCCCCCGAACCCGCCAGGAGCTGACCCGATGACCGATACCCACACGCCGCCCATCCCGGCGGAGGCCACGCCGACCGAGGCGCAAGCCACCGAGACCCCAGGACAGCAGCCCGAGCCCGAGGGATCCCCGATGCGTCATGCGCCGCTCGACGTCGCCGTAGGTTCTTCGGCCTCGGGGCTGCAGTCCGCGTACCTCGGGCATCGTGGCGAGCGCGCCCAGTCGCAGGCCCGAGGTCGTCTGGCCATACTCCGACGCAGCGCCGGTGCGACCCCGGAGCGCCACCCGTTGACCCTGCAGGACGTCCTGGACTCCCTCTCACCAGCCCTCGATCCGCAGCTTCTCGGCCGCGGGGACGCCGCCTCCCCGTCCGAACGCGCCGCGTACCACGCCATGACCTTGTTCGCCCTTCACATGCAGTCTGCGACCGTACCCGCGCACGTGACAGGGCGCAGCTTCGGCCAAGCCGTCGGAATACTGCGAGCACGCTCCGGCAGCGGATCCTTGAAGCCCCGCTTCGATGCCATGCTGGCCGCCCGCGACGAACGGTCACGTCTCCAGCACGCCCGCACTCTGATCACCCTGCTGCGGGGGGAGTCCATCGGCCTGGACTACGGGCGCTTCGCCCGAGACCTGCGCACCCTCTCGGGCAGCCGCCGGTCGGGCGTGCTGCTGCGGTGGAGTAGGGACGTCGCCACCGCCTCGTACCCGGAACCGGCCGCAGCGGCGGCACCGGACTCGACGGCAAGACCGCCCCGGGCCGCCGTCGCCGTCCCCCCTCAATAACCTGCCCGCGCCGTCCACCAGCCTCCGCTGATCATTTTCTCGAAAGGTCCTCCATGTCCCTCGTGCTCGACATCCACGCCCTGCAGTCCCTGCCGCCCAGCAACATCAACCGTGATGACACCGGCGCACCCAAGAGCGCCGTGTTCGGCGGTGTACCTCGGCATCGCGTCTCCTCGCAGTCCTGGAAGCGGGCCATCCGCAAGGACTTCGAGGACACCCTCGGCGCCGGAGCCATCGGCTACCGCAGCAAGCGGGTGGCGGACCTCGTCACGGATCGTGTCCTCGCCCTCGCGGAGGAGGCCGGCGAGGACTGGGACCGCCCACGGGCAGAGCAGGCCAGCAGGAACCTGTTCGCCGGAGCCGGTATCAAGCTCACCGACCCGAAGGCACCCGCGGAGGCAGGGCAGGACGGCGCCGAGGAGGAACTGCAGGTGCGCGGACCAGAAACCGGGTACCTGCTGTTCCTCAGCCCCCGCCAGATCGACTCCGCGGCCCGACACCTCCTCGAGACGGACGGCGCGAAGCCCACCAAGAAGGTCGCTGCGTCCCTGCTGGACGACGGCCACAGCATCGATATCGCGATGTTCGGGCGGATGGTCGCCGACGCCTCCGACTTCAACGTCGACGCCGCCGTGCAAGTCGCCCACGCGATCGGCGTCCACGAGTCCGAGCCGGAGTTCGACTACTACACCGCGGTCGACGACATCGTCGAGGACCGCGAGGAGACTGGCGCTGGGATGATCGGGACGATGCAGATGATGTCGTCGACCCTGTACCGTTTCGCGACTGTCGACCTCACCTCGCTGGTTCGGAACCTGGGTGATGAGCAGGCGGCCGTCGAGGCGACCCTCGCCTTCGTGCGCTCGTTCATCGCCTCCCTGCCCACCGGGAAGCAGAACAGCTACGCGCACAACACAGTGCCCGAGCTCGTCTACATCGCGGTCCGGGACACCCGGTCGCTGTCCCTGGTCAACGCCTTCGAGGACCCGGTACGCACCGGGGACGGCGCGAGCCGTCGCCAGGAGGCCGCGCGTCGGCTCGCCGAGGAGGCCGAGCAGTTGGAGAGCCAGTACGGCTTCGTCCCCCGGGCAGGGTTCGTGGTCGGGCTGGGTGAGCTCCCGGTGCCGTTCGCGCCGATCGCCCAGCGGGTCACTCTGCCCGAGCTGGACCAGCAGGTCCGGGCCGCACTCGATGCCGAGGCGACGGCGTGAGCAGCAGTCTCCTGCTCCTGCTGCGCGGTCCCCTGCAGTCCTGGGGCGATGCCAGCCGTTTCCTGGACCGCGCCACCGCCGCGCAGCCCACGAAGTCCGGGGTGCTCGGCCTGGTGGCGGCCGCCCAGGGGCGCCGCCGCACGGATCCGCTCGAAGACCTCGCCGCACTGAGCTTCGCCGTCAGGGTGGATCAGCCCGGTGCCCTGACACGGGACTACCAAACCGCGGAACGCTGGCAGACCGGCGGGGGGACGTCGCTGGTGAGTCGGTACTACCTGTCCGACGCGGTGTTCCTCGCCGCCATCGGTGCTCAGGACCGCGCCCTGGTCGAGGGGATCCGGGAAGCGCTGCGCTCCCCGCGGTTCCCCCTGTACCTGGGCAGGCGATCCTGCCCGGCGAATCCGGACCTGGTGGGGGATGCGGCATCGAGCATCGTGGACCTGTCTCCCGTGGAGGCCCTGCGTGGCGCGCCCTGGCGGGCCTCCCGCGCTCACCGCCGCACGCGGCCCCGGGAGGTACGGCTGCCGATCTTCCGCGACGGTGAGCCCGGGGAGCGGGGCGAGTCCCGTCAGGATGTCCCGATCTCCTTCGACCAGGAGCACCGTCGGTACGGGTGGCGCACCGTCGTCGCCGACGAGGAGGGGGCGCTGGTGGAGAACCCGGAGGGAAGCACCGCCACCGACCCCTTCTTCGAGGAGGTGGTCTCGGCGTGATCACCTTCTCCTCGATCCCCGTGAATCCCCACAAGCGCGGTGGGCGCCGTCTGCTGTCGAATCCGCAGGCGATGCATGCGGCCGTGCGTGCCTGCTTCCCTCCGGATCTGGCCGAGCACGACGCGCGCGTGCTGTGGCGCGTGGACCGCTTCGGGGAGGCCTTCACGCTGTACATCGTGGGCCCGGAGGCCCCGGACCTCGACGTCGTCGGTGACCAGGCCGGATGGCCGAGTCGTCCGGGGCGGACCGCTGACTACGGCCCGTTGCTGGACAGCCTGCGACCGGGCCTGGAACGGTCGTTCCGGCTCACGGCGAACCCCGTGCGGAGTCTCCCCGCGGCCGGGGGTCGCCGAGGAAAGGTCGTCCCCCATGTCACGGTGGCGCAGCAGCAGGAGTGGCTGATGGACAAGGCGGTGTCCTGCGGATTCGAGCTGAGGACCATGCCCCCGAGCGGCGACGACGGCTCCGGGGCCGAGCTGCCCGACCTGGCCGTGACCCGTCGGGAGGACCTCTCCTTCTCCCGACGTACGGAGCGGGGCCGCGGTTCCGGGACGGTCACCCTGCGCACCGCGACCTTCGAGGGTTCCCTGCGCGTCACCGACGTCGACGCGCTACGTCGCGCGCTCACCCAGGGGATCGGCAGGGCCCGCGCCTACGGATGCGGTCTGCTCACCCTCGCTCGGGCCACGAGCTGACATGGCGCGCCCGACGGGAGCCCCACCCCCGGAGCGACGGGAGCTGACACGGGCCGTTGATCGGATCAGCTTCCTGTATGCGGAGCACTGCGTGGTGCATCGCGCCGCGAACGCCGTGACGCTGACGGATCAGCGGGGCGTCGTCCATGTCCCGGCTGCCGCGCTCGGCGTGCTGATGCTCGGGCCCGGCACACGCATCACCCATGGGGCGATGTCGGTGATCGGCGGCTGCGGGGTCTCCGTCGCCTGGGTGGGGGAGATCGGCGTGCGCTACTACGCGCACGGTCGACCGTTGGCGAAGTCCTCCCGCATGGCGGAGGCACAGGCGGCGATCGTCTCCCACCAGCGCCGCCGCCTCGACTGCGCGCGCCGCATGTACGAGATGCGCTTCCCCGGGGAGGACTTCGCCACGCTGTCGATGGCGCAGCTGCGCGGACGCGAGGGTGCCCGGATGAAGCGTGTGTACGCAGCCGAGTCCGAGCGCACAGGGGTGCGCTGGTCGCGACGTTCCTACTCCCCGGACGACTTCGAGGCGGGGGACGACGTGAATCGCACCCTGACCGCGGCCAACGCTGCGTTGTACGGAGTGGTCCACGCCGTGATCTGCAGTCTGGGCGCCGTCCCGGCCCTCGGCGTGGTCCACTCCGGCACGGATCGGGCGTTCGTCTACGACATCGCGGATCTGTACAAGGCGGAGGTCTCCATCCCTGCCACCTTCGACACGCTCGCCGCAGCCTCGGAGGACCCGGTGCGCGAGGTTCGGCGGGCCGTGAGGGACCGCATCGTCGAGACGAAGCTGCTGCGCCGGGTCGTCGCCGACGTGCACACGCTGCTCGGCGTGGTCGACGATCTCGATGCGGAGATCGGCGATCTCCTGCTCTGGAGTGACCTGCAGGCGGTGCCCTCGGGGGCGAACTGGGACGAGGAGCAGTTCCTGGCATGATGACCCTGGTCCTGACCGCCTGCCCGGCAGGTCTGCGCGGAGACCTCACGAAGTGGCTGATGGAGATCAGTCCCGGTGTCTTCGTGGGCAGGCCCTCCGCCCGGGTCCGGGACGACCTCTGGGCGCGGACTGTCGAGCTGTGCAAGGACGGCAGGGCCCTGCTCGTGTACTCCGCGGACAACGAGCAGGGGCTCGTCTATCGCGTCCACCGCCACGAATGGGAACCCGTGGACTCCGATGGCGTGACGCTTATGCTTCGACCCTCGGAAGCCCCTCCCCCGCAGCGCCGCACAGGGTGGAGCAATGCCCGAGCCATGCAGAGGTCCCGTCGCCGTCGTTGAAAATTCCGGTGCTGCTCCCAGCACACGGTGACTCATGAGAGCATCACCAAACCTGCATCCAAACTGGCAGAGCTCGCTCCGAATGCCCTGCTCAGCAAGGGTGCTCCCCGCGCAGCGGGGATGAGCCGTGGCGGCGCGCGCTCGCCGTGGCCGGCGTCCTGTGCTCCCCGCGCAGCGGGGATGAGCCCCTGGAGGACGACTCCGACTACGACTCGGACGGGTGCTCCCCGCGCAGCGGGGATGAGCCGATGCGGGCCATGTGCTCCGGGGGCCATGCGTCGTGCTCCCCGCGCAGCGGGGATGAGCCCGCGGGCACCTCGGAGACGCGCGACGTCCGCGCGTGCTCCCCGCGCAGCGGGGATGAGCCCCGTGCTCGCACTCAACGACACCACCGACCGTCGTGCTCCCCGCGCAGCGGGGATGAGCCCGAAGAAGCGCCCCCGCCATGCCGGGCGGGGGCGTGCTCCCCGCGCAGCGGGGATGAGCCCCGGTCCTTGTTCCGGCCGATCTGAGCGGCCCGGTGCTCCCCGCGCAGCGGGGATGAGCCCACGACGCCGCCGTACTCCTCGCGGTTGATCGGGTGCTCCCCGCGCAGCGGGGATGAGCCCGACACGACGACGCGATGGTCGCCGGCTTCGTTGTGCTCCCCGCGCAGCGGGGATGAGCCGGGCCGCCAGTTCAGGAGGGCGGTCGGGTTCGCGTGCTCCCCGCGCAGCGGGGATGAGCCCTTCCCCGCCTCGATCCGGTTGGTGACGTACAGGTGCTCCCCGCGCAGCGGGGATGAGCCTCAGGAGTGGGCTCTCGCCTACGATGGCATGGTGTGCTCCCCGCGCAGCGGGGATGAGCCCGTGGTCTCGTAGTCCTCGCCCTCACCGAACAGGTGCTCCCCGCGCAGCGGGGATGAGCCCGACACGGACACCGGCAGGTCCACCGAGGCGCTGTGCTCCCCGCGCAGCGGGGATGAGCCCATCGGCAACGTGTGGTGGGGGCTCGGCCTGAAGTGCTCCCCGCGCAGCGGGGATGAGCCCCCAGCGGGCTTCTCCGCCGGGTACATGGACACGTGCTCCCCGCGCAGCGGGGATGAGCCCACGGTCATCACCCCCGAGGTCGGCCTGAAGTTGTGCTCCCCGCGCAGCGGGGATGAGCCGGCGAGCGCGGCGTTGGCCTCGACGGTGACCTTGTGCTCCCCGCGCAGCGGGGATGAGCCGTTCCTGGAGCGGGCCGTCGCGTCGGAGGTCGAGTGCTCCCCGCGCAGCGGGGATGAGCCCCCCGCGGAGGCGTACGCGAACGGGTGGATGGTGTGCTCCCCGCGCAGCGGGGATGAGCCCAGCCGGGACATCTGGTCGCCTGGGAGTACTGCGTGCTCCCCGCGCAGCGGGGATGAGCCCGAAGCGGCCGGTGATAATGCCGAAGCCGAGGTGTGCTCCCCGCGCAGCGGGGATGAGCCTGGGGCTACGCGATCCAGGACAACGCCGAATGGGTGCTCCCCGCGCAGCGGGGATGAGCCCGTGCCATCGGGGCCGCGCAGGTAGTCCACGGCGTGCTCCCCGCGCAGCGGGGATGAGCCCACCAAAAAGATATCCACCTCCACCCGTGCGGAGTGCTCCCCGCGCAGCGGGGAAGAGCCCCTGTCTGGGGCCTGCACCCCTGGATCGGGGGCGTGCTCCCCGCGCAGCGGGGATGAGCCTGATTGGTGGAGAATAGTTGATGCTTTGTCTAAGTGCTCCCCGCGCAGCGGGGATGAGCCCATTACGCCGTGAACAACGCATACCTGCCGGGCGTGCTCCCCGCGCAGCGGGGATGAGCCCCCGGCGTCCGTCGCGTTGTCCGGCGTCACGTCGTGCTCCCCGCGCAGCGGGGATGAGCCCACGTCCTGGGGCGTCGGCGTCTCGGATGTGGAGTGCTCCCCGCGCAGCGGGGATGAGCCGTACGGGTAGCGTGCCCCGCCGTCCCCGGTGGGGTGCTCCCCGCGCAGCGGGGATGAGCCCGTGCCATCGGGGCCGCGCAGGTAGTCCACGGCGTGCTCCCCGCGCAGCGGGGATGAGCCCTGTCGAGCGCCAGATACCCGGTGAGCGTCCCAGTGCTCCCCGCGCAGCGGGGATGAGCCCCAGGTCAGCACGGGCTGGATCACCCGCGTCTGGTGCTCCCCGCGCAGCGGGGATGAGCCGGGCCACGTATCCGCGCTCCGGTAGGAGTCACGGTGCTCCCCGCGCAGCGGGGATGAGCCCAGGCCGATGGCCTGGGCGATCGCGGCGAGGGTGTGCTCCCCGCGCAGCGGGGATGAGCCCGCGTCCAGGCGAAGAACGAGAAGCGGCCCCCGGTGCTCCCCGCGCAGCGGGGATGAGCCCATTGCGGCTGTTGGCTGCCTCTCCTGAGCCTTGTGCTCCCCGCGCAGCGGGGATGAGCCGACCTCGGAGGGCCGCCAGGCACGGTGCGGCCCGTGCTCCCCGCGCAGCGGGGATGAGCCGACTCACCCCGAGAACCCGAAGGAGAACTGACCGTGCTCCCCGCGCAGCGGGGATGAGCCGTCCCGCGGGCAGGCCACGGTGCTCGGCGTGCTGTGCTCCCCGCGCAGCGGGGATGAGCCGTCGCTGCGGCTGACCTCCGTGGGCCAGGCCCGGTGCTCCCCGCGCAGCGGGGATGAGCCCACGTCCCATCCGTTCTGCTCCGCGGCCGCGCGGTGATCCCCGCGCAGCGGGGATGAGCCTGGTGACACCCCCCTGCACCCGGGGTGGGGTGAGTGCTCCCCGCGCAGCGGGGATGAGCCCGCGCCCAAGTCGTACTCCCTCGCGGCGGTGCTGTGCTCCCCGCGCAGCGGGGATGAGCCGTATCGGCGCACCATAAACGGTCGATCGACGCAGTGCTCCCCGCGCA
The DNA here is from genome assembly GCF_000225825.1 of Brachybacterium squillarum M-6-3. Classification (GTDB taxonomy): domain Bacteria; phylum Actinomycetota; class Actinomycetes; order Actinomycetales; family Dermabacteraceae; genus Brachybacterium; species Brachybacterium squillarum. The sequence continues at coordinate 940,995 of NZ_AGBX01000001.1, read as the reverse complement.
GCGGGGATGAGCCCACGGACCCGTCCTCGCCGTTTTCGTTCGACCGGTGCTCCCCGCGCAGCGGGGATGAGCCCCATGGGAAGAGTGCGCACTCGCGTGACCTCACGTGCTCCCCGCGCAGCGGGGATGAGCCGCCACGGCATCATCGGTGCCGTGAAGGTCACGTGTGCTCCCCGCGCAGCGGGGATGAGCCTTCACGGTCGTATCCCGGGCACCCTTAAACGTCGTGCTCCCCGCGCAGCGGGGATGAGCCCCATCCGGTACTAACGTCGGAAGGCTGGGTCCCGGTGCTCCCCGCGCAGCGGGGATGAGCCCGCGCAGAAGGTCGCGGTGAAGCTCGCCGCGGCGTGCTCCCCGCGCAGCGGGGATGAGCCGATGGTGCCCTCCTCGAGGGCGGCGCCTCCGCCTCGTGCTCCCCGCGCAGCGGGGATGAGCCCTCGGTGCTCCACGATTCGCCGGTGGCGGGGTCGTGCTCCCCGCGCAGCGGGGATGTGCCCCGCTCGGCGTCCGAGCGGGTGCCGTCCAGGCCGTGCTCCCCGCGCAGCGGGAATGAGCCCGACACGAAGGAGTCGGTGCTGTAGACGATCCAGTGTTCCCGCGCAACGGGGAAGAGCCGACCGCCGCCCAGAAGAAGGAAGCACGGCAGGGGTGCTCCCCGCGTAGCAGGGATGAGAGCCCCCGGCGATCAACAGCGTACGCTCGCCGTCCTCGTGGAAAAGGTGAAGGGCGAGGATGTCGTTGTGATCGATTGTCCACGTTGCGCGCTCCGAGCGACACCGGAGAGCTGACCGCCGAGCACGCGAGGAGGGAAGATGGTCGAGCAGTCATCGCTATTGCGCGGTGATGGACAGCAGAGCCGCGATGCGACTCTCCGGGGCACCGAGACGGGCGCAGACTGATACTTGCGTTCTGCAGTGTGAGTCTGCGCGCACCGGGACAGCGACACTCTGACAGTCTTGACGGCTGAGGCGGCCGACGAGACCACGCTCAGGCCCTCTACATGCCTGCGAGCTGCCCCTATCCACACATGCGCACAGTTGCACATATGCGCAAACACTCTGTAAGTTTCCGGTATGGAGTTGACAGCCTCCCGCGTACTCGCCGTCCTCGATGAACTGCGCGTGCACGGAGGCGATCGCACGGACGTCGAGGTCAAGCGTGCCGCGGGCGGCCTCCCGGCGAAGATCGGCGAGACGCTGTGCGCCTTCGCCAACATGCCCGATCAGGGGCTGCTGATCCTCGGTGCCAACGAGGCAGGTGCCTTCTCCCTCAACGGTGTGGCGGATCCCGCGGGCATGGCGCAAGCGCTGGTCAACGTCTCCCGGGAGGCCGTGAATCCCTCCCCCTACGTCGAGGTGAGGACCTTCGACATCGACGGCGTGCAGATCGTCGCCGCCCTGGTCCAACCCGTCGCTCCGAGCCTCAAGCCGGCCAGATTCGAGGGAAGGGCCTTCCTGCGCCAGGCCGACGGGGACTTCGTGATGGGGCCTGCCGATCTCCGGATGGTCGAGGTCGCGGCCCTTCATCACAGCGAGAGCGTGCTCTACGACGACAAGCCCGTGCCCGGGACAGGCCCCGATGACCTCGATGTGGAGTTGGTCAGCCAGGTGGTCTCACGAGCTCGGCGACGGACTCGCCGACTGCGGGATCTCGCCGACACCGAGATCATTCGGCAGCTCGGCGCGGTCACGGCGTCCGGCGAGTGCACGGTGGCCGGCCTCTACGCGCTGGGGAACTACCCGCAGGGGGTGCTGCCGGCCCTGCAGGTGACGGCGGCCGTGCAGCTCCCGGACGACGGGAGCAGGGCACGCACGCAGAATCTCCAGCACTTCGAGGGGCCGGTCACGGATCTCCTGGAGGAGTGCATGGCGTGGGTTCGGCAGAACCTCACGACCCGCCAGGTGTACGGAGACGACGGGCACATGCGCGACGAGCCCGAGATCCCGCTGGCCGCCGTCCGCGAGGCCGTGGCCAACGCGCTCGTGCACCGCGACCTCGGGCCGCAGACTCTCGGGACCGGACGCTCGATCGACATCCGCGTGACCGAGAAGGCTCTGGTCATCACCAGTCCAGGGGGACTGCGCGGGGTGACGCTGTCGGAGATCGAGAGCCCCGTGCCGCGCCGCGCCGCCGTCAACCAGCGTCTGTATCAGCTGTCCACGCATTTGCGCCTGCCGGACGGCAGCCGTGTGATCGAGGGCGAGGGAGGCGGGGTGCTGACCATGCTCCGGCGGGCCCAGGACGCGGACCTCAGGCGGCCCACGCTCACGGACAACGGCGTGCGGTTCACGGCCACGTTCTGGCGCGGGTCCGCGTTCTCCGAGGAGGAGCAAGAGCATCTGACCCGAGTCTCCGGCACGGTGAAACTCACTCACCTGCAGAAGCACGTGCTGCTGAAGGCGTGGCGCGGCGATCCGTGGGACGTCGATCGTCTCCGCGCGGAATTCTCGCCGCTCACCTGGGAGGACGCCCGCAGTCAGGTGAAGGCGCTGGTCCAGCGGGGGCTGCTCGATGCGGATATCGACGCCGACGTGCCGTTCCGGACACCGGATGCGACGGCCGGAGCCGACCAGAGCGCAGAACCGACGCCGCTCGCGGAAAGGTCCTCGAACAGCGCACCTCACCCCGCGCCGGATGCCTCGGCGCTGCGTCGGATGGGGAAGAACGTGCCGACCGTCCACCACGTCCTGTCCGGAGGTCCTGCCCTGCATGCTGATCTGCAGGTAGCCACCGGGCTCTCATACATGCAGGTGCGCCGCGCCCTGCTGGCGTTGATCGAGAATGACCTGGTCGAGGTCGACGGCGGCCAGGGGCACCGTGGAACGAGGTACCGCTTGGTGTGAGGGCGGGATCGCACCCCAGCGATCGCTTCCGCCTCGCCCCATGCGGGACTCGATTCTGCGCGGCCGCGAACTCATGGATTAGAGCGATAGCCCCCGGGGCATCGCTCAGCGCCGGCCGAAGACCACGTCCAGCGCGAAGCGGCCCGGCCCGGCGAGCACCAGGGCGAGGGCCCCGGTGGCGAGCACGAGCGTGAGCTCGTAGCCGCCGTCGGCCGCGAAGAACCCGGCGGCCAGGTGCACCAGCAGCGCCGCGACGATCATGTCCACGGCGAGCGCGAGGGCGATCGCGCGGGTGGCGAGGCCGAGGATCAGCAGCGCGCCGCCGACCAGCTCGAGCAGCGCGACCACGGGGCCGAGGATCTCCGCGAAGGGCACCCCCATCGCCGCGAAGGAGGCGGCGGTGCCGTCGAGGCCCGCCTCGAACACCTTCTGCGCGCCGTGGGCGAGGAAGACGACGCCGAGGCCGAGGCGGAGGACGAGCAGCCCCGCGGAGACCCCTCCGGGGGCGGTGCGCCGGTCGGCGCGGCGGGCGGTGCTGCGATCGGTCGCGGCGGTGCTGTGCTCGGTGGTGGTGCTGGACATGCTGGGCTCCTTCGAACTGCTGCCGGGGCGGGGTGCCCCGCCCGGACGAAGCCCCGAGTGTGGCCCACGGACCCGCTATCTGCCAGTCCGCGTCCATCCGTCGTCATCCGAAGGGAGCCACCTCTCGCCGCCGCCTACGATCGGAGGCGGCGCGCGGTCGCATCGGAGCCGCCGCGCGGACGTCGACGAGGAGCACCGCGATGGCCCTGCACGAGTTCACCCTTCCCTCCGCCAACGGGCGCGACGCGATCCGCGCCTGGGTGTACGACCCGGTGGTCACACCGCGCGGGATCGTGCAGATCGTGCACGGTCTCGGGGAGCACTCCCGCCGCTATCTGCGCCTTATCACCGTCCTGCTCGACGCGGGCTTCGTGGTGGCGGCCGACGACCACGCCGGGCACGGCGCCACCGCGGCCGCGGAGGACACCTGGGGCGATGCCGGCGCGGAGGCCGACCGGGTGGTGGTCGAGGACGAGCTGGCGCTGCTGGCGCACGTGCGCTCCCTGCATCCCGGCCTGCCGGCCGTGGTCTACGGCCACTCCTGGGGCTCGATGATCTCCCGGGTCGTGGCCGCCCGCGCCGAGCCGCCCCTGGCCGGGCTGGTGCTCGGCGGGATCGCCGCGGACATGCACGGCATGGAGCAGCTGGTGGACCGCGCGGCGCTGGCCGCCGAGCCGGACCCCGAGGCCGAGGTGCCCGGGCATCACATGGCCGCGGTGTTCGACGGCTTCGTGGACCGCTTCGGGCCGGATGCCGGGCCGACGGACTGGGTGGCGGCCGATCCGGACGTCGTCGCCGACCACGCGCGGGACCCGCTGAACCGCTTCGGGGCGCCGCTGTCGGTGCGCTTCCTGCAGGGCTTCGTCGCCCTCTACGACCAGGCCAACGATGCCGACTGGTACGCGCAGGTGCCCGGGGACCTGCCGGTGCTGATCCTGGCCGGGGACCAGGACCCGGTGGCCGGCTACGGCAGCGGGGCGTACACGGTGGGCAACCGCCTGATCGCGAGGGGACACGAGGACGTGCGGGTGCGGGTGTACCCGGGCTTCCGCCACGAGGTGCACAACGAGCCGCCGATCCGCGACGAGGTGGCCGCGGAGATCATCGGATTCGCCGGGCGGGCCTGCTCCCCCGACGCCTGAGCGCTTCCGAGGTCCCTCAGATCTCGATCATGCCCCGGATGGCGACACGGGCGCAGCCGCCGATCCAGACGGTGCCCTCTGCGTCAACATCTACCCGCACAGCCCCGTCGCGGCCCAGCCGCGTGCCCTGGTGAGCGGTCCACGGCGGGGTGAGACGGCCGCGCTCGAGCATCCACTGGGCGATGCCGGCGTTGAGGCTGCCGGTCACGGGGTCCTCGTAGCCGGGGGTGCCGGTGGCGGGGTCAGGAGCGACGAAGGCCCGCACCTCGTACGCCATGTCGGAGCCGGTGTCGGGGCCGATGACGCCGAGGGAGGCGATCTTCCTCCCGGGGATCGCGGCGAGGTCGGGCTTGAGGGCCACCACCTCGGCGGCCGAGCCCAGCTCCACGACGGCCCAGCCGGGGCCGTTGTCCACCCAGGCATGATCGACCACGGCCTGGTCGGGTACTCCGAGGGCCGCGGCCGCGAGCTGGAGGTGCTCGGCGTCGAGGGGGCCGCTGCGCTGCAGGGGCGGGGCGGCGAAGGCGAGGGTCTCCACGTCACGGGCATCCTCGGGGGCGGCTCCGCCGCGGCGCACCTCGACCAGCCCGACGGCGCACTCCTGCACGATGCGCTCCCCGCCGGGCACTCCCCCCGCGGCCAACCAGGCGGCAGCGGTGCCGAGGGTCGGGTGCCCGGCGAAGGGCAGCTCCCCGGTGGGGGTGAAGATCCGCAGCCGGTAGTCGGCGCCGGGCACGGTCGGCTGCAGCACGAAGGTGGTCTCGGAGAGGTTGGTCCAGGCGGCGAAGGCCTGCATCTGCTCCTCGCTCAGCCGGTAGGCGTCCAGCACCACCGCCACCGGATTGCCGCGGTACGGGGACGCGCCGAACACGTCCACCTGCGCGAAGGGTCGGGAGACGGGGTCGACGCTGTGCATGCGGCCATCCTCGCACTGTCGGTGGTCAAGCCCCTGGAAGTGGTGTAGCGGTCCTTCGCTGAGGGGTTAGGCGGTCAGGGCGGGCAGGGAACACGGCCCGGCTTCACGAAGCTCTCGGCTACCGCACCCCAGCGAGCGTCGAAGCGGCCTACACGCACCTGACGACGACCGCGCCCGCGACCGTCTAACCACGGAACGAAACCCAGGGCGCTTCAGGTGTTCTCAGGGCTGGCGATGGTCGTACCGGTGGGGGCCGTCATCGTTCTCCTGGGGGATGGCGTGAGGCCGTGACGCATGCGTCCGAGCAGGACTCTCGGGGCACGCGATCGGGCAGCGGGAGACGGCCACCATAGACGACCTCGTATCGGGCAAGGGGGCCGTCTCCGTCCCCGGTGAGGGCGTTCACGACTTGGAGGCCCAGCGCACGGGCTCGACGACCTGCACGGACGGCGTGGGCCGGGCGAGGTGGAGCGCTCTCGACGGGGCGCTCAGCGCTCCTCGGTGAGCGGGACCTGGTCCCCCTCCTCGGGGCTGCGCGCGAGGTCCTGCGGGGCCGTGCGGGGGTCCACCGCGGAGCCCGACATGTACGCCGCGCGGGAGAGCACGTTCGAGGCGATCGAGGAGACGATGATCAGCGCGACCACCGTGAGGATCGTCTTGATCAGCACCGCGACCTCGAAGCCTTCGACCTTCGTGTGCAGCAGGAAGGCGCCGAGCACGATCATCGGCAGGCCCAGCCCCGTGGCCGGGGAGAGCACGTTGATCCGCGCCAGGGCGTCGTGCGCCCGGAACATCGACAGCGCGGCGGTGAGCATCCAGAACGCCCCGCCCAGCAGCAGCACGGAGGCCAGCACGTCCACGATCAGGGCGGCGATCATCGGCGCCCCCGGGTGAGGATGCGGGCCAGGGCCACGGTGGCGAGGATGCCCAGCACCGCGGCGATCAGGGCGGCGTCCACGGCGGCCGCGGACTCGTTGAGCAGGCCGATCAGCACGATCAAGCCCACGCCGGAGAAGAACACCAGGTCGCCGACGACGGCGCGGCTGGCGGGGTCGGGGGCGGAGGCGATGCGCAGCAGGCCCACCAAAATGGTGGCGCCCAGCAGGCAGACCGTCAGCCACAGCACGATGCTCATGATCGCTCCTCGGGCTCGGGGGCGTCGTCGGGGTGGACCCCGCCGGGGGGCTCCGGCCGGGAGGACCGCGGGCCGGTGCGCACCCCGTGGTCGCGCACCGCGTCGGCGGCCTGGGTGTCGGCGAAACGCTCGTCGCCGCTGCCGCGGCGACGGAGCCGCAGGGCGGCATCCGCTCCCCCGCGGCCGCGGGTGGCGCGCAGCAGGCGCTCCTCCATCTCGGCGAGGTCGGCGACGACCTGCTCCCGGGACTCGGCGAACAGCACGTGCACGAACAGGCTCGGCCCCTGCTCGAGGGTGCCGTGGGCGGTGCCCACCACCAGCGTGCCCGGGGTGATGGTGATCGAGGAGGCCATCGCGATGATCTCGACGTCCGTGGTGGCGCGCAGCGGGTACTCCACGATCGCCGGGGAGGAGTGGACGCCGGGACGGTAGGCCGCCCAGGCCACCTGCACGGACCCCTTGAGGATCTCGAGCAGGATCCAGCCGATGTAGCTGATCCCGTACCAGAGGCGCATCATCCGCCCATCACCGCCTCCACGTAGGCGTTCACGTCCAGCAGGTCGGTAGCGGCCAGCTCCGTGGTCGGCAGCACGACGCCAATGCCGACGAACATCGCCAGCGACAGGGCCATCATCACGGCGCCGGGGGCGGCCAGGCGGGCGGGGACCCGCACCGAGTCCGGCAGCGTCTGCTCCTCGCCGCGGCCGGTGACCGCGTTATCGGGACGGTAGGTAGTCATGTCCTCGCCCCAGGCCGCGCGGCGCCACACCCGCTGCAGGCCCAGCATGGAGCCGATCGAGGCCAGCAGGACAGCGAGGATCGCGCCCCAGCCCAGCAGAGCCTCCCCGGCGGAGACCTGCTCGGCGGAGGCCCGCAGCAGACCGATCTTGCCCCAGGTGCCGGAGGTGGGCGGCAGGCCCACCAGGGAGAACATGCCCAGCGCGAGGATCACCATCACCCAGGGGTCGCGACGGGCCAGCCCCGAGAGGTGGTCCATGCGCCCGGTGCCGTAGGTCTGCTCGATCGCGCCGATGATCAGCACCAGGGCCGACATGGTGATGATCGAGTGGACCTGGTAGAGGATGCCGGCGCCCATCGCCATCTGCGTGAACAGCACGATGCCGAGCAGGAAGTGACCGACGCCGACGACCATCTGGTGGCTCATCGCGGTGCGCAGGCGGATCGAGCCGGTGGTGGAGAAGGCGCCGATGAGGATCGTCGCGAACGCCATCACCGCCACGACGGGCAGGAAGGGGATGCCGTCCTCGAAGGCCACCGCCACGATCCGGTAGATCGCGTAGAGGGCAACCTTCGTGTGCAGGGCGGAGAACAGCGCCATGATGCCGGCGGAGGTGGCCGGGTAGGAGCGGGCCAGCCAGGAGTGCACGGGCACCACGGCGCCCTTCACGGCCAGTGCCAGCAGAACCACGCCGAGCGCCGCCGCGGTCAGCGGGTTCTCGCTGCCCGCCCCGGCCAGGGAGGCCAGGTTCACGGTGCCGGCGGTGCCGTAGACGAAGCCGACGCCGATCAGCAGCACCGTCGAGGTGAGCAGGTTGACCAGCACGAACAGTCGACCGATGCCGAGGCGTCGCCAGGTGCCCGTCACCGCGATCAGGGCGTAGGAGGGCATCAGCATGACCTCGACCCAGACGAACAGGTTGAACAGGTCGCCCGTGAGCAGGGCGCCGTTCACGCCGCCGCTGAGCAGCAGCACCAGCGGCGGCACGAAGCGGTAGCGGGATTCGCCGGTGAGGATCAGGAACACGCTCGCGGCGAGCGTCGACACGGCGGTGACCAGCAGCATCAGCGCGCTGAAGGTGTCCGAGACGAAGGGGATCGCGAGCACGTCGGAGAAGCCGCCGACGGCGTGGGAGATCACCGGGGTGCCGCGGTGCTCGACCAGCAACCAGATAGCGCCGAGGCCGACCAGGGCCGGCACGGCGATCAGGGCGGTGGTCTCGACGGCGCGGCGGCGGACGACCACCAGGACGGCGGCGGCCAGCAGCGGCAGCACCACGAACAGTGGCAGCAGGGTGGGGGGAACGGCAGGGATGCTCATCAGTCGCGCGTCTCCCCCGTCCCGGGATAGGAGGCCATGTCGTCGTCGCGGCCGATCACGGCCAGGGTCAGCATGAAGATGGTGACCGCCATGGTGATGACGATGGCCGTCAGCACGAAGGCCTGCGGCAGCGGGTCCGCCATCGCCGCGGGATCGGACTCGCCGATCAGCGGCTCGGCGCGCCAGCCGGGGACCCCGGCGGCGAGCAGCACGAAGTTCGCGGCGTGGCTGAGCAGGGTCATGCCGAACACGGCACGCACCATGCTGCGCTGCAGCAGCAGGTACACCCCGCCGCCCACCAGGACGGCCACGGTCAGGCTGAGGATCATCGGCGCCCGGCCTCCTTCGGCTTGGTGCCGGTGGTCAGGTGCGCGGTGCCCACGCCGACGCGGCGGCGGAGCGCGGGCTCCCCGCGGGTGGTGTCCAGCGGTCCGGGCAGCTCGCCCTCGACCGCCTCGTCGGTGCGCTCACGGGTGCTCTCCCCCGGCTCGCTGGAGCCCGTGGAGGCGCCCGCGCCGAGCAGGTTCACCGCGACCATCACCAGGCCGAGCACCGCGAGGTACACGCCGAGGTCGAAGATCATGGCGGTGGAGAGGTGCTGGCCCAGCAGGTAGCCGTGCAGCGGCTCCAGGAAGCCGTCCTTCGCGAAGCCGAGGAAGCCGGCGGCCAGGGCGGTGATGATGCCCCCGCCGATGAGGAACAGCGGCAGCTTGGGCGGGCCGATCTGTCGGTCGCGCGAGGTGGACAGGTAGATCAGGGCGACGATCGCGGAGCCCACCAGGGCGGCGATGAAGCCGCCGCCGGGGGCGTTGTGGCCGCGCCAGAACAGCATCAGCGAGATCGCCACCAGGATCGGGGCGGTCACCCGCACCATGAACTGCAGGGCGGCGGTGTTGCCCCAGGCGGAGGCGATCGCGCGGTGCGCGGAGGTGCTCTCCTCGCGCAGCGCGGGCTGCGGGTCGTCCTCGGCGCAGCGCTCGTCGGGGTCGATGAACAGCGACCGGACGCTGGAGAGCACCGCGACGATCGCGACGCCGGCCATGCCGAGCACGGAGAGCTCGCCGAGCGTGTCCAGCGCACGGAACTCCACCAGGATCACGTTGACGATGTTGTGCCCGCCGGTGATCTCCTCGGCGTTGTCGATGTAGTACTGGGCGACGTCGCTGCGTCCGCGCCGGCCCATGAACAGGAACACCCCGGCCCCGGCGGTCAGGCCCATGATCCCGGCGACGATCCCGGCGCCGCGGCGGCGGCGCGGATCGGGGGCGTCGAAGCGACGGGGCAGGCGCTGGAGGACCAGCATGATGATGATGATCGTCAGCGACTCGACCAGCAGCTGGGTCAGCGCCACGTCGGGGGCGCCGAGCGCCAGGATCTGCACGGTGGCCAGCACGCCCACGGCCGACAGGCCCACGGCGGCGCCGAGGCGGCCGCGCTGGCGGACGACCACGGCGACGGCCACGATCATCAGCAGCAGGATCACGAGGTCCATCAGGGTGTTCATGCCCGGCATCAGCGGGGGCAGCTGGTCGGCCAGCACCGCGAGGGAGCCCAGCACGACCGCGGCGAAGGCCAGCAGGATCGCGCCGAGGTGCTTCACGGGGTCGTCGGTGCGGCTGGGGCGGACCAGGGCGATGCCGATGCGTTCGGCGAGCCGGTCCACGCCGGTGAGCACGCGCGCGCCGTCCACCGGGAAGGGGCGGTTCTCGAGCACGGGCAGGATTCGGCGGCGGCCGAGCGCCACCAGGGTGCCCAGCAGCACCACGCCCGCGGTGAGGCCCAGCTCGGGGGTGAGGCCGTGCCAGAAGGCCAGGTGGGGGTGGAACTCCTCCCCCAGGCCCGCCTGCATGGCGGCGCCGACGGGGGTGTCCAGCACGCCCACCCAGATCGCCAGCGGCAGCCCGGCGAGGATCGGCAGTGAGGCCGGCCAGAAGAACAGGCCCTCGGGACGGTGGGCGTCCTCGGCGCGGACGGTGGCCCCGGCGGCGTCGTGCCCGCTGCGGGTGACCTCGCCGTCGACGCGGGCCAGGTACTCCTCGTCACGGCCATCGACGAAGGCGCCCAGCACGATCTTCGCGCAGTAGGCGAAGGTCAACACGCTGGCGCCGGCCAGGCCGAGGGCGACGGCCCAGCCCGCCCAGGCGGCCCCCTCGTTCTCCAGGGCGCCGGTGAACAGCGACTCCTTGGAGACGAAGCCGAGCATCGGCGGCAGGCCGGCCATGGACATGCAGCCCAGCAGGGTGACGACGAAGCTGCCCGGCATCGCCCGCCACAGCGCGGGCATGCGGCGCAGCTCGCGGGTGTGGACGGCGTGGTCCAGCACGCCCACCATCATGAACAGCCCGGACTTGAACAGGGCGTGGGCGATGGTGTGCAGGATCGCGGCCTGGATGGCGTACTCGCTGCCCACGCCGATCACGGCGACGATCAGGCCCAGCTGGCTGACGGTCGAGTAGGCCATCAGCTTCTTCAGGTCCGGCTGGGCGAGCGCCAGGTATCCGCCGACGAAGGCGGTGATCAGGCCCGCGACGATGAGCAGCACGTTCCAGGCGAGCACGTCGTGGAAGGCGGGGCTGAAGCGCAGCAGCAGGAAGATGCCGGCCTTCACCACGGCCGCGGCGTGCAGGTAGGCGGAGACCGGGGTGATGGCGGCCATCGCGTCCGGGAGCCACACGTGGAAGGGGAACTGCGCGGACTTGGTGCAGGCCGCGACCGCCACCAGCAGCGCCACCAGGGTGGTGAAGCCGGGGTCGCTGCCCCACACGTCGGCGGCCAGCACCTCGGTGACCGAGGTGGTGCCGAGCCGCGCCACCATCAGCACCACGGCCGTCAGCAGCGACAGCCCGCCGAGGAAGGTGATCAGCAGCGTGCGCATCGAGGCGGCCTGCCCGGCGGCGCCGGAGCGCGCGATCAGCAGGAAGGACGCGATCGAGGTGAGCTCCCAGGCGATGAACAGCAGCACCAGGTCGTCGGCCAGCACCAGGGTGACCATCGACAGGGTGAACAGCGCCATCACCAGCGAGAAGCTGAGGTTGCGGCCCGGCTCGAGGTAGCGGGCCGAGTAGGCCAGCACCACCGCGCCGATGACCAGCGCGATCATGGAGAAGACGATGCCGAGGCCGTCAGCGCGCAGCGCGAGGTCGACGCCCCAGGCGCCGGCCCAGGGGATCGTGAAGTGCGTGGTCGCGGGATCGGGCTCGCCGGAGAGCACCGAGGCGGCGGCGGGGACGAGGGCCCCGGCGGCGGCGAGGTAGAGCGCGGCGAGGATCCAGCAGGCGGAGCGGCCGAGAGCGCGGTCGAGGACCGGGGTGATCACGACCGTCACGAGGAGGATCAGCAGGGTCCACAGCACCGACACCGTCAGCACCCCGGCCCGGCGGTGGTGTCGTGGCGGGTCATGGCGGGGATTCTAGCGAGTGCTCGGAAACGCCCCAACTCGGTCCCGGCGGCGCTGGACCTCGTGGGGCCTCGCGGGCGCACGCGGAGAGAAATAAGCCTCGAGGGGTCCGGGACGGCTGCGGGGGACGGCCGGATCGGCCGTCCCCCGTGGGAGAGATCACCTCGCCGGCCCCGCAGAAGGGGCTGGTTCGGGCTGGACACGGCTGGGGCGACGGCGCCTCAGCGGCTGCGGAAGGTGATCCCCTGCTCCTCCCGCATCCGGTACAGGAAGGCCGCGGTGGCGTCGCGGTTCATCGGGGACAGCGGCCGGTAGGTGCCGTCGGACCAGCCGGTGGTGATCCCCTCGGCCTTCAGCCAGGCGATCTCGCGGGCGAACTGGCTGCCGGCCGGCACGTCCGGGAAGGGCCGGGAGGTGGGGGTCTCCACCTCGGGCGAGCCGGCGTAGCGGTACACGAAGGCGGCCATCGCGTCGCGGGTGATCGACTCGGTGGGCCGGAAGGTGCGGTCGGCCCAGCCGGTCGTGATGCCCTGCTGGTACGCCCAGATGATCGCCTCCTCGTGCTCCTGGCCGTCGACCACGTCCGAGAAGGGGCGCGTCCGGGGCATCGTCACCTCCGGCGAGCCCGCCAGGCGGTGCAGGAACGCCGCCATCGCATCGCGGTTCACCGCCTGGGTGGGGCGGAAGGTGCCGTCGTCGTAGCCCTTCGCGATGCCCTCCCGGTAGGCCCAGAGCACCGCCTCGTAGTGCTCGTCGCCGGGGCCCATGTCGGTGAAGGGCTCCTCCTCGTCGGCCTCGGGCAGCACCTGCACCACGGTGGGGCGGGGGCCGGTGCCGTCGAAGTCGGGGAAGAAGGAGACCTGGGCGTCGAACTCGCCGTCCTCGCCGGGGTGCTGCACGGAGACGAAGGCGGTGAGGTCGGCGTCGCGGACGATGGGCCCGCAGGTCTCGGCGTCACGGGGGACGGAGAGGAACTGCTCGACCCGGCCGCGCTCGTCCCCGTCGAGGGTCACGCGGAACAGGCCGTCGTTGTAGCCGATGCTGCTGGGGGCGCCGTCGGTGGAGATCCAGAGGTTGCCCACCGAGTCGAAGGCCAGGTTGTCGGGGCAGGAGATCGGGGAGACCTGGTCGGCGGGGAAGCCGCCGAAGTAGGTGGCCTCGTTCTGGGCGGGGTCGCCGCAGACCAGCAGCAGGTTCCAGGCGAAGCCGGTGGAGGTCTGGTCGCCCTGCTCGTCGATCTCCACCACGTGGCCGTCGCGGTTGCGGCTGCGGGGGTTGGTCTCGTCAGGTCCCGCATAGTCGTCCACGCCGCGGTTGGAGTTGTTCGTGCAGGCCACGTACACCTTGCGGGAGGCCAGGGAGGGCTCGACGTCCTCGCAGCGATCCATCTTGGTGGGCCCCACCTGGTCGGCGGCGAGGCGGGTCAGCACCAGCACCTCGGCGGTGGTGAAGCCCTCCACCTGGGACTCGCCGTCCACGACCAGCGGCAGCCACTCGCCGGAGCCGCCGAAGGCGTCGTCGGAGGGAAGGGCGCCGGTGCCGTCGATCTCGGCGGCCGGGGAGTTCCCGGTGAACTTCGCGACGTAGAGGTCGCCGTGCTCGAGCAGGGTCTTGTTGTGCTCGCGGTCGCCCTCGATGTACGTGTCGCGGGAGACGAACTTGTAGAGGTAGTCGAAGCGCTCGTCGTCGCCGGAGTAGGCGACCACGCGGCCGTCCTCGGCGACGATCACGTTGGCGCCCTCGTGCTTGAAGCGGCCCAGCGAGGTGTGCTTCCTCGGGGTGGACTCGGGGTCCCAGGGGTCCACCTCGACGATCCAGCCGAAGTGGTGGGCGGAGTTCTCCAGGCCCTCGGTGCGCAGGTCGAAGCGCGGATCCACGTTCTCCCAGCCCCGGGCGGTGGCCTCGTCGACCAGGCCGTAGCGGGCATCCTCCTCGCTGGTGCCGGCGCCGCGGAAGTAGCCGTGGAAGTTCTCCTCGCCGCTGAGCAGGGTGCCCCAGGGGGTGAGGCCGCCGGAGCAGTTGCCGAAGGTGCCCTCGGTGGTGGTGCCCTCGGGGAACTGGCTGGTCCGCAGCAGCTCGTCGCCGGCGGCGGGGCCGGTGAAGGCGTACGCGGTGTCGTCGAGGTAGCGGCGGTTGTGCTCGCCGTCCACCACGTAGCGGTAGGGCTCCTCCCGGGAGTCCCGCTCCAGGTCGACGACGGTGAAGCCGTGCGCGGCCAGGCCGATCTCGGCGACGGCCGTGGGGTCGGTGCCGGCGGGCAGCATGATGTTCTCGTTGGTGTACTCGTGGTTCACGAACATCACGGCGCCGAGCCCGTCGGTGCCCGGGATCTCCTGGATCTCCGTGTAGTCGTTGTTGTAGCCGAACTGCACGCGCTGCGCCTCGGCGCTCTGGGCGTCCCAGTCGAAGTCGGGGGCGTCGGCGAAGAGCTTGTCGCCCCAGCGGATGATCGGGTGCCAGGCGAAGCCCTCGGGGACGGTGAACTCGTCGGTCTCCCAGTCCACGGGGTCGATCGCGGTGAAATCGAGGGCGCTGCCGCCGGGGGCGGCGGGCGCCGGGGCCGCGGGGACGCCCGGAGCGGCGGGCGCGGCGGTCGCGGGGCCGGCCACGCTGAGGGCCAGGGCGCCGGCGGCGGTGCCGCCCAGCAGGGTGCGGCGGCGCAGTGCCGCGGAGACCACGTCGCGGAAGTATCCGTTGGAGCTGGTGTTGCAGGTGGGGCTGAGGCACTGGTTGCCGCACTTCAGCGCGCAGGTCACGGGCGAGCGCTTGCCCGCCACGTGATCCTTCATGAGGAGGGGGAGGTCGATGAGGGCCACGGGGATTCCTTCGCTGTCGTCGGGGCCCGCGCCGCCAGGGCGGAACGGTCGAGATGACAGTGCGACAGCATCATGAGGCCCCGATCACCAGCGGGCGTCGCCCGGGTGAACGTCGAGGGGAACAGTGGGCGAACGAGCCCGACAATCCGGCCGCACCGCGAGGGGCGGTGACGCCGCGCTGCGAGGCGCCTCAGCGCCGGATCGTGCAGCTCAGGGGCGCGAGGGAGCCCGGAACGAGGCGGGCTTGACCAGGGTCACCGGGGCGGTGGACTCCATGACCACGCGCTGCGAGGTGGAGCCCAGCAGGAACTTGCCGATCGGGGTGCGGCGGCGGATGCCGAGCACCACCAGGTCCGGGTGCATCTCGTCGATCGCGTCGAGGATGTCGTCGGCCGGGTCGTCGCGGCGCGGGACCGTGCGCAGGTCCAGCTCGAGGCCGGTCTCGGCGAGGCGCTCGGCGAGCGGCCGCGGGTCGGTGACCCCGCGGGCCTTGCGGGGGTCGGCGCCGGCGTCGGAGGCGAGCACCACCAGGGCGGCGTCGCGGCGCAGGGCATCCTCCACCGCGAAGGTGAGCGCGGCCTCGCTGCTGGCGCTGGGGACGTAGGCGAGCAGGACGGTGGGCATGGTCTCCCCTGTCTGGACGGCGGGCGGTGGGACCCCGGGGGCGGCCACGGCGCCGCCCCGCGGGGCTCAGTCGAGGTCGTGGAAGCGGGTGCGCCGGGAGCGGATCGCGCGGTTGTAGATCCAGGAGCAGATGTACAGCACGAGGCCGATGCCGAGCAGCGCGCCCGCGATCACGTAGTTGCGGGTCTCCTGCGCCCAGGGGCCCACCAGGAACAGCGTGGTGAACGCGCCGATGTACGGCAGCACCGTGGGGGTGCGGTAGTGCTTGGTGCGCACGGTGTCCTTGCGCAGCACCAGCACCGCGATGTTCACCAGGCCGAACACGGCCAGCAGCAGCAGGGCGGTGGTGGAGCCGAGCGCACCGATGGTCTCCTCGTTCAGCACGAAGCGCACCGTGAGGATCAGGCCCACCGCCAGCGCGGTGGAGAACACGATGCCGGCCCAGGGGGTCTGGCGGCCCGGCAGCACGTAGCGCAGGAAGCCCGGCAGCACGCCCTGGCGGGACATGCCGTACAGCAGGCGGGAGGCCATCATCATGTTGATCAGCACGGTGTTGGCCACCGCGAAGATCGAGATGAAGGGGAAGATCTCGCCGATCGGCAGGTTCGGGGCGCCCACCTCGACCACGGTCAGCAGCGGAGTGGTGGCGGTCTGCAGGTCCCCGATCGGCACGATCGCCACGGCGGTCACGGAGACCAGCACGTAGACCACGCCGGTGATCGACAGGCCGGTGATCAGGGCGCGCGGGAAGTTCCTGACCGGGTCCACGACCTCCTCGGCCATGTTCACCGAGTCCTCGAAGCCCACCATCGAGAAGAAGGCCAGCGCGGTCGCCCCGATGACGGCCATGAACAGGCCCTTGTCCTCGGGGGTCTCGAACAGGATGACCTGCGAGAAATCGGCCTCGCCGCGGCCGATGGCCCAGAAGCCCACCAGGATCACCAGCGCCAGGCCGGTCAGCTCGATGAGGGTGAGCACCACGTTGAACTTCACGGACTCGCTGACGCCGTACATGTTCACGCAGGCGATCAGCACCACGAAGCACACGGCGATGATCGTCGAGATCAGGCGGGCGGCGTCGGCGCCCATGCTCTCGGTGAGGCCGAAGGCGGCCAGCACGTTCTCCGCCAGGAACACGGAGGAGGTCGAGGCGGAGGTGATGCCGGAGGAGAGCACCGCGAAGGTCACCATGAAGGTCAGGAAGTGCATCCCGAAGGCCTTGTGGATGTAGTGCCCGGCGCCGCCGGCGCGCGGGTACTTGGTGACCATCTCCAGGTAGGACAGGGCGGTCACCATCGCGACCGCGAAGGCCAGGATGATCGGCAGCCAGCCGGCGCCGCCCACCTCGCCGGCCACCCGGCCGGTGAGGGCGTACACGCCGGTGCCGAGGATGTCGCCGACGATGAACAGCAGCAGCAGCTTCGGCGTGATCGCCTGCTTGAGCTCGCCGCCGGGGTTCTGGCCGTCGCTGTCGGAGGCGGCGCCCGGCGCGGGGGAGGTCCCGGTGCTCTCGCTCATGGGGAGGGGATCCTCTCGGATCGCTGGAAAGGTGCGCTGAGCCTACCCCAGGGTGCCCTCGATCACCCGCGTGGGCAGGCGCTGCGTCTGCACCCACAGCCGAGAGGCGTCGGAAGAGATCGCGAGCACGCCGAGCGCCGAGGCCCCGGCCCCCACCAGCAGGGCGTGGGCCACGTCCCCCGAGCCGGCGGTGGCGATCAGCAGACGGGTCGCGGCGTCGACGGTGAACAGGGCCATCAGGGCGATCCGCGACCAGCGGCTGCGGCGGAACACCCCGGCCACGAGCACCACCAGGGCCAGCACGAACACGGTCGAGACCACCAGGGAGACGTTCTCGGGGAACAGCAGCGAGGCGTCCGGGGTGAGGCCCGAGAGGTCCACCCCCAGCAGCTCCCCCACCCAGCGGGCGATCACGAGCCCGGTCTGGATCGCCACCAGCAGGGCGGTGAACACGATGGTGGGCGGCGGCAGGTGGTGGTCGGCGGCGCTCGCGAAGGCCTCGTGCACGTCGTCCACGGTGCCCTGCCACTGCGCGGCGATCTCCTCGGCGAAGGCGGCCGAGCCGCCCGCTCCCGCCGCCGCGGCCTTCCCCCGGCGGCTGCGGGCCGCGGCGAGGGCCGACTGGGTGGCGCGGTGGGCGCGGGCCGTCATCACGCTGGAGCCGGTGGGGCGGTGCCGCGGCAGCATCAGCGCGGTGGCGCCGTCGGAGCGCTCGTTGCAGCCCGAGACGTCGAGGATCGGCAGGTCCCCGTCGGTGGTGAAGCGGTCGCCCTGGCCGTTGCGGGACTGGTAGGAGGTGGAGAACTCCTTGATCACCTCGACGCCCACCCCGGGGTCGGCGTAGCGGACCGTGTCGATGATGTAGTCCCGCTCCACGTCGGTGTTCTCGTCGATGCGGTGCGTGACCTGCAGGGTGAAGAAGGAGAAGCCCACGGCGCGGTCGTAGGTGCCGGCGGCCAGCCAGTCGGCCCGGTAGCCGCCGGGCAGCACGAAGTCCGGGGGCATCTTCCAGAAGCGCACGTGGTGGCGCTTGGCGGTGGTGCCGCCCACCTCCTGCTGGTAGGTGAAGTCGTGGCGGCGGTCCATCAGGTACAGGTCGGAGACGGGCGCGGAGGGGTAGGAGCGGCGCAGCACCGTGGAGCGGATCATGTCCCAGGCCGAGGAGAGGGTGCGCTCCTCGGCGAGCACCCAGCCGGCGCGGCGCATCGCCACGTGGATGTCCTCCTCGTCGCCGTCCAGCGCCAGGTTCACCGGGTCCGAGAGCACGCCCTCGGTGGTGCGGGTGCGGCCGAAGAAGTAGTCCGGCAGGTAGATCCAGGTCATCAGCTGGTGCAGCCGCGGCAGGGTGATGTAGGTCAGCAGCACCCAGAAGCCCACCAGGTACAGCAGCCGCACCGGGGTCAGGGAGAAGCCCTCGATGAGGTAGAGCAGGGCCAGCCAGATCGAGACCACCAGGCCCGCGATGATGAACAGGGTGTCCAGCAGCGCGTACAGCTCGAAGCGGCCGGGGGCAGGGGTGTGGCCCTGCTCATGGTCGTAGCGGGGCGGGGCCTCGGGAATCGCTCGCCGAAGGGGGACCAACCGCGCCGAACGGGCGGGGTTCATCGCCATCCCCTTGCACAGGCTGAGCACATGGGGCCATCGTAGGATCGCTCGCTCGGAGCGAGCCGGGAACGATCCCGACGCCCTCCGAGCCCCGACCGCACCCGACCGGAAGGACACCGCCATGACCCCCGTCGCCCCGCTCCCCCTGAACGACGGCCGCACGATCCCCCAGCTCGGCTACGGCGTGTTCAAGGTGGACGCCGCCAAGGCCGCCGACGTCACCGGCCAGGCCCTCACCGCCGGCTACCGCCACGTCGACACCGCGAAGATCTACGGCAACGAGGAGGGCGTCGGCGAGGCCGTGCGCGCCTCCGGCCTGCCCCGTGAGCAGGTGTACGTGACCACCAAGCTGTGGAACGACGCCCATGCCCACGACGACGCCGTGGCCGCCCTCGAGGGCTCCCTCGAGCGCCTGGGCCTGGAGTACGTGGACCTGTACCTCGTGCACTGGGCCGTCCCCTCCCAGGGGCAGTACCTCGAGGCCTGGAAGACCCTCATCGAGCTGCGCGACCGCGGGCTCGCCACGTCCATCGGCGTCTCGAACTACCCGGCCGAGCAGCTGCGCGAGATCATCGAGGCCACCGGCGAGGCGCCGGCCGTGCACCAGATCGAGCTGCACCCCTACTTCCAGCAGCGCGCCCTGCGGGAGCTGCACTCCGAGCACGGCATCGTCACCGAGGCCTGGGGACCGCTGGGCCAGGGAAAGAGCGACCTGCTGGAGAACGACGCGATCACCTCGATCGCCACCGCGCGCGGCGTCTCCCCCGCCCAGGTGGTGCTGGCCTGGCACATCGCCCACGGCATCGTGGCGCTGCCCAAGTCCGTCACCCCCTCCCGCATCGTGGAGAACCTGGAGGCGGCCGAGATCGAGCTGACCGCCGAGGAGGTCGCCGCGATCGACGCGCTGGACCGTCCCGACGGCCGCGGCGGCGCCGACCCCGCCACCTTCGGCCAGTCCTGAGCTGATCCCCGCGGGCCCTCACCCCGGTCCCGCGTGCACAGACCTGGTTGTGGTGGTGGGCAGCCTGCACATGTGCAGGTTGCCTACCACCACAGCCAGGTTTCTGGGCTACTAGCCCGAGTAGGCGGCCGGGTGGGGCTCAGTAGTAGACGGCGAGGGGCCCGGTCGGGCCCTCGATGACCTGCACCGGGGTGTCGAACACCCGGGTGAGCACCGCATCGGTCATGATCTCCGCGACCGGGCCGGTCTCGACCACACCGCCGTCCTTCATCGCCACGATGCGGTCGGAGTAGTGGGCGGCGAAGTTGATGTCGTGCAGCACCACCACGATGGTGCGACCCAGCTCTCGGGCGGCGTCGCGCAGGCGGCCCATCATCTGCACGCTGTGGCGCATGTCGAGGTTGTTCAGCGGCTCGTCCAGCAGCACGTACTCGGTGTCCTGCGCCAGCACCATCGCCACGTAGGCCCGCTGCCGCTGCCCGCCGGAGAGCTGGTCGAGGTAGCGCCCCTCCAGCTCGGTCAGGCCCAGGAAGTCGATGGCCTCGCTGATCTTCTGCTCGTCCTCGCGGGTGATGCGGCCCTGCGAGTAGGGGAAGCGACCGAAGCCCACCAGCTGCCGCACGGTGAGGCGGGTGATGAAATGGTTCTCCTGCCGCAGCACGGAGAGGATCTTGGCGAGGTCCTTCGAGGCGGTGGAGCCGACGTCGTAGCCGGCGACCTCCACGGTGCCCTCGTCCATGCCGAGCAGCCGTCCCACCATGGTCAGCAGCGTGGACTTGCCGGCGCCGTTGGGGCCGACCAGCGCGGTGACGCCCCCGGCGGGGATCTCCAGGTCAACCGGGCCGATCCTCACGGTCTCCGAGTAGGTCTTGGCGACCTTGTCGATGGTGATCACAGGCGGCCCTTCCGCAGGATGACGACGAGGAACACGGTGCCGCCGACCAGCTCGATGATGATCGAGACGACGCCCTGGGCGTAGAACACGTGGTCCATGACGAAATAGGCCCCGGCCAGCACCACGAAACCCACCAGCACCCCGAGGGGGAACAGGCGGCGGTGGTCGTGGGTGCCGGCGATCTGGTAGGTCAGCGTCGCCACCAGGAAGCCGAAGAAGGTCATCGGCCCGATCAGGGCGGTGGAGGTGGCCATCAGGACCGACACCATCACCAGGGTGAGGATGGTCTGGCGGCCGTGGCGCACCCCGAGGTTCAGGCAGATGTCCTTGCCCAGCGCCACCGTGTTCAGGGTGCGGGCGTTCCACCACAGGCCCCCGCCCGCGAGCACGCAGAACACGATCGCGTAGGGGATGTACTCGGTCTCCGCGTTGGAGATGGAGCCGAACAGCCGGGCGGTGAGCACGTCGAACTCGCTGGGGGTGAGCAGGCGCTGCATGAAGGCGGAGACGGAGCCCAGGCCGCCGCCGATGATGATGCCGATCAGCAGCATCACCTGCAGGTTCGCATACTTGCCGCGCAGCAGCCAGCCGTACAGCAGCACCGAGAGCCCCACCATCGCCGCGACCTGCAGCAGGAACTGGGTGGTGCCCTGCAGCGCGCCCACCCCGGCCACGCCCAGCAGATAGACGGCGCCGGTCTGGATCACCCGGTACAGCGACTCGAAGCCCATGATCGAGGGCGTGATGATGCGGTTGGTGGTGACGGTCTGGAAGGCGATCGTGGCGGTGGCCTGGCAGAACGCGCAGATCACCATCACGATCAGGGAGGTGACGCGCAGCTCGGCGATCAGCCAGAAGCCGCGCGAGCCCACCGGCATCGGGTTGCCCATCGCCAGCATCCCGACACCGAAGCCGGCGGCGGCCACGGCCAGGGCGATCAGCACGATCACGTAGCGGCGCCGCGCCCGCGCATCGGCGAAGGCCCCGGAGCCGCTGCGGGGCTCCTCCCGGGGGGTCCGAGAGCGGCCGGGGCCGACTGGGGGCGCGGGGTCCGCGAGCGCGGGGGCGGTGCGGTCGGTCATGGCGCTCATGCCGCCTGCCGGGTGCGCAGCAGCAGCGCGATGAAGACGACGGCGCCGACGATGCCGAGGATCAGGGACACCGGGACCTCGAAGGGCATGATGATCAGCCGCCCGATGAGGTCGCAGACGGTGACCACGGCGATGCCGAGCAGGCACACCCAGGGCAGGTTGGAGCGCAGGTCGTCACCGCGGATCAGGGAGACGATGTTCGGCACGATCAGGCCGAGGAAGGGCAGGTTGCCGACCACCACGGTGACCACCCCGGTGGCGACGGCGACCAGGCCGGTGCCCATCAGCAGCACCCGCTGGTAGTTCACGCCGACGTTGGTGGCGATGTCCTCCCCCAGGCCCGCGACGGTGAGCCGGTCGGCGACCAGGAACACGGCGAGGCCCACCAGCGCCACCACCCAGAGCACCTCGTACTGCCCGCGGATCACGGAGGTGAAGGAGCCGGCGAACCACACCCCCAGCAGCTGCAGGGCGTCGAACTGGAGGGCCACGAAGGTGGAGATCGAGCTGACCACGGCGCCGAGCATGATGCCGATGATCGGCACGATCAGGGAGCTGCGCAGCGTCACCCTTCGCAGGAAGGCGAAGAACACCAGGGTGCCGACGAAGGCGAAGACGACCGCGACCACCATGCGGGTGAGCAGGGTGGAGGAGGGCGCCACGATCATCACCAGGATCAGGCCCAGCCCGGCCCATTCGGTGGTGCCGGTGGTGGTGGGCTCGACGAAGCGGTTCTGCGTCATCAGCTGCATGATCAGCCCGGACATGGCCATCGCCCCGCCGGCCAGCACCAGGGCGATGGTGCGGGGGATGCGGGTGATGGCGAACATCTCGGCACCGTCGTCGGCGCCGAAGATGTCGTAGACCCCGGTGAACAGGGAGGCCGCGAGCAGCAGCGCGACCCCGAGGATGCCCAGCAGGAGCCAGCGGTCGAACAGACGCTCGCGACCGCGCCGGGGCGTGCCCGGCGCGGTCGTGGCGGTGGTGGAGCCCGTCATCGAGGACGGGTCAGGAGGAGCCCTCGAGGGCGTCCGCGAAGTCGGTGAAGAACTCCGTGTAGGTCTGGATGGACTCGTTGGTGTAGGTGTCCTCGGGCATGTAGACGATGTTGCCCTCGGTGACCGCGGTGACCGAGGCCAGCGCCTCCGAGTTCTCGAGCACCTGGGAGGCGGCCTCGTAGGAGGGGTCGTCGGCCATGACGGCGGCGTCGCGGTCCATCACCAGCAGCCAGGTGGGGTTGGACTCGGCGATGGCCTCGACGGAGATGTCGTCGCCCTGGTGGTCGTCACTGGTGTCCTCCACCTCGAGGGCGGGGACCAGGCCGAGTGCGTCGAAGGCCCAGCCCAGGGTGCGGCCGTCGCCGGGGGCGATGTAGCCGATCTCGCCGCCGGAGACGATGACGCCCATGACGGTGTCGGAGCCGTTGTAGGCGGAGGTCACGCGCTCCATCGACGCGTCCAGGCCCGCGCCGAGCTCCTCGGCCTCGGACTCCTGGTCGAACACCTGGCCGAGCACGGAGACCTGCCGTTTGAGCTCCTCGGCGAAGGGCTGGTCCTCGCGCGGGTCGAGGTTCAGGATGGTCGCCTCGGGGGCGAGGCTCTCGAAGTCCTCCTGGTACTGGGCGAAGCGCTGGCCGTTGATGATGAGGTCCGGCTCGGCGGCGACGACGGCCTCGAGGTCGGGCTCGTTGTGGTTGCCGAGGTCGATGATCGACTCGTCGTCGGCGTAGTCGAGGGTCGAGGGCATCAGGGCGCGGGCGGCGGCGGTGAGCTGCACGCCCCAGTCCTGGAGGGTCTCGAAGGTGCGGTTGTCGGTGGCGACGACGGAGGTGGGCGGCACGACGACGGTCTTGGTGCCGTCGTTGTCCTCGACCTCGACGGTGCCGGACCCGCCGCCGGCGTCGGAGGCGCCCGCGGCGCCGTCGGTGGTCTCCGAGCTGTCATCGCCTCCGCAGGCGGTGAGGAGCAGGCCAACGGTGCCGGCGGCGGACAGGGCGCCGAGGTGGCGGCGGCTGATCGCGGTCATGGGGGTCCTTCGGTGAGACGGGGTTCGGGGAGCCCGTGACGGGCTCCACTGAGGCTAGCCTCACCTGGACGTTTTTCGCCACTTCAAGGGCGCGTTATTAGCGGATCGAGACGTGACCGAGACCGGCCGCGCCGCCGCGGACGGCCGGGCCGGGATCCGCACCCCCGGCTGTCGATCCGGCCCTCCCCCGTTCGTCATGATGGTGTCCCGCCGCCCGGCGCGGACGCGATCACCGATGAAGGAGTCGACATGAAGTACGTGCTGCTGCTGATGGGGAACCTGTCCGACGACCGCTGCGGGGAGACCGAGGACGCCCCGGGCGTCGAGGAGTTCATCGCCTTCGACGCCGCCCTGGAGGAGGCGGGGGTGCTGCGCGGGGGCTTCGCGCTCACCGACCCCGAGGAGGGCACCAGCGTCACCCGTGCCTCCCGGGACGCGGAGGCCGTGGTCACCGCCGGCCCCTACGCGGAGAGCCGCGAGTTCGTCGGCGGCACGATCGTCATCGAGGTGGACACCCTGGATGCGGCCCTGGGCTGGGCCGCCCGCTGCCCCGGTGCGATCGGCGGCCGGGTCGAGGTGCGTCCGCTGCTGGACATCTGAGGACCCGGTGCCCGGGCTCCCGCGATGACCGTTCCGGAACCCCCGCCGGACCCGGGCGACGTGCTCGCCCGGGTCCGTCGGGAGGAGCTCAGCCGCCTGGTGGCGACGCTGGTCCGCCGCTTCGGCGACCTCGACCTCGCAGAGGACGCCGCGCAGGACGCGATGGTCTCGGCCCTGCGCACCTGGCCGCGCGACGGCGTACCCCGCAGCCCCCTGGCCTGGCTGACCTCCACGGCCCGCAACGCCGCCCTGGACCGGGTGCGGAGGGACGACGGGCTGGCGCGGCGGCTGGCCGAGCTGCACCTGCGCGAGCAGGATCGTGCCCCCGACCCGGCCGATGCCGCGGCCCTGGCCGCCGACGACCTGCCCGATGACCGCCTGGCGATGCTGATGGGCTGCTGCCACCCCGCGATCGCGCCGGCGGACCGGATCGCCCTGATGCTGCGCTTCGTGGGCGGGCTGAGCTCGGCGGAGGTGGCGCAGGCGCTGCTGCTGCCCCTGCCGACCGTGCAGGCGCGCCTCACCCGCGCCAAGAAGCGAATCGCCGGCGCCGGCATCCCACTGGAGGTGCCGGAGGACCCGGCCGAGCGCGAGCGGCGCCTGCCGCTGGTGCTGACGGCGATCTCGCTGGTCTTCACCGAGGGCTACGCGGCCAGCCACGGTGACGCCCCGATCCGCCGCGAGCTCACCGCGGAGGCGATCCGGCTGGCACGGATCACCCAGGGCCTGCTGCCGGGCGCCGCGGAGCCGGAGGGGCTGCTGGCGCTGCTGCTGCTCACGGAGGCCCGAGCATCGGCCCGGGTCGATGCCGAGGGCGTGCCCGTCTCGCTGGAGGAACAGGACCGCGGCCTCTGGGACCGGGAGCTGCTGGCCGAGGGCAGCCGGCGTGCCGAGCGGGCGGCGGCGATGCCCGGGGCGGGGCGCTTCACGATCCAGGCGGCGATCGCGGCGGTCCATGCGGAGGCCACGGATCTCTCCGGCACCGACTGGGCGCAGGTCGTGGCTCTGTACGACCTGCTGCTGGGCCTCGGCGAGGACCCGGTGGTGCGGATGAACCGGGCCATCGCGCTCGGACGCCGCGACGGGCCGGCGAGCGGACTGGCCGCCCTGGACGCGCTGAGGGGGATCGCGGAGCTGGAGCGGCACGTGCCCTTCCATGCGGCGCGGGGCCTCACCCTCGCGGAGCTCGGGCGCGAGGAGGAGGCCCGGGCCGTGCTGGCCGCCGCCCGGGAGCTGGCCCCGGAGGGGCCGGACCGCCGCTTCCTCCAGGCCCGGCTGCGACGTCTCGACGCCGACTGAGCACGGACGACACGGCCCCGGGACCTCCGCGGGGAGGTGCCCGGGGCCGCGGCGGGCGGGATCAGTCGTCCGTGGAGGTCTTCTTCCCGGCGCCGAGCAGCAGGGCGGCCGCGATCGCGGCGAGCCACACGTCCTTGGAGACGGCGGTGCCCTCCTGGCTGGGGCGGATGCCGTCGGCCTCGGTGAACTCCGAGGTCCGGAAGTACATGGCCAGCAGGCCGCCGGAGAAGGCGCCGAGGGCGAGGCCGGCCACGCGGGTGGGGACGATCGGCAGCAGCAGGGCGCCGCCGACGGCGATCTCGCCGTAGCTCAGCGCCTTCCCGAACTGCTCTGGGGTCAACTTCTCGACGGCGGGCACGCCCTTGGCGGCCATCGCCTGGAGGCCGGCGGCGGCCTCGGCGGGCAGGCCGAGCTTCCCGATGCCGGAGTTGAGCATGTAGGCGCCGGGGACGGCGCGGAGGACAGCGGTGGACAGGCTCATGGGGAGACCTTCCGGGGTGGGGATCGTCGTGCAGGGCAGGTCGTCGAGGTCGCTCGTCGGTCACTGCCCGGGGCAATGGTAGAGCGCCGAACCCATGACCGGGGTCACTTGTCCGGTTCGCGGGGACGCGCAACCATCTGGATATGGGCACTCCCCAAGGATCGGCGATGATCAGCGCGAGCGGCCTCACCACGTCCTTCCCGCTGGGTGAGCGCCCGGTGGAGATCCTGCACGGCAAGGACCTGACGGTTCCGGCCGAGCAGATGTGCGCCGTGATGGGGCCGAGCGGCTCCGGCAAGTCCACCCTGCTCACCTGCCCGGCGGGGCTCGAGGCGGCCGCCCGGACGCCGCCCGGATCGAGGAGGCGCTGGAGTCGAAGGGCATCGCTGCCCTGCGGGACCAGCGGCCGCCCTCGATGTCCGGCGGGGAGCAGCAGCGGGTGGCGATCTCCCGGGTCCTCGCCCAGAGGGTGCGGGTGCTGATCGCCGACGAGCCCACCGGCGCCCTGGACACGGCCCCCGGGGAGCGCGCCCTCGCCGAGCTCGGCCGGGTGGCCCACGACCCGGGGCGCTGCGCGGTGGTCGTCACCCACGACCCCCGGGTCTCCGCCGCCCGCGACCGGGTGCTGTTCCTGCTGGACGGCCGCCTGGGCCAGGGTGCTGCTGGGCTTCGCGGCGATGCACGCCTCGATCCTGCTGGGCCTGCTGGTGTGGCGCTCGGGGTCGGCGGCGGTCGCGGCGGGTGAGATGGAGCGGATGAGCTCGGCCCCGGTGACCCTCGTGGGGGCAGTGTTGGGCACCGTGGCGGCCCTGGTGCTGCTGCGGCCGGCTCCGGTGTGCCTGGCCGACGACCAGAACGCCTCGCTCCCGGTTCCCGAGGCGGTGGCGGATCCCCTGGTGATCCTCGGGGCGACGCTCGCCTCGGTAGTGGTGGCGCTGCTCGGGGGCTGCGCTCGTCGCGAGCCGCGAGCCGGACCCCGCCGGTGCAGGCGCTGCGCGCGACGCCTCCGTCGAGCGGCCGCAGCGGGCACTGGCGGCGGCTGCTGGGGATCGGGATCCTGCTGCTGGTGATCGTCGCCGGGGGGATCGGACAGCTGGCGATCATCCCCGGCACCGGCACGGAGTGCGCCTCGAATGCGATGCAGGGCAACCTGGTCATCATCCTGCTGATCCGCTGGGCGCTGACCATCGCCTCCCCCCGGACCGTCGGGGCGTTGACGCGGGGGTGGACGGCGCTGGTGCCGCTGCGGTCGGGGCCCTGGGTGATGGCGCGGGAGACGGTGGTGCCGCGCGGGGACCGTCTGGCCCGCTCGGTGGTGCCGGTGATGTCCGCGGTCGGCCTCGCGGTGCTGATGACGGGGATCGCCCGGGCGGGCTGGCCCGCCCCGATGGGGGACCTGGCCTGGATCGTGCTGGTCACCGGGGCGGTGACCGTCGCGGCGGTGACGCTGCCGGCGCTGGCCTCGCTGCGCCGGCCCCGCACGGGGTGGTGGCGCGGCTGGTCGCCGCATGAGCCCCACGGCGTGGCGTGGTTCGGCGGCAGGGCTCAGGCGCGGGCCACGATCTCCCCGTGCAGCACGGAGAACCAGCCGTCGGGATCCGCGGCCCAGGCGGTGACCGCCGCGGCGAGCCCCTCGACCTCCTCGGCCTCCGCCCAGCCCGTCCCCCGGAGCTGCTCACCGAACGGTCCCTCGCGGAGCCTGCCCGCCCAGGTGGCGGCCCAGGCCTCGCGGGCCGGCGGGGTGGCGTGGCACCAGGTGGAGGAGGTGGCCTCGACGTTCTCGAAGCCGGCGGCGTGGGCCCAGGCCAGCAGCCGCCGCCCGGCGTCGGGGTGCCCGCTGTTGGCCGCGGCGGCCTGCTGGTAGAGGTCCAGCCAGCGGTCCCAGGCGGGCTCCTCGGGGAACCAGCGGAAGCCGGCGTAGTCGCTGTCGCGCACGGCGACGAGACCGCCGGGCCGGCAGACGCGGCGGAACTCGGCGAGGGCGGCGACGGGGTGGGGGAGGTGCTGCAGCACCTGGTGGGCGTGCACCACGTCGACGGCGTCGTCGGGCAGGTCGAGGGCCTGTGCGTCGCCGACCAGCACGGTCACCTCCGCGAGGCCCTGCCGGTCCAGTTCAGCACGGGTGAGGGCCGCGGCGTGCTCGGAGACCTCCAGCGCGGTGCAGCGGGCGGGGCCGACGAACCGGGCGAGGTCCGCGGTGATGGTGCCGGCTCCGCTGCCCACGTCGAGCAGCCGCATCCCGGGCTCCAGGTGCGGCAGCAGGTGGGCGGCGGAGTTCGCGGCGGTGCGGGCGCGGTGGCTGTCCAGCACGGCGGCACCGTAGCCGTGGGTGTAGCGGGCGGTCATGCGGGGACGCTACGCGCGGCTCAGCCGGGCCGCGAGATCCGTCCGGCCCGCGAGGCCGCGCGTCCCCGTCGACGCGTCGCGAGGTCCCGGGCGAGCACGGCGGCCAGGCCGACGGCGACGCCGATGACGGTCTCCAGCACCCGGGCCTGCAGCAGCGGGCCGACGGGCTGCGGGTGGCCGAGCTGCACCATCAGCAGGGCGAGGGGGGTGATGAACAGCAGGGCCAGGGCGTAATGGCGCAGCACGAACAGCTCGGTGAGGAACTGCAGCAGCACCACCCACACCACCAGCTGCCAGGGCTCGGCGGGGAAGGACAGCAGGAAGGCGGTGGCCAGCACCCCGGCGGCGGTGCCGACCACGCGGTGCAGGCCGCGCTCCACCCGGGCCGCCGTACCGGGGGCGGACAGCGGCACGATCGCCGCGATCTGCGCCCAGTACGGGTTGGCGATGCCGGAGAGCAGGCCGAGCGTGCCGGCCACGAGCGCCACCCCCGCGTACAGCGCGAACTCGGCGGCCCGCTCGCGGCCGGGCACGACGGGCGGCGGCGGGTTCTCGGCGCCGGGGTGGGCCTCCCCCGTCCAGTGCCCCAGCAGGCCCAGCAGCACACAGAAGGCGGCGACGGTCCCGGCCACCAGGGCGGCCACCGGGATCGGCGCCACCGGCGGGGCGGCGGAGACGGCGGCGAGCGCGAACAGCGGGAACAGGGCCCCGGCCGGCCGGATGCCGCGAACCCGCACCATCACGGCCACTCCCCCGGCCACCTGGGCACCGATCACGAGGGCCAGCCAGGACTCGGCGCCCTCCCCGATGGCCTCGCCGAGCAGGGCGAGGACCGAGCCGAGGGTGACGCAGGCGGTGAGCACGAGCCCCATCAGCGCCTGCCGGTGGGATCGCAGCAGCGTGGGTTCCCCGCGGGAGTAGATGCCGGTGAAGGCGCCGAAGCCGACGTAGAGCGCCCACTCGATGCGGTCGGTCAGGAGCAGCACCGCGAGCGGCAGGGCCAGGCCCAGCGCGATGCGGGCGGCGGGGACGTGGTCACTGCGGGCCGGACCCAGGCTCGTGGCGCGGGACCAGGCGGAGCGCGGGGCGTCGGGCGGGGTCACGGGGCTCCTACCGCGGTGCCACGGAGGCGCCCGGGCAGCGGGGGACGGCGCGACCCGAGGCCGCGGAGGGGGGACGGCGCGACCCGAGGTCGCGGAGAGGGGGGCGGGCGACCAGCTTAGGCGTCCACCAGGTGCGCGTGGACCAGCACGTTGTCCTGGTGCCGCCCGTCCTCGTCGACCTCTCCGCCGCAGGTGATCATCCGCAGCTCGGGGCCCTCGGTGTTGCCGTACACGGCCCAGGTGGGGAACTCGTCCTTGGGGACCCGGGTGATCTCGTGGACCTCGAAGACGGCGGTGGAGCCGTCGGCACGGTCCACCTCGATCCGATCCCCCGGCTCCACGGCCCCCAGGTCGAAGAACACTGAGGGATCCCCCGAGTAGGTCACGTGCCCCTCGATCACGGCGGGTCCGTCCTCGCCCGGGGTCGGCGAGCCCTCGAACCAGGCCGCGTCGTCGGCACGCTCCCCGCTCGGGGCGGGCAGGGTGCCGTCCTCGGCGAGGGCGATCGGGAAGACGGGGGCGTCGATGCCGTGCGCGGGCACCCGGACACGGGTCGGCTCGGAGGCATCCATCGCGGCGACCTGGTCCTCCGTCCCCTGCGACGCGGATCCCCCGCCCTCCCCCTCCGTGCCCTCGGGTGAGGGCGCCGGGGTCGCCGCGGGGGCGTCGTGCCCGCCGTCGGACGGGTCGGAGGGAGCGACGGCCCCGGTGGCGCGGGGCGCCTCGGGCGGGGCGGCCCGCTGGCCGAGCGCGACCGCGCCCAGCACCACCAGGCCGATCACGAGCAGCAGCCCGCCCACGACGGCCACCGGTCGGCGGCCGCCGCGAGCGGGCTGCGGGGAGCTCATCGGAGCGATCCGGGACTCAGCGGGTCCGGATCACTTCTCGACGCGCGCGGCGCGACGACGGGCCACGCCCAGGCCGACGACGCCGGCGGCCGTCAGTGCGCCGCCCGCGGCCAGCATGCCGCCGTGCTCGATGCCGGCGGTCGTGCCCTGGCCCGTCTCCACGCCGCCCTCGGGCATGTCGTCCATCTGGCTGGCGGTGATCGCCCCGCAGGCCGCCGGGTCGGTGGCCTCGCTGGGCAGGGAGTCGTCCAGGTCGGACATCTGCTCGCCGTCGTACTCGCCGCTGCCGTTGTGGTCCACGCCGTGCAGCACGACCACGCCGGTGCCGTCCTCGAGGCTGTCCGCCACGTCCTGGGAGACCGTGAAGGTCCGCTCGTAGGTGGCGCTGCCGGTGGCCGGGTAGCGGTCCACGGCCAGGCCGCTGTCGGGCGAGGTGTCGCCCTCGAGCGTCAGGGAGGCGCCGATCATGCCGTAGTCGTCGATCGCGTCGGTGGTGCGGATGGCGCCGTCGACGCCGCTGCCCTCCATGTCGGGGTCGGGGCACTGGCCGGCGCCGCCGATGTGGATGTGCTGGGCATGGGGGGCGCCGTCCAGCAGGCCGGCGGTCTCCATTTCGACGGTGAGCTGGTCGCCCTCGAGGGTGAACCATGCGGTGCCGGAGGCGCCCGAGTCGTTCAGCTCGGTCAGCTCCGCCTGGAAGCTGTGGGCGCCGTCGTGGCCCTCGGCGAGGGCCGGGGCGGCCGTGCCGAGGCCGACGGCCGTGGTCGCTGCCGCCAGGATGGCGAGGGACTTCGCTGTCTTCTTCGCGGTGGTGGTGCGCATGATCTCTCCATTCAGGTCACCGCGCGACGAGAGAGTGCCGCTGGGGACGATGACGGGGGCTGTTCGGGACCCGGCCCGGGCCGGATTGGTGCCGATCCGGATCTCGTCGAGGTCGTCCGCGGCGCCGTCCTGCTCCGGGCCTGCCCGCTCACTCCACGGTGAACTGGAGGGAGTGCCAGCCGCTGGCGCCGTCGGGCGCCGGGGAGGCCTCCTCCTCGGTCTGCTGCTCGCCCTCGCGGTCGACGGCGCGCACGGTGACGGTGTGGTCGCCGGGGGCGGGGTCCTCCCAGCGCAGGGACCACTGGGTCCAGGTGTCGATGCTGACCTCGGCACCGAGCTCGGCCTCGCGCCAGTCGCCGTCGTCGATCCGGACCTGGACGGCGGCGATGCCGCGCTGCTGGGCCCAGGCGGTGCCGCCGAGCACGACGGCGTCCTCGGCGTCGGGGGTGAGGGTGGCGAAGGCGCGGGGCACGTCCACGCGGGAAGCGATCTTGATGGGGCCGCGTTCGGACCAGCCGCGGTCGCTCCAGTAGGCGCGGTCGTCGGCGAAGCGGGTGACCTTCAGCTCGGTGAGCCACTTGGTGGCGGAGACGTAGCCGTACAGGCCGGGCACGACCATCCGCACCGGGAAGCCGTGCTCGCGAGGCAGCGGCTCGCCGTTCATGGCGACGGCCAGGAGGGAGTCGCGGTCGTCGGTCAGCGCCTCGAGCGGGGTGGAGGCGGTGAAACCGTCATGGGACCGGGAGAGCACCATGTCGGCGCCGTCCTGCACGCCGGCGCGCTCCAGCAGGGTGCGCACGGGCACCCCGATCCAGGTGGCGTTGCCGGCGAGCTCCCCGCCCACGCTGTTGGAGACGCAGGTCAGGGTCACGTGGGCCTCGGTGGCCGGTTCGGCGAGCAGCTCCTCGAAGCTGAGAGTGAGCTCCTGGTCGACGAGGCCGTGGATGCGCAGGGACCAGTCGGCCGGGTCGATGCGGGGCACGGCGAGCGCGGTGTCGATGCGGTAGAACTCGTCGTTCGGGGTGAGGTAGGGCGGCATGCCCTCGACGTCGACGGCCGCCTCCGCCGGGATCTCCGCGGCGCGGGTGGCCGGGGTGGGGATGCGGAAGGTCTCCGCGACGGCGCGCGCCGCCTCGCGCGAGGCGTTGAGGGCGCGGGCGCCGCCGCCCACCACGAGGGCCGCGGCGGCGGTGACGGCCAGCGGCAGCAGGGCGCGGCGGGGGGTGACTGCCCCCGCCGCGCTTGCGGCATCCGCCCCGTCCGCCGCCGGCTCCTGGCGCCGCAGCAGCCAGCCGAGCAGCGGCACCGCCACGAGGGTGCCCACCAGGGTGGGCATCACGTCGGGGATCGAGTTCTGGGCGCGGGTGAGGACGACGACGGCGGCGACCAGGCCGAGCCCGCCGAGCAGGGCCGCGGCGAGCCCGGGGCGGCGACGGCCGAGCAGGCCGATCAGCGCGGTCAGCGCCGCGTGGACCAGGCCCATCGAGGCGAACAGGGCCACCTTGTCCCAGGTGCCGAACAGGGCGATGGCCAGGTCCTTCACCCACGGTGGGATCAGGTCGATGAAGGCGCCGCCCACGGCCACGAAGGGTGCGGAGGCGGAGCCGAACAGCAGGGCCAGCAGCTCGGCGACGGCCACCAGGGCGCCGCCGGCGACGACCCCGGCCAGCGCCGCCCACCATCGTGGCGCGCGCCGCGCCTGCGCGGCCGTCACAGCGACCCCCGGGCGATCACGTCGCCGGTGGGCTGCTGGGAGCCCCCGGCGGGCTCGACCGTGAGGCCCAGACCGGTGATGCCGTCCATGTCGCCCTGCACGGTGGCGGTGCCGTCCCCGGCGGGCAGCATCTCCGAGGGATGGGCGTGGCCGCCCTCGTCGATGAGCCAGAGCTGGTAGGCGCGGCCGGCGGGCAGGTCCTCCAGGGAGGTGCCGGTGACCAGCATCGATCCCTCCTCGGCGGAGTACATGACGTCCAGCGTGCCCCCGGTGTCGCTGGGGACCTCGAGGTGGGCGGCGTCGTCGGCGGCCATGATCGTCTCCATCACCTCGCGCTGCTGCGCGTCGCCGGACTGCGCGGACTGCAGCGCCTCGATGGTGGCCTGTGCCTGCTCGCTGGTGGCGCGCTCGGTGCTCCACATCCCCATCCCGGCCACGGTGGTGGCCAGCAGCGCGCCGGCGGCCAGCGCGAACCAGCGGCTGCGGCGGACGCTGCGGCGGTAGCGCTCCAGGGGCACCGAGGGGGCCTGCTCGGCCCCCGCGGACGGGGCGGGCTCCGTGGCGCCGGCCGGCTCGTGCACGGGATCGGGGTCTTGGGCCGGCTCCGGGGGGAGCTGACGGGTCTCGGCGATGCGGGCCACCAGGGCCTCGCGCACCGCGGGTCGCGGGGCCACGGGGTCCAGGCCCTCGGCGATCTGGGCGGCGGTCTCCACGAAGCCGTGGGCCTCGGCGGCCGCCTCCGGGTCCTCGGCCAGGTAGGCCTCCACGAGGGCGCGCTCGTCCTCGTCCAGGGCGTCCAGCGCCCAGGCGCCGGTCATGCCGTGCTGCTGCTCGTTCACGAGGTCACCCCCAATCGGTCCCGC
The DNA here is from genome assembly GCF_000225825.1 of Brachybacterium squillarum M-6-3. Lineage (GTDB taxonomy): Bacteria > Actinomycetota > Actinomycetes > Actinomycetales > Dermabacteraceae > Brachybacterium > Brachybacterium squillarum. The sequence continues at coordinate 907,310 of NZ_AGBX01000001.1, read as the reverse complement.
AGGACGATCATGCCGTCCCGGATACGTGTCTTGGCCGTCCCCACGGGGACGTCCAGCAGGGTAGCGACCTCCCGGTGGGTGTATCCCCCCAGGTAGGCGAGGCGGATGGCGTCCTGCTGGAGTTCGGTGAGGGAGCGCATCGCGGTCTGCACCCGCTGGGACTCCACCCGTCGGATCCCCTCCTCCTGCACGTCCACCACCTGCTCCTCGAGCCGCGCCTGCCCCGCCTCCTGCTCGCGCCGGCGACCGGCCTCGACCGATCGCACCAGGTCCACCGCGCGACGGTGGGCGATGGTGCACATCCATGCCTTCGCGCTGCCCCTCGTGGCGTCGAAGCGGGTGGCCTGGCGCCAGATCTCGACGAACACCTCCTGCAGCACCTCCTCGCTCATCGCGGCATCGCGCACCACCCGGCGGATCAGCGTGAACAGCAGGATGCTGACCGCGTCGTAGAGCCGACCGAAGGCGTCCTCGTCGCCGAGGGCGACGCGACGCAGCAGCTCGGCGGGATCAGGGGGATCACCGGGATCGGGCGCGGCGAGGCCGCCCGGCGGGGAATCCGGGGACGGCCCGGGCGGGTCCGGGGTCGGCAGCGAAGGATCGGGGGGCATGCGCAGCTCCTGGGGGGAGGGACCGCGGGCGGGGTCCGGACGGGGAGGGAGGGACGCCGCCCGCGGCAGGATGGGCCGTGCGGTCCGGCTCAGCCCTCCTCGGTGGTCGAGGGCGGCATCAGCACGGAGTCGATCAGGTAGACCGTAGCGTTCTGCGTCTGCACGCCGCCGCAGATCACGGAGGCCTCGCCGACCATCAGCTCGTCGCCCTCGCCGGTCACCTCGACGTCCTCGCCCTGCACCGTGGTGTGGGTCCCGGCGATCTCGTCGGGGGCCACCTGGCCGGGCACCACGTGGTAGGTGAGCACGCTGGTCAGGGCCTCCGAGTCCTCGGCGAGCGCGGTGAGGTCCTCCTCGGGGATCTCCGCGAAGGCCTCGTCGACCGGCGCGAAGACGGTGAACTCGTCGCTGTCCAGGGTGCTGGCGAGGTCCACGTCGGGGTTGAGCTCACCGGTGACCGCATCGGTCAGGGTGGTGAGCATCGGGTTGTTCGAGGCGGCCACGGAGACCGGGTCCTGGGCCATGCCCTCCACGGATCCGGCGCCGTCGGGCACCTGCTCCGCGTAGTCGGCGCAGCCGGGGCCGACGAGGTTCGCCATCGGATCGGCCATCTCGCCGCCGCCGTCGGACGCCATGCCCTCGCTCTGCTCCGTGCTGGTGGGCTCGGACTCCTCGGTGCCGCCCTCCTCCATGCCGCCGGAGCAGGCGGTGAACAGGACCATCGAGGCCGCGAGGGCTCCGACGGCCGGGAGGATGCGGCGTGTCGAACGTCGGGGGGTGGTGCTGGTGGTCATGGCGCACTCCTTCGGGTTCCGTCCCTGCGCGGCGCGGCCGGCTCTCGGTCGCGGGGACGAGGACGGATGCCCCGTCTCGTCCCACAGGGCGCTGGAGGTTCGGAGACCCGCGGGGAGCGGATTGGTGCCGAGCGGGATCATTTTTCCGGGAATCTCCGGAGCCCTCCGCCGCGGCCCGCGACGGACGACGTGACAGACTCCTGCCAGCCGTGCCCCGTCGTCCCCTCCTCGGCCTCCGGAGCTGCCATGACCTCCTCGTCCCCCGCCCCGACCGCGCCCACCGCCCCGACCGCCCGCGCGGGGGGTCTGGTGGAGACCGCCGGCATCGAGATCATCGCCGAGTCGGAACGCACCGCGAGGCCCCACGACCTGCTGTGGCCGTGGATCGCCGCGAACCTCTCCGTGTTCGGCATGAGCTACGGCTCCTACCTGCTGGGCTTCGGCATCAGCTTCTGGCAGGCCACGATCGTCGCGCTCATCGGGATCCCCATCAGCTTCGCGCTGTGCGGCCTGGTGGCGATCGCCGGCAAGCGCGGCAGCGCACCCACGATGGTGCTCTCCCGCGCGGCCTTCGGCGTGCACGGGCAGAAGGTGCCGGGGATCGTCTCCTGGCTGACCTCCATCGGCTGGGAGACGGTGCTGGCGATCTCCGCGGTGCTCGCCACGGCCACCGTGTTCGACACCCTGGGCGTCGCCTCCGGGCAGACCGTCACCGTGATCGCGGCGGTGCTGATCGCCGCGCTGATCGTCACCGCGAGCGTGCTGGGCTACCACCTGATCATGCGCCTGCAGTCGGTCCTGACCTGGGTCACCGGCGCCATGACCATCCTGTTCATGGTGCTGACGGTGCCCCACATCGACCTGGCCGCGGTGATGGCCGCCCCCGCCGGACCGCCGCAGGCGATGGTCGGCGCCCTGGTGATGGTGCTGACCGGCTTCGGCCTGGGGTGGATCAACATCGCCGCCGACTGGTCCCGCTACCAGCGGCGCAGCGCCTCCGACGGGGCGATCGTGCTGTGGAACACCGTCGGCGGGGCCGCCGCGCCCGTGGTGCTGGTCGTGTTCGGCCTGCTGCTGGCGGGCTCGGACCCGGAGCTGAACGCTGCGATCGGGGGCGACCCGATCGGTGCGCTGATCACCATCCTGCCGCTGTGGGCGCTGATCCCCTTCTGGATCGTCGCCGTGCTCACCCTGGTCTCGGGAGCCGTGCTCGGCATCTACTCCTCGGGCCTGACGCTGCTGAGCCTCGGCATCCGCATCCCCCGGCCCGCCGCCGCGGCGGTGGACGGGGTGATCCTCACCGTCGGCACCATCTGGGTGGCCTTCTTCGCCACCAGCTTCATCGGCCCCTTCCAGAGCTTCCTGATCACCCTGGGCGTGCCGATCGCCGCCTGGGCGGGCATCCTCATCGCCGACATCCTCAGCCGCCGCACCGATTACGACGAGGCGGCGCTGTTCGATCCCGCCGGCCGCTACGGCGCCGTGGACGGGGTCTCGGTGGGCACGATGATCGGCGCCTCGGTGATCGGCTGGGGCCTGGTGGTGAACTCCTCCGCGGCCGAGGCCCCCTGGAACAGCTGGCAGGGCTATCTGCTGGAGCCGCTGGGACTGGGCACCCACGTGGCCGACCCCTCCGGCGGCTACTGGGAGGGCAACTGGGCCTACTCCAACATCGGGGTGCTGCTGGCCCTGCTGCTGGGCTTCGTCGTGACCCTGCTGGCGCGCCGCGGTCGCATCCGCCGCCAGGAGCAGGGCCTGCCCGGGAGCGGCCGATGAGCGGCACGAAAGGGCGGGCAGCAAGCAGGGCAGGCGACCCCTGGCTGCTGGTCATCGACCCGCAGCGCATCTTCGCGGACGCCGACTCCCCCTGGGGCTCCCCCTTCTTCCCGGAAGCGATGGAGCACACCGCCCGCCTCGCCGCGGCGGTCGGCCCCGGGCGCACGGTGGTCACCCGCTGGCTGCCCACGGCGGACCGGGACACCTCCTGGGGCGACTACTTCGCGGCGTGGCCGCACGCGGACGTGCCCGCCACCGACGCCCGCTTCGACCTGGTGCCGGGGGCGCGAGGCCTCTCCTCCCGCCCCACCGTGGACCTGCCGACCTTCGGGAAGTGGGGGACGCCGCTGGCAGGCATCGTCGGGCAGGCGCCACGGCTGCTGGTGGCCGGGGTGTCCACGGACTGCTGCGTGATCTCCACCGTGCTGGCCGCCGCCGACGCCGGAGCCCACATCGACGTGGTGACCGACGCCTGCGCCGCCTCCACCACGGAGGACGGGGCGGCGGCGCTGCAGGTGATGGGCCTGTTCGCGCCGCAGGTACGCCTGGTGACCAGCGCCGAGGTGCTCGCGCCGACCCCCTGAGCGCGGGGCCGCGCGCCACCTCTTCGCCCGAGTTATCCGGAATTGCACGACTCGGCCACCACACCTCTTCCTCGCGCGGCAGTGTCGCCGCGGGGTGGATGTCGGATTCATCCGTTTCGGTCGCTGCGCCTGCTGTTCTGCGCCAGACGGGGTCAGGACACGGTCGCAGCCGAGCGACAGGACCCCGACATGCATCCCATTCCCCTCCGCCACCCGGTGCGCCTCATGACGCTGCTGCTGGCGCTGGTGCTCGGCCCGCATCGACGGCTCCTAAAGCCTGCCGGACAACCCCACCACCCCCGCGGGCTTCGTGATCGACCTGCCCGAGGGCCTCCAGGGCAACTCCGACACCTTCACCATCACCGCGGACGACGGCTCCACCGTCGGCGACTGCACCGTCACCGCCGACGGCACCGCGGTGACGGGCGAGGAGCTCCCCGTGGGCGCCGAGCTGAGCTTCATCGAGGGTGAGGCGCCCTCCGTCGAGGGGGCCCAGTGGTCCGGCGTGAGCTTCGAGCCGTCCACCCTGGTGGTCGGCATCGGCCTGCTCCTCATGGGCGCCGTGGTCATCGGCGGGGCGGGCATCATCTGGCAGCACCAGGCCCCCACGGCGGACGCCCCCGTCGACCTCGAGGGCAATGCCGTCTCCCTCTCCCCCGAGGACACCCCCTCCGAGGAGGTCGTCGCCCAGATGGATGTCGAGCCCGGTGCGGAGGACGAGGACGGGCTGGTCGTGCCCTCGGTCGACCACGCCGTGCCGCTGGGCACGCTCAGCGCGGTGGACGGGGAGATCACCCCACCCGGCTTCACCGAGGCCTACCGGGTGCGCAACCTCGGTGTGCCCGTCGAGGAGGCGGAGGACAAAACGGTCTGTGTCGTCACCCACTCGGTGCAGGACGGCTATGCCCCCGGCAGCACGGGGCGCTGCAGGCGGACCGCGAGGAACGTCCAGCCGATGCAGAAGATCGACATCAGCGCGAAGATCCCCACGCTCGTGAAGAGCTGCGAGGTGGAGATGTCCGGGGTCGGGGCGGCGCGCATGGCGGCTCCGTAGCCGTCCCACCGCCCCGCCGGGCCGCATATTCCGTGGCGACCGCGGGGGAACCCGCCTACCCTCGGCGCCATGAGCGCATCGCAGCAGCCCGCCCCGCCCCGCACCGCCCTGATCACCGGGGTCGGTCGACGCCGCGGGATCGGCGCGGCCATCGCCCGCGGTCTCGCCGCGGACGGCTACGACCTCGCGCTGTCCCACCTGGACGCCTACGACCAGCGGGTGAACCAGGAGTCCTCCGACGTGGAGCAGCTCGCCGCGGAGCTGCGGACGACGGGCCGCCGGGTGGCGCTGGTCGAGGGAGACCTCGCCGACCCGTCCGTGCCCAACTCCCTGGTGGAGCAGGCCACGATGGAGCTCGGTCCGCTCGGGGCGCTGGTGATGTGCCACTGCGAATCCGTGGACTCCTCGATCCTGGACACCACGGTGGAGAGCTTCGACCGGCACTACGCGGTGAACGTGCGGGCCTCCTGGCTGCTGCTGCGCGCCTTCGCCGAGCAGGTGGTGCCCGGCACCGACACCCCCGGCGGGGCCGTCGTCGCCCTGACCAGCGACCACACCACCCACAACCTGCCCTACGGCGCCACCAAGGGGGCCCTGGACCGGCTGGTGCTGGCCGGCACCCACGAGCTGGCCGACCGCGGCATCCGCACCAACATCGTGAACCCGGGCCCGATCGACACCGGATGGATGGACGAGGAGGTGCGGGAGGCCTGCGCCGCCGCCACCCCCGGCGGGGAGCTCGGCGAACCCTCCACCGTCGCGGACCTGGTGCGGTTCCTCCTCTCCACGCAGGGCTCCTGGATCCGCGGGCAGCTGCTGCTGTCCAACGGCGGCTTCGCCACCCCCGCCGTGTGAGCCCCGCGGCGTAGCATCGGATCAGCCGCGCCACGCGGCCGGGAAGGGAGGCGCCATGAGCGGGAAGCCCAGGACCGGGGAGTCCTCGTCCGGGGAGCCCGGGACCGAGCAGTCCACCACCGCGGCATCCGTGCCCGCGCCGTCCCGTCCCGAGCTGCCGGAGGCTGCGTCCCCGGCGATGGCCGCGCGGATCGCCGCGGCCTGGCGGGAGGGGAGCCTGCTGCTCCCCCGCGACGCGCTCGGCGACGCGCCCCGGCTGCCGGGGGTGCACAAGTCCGCGCTGCCCACCTCCCTCGGCGGGGAGGCGCGCGTGTCGCTGGCCGGGGTCGGCGAGACCTTCGCCGCCTGGCGGGTCAGCCCGCCCGCGCATCCCCCCGTGATGGTGCGGGTTCCGCACGTCGACCCCTCCGCCCTGCCGCAGCCGCTGACGCACGAGGTCGCGGCGCTCACCCTGGTCCCGCCCGAGGTGGGGCCGGAGCCGATCGCCGTGCACGACGATCCCGCGACCAGCCCGCTGGGCCGACCCGCGGTGGTGACCAGCGAGGTGCCCGGCACCGCCGCCGCCCCCGAGACCTGGACCGGCGCCCATCTGCGCGCCCACGCCCGTCTGCTGGCCCGCCTGCACACGGTGCCCGCCCCCGGCCGCGGCCCCGTCCACCTGGGCGAGGAGCCCTGGGGGAGTCTGCCCGCGGGGCCGCCTTCGCTGCTGGACGAGGTGGAGGAGGTCATCGCGGGCTGGGAGGACGCCGCGGCGGCGGAGATCGCCGAGCATCGTCTGGCGCCCTTCCTCGACGCCGCCCGGGAGCAGGTGGCGCGCATCGAGCCGCAGATCCGTGCGCTGGACGGCTTCGTCCTCGCCCACGGCGACCTCTGCGCCACGAACATCCTGTGGCGGCGCGGCACCGGACCCGACCCGCTCACGGTGCAGTTCATCGACTTCGAATGGGCGCAGGGGGATGATCCGGCGCGTGACCTGGCGATCCTCGGCGGCGCCGTGCACGGCGGGCCCTGGTTCGTGCCGATGGATGCCGCACAGCAGGAAGCGTTCGTCCAGGAGTACGTGCAGGCCCGGCGGGAGCTGGCGGAGCAGGCCGGGCGGGAGGCGCCGGCCTCGGTGACCGAGATCGCCGCGCTGCAGGAGCGGATCGCCGCCTGGACCGCCTATGACCGCGCCGCGATGCTGCTGCACCTGGCCACCCGCCTGGACGACGCCTCCCCGCAGGCCGCGCGGAACCGTGAGGCCTTCGGTCGGCTCCGCTCCACCCTCTCCGTCCACCTCGGCATCGAGGACTGACGGACCCCTTCGCACGGGTGTCGTCCACCAGATGGAGCGTGCGAGGCACCGCTTCGCCAGACGGAGGGCGCTGTCGCTCTCGCTCCATCTGATGGACAGGGTGCCTACGGTGGAGGCATGGAGACCTACGAGAAGACCCGCCGCGGCGCTCCCGCCGGCTTCTTCGCGGCCGAGGCCGCCGGGCTGGCCTGGCTGGCCGAGCCCGGGGTGATCCCGGTGGTCCGGGTGCTGGAGGAGCGCCGCGACGGCCTGGTGCTCGAGCACCTCGCCCCCTCCTCCCCCGGCCCCGAGGAGGCCCGTGAGCTGGGCCGATCCCTCGCCGCGCTGCACGACGCGGGCGGCCCGGGCTTCGGCTGGACCCCCGCGGACACCGCCTGGTTCGGCCCGCTCGATAACCCCTTCCCCGTGGAGGCGACACCCCGGGAGGCCTTCGCCCCGTACTGGGCGGGCGACCGGCTGCGACCGCTGCTGGATCGGGCGCTTCCCGCCCTCGACGCCGAGGCCGCCCGTGAGCTCGAGGCGGCGATCGATGCGATCGCGGGCGGCGCCTTCGACGGCATCGCGGGCGGCCCCGCCGAGCCGCCGTCGCGGGTGCACGGGGACCTGTGGTCGGGGAACCTGCTGTGGACGGACACCGGTGGGGTGTTGATCGACCCGGCCGCCCACGGCGGTCACCGCCTGGAGGACCTCGCGATGCTGGACCTCTTCGGCGCCCCGCACCTGGACGCGATCCTCGCCGGGTACCGGGAGGCGCACCCGCTGCCGGAGGACTGGCGCGAGGACGTCCCCGCCCACCAGCTCTACGGACTGCTGGCCCATGTGGCGCTGTTCGGCGCCGCCTACCTCGGACCCACCCTCACGGCGGCCCGCGCCGTCATCACCCGGGCGCGGGCGTTGGGGGCCTGAGCCTCACTCCCGCGGCAGCCATCGCGGCTCGGCCGCCCCGTAGCCGCCGATCGGCGCGTCGAGCGCGGCGCCGTCGAGCAGCAGCGGGGGTGGCACGGTCTGCACCCGGCCGTGCGGGGTGGGGATCATCAGGCGCTGAGCCGGCGCACCGCCCTCCTCGGCGCAGCTGTCATCGGTGGCAGCCGACGCCCCCCGCGGCCGGGCCAGCAGGTCACGGGCCGCGCCGACCAGGTTCGCCTTCACTCGACCGCCGCGCCCGGAGGCCAGCAGATCCAGGATCCCGGCGGCCAGGCGCAGCCCGGTGGCATGGTCGAGGGCCTGCACGGGCAGCGCGCCCGGCCGTGCGTCGTCCCCGGAGTAGACGGCGGCGATGCCGGTGGCGGCCTGCACGATCGAGTCGAAGCCCTCCCGTGCGCCCCAGGGCCCGTGCTCGCCCCAGGCGGAGAGCGTCGCGACCACCAGGTGCGGGTGCCGGGCGCGCAGCATCTCGGGCTGCAGCCCGTGGCGGTCGAGGGAGCCGGGGCGGTAGCCGAGCACCACCACATCGGCGCCCGCCACCAGGGACTCGAGCGACCGGCTGCGGCCGCGGAGGTCGATGACCGCCGAGCGCTTGCCCATCCCGGCGGCGAGGAAGGCGTCGAGCTGCTCGGGCAGGTGCGGCGGGTCCAGCCGGAGCACGTCGGCGCCGAGGCAGCCCAGCAGCTGGGTGCCCATCGGCCCGGCCACCACCCGGGTCAGGTCCAGCACCCGCACCCCGTCCAGCGGTCGGCGAACATCCCGGACGGGCGGGAGGGTCGGTCGTGGCGCTCCCGGCTCGACCGCAAGCCACGGATCGTCCCGCGTCGCCAGCGCCTGGGCGTGACGGGTCCACTCCACCTCGGCGCGGACCACGGCAGCGATCCCGCCTCGTTCCTGCACCCGCGCGCACACCGTCTCCGCAGGAAGTGCCGCGCAGGCCTCCGCGAGGGCGGCCCGCTCGTCGGCGGCCCCGTCGAGGTCGAGCGCCGCGCGGAGGGCCGCGGCGTGGTGGGGGTAGTTGCCGTGCAGGCGCACCCAGCCGTCGGCCGCTGGGGCGAAGCCCGAGAGGGGTGCCCACGGCTCGGCCGCCCGACCGTCCACCTGCAGCTGCTCGCTCGCCGCGAAGGATGCCTCGACCAGCGTCGACACCGCCTCCACGCGCACGATGGCACCCCGGGACCCGGCGAGCGCGCGCACCGCATCGGCGGCGTCGGCGGCGGCGTCCATCCCCAGGCCCTCGACGTCGAGCGGCCCGGTCCAGGCGGGGATCCGGGATCCGGTCATGGGCCGAAGCCTGCCACGCGCCGTCGGTGAGCACGAAGGGCCGGGATGTGCTGGGATCGGGGGATGCGACTGTGGAGCCTGCACCCCTCCCTGCTGGACCGCGCCGCCCTGCTGGCGGGCTGGCGGGAGACCCTGCTCGCCCAGAAGGTGCTGGCCGGCGGCACGAAGGGCTACACGAACCACCCGCAGCTGCGCCGCTTCCGCACCCAGCCGGAGCCGCTGGACGCGATCGGCGCCTACCTGCTGGAGCTGCGCGCGGAGGCCACGGCCCGCGGCTACCGCTTCGACCTCACCCGCATCCTGCGTCCCGAGCCGCTGCCGGCCCCGCCGCGGATCCCCGTCACCGAGGGTCAGCTCGGCTACGAGCTGGAGCACCTGCGCGCCAAGTGCGCGCGCCGCTCCCCCGACTGGCTGGAACGTCTGCCCGCGCCGCGCACCATCCCGGATGCACACCCGCAGCTCATCGCGATCCCCGGGGACGTGGAGGACTGGGAGATCCGCTGAGCCGCCCGAACTCCGACCGGCCGGAGATCATTGCGCTCACGAACCACACGTGGCTCGCGAACGCACGGAAGTCCCCGCCGCGGCAAGGTGCAGGGGCACTTTTCGTCGGCTCCCTTCCCTGGGTGGAAGGGAGCCGACGAAAAGTACCCAGCGAAGGTCGGGCGAGCCGGGGCCACCCCGGCTCGCCCGGGAAACGGGGCTCAGCCCTCGCGAACCACCATGCGGGGGACCCGGTCGCCCGCGAAGGCGAGGGTGAACGCGGAGGGGCCGTTGGCGTGGTTCGAGCGCCAGTCACCCGCCACCACGAGGGCGCCGTCCCTCGGTCTCGTGGATCGCCCTCGACAGCACCCCGTCGCCTGCGGCCCGGGGGTCGGCGGCGCGTACCAGTTCGGCGAGGTCCGCGGTGCCGAGGCCGGGGTCGTAGGCGTCAAGGGCGGCCCGTCGCGCGCCAGCAGACGCGGAGACCTCCACGTCGGTCAAAGGATCTGCGGTGCCGACCACCCGGCCGTCGTGAAGGGCTCGTCGTCGGGATGGGCGTGGAACACCACCACGGTCGCCATGGCAGCGACCGCAGCAACCGCCTCAGGCGGGCAGGCCGGGGCGCTCGCCCCAGTAACCGAGGGTGTCGAGGGCGGCGTGGACGCTCTGCACCACCAGTCGGTCGTCGATCGGGGGCATCCCCGGCAGCATCGCGCGCATCAGGAAGGGCCCCGAGAGCAGGTCGGCGATCCAGCCGGGGTCGACCCCCGTCGCGATCTCGCCCCGGTCGACGGCGCGCTGCAGGATCACGCCGGTGAAGGCCCGACGCGGCGCCAGGTACTCGGCGAGGAAGGGCTCACCGCGCTCGGGGGTGGCGTCGATGGCGGCCAGCCAGCCGCACACCCCGCGCACCACCACGGGGTCGGTGAACAGCAGCCGCTGGCGGCGCTGCACCTCGACAAGGTCGCCGATCAGGCTGCCGGTGTCGATGTCCTCATCCGTGCCGTGGCGGGAGGTCAGCAACGTCGGCACCAGGTCCGCGAGGTCGCGGAAGCGCCGGTAGAAGGCGGGTTTGGTGGTGCCGGCGCGGGCGACGACCTCCTCGACGGTGATCCCCGCGTAGCCGCGCTCGGTGACGAGCTCGGCGGCGGCGCGGAGGAGGTGGTCGTCGATGGAGGAGTTGCGCGGGCGACCGGAGGGCGTCATAATGTGACTCAGCGTAACGTATTCGCAGCCGACGGCGGCGGGCGACACGGCCCGGGGAGCAGGGGGATACGGATGTACAAGCGGATCGTGCGGCCGAGGGTGCCGGACACCTTCGCCAGCATCAACGACGGGAACTACCAGGTCATGGCCGATTCCCTGGCCCCGTCCTTCGCCTATCGCCTCCACGGGGAGCACGCCCTGGGCGGCTACCGCACCTCCCGGGAGGCCATGACCTTGTGGTGGCAGCGCCTGATGCGCCTGCTGCCCGGCGGCGTCCGCCACGAGAACACGATGATCCAGCTGATGACCCTGGCCTGGGGCAAGGTCACCGAGGTCGCGACGCTGGAGGACCTGCAGGTGCTGCAGCGAGCCCTGGAGGCGATGGCCGGGGCCGGCACCGAGGAGGCGGTCGCTGCGCCGATCCAGGGATGAGGCCCCCCTCCCCCGGCGGCTGGGTGGGGGTCCCCTCGGCCGCCCCGATCCGGCGGGTGCTGCGCCGGCGCTCCGTGCGCCCTCGCACCGGACAGCAGCCGGTGGTGCGCGCGCCCGAGCCCGACCCGACCTCCCTGCCGCCCGCTGCGCCCGAGCGCGAGCCGGACTGCTCCTTCTGCCGCCTGCTGGACGAGCTCTCGGCGGGCTGCTGGGTGGCGCGCGAGCCCCGCGCGGCCGCCCTGCAGCCCCTTGCCGCCGACGCCCTGGCCCCCGGGCACGTGGTCGTGGCCAGCGAGCAGCACATCTCCGGCATGCCCGAGGCGTCCCCGGAGGACCTGACGGCGACGATGCTGCTCGCCCAGCGGATCTCCCGGGGCATGCGGGAGGCGCTCGGCGCGACCGGCGTGAACCTGCTGCACTCCAGCGGGACCGACGCGGGACAGGAGGTCGCCCACCTGCACCTGCACCTGGTGCCGCGCTGGGAGGGGGACGGGCTGCGGGCCTGGCCCTCGTCCCGGTCCACGCATCGCGCGCCGGAGGACTGGCAGGAGCGGCTGCGTCGATCCTTGGCGGGCTGAGCCGCACCCGGCCGCCGCACCGCCGTCAGTGCGGCAGCCGGGCCAGGTCGCCCAGCCCCAGCACCGTGGCCAGCGGCTTCAGCCACAGCAGCTCCCCTGGGCGATACTCCTCGGCGCGGCGCAGGCGGGCGGCGAGGTCCGGACGCGCCAGCGCGAGGTAGGCCCGGGCCTTCTCGGCGTGCAGCGGGTTGGAGACGATCGCGATCGAGTCCGCGTCCTCGATCAGCGGGATCGCGTTCTGCACGTTCTCCCAGGTGCTCGCGCTCTCCGCCTCCAGCAGGAACTCCCCCTCATAGCCCAGCGCCCGGGCGTGGCGGGCCAGCAGCTCGGCCTCGGGGACCGGACCGCCCACGGCGCCGCCGCAGCACACCAGCACGCTCTCCCCCGCGGCCGGGTCCAGGGTGCGCAGGGCGGCCCGCACCCGGAAGCGGTTGACGGCGTTGATCCGCTCGCCCTCGTTGCGGTAGCCGAGCACCACCACGGCCTCGCGTCCCGGCGGCGTGCCGCGCGGGACCCCCAACCGGCGCCGGCTGGAGCGGGCATGGATCAGCTCGGAGGCACCCAGCACCCCGAGCACCAGGACACCCAGCGTGCCGGCGACCGCCCAGGGCACGGTGCGGGGACAGAAGGACATGACCCGAGGGTAGGGGGCCGTCGTCGCCGTGGACCGGACGGTCCGTCGCCGCCGCCCGCGTCGGGACCCCACCCGCCGACGTGCCACCCTGTCGCGATGGACATGTCGATGATCTGGAACGGCTGGACCCCGATCGTGCACGGGGCGGTGATGGCGACCTCGGGCTACCTGGTCCTCGTGCTGCTGCTGCGCATCACGGGACCGCGGACGATGTCGAAGATGACGCCGCTGGACTTCGTCATCGCGGTGACCCTCGGCTCGGCGTTCGGGCGCACCATCACCGCCGGCACCGTCTCCCTGGTGCAGGTGGTCTGGGTGCTCGTGCTGCTGGTCTTCCTGCAGTGGCTGCTGGCCTGGGCCCGGGCGCGCTCGGCGCGGGTGCGCGGGCTGGTGGACCACCCGCCGGTGGTGCTGTTCGAGGAGGGACGGCCCGTGGAGCGGGCGCTGCGGCGCCATCGCCTGGTGGAGGCCGATCTGCACGAGGCGGCCCGGGGCGCCGGCCACGGTTCGCTCGAGGACATCCACACCATCCTGCTGCTGCGGGAGGGCAGCCTCGGGGTGATCACCCGGGACGCGATCGGGGACGGCTCGAGCGTGAGCCGCTACGCCGAGGGCCGTTCGGACTGACCGCGGCGGCCCCGGACCCTCGGGTCCGGGGCCGCGCCGGGGCGGACGATCAGTGGTCGTGGCCCTCGTGGCCGTCCTCGCCGCCCTCGTCCGAGGCGTGCTCGTCCTCGGAATGGGACTCCCCGGAGACCTCGTACTCGCCGGAGACGGTGCCGCTGGTCACCTGGATCTCGTGGGGCACGACGGGCAGGTCGATCTCCTGGGAGGCCTCGCCGGTGGCGATGTCGACCATGGTCAGATGCTGACTGTCGGGGTCCACGACGAAGGCGGTGCCGTCGGCGACGGCGAGCATGGGTGCGGCCGTCTGCCACTCGTCGGGCTCGGTCCACTCCTCGGTGACCGGCACCTCGTGCAGGATCTCCCCGCTCACGGGGTCCAGGATGTTCAGCTCGCCGTCGGTGGTCAGCACCAGTGCCTCGCCGTCGGGCCCGCGGTCCAGGGAGCGGAACCAGTACTCGGCGCCGAGGTCGACGGTGGTCATCGAGTCGTCGCGGGTGTCCAGCAGGCCGATCCGGGTGGGACGTTCGATGTCGCCGGCGGGATCCTCCTCGACCTTGTAGTCGGTCAGCACGATCGGGGAGTCCTCGCTGCCCTTCTGGTTGCCGGAGCGCTGGTACTCCTCGGGCACCTCGACCTTGTGGAACGCGCCGTCGCGGTAGACGACGGGGCCGTTCTCGCAGCCCAGGGTGACGACGTCGCCGCTCTCGGTGGGCTGGGCGGTGGCCTCGCCGTGCACGCCCGGGCAGTCGTCGGTCTCGGCGACGACGGTCCCCTCGGCGTCCCGTACCTGGACGGTGCTGCGGGCCTCCTCGGTGCCCTGGGTGGTGAGCAGTCCGCCGTCGGACAGCGGGACGGCGACGCCGTGGTGCGGGTCGTCGGCGGTCTCCGTCCCGAGCACATCGAGCTCTCCCTCGGCGAGGCCCGCGGGGTCGATCAGGGTGATCTCGCCGGTGCCGTCGGCGAACAGGGCGGTGCGGTCGCCATGGGGGACGACGTGGCCGGGCAGGGGCGCCTCGACGGTGAGGTCGGTGAGCCGCGGCGACTGCTCGTAGTAGTGGTAGTGGTCGCCGTGGGCCATGGCCTCGAGGCCGGTGTCGTACATGGCGAAGGCGTCATTGCCGCTGACCACCACGGTGCGGCCGTCGCCGGCGGGGTTCAGCCGCAGGTAGCCGGGCATCTCCGTCCGGTCCAGCACCTCGCCGTCGGAGCTGACGGCGGTGGTGGCGGGGACGCAGGCGCTGAGGGCGAGGAGGCCGGCGCCGGCGAGGACCGCCGCCCGACGGTTCGTGACAATGGTTCTCATCAGGTTCATGCCGGGAAGGTATCAGCAAAACGCGAACGGTTCTCATTCGCGCTCGTGCCGGCCGTCACATCGGCGACGTAGACTGCCGGGCATCCGGGGGGATGACGGGGCGAAAGGGGCGCCATGCAGGGGGACCAGATCACACCGCGCCGGGCTCGCTGGCTGCCGCGCGCTCTCGCGATCGCGGCGTTGACGGCGACGGCGAGCGGCTGCGAACGGCCCGCGATGTTCGACCCCGAGCTGCTGCCCGCAGGCACGGAGCGGGTCGAGCTGCCCTCCGGAGCGACCGCCCAGGTGGACCTGGGCGTGTTCAGTCCCGGCGTCGGCGACGCCTGGGACGTGATCGCCGTCGGCGACGGGGACGTCCTCGCCGCGGAGGTGGTCGGAGGCAGCAGTGTCTTCGGCGAACGCCGGACGCGCGACGGAGGGGCCGCCGGGGGCGACTCCCGCTTCGCCGTGGAGCTCGAAGGGCTGGATCCGGGCACCAGCACCGTCGAGGTCCGCTACTGCTACCGCACGAAGTCCGACCCCGACTGCGACCAGGGACCGGACGCCCCGGTCGAGAACGTGGTCATCGAGGTGGAGGTGCTGCCGGGGTGACCGACCCCCGGGCTCAGATCACCCCGAAGGCGAGCATCGCGTCGGCGACCTTGCGGAAGCCGGCCACGTTGGCGCCCACCACGTAGTCGCCGGGCCGGCCGACCTCCGCGGCGGTCTCGACGCAGGTGGCGTGGATGCCGGTCATGATCTGGGTGAGTCGCTCCTCGCTGTGCTCGAAGGTCCAGGCGTCGCGGCTCGCGTTCTGCTGCATCTCCAGCGCGCTCGCGGCCACGCCCCCGGCGTTGGCGGCCTTGCCCGGGCCGAAGGCGACCCCGGCCTCGGCGAAGAGGTCCACGGCCTCCGGGGTGGAGGGCATGTTCGCGCCCTCGGCGACGGCCAGCACGCCGTGCTCGACCAGGGTCTTCGCATCCGCCCCGTCGAGCTCGTTCTGGGTGGCGCAGGGCAGCGCGACGTCGACGGGCACCTCCCAGACGCTGCCGGTGCCCACGAAGCGGGCGCGCCCGCCGCGACGCTCGGCGTACTCGCCGATCCGCCCGCGCTCGACCTCCTTTATCTGCCGCAACAGGTCCAGGTCCAGCCCGTCCTCGTCGACCACGTAGCCGGAGGAGTCCGAGGCCGTGACCGGCGTCCCGCCGAGCTGACGCACCTTCTCGGCTGCGTAGATCGCGACATTTCCGGAGCCGGAGATCGCCACCCGGCGCCCGTCCAGGGAGGCACCGCGGGTGCGGAGCATCTCATCGGCGAAGATCGCGGCGCCGTAGCCGGTGGCCTCCTTGCGCACCAGGGCGCCGCCCCAGTCCAGCCCCTTGCCGGTCAGCACGCCGGCCTCGTAGCGGTTGGTCAGGCGCTTGTACTGGCCGAAGAGGTAGCCGATCTCGCGGGCGCCGACGCCGATGTCCCCCGCCGGCACGTCGGTGTACTCCCCCAGGTGGCGGTGCAGTTCGGTCATGAAGGACTGGCAGAAGCGCATCACCTCGCCGTCGCTTCGGCCGCGGGGGTCGAAGTCGGCCCCACCCTTGCCGCCGCCGATGGGCAGCCCGGTCAGGGAGTTCTTGAAGATCTGTTCGAAGCCGAGGAACTTCACGATGCCGAGGTTCACGCTGGGGTGGAAGCGCAATCCGCCCTTGTAGGGGCCGAGCGCCGAGTTGTACTCCACGCGGAAGCCACGGTTGACCTGGACCTTCCCGGCGTCGTCCACCCACGGCACGCGGAAGATCAGCTGCCGCTCCGGCTCGCACAGGCGCAGCAGGATGCTGTGCTCGGCGTACTCCGGGTGGCGACCCTGGATCACCGCGAGGGACTCGAAGACCTCCTGCACGGCCTGGTGGAACTCGGGCTCCCCGGGATTGCGGCGCATGACCTGCTCGTAGGTGTCCTGCAGCGGCGAGTCGAACATCGGGGGGACCTCCTGGACGTGGCGCGGGCCGCGCGGGGGCGCGGCCGGGACCTCAGCCTAAGGAGGACCGGCGGTGACCGGGAGGGGCGTCCACGTCCGCCCCGGGGGGCACCGCTGGTAGCTTCAGCTCGCCCCTGCCCGACGGGTCGCCCCGCCCGATGGCGTCGGGAAGGGCCACGAGAACGACAACGAGGTCAGCCCGTGACCGATCCACCCGCGGACGCCGTCGCGGCTCCCCCTGGCCTGGCCCCTGCTGGTCCTGCTCGCGACCACCTCCGCCGGACAGCTGCTGGCCGTGGTCGGCGGGCTGCTCGCGGCCATCGTGCTGCACGGGGTGTGGGACTGGGCCGGGCTCGCCAGCCCGGACCCGGTCCTGCTGTTCAAGGTCCACGGGGCCGTGATGGTCCCAATCTTCCTCGCGGTGCCCGTGTCGGTGCTGGTGCTGCGCCGGCGCCTCGTGCTGCGCGCGCGGGTCGGGTCGCCGGACGACCCCTCCACGGCACCCGCGCCCCACGACCGCTGACGGCGGCGCCCCGGCGGCCGCGGGCAGCGAGGGACCGACCCCTTCCCCGCGCGCGCCTTCCTCTCGCACCCCTCGTTGCGTACGAACGTACGCATGGCCTCCTCGACCCCCGGCATCGCCCCCGAACTGCGTCGCGCCCGCGGCGCCGTCGCCGCGATGTTCCTGACCAACGGCGCCCTGCTGGCGAACCTCCTGCCCCGCTACCCCGAGATCAAGGCCGCGCTGGGCCTGGACAACGCCACCTACGGGCTCGTGCTGGCCTGCTTCCCCGCCGGCGCCATCGTGGCCGGCCTCGGCGCCGGGGCGGCGATCCGTCGCCTGGGCTCGGCACGGGCCTCCGTGATCGGCACCGCCCTGACCGCCCTGGGGCTGCTGCTGGCCGCCAGGGCGCCGGTCGCCGGCGTCCTGGCCCTCGCCCTCCTGCTCGCCGGGGCCTGCGACGCGATCACCGACGTGGCCCAGAACGCCCACGGCCTGCGGGTCCAGCGCCGCTACGGCCGCTCGATCATCAACTCCTTCCACGCCCTGTGGTCCGTGGGCGCGGTGACCGGCGGCGTGATGGCGGCCGCCGCGATCGCCCTCGAGGTGCCGCTGCGCTGGCACCTCACCGCCTCCGGACTGCTGTTCACCGTGGTCGCCCTGGTGGCGCTGCGCTCCGCCCTGCCCGGCCGCGACGGGGACGACGCCGCTCCCGAGCGGACGGAGCACGCGCCCGCGGACGGATCCCGCGCGACCCGACGCATCCTCGGCGTCGCCGTGCGCCGTCCCGCGATCATCCTCGGCGCGCTCGTCGTGATCGCCCTCGGGGGCACCCTGGTGGAGAACTCCGGCAACTCCTGGGCCACCCTCTACCACTCCCGCGACCTCGGTGCCCCCTCCACCCTCGCCGCCACCGGCTTCATCGCCCTGGTGGGTGCGCAGTTCCTCGGCCGCCTGCTGGCCGACGGGATGGTCGACCGCTTCGGCCAGCGCACCGTCGCCCGCACGGGGGCGCGATCATCGCCGCCGGGATGGGACTGGCCCTGGCGGTGCCGACCGTGCCCGGCACCATCGCCGGCTTCGCCCTGGCCGGCTTCTGCTCCGCGAGCCTGGTGCCTGCCGCGATGCAGGAGGCCGACGACCTGCCCGGCCTGCCCGCCGGGACCGGCCTGACGGTGGTCTCCTGGCTGATGCGGCTCGGGTTCCTGCTCTCCCCGCCGCTGGTGGGCCCGGTGGCCGATGCCGCCGGACTGCGGGTGGGCCTGCTGGTGGTGCCCTTGGCCGGGCTGATGGTGGTGCTGCTGGCGGGGATGCTGAGCCCGCGCCGCACGGTGGGGGCGGACGAGGAGGCCGTGCTTGCGGCCACCCGGGCAGACCCCACCCGCTGAGTCCGGCACGACCCCTCGCCCGGAGGGTGGGCCGACGATCCCCGGGGAGCACGGGGACGGACGGTCAGGCCGGCGTCGGCTCCGGGCCGCCGGCCTGCTCGCTCCCGCACCCCGGCGTCGTCGCGGGCGCGGCCAGACGGGCGATCGCCTCCTGCGCCAGACCCGGCCGGGGCTCGCGGTCGTGCAGTGCGCGGTGGATCGTCAGCCCCTCGTTCATCGCGTCCAGCAGGGTCGCCGCGGTGTCGTCCACGAAGGGCTCCAGGCAGGCGCGGGTGCGGTCCATCCAGGCGCTGGTGATCTCGCGGAAGGCGGGCCGGCGGGCGGCGAGGGTGTGGAGCTCGAGGGACAGCACCAGGTCGCGGTCGGTGCCGAACACGTCCTCGTCGATGTTGGACGCGAAGGCGGCCAGCGCCTCCTCGAGGCCCTGCGCGGCGGCCGTGCGCCGCTCGAGGCTCGCGGCGGCGCCCTCGGCGAAGCGACGGAAGGCCGCCTCCAGCAGCTCGTCCATCCCGGCGAAGTGGTAGGTCATCGAGCCCAGCGGCACATCGGCCGCCGCAGCCACCCGGCGGTGGGAGGTGCCCGCCACCCCGTGCTCGGCGATCACGTCCAGGCAGGCGGCGACGATGCGGTCGCGCCGCTCGGGGTCGTGGCGACGACGGCGCGGAGCGGCACGGGCCCCGCCCTCGGCGGCGGCCACGGTCGGCTCCTCGGAGGGCATGCTCATGCCCCGACCGTAGCGGCCGGGGCATCAGCGGTGGGGCGACGGGGCCCCGGACCGATCAGGGCTGCTCCTGCTCGGGATCGGGATGGAACAGCTCCTCGATGGGGGCGCCGAACACGGCGGCCAGTTTGAAGGCCAGCGGCAGGGAGGGGTCGTAGCGGCCGTTCTCGATGGCGATCACCGTCTGCCGGGAGACCCCGAGGGCGGTGCCGAGCTCGGCCTGCGACCAGCGCCGCTCGGTGCGGAGGGCCTTGATCTCGTTGCGCATCGCGGGCTCCTCAGCGGTACCGGAGATTGGCGACGGAGGTGCCGAACAACCACGCCGCCATCATCACGATGAAGGCGAACATCCAGCTCAGGCGCGGTCCACCGAAGGCCTCCCACAGACCCAGGCTGAGCAGGATCGGCACCCCGATCGCGAAGGCGGTGGTGAAGGACTCGCCGAGCTTGCGCTGCTCGAACTCGTCGGCCTCGCGGAAGTAGGCGACCACTGCCCAGGTGATCAGGGCGACGCTGGGCAGGGTGATCAGCAGCGGGATCCAGGAGGGCTGCCCCGCGTTGCGCACGATCAGGGCGAGCGGCAGGGCCAGCATGTAGAGCGCCATGCCGAGGAAGAAGCGGATCATGTAGCGGCGGGCGGCGGGGGTGGTGCGGCGGTCGGAGCGTGCCATGGGACTCACCTCGATGGTGGGGCCGGGAGATCCCGGCGGGTGGGTGGACGATGCCGGCACCCACAATGTATGGCGTCCTTGACACACGGGTCAAGGGTTCTTGACAAATAATGTTGAGCTTCCTTGACACCGGATCGGGACGACGACACCGGGGAGCCCGGACCCGCCAGGGGTCTCAGCGGTCGTCGAGGCGGGCGTGCAGCCAGGCCGGGTCGTCGGTGGTGATGGTGTCGGCCTCGCAGGCCAGCGCCACGGCGAGCTGCTCGGCCGTGTTCACCGTCCAGGGGTTCAGGCGCAGCCCGGCGGCATGCACGGCGCGGCCGGCTGCCAGGCACAGCCCGTCGATCCCCGGGCCGATGCCGCTCGCGCCCAGCTCGGTCGCGGCGGCGACGGCTGCCTCGTCGATCTGCTCCACCAGCAGGGACACGGGGGTGCCGGGGGCGTCGCGGACCACCTGCGCGAGCGCCTCCGGGTGGAAGGAGATGACGGTGGAGGCGGCCGCCGGGGAGCTCGTCGGCAGCGCGGCCAGCAGCTTCCCCACCGCCGTCGCGGCGGCCGGGGCCTTGACCTCGATGAACAGCGGCACACCCGTGACCGCCAGCAGCTCGGGGAGCAGCGGCACCGGCTCCCCCGCCTCCAGGCGCACCTCGGCCAGCTCGGCGGCGGTCAGCGCGGCGAGCGCGCCGGTGCGCCGCGCGGAGTCCGCGGCGGCGGTGCGGTCGATGCTCTCGTCGTGCATCACCACCACCTGCCCGTCTCGGCTCAGGTGCACATCGCACTCCAGCCAGGCCGCGCCGTCCTGCTCGGCGCGACGGAACCCGGCCAGGGTGTTCTCGGGGGCGTGCACGGGGGCGCCGCGGTGGCCGACGACGGAGGGGCGGGGGCTGGTCACGGGGACCTCCTGAGGGGAACGGACGCGGGACGTCGGGGCGGACGGAGTGCGGACAGGGAGCGGACAGCGGTCGGACGTGGCGGTGGCCGGTCGGGTCGGGCGCGAGCAGGACCGGGACGTCAGGCGCCGGCGAGGCGGCGGCGGGCCCAGGCGGGGTCGTCCACGGTGAGGGTGTCGCAGCCCAGGTCCAGCGCCCGGTCGAGCTGCTCCTCGGTGCGGGCGGTCCACAGGTTCAGCCGGCGTCCGCCCTCGCGGCAGCGGGCGGCGTCCTCGGGCCGGCAGTCGCGGATGCGCAGGGACAGCTGCGCCACCTCCAGCTCCTCGGCGACGGCGAAGAAGGCGTCGTCGGCGGCGTGGGCGATGAGCATGCGCGGGACCTCGGGGGCCTCGGCGCGGGCGGCGGCGAGCGCGGCGGGATGGAAGGAGATCACCCATGCCGGAGACGTCCCGGGGTCCGCGAAGGCCTGGCGGGGGAAGCGCTCGCGCAGCGCGGCGACGACCAGCGAGGCGGCGGCCGGGGCCTTCACCTCGACCAGGGCGGGCACGGCGGCGCCGTCCGGTCGGTGGGCCGCATCGAGCATCTGGGCCAGGCGGGGCAGGCGCTCGCCGTGCTCCAGCAGCACGGTGTCGAGCTCGGTGCGGGTGTAGCCGTCGACCCGTCCGTGGCGCAGCGGGGAGGCCGGGGCGGCGGTGCGGTCCAGCTCGGGGTCGTGCAGGATCACGTCCTGCCCGTCGGCGCTCAGGTGCACGTCGAACTCGACCAGGTCAGCGCCCTCGGCGATCCCGCGGCGCACGGCGCGCACCGTGTTCTCGGGCTCCAGGGCGGCCGCACCGCGGTGGCCGACGAGGAGCGGGCGGGGGTCCTGGTCTCGGGGAGGCTGCACGTCCGGCACTGTACCCAGCGCGCGAAGCCCCGGCCTACCCTGTGCCCATGGCCGACGCCCCGAAGACCCAGCCCACCGACGAGGACCCCGTCGCCTACTGCGCCGCCCTGCCCACCGCGCGCCGGCGCGAGGAGAGCGCCCGCCTGCTGGAGCTGTTCGGCGAGGTCACCGGCGAGCGGCCCGTGATGTGGGGCCCCAGCATCATCGGTTTCGGCGAGACGGCGTACGAGAACCCGGGCGGCAGCAGCGGCACCTGGCCCCGGGTCGGCTTCAGCCCCCGCAAGGCGGCGCTCTCGCTGCACGTGCTGCAGGACAACGCGCGCACCGCCGAGCTGCTGGAGCGCCTGGGCAAGCACCGTCGCGCGGTGGCCTGCCTGTACGTGAACGGCCTGAAGGACGTGGACGAGGACGTGCTGCGCGAGCTCGTCGCCCACTCCTGGGAAGCCTCCGCCGGCACCGGGACCTGCTGAGCCGCCGAGGTCCGGACGCCGACCTGGTGACACATCGACCGCGGGCCTCGCCCCTCGCTCCGGCGTGAGGCGAGGTTTCCCTACGTGACCTGGACCGATGAGGTGAGGCTCGGCACGGCTGACAAGCGCACGACCAGGGTCTATGGTCGGTTCCATGAAGCTCTCCGACACCCTTGAGAAGAAGTTCCAGGACCAGATCACCCTCGAGTTCGCCGCCTCGATCACCTACCGGCAGCTCGCCATCGAGGCCGACGAGCAGGACCTCACCGGCATCGCCGCCTGGCTGCGCCACCAGGCGGACGAGGAGATCGTCCACGCCAACAAGTTCATCCAGCACGTCTCCGACCGCGGCAACCACGCCGCCATCGGCACCATCGAGGCGCCCCACGTGGCCGCCGGCCTCTCGGTGCTCGAGATCTTCGAGGCCTCCCTGGCCCACGAGGAGAAGGTCTCCGAATCCATCCGCGAGCTGTACCGCGCGGCCGACAAGGAGGGCGACTACGACTCCCGCCCGCTGCTGAACTGGTTCGTGGACGAGCAGATCGAGGAGGAGGCCACCGTCTCCGAGATCATCGGCCGCGTGAAGCTGATCGGTGATGACGGCTCCGGCCTGCTGCGTCTGGACGCCGAGCTGGGAGAGCGCCCCGCCGGCTCCACCGAGGCCGACGGCGAGTGACCCGCTGACCTCCTGATCCACCGGACGCCCGGGCACCCCCCGTGCCCGGGCGTCCGCGCGTCCGGCGGCGCGCACGCTGCGTGCCCGGGCCGATCCGACCCCCGCGCACGTCCGACCCGACCCCCCTCGGTCCTCCCCCGCCAGTCGCCCCGGCACTGTCCACGAGATGTACTCAGATGACAGGTGGCGTGGAATAGGCGCGCGGCCTGCCACCCGAGTACATCCGACGGACACGACCTCGCGGTGGGCGGACGCGGTCCCGACCGGGTGCCACGCGATTCCTCCCCACCGTCCACACGTCCACCGCCGGGGTCCCGGGCACCACGGCCCGCGCAACGGAGCACGACGCTGGTCCGATGATGTCGCCACCGCGGGGACCCGAGGTCCACGTCCGAACCCGTCGCGAACTGGAGGATGCCGGCTACGGGCGCCGCGCGATCGAGCGCCTGGTCGCCGAGGGGACGATCATCGCGCTGGGCCGGGGCTACTACGCCACCGGCGACACCCCGGCCGCCGTCCTCCGGGCACTTCGGCACGGCCACCGGGTGACCTGCGTCGACGCACTCAACCTGTACGGCTTCTGGGTCCCGACCTCCCGCGGCGACCACCGCGCCGCCCTGCGCAGCGCGCGACTCGACATCGCGCCCGGATGCGACGTGGTCCTGCATGCCCCGATCCTGCGGAGATGGCCGGATCCCCATCCGGTGCTCCCGCTGCCGCTCGCCCTCGAACACGCGGTGCACTGCCTGGATGCCGACGGGGCGGCGATCGTCCTCGAATCGGGCCTGCACCTGAAGCTCATCGACGCCTCCGCCGTGCAGGCCGCCACGGCCTCGCTCTCCCAGCGGCGCCAAGCCTCGATCTTCCCGCTGCGAGGGGACGCGGAGTCGGGCACGGAGACCCGGGTGCGGCGCGGACTGACTCGCGCCGGGGCCCGGATGCGCTCCCAGGTCTGGGTGGAGGGCATCGGGCGCGTGGATCTGCTGGTCGGCGAGCGCCTCATCATCGAGTGCGACAGCGTCGCCCATCACGCCGGGGTCGAGGACTTCCACCGCGATCGTCTGCGGGACCTTACGGCTCACCGTCTCGGGTACACGGTGGTGCGTCTGACCTGGGAACAGGTGATGCTGGACTGGGACCACACCCTCGCCACCCTTCTGGCGATGATCCGGGCCGGTGTCCATCGCAGGCCGCGACGCCGAGGGTGAGCCGCGGGCGCTGTCCACCGGATGTACTCAGGTGACATGCCGCGTGCACTATCCACGCGACATGCCACCTGAGTACATCTCGTGGACAGGGATGGGGGCGTGGGGGCGCATCCGGGCGGCGCGGCGCGCGGGGTGGGACGGATGGGCTGGTCGGGGGCTGGGCGGCGTGCTTGACTGAGCGCGCGGGGGCACCTCCCGGCCGTCCGCGCCGGGGTGCCGCGCGCGGCGCCCCGGGAGTTCCGTCACCCCAAGGAGTCCCGCATGGCCACCCCGCAGAACACGCCCTACATCAGCTTCCCCGGCAACGCGGGCGAGGCCTTCGCCTATTACCGGGACACCTTCGGCGGGGAGCTCGAGGTGATGACCTACGACGAGTTCCCGGACCTCTCCGGCTTCCCCTTCGCCCCGCCGCCCGGCGCCGTGGCCCACGGGGTGCTCACCGGCGGGCTGCTCACCCTGGCCGGGGGCGACTCGATCGCGAGCCCCGGGCAGGAGCTGCCGCCACTGGGCTCGGACGTGTACTCGTTCCTGATCGGTCTGGACTCGGTCGAGGAGGCGAAGGCGCTGATCGAGAAGGTGACCTCCACCGGAGGCCGCCTCGCGATGCCCTTCGAGCTGGCGCCCTGGGGAGACCACTACGGGCAGGTCACGGACCCCTTCGGCGTGCTGTTCGCGATCGTCGTGGCCGGTGCGCACGGCTGATCCCGCCCACGCTCGACGCGGCCCCCGCGCCGCCCAGGCGCCCTGGCGCCCTGGCGACACGCCACACACCCATTTATGGAATATTCAACCAATCGCTAGGGTTGGGACCATCATGCGAGCCTTCGGATTCCTCAGCTTCGGTCACTACGGCGGTCGCCCCGAGCAGGGCGGCCTCAGCGCGCGCCAGATGCTCCACGACGCCCTCGACATCTCGGTCGGCGCGGACGAGCTCGGCGTCAACGGCGCCTACTTCCGCGTCCACCACTTCGCCACCCAGTCCGCCTCCCCGATGCCCCTGCTGTCGGCGGTCGCCGCCCGCACGCAGCGCATCGAGGTCGGCACCGGCGTCATCGACATGCGCTACGAGAACCCGCTCTACATGGCGGAGGAGGCCGCGGCGCTGGACCTGATCGCCGACGGCCGGGTGGCGCTCGGCGTCTCCCGCGGCAGCCCCGAGCCCGCCGAGCGCGGATGGGAGGCCTTCGGCTACACCGGCAGCACCGACCCGCGCGGCGCCGACATCGCCCGCGAGAAGTTCCCGCAGTTCCTCGCCGCGATCCGCGGGGAGCCGATGGCCCGGGCGGCAGCGCAGCCCTACGGCGCGCCCGTCTCCCCCGGCGCCGGACTGCACATCGAGCCGCAGTCCCCGGGCCTGGACACCCGCATCTGGTGGGGCGCCGGCTCCCGGGAGAGCGCGGAGGACGTCGGTCGGCAGGGCCTGAACCTCATGAGCTCGACCCTGCTCACCGAGGCCACCGGCGCCTCCTTCGCCGACCTCCAGGCCGAGCAGATCGACCGCTACCGCGAGGCGTTCCGGGATGCCGGGCACACCCGCGCCCCGCGCGTCTCCGTCTCCCGCAGCGTGTTCCCGGTGATCACGGAGCAGGACCGGCGGCTGTTCGGCCTGCGTCCGGGCGACGGCGCCGACCAGATCGGCATCATCGACGGGCACCGCTCCACCTTCGGCCGCACCTTCGTGGGCGAGCCGGACCAGCTGATCGAGGAGCTGCGTGCCGACGCCGCGGTGCAGAGCGCCGACACGCTGATGCTCACCATCCCCTCGCAGGCCGGCGTCGAGTTGAACCTGCACATCCTGGAGAGCTTCGCGACCCACGTCGCCCCGGCGCTGGGCTGGCGGCCGAACACCGAGGGCCCGGTGCAGGGCGACCCGATCAGCGCCTGAACGGAGGCGGCACGGGGCCGATCCGGTCACGTCCTCTCCCGGAGGGCGGGGACCAGGACCTACGGTGAGGGCGGGCGCTCCGGCGCCCGCCCTCCTCTCGTCCCCGGCTCCTCCGGAAGGTCCCCGTGCCCTCGACGCCCGCTCTGGTCCCGGCCTCACCGGTCGCCGACACGGGAAGCGCCGCACTCCGGGACCTGCTGTCACCCGCCGCCGCGAGCCGTCCGCTGACCCTGTGGGGGTCCAGCTCGATGAGCTCGCACCGCGGCGAGGACGACTCCCCGCTGCCGGTGCGGATCCATGAGCGCCTCGCGCTGGCCTGCGGCGACGGCGTCGTGCATCCCTTCGGCGTGGCGGCCACCCGCTCCGGGCACACGATGCTCACCCGCGGCCTGGACACGCCGCATGCCACGCTGCTCACGACCCCCGCGACCGGCACGGGGGCCGTGCTGTTCGATCTCGACGGCGGCCTGTCCCCCGTCGGCCCGCTGGTCTTCCCGGCGCGGCTCGGCACGGTGACCGGCCTGGTCGACGATGCCGACGGCGCCTGGCGCTTCACCCCCGAGGACCCCTCCGCCCGACTCGCCGACGGCACGCTGACCTCGACGCTCACCGACGGGCTCGACGATGCGCGGCAGATCCTGTGGACGGGCAAGAACAACATCCGCGAGGTGGAGCAGGTGCTGGCCGACGTCCAGCGGCTCTGGGAGTCGACCCCCACGCCGGCGACGGACAGCCTGGTGCTGGGACAGTGGCCCACCGAGCGCGACCCCGTCGGCTCGGACACCGGGGAGGCCCTGGCCACGGTCAACGCGGAGCAGACCGATCGCTACGGCGAGCGCTTCCTGGACCTGCAGGCCCTGCTGACCAGTGAGGACGGGCTGGCCTCCGCGGACAGCCTGGCCCCGCTGCATCTGCTGGAGCAGGCCTCGACGCACGAGGCGCTGGCGCAGGGCGTGACCCCGCCGCTGCTGGTCGCCGCGGACGGCACCCACCTGAACGGCTGGGGCAATCTCGCCGTGAGCTGCGCGATCGTGGAACGGATGGGGGCGCTGCGATGGCTGTGAGACGTCCTCCGGTGCCGCGTCTGCGCCACGGCGCACCCGGCGCGCCCCGGCCCGCGGCCCCGCACGCCGCCGCCCCGGTGACCACGGCCGCCCGGTCCGCGGTTCCGCGCTCCGCCGCGCCGGAGCCCTCCGGGCCGTCGCGTCGGCCCGTGCTGCTGGGGGCCGCCGCCCTCGCGGTGACCGCCGTGCCGCTCGGAGCGATCGGGGTGCCGCGGCTGCGCTCGACCCTGGTGGGCGGCACCTCCGCCCTGGACGGCGCCGAGGAGGCGCTGATCTGGGCGACCGAGGCGGGGGTGCTCGACGGCACGACCGCCGCGGCGGACACCGTGGACCGCGGCGCCCTGGCGCGTGCCCTGCATCGCGCCGCCGGGTCCCCCGCGGTGCCCGCCCCCGCCGTGGACCCGGCCGTCGACCTCGGCGACGACGTCGACCGCCGCGCGGCACTGCTCTGGCTGCTCGGCCGCGGCGCGCTCACGGTGGACGCGGACTTCGCGGTGCACCCGGAGCGGGCGGTCACCCGCGCCGAGGGCGCCGCCGCGCTCACGCATCTGCTGCGTCCCTCGCTGCTGGCCCTCGGCGTCGCCGCGACCGTGCCCGAGGACGCCGTCGATCCCGCGGTGAGCTGGCTCGATGCGACCGGGATGATCCCCTCCGCGCTGCGGCAGGATCCCGCCGACACCGCCGGGGCGCTCACGGCCGGCGAGCTCGCCCTGGTGCTGCGCCGCAGCGAGGAGGTCGTGGCCGAGGCCCTGGCCTGAGCCGGGCCCCGACCTTCCCGCGCACGCAGGATTCCCCGCGTCCCCGCGCCCGCGCCTCGTGCGTCGGTGCCCCGCCGTAAGGTGAGGCCATGAGCGACACCCCCGCGCACGCCGCGTACCTCCGCCACCCCGATGTCCACGCTGACCTGGTGACCTTCACCGCCGCGAACGATGTCTGGCTGGCCCCGCTGGCGGGCGGCACCGCCTGGCGCCTCACCGATGAGGGTGCGCCCGTCGCCCATCCGCGCTTCTCCCCCGACGGCGCCCTCATCGCGTTCATGTCCCGCACGTCGGGCGGCCCGGAGATCTGGGTCGCCACGGTCGACGGCTCCGTCCCGCCGCGCCGCCTCACGACCTGGGGCAAGCCCACCACGAAGGTCTCCGGCTGGCTGCCCGACGGGCGGGTCCTCGCCACCACCAGCCATGGCGCCCCGCTGGCGCGGGACGCCCAGCTCTGGGCGGTGGACCTGGACGGCGCCGCGGAGCTGCTGCCGCTCGGCCGCTCGGGGGAGGTCGCGATGCACCCCGACGGCACCACGGTGGTGAGCACCCCGTGGCGCCGTGACCAGGCCGGATGGAAGCACTACCAGGGCGGCACCGCGGTGAAGCTGTGGATCTCCCGGCAGGCCGTCGCGCTGGACGCCCCGGCGGCCGAGCACGCCGCGCGTTCCTGGGAGCCGCTGCTGGACGAGCTGCTGGCCTCGAAGATCCGCATCGCCTGGTACGGCGACCGGCTGATCTTCGCCTCGGACACCCCCGGGGCGGGGGCTGCGCGCACCGACCGGGCGAGCGCGAACCTGTGGTCGGTGGCCGCGGACGGCTCCGACCTGCGCGCCCACACCGCGCTGAGCTCCGCGGAGGGCTACCTGCGCGAGCCCGCGACCGACGGCACGACCATCGTGTTCGGCTCCCGCGGGCGCCTGTTCGCGATGGACTCCCTGGAGGCCGCGCCGCGCGAGATCGAGGTGCGCACCCACGGCGTCGGGGCCGCCCGGCTGCCGCGCCCCGCCTCCCCGAGCGCGAACCTGCTGGCCATGCGTCCCGTGCACGACGCCCGGGCGAGCGTGGTGGAGTGGCGCGGCAGCGCCCATCTGCTCACCCACCGCGGCGGTCCCTCCCGCCTGCTCGCGGGCCGCTGCGGGCTGCGCCTGCGGGAGGCACAGCCGCTCGGCCGCAGCCCCTACGCCCTGCTGGTCAGCGACGAGGCCGCGCAGGCGGACCGCACCGAGGGCGGCGTCGGCTCGGACCGGCTCGCCCTGGTGCGGCTGGACGGCTCCGGGGAGCCGATCGAGCTGGATCTCGGCCCCCTCGGGCGGGTCCTGCACGTCGCCCCCTCCCCCGACGGCTCCCGCGTCGCGGTCTCGACCTCCGAGAACGCCGTCCACCTGGTGACCCTGCGCGGGGTCGAGGACCCCAGCCGCACCGCGGCACAGGAGGCCGCCCCGGCGAGCGCGGCCTCCGCCTGGGAGCAGGACGGCGCCGCGGAGCCGACCTCCCCGCGGCTGGACGGCATCCGGGAGCTCGGCCGCTCCAACGGCGGCGAGATCCGCTCCCTGGCCTGGTCACCGGACGGCCGCTACCTGGTATGGACCGAGCCGGACTCGTGGACGCTGGGCCGGCTGATGATCTCCGACGTGCAGGACGCCGACCCCACCGGCCGCGCGCTCACCTCGGGGAAGTACCAGGACAGCGAGCCCGCCTTCAGCGCCGACGGCAAGCACCTGGCGATGCTGTCCCTGCGCACCTTCGAGACCGCCTACGACGACATGGTCTTCGACCTGGGCTTCGTCAACGCCGAACGGCCGCACCTGATCCCGCTGCAGCGCACCACCGAGGACCCCTTCGGCCCGCACCCGGATGGCTGGTCGGCCTCCGCCGATCCGGCGAAGCCCGCCGCCGACACCGCCACTGGGACGGATGCCGCGGAGACCCCGAGCGTGGAGGCGAGCGCTGCCGAGCCGGCCACGGCCCCGCCGGTCAGCGCGAGCAGCCCCGCCGGGGCCGATGCCGCCGAGGTCGCCCCGCGGACCGTCGTGGACCTCGAGGACGTCGAGGCACGAGTGGTGCCCTTCCCGGTGCCCTCGGGCTCCTACTCGCACCTCACCGCGGTGAGTGGCGGCTTCGTCTGGCTGCGGCACCCGCAGGCGACCGAGCTCGGCGCCGCCCGCGCGGGGGTGGAGGGCGAGGACCCGGCCCCGACGCTCGAGCACTGGAGCCTCGCCGACCGGAAGCTGACGGTGCTCGCCGAGGGCGTCACCGAGCTGTGGGCCGCCGGCGACGGCGAGTCCCTGGTGATCCGACAGGCCGAGGCCTTCGTGCAGCTCCCGGCCACGCGCAAGGCGGAGGAGGAGGACCCGGCACGGATCGTCATCGACACCTCCCGGCTGCGGCTGACGGTGGACCCGGTGGCCGAGCGCCGCGGGATGCTCTGGGACAACTACCGGATCATGGCGCAGCAGTACTGGCGGGCCGACATGGATGGCCAGGACTGGCACGCGATGACCTCCTGGTACGACCCGGTGATCGCCCGGGTGGTCACCGAGGACGACTTCCAGGACCTGATGTGGGAGGTCATGGGCGAGCTCGGCACCTCCCACGCCTACGTGATGGGCCCGCCCTATCAGGCGGACCCGCCGATGCTGACCGCCTACCTCGGGGCCGAGCTGGAGCCAGCCGCGCAGGGCTGGGCGATCACCCGGATCCTGCCCGGGGACTCCTCGGACCCGGGTGCCCGCTCCCCGCTGCTGGCGCCCGGGGTGGCCGCCGAGGTCGGCGACGTGATCGTGCGGATCGACGGCCGCGAGGTCGGCGCCGAGGGCGTGGGTCCGCTGCTTGTGGGCTCCGCGCACAAGCCCACCGAGCTGCTGCTGAGACGGGACGGGGCGGAGCGCCGCGTGGTGGTGACGCCGCTGGGCGATGACACCCAGCTGCGCTACCAGGCATGGGTGGCCTCGCGGCGCGAGGCCGTCGCAGAGCTGTCCGACGGGCGCCTGGGCTACCTGCACATCCCCGACATGGTCTCCAGCGGCTGGGCACAGATGCACCGTGACCTGCGCGAGGCCTCCACGAAGGAGGGCATCGTGGTGGACGTGCGCTACAACAGCGGCGGCCACACCTCGCAGCTGGTCACCGACCGGCTGGCCCGGCGCGTGCTGTCCTGGGACTTCCCGCGGAACGAGCGGCCCGGCACCTACCCCTCCTTCGCCCCGCGCGGCGCAGTGGTGCTGGTGACGAACCAGGAGGCCGGCTCCGACGGCGACATCGTGAACGCGGTCTCGCAGGCGATGCGGATCGGTCCCGTGGTGGGCACCCGCACCTGGGGCGGCGTGATCGGCATCGACGGCCGCTTCGACCTGGTGGACGGCACCGGCGTCACCCAGCCGAAGTACGCGAGCTGGTTCGAGGGCCAGGACTGGGCGATCGAGAACTACGGCGTGGAGCCCGACATCGAGGTGCCGCTGCCTCCGAACGCCTGGGTGGCCGGAGAGGATCCCCAGCTGGCCCGCGGGGTGGAGGAGGCCCTGGCGCTGCTGGAGGAGCACCCGGCGGCGACGGCACCGGAGCTGCCCGCGCCCCGCTTCGGGGCCTGATCCGGGAGGCGAGCCTCTCGCGCGTCAGTCCGGACGCTCGTGCAGTGCGGCGACCATCGCGGTGAGTGCCGCGACCGTCGCCTCGCCCTCCGCGGCGGTGAGCGGCGCGAGCATGCGCTTCTCGATGGCCCGTACCTCGCCCTGCGCGGCCGTGACGGCCGCGCGACCTGCGGCGGTGAGGCGGACCGGCTGGCGACGTCCGCTCACGGATTCCGCCGGCCGCTCCACCAGGCCGCGGTCATGCAGCGTCTTCACCACCTGGTTCATGGACTGCGCGGAGACGAAGGCGCCGCGGGCGAGCTCGGCGTTGGTGAGCTCGAGGGGCGACTCATCCGCGGGGCCGTGCAGCAGCTCCAGACAAGCGTACTGGGGAACGGTGAGGCCGTGCGGGCGCAGGTCCTCATCCATACGGGCGCGCATCAGGCCGAGGGCCTGCTTGAGCACGTACCCCACCCGTCGGGTCAGCGGCGGAGTGGTGTCGGCGGTGCTGGCGGGGTCCTCTCGCGGCACATCCATGTCAATATCTCGACATACCCCGCGGGTGCTGCCTGCATATCAAATTCCTGATATTTGACGCCCGTCATCACCAAGGAACACCCATGACGTCCCTCGGCCCCGATTCCCTTGCCCGCCAGGTCCACGACCCCTAGGCCGCCGCCACTTTCCTCGAGGAGCACCTCGACCTCCCCCGGATGGCGATGGACCGGCCCGGCGCGATCGTCTTCGACACCACGCCGATCCCCATGGCCGTGCGCCGACCTCTCCCCGGCCTCGATCCGGCCACCGCCACCCCGCGCCCCGGCGCCGGCGTCTCGATCTGGATCGCCGTGCCCGATGCGGATGCACTGCACGGACGCATGGTCGCGGCGGGCATCGAGATCGTTGTGGAACCCGCCGACCCCCCTTCGGTCGCCACTTCTCCTTCGTGGGGCCCGAGGGCTACGTGCTGACCCCGCACGATGCGGAACCCGCCCGGTGAGACCCCCGCATCGCTCACCATCGAGCACGAGGTACGCGGCCCATGGTCCCTCGCGACCTCGCGCAGCTTCGCAGGTGGCCCGCTTCCTCTCCCTCGACCTGCACGGCACCTCCTGGCCCGGCATCGGCGAGCGCCATCCGGTGATCGGCGAGGCCCAGGCGGCCTTCCCGGGGCTGCGATCCTGCGTGTCCTCGATCCCGCCGCGGCCCTGGCCCGGGTGCGCACGGTCCTGGGGATCGGCCCCTTCGCGGCGGAGCTGGTGGTGATCCGCGGCGCGAACGCGTCGGATCTCCTGCCGGTGCACGAGGGGCGCCTGAAGCAGGAGATCCGGCTGCGGTACGGGCCGGGCGATATGGCCCAGCGGGCGGAGGCGTGGCGTCCGCTGCGCTCCTGGGCCGCGGTCCACCTGCGAGCGCTGCGGGAGGAGCGGGCCAGCACGGGCACGGGGCGTCGCGCCGGCTGCGGGGCGACCTCCGCGGCGCGATCGGGGGCCCCGGCGGGTCGGGTGTCGATGCGGCCGAGCAGGTACCGGCCCAGGGCCCCGAGGGCCACCGAGCCGCCCGCGATCAGCACGATCAGGGCGAGGAGCTGGATGAGGGTGAGAAGGATGCAGGCGGTGTCGTCGGTGAACATGCTTCTCTGCTGCCCCCGCCCATCCGGAAGGACAAGCGAACGTTTCTTCCCCATTGTTCAGTCGCACTGTTCGGCCTAGGGCGGGGCCATGCTCGATCCGACGAAGCTCCGCGTGCTGCGTTCCGTGGTGGAGACCGGCAGCATCCGCCTGAGCGCCGAAGCCCTTGGGGTGCACGCCCTCCGCCGTCTGTCAGCACCTCAGCTCGCTGCGCTAGGAGACCGGGGTGACCCTGATGGAGAAGTCCGGCCGCGGCATCGAGGTCGCCCCCGCCGGGCGCGAGCCGGCCACCGCCGTCGGCACCGCCCTGGACGCCCTCGACGAGGTGGGTCGTCTCGCCGGGGAGCTGCGCGCCGGTCGCACCGGCTCTCTCGCCTTCGCCTACGCCAGCTCGGTGGCGGCCACCTGGGTGCCGCGCATCTCCCAGGAGGTGCGCAAGCGCTTCCCTGATCTCGCGCTCTCCCTGGTCCACCGCGACTGCTCCATCAACGAGCTCGACAAGCGCGGGGACATCGTGGTCACCGACGACCTGGCCGTCAGCGTCGGCGACGACTGAGAGGCGGTCGATCTGCTCGACAACCCGGCGGCGCGGGTCATGGTCCAGCGCCTGCACGCGATCGCGGCCGAAGAAGCCGAGAAGGTCGAGGGCATCACCGTGCTGTGACCCGCCGCCGCGAGACGCCCCCTGCGGCGGACCTCGCGACGGACCGCTCGCCCCGGCCGGATGCCACCGGGCTCGTCCCCGCCAGGTCCCGTCCCCTGTCGGAGCCCTTTGGCAGGATCGTCCCCAGACGCCGACACCCCAGCGCCGACACGGCTGCACAGGAGGATCCATGAGCACACCGACCGATCCCGCCGTCCCCGACATCGACACCCGCATCCGCGAGCTGCCCGTGCGGGCCACCCTCACCGAGGACGCCCTGCTGCTGGAGGTCGATCTCGCCGGCAGCGAGGAGCAGCTCTGGCAGGCCGTCACCGACCCCGAGGTGCTGGCCCGCTGGTCCCCCGTGGTGCCCGACCGTCCGCTCACCTCGGAGGGTCCGGCGCTGTCCCGCGAGCACCCGGAGGAGGACCCGGTCACCGCGGACGTGCTGGAGGTGGCCGGCACCCACGCGCTCACCCACCGCTGGGCGGACGCGACCGTGGGCTGGGTGATCGAGGAGGGCCGCCTGGTGATGCAGACCGTGCTGCCCGAGATCGAGCAGGCGCAGTACTACGCGGCCGGCTGGCAGGTGTGCCTGGCGGTGCTCGACGCCCAGCTCTCCGGCCTCGACCAGGAGCGGATCGTGGGCATGGACGCGATGGAGCACGGCTGGGAGGAGCTGCGCGCCCGGTACGCCGTCGAGTTCGGCCACGCCGACGGGCCCGCCCCCGGCTCCGAGGGCTGAACGGGAGGGAGCCGAGCGCAGGACAGCGCGAACGGCCCCCGGCCCTGGGCCAGGACCGGCCGGATCCCCTCAGTCGCCGGCGGCGGCCACGTTCGGGTAGTCGACGTAGGCGAAGGCCGAGCCGTCGGGCGCCCAGCAGGGCACGTTGATGGTGCCCTGGCCGCCGTGCAGGGTGACCAGGGTGCGCGGCGAGTCCCAGCGCTCGTCCTCGACCAGGCGCAGCTCCACCTCGAGGTCGGCGGGGTGCCCCTCGGTGCCGGGCGGGTAGCTGAGGTACAGCACCGCGTCGCCGGTGGGGGCGTCGTGGGCGAACCAGTTGACCCGCTCGTCGTGGGTGAGCTGCACCCGCCCGGTGCCGTCCTCCCGCATCCGGGCGATCTGCGCGTGCCCCGGCGTGGTGGAGAAGGCCTCGGTGTTGACCAGTAGGGCGGAGCCGTCGGCGGTCCAGGCGGGGCCGTCGGCCGGGCCGGGCTCGGTGGGCACCTCCCGCACGTCGCCGCCGTCGGGGGCGCAGGTGCGGATGCGGGCCGAGAGGGGCTTCCCGGCGCCGGGCACGAGGTGCACGTAGGCCAGGCGCTGCCCGTCGGGGCGGATGCCGTGGAGGTAGTGGCGCCCGCCGTCGTCGCCCGTGACCTGCACGGCCTCGCCGCCGGTGGCGGGCAGGCGCCAGAGGTGGCCGTCGGTGCCGGTCGCGAAGACCGTGACGCCGTCCGGGGCGAGCACGTGGTCGTTGTTCACGGGCGGCAGGCCCGGTGCATCGATCGGGGCGGGTTCCCCGCCGGTGACGGGCAGCCACCACAGCCGACCCTCGCCGTTGAGCAGCAGGCGGCCGTCCGGCGACCAGTTCGGCGCCTCGAACAGCCGCTCGGCGGTCTCGTGCACGGTGCGCACCCGGCCGCTGGCGCGGTCCCGGATCCGGATGCGGCACAGCTGGCCGGGGGCGAGGGACCGGCCGGGGCGGCGGGGCGTCGTCGTCATGCCGCGAGTCTGCCAAAGCGCCCGGCCGCGGTCACGAGGCGGCCGTGAACGGGGGTGCCCTCAGCTCTCCTCGAGGTGCAGCTCGACGGTGACCTCGTCGCCGGGTCCCAGCTGCTCGGCCCGCTGCACCGCGGCCTTCACGGGCACCAGGTAGCCGCCGTCGCGGGGGAACAGCGAGGTGGTGAAGGTGGTGCCGCCGATCAGCACAGTGGTCGGGATGACGCCCCAGCCGTAGGTCAGGCGCGGGACGAGGGCGGCGATAGCGTCGGCCTCCTCCGGCGGCACCGGCACGAAGACGAAGGGTGCCGGCCCGCGCCAGGAGATCGCCGTGGCGGCGAAGCGGAGATACGTGCCCCGAGGATGGGGTGGCGTCGCTCGCAGGGCCCGGGCCCCGTCGCTGTACCGCCCCGTCCGGGCGCGGCACAATGGAGGCATGACCTCTGCCCGCGACCCGCTGCGCCTGCTGCGCGGCGCGCTCGCGGCAACCCTCGCCACCACGGTGGCGCTCGGCGGTCACCTGATCGGCGGCGGCGAGGTGCCCACCGCGCTCGGTCTGCTGGTGCCCTGGTGGCTCTCCGTGGCGCTGTGCACGGTGCTGGCCGGCACCCGCTTCGGGCTGCCCCGCATGGGCGCCGCGGTGCTGGGCTCGCAGGCGCTGTTCCACGGTCTGTTCGTGCTCGGCACCGCCGGGGACGGGGCCGTGACCATGGTCGACCCGCCCGGCTCCCACCTGGGTCACGGTGGCCACCTCGCGACGGCCGGGTCCTCCGGCGGCCACGCCCTCACCCACGAGGCGGCCGCGACGGCGGTGCACGTCGGCCACGGCTCGGTGCAGATGGCCCTCTGGCACGTGATGGCCGCGCTGGTCACGACCGTGCTGCTGCATCGCGGGGAGACCCTGCTGCTGCGCGGCGCCGCCCTCACGGCCCGGCTCTGGCGCTTCCTCGCCCGTCGGGTCCCGACCGACCTCTCCCCTGCCCCGACGGCTCCGCCCCGCACGGCCCCGCCGGCGCTGCTGCCGGCCCTGCCGCACCTGCGGCGGGCCGTGCTCACCCCGTACGCCCTGCGGGGTCCTCCGGCCCGGGTGATCTGACCCCTGCCCGTGACCGCCCCGCGGCGGCACGAGACCGTGCCGTGCATCGGCACGCCCTGATCATCCCCGCTCACCGCACCGTAAACCACGCTCGTCCCTGCCCCGTCCCGGGCCCGAGCGCCCCTGACGACCCGTCGAGGCCTCCGCATCCCGTCGTGGCACCGCTGTCCGGCGCGGCGTCGCGCGTCGCCTCGCGGCCGCGCGGCGTCCGGAACCCGAGGCCCCGCGCCCCGTCGTCACGGGACGGGAACGCGCCCCGGTGAGCCCACCGAAAGGACCCCGCATGTCCCGCATCACCCGTTCCCATTCCGCCCGTCCCTCCTCGGCCTTCCCCTGGTCCCGCTCCGCCCGGCTGCCGCGCCGGGCCGCCCTGGTCGGGATGCTCGCGCTCCCCCTGGCCGCCTGCGCGGGCGGCTCCGACGAGGACACCACCGACACCACGGCCTCCGACGGCGGCGCCGCCACCGGGCAGGTCACCGTCACCGATCCCTGGGTGAAGGCCGCCGAGGAAGGCATGACCGCCGCCTTCGGCACCGTCGTCAACGGCACCGACACCGACCTCACCCTGAACGGCGTGCAGACCGAGGCCTCCCCGGAGGTGCAGCTGCACGAGACCTCGTCCGACGGCTCCGGCGGCATGAGCATGTCGGAGAAGGAGGGCGGCTTCCCGCTCCCCGCGGGCGGCGAGCTGGTGCTCGAGCCCGGCGGGAACCACCTCATGTTCATGTCCCTGGTCGAGCCGCTCGAGCCCGGCGCCGAGGTCGAGCTGACGCTCCTGTTCGAGGACGGCACCGAGGTGCCCGTCACCGCCACCGTGAAGGACTACGCGGGCGCCGAGGAGAACTACTCCTCCGAGGAGACGGAGGAGATGGAGGGCATGGGCTCCGACGTCGGCGGCATGGAGGTCATGGACCACGAGGGCATGGACGACGAGAGCACGGAGGAGGCCGAGGGCGAGTGACCCGCTCCCCCCGTTCCGAGCGATCGACCGACCCCGGGCGGCGCCGGCTGCTGCTGGCCGGCACCGCGGGCGTCGGCGCCCTGGGCGTGGGGGCGGCCTCGGTGGGGGTGGACCGGGCGCTCCGGTCCACCCCCGCCGCGGCGGCCGACCCGCTGATCGGCGGCGACACCGTCCCCTTCCACGGCGTCCACCAGGCCGGGGTCGAGACCCCGGCGCCCGCCGCCGCCACCTTCCTCGGCCTGGATCTGCGCGAGGGGGTGGACCGCGAGGGCGTGCTGCGGATGCTGCGCCTGCTCACCGACGACGCCGCGCGTCTCACCCAGGGCGAGCCGGCCCTCGCCGACACCGAGCCGGAGCTCGCCGCACGTCCGGCCCGGCTCACCCTCACCGTCGGCTTCGGACCCGGGCTGATGCGGCGGGCCGAGCGGGAGGCGCCGGCCTGGCTGGCCCCGCTGCCGGCCTTCGAGATCGACGACCTGGCCGAGGAGTTCACCGGCGGGGACCTGATGCTGCAGGTCGCGGCCGAGGACCCGCTCACCGTCGCCCACGCGGCGCGGATGCTGCTGAAGGACACCCGCGCCTTCACCACCGTGCGCTGGGTGCAGCACGGGGTCCGTCGCGCCCACGGCGTCACCCGGCCCGGCAGCACCCAGCGCAACCTGTTCGGCCAGGTGGACGGCAGCGCCAACCCCGAGCCGGGCAGCGAGCACTTCTCCCGGGTGGTCTGGATCGACGAGGGGCCCTTCGCAGGCGGCACCTCGATGGTGCTGCGCCGCATCCGGATGGACCTCGACGGCTGGGACGAGGTGGACCGGGTGGCCCGTGAGCAGGCCTCCGGTCGCACCCTGGACGTCGGGGCGCCGCTGACCGGCACCGCGGAGAGCGACCAGCCCGACTTCGAGGCCGTCTCGGAGAACGGGCTCTCGGTGATCCCCGAGTTCTCGCACATGCGGCGCGCACGCGGCGTGGACGAGGGCGAGCACCAGGAGATCTACCGCCGCCCCTACTCCTACGACGTGCCGCCGCCCGCGGGCGCGGACGCGATCTCCGAGTCGGGGCAGGTGTTCGTCTCCTTCCAGGCGGACCTGGAGGGGCAGTTCCTGCCGATCCAGCGGCGCCTGGCCGAGCTGGACCTGCTGAACCAATGGCTCACCCCGATCGGCTCGGCCGTCTTCGCGATCCCGCCGGGCTGCGCCGAGGGCGAGTACCTGGGGCAGTCCGTGCTGGATTGAGCTCCGACCGCCCCGAGGCCTGTCCATGAGGTGGACTCAGGGAGACAGTCGCCTGCACGAGACGCGCGAGTGTCCTCCTGAGTCCATCTCATGGACAGGCCGGCGGCGCAGCGGGCGGATGGCGAGAGCGGGCCCGGCGGGAGCACGGGCGACGGGCGGGCCCGGCAGCAGGCGGGTATGCGCGGGAGCGGCCGGGCCCGGCGGCCCGTGCCCCCGGGTGGCAACTGGTGGACCGCCCCAGACCCGGCCCGGCCGCGATCCCTATGCTGGTGGGGCCGACGCGCCCCCGGCAGGGATGCCCGGGCGGGCGCCGCCCAGCCACCCCCAGGAGGAGCCCGGATGCCCCGCTTCAACATCGCCCCCGAGGACGCCCAGGGACCCTTCGTGGTCGGCATCGACGTGGGCTCCGGCGGCACCCGCGCCGCGGTCTACGACGCGGGCGCCCGCGAGGTCGGCGGCGCGAAGCACAAGGTCCTGCACTCCTTCACCGTGGCCGACGACGGCACCAGCACCATCGACGCCGACCAGGTCGTGGCCGAGATCCGCACCGCCCTCGGGGTGGTGCTGGGCGAGCCGATCCCCGGCCCCATCGCGGCGATCGGCGTGGACACCTTCGCCTCCTCCCTGGTGGCCGTGGACGCCGCCGGGGACGCCCTGACCCCCTGCATCACCTACGCGGACACCCGCTGCCACGCCCAGGTGGCGGCGCTGCGGGAGCGGCTGGACGAGGACGCCCTGCACGAGCGCACCGGCTCCCGCCTCCACTCCTCGTACACCACGCCCCGCCTGGCCTGGCTGCGCGAGGAGCACCCGGAGATCGCGGGTCGCGCCGCCCGCTACATGGCACTGGGCGAGTACGCGGCGCACCGCCTGCTGGGCACCGCAGCGCTCGGCACCGCCTCGGCCGCCTGGGCGGGGATGATCGACCGCCGCACCGGCGAGTACGTGCCCGAGCTGCTGGAGGCCGCGGGCGTCGAGGCGGAGGCGCTCGGCGAGCCGCTGGACCCCGACCGCGCCCTGCCCGTGGCCGGTTCCCCCCTGGCCGCCGAGTTCCCGCAGCTCGCGGACGCCGTGTGGGTGCCCGTGATCGGCGACGGCCTGGCCGCGAACCTCGGCGTCGGCGCGCTGGGCGCGGGCACCTGGGGCATCTCCACCGCCACCTCGGGCGCGATCCGGCAGCTGCTGGACACGGAGATCACGCGCCTGCCGTCCGGCCTGTGGGCGTACCGGGTCGACGCCCGTCGCACCCTGGTCGGCTCGGCGATGAGCGACTGCGGGCGGGTGCTGGACTGGTCCCGCCACCAGCTCGCCATCCCCGAGGACATCGCGGCGACCGACACCACCGCCCTGTTCTCCGCCCCGCCCTCGGCGGGCACGCCGCTGGTGGTGCCCTTCCTCTCCGGCGAGCGCGGCACCAAGTGGCGCGGCGGCGCCCGGGCCCTGTTCGCGAACGTCGGCGCCTCCACCACCGCGGAGGAGATGTTCCGCGGGGCGATGGAGGGCGTGGCGCTGTCCTTCCTGCGCATCGCCGACCAGCTCCGCGAGGCCGGCGGGGAGCCGGAGCGGATCGTGCTCTCGGGCGGCATGACCGAGGCGATCCCCGCCTGGCTGCACCTGCTGGCCGATGCCCTCGGCGCGCCCATCGACCACGTCGCGATCTCCCGCTCCACCATGCGCGGCGCGGCCGTGCTGGCCCTCGAGCAGGCCGCCCCCGAGGCGGAGCCGGCCGAGGCGCCGGTGCAGCGCACCATCGAGCCGGTCGCGGCGCACACCGAGCACTACCGCGAGCGCCTGGTCCGCTTCGAGGCCCTCGCCGACCTCGCCTGAGCCCGCCCGGCTGCTCCCGCTCGTCGCCGTCGACCGTCCCCCGGGACGGGCGGCGGCGACGGGCATCCCGGCCCACTCCGCGCCCCGGACCACGCCCCGAACCACGTCCGAGACCCGGCCGTGACCAGGATCGAGACCAGGATCGAGACCAAAAGTTAGTCCAGTGGTCTTGATCTGCTCCCTGTGACGTGGCTCAATGGGGCCGTGACCAAGTACCACGCGATCCGCGACGGCTTGCTGGACCGGCTCGAGCACATGAGCGCCGGCGAGCAGCTGCCGCCCGAACGCGAGCTCGCCCAGGAGCTCGGCGTCTCCCGCATGACCCTGCGCCGCGCCCTCGACGACCTGGTGGCCCGCGGGGCCGTCCGCCGCCGCCACGGCGCCGGAGTCTTCGCCACCCATCCCAAGCTGGACCAGCCGCTGCTGGCCACCTCCTTCACCGAGGACATGCGCGCCCGCGGCCTCACCCCCGGCTCCCGCACCCTCACCTTCGAGGTCTCCCCCGCCGGCGCCCGCATCGCCCGCCAGCTCCACCTGACCGAGGACGCCGAGGTCATCACCATGACCCGCCTCCGCCTGGCCGACGGGGAGCCGCTGGCGCTGGAGGAGCTGACGGTGCCCCGCTCCCTGCTGCCGGACCTGGAGGCCACCGACCTCGAGGACCGCTCCTTCTATGCGCTGCTCGCCGAGCGCCACGGCATCCGCATCGCCCACGCGGTCCAGACCATCGAGCCGACCGTGCTGGACGTGCAGGAGGCACGGGACCTCGGTGTCCCCGTCCACTCCCCCGCCCTGCAGTTCGAGCGCACGTCCACCGATGCCGGGGGCCGGTACGTCGAGTTCGTGCGCTCCGTCTACCGCGGCGACCGGTACACGATCCGCGCCGAGCTGGACATCCCCGCCCCCCGATCCGAGGAGACCCCGTGATCATCGTCGGCCTCATGACCGGCACCTCCGCCGACGCCCTGGACGTGGCCCTGGTCGAGCTCGACCCCGCCGGCGAGGACCTGGCCCTGCGCCTGCCGGCCTCCCGCGAGGTGCCCTTCGAGCCCGCCCTGCGCGCCGACATCCTGCGCCTGCTCACCCCCGAGGACGTGCCGCTGTCCCTGGTCAGCAGCGTCGACGCCCGCCTCGGCCACGCCGCCGCGGAGGCTGTCGAGCAGGTCCTCGCCGAGACCGGCGCGGCGGCGGACCTGATCGTCTTCCATGGCCAGACGGTGCGGCACGACGTCGAGGACGGCCGCGTCACGGCGACGCTGCAGCTCGGCCAGCCCGCCTGGATCGCCGAGCGCACCGGGGTGCCCGTGCTGAGCGACGTCCGCTCCCGGGACGTGGTCGCCGGCGGCCAGGGCGCTCCCCTGGTCTCGATGCTGGACCACCTGCTGCTCGGGGAGCCCGAGGCCCCCACGGCGCTGCTGAACCTGGGCGGGATCGCGAACATCACCGTGCTCGCGGCGGGCCGCGCGCCGCTGGCCTTCGACACCGGCCCCGCGAACGCCCTGATCGACCTGATGGCCCACCGCCTCACCGAGGGCCGGGAGGGCTGCGACCGGGACGGCCGCCTCGCCGCCGCCGGGGACGTCGACGCGGGGCTGCTCGCGGACCTGCTGGCCGACCCCTACTACGCGCGGCCCGCCCCGAAGTCCACCGGCAAGGAGCAGCTGCACGCCTCCTACCTGGACGGGTATCTCCGGCGCCATCCGCATCTGAGCGGCCACGAGGTGATCGCGACCCTCACCGCGCTGACCGCCCGCACCATCGCCGATGCCTGCCGTGCCCACGGCGTGACCGCGGTGATCGCGGCCGGCGGCGGCACCCGCAACCCCACCCTGATGGGGATGCTGGCCCGCGAGCTCGGCCCCGGGGTGCCCCTGCGCACCACCGACGAGGCGCTCGGCCTGCCCGAGGGCGCCAAGGAGGCCTGCCTGATGGCGCTGCTGGGCTGGCTGTCCTGGCACGGCCT
Organism: Brachybacterium squillarum M-6-3; assembly: GCF_000225825.1. Classification (GTDB taxonomy): domain Bacteria; phylum Actinomycetota; class Actinomycetes; order Actinomycetales; family Dermabacteraceae; genus Brachybacterium; species Brachybacterium squillarum. The sequence continues at coordinate 865,153 of NZ_AGBX01000001.1, read as the reverse complement.
GCCCGGCTCCCTGCCGTCCGTCACCGGCGCCGCCCGCAGCACGATCGCCGGACGCCTCAGCCCCGGCGCCGCGCCGCTGCGTCTGCCCGATCCCCTGCCCCGGCCCCCGCGCCGCCTGCTCCTGCACGACACCCCGCCCCCCACCGAGGAGTCCTGACATGCACACCATCGACCTGCTGGTCATCGTGGCCTACCTGGCCGCGACCGCCTGGCTGGGCCTGCGCCTCAGCGGTCGCCAGAAGGGCCTGACCGACTACTTCCTGGGCGGGCGCGACCTGCCCTGGTGGGCGGTCAGCCTCTCCGTGGTCGCCACCGAGACCAGCGCCCTGACCGTCATCGGCATCCCCGTCATGAGCTACGTCGGGGACGTCTCCTACCTGCAGCTGGGCCTCGGCTACATCCTCGGCCGCATCGTCGTGGCGCTGGTGATGCTGCCGCGCTACTACGACGGGGAGATGGTCACCGCCTACGCCTACCTGGGCAAGCGCTTCGGCCGCAGCACCCAGACCACCGCGGGCGTGACCTTCCTGTTCACCCGGCTGCTGGCCGACGGCATCCGGGTGCTGGCCGCCGCGATCCCGGTGAAGATCATCCTCGACGGGATGGGGCTGCACGCCTCCTACTTCGTGATCATCGTGGTGCTCGCCGTCGTCACCATCCTGTACACCTTCATCGGCGGCATCACCGCCGTGGTCTGGGTGGACGTGGCGCAGATGTGCCTCTACGTCGCCGGCGGCCTGCTGACCATCATCGTGGTGGCCTCCACCGACGGCTTCGGCTGGCTGACCGACGCCGCCGAGGCCGGCAAGACCCGCATGTTCGTGCTGGAGGGCAACCCGATCAGCGCCTCGAACGGGCTGATCCCCTCCCTGATCGGCGGCGCCGTCTTCGCGATGGCCTCCCACGGTTCCGATCAGCTCGTCGTGCAGCGCCTGCTGACCTGCCGCACCCGCCTGGAGGCGCAGAAGGCCCTGATCTGGTCCGGCGTGCTGGTCTTCGTGCAGTTCGCGATCTTCCTGCTGGTCGGCCTCGCCCTGTGGGGCTACTACGACCAGGCCACCCCGGCGGACCTCGCCCTCACCCGCGACGACGAGATCTTCCCCCGCTTCATCCTCGAGGGCCTGCCCGCGGGCATCTCCGGGCTGCTGCTGGCGGGCATCCTCGCCGCCGCCATGTCCACCCTGTCCTCCTCGCTGTCGGCGCTGTCCTCCTCGACCGTCACCGACGTCATCGGCCGTCTGCGCCGCACCCCGCTGTCCGACGAGCAGGGCCTGCGCTACGGCCGCTGGGCGACCATCGGCTGGGGTCTGGCCTTCATCGCCCCGGCGATGTTCTTCCGCTCCGACGAGGGCAACATCGTGGTGCTCGCCCTGGGCGTCGCCGGCATCACCTACGGCGGTCTGCTCGGCGCCTTCCTCTTCGGGATCATCAACACGCGGGCCGGCGCCCGCGACGCCAACGTGGCCTTCGTGCTCGCCGTCGCCGTGAACGCCTTCTTCTTCGTGATGGAGAAGTACGTGACCGGCGAGGTGTGGGTGGCCTGGCAGTGGTACCCGCTGATGGGCGTGCTGGTCACGCTCGCCGTGGGCGGCCTGCTGTCCCTCACCCACCCGCCGCGGCCCTCCGCCGAGGTGCCCGTGACCGCCGAGGGGAGCGTGCGCTGACCATGCCGGACACCCCCGACCGCGCCCTGCCGCCCACCGAGCGGCGCCTGGACGCCAGCGCCGAGCTCGACGCCATGAGCACCCGGGAGCGCCTGGCGCTGCTCACCGCGGAGTCCCGCGTGGCCGTCGACGCCGTCGAGGCGGCGCTGCCGCAGCTCGCCGAGCTGGTGGACGCGGCCGCGGAGCGGATGCGCCGCGGCGGCACCGTGCACTACGTCGGCGCCGGCACCTCGGGGCGGCTCGGGGTGCTGGACGCCAGCGAGCTGCTGCCCACCTTCCACCTGGAGCCCGGCCGCGTCGTCGGGCACATCGCGGGCGGCTCCGCGGCGCTGGTCAGCGCCGTCGAGGACGCCGAGGACTCGGCCGGGGAGGGCCGGGCCGTGGTGGCCGGGCTCGGCCCCGACGACGTCGTGATCGGCATCGCCGCCAGCGGCTCCACCCCCTACGTGGGCGGGGCGCTGGAAGCGGCCGGCGCGGCCGGGGCCGTGACGGCGCTGATCTCCAGCAACCCGGCGGCGTCCCTGGCCGGGATCGCCGACATCCACGTGCTGCTGGACACCGGCCCCGAGGTGGTCACCGGCTCCACCCGGCTGAAGGCCGGCACCGCGCAGAAGCTGGCGCTGAACGGCTTCTCCACCGCCACCATGATCGCGCTGGGCCGCACCTGGCAGAACCTCATGGTCTCGGTGGTCGCCACCAACGCGAAGCTGCGCGAACGCACCGTGCGGATCCTCGCCGAGGCCCTCGGCATCGCGGCGGAGGACGCCCGTGCCCGGCTCGAGGCCAGCGACGGGGACCTGAAGTCCGCCATCGTCGCCGAGCTGACGGGCCGCGACCCCGCCGAGGCCGCCCGGCTGCTGTCGGCGCACGACGGCTCGGTGCGGGACGCGGTCGCGGCGGGGACCGGGCCGTGACCGAGCCCCTGCTGCTCGGGATCGACGTGGGCGGCACCGGCAGCCGGGCCGCCCTCGCCGGGTTCGAGGCCGGCTCCGGCGAGCGCGTCGAGGTCTCCGGCCCGGGCGTGGCGCTCGGCGCGGACGGCACCTCCCTGCCCGCGGTCGTCGAGGAGCTGCTGGACCGGGTCTCCCGCGCCTGGCCCGAGCGGATCGGGCAGGTGGCGGCCGTGGGCCTGGGCGCGACGGGCGCCTCCTCCCTGCTGCGGGACCCGTCCGCTCTGGTGGCGGCGGTGCGGGAGCGGCTGGGCGCACCGGTGGTGCTCGCTGCCGACGCGGTCACCGCGCACCTCGGGGCCCTGGCCGGGGAGGGCGGCGCCGTCGTCGTGCTCGGCACCGGGGCCATCGCCATCGGTCATCCCGGACCCGCGGCGCAGCCCCACGCGCCCTGGCGGCGGGTGGACGGCTGGGGCCACCTGCTCGGCGACCGCGGCGGGGGCGCCTGGCTGGGGCGGCACGGCCTGGAGCGGGCGCTGCGCACCGTCGACGGCCTCGATCCCGCGGGGGCCGCGCTGCTGGCCGCGGCCCGGGTCCGCGTCGGCGAGGCCCCCGACTGGCCCGCCCTGATCTACCCGCGTCCCGACCGGGCCGGGGTGCTCGCCTCCTTCGCGCAGGATGTCCTCGACCTCTCCCGGGCCGGCGATGCGGCGGCCGTCGAACTGGCACGCGCCGCCGGGCAGGAGGCCGCCGCCAGCGTGATCGCCGCCCTCGGCGCCGGGCTGCCGCGCACCGTCGTCCTCTCCGGCGGCCTCGCCCGCACGCCGAGCCCCCTGACCGTGGCCTTCGCCGAGCGGATCCGCGACCGCGACGCCGGGATCGAGGTGCGCACCGCGGCCGGGACCCCGCTGGACGGGGCGCTGCACCTGGCCCGCCTCGCCCACGCCGTGCGCGTCGCGCCGCAGGAGGGCATGCTGTGGGCATGAGCGAGGACGCCCCCGCCGCCCTGGTGGCGGAGCTGCGCCGGGTGCTCGGCGAGGACCAGGTCTCCTCCCGGGCGCTGGACCGCCATGCCCGCGCCCACGACGCCTCCCACTACCTGCTGATCCCGCAGCTCGTGGTGCAGGTGGAGGACACGGCGCAGATGGCGGCGGTGCTGCGGGCCGCCCGCCGTCACGGCGTGCCGGTGACCTTCCGCTCCGGCGGCACCAGCCTCTCCGGGCAGGCCTCCGGCACCGGCCTGCTGATCGACACCCGCCGCGGCTTCCGCCGGACCGAGGTGCTGGACGACGGCGCCCGGGTGCGCGTGCAGCCGGGCGCGACGCTGCGCTCCGTGAACGCCCGCCTGGCCCGCCACGGCCGGGCACTCGGCCCGGACCCGGCCAGCGAGGCCGCGGCCACCGTCGGCGGCGTCATCGCGAACAACTCCTCCGGCATGGCCGCGGGCATCACCGCCAACGCCGCCCGCACCCTGGAGTCGATGACGATGGTGCTGGCCTCCGGCACCGTCGTGGACACCGCCGATCCCGGCGCGGAGGCGCTGCTGGCGGACCGGGAGCCGGAGCTGCTGGCCACCCTGCACGACCTGCGGGACCGGGCGCGGGAGGACCCCGCCGTGCGCGCCGAGATCGGGCGCCGCTTCGCCATGAAGAACACGATGGGCTACGCCCTGGACGCCCTGCTGGAGGTCGACGAGCTCCCGCATCTGCTGGCCCGGCTGCTGATCGGCTCCGAAGGCACCCTCGGCTTCGTCGCCGAGGCGGTGCTGCGCACGGTGCCCGCCCCCGCCCACGCCGCCACCGGTCTGCTGGTGCTGGCCGGCGTGGACGAGGCCGCCCGCGCCCTGCCCGACCTGGTCGCCAGCGGCGCCAGCGCCCTGGAGCTGATGGACGCCACCTCCCTCGCGGTCGCCCGCCGCGCCCCGCAGGTCCCGCAGGCGCTGACCGGCTTCGCGCTGGACGGCCATGCCGCCCTGCTCGTCGAGTACCGCGGGCAGGACGCCGCCGACCTGGATCAGCGGATGCGGGAGGCCGCACCGGTGCTCGCCACCGTGCCCACCGCCGCCGGCTCCGCGGAGCTCACCCGCGACCCGGCCGCGCGGGCGGCGCTGTGGGCGGTGCGCAAGGGCCTGTACGCGACGGTGGCGGGGGCGCGCCCGGCCGGGACGACGGCGCTGCTGGAGGACGTGGTGGTGCCGGTGGAGAACCTGGCCGCCGCCTGCCGCGACCTGGCCGCGCTGCTGGCGGAGCACGGCTACGAGGACGCGGTGATCTTCGGCCATGCCAAGGACGGCAACCTGCACTTCATGCTCACCGAGCGCACCGAGGACCCGGCGGCCCTCGCCCGACTCGAGGCCTTCACCGAGGACCTGGTGGAGCTGGTGCTGCGCCACGACGGCAACCTCAAGGCCGAGCACGGCACCGGCCGCGCGATGGCCCCCTTCATCGACCGCCAGTACTCCCCCGCCCTGGTGCGGATGCTGTGGGCGATCAAGGACGCCTTCGATCCCGCCGGGGTGCTGAACCCGGGGGTGGTGCTCACCCGCGACCCCGAGGCCCATCTGCGCGACCTGAAGCCCGTGGACCGGGTGGAGGAGGAGGTGGACCGCTGCGTGGAGTGCGGCTACTGCGAGCCGGTGTGCCCCAGCCGCGACCTCACCCTCACCCCGCGGCAGCGGATCGTGGCCCGCCGCGCCCGCGCCCGCGCCGCCGCCGAGGGGGACGAGGCCCTGGTGGCAGAGCTCGATACGCAGCAGCGCTACGCGAGCCTGGAGACCTGCGCGGCCGACGGCATGTGCCAGACCGCCTGCCCGGTCGGCATCGACACGGGCGCCCTGGTCAAACGCCTGCGCGGCCAGGACCACCACCGCCTGGAGGTCGCCGCCTGGACGGGTGCGGCGAGGCACTGGGGCCCCGCCACGGCCGCCGCCGGGCGCGCCCTCGACGTGGCCTCGCGCCTGCCCTCCGCCGCGGTGACCGCGCCGAACCGCGCCGCGCGGACGCTGCTGGGCGCCGACACGATCCCGCTGTGGAGCGAGGACCTGCCGGGCGGCGGCACCCGCCGCAGCACCCTCGCGCGGCAGGCCGCGAGCGGCTCGGTCGCAGGAGCAGACCGGGCCGCCTCCGACCGCGCCCCTGCACCGACGTCCGGAACGGGCACGATCCCGGCCGCGATCTTCCTGCCGAGCTGCCAGGGCGCCATGTTCGCCCCGGCCGCCGGGTCACCGGGCGCGCAGTCCGCGGTGGCCGAGCTGTGCGCGGCGGCGGGCGTGTCCCTGCGGGTGCCGGAGGGCATCGACTCCCTGTGCTGCGGCACCCCCTGGTCCTCGAAGGGTTTCGCCGCCGGTCACGAGGCGATGGCAGAGCGGGTGCTCGACGCGGTCGCGGCCGCCCAGCCCGCGGGGCCCGGGGCGGAGCCGCTGCCGGTGGTGGTCGACGCCAGCTCCTGCACGGAGGGTGTCGCCGGCATCATGCGGCAGGCCCAGGAGCGGGGCGATCCGCGGGCGGCGACGGTGATCGACGCGGTCGCGCTGGTGACGCGGGAGGTGCTGCCCCGCCTGGAGCCGGAGCCCTCACGGAAGGTGCCGTCCCTGGTCCTGCACCCCACCTGCTCCTCCACCCGGGGAGGCCTCGGCGGCGAGCTGGAGACCCTGGCCCGCGCGGTCGCGGTCCAGGTGGAGATCCCGCAGGACTGGGGCTGCTGCGGCTTCGCCGGCGACCGCGGGATGCTCCACCCCGAGCTGACCGCCGCCGCCACCCGCGCGGAGGCCGCCGAGGTCGCCGCGATCGACGCCGCCGAGCACGCCTCCTGCAACCGGGCCTGCGAGATCGCCCTGACCCGTGCCACCGGGAAGGACTACCGCCACCTCCTCGAACTGGCCGCCCAGGTCCTCGTCCCCTGACCTGGATCTCTCCATCCCTCGCCAGCACCCCCGCACCCCGCCCCGACCCGGCCCGCGCCCGTCGATCCCGAGCCGTCCCCCCATCGGCAGGGTCGGCGAGTCCCGGGGCAAGGGCGAACGGGGCCGGCAGAGTGCCGGGGCCGAGCACGGGCCGGGTTGTCGAGCCGGGAGGATGCGTGGCCTGTCGGTATGGCCCAGCTCAGGGCCGGGGCAGGCGGGGCTCCTCGGCGAGGACGGCCTCGACCAGGGGGTCCCCGGCCCCGACGCCGAGCAGGCCCAGCAGCGCGACCACCCGGTCCCGGTCCGCCGTGCCCTCCGCGGCCGCGGCGGCGATGTCCTCGGCCCGGGGGTCGGCGACCTCGTGCCCGCCGCGGACCCGGTCGGTGACCCAGGCGGTCCAGGCGGCGACGGCCGCGACCTCCCCGGGCGCCTGCGCGGGGCCTCCACGCTCGGCGATCACCGGCAGGGCGCGCACGGGCAGCTTCACGGTGCCGTCGGCGGCGATGCGGATCAGGTGGTCGGCCAGGCGCGGGTTGCGGAAGCGCTCCTCGAGGGCCGCGGTGTAGGCGTCGAGCTCGTCCGCGGGCAGTGGCAGGGTGGAGCGGGCCTCGGACCACAGGGCCTCCACCAGCGCCCGGACCTCGGGATGGGCGATGGCCTCGTCCACCCGCTCGCAGCCGGCCACCTGCCCGGCGTAGGCCATCAGGGTGTGGGCGCCGTTCAGCAGGCGGAGCTTGCGCAGCTCGTGCACGCCGACGTCCTCGACCAGCTGGGCGCCGGCCTTCTCCCATTCGGGGCGGCGGCCGCGGAAGGCGTCCTCGATGACCCATTCGCTGAAGGGCTCGGTGACCACGGGGACGGTGTCGTCCAGGCCGGTGCGCTCGCGGACCAGCTCGGCGGCGCCCTCGCCCGCGGCGGGGGTGATGCGGTCGACCATGGTGGAGATGACGTCCACGTGGTCCGCCGCCCAGGCCCGGGTGTCCTCGTCGGCGGCGGCGAGCACGGCCTCGCGCAGCACCACGCCGTTGCCGGTGAGGTTGTCGCAGGAGACGAGCGCGAGGGGCTCCTCCACGCCGGCCTCGCGGCGGGCGCGCAGGCCGGCGGCGAGGCGGGCGGGCACGGAGACGGCCGGGTCGGAGCCGGCGGTGTAGCCCTTCTCGGTGATGGTGAGGGTGACGACGGCGGTCAGCGGGTCGGCCAGCAGGGCCACCAGCTCCTCGACCTCGGAGGCGGGGTGCACGGCCTCGATCACGTCGATGACCTCGACCTCGTCGTCCTCGGGTCCGCGCACGATGAGGCCGTAGCGGCCGTCCTGCGCGGTGAGGGCCTCGGCCATCGCGGCGGAGCGGCCGGTGAACGCGACGACGCTCCAGCCGCTGGCGCGCTGGGTGGCCAGCAGGGTGTGGGCGCGGGCGAAGTTGCCGATGCCCAGGTGGACCAGGCGCCCCTCGGGCTGCGCGACGCTCATCGGCCCTCCTCCAGCTTGAAGACCTCGCGGGGCTGCTGATCGGGCAGGGTGTCCGCGATCGCGGCGGCGTCCTCGATCCGCATCCGGTGCTCGGCGACCAGGCCCGCGAGATGATGGGCGTCCATGCGGCGGGCCATGTCGTGCCGGGCGGGGATGGAGCAGAAGGCGCGGGTGTCGTCGATGAATCCGCTGGTCCGGGAGTAGCCGATGGTCTCGGAGACCGCGCGGCGGTAGCGCAGGATCGCGTCGGGGGCGTCGATGAACCACCAGGGCGCGCCCGCGTACACGGAGGGGTACACGCCGGCCAGCGGCGCGATCTCGCGGGAGAACACGGTCTCGTCGATGGTGAACAGGACGGTGCGGAAGCCGGGGTCCATGCCGACGTCGTTGAGCATCGGGGCGATGCCGTCGACGTAGTCCACGGTGTGGGGGATGTCGAAGCCGACGTCGGCGCCGAAGCGCTCGAACATGCCGCGGTGGTGGTTGCGGTGCACGGCGGGGTGGATGGTCATCACCAGGCCGTCGTCGGCGGCCATGCGGGCCTGGTCGGCCAGCAGGTGGCGGCGCAGCGCGGTCGCGCCGAGCACGTCGATGCGGCCGTCGCGGGCCTCGGCGTACAGGCGGCTCGCCTCGGCCTCGCTGAGGCGCCGGGTGCCGACGTCGCGGTGGGCGTGGTCGGTGGAGACGGCGCCGTGCTCGCGGAAGTACAGGCGGCGGGCGCGCATGGCCTCGGTGAAGCCGGAGTAGTCGCCGGTGTCCACGCCGGCGGCGGCGCCGAGCGCCTCGGTGAGCTCACGGAAGTCCTCGCGGCCGGCCTCGAGGTACTTGTCGGGCCGGAAGGTGGGGATCACGCGGCCGGTGACGTCGGGGTCAGCGGCCAGGGCGTCGTGGGCGACGAGGTCGTCGACGGGGTCGTCGGTGGTGGCCAGCACCTGGATGCGGAACTGCTCGAACAGGGCGCGGGGCCGGAAGGCGGGCTCGGCGAGCTTCGCGGCGATCTGGTCGTACATCGCGTCGGCGGTGGCCGGGGAGAGCACCGTGTCCAGCCCGAAGACCTCGTGGAACTCGTGCTCCATCCAGTAGCGCGAGGGGGTGCCGGCGTAGGCGTGCCAGTGCTCGGCGAGCAGCCGCCAGGCCTTCCGGGAGTCGGCCTCGCCCAGCGGGCCCCGGCCGACGCCGAGGTCGGCGAGGTCCACGCCGCGGGCCACCATGAGCCGGTTCACGTAGTGGTCTGGGGTGATGAACAGCGAGGTGGGGTCGCGGAAGGGCTCGTCGTCCAGCAGCAGCCGCGGATCGACGTGACCGTGGGGGGAGACGATCGGCTGGTCCCGCATGCGCTCGTACAGGGTGCGGGCGATCTCGCGCGTCGCCGGCTCGGCGGGCAGCAGACGGTCCGGGCGCGGGACATAGGCCTCATTGCTCATGCCCTCATCATGGGTGCGACGATCCGGCGCGGCAGGCGGTTGTCAGGGGTTGCCGACGTCCCGGGGCGGCGCGGGGGTCAGGGACGGGCGATGGTGGAGCCGCGCGGCACCAGCCGCACCGGCAGGGCGCCCTCGACGGGGGTGCGGTGCGAGGAGGGGGCCTCGATGCGCCGCACCAGGCGGTCGACGGCGGCGTGACCCTGTGCGCGCTTGGGGGTGACCAGGGTGGTCAGGCCGCTGCCGACGAAGCGGGACAGGGGGATGTCGTCGTGGCCGACGACGGCCAGCCGACCGGGCACGGAGACCCCGTCGCGCAGGGCGGAGACCATGAAGCCGAGCGCGATGAGGTCGTTGTAGCAGATCACGGCGTCGGGGAGCTGGCCGATCTGGGCGTAGGCCTGCTCGCCGCCGACGGCGGTGGGGGCGAAGGGGCCGTGCCGGGTGATGGACAGGCCGTGGGTGCGGGCGAGCGCGCGGGCGGCGCGCCAGCGCTCCCCGTCGGACCAGGAGTTCACGGGCCCGGCGACGTAGGTGAGGCTGCGGACGCCGGAGTCGACGAGGTGGCTCATCGCCTGCGTCATGCCGTGCTCGTAGTCGGGGGTCACGGAGTCCAGGCCGGCCACGCGGCGGTTCAGCACCATCAGGGGGATGCGTTTGGCCAGGTGGTTGAGGGTGGAGTCGGCGATGCGGCTGCCGGAGAGGACGAGCCCGTCGACCACGTTGAGGGCGCTCTCGAGGCTGGACCGCTCCTGCTCCTCGTCCTCGACGCTGTCCAGCAGGAGCAGCAGGTAGCCGTGCTCCTGGGCGGCCTCCTGCATCCCGGAGACCAGCTCGGCGAAATAGGGGTTGGTGAGGTCGGGGACCTCGATGCCGAGGCGGCCGTGCCGTTCGACGCGCTCCTGGGAGGCGGGGGCCTCGGTGCGGTAGCCGAGGTCCTTGGCGGCGGCCATCACGGCGGCGTGGGTGGCGGCGCTGACGCGGCCGGGCCGGGAGAAGGCGCGGGAGACGGTGGAGGGGGCCACCCCGGCGGCCTTCGCGACGTCGTAGATCGTCACCCGCTCCTGGTCCACCTGCAGCCTCCTCGCTCTCGGGGCGCCTGCCGCGGCGCCCCGCTCAGGGTATCGCGGGGCGGTGACGGACCAGCTCAGCGCGGCAGGCGGGTGCGAACGGTGAGGAGGGCCAGCGGGATCATCAGCGACAGCGCCAGCAGGTTCAGCCCGGCGAAGCCGAGCAGCGCCATCACCGGTCCGCCCAGCAGGAGCAGGGCGAGCATCACCAGACCGGTCGAGCCCTGGCCGAGCGCCCCGACGGCGAGGGAGGCGACGAGGACGACGAGGCCGATGATCGTGATGCCCTCGCCGTGGTGGTCCAGATGCACGGGGGTCATGGTCATCACCGTGACCATCATCGCCTGGGCGGTGAGGACGGCGAGCACGGCCACCCGCGCGGCCGGGTCGCCGCGCACGGTGTCGAGGCTGCCGCGCACGCGGGCCCGCGCGCGGGGATGCCTGGCCGTGCTCGGGGTCGAGCCGCTGCAGGGTGCGCATCGGGTCCGGCCGCAGGGTGAGGGCGACGACCACCCCGGCGACCGCGAGGGCGAGAGCGGCCAGCAGGAACGAGGCGACGTAGACGGTGAGCCCGGTGCGTGCGGCCAGGGCGGCGCCGGGCACGCCGAGGTTCGGGCCGAGCACGGAGCCGAGGGTGCCGACCTAGACCACGGTGGCCGAGGCCCGCCCACGGTGCCGCGCGGGGGCGAGGTCGGTGGCGGCGAAGCGGGCCTGCAGGGTCGCGGCGGTGCCGGCGCCGGTGAACAGCAGGCCGATGACCAGGGGGATCACGAGGCTCGCCCATGCGGCGAGCACCAGCAGGATCCCGACGGAGGGGGTGACGCCCAGCCCGATCGCGCCGACGTCTGCCCTGCATGATCGCCCGCTCCGGAGGTCGCCGTCGATCCGATCCCTCGCCTCCGTGTCCCCGTCTCCGTGTCCCCGTCTCCGTGTCCTCACCTCAGTGCGCGGCGCCCAGCTCGATGAGCAGCACCCCGCCGACGATCATCGCCATGCCGGCGGCCATCAGCGGGGTCAGCGCCTCGTCGAACAGTACCTTCGAGGCGAGCGCGGTGAGCACGATCCCGGCGGCGGCCCACACCCCGTAGGCGATGCCCAGCGGCATGCCGAGGGCGAGCGTGGCGGAGAGCAGGGTGAAGGCGGCGAGGTAGCAGAGCACCACCACGACCACCAGGGCGCGACGGCCGCCGGCGACGACGCGGAGGGCGAGGGTGCCGGTGACCTCCAGCAGCACGGCCCCGGCGAGCAGCAGCCAGCTCATCGGGTCTCCTCCTCGTCGCCCGGGACAATGACGGGCAGCTCGGAGGTGACGGTGGCGACGGCCGCCACCGGATCGGCGCCGACGGGATAGGCGGGACCGGAGGTGTGGGCCTTCTGGGCACCGGTCTCGACCACCAGGATCCCGCCCGCGATCAGGGCGATGCCGCAGGCCATCAGCGTGGTGATCTGCTCCCCGAAGACGAGGGCGGCGCCGCTCGCGGTGAGCGCGACGCCGCTGGCGCCCCACACCCCGTAGGCGAGGCCCAGCGGCATGCCGCGGCGCAGCACGAGACCGAGCAGGGCGAAGGAGAGGACATAGCCGCAGACCACGACGACGTACAGCTCGGGGCGCTCGAGCGCGCCCTTGAGGCTGAGGGAGGCCGTCACCTCGGAGAGGATCGCCGCGATCAGCAGAAGCCAGGTCATGGGTACCGTCCGGACGGTCGGGGAGGAGGGCGTCCCTGACGCTATCCGGCCGGGCCCACCTCGGGCCAGCGCCCGGTCAGGCGGCGCCGGGAGCCCAGCGGGCGATCTGTGCGGCGAGGTGGCCGGCGCCGTAGCCGTTGTCGATGTTGACCACGCCGATGCCGGGGGCGCAGGCGCTGAGCATTGTCATCAGCGCGGTGGTGCCGCCCTCGGCGACGCCGTAGCCGACGGAGGCGGGGAGGGCGACCACGGGCGCGGCGATCTGCCCGGCGACGACGGTGGGCAGCGCCCCGTCCATCCCGGCGGCGACGACCACGCAGGCGGCCTCGCGCAGCTCGGGCAGGCGGGCCAGCAGCCGGTGCAGGCCGGCGATGCCGATGTCGGGGATCAGTCGGGTCTCGCGCCCCAGGTAGCGGGCGGTCAGCTCGGCCTCGCGGGCGACGGGCAGGTCGCTGGTGCCGGCGCAGGCCACGATGATCAGGCCGCCGCTGGGCTCGGGGGGTTCGGCGGGCCAGGCCAGCAGTCGGGCGTCCTCGTGGTGGGCGGCCTCCGGCAGGGCAATCAGGACGGCGTCGGCGCGGGCGGCGTCGGCGCGGGTGAACAGCACGGGGCCGAGGTCGTCGCGGCCCTCGGCGGCGAGCCGCGCGAACTCGGCGGCGATCGCGCCGACCTGGGCGGGGGTCTTGGCATCGCAGAGCACGGCCTCGGGGGCGCCGCGGCGGGCGGCCCGGCCGAGGTCCAGCTCGGCCAGGCCCTCCAGGTGCCCGTCGGCCTGTCGGGGGTCAGACATCGTCGCGGCGCACGATCTGCAGGGCGAACAGGCCGGAGCGGATACCGTCGAGGTCGAGGGTGACGTGGGCGAAGCCGGCGTCCTTCCCGGCGCGGGTGAGGGCGGCGCGCACCTCGGGCTGGACGACGCGGGGGATCTCGGCGCTGGGCACCTCGATGCGGGCCACCTCGCCGTGGTGGCGGACCCGGCAGTCGCTGAAGCCGACGGCGAAGACGGCGTCCTCCAGCTCGTCGATCTGGCGCAGCTTCTCGGGGGTGACGGCCTGGCCGAAGGGCACGCGGGAGGCGAGGCAGGGGGCGGCGGGCTTGTCGGCCACGGCGAGGTTCAACGCGCGCGCCAGCTCCCGGACCTGCGCCTTCGTCGCGCCGGCGGCGGCCAGGGGGCGCAGCACCCGGTGGCGGGTGGCGGCCCCAGCACCGGGGCGGTCGTGGCGGGCGGCGTCGTCGGCGTTCTCCCCGTAGGCGACGGCGTCGAGGCGCTGGGCGCCGACCACGTCCTCGTCGATGCGCGTGAACAGCTCGTCCTTGCAGTGGAAACACCGCGCAGAGTCGTTCTTCGCGTAGTCGGGGTTCTCCATCTCCGCGGTCGCGATCTCGAGGACCTCCACCCCGATCTGCTCGGTGGTGCGGCGTGCCAGGCGGTGCTCGCGGCGAGCGAGCGACGGGGAGACGCCGAGCAGGGCCACGACGTTCTCGGCGCCGAGCACGCGGGCGGCGAGCGCCAGCAGAGTCGCGGAGTCGACGCCGCCGGAGTAGGCGACGCCGAGCCGGGTGATGCCGGCGAGCTGCCCGGCCACGTCCTCCGCGAGGGGGCGGAGCTCGGCGGGGAGCGCGTCGAGTCCCGGGGCGAGGGCGGGGGCGCTCATGCGTCCTCCCGCTCGTCGGCCAGGCGGAACAGGACCTCGCCGGCTTGGTCGATGACCAGGGTGTCGGGATCGGCGCGGAGCGCGTCGAGGTCGAGGCTCGCCGGGTCGACGTAGGGCACGTTGTACTCGGCGCACACCTCGGGCGGGATGGAGGTCGCGAAGGAGCGTCGCACCCGCGGTCGCTCCTGGCCCGTCTCCACGTCGTAGGTGCCCAGGCCCGTCACGTGCGTGGAGTGGGCCAGCTCGCCCCAGGGGTGGTCGCGGAACCGGTCCCACTGCTTCGTGAAGTAGTCGATGGTGTGGTACCCGATGTCGCGGATGCCGGGGTGCATGGCGGCGACCTCGGTGATGTGCGGGGCGTAGAGGATGACCTCGCCGCCGTCGGCGCAGACGGGCTCGGACTTGTAGAAGCCCTTGGCGCCGGTCCAGATGTCGTCGTACATCTCGGGGACGATGGCGACGATGCGCTGGTAGGGGCGGTCGACATAGGTGATGTGGGTCCGGGCGGAGATGCGGGCCATCGCGGCCCAGGCGGCCTCGGGGTCGCCGAAGGCGATGGCGTTCAGGTCCTGCCCGCCGGAGACGACGTCCATGGTGAAGCACAGCTTCTCGCTGGGCACGAGGGCGGTCGCGGCGTCGATGAGCTGGCGCACCGGGGTGATGCCGAGGGTGCCGATGATGCGGCTGGCGGTGATGAGCGCGCCCACCCAGTGGGAGATGTCGATGACGTCGTGCACCGAGCAGCCGGGGAAGAAGTACTTGTTGCCGCCGGAGAAGCCGACCACCTCGTGCGGGAACACGGGCCCCACCACGAGGTTCACGTCGGACTCGACGCAGAGCCGGTTGATCTGCACCCGCATCGGCACGTCGGTGAGCAGGCCGCCGGTGAGCTCGGCGATGCGCTCGGCGGGGATCTCACCGAGGTCCGCGATCTGGGACTCGTCGTGCCAGGCGTGGTTCACGACCTCCCAGCCCGGGTACTTCGCGGCGATGCCCTGCTCCTCGGCGCCGAGGAGGATCGTGAGGGTGTCCTCGCTCATCGCGGCGTGGGTGCCGAGCGCGATCAGCACGGTCACGGAGGTGGCCCGGCCGGCGAGGGCCTCGTGGACCGCGGGGAGGACCAGCGGCAGGGGTACGGAGCGGGTGCCGTCCGGGATGAGCAGGCAGACGCTCCTGCCGTCGAGCTCCTGCCCGTCCAGCTGCTCGCGGACGAAGGCGGCGATGTCGTCGTGGGCGAGGATTCCCTCGGGGCCGCCGAGCAGCGCGGCGCGCTCGGTCAGGCCCGCGGGGATCGGGGCGATGATCGGGCCGCTCGCGTCCGAGGGGGCATCGGTGCTGGTGGGGCCGGTCGACGTCGTCGTCGCAGTGCTCGCGCTCATCGCTCCACTATGCGGCGGCGGGCGGCACCCCACAAGCGGCGGCGGCCAGTTGCCACGCTCGTCCACCGGAAGGTCGCGCCCCTGGCGAGTCGATGGATACGGAGATACCCTTTCGGATATTTCGTTCAGTGAGGGAGGGTTCATGTCTGCAACGCCGCGGGGCTATACCTCGAAGACCTATTCCTTCCCCCTGGACGACCAGACCCAATCACAGCTGCGCGACCTTCTCGGATCTCTGGGGGCGGTGCGACCCGAGGCTCCCGTCACGGCGTCCGTCCTCACCTCGGACGGCGCCCGCCACGAGCTTCCCCCCGAGCTGACGCGGGCATTGCACGACCTCGCGACCTCTTTCGCCGAGGGCGACAGGGTGGTGATCGCCGCCGACGACACGCTGCTGACCACGCAGGAGGCCGCGGATCTGCTGCAGGTCTCCCGCCCCACCGTGGTCAAGCTGCTGGACCGGGGAGACCTGCCCGTCGTGATGCGAGGGAGTCATCGCCGGGTTCGGCTCACTGATGTCCTGGACTACGACCGCCAGCAGGGCCGGGACCGCGCGGACGCTCTGGCCCGCATGCAGCAGGAGGGACAGGAGACCGACCTCTACGGCAAAGCAATCGGGGCTCTTCATAGCCTAGACAGATCCGGTTAAAACCAGCCCCTCGAAACGCAATCCGTTTCCCGCAGCAAGTCCCGCAATGACTCGCGCCTATCCCACCCGAAGTCGTTACACGAAATCACAATCGGCACTTCCGCAAGCCTAAACACTTCCCGAGGCACGAGAAGGACAAGCATTCTCGATTTCCGAAACGGAATACTAGAACCCTCGCAGTGCGCGTCGGCACGGGCGGGCATTAGAAACCAATTTGCACGCCGCAAAGCAATCGTCGCGATCTTTAGGTGCGCCGGCAATTACCCTCAAATTCCGGCCAACGGTCAGAATCTCAGGCAAATTAGTGCGTATACTAGTATCATTGTCTGCACAAAAGCAAGGAACGGTGGCAGTTTTGGTGGATTACAATGTATGCCTAGATGAAATTAGTAGCGGGCAATTCGTCATTTATGACCCCGAAGAGTTGGTAGTGACTTTCCACCTCGTCGCCAGCGAAATCTACTTCCCGCCAGAGACGGTGCGCCCACTGGATCTCCTAAGAATTGATCTATCAAGTAGTACACGCATTGAAGCCGTGCACCCTGACCTAATACGTGATCCCGCGACCCGCAAGCAGAGGTACCCCCTCGATTACATCGGGTGCATTCTCGCCGAAGTGGAGCTTGGCATGAAGTTCCTTTCCCCTAGCATGATAGGCGAACAGAGAATCGCGGACGAGGAGGCCGGAACGTCTGGGATCGAGAGTTCGTATTCCCCATCCGCCATAGCCCCCTCAAAATTAGATGCATCGACACAGAAAAACGAAAAGGTTGATTGCATACCTTTTACGACCGCCAAGGTATCCATTCACCTGGATGCGCTCGAACTTAAGAAGCCGACCCAAATTGATGTCGATACTTCCTACAACTATCTTCGGGACGCCGATCGCGTCACAGAAGAGATTCTAGATAATGCTCTGGAGACAGTGTACGAAGTCCTGGAGCGCTGGGCATGGGTATCACACAAACTCATACGCAACGTCTCTCCACCCGCTACCGCGCATCGATTCCAGCTAGAAATTCCATACTCCATACGACAAGCTGGCTCACCCAGCAAAGTAAGGGCCGGCACGGTCATAAATGGACAATATGTGCGAACACTTAATGAAAAGCTAAGCAAGAGGACAACAAATTCCATCGATGACCTCGACTTCGCGGATCAGCGAATGGTGTTAGACCGCTACATTAGCCTAACTCAAGAGGCCAGGTATAGTGAAGTGGTAGGTCTTTACAGTGGAGCCATATCCCTGGCCGCAAATGCGTGCGAGTACCTTGCGATATGCGTTCAGAACATGCTCGATTGGGAAGACGAAGTTGCGCCAGAGAATAGTACCTATCAGAGTGACCCAAGAAAAGGGATCCAGTCTCGAGTTGCGGCGGTATTTGCGCCCCGCTTGGGCGGAAACTGGGATCTGTCACGACCGGGTCCCTTGCGCGAGTGGTCATCCAATGTCGCCAATATTCGCAATGCGATTGTGCATTCAGGATACCAGCCAACCGCGAAAGAAGCGCGGGCAGCGATTGAATCGATTAGTACTTTCTTGAAATTCTTTGTCGATCGAATAGCGAGCGAAAAAGGTCGGAGTCGATATCCCCGCTCCGCAGTAATGCTGGCGGGAAACGCCTCACTCGAGGCTAGGGGTGCGCGTACTAGCCGCATCAGGTCACTGCAGTCGGATAGCACCCAGCACGATTGGCAAGATTCATTCTTATATTGGGTAGCGCAGAGCGAGAGCGCCGTATCGGTCGGAACCTGGAATCAATCGCCGCGGCGTATCAGAGACTACGCTTGCATCATTCGGTCCGCCGACAAATCCATCGCCTTCGTTGAGGCGAATTTCAGTGAGGGCTGGGCTAGGCAAGTGTCGCCCGACGCTCAGTGGCCCCCAGTTTCAGTAGCTGATAACATCCGGAGCATTCTTGACAATCTTTCGGCTAATTCGGAGCCATATATAATAGTAGCTCTTACAGAAACCGCCGACCCGGACGATCAGCTACTGGGTGAGCAAAAGCTCATGTATCACCTACTGCCCAATCGATCCGTCTCTCCGGACAAATCGCAAAGGCTCGATCTAGAATTCGCCTCTGTCGACGATGTGTAGCAACGACGGATTTGTAACTGGCCCGTCTTCCAGAGCAAGCAAAATGGAGTTATCCGACCTAACTATTGCGGCTTGTAGTCGTAGTGAAGAAGGCCTCCTCGTGGCGGGCGGAGACAAGGAACGCCTCCCGCATCCGCTCCCGGGTGGAGCCATCGGCGGCGGTGGCATGCTCCCCCACCAGCGCGATCGCCCGTCGGGTGGCCTCGGCGAAGGACTCGTCGGCATAGGTGTGAAGCCACGTCTCGTAGGGGTGGCCGGGCCTCGCGAGGGCGGCGAGCCGGCGGCCGACGTCCTCGTAGATCCAGAAGCAGGGCAGCACCCCGGCGATCAGGCCCGCGTAGTCACCCCGGGCGGCGAGGGCCAGCAGATGGTCCACGTAGGCGCGGGTGACGGGGCTCGGAGCGGCGGCGAAGAGGTCGTCCTCCCCCACCCAGGTGCCGTGCAGCGCCAGCTCGGTATCGATCGCCTCGCCGGCGGCGCCGGCCCAGAAGGACTGCTCGGCGGCGGTGGGGGCGAGGGTGCTGGCGGCAGCGAGCGCCCGCGAGTACTCGCGCAGGTAGAGGGCGTCCTGGGCGAGGTACCAGCGGAAGGCGGCCGCATCGAGGGTGCCCTCGCCGAGCGCGGTGACGAAGGCCCCGGCGTCGATGTCGGCGCGGATGCCGGCGATGTCCTCCCACCAGCCGTCGGTGATCTCTGCGGGGGTGGGGCCGTGCAGGCCCGCCCGGTCCCACAGGGTGGCGAGGTGGGAGACGGGGCCGTGGCCCTCGCCGACCTGCAGGGTGTCGGCGGCGCGGAGGCTCGCGGTCAGCCATTCCTTCGCCGCGGCGACGGCCTCCGGCCAGGGCAGGCCGCGGCCGCGGAGGGTCGCGAGGGCGGAGGACATCGAGCAGCCGGTGCCGTGGGTGTTGCTGGTGGCGACCCGCTCCCCCGTCACCTCGGTCTCCACGCCCTCGGGACCGACCAGCGCGTCAGGCAGCTCGGTGCCGTCGAGGTGGCCGCCCTTGGCCAGCACCCGCCCCCCGGTGCCGGCGGCGAGGCGTCGGGCCTGGTCCAGCACGCCGGGCCAGTCGGTGGCGGGCTCCTCGCCGAGCAGCACGGCCAGCTCGGGCACGTTCGGCGTGACCAGGTCGGCGCGGGGCAGCAGGTCGCGCATGGCCTGCTCGGCCTCGGCGTCCAGCAGGCGGTCGCCGCTGGTGGCGACCATGACCGGGTCCAGCACCACCACGGGCGGCCGCAGCTGCTCCAGCCAGGCCGCGACCGTCTCGATCACCTCGGCGTCCACCAGCATCCCGAGCTTCACGGCGTCGATCTCGACGTCGTCGGACACCGCGTCGAGCTGTTCGCGCAGGAAGTCCGCCGGGGGCCGGTGCACGCTGCGCACGCCGCGGGTGTTCTGCGCGACCAGCGCGGTCACCACGGCCATGCCGTAGCCGCCGTGGGCCGCGATGGACTTCAGGTCCGCCTGGATGCCGGCGCCGCCGGTCGGATCGGTCCCCGCGATCGACAGCACCCGGGGCACCTGGACACGACCGGCGCTCATGCGCCCGCTCCCCAGGCGATCGCGAGGTCGGCGGCGGCGGAGCGGGGGTCGTCGGCGCCGCACAGCCAGGAGACGACGGCGGCGCCCACGAAGCCGGCGCGGCGCAGGGTGGGCAGGTCACTGGGGGTGAGGCCACCGATGGCGACGGCGGGCAGCGCGCTGACGGCGGCCAGCTCCCCGGCGCGGTTAAGGCCCAGCGAGGCGGGGGCGTCGGCCTTGGAGGAGGTGTCGTGCACGGCGCCGATGCCGACGTAGTCCACGCGGGCGGGGCTCTCGGCGGCTGCGGCGAGCTGGTCGGGGGTGGAGGCGCTGAGGCCCAGCACCGCCTCGGGCCCGATGCGCTCCCGCACCGCCACGACGGCCTCGTCGGACTGGCCGACGTGCACGCCGTGCACCGCGACGCCCTCCGCGCAGGCGGCCAGGTACGCGTCGACATCGTCGTTGACCAGCAGCGTCACCCCCTCGGGCAGCACGGCGGCGACCTCCCGGACCACGGCGAGCATCCGCGTCGTGTCGGCGTCCTTCTCGCGCACCTGCACGGCGGTGACGCCCCCGGCGACGGCCTCCCGCACGGTCTCGGCGAGGCTGCGGCCGCGTCCGGCCGCCTGGGCGCTGTCGGTCACCAGGTACACCGAGAGGTCCGTCAGCCCCTCGTCCTGCGCCGGCGTGCTCATGCGGTCAGCCCCTCGCGGGCCAGGTCAGCGGGCTGCACGGCGGCGAGCGCGTCGAGCAGGCCGACGGCGAAGCTGCCCGGTCCGGCGGCGTCGGCGGCGGCGCGCTCGGCGGCCACCCCGTAGGCGGCGTGCGCCGTCACCGTGGCGACCAGGGGGTCCTCCCCCGTCGCGAGGAAGGCGGCGAGCACCCCGCCGAGGGCGCAGCCGGCGCCGGTGATGCGGGTGAGCAGGGGGTGCCCGGCGTGCACGCGCACGGCCCGGTTCCCGTCGGTGACCAGGTCGACGGACCCGGAGACGGCCACGACGACGCCCGAGCGGCGGGCGAGGTCCGCGGCGACCTCGGCCACCGCATCGACCTCGTCGGCGGCGTCGACCCCGCGGCCGCCCCCGCCGTCCCCGGCGAGCGCACGGATCTCGGAGGCGTTGCCGCGGATCACCGTGGGCCGGCGTTCCAGCAGGCCATGGGCGAGCTTCGTGCGGACGGGGAGGGTGCCGACGGCCACCGGGTCCAGCACCCAGGGGGTGCCCGCCTCGCGGGCGGCGTCGGTGGCCTCGAGCATCCCGCGCTGCTGCTCGGCGCCGATGGTGCCGACGTTGACGAGGGTCGCAGAGGCGACGCCGGCGAAGATCCCGGCCTCGCCGGGGGTGTCGACCATGGCGGGGGTGCCGCCGATGGCGAGCACGGCGTTGGCCACCAGGTTCACGGTGACCACGTTGGTCAGGCACTGGATGAGGGGGTGCCCCTCGCGCAGGGCCGGCAGCAGTGCCGGGTCCAGGGCAGGGGGCGAGGAGGGTTCCGGGGTGCGCGGCACGGCGACATTCCCTTCGCTAGGACGAACTAGATCAGGTTCGACGGGTGTGATCTCAGCCCCCGCAGGGGCACCCCGTGTCGTCGTCCACGCTAGCGCATGCGCCTCATGCGGACGAGGGAACAGCTTGGTCCTGGCCGCTTCGGGCGCGATGTCCGCTCGTGCGTCCGCGCATGCCGGACCGGGTGGTTCCGCCCGGTCGGGACGATCAGATCTCGAAGTGGTCCGCGAGGTCGTCAGTGGTGACGCGGCCGCCGGTGCCGCCGGGCATCACCTCGTGGGCGCGCACGCGCAGGGTGCGGTCGCAGGCCGGGTGCGCCTCGAGCCTCACCTCGGCGGGGCCCAGCCCCTCCTGCTCGCGGTAGGTGCGCACCAGCGTCTCCAGCACGGAGGCGAAACAGCCGGTGACCTGCTCGCGGGTCTCCCCGGCGACGGACAGGGTGCCGGTGATGGTGGTGCCGCCGGTCTCGGAATCCCGGACGACGACGGCGCCGTCCAGGTGCTCGGTGGTCAGCTCGACGGCGTCCTGCAGGTCCTCCTGGACCGCCGGAGCGTCAGGGCGCGTGGTCTCCCCGACGCCACAGGCGCTCAGAAAAGAATCGATGATCCCCACGAGGGTTCCTCCACGTCGAATGTGTCCCGGGACCGTGCCCCGTCATTGTGGCGCACCACGTCCCCTTCCCGCTCCTCAACGCACGAAGCCGCCCCCGTGTTCCCGCCTACCCCGCCAAACCAGGGCATCTTCCCCACCGCTGGCCCCTCCCGCCCCACTGACCCTCCCGCCCTGCGGACCCGCCGGCCAACCTGACCCTCCTGCCCCACACCGAGATCGACATTCGGGTTGCCCTGAGCGCCGACGCCCACCCGAATGTCATTCTCGGCGCCAGCTCCGCCTCTGCTCCTCGCCGAGTTCGGCATTCGGGTTGCTGTGAGCTCCCGAGCCCACCGGAATGTCGATCTCGACGCCGGCCTCAGCCCCTCCCGCACCAGCTCCCCTGGCCCCTCTCACGACTGTGCCGACTCCACCCGGCTCCTCCCACGTCAGCGCCGCCGTGTTCTGTCCCCGCCCCTCTCCCTGCACCGAACTCTTCACGCTTGCGTGATCGGGGCGGTGACGACGCAATCTCGAAGATCTCGGTGGCGGAATGACCCGGACGGCGCACGGGCAGGCGGCCAGGGGCGGCAACGGGAGGGTGGCGGCCGCGGAGGTGCCTACGATCGGGGGATGGTGTCCGATGCCCCCTCCCCCGCTCCCACCCGCCTGGCCTTCATCGACGCGACGGCGGGCGTGGCCGGGGACATGTTGCTCGGCGCCCTGCTGGACGCCGGGGCCGACCTGGCCGGGGTGCAGCGGGTGCTCGACGCCCTCATCCCCGGCTCCGTCGGGCTGAGCGCGGCCACCGTCGACCGCCAGGGGCAGCGCGCCACCCAGGTGGAGGTGGAGGTGCTGGTGGCGGATCCGCCGCATCGTCGCTGGTCGGAGATCCGGGAGGGCCTCGAGAGCGCACGAGACAGCGGGACCGTTCCCGCCCGCACCGTCGACCTGGCGCTCGGGGTGTTCACCCGCCTGGCCGAGGCGGAGGCCGCCGCGCACGGCCTGCCCGCCGAGGAGATCCACTTCCACGAGGTAGGCGCCCTCGACTCGATCGCCGACGTGGTCGGCACCTGCGAGGCGTGGAGGCAGCTCGGCATCGCCTCGGCCGTGGGCAGCACGATCGCGGTCGGCTCAGGCCGCATCCGTGCCGCGCACGGCGACATCCCGGCGCCCGTCCCCGCGGTGGTGCGCCTGGCGACCGGCTGGCCGACGGTCGCCGGGGAGATCCTGCCCCCGCGCGGGCACGCTCCGACGCACAGCCACTCCGCTTCCGCCGCCCACGGTCGCGGCCAGCGTCCCCCGCATACCGAGGGCGGACCGCACGAGCACGGCGGGCAGCGGTTGCCGGAGGGCGTCGCGCCCGGCATCGGAGAGCTGGCCACGCCCACCGGGGTCGCCCTGGTCCGCGGTCTCGCCGAGCGCCACGGTCCCCAGCCCGCCCTGGTCACGGAGGCGCTGGGCGTCGGCGCGGGCAGCAAGGACACCCCCGGGCGCGCGAACGTGGTGCGCGTGCTGATCGGACAGCCCGCGGACCCGTCGCAGGCCGCCTCTCCCGCAAGAGGCACACGTCCGGCCCCGCTGGGCCACCCGGCACCCGGCGAAGCCGCACCTCCCGACGCCGAGGGCCTGCACGACGCCGCGCTCACCGCCGGGGCGCATCGCACCTCGGACCCCGCGCTCGCCCCCGATGCCCACGACACCCCGACCACCGCGATCCAGCTCGAGGCGAATGTCGACGACCTCGACCCGCGGCTGTGGCCCGGGGTCATCACCTCCCTGCTGGACGCCGGCGCGCTCGACGCCTGGCTGACCCCGATCGTGATGAAGCACGGCCGCCCCGCCGTCACCATCCATGCCCTGAGCAGGGAGGATGACCACGAAACCCTCGCCGGGCTGATCCACGAGGGCACGGGCACGCTCGGCGTGCGCCGGCATCGGGTGGAGCGCAGCATCCGCCGCCGCAGCTTCAGGGAGGTCACCGTCGACGGCGAGCGGATCGCGGTGAAGCTCGCTCACGACGAGCACGGCACCCCGGTGCGTGCCGAGCCCGAGTTCCGCGACGTCACCGCGGCCGCCCGCGCGCTCCACCGCAGCGAGCGCGAGGTCCTGTCCCGCGCCCAGGCGGAGGCCCGGCGCCTGCTCGACCGGCCCGGGTCCTGACCGGCGGACTCGAGGCACACGCACCGCAGCGCGGAGCGCCCCACGCGGGTCTCCCGTCCGCACCGCAGAGAAGCTCGCACGGGTCCTCGGTCCGCTGCCGTCGAGGTCCCGGTGGTTCGATGTCGCCCCGTCCGTGCCGTGTCCCCTCCCCGGGTCTTCGCCGAATCCGCTCCCCCGGCCGGACCGCGGGCGGATACTGGTGGGGCGAAAACCGCCGTTCCCGGGAGGTCCCCATGGTTGCCCTGTCCGACGCCGTCAACCTCGCCATCGACCAGGCGCGCAAGGACCCGCACGGCCGCCACGCCGAGCTGCTGCTGCACGACGGGCCGCTGCGCCAGACAGTGATCGCGCTGAAGCAGGGGGCGAAGCTCGGCGAGCACAATGCCCCGCCCGCCGCCTCGATCTACGTGCTGCGCGGCCGGGTGCGGATCACCGGGGAGGACCCCGTGGAGGTCTCGACCGGGCAGATCGAGGCCCTCACGCATCGCCGCCACGGGGTCGAGGCCAAGGACGACTCGGCCTTCCTCCTCACCACCGTGACCAGCGTGCCGGGCGCCGAGAGCCACGACGGCTCCCACTCCGACGACTGACTCGCCCCGCCCCCACCCGAGCCAGCCCGTCCGGGGTACGCGCGGACACGTTCCCGCGCAAATTTGCTCGGCTCACTTCCACCCATGGAAGTGAGGCGGGGAAAAGGTCGCGCACTGCCGGGTGGCTCCCGGACACACCGCGCCAGCCGGGCCGAGCCCGCGCCTTGGGTGGTCGGGTCGTCCGGGGCCGTCTTCTGCCCGAGCTTTTGTGCGCTCACGAACCACAGATGGCTCGTCAGCGCACAAAAGCTCGTGTACCCGCCCGGGGGAGCCGAGGCGTCGGGACGAGGCGGGGGCGGAACCAACCCGGCCCCGCCCCCACGCCCCGCCCGCTCAGCCCTCCGCGCCGGCGATGCGCAGCCAGGTGTCGACCACGGTGTCCGGGTTCAGGGACATCGAGGCGATGCCCTGGTCGACCAGCCATTCGGCCAGCTCGGGGTGGTCGCTGGGGCCCTGCCCGCAGATGCCCACGTACTTCCCGGCCTCGCGGCAGGCGTCGATGGCGCGGGCGATGAGGCCCAGCACGGCCGGGTCGCGCTCGTCGAAGCGGTCGGCCACCAGGGCGGAGTCGCGGTCCAGGCCCAGGGTGAGCTGGGTGAGGTCGTTGGAGCCGATGGAGAAGCCGTCGACGTGCTCCAGGAAGTCCTCGGCGCGCAGGGCGTTGGCGGGGATCTCGCACATCATCACCACCTGCAGACCGTTCTCGCCGCGCACCAGGCCGTGGGAGGCCAGCAGCTCCACCACGCCCTGCGCCTCGGCGGGGGTGCGCACGAAGGGGATCATGACCTTGAGGTTCGTCAGGCCCATGTCCTCGCGGACGTACCGCAGGGCCTCGCACTCCATCTGGAAGCAGGCCGCGAAGTCCTCGGAGAGGTAGCGGGAGGCGCCGCGGTAGCCCAGCATCGGGTTCTCCTCCTCCGGCTCGTACACCTCCCCGCCCAGCAGGTTCGCGTACTCGTTGGACTTGAAGTCCGACAGCCGCACGATCACCGGCTCGGGCGCGAAGGCCGCGGTGATGGTGGCGATGCCCTCGGCGACGCGGCCCACGAAGTACTCGCGCGGGGAGTCGTAGGCGGCGATGCGGTCGCGCACCTCGGCGGCGAGCTCGGGGTGGCTGCCCTCCAGGGTGTCCAGCTCCAGCAGGGCGCGGGGGTGGATGCCGATCTGCCGGTTGATGATGAACTCGAGCCGGGCCAGGCCGACGCCGTGGTGCGGCAGGCGGGAGAAGGCGAAGGCCTGCTCGGGGTTGCCGACGTTCATCATGATCCGGGTGGGGATCTCGGGCATCGCGTCCACCTCGGAGGTGGTGCGCTGGAACTCGAGGGTCCCGGCGTAGACGAAACCGGTGTCGCCCTCGGCGGCGGAGACGGTGACCTCCTCCCCGTCGGCCAGCACCCGGGTGGCCTCCCCGGTGCCGACGACGGCGGGGATGCCCAGCTCGCGGGCGATGATCGCGGCGTGGCAGGTGCGTCCGCCGCGGTTGGTGACGATGGCGCTGGCACGCTTCATGATCGGCTCCCAGTCGGGGTCGGTCATGTCGGCCACCAGCACCTGGCCGGGCTGGAAGTCGTGCATCTGGTCGAGGGAGGACAGCACCCGGACGGGCCCGGCGCCGATGCGGGCACCGATGGCGCGGCCCTCGATGCGGACCTCGCCGCTCTCGCTGAGCTGGTACTTCTCCACCACGGAACCGGCGCGGGACTGCACCGTCTCGGGGCGGGCCTGCAGGGTGTACAGCTCCCCGTCGGCGCCGTCGAGGCCCCATTCGACGTCCATCGGCCGCCCGTAGTGCTGCTCGATGAGCAGGGCCTGCCGGGCCAGGGCCTCCACCTGCGCGTCGGCCAGGGAGAACCGGCGACGGCGCTCGGGCTCGACGTCGACGAACTCGACGGTCCGGCCGACGGCGGGATCGTCGGTGTAGGTCATCTGGGTGGCCTTCTCGCCGACGTGGCGGGAGAGCACGGCGGGTCGCCCGTCGTTCAGCGCCGGCTTGGAGACGACGAACTCGTCGGGGTTCACGGCGCCCTGGACGACGCCCTCGCCGAGGCCGTAGGCGGAGGTGATGAGCACGGCCCGGTCGAAGCCGGACTCGGTGTCGACGGTGAACAGGACGCCGCTGGCGCCGATGTCGGAGCGGACCATCTTCTGCACGCCGGCGCTGAGGGCCACGGCGGCGTGGTCGAAGCCGTGGTGGACGCGGTAGGCGATGGCGCGGTCGTTGTAGAGGGAGGCGAAGACCTCGTGCACGGCCTCGAGGACCGCGTCGATGCCGCGCACGTTCAGGAAGGTCTCCTGCTGTCCGGCGAAGGAGGCGTCGGGCAGGTCCTCGGCGGTGGCGGAGGAGCGCACCGCGAAGGAGGCCTCGGCGCCGCTGCCGGCGGCGAGGGTCTCGTAGGCCTCCCGGATGCCGGCGTCGAGCTCGGCGGGGAAGGGCTGTTCCAGGACCAGGCCGCGGATGCGGGTGCCGGCGGCGGCGAGGGCCTTGGTGTCCTCGACGTCGAGGCCGCGGAGCTGCTCATCGATGCGGTCGGCGAGGCCGGTGCCGGAGAGGAAGGTGCGGTAGGCCTCGGCGGTGGTGGCGAAGCCGTCGGGCACGCGCACCCCGAGGGCGGAGAGGTTCGAGACCATCTCGCCGAGGGAGGCGTTCTTGCCGCCCACCTCCTCGAGGTCTGCCATTCCGAGCTCGGAGAGCCAGCGGATGCTCTGGGTCATGGGGGACTCCTTCCGGCGACGATGCCGTGGTGCGGGAGAACAGGTGGGAGATCGGTGCGGACGGGTGGACGGCCAGGAAGCTGGGGGTCAGTCGCCGTGGCGGGCGTTGAGGTACTGGAGGATGTGCGTGGACATCTCCTCGACGGAGGTGGCGGAGGAGTCCAGCGCGGGGATGCGGTGGCGGCGGTAGAGGCCGAGGGCGGCGTCGAGCTCCCACTGGGTCTGCTCGTGGGAGGCGTAGCGGGAGGCGGCGAGGCGCTCGCCGCGGATCTCGGAGAGCCGCTCGGGGGTGGTGTAGAGGCCGACGCAGCGGTCGGCGAGGTGGCGGATCGCTCCGGGCAGGGCGGTGGAGCGGAAGTCCTCGTCGACCAGCGGGTAGTTCGCGGCGAAGATGCCGTGGGTGAGGGCGAGGTACATGCTGGTGGGGGTCTTCCCGCAGCGTGACGGCGCGATGAGGATGACGTCGGCGCGTTCCAGGGCGCGCACGGACTGGCCGTCGTCGTGCTCGATCGCGAACTCCACGGCCTGCATCCGCGTGTTGTAGCGCTGCACGTCGCCGACGCCGTGCAGCCGGGCAGGGGTGTGGTCGCCGGACTGGCCGAGCCGGGACTCCAGCCGCGCCAGGTGGTCGGTCACGAAGTCGACGACGCAGGCGTTCGTGGCCAGCAGCTCCTCCCGCACGGCGTCGTCCACGGCGGTGAGGAAGACGATGGGCATCGGCCCCACCTCGACGGCGGCGTCGATCTCCTCCCGCACCCGGGCGGCGTCGTCGGGGGTGCGCAGGAAGGGCTTGAGGTGCCGCTCGAAGGGGATCGAGGGGAACTGCAGCAGCAGGGCGTTGCCCATCGTCTCGGCGCTGATGCCGGTGGAGTCGGAGACGAAGTAGACGGGCACGACGGGGCGCCGCTCGGGAGCCGGCGCGGTGCGGCCGGGCGCGGCCTTCAGGGGGGTGTTCAGGGGGCCGGCGTTCCCGGAGCGACGCGGGCGCGGCGGAGGCAGCGGCAGGGACTCGCCCATCGTCCACCTCCCTCGGTGCGGGGCGGGCTCTCGGGGCCCGCCACGTGATGCGGCACAGGTTAGCGACGGCGCTGTCGTGACCAGGGAGGTCACCGTACGGCGTGAGGCACCTCACGCACAACAGGCGTGGTGGTGCGTGAGTGGACCGGCTGAATCGTGGGAACGGTCAGGATCGCGCGGATGATTGTTACTGTTCGGTCATCTGAGCCGACACGTTCGTGTGTCGCTGCCGTCGAGATACCAACTCACCACGACCCCGCACGCCCGACGACGAGCAGCGCGTGCCAGACGGTGGTCGCGGGAATCCCGTCGACGTCGGTCAGGTCGCCTGCCGCGATGTCCTGCCGCCGTTCGAGCTCCATCCAGGCAGGCAGCTAACGACGGACCCTCCGCGAGGCCGCCATCCCCGAGGGCGAGTCCGCGCCGCGAGACTTCCGCACCGGCGCGCCACTGAACGAGGGCCCGGGCACGATCACCGTAAACGGCAAGGAGATCCCCGAGCCGCACTACGACATGAAGTTCGATGCGGAGAGCAAGAGCTGGGTTGCTGTCAACAAGGGCGAGGGATGGGGCCCCGGTGGCAAGCCCCTCGTGGACCCCGTCGAGTTCGATGCTGACGCCGGCAACGTCTACGAATCCGGCGATGCGCAGCGCCCGGGCGACGGCGACCCCCATACCCCGGATGAGTACCGGGACCCCGACTCCGGCGACGGCATCGAGCACCAGGACCGGGGCAATGACGACAAGCCCTGGCGCAGATACCAAGAGCAGATCAGCGGATGGAACCGGACCGAGGATGGACGGATACCCGAGTACGTCGTCCACGATCTCGACGGCAACAAGGTCGCGTTCGACGGACGTACCATGAGGGGGGACCAGGAAGTCTTCCTGGAGGCGAAACGCGGATACGAAATCCTTCAGGACGCCCCTGGCTCCGCCATGGCCAGCGACATGATGAAGAGCATCCATAAGCAAGCCTCCAGCCAAACCAAAGCCCTCCCTGATGGCGCCAAATTGGAGTGGCACGTTTCCTCCCAGAAAGGTGCGACCGCCATCCGAAATGTGCTCGAATCGGAAGGCTTGCGCAAAATCGATGTCGTTTTCACACCCGAACCCTGATTGGATTGCCGCGTGACAACATTTGCAGACTGCGAAGCCGATCAGATCCTGCTTCATGGCTCCTGGAGCCGCGAAGGCGAGAGCCCCGAATGGATGTCCTCCAGGGTGGTCGCGTTCATGACTTCTATGGAGAAGAGCGAGCCGTCCGTAGCCTGGCGCATCAATGAATGGAGGTGGGACGGCACCGAAGCTGGCCTGACTTCACTCTTTGCCAAGCATCCTTTTCTCGCGGAGGACGGCAGTCCATCACCCAGCTTGGGGTACGAGACTCTCAGTCTGGACTGCGATACGGATGCCGCATCGGTAGAGTTTCGATTCGCCGGCGGATCTTCCGTTGTGGGGCGAAGCGTGCCGGAACATCGATTTTCAATGGGTAGCCGTCGGGGGTCTGGGGATCGGATCGCTGCGCTCTGCAGAGCTGCCGTGCGAAGTTTTGCGATCGCCTTTGATCCGATTCAAGTACGCATGACAACTCGACACGTATTTCGAGGATGGAAGGGGGGGGACTGGTCGATCGATCCCGGCTACGAGGTCTGGCTCAACGATCTCGTCGGCACAATAAAGTCTGTCCCCGAGGGAATCTCGACCGAGCGTTTGGGTAACGGGACACTGTTCACGCTCCCTCCTGACTGGTCCAGCAAGCAAGTGGTGGCCGTGTGGGATGAATTCTTGACCGCCAACGGACTCTCGGAGATCGACAAAGCTTTGGTCCAGCCGATGGAGATTCAGCTCCCCCCGGAAGATGATCCCGGCCCGATCCCCGACAGCGTTCCCGTCGCAGGCGCACCCACTACCGAAAAGGCGAACCCCGTCACCGCAGAGGACTACCGCCGGCAGATCACCGGCTGGCTGCCCACGGAGGACGGCAAAGTCCCCACCTACGTCGTGCCCTTCGATGACCTCGACGGTCATCTCGTCACCTACGAAGGACGCACCCTGCGCGGCCCCGACGGGGAGAAGACCGAAGTCATGCTCACCTCGATCTTCCACGTCGACCACCTCGCCACCGACCCCATGAGCGACCTCTCCGCCCTCACCGCCGCAGACCTCCTCAGCATCGCCTCCTGGCAGATCGACGCCCTCCCCCACGGCGCCCGCCTCGAATGGCACTGCGACACCTCCCCCGGCGCAACAGCAGTGCGGAACCTGCTGGCCGTCAACGCCCTCACCGCGATCAACGTGATCCACACCCCCGCGATCGGAGCCGTCGATGCCTGAGAACACCGAACACATCTCCCACGACATCACCCTGCGCGCAGCGATCGCCCGCACCGACGAGCACCCAGGATCCGTCGCCCAACGCATCGACGACTTCACCGCCCAGATGACCCGCCACCTCGGCGTCACCGACTGGGAAGCACCCCTGGCCGGAAAATGGGAGGGCGACCTCCAGACCAAGATGAACACCGTCATGCGCATGGCCCGCGACGTCCTCGACATGGACGCCGGCGAACGCGGCCTGAACATGACCCTCACCGCCACCCACGGCGACCACGACATCACCGCGATCTTCACCCACGCCCCCGTGATCGGCACCACCGTGCCCCTGAACTACGTCACGGTCCGCATCGCCAACGGCGACCCCTCGAAGCAGGTCACCCTCGACGACGCCTTCCTCATGATCCAGATCCTCGTCGCCACCTTCGAACCCCAGGTCGCCTCCGTCACCAGCACCGAACTCGCGCTCCACTCCACCCCCACCCTGGGCTGGCAGCCCCCCATCGGCTACCTCGTCTGGCTCCCCCAGGACACCGACACCCTCACCCTCCCAGGCGACGGCTACCTCCAAGCCACCCCACTCTCAATCGGAGGGACACTCCTCTCCATAAGCCCCGTCCTCACCGAACGCAGCATCGGCACCATCCTCACCGACTTCTACACCACCAACAACATCACCAAGATCCCGCACGGATGAGAGTTTCCACTGGTCCAGTCGCCGAACATCGTTGCACGACAACGCGGACTGAAGTCGACTCACGACGACCTTTAGCACTTTAGGCTCACCCTCGGAGGTGGCCGATGACAGCACCCTGGTTCATTGCAGAACGGCGTTCCTACGACACCATGCTCGAGACGTATGACCGCGAGGCCTACGCCTCCGACAACCGCCGTACAAGCGGTGGCGTCATACGGAGCGCCGTGAGGAACGGTTCGATCCCGGACCGGATCGCGATCACCCACTTCCTGCTCGACGAAGGCCTCGACCCCCTGATGCTCGGGGCGGGGACCACATCAACGTCCTCCATTCCTCCTTCGGCCATGGAACCGACCGCGACTTCGCCGCCGAAGCACCCCTGCTGAAACGCCTGCTGGACCTCGGCGCAGACATGACCCTGCGCTCACCCCGCTTCGGCACCTCCTGGGAACTGCTCGTGGACATGCCCTGGCGCGGGAGTGACCCCACGCCGTTCTACGACGCGATCTTCGACCGACCGGACCTGGACCTCGACCAGCCCCTGGAAACCAAGTACGGCAAGACCGTCCGCGACTTCCTCTACCGCCTCCCCCACGGCCTCGCCCCCCTCACCGAACGAGCCCGCGCCTACGACCAGGCCCACCCCACCCCCAACACCCCACAGTCGACCGTCGAGGACAGCATCCATGACTGAGCCCACCCCACGATCGAGTTCATCCCGAACGCCGGCGCCTGCCTCGCCACCCACAACGTCCTCGAGCGTCGCGGCAATGTCCGCTGGATGACCCGCCTCGAATCCACCAACCCTGCCGACAACGGCTGGCAGATCATCTCCGAGTTCGACGACAGCGACTACCTCAACAACACCGACAACTGGCGCGTCGCCGAATACAACGACCTCTGCATGATCGAACCCGCCCTCATCGGCATCTGGAACCTCCCCGTCGGCTCCCAGCTCGAGATCGTCCGCGACGACCTCGGCATCGGCATCATCGACAACCGCACCGGCTACGAAGTCCCCGAGGACCAGCTCTACGTCCCGCCCTCGCAGCGCGCCTGAGCACCCGCCAGGGCCACGGCAGTCGCTACGAAGCGGCTGCCGGGGCTTCTGCGTGCCCGAGCACCGCCACCAGGAAGCCGTCGTCCGCGGGCCGCAGGTCCCAGGAGGAGAAGCGCGCCTGCAGGGTGAGCCCGGCCGCGGCGGCGTCGGCCAGGAAGTCCTCGGCGCCGTAGCCGCGGTCCAGGCCGAATCCCACCACCAGGCGACCCTCGGGCGCGAGGTGCGCGGCCAGGCCGTGCAGCGCGGGCAGCCGTTCGGCGGTGGCGAGGAAGGTCAGCACGTTGCCGGCGCTGACGATCAGGTCGAACTCCGGCCGCTCCCCCGCGGCGTCGCGCAGGTCCAGGCGTGCCAGGTCGCCCTGCTCGAAGCGGGCGCTGGGCTGTTCGGTGCGGGCCGTCTCGATGAGGTGCGGGTCGAGGTCCACACCCAGCACGTCGTGGCCGGCGCGGGCCAGGTAGGCCGCCACCCGGCCGGAGCCGCAGCCGGCGTCGAGGATGCGGGAGCCGCGGGCGGCCATCGCGTCGATCAGGCGGGCCTCGCCGTGGATGTCCTGGCCGGAGGCTTCCAGACGGCGCCAGCGCTCCGCGTACCGCTGCGAATGGGAGGGGTCGCGACGAACGGCCGCCGTCCAGCGGTTCTCCTCGGCGCCGCCCCCGGGAAGGGGCGGCATGCCGAGGGACCCGGTGGGCGTCATGCTCAGGCCGCGGCGCGGGAGTCGTCGCGGATCTGGCCCACCAGCTCCTCGAGCATGTCCTCGAGGGTGACGATGCCGATCACGGTGCCGTCGGCGTCGGTGGCGGCACCGAGGTGCGCGGCGGAGGTCTGCATCGAGGTCAGGGCCTGCCGCAGCGGCTGATCGGCGCGGATCGCCGGCAGCGGGCGGATGCGCTCGGGATCGATCGGGAGGTCGCGGGCGTCCTCCTCGGTCTCCAGCACGTCCTTGATGTGGATGTAGCCGGTCAGGCGACCGTCGGCGGCCTGCACGGGGAAGCGCGAGAAGCCCTCCATCGCGGCGGTCTCCGCCTGGGTGGGGGTGACGCCCTCGGGCAGGGTGGTGACCTCTGCCAGCGGGATCACGAGGTTCGCGACGCTGCGCTGGTCGAAGGTGAGGGCGCCCAGCAGCAGCGCCTCGTCGTTGTCCTCCAACATGCCGCCCTCGCGGGACTCGCTGACCATCGCGGCCACCTCGTCCTGGGTGAAGGCGCTGGTCACCTCGTCCTTGGGCTCGACGCCGAGCAGGCGCAGCACGCCGTTGCCGATGGCGTTGAAGGTCCACAGCACGGGCCGCAGCACGGTGACGATGCCCATCAGGATCGGACCCAGGATCATCGCCATCCGCTCCGGGCCGGCCAGCGCGATGTTCTTGGGGACCATCTCGCCGAACACCACGTGCAGGTAGGTGACCAGGGACAGCGCGATCACGAAGGCGATCGGGTGCTGCAGGGCGGAGGGAACGCCGATGGCTTCGAAGGGCACCTCCAGCAGGTGGGCGATGGCCGGCTCGCTGATCGCGCCGAGCGCCAGGGAGCACACGGTGATGCCGAGCTGCGCGCCCGCCATCATCAGCGAGACCTGCTCCATCGCGCGGATGGTGACCTTCGCGGCCCTGTTCCCCTCGAGCGCCTTCGGCTCGATCACCGAGCGGCGGGCGGAGATCAGGGAGAACTCGGCGCCGACGAAGAACGCGTTCAGCGCCAGCAGGACCAGGGTGAGAGCGATGCCCATGCCGTCACTCATCGGGCCTCCTCCTTGTCCGTGTCGTTCTCGCGCGCGGAATCATCCCGCGCCGATTCGTCCTCGCCGTCCTCGTCCTCGTCGGGCGCGGCCTCGACGGTGACGTGGATGGTCTCGATGCGCAGGCCGTCGATCTCGAGCACCTCGATGCGCAACCGCGCCGGGTCCTCGCCGGGCTCCGGGTCGGTGTCCACGACGATCTCGTCGCCCAGCTCCGCCAGGCGTCCCAGCTCCATCGTGACCAGGCCGCCGAGGGTGTCGTAGTCCTCGTGCTCGGGGACGGTCACGCCGAGCCGCTCGCTGGCCTCGTCGGGCCGGATGCGGGCGTCGAACTCCCAGGAGCCGTCGGCCTCGGGGGTGTCGTCCTCCTCCTCGTCGTGCTCGTCGCGGACCTCGCCGACGATCTCCTCGACCAGGTCCTCCAGGGTGATCAGGCCCGCGTGGTCGCCGAACTCGTCGACGACGACGGCCATCTGCAGGCCGCCCTGGCGCAGGGTGTCCATCAGGTCGTCCAGCGGCACCGTGTCCGGGACGAAGGTGGCGGCGCCCATCACGGTGTCCACGCGGGTGTCGGCGCGTTTCGCGAAGGGCACGGCCAGGCCGTGGCGGATGTGCGCGACGCCGGCGATCTCGTTCTCCTCGGTGAGCACCGGGAATCGGGAGTGCCCGGTCTCGCGGGACAGGTGCAGCAGGTCGGCGACGCTGTCGTCGACGTCGAGCACGTCCATGCGGCCGCGGGGCACCATCGCGTCATGGGCGCGGCGGTCGCCGAAGGCGAGGGTGCGCTGGACCAGGTTCGCGGTCTCGGCGGCCAGGGCGCCCTCGTCGGCGGAGCGCTTGACCAGCGCGGACAGCTCCTCGGCGCTGCGGGCGGAGCCCAGCTCCTCCTGCGGCTCGATGCCCATCGCCCGCACCACGGCGTTCGCGTTGCCGTTGAACAGGCGGATCGGCCACATCAGGATCTTCGAGAACAGGCGCTGGAAGCCGACGACGGCCTTGGCGGTGCGCAGCGGCTGTGCGATCGCGAGGTTCTTGGGCACCAGCTCGCCGAAGATCATGGTCAGCCCGGTGGCGAGCACCAGGGCCAGGGCCACGGAGACGGTGCGGGCGGCCACGGAGCTCAGGCCCAGGTCCTGCAGCGGCGGGCCGACGATCGCGGCGATCGCGGGCTCGGCGAGGAAGCCGATGGCCAGGTTCGTGACGGTGATGCCGAGCTGCGCGCCGGAGAGCTGCGTGGACAGGGTCCGCATGCCCTCCAGGACGCCCTGGGCGCGCTTGTCGCCCGCCTTCGCGGCGGCCTCGACGTCGTTGCGGTTCGCGGTGATGAGGGAGAACTCGGCGGCCACGAATCCGCCGCAGGCCAGGATCAGCACGAGGCTGGCGGCCAGGGAGAGGAGAGGTCCGATCAGATCCATCGGGGCTCCCGGGTGGGGAGGTGGTGCGGTGTCAGGCCCGAAGGCCTTCGACTGTCACAGGGGGCGTCGCTGGCGGCGCTCATGGTCTCCTGGTTCTCCTCGTGCCGGCCCCGGCTCTCGGGGGCGGAATGGGGAGAGAATACAACCCGTCCCGGGGTGGTGGCAGGGGGTGCCGCTTCCGGGGGATATGCGATCGGCCACGGCCGGGCGCACCGGGCGGGACGGTCACCGCTGCGGGGCGGGTGCGGGGGCGGGGATCAGGTCCCGGCCTCCCTGAGCCGGCGCCGCAGGAACGCCGCGACCTGCTCGATCTCCACCTGGTCGACGCCGTGGCCGAGGCTCGGTCGGCGCACCTCCTCGACCGCGGTGTGGGCGCGCAGGAAGTCCCGCACGGCGTCCTCGCGGTCCGGGCCGAACAGGGGGTCCATGCCGCCGTGGCCCCACAGCACCGGGGGTCGCGCCTCGGCGAGCGCGGCATCGCCCGGCATGGGGGCGGGGAAGGGGGCGCCGGAGAGCTGCACCAGCCAGCCCAGCGCCTCGGGGTCTCGGCGCAGCAGCTGCAGGCCGAGGATGCCGCCCTGGGAGAAGCCGATCGCGCCGGCGACCGGGGCGTCCTGCGCGGCGATGAACTCCTCGACGGCTGCGGCGGAGGTCTGCAGCGACTCGGGGTGCTCGGGGTCGAGGGGGTGCTCGAGCCAGGCGTATCCGGGGCCGTAGCGGTGGGTGCCGCGCAGCGAGAGGTAGCGGTACTCGGGCGGCAGCAGGGGTACCAGCTCGGAGAGGTCGCGTTCGTGGGAGCCGACGCCGTGCAGCAGCAGCACGATCGGGGCGCCGGGGGCCTGGTTGCCGAGGTCGACCACGGCGACGGGGTCGATCCGGGGGGCGATCAGCTCGATCGGGGGTGTGGCGGGGGTGCTCATACCCCCACACGCTATCCCCGCCGGCTGCGTGCGAGGCCACCGACCGCCTCTCTCACCCGGGGCCATTCACCGGCCCGGGCGCGGGCGTCCGGGCAGGGAAGAACCCGCAGGGTGCGCGGGGCGCATGTCGGATGGACGAGGTCCGACCCCTGCGGGTTCCGGCAGCTCGGTGGGATTCGCTGCGGGTCCGTCGATCTGGGGCCCGCAGCAGCGGGTCAGGCCGATGGTCGCCTCAGCGGCGAGCCACCTCACATGTCCGAGAAGACTTCACTGGTCGGACCACCTCCTTTCCTGTGTGCCACCACCGTAGGACTCCGGCCCTGCGAGGGCAACGGATTTTCTCCCGGGGCGGACGCGGGGCCGGAGCGGCGCCGCTCAGGCGAGGGCGTCGGTGATCGCGCCGATGAAGGCGTCCAGGTCATCGGGGGTGCGGGAGGTGATCAGGCGGTAGCCGCGGGAGTCGTCCACGATCACCTCGGCGTCCTCCCAGGCGGCCCCGGCGTTGACCAGGTCGGGGCGGATGGTGGGCACGGACGTGAGCCGGGCACCCTCGGCGAGGCCGGTGTCCACCAGCAGCCAGGGGGCGTGGCAGATCGCGGCGACGGGCTTGCCGGCGGCGGCGACGGCCTGGGTGATCGCGCGGGCGGTGTCGTCGGCGCGCAGCTGGTCGGCGTTCAGGGTGCCGCCGGGCAGCACCAGGGCGTCGACCTCAGCGGGGTCGATGCTGTCGTGGGTGGTG
Organism: Brachybacterium squillarum M-6-3; assembly: GCF_000225825.1. GTDB lineage: Bacteria > Actinomycetota > Actinomycetes > Actinomycetales > Dermabacteraceae > Brachybacterium > Brachybacterium squillarum. The sequence goes on along the minus strand of NZ_AGBX01000001.1, from coordinate 828,270 downwards.
TCCACGGGCACCTCGGGGCCGGGGTCGGCGTCGAGCACCAGGGTGGTGACCACACCGGTCTCGGGGGCGGCGACCGTGACGGTGGCGCCGGCGGCGCGGAGCTCCTCGATGGGGCGGCTGATCTCGGCGGCCTCGGCGCCGGAGTTGCTGCTGAGCACCAGCACGCGGCGGCCCTGCAGGGGTCCGGTCGGGTTGGTCTCGGTGGTGGGAGCGGTCATGGCGTCCTCCTTCTCGCGCGGGTGGGGCGACGCGGATCCTCGGTGCCCTCGCGGGTCCTGTCCTCGCGGGGTGGGCGTGGGGCGGGGCCGATGGCGTCGCCGTCCCGCCGACCGTAACACCGCGCCGGACCCGGAGGTCGAGGGAAAACCGGCCGGGACCTCCACGGATGGGGTCGAGTCGGGCGCGCTGCGGGGCCGGCCGCGACCGGGCGGTCCGATCCTGGTCCGGGCGCTCCGGCTCAGGTGCCGCAGAAGGTCAGGAAGTCCTCGCCGCCCTCGCCGGGGCCGATCCACTCGGGGTGGTCGGGCGGCACCTTTCCGGGGCGGCGGACCGCCTCGAGGAAGGCGTGGACGGGCGCGAGGTCGCCCAGCTCGGCCGCCCTCAGCACCGCCTCCAGGTGCTGGTTGCGGGGGATCACCCGCGGGTTCGCCTGCTCCATCTCCGCCTGCAGGTGGGCGTGGAGGCCGGGGTCGCGCCCCACCCCGGTCCTCTCGCGCAGCGCCTCCCACCGGTCCAGCCACGCCTCCAGGTCGCTCGCGCCCCCGGCCGCAGACGCATCTCCTGCCGCGGCGCTGACGAGGGCTCGCACCCCGTCGGCGCCGTCGTCGGTGAGGGTGCGGAAGGTGCCGGTGTGGTCCAGGCCGTGCGCCTCCATCAGGGCGAACAGGTCCGCGGTGAGCACCTCCACCTCGGCGCCGGCCTCGGGACGGTGCAGGGGGATGCCGAGCTTGCAGGCCATCACCGCGGCGAAGGCCTCGCGATAGCGGGGCTCGAAGCCCTCCAGCACCGCGGTGGCCCGGGCGACCGCGGACTCGGGGTCCTCGGCGTCGATGAGGTCGAGCAGGGCCTCCCCCAGCCGCGACAGGTTCCACAGGGCGATGCCGGGCTGGTTGGCGTAGGCGTAGCGGCCCTGCGCGTCGATGGAGCTGAACACGGCGCCGGGGCGGTGCCGGTCGAGGTAGGCGCAGGGTCCGTAGTCGATGCCCTCGCCGGAGAGCGTCATGTTGTCGGTGTTCATCACGCCGTGGACGAAGCCGGCGCCCATCCAGGCGGCCACCAGCTCCGCCTGGGCGTCGCGCACCGCGGTGAGCAGGGCCAGCGCCGGGTTCTGGGCCCCCGCCGCCGCGGGGTGGTGGCGCTCCAGGGTGTGAGCCAAGAGGGCCTCGCGCACGTCCCGGTCGTGGTGCCAGGCCGCGAACTGCACGGTGCCGACCCGCAGGTGGCTGGCGGCGACCCGGACCAGCAGGGCACCGGGCTCGGGGGTGACGCCGCGGCGCGGGGCGATCCGCTCCCGGGTGGTGAGCACGGCGAGCGCGCGGGTGGTGGGGATGCCGGCGGCGTGCATGGCCTCGCCGATCACGGCCTCGCGCAGCATCGGGCCCAGCGGCGCCTTGCCGTCGGCGGCGCGGGCGAAGGGGGTGCGGCCGGAGCCCTTGAGGTGCAGGTCGCGGCGCTGTCCGTGGGTGTCGAGCAGGTCGCCGAGCAGCAGGGCGCGGCCGTCGCCGAGCTGCGGATTGGGCCGGCCGAACTGGTGACCGGCGTAGGCCTGGGCGGTGGTGAAGGGCTCGGCGGGGGTCTCGGCCTCGTCGGACAGCGGGCGGCCCTGGGCGTCGACCCGGCCCGTCAGCAGGGAGATCCCCGCGGGGCCGCGCAGCCAGGCGGGGTCGTAGCCGAGCTCCCGGGCCAGCTCCTCGTTCAGCCAGGCGATCGCCGGGGCGGGCGGTTCGGCGGCGGCGATGGGGAGGGACAGCTCCGGCACCGCCGCGGCGTAGCCCTGGTGCAGGACGGGGCCGGGCACCGGGGCATCGTCGTCCGAGGCCAGGGGATCCGGGTGGGCATCCATCCGCCCACGCTACCGCCGCCGCGCGCGGGCCGCGGGGCACCAGGTCATGGGCGCGACCCCTGACCCGGGTCACGACCTGGCACCGATCCTCCCCCGCCGCGCGAACCTGGGGGCGCTCCCGCGGGCAGGCCCGTAGCCTGGAGCGATGACCACGCGCTCCACCTACCTCCTGGTCGATGGGGAGAACATCGACGCCACCCTCGGGGTGTCCGTGCTCGGCCGTCGTCCCCACTCGGAGGAGCGGCCGCGCTGGAACAAGCTGCTCCAGCACGCGGAGGAGGCGTGGAGCCAGCCCGTGAACGGGCTGTTCTTCCTGGCCGTCGGCGAGTCGCTGCCCGTCACCTTCGTGCAGGCGCTGATCGCGCTGGGCTACAAGGCGATCCCGCTGCGCGGCGAGGGCAAGGTCGTGGACATCGCGATCCAGCGCACCGCGGAGGCCCTGGCCACCCGCGAGGCAGACGTGATGCTGGTCAGCCACGACCGGGACTTCGCCCCGCAGATGGCGCAGCTGGCCGAGGACCCCGACCGCCGTGTCGGCCTGGTCGGCTTCCAGGAGTTCATCGCCTCGGACCTGCGGGCCATCCCGAACCTGGAGTTCTTCGACCTCGAGTTCGACGTCGCCGCCTTCACCAGCCCGCTGCCGCGGGTGCGGATCATCGAGATCGACGAGTTCGATCCCTTCGAGTTCCTCTGAGCCGAGGCATTCGCGCGGTCAGAAGTCCATCTGGTGCGCGGTGCCGTTCCCCACGCGCTGCAGATGCACCCGTCGCGCCAGGCGGATCGTGGGGCGGATCATCATCTGCACGCTGCCGATCACGAACAGCACCGTGCCGGCCGTCGTCGTCTCCGGGGAGAAGAACAGGATCGAACCGACGAGGAACCAGACCGCGATGAGGATGTCGTTGACGATGCTCGCGACCTCGTAGCGCTGGGAGATCACCACCTCCTCATGGCCGAGGCGGATGTCGAGGGCGTTGTCCTCATGGCGGGCAGTGGGCACGGTGCTGACTCCTTGGGATCGGGCGTTCCGGCGTGGCACGCTACTCGGCCACGCGGCCCGCACGGCGGACGGGCGCGGGAGGCGTCCCGGGTGAGGACACGGACCTGTGGCCATGGGCCAGGGCGCGGGCCGCGGCGTGGCGTGGCGTGGCGTGGCGTGGCGACCGACGCTGCCGGTGCCGCCGACCAGCAGCACCGCGAGCGGGGACGGAGTCGTCATCGGTTCAGGCCTCCGGGATCTCGACGCCGTAACAGGCATCGGGCGCCTCGTCGGGCACGGGCCCACCGCGCACCCCGGTCTCCAGGGCGTCGATGCGGGCCAGCTCCTCCTCCGACAGCTCGAAGCCGAACATGTCGTAGTTGGCCCCGATGCGGGAGGGGGTGACGGACTTGGGGATCGCGGAGCGGCCCTGCTGCAGGTGCCAGCGCAGCATCACCTGCGCCGGGGACTTCCCGTGCGCCTCGCCGACCTCGACCAGGGTCGGATCCTCCAGGGCGCTGCGGTGCTCGTTCTCGAAGCCCGGGTAGAAGGTGATGCCGCCGATGGGCGACCAGGCCTGGGTGATGATGCCGGCCGTCGCGTCGGCCCCCTGCACATCGCGCTGCTGGAAGAAGGGGTGCAGCTCGATCTGGTTCACGGCGGGCACGACGGCGGTCTCGGCGAGCAGCCGCTCCAGGTGGTGGGGCATGAAGTTGCTGACGCCGATGGCACGCACGGTGCCGTCCTCCAGCAGCTTCTCCAGGGCGCGGTAGGCGTCCAGCGTCTCCTCGAAGCGCTCGGGCTTGCCGGGCTGGTGCAGGATCAGCAGGTCGATCTGCTCCACACCCAGCTTCGCGGCGGCCTTCTCGAAGGCATGCAGGGTCTGCTCGTACCCGTAGTCGCTCACCCACACCTTGGTCTCCAGGAACACCTCCTCGCGGGGCACGCCGGAGCGGCGCAGGCCCTCGCCGACCTGCGCCTCGTTGCCGTAGGCGGCGGCGGTGTCGATGTGGCGGTAGCCGGCGCGCAGCGCCGCCTCGACGGCGGTCACGGTGTCCTCGGGGCTGGACTGGAACACGCCGAGGCCGAGGGCGGGCATGGTGACGCCGTTGTTCAGGGTCAGATCGAGGGAGCTCATGGGCTCCTCCTCCCGATGTCGGGGTTGCCCCCATCGAAGCACCGTCGCCGGCACCCGGGAGTACGTGCGTGGCCTGGCTCGCGCGGCGGAGGCCGCGCACGGCAAGCGGGCCTTCGGGCTGTGGGAGGGCGAGGACCTGGTCGGGTACGCCGATGACGAGCCCGAGATCACCGACGGCACCGTCCCGGGGGACGTCAACCTCACCTACGCCGTGCACGCCCGAGCACGCGGCCGCGGGGTGGCCGTCGCCGCGGTGGGACTGCTGGTCAAAAATCTCGCCCGGACCGGCGCGGGTCGGGCCGCGATCCTGCGCATCGACCCCGATAACCCGGCCTCGTTGCGGGTCGCGGAGAAGGCGGGGTCCCCCCGCGTCGGGGAGTTCCTCTCCACGACGGACCGCCACGAGGACGGGACCCCGGCGCGGCTGCTGCTGCTCCGGCGGCCGCAGCCCCCGGCCGACCACGGCTGAGCTCGGCACGTAGGAGCAACCCCGGGCATGACGAAACCCCCGCCCCGGCTTCCCGGGACGGGGGCAATCATGCCTGCTCACGCGTGGGTGTTCCACGAAACTCGCTGACCAGGGCAAACGCCGGTGCTCCAGCCAACGCGTGTACACGGGTGGTGAAGATTTTGTACACCTGCTTGACTGCTGGGGAGGGAGTGGTCTCTGGCGTTGTGCTGAGTCGCATGGGCTGGCCCGAGGAGATCGCCGCCATCATTGCGTGCCTAGCTGTATGAGGTCATGACGTTGTCGACGCGGGTGTGGACTCGGGTGGCTGGGGGCTGATCGCCGCAGGCGGTGTGGGGCCGATGGTAGTTGTAGTGGTGGACCCAGACCCCGATCGCGTCCCGCCGCTCGGTCTCGGAGGTGTAGGCGCGAGCGTAGAGGCACTCGTCGGCCAGCAGGCGCTGGTAGCGCTCGACCTTCCCGTTGTGGCGGGGCGTGTAGGGCCGGATCCGCTGGTCCGGGTAACGAATGCCCTGGTCGAGCTGGTGAACGAGGCCGAGGTGTAGTTCGCGCCGTTGTCCGTGACCAGCCGAGAGATCCTCGTGATCCCGTGCGCCGCGAAGAACTCCCTCGCCCGGTGGAAGAACCCGATCGTGGTGAGGGCCTTCTCGTCCTCCAGGGCCTCGGTGTAGGCCAGACGGGAGAACCCGTCGGTCATCGAGTGCAGGCAGGTGTAGCCGACCCGCTGGCCGTGCTTCTTCCGGTCCTGGGCGGAGCCGCGACCGTGTGCCCACCAGCCGCCCCCGTCACGAAGCTTCCCGACCTTCTTCACGTCCATGTGGACCATGTGGCCCGGGTAGCGGGCGATGATCTTCCCGGGCACCCGGAGGTCTTCGCCGTCCGAGGTGATGTCCCGGATCCGGTTCAGGCCCAGCCGATCCAGCCAGCGCGTGATCGTGCGAACCGCGCAGCTCATGCCGTGGCGGTCGGCGAGTTCCCGGGCGATCCGGCGTGCCGACCACTTCTTCTCCCGCCGCCACTGCTCGATCGTCTCGATCACCCATCCCGGCAGGCGGGTCGGGCGATGGGCGGGAGCGCTGGAGCGGTCAGCGAGGCCGGCCTCTCCCTGGGCGCGGTAGCGGGCGACCCATTTCGAGAGGGTCGAGCGGGCGATCCGGAATTCCGAGGCGACGTGCGCGATCGGGCGGTCATGGTCGAGGACCTGGGTGATCGCGCGCTGTCTTCCGACGATCGTGAGCGGGGCATTACGGTGGTGCATGGAACGGGTCTCCTCCCAGCAGATGCATGGCTTCAGCACCACCCATCGTGCCGGTCAGGGGCCCGTTCCTTCTATCCCTGCCCCGGTGACCACAACGTCATGACCCGCAACACCAGGCGACGAGGAATGGGCCGTCGGCATCCCTGGCGCCTGAATGATGAAGAAGTAGCCGTTGCGCCCAAAGTGGCTGGCCCCTGCTCGGATAACCCCGGACAGGGGCTAATCACTGCTATCGCTGGCTACGTGGGTGTCGAAGCGCGCCCCTGGAAGCGGGGCGGAGGGCTCGGCAGCCGGTCCTAGCCCCGGTGTCGGGGCCTGAAACAAGAAACCCCCACCCGACAAGACGTCGGATGGGGAGTTTCGTGAAATCAAGTGTCCCACTTTCGTGAAACACCCCGCGTGCGCGAGGGGGGAGTTGAACCCCCACGCCCTTTCGGGCACACGGACCTGAACCGTGCGCGTCTGCCTATTCCGCCACTCGCGCGTGGCTTCGACACCGGGAGTGTACACACCAACGCCGAAGGTCCTCCAAGCGTACCCCCGGGTCACCGCCCGCCCCAACTTCACGCGCTGCCACATGACGCACACCACGTCATCATCGTCCGTCCACGCCCGCGCGGGGTGTCAGCGCAGGCCGCCTCCCTCGCGGTAGGCGTCGATCGCGTCCTTGGCCTCCTTGAGACCCGCGCCCGTCTCGCTGCGGTACTCCTTGATCGCCTCGATGACCTTCCCCCGGGCGACGAGGTCCTGGATCGCGGAGGTGATGCCGGACGGGACCGTCTGCCCGCGCAGCACGTGCAGCTCGGCGGGGCCGACGCCCGCCCGCCGGGAGAGCTCCCCCACCAGCCCCTCGAGCTCCCGCACCTGCCGCTGCAGGGCCTCGATGCGCTCCTGATCCTGTCGTCGAGCGCTGCCGAACACGACGACGAGCCTACGGGGACGGCACGCGGGGCGGGGAGCGACCATCGTCGCTCCCCGCCCCGCGTCGGTACGGATCGGATCAGCGCATGCTGTCGGCCTCGGCGAAGGACCGCTCGATCTCGCCGCGGTCGATGCGATGGCGCGCCACCGCCGCGTACAGCACCGCGGCCAGCAGGATCGCCGGCACCCCCACCATCGCCGCGAGCTGCATGCTCTCCCGGACCACGATGGTGCCGAAGATCGAGACCAGGCCGATAAGTCCGACCACCGCGGAGGCGATGCCGCCGGGCATGCGGAAGGTCGCGCCCTCGATGCCGGAGCGACGGAAGGCGATGTAGGTCGCCAGGATCAGCACCCACACCGAGAGCACCGCGAACACCACGAGGCTCATCATGTAGCCGAACACGCCGCCCACGCCGCTGAAGGCCAGCACGGCGGCGCCGAGGATGCCCACGGAGCTGGCGGCGATGCCCACGAAGGGCACCTTGCGACGGGTCGTGGCGGAGAAGACGCGCGGGGCGAGCCGGTCCGAGGCCAGGGAGTGCAGCATCCGGCTGCCGGCGTACAGGTTGGCGTTCGCGGCGGACAGCGCGGCGACCATGACCAGCAGGTTCGTGATGTTCGCAGCGCCGGGGATGCCGATGCGGTCGAAGACCATCACGAAGGGCGAGGTGGCGACGTCCTCCCCGGTGGAGGCGGCGTCGCGCCACGGCACCAGGCACAGCACGATGCCGATGCACAGCACGTAGAAGAAAGCCAGGCGCACCACGGTGGTGCGGGCGGCGGTGCGGATCGAGGTGGCCGGGTCCTTCGCCTCGGCGGCGGTGATGGACAGCAGCTCGATGCCGCCGAAGGAGAACATCACGACGGACAGCGCCACCCACACCGGCGCCCAGCCCATCGGGGCGAAGCCCCCGTCGGCGGTGAGGGCGCTGAGGCCCGGGGCGGGCGCCGAGGGCAGTCCGAAGATCACCAGGAACGCTCCGATCAGGATGAACACGAGCACCGCGACCACCTTGATGGAGGACAGCGCGAACTCGATGACGCCGAAGGAGCCGACGCTGGCCAGGTTGATGCCGATGATCAGGGCCGCGAACAGCAGGATCCCGGCCCAGATGGGCACGGCGGGGAACCAGTAGGAGAGGTAGGCGGCGCAGGCCACCAGTTCGGCGCCGGTCACGGCGATGGTGACGATCCAGTACAGCCAGCGGGAGAGGTAGCCCCAGAACGGCGAGAGGTAGTGCGCAGCCAGGGTGCCGAAGCCGCCGCGCACGGGGTGCCGGGAGGCCATCTCGCCCATCGCCAGGGCGACGGTCGCGGCGATCAGGGCGCCGATCGCGAAGGAGACGATGACGGCGGGGCCGGCGATGCCGATGGCCTCGCCGGAGCCGAGGAACAGGCCGGTGCCGAGCGCCGAGCCCATCGCGATCATGGCCATCTGGCCGTGCCCGAGGGAGCGGGCGAGGGTGTGGTCGTCCGGGCCGGGGGCGCCCGGAGTGGTGCGGGTCGAGGAGGGAGTGCTCACCCTGCGGGATTCTAGACGTCGCGGGGCGCGCCCACGGCACTCTCGGGGATCGCGTCCGGTCGCTCGCCGGCGCGGATCGGGATGGTCACCCACGGCAGCACCAGGTGCACGATCGGGCCGATGCCGAGCGCGTACAGCACGGTGCCCAGGCCGACGGGGCCGCCGAGGACCCATCCCAGCGCCAGCACGCTGATCTCGATGACGGCCCGGACCGGGCCGATGGGCAGGCCGAAGCGGTGGTGGATGCCGGTCATCAGACCGTCGCGTGGCCCGGGGCCGAGCTGCGCCCCGATGTACACCGCGTCGGCGACGGCGTTCAGCAGCAGGCCGCCGAGGAGCAGCGCGAGGCCCGGCAGCAGGCCGTCCGCCTCCTGGAGCACGAGGAGGGTGAGGTCCATCGAGACGCCCACCCAGATCGCGTTGGCGAAGGTGCCGATGCCGGGCTGCTGGCGCAGCGGGATCCAGGCCAGCAGCACCACGAAGCTGGTGAGGATGGTGAGGGTGCCGACGGCGAGGCCGGTCAGGTAGCCCAGCGCCACGGAGAGCACGTCCCAGGGGGCAGCGCCGAGGCCGGCCCGGATGATCATCGCCAGGCCGGCCCCGAAGCCGGTCAGGCCGATCATCAGGGTGGCCAGGCGCAGCGGCAGCCGGTCCAGGGTGAGCTGGCGGCGCAGAGAGACGTTCTGCAGGGAGGAGGGCACCGGCCCATGCTGGCCCCGGGGGGCGATGGCCAGCCCGCTGTCACATCTCCGCGCTCAGCCACGTCGGTCGGAGCACCCACGTCACATGCCGCTCGCGTTGCACGGCCCTTCCGCCCCCCTCGGGGGTCGTGAGCGTTGCCCGAAGCGCCGGCCCGCGGGCAGCCCGCTCGCCCCCACAGGGCCGCGGGGCCGCAGGGCCGGCCTAGCGGGTCCTCCCCATCGCCCTCGCGTCCACATCCTTGCGGGCGGAGAGGGAGCTCGGGAAGCGACTCCCCGACGGTGGAGCATGCCCACCCCTCGCGAGCTCCTCCACGTCGGCACCCGCGCGGAGCTCGCCGCGCTCGGCCACAGCCGCCGCGAGATCACCGCGATGATCGAGAACGGCACCGTCATCCCGCTGGGCCGCAGCTGGCTCGGCACCCCGCAGACGCCACCGGCCGCCCGCACGGCCCTCGACGCAGGCATGCGCCTGACCTGCCTCGACGCCCTCCAGCTCCACGGCGCCCAGATCCCCCTCACCCACGGCACCCACGCCGTCGCCCGGCAAGACACCGCCATGGCCATACCGCCCGGCGTCGTCCCGCACACCCCGCTGGCGTCGTGGCCCGATGGAGAGCCCGTGGTTCCGCTCGGGCTGGCTCTCGTCCACGCGGCCCGTTGCATCGAACCGGCCGGGCTTGGGATCGTGGCCGATTCCGTCGCGCACCTCGGCCTGCTGGAACGCGCGGAACTCGAGGAGTGGATCGACTCGCTTCCCCGCCGAGTTCGCCAGCCGCTCGTGCGCATCGAGGCACTTGCCGAGTCGGCCACGGAATCCGTGGTTATTCGAGACCTGCGCCGTGCGGGCGTCACCGTGCGACCGCAATGGTTCGTCCCCGGGGTGGGTCGCACGGACATGCTGGTCGGAGAACGCCTCATCATCGAATGCGACAGCGTCGCCCACCACACCGCGCTGCCTCGCTACGCGGCCGATCGCAGGCGGGACCAGAGGCTCATCCGCCTCGGTTACGTCGTGATCCGCCTGACCTGGGAAGACGTCATGTTGCGCTGGCCGGAGACCAGGTCTCTCCTTCGCGATCTGATCCGACGCGAGGAGCACCGCGTGCCCCGACGACAACGAGCAGCGCAGCCTCGGTGACCGTCGCGGCACAGGACCGTGTACACAGACCTGGCTGTGGTGGTAGGCACCCTGCACATTTGCAGGCTGCCTACCACCACAGCCAGGTTTGTGCACGGGACCCTGCAGAACAGCAACCTGCAGAACAGCAAGGCGCCCCGCACCTCAGCAGGCGCGGGGCGCTCGCAGGCTCGCGGCACGTCGATCAGGCGGTGCTGGACTGCCTGATCTCCTGCCGCTCGCAGGCTCGCAGCACGTCGATCAGGCCTTGGCGGAGCCCTTCGCGGCGACGACCTGGAGGACCAGGTTCGCGTGGATGTCCTCGTGCAGGCGCACGGTGACCTTGTGCTCGCCCAGCGCCTTGACCGGCGCGGGGAACTCCACGGCGCGGCGATCGATGTCGCTGCCGAACATGTCCTTGACGCCCTCGGCGACCTCCTTGGAGGTCACGGCGCCGAACAGGCGGCCGTTGTCGCCGGCGCGCTCGGAGATGACGACCGGCTTGGACTCCAGGCTGGCCTTCAGCGACTGCGCGTCCTCGATGTTCGAGATGGCGCGCTTGCCGCGGGCGGCGCGGATCTGGTCCAGCTGGCGCTGGCCGCCCTTGGTCCAGCCGGTGGCCAGGCCGCGGGGCACCAGGTAGTTGCGGGCGTAGCCGTCCTTGACCTCGACGACGTCACCGGCGGTGCCGAGGCCGGAGACCTCGTGGGTGAGGATGAGCTTGGTGGTCATGTCTGTCCCTTCCTCGCTCAGCGACCGGAGGTCGAGTAGGGCAGCAGGGCGATCTCGCGGGCGTTCTTCACGGCCTTCGCGATCTTGCGCTGCTCCTGCACGGACACACCGGTCACCCGACGCGCACGGATCTTGCCGCGGTCGGAGATGAACTTGCGCAGCAGCGCGGCGTCCTTGTAGTCAACGGTCTCGAGACCCGCGGCCTTCAGCGGGTTCTGCTTCTTCTTCGGCTTACGAAGAACAGGCTTGGCCATCGTGGTGCTCCTTCTTTCTTCAGGGGAGCCCGGGCATGCACCCGGGATGGAATGGATGAGGTCAGATCCTGCTCAGCGACGCCGCGGCGTCCGCGGCGTCAGGAGCGGATCAGAAGGGAGGGTCGTCGTACCCGCCCTGGTTGCCGCCGGCCCACGGGTCGGCGCTGGCGCCGCCCTGCTGGCCGCCGCCGTTGTAGCCGCCCTGGCCACCGCCCTGCTGGCCGTAGCCGCCCTGGCCGCCGCCGTTGTAGCCGCCGCCCTGGGGCTGGCCGCCGCCGAAGCCGCGACCGCCGCCCCCGCCGCGCTGCACCTTGGCGGGCTTCGCGGTGGCATAGCGGAGGGAGGGGCCGACCTCGTCGACCTGCAGCTCCACCGACGTGCGGTTGTTGCCGTCCCGGTCGGTGTAGGAGCGCTGCTGGAGGCGGCCCTGCACGATCACGCGGGCGCCCTTCTCGAGGGACTCGGCGACGTTCTCGGCGGCGTCGCGCCAGACCGAGCAGCGCAGGAACAGGGCCTCGCCGTCCTTCCACTCGTTCGTCTGACGGTCGAAGGTGCGGGGGGTGGACGCGACGGTGAACGACGCCACGGCCGCGCCGGACTGCGTGAATCGCAGCTCGGGGTCGGCGGTGAGGTTGCCGATCACCGTGATGACGGTGTCATTCGCCATGGGTGCTCCTGTGCTCCGTGCTCGGAAGGGGTGGTCTCAGCCCCGGGGCCGGGGTGGCTGAGGGAGGACGCGCCGCCGGGGACCGGGGGCACGTCCGGGCGGATCACTTCTCGTCGACCCGCATCAGCTTGGTGCGCAGCACGGACTCGTTGAGGCCGAGCTGGCGATCGAGCTCCTGGGCGGTCTCCGGCTTCGCGGTGAAGGTGAGGACGATGTAGATGCCCTCGGCCTTCTTGTCGATCTCGTAGGCGAACTTCCGCTTGCCCCAGACGTCGACGTTGTCGATGGTGCCGCCCTCGTTGGGGACGACCTGCACGAGCTTCTCGAAGGTCCCGCTGACGGTCCGCTCATCGACGGACGGGTCGAGGATCACGACCATTTCGTATGCGCGCATGTTCTGGTACCCACCTCCTGTGGTCTCAACGGCCACGGTCTCTCCGTGGCAGGAGGGTTCATGCCATCCGGGCCGGGACACCGGCGGTGCCCGACACGAACTGAACCAGCGTACCGGTCGGCCCGGACCGGGACCAGGGAGGCCGAGGGCGTGCGCCGGGGATCACAGGCCCAGGACGCGCGAGAGCCCGGCACCGACCACGGGGGTCGGGTGCCGGGCTCGCGCCGCGGAGCGGGCGGGATCAGCCGTTGCCGGTCTCCTGCTCGCCGCCGGAGTCGTCCCCGCCGGAGCTGTCGGCCGCGGCGTCGTCCTCACCGCCGGAGTCCCCGCCACCGGAGTCGTTCCCGCCGCCGGAGTCCTCGTCGCCGCCCGAGTCCTCGTTGCCGCCCGAGTCCTCGTTGCCGCCGGAGTCCTCCTCCGCGGGAGCCTCCTCCTCGGTGGCGGGCGGCTCCTCCTCGGTGGCCTCCTCCTCGGTGGCCTCCTCCTCGGTGGTCTCCTCCTCCGTGGTGGCCTCCTCGGTGGTCTCCTCCTCGGTGGTGGGCTCCTCCGTGGTCTCCTCCTCGGTGGTCTCCTCGGTGGTCTCCTCCTCCGTGGTGGCCTCCTCGGTGGGCTCGGGCGCCTGCGTGGTCCGCTGCTGCGTCGGCTCCGAGGTCTGGGTGGAGCCGGAGCCGGAGCCGCTGGAGCGCTGGTTGTCCAGCGTCACCGCGTCGGCGAACTCGAGGTACTCCTCGCCCTCCAGGGAGTTCGACATGATCGAGCCCCAGATCGCGGTCGGGTAGGTGCCGCCGGTGATGTTGGATTCGCCGCCCCAGGGGGTGAGCGTCTCCTCGCTCTGGCCGTCGTCGGAGGGCTGGAACATGCCCACGCCGGTGACCAGCTGCGGGGTGAAGCCCACGAACCAGGCCGACTTGAAGCTCTCCGAGGTGCCGGTCTTGCCGGCCACGGGGCGGCCGTCCATGATCGTGGCCAGGTCACGAGCGGAGCCCGTCGACGGGGGGCCCTGCAGGGCGACGGTCGCGTTGATGGCGACGCCCTCGTCCAGCACCCGCTTCTCCTCGAAGTCGGCCTCGTACTCCGTGGAGCCGTCGGAGGCGGTCATCGAGTCGACGATGTGCGGGGTGTGGTGCACGCCGCCGGCGGCGATGGTCGCGTAGGCCTCGGCCATCTCCATCACGGTCGGCGAGGCGGAGCCCAGCACGTTGGAGGACACGTCGGACAGGCCCGGGGTGTCCTCGGGCAGGCCCAGGGAGACCGCGGTCTCCATCGTGCGGGAGGGTCCGTTCTCGATGTTCGCCTCGGCGTACGCCGTGTTGATCGAGTTGGTGGTCGCCTGCAGCAGGGTCACCCGGCCGTAGTCGGTGTTGTTGAAGTTGTTGACCGTCCAGCCCGGGAAGTACTTCGGGGAGTTGCCGTCCCAGGTGGAGTAGAGGCTGTAGCCGTCCTCCAGCAGAGAGATCAGGGTGAAGCTCTTGAAGATCGAGCCGGCCTGCATGCGGGACTGGGTGGCGTCGTTGATCGACTGCTCCACGAAGTCGGGGCCGCCGTACATGCCGCGGATCGAGCCGTCCTCGGGATCGATGGTCACGGTGCCGACGCGGTTGTTCTCGGGGCGTTCCCCGACCTCGTCGATGGCGTTGACGTGGTTCTCCTGCACGTCCACGTCGATGGTGGAGACGATGGAGTAGCCGCCGGTGTTGAGGTCGTCCTCGGTGTAGCCCTGGGCGATCAGCTCGGTGCGCACGGCGTCCAGCAGGTAGCCGTTGGTGCCGCCGAGGGTGTTCTCGGAGTGCGGCTCGATGGTCTCGGGGAACTCGGCCGCCGCGGCCTCCTCGGCCGTGAGAGTGCCGGTCTCCTCGACCTGCCGGTTGATGACGCGCTGCCACAGCTCCTCGGCCCGCTCCGGGTTCTCGGCGGGGTCGTAGGAGGAGGGCGCGGGGATCACGGCCACCAGCAGGGCGGCCTCGGCGTCGGTGAGCTCGGAGGCGTCCTTGCCGAAGTAGGCCTGGGAGGCCTCCTGGATGCCGTACGCGCCGCGGCCGAAGTAGATGGTGTTCAGGTAGCGGGCGAGGATCTCGTCCTTGGAGAGCTCCTGGTCGATCTTCAGCGCCATGAACATCTCCTTCACCTTGCCCACGTAGGACGTGGTGGTGCCGGTGTAGTACCGCTCCACGTACTGCTGGGTGATGGTGGAGCCGCCCTGGCGGTCGCCGCCGGCGAGGTTGTTCACGAAGGCGCGCACGATGCCGCGCGGGGAGATGCCGCGGTTCTCGTAGAAGCTGGAGTCCTCGCTGGCCACGACCGCGTCCTTGACGTTCTGCGGGATCTCTTCCTCATCGATGATGGTGCGGTTGATCTCCGAGAAGTGGCCCATCTCGGTCTCGCCGTCGGAGAAGTAGACCCGGGAGGTCTGGGCGACGGCGATGTCCGAGGGCTCGGGGGTGTCGGTGGTGTTGTACAGCCACACGGTCATGCCGAGCCCGGCCAGGATCATCACGGCCAGCAGGCCGACGACCAGGCGCAAGGAGGGGAACCAGCGCCAGGGGCCCTTGGCGCCGGCGCGGGGGTAGTTCAGGAAGTTGGTGGCGGCCACGGCGCGGTTCTTGCCGAAGCCGACGGCGCCGCTGCGGGCCGGGGAGGCGTGGCGGGCGCCCGTGGCGCGGGCGCCACCGCCCTTCGCGCCGGAACCGCCCTTGGCGCCGGAGGAGGCCTTGGCGCTGCCGGAGCCGCTCGTGGCGGAGCTCTTCGCGGCGGAGCCCTTGGCGGGCGAGCTCTTCGCGGACGAGGCCTTGCCGGAGGCGGCACCGGCCGCGGCGGCGCCCGCGGTGCGACGTCCGGTGCGGCTGCTGCCCTTCGAGGCGCCCGAGGAGCTCGATCCGCTCTTGGGGGTCTTGGCGCTGGGGTCCTGGGGGCTCCGCGAGGAGGATCCCGAGGCGCGACGCACACCGGCCGCCCGACGGTTCCCGCCCTGGGACCCGTTCGATCGGCGCGACGAACCGCGGGACGAGCGTCCGGAATCGCTCATGGCTGCTGCTCCTGGTCCTTCGAGGTCTCGATGAGGCGCACACCAGGGGTGGCGGGCGACCTCTCAGTATGGGCATGTCGTCCCGTTCCCCGGAACCGCGCGGCGTGAAAGGACACATCCGTCCCCGCCGCGCACGACCCACCCTGCGCCCGATCCTCACACGGCCCGCGGGCCCGGGGCAGGGACGACCGGCAGCCGGGCGGCGTGGCGGTGAGCGGGACCACGGCCGGGCGGCACCGGGCCGCGACGCCCGTCACGTCCGACGTGCCCCTCGGCGGCCCGCGCCCGGCGTCACTCCGCGGAGCGGGCGTCCCACCAGGCCCGCAGCTCCGCCTCGGCCCGCTCCTGACCGAGGGGGCCGTGCTCCATCCGCAGCTCCAGCAGGTGGCGGTAGGCCTCGCCGACCTCGCGCCCGGGGCCGATGCCCAGCAGCTCCATGATCCGGTTGCCGTCCAGGTCCGGCCGGATGCGGTCGATCTCCTCCTGCGCGGCGAGCTCGTCGATGCGCGCCTCGAGCTCGTCGTAGGCGCGGGACAGGGCGGTGGCCTTGCGCCGGTTGCGGGTGGTGACGTCGGCGCGGGTGAGGCGGTGCAGCGGCTGCAGCAGGTCCCCGGCGTCGGTGACGTAGCGGCGCACCGCGGAGTCGGTCCAGGGGGCGTCGGCGTAGCCGTGGAAGCGCAGGTGCAGCTCCACCAGGCGCGCCACCTTCTTGGTGGTGTCCTTGTCGAAGGCCAGGGCCTTCATCCGCTTGGTCGCCATCCGGGCGCCGACGGTCTCGTGGAAGCGGAAGGTGACCACCCCGCCCTCCTCATAGCGGCGGGTGGCGGGCTTGCCGATGTCGTGCAGCAGCGCGGCCAGGCGCAGCACGAGGTCCGGGGCCTCGCAGGGGCCGTCGGAGCCGGCGGGGCTCTCCAGGTCGATGGCCTGGTCCAGCACCGTCAGCGAATGCTCGTAGACGTCCTTGTGACGGTGGTGCTCGTCGATCGCCAGCCGCATCGCGGGCAGCTCGGGCAGCACGTGCTCGGCGAGGTCCAGCTCCACCATCAGCTCGAGGGCGCGCCGCGGCGCCATCCCCAGCAGCAGCTTGACCAGCTCGTCGCGCACCCGCTCGGCGGAGACGATGGTGATCCGCTCGGCCAGGTCGCTGATCGCGGCGGCGGTCGCGGGCTCGAGGCGCATGTCGAGCTGGGAGACGAAGCGCACGGCCCGCATCATCCGCAGGGGGTCGTCGTCGAAGGACTGCTCGGGCTCCACGGGGGTGCGCAGCACGTTCTTGGCGAGGTCGCCGAGGCCGTCGAAGGGGTCGACGAGCTCCAGCGAGGGGATGCGGACGGCCATCGCGTTGACGGTGAAGTCGCGGCGGGAGAGGTCCCCGGCGAGCGTGTCGCCGAAGGCCACCTGCGGCTTGCGGCTGGTGGGGTCGTAGGACTCGGTGCGGTAGGTGGTGATCTCGACCTTCACCCCGGAGCGGACACCGCCAAGGGTGCCGAAGTCCCGGCCCATGTCCCAGATGCCGCCGTCGTGGGTCCAGGTGCGCAGGATCGCCTCGGTCTGCTCGGGCCGGGCGGAGGTGGTGAAGTCGAGGTCGGCGCTGGAGCGGCCGAGCACGGCGTCGCGCACGGGACCGCCCACCAGGGCGAGCTCGTGGCCGGCCTCCTCGAAGCGGCGCCCCAGGTCGTGGACCTCCGCGGGCAGCGCCTCGAACATGGTGGTGGCGCGGGTGCGGGCGACCTCCAGACGACGGGCGGTCTCGGCGGCGGGATCGGTCACGGGGGGGTCCTTGCTGAACGGGGCCGGGGCGCGGGCTGGACGGATCGGGCGCGACGAGGGTCGCGCAGACCACCGAAAAGCCCCGAGGAGGGCGGCGTGACCTCCCCGATCCCTACGGTAGCGGCCGCATACAGTGTCCCCATGCCGTCGTCCGTGCCGTCCCTGCGTCCCGTGCTCGCGGCGCTGGTGGCGACGATCCTGGTCGCGGCCCCGGCGCTGCTGCTCGCGCCCGCGGCGAGCGCCGCCGCGCCCGTCGCGACCCCCGCGCAGCCGGCGATCCCCCCGGAGCCCGCGGACGACGCCCCGGTCTCCCTGCGCCTGGTCTCCCTGGATCCCACATCCCTCGCCCCGGGCGGCACGCTCAGCGCGGAGGTCGAGGTGACCAACACCTCCGAGGAGGAGATGGCGGACCCGGGCCTCGGGCTGCGGCTGCGCAGCGCCCGCGTCACCGACCGCTCCCAGCTCGCCTCCTGGCAGGCGGGCACCGGTCCCGACACCGCCGGCGACCCGATCGCCGAGGCCGCGGAGGAGACCACCCTCGCGCCCGGCGAGTCCGTGACCCTGCGGGTGGAGGCGCCCGCCGAGGAGCTCGGCCTCAGCGAGCAGCCCTACTACTGGGGAACCCGCCGGCTCTCGCTGACCGTCTCCGTGGACGGGGAGGCGGTGAGCTCGATCCGCAGCTTCGTGGTGTGGCGGCCCGAGGGCACCGAGGACGCGATCACCCAGTCGGTGCTGCTGCCGGTCACCGCCTCCGACCCCGGCCTGGCGGCCACCGATCCCGAGGCCTACGCCGCCTCCCTGGAGGACGGACAGCTGGCCTCGCTGAGCGCGCTCTCGGAGCGGGACGACGTGGACCTGTGGATGGACCCGTCGCTGCTGGACCCGCCCGCGATCGGCACCGGGACCGGCGAGGAGCCGACCGCGGAGGAGCAGGAGGCGCAGGCCGACGCCGCCGACGGCGAGGAGGCCGAGGCGAGCCCCACCCTCAGCTACGCGCCGGCCGAGGCGGCGAGCACCCTGGCCGAGACCCTCACGACCTCCGCGACCTCCGGGGACCGCACGGTGCTGGCGATGCCGTATGCGCAGGCCGACCTGGTCTCCCTGCGCTCCGCCGGGGGCACCACGCTGCTGGAGGAGCTGCAGGAGCGATCGGCCGCCGTCACCGAGGAGACCGGCGTCGAGCCCGGCAGCATGGTGCTGCCCGTGGCGGGCGCCGAGGCCAACGGGGCCGCGCTGGAGAAGGTGGCCGCGGCCGGCGTGGACACCGCCCTGGTGCCCTCCTCCTCCCTGCGCGAGAACCCTGCGGGGACAATCACCCCCAGTTCCATCGGCACCTACACCGCCGAGGGGGACGAGGCGCCCTCGCTGCGCCTGCTGGCCCTGGATCCCGTGCTGTCCGCCGAGTTCTCCCAGCTCACCGGCGCCACCGACACCGAGCAGGTCACCCAGCGGCTGCTGGCCGAGACCGCCACCGTCGCCTCCGAGTACACCGAGGCGCCGCGCCACCTGCTGATCTCCCCGGAGGTCGGGACGGCGCTGGACGCGGAGGCCGCCGGCGCCGCCCTGGACGCCCTGGACGAGGCCGGCTGGGTGACCTCGGGCCGCACCCAGGAGCTCCTGGACGCCGCGGAGGAGGGCACGACCACCACCTCCACCCGCGGCGACGGCGAGGACCTCTACGCCCTGGGCGACCTGGGTCCGGCCGGCGTGCATCCCTCCGAGGCGGACGGCGAGGGCGGCTACCGCCATGCCTCCGTGGTCGCCGAGCCGACGCTGCTCACCCCCAGCCAGGCGGACCGCCTGGAGACGGCCTGCCGGGAGCTGGACGTGCTGGGCTCCGCCCTCGGCGACACCGCCACGCTGGACCTGCCGCGGCTGCTCGCGCTCTCCGGCGCCTCCTGGCAGTGGCGCGATGACACCCAGGTGCCCGGGGAGCGCGCCCGCGAGGCCCGTCAGCAGCGTGCCGCGCTGGTGGAGCGCATCCACGTGGTGCCCGCCTCCGGCTACAACCTGATCTCCGACGAGGCCGGGGTGCCGATCACCATCACCAACGGCCTGGACACCTCGATCACCGTGCAGGTGGCGGTGACCTCCGACAAGCAGCTGGTGCGCATCGGCGAGCAGCCCGTGGTGGAGGTGCCGCCGCGCGGCGAGGTCAGCACCACCGTGCCCGTGGAGGCGATCGCCAACGGCACCGTGACCCTCTCGGCGAGGGCCACCACCGAGGACGGGCAGGCCCTCACCGAGCCGGTCGACGTGCCGCTGTCGGTGAACCCGGCCTGGGAGAACTGGACGACGATGGTGCTGGTGGTGGCGATGGGCGCGCTGGTCGTCGTCGGCGTGGCCCGCGCCCGCCGCACCGGCTCCAGCAAGCGCGCCCCCGCCGTGCACGGCCCGGAGGACCCGGTGGAGCTCTCCCGCTCCGGCCGCTCGCGTCCCGACCGGGACCCGGCCCCGCCCGGGACGGGGAGCGGGACCGGCGCCGGAGACGACGCCGCCCCGACGCAGGACCCCCCGACCGATGACCCCCAGGAAGGGGAGCGCCCATGACCGCGGAACGACGCGCGCAGCACGTCCCCCGCCACCGCCGCGGCACCACCCCCGGCACCGCCCGCCCCGCCGCCCCGGACACGGCGGCCCCCACCGAAGCTCCCTCAGACACCGGGGGCGCGGACACCTCCGGGTCGGCCCCCACCTCGGGCTCCGCCCCGTCCTCCGGCCGCAGCCGGCTGGTGCGGGCCAGCGCCCTGATGGCGGCCGGCTCGACCGTGTCGCGCCTGCTGGGCTTCGTGCGCAACTACCTGTTCGGCATGGTGCTGGCCGGCTCGATGTCGGCCGCGGCGAGCGCCTTCTCCGCCGCCAACGCCCTGCCCAACACCGTCTGGCTGCTGGTGGGCGGCGGCACCTTGAACGCGATCCTGGTGCCCGCGATCGTGCGCGCGGTCAAGCGGCCGGACCGCGGCAGCGACTACATCTCCCGGCTGATGACACTGGTGTCGGCGGCGTCCCTGGCGATCACCGCGGTCTGCATCGTGGCGGTGCCGGTGCTGCTGATCCTCACCAGCGGTCGGCTCCCCCCGGAGACGTACACCCTGGCCATCCAGCTCGGCTACTGGATGATGCCGCAGATCTTCTTCTCCGCCCTGTACGTGATGTGCGGGCAGCTGCTGAACGCCCACGACTCCTTCGGGCCGTACCAGTGGGCGCCGGTGCTGAACAACCTGGTCGGCATCGCGGGCGCGGGCATCTTCCTGGGGATCTGGGGCCGGCAGGGCGACCCCTCCACCTGGACCCTGGCGATGGTGATCGCGATGGCCGCGATCAACGTCGGCGGGTCCGCGGCGCAGGTCGCCTTCCTGTTCTGGTACGTGCGCAAGCTGAACCTGCGGCTGCGGCCGCGCTGGGGCTTCCGCGGGCTCGGCCTGGGCAAGCTCAGCCACATCGGCCTGTGGACCCTGGGCATGCTGGGCCTGGGGCAGCTGGGCATCTGGGCCACCCGCTGGTCCACCGGCGGGGCGGTGGCGATGAACGAACGCCTGCAGGACGACCCGGACCAGGCGGCGCGCTACCCGGCGCTGCTGAGCCTGGACTGGTCCTACCTGGCGTTCATGATCCCCCAGGGCATCATCGCGGTCTCCCTGGTCACGGCCGCCTTCCCGGCGATCTCGCGGCAGGCGGCGGCCGACGAGCACACGGGGGCGCTGCAGTCCTACGCCCGCACCAACCGGATCCTGCTGGTGCCGATGGTGCTGTGCACGGCCGTCTTCATCGCCCTGTCCGGCCCGATCATGTGGGTGATCGGCGGCGGCACCGGGGTGGAGGGGGCCCGCGCCAACGGCCTGGTGCTGATGGGGTACATGCTGGGGCTGGTGCCCTTCGCCGCGCTGTACCTGATGAAGCGCGTGTTCTACGCCTACGAGGACGGCCGCACGCCGTTCCTGGTGCAGATCCCGATCACGCTGTTCTCCCTGGCGGGGGTGCCGATCGTGCTCGGTCTGGTGGACCCGATGTACGCCACGATGACCGCGGCGATCATCTCCAGCGCGGGCAACGTGGCCGGCTGGGTGATGGGCCTGGTCATGCTGCGCCGCCACGGGACCGCGCTCGGCGCGACCTCGCCCTCGCTGGGCACGGGCGCCGTGGTGTTCGGGAAGCTGGCGGTGGCGGGCGTGATCACCTGGGCGGCGGGCAGCGGCCTGATGGCCCTGCTCGGCGACGTGCTCTGGATCCACCGGCTGGTGGCGGCGCTCGGCGGCGCCGTGCTCGGCGTGGTGATGACGGCCGTCTTCGTGGGGGTGGCCTGGCTGCTGCGGGTCGACGAGGTGCGCTGGCTGGTCCGCGCGGCCGGGCGTCGGCTCCCCGGTCGGCTGCGGGTGACCTCGTAGCATGGGAAGTTCCCGAGCCGGAGGCGCGTCTCGTCCCGAGCGTGTCCCGATGGAGAACATGAAGGACGGTCCGTGAACACCACCCCGCATCAGGAGGCCCTGCACTCCCGGTGGACCCTGGAGGGCACGATCCCCCTGTCCCAGGTCGCCGAGGGCGCCCAATGGTATCGCGCGCGCTCGGTGGCGAGCGGGGACGCGGTGGCGCTGTTCGTGGTCGAGGGCGAGATCGCCCTCGAGACCGCGGACACTGTGCGCCGCGCCTACCTGGTGGAGGACCCGCACCTGATCCCGGTGCGGGACATGGTGGTGCTCGGCGAGGGGCACGCGGTGCCCGACGACGGGGTGCAGCTCGAGGCCCCGATGACGGTCGTCGAGTACCCCTTCCCGTCCGCACCGCCGCTGGCCGCGCTGCTGGGGAAGGGCGCGCTGCACCCGGAGACGGCCCGGTCCATCATCGGCGAGGCCGCGCAGGGTCTCGAGGCCGCGCGCCGCCGCGGCCTGCGCCACCAGCTCCTGGACTCCAACCGCCTGTTCGTGGACACCGCCTCCGGGGCGGTGTCCGTGCTGGGCGTCGGGGTCGAGGCCGCTTCCCACGCGGAGCTCGACCGCTCCCGCGAGGTCGCCTCCTTCCAGGACACCTCCGCCCTGGTGGCGCTGCTGTACCGGGCACTGACCGGGCGCAGCCCGCGCCGCGGGGACGACGGCCGGGTGCCGCGCCCCTCCACGCTGGCGCAGGGTCCGATCCCGCAGGACCTGGACCTGCTCTGCGACCTGGTGCTCAACGAGTCCGCCGAGGACATCCCGGAGACCACCCGCGGGCTGATCGCCGCCCTCGAGCCGTGGCAGTCGATCCCGGTGACGCTCGAGGCCTACGCGGGCCGCGGCGCCGTCGCCACCCCGGAGGAGGCCGTCGCGGGGACGCAGGCCCCCGCGGGCACGGACACGGGGCCCGAGGAGCCGGAGCTCGAGAGCACCCGCGCGATGGAGCCGGTCCCCGCGACCGGGGAGGCGTCCCCCGCGGACGCCTCCGAGCAGCCCACCGCCGACCCCGCCCCGGAACAGGTGCAGGCGGAGGACTTGGCGGAGGATTCGGCGAAGGAGCAGGCGGAGGACGAGGACCGCACGACCGCTCTCGCGCTGGGCGCCGGAGCCGCGGGCGCCGCCACCGCCTCGGCCGTCAGCAGCGTCGGGGCCGAGGACGACGGGGCGGAGGATGCGCCGACCGCGGACCCGGGCCCGCAGGATCCGGCCCCCGCGGACGCGGCTCCCCAGGATCCGGCCGCCGCGCGCGAGGCGAAGCAGCTGGTCGAGGACCTGCACCTGGACCGCAAGCGCACCGCCGGCGCCTTCCCCGGCCACCTGGACATCGAGCCGACCCCCGCCCCGAAGCCCGTTCCGGAGGACGCCGCCGCGGGACCGGGCGCCGCCACCGACGCCGAGGCGGGGCAGGACCCGTCCACGGCGACTCCCGCGGACGCCCCTGAGGGCGCCGCTCGCGGGACGGCCGGGCAGGACCCGGAGAAGCCCGAGCAGGACGCGTCGGAGCAGATCCCCGCCGCGACCGCGGGCAGCCACTGGCCGCTGGCCCCCGCAGCCGGCGCGGCCGCGGCGAGCACCGCGGGCGCCGAGGCCACCATCCCGGCCTCCGCCACCCCCGACACCGCTGCCGGCGACGCCCCCGGGGCGGGGACCGCCGAGGACGGAGGCCCCGCCGCGGACGCCGCCGCCCCGACGGCCCCGGCGGAGGAGACCGCCGTCGAGATCACCCCCGTCGCCTCCGTGCACCATGGCAGCGGCACCGGCGGCACCGGACCGGTCGCCGTCGCGGGCCGCCAGGAGTCGATGCTGCCCGCCACCGCGCCGCCCCCCGAGGAGGAGGGCCCCATCGTGGTGCGCGGCCGCGAGCACGCCTCCACCGACCAGGCTCCCGCCGGCGCGGCGGCCCAGCCCGCCTCCCGCAGTGCCCTGCTGCGCGACGTGGTCGGCGTCGCCGTGGACGCGGACGACCCCGAGACCTTCGCGATGGGCCCGGAGCAGCCCGCCGAGCGCTCCCGGCAGTCGCAGTGGATCCTGCTGGGCGGGGCGCTGCTGGTGATCCTGGCGATGGTGTTCGCGCTGTCCTCGATCACCTCGGGCCTGCGCGACCGGGTCTCCAACCCGCTGAACACCACCCCGGGGTCCGCCGCCGCGACCAGCGAGGAGGCCACCGCCGAGGAGTCGGCGGAGGAGACCACCGAGGAGGAGCCGGAGTTGCCGGCCGCCTCCCTCGCCGGCGTCGAGATCATCACCGAGGACGGCGAGGACGCGGACCACCCGGAGGAGGTGGACCTGATCACCGACGGGGACACCGACACCTACTGGTCCACCCAGATCTACTCGACCCCGGAATGGGGCGGCCTGATGGACGGCATGGGCCTGCGCCTCGAGCTGGAGGAGGAGTCGACCGTCTCCACCGTCGTGGTCACCACCGCCCGCAACAGCGGCGGCACCATCGAGCTGCACACGGTCAACGACGACGGCTCCCTCGGGGACACCATCGCCGAGGGTGAGTTCGCCGGCGACGGCGAGGTCACCTTCGAGCTGGACGAACCGGTGGACGCCTCCGAGCTGGCGCTGTGGTTCCCCTCGCTCCCCACGGACACCAGCGACTCGAGCGGCTACCGTGGCCGGGTGGCGGAGATCCGGGTCGAGTGACCATGCACAGCGAGGGTTCCCCCGGGCCCCGGCGGGTCCGGCGCCCGGCGCGCCGCTATCCCACGGTCCTCGGGATCCCGCTGCCGCTGATCGTCGTCTCCGCGACGCTCGCCGTCCTGGTGGGCCTGACCCTCACCCGCGCCCTGGAGGCCACGACCATCGGCCGTGACCGGACCGGGGCGTCGATCGACACCGCCAGGGGCGGGAACAACGCGGCGGCCCTGCCCGTTGTCACCGAGGGAAGCCTCGGCACCGAGGTGGAGTCCCTGATCGACGACGGGGCGCTGCAGCCGACGACGAGCTTCGACGCCGTGCAGTGCCTGCAGGAGCAGGGCAGCACGGACGCGATCCTGCTGATGGAGGAGGTGGCATGGGGACCGGAGCAGACACCGGCCTGGCTGCTGGTGCACGGCCCGATGGACAAGACCACCCTGCAGGCCACCGGCGGCACCGTCTCGACCACGGTGGTGCTGCCGGAGTGCGGCAGCGAGTCCGCCTCGGAGGTCCCCACCGAGGACCGGCTGTGGACGGGGACCGTCCTGGTGGACGGGACCCCGGCCTGATCCCTCCGTCCCTCCCGCGTCCGCTCCGTCCGCCGACGCGCCGTCCCTGATCGCCCCGGCCCCCCACGACCCCGACCCGCCGGCACGACCCGCCGTGCAGTCCAGCAGTCCCGCACCGACCCCACGATCCGCCCCGCGCCGGGCGGCCCCTCCCGGAAGGATCCCCATGACCCAGCCCATCCAAGCACTGAACATCCTCGGCACCACCGCTCCCGCCACCGAGGGCGCGGCGAGCGGCCCGCAGGACGACGGCACGGTCCACGAGCTGGTCATCGTCGGCTCCGGCCCCGCCGGCTACACCGCCGCGATCTACGCGGCCCGCGCCGAGATGCATCCCATCGTGCTGGCCGGAGCCCTGGACGCCGGCGGCGCCCTGATGACCACCACCGACGTGGAGAACTTCCCGGGCTTCGTGGACGGCATCCAGGGGCCCGAGCTGATGACCAGGATGCAGGAGCAGGCCGAGCGCTTCGGCGCCGTCATCGAGTACGAGGACGTCATCGACGTGGAGCTCGAGGGCCCCGTGAAGACCCTGACCCTGGACGACGGCACCGTCTACCGGGCCAAGGCCGTCATCATCGCCACCGGCTCGGCGTACAGGAAGCTGTCCGTGACGGGCGAGCAGCGCCTCTCCGGCAAGGGCGTGAGCTGGTGCGCCACCTGCGACGGGTTCTTCTTCAAGGACCAGGACATCATCGTGGTCGGCGGCGGCGACAGCGCCGTGGAGGAGGCCACCTTCCTCACCCGCTTCGGGAAGTCCGTGACCCTGGTGCACCGCCGCGACGAGCTGCGCGCCTCGAAGATCATGGCCCGCCGCGCGGAGGCCGACGCCAAGCTCTCCTTCGCCTGGAACTCCGAGGTCTCCTCGATCAACGGCACCGACAAGGTCGAGTCCGTGACGCTGCGCGACACCGTCACCGGTGAGGAGCGGGAGGTCGCCACGGACGCCGTGTTCGAGGCGATCGGGCACCTGCCCCGCACGGACCTGTTCACCGGGAAGCTGGAGCTCGACGCGGAGGGCTACATCGTCTGCCAGGGTCGCTCGACCTACACCTCGGTGCCGGGCGTGTTCGCGGCGGGTGACGTCGTGGACCACACCTACCGCCAGGCCATCACCGCCGCCGGCTCCGGGAGCCAGGCGGCCCTGGACGCCGAGCGCTGGCTCGCGGACCTCGAGGCCTTCGGCAGCGAGGACGCCGCCGCGGCCGCCGAGGCGGAGGAGGCCGCCGAGCAGGCGGCCCCGGTGCAGGCCTGAGCACCGGGCACGACGAGGACGCGGCGGGCGCCTCTCCCCACGGGGAGGGGACGCCCGCCGCGTCGCCGTCTGCCCACGCGACGATCGCTCGGCAATCCGCCCCGGGAACGGGAGGATCCCTGCACAGCCCGACCGCAGGCCCGCCACTGCTCCTCCTGGTCACCGCCGACTGGTGCCTGCCCGCCCGACCGGCACGGACGGTGCTGCACGAGCTGGCCCGCCGCTGGGGATCGGGCGCGCTGACCGCGGTCATCGAGGGCCCCGACGAGGAGACCCTCGTCCGGCTGGACGTGGAGGAGCTGCCGACCTGGCTCCTCCTGAGGGCCGTCGAACCCGGTGCGCTGAACGGGCACGACGACTCCGGGGGTCCCGCGGACGTGCTCGAGCTGGGGGATCTGCCGACGCAGGACGTCACCGGGGTGCGGCGCATGGAAGCACCCGAGGACACGTCCGACCCGGCACAGGCTCCGCTGGCGGGGAGGTGGGCCGTGCAGCAGAGACGTGTCGGGAACCTGCCCAAGCACGAGGTCGACCGGATGCTCCGCGACCCCGACGCGTCCCCGAGCGATGCTGCTCCGGGAACTGTCCCGTCCTCCTGAGGGGAGTCGGTGCACGACCCTCCGATACGGACGCCGGCTCGCTGCTCCGAGTGCCCGGACTCCCGAGTCTCGATCGGTGTCCACCTGGCAAGCCCCAGGTGATTCGAGCCGCGCGTCAAGACGGAGCGACACGCCGAGGCTGACGTGCACCAACGCTACGTCCACAGAGTTATCCACAGCACTGTCCACCAGAGAGGAGCCGGGCCGTCCACCACTCATCCACATTGTCGTGTGGACGACCAGCGGATCCGGACAGCATCAGACATGAGCCCCTCACGCGTCTGACCAGCAAGAACACGACTGCGAGTGGCTCACCTCACATATAGGGACTTGTCCGCGCACGTCACGACGGCTGCGCACTCCACCGTGCAGGGCGACTCGCGGCCCGTCGTCCACATCACTGTCCACCAGGTGCTCCACCGCCGCGACGGACAGCCCGACACGCCGTCGACCGCAGCGGCCGGAGCCCCTCCCTCTGGCGTCGTCGCGGCATGGATCTCCGTTTCTGTCACATTGACAATCACCACCGAGACCCTTGCCGTGGTTGATGAGCCTGCGGACTGGGCATCGACGCCCCGCGCGCTGCACGTGAGGACGAAGGGGATCCCGGCCGACGCCGCTGTCCATCACACGGCTCATTCCACGGGGACTCCACCATCTCTTCCTGCCCGCCGCACCGGACAGGTTCGATCGACGGTTCCACGGCGAACCTCGGATCTCCAGCGGGCCTCGGCCAGCCAACAGCTGCCGATCTGTACGCGCGGTCGCACGTTCCACGGGAAACGCACGCGACGGACGCACGGGATGACCGCTGATGCCGACAGTCATTCCTGCGCCCGTACCCAGCTCCCCTCCCTTTCGCTCTCCCACCGACTGCCCCGCGACCACTCGCACACGCACACGGACGTTCACCCACGGCCAACGCGTGGCGTAGCGACGACCTACTCGTGGCTCCTCCAGCTGCGCGCCCCCACGTTCCAGTCGCACGAGCACAAGCACGCGGAACCTTCGCCCTCGGGGGCTCAGACCCATACTTGACGTCACGAAAGGTCGTCGACACCGGCGGCCTGCCCGCGCGCAGTGCCTTGCTGGCCAGGAGTATGGGGTACCGGCATCTTGCGCTGGATCCGTGTGTTTCCCGTGGAACGAGACATGACGCAGAGGGAAGCGCAGGCACTATGGCCCCTGCTATCGCAGCTGATGTGGCGAGAGCTGACACGCCGAACGTTTCACGTGCAACGGTTCTCGCGATGCTGTCTACGCGAAGAGTGATGCTTCGCCAGCTGGGGGTAACTCCCATGCCTGTGCACTGGTCCCGGCGTCGAACCCACCTGCCGAGGAAGCCGCGAGCGACAGCCCGTGGAGACGCGAGGTTTCACGCGAAACATCGAGTCCGGTCTCGTCACGTCTTTCCCGGACCTGAAGCAGAGGGCTCGGCACGCGCGGGAGAGATGGTACTGCCACCCGGACCTCCGCAAAGTCAATACGGCAGGAGGGACGGAAAGGGGACTGGCAAAATCGGACGCGGGAGGCGCTTTACCCCATGTTTCGCGTGAAACCCCTCCCGCCCCCGGGCCGAGAGCCGCTCCCCACCACGGAAGACCGGGAGCTGGAATCGCCCGAGTATCTCCGACCGTGTGCGCATCGCCAACGCCGAGTACGGCGACGATGTTGCACTGCGGACTGCACTCTCACTCCGAAGCAGCACGCCGCTTCCGAGACGCTCACGATGTGTTTCACGTGAATCTGCAGCTCCGCCCGGAGACACCTGCCATGGCAGTCACCACTGGTGGAACCACCAACTCCCGCGATCTCTTGATCTCTCAACCGCGTATCAGCGACGCGCCACGTGTCGACCGCACGTGGACCGGGGTGAGTGTTCCCCGTGAAACACGTGGATCGGGGTCACCGCAGCAGCATGATCTCGTGGTTTTTGTCCGTCGCGACAGGTGCACGAATGTCCGAGCGCAAGCGCTCGCGAAGATTCACGTGAAACACGGAACGTCAAACGATCGACATCCCACCCCGCAGCGCGGTTGACTCCACACTGGTCCGGACTCTCGCCTCGCGCCAAGAGCAGCGTTCCACGGGAAACTCATTCAGACCACGCCGAGCACGTACGCGGCTATGGGCCCACCCGAAGAACGCAGCGCAGCGACACACAGGCACGTACCCATCGCCTGGCGACTGCTGCGGAGGGGAGTGCGGGGGCCCTGGCAGGCGACCACGATCAGGGAGCTGATCGCTGCCCCACGCTACCCCTGGCCGGCCAGGTGCCCTTCCCCGGGTGATGAGTATTCGGCTGTAGCCGACCCCGAGCAAGCGGTCGGTCTCCAGCACGTATCATCGCGCCTGACACGCGTTCCACGGGAAACTCTCGACGGAGCGTCGGCGCAGCTATCCACCGAGGTGCACGCCTCGAGCTGTACGGATTTGACGTAGCTTCACGTGGCTTCGCTCCGTGTCGGTGACGGACAGGGGCGCGGTCAGCGACAAAACCAGCCACCCGATCCGGCGTCCACCCACCATGACGGTTCCACGGGAAACATGCCGCGGCCGGCGTAGGCCGGCCACGAGGCTGACATCCTCAGGCCCGATAGCGAGCCCTTGCCCGAACCCCCTGTTGGTGAAACCCCAGGTCAGGGCGCACTTTTGCGGGAAACTCTGTTGACTCGCCGCCACGTGCACCGGGTCGTCTCCGCTCGGTGCCCGAAGTCATGGGGAACATCCGGCAAGGCCGAGCGGGCGACCCACACCGCGGCTCGCCGGTCCTGATCCTGCGCGTCTCCGATGAACGGGTGGATGACATCTGCGGTGCCCTGGCCATCATCATCCACAGGGATGTCCACACTGGTGGAAACTCGCGTGAAACCCCTCCTGAGGACATACCACCACCCGGGGGTTCAGGCGCTGATCCGAGACAGAGGACCGACCGCCGCGCGGGCCAGTCCGGTTCGGGCGCCGCGGCGGGAGCGCAGCTCTCGGAGGCCGACGTGCTTCTCCCGGAGGAGGCTGACTACTCCCATACCCGGCATTCTCGGCACTCTGGCGTGACCTGCGAGTGCCAGGGACACTCCACACCCCGTCAACATGACGCGCTCACCTCGACACGACGACGGACCCCTCCCCGGCGGGGAAGGGCCCGTGCGTCGTGGCGCTGCGGACGATGCGGTCAGTCCTCGCTGCCGAGGACCTCCGCGGGATCCAGCCCGATGTTCTCCACCAGACGCTCCAGGTCCTCCAGGTTGGTGAACTCCAGGGTGATGCGCCCCTTGCGCTTGCCGACGTCGATCCGCACCTGGGTCTCCAGGCGGTTGGAGAGCCGGCTCGTGAGGTCCACGACGTGCGGATCGTAGGTCGAGCGCCGAGCCGTCCTGGCGGCCGGCTGCGCCGCACCACCGGCGGCCACGAGGCGTTCCACGGCCCGGACGGACAGGCCCTCCGCGACGATCCGCTGGGCGAGCTCCTCCATCAGCGCCGGGTTGTCCAGGGAGAGCAGCGCGCGGGCGTGGCCGGCGCTCAGGGCACCGCTGGCCAGACGTCGCTGCACGAGCGGGGGGAGGCGCAGCAGCCGCAGAGTGTTGGTGATCTGCGGGCGGGAGCGACCGATCCGCTCGCCCAGCTCGTCCTGGGTGCAGCCGAAGTCCTCCAGCAGCTGCTGGTAGGCGGCAGCCTCCTCCAGGGGGTTGAGCTGCGAGCGGTGCAGGTTCTCCAGCAGGGCGTCACGCAGCAGGTCGTCATCGCTGGTCTGGCGGATGATCGCCGGGATCGAGGGGAGGCCGGCGCGGGTGGCGGCGCGCCAGCGGCGCTCACCCATGACCAGCTCGAAGGACTCACCGTTCTCGGTGACCGCGATCGAGCGGACCACCACCGGCTGCAGCACGCCCACCTGGCGGAGGGAGGCCGCCAGCTCGTCCAGCTCGTCCTCGTCGAAGAGGGTGCGGGGGTTCCGCGGGTTCTCGCGGATCTCGTGGATGGGGATCTCGGCGAACTCGGCGCCCGGCACGGGGAGCAGGTCGCCGCCCGCGGGGGTGGTGCCGATCGGCGAGAGATCCTGCGCGACCACCGGCTCCTCATCGGCGGCGGCGGTGGTCGGAGCGGCCTCCGCGGCCGAGGCGGGGACGGGGGTCGTCTCCATCGGCTCCGAGGGCTCGGCGGGAGCGGGAGAAGACTCCGCCGACTCCACGGGCTCGGCAGGGGCGGACTCCGGTGTTCCGGCGGGAGCGGTAGCCTGCGCCTCCACGGTCGTCACGGGCGAGGACTCGGCGCGCGCCGGGGTCAGGGGGACCTCCTCGACGTCCACCACCGGGCTCGACTCCGCCGCGGTGCGAGGCGACGTGGGCTGCGCGGCAGTCTCGCTGACGGCTCCCGTGCCGGGGGCCGACGTCGTGGAGGACCGCGTCGCCGCGCCGCCCTTCGACGCGCCGCCCTTCGTCGCCCCACGCTTCGCCGACGCCGAGGACGCCGAGGTCTTCGACGTCTTCTTCTTCGCCGTCGCCGAGCCCGTGCTGCGGGAGGACGAGCTGCGGGCGCTGGAGGCGGCCGCGCCGCCGGGGGACTTCTTCCCCCCGGAGCCCGTGGCACCGGACTTCTTCCCGGTGGACGCGCCGCGGCCGGCGGAGGCGGTCTCGGTGCTCGCGGAGGAGCCCTTGGCGGTGGAGCGGACGGAGGTGCCGCGGCCGCGGCGCTCGGCGGCGGCCTTGGCCATGTCCCCGGCCAGGTCACGGGCCGACCCGCGCTCGGCGCGTGCCCGCTCCTCGCGGGAGCCGGCCTGCTCGCCGGAGAAGAACATGTCGACGGGACGCTCCGCCGCGGCGCTGCCCTGCTCGGGCTCCGGCGTCGGCTGCGTGCGGGTGCGCAGCGCCGGGGTCTCCTCCACAGAGGGGGTCTCGGAGGCAGGAGCCGCCGAGACGGGTGCCTCCGGGACCGGTGCCTCCGACGGGGAGGATGCCGCCGCAGCGGCTTGCCCGACCTCGGCCGCGCCGGCGGTCTCCGCGAGGGGCGCGGCCTCCGCCGGGGACGGGGCGGCCGCCGGGGCCTCCTCCGCGGGGGCGGCCGGGGCCTGCTGGGGGGCGGCGCCGGCCCCGGGGATCAGGGCGCCCAGGCCGCGTCCGAGTCCTCGCTTCTGCGTCATCTCCACATTCCTTCTTCCACCGTCGGTGCCCACCCTGAGTCACCCCGTCCGCATCCGGGACCGCCGTCGTCGGGGCCCCGCCGTCCGGACCCGCTCAGGGAACGGGACGCACGGTCAGCTCGTGCGCCGCCGCGCGGTACGCCAGGGCCCCGCTGGAGCCCGGATCGTAGGTCAGCACGGTCTGTCCGTAGCTGGGGGCCTCCGAGATCCGCACCGAGCGCGGGATCGTCGAGGTCATCGTCTGCTCCGGGAAGTGATCGCGCACGTCCTGGGCCACCTGCGCGGCCAGCCGGGTGCGGGCGTCGTACATCGTGAGCAGGATCGAGGAGACCGTCAGCTCCGGGTTCAGGTGCTGGCGGATCAGCTCGATGTTGTTCAGCAGCAGGGTCAGCCCCTCCAGGGCGTAGTACTCCGCCTGGATCGGGATGAACACCTCGCGGGCCGCGACCAGGGCGTTCACGGTCAGCAGGCCCAGGGACGGCGGGCAGTCGATGATCACGTAGTCCAGGCGGCGCAGCCCCTGCTCCTCCCGCCAAGTCAGGTGTTCGCGGATCGCGTTGCGCAGCCGGTTCTCCCGGGCGACCATCGAGACCAGCTCGATCTCGGCGCCGGAGAGGTTGATGGTGGCGGGGGCGCACTGCAGCGTGGGCATGCCCTCGACGTCCTGGATCACCTCGGCCAGGGGGCTGGAGTCCACCAGCACCTCGTACATGCTCGGCACCTCGGCGTGGTGCTCCAGGCCCAACGCGGTGGAGGCGTTGCCCTGCGGGTCCGCGTCGATGACCAGCACCTGCAGGCCGCCCATGGCCAGGGCGGCGGCGAGATTCACCGCGGTGGAGGTCTTGCCGACCCCGCCCTTCTGGTTGGCGACGGTGAGCACGCGGGTCCGCTCCGGCACCGCGAACTCGACACCCTCGAGGGCGCGGCGACGGGCATGGTCCCGCTGCAGCTCGCGCATCAGCGGGGTGTCCCCCTGACCTGCGGATTCACTGCTCTGATCAGCCACGGGGCCCTCCCTTCTCGGTGCCGTGCGCGCGGCGACGCACGTGGACCACTGTAGTGGGAACCTCCACCTCGTCCTGGCCGTGCAGGGTGACGTGGGCATCGGTGCCGCCGAGACGTCGGAGCACCGGGGCGGCCTTGTCGATCTCCTCGCCGGCGGAGCTGCCCTTCATGGCCAGCAGCTCGCCGCCGTCGGCCACCAGCGGCAGGGTCCAGCGGGCCAACTTGTCCAGGGCGGCGACCGCGCGGGCGGTGACCACGTCGAAGTCGCGGCGGCCGTGCAGGTCCTCGGCGCGGGCGCGCACCACCTCGAGGCCGAGACCCAGCTCGGCGTCGACCTCCTCCAGCCAGGTGGTCCGGCGCTGCATCGTCTCGATGAGCGTCAGCCGCAGCTCGGGACGGGCGATGGTCAGCACCACCCCGGGCAGGCCGGCGCCGGAGCCGACGTCGGCCACCGTGGACGTGCCCGCGGGCACGGCGTCGGCGAGCAGGGCGCAGTTGACCAGGTGCCGCTCCCAGAGCCGCTCCACCTCGCGGGGGCCGATCAGGCCACGCTCAGGACCCTGCTCGGCGAGCAGCGCGGTGAAGCGCTCGGCCAGCTCGAGGCGGTCGCCGAAGAGGCGCTCGGCGGGGTCGCGGAGCGCGGCGGGCAGCACGGGGACGGGCACCACGGGGTCAGGAGGCCGGGTAGATCACGACGTGACGGCCCTTGCCGTCGCCGTCGGACTCGGAGCGCAGGCCCTCGCGCTTGGCGACGTCGTGGACGACCTTGCGCTCGAAGGGGTTCATCGGGCGCAGGGCGACGGGCTCGCCGCCGCTGCGGGCCTGCTCGACGGCCTCCTCGGCCTGGGTCTCCAGATCGCCCTTGTGCTCGGCGCGGAAGCCGCCGATGTCCAGCATCAGGCGGGAGCGGTTGCCGGTGCGGGTCTGCACGGCCAGGCGGGTGAGCTCCTGCAGGGCGTCCATCAGCTCGCCCTTGGGCTTGTTCAGCCGGCCCAGCTGCTCGGCGCCGCGGATCTCCACGGAGGCGCGGTCGCCGTCCACGTCGATGTCGATGTCGCCGTCGAGGTCGGCGATGTCCAGCAGCTCCTCGAGGTAGTCGGCGGCGATGTCGCCCTCCTCCTCGAGACGCGCCAGACGGTCCGCGGTCGACTCGGTGGGGGCCTCGCCCTCGGCGCCCTCGGCGTCGGCGGCGGCCGCCTCCGACCCCTCTGCAGCGGTGGTCGCCGCGGGCGCGTCGGCGGTCTCGGGGGCCTGCTCCTCGGCGACGGGGGCGTCCTGCTCGGGGGCGGCGGCCGCGGTCTCCTGCGGATCGGGCGTGGGGGTCTCGGTCATGGGGTCCTCCGGGGTGCGCGGGGAATGGGGTGTGCCCCGGGAGCGTCCTCGCTCCCGGGGCGAGGGGGATCAGGAGCGGCGCTTCTTCTTGGCGCTCTTGCCGTTCTTCTTGTTCAGGGCGCCGCCGGTGGAGGACTTGCCCTCCAGGAAGTCGCCGGAGGCCTGCTGCTGCTGGCGGCGCTCCTCCTGGGCCTTCTGCCGGGCCTCACGGGCGCGGGCGAGCTTCTCCTCGTCGGAGAGCTTCTTGCCGTCGGAGCGCTTCTTCCCGGTGGGCTGGACGCGGATGGTCGGCTCGGCCTCGGGCTCGACGACCTTCTTGGGCGGGGTGAAGTCCAGGGGCTCGAGGCCCTGGCGCTCGCGCTTGGCGTTGATGCGGCGGTGGCGGGAGGCCTCGGCGGGCGAGCCGGGAGTGGGGTAGGTCCACACCACGATGGCCTGCTGCGCCATGGTCCAGGCGCTGGTGGTGAGCCAGTAGACGAGCACACCGATCGGCATCGACGGACCGGTGATCACGTAGATGAACGGCAGGATGTACAGCATCATCTTCTGGGTGCTGCCCATCTGCCCCTCGAGGGCCGACGGCGGCATGTTCCGCATCGTCAGCTCCTTCTGGGTGATGAAGGTGACCGCGACCATCATCGCGATGATGACGCCGACGATGATGCGGGTGGTGATGCCGCCGTCACCGGGCGACAGGAAGCTGTCGGCGATGGTGGTGGCCCCGAAGATGCTGGCGTTGTTCGCGCTCTGGGCGAGCTCCACGGTGAGCGGGCCGAAGGCGGTGCCGGACGCGGCCTCGGGGAGCTTGTTGTACAGCACCCGGAACAGGCCGAAGAAGATCGGCATCTGCAGCAGCAGGGGCAGGCAGGAGGACAGCGGGCTGGCGCCGGCCTCGCGGTAGATCGACTGCATCTCCATCGCCATCTTCTGGCGGGATTCCTGGTCGGTCTTGCCCTTGTACTTCTTCTGCACGGCCTGCAGCTGCGGGGAGACCGCCTGCATCGCCCGCGAGGAGCGGATCTGCCGGATGAACAGCGGGGTGATCAGGGTGCGGACCACCACGGTGAGGCCCACGATGGACAGCAGCCAGGTCCAGCCGGAGTCGGCGTCCATGAAGAGGCTGAGCAGGGCATGGAACTTCACCATGATCCATGCGACGGCCCACTCGATCGGGTACAGGGGATTCATCGGCCTGGTCTCTCTGCCGTCCGGATGCGCATGTCGTTCATGCGTGGTGACGGCTCTGGTCGGGAGTCTCGGACAAGGGTAGGCCCTCGCGGGCCGGGGTCCGCAGTCGGCGTGGATTGCTCCACATGCCGGGGGCGGGCACCGGATCGGGGCCTCCCCGGGTGAAGGGGTTGCAGCGCAGGATCCGGTAGGCGGTCAGCAGGGTGCCCTTCACGGCGCCGTGCACGCGCAGGGCGTCGAGCCCGTACTGCGAGCAGACGGGGGTGTAGCGGCAGGCGGCGGGCGTGTACGGGGAGATGCCGCGCTGGTAGGCGATCACCGGCAGCATCAGCAGGCGACGCGGGAGGCGCAGCAGGCGGCGGCCCCACCCCGGCCCCGGACGGGCAGCGGTCATCGGGGCGCCCCCGAGGGGGTGCCGCGGCGCTCGAGCTTGCGGACGGCGGAACCCAGGGCGCCGGTCACCTCGTCCTCGAGGTCGGCGAAGGGCAGCTGCTCCGCGCCGGGCAGTGCGCGGATCACCGCGGTGGACCCGGCCGGGAACGCGTCGAGATGGGCACGCACCAGCTCCCGGAGGCGGCGGGTGATGCGATGGCGGACCACCGAGTTGCCCACCTTCTTGGACACGACGAATCCCACGCGGGGCGCCTCGGGGGCCTGCGGGAGCAGGGCGAGGTGCACGACCACGTGGGATCGGGCGCTGCGCACGCCACGACGGGTGACGGCGCGGAAGTCGTCGCCGGAGCGGAGTCGGTGCCGGGACCAGGACGTCGGGGTCACGGGCCCGGTTCCCGGGGACTCGCGGGGCTCCGGGACCCTCGGCCTCAGGCCGAGAGCTCGGAGCGGCCCTTGGTGCGACGGGCGTTGATGATGGCGCGGCCGGCGCGGGTGCGCATGCGGGCGCGGAAGCCGTGCTTCTTGGCGCGACGACGGTTGTTCGGCTGGAACGTGCGCTTGCTCATCGGTTCTCCTCGGTCATGGGCACGGGCGTGCCCCTCGCGGTGGCGTGGGGTCGGCTGCACGGACGGACGGATCGGGCGCACCCGCCGGGGCGGGGCGACGGCCGGGATGACCGAGCCGGTCCGAGTCGCGGCGGCCACGGGCGAAGCCCGCGACCGGGCGCGCGGCAGGACCGACGCGCAGCGGTGACTGAGCGATTCTAGGAGAGCCCTTCGAGGGGGTCAACGGCGCAGGCGCCCTGCACAGGCGGGTGTGGCGGGATTCTCACCGCCGCGGGCGTGGCGTTGTCGGCCTCGGGGAGGGACATCGTGCCAGGAGAGGTGACCCTCCACAACATCGGTCCACAATGCTGGGGATTCTGTGGAAAACTACGGCGAGCCCCGACCCCCGCGATGGAGACCGAGATGACCGACGAGAGCGTCGACGCGATCTGGGAGCACACCCTGAGCAGCCTGCGCCGGGACGCCGGGGTCTCCCCACGGGTGATCGCCCTGCTCACGCTCTCCCGGCTGATGGCCGTGGTGGCGGACACCGCCCTGGTCGCAGCGCCTTCCACCTCCGCCAAGGAGCTGTTCGAGCACCGCATCGTGGCCGAGCTCAAGCAGGCCCTGAGCGAGGCCACGGGCCGCGAGATGCGCTTCGCGGTGACCGTCGACGAGTCGCTGCTGCTGGAGGACGAGGGCGACAAGCCCACCCCCGTCCCCGGCGCGACCTCGGCATCCGCCTCTGCTCCTGCACATTCTGTGGACAACGATGTGGAGAACTCCGAGCGGTCCGTCCACACCGATCCCCCGTTCCGACGGGCCACCGGCGAGGGCCAGTCGCCGAGCTCCGGCAGCCGCGCCCCCCTGCCCGGCCAGGGCTCCGCGACCTCGGGCGACGACTCCCCGCAGGAGGCCGCCCCCGTCGGCGTCGACGCCGGTGAGGGCCGCGGCTTCTCGGAGACCTCCCCCTACGCGGGCTTCTCCGGCGCCTCCGCCCCCTCGCCCGTGCCGGCCCCGACCCGGATCTCCCGCGGCACCGGCCCCGCCTCGACCCTCGGCGAGGACTCCCGGCTGAACGCGAAGTACACCTTCGACACCTTCGTGATCGGCTCCTCGAACCGCTTCGCGCAGGCCGCAGCCTCGGCCGTGGCCGAGACCCCCGCCAAGGCCTACAACCCGCTGTTCATCTACGGCGGCTCGGGCCTGGGCAAGACCCACCTGCTGCACGCGGTGGGCCACTACGCGCAGACCCTCTACCCGGACGTGGTGGTGCGGTACGTGAACTCGGAGGAGTTCACCAACGACTTCATCAACTCGGTGCAGTCCGGCCAGTTCGGCAAGGCGCAGGAGTTCCAGCGCCGCTACCGCGACATCGACATCCTGCTGATCGACGACATCCAGTTCCTGCAGCGCGCCCCGGAGACGATGGAGGCGTTCTTCCACACCTTCAACACGCTGTACAACACGGACAAGCAGATCGTCATCACCTCGGACCTGCCGCCCAAGGAGCTGGGCGGCTTCGAGGACCGGATGCGCTCGCGCTTCGAGATGGGCCTGATGACGGACGTGCAGCCGCCGGACCTCGAGACCCGCATCGCCATCCTGCGCAAGAAGGTCGCACAGGAGAACACCGGCGAGGTGCCCCACGACGTGCTGGAGTACATCGCCTCTCACATCGCCACCAACATCCGCGAGCTGGAGGGCGCCCTGATCAGGGTGCAGGCCCTGCACTCGCTCTCCCGGCAGCCGATGGACGTCACCCTGGCCGAGAGCGTCCTGAAGGACCTGCTCTCCCACGACGACGGCGCCCAGATCACCGCCTCCACGATCATCGCGCAGACCGCCACCTACTTCGGGCTGTCGGTCGACGAGATCGTGGGCTCGGGCCGCAGCCGGCGCCTGGTCTCCGCGCGCCAGATCGCGATGTACCTGTGCCGCGAGCTGACCGACATGCCCCTGATCCGCATCGGCGAGGAGTTCGGCGGCCGCGACCACACCACCGTGATGCACGCGAACAAGAAGATCAGCGAGCTGATGAAGGAGCGCCGGGCGATCTTCAACCAGGTCACCGAGCTGACCGCGAAGATCAAGAGCTCGAGCTCCTCCGCCCGTCCCTGAGCCACCCGGCCGTGTCCCGCGGCGCGGAGGCGGAGGGTGCTCGTGAGGAGCACCGGGAGTGCATCCGGAGCGGGTGTCCGCGAGATGACGCGGCCGTGACGACCTGCGGAACCACAAGAATCCGAGCACCTCGCTCATCCCCAATGTGGACGACGCTGTGGACAGTGTGGAGTTCTTGTCATTCCTGCAGGAACCGTTGTGTACGGTCGAATGACAGGAATCGGGGGTCCGGGGTCCCTCGTACACACCCCGCCCACGAGCGCTCCCGGATCCGTCCGGAGCGATCCGGGGCGCCGGTGATCCGTGCGAGCTGGGACGTTGTCATTCATCCACCGGATCAACAGCCGTGAAGAAGAGGACTGTCCAAGTGTTGTCGTCGGGGGTGTGGACGGCGGGCGGTGTCGGGGCGTCGTCCGGCGGCGGTGCTCGCGGGGTCGGGTGCTCGCGGGGTCGGCAGGAGGCCTCGACGAGGAGAGGGGATCCCGGGTCCTCGCGCGGGGCGGCGGTCCGGCCGGGCGCGGGGCGGCCGGACCGCCGGCAGCAGGTCGGGCACCGGATGACCGGTTCCGCGAGGCACCGCCGGTCCGCGAGTCGTGCGCGGGAAGGACCGCGGTGGGGGATGTCAAGGCTCGAGGCGGTGTGTCGTCCGCATGGCCGGGAACCCGATACGCTGTCCCCGATCTGACGAACGACCACTGCGAAGGAGTGGCAACGGTGAAGTTCCACCTCGACCGCGGCGTCCTGGGCGATGCCGTCTCCTGGGCCACCCGAACCCTCCCCGTGCGCCCGGCGTTGCCGATCCTGCAGGGCGTGCGGATCGTGGCCGAGACCTCCGGCTCGCTGCAGCTGTCGACCTTCGACTACGAGGTCAGCGCGCAGATCCAGCTCGATGCCGAGGTCGAGCAGGGCGGCGAGGTGCTGGTCCAGGGCAGGATGCTCTCCGACATCGTCCGCGCCCTGCCCAACAAGGACGTCTCCGTCTCCCTCGAGGGCACCAAGCTGCAGGTCCGCTGCGGTTCCTCGCGTTTCGCGCTGGCCACCCTCCCGGTCGAGGAGTACCCCCAGCTGCCCGCGATGCCGCCCCGCGCCGGCGCCGTCCCCGCCGACGTCTTCGCCCAGGCGATCTCGCAGGTCACCGTCGCCGCCTCCAAGGACGACACCCTGCCCCTGCTGACCGGCGTCAAGGTCGAGATCAGCGGCGAGACCATGACCCTGATGGCCACCGACCGCTACCGCCTGGCCATGCGCGAGCTGACCTGGACCCCCTCCTCTCCCGGCGCCGAGCAGACCGCCCTGGTCCGCGGCCGCACCCTGCAGGAGGTCGCCCGCTCCCTGGCCACCGGCGGCAGCGTCGAGGTGGCCCTCGCCGAGGAGGGCGGCAACCTGGTCGGCTTCGAGGCCGGCGGCCGCCGCACCACCTCCACCCTGGTCGACGGCGACTACCCGCCCGTGCGCCGCCTGTTCCCCGAGCAGAGCGCCATCACCGCCGTCGTCGCCACCGCCCCGCTCATCGAGGCCGTCAAGCGCGTCTCCCTGGTCGCCGAGCGCAACACCCCCGTCCGCCTCTCCTTCACCGAGGGACAGGTGGCCCTCGAGGCCGGCGCCGGAGACGACGCCCAGGCCAGCGAGGTGCTCGAGGCGCAGCTCGAGGGCGAGGACCTCGTCGTGGGCTTCAACTCCGGCTTCCTGCTGGACGGCCTGCAGGCCCTCGGCACCGACTTCGCCCGCCTCACCTTCACCGACTCGATCAAGCCCTCCGTCATGAGCGGCCAGGAGTCCCTCGAGGGCACCCCGGACACCTCGTACCGGTACCTGATCATGCCGATGCGGACCTGAGCGGAGGCACCCCCTCCGTGCAGCTGACCGCCCTCGACCTCACCGACTTCCGCTCCTACCCGCGGCTCACCCTGCCCGTCGACCCCGGCATCACCGTGCTGGTCGGCCGCAACGGCCAGGGCAAGACCAACGTGGTCGAGGCCGTCTGGTACCTGGCCACCCTCTCCAGCCACCGCGTGCCGCACGACGCCGCGCTGGTCCACCGCGGCTCCGCCACCGCGATCATCCGCGCCTCCTTCGAGCGTGCCGGCCGGCCCCTGCAGGTCGACCTCGAGATCACCCCGGGCAAGTCGAACCGTGCCCGGCTGCAGGGCCAGAACCTGCCCCGCCTGCGCGACCTGCTGGGCGAGGTGCGCGCCGTGCTCTTCGCCCCCGAGGACCTGGGCCTGGTCAAGGCCGATCCCGAGGGCCGACGCCGCTTCCTGGACGAGCTGCTGTTCCTCATCGCCCCCCGCTTCGCCGGCGTCAAGGCCGACTACGACCGGGTGCTCAAGCAGCGCTCCAACCTGCTCAAGCAGATGCGCTCCATGCGCCGCGGCGGCAGCGGCCGCGCCGTGGGGGGCCTCGACCCCGCCGAGGCCGCCGCCTCCACCCTCGAGGTCTGGGACCAGCAGCTCGCGCAGCACGGCGCCGAGCTGCTGCGCGCCCGGCTGCACCTGGTCAACCGCCTGCGCCCCCACCTGGGCTACTCCTACCTGCGGGTCGCCACCGACGAGGGCGCCGAGCAGGCCCTCGAGCTGCCCCCCGAGCAGCGGGGTGAGGTCGACTCCCCGGCGGACGTCGCCTACCGCTCCGCGATCCTCGACGAGCTCGGCGCCGGACCCGGCGAGCTGCCCGGCACCCGCGAGATCGGCCAGACCATGCTCGCCCTCCTGGCCGGCCGCCACGACGAGGAGATCGACCGCGGCGTCACCCTGGTCGGCCCCCATCGGGACGACCTCGAGATCCGCCTGCACGACTTCCCGGCCAAGGGCTACGCCAGCCACGGCGAGTCCTGGTCCCTGGCCCTCGCCCTGCGGCTGGCCTCCTACGACCTGCTGCGGCTGGAGGAGGGCGACCTCGGCGACGGCGAGCCCATCCTCATCCTCGACGACGTCTTCTCCGAGCTCGACACCCACCGCCGCGAGCGTCTGGGCCGCATCATCACCGGCGCCCGCCAGGTCCTCATCACCACCGCCAACGACTCCGACATCCCCGCCGCCCTGGACGGCGGCACCCACGTGGTCGACGTGACCCTCGGCGAGGCGGTCCCCCGCGAGAGCGGGCGGCTGTCGTGAGCGCCGCGCGGCGCGAGCCGCCCCGTCCCGCGCCGCAGCCCACGGGGTCACCTCGGCCCGGCGTCGCCAACCCCTACGACCTGCGCACCTGGAGCGGTGAGGGCGCCATGGCCCCCTCGACCCCGTCGGAGGGCGCCTCCGGTCGCCGCCCGGTGCCGGCGGATCCCTGGCCCGAGCCCGGCGGGAACGACCGGGAGGAGGCCCCCGAGTACGGCAGCGGGTCCGCGGGTGCCGAGGAGGACCCGGTCGACCCGCCGGCCCTGCCCCGGCTGGACGACCCCTTCGAGCTGGCCCGCCGCACCGTGAACCGCTCCCGCGCCGCCGCCCGCGACCGCGGCCTGTTCCCGATCTCCGCCAAGACCCAGGCCCGCGATGTCCGCGACCGCTCCTCCCGCTCCCCGGGGTACTCCGGCGCGCGCCCCGACCCGCGCGACCCCCAGGGCATCCAGCTGATCATGCGCCGGGTGCTGTCCGACCTGGGCTGGGAGGCCGGCATGAGCAGCGGCCGGGTGCTGGAGGAATGGGACGGCATCGTCGGGGAGCGGGTCGCCGAGCACTGCCGCCCCGTCTCCCTCGAGGACGGGGTGCTCGTGGTCAGCGCCTCCTCCTCCGCCTGGGCCGCCCAGCTGCGGATGCTCACCCCGCAGCTCATCACCACCATCGAGGAGCACATCGGCGCCCACGTCGTCTCCGAGCTGCGCGTCACCGGGCCCGCCGCCGCCCAGCGCTCCTGGAAGCGAGGACGACGCACCGTGACCTGGCGCGGTCCCCGCGACACCTACGGCTGACCGCTGCTCCGGCCCCGTCCCGGAGGCCGCGGGTCCTGATCCGCCAGAGACCCCGCAGGCGCGTCGGGACCCGGCCGGGCATACCGGCCCTCGTCCGGGCCGTCCTTCGCCGCTCCCAGGCGGCTTCCCGTGCCGCCTGGGGGTATCTGCGGCCCGCGCCACG
This sequence comes from Brachybacterium squillarum M-6-3, assembly GCF_000225825.1. Taxonomy (GTDB): domain Bacteria; phylum Actinomycetota; class Actinomycetes; order Actinomycetales; family Dermabacteraceae; genus Brachybacterium; species Brachybacterium squillarum. The sequence continues at coordinate 785,983 of NZ_AGBX01000001.1, read as the reverse complement.
CCCGTCGGATGTCCCCGATCGGGCCCGTCGTCCGTTAGAATGGTGCAGGTCCGGACGCGTATCCGGACCCCGGCCCACCCCCGTCGCCCGCGGCGGGAACGGGCCCGCCGACACCGCCCTCCCGGAGGGCTCGTGGAGGGCGAGCGGCCTCGCGCGCGCGTGCGCGTGGGGAGCCCTGCCCCGAACTCGGCGCCCCGGGGTCCCCGTCGCGCCCGGCACCGCCCTCGGCGCTCCCCGCCGGCCGGGGGTCCCGAACCGCGAGGAGCAGCATCAGGTGAGCGAGTCCGACCGTCCCGTGACCGATCCGACCGCACAGGAGGCGGCGACACCCGCGGAGGCCCCCACCCCGCCGAGCGCCCCGGTCCACTACGACGCCTCGGACATCACCGTCCTCGAGGGCCTCGAGGCGGTCCGCAAGCGCCCGGGCATGTACATCGGCTCCACCGGGGAGCGCGGCCTGCACCACCTGGTGTGGGAGATCGTCGACAACGCGGTGGACGAGGCCCTGGCCGGTCACGGCGACTCCATCGAGGTCACGATCCTGCCCGACGGCGCGATCCGCGTGGTCGACCACGCCCGCGGCATCCCCGTGGACATGCACCCCACCGAGAACAAGCCCGCCGTGGAGCTGGTGCTGACCGTGCTGCACGCCGGCGGCAAGTTCGGCGGCGGCGGCTACGCCGTCTCCGGCGGCCTGCACGGCGTGGGCTCCTCCGTGGTGAACGCCCTGTCCACCCGCATGGAGGTGGAGATCCGCCGTGACGGCTCCGTGTGGCGCCAGGCCTACCGCCGCGGCGTCCCCGAGGCCCCGCTGGAGCAGGGCGAGGACACCACCGAGACCGGCACCACCATCACCTTCTGGGCCGACCCGGAGATCTTCGAGACCACCGTCTACGACGCCGAGACCCTCCGCAAGCGCTTCCAGCAGTACGCCTTCCTCAACAAGGGCCTGAAGATCACCCTCACGGACGAGCGCCCGGCCGAGGAGGAGGACGCCGGCGCCCCCGAGGACGTGGCCGTCGACGCCGACGAGGCCGCGACCTCCGCCGAGGCCGTCGTCGCCGGCGCCGCCCGCAGCTGGACCTACCACTACGAGCGCGGCCTCGAGGACTTCGTCGAGTTCATCAACTCCGCCAAGCGGGCCGAGGTGATCCACCCCGAGATCATCTCCTTCGAGGCCGAGGACACCGAGGCGCACATCGCCGCCGAGGTCGCCATGCAGTGGACCGGCGCCTACTCCGAGTCGGTGCACACCTACGCCAACACCATCAACACCCACGAGGGCGGCACCCACGAGGAGGGCTTCCGCACCGCGCTGACCTCCATCGTCAACCGCTACGGGAAGGCGCAGGGCCTGCTCAAGGAGAAGGACCCCAACCTCACCGGCGAGGACATCCGCGAGGGCCTGACCGCCGTGGTCTCGGTGAAGCTCGGCGAGCCGCAGTTCGAGGGCCAGACCAAGACCAAGCTCGGCAACACCGTGGCCCGCACCTTCATGGTCAAGGTGATGACCGACCAGCTCGTCGCCTGGTTCGAGTCCCACCCGGCCGAGGCGAAGTCCATCGTCACCAAGGCGCAGGCCTCCGCCGCCGCCCGCGAGGCGGCCCGCAAGGCCCGCGACGCCACCCGCCGCAAGTCCCCGCTGGAGACCGGCGGCATGCCCGGCAAGCTGCGCGACTGCTCCTCCCGCAACCCCTCCGAGTGCGAGATCTTCATCGTGGAGGGCGACTCTGCCGGCGGCTCCGCCGTCCAGGGCCGCGACCCCCGCACCCAGGCCATCCTCCCGATCCGCGGCAAGATCCTGAACGTGGAGAAGGCGCGGCTGGACCGGGCGCTGGACAACCAGGAGGTGCGCTCGCTGATCACGGCCTTCGGCACCGGCATCGGCGAGGACTTCGACGCCACCAAGCTGCGGTACCACAAGATCATCCTGATGGCCGACGCCGACGTCGACGGCCAGCACATCTGCACCCTGCTGCTGACCCTGCTGTTCCGCTACATGCGGCCGCTGATCGAGCTGGGCCACGTCTTCATCGCGATGCCGCCGCTGTACCGCCTGAAGTGGTCCAACGCCGCCCACGAGTACGTGTTCAGCGACGCCGAGCGCGACGAGCGCCTGGCCGCCGGCCGCGCCGCCGGGCGCCGCATCCCCAAGGACAACGGCATCCAGCGCTACAAGGGCCTGGGCGAGATGGACTGGCGCGAGCTGCAGACCACCACGATGGACCGCGACTCCCGCACCCTCAAGCAGGTCACCGTGGACGAGGCCGCCGACGCCGACACCATCTTCTCGGTGCTGATGGGCGACGACGTCGACTCCCGCCGCCGCTTCATCCAGGAGAACGCCAAGGACGTCCGCTTCCTCGACATCTGATCCCGGCACCCCCGGCGGCCGGCGCCGCGCCCGACCCGCGGCGCGCCCGACCCCCGGGGACCGTCCCTCCGCCGGCCCGACCCGAAAGGCCCTCCATGAGCGACACCCCGCACGGCCCCACCGACCCGACCGACCCCAGCGACCCGACCGGCCCGGGGGATCCCACCCCGGACGCCCCGCTGGACGGCGCTCCCGTCGACCCCACCCCCGAGGGCTCTACCGAGCTGACCGCCGCCCAGGCGGCCGAACGCACCGTGACCCTGGTCGACCCCCTCGACGAGGGGGAGGGCGACCGCATCACACAGGTCGACCTGAACCAGGAGATGCAGAAGTCCTACCTGGACTACGCGATGAGCGTCATCGTCGGCCGCGCCCTGCCGGAGGTGCGCGACGGCCTCAAGCCCGTGCATCGTCGCATCGTCTACGCGATGTACGACGGCGGCTACCGCCCCGACCGCTCCTTCTCCAAGTGCGCGAAGGTCGTCGGCGACGTGATGGGCAACTACCACCCCCACGGCGACTCCGCGATCTACGACGCGATGGTGCGCCTGGTGCAGCCCTGGGCGATGCGCTACCCGCTGATCCAGGGCCAGGGCAACTTCGGCTCCGCCGGCGACGACGGCGCCGCCGCCCCCCGGTACACCGAGTGCAAGATGGCGCCCCTGGCGATGGAGCTGGTGCGCGACATCGACCAGGACACCGTCGACATGCAGCCGAACTACGACGGCACCATCGACGAGCCCGTCATCCTGCCGGCGCGCTTCCCGAACCTGCTGGCCAACGGGTCGGCCGGGATCGCGGTGGGCATGGCCACCAACATCCCGCCGCACAACCTGCGCGAGCTCAACGACGCCGTGCAGTGGCTGCTGACGAACTGGGAGGCCACCAAGCCGGAGCTGCTCGAGGCCTGCCTGCAGCGCATCAAGGGCCCCGACTTCCCCACCGGCGCCACCATCGTCGGCACCAAGGGCATCGAGGAGGCGTACCGCACCGGCCGCGGCTCCATCACCCAGCGCGCCGTGGTCAGCACCGAGGAGATCAACGGCCGCATGGCGCTCGTGGTCACCGAGCTGCCCTACCAGGTCAACCCCGACACCCTGGCCCGCAAGATCGCCGAGATGGTGAAGCTGGGACGTATCCAGGGCATCGCCGACATCACCGACGAGACCTCCGGCCGCACCGGCCAGCGCCTGGTCATCACCCTCAAGCGCGACGCCGTGGCGAAGGTGGTGCTGAACAACCTCTACAAGCACACCCAGCTGCAGGAGAACTTCTCGGCGAACATGCTGGCCCTGGCCGGCGGCGTGCCCCGCACCCTGTCGATCGACTCCTTCATCCGGGAGTGGACCAAGCACCAGATCGAGGTCATCGTCCGGCGCACCCGCTTCCGGCTGCGCAAGGCCGAGGAGCAGATCCACATCTACCGCGGCTACCTCAAGGCGCTGGACGCGCTGGACGAGGTGATCGCCCTGATCCGTCGCTCCCCGGACGCCGACCAGGCCCGGGTGGGCCTGATGGAGCTGCTGGACATCGACGAGATCCAGGCCAATGCGATCCTGGCGATGCAGCTGCGCCGCCTGGCCGCCCTGGAGCGCCAGAAGATCATCGAGGAGCACGACCGGCTGCAGGCCCTCATCGAGGAGTACCGGGAGATCCTCGCCTCCGAGGCACGGCAGCGGGAGATCGTCTCCGAGGAGCTCGCGGAGGTCGTCGAGAAGTACGGCGACGACCGCCGCACCGAGATCCTGCCCTTCGACTCGGACATGTCGATGGAGGACCTCATCCCGGAGGAGGACGTGGTCGTCACCATCACCCGCGGCGGCTACGTCAAGCGCACCCGCACCGACCAGTACCGCGCCCAGAAGCGCGGCGGCAAGGGCGTGCGCGGGGCCTCCCTGCGCACCGACGACGTGGTCGAGCACTTCTTCACCACCACCACCCACCAGTGGCTGTTGTTCTTCACCAACCAGGGACGCGTCTACCGTGCCAAGGGCTACGAGCTGCCCGAGGCGCCGCGGGACGCGAAGGGCCAGCACGTCGCGAACCTGATGGCCTTCCAGCCCGATGAGCACATCGCCTCGGTGCTGGCGATCTCGACCTACGAGGACGCCGAGTACCTGGTGCTGGCCACCCGCTCCGGCCTGGTGAAGAAGACCGCGATGACGGCCTTCGACTCCAACCGCACCGGCGGCATCATCGCCATCAACCTGCGCGACGTGGAGGGCCCGGACGGACCCGAGACGGACCGCGTGATCGGCGCCCGCGCCGTGAACGCCGACGACGAGCTGCTGCTGGTCTCCCGCAACGGGCAGTCGGTGCGCTTCCCCGCCGCCGACGACGTGCTGCGCCCGATGGGCCGCGCCACCAGCGGCGTCACCGGCATGAAGTTCCGCGAGGACGACCAGCTGCTGGCCCTGGACGTGGTGCGCCCCGAGACCTTCGTGGTCACCGTGACCGAGGGCGGCTTCGCCAAGCGCACCAGCGTGGACGAGTACCGCCTGCAGGGCCGCGGCGGCCTGGGCATCCGGGTGGCCAAGCTGCCCGACGACCGCGGCCACCTGGTCGGCGCCGCCGTCGTCCAGGAGAGCGACGAGCTGCTGGTGGTGATGGCCAAGGGCCGCGTGGTCCGCTCCGAGGTGGCGCAGGTGCCCGCCAAGGGCCGCACCACCATGGGCGTCACCTTCGCCAAGCCGGGCAAGGGCGACCACATCCTGCTGGTCACCACCAGCGCCGAGTCCGAGGTCGACGCGGATGACGACGCGGAGGGCCCCGACACCGATCCCTCCGAGGCGCCCGACCTGGATCCCGCCGAGGCCACGGGCGAGCCGGTCGCCGTCCCCACCGGGGGCGATGATCTAGGCTCGTCACCGTCCACCCCCGACGTCGCCGACGTCGACAGCCCCGAGGAGTGACCCCGTGACCCCGAGCAGCTCCCAGGGAGGGTCCCGTCCCACGGCGTCCTCCGAGAAGACCTCCGCCCTGCCCACCAACGGGGAGGAGACCACGACGCTGAGCGCCGAGGAGCCCACTCAGGCGCAGGAGAAGGTCACCGACGCCGACACGGCCGGGACGACGACGGAGAAGGCCGGCGCCGCGGGATCCGGCAAAGGGTCCTCGCGGACCTCCGCGAAGGGCGGTCCGGTCAAGGGCTCCTCCCGCACCGCCACCGGCGCCACGAAGGCCCAGCCGGTCGCCGAGGACGCGGAGGAGGAGCTCTCGCTGGGCACCGGTCGCGGCTCGGCGGCGCGCGGCTCCAGCCGCAGCCCCGTCAAGGAGTCCGCCGCTCCCTCCGGCACCGAGGAGCGCCGCGGCCCGCGCCGGGTGCGCCTGACCCTGGCCCGCATGGACCCGTTCTCGGTGATGAAGCTGTCGTTCCTGGTGGCGATCGCCGTGGGCATCGCGACCGTGGTGGCCGTGATCCTGCTGTGGAACCTGGTCGAGGCCATCGGCCTGTGGAACCAGATCGACCAGCTCGGCCGGGATCTCAACGGCGGTGACCCGCTGCCGTTCATGGACTTCTTCAGCTTCTCGAAGATGGTCAGCTACGGCACCGTCGTGGCCGTGGTGAACGTCGTCATCATCACCGCGCTCGGCACCCTGTTCGCCTTCCTGTACAACCTGGTGGCGGCGCTGCTGGGCGGATTGAAGATGACCTTCACCGACCAGTGAGCCACCGCCCCGGAAGCCCCGGGGCACCACGAGGAGGGGCGGGCACCGCGCAGGTGCCCGCCCCTCCTCGTGTGTCGTGGGGTCGTGGGGGCCGGTTCAGTGGCCGGGAGCGTCCTCGGAGCGGGGGCGCTGGAGGGCTGTCCGCTCCTCCACGCGCTCACGCCAGCCGGTGCGCAGGAGCCAGAGGCCGACGAGGACCTGGCCGACGGCGAGGGCCCGCCCGAGGACGTCGTCCTGCAGCACGCACAAGGCGATGCCGATGAGGACGATGATCGCGGCCGCCGCCATGCGGCCCGTCGGACTGATGCTCATCGCTGTGCTCCCCGGTCCGCCGGGTCGTGGTCGGGCGAGAACTCCGCGTGCTGCGCTCGGCGGTCCTCCCAGGCGTCGCGTGCGATGACGAGGCGGATCTGGTAGCGGACGGGCTACATGGTGTCCTCCCGGAAAACGGTCGATCAGAAGCTCGGGGGTCGACGGGTCAGGGATCCAAGGGGGCGGTGACGGGAGCGATGAGGGCGCCCAGGTGTTCGAGGGCGGCCTCGGCCGGCACGGTCGCGGCGACGCCGTGGGCGCCGGCGCCCAGGGAGATCCGCCGCTCGGGGTCGCCTGTCAGGGTGGCGTCGGCGACGACGGGCCAGGCTGTCGTGGCGCCGAAGGGCGTGATGGTGCCGCGCTCGTAGCCGGTGACCTCGCGGGCGACCTCCGCGTCAGGCATCGAGAGGCGGTTGACTCCGAGCTCGGCCCGCAGCAGCGGCCAGGAGATCTCCCGGTCCCCGGGCACCAGCACGAACAGGAAGTCGTCCTCGCCGCGGCGCACCACCAGCGTCTTCACGATGTCTCGGGGCTCCACGCCGCGGGCGGCCGCGGCCTCGGCGAGGGAGGACACGCGCCCGTGCCGGGTGATCGCGTGCTCCAGCCCGGAGGCCTCCAGGGCCGCGCGGGCACGCTCCTCGCTCATGACTCCACCGTACGCCGGGCAGCCCGGGTCCGGGGCCGGATCAGAGCTCGGCGGCGGCGATCGGGTCGGAGGTGGGCTCCTGCGAGCCGGTGCTCGGCTCCACCGTCACCCCGATCTGCACGGAGCCGGCGAGATCGTCCTGCACCGTCACCGAGCCCTCGGCGGGTGCGGAGTCGCTCTGCGGGGTCTCGATCTCGGCCAGCTCCACGTCGTCCGCCGCGCGCTCGCCGCGCCACAGCCCGAAGGAGGCGACCGTGGTGATCAGCAGGGTCGCGGCGGCCAGCCCCAGCCAACGGCCGCGCCGCACGTTGGAGCGATAGCGGGACAGGGGCACGACCTCGCCCTGTTCCCGGGCCGACGGCTCCCCGTGCGGTGCGGGATCCGTTCCCCGGGGTGCGGACGGCGACGACGGAGCGTCCGCGGGCGCCCGGCCCTGCGGGGTCGCCGCCACCCGCCGCAGCACGGTCTCGCGCAGTTCCGGACGGGGCGGCAGCTGCTCCAGGCCCTCGTCCACCGCCGCCATCGTCGCCAGGAAGGAGGCGGCCTCCGCGGCGGCGCGCTCGTCCCGCGCCATCAGCTCCTCGACCCGGGCGCGTTCGCCCTCGTCCAGGGCGTCCAGGGCCCAGGCGGCGAGCAGCGCGCGCGTCGCCTGGTCCTCCGAATGATCCTGTCCGTACGCCGTCATGAGCCCACCCCCAGCCTGTCCCGCAGGACGATCATGCCCTCCCGGATGCGGGTCTTGGCGGCTCCGAGGGGGATATCCAGAAGATCCGCCACTTCCCGCTGGGTGTACCCGCCGACAGAGGCCAGCTCGATCGCCTCGCGCTGGGGGTCGCTGAGAAAGGTCAGGGCGTGGGTGACCCGCTCGGACTCGACCCGGCGGTTGCCCTCCTCCTGCACGCCGACCACGCGGTCACCGAGCTGGTACTCGCCCTCGTCTCTGTCCGGCGAGCTCGGCGAAGGCCAGCTCGTCGCCGTCGGCGACCTGCTCCAGCGGGGCGGCGGGGGGCGCGGGGGAGACGCCGGGACCGCGGGCGGCAGGCTTTCGGACGGACTGGGCGGGGAGCCGCCAATGCTCGCGGGCGTGACGGTGGACATGCACGACTCCTCGGGGGACCAGGTGCCGGGGTCCCCCTCGGCAACTCTCGGCGTCGATGGTGCTGACAGTCGTCGGTAGCAGGCATCGACCGCCGGGGTTCGGTAGACAATTGTGGACGGCCGCCGGATCCCCCTGTGACCTGCCGTACAGCACCCCTCATCGGTTGGACGGCGGCCCGCGGCGCACGTACAGTGGTGCGTCGGTAGCAGGCACCGGTACGATCCGGTGCAGCGCCCCCGGGCCTATAGCTCAGTCGGTTAGAGCGCTGTCCTGATAAGACAGAGGTCACTGGTTCAAGTCCAGTTAGGCCCACTTCGATGAGTGGAGGACTCTCGTGATGAAGTTCGTCAGACTCGCCGCCGTGCTGATCGGCACCGCCGCGACCGGGATCCTCGTGTGGCGCAAGGTCGAGTCCGATCGTCTGCGCGACGATCTCTGGGCCGAGGCCGAGAAGGTCTCCGCCGAGCAGGACAGCACCCCCGCCGAGCCCGTCACCGCGCCGCGCGGCTGACCCGGCCGGCACCGCCCATCGAATCGGAGTCATCACTCCACCCGGGGACTTAGCTCAGTTGGTAGAGCGGTAGCTTTGCAAGCTTCAGGTCAGGGGTTCGACCCCCCTAGTCTCCACAAGAGTCCAGATCGAGGCCGCCTCCCCGTCACGGGAGGCGGCCTCGACTCGTGGTCGGGGCACGAGCGCCGCACACGGACGTCGGACGTGATGCTCCTGCCGACGGCGGCGATTGTCGGCGGTTCGGTCGGCCCGCCGGAGCGGGACCACAGCGCGGCGAGCCGCGTCCGAGCGGTCGGACCCGGGCGGGCGGGATCGGGGTCCCCCTGGACTGACCACAGCAGTGCACAAAGGATCCGCCCGGGCATGTTCGACGGCGACCCGGCGCACCGGCGCCGTCGACGACGACCCCCGGGACCCCTCGTCCCCGAGGGGCGCATCATGGTCGCCCTGTCCGACATCGTCTCGCGGTCCATCGACCGTGCCTGCAACGCCGCGGACCGCCGCCATGAGGAGCACGTGATCCTCGGCGGTCGACTCCAGCAGACGGTGGTGGTGCTGCTCGAGGACACCACCCTGCCGCCGCACCACTCCGAGGTCGACGCGAGCCTCTACATCCTGCACGGCGCCATCAAGGTGATCGCCGAGAGGAGCCCTTCGTGCTGCAGAGCGGGGTGATCCATGAGGTGCCGCCGCAGCGTCGCGAGGTGATCGCCCTCCAGGACACGGTGATGCTGCTGAGCGCTGTGCCCGAGGGCGCCGAGGAGCCCGAGGCGCTGTACGTGCCGCCGATCGCCTGACGGTCGACGAGGATCCGGCGCCGAGTGCGGGGTCGCGGCCCGGACCGAGGGGTGACCCCGCACCGGGCGCACGAATCCCGCAGGGGCTCAGGACGGATGCGGTCCGCTGCGACCGGTGAAGCGGTCCATCGCGTGGTTCATGCCGAACAGGTCCATCACCCGGTCGAACAGGCGCGGCGGCAGCACCCGCATCAGCGGCACCGTGCGCACCATCCAGGGCATCATCACCTGGTGCTCGCCGGCTTCGATCGCGTCCAGGGTGCGGCGGGAGACGTCCTCGGGCCGCAGGATCGGCAGCAGCCGCGGGAAGCGCGTGGTCACGCCGTCGAACATGCCGGTGTCGATGTAGTACGGGCACACCACCAGCGTGGACACCCGGTGCCCGGCGGTGCGCAGCTCGTTGCGCAGCGACTCGGTGAACCCCACCGCGGCCCACTTGCTGGCCGAGTAGTCGGTCTGGCGGGACACCCCCGCCCAGCCGGCGGCGCTGGCGATGGTCACCACCGTGCCGCGGCCCCGTTCCAGCATCCCGGGCAGCAGCGCCCGGGTGGTCCAGAACAGGGCCAGCGCGTTCACGTCCAGCGTGCGGCGGATCTGCTCCTCGCCCGCCTCCAGCAGCGGCCTGCCGGTGACGACCCCGGCGTTGTTGATCAGCACGTCGATGGGCCCGGCCGTCTCCGCGGCGGCCGCCACCGCCTGCGTATCGGCGACGTTCACGCCCTGTGCGGCGGCGACGCCGCCGACGGCGCGGATCTCGTGGGCGACGGTTTCGGCGGCCGGGAGGTCCAGGTCCCAGAGCACCAGCTCGGCGCCGCGCGCCGCCGCGTCCCGAGCCAGCTGCCGGCCCAGGCCGGAGCCGCCGCCGGTGACCAGCACGCGGGCTCCGCGCAGGGCGGTGCCGCGGCGACGTCGCGGGCGCCGGTTCACCCGGGGGATCAGTGGTCCCCCAGCACGGGGCGCAGCTCGAGCCACTCGTGGATGGGGTTCCCGCCCTTGCCGGGCTCGGCCGAGAGCTCCGCGGCCAGCTCCAGGGCTCGTTCGTGGGAGGCCACGTCGATCATCATCCAGCCCGCGACCAGCGAGTTGTCCGCCGGCACCGGAGTGGTCTCGGGACCGGAGCCGTCGGGGGCGGCGCGGACGAAGATCGACTCGGCGGCGAGGGCCTGGGAGTCCACGAACTCGCCGCCGGCTCGCAGACGGTCGGCGAAGTCGTTCATGTAGCGCAGGTGGTCCTCGACCTCCGCGGTGCTCCACTCGTCCATCGGGTGGTCGTTCACCGTGGGCGGCGTGCCCCGGTAGTGCTTGATCATCACGTAGCGGGGCATGGTCTCTCCTCCGGGAGGGGCGGACGAGGGCTCCGCCGTGTGTCCAGTGTCCCTCACCGCACGCGACGGGGAGCCGGTCGGCGGGAGAACAGGCGCCCAGGCACCGCCTCCCTCGTCCGGGGCGGATCCGTCATCCCCGCGGCGCGCGGGGTGGACCGGCCGCCCCGCAGAGGGAGGAGAACCGGTCGATCATCCTCAGCGGGATGCCGGGCTCACCAGCGGTGGGCGACGTCCACGACGAGGCGGGAGCCGTCCCCCGGACCGTTCAGGACGAAGGCGCGCATCGGCAGCCGGGCGCGCACGCCGAGGCCGATGAGGCTCTGCCCTTCGAAGCTGGAGCCCCAGACCACCTGGCGGAAGGTCCGGTGCCCGGACACGTCCAGGGCGTGCTCGGGATCGGCCGGCTGGTAGGTGGCCAGACCGTCCACGTCGTAGGCCGCGGCCTCGACCAGGATCTCGAGATCGGCACCCCCGGCCAGCGGGATGGTGTCGCCGGTGCCGAGCGCCTCGACCCGGTCGTAGCGGACGGAGTAGCCGACGACGTCCCCGTCGAGGTCGATGACGAGCCGGTCGAAGCAGGCGTGCCGGCCCGTGCGCAGATCCTCCAGGGGACCGGCGCCGGGCCCGGAGGACGACTCCGGGGTGGATCCCCAGTAGAAGCCGCAGTACGGCGCGGGCTGTGCCGTGGCGGGGACGAGCACGGCGAGACCGCAGACGAGGAGCAGGGAGGAGAGGGCGGAGAGGATACGACGGGACATGGTGCACTCCTTCGTGCCACGGCGATGACGGGACGGCCACCGCCGTGCGGCGATTCTCCGCCGCTGCGACCAGCGCCTTTCAGTGACCGAGCAGTCATGACGTCCGATTCGTGACCTCGCTGACCGAGCCTGCGCGGAGCGGGCGGGAAACCGGACGAATCGCCGAACCGGTGCCGACCGGGGAGGCCGGGAGGGACAGTCCTCCCCATGCCGCGCCCTGGTGGGTCGCCCGGGGGTGGGCGAGGATGGCGAGGGTCGGCGGCACGAGCCGCACCGGGGGATCGAGGGGACGGGGGCGGAGCATGAGCTCGCAGGGAACAGCGCAGGGCCGGGGGCGACCCCGACGGCGCGGGTGGATGATCGCGCTGATCGCGGTGGCGGTGCTGCTGATCCTCGCTCTGCTGACCACGCTCACGGCGGCGCCCCGCACCGCGCTCGCCGTCCGCGCCCAGGCCGGCGCCGGCTACGAGCGCTGGGAGCCGGTCATCGATCAGGCCGCCGATGGCACCCGCGCGGCCCTGGACCCGCTGGTCGGGGAGCCGATCGGGGAGGTCTGGACGCTCTCCTGCCGCCTGGAGGGCGGCCTCGACACGCGGCAGGTGCAGGAGTGCCGGCTCTCCGTGGACCTCAGCTACGAGCTCGCGGGCACGACGCCGAGAGAGGAGGAGCTGGTCGACGCCCTGGAGGCCGCCGACCTCGGCGGGGAGCAGGCGTGGGAACCGTCGACGGGCCCCGCCTGGGAGGGAAGGCAGGTCGCAGGGCTCACCGACGGGGTGCTCAGCGGGTCCGCGGACGTCGCCCGCCCCGGTGACTCCCCGCGGTTCAGCGACGAGGTGGTCCAGTGCGCCGGACCCAGGGAGCACCAGCGGGTCGTCCGGTTGCCCGGGGAGCGTGAGCAGTCCGAGACCCGGATGACGGTCGGACTCTCCATTCCTATCTCCCGCACCCCGCTGGCGCGGGACCTGCTGCCCGGGGACTGCCTGGTCGGATACCGTGGGGTCGCCCTCCCGGACGTCCCGGGCTACTCCTGAGCAGAGCGGTCCGTCGTCGCCGGGCCGTGGGTCCCTCCGTGGCCATCGAAGCAGGTGACAGGGTGGTTCCATGAGCGTCCTGGTCGCCTATGCCACCCATTCCGGAGCCACCCGCAGCCTCGCCGAGGTGATCGTCGACGAGCTCATCCTCGCCGGCACCGAGGCCGTGCTGCACGATATCGCCGCGGACCCGGACCCCGTCGGCCACGACGCCGCGGTGATCGGCTCCGGCATCCGCATGGATGCCCTGGAGAAGAGCTTCCAGGACTGGGCCGGCCGGCACGCGGCCGCGCTCGGAGCCCGCCCTGTGGCCCTGTTCACTTGCTCCGGCTCCGCCGCGAACCCCGCCAAGGCCGAGCGTCAGAAGGGCACCGAGAGCTTCCTGGCCCGCAGTCCGATCCGCCCCGTCGCGGTGCGGAACTTCCCCGGCTGGGTGCTGATGGACCGCATCCCTCTGGCCGAGCGCACCCTGCTGCGGGCGATGCGCACCCCGATCGGCGACTTCCGGGACCTCGACGCGGTCGCGGCCTGGGCGCGGGAGGTCCGGCCGTTGCTCCGCTGACCGAGGGGTCCCGCACCGGCTCCGCTGATGACCCACATGACCATGCTCTGGCCCGAGGAGACGGCCTGGTCAACGCCGTGAGCAGGACACATTCTTCACGGTGAGCCACATCACGATGTGGTGCACGTCTCGGTGGCATGTCTGCTCGGCCTGATACATCGTCTCGGTGGGATCCCTCTGGGTTCCCCTCTCCTCCGGGGCGGCCGCTGGTCCCCTGTAGTACGTCGTACCCCGTCAGAGGAGACGCTGTGCCCTGCATCCCTTACCCGGAGAACCCCGTCCTGAACCCCATCCGCCGCGGCCTCTGAGCCCTCGCTTTCGGCACGTTCGCGGCCCCAACCACCGCCGCCGCGGTGGGCGCCCCCCGGGCCTCCGCCGCTGAGGGTCCCCAGCCCACCGCGCACACCCGCCAGGCGTACGACCCGATCCAGTCCGGCTTCACCGCCAAGTGGACCCGCGCCGACGCCCGCCAGATCATGGCCACCCAGAACGACCCCGACGTGGAGGCCGGGGAGAACTCGATGCCCGCGACCATCACGAGGCCGGACATCCCCTTCGACGAGCGGCACTTGAGCGCCCGCATCGGCTGGTTCATCCGCCGCTTCGACGTCGATTCCGACTCGGAGTGGAACGACCAGGGCTACGTCTTCGAGGACGACACCTCCTTGTCCAACACCGAGTGGTCCGGCTCGGCCCGCTACCTCGGCGACGACCTGATCCGGATCTTCTACACGGCCACCACCTTCGGCGACAAGCGGCCCGGCACCGACGGCAAGCCCGCCGTGCTGGCGACCGTCGAGGAGGTCAACGCCTCCGGCGCCGACTACCAGCGCGGGAACATCGGCCTGGCCTGTGCAGACAACAACGACCTGACGGCCTGGACGATGCTGCCGCCGATCCTCTCGGCCTACGGCGTCAACGACCAGACCGAGCGGCCGCAGATGATCCGCAAGGACGGGCTCTACTACCTGTACACGATCTCCCACCAGTACACCTATGCGGTCGGGCTGCGCGGCCCGGACGGGGTGTACGGCTTCGTGGGAGAGGGCATCCGTTCCGAATTCGAGCCGCTGAACGGCTCGGGGCTGGTGCTGGCCAACCCCACCGACCTGAACCTGTCGGCGGAGAGCCAGGGCACCTCGGAGGACTCCGACGGTCCCGTCCCCCACGCGGGGGACCGGGCCGTCGGCCCGGGCGGGGCTCAGTGCACCCGGACGGTGATGTGCGAGGCCGTCACCGGGCCGCCGTCGCCGTGCAGCGCGATGCCCGTGTCCGCGGGCAGGAAGTGCACCTGCTGGGACAGCACCGTGTGCCCGGAGTTCGCGAAGACCTCCACGCTCTGGGTGTCCACGAAGATCCGCAGGTGCACGTGCCGGGCCGCCGGGTCGATGGGCGCCTCCGCCTGGGTGAACTCCCCGAAGGAGAAGCCCTCCAGGTCGGAGGGGCCACGGTCCACGTACAGCTTCCCGTCGTGAACGCCGACGTTCGTGTGCCGGGAGCCGTCCGCGGAGCGGCCCAGGGAGACCCCCAGGTTGGCGGCGGAGTCCCAGGCCAGGTCGAGCTCCAGCTCATAGGCGCGCCCGGACCAGGGCAGGTCCCACCAGCCGGCCACCACCTGATCGGGGATCTCCACCACCTCGGAGGCCGTGGCCGCGAGCTGCGGGACCGGCCGGCTGAGCAGCGCGTACCGGCCGTCGGACTCCCGCTGCAGGTGGATCTCGCGGACGATCGAGTTCTGGCCGTTGTAGCCGTCCGAGGCGTCGGTGGGGACGTCCCGGTTGGCGTACTTCCAGTTGTTCATCCAGGCGATCGCGTAGCGCGTGCGCTCCGGGTCCTCGGGTTTCGGCCAGGTCACCGCCGCGTACCAGTCCCAGCCCCAGTCCAGCCACTGCGGGGTGAGGTCGTCGGCCAGGAACTGCTCCCCGTCCCAGCGGCCGGTCCAGTAGGCGTAGGTCATCGGCAGGCCTACCCCCCAGGCGTCCATGCTCGCGCCCAGCACCCAGTGCGAGGTGCCGTCGTCGGCGGTGATCTCGAAGAGGTCGGGGCACTCGATGCCGCCGAGGTCGAGGTCGTCCGGCTCCACCAGGTAGTCGAAGTTGCGGCGCAGACGCCAGTGCACGAGGTCCGTCGAGGTGTAGAACGCCGCGTACTTCTTGCGGCCGATCACGCAGACCCACTCCTCGGTGGCGGCGTCCCAGTGGATCTTGGGGTCGCGGAACCACTCGGCGTTGAGGACCTCCTCCCCGGTGACGGCCTCGCGGCCGTCCTCGTTGGGGATCACCGGCTCCTCGCGGCGGGTGAAGGTGGCGCCGCCGTCGTGGGAGACGTAGAGGTACTGCTCCTGGTACTTCCGGATCCCGTCGGTGGGCTGGGTGGGATAGGCCAGCACAGTCCCGGCGCCGTAGCCGGCGTCGTCGTGCTCGTCGACCACCAGGCAGCCGGACCAGACGGGGAAGTCCGGGCGCAGCGGGATCGCATCGCCGTGGTGGGTGAAGTGCACGAGGTCCTCGGTGGTGGCGCGGTCCCAGCCGCCGTCCCCGGAGTTGATCTCGGAGTGCAGGTAGTAGAGGTGGTGGACGCCGTCGCGGACGATCGGGCGCTGCGGGTCGCAGAGCCAGCCGTGCGGCGGGGTCATGTGGAAGCGGGCGCGCAGGGAGGGGTCCTCGGCGCAGGCGGCCAGGGGCAGGGCGCTCGCCCCCGCCAGGGCCAGGCCGCCCAGCGAGGTGGTGCGCAGGAGGTGTCGGCGGGTGAAGGGGTCCATGATTCGGCTCTCTCGTCGTCGAGGGGAGGAGGACCGCCGCAGGGAGTCCCGCGGGGCGGAGCGGTGCCCGGGCGGGCGCCGCCCGCCCGGGCACGACGAGGATCAGCGCGGGGCGATCGAACAGCGAGGGATCGGAGGGCAGTCCACCCGGAGCTGCTGCCCGGGGGCCACCTCCTCCTCGCCCAGCAGCACCCGGATGCCGGCAGCCCCGAGCTCGTAATGGGGCAGGGCCACGGTCGACAGCGCCGGCCGCAGGTGCCCGGCGATGACCTCCTGGTTGTCGAAACCGACCACCGAGAGGTCCTCCGGGATGCGCAGGCCCCGCTCGCGCAGCGCGTCGTACAGGCCCATCGCGACCCGGTCGTTGTGGCAGAACACGGCGGTGGCGCCGAGCTCGAGCACGCGGTCGGCGGCGTCGTAGCCGCCCTCCTGCTCGGGCAGGGCGTCGACCACGAGGGCGTCGTCGAGGGGGAGGCCGGCCTCCACCAGCGCCTCGCGGTGGCCGCGCAGGCGGCCCTCGCGGGCGGGGGAGGGGGAGGTGGTGTTCAGGAAGGCGATCCGGTCGTGGCCCTGTGCGATGAGCATCTCGGTGGCGGTGCGGCCGCCGGCCACCTCGTCGGGCACCACGGCCCGGGCACCGGTGCCCGGGGCGTAGCAGTTCACCAACACGTGCTCCGCCTCCGCGAGGCCCGGCGGCAGGGTCAGGGCCTGATGGGTCCAGCTCGAGTAGAGGATGCCGCTGACCTGGTACTCCAGCATCATCGCGAGCGCATTCTGCTCGGCGGCGGCGTCGGCCTCGGTGTTGGCCACCAGCAGCACCCGGCCGTGGCGCCAGGCCTCCTCCTGGGCGCCGCGGATGATCTGGCCGGCGAAGGGCGTGGTGGCGATCGAGTCCGCGACCAGGCCGATGAAGCGGCTGGTGCCCTGCACCAGGTTCTTGGCCAGGATGTTGGGCCGGTAGCCGAGGTCCACCACGGCCTGGCGCACCCGGGAGCGGGTCTTCGCGCCGATGCGGACGCCCGGCTTGTCGTTGATGACGTGGGAGACCGTGGTGACGGACACGCCCGCCCGCTCGGCCACCTCGCGCATCGTCACCGTGCGCCCGTTCTCCGTCATCGTCCTCATCCCTTGCTCGCCCCGCTCTCGAGACCGTAGATCATCGCGCGGTTCAGCACGAGGAAGACCAGCAGCAGCGGGGTGACGGTGATCGACACGGCGGCGAAGGTGGCGGTCCAGTCGGTGTTGCCCATGGCCCCGATGTAGTTCTGCAGGCCCAGCGGGATCGTCTTCAGCTCGTCGCTGAGGATGAAGGTGTTGGCGAAGATGAAGTCGTTCCAGATGAAGATCGCGTTGACCATCACCACCGTGACCACGGTGTTCAAGGACATCGGCATCGTGATGCGGAAGAAGATCCGGTAGGGGCCGGCGCCGTCGATGCTGGCCGCCTCGTACAGCTCCCGCGGGATGTAGCTGAAGAACGACAGGAACAGGAACATCGCCATCGGCAGGGCGAAGCCCGCCAGCGGGATCATCACCGCCACGTAGGTGTCCAGTAGCCCGATCCGCGAGTAGTCGATGAACAGCGGCACCAGGGCAACCTGCACGGGCACCACGATGCCCAGCAGGAACAGTCCGTGCACCAGGTTGCTGCCGCGGAAGCCGAGCACCTGGATCGCGTAGGCCCCGGCCATCCCGCAGACCACCAGCAGGGCGCAGGCGCCGCCGGTGATGATCAGCGAGTTCAGGATGTTGCGCAGCAGGCTGCCCTGCTCGAGGGCCCGCGCGAAGTTCTCCAGGGTGAGCTCGGTGGGGATCGAGAAGGGGTTGGAGGCGGCGAAGTCCTGCCGGTCGCGCAGGCTGGTCTGCAGCAGCCACAGGAAGGGGTACACCTGCAGGATCAGCACGCAGACGATGAGCACCCGGGAGACGACCTGCGAGATCCGCAGCCGTGAGGGACGGCGGGAGCCGGGGCGTCCCCGGCGCGGGGCGCGGGGCGCGGAGGCGTCCGGGGCGGTGTCGGTCATGGTCTGTCCCTCCCGGGAGGGGTCGGTGGGGGCGAGCACGGTCATCTCAGGCGTCCTTCCGCCGCAGCGAGAAGAGGATCAGGCCGACCGCCACCAGGCACTCCACCACGATGAACACCGAGATGGCGCTCGCGTAGCCGTAGTGCCCGCTGGTGAAGGCCGTCTTGTACATGTAGGTCGTGACCAGTTCCGAGGCCTGCCCCGGTCCGCCGTTGGTGAGCAGGAAGGGGATGTCGAAGCCGCGCAGCGCGTAGGTGGTGGCCATGATCATCGTGGTGATGAAGACCGGCATGATGTGCGGGAAGCGGATCTTCGTGAACACGGTCCAGGCGTTCGCCCCGTCCAGGGCGGCGGCCTCCTCCTGCTCCCGCGGCACCGCCAGCAGCGCCGCGTAGAGGATCACCGTGTACAGGCCCAGGAAGCGCCAGCCCTCGGGGATGGAGACGGCCGCCAGCACCGTGGACACGTCCGACAGCCAGGGCCGGGCCAGGGCGTCGAGCCCCACCGCGGAGAGCATCGTGTTGATCAGGCCGTCCCCGCCGTAGATGCGCTGGAACAGCAGCGCGATCGCGGGGGTCGAGATCACGGCGGGCATCAGGTAGAGCACCTTGAAGACCTCACGGCCCTTGGTGATGGTCAGCAGCAGGCTGGCCACCAGCAGGCCGCCGCCCACCTGCAGCACCAGGCAGATCACCAGGTACAGCAGCTGGTTGCCGAAGGCGGTCCAGAAGATGTCGTCGCCGAACAGCAGGCGCCGGTAGTTCTCCAGCCCCACGAACTCCATCGGGAAGATGCCGTCCCACTGGAAGAAGCTCAGGAACAGCGACTGCACGATGGGCAGCAGCACCCCGCCGCCGAACAGCAGCAGCGGCGGAGCCAGGAACAGCACCACGGAGGTGCGCGAACGATGGGGAAGCACGGATCAGCCCTCCGCGTCCTCGAAGTAGCGCGGGGCGTTCTCCTCGAGCGTGGAATCCATGGTGGTCAGGAACTCCTCCGCCGTCACGTCGCCCTGCACCAGCAGCACCAGCTCCTGCTGCAGGCGGGAGTTGGTGGTCGGGTCGAGCTGGGTGTCCCAGGGCATCAGGGTGGCCTCGCCGAGGTCCTCGGCGGCCGCGATGGCCTCCTCGTAGATCGGCAGCGCGTTCTCGGGGATCACGGGGTCCACGGTGGTGGGGCCCAGCAGACCGCTCTCGGCGTACAGCGCCGGGTAGCGGCCCAGCGCGAACTCGAGGAAGTCCCGCACCAGCGGGTCGTAGGTCTCCGCGTTCACGGCGACGCCGATGCCGGAGGGTGCCACGTACTCGTTCTCCGCGGTCACGGAGCCCTCGGTGACGGGCAGGGTGAAGAACGCGATGTTCTCGCGCATCTCCTCGGGCAGCTCCTCGGTGGCGAGGTTCGGCAGCTCCCAGGTGCCCATGTTGTAGATCGCGGCCTTCCCGGAGGTGAAGGCGGCCTGCGCGTCCGCGTAGCCCACGGAGGAGAAGCCGGGCTCGAAGGCCTCGACCTCGCCGAGGCGGGCCAGCCACTCGGCGCTCGCGGTGCCGGGCTCGTCGGCGAAGGCGGCGTCGCCGCGCTTGAGCTCCTGGATGTACTCGGGGCCGGCGATCCGGAAGGGCTGGTAGGCGACGTAGCGCTCGAGCGGCCAGGCGTCCTGCCCACCGACGGCGATCGGGGTGATGTCGGCGCCGCGCAGGGTCTCGCAGACCTCGACCATCTCGTCCAGGGTGGTGGGCACCTCGACGCCCGCCTCCTCGAACAGGGCGGTGTTGTACCAGAACACCTCGAGGCCGAACTCGAGCGGGATCATGTACAGCGCGCCGTCGTCGAAGCGCTGGTAGTCCAGGGCGGCAGGCCGGAACTCCTCGAGGATCCCGAACTGGGTGAGCAGGTCCTCCACGTCGATCATCTGCCCGGTCTCGGCGAGCTTGGCGGCGAAGGGGGTGGCGTCGGTGTCGAACAGCTCCGGCAGCTCCCCGGCGGCGGCCAGGGTCTCGTACTTCTGGATGTAGCTGGGACGGTCCGGGGTGGTGATCAGCTCGAGGGAGAAGCCCTCGTTCTCGGCGGCGTACTCGTCCGCGATCTGCTCCATGATCGAGATGACGGCGCCGTCGGCGGGCCGCGAGAGCAGCCAGGAGATGGCGCGGGGCTCCACCTCCCCCTCGACGGCCGCCCCGGTGGCGGCCGCGCCGCCGGAGCCGGAACCGCCACAGGCGGCGAGGACGGGGACGGTGGCCGCTCCGGCGGCCAGGGCGAGGAACTGCGAGCGCTTCATGATGATCTCCTTCGATATCGGGTGGGGTCGCTCGGGGTGGTGCGGGGGTCAGGCGGTGGTGACGCGCAGGGATCGCAGGCCGATCGCGGCGTCGTCGGCGAACAGGCCGAGGCGGCCGGTCCGGTGGTCGTAGAGACGGGTGGAGAGCACGACCCGCTGATCGAGGCAGGCGACCAGCAGGTCGTCCTCGAGGATCAGATCGAGACGGTGGTCCGGGCCGCTCAGGTCGGCCGGTCGCTCGAGGTCCAGGGCGTGGGGGATGTCGCCCGAGATCTGCCACTGCTCGGTGCCGGTCGCGGGTCGCGGCCAGCGGTCCAGCACCATGCGGCCGGCGCGGGGCTCCAGGCGCAGCACGTAGCCGTGCTCGCCCTCGGCGTCGGTGCGCAGCAGCAGCCCGGCGGCGCGACCCTCGGGGTCCAGGGTCAGCTCCGCGCGGATCGTGCAGCGGGCGGGAAGATCGGTGGTGCCCACGCGGGAGGCGTAGGAGGTGGGGGCCTCCAGCGCCCCGGGGGCGAGGCCGGCGTCGAGCGCCGTGGGGTCCGCGGCGAGCACCTCGGCGGGGATCCGCACGTCCAGGGTGCCGTCCTCGCGCTGCACCGCCTCCAGCAGGGAGAGGGTGCCGGCCCACAGCCAGGGGCCGTCGTCCGTCTCGCCCTCGCGGCTGGCGATCCAGCCGGCGAGGATGCGGCGCCCGTGCCACTCGGCGGACTTCACGGCGTAGAAGGCGCGGCCGTCGAGGGTGTCGTGGCGGGGGGCGTGCCAGGGACCCTCGGGGGAGCGGGACATCCGGTAGCGGGTCTGGAAGGCGTCGGTGAACTCGGAGTACACCAGGTACCACCAGTCGCCGATCCGGAAGATCTCGGGGCACTCCTGGGTGAGGAAGCGGTGCGGGTCCCACAGCGGGTCGGCGCTCTGCCAGCGGACCAGGTCGGTGCTGCGCAGGCGGCCGACGGTGCCGCGGCGGCGCTCGGGGCCCTCCGCGTGGCGGGCGGCGAGGATCAGCTGCCAGGGCTGGCCGGGGCCGGTGCGGTAGACGAAGGGGTCGCGGAAGTCCGCGGGGTCGTAGCCCTCGGGGGCGCCCACGGTGTGCTCGGGGTGCTTGTCCCAGTGGATCAGGTCGGTGCCGGTGGCGTGCATGACCACCTGCAGGGGGCGGCCGTCGGGGGCGGTGCGGCGCGGGTTCTGGCCCGTGTAGAAGAGGTGGTGCAGGCCCTCGTCGTCGGTGACCACGGAGCCGGTGTAGGCGTTGAAGTCGGCGGCGTCCTCGTCGCCGTGGGGGAGCACCTCGCCGTGGTCGGTGAAGGTCACCAGGTCCTCGGTGGTCACCAGGTGCCAGGAGGTGCCGGGCTTGGGGCTCCGGCGGCGTTCGTGCAGGTAGTACAGGTACAGCACCCCGCCGTGGGAGAAGGGGATCAGGTCGCCCACCCAGTGCGGGTCGGGGCGGAAGAACGGGGTTCGCAGCGGCATGTCACTCCCTCGTGATCAATCGTTTGATCATGGACAGTAGGACGTGGATCACGGTTGGTCAAGCGTTTGTCCACTCCGAATGTCGAGTTTTTTCGGTCGGGCGTCCGTCGGGTCGCTGGACTCCGGCGGCGCGGCTGGCTATCCAGGGGGCATGAGCACCGACGCCCCTGACCCGACCGTGCCCACCTCGCAGGCCACGGGGGGAGTGCCGCGCACCGCGGACGGCGTCCCCGCGCCCCGCCTCGAGGACCGCGACGGCCGCGCCGCCGTGGTCGTCTCCCGCCTCCTGCCGCATCCACCCGAGGAGGTGTGGGAGGGCATCACCCGCCCCGTGCTGCTGGAGCCCTGGTTCCCCGGCGCCCCCGTGTTCACGCTGCGCGAGGGCGGCACCGCGCGCTTCCCCGCCTTCGGCGAGGGCCCCGAGGGCTACGGCCAGATGCTCGAGGTCGAGCACGGCGAACGGCTGCGCTTCACCTGGGGCGGCGAGGAGATGACCCTCGCGCTGCGTCCCGAGGGCGACGGCACCCTGCTGACCATCACCCAGCTCGGCGACGACCGGCCCGGCACCGCCAGCTACGCCACCGGCTGGGAGGCCTGCCTGGAAGGCCTCGCCCAGGTGCTCGCCGGCCAGGAGGTCACCGACCCGGGACCGCGTCCTGCGCGCCACGAGGAGCTCGCCGCCGCCTTCGGCCTGGACCGGCCCGTGCCCGCCGAGGACGCCCAGGGCTGGGTGCTGCGCTGGTCACGGCAGCTGGTGGTGCCCGCCGAGACCGCCTGGGAGCTGTGGCTGGCCGGGGGAGACCCCGCCGGGCACGGCCCCGACCCCGAGATCGACCGGGCCTTCCGGTCGCCCCGCGCCCCCGAGGTGGTGCTCGGCACCGTCACCGCCCTGGACCCGCCGCGCCTGCTGGTGCTGGAGGTGGACCCCGCCGAGCCCGGCGAGGGGCTGCGGGTGGCCACGGGCGAGGGCACCGGTCACGGCACCCGGCTGGAGGTGGTGCTCAGCGGCACCGACGCCGCCGAGCGCGAGGCCGGCCGCGAGCAGTGGACCGCGGCCGTCGCGGGCCTGGCCGCCGCCGCGCTCCGACGACGGGACTGATTCGGGCTCCGGTCAGGCCTTGACGCAGATGACGGGCTTGTTCGCCTCGAGGATGATCTGCTGGGCGGAGGAGCCGAGGAACAGCTTGGCCACCGCGGTGCGGTGCCGCACGCCGATGACCAGGGCGGAGATGTCGTCGCGCTCGGCGCGGTCGATGAGGTCGCCGGCGGGGGAGTGGGTGCGGCCATCGGGGTGCTCGACGGTCTCGGGGATGCCGTCCAGCTCCGGGGAGGGCGTGTGCTCGCCCTCCAGCTGGAAGTACACGATGCCCTCGCCGCGGCGCCGGGCCTCCTCGATCGCGTAGCGGTAGGCGGCCTGGCCGGCCGGGGTGGCGGTGCCGGCGACGAGCACGGACATGGGTCCTCCCGAGGTGGGGCGAGCGGGCACCACGGCGGGCCCGGCGGGATCGTCCCGGCACTGTATCCCGCGCATTCCGCCGCGGCGATCCCCGCCGCCGGGAGCGGGCGCGGCGTGCTTTCATGGGGGCCTCCCCAGCGTCGGGGCCCCCTCCGACGTCCCCCATGACGAAGGAGTCGTGCCGATGGGTCCCGACGACCACGGCGCCGACCGGCCCGCCGCCCCGGCATCCCCCTCCCGCCGCCGTGCTCTCAGCATCGGTTTCGGCGTGCTCGCCGTGCCCGTGATCGCCGCCGCCGGCTACCAGTCGATCCGCTCCGCCTCCGGCGGCAGCACCATCTCCGCGAACCTCACCCTCGTGGCCCCCGCGGCCGCCGGCGGCGGCTGGGACGCCTTCCAGCGGGAGCTGCAGCAGGTCATGCGCACCCACAGCCTGGTCGGGAACGTGCAGGTGGTGAACATCCCGGGCGCCGGCGGCACCATCGCGCTGGGCAGCGTCGGCCGCCTCACCCAGCCGAACACGCTGATGGTGGGCGGCACCGGCCAGATCGCCGCCCAGATCCAGTTCGACACCCCCTCGCAGATCACCGACGTCACCCCCGTCGCCCGCGTGATCGAGGAGTACGACCTCATCGCCGTGCCCGCCGACGGCCCCCACCAGGACCTCGACGGCCTTATCGCCGACTGGCGTGAGAACACCCCGGACGTCGCCTGGACCGGCGGCGGCTCCTTCGACCAGCTGGTGATGACCGACCTCGCGCTCGCCGCGGACATCGCCCCCGGGGACACCACCTACATCCCCTCCGACGGGGGCGGCGAGGCGATCCAGGCGATCCTCAACGGCACCGCCCAGGCCACGGCCGGCGGCTTCGCCGACATCTACCCGCAGGTCGAGTTCGGCCGGCTGCGGGCCCTCGGCGTCGTCGCCCCGCAGCGGCTGGAGGGCGTGGACATCCCGACACTGCCCGAGCTCGGCTACGACGTGACCCTGACCAACTGGCGGGCCCTGTTCGCGCCGCCCGTCGTCACCGCCGAGGAGATCGCGGAGTTCGAGGAGCTGCTGGAGCAGGCCTTCGCCACCCCCGAATGGGCCGACGCCGTGGCCCGCTACAACTGGGTGGAGGTGCCCGCCACCGGCGAGGAGCTCCGGGCGTACATCGAGGAGGAGACCGAGCGCATCGCCGGGCTCTTCGCGGAGATCGAGGGATGAGCAGCATGGACACCACCCCCAGCACCCCCGCCCCGGCACCGCAGGCCACGCAGTCACCGGCCGAGGCGTCGCCGCGGCCCGCGCGCGGCGGACGCTCCGGCCTGGTGATGCCCCTGCTGCTCGCCGCGATCAGCGTGTTCCTGCTGGTCGGCGCCGCCACCCTGGACGCCGTGGGGACCGAGTTCCCCGGGCCGCGGTTCCTGCCCGTGATCCTCGCCGTCGTCGGCCTGGTGCTCGCCGCGATCCTGGCCGTGGGAGCGATCCGCCACCCCGAGCCCTCCGTGGACCCGACCACGGGCGCGGCCCGCCCCCGCACCGATCTGGTGGCGCTGGCCTGGGTGGGCGGCGGTTTCCTGGCCTTCGCGCTGCTGCTGACCTATCTGGGCTGGATCCTCGCCGGGGCGCTGCTGTTCTGGTGCACCAGCCACGGCTTCGGCTCCCGCCGACCCGGCTTCGACGTGCTGCTGGGCCTGTTCCTGGCCTCGGCCGTCTACCTGATCTTCGGCACCGGCCTGGGGCTGGTGCTGCCCACCGGATTCCTCGGCATGCTGGGAGGGGGCGCCTGATGGACCAGCTCGGACTGCTGATGGAGGGCTTCGCGGGAGCCCTCACCCCGATGAACCTGCTGTGGGTGGTGGTCGGCTGCCTGCTCGGCACCGCCGTGGGCGTGCTGCCCGGCCTCGGCTCCTCGATGGCCGTGGCGCTACTGCTGCCGATGACCTTTGCCCTCGATCCCACCGCCGCCTTCATCCTCTTCGCCGGCGTCTACTTCGGCGGCCTGTTCGGCGACTCCACGATGGCGATCCTGCTGAACACCCCCGGCCAGGCCAGCGCCATCGCCTCCACCTTCGAGGGCCACAAGATGGCCAACTCCGGGCGCGCCCCGCAGGCGCTCGCGACCGCCGCGATCGGCGCCTTCATCGGCGGCATGATCGCCTCGGTGCTGGTCGTGTTCCTCTCGCCGACGCTGGTGGCGGTCTCGGCCAGCTTCGGCCCGCCCGAGTACTTCGCCCTCGCCCTGTTCGCCTTCGTGGCCACCTCCTCCGTGGTGGCCGACAACATCGCCAAGGGCCTCGCGGCGCTCGTGATCGGCGTGGCCATCACGATGGTCGGCATCGACGGCATCTCCGGCCTGGAGCGCTACACCCTGGGCGCCCCGCAGCTGTTCGACGGGATCTCCCTGGTCACCGTCACCGTCGGCATCCTCGCCCTCGGCGAGGTGCTGTTCGTGGCCTCCCGCATCCGCGGCACCCGCGAGGACCTGCGCATCCGCGCCGCCGGACGCCCCTTCCTCTCCGCCGCCGAGGTGAAGGAGGCCGCCCCCGCTTGGGCCCGCGGCACCCTCATCGGCCTGCCCTTCGGTGTGGTCCCCGCCGGCGGCGCCGAGGTGCCCACCTTCCTGGCCTACGAGGCGGAGCGGCGCCTGGACCGCCGCCGGAAGCACCCCGTGTTCGGCAAGGGCGCCATCCGCGGCCTGGCCGCCCCCGAGGCCGCCGGCAACGCCACCACCGGCATGGCGATGGGCGCCCTGCTGGCCCTCGGCCTGCCGATCTCCGCGACCGCCGCGATCATGCTGGCCGCCTTCCGGCAGTACGGCCTGCAGCCGGGCCCGCTGCTGTTCGAGCGCAGCCCCGAGCTGGTGTGGGCGCTGCTGGCCAGCTTCTTCCTGGCGATGGTGGTGCTGCTGATCATCAACCTGCCCTTCGCCCAGCTCTGGTCGAAGCTGCTGCTGATCCCCAAGCCCCAGCTCTACGGCGGCATCACCCTGTTCTGCGGGCTCGGCATCTACGCCACCTCCGGGGCGGTGTTCGATCTGCTGATGCTGCTGGGCGTGGGCGTGCTGGGCTTCCTGATGCGCCGCTACGAGTACCCGCTGGCGCCGCTGATGATCGGCATGGTGCTGGGTCCGCTCGCCGAGAGCTCCCTGCGTGACGCCCTGCTCTCCTCCGTGGGCGACCCGCGAGTGCTGGTCTCCAGCCCCATCACCATCGTGATCTACGCGCTGCTGGCCGTGGTCGTGGCCCTCGCGGTCCGCGCCGCCGTCCGCCAGCGCACCCGCGAGGACCTCTGAGCACTCGCGTCCGCTGAGCGCCTGCGGCGCGCCCTGCCCCGCCACCCCCTCCTCCCCCGCCCCCGCCATCCTCGCCACCCCAGCCTCCCCAGACTCTTCTTCCCTCGAGCTCTTCGTTCGTGTGTGCATGGACCGCCATGGACGCAGACGTGAAGAGCTCGATGGGCGGAGGCACGGTGAGAATCCCGGTCCGCCTTGCAAGAATCCCCGGGGTGCCGTAGGTTCGGCCGAGCAGGCACATGTAAGCGGTTGCACCCCTCGGGCCTGCAGGGACCGAGGGTGTCGACGACGGCGTCGGCTCCGGTCGCGCCGCCGAGCCGGCACCGGTTGCACCGCAGAGGGGAGAGGGAGCCATGAACCCACGAGGCGAGGGGCGAGGATCGCGAGGGCGCGGGGGCGCCGCCGGATTCGAGCCTACCCAGGGCGCAGCCACCATCTACGCCGTCGCCCAGCGCGCCGGGGTCTCCACGGCCACCGTCTCCCGGGCGCTCGGCGGCAGCAGCAAGGTCGCCGACCGCACGCGGGAGGCCGTGCTCACGGCCGCCCGCGAGCTGAACTACGTGCCCGACGGCGCCGCCCGCGCCCTGGCCGGGCGTCGCACCCACGCCCTCGGCCTGGTGCTGCCCCACATCGACGGTCCCTACTACGCGGCCCTGCTGGTCGGCTTCGAGATGGCCGCCAGCGAGCTCGGCCTGTCCGTCGTGATCTCCCTGGCCGGGCCCGAGACCGACCCTCAGCGGGCCGTGCGCACCCTGGCCAGCAACGTCGACGGCATCGCCTTCATGGCCCGCAGCGCCGTGGAGGACGCCCTCATCGAGGAGCTCGCCGCCCGCCGGCCCGTCGTCACCGCCGCCCGCGGCCGGCTGCCCGGCCGGGACGCGCTGTACGCCGAGAACCCGAGGGCCGCCGCCGACCTGACCGCGCACCTGCTCGAGGCCGGCAAGCGCCGCGTCGGCTTCGTGGGCCGCCCCGAACCCGACTCCGACATCGGCGCCCGCTACCAGGGCTACCTCGCCGCGCTCGCGGGGGCGGAGGTCGAGGCCGGCCCGCTGTTCGCCGTCGATCCCGTCGAGGAGGCCGGCGAGGACGTCGTGCGCGAGCTCCTCGCCGCCGGCCTGGACGTCGACGCCCTGGTCTGCGGCAACGACCAGCTCGCCCTCGCGGTCATGCGGGCCCTGCAGGACGGAGGCGTCGACGTGCCCGGCCAGGTCGCCGTCGTCGGCTGGGACGACGTGCACGCCGCGCGCTTCGTGCGGCCCGGCCTGACCACCGTCGCCCAGCCCGTCGAGGAGCTCGGCGCGCTGGCCGCCCGCCGCCTCGCCGCCCTCGTGGACGGCGGCGCCCCCGTCGAGGAGCCCGTGGTCCTCGACTCCCAGATCGTGCACCGCTCCAGCTGCGGCTGCGCCCACCCCGGGACCGGCGAGGAGCTGCCGTCCCCCGAGCGCGAGGAGAGCCGATGACCGCCCCGGACCAGGAGCTCGACCCCACGACCCTCACCCCCTCGTCGGTGGTGCTGGAGCGCACCGCCGCCGGGGACGCCGCGCGGCTCGAGGCCGAGGGGCTGAGCCTGCTGCAGTACCCCGCGACGACCGCCGCCTCCGGCCCCGCCGGCCTCTCCCTGCGGGTGCACGAGGCCGACGGGGCGATGCGCGCCCATCGCCTGCACGGCCCCGCCTGCGGCGGCCGGATCAGCGAGGACGGCGCCGTGCACACCCGCCACGGCGACCTCGCGGCCCGCACCCGGGTGGCCGTCACCGAGGACGGGGCCGACTGGACCTGGCAGGTCACCCTGCACAACGCGGGATCGACGCCGCTGCGGCTGGACGTGCTGCACACCCTCGACGTGGCCCTGAGCCCCCTGGAGGACGTGCGACGCAACGAGCAGTACGTCGCGCAGTACCTCGACCTCACCCCCGTCGTGCTCGGAGAGGACCCTGGCACGCTCGCCCTCGCCGTCCGCCAGAACATGCCCGGCGTCCGCACCCCCTGGGCCGTCGTCGGCAGCGACGATCCGATCGACTCCTGGGCCACCGACGCCCTGCAGCTCATCGACCGGACCACCGGCGCCGGTCTCGACCTGGCCCGGGACCTCCCCTCCGAGCGGCTCCAGCACGAGCACACCCTCGCCACCCTGCGCACCGCGCCCCTCGACCTCGCACCCGGCGAGGAGCGCACCGTCAGCTTCTGGGGCGCCGTGCTGCCTGACCATCCCGACGCCACCGGCCCCGCCGACGCCCCCGCGATCCGGGCCCTGCGGGACGCCCTGGTGCTGCCCGCCCGGGTGCCCGAGGGCGCCGAGCCCGCAGAGGTGCCCGGCTCGCTGCTGGCCCTGGCCCCCGAGGCCGAGGCCCTCCCGCTCGAGGAGCCCGCGCTCACGGCCCTCGCCGGCGGCGAGCTGCGCCTGGCCGAACGCGACGGGGACCGCCTGCTCTCCGCCTTCGGTCCCGCCGGACACCTGGTCACCGCCGCCAAGGAGCGCCTGGTGCTGCGCCCCCACGGCCACATCCAGCAGCGCAGCGCGAGCGCCGCCCCCGACCTCGCCGTGCTCGCCTCCACCGTCTGGATGCGCGGCGTGTTCTGCTCCCAGCTCACCCGCGGCCACGCCTCCGCCGCACCGCTGACCGGGATCCGCCGCTCCTACCTGGGCCTCGACCCCGTCGGCGGCGTGCGGATCCTGCGCCGTGACCCCGACGGCACCTGGCGACGGCTCGGCCTGCCCTCCGCCTGGCTCACCGACACCGCCGACAGCACCTGGGTGTACCGCCTGGCCGAGGCCACGATCGAGGTGCGCAGCCGCGTGGAGCTGCCCGGGACCGTCCACCTCGACGTCCGCACCACCGGCACCCCCGGCGACCTCCTGGTCAGCCTCGATGCCGATCCGGCGCTCGAGGTCCGCGCCGAGGCCGATGGCGCGGCACTGCCCCTCGGGGACGACGCCGCCCTGTTCACCGACGGCGCCGCCCACGGCACCGGCCTGCGCAGCGTCCTCGCCCCCGCCGCGCGTGAGCTGCACCTGCAGCTCGGCGCCCCCGCCGAGACGGCCGAGCCCGCCGGCGAGCATCCGGCCGGTTACACGCCCCGCCTGCCCGGGCTCACCCGCCTCGACGGGACCCGGCGGACGGGCGGCCTCGGCGACCCCGTCGCCGTCGTCGGCGAGTCACTGGGCTGGTTCGCCCAGAACGCCGCCGTGCACTTCCGCTCCCCGCGCGGCCTGGAGCAGTTCACCGGCGGTGCCTGGGGCGTGCGCGACGTCTGCCAGGGCCCCGTCGGCCTGCTGCTGGCCACCGGCGAGCACCAGGTGCTGCGGGCGACCCTGCTGCGGGTGCTCGCCGCCCAGCAGGTCGACGGCACCTGGCCGCAGTGGTTCGACTACCTGCCCGGCCACGGCGGCCCCGGCCTGCGCGACAGCCACGGCGACGTGGTCTACTGGCCGCTGCGCGCTCTCGGCGAATACCTGCAGGTCACCGGCGATGCCAGCCTGCTGGACGAGCCCGCGGGATGGGTCGGCGAGGACGCCCTCGGCGAGCCCACCCCGGTGCTCGACCACGTCGATCGGGCCCTCGCCCACATCTCCGCCCAGCGCACCGCCGACCCCCGCCTGCCCGCCTACGGCCACGGCGACTGGAACGACTCCCTGCAGCCCGCCCGCCCCGAGCTGGCCCGCCACCTCTGCTCCGCCTGGACCGCCGGCCTCGAGATCGCCTCCCTCGGCGCGCTCGTGGAGGGCCTGGAGACCGTCGGCCGCGGCGAGCTGCCCCTCGCGGACCGCTCCCGCGAGCTTGCCGCCGGGGCCCGCGAGGCCGTCGCCGAGGTACTGCTGGTCGACGAGGAGCTCGCCGGGTACGCGGTGCTCGACGGCGGGCCGCTGCGCCACCTCGTCCACCCCCGTGACGAGGAGACCGGCCTGCGTCACGGGTCCCTGCAGATGATCCACGCCATCGCCGACGAGCAGCTCACGCCCGAGCAGGCCCGCCACCACCTGGAGCTCCTCGAGGAGCACCTGGTCGGGCCCAGCGGCCTGCACCTCTTCGACCGGCCCGTGAGCTATCACGGCGGCGTCACCGAGGTGTTCCTGCGCGCCGAGGCCGCCACCTTCTGGGGCCGCGAGGTCGGCCTGATGTACATGCATGCGCACCTGCGCTGGATCGAGGCCCTGCTGCACCTCGGCGAGGCCGAGCAGGCCTGGCAGGAGCTGCTGAAGGCCGTGCCCATCGGCATCTCCGACCGCCTGCGCGGCGCCCGGCCCCGCCAGGCCACCGCGTACTTCTCCAGCGCCGACGCGGTCTTCCCCGACCGCTGGAGCGCCGATGAGCACGCCGCCCGGATGTTCGACCCCGCCACCGGCTTCGAGGGCGGCTGGCGCGTGTACTCCTCCGGTCCCGGTCTGCTGCTGCGCCTGGTGGTCGAGGAGATGCTGGGCGTGCGGGTGCGCGCCACCGGGATCGAGATCGACCCGGTGCTGGCCGCCGAGCTCGACGACACCGAGGCCCGCATCCCCCTGCCCGAGGGCGAGGCCACGGTCCGCTATCGCGTCGGCGGCGCCGGCTGCGGCCTGCGCTCCCTGCGCGTGGACGGCCGCGAGATCCCCCTGGACGGCTCCGATGCGTCCGTCGTGCCCCTCGCGCGGCGCTACCGCGCCGCCGGGGTGCGGCTGCCGCGGGAGCTGGTGCGGGACGGCTCGCTGCTCGAGGTGGAGGTCGGCTGACCCCGCTCCGGGGACCGATCCCGGTACCTACCCTGGAGCCAGGGCCGCTCCCCGGCCCCCGCAGCGAGAGGATCCATCGTGACCGAGAACCAACCCTCCACCAGCGCCGACGGCGAGAAGACGCCTGCCGCCTCCCTCGGCCGTCCCGTCCACTTCGAGATCCAGGCCGCCGACGTCGAGCGCGCCACCGCGTTCTACCGCGAGGTCTTCAGCTGGTCGATGCAGGACTGGTCCGAATACGCCGGGATGCCCTACGTCGGCGTCAGCACGGGGGAGGGCCTCGGCATCGACGGCGCCATCCTCGGGCGGCACCGAGGCGCTGCCGAAGTACGCCCTGCCCGGCATGGCGTGGCAGGCCTACTTCCACGACACCGAGCACAACGTGTTCGGCCTCCACCAGCCCGACCCCGAGGCCCGCTGAGCACGGTCGTCGCCGGAGGACGTCCGGGGTCCCGTCATCGGGAGTCCGGCGTCTGAGCAGGGCAATCGCGGCGAACCGTTATCCTATGGGAAGAACGATCACCCGGCAGAGCGTCGGGCGAGGGCCCGGGAGGAACCGCCGATGGCGATCAGACGACAGGTGCTGCGCGACGAGGTCGAGCAGCTGATCCTGCAGCGCCTCCTCGAGAACCGCTGGGAGCCCGGCTCCCGGCTCAGCATCGACGGCCTGGCCCGCGACCTCGAGGTCTCACCCACCCCGGTGCGCGAGGCGATGGTCGCCCTCGAGCGCAGCGGGCTGGTCGAGTACGTGGCGCTGCGCGGCTACGTGGTCGCCCCCATGCTGGACGCCGCGCACATGATCGAGCTGCTGGACGCCCGCAACGTCGTCGAGTCCGCCGCGCTCGGCCGCTCCTTCACCCAGTGGGAGGGGCTGCTCGCCGACCTCGAGATCGCGCACGCCCGCCACGGCGAGGTGCTGGACGCCATCGAGGCCGTCGAGACCGTCGACTACCCGCTGATGCACGAGCACTTCCGCGCCGACTGGGCCTTCCACCAGGTGTTCTTCGAGCACGCCGCGAACCGCTACCTGCACACGATGGTGGAGAACCTCGGCACCCACACCCACCGCATGCGTCAGACCTGGACCGGCGCCGGCCTGTTCGACGGCCGTCAGGCGCACAGCGAGCACGGGGAGATCCTGGAGATGGTGCGCCGCCACCACCACGACGGGGCGCTGAAGGCCCTCGAGTCCCACCTGGACGGCGTGCTCTCGCGCTCCCTCCCGGCGGTCGCCACTGAGGAGACGCGCGGCTGATCCCGGGTCAAGCGGCGGCGTGGGCCTCCGCGATCCGCAGCAGCTCCAGGTAGCCCGGCAGCTCCCAGGCGGTGCGGCCCACGAACAGGCCGGTCACGTGGTCGATGCCCAGCAGGTCCGCGGCGTTGTCCAGGTTCACCGAGCCGCCGTACAGCAGGCCCGCGACCCGCTCGGTGTAGGCCTCGCCGAGCGCGGCGAAGGGCTCGACGAGCTCCGCGACGGTGGCGGGCCGGCCGTGCTCGCCGATCGCCCAGATCGGCTCGTAGGCGATGACCACCTGCGCGAGCTGCTCCACGTCCAGGCCCTCCAGCGCCCCGGCGGCCTGCTCCAGGATGAAGTCCGCGGAGCCGCCGGCGTCCTTCACCTCCAGGCTCTCCCCGATGCACAGCAGCGGGGTGAGGCCGTGGCGCAGGGCCGCGGCGACCTTGAGCCGCGTGGTCTCCACGGTCTCCCCGAAGTGCTCGCGCCGCTCGGAGTGGCCGCTCTCCACGATCTGCGCCCCCGCGTCCGCGGCCTGGGCCACCGAGACCTCGCCGGTCCAGGCTCCCGCGTCCTCCCAGTGGGCGTTCTGCACGCCCAGCAGCACAGGGGAGTCCTCCCCGAGGACCTCCCGCACCGTGGTGGTGGCCGTGAAGGAGGGGATCACGAAGGGCTGCACCCCCTCGGGGGCCCATCCGTCCAGGTGATCGCGCAGGCCGGTGGCCCAGGTGCGGGCCTCGGCGAGGGTCTTGGTCATCTTCCAGCTGGTGCCGACCCAGAGCGTCATCGGGGGCCTTTCGGAGCGGGGTGGACGGCGGTGCTGTCCACGGAATGGATCACAGGAGACGGTGCCCCGCCATATGCAGGGCACCGTCTCCCTCGCTCCATCTCATGGACAGCCGTCGAGGGAGCGAGGGGTGGGGGCGACGCTGGGCGACCGGCGGGGCGGCCGGGCGCCCGGCCCGGTGGGGTGCGGGGGCGCGAGGCCCGGGCGGCTCAGGCCTGCTCGAGCGAGCCGTCGTAGGCGCAGATCGCGTCGACCTTCGCCGCGGAGGAGGAGGTGGGGTCGAACTCGAGGTCCAGCCACACCTTCACCAGCTCCTTGGCGAGCTCGAGGCCCACGACGCGCTGGCCCATGCACAGCACCTGCGCGTTGTTGGACAGCACGGAGCGCTGCACGGAGTAGAGGTCGTGGGCGGTGACGGCGCGGACGCCGGAGACCTTGTTCGCGGCGATCGCGACGCCCAGGCCGGTGCCGCAGATCAGCAGCGCCCGGTCGGCCTCGCCGGCGGCGACCTTCTCCGCGGCGGCGACCGCGACGTTCGGGTAGTAGGTGCCGTCCTCGGTGGAGCCCACGCCCACGTCGGTCACGGTGCCCACGCGGTCGTCGGACTCCAGCAGGGCCTTCAGCTCTTCCTTGTAGCCGTATCCGGCGTTGTCGCCGCCGACGACGATGTTCCAGGTCATGGGGTGCTCCTTCGGTGCATCGGGGGACGGCCGCCGGGCGGCGGCGTCCGGGTCTCGGGGCCGGCGCGGGGCCGACCGGGTGGATCCCCCTCCCCGGCACGGTACGGGTCCGGGCCGGGGGAGGGGAACCGGTGGGGTCAGGACAGGTGCTCGGCCAGCTCTCGCATGAGGATCGAGAAGGAGATCGCGCCGGGGTCGGGGGTGCCCAGGGACTTGTCTCCCAGCACGCGGGAGCGGCCGCGGCGGGCCGTGATGTCCGCGGTGCGGTCGGCGGCCTCGCGGGCTACCTGCGCCGCCTCGGCGATCGCGGTGGAGACGTCGCCGCGGGCGAAGGCCTCGGCCAGGGCGTCGCGGAAGGGGATCGCGGCGTCGACCATGGTCTTGTCGCCGAGCTCGGCGCCGCCCAGGCGCAGCACCGCGTCGATGCCGGCGTCGATCGCGCGGACGGTGATCTCGGAGGAGGTGCCGGCGTCGTCGGCGAACACGCCGCCCGCCGCGGTCAGCGCCGCGCCCCAGAGCGCCCCGGAGGTGCCGCCGGCCGACTCGGACCAGGCCTCCCCGGCGCGGACCAGCACGGTACGGGCCCCGGCGCCCTCGTCGAGCGCCGCGTGGGCGGCCTTGGCGGCGCCGGTGGAGCCGTAGGCCATGCCCTGGCCGTGGTCGCCGTCGCCCGCGATCGCGTCGATGCGGCCCAGCTCCGCCTCCTCGCGAGCGCAGACCCGCTGGAACAGGTCGAGCACCGCGGTGACGTGGGAGGCGGCCGCACGGGACTCCTCGGTGGCCGCGGGCACCGGGTCGGCGCCGGCCTCCCAGAAGCTCGCGCGGCGGGGGCGCTGGACGTCGGGCATCGCGCCGCGGTGGTAGGCGGGGGTGTCGACCGGGGCCAGCCAGTGCCGCTCCAGCTCCTCGTCCAGGAACACCAGGGTCAGGGACAGGCCGGCCATGTCGAGGCTGGTCACGAACTCGCCCACCTCGGGGCGGACGGGGGTGATGCCGGCCTGCTCCAGCAGCTCGGCCACCTTGGTGTAGACGACGAACAGCTCCTCGTACTTCACGGTGCCCAGGCCGTTCAGCACCACGGCGGCGCGGCCCTGGTAGCCGCCCGCGACGCGCTCCGGCTGCTCGGCGAGGAGGCCCTCGACCAGCAGCGCGGCGACCTCGTCGGCGGTGCCGAGGTCCTGGTCGCGCACGCCGGGCTCGCCGTGGATGCCCAGGCCCACGCCCATCTGACCCTCGGGCACGTGGAACAGGGGCTCCTCGGAGCCGGGGACGGTGCAGCCGTCGAAGGCCACGCCGAAGGAGCGGGTGGCGTCGTTGGCGGCGGTGAAGACCCGCTCGGCCTCGGCGATGTCGGCCCCTGCCTCGATGGCGGCGCCGGTGATCTTGAAGACGGGCAGGTCGCCGGCGATGCCGCGGCGCTCGCGGTGCTGCTCGGGCGGGTTGGAGACGATGTCGTCGCTGACGCGCACCAGGCGCGCGTCGATGCCCTCGGCGCGCAGCTTCTCGGCGGCGAGGCCGAAGTGCAGCACGTCCCCGGCGTAGTTGCCGAAGCCCAGCAGCACGCCGCCGCCGTTCTCGGCGTTGCGGGCCACCGAGTAGACCTGGGAGGCCGAGGGCGAGGCGAAGATGTTGCCGCAGGGGGCGCCGTGCCCCATGCCGGGGCCGACCCAGCCGGCGAAGGCGGGGTAGTGGCCGGAGCCTCCGCCGATCACCAGGGCGGGCTGGCCCTCAGGGGTCTCGGTCGCGCGCACCAGGCCGCCGTGGACGGTGGCCACGTGGTCGGGGTGGGCCAGGGCCAGGCCCTGGACGGCCTGCGCGGCGAAGGCGGCCGGGTCGTTGAAGAGATACGTCATCGTTGATTTCCTCCACGGGCGCCATCGGACGGTGAGGGCGCGACGAACGGGTCCGGGCCGGAGGGAGCCGGCCATCCCGGGGTCGGTGTGATCCTACGAGCGGGGAGTGAACGCGTTGCCTCCGTCGGAACTGGTCGGACCAGTGCCGACGGGAGGGCCGCCCCGCAGGTTCGAGAACCCGACGGGGAGATGTGCGGCGACTCGATCGAAGCGTCACGCCGTCACTCTTCCACTCGTGCCAGATTATCCTATAGGATCGAGGGACGCACTCGCCGATGAGGAAGGACGATGATGTTCACCGCCGAGACCTGGCCCATCGGGGCCAACATGCTGACCTTCGGGAACACGGCCCCCGACGGACGCCCGATGCAGGAGGCCGACTCCCGCCTCTGGGCCTCCCAGCTCCGACAGGTCAAGGAGCTCGGGGTCGACCAGATCGATCCCACCGATGCGTGGCTGCCCCTGGCCAAGCTCTCGGACGAGCGCCTCGAGGAGTTCCGCCGCGTGCTCGACGGGGAGGGCCTCTCCCTCGCCTCCATCTCCATGACCCGCAACTCCGTCGTCGACGTCGAGCACGGCGAGGCGAACCTCGCCGACGCGAAGCGCTTCGTGGAGATCGCCCCCAGCTTCGGGGTCTCGCTG
This sequence comes from Brachybacterium squillarum M-6-3, assembly GCF_000225825.1. Classification (GTDB taxonomy): domain Bacteria; phylum Actinomycetota; class Actinomycetes; order Actinomycetales; family Dermabacteraceae; genus Brachybacterium; species Brachybacterium squillarum. The sequence continues at coordinate 749,734 of NZ_AGBX01000001.1, read as the reverse complement.
GTCAACACCGGTTTCATGCAGGCGCTCACCCCCGCCCAGGCGAAGGCCATCTGGTTCTGGCTGGAGGAGGGCCACCACGACGACCCGGCCCTGCGCGACCTCGCCCTGGAGCGGATCCGCGACCTCGGCGACCTCGGCGCGCAGCACGGCGTGCAGATCAGCCTGGAGATGTACGAGGACACCTACGTCGGCACCGCGGACGACGCCGTCTCCTTCGTGACCGACCTCGGCCACGACAACGTCGGCCTGAACCCGGACGTGGGCAACCTGGTGCGCCTGCACCGCGAGGTCGAGCCCTACGAGGACATCTTCGAGAAGGTGCTCCCGCAGGCGAACTTCTGGCACATCAAGAACTACTCGCGGGACTTCGACCCGGCCACCGGCGCCTATTCCAGCGCACCGCTGCCGCTGAAGACCGGCTACATCAACTACCGCAAGATCATCCGCCGCGCCCTCGAGCTCGGCTACACCGGCCCGTTCTGCTGCGAGCACTACGGCTCCGACTCCCTCGGCGTCATCGCCGAGAACGTCGACTACATCCGCCAGGTGCTCACTTCTGCCCTGGCCGACCGTGACGCCGCCTGAGCCGCGAAGGAGCACCATGATGAGCAACGAGACCAGCGCGACCGGCGAGAACCTCGCCATCGAATCCGTCCAGACCTTTCCCGCCGAGCGCACCGCCGTGGTCACCGGTGCCGGTGGCGCCCGCGGCATCGGCCGCCACGTGGCCCGCAAGCTCGCCTCCACCGGCTGGAACCTGGCCCTCGTCGACATCGACGAGGACGCCGTGGTGACCTACGCCGCCGAGCTGACCGCCGCCTCCGGTCGCCAGGTGGTCGGCCTCGGCCTGGACATCACCGACGCCGCCGCCGTGGAACGCGCCTTCGAGCGCATCGACGCCGAGCTGCCGCCGGTGCTGGCCGTCGTGAATCTGGCCGGCGTGGCCAGCCCCGACACCATCTTCGAGATCACCCCCGAGCTGTGGGACCGGGTGATGGGCGTCAACGCCAAGGGCACCCTGCTGATGACCCAGGCCGCCGCGCGGCGGATGATCGACGCCGGCACCGGCGGGCGGATCGTGAACACCTCCTCGATCACGGCCTACGACGGCGGCGGCACCTTCTCCAAGACCGGCTATGCGGCCGCGAAGGCGGCGGTGCTGGGCCTGACCCGCGGCGCCGCCCGCGAGCTGGGCCGCTACGGCATCACCGTCAACGCGATCGTGCCCGGCCCGATCGACACCGACATCATGGGCGGCCAGCTCTCGGACGAGCGCAAGCAGGGCATGTCCGCGGACATCCCCGTGCAGCGCGTGGGCCAGCCGCAGGAGGTCGCCGGCCTGGTGAACTTCCTGGTCAGCGAGGACTCCAGCTACGTCAGCGGCGGCAGCGTGTTCGTCGACGGCGGCAAGCACATGGTCTGAGCCCGCCGTCGGGGCGGGTGGGTCCTCCGTCCCCCGGGGCACGGCACCGGGATGGCACCGATCCCGCATGCCCGGCACCCCGAACCCCCTCCAACCACCCATACACCCCTAGCAGATATCCAATAGGATCGTTATGCTGGGCGGCGAGACGGCATGCCTCCCCGGAACGACCCGGGCCGGGCAGGCCACGGCACCGGCATCGACGCCCCCTCGCCCCGGCATCGACGCCCGACCGCCTCGAGACCGTGCCCCGCGCACGCCCCGACGCTCACCCGCAGCATCGCCCCAGACGAAGGAGTCCCCTGCATGTCCATCTCCACCGTGACCATCGTCGGCGCCGGCTACATGGGCGGCGGCATCGCCCAGGTGCTCGCCATCGCCGGCTTCGACGTGACCATCGCCGACGTCAGCGTCGACAACGCCAATGCCTCCCTGCAGCGCCTGCGCGCCGAGGCCCGCCAGTTCGAGGAGCAGGGCCTGTTCTCCCCGGGCAGCGCCGACCTGGTGGAGCAGAACATCTCCGCCGGCAAGACCATCGAGGAGGCCGTCGCCGACGTCGACTTCATCGAGGAGGCCGTCTTCGAGCGGATCGACGTCAAGCGCGACGTGCTCGCCCTGATCTCGAAGCACGCCCGCCCCGACGCGATCATCGGCACCAATACCTCCACCATCCCGGTGAAGGAGCTCGAGAGCGCCGTCGAGCACCCCGAGCGCTTCCTCACCGTGCACTTCTCCAACCCCGCCCCCTTCATCCCCGGCGTCGAGCTGGTGGCCGGCGAGGCCACCACCGATGTGGCGATCGCCGAGGTCAAGGAGCTGCTGGCCCGATCCGGCAACCAGGGCGCCCAGGTCGCCGACACCCCCGGCATGGTGCTGAACCGCCTGCAGTACGTGCTGCTGAAGGAGGCCACCGCCATCGTCGAGGAGGGCGTCGCCACCGCCGAGGACGTCGACACCATCGTGCGCACCACCTTCGGCTTTCGCCTGGGCTTCTTCGGCCCCTTCGCGATCGCCGACCAGGCGGGCCTGGACGTCTACGCCAACTGCTTCGTGACCTTCGAGAACGCCTTCGGCGACCGCCTGGCCACCCCCGAGCTGCTCACCGATGCGGTCGCCGGCGACCGCAAGGGCGTCAAGAACGGCAAGGGCCTGCTGGGCGACTACGACGAGGACACCCGCGAGGAGCTCGTCGCCTACCGCAACCGCGCCTACGCCAAGATGTCCCAGCTGCTCGCCGAGCTCGGCCCCGCCCCCAAGGCCCGCTGAGCCCCTCCCTCATCCCTGACGCCCCGCGGCCGGACCGGCCTCGGGGCCCACCTCGACTCGAAGGAGAGTCCCGTGGAAGAACTCGTCCTCGCGGATCGGCCGGTCTGGCTGCTCCTCACGATCGCCGTCGTCGCGATCGCCGTGCTCCTCGGCCTCATCATCAAAGTGCGGCTGCACGCCTTCTTCTCCCTGCTGATCGTCGCCGTCGGAACCGGCCTGGCCGCCGGCATCGGCGTCGGCGACGTCATCACGGTGGTGATCGAGGGTTTCAGCACCACGGTCGGCACCGTGGCCCTGCTAGTCGGCTTCGGCGCCGTGCTGGGCAGACTGGTGGAGGTCACCGGCGGGGCGCAGGTGCTGGCCGACAAGATGCTCGACACCTTCGGGGAAGCGCGGGCACCGCTGGCCCTCTCCGTGGCCTCGCTGTTCTACGCCTTCCCGATCTTCCTGGACGCCGGCTTCATCGTGATGCTGCCGGTGATCTACACGGTGGCGCGGCGTCTGGGCGGCTCCTTCATGCTCTACGTGCTTCCCTCGATCGCCTCGTTCATGATGATGCACGCCCTGCTGCCGCCCCACCCGGGCCCGACCGCCGCCGCCACCGTGATGGGCGCCGACATCGGCCTGGTCGTGCTGATCGGCCTGCTGATCGGGCTGCCCACCTGGTACTTCGGCGGCTACCTGGTGGCCACCGCGATCGCCAAGAGGTTCCCGGACACCCCGGTGCCGGCGCTGCTGGGCGAGCCCCGCGACGTGCCCGCCGAGGAGCGCCCCTCCTTCACGGCGATCATCGCGGTGCTGCTGCTGCCCCTGCTGCTGATATTCTTCAACACCGCGATGTCCACCGCGCAGGCCTCCGACGCGGTCACCGAGGACAACGTGCTGTTCGCCCTGTCCCGCCTGATCGGCGCGACCCCGGTGGCGCTGGCCCTGTCCGCGCTGCTGGCGATGCTGGTGCTGTACATCGTGCCGCGCCGCCGCCAGGGCCTGACCATCGGCGGGACCCTCGAGAACCTGGTGGACGACGCCCTCGCGCCCGTCTGCTCGATCATCCTGATCACCGGCGCGGGCGGTGCCTTCGGCCGCATCCTCACCGAGACCGGCATCGGCTCCTCCGTGGCCGACGGCCTGGACGCCCTCGGCCTGCCGCTGATCCTCGCCGCCTACCTGGTGACGATGGCGATGCGCATCGCCCAGGGCTCCGCCACCGTGGCCGCCACCACCGGCGCCTCGATCATGGCCCCGGCCGTGCTGGGCGGCGACTTCGGCTCCGTGGCGGTCGCCGCGATCGTCATCACCATCGGCGCCGCCTCGATCGGCTGGTCGCACGTGAACGACTCGGGCTTCTGGCTGATCGGCCGCTTCTGCGGCTTCGACACGGTGACCACCTTCAAGACCTGGTCGCTGGTCGGCACCACCATCTCGCTGCTGGGCTTCGCCCTGTCGACCGTGGTGTTCCTGATCGCCGCCTAGTCCGATCCGCGCCGGGGGCTGTCCACGGGATGGAGTCGGAGAGACACTGCTTCGATATATGCAGGCCGCTGTCGCCTCGGATCCATCTCGTGGACGGCCCTCCCCGCATCGCCGCCCGACCCGCACCGTCCGGAAGGACCCCCGCATGGCCCCCGCCCGCCGCCTGCTCGTGCTCGACGACGACCCCACCGGCTCCCAGTGCGTGGCCGGGGTGGACGTGGCCCTGGGGGAGGACCCGGCCGTGCCCGCCGCCGTGCTCCGCGACGCCGGCACGGAGGGCGCCGCCTGCTTCGTGCTCACCAACACCCGCGCCCTGGACGAGAACGAGGCCGTCGCCCTGAACCGCCGCGTGCTCGGCGGGGTGCTGGACGCGGGCGTCGACCCGGCCGGCCTGCACGTGGTCTCCCGCTCCGACTCCACCCTGCGCGGCCACCTGATCGCCGAGCCCGAGGCGATCCGCGCCGAGCTCGCCGACCGGGGGGTCGACGTGGACGGCATCCTGTTCTGTCCCGCCATGATCGAGGCCGGCCGCTTCACCGAGGACGGCATCCACTACGCCACGGTCGACGGCGCCGCCGTGCCCGTCGCCGAGACCGACTTCGCCCGCGACGCCACCTTCGGCTTCCACCACTCCGACCTGCGCGAGGTCCTCGAGGAGCGCTCGGGCGGCGCCGTCCGCGCAGGCGACGTGCTCAGCATCCGCCTCGCCGACATCCGCGAGGGCGGCACCGCCTGGGTGCAGCAGATCCTCGAGCAGGCCCGCGACGGCCGCTGGATCGCCGTCGACGCCAGCCGTTACGAGGACATGGAGACCGTCACCGCGGCCCTTGCCGAGCTCGAGGCCGCCGGCCGCACCTTCATCACCCGCTGCGGGCCCTCCTTCGTGCGGCCCCTGGCCGGTCAGCACGGCGCCACCGTGGTCGAGGCCGACACCCTGGAGATCCCCGCCGGCCGCCTGCCCCATGGCCTCGTGGTGGTCGGCTCCCACGTCGGCCTCACCACCACCCAGCTGCGCGCCGTCCAGCAGCGCGGGAGCCTGGTCGAGGTGGAGCTGCACGTGCCCTCCCTGCTCGACGAGCGCCGCGAGGGGCACCTCGCCGAGGTCGCCGAGCGCCTCACCGCGGCGCTCGCCGAGGACGACTGCGTGGTCTACACCAGCCGTGACCTGATCCGCACCGAGGACCCCGCGGCCTCACTGGCCATCGCCCGCCGCGTCTCCGACGCCGTCGTCGAGGCGGTGCGCCGCGTCCGCACCGCCCGGCCCGCCTGGGTCGTCGCCAAGGGCGGCATCACCTCCCACGAGGTCGCCGCCTCCGGCCTGGACATGCGCCGCGCCGAGGTGGTCGGCCAGTTCTGGCCCGGTCAGGTCTCCCTCTTCGCCACCGTCGACGCCCCCGATGAGGTGATGGGCATGCCCTACGTGGTCTTCCCCGGCAACGTCGGCGGCGAGCAGGCCCTCGCCGACGTCGTCGACCGCCTCACCGCCGCCACCCGCTGACCCGTCCCACCCCAGGAGCCCCGCATGTCCGCCACCCCCACCGTCGGCTGGATCGGCCTCGGTGCGATCGGCGCCCCCATGGCCCGCGCCGCCGCCACCGCCGGCCTGCCCGTCACCGCCTTCGACCTGAACCCCGCCGCGCTCACCGCCCTCGCCGACGTCGCGACCCCGGCTGCCAGCGCCGCCGAGGCGGCCACGGGCGCCGACGTGGTGGTGCTGATGGTCGCGACCCCCGCCCAGCTCGAGGCGGTGCTGCACGGCGAGCACGGCATCGTCGGCGCCCTCACCGCGGAGACGACCCTGCTGATCATGGCGACCGTCGGCCCCGCCGCCCTCGAGGAGGCGGTGCGCTCGCTGACCTGGACCACCTCCCGCATCGTCGACGCGCCCGTCTCCGGCGGCACCGCCCGTGCGGCCACCGGCGATCTGCTGGTGATGGTCGGCGGGGCCGCGGAGGACGTCGCCCGGGCCCGGCCCGTGCTGGACGCCCTCGCCGCCAGCGCCCCCGTGGTCGGCCCGCGTCCGGGCGACGGCCAGCGGGTGAAGATCGTCAACCAGCTGCTGTGCGGCGTGCACATCGCCGCCGCCGGGGAGGCGCTCGCGCTCGCCGAGGCGATGGGCCTGGACCGCGGCCAGGTCCACGAGGTGCTCGGCGGCGGGGCCGCCGCCTCCTTCATGCTCGCCGACCGCGGCGCCCGCATGGTCGCCGAGGACTACGACGCGGTGAAGTCCGCGCTGACCATCTTCGTCAAGGACATGGGGCTGGTCACCGAGGCCGCCGCGGAGGCGGGGCAGGAGGTCCCGCTGGCGAGGACCGCCGCCGCCCTCTACCGCCGCGGCGACGAGCAGGGCCTCGGCGCGAAGGACGACTCGATCGTCTACCGGCTGCTGCGGGAGGGCCCCGCCGACTGACCCGCGCGGGCGGGGCCTGGATCACGGGGGCCGGGCACAGCGGACGGATCGACCCTCGCGCTGAGGCAGAATCATCGCCGTGGACGTCCTGCTGCTCATCGTCGGCCTCGCCATCACCGTGCTCGCCGGTACCGCCCTCGCCTCCCGGCTGCGCATCCCCGCGCCGATGGTGCTGCTCGCCGTCGGCCTGATCGCCTCCTTCCTGCCCTTCGTGCCCACCGTCGAGCTGACCCCGGCGATGGTGTTGTTCGGCCTGCTGCCGCCCCTGCTGTACGCCACTGCGCTGCAGACCTCGATCCTCGACATCCGCGCGAACCTCACCTCGGTGATCCTGCTGTCGGTGGTGCTGCCCGTGGTGACCACCCTGGTGGTGGCCGTGGTGGTGATGCAGCTGCTGCCCGAGGTGGGCTGGGCCGTCGCCATCGCCCTCGGCGCCGTCGTCGCCCCGCCCGACGCGGTCTCCGCCAGCGCCGTCGCCCGCCGCATCGGCCTGCCCCGGCAGATCGTCACCGTGCTCGAGGGCGAGTCGCTGTTCAACGACGCCACCGCCCTGGTGTCCCTGCGCACCGCCATCGCCGCGATCTCCGGCAGCGTCGCCGTGCTCACCATCGGCCGGGACTTCCTGGTCGCCGCCGGCGGCGGCCTGCTGATCGGCCTGTTGGTCGCGGCCGTCGTGATCCGGGTGCGGCGCTTCGTGCGCGACCCCCTGATCGACACCGGCATCTCCCTGGTGATCCCCTTCGCCGCCTACCTGGTGGCCGAGGAGATCGGCGCCTCCGGGGTGATCTCGGTGGTGGTGGCCGGCGTCCTGATCGGGCACAAGGCCCCCATCGTGCAGACCTCCGGCTCCCGCATCACCGAGCGGATCACCTGGAACTCCATCGCCTACCTGCTCGAGCACGCCGTGTTCCTGCTGATCGGCCTGCAGGCCGCGCGGATCATCGCGGGTCTGGACTCCGCCGCCTCCGGCCTCGCGGCGCTGGGCTTCTGCCTGGTCGTGCTGCTGACGGTGATCGTGGTGCGCATGGTGTGGGTCGGCGCGGTCACGATGATCCAGAACCTCGGCCGCGCCCCCGCCGAGCGCGAGCCCCTCTCCCACGCCGTGGTGATCGGCTGGGCCGGCATGCGCGGCGTCGTCACCATCGCCGCCGTGTTCGTCATCCCCGCCGGCGTCCCCCACCACGACGTGCTGGTCCTCGCCGCGCTGACCGTCGTGCTGGGCACCCTCTACCTGCAGGGACTCACCCTGCCCTGGCTCACCCGGAAGCTGCACGTGCGGCCCGAGGACCCGGCCGCCGACGCCCTGGCCCGCGCCAGCCTGCTGCACAAGGCGGGGGAGGCCGGGCTGGCCGAGCTCGCCGAGTGCGAGGCCGATGCCCCCGCCGAGGTCTGCACCGACATCCGCAACCGCGTCGAGCAGCGCGACTTCGCCGCCTGGGAGCGGCTGTCCACCACGGCGGGGGAGGAGTCGCCCAGCGAGGCCTACACCCGGGTGCGACGCCGGATGCTGCGCGCCGAACGGGCCCGTGTGCTGGAGATCCGCTCCGAGGGCGAGGTGCCCTCCGGGGTGATCCGCGAGGTGCTCGGCATGCTCGACGTCGAGGAGTCGATGCTCGACGAGGGCGACGTCGCCGAGGAGGTCCGCCCCCTGATGGTCGCCACCGGCAGCGGCGAGGGCGGCACCTGCGACGACCTCCGCTCCCACCCCTCCGTGCCCGCCGCCACCCAGGCCGACGACCTTGCCTGCCCCGAGTGCCTCGAGGAGGGCACCCGCTGGGTGGCGCTGCGGCGCTGTCTGGACTGCGGGCACGTCGGCTGCTGCGACAGCTCCCCGGGCCGCCACGGCACCCGCCACTTCCACGACACCGAGCACGCCGTCATGCAGTCCTGCGAGCCGGGCGAGACCTGGCGCTGGTGCTTCGTGCACCGCGTGACCGCCTGACCCGCACGTGTCCCACCCGCGAAGGAGCCCCGATGAGCACCCCCACCATCCCGCTCGCCCCCGCCGACGCCCCCGTCATCCTGCTGCTCACCCAGGACAACATCGACGTGCTGCGCGCCCAGTTCGCCCGCTACCAGCACGAGTACCAGAAGCAGGTGGAGAGCTCCTTCGCCGACGCCCTCGCCCGGATCGACGCGCAGGACGCCGCCGGGGTGCCGCTGGCCCTGATGGTGCTGGACACGACCGTGCCGATGGGCGAGATGAAGGAGGCCCTGCACGCCCAGCGGGCCATGGTCCCCACCGCCCGCCGCCTCGCCGTCACCCCCTGGTCGCACTTCCTGGACCACGTCGAGAAGATGCGCCACAAGGTGCAGATGGGCGCCTTCGACGCGCACCTGCTGATGCCCCGCGGGGTGCGCGACGAGGAGTTCCACTCGCCCGTCGTGGAGCTGCTGAACGAGTGGACCGCCACCGTCGCCCCGCCGCAGGTGGAGACCCTCCGCATCATCGCCCCCGAGGGGCATCCCGTCGCCCGCGACCTGCACGACTACCTGTTCCGGTTGGGCTCCCCGCACGGCATGCACGCCCCCGAGTCCGAGGCCGGGCAGGCGGCGCTCGCCGAGCACGAGGGGGAAGAGGGCGTCTGGCCGCTGGTCGCCGCCCCCGGCCGTCCCGTGCAGCTCTGCCCGGACGTGCGCACCCTCGCCCGTGAGCTGTACGGCCGGCCGGCACCAGCTCCATGATCCGCAACTACCTGGGCTTCCCCCGCGGCATCTCCGGGATGCGGCTCGCCACCCGCGCCCGCAGCCAGGCCACCCGCTTCGGTACCCGCTTCTTCTCCGGCTGGGAGGTGGAGCGCCTGGTCCCCGGCACCGACGGGGAGCCCCACGAGGTGCACACCGAGGCCGGCTGCCTGCAGGCCCGCGCCGTCGTCGTCGCCACCGGCGTCGCCTATCGCCGCCTCGGGGTGGAGAGCCTCGAGGCGCTCTCCGGCCGCGGCGTGCACTACGGCGCCGCGATGAGCGCCGCCCGGGAAATGGTCGACCGGGACGTGGTCGTCGTCGGCGGCGGCAACAGCGCCGGTCAGGCCGCCGTGCACCTGGCGCGCTTCGCCCGCTCGGTGACGATCATGGTGCGCCGCGAGGACCTGCGGCCCACCATGTCCGCCTACCTGATCACCGAGATCGAGGCCAACCCGCGCATCACCGTGCAGGGCCACACCCACGTCGTCGACGGCGGCGCCGACGAGACCGGCGACCTGGCCTGGATCGACACCGAGAGCACCGTCGAGGACGGCGCCGCACCCGAGCGCCGCGCCGTGCAGGGCCTGTTCCTGCTGCTCGGCGCCGAGCCGAACTGCGACTGGCTGCCGGAGTCGGTGCGCCGCGACCCCAAGGGCTTCGTGCTCACCGGCCGTGACGTGCCCCGCGAGGACTGGCGGGGCGACCTCCCGCCCGAGGGCCTGGAGACCTCCGTGCCCGGAGTCTTCTGCGCGGGAGACGTGCGCTCCGGCTCGATGAAGCGCGTGGCCTCCGCGACCGGCGAGGGCGCAGGCGTGGTCTCCCTGATCCACGAGCACCTTGCCCGGGTGGGCGCCGCCCGCTGAGGACGGGCGGGCGGGGTCAGTCCGCCCAGCGCTCCCGCAGCAGGTGCAGCAGCGCGTCGATGCGGGCGTTGATCCGCAGGACGCCGTCCGGATCGAGGATCGACAGCAGCAGCTGCAGCCGGTCGGTCAGGGCCGAGCCGCAGGAGGCGTGCGCCCAGTCCACCAGGGTGACCGTGCCGTCCTCGGCCAGCAGCATGTTGTCTGCCCGGAGGTCGGTGTGGACCAGGGTGTCTCCGGCCAGCGCCGCGATGCCGCGCTCGGAGGCCTCGACCAGCTCCGGCAGACGCCCCGCGACCCAGGCGTCGAGGCCCGGCGGGGGAGCGGCCGCGAGCCGCGCGAACCCCTGCAGGTCGGGGCCGAGGACCTGCTCGGTGCCGGCCAGGTCCGGGACGGGGCAGGGTGTGGCGGCCGCGGCCAGCTCCCCGAGGGTGGCCACCACCCGGTCCAGCTGCGCCGGCCGCCAGGGCTGGGCGGGCATCTCCCCGGGCGCCGCCTCGATGACCAGCACCAGCCACTCGCCCTCGCGGAACACGTCCCGCAGGGCGGCGGCCGGCACGTCCCCCGGCAGGGCGGCCAGGGTCGCGGCCTCGCGCTCATTGTTCGCGAAGGAGTCCCCGCCGTCGGTGGGGCGGACGGCCTTCACGAACGCTTTCGCCCCGTCGCTCGTGGTGACGAGCTCGGCGGTGCTCGCCGAGAAGCCGCCCCGACAGGGGCGCGTGGCCACCACCTCCGCGCCCAGCGCCCCGGCCACCCGGGCGCGGACCGAGGCGGGCAGGTCGTCCCAGCGCAGTCTCGTCGTCATCGCGCTAGGGGACCTGACGATCGATGAACGCCGCCATCCCGGGAACGGTGAAAGCGACGATCCCGTGATCCGGGGCGTAGATCAGACCCTTATGGATGAGAGTGGCGCGCGCCGGTCCCAGGCTCCCGACGGATCGTCCGAGCCGTGCGGCGACCTCGCCGGTCGCCACCGAGCGGTCGCCTTCGGGGCACATGGCTCGGAGGTAGGACTTCTCCGCGCCGGTGGTCCGGTCCCACCGTGCCCGGAAGAAGCCGTTGTCCAGGTGGTTCTGACCCAGCGCGACACCCAGGCGGGCGTCGTTGACCTCGATCGTCGTGCCGTCGGCGACGTTCCAGGACTCCTGCCCGAACTGCTGGAGAAAGTACGGGTACGTCCCGGCGGCCGCGACGACGTGGCTCAGCGCGTCACCGGTCCAGCGCACCCCTTCTCCTGACGCCGGCTCGACCAGAGCCGCCTCGGCCTCGGAGCGACCCAGCTTCTCGATCGGGTGGTAGCGGAAGCGCTCCGAGTAGGACTTCGCCTCGGCGAGCGTCTGCGGAAGACTCGGCAGTCCGGCGAGGGCGAAGAGTGCGGGAACATCATCGGTTGCGACGGACTGCATGATGGCGGCCAGGGTGGTCAGCTCGTCGGCGGTCAGGTCCTGGGCCTCGTCGATGAGCACGGCCAGGCCCGCGCCAGACTCGCCGGCCGCCATCGCGACGTCGTGGACCACCTTGGTCAGGTCCGTCAGCAGGACCCCGCTGTTCGCTGCGCCGCCAGAGGCGCCACTCAGATCGAGGCCGAAGCTCCAGGTGCCGGTGGAGTCGTAGGACGCCTTGAAGGACAGTGCGGTCTTCAGCGCGCGGAGGAGCTGGGAGCCGGCTGAGGGGCGAGCGAGGTCGGACAACGGCCCATAGAGGCCTTCGCCGGTCATCTCGCGCAGGCTCCGTCGTGAACCCGCCTCGACATGGACGGTCAGCCAGTCGCGAGCGGCGGCATCCTTGCGCAGGCGTGTCAGCAGCACGGTCTTGCCGACGCCTCGGAGTCCGTACAGGATCATCGGCTGATCCGTGCGCCCTGCCTCAGCGCGCTGCAGGGAAATGGCCCAGTCCCGAATCACGGGGTCACGCCCGACAAGCGCCGAAGGGCGGCGCCCGGCTCCGGGCACGTAGGGGTTGCGGATCGGATCCATCTGTCTCCCGGGGTCTCTAGCGATCTATAGAAATGTATAGCGATTCCCTATACCTCGCTACACATGGCTAGATCTTGGGGATCGGCCAGGGATGAGGGTCCTCCTCGCCCCTCCGTCCCGTGGAGTCCGGGCGCGCCGAGTCGCGTCCGGCGCGTTCCCTGGACCCCGGGGTGTGACCTGGTCGGAGTGTGACCGACCGGGCTCCCGGCGGCGGCCTCGGCGGTGCCATACTGTCCAATGCTGATGTTTTGATGATCGAAAGCTGTGGTGATGACGGCAACGACGTCCCCGCCGGTGGAGACCCCGCCGGGCCGCGAGGACCGCCCCGCGCGGCCCTCCCTGTGGCGCGCCTTCCTGCGCCCCGTGCCCCTGGCCGCCGCCGGGATCGTCCTGATCAGCGTGCTCGCCGCCCTGTTCGCCCCGCAGATCACGGCCCTGAGCGGCAACGATCCCTTCAGCTACGACCCCGACGCCCTCGGCGCGGACACCGCCCCGCTCGGCGCCTTCGGCGGCGTCAGCGCCGAGCACTGGTTCGGCGTCGAGCCCAGCACCGGCCGCGACCTGTTCTCCCTGGTCGTCTACGGCGCCCGCGTCTCGCTGCTGGTCGGCCTCGCCTCCACGCTCCTGGCCACCTTCATCGGCGTCGTGCTCGGCGTGATCGCCGGCGCCGTCGGCGGAGCCGTGGAGAAGCTGGTGGACTTCGCCACTGACGTCACCCTCGGCTTCCCCTTCCTGGTGTTCGCCATCGCCCTGAGCGCGCTGTTCCCGCCCGAGGCGCCCCGCGCCCTGCTGCTCACCCTGGTGATCGGCATGTTCGGCTGGCCCACCATCGCCCGCGTCGTCGCCGCCGAGACCCGCGTCGTGGTCAGCCAGCCCTACGTGACCGCCTCCCGGGTGATGGGCGCCCGCTTCGGCCACCTGTTCCGCCACCAGGTGCTGCCCAACGTCGCCTCCACCGCGATCGTCTACTCCTGCATCTCCCTGCCCGGCCGCATCGCCGCCGAGGCCACGCTGTCCTTCCTCGGCGTCGGCATGCAGCCGCCCACCCCCTCCTGGGGCCGCTCCATCGGCGACGCGATCAACTGGCTGCTGGTCGACCCCGCCTTCCTGCTGTTCCCCGCCGCCGCGCTGTTCCTGGTCACCTTCGCCTTCAACATCCTCGGCGACACCCTGCGCGACGCCCTCGACCCCCGTGGAGGTGCGGCATGAGCCTCGCCCTGCAGCGCATCGCCCGCAGCCTCGGCGTCCTCGTCGTCGTGCTAACCCTCACCTACGCGATCTTCTACCTCACCCCCGTGGACCCGGCGCTGCGCATGTGCGGCAAGCCCTGCTCCCCGGAGGACCTCGAGGCCGCCCGCGGCTTCATGGGCTTCGACACCCCCTGGTGGAACCAGCTCGGCACCTTCTTCCTCGGCATCGTCGCGGGCCGCACCTACGGCAGCGCCGAGGCGGCCGTGCAGTGCGCCGCCCCGTGCCTCGGCTACTCCTTCCAGTACCACCAGGACGTCACCGGCCTGCTGGCCGAGCGCTTCCCGATCACCCTGTCCATCGCCCTCGGCGCGATCGTGCTGCAGTCGGTGCTCGGCATCGGCGCGGGCATGCTCGCCGCCCGCCGCCCCGGCTCGCTGCTGGACCGCGTGGTCACCGCCCTGTCCGTCGTCAGCGCCTCCGCCCCCGCCTTCGTGGTGGGCCTGCTCGCGGTCGTGGTGGTGTCCCTGCGCCTGGGCTGGCTGCCCAGCGGCGGCTACGAGCCCTTCCTCGACGGGCCCGTCGAGTGGGCGCGGCACCTGATCCTGCCCTGGACCACCCTGGCCTTCATCTACGGCGGGATCTACGCCCGCCTGGTGCGCTCCTCGATGATCGAGCAGCTCGGCCTGGACTACGCCCGCACCGCCCGCGCCGCCGGCCTGCCCGAGCGCCGCATCGACCGCTACGCCCTGCGCAACCTCGCCGTCCCGCTGGTCACCCTCATCGCCCTCGACGTCGGCGCGCTGCTCGCCGGCGCCGTCATCACCGAGCGCATCTTCGGCCTGCCGGGCCTGGGCGCCCTGCTGCTGGACGCCACCTCCACCGCCGACCTGCCCGTCATCGTCGGCGCCACCTTCCTCGGCTCGCTGCTGATCGTCCTCGCCAACCTGAGCGCCGACCTGCTGCGACCCGTCCTCGACAAGCGGCTCGCCGACGGCGGCCGCCGTCGCCGCCACGATTCGACCCCCTCCGCACCGACCCCTCAGGAGACCGCCTCATGACCACCCGCCCCACCCGTCGCGTCCTGCTCGCCGCCGGCCCCCTCGCCCTCGGTCTCGGGGCCCTCGCCGCCTGCTCCGGCGGCTCCGACAGCGGCTCGGGCGGCTCCACCGGCGGAACCCTGACCATCTACACCAACAGCGAGGAGATGGGCTTCGACCCGGCGACCAGCCAGTCCCTCGCCATCACCTCCCTGGGCCTGACCGCGCGCCGCCTCACCGCCTGGAACACCAGCGCCGACGCCCCCACCGAGCTGATCCCCGACCTCGCCACCGACACCGGCACCCCCTCCGACGGCGGCCAGACCTGGACCTTCACCCTGAAGGAGGGGCTGCTGTTCGAGGACGGCACCCCCATCACCGCCGCCACCGTGAAGTACGGCCTGGAGCGCTCCTTCGCGCCCGAGCTCACCGGCGGCCTCAGCTACCACAAGGTGCTGCTCGAGGGCGGCGAGGACTACGAGGGCCCCTTCGACGGCGAGCACCTCGACTCCATCGAGGCGGCCGACGAGCTCACCCTGGTGCTGCACCTGAACCGCCCCTACGGCGACTTCGGCTGGATCGCCTCCACCCCCGCCTTCGCCCCCGTCCCCGAGGACTCCGGCGAGCCCGAGAGCTACGCGACCGCGCCCGTCGCCAGCGGTCCCTACCGGATCGCCTCCTACTCCGCCGGCAACAGCGTCGTGCTGGAGCGCAACGAGAACTGGTCCGCC
Source organism: Brachybacterium squillarum M-6-3 (assembly GCF_000225825.1). Taxonomy (GTDB): domain Bacteria; phylum Actinomycetota; class Actinomycetes; order Actinomycetales; family Dermabacteraceae; genus Brachybacterium; species Brachybacterium squillarum. The sequence continues at coordinate 734,682 of NZ_AGBX01000001.1, read as the reverse complement.
GACACCGACGACGCCCGTACCGGCGGCCCCGACTCCATCGAGTTCGCCCTCGCCCAGGACGCCAGCGTCGTGGCCCAGTCGATCATCGCCGACACCGGCGACGCCCAGGACTCCTTCCTGGCCAGCTTCGTGCCCACCGCCCAGCTGGTGCAGGCCCAGAACGACCCGAACGTCGGCGACCGCCTGGTGACCTCCGGCCCCGGGGCGCTCGAGTACCTGGCGCTGAACACCCAGTCCGAGGCCCTGTCCGACGTGCAGGTCCGCACCGCCCTGCAGTACGCCGTCGACAAGGAGGCCTACCGCACCTCCAAGGGCGGGGAGATCTCCGGCGACTTCGCGACCACCCTGATCACCCCCGGCATCGCCGGCCGCGAGGAGTACAACCTCTACGCCGAGGACCCCAGCGGCGACGTCGACGAGGCCACCCGCCTGCTGGAGGAGGCCGGCGCCACCGACCTCGAACTGCGCCTGGTCATCACCGAGGACCAGACCTCGGCCGCCGAGGCCATCCAGCAGGGCCTGGACCGCGCAGGCATCACCGTCTCCATCGAGACGATGGACGAGAACGCCTACAGCTCCGAGGTGTACGCCGGCGACGGCAGCGCCTACGACCTGCTGATCCGCTCCTGGCAGCCCGACGTGCCTTCCCCGAACGCGAACCTCACCCCGCTGTTCGACTCCAGCCAGATCGGCGAGGGCAACTACAACGTCTCCCGCTACGACAACCCCGAGGTGGACGAGGCGATCCTCGAGGCCTCCTCCACCCTGGACACCGAGGAGGCGCAGGCCCGGTGGGTCGCCGTGGACCGCCAGATCCTCGAGGACTCCCCGGTGGTGCCGCTGATCTACTCGAAGAACTCCTTCATCCACGGCTCCGGCGTCTCCACCTTCGTGATCGGCGAGTTCCCCGCCTACCCGAACTACCTCACGGTGACGCTGGGCGAATGAGCGACGGCGACGAGCTCCTCACCCTCGCCGGTCTCCACGTGGAGATCGGCGAACGGACCATCGTGTCCGGCCTGGACCTCAGCGTGCAGGCCGGACGCATCACCGCGCTGGTCGGCGAGTCCGGCTCCGGCAAGAGCATCTCCGCGATGTCCACCATCGGCCTGCAGCCCCCGGGCGCGCGGGTCGCGGGCAGCGCGCGGCTGCGCGGGGACGAGCTCGTCGGCCGCTCGGCCGGGGACCTGCGGCGGATCCGCGCCCGCCGCGTCGGCACCGTCTTCCAGGAGCCCGGCCGCTCCCTCTCCCCGGTGATGACCGTGTCCGCCGTGTTCCGGGACGTGCTCGCGGTGCGGGAGGACCTGCGCGGCCGGGAGCGGGTGCGGGAGCGCACGGCGGAGCTGCTGGCCGCGGTGGGCCTGCCCGATCCCGGGCGCACCGCCGGCTCCTACCCGCACGAGCTCTCGGGCGGCGAGCTGCAGCGCGTGATCATCGCGCTCGCGCTCGCCGGGGACCCGGAGCTGCTGATCGCCGACGAGCCCACCACCGCGCTGGACGTCACCGTGCAGCGCGGCATCCTCGAGCTGCTGCGGCGCATCGTCGCCGAGCGCGAGGTGGGGGTCCTGCTGATCACGCACGACATGGGCGTGGTCGGGGAGATCGCCGACACCGTGGTGGTGCTGAAGGACGGCGCCGTGCGGGAGGCCGGCACGCTGCGGCAGGTGCTCACCGACCCCCAGGACACGTACACCCGGGAGCTGCTGACCGCCGTGCCGCGGCTGGAGGAGTCCGTGGCGGCGCGCGCCCAGATCGTCCCGCCGGAGGTGCCCGAGGGCGCCCCGCCCGCCGTGCGGGTCGAGGGGCTGAGCGTCGAGTACCGCCGCCGCGGCGCGAGCCACCGCGCCCTGGACGACGTCTCCCTCGAGATCGCCCCCGGCCACATCCACGGCCTGGTGGGGGAGTCCGGCTCCGGCAAGTCCACCTGGGGCAAGGCCATCGCCGGACTGGTCCCGGTCACCGCCGGCACCGTGGAGCTGGACGGCGTGGACCCCTCCGCGCGGGGCCGCGCCGAGCGCCGCCGCACCTACGCCCGCCTGGGCATGGTGTTCCAGGACCCGGCGTCCTCCCTGAACCCGCGCCGCACCATCGGCTGGTCCATCGCCGAGCCGCTGCACCTGGCCGGACACGCCCCCCGCGGCGGCACAGAGGCCCGGGTGCGGGAGGCACTGGAGCTGGTGCAGCTGCCCGGCTCCTACGCGAGCCGCCTCCCGCACGAGCTCTCCGGCGGGCAGCGGCAGCGGGTCTCCATCGCCCGCGCGCTGATCCACGGCCCCTCCCTGCTGATCGCCGACGAGCCCACCAGCGCCCTGGACGTCACCATCCAGGCGCACGTCATCGACGTGCTGCGCGAGGCGATCGCCGGCGCCGAACTGGCCTGCCTGTTCATCAGCCACGACCTCGCCGTGGTGGGCTCACTGGCCGATCACGTCACCGTGCTGCGGCAGGGCCGCGTGGTCGAGCAGGGCCCCACCGCCCGCGTGCTCGGCGACCCCCGGCAGGAGTACACCCGCAACCTCCTGGCCAGCGTCCCCGACCCCGAGCGCCGCCTCCACGAGGACGACCCCGCCCCCGCCTGAGCGGCCGCGCGGGTGCCTCGCGGCCCCGGCCTGGAAGTCGGCACGCGTGCCCCACCGCCCCGCCCTGTCCATCCGATGCACTCAGGTGACAGGTGGCGTGCACTATGCATCCCACCTGTCACCTGAGTGCATCCGGTGGACACCCGCCCGCGGATCAGACGCCGGGCACGGCCTCCCAGGCGCGGGAGGCGGCCGAGCGGTCGATGGCCTCGCCCACCTCGGCGGCGTGCAGGCCGTCCGCGGCGGTCGGGGCCCGGTGGGTGCCGCGGGTGACGTCGGAGACGAAGGCGGCGGCCTCGATGGTCTTGAGGTCGTCGAAGCTCATGGGGATGCCGGGGCCCGGCTGGTAGCGGGCGAAGTCGCCGTGGCCGGGGCCGGCCAGCACGGTGGTGTAGCCGTGCTCGGTGCCGCCGTCGCCGATCTGCACCTCGAACTCGTTCATCCGGGTGAAGGACCAGCGGGCCGAGCCCTCGGTGCCGAACACCTCGATCGCGTAGTCGCTGCGATGACCGCGCGCCACGCGGGAGGACTCCAGCGTGGCCTGCGCCCCGCCGTCCAGCCGCGCCAGGGCCGCCACCCAGTCCGGGTTCTCCACCGGGCCGTGCTCGGAGGAGACCTCGCGGGCCTGGTTGCCGATGCCCGCGCCGGTGGGGATGGGGCGGGTCGGGATGAACACGTCGGTCATCGCGGTGACCTCGGCGACCGCCTGCCCCGTCACGTACCGCACCAGGTCCGCGCCGTGGGAGAGCAGGTCCCCGATCACCCCGTTGCCGGCCAGCTCCCGGCTGTAGCGCCAGGTCAGGGGGCCGTCGGGGGAGGCGGCGTAGTCCGCGACGAACCAGCAGCGCACGTTCGTGACCCTGCCCAGCCGTCCCGCGGAGACCAGCTCGCGCAGGTGGGCGATCGCGGGGGCGTGGCGGTAGTTGAAGCCCACCGCGGTCGCGACGCCCGCCCGGTCCGCGGCCTCGCGGATCTCCCGGGACTGCGCGGCGGAGACGCCCATCGGCTTCTCGATCCAGAAGGGCTTGCCGGCCTTCGCGGCCGCGACCGCGAGGTCCCGGTGCAGGGCGTTCGGGGAGCAGATGGAGACCACGTCCACAGCCGGGTCGGCCAGCAGCTCCTCCACGGTCCCCACGGCGCGCTCGAACCCGTACTGCGACAGCGCCGCCTCCCGGTTCGCGGGCACCGGATCGGCCGCCGCGACCAGGCGGGGCGCCACCCCCAGCTCCGGGTAGCGCGAACGCACCCGCTGGTACGAGGTGGCGTGCAGCCGCCCCATCCAGCCCAGGCCTATCACGCCGACGCCCAGCTCGCGCGGGCCCTCGGGCTCCGGTCCGACCGGTGAACCGGCCGCCGTGCTCGTGCCTCTCATGCTCGTACCACCCGTGCCCGTGCCACCCATGCTCAGTCGCCCCCCAGCTCGGCGAGGATCCGCTCGCGCATCCGGCGGTGGATCGCGTCGGCCTCCTCCTCCCAGCCGAAGACGCACACCGAGACCGGCCCGTCGTACTCCCGCTCCCGCAGGGAGGCGAAGGCGGCGTCCCAGTCGATCTCCCCGTTGCCGATCTCGTTGTGCTGGTGCACGCGGGCGTCGACGCCGGGCGGGTTCACGATGTAGCGGTTGCCGACGTTCGCGGTGTGGTCGAAGACGTCGGCGATGTGCAGGTGGCGCAGCCTCTCCCCCGCGTAGTCCATCATCGCCCGCGGGTCCCGGGCGCCCCGGCCCAGGTGGAAGGCGTGCGGGAAGCAGAACTCGTAGTTCAGCCAGTCCCGGTCCACGCCGCGGATGATCTGCACGGCCCGGTCGTTCTCCTCGACGAAGTCGTAGGGGTGGGCCTCGATGGTGCACTCGATGCCGTAGCGTTCGAAGACGGGGATCAGCTCCTCCATCGAGCGGTAGAACTGGTGCTCGCTCTCGCGCGGCCGGTTCGGATCGCCGGAGAACTCGGTGGCGATCAGCGGCACCTCGAGGGCGTCGGCGATCTCCAGCAGGCGCCTCCAGTTGCGCACCTGCGCCTGGCGCTCCTGCTCGTCGGGGCTCGCCCAGTCGAACACCGGGTTGAACGTCCAGATCTTCGCCCCGCTGTCCCGCATGGCCTGCTGGACCTCGGCGATCTGGTGGCGGTCCACCTTGGGGTAGTGGTGCCACTCGTGGAAGTCCGCGCGGGGGGACAGCTCCAGGTAGCGGTAGCCGAGCTCGGCGGCCTTGTGGAGCTCCTCGGCGACCGAGAGGTGGGGGTGGTACATGCTCGGATCCAGCAGGACCTTCACCATGACGGGTCTCCTTCGCAGGTCAGGGGGTCGACGACGGGGCGCGGGTCAGCGCAGGCCCAGGCCGCAGTCGGCCAGGAACTCGCGGGTGGCGATCGCGTTGGGCAGCGGCAGGGACGGGTCGCAGGGGTAGAGGTCCTGCTCGCAGATCACGTACAGGTCCTTGTCGAGGGTGGCGAGCTTCGCGACCAGGTCCCGCATGTCCGGCAGGCCCGCCGGGGGCCGCACCGAGGCGCCCTTGGCGACGGCCTCCCCGAAGGGCCAGTCCTCCTCGTGGGCCTGCCGGGTGATGTCCGGGTCGAAGGCCTTGATGTGCACGTAGCCGATCCGCTCGGGGTACTCGTCGATCATCGCGATCGGGTCGCCGCCGCCGTAGACCACGTGCCCGGTGTCCAGGCAGAAGGACACCACCTCCGGGTCGGTGGCGGCGAAGATCGCGGCGATCTCCTCGGGGGTCTCGATGTGGCTGTCCCCGTGGGGGTGCAGCACCATGGTCAGCCCGTAGTCCTGCTTCATGATGCGTCCCAACTCGTTGGCGTTGGTGACGTACTGCCGCCACGCCTCGCCGCTGAGCTCCCGCTCGTCGGTGAACTGCCAGGTCTTCTCGTCGCGGTACATCGGCGGCAGGTGCACCATGTACTCCGCACCGACGGCCGCATGGGTCTCGGCGATCGCCCGAAAGGTGCGCTCGGTCTCCGGCCACGCCTCCGCCTGGTGCAGCACGCCCCAGCCGGTGCCGGCGACGACGCGGAAGCCGTGCTCGTCCATCACCGAGCGCAGCTGCGCCGCGTCCTGCGGGAAGTATCCCCAGGGCCCCGTCTCCATCACCGAGAACCCGGCCTCCGCCATCTCCGCCATCGCCGTGCGCCAGGGGATCTGCTGCGGGTCCTCGGGGAACCACACGCCCCACTGGTCGGGGCACACCCCGATGGTGAGACGGTCGAAGGGCGCCTCCGGGTTGCGGGAGCGGTCCGGGGATCCGGCGGGAGTCGGGTCGGTCATCTGGGGTCTCTCCTTCGAGACGGGAACGGCGGGCCGGGAAAGGGGCTCAGTCGTGGGTCGGGAAGCTCATCGAGCTCTCGACGGTCTCGTTCTGCGCCGGCCAGCGGGTGGTGACGGCCTTCTGGCGGGTGTAGAAGCCGACGGCCTCGGGGCCGTGCGCGTGGTGCTCCCCGAACAGCGAGTCCTTCCAGCCGCCGAAGGAGTAGTAGCCCACGGGCGTCGGGATCGGCACGTTGATGCCGATCATGCCCACCTGCACCTCCTCCTGGTAGCGGCGGGCGTAGTGCCCGGAGTCGGTGAAGATGGCGGTGCCGTTGCCGAAGGGGGAGGAGTTGACCAGCTCCAGCGCCTCGTCGAAGTTGTCGGCGTGCATGACCACCAGCAGCGGCCCGAAGACCTCGTCGGTGTAGGTGGAGTGGGTGCGGTCCAGGTCGGTGATGACGGTGGGGCCGACGAAGTTGCCGCCCTCGAAGCCCGCGACGACCAGGCCGCGGCCGTCGACGATGATGCGCCCGCCGGCCTGCTCGGCCTCGTCGGTCATGCGCACCACGCGGTCGCGGGCGTCGGCGGTGATCACCGGCGGCATGTCGGTGGCGGAGTCCTCGCCGGGGCCGACCACCAGCTTCTCCGCCTCGGCGGCGATGGCCTCCAGGAAGCGCTCGTGCACGTCGCCGACGGTCACCGCGACCGGCACCGCCATGCAGCGCTCCCCGGCGGAGCCGAAGGCGCCCGAGGCGATCTGGGAGGCGGCGAACTCGATGTTCGCGTCGGGCATCACCACGGCGTGGTTGTTGGCGCCGCCGAGGGCCTGCACCCGCTTGCCGGCCGCGGACGCGGTGGCGTGCACGTGCTGGGCGATGGGGGTGGAGCCCACGAAGGAGACGGCCGCGATGCCGGGGTTCGTGCACAGCGCGTCGACGGTGGCCTTGCCGCCGTGGACCACCTGGAACACGCCGTCGGGCAGGCCGGCCTCCTGGTAGAGGCGGGCGATGATGTTCGAGGCGGAGGGGTCCCGCTCGGAGGGCTTGAGGATGAAGGCGTTGCCGGTGGCGATCGCGATGGGGTGCATCCAGAACGGCACCATCGCGGGGAAGTTGAAGGGGGTGATGCCGGCGACCACGCCGAGGGGCTGGCGCATGGTGTGGGCGTCGACGCCGGAGGAGACGTTCTCGGAGAAGCCGCCCTTGAGGTCCTGGGTGATGGAGGTGGCGAACTCGAGGGTCTCCAGGCCGCGGGCGATCTCGCCCTTCGCGTCGGGCAGGGTCTTGCCGTGCTCGCGGGTGATGGCGGCGGCGATCTCGTCGACGGCGTCGAGGACCAGCTGCCGCATCCGGTAGAGGATCTGGGTGCGCTTGGACAGCGACACCCCGGCCCACTCCTTCTGGGCGGCGGCGGCGACCTGCACGGCGCGGTCGACGGTGTCGGCGTCGCCGAGCTGCACGGTGCCGACCTGGGCCCCGGTGGCGGGATTGAGGATGGGCTGGGTGGAGCCGGTGCCGGGCTCCTCTCGGCCGTCGATCCAGTGGGTGATGTCGTAGGTCATGGGGCCCTCCTCGGGCGTGACGGGGTGCGGTCGGTCGGGTTCGGGGGCGCTGTCAGAGGCAGGTCAGAGGTAGTGGCGCTGCGGGGCCCGGGCGGCCTCGTACTCGGCGGAGGCGCGCTGGGTGCTCTCCAGGCGGGAGGTCTGGGAGACGGGCACGTCCCACCAGCCGGAGCCGGGCGGGTGCGGGCCGTAGAGGTTCGTGTTCACGACGATGGCCGTGGCCTCGGCGGACCTCTCCGCGCGTCGGTAGGCCTCGCGGAAGCACTCGGTGTCGGAGACCTCCTGCACCTCCAGGCCGTAGGAGCGGATGTTGGCGGGGATGTCGAAGGGCAGCGTCGACCCGTCGAGCTTCCCGCTGCTCTCGTCGCGCATCCGGTACTTCGTGCCGAAGCGCTGGGAGCCGAGGGACTCCGAGAGCGCCCCGATGGAGGACCAGCCGTGGTTCTGCAGGACCACCAGGATCACCTTGAGCCGCTCGGCGACGATGGTGGCGATCTCCTGCGGGGCCATCTGGAAGGTGCCGTCGCCGATGATCGCGACCACCTCGGAGTCCGGCGCGGCCATCTTCACGCCGAGCGAGGCGGGCAGCTCGTAGCCCATGCAGGAGTAGCCGTACTCCAGGTGGTACTGCTGCGGGGAGCGGGCCTTCCACAGCGCCTGCAGGTCGCCGGGCATGGAGCCGGCGGCGTTGATGACCACGTCGGTGTCGCCCATCAGCTCGTTCAGGGCGCCGAAGATCTCCGTCTGGGCGGGCAGCTCCTGGTCGTGGGGTGCGAAGCAGGGCGCCACCAGCTCCTCCCAGTCGGCGCGCAGGGCGCGGGCGCGCTCGCCGTGGGCGGCGGGCGCCGTATAGCCGGTCAGCTCCTCGCGCAGCGCGTCCAGGCCGGTGCGGGCGTCGGTGACGACCATTTCGGCGGAGTGCTTGGCGGCGTCGAAGGCCTTGACGTTGAGGTTCACGAAGCGCGCCGCGGGGTTCCGGAACGCGGTGTGGGAGGCGGTGGTGAAGTCGGTGTAGCGGGTGCCGACGCCGATGATCACGTCGGCCTCCGCCGCGAGCGTGTTGGCGGCGTCGTTGCCGGTGGCGCCCACGCCGCCGATGCACAGCGGGTGGTCGGCGTGCAGGGCGCCCTTGCCGGCCTGGGTGTCGAGCACGGGGATGCCGGTGGCCTCGGCGAAGGCGGCCAGGGCCTCGCTCGCCTCGGCGTAGACCACGCCACCGCCGGCGACGACGACGGGTTTCTCGGCCCCGCGGATCACTGCGGCGGCGCGCTGCAGGGCGGCGGGCTCGGGCACGGGACGGCCGACGTGCCAGGTGCGTTCGCGGAAGAACTCCAGCGGCCAGTCGTGGGCCTCGGCCTGCACGTCCTGCGGCAGGCAGATCGTCACGGCGCCGGTCTCGGCGGGATCGGTGAGCACCCGCATCGCCGCCAGGGCCGAGGGGATCAGCTGCTCGGGCCGCCAGATGCGGTCGAAGAAGCGGGAGACGGGGCGGAAGGCGTCGTTGACGGAGACGTCGGCGGCGCGCTCGTCCTCGAGCTGCTGCAGCACCGGGTCCACGGCGCGGCTGGCGAAGATGTCGCTGGGCAGCAGCAGCACGGGGATGCGGTCGATGGTGGCCAAGGCGGCGCCGGTCACCATGTTGGTGGAGCCGGGGCCGATCGAGGCGGTGCAGGCGAAGGTCTGCAGCCGGTGGCGGGTGCGGGCGTAGGCCACGGCCGTGTGCACCATGTTCTGCTCGTTGCGGGCCTGGTAGTACGGCATCGGGGCCTCGTCCTCGGCGCCGTCGCCGCGGGCCGGGTCCTCGAGCTGCTGCAGCAGCGCCTGGCCGATGCCGGCCACGTTGCCGTGCCCGAAGATGCCGAAGGCACCGGGGATGAGCCGCTGACGGGTGCCGTCGCGCTCGCTGTACTGCGCGGCGAGGAAGCGCACCAAGGCCTGGCCGACGGTGAGCCGGACGGTGCCGTCCGGGCTGTTCGGGGCAGTCGAGATCGTGCCCGGGTCGGCGGGGTGCTGGGGGTGGCTCATGCTGCCTCCGTGGGGCGGCCGGTATGCGCGGGACGCGGGGCCGTGGGATCGGACCGCCGGAGGGGACGCCTCGACGGTGAGTGCGGATGCCCCCAGCATGGTCGGGTGCGCCGTCGCTGTCAACACTTTGTCAGAACATGGTGACGATGGAGGCGGACGGCGGCCGTGGATCCGTGCCCCACCAGGCCGGATCGTGCCCCGATCGACCCCTTCCGGAGTCGCTCGGAGCGTGCTAGCGTGCCGGTACGTCAGGTTCGGGACGTGATCTGGACCGGACAAAGATGCTTGCGCTCTTGACGGTGAGCGGACAAAGATCGGTCGCCATCGCGCTGCTCGACCCCGCGCCGGCGGGCCCCGACCCCACCGGCCCGACTCCACCGGCCCGACCCCGAGCGGATCTCACCCGCTCCGCTCGTCCCGACCTCATCGACACCTCATCGACCCCGCTCCGATCGACACCGAGCCGATCGGACCTCGCCGCCCCGGATCCCGGGACGGCTCCCCCTCCCCGACCCCGCCGCGCGGCGGGACCTATCGCTGATCAGCGCCGATCGCCCAGGAGGCACCCATGAGCGCAGCACCCCTGTCCGTCGCCGTCATCGGAGCCGGCATGGCCGGCCGCACCCACGCCAACGCCTGGCGGCAGGCCGGCACCGTGTACGAGCTCGGCCTGCCCCCGGTGCGGCTCGCCACGATCGCCGACGCCCACCTGCCCTTCGCCGAGGACGCGGCCGCCCACTACGGCTACGAGAAGGCCGTGGGGGACTGGCGCGAGGTGGCCGAGGACCCGAGCATCGACGTGGTCTCCATCGTCGTCGGCAACGCCCTGCACCGCGAGATCGCCGAGGCCATGGCCGACGCCGGCAAGCACGTGCTGTGCGAGAAGCCCCTGGCCGGCACCCTTGAGGACGCCGCCGCGATGGCCGCCCTGCAGGAGGCCCACCCCGAACTGGTGCTCGCCACCGGCTACACCTTCCGCCGCAACGCGGGCATCGCCATGCTCGCCAAGCTCGCGGCCGAGGGCGACCTGGGGACCCCCTCCCACCTCGACGCCCACTACTGGGCCGACTACGGCGCCGACCCGAACACCCCCATCGCCTGGCGGTACAAGGGCCCGATGGGCTCCGGGGCCCTCGGCGACGTCGGCAGCCACATGGTCGACTCCGCCGAGCTGGTCATGGGGCCGATCGCCGAGGTCTCCGGCGCGCAGCTGGTCACCACCATCACCGAGCGCCCGGTCATGACCGGCGCCGTCTCCGGCGGGCGCGGGGTCACCGCCGACGCCGACGCCCCGCGCGAGGCCGTGGAGAACGACGACGTCGCCACCTTCACCGCCCGCTTCGCCTCCGGCGCCGCCGGCACCTTCTCCTGCTCACGGGTGGCCTTCGGCCTGCCCAACGACAAGACCCTCACCGTGCTCGGCACCGGCGGCTCCGCCCGCTGGGAGCTGCACCGAGGCGGGGAGATCCAGCTCGCCGACGCCAGCTCCCCGGCCGGCCGGGGCGGCCTGCGCCAGGTGCTGGTGAACCCCGAGTTCCCCTACTATGCCAACGGCTCCTCGATGGCCTTCGCCGGGGTGGGCCTGACCCAGGTCGAGCAGTTCACCTACCAGGCCCACGCCTTCCTGCAGCAGGTCGCGGGCATCACCGAGGGCGCACTGCCGCCCTGCGCGAGCTTCGCCGACGGCTACCGGCAGATGCGCATCCTCGCCGCCGTCGCCGAGTCCGCCGCCCGGCACGGCGCTGCCGTCGCCATCGACTGACCCCCTCGTCCCGAAAGGACTCCCCGCATGGCCTTCACCTACGGCGCCTACACCGCCTGCCTCCAGGACCGCTCCCTGCCCGAGGCCCTCGACGTCCTGCGCGGCGTCGGCCTCACCGGCGCGGAGGTCAACACCGGCGGCTTCATCCCCGCCCCGCACGCCCCGCTGGACCCGCTGCTGGGCAGCTCCCGCGAACGGGACCGGCTGCGCGGGGTCTTCGCCGACGCCGGGATGGAGCTGACCGGGCTGACCGCCTCCGGCAACCCCCTCTCGCCGCTGCCCACCGAGGGGCTCATACACGCCCACGACCTGCGGCGCACCATCGATACGGCGGGCCTGCTGGGCGTGCGCGACGTGGTCGCCATGTCCGGCACCCCCGGCACCGACCCAGGCGCCCGCTACCCGGCGTGGGTCGTGAACCCCTGGAACGGCATCGACCTCGAGGTGCTCGAGTACCAGTGGTCGGTGGCGGTGCCGTTCTGGAAGGAGATCGACGCCCTCGCCCGGGAGCGCGACGTGCGGGTGGCGCTCGAGATGCACCCCCGCAACCTGGTGTTCTCCCCGCCCAGCTTCGAGCGCTTCGTGGAGCTCGTGGAGCCGACGAACATCGGGGTGAACCTCGATCCCTCGCACCTGTTCTGGCAGCAGATGGACCCGATCGCCTGCATCGAGCGGCTTGGCTCCCACATCACCCACGTCCACGCCAAGGACACCGCGATCCTGCCCGGCGCGGCGGTGCGGGGCGTGCTGGACACCGACTTCGGCCCCGTGCCGGAGGATCCGGCCGCGCGCGTGCCCACCGGCATCGGCCACGACTGCTCCACCTGGCCCAGCGACCCGGCCTGGCGCTTCGTCGCGATCGGGGAGGGCAGCGACCCCGTCGCCGGCGCCCACGACGTGGACTACTGGGCCCGGTTCCTCACGGCGCTGGCCGCGGTGGACCCGGACCTGGTGGTGAACATCGAGCACGAGGACGCCGCCTTCGGCCGCGAGGAGGGCATCGCCCGCGGCGCCGCCGCCCTCCTCGCCGCCGCCGACCAGACCGGAGCCTGACCCGGTCCGTCCCGGTCCCTCGGCCCTCTCGCTGGGCCGGCTGGACCGTGAACTTCTACTCGCCTCACTTCCCTGTGTGGAAGGGAGCCGAGCAAAACCGAGGGTGGCCGGGGCAGGTGCGACGTGGCGCGCGACCACCGACCGAGGCACGCCCGCTGCGCATCCCGTCCGAGCTTTTGTGCGCTCACGAGCCAGCAGCGGTTCGTGAGTGAACAAAAGTCCACGACGCCCGCCCGGCACCCGCGCCGGGCCCCGTTCGCACCCGCGTCGTGTCCCGGCCACCCGGCCCCGCGCCCCTTTTCCCGCCCCGTCCCTCGCCTTTCCCAAGGAGTCGTCCCATGCCCCTGGTCCGCATCACGCAGCAGGATGTCCGCACGCCCGAGCAGAGCCGTCGCCTGGCCGACCTGGTGCAGGAGGTGATGCGCGAGCACTTCGCCGCGCCTCCCGGCGACCGGTACCAGATCCTCGAGACCCTGCCCGTCGGCGCGATCATCGCCGAGGACACCGGGCTCGGCATCGAGCGCAGCGAGGGGGTGGTCATCATCCAGATCACCCAGCAGGGCCGCTCGCAGGAGCAGAAGCAGGCGATCTTCGCCGCGCTCGCCGAGCGGCTGGCCCAGGAGGACCTGGTGCGGCCGGAGGACCTGGTGATCTCGATCGTGGGGAACCAGCGGGAGGACTGGTCCTTCGGGCACGGCCGCGCCCAGTTCCTCACCGGGGAGCTCTGAGGAGGTCCCGACCGCACGACCGTCCGCCGGTCCCTCCGCCGCCCGTTCCGCGGGCCCCGCGGGGGCGCGCACACCGCCTCCCGACATTCCTCGGATCTTTGTATGGACAAAGCGTGGATCGCGTGCCAGCATAGGGGCACGACGGGCGAGGCGGCCCACCGGCCGGCCCGCCCCCGCACGGACATCGCCCGCCCACCGACATCGTCGTCGAGAACGAGCTCGACGCAGGCAGACAGGGAGCCACCGATGGCAGCAGCCGATCCCCAGGGGACCGCCGCCCGACCGGGCACCGACATCATCACCATCGGCCGCAGCGGCGTGGACCTCTACCCGCTGCAGATCGCCACCGGCCTCGAGGACGTGCAGAGCTTCGGCAAGTTCCTCGGCGGCAGCCCCACCAACGTGGCCGTCGCCGCCGCCCGCCTCGGCCACCGTCCCGCCGTGGTCACCGGCGTGGGGGACGACCCCTTCGGCCGCTACGTCGTGCAGGAGATGGAGCGCCTGGGCGTCTCCGGGCGCTTCGCCGTCACCGATCCGGACCTGAACACCCCGATCACCCTGTGCGAGATCTTCCCGCCGGACGACTTCCCGCTGTACTTCTACCGCCGGCCCAGCGCCCCCGACCTGCAGATCACCCCCGAGGACCTCGACCTCGACGCGATCCGGGAGGTGCCGCTGTTCTGGTTCTCCGGCACCGGGCTGTCCGAGGAGCCCAGCCGCGCCGCCCACCACGCGGCGCTGCAGGCCCGCGGCCGCACCGTCCACACCGTCTTCGACCTCGACTACCGACCGATGTTCTGGTCCTCCATCGAGGAGGCCCGCGAGCAGTACCGCGAGGCCCTGCAGTACGCCACCGTCGCCGTCGGCAACAAGGAGGAGTGCGAGGTGGCGGTCGGGGAGACCGAGCCCGAGCGCGCCGCCGATGCCCTGCTGGAGGCCGGCGTGCAGATCGCCGTGGTCAAGCAGGGCCCCAAGGGCGTGCTCGGCAAGACCGCGGACGAGCGCGTGGTGGTGGCCCCGAACATGATCCAGGTGATCAACGGTCTCGGCGCGGGCGACAGCTTCGGCGGCTCCCTCTGCCACGGCCTGCTCACCGGTGCCGACCTCGAGACCACCCTGACCCGCTGCAACGCCGCCGGTGCCATCGTCACCAGCCGCCTGGAGTGCTCCACCGCGATGCCGACCTCCGAGGAGATCGACCTGCTGATCGACGGCGGCGACCCCAACCACGGCCAGACCGTCGAGCAGATGCTCGCCGCGCTGCGCGGCCGCGGCGCCGAAGGAGCCCCCGCATGAGCACCCTCGCCCCCACCCCCGCGGCGCAGCGCGACGCCTTCGCCACCTCCTACGAGGACGTCACCCGGATCCGCCTCGAGGACCCGGTCAGGATCGCCCGCCTCGCCGCCGCCCGCACCCGACGTCGCGTCACCGACTCCGGTGGCACGCTGATGGTCATCGCCGCCGACCACCCGGCCCGCGGCGCGATCGGCGTCGGCAAGAACCCCATCGCGATGGCCTCCCGCACCGAGATGCTGGACCGCATGCGCGAGGCCCTCGCCGTGCCCGGTGTGGACGGCGTGCTCGGCACCGCCGACGTGCTCGAGGACCTGCTGCTGCTCGGCGCCCTGGAGGACAAGGTCGTCTTCGCCTCCATGAACCGCGGCGGCCTGCAGGGCGGCTCCTGGGAGATCGAGGACCGCTTCACCGCCTACGACGCCGCCTCCATCAAGGCGGCCGGCTTCGACGGCGGCAAAACCCTCACCCGCATCGACCTGGCCGACGACCGCACCTCCTTCATCCTCGAGGCCACCGCCCGCGCCGTCGACGAGCTGGCCCGCGAGGAGCTCATCGCGATGGTCGAGCCCTTCTGGTCCTCCCGCCCCGGCGGGCCCGGCACGACGGTCGTCAACGACCTCTCCCCGGAGGCCGTCATCAAGTCCATCCACGTCGCCCAGGGCCTCGGCTCCACCAGCGCGTACACGTGGCTGAAGCTGCCCGCCGTGGACGACATGGAGCGGGTCATGGACGCCACCACCCTGCCCACCCTGATCCTCGGCGGCGACCCCGTCGACGACGACCCGGCCACCCTCCGCGCCACCTGGAAACGGGCCCTGGACCGCCCCAACGTGCGGGGCCTCGTCGTCGGCCGCACCCTGCTCTACCCCGCCGACGGGGACGTCACCGCCGCGGTGCGCGCCTCCGTCGACATGATCCGCTGACCGCTGCGGACCGGAAGGAGACCACGATGACCAGCGAGGACAGCCTCCACCTGCCCGGCGGCAGCACTGCCACCGGCGCCTACGAGACCGTCATCGAGCCCGGCGGGCGCCAGGACTGGGTGCACACCGGCCTGCGCGTCCTCGCGCTCGGCGCGGGCGAGTCCGAGACCGTCACCACCCACGGCATCGAGGTGATGGTGGTGCCCCTGAACGGCGCCTGCGACGTCACCGCCGACGGCACCGTGCACGAGCTGCGCGGCCGCGCCGACGTGTTCGCCGGCCCCACCGACGTGCTCTACGCCCCGCCGGAGACCAGCCTGCGCGTCCACACCGACGCCGGGGGCCGCTTCGCGATCGCCGCCGCGGCCGCCGAGCCCGGCCACCCCGTCGCCGTGATCCGCTCCCAGAACGTGCCCGTGGAGGTGCGCGGCGGCGGGCAGATGACCCGTCAGGTCCGCAACTTCGGCACCGTCGGCTCCTTCGACGCCTGCGACAGCCTGATCGCCTGCGAGGTCATCACCCCCGGCGGCAACTGGTCCAGCTACCCGGCGCACAAGCACGACGAGACCATCACCGAGTCCGAGCGGCCCGGCGCCCCCGAGTCGCAGCTCGAGGAGATCTACTACTACGAGATCCAGGACGCCCCCGGCGGCACCCCCGGATTCGGCTACCACCAGACCACCGCCAGCGGCCCCGAGCGCCCCATCGACGTGCTCACCGAGGTGCGTAGCGGCGACACCGTGCTCGTGCCCCACGGCTGGCACGGCCCCTGCGCCGCCGCCCCCGGTCACGACATGTACTACCTCAACGTGATGGCCGGGCCCGCCGCCGAGCGCTCCTGGAACATCACCGACCACCCCGAGCAGACCTGGGTGCGCGGCACCTGGGAGGCCGCCGGCCCCGACCCGCGGCTCGCCCCCGAGGCCTGATCCCGCGGCAGCGCACCCCCGTCCCGTCACGAAGGAGAGACGCGATGAGCAGCACCACCCCCGCCCCGGACCCCGCCGTCCCCGCCGATGTCCGCGTCGGCGTCATCGGCGTCGGCCAGATGGGAGCCGATCACGTCCGCCGCATCTCCGAGCGCATCAAGGGCGCCCGCGTCGCCGTGGTCACCGACTACTTCCGCGACAAGGCCCAGGAGATCGCGGGCGCCGTGCCCGGCTGCCGCGTGGTCGATTCCCCCGAAGAGCTGATCGGCGCCGAGGACGTCGACGCCGTGCTCATCGCCAGCCCCGGCCAGTTCCACCGCGACCAGGCCGTGGCCTGCATCGACGCCCGCAAGCCGGTGCTGTGCGAGAAGCCCCTGGCGATGAACCCCGAGGACGCCTACGAGGTGGTCCGCGCCGAGGCCGCCGCGGTCGCCGAGACCGGCACCCCCTACGTGTCCCTGGGCTTCATGCGCCGCTTCGACCGCGAGTACGCCGAGCTGCGCGACGCCATCGCGGCGGGGGAGCTGGGCCGCATCAGCTTGCTGAACCTCAAGCACCGCAACGCCCACACGCTGCCCGGTTTCGTGGACACGATGATGGTCTACGACTCCGCGGTGCACGAGGTCGACGCGATCTCCTACTTCCTGGACGAGCAGGTCACGGGCGTGCAGGTACTGCTGCCGGTGGCCGGGCCGCGCGCCGAGGAGGGCCAGCACGACCCGATGCTGATCCTGTTCCGCACCGCCTCCGGCGTGATCGTCACCGACGAGCTGTACGTGAACACCGCCGCCGGCTACGAGGTGCGCACCGAGGCCGTCG
This sequence comes from Brachybacterium squillarum M-6-3, assembly GCF_000225825.1. Classification (GTDB taxonomy): domain Bacteria; phylum Actinomycetota; class Actinomycetes; order Actinomycetales; family Dermabacteraceae; genus Brachybacterium; species Brachybacterium squillarum. Next base: position 717,752 of record NZ_AGBX01000001.1, on the reverse strand, counting down.
GCTCCGCCGGCATCGCCACCATCGGCCTCGAGCACGGCCGCGTCACCACCCACCTCGAGGGCGGCCGCTGGGGCGGGTCGATCCCCGCCGACTTCCGCCCCCGCTTCATCGACGCCTACGACGCCGAGGTGCAGGCCTGGATCGCCGCGATCCGCGAGGGCGCGAACGTCGCCGAGCGCTCCGCGACCGCCTGGGACGGCTACCTCGCCGCCGCCGTCTGCCAGGCCGGCGAGCAGGCCCTCAGCACCGAGGGCTTCGTACCCGTGAGCACGCAGCCGCGTCCCTGACCAGCACATTCCCGACCCTTCCGGCTGTCTGTCCCCCGCGGACCGGCTGACCGACCCCCTCGCCGCGAAGAGGACTACCCTGCGAGGTCGTCCCCCTCCCGGCGAGGAGATCCCTTCGCACCCGGCGCCACCCGACCCGGCATCGACCCGATGCCGGAGGTGCCCTGTGCGGCGCCTCCCGACAAGGAAGTCACCATGTCCCACGCACCCGTCCCACCCATCTCCTCGGGCAGCACGCAGCTGCCGCCGCTGACCCCCGGCCCCTACAGGAGCCGCCTCGGCTTCGTGGCGCTCATCGCCACCCTCGGCGGCCTGCTGTTCGGCTACGACACCAGCGTCATCAACGGCGCCGGCGGCTTCATGTCCGAGGACCTCGGGCTCACCGAGCTCGGCCTCGGCACCGCCGTCAGCGCCCTGCTGTTCGCCGCCGCCGTGGGCGCCCTCACCGGCGGACGCATCTCCGACATGATCGGCCGCAAGAAGACCATCGTGGTGATGGCGCTGATGTTCATCGTCGGCGTCGCCGTGGTGGTCGTGGCCCCGAGCCTGCCGTTCGTGGTCGCCGGCCGCATCATCCTCGGCCTCGCCGTCGGCTCCGCCTCCGTGGTGGTGCCGGTGTTCCTCGCCGAGCTGGCGCCCTTCGAGATCCGCGGCTCCCTGGCCGGGCGCAACGAGTTCATGATCGTCTTCGGCCAGCTGCTGGCGATCGTCATGAACGCGATCATCGGCAACATCTGGGGCGAGACCTTCCCCGGCGTCTGGCGCGTCATGTTCGCGCTCGCCGCGATCCCCGCGATCCTGCTGCTGATGGGGATGGCGAAGATGCCGGAGTCCCCGCGCTGGCTGATCGACAAGGGCCGCGAGGACGAGGCGTTGCGGGTGCTCTCCACGCTGCGTCCCGACGACCGTGCCGAGCCGGAGCTGGCCGACATCGTCCGCGCCCGCGACGCCGAGGCGCAGCGCACCCAGTGGAGCCTGGGCAAGATCTTCAGCAACAAGAACCTGGTCAAGATCGTGCTGATCGGCTGCGGGTTAGGCTTCTTCCAGCAGACCACCGGCATCAACTCGATCCAGTACTACGGCGAGCGGGTGCTGGAGGAGTCGGGCTTCGCCCGGGGCGGCGCGCTCATCGCGAACATCGCCCCGGCGACCATCTCCGTGATCGCGGCGATCATCGCCCTGCAGATGATGGACCGCGTCTCCCGTCGCAAGACCTTCCTGGCCGGCTACGGGCTGGTGACGATCTTCCACGTGCTGATCGGCACCGCGGCCGTGGCGCTGCCCGAGGGGACGCTCAAGCCCTTCGTGCTGCTGGTCCTCATCACCTGCTTCGTGGGCTCGATGCAGCTGTGCCTGAACGTCGCCACCTGGGTGACGCTCTCGGAGATCTTCCCGCAGAAGATGCGCGCCTTCGGCATGGGCATGTCGGTGTTCATCCTGTGGATGACCAACTCGTTCCTCAGCCTGTTCTTCCCCTCGATCATCGCGACCATCGGCCTGTCGAACTCGTTCTTCGCCTTCGCCGCCCTGAACGTGATCGCCTTCCTCTTCGTGCTGAAGTGGGTGCCCGAGACCAAGGGCCGCACCCTCGAGCAGCTCGAGGAGGAGGTCACCACCGGCGAGATCTACCTCGGTCGCGTGAAGCAGGGCCTCGCCGACTCGCAGCGCTGAGCCGGTGCGGGGAGCCGGCTCGGTGACCTGCCGTGCTGACCTGAGGAAGTGACCTGAGGCGGGACCCTCCCGCCCGCGACGACGGCCCGGGGCCGGGCACCTGCCCGCCCCGGGCCGTATATTTGTCCTGACCAATGCTGGGAAGGAGGAGACGATGAGCGTCTCCCGCGACGTCGCCGCCCCCCTCGAGATCACCGTCGACCGGTCCTCCGCCACGCCGCTGTACCTCCAGCTCGCCGGGGCGATCGAGGAGGCCGTGCGGTCCGGCGTGCTGCCCCCCGGCAGTCGCCTGGAGAACGAGCTGGCCCTCGCGCAGCGTCTCGGGCTCTCCCGGCCCACCGTCCGCCAGGGCATCCAGGAGCTCGTGGACAAGGGGATGCTGGTGCGCAAGCGCGGCGTCGGCACCCAGGTGGTGCAGGCGCCCGTGCACCGCCAGGTGGCTCTGACCTCGCTGTACGACGACCTCCGCACCGCCGGGAAGGCGCCCCGCACGGAGATCGTCGAGTACCGCATCGGGCGGCCGGGCCCCGAGGCCGTCGACCGCCTGCAGCTCGGCCCCGGCGAGCAGGTGCTGGACCTGCTGCGCGTGCGCTACGCCGACGGGGAGCCCCTCGCGGTGATGCGCAACATGGTGCCCGAGCGCATCGCCCCCTCCCGCGAGGCCCTCGCCGCCACCGGCCTGTACGCCTCCCTGCGGGAACGCGGTATCGCGACGGTGCTGGCCCAGGAGCGGATCGGCGCCACCGTCGCCGACGAGGAGCACGCCGAGCTGCTGGGGGAGGAGCTCGGTGCGGCCCTGCTGACCATGGAGCGCACGGCCTTCGCCAACGACGGCTCCGTGGTCGAGGTCGGGCGGCACGTGTATCGCGCTTCCCGCTACTCCTTCGAGGTCACCCTCGTGGACTCATGAGCGGCGGGCGGGTGTCGGAGCGGGCCGCACGGCTCGACGCCGCCACCCCGGCCACCCGCAACCGGGTGGTCGACGCCCTGCGGGCCGCCGCCATCGCCGTCGTGGTCCTCGGGCACTGGACCATCATCGCCGTCGACGCCGACGGCGGGATCCAGCCCCACGGCGTGCTCGACCGTGCCGCCTGGACCCACCCGCTGACCTGGCTGTTCCAGGTGATGCCCGTGTTCTTCCTGGTCGGCGGCTACTCCAACGGGCTCTCCTGGCGCTCCGCCCGCCGCAAGGGCACCGGCTACGGCGCCTGGCTGCGGGCACGGCTGCGGCGCCTCGGCGTCCCCCTGGTGCCGCTGCTGCTGACCTGGCTGGTGATCGGCGTGGCAGTCGTCGCCGCCGGCGGGGATCGGGAAGCGGCCCGGCTGGCCTCGCAGATGGCGCTGATCCCCACCTGGTTCCTCGCCGCCTACCTGCTCGTGATCCTGGTGGCGCCTCCCTGCCTGTGGCTGTGGGAGCGGTTCGGCTGGGCCTCCGTGGCGGGCGGAGTGCTGCTGGCCGCCGTCGTGGACGCGGTGAGCATCGGTCTGGGCTCGCCGGTGCTCGGCTACCCCAACTACCTGCTGGTCTGGGCGGCCTTCCACCAGGTCGGCTACGCCTGGCTCGACGGCCGACTGGTCCGACCGCGGCAACGGATGCTGCTCGCGGCGATCGGACTCGTGGGCCTGCTGCTGCTGGTCGGCCTCGGCCCGTACCCGGTCTCGATGATCTCCGCCGGGACCGACGCCATCTCCAACTCGAGCCCCACCCGGGTGACCATGGCCTTCCTCGGCATGCTGCAGGCCGGCGCGGTGCTGAGCCTGCAGCGGCCGCTGGCGGCCTGGCTGTCGCGGCCGCGGGTGTGGCTGGTGACGGTCGCGATGAACCGGCGGATCATGACCTGGTTCCTGTGGCACCTGACCGTGATGGTGGGCCTCGCGCACCTGTTGCTCGGCCTGGACGCCCGGGTGCTGCTGCCCGAGCCGCTGAGCGGTACCTGGTGGCTGACCCGCCCGCTGTGGGTGCTGGTCCTGCTGGTGCTGACCGGCCTGGTGGTGCTGGTCATGGGCCGTTTCGAGGATCCGCGACCCGACGACCGCCCGGCCCCGGCGCCCTGGCGGCCGGTCGCCGCCGCGCTGTGCGTGATCGCCGGGCTCGCGGTGATGGCCTCGGCGGGCGTGGTCGGCCCGGGCGGGGCGCTGTGGTGGTGGCCGCTACTTCCGGTGGTGGGGCTGGCGGGGTTCGGGGTGCTGCGGCTGCCGGGGGCGAGGCGGGGCCAGGGATGAGACGTGTGCCGGCCTCAGGATCAGTTCGTCGTGAGGAGAGGCGCCAGGTGCGCGCCGAGCGCCCGTCCGAGGGGGATGGGGACGGCATTGCCGATCTGTTTGACGATCTGCGTGATGGGACCGACGAAGCGGTAGTCGTCCGGGAACCCCTGGATGCGTGCCCCCTCGTGCGGCGAGATGGAACGGTCCTGGACGGGGTGCAGGTAGCGGCCCTTCTCCGGCTTGGTGAACTCGGTCCGGATCGTGACCGAGGGCTGGTTCCACCGGAGACGCCCCATGACGTCCCCACTGCCCGAGGGGTGGTGTCTCCAGGCCTCGCACAGCAGGTCGTCGGGGAGGTCGAAGCGGTTCCCGCCGAACGGGATCGCCGCGAAACGGCGCCGCGAGAGGTCGGAGTAGGTGCGCGTCACGTGCAGCTCGTCCGACCGGTACGGTCCCGGCGTGGTGGTCCCGTCCGGGAGCCCGTGGAGACGGCCCCCGATGATCTCCTCCGGGACCGGGAGGTCACGGATCACGTCGGCCAGCGTCGTCCACGCGGTCCGGTCGGTCTCGGGCGCGGGAATGCCCGGGTCGGTCAGGTCCCGGTGATGCCCCACCACGATGATGCGCTTGCGGACCTGTGCCGTCCCGTACTCCGCAGCGTTCACGGTGTGCGCGGAGATCGCGTAGTCCGCGAGGTCCCCACCGGGCTCCGTCATCGATTCGAAGAGGGGGAACTGGGCCGACCGGTGGAACTGGGGCACGTTCTCCAGGACGAAGTATCGCGGTCCTGCCCGGCGGACGGCCTCCGCGTAATGGCGCCACAGGGAATTGCGTTCGTCATCGGCACGACGGGCCCCGAGTGCGGAGAAGCCCTGACAGGGCGGGCCACCGATCACGATGTCCGCGGACGGGACCTCCTCCGTGGAGAGCCATTCCTGGATCGACCCCACGTGGACATCGGCCCCGTGGTTCAGCGCGTAGCCGGCGGCGGCGCGCGGCTCCGACTCGACGGCCGCCACCGTCCGGTAGCGGGGGTCGCCCTCGCGGAAGCCCTGGCTGAGCCCACCGACCCCGGCGAACAGGTCGAGGACCTGGATCGGCTGGTTCCCGGAGTCCGAGGAAGGGGGCGTTGTGGTCACGACCCCCGATCCTAGCCGGCGCCCGCCCGGGTTCCGTGCATCCTCCACGGTTCCCGACACACCCCCCGCGCCGACACCACCGGGAGGGCCCGTCGACGGGCCGGAGCCGGTCGCGACCTCGGTCTCCGCGAGGATGGCGCGGCAGCGGCGTCGCGACACCGCGCCGGAGACCGCCCTCCGACGGTCCCTCCACAGCCGCGGCTTCCGGTTCCGGGTGGACCACCCCCTGCCGGGCCTGCCGCGGCGGCGTGCGGACATCGTCTTCACGAGGGTGCGCCTCGCGGTGTTCGTCGACGGATGCTTCTGGCACGCGTGTCCCGAGCACGGCACCGCGCCTCGGACCCGTCATGCGTGGTGGGCGGAGAAGCTCGGGCGCAATGTGGCGAGAGATCGCGACACCGACGCCCGACTGCACGCCACCGGGTGGACGGTCCTGCGTTTCTGGGAGCACGACGATGTCGCGGAATGCGCCGAGATCATTGCGGAGACATATCGGGCACTGTCGGAAAGCGGTTGATTCAATCGTGATCTCCGGATCCGAACTCCACCCTCGTCCGTCGGTGGTGGCAGTCACAATGGTGTGAGTGGTGCCGCATCGTGCCACACAGGTCGGATGGAGGAGTGACGGTGGGTCGACGGGGACGGGGAACGCTGACGCCCCTGGAGACGTATCGGAAGTGGAACGAGCAACTGAACCAGTACTTCCTCCGGGAGGAGAACTCTGGGCGGCCGCTCTACCTGGACCCGGTTCCGGACATGTACGCACATCTCGAGGAGAGGTTCGGGCTCGATCGCGGGACCGGGCGCGACCGTCTCCTGGACGTGGTGCGCGGAGCCCTCGAGCCGCCGGAGTTCCGGAGCAATCTCTTCGTCCATCTGGAGACGGACCTGCTGCGCTGGCGGAAGGACGCGGGGGAGAGGCGCGGGGCGACCGAGCTGGCCGAGATGGCTTTCCCCCCTCCGGTGATCGCGCTCCTGACGGCCACGGTCATCGCGGCACAGGAGATGGACGAGTCCGCGACCGGGGCCAAGTACGTGTCCTCCACGAACTACTACGAGCACCTGCTCCCCGTCCTGCGGCTCGGGTCCGGGGACAAGCAGAAGCTCCGCCGGGACTTCACGGTGACGGAGACCTTCTGGGAGTCCTTCTCTTGGTGGTTGGACGAGATGGACGGGCGCTACGGGCTCCCGTCGGCCCGGGCCACGTCGGGACAGCGGTACGTGGGACTGCCGGTCTCCCAGGCCCTGGTGCGTGCCGCCGACCGCCGGGCCCTGCGACGCATGTTCCACCAGTTCGGGTTCGCCCCGCGCTCCTCGGTCTCCCCGTCCGAGATGGGCGAGGTCGTCGCCGAATGGGTCCACTCCCCCGGGAGCGGCGCCTCCAAGGAGCTCTCCGGGAAGTGGTCGGCGGCCGAGGCGCGACGGCGGATCGTCGACGTCGCCATCTCCGAGCTCGAAGGCTGGGACGGTAGCGTCGAGAGCGTCGAGCGGGAGGCCCCGGGGACGCCACGCGGACTCCACAGGGAACGCGTCATGCTCGGGATCCTGGTCCGGGGGCGGGCGGACGACCAGGAGATCGCCGATCTGGGGTTCATGGTGCGGCGCGATCCGGATCCCGGGACGTGGTCCCTGCGCCACAGCGGGGGGCAGGAGCCCGTCCATCCCCGTCCGGTGTCGACCTCGACGTCCTTCGTGGCCGGTTACGAACTGGGTGTCCGCCCGTCGGAGCTCCTGGACAAGGAGATCGCGCTGACGCACGAGGACGGACGGGAACTGGTCCGGTCCCCCCGTCGGATCGTGGTCCTCGTCGAGGACGAGGCCGCCGGGACCTTCGTCGAGGTGCGGCGCGCCGTGTCCGGGGCGAGACATCGGATCCTCGTCAGTCCGGAGACCCCCGACGAGCTCGTGGACCGTCTCCGGGACCTCCTCCGGCGGACCGCCTTCTCCGGGCGGCGGGACGTCGAGGTGCACGGCCTGCCCGCCGACTGGCTCGTGGTCGACGGGTTCGTCCCCGGGAGTGTGCCGGAGGGGTACCAGGTGGAGGACGAGCTCAGCCCCCTGGTGGCGTCCGTCAGCACGCAGTTCCACGTCCGCGGCGGGATCCGGATACCCGGACGCGTACGACGGTGGCACTCCGACGCCGTCCCGGAAGTGGTCGTGACCCTCGGCGCGGAGAGCGGCACCTACGATCTCCGTCTGACCGAGCTGAGGACGGGGGGCGCACCCGTCACGCTGCGTGCCGGCATCACCACACCGGAGGTCATCGCCCTCCCGGACGGGGTGGGCGACGGGGACTACCGGATCGAGCTGCGTGCCTCCGCGGGAGGGGACCTGATGCAGTCCGAGACGCTTCGCCTCCGCTCCGGTCGGACCCGCAGTGTCGAAGGATGGCGCCTCCGGCCGAGCCTCGGGCACGACGAGGAGCCCCTCGATGCGACCGCGGCCCGGACCCTCCCGGAAGCGGCGCTCGTACGGGGGGCGCTCGTGGACGGTGAGGGACGGTCTCGGCCCGTGTCCGGGCCCCCGCCCGCGGTCGACTGGGCGTCCCGTCATGTGCGCCGCAGCACGGAGACGAGGACCCTGCTCCTCCCGGATCCTTCGACCCGGTCCTGTCTCGTGAGCGGGCACCACCGATTCCACTTCCCCACCTTCCTCGACGGTCAGAAGCGGCCGACATGGCAGACGGGCGTGTGCACGGAATGCGGCGCGGTGCGACGCTCCCCGACCAGCCACTGGATGGCCTTGAAGCCCGAGGAACGGGCGGCGAGGCTCCGGGCCAAGGGACGCGCCGTGCCGGCGTCGGCGGCGGAGGACACGGTGGACGTCGCGACCCTCCCGGTCGTGGACCTGCCGGAGATCGAGGCGGACGACATCCCGCCCGTGGTCGTCGAGGACGCCATCGCGCACCTCCACAGCGGGGACGTGGCCATGCTGCTGGCCTTGAGCTCCCAGGCCCCGGACCTCACGGAGGACCACCCGCAGCTGCTCCGGGACCTCTCCGCGCTGGGGACGGTCGAGACGTCGCGCGACGCGTTCTTCCGTCGGGATCGGTGGGAGGCCCGGGAGGCCTCGGTCAGTGTCCTGGCCGACGGGCGACCGGCGTTGACCGGGGCATGGGACCTGGAGAGCCTCGATGGGGCCGAGGCGGCCGCCGAGGAGCTCGGTGGGTCCGTCCGTCTCGCGGCCACCGGGATGCACCTCAGCGTCGTGGACGGGGTCGGGGCCGAGGCGTTCCTGGCCCACGATGCCCTGGCGGGAGTGACGGACGCGGGGCGGTCGTACGCCCGCCTGGCCGACGTCCTGCCGGACCTCTCCGAGGTCGCGCGGGACCTCCCTCGGCGTGACGTCACGATGGTGGACGGGCCGTGGCAGATGTACCGGGTCGACGAACTCGCCTGGATCGATGTCGCCGGGTGGGAGGCCCCCGGCCTGTACCGACGGCACCGCGGGTACCGGCGCGAGTACTGGTACCGCGGCGCCACGGACATCGGGGAACGCACCGCCGCCCCGGCCGACGTGGACCTCGGAAAGCACCTCGCGGCCCTCGGCGTCCGGACTCCGCTCCTCGGGTACGAGCCGCGGAGCCGGACGCTCACCGTGCCCCTCGGTGCGCGGCTCCCCGAGCTCTACGAGCGCACCGCGGTGCTCTGTGCCGGTTGCGTCCCCACCCCTGACCGGAGCGCCTTCTCCCTGACCTACCACGGTGTCCCCGAGGACATCGCCGCCACCCTCCACGCAAGGATCACGTCATGACCACGACGCCGTTCGAGCTGCAGGAGTCCCTCCGGGACGCCTACCTCTCCTACTACGAGACCGCTTTCCGTCTTCGTGACCCGGGCATCGCCGCAGCGCGTCGGGAGCTCGTCCTGGACGCGGACAACACCTTCGCCGAACAGCTGCTCGAGCCGGTGCTCCGCTACCCGGCGGAGGTCCCGGTCGAGCACGTGGCCGAGGCGCTCGGGACCCCACCCGACACGATGATGACCGTCGCCCGTGCGCTGTTCCCGCACCTGGACACCGGAGCGGACGTCCTGTTCCGCGACCACCAGGCCGAATCCCTCGAGCACTCGCTCTCAGGCAGCACGGACCGCCCTCATGTGGTGGTCACCTCGGGAACGGGCAGTGGCAAGACGGAGGCTTTCCTGCTCCCCGTGCTCACTCGTCTGCTGGAAGAGGCCCGCGGCTGGCCCACCCCGGGCCCTGTGGACCGGTGGTGGGCAGCGGACAAGATCACCTCGGTGGGTGTCAGGAAGCACGAGCGGCGCACGGCCGCCCTCCGTTCGCTGATCCTCTACCCGACCAACGCCCTGGTGGAGGACCAGCTCGTGCGGCTCCGACGGGCCGTGCGCCGGCTCGAGGCCGCGGACCCTCGCGCGCGCATCTGGTTCGGTCGTTACACCGGGGCGACCCCCGGCAGTTCAGCCACCGTGTCCGCGGACCGCCTCGCCCAGGACGCCGAGAAGATCCGCGAGCTGGAGAAGGAGTACGACCTGGTCGCCGCGGAGCGGCAGGGCGAGGAGCTCGACCTCTTCAGCGATCCGCGCCGCAACGAAATGGTGCACCGTCAGGACTTCCTCGCCGCGCCCCCGGACCTGCTCATCTCCAACTACGCCATGCTCAACGTCATGCTCATGCGGGAGCACGAGGAGGAGATGTTCGAGCGTACCGCCACCTGGCTGCGCGAGGAGCCCGGCGCCGTCTTCACCCTGGTGGTCGACGAGCTCCACACCTTCCGGGGGACGGCCGGCACGGAGGTCGCCCTTCTGCTTCGGCGGTTCCTCGACCGGATCGGGCTGCGCCCCGACTCCCCGCAGCTCCGCATCATCGCCGCCTCGGCGTCCCTGGAGGCCGATGAGTCCGGCAGGGCCTACCTGGAGGAGTTCTTCGGCGCGCCGCGAGAGTCCTTCCACGTGACGGCGGGTCGGGCCGAGGCCGTCCCCCCGCTCGAGCCCCTCCGCACCGCCGAGGACTGGCGACCGGAGCACGCCCCACGGCTCGCGGAGCAGGTCGCCGCTGCCTGCCGCAGCGACGTGGAGGACCCGACCTCCACGTCCTTCCGCGCCACCCGAGTGGGGGAGGTGGCCCGCCGCCTGTTCCGGGACGAAGACGATTCCGCTGTCCGGACGGGCGCGCTCTCCCGGGTCCTGTCGACGATCGCGACCGCCGGGGACGAGAAGACCCTGCCCCTCCGTGCGCACGTCTTCGCCCGCGCGCAGGCCGGTCTGTGGGCCTGTATCGACCCGTCCTGTCCGGAGGCGCCGGCCCAGGACGACCCCCGGATCGGCGCCCTCCACGCCGCCCCGGCCGCGGCCTGCGAACACTGCGGGGCACGGGTCCTCGAGCTGCTGTACTGCACGGAGTGCGGGGACGTGAGCTTGGGCGGGTACGTGCACCGGGACGCCTCGACCCCAGGGGTCGAGTACCTGTCCGCGACCCCCTTCGAACTCGAGAACGCGACCTCGCAGATGGTCAACATGCGCACCCGGCGGGACTACCGGTGGGTGTGGCTCCGCGGATCGACGGACCGGCCCGCGACGAAACCCGAGTGGACAGCCGGGAAGGTGAAGCACATGGTGGGCGCCGGGCTGCTCCATTCCTCCGGACGCCTCGACACCAGGGTCGCCGAGCGGGAGGGCAACGCCTTCCTCGTCGACATCGACGCCCGGAAGGCCCCGGACAGCTTCCCGGCGCTCCCGGACCGGTGCCTCGCCTGCGCCCAGCAGCTCGTCGCCCGGCAGCGCGACTACCGGGCGGGCGGTCGGGTGCACTCGCCGATCCGTGCCCACCGCACCGCCCCGGGGCAGCTCGTCCAGGTGTACGCGCGCCGGCTCCCCCGGGTGATGGGCGACGAGCCTGCCGACTACCGGACCATCATCTTCACGGACAACCGGGACACCGCCGCCCGCACCGCTGCCGGCCTCGACCACCGCCAGTACGTGGACTTCCTGGCGCACGCCCTGGCTCGCCAGTTGATCGACGGCACCACGGTCGAGCAGCAGCTCGACATCATCCGGAGGGGCCTGGACCGGAGGACGGCGAGGTCACTGACCCCCGACGAACAGGCCGTGCTCGACCATCTGGACGCGTCACTGGGCAACTGGGACGTGGACCATGCTGCCGAGATCGACTCGGGCGAGCTCTCACCGGAGTTCCGGGACGCGTTGGAGAAGGCCGGGACGCGTACTTGGGACCAGATCGTCTCCGCGGTCCGGGACGCCGCCGTGGCCGCGGGGATCAGCCCGGCCGGTGTCGCGGAATCGGCGAAGCAGTACCCCTCGGAGGTCCGAGGGAGGGTGCATCGCTGGTACCGCGCCTTCCCGTCGCCCACCCCCGGGGCGTGGTCCCAGGATTTCGGGTTCAATGCCCGGGAGTTCGCCCGCAAGGCCGACGAGGACCTGGCGGGCGAGTTGGTCGACCTGATCTTCGACGGGACGCGGCGGGACAGTGAGTCCAGTGGCATCGGCTTCCTGCGGCCGGTCGACGACCTGGATCCCCTCCCGGGCCTGGACGAGGTGACCACGCAGGAAGTCGTCGCCTCCGTCCTCCGCATCCTGGGCCTCCGTGGCTTCCGCGAGAAGGGCAGGAACGCCTCGATGGACGGCGCGGCCCCGGCACCGGTCCGCGACTACCTGGGCCGGGTCGCCGAGCGCCATGGCCTCGAGGAAGCGGAGACCCTCGCACACGGCGTCGAGCAAGCGCTCGTGCTCACGTACCTCGACGAGGGATGGCGGATCCTGCCGCGGATGGCGCAGCGGCCGCTGACGGTCTCGGCGGGTACCGGGACGATGTACCAGTGCAGCGTCTGCACCTTCCGTCACCTGCACCCCTCCGCCGGGGTGTGCGCGAACACCGGGTGCAGTGGCGGCGTCCTGGAGCCGATCGAGGAAGCTGATGCTGGCCGGAGCTACTACCGGGAGCTCGCCGAACAGGAGCCCCGACGGATCTCCACCGCGGAACTCACCGCGCAGACCCGCCCGGCCGAGGTCCAACGGCGTCGTCAACGTCTCTTCCAGGGCATCACCCTCGAGGCCCTGGGTGAGTCCGATCTCGCGGACCCACTGGACGTCCTGAGTGTGACGACGACGATGGAGGCCGGTGTCGACATCGGCAGCCTGAACAGCGTGGTGATGGCCAACATGCCGCCCCAGCGGTTCAACTATCAGCAGCGGGTGGGCCGTGCCGGTCGATCTGGACAGCACTTCTCCTACGCGATCACCGTGTGCCGGGACTCCGAGCACGACCAGTACTATTACCGCCACGCGGATCGCATCACCGGGGACCCCGCCCCGCAGCCCTACCTGATGTCCGGACGGCGCCAGGTCTCCGAACGGGTCCTGGCCTCCGCCGTCCTGAAGGACTGCTTCCTGACGTGTCCGGAGGTCAAGTGGACCGCGGCGAGCGGCCACGGCACTTTCGGCACCGTGCAGCAGTGGTTCAACGGCACCACCCGGGAGCACCTGGCGTCCTGGCTTGCTCGGAACGTCGATCACGTGGAGCGACTCGGGCAATCCCTCCTCGTCGGCACCGTCCTGTCCGACGCCGAACGCTCCGCAGCCGTCCGGGAGGTGCTCGACCACCTCGTGGAGCGCATCGACCAGGCCGTCCGGGACGACGTCGGCAGCGCCGAGGAGGCCGATCCGACCGCCCTGGAGGGTCAACTCTCCGAGGTGGCCGCCCGAGGTGCCGTCCTCCCCATGCACGGTTTCCCCACCCTGGTGCGGAACCTCTACCACTCCGTGCCGCGGCGGGGTAAGAACCAGACCGTCTCCGAGGCCGTCCAGGACGCCACGGTGGCCGACCGGGACCTCGCCCAGGCCCTGTCGTCCTACGCACCGGGCGCTCAAGTGGTCCGCGACGGCGTGGTGTACACCGTGGAAGGGCTCGCGGACTTCGCGCCCGGGTACGCGCGGAAGGGTACCGGGGAGGCCGGGAACTTCCTGCACCGGGATCCCGTGGGACCTGTGAAATGGCTCAGCACCTGCCGCTCCTGCAGCTTCGCGGACGTCGGATCCGGCTCGGGCGGTGACGTCGCCCCCGCGGACCTCGTCCAGGGGGCCTGCCCCCTGTGCGGGGAGGAACTCGGCATCGTGCGGATGGTCGAGCCCCGCGGATTCTGGGCCTCCAGGGAGCATGCAGAGGACTACCGCGGGGAGTCCACCGCGCTCACGGGTCGGTCCCAGCCCACCTTCGCGCCGACCGGCGAGGCCCGATCGACGACGGACCTCCGAAGTCTGCACGCAGAGCGGTTCCCTCAGAGCCGGATCGTCCAGTTCAACGCGAACCGTGGTTCGCTCTACGACCTGCGCGAGTGGAGCCGGAAGCTCTATGCAGTCAACGACGACCTCTTCGAGTTCCCGCCGGAGGGGCGGAACGGGAAGCGGTTCGGGGACGTCGCCCTCGGCTTCACCCGCGTGACCGACGCCGTCACCTTCGGTCTCCGGGACCCGGCTGTGCCCGGCGGAGTGGTCCCTGCGGACGCGGCCGTCCTCCCGGCGGGCATGAGCGCGTACCTCTCGTTCGCGGAGATCCTCCGACGCTCGGCGAAGGTCAGCCTCGACGTGGACCCCCAGGAGCTCCAGAGCGGCTTGTACCCGTTCCGGGACCCCGACACGGGAGCCGAGTCGCTGCGCGTCTATCTGGCGGACGCCGCGGCCAATGGCGCCGGGTACGCGGAGGAGTTCGGCCGCGAGGCGAACCTGGAGAAGCTCCTGGGGGCCACCCGCGACGACCTCACCCGGGAGTACACGGAGCGTCGTCACCGCCGGCGCTGCACCGCCCTGTGCCCGGACTGCCTACAGGGATGGGATAACCAGCGTCTCCACGGCGCCCTGAACTGGCGGCTCGCCCTGGACATGCTCGATCTCGCCGCCGGCGCGCAGCTCGACCCGGAGCGTTGGTTCACACAGGTCGACGACCTGAAGCGGGTCCTGGACGACTACCTGGGCGCGAACTCCCGGGGCAGTGCGCTGGAACGCCGTGGTGACCTCGGCATCCCCGTCATCCGCAACGGCGACCGGGCCCTCGTGGTCTCCCACCCCTTGTGGCCGCGGGCCGCAGGGGGCCGCGGCGCCGCGGCGTCCAGTCCGGCGGCCGCCGTGGCCGCCGAGGTCGCCGCGGAGGGCGTGGGGGTGACGGTCACCGACCCGGTGGAGATCCGTCGCACCCCGGTGTCCGTCCTGCAGGGGGTCCAGCCGGTCGTGCCGGCCCCCGATCCGGAGGCCCGGAAGCGCCGCAAGAGCCTCTGACCGGCCGGCCGCCGTGACCCGTGCTCGCTCAGGCGCGGGTCATGGCGGTCGCCAGGTGCGGGTGGTCCGCGACGATCACCTCGAGGTCGGCCCGGGTGAGTTTGGTGAGGTACTTCGTCATCGGCTTCAGGCCGGTGCGAGGGAACTGCCACGGGGAATGGCGGGGCATCGGCGCGACAGCCTCGGCGAGGGCCTCCGACGACGCCCGGAATTCCTCCTCACGTCGCTTGAGGTCGGTCAGCAGCACCGGACGGTCCAGCATCGTCCGGCGTGTCAGGGGGACCTCGACGCACGTACTCCCTTCCCAGAGGTCGGTGCTCGGCCGGAGCCGCCCGATCACCCGGGACACCGCATGGATCCCGCTGCGCCGGGTACCGCCGTCCGGGTGTCGTTCCGAGTACCAGCGCAGCACCAGGTCCCCGACCTCCACCCCGTGCATCGTGGCGTACCGGGGGTCGTCCGGCGCGATGAGGCGGTCGCCGTACTCGTCTGTCCGGAGCTGCTCGACCCAGTACCGCTCGGAGCGGTCTCCGGACCACCAGAAGGACGGAACGGGGGCGGGGTGGGCAGCCATCCCGCGATCCTAGGGCCTCTCGGGTCCGATCGCCGCGCTGACCTCGTGCAACACATCCCGGAGATAGCTACATGGCCCATGCGGTCTGACATACAGTGCAGCGAGAGGTCGGACGACGGAGAGGTGACCGGTGCAGGTCGGGACGCGACAGGACCAGCAGGACGCGATCACCCCGGGATCCCTGGTCCGGGTGCGGGACGAGACCTGGCTCGTCACCTCGGTGGAGGACAGCCCCGACGGTCTCCTGTACGGCGTGCGCGGGGTGGGCGGCTTCGTAGAGGGCACGACTGCCTCCTTCTACGCGAGCCTGGACCGGGTCGACCCGGTCGCCCCGGAGGACACCCTGGTCGTCGCGGACACTTCCCCGCACTCCCGGCGCTCACGTCTCTGGCTCGAGGCGATGCTGCGTCGCACCCCCGTCCCGGTCGACGAACCCGGCCTCACGGTCTCCTCCCGCATGCTCGCTGACGACCTGCCCTACCAGCGGGAGGCCGTCGAGCGGACCCTGGACCCGGAGCGGGTACGCCCGCGGATCCTCATCGCGGACGCGGTGGGACTCGGCAAGACGCTCGAGATCGGCATGATCCTCGCGGAGCTGATCCGGCGCGGCCGCGGCCGCAGGATCCTCGTGGTCGTGCCGCGCCACGTGCTCGAGCAGATGCAGCACGAGCTGTGGACCCGCTTCGCCATCCCCTTCGTCCGCCTGGACTCCGAGGGCGTGCAGCAGGTGAAGCAGAAGCTGCCCGCCTCGCGGAACCCCTTCACCTTCTACGAGAAGGTGATCGTCTCCATGGACACCCTGAAGCAGGACCGCTTCGCCCACGACCTGCGGGACCACCGGTGGGATGCCGTGGTGATCGACGAGTCCCACAACGTCACCAACCAGGCGACGCAGAACAACCAGTTGGCCAGGCTCCTGTCCCCGAACACGGACGCCCTGATCCTGGCCTCGGCCACCCCGCACAACGGCAGCAACGCCTCCTTCGCCCAATTGATCGGCCTGCTGGAGCCGACGGCCGTCTCCCCGTCCCGGGAGATCGCCGAGGGCGCCACGAAGCGTCTGATGATCCGCCGGCACCGGTACTCGGACTCCGTGAAGGACGTGGTGGGGGAGAACTGGGCGGAGCGGAGGGACCCGGACCTGGTGCCGGTGGACCCGTCCCCGGAGGAGGTCGCCGTCGCCCGGGAGATCTCCGCGGTGTGGACGCATCCGGCCATCGGCCGGTCCCCGGTCGCCGGCCGCGGGGCGCAGCTGTTCCCGTGGACCCTGGCCAAGGCGTTCCTGTCCTCCCCGGTGGCCCTGCAGGAGACCCTCAACAACCGCAGCCGGGAACTGCGGGCCGTTGCAGGGGTGGAGACCTTGGAGGCCATCCCGCCGACCAGCGCCTCCGCCGCGGAGGCGGCCGCACTGGACCGACTGATGCGGCTCAATGAGGCGTGCCTCCCGGTGAAGGGCGGTCCGAGGTCCGGGAAGTACCGGCTCCTGGTGACGCTCCTGCAGGACAAGGGCATCGCGAAGAACTCCCCCGAGCGGGTGGTCGTGTTCGCCGAGCGGGTGGCGACCCTCCGCTGGCTGCGCACCCACCTCACGCAGGACCTGGGCCTCCGCGCGGACCAGGTCGCGATGCTTCACGGCGGGCTCACGGACGTCGAGCAGCAGCGCGTCGTGGAGTCCTTCAAGCAGTCCGCCTCCCCGATCCGGGTGCTGGTGACGGGGGACATCGCCTCGGAGGGCGTGAACCTCCACGCGCAGTGCCACGAACTGGTGCACTACGACGTGCCCTGGTCGCTGATCCGTATCGAGCAGCGCAACGGCCGCATCGACCGCTACGGGCAGCGGACACCCCCGCAGATCACCGCCCTCCTGCTCGACCTCAGCGCGATCGACGGTTTCGACGGGGACGTCCACGTGCTGCGCCGCCTCCTGCAACGGGAGACGGAGGCCCACGAGCAGTTGGGGGACGCGGCCTCCCTGATGCAGAAGTACGACGCCCGCGCGGAGCAGAGCGCCCTGATCGACGTGCTCCGCGGCGTGAAGGACTTCGACGAGGTGGCGCCCGCGCCGCAGGACCTCGATCCCGAGGACGACTTCCTGGCCGTGCTGCTCGCGATGGACCCCGTGACCCCCCGGCGCGGTGCGGGCCACCGCGCCGGGGTGGCCCGCACCCACACCACGGGGCTGTTCCGGGACGACGCCGAGTTCCTGCTCGACGGTCTCACCGAACTGCACACCGAGCCCGGCCGCAGCCCCTCCCGGGGCGGCGTGGACCTGCAGGTGGACCCGGGCACAGGCCTGATCCGCTTCACCCCGCCCCCGGACCTCGCGCGCCGTCTGGAGCACCTGCCCCAGAGCTACCTGGCGGACCGCCGGGTGCGGAGCAGCCTGCGGCTCACGGCCTCCCACGAGGTCGCCGCCCGCAGTCTCCGCTCCGCGCTGGACGACGACTCCGGGACCAACTGGCCCGAGGTCCACTTCCTGGGACCCCTGCACCCGGTGCTGGACTGGGTGGGGGACCGGGTGCTCGCCGGCCTGGACCGCGGCGCCGTGTTCGCGGTCCACGGCGACGTGGACCGTCCGTGGGTGATCCTGCAGGGCACGCTCACCACCGCGAAGGGGCAGATCGTCTCCGCGAGCGTGCTGGGGATCGCCGAGGACGGCGACACGCTGCGCGCCCTGCCGCACACCTCCCCCGCGGACCTGTTCCGGGAGATCGGCCTCGGGCCGGACTCGATCGGCAGCACCGTCGCGGATCCGGAGCGGTACCGGCCCCTGCTGCGCGCCGCGGTGCCGGTGGCCCGCGCGCACCTGGCGGAGCAGGTGGAGCCCCCCGTCCGCGCCGCCGCGACCCGCCGGGTGGAGGCCTGGCGGGCGGAGCAGGACCGCTGGGAGACGGAGGCCGCCGGTGCCCGCCACCAGGGGTCCCTGTTCGCCGCGACCCGCGCGGCCGTACGACAGGAGCGGCGCATCGTCCGTGACCTGCTGCCCGAGAAGACCTTCGTCCGGCCGCTGCTGGTGGTCGTCCCCCGTCCCGAGGCCTGAGGAGGGTCCTGATGGCGCACAGTGACGCCCTGTACGTGGTCGAGGATTGGATCAGCGAGCACTACTTCATCTCCGAGGACCGCTCCGGCACCTTCGCGGCCCGCACCAAGGAGCTGCTCGACGGGTGGCGCAGCGCCGGCGAGCACGACCCCGGGTGGCGGAGCCCGCGGGAACGGTTCACCGGGGGGCTCCGCGACATGGTCTCCCGACTGCTGGACCTGCAGGCCGATGCCGCCGCCCTGGACGAGGAGCGTGCGGACGGTTCCGCCCGACGTGAGCAGCTGGCCGAGCGGTCCGTGGCCCTCGCGGACACCCTGCGCACCGTCCTCGGGTACGCCACGGAACAGGGAGTGGCCGAGCGGTGGGACGTCACCCGCACCGGCCCCCTGCGCCGCTTCGCGACGCGCGGCGTGGAGCACGCGCCGCTCGCGATGCTGGACGCCCTCGCCGCCGACGACGTGGAGGACGTGCTGTCCAAGGGCGCCGGACATCTCCCGGCCGACGTCGTGCTGGAAGAGGGCACCGAGCAGGAGCGGACCCTCACCTCGGTCCCGCAGGTGCTCTCCGCCCTGTCCCTCGAGCTCGACGGCCCGGAGTTCCTGCTGGTCCTGGCGGGTCGCTTCGCGGTGTTGACCTCGGCGGACCTCTGGCCCCAGGGCCGCTACCTGGTGGCGGACCTGCAGACCGTCGCCGAACGGGCCGATCTGAAGCGCGGGGGCGAGGTGGAGCGGATGCTCGCCTGCCTGAGCGCCGACTCCCTGGCTCCGGACGCCTCCTCCCACGTCTGGTGGACCACCACCCGCGAGCAGGCCGTGAGCAACGCGGTGGGCGTCTCCGCGGACCTGCGCGACGGCGTCCGGGAGAGCATCGAGATCCTGGCCAACGAGGTGCTGGAGCGCCGACGTGCGCAGGGGCTCCCGGAGCTCGACGACCGGGAGGCGCAGCGCCTCGCGCTGCAGTCCCTGCGTTACCTGTACCGCATCCTGTTCCTGCTGTACGCGGAGGCGTCCCCGGAGCTGGGGGTGGTGCCGGCCGGCGCCCCCGAGTACCAGGCCGGCTACTCGGTGGACCGTCTGCGGGACCTGCTCCAGCGGGAGGTCCCCGCGGAGGCGGAGCGGGGCACCTACCTGTACGAGTCCCTGCAGCTCCTGTTCCGCCTGGTGGACGAGGGGCACGCGCCGAGGACGGAGACGAACGGCCCCGGCGAGGACGGCGACGGGGGCGAGGAGGCCGGACACGGCGCGGGCTCCCTGGTGTTCGAGCGGCTCGAGGCGGACCTGTTCGACCCGGCGCGGACGGCGCTGCTGGACGAGGTGGGCCTCGGTAACGCCGCCCTGCAGAAGGTGCTGGAGAACCTGCTGCTCTCCCGGGTGAGGAAGGGTCGGGACCGCGGCTTCATCAGCTACGTGGCGCTCGGCATCAACCAGCTCGGCGCGGTCTACGAGTCCCTCATGAGCTACACCGGCTCCATCGCCTCGGAGGACCTGGTGGAGGTGGCCCGGAACGGGAGACCGGAGGACGGCTCCTGGGTGGTGCCCGCCGACGTGGTGGACGAGGGGATGCGCCGGCACCTGGTGATGGTGCAGGACGAACACGGGGAACCCACACCCCGCACCTACCGTCACGGCGAGTTCGTGTTCCGCCTCTCCGGGCGGGCCCGGCAGCAGTCCGCGAGCTACTACTCCCCGGAGGTCATCACCTCCTTCACGGTCTCCCAGGGTCTCGCCGAGCTCCTGGACCCCGTGATCGCGGACGATGCGGACCTGCCGGAGGGCACCGCGACGTTCGCGGACGAGGACTTCGATGGTGATCCGATCCGGCGGCGCCGCACCGCGGCCGCGGAGATCCTGGACCTGTCGATCTGTGAGCCGGCCCTCGGGTCCGGGGCGTTCGCGATCGAAGCGGTGCGGCAGCTCGCGGCGGAGTACCTGACCCGCCGGCAGGCGGAGACCGGCGAGCGCATCGACCCGGAGGAGTACGCCGCCGAACAGCAGCGCGTGAAGGCGTACATCGCCCTGCACAACGTGTACGGCGTGGACCTGAACCCCACCGCGGTGGAGCTCGCCGAGGTCTCGCTGTGGCTGGACACCATGGCACCCGGGTTGAAGGCGCCCTGGTTCGGCCTGCGCCTGCGTGCCGGGAACTCGCTGATCGGGGCCCGGCACGCCCTGTACTCCTCGCGCGCCCTCGGCGAGGCGAAGCTCAAGGACGTGGTGGCGACGGCCCCGGAGGCGCTCCCGCTCACCACGCTGCACGAGCAGGCGAGCGAATCCGGGCGACGGCCGGGTGTGGCGGGCAAGGTGTTCCACTTCCTGCTGCCCGGGGAGGGCTGGTTCGCCGCCGCTCAGGATACCGAGATCAAGAAGCTCGCCCCCGGGCGGGCGAAGGAGCTGCGCGAGCACGCCAAACGGTTCCAGGCGAAGCCCTCCGCGCATGACCTCGAACGGCTGCGGGCGCTCACCCAGCGGGTGGAGGAGCTGTGGGGCTTCGCGCTGCGCCGCCAGCGGATCGCGGAGGAGCAGACCCGCCGGGCGATCCCGGTGTGGGGGGCGAAGACGCCCGGGGGCGGGGAGGTGACCCGCGAACAGATCGAGCAGAGCCTCGCGGATGCGAACTCCGCCTACCGTCGCCTGCGCCTGGTGATGGACGCCTGGTGCGCCCTGTGGTTCTGGCCGGTGCTGCCGGAGGACGGGGTGGCCCCGCCCACCCCGGCCGAGTGGCTGGACACCCTGGAGAAGATCCTGGGCAGCAGCCTGGAGGTCGCGAAGGACCGCACCGGCTATGCCCGTCACCGGGCCGGTCAGCGCATCATGGGGTCCGCGGCCGACTGGGACGAGCTGGACGCCATCGAGACCTTCTTCGTCCTGGGGGGCGCGGTGGACATCGCCGCCCTGCTGGGGGACACCCCCTGGCTGCGCCGCACGACGGAGATCGCCGCCGAGCAGCGCTTCTTCCACTGGGAGCTGGACTTCGCCGCCGCCTTCGACCGCGGCGGCTTCGACCTGCAGGTGGGGAACCCGCCCTGGGTGCGTCCGCGCCCGGACGTCGCGGCACTGCTCGGGGAGTTCGACCCGTGGTGGGTGCTCGCCAACAAACCCTCGAACGCGCAGAAGGCGTCCCGCCGCGAGCTCGCCCTGGCCCGAAGCGGCGCAACGGAGAGCGTGCTGCTCGGATCGCGCGACGTGGAGTCCACGGCAGCATTCGTCGGGTCCGGCGCGATGTACCCGGAGATGGCAGGGACCCAGCCGGACCTCTACCGGAACTTCATGGCGCAGACCTGGGCGCATGCGGCCGAATCCGGCGTGTCGACGCTCGTGCATCCGCCCTCGCACCTCACGGACGCGAAGGGTTACACGCTGCGCGGTGCGACGTATCCGCGCTTGCGCCGTCACTGGCGTTTCATCAACGATTTGAAGCTTTTCTCCGAGGTCCACAACCTCGTGGAGTATTCGGTGAATGTGTACGGCGCGAGAAGTGAGGTCGACTTCTTGAGCGCTGTGAGTGTCTACCACCCCGCAGTGGTCGAGGGGTCGTTGCGTCACGACGGTTCGGGGCGCGAGCCGGGCTTCAAGAGCCCAACCGGGGGCTGGGATCTCACCCCGCACCGTGCGCGGATCCAGCGCAACCGTCGCATGGAGCTGGAGCTGTGGCACGCGCTCATGGAGTCCGGCGACGAGGACGTGCCGGTGGGGGCGAGTCGCATGCTCTCGTGCGTGAACCACGCGGCGGCGGAGGCGCTCGCCGTGCTCGCGCGCGCCCCGAAGGTCGGCGCTCTGCGGCCGGAGTTCAGCAGAGGATGGGACGAGAGCCTCGACCGTGCCAAGGGGTTCTTCGAGAGCCGCTGGAGCACGCCGCCGTCGTGGCGGGACGTGATCCTGCAGGGACCGTACTTCCACGTCGGCACCCCCTTCGCGGCCGAGCGCAACCGGACGATGTCGAGCAACCGTGACTACTCGGCGCTGGACCTGGAGACGCTCCCGGCCTCGGCGATCCCGGCCACGGAGTACCAGCCCGTCCACGGCGAGAAGACCACCGTGAGCGGCGAGGTCGTCCCGGACACCTCGGCCTACGACCGCGCCTACGGCACCTGGGTCCTCGAGCGCGACACCGACGGGACCCCCACCCGCACCACCCCGGTCCGCGACCACTACCGCGTGATGTGGCGGAAGATGGCCGCGACCACTGGGGAACGGACCTTCATCTCCGCTGTCTACCCCCCGGGCACAGCTCACATCGACGGTGTGGCGTCTTTCGGGTTCCCGGATTCGGTGACGTCCCTCGCTGCCGTGGCGGCCAGCAGTACCTCGATCATCGCTGACTTCTTCATGCGGTCCACCGCGGGGGCGAACCTTCGCGAGCCCGAGGCTCGACGACTGCCGACAATCCCTGTTGATCATCCCCTCGCGCCCGCCGCCATGCTCCGCGCCTTGCGTCTGAACTGCCTCACGGACGCCTACGCCGATCTCTGGCAGGACGCCTACGACAGGGCCTTCCCCGCGGACGCCTGGACCGGCGGCCTCGACCGGCCGAACCGTCCCGCACTCGGGGACGTCGGCCCGGAGTGGTCGACGGCCTCCCCGCTGCGGATCGCCGAGGACCGGCGGCAAGCCCTGGTGGAGATCGACGCGATCATGGCAATCGTCACCGGCATCCCGATCGACGACCTGGTGACGATCTACCGCACACAGTTCGGGGTGCTGAACGACTACGACCGTGGCGAGGGTAAGAAGGCGTACATCTACGACGCGAACGGCAGGCACGTCCCCAGTTCCGTGCGCACCGCCTGGAACAAAGCCGGCCGGCCCGAGTCGGGCATGCCCCGCGAGGACCGCACCGCCCTCCACCCCAGCGCCACAGGTACCGGGCGGAGCATCGTGTACGAGCTGCCGTTCCGGATCCTGGATCGCGAGGCGGACATGCGCCGCGCCCACGCCGAGTTCCTGCGCCGGACGGAGGCCTGAGCCGTGGCCGAACTGCTCCCCACCCGGCAGGCCGCGGCGCTGCGTCGCGCCGTCACCGATTACGTCACCACCGCCATCTCCCTGGCCGACCCCTCGGTGGACTCCGCCCTGGACGCCTTCCTGACCGACCCCGCGGCCGGCATCTTCCTCGGCCCCTACCTGCGCACCCGCCTACCTTTCGCGGAGAGCGCCGCGGAGGTGCCCGTGCACCAGGTGGTGCCCAGCCTGCCGGCGGATTTCACCCCGTACGCGCACCAGGCCGCGGCCTTCGACCGGCTCAGCACCGTGCCCCGGCCCGGCGACCCCGAGGACCGTGACGGCTTCCGCCTGCCCCGGCCCACCGTCGTCACCACGGGCACCGGCTCCGGGAAGACCGAGTCCTTCCTCTACCCCGTGCTCGACCACGCGGCCCGCGCCCGCGCCGCCGGCGTCGGCGGGCTCAAGGCGCTCGTCCTCTACCCCATGAACGCCCTGGCCAACGACCAGGCCTCCCGCCTGGCCCGCACCATCACCGGGAACCCCGCCTACCGGGGCATCTCCGCCGCCCTGTACACGGGGGAGGCGGGGGACTCCCCCTCCACCACCGTCACCGCCGACGGTCTCGTCACCGACCGCGAGATGATCCGCCGCAGCGTGCCGGACATCCTGCTGACGAACTACAAGATGCTCGACCAACTGCTGCTGCGCCGGGCCGACCGACCCCTCTGGGACGCCTCCGGCGACAGCCTGCGCTACCTGGTGCTCGACGAGTTCCACACCTACGACGGCGCCCAGGGGACCGACGTCGGCATGCTGCTGCGGCGGCTGCGGATCGTCCTCGAGGCCGCCGCCCACGGCCCCGTGCACCTCACCCCCGTCGCCACGTCCGCCACCCTCGGCGACGGGGAGGACGCCGCCCGGGCCATGCTCGATTTCGCCGGGACCGTGACCGGCGTCGACATCGACCCCTCCGCCGTGATCACCGAGACGCGTGTGGACCTCGACGCCTTCACCGCGCCCCCGCGGACCGCCGTCGCCGGGATCATGCAGGACGACGGACTCCCCGCCCTCACCGCCGTCACCCCCTCGGTGCCCGCCCTGCAGGCGCTCGCCCGCACCCACCTCGCCGCCGGAGGGGACACCGACCCCACCCGGCTCCTCGAGGACGTCCTCGACGCCCTCTGGCGCGCCGAGGACGAGGACGACTCGCCCGCCGTGCAGATCGCCGCCCGGGGCGGCGTCGGCGCCCGCGACCTGGCCCTCGCCCACCCCGTCGTCCGTGAGATGCTGGACGCAACCCGCAGCGCCGTCGCCCTCACCGCGCTCGGTCGTCGCCTGTTCCCCGCCTCCACCGACGACCGCGCCACCGACGACGCCACCTCCCTGCTGCTCGCCGCCCTCTCCCACCTGCGCGCCACGGCCGGCCGCAACGCCTTCCCCTCCGTCGAGGCCCACCTGTGGATCCGCGAGGTGACCCGGGTGGACCGCCTGGTCACCACGGCCCCGGCCTTCACCTGGAGCGACACCGCCGGCCACGACGACACCCGCGCCCTCCCCGCGATCCACTGCCGCCACTGCGGTCGTTCCGGGTGGGGTGTCACCACCCGCGCCGTCGGCGATGACCTCGACCTGCGCCCCGACGCCGTCCGCGAGGACGCCGTGCGCCGCACCGGCCGCTTCCGCGCCCTGATCCAGGACACCACCCTGTCCGGGACGGGCGACGGGACGGAGGAGACCGCATCCCGTTCCCGCCGCCGCCACCTGAACCTCGACACCCTCACCCTGGACCGGCTCGGACCCGTCGCCGAGGATGCCGACTCCTCCGGTATCCCCGTGCTGGTGCACGCCGGGGCGGATGCCGACGACCGCTCCCTGGACCAGAGCTGCCCCGCCTGTGACGAGAAGGACGGCATCCGCTTTCTCGGGTCCCGGGTGGCGACCCTGCTCTCCGTGACCCTCACCAGCCTGTTCGGCACCCCCGGCCTGGACCTGGGGGAGAAGAAGGCCCTGGTCTTCACCGACTCCGTGCAGGACGCCGCCCACCGCGCCGGCTTCGTGGAGGCCCGCTCCCACGGCCTCTCCCTGCGGTCCGTGATCCACGGCGCCCTCACCGAGGAGCCCACGGCCCTCGAGAGCATCGTCGAGCGGATGCTCGACGCCGCCGTGACGCCCGAACAGCGCTACCGCCTGCTGCACCCCACCATCGCGGGCGTCGAGCGCCTCCGACCCTTCTGGCAGGAGGGAGTGCCCGGCACCCCGCTGTACTCCCGGCCGGACCGGCGCCGCGCCCGGGAGTCCGCCGCGCGCCGTCTGGCCTTCGACGTGGGGCTCGAACTGGGGCTCACCGGACAGGTGGGCCGCACCCTCCTGCTCACCGGGTCCGCCCGGGCCCAGGTACGGGCCACCGACGCCGAGCTCGACGCCGCCGCGGACCGTGCGCTCGCCGGCCTCGAGGCCTCCGCCCTCGGGGACGACCGCCGCCTCCGCCGGCTCTGGGTGCGGGGTGTGCTGGAGCGCCTCCGGACCCGGGGTGCCGTCTCCCACCCGTGGCTCCGCCCCTTCCGCGAGAGCGGCGGTATGGCCTACCGGCTGTGGGGAGGGCGTCCCGATCCCGACCTCATGACCGCCTTCCCCCCGGACCGGGCACGTCCCGGACTGCCCGCCCTCGGCGCACTGGGGGACCGGAGCGCGTTGGAGGACCTCACCGACCGTCGCGGTTGGTACACCGACTGGACGATGCGGGTCCTGGGTCGGGTGAGGGGCCTCGCCTCCTCCCTGCTCCGACCCCTCCTCGAGTCCCTGCGGGACGCGGGCGTGCTCGACGAGGTCGCGGCGAAGGACGGGGGTGGTGTGCGCAGTTTCGCGCTGCTCCCGGACCGCATCGAGGCCTGCCGGCCCCCCGGAGGGCCCGATGAACCGACCCCGGCGTTGGCCTGCACGGTCTGCGGGGAGACCGTCACCGGCACCGCCCCGGTCCTGGAACAGCTCGAGGAAGGGAACTGCCCGCGCTTCCGGTGCGATGGGGAGCTCCGCCCGCACCCGATCCCCACCAGCTACTACCGCAGCCTGTACGCCGGGGACATGCGCCGTGTGGTCGCCCGGGAGCACACCTCCCTGTTGGAGAACGTCGAGCGCCTCGCCCACGAGACCGCCTTCAAGCGCAGCCACACCACTCCCGGGTCCCCGAACGTCCTGGTCGCCACCCCCACCCTGGAGATGGGCATCGACATCGGTGACCTCTCCACCGTGCTGCTCGCCTCCGTGCCGCGCACCGTCGCCAGTTATCTCCAGCGCGTCGGCCGTGCCGGGCGCCTCACCGGGAACTCCCTGGACATCACCTTCGTCGCCGGCCGGGGTCGTGCCGCCGGGGTGTTCGCGGACCCCCTCGACATGCTCAACGGCACCGTCCGCGCTCCCGGGGCCTACCTCTCCGCCGAGGAGATCCTGCGCCGGCAGTTCATCGCATCCGTGTTCGACGCCCTCGCGGGTGACGACCGCATCGACCCACCCACCCCGCAGCGACCCGTGCTCGCCTCCTCCGGCCCCGGGACCTTCCTGGGTGCGCTCCTGGAGGAGATGAGCCGCCGCGGGAATGACCGCATCGAGGCCTTCCTGGGCACCTTCGCCCCCGGGGAGCACGCCTGGGACGGTCTCACCGAGGAGGCGCGGGAGGACCTCCGCGCCTGGGCCCGCACCACCGAGCAGGGCAGCGGGCTGCAACAGGCCGTCCACGACGCCGTCCGGTCCTGGAACGCCGAACGCGAAGAGCTGCGGCGCCGTCGTGCCCACGTCCAGCAGAACCTCGCCGCCCTCGCGGAGCTCCCCACCGATGAGGAACGAGCCGCCGCGATACAGGCCCTCACGGCCGAGTCGCTGCTGATCAGCGCCGAACAGGAGGAGATCGGCGACCCCGAGGCGTTGAGCGACGACGAACGCCGCGCCGAGGCCCGCCGCCTGCGGGGGAGCGCCGGACGCGTGGGGGCCGAGGTCTCCGCCCTGGAGTCCGCCCACTGGATCGGGGTGCTGGAGCGCTTCGCCCTGCTGCCCAACTTCACCCTGGTGGACGACGCCGTGGCCCTCGACGCCACCCTCATCTGGCAGGACGAGGCCGGGCACTGGCAGCACGAGGCCTCCACCATCACCCGCTCCGGGCGTCCCGCCCTCACCGAACTCGCCCCCGGGTCCCACTTCTACGCCCACGGCCGCGACCTCGTCGTCGACGCGGTGGACATCGGCGTGGACGGCCACGCCCTGCAGGACACCGCCTTCTGTCCCGTCTGCGGTCGGGTGGTCCCGTTCGCGGACACCTCGCCCCCGGTGCTCTGCCCGGGCTGTGGTGACCGCGCGATCGGCGACCCCGGGCAACACCGGGCCGTGGTGGACCTCCGCCGGGTCTACTCCACCATGACCCGCAACCGCTCCCGCATCACCGATTCCTCCGAGGACCGGGTACGCATGCGCTGGGAGACCGCCGTCTCCGTGGCGTTCGACCACGACCGGCTGCGCCACCGCTGGACTGTACCGGGCCTGGGGCTCGGCGTGGACCTGCACCGGGGGACCACCCTCACCCGGCTGAACCTCGGCGCCCCCCACCAGGCCTCCGGGACCCTACGGATCTCCGGCGAGGACCGCTCCGCCCCCGGCTTCCTGCTGTGCGCGGAATGCGGGCACCACGATTCCGACACCGGTGGCAACAGACCCCAGGACCATCAGTCCTGGTGCGGCCTGCGGTACGCCCGGGAGGGACGGAACCGGGCGGCGCTGCTCGCCCGCACCGTCACCACCGAGACGGTGCTGATGACGCTGCCCCGCGACGTGCTGGACGATCCCACGGACGAGAGCCTCTGGAACCTGGTCGGCGCCTGGCAGCTCGGCATCGAGCGTCGCTTCGGCGGCAGCATCGGCTCGCTCGACCTCGATGTCGTCCCCCATCCCGACCGCGCGGGCGAACGTGCCCTGTTGCTCTCCGACGCCGTGCCCGGCGGCACCGGCTACCTGATGGAGCTCGCCGAGGCCCCCCAGGTGTGGTCCATCCTCGTCGGCGCCCTGGACGCCCTGCGCGACTGTGCCTGCCAGGAGGAGGGCCTCGCGGCCTGCCATCGCTGTCTGTTGCCCCAGGTCCCTCCGCCGCGACGTCCCCTGGTGCGCCGCGACCTCGCCGTCGAGCTGCTCGAGCACCTGCTCGGGCAGGAGCCGGACGCCGAGCGGATGGGGTGGGAGCCCGTGGACGGTGCGGCCGACCAGTCCTCGGTCGCGGACTCGGACCTCGAACGTCGCTTCCGCCTGGCCTTCCGGGACGCCGCATCGGCCCTGCCCGGGGCCGACGTCGCCACCCGCAGCAGCGACCGCGGCCAGGTGGTCACCGTGCGCCTCGGCGGACGGGTCTTCACCATCACCCCGCAGGTGGACGTCGCGGGCACCCGCCCCGACTTCGTCCTCACCTGGCCCGGTGCCGACGTCGAGGGCATCGCCGTCTACACAGACGGTCGCACCTTCCACGCCAGCGGGACGCACAACCGGGTGGCGGACGACGCGGTCAAGCGGATGCGCCTGCGCCGGCACGGGTACCTGCCCCTCGCCGTCACGCGGGCTGACCTCGACGAGCGCGCCCGACGGGACGACGACAGGTCCGGCGGCACGCTCCCGGATCTCCTGGTGGACCGGGCCGTGGCAGCCTGGGAACAGCGGTCGCCGGGCAACCGGGACACCGCCCGACTCCTCACCGCCGACCCGATCGACCTCCTGCTCGCCATCATGCGGGCAGGCTCCACGGATCCTCTGGTCCGGGTCGCCGCTCCACTCCCGTTCTTCTTCGTGTACCCGGGGAACACCGCACTTCTCGGCCGCATCTCCTCGGACGACGCGCCGGGGGTCGCGCTCGGACTGCTGGACGGAAAGCCACTGCCCGAGGGGAGCGGCGGATCCCAGGTCGTCGGCCGCTGCACCGGGGAACTCTCCGTCGTCGCCTCGATCCCGGCGCCCGGGAGGGCGGGCACCACCACCCTCGTCCTCGACGACCGCCCCGCCGCCGTCGAGGCCACCGGGTTCGCGGAGTCCTGGCGCACCTGGGGCCTGCTCGCGAACCTCGCCCAGGGGCATCCGGCCGGGGACTCGGTGGTCCTCACCACCGCTTCCCTGGTGGTGGCTGGGCACGACGTCACCCGGGACGCCGTCGAGGAATCAGCGCCCGTGCCCGCCCGGGTCGACATCGTCGTCCCGCAGGACTGGCAGCAAGCCCTCGACGACGCGATCACGGACACCGAACGGCAGGTGCTGCGGGCCCTCTCGTCCCTCGGTGTCGAGGCGCCCGTGGTGGGGGAGGAGTTCGGCGCCGGGATCCCCCTGGACCTCGCCTGGCCCGAGCGACGCCGGGCCTTCGTGGCCGAGGAACTCCCACCCCGGGACCGGGAGCACTTGGAATCGGAGGGGTGGTTGATCGTCGGACCCTCGACGGAGAATGTCGCCGAACGACTCGGACTGACCGGAGGCACCGCGCATGAGTGAGACCACCACGATCTCGATCTCCGACTCCTTCTTCGGGAGCATCCCCAAGAACCTGTTGTCGCAGGTCGACTCCACCTTGAAGAAGCTGCGCGCGAACCGCGAGATGGCCGGGCTGCACGTCGAGCCGATCCACCAGGCCGCGGACGACCGCATCCGCTCCATCCGGGTCACCCGTCAGTACCGCATCCTGGCCTTCGAGCTCAGTCGTGCCGGCGACCCCTTCTGGCTGGTCGAGGGGGTGTACGACCACGACGACGCCTACCGCGTGGCTCGCTCCCTCTACCTGCGCGTGAACCCCGTCTCCGGCTCCACCGAGATCCGCGACGACGCCGAGGCGCTCCGGACCGGCGAGGGTGGCGGGTACTCGGAGTCCGAGCTGCAGCGCCGCGCCGCGGAGATCGCTGCGGAGCAGATCGCGGAGCGGGAGGCCCGCGAGGCGGCCCGACGGGAACACGAGGAGCGAGAGGCCGAGGACGGGTCGACGGAGGCCACGCCGGAGGCTCCCGCGCCCGCGCCGACGGGAGCCGGCGGCCCGGTCCTCACCGTGAGCGCGCAGGAGCTCGAGGAGGAACTCGGCATCGACCACGCGCTCGCCCGCGCCGCCGCCGAGGCCGACGAGGACCAGCTCCTGGAACTGGCCGACTCCGCCCCGGGCTGGCAGGGGAAGGCGCTCCTGGACCTCGCCACGGGGACCTCCCTCCCCGACGTCCGTGCCGCCTACTTCACCGGTGCCGGTGGCGGTACCGCCGTCGGCACCCCCTCGTCCACCGAGGACCTGGTGCGGTCCATGGGCTCGGACGCATCCCGGGCCACCTTCCACCTGATCAGGGACGACAAGGCGCTCGAGAAGATCCTCGCCTCGGCGGACTTCCAGCAGTGGCGGGTGTTCCTCCATCCTGAGCAGCAGACCTACGTCGATGTGAACACCCGCGGCCCCTACCGGCTCACAGGCGGGGCCGGGACCGGGAAGACCGTCGTCCTCGTCCACCGGGCGGTCCGCCTGGCCCGGGAGTCGCGCGAGCAGGGCCACACCCCACGCATCGTCCTGACCACCTACACCCGCAACCTCGCCGACGCGCTCGGGACCCACGTGCGCTCCCTGGACGGCGACGTCGAGCGCACCGACGTGCTGGGGAACCCGGGGATGCACATCGAGAACGTGGACCGGATCGCCCGCAACCTGGTGGTCGGGCGTCCCGGGATCGAGGGACCCATGGAGCAGGTGCTCGGATGGGGCACCCGCCGGCTCGAACGGATGCGCTCCGGCGGCACGGCCTGGCAGACTGCCCTCGACGAGGCCGGGGCGGACCTCGACGAGGCCCTCCGCTCGGAGTCCTTCCTCGCCGACGAGTACCGGGAGGTGGTGCTCCCGCACCGGATCACCGACGAGACCGCGTATCTCCGGGTGGCCCGGGGCGGGCGGGGGACGCGGCTGGGCCGGAACCAGCGCCGCGCGGTGTGGAAGGTCGTCGCCCGATACCGCGAGAACGGGATGCGGGACGAGCAGATCGACTGGGACGAGCTCAGCGCCGTCGCCGCCGCGGTGCTCGACGCCCGTGCGGAGGAGACCGGGGAACGCCCCGCCGACCACGTCCTCGTGGACGAGGGGCAGGACCTGCGACCGCCCCAGTGGCAGATGCTGCGGGCCCTGGTCGCCGAGGGCGAGGACGACATGTTCATCGCGGAGGACTCCCACCAGCGGATCTACACCAATCCCGTGCGGTTGGGTCGCTACGGGATCCGCATCACCGGTCGCTCCCGAAGGCTGAAGCTCAACTACCGCACGACCGCCCAGAACCTGGAGTTCGCCGTGAGGGTCCTCGACGGCGGCGACTTCGACCTCGGGTCGATGGACGAGGAGACGATCGGTGCCGCGGGAGGGGGTTCCTTCCGGTCGGCCCGGAGCGGCCCGGAGCCCCTGCCGATCCACGCGGAGGACCTGACCGACGAGCTCGAGAAGACGGCGACGCAGCTGCGGACCTGGCTCGACGAGCTCCACGAGGCGGACATGGACCCCTCGGCCATCGGCCTGCTCACCCGATGGGCGAATACCCGCGACCTGCTGGTGCGGGCGATGGCGGAGCGGGGCCTCACGGTCGCGAACATCGACCGCAACGCCGAACGCACCGGCGCCCCGCTCGCCATGACGTTCCACCGGGCCAAGGGCATGGAGTTCTCGAAGGTGTTGCTGTTCGAGGTCGACGCGGGCTCCGTGCGGAGGCCGCAGCCCGGCCAGGCCTACGACGAACAAGCCGCCTCCATCGCCGAGCTGCAGGAACGGTCCCTGCTCTACGTCGGAGCCTCCCGTGCCCGCGACGAACTCGTCTACACGTGGACGAAGGCCGCCAGCCCGTTCCTGCACGTGGACTGAGCCGGGAACGGCGCCGTACGGCGCCCGTGCCGGACCGGCATTCCCGCGATCCCGATCACCCCGAGGAAGGACCCGCATGGCCCCCGAACACCACGCTCCACGCCCCGGCCGCCGGGCGGCCACCGCGGCACCGGAACCGGACGCGCCCGACCCCCGGTACTACGACTTCCGGTCGCTCCTCCGGGTCACCGACGAGGGACCGTGGCTCGATCGGCTGGACACCGCCGCCCGCACCTGGATCGCGGAGAAGCACGGCTCGCTCGGTGCCGGGCTCCCGGCCGTGCTGTCCGGCGACTCCTTCACGACCCGTCTGGACGGGTTCGGGGGCGAGGCGACGCGGGCCCTGCGACTCACCCTCGCCGAGAGCGGAGACCAGGGGGAATGGCTCACCGAGGCCCTCGGGGTCGAGGACAGCGGTGGTGGCGGATGGCTCAGTGTCATCGTCCGCAACTCCGAGCAGCGGTTCGGGAACCGCCCGCGTCTCGTCCCGCGCCTGCTCGAGGAGCTCACGATCCTCGACGGGGCCAGCGACCTCGACGATGCCACCTGGGTGATCGGGAAAGACCACTTCCGGGAGTTCGCCGCCGTCCTCGCCGACGAGGGGCGTCGCGCCCCCGTCTTCGTCACCGCGGCCCGACCCGGTCAGGATCCCGAGCAGGTCCGGGAATGGATGGAGCGACGCTCCCGCGAGCTCGCCGGACTCGCGCACTCGTACGTCCTCGACCACGAGGCGAACGCCCTGCTCATGCATCACCTGGGGAAGTCCATGGGAGTCCGACCGGGGAGCATCCGGTCGTTCGCCCCGTCCCCGGTCCCCTTCGACGCGCAGGACGCCCTGCGGCACCGACGCATCGGTGTCGCCCGCCTCGAGACCCTGCCCGTGCGGGCCGCCGCCGCCCTGGTGGGACGTATCGCGCGTTTCGAGGCGTGGGCGACGGAGGAACCGGTCGGACTCCGCGAGGCCCGCCGGGTCTTCGACCGTCGCGCCTTGTCCGAACAGTTCCGGGTCGGTCGCCGTGCGCGGGGAACGGGCCACCCCGGACCGGAGACACCTCCGACCGGCATCCGGCCGACAGGCCCTTCGGAACCCGTCCTCCCCCGGACGGCGGAGCACGACGGATCACCGGTCCGGTCCTCACCGAGGACACCGCGCGAGGGATCCGCGGCCCCCGCCCCCGTCCTCACCCCCTCGTCGCCGATGTATCCCGGGCCCGCGAAGCCGGATGACGCCGGCGCCGTGACGTCACCGCGGACGGCGACGCCGCCGAAGGACCCGCGACCGGCCGCGGGGGCCGAGCGGTCGGGCGACGGCGGGGAGGCCCAGGGACCGAGCCCGCTCACGCCCACGGGGTCCGCCGCCGATCCCGCGCTCGCCGCCCTGCTCGAGGCCACGGGTACGGGGTCCCTGGAGGAAGCCCTGGACTGGGCGCGGACCATGAGCGAGGTGCTCGAGGACGCGGAACGGGACGCCCTCGACCGGCAGGCCCACGCCGAGCGCATGGCCGACGCCACCGAGGAGCTCGAACGCTCCCGTGCCGGCCTGGAACGGGAGCTCGCGCGCGAGATCGATCGCCGCCACACCGCGGAGTCGAACGCCCGGGCGCTCAGCAGCTTCGCGCCGGGCGGGACGAGCGGCCCGTCCGACGTCGACGCACCCGGCCATCCGGCGGACGAACCGTTCCCCGAGCAGTTCTCCGACATCCCGATCATGGCGCTCGACCTCGAGCGTTACGTCGAGTTCACGGGCGACCCCGCGACCACCGAGGCGCTCGACGAGTACGACACCAACACGGTGGGCGCCAAGCGGTGCTGGGAGGGCCTGCTCGCCCTCTACGACTACGCCCGGGCGCGGGCCGAAGGCGTCCATGACGAGGGCCTGTACGGCTACCTGCGGACCACCCCGAGCGGGTACGCCGGGTTCGGGGTCTCGCACTACGCGGCACGGGAGTCCGAGACGACCACCGCTCGACGGGACCTCGCCGATCAACGATTGCTCCCCGTGCCCGCAGCGGTGGATCCCGCGGGTCACGTGCACATGTGGGCCCACCTGAAACTTACCCAGGTCGGACGGATCAGCCCTCGACTGCACTTCCACGACGACGTCGGCGGCACCGGCAAGGTCTACGTCGGGTACATCGGGCGTCACCTCGGCACGTCGGGAGGATGACGACTCTCTTTCCCGACCCGCGGCGAGCATCGCCGCCTGTCGGAGCCCGATGACATCATGGGCACACCCTCTCGCCCCCACGAGACACGAACCGGAGCCGCCGTGCAGCCCCAGGCCATCGACTACGTGACCCGAGCGCTGCTCCAGGTCCTCCCGCAGCACCTCCAGCCCTACGTGGAGGTACGGCTCCGTGAACAGGGCATCGAGGAGAGCTGGCAGCGCGCTTTCACCGCCAGGGACCGCGAACGTGGCCGGCGGGGGATGGTCCACGAGATCACCGACCCGGCCGTCCAACTGAAACTCCTGCACTTCCGGGTGTCGGGCCGTCCGTTGATCCCGGTGGACGACGAGGTCGCCCAGGCCTCGCGGGCCGTCCTGGGGACCCGGAACCGCTTCGCCCACGCCACGGTGGCCGTCGACACCGCGGAGGCGACCCGGGTCCTCATGGAGGTGGGCGGTCTCTTCCTGCTCCTCGAGCTGGACGACGCCCTCGCCGAGATCGAAGACCTCCTGCAGGCGGTCCGGGACCTGCAGGCGGACGCGGCACCTCCTGTCGATGGCGCGACCTCTTCCGGCGCCGGCACGGGGCCGTCCACCGATGAGGATGCAGGGGCCGACCCGGCCGGGGCACCGTCTCCGCGTCCCGCCGGCGACGCCGCCGCTGCACTCGATTCCGTCGGCGTCGGCTTCTCGCACGATCCCCGCCCCGTCCACGCCTCGTCGGTCCTCCGGCGGCCCGTGGTCCGGCTCGGCATCGCCCTCACGGGCGGGGTCTCCGACCTCCCGATCCTCCGGGTGTCGGTCGCGCTCGTGGTCGATGCGTCCTCGATCTCCCTGGCCAGCGACCAAGTGGTCACCCTCGCGGCCGGGGACCGCCAGGAACCCGAGGTCGAGCTGGTCCTCGACCGCGCGGCACTCCTGGTCCTCGACCAGGTGACGGAGGCCCGGGTCCGGGTCACCCTCTCGGCCGGTGGCGTGGAGCGGACCGTGCTCCCCGAGGGCGGCGCCATCACCGTCCACGGACCTCGCAACTGGCGGCTCGCGCCCGACGACGGAGTCGAGCACACCCTGGCCGGCTTCGTCCAGCCGCAGGAACCGGCCCTGTCCGGACTGCTGCGGGAGGCCGACACGATCCTCGCGGCGAGGACCGGGCGCGGGGGACTCGACGCCTACCAGGGGGACGAGGAACGCAACGACGCCATCGTCGACGCGATCTGCCGCGCCGTGCATGCCCGGGGCCTCACCTATGCGAACCCCCCGGCCGCGTGGGCCGAGGACACCCAACGCATCCGATCCGCACCGGAGGTCCTTGAGGAGCGACTCGCCACCTGCCTCGACTCGACGGTCCTCCTCGCGAGCCTGCTGGAGCAGGCGGGCATCGACGGTCAGCTGTGGCTGCTGAACGGCCACATCTTCGTCGGCTACTGGCGGACGGAGGAGCGTCGGCAGGATCCCGACCCGCACCCGGCACCACTGTTGCTCGCGAACCAGATCGAACGGGGTGCCCTCCGTCTGGTCGAGACCACGATGCTCACCGCGCCCGAGTACCCGGGGCAGGCGGCCCTCCACGAGCACGCCCAGCGTGCTGCCGGAGGCCTGGCCGTCGACAGGATCCAGCAGGTGATCGACATCCGTGGCGCTCGCCGCGCGGGGCTCCACCCGCTGCCCGTCCGGGTCGTCGGGAACGACGGGGACGTCGACGTGGTCGAGTACGCCCCTCCCACCCGTGATCTGTCCCGTCTTGTCCGGGAGAGCCTGCCCGGCACCGCCCGGCGGATCACCCGGGACACCGACGTCCCGCCGCGCATCGAGGCCTGGAAGCGGGAGCTCCTGGACCTCTCCCTCCACAACCGACTCATCAACCTGACCCCTCGCGCCGCGTACACCCTGTCCGTCCCCACGGAGGTGCAGGGCGCCTTCGAGGACATGCTCCACGCCGGGACCTCCTTCGCGCTCGAGGCATTCGACGGGATCGAGCGGACGGACACCGTACTGGCCGAGCGCGTGGTCGAGGACCATCGGGTCATCCTCGACGTGGCCGAAGAATCCTACGCCCGGGCCCTGCAGAAGCTCGCGAACACGGCCCGTACGGTCGTCGAGGAGACCGGGTCCAACAACCTCTACCTCACCCTCGGCACCCTCCACTGGACCAGTGACGGCAAAGACCTCGTCTCCCCTCTGGTCCTCGTCCCCGTCACGATCCGGGCCCGCGCCCGGGGCGCCCGGTACGAGATCGCGCTCGACGAGACCGGTGCCTCGACCCCGAACCACTCCCTCCTGCAGCGTCTCGCCCACGACCTGTCCCTCTCCATCCCGGGGCTCGAGGACCCCGAGACCGACGAGGCGGGGATCGACCTCGACCAGGCCTTCCAGTCCGTCCGTAATGCCCTGACCGAGTACGGGCTCCCCTTCCGGGTCGAGACCCGGGTCCATCTCGGGCTCTTCAACTTCGGAGGGTTCCGACTCTGGAAGGACCTCGAGGACGACTGGCGCGCCGTGATGGCGAACCCGCTGGTCCGACATCTCGTCGAGAGCCCGTCCGAGCCGTTCGTCGATCCCGTCCCCGAATCCGGGAGCCGGGACCTGGACGGCCTCGTCGCCGAGCTCCCCACCACCGCCGACGCCTCCCAGGCACTCGTGGTGTCCGAGGCCGTCGCCGGCAGGACCGTCGTGGTCGAGGGGCCGCCGGGGACGGGCAAGTCCCAGACCATCACCAACCTGATCGTGCAGGCGATGGTCGAGGGGCGGCGGGTGCTGTTCGTCGCCGAGAAGCAGGCGGCGCTCGAGGTGGTCAGCCGGCGTCTGGCCGCGGCCGGGGTCTCGGACCTCGTGCTCGACCTCCACGACGTGAGCCTGCGGCCCGCGGCGGTGAAGCGGAAGATACTCTCCGCCCTCGACCTCGAGGCGGAGGTCGACGAGGAAGGGCTCGCGGCGGACCGGCGGGCCCTCGAGGCGCGGCGCGGGGAGCTCGTCCACTACC
Organism: Brachybacterium squillarum M-6-3; assembly: GCF_000225825.1. Taxonomy (GTDB): domain Bacteria; phylum Actinomycetota; class Actinomycetes; order Actinomycetales; family Dermabacteraceae; genus Brachybacterium; species Brachybacterium squillarum. Next base: position 680,629 of record NZ_AGBX01000001.1, on the reverse strand, counting down.
GGGACGCCCTGCACGCGCGGAACACAGCGGGGATGTCGCTGTACACCGCGCACACGCGGGATCTCGCCGCCGGGGACGACGTGGATCCCCTCGCTGTCCCCGCGGACGTCGTGGCCCGGCTCGACCGCGCCGCGATCGACCGCGTCGCGCAGGGGCTGGCCGAGGTGACCGCGGCGAGTCGGGCAGTCACGCCCAGGCCCGGGCACCCATGGCGGCTGTTCGCGCGTCCCGTCCCGGCCGGTACCGAGGGGGGCCTCGTCGATGCCCTCCTGGCGCTCCGTGACCGGGTGAGCGGGACGCCCGAGGCCCTCCGACCCGTCGTCACTGGCCTCCGGTCGGCCGGAGAGGCCGCGACCCTCGCCGACCTCCTGGACGGACGCGGACTCCCCTGGGAGCTGATCGAGGCGATCGCCCACCCCGACTGGGAGACCGGCGCCCGGGGGATCGAGCACGAACTCGCTGCGCTCAGCGCCCAGGCACAGGTGTTCCACCACTACGGCCCCGATGTCATCGGGGGCCCGATCGACCAGGTCAGGGCCGCACTCACCGAAGCCCGATCCGCCCGATTCGGGAAGCGCGGGAGGATGCGGCGCGCGCTCGCCCCTCTGGCGCGGTGGGAGCGGCCCGGTGCGCCCGTCCCCGACGAGCTGATCGAGCAAGCGGTCAACGCGCTCCTCACCGTGCGCGACACCTCGGTGCGGGCCGCACATCGGATCTCCGTGCAGCCCGGCCTGGCCCCCCTCGCGGCACCTGCGCTCCTCGATCCTCGCGCCCGGGCTCACGTCGCACAGCAGCTCGCCGGCCTCCGGGCTGCCCGTGACGCCCGGAGCGGTATGGCCGGGACCGACACGGCTGCAGCCGTCGAGCGGGTCCCCCATGCCGAACGCGGGAACATGTCGCTCCATCTCCGCGCGGTCGCGGACCTCTGGCGGACGGCGACGGGACACGCGGGCGGCACGTGGTCGACCCCCGAGGGCACATCGCCGCTCGACCACCTCGTGACGACCCTGGGCGGGGCACGGGCCGACGAACTGACACCCCGCGGGCTCGCCCTGTGGTCCGACCTCGGGAGAGCCGTCGATCCCCTTCGGGACGTCGGCCTCGGGGACCTGGCCGAGCTCGTGCTCGACGGTCGGGTGGAACCGAGCGAACTGTCCCAGGCCTTCGACAAGGGCCTGGCGCAGGGCGCGGTCGAGGAGCGTCGTGGTCACGGGTCGTTGCGCAGCTTCGACGGTGAGCGGCACGACCATCTGATCGACGGCTTCGATGCCCTCGGCCGACGCGTCCGCGACGGAGCGGGCGCCGCCGTCCGCGCCCGCATCCTCGCGCATCGGACCACGGGGGAGACGGCGGAGAGCCGCCGCCTCGCGAGCGACCTGCGACGTGAGGTGTCCGGGCGTCGACGGGCCCCGAAGGTGCGCTCGCTCTTCACCCGCTTCGGATCGGTCATCAGCCGGTCGATGCCCTGTGTCCTGGTCAGCCCGGAATCCGTCGCCCGGTTCGTCCCGCTCGGCGAGCCCTTGTTCGACCTGGTGGTCTTCGACGAGGCCTCCCAGATCACCGTCGCGGGCGCGATCGGGGCGATGGGTCGCGGGACCTCCGTCGTGGTTGTCGGGGACTCCCGCCAGATGCCTCCCACGCGATTCGCGCAACTCACCGGGGGGAACACGGACGAGGAGGAGGACGAGACCGTCGTGCCCGACGAGGAGTCCATCCTCGGGGAATGCGTCAGCGCACGCGTCCCGCGTCACTGGCTGAGTCATCACTACCGGTCCCGGACCGAGGAACTCATCGCCTTCTCGAACCGCCGGTACTACGAGGGGCGGCTCGCGACGTTCCCTGGACCGGGCGTCGCCCCGTCCGTCGACGGGACGGCCGACACCCCGGGTCGGCGTCAGGCCGGCATCCGCCTGCGACGGGTGGAGGGGACATTCCTCCGCTCCGGGGCGCCGCGGAAGGCGCTCCGGACGAATCCGGTCGAGGCGGAGGCGGTCGTGGAGGACGTGCTCGCACGGTTCGCGGGCGCCTCGACCGAGCCGTCCCTCGGAATCGTCACCTTCAACATGCCGCAGCGGGACCTCATCGAGGCACGGCTGCGCGAGGCCGGGGACGAGTCCGTCCTCGAGTCGCTCGACGATCCGGAAGGGCTGTTCGTCAAGAACCTCGAGAACGTCCAGGGTGACGAGCGGGACACGATCCTGTTCTCGATCGGCTTCTCGGCGAACGACAAGGGGGAGGTCCCGCTGAACTTCGGGCCCTTGAACCGCGAGGGCGGGGAGCGACGGCTCAACGTCGCCGTGACCCGCGCCCGCGAGGAGGTGCTCGTGTTCGCCTCCTTCGAGCCCTCACAGCTCCACGCCGAGAGGTCCACCTCCCAAGGGTTGCGGGACCTGCGGGACTACCTCGACCTCGCCCAGCGGGGCGTGTCCACCCTCGCGGACGGCCAGGGCCGGCCCGGGACCGTCGACCGCCACCGGGAGGACATCGCGCAGGCCCTGCGTGAGCGGGGTCTCGGCGTCAGCACCTCCCTGGGGCTGTCCAGCTTCCGGGTCGACCTCGGGGTCGGACGGCCCGACGGACCTCATCTGGTCGCCGTCATGCTCGACGGGGTGGCCTGGGCCCACCGGGGGACGGCCGTGGACCGTGACCTCCTCCCGCGCAGCGTGCTCACCGGGGTCGCGGGCTGGCCCGCCGTCGAACGTGTCTGGCTCCTGGACTGGATGGAGCGGCGCGAGGCGGTCCTCGACCGCATCGCGGCACGGGTGGAGGCGGTCCACGCCGAGATCGAGGCCACCGCCGCGGAGGACATGGATCCCGGGGCAAAGGTGGTCACCCCACTGGTCGACGACGCGGAGGCCGCCGATGCATCCACGGCTGCCCCTGTCGACGAGGACGACCGGGGCGGATCGTCGGACGGCGAGGGTCCCTCCGGGTCGACGGCAACGGCGGCACCGGCCATCGTTCCCGGTGAGCCCCACGCCGTCGGAGACGTGCACGCGGTCCGGGGTCGTGCGGTGTCGCAGGGTCCCGAGGGCCCCCGGGGTGGAGCCGGGAACGGGTCCGGCTGCACCGGTCCGTCGGGGCCCCGCGACCCGAGCTCGACCGCGCCGCATCGTCCGTGGTCCCCGCCGTTCCACGCGACGGTCGCCGACCTCGAGGCGGCACCGACCGAGCCGGACCAAGCCCATCGTATGCAGCAGCTCCTCGTCTCCCTGGTCGATGCCGAGTACCCGATCCATCGGGACGAGGCCGCGCGACAGGTGGTCACCGCCCTCGGCATCAAGAAGGTCAGGGCATCACGCCGCGACGAGCTGTGGCAGGCGGTCGACCGCAGCGCATTCCACCTCGATGAGTCCGGTTTCGTCTGGCCCCTCACCGTCGCTCCCGAGCAGTTCACCGGCTACCGCCCGCGGGTGCTCCGCGCCTACTCGATCGACCAGCTCCACCCCTCGGAGCTCAGGAACGTGATGGTGGACGTCCGCCGGGCCGCCGCGTCGGGGGGCCAGGACGAGCGACTACGCAGTGGACTCCGTCTCCTCGGGGGGATCCGGCTGACGGACGGCATCCGGAGCGCCCTGCTCCGGGCGGACCAGGACGCGGGGTCCTGACCTCACCCGCGCGCGAGGTACCCGGCAGTGGGGTCGACGTCCTGCCGGAGCAGGTCCATCATCTCGCGGTGGTGCGCGACGATCGCGTCGTCCCCCCACACGGCGGTCGCGGTGCCCGCCGATCGCACGATCCCGGCCATGACCTGCAGCTTGGGGCTCTGCTGCACGATCGTGTCCTGATACGTGTCGGCCTTGGCGCGCGGTGAGAGGTTCCCGAAGGCCGAGTTCGTCCCCACGCTGACCAACGCGAGGTTGCCGAGGCTCTCGCGGTTCTCCTCGCTGACCTGGTCGATCCCCTGTTCGGCGCGCGGGTGCCGCGGGGAGAAGTGCTCGATGGAGGTCCGGAACATGAAGGAGAAGTCCCGGTCCCGTGGCCGACGGTGGTCGAGCACCAGCAGGTCCAGGTAGGTGAAGACGATGCGGGGGATGGCGAAGCCCGACGGGGGGTCCTCCCAATCCGGGATCGCGTCGCGGACCGCCCGTCGCGCGGCCTGCCGCAGCACGCCCTCCAGACCGTGTTCCCGGATGCCTCCCGGGCCCGGGTGCAGGAGGTACGCCAGGACCTCGGTGAGCCAACGCATGGTCCGGGGCGAGGTGTACGTGATCCGGAACATCGACTCCAGCAGCAGGACCCCGCGATCCTCGGTCCCGAACGTGCCCACGTAGTCCATGAAGTACTCCGTCCTACGGCCCCGACCACGCTCCCGTTTGACGACGCGCTGCAGTGACCAGTCGTCGTCGTCGACGTGGGCGGACGACGCGTGCCGCTTCACCACATAGGCATCGAAGAGCAACCGGAGACGGAGGAGGTGCACGGCGAACTGCTCGACCTGGGTCCGGCTCCCGAGGGTGGCCGTCCCCTCGAAGAGTTCGATGAGGCGGTTGTCGTCGAGAACGGCCTCGAGCAGTCGTGGCTCCTCGACGGACCCGTCCGTCGTGAAGGTCGCGAGGGCATGCAGCAGGAAGCTCGGGAAGTCGATGATTGAGCGGAAACGGTCCGACCGATCGGCGGCGGGCGTGTCCGCGCCGGTCCGGGTGGCGGACAGGATCGCGTCGTCGAGGCACATCGAGGCGGCTCCGGGGGCCGGGTCGTCGACGACCCGCGCCGAGCCGGTGAGCCTCTCGGACAGCCCTGCGAAGTCGTCCAGCTCGAGCCAGTCCCAGGCCTCCCCGAAGATCTCGGAGCGCAACGTGGGGTCCTCGCGCGTCAGGGTCTGCTGCACGTAGCCGTCCATGTCGGCGCAGGCCATCCAGATCCGATGGAATGCGTGGAGCGCGACCGGGTCACCGCCCAGCCGGGACATGAGGCGCGCCTTGACGATGTCGGACGGTTCGAGCTGCACGCTGCGCGTGTTCATCACCTCGAAGTAGCGGTTCAGGTCCACGTCGGGGAGTTCGGCCCGGACCACGTGGACACGGTCGAGCAGTCGCTCCGTGAAACGGGTGATGTCGATCGGGTCCCAGGTCGAGAGCTCGACCTCGATCGCCTGGACGGCGTCCAGCATCGCGGGGTCGTGCTCGTCCGCGTCCAGGGGATTCGGCGGACCCCCCACCAGCCGGCCGAGGGTGCGTTCCGCCCGGGGTCTGGCGTCGTACCGGAGACGTCCCCGGAGGACCGGGACCGTCTCGTGACGCCGTCCGAGGACCGCCAGCAGGAGGAAGAGCGTGGTCACCCGTTGCTGCCCGTCCACGAGCTCCCAGTCCCCGTCCCTGCGGGTCACCACGAGATTGCCGAGGAAGTAGCTCCCCTGGGCTGAGGGCTCCCGCTCCATCCCGTCGACGACGTCCACGAGGAGCTGGTGGACCTCCGTCGGGGTCCACGAGTAGTTGCGCTGGTAGATCGGGACCCTCAGCGGTCCCGCCGCCGTGGAGAACAGTTCGCGGATCGAGAGGGTCCGGGCGTGCATGGATCGTGGGTCGGTGGTCACGAGGAGACCTCTTCCAGGAGGGTGCGGAGTTCCGTGTCGTGCGTCCGGCCCGGGACCTGCCCGGTGCGCCCGATGTGGGCCAGAGCGCGTTGCGACACGGCGTCCCGCAGGGCCGGGAACGGGGCGTCCTCGGCGATCGCGTGCCTCTGGATGGTCGGGTCCCCGACGCGCTCGTAGTCCAGGCGGATCCCGTACGCCCATCGGAACAGCCGGTCACGGGTCCGTGACCAGTCGACCTCGCCCACGGTCGAGACGGCGTACAGCAGTGCGGCCAGGTAGAGCTCGGTGATGTAGCGGTACCGGCGGCGGGACGGGCGCGGTCCCAGTCCCCCGGCGGCGAGTCCGTCGAAGGCCTCGGCGCCGGGCAGGCCGTCGAAGGCGTGGGAACGGACGGCCTCCAGATCCGTCGTCCATGCGTCGACGGCTTCGAAGAAGGCGGACCCCGGGAGGACCGGCTCGTCGATCGGGAAGCGCGCCCTCCGGAGATCGGCGAGGCCGGCCTCGTCCATCCCGATCCCCAGGACAGGGGCCGAGGCGTGGACGAGCCGGCGAGCGAGGATCCGCGGGGAGGACGTCAGGTCGCCGGAGACGCCGGTGAACTCGCCGATGTCGTCCGCCTCGAAGGTGTCGGCCCGTCGGCCGCGGCTCCACCGGCGGATCCGGAACAGGTAGAGGGAGAAGAGGCGATCCAGGTCGACCTGGTCCCGTCGTTCCCAGGCCTCCACCACCGCGACGCGCTTCGCCTCGGTCTCCCCGCTCATCTCCCGCAGGTGGTGCGCCTTCAGGAGATCGTGGGGGAGGAGCGGACGACCGCGGTGGTTCTGGGAGTCGAAAATGCGGAACGCCTCGTCGAGGTCGTCCGTGACCACCTGGAACACGCGACACTGCTCGCGGATGAAGACGGCCAGTTGTTCGGACTCCACCCCGTGCGTCCCGACGGTGGAGGCCAACTCCGTCCACGCGGCACCGATGGGGCTGTCGGGTGCGCCGGAAAGTGCGGTGGCGAGGTCGCCGTGGTCGTTGCCGAGTCGTGTCCGGAGGGCCAGGAGGATCAGACGGAGGGTGAGGACACGCTGCTGACCGTCCACGACGTCCAGTGTGCCGTCGCCCTGACGATGCAGGATCACCGTCCCGAGGACATACGTGACGGATGCGGACCCGTCCGTCGCTTGTGCCGCATCGGACAAATCCTGGAGCAGGCGGACCGCAAGGTCCGGGGTCCACCGGTACGGCCGCTGGTACGGGGGGATACGGAGATCCTGCGCGAGCAGCGCCTCCACGGACTCGGTGGAGACGTCTCCGGCGCGGATGGTCATGGCGAGAGCCTATCGACCTTCCCGATAAGCCGACGCCCCGACTCATGCGTAGATCGGCCGCAAGGACGATGCACTCGGACGTCGGGGGGGCCACGGCTGTCATTCCAAGAGTTCTTGCGGTGGGTGGTGAGGAAGACAGCAGGTTCCCTTCAGAGGGTGCCGTTCGCGTGCCCCTATGAGGGAGCCCCGCGGCGGGCGACGTGGATGCTCCACGTCGCCTGCCGGTGGACGCCATCGACCGGACAGATGGTCGCGGGACTCGTCGTGGGTGAGGGTCGGCCCGGCGCCCGCGGACCCAGCAGCATCCACCCGAGCCTCACCCCTCCTCGACCGCTCGCGCGAGCGAGGCCAGGGAGGCGTCGAGGAACTCCGGCGGGAAGGGCGGCAGGCCGCCGACCTCGTCCCGCACCACCTGCGGGGTGGCGGACCAGTCGTAGATCAGCCGCACCCGGGTGCCCTCGCCCTCCGGCTCCAGCTCGTAGCGCCAGGTCCAGCCGCCGCCGGCCAGAGTGCCGTCGGGGAGGTGCTGCGCGGGCTCCCAGGCGATCACCCGCTCGGGCTCGAGGGCGATGACGCGGTTGTGCATGTCGTAGCGGCCGCCCGCGTTCTCGTGGAACATCTCGATGCCGAACACCTGGCCCACCTCGGTGATCTGGACGACGGGGTCCAGGGCACCGCGCACCCAGTCGCCCGGCTCGGTCTCGGCGTGCCGTCGCGGGTCGCTGAGCAGGGCGAACACCGCGGCCGGTGGGGCATCGACGGTGCGCTCGGCGACCATCCGGTCGCCGTCGAGGCTCTGATCGGCGGGGGCCTGATCGTCTGGAGCCTGATCTTCGGGGCTCATGCGGGGGTCCTCCCGTAGTGCGCGGCGATGTCCGCGGAGCTCGGCCAGCGCGTGTAGGTCGGCTGCTGCGGCCAGCCGTCGGGGACGTCCTGCCACTCCTCCTGTCGGCCGTAGGGCAGCAGGTCCGTGAAGGCGAAGGTGTGGCTGAGCTGCTCGGAGCCCCGCGCTCCGGTGTGCCAGGTGCGGTAGACGCGGTCGCCGTCGCGCAGGAACACGTTGAGGCCGAAGCCGCCGCCCGCAGGAGCGTCCATGTCCGCGCCGAAGGGGCTGTCGGCCGTGGAGAACCAGGGCAGCTGATTCCCGACCTTCTCACGGTAAGCGAGGGCCTCGCCGATCTCGCCCTGGGTGACGACGACGAAGCGGGCGTCGAAGGGGCGCAGGAACTCCCCGTCGCGGAACTGCGAGGTGTAGCCCGTGCAGCCGGCGCACTGCCACTCGGCCCCGGGGGACCACATGTGGTGGTAGACGACCAACTGGCGCGCCCCGTCGAAGAGGTCGACCAGCCGCACCGGGCCGTCGGGGCCGGTCAGCGTGTACTCGGGCAGCTCGACCATCGGCAGTCGGCGGCGCTGGGCGGCGATGGCGTCGAGCTCGCGGGTGGCTGCCTTCTCGCGGGCCCGCAGCGCGCCGAGCTCGGCCCGCCAGGACTCGGCGTCGACCACCGGGGGCAGCGCCGGGGCGGAGTCGTTGTCGGGGTCGGGGTCGGGCGTGCTGGTCATGGGGTGCCTCCGAGGGTCCAGCGGGTGTAGGTGACGGAGCTGGGGAAAGCCAGGTGCTCGCGCAGGGTGAAGCGCTGCCGGTGACCCTCGGGGACCAGGCGACGGCCGCGGCCCTGCGTGACGGGGAAGGTCCACAGCCGGATCTCGTCGACGAGTCCGACGCCGAGCAGCAGGTGGCTGAGCTCGATGCTGCCGGTCAGGGAGATCTCCCCGCCGTCCGCGGCCTTCAGCTCCCGCACGGCGGCGACTGGATCGGTGGAGATCACCGTGGAGTTCACCCAGCCGGGATCGCCGAGAGTGCGGCTGACGACGACCTTGCGCAGGGCGTCGAGCTCGGCGGAGATGCCGGTGGTGTCGTCGTCCTGCTCGGGCCAGAATCCGCGGAAGTCCTCGAAGGTGCGGCGTCCCAGCAGGATCGTGTCGCAGTCCGCGCTGTCCCGGGCGGTGACCTCGCCCATCTCGTCGTCGGCGGCCATCGGGTCGAACCAGTCGTCGAGCATCTCCACGGAGCCGTCCAGGGTGATGTTCTGGGTGAGGATCAGGGGTCTCATGAGGGCCTCCGCATCGAGGACTTTTCGAGGACTGCCGAGCTCCGTGGCGTTTCAACGGGCTCCGACACGGCCGATGTGAACGGCGTCTACTTGGTGTGAACACCGTAGACTTACCCCGTGAGCACGTCAAGGGATCCCGCGCCGACCAGGCCCTACCACCACGGTGACCTGCGCTCCGCCCTGGTGACGGAGGCGCTGGAGATGATCCGCGAGGGCGGCACCGCGGCGCTCTCGCTGCGCGAGGCCACCCGCCGAGCGGGCGTCACCCCGGGGGCGGCCTACCGGCACTTCCGCGGTCGCGACGACCTTCTCGCGGCCGCCTCCCGCGCCATCCAGGAGCAGATGACCGCTCGGATGCGCACGGCGGTCCCGCCGCGGCCGGCCGGGGAGGTCTCCGTGGCCGAGGATGCGGCGGCCCGGGCGCTGGACCGGCTGCGCGGCGTGGGTCTCGGGTACATCGGCTTCGCCCGCGCCGAGCCCGGCTGGTTCGAGACGGTGTTCTTCGGCGCCCCGGGCGTCGGGGCCGAGACCGGAGCGGGGGAGGGCGCGGGGGAGGAGCGCGACCACGAGGTCGCCCCGCCGTTCCTCGCCCTGCTCGCGGCGCTGGACGAGTGCAGGGACACCGGAGTGCTCACCGCCGAACGGCGCGAGGGCGCCGAGTTCGTCTGCTGGTCCGCCGTGCACGGCTTCGCCGAACTGGTCATCCACGGGCCCCTGCGGGACGCCCCCGCCGAGGTGGTGGACGCCCTGTCGGTGCGGGTGGTGGACGACATCATCGCCGGGGTGCGCTGACCTCGGGCCCAGCCCGGTGTCCCTCCGGCGTCAGCGCCAGAGCGCGGCGATCTGCGGGTGCGCCGCCGTGTACCCCTGCAGCAGGCGCGCCCCGAGCGCGGGGGAGGAGACCAGCGGGTGGGTGGAGAAGCCCTGCCAGGCGGCGTCGCGGTCGCCGGTGCGGGCTGCGGTGAGGATCGCCCGCTCGGCGCCGCGCAGGCTCGCCATCAGGCCCAGCCGGTCCAGCTCCACGGGCGCGACGGGCAGGGGGCGGACCCCCTCGCCGTCGACCTCGCAGACCACCTCGAGCACCAGGTCGGCGGGCAGCTCCGGCACGATCCGCGCGCTCGCCGGGGCGTCCGGCCGGCCGGAGGGGAGGTTGCCGACGTCCAGGATCATCCGCTCCCGGCGCCCGGTGGCGATCGCCGTCATCAGCCGCAGCGCCACCTCCTGGTAGCCGCCGCCGGCCAGGTCCTCCTCCCGGCGCTCCTCGTCGCGGGACTCGGCCATGTAGGTCGCCTCCCGCTCCGCGAGCACGCCCCGCCAGGCCTCCAGCGGGGAGGGGCAGCAGCGTGCCCCGTCCGGGCCCGCCGCGGACAGGCCGTCGTAGAAGGCGCCCTGCTGGGAGGCCAGGAACTCGCCGCGGGTGGTGGCCGCCGCGGCGATCCGGGCGATCGCCTCCTCCGTGTGCCGGTAGTAGAAGAGGTACTCATTGGGCAGGGCGCCCTCGGCCCGCACCCAGTCGAGCCCCATCAGCCGCGCCTCCTCGATCTGCTCCAGCGCGGCATCGTCGGCGAGCAGCCCGGGCAGGCGATCCGTCCTGTCGAGGTGCACCGACCGCAGCCAGCCCAGATGGTTCAGGCCCACGTAGTCGGCGCCGCTGCCGGTAGCGCCGGAGAGCGGGTCGGCGCCCAGCAGCCGCCCCACCCGGCGCACCAGGCCGATGGGGGTGTCGCAGATGCCCACCACCCGGTCGCCCAGCTCGGCGCGCATCGCCTCGGTGACGATCCCGGCGGGGTTGGTGAAGGAGATGACCCAGGCCCGCGGCGCCTCCTCGGCGATGACGCGGGCGATGTCGATCGCGACCGGCAGGGTGCGCAGCGCGTAGGCCAGACCCCCGGGGCCGACGGTCTCCTGGCCGAGCAGCCCCAGGTCCAGCGCCACCCGCTCGTCGCGGATGCGCGCCTCGGCCCCGCCCACCCGGATCGCGCTGAACACGAAGTCGGCGCCCCGCACGGCCTCCCGCAGATCGGTGGTGACCCGCAGCCGGGGGAGCGCGGCGGCCCGTCCCGCGGCGAGCAGCTCGGCGCCCAGGCCCTCGATGACGCGGGCGATGCCGCGCAGACGGTCCGGGTCGACGTCCTGCAGCACCAGCTCGTCGACGGCGAGGCCGGTCGCGGCCGTCGCCACCGCCTCGTACACCAGCGGCACGCGGAAGCCGCCGCCGCCCAGGATCGTGAGCCTCATGGATGCGCCTCCCCGTGCGGGCGGCCCGTGGCGGGCCCGGACGCCGATCACGCTAGCACCGCCGTCCCCGCAGGCCACCGGCTGATGCGCCGTGCCCGATCCGGGCGATCACCGGGGCCGGGAGGGTGCGGGTGCGTACGGTAGGGAGCGTGGCGGGAGCTCGCCCCGTCCGCGTTCTCCCCGGTCCCGCGAAGGAGCCCCGATGACCCTCCCCGACCCGGCCGATCCCGCCGCGGCCGGCGCCGGCTGGGACCCCCTGGCCGACCGCCGCACCGCCGCCGATCCGCCGCTGGACGTGCTGCTCAGCGGCACCGTCTTCTTCGACATCGTCTTCACCGGCCTCGACCGGCTGCCCGAGCCCGGCCAGGAGATGTGGGCCAAGGGCATGGGATCCAGCCCCGGCGGCATCGCCAACCTCGCCATCGCCGCCGCCCGGCTGGGCCTGCGCACCGGCCTGGTCGCCGGCTTCGGGGACGACGCCTACGCCGACTGGATGTGGCACACGATGGCGCACGAGGAGGGCATCGACCTCAGTGCCTCCCGCCGGTACCCCGACTTCCACACCGCCCTGACCGCCTCGATGGCCGCCCACGGGGACCGGGCGATGGTCACCCACGGCCACCACCCGCCCGAGCCGCTCGCCGCGCTGGCCAGTGGGGCGCCCGAGGCCCGCGCCGCCGTCGTCGACCTCGGGGGGCAGACCGACTGGTGGGGGCGCCTCGCCGCCCGCGGCACCCGCGTCTTCGCCGACATCGGCTTCGACGCCACCGGCCGCTGGGACCCCGCCGACCTCGACCCCCTTGCGCACTGCCACGGCTTCACCCCCAACGCTCTGGAAGCCATGGCCTACACCCGCACCGACAGCGCCGGCGCGGCCGTGCGGGCGCTCGCCGAACGCGTGCCGCTGGCCGTGGTCACCGACGGGGCCGCCGGCGCCTACGCGATCGACCATGCCACCGGCGAGGAGGCCTACTGCCCCGCGGTGCCGGTCGAGGCGACGGACACCACCGGCGCGGGCGACGTGTTCACCGCCGCGATGGTGCTGGGCACCCTCGCCGAATGGCCGCTGGAGGAGCGGCTGCAGTTCGCCGCGCTCTGCTCCGCCCTGGCCGTCCAGCAGTTCGGCGGCTCCCTCGCCGCGCCCGGCTGGGGCGACCTGGCCGACTGGTGGCGCCACCTCAGCCGGGCCGCCGACGGCGGGGACCTGCGCGCCGCCTACACCCGCGACCGCTACCGCTTCCTCGACGGCGTGGTGCCGACCCACCCGGTGCAGGGCCGCCGCCGCGCCCAGGGCACCTTCGCACTGCGCTCCGACGCCGGCGAGCACTGAGCCGCGCCACGTGGGGGAATGCCATCCGGGGGAATGGGGACTCCTCCCCGGGCAGGCGGCCCCATCGCGCGCTGACCTGCACCGGACCCAGGATGGAGCCACTGGGTGCGGGCCTCGCGAGGGGCACGACGGCCGGGGCGGAGCACCCGCCGCCGCAGGAGCCCCGGTCGACGATGGGGGTCGTCGGCCGGCGGTGTCGAGAGCGGCGCGCGGGACCGTCCCGGCCGTCGTCGTCCCGCCGGGGACCGGTGGCCACCGCGGGGGCGGATCGGTCACCACGCCCCGCACCCAGGAGGAGGCGGGTGCCCGGTGGGGAACCGGGCCCCGCCTCCGGGCGCGGAGAGCTCAGCCGTCGACGGCGGGACCCGAGGCCTCCGCCCAGGCGCCGATGCCCGCGATCATCTCCGTCAGCTCGGGCGGCTCGATCACCTCGACGGGGTCCCCGAGCCAGGCCAGCCACACCGCCACCCAGCGCAGCTCGTCGCCGCGCGCCCGCAGCAGGCAGGTGTCCGCGCCCTCGGGGTCGACGGTGGCGCTGCGCAGGCCCGCCCGCGCCGCGACCTCCGCGGCGGGGCGACGGATCCGGACGGTGATGCCCCGGTCCGCGCCGCCCAGGGTGATCGCCTCGCGCACGGCCGCTTCGATGTCCGGGGTGGGGCGCGGGGTGAAGCCGAAGGTGGTGGCGTGCGCGTCGTGCATCCGGTCCAGTCGGAAGCTGCGCCAGTCCTCCCGGTCCAGGTCCCAGGCGAAGAGGTACCAGCGTCCTTCGACGGAGAGGATCCGGTAGGGCTCCAGGCGGCGCTCGGCGCGGTAGCCGTCGGCGCGCTCGTGGTCGACCCGCAGCTGTACCCGGTCGCGCACCGCCCCGGCCAGGGTGATCAGCAGCTCTGGCCGGGTGACGGGGCTCGTGCCGGGCACCACCTGCAGCGACTCGGCCAGGGCCATCACCTCGGAGCGGACGGACGGGGGCAGCACCCGGTCCAGCGCGGCGAGCGCCCGCAGCGCTTCTTCGTCCAGGCCGTCGATGCCCGAGGCCGCGGTGAGCCGCAGCCCGATGGCGACGGCCGCCGCCTCCCGCGGGCCCAGCAGCAGCGGCGGCAGCGCCCGGCCCGCCCCGAGCTGGTAGCCCCCGCCGTGCCCGGCGGAGGTCAGCACCGGGTAGCCCATGCCGCGCAGCCGGTCGACGTCGCGCCGCACGGTCCGGTCGGTCACCTCCAGCTCGGCGGCCAGCTCGGGGCCCGTCCAGACGGTGCGGGCCTGCAGCAGTGCCAGCAGGCGGAGGGTCCGGGTCGTCACGTCGCTCATGGCAGGCAGTCTGCCGGGCTTCGCGGACAGGACCTGTCCGCCATCGCCGGAACAGTGGAAATCGACCACCGAGAGCCCCGGCAGTACGGCCCGCAGCGGACCGGCGTCCGGCCCCGACCAGGAGGACATCATGGGATTCCTGACCCCCGACACCACCGATGAGCACGACACCCTGGCCACCTTCGCCCAGCACCAGTTGCAGCAGACGGCCACCACCCTGCACGGCCTCGACGAGGAGCAGATCGCCGCCACCCCCACCGCCTCCGAGCTCAGCGTGGGGGTGCTGGCCAAGCACGTCATCGCCGGGGCCCGCGCCTTCACCGCGCTGATCACGGCCACCGGCGGGGAGCCCCTGCCGCAGGACGCCCCCGAGACCGCCGCCCTGCGCGGGGAGGACCCCTTCGCCCTCGCCGCGGGTGACACCGCCGACTCCCTGACGGCCGAGCTGGAGGCGGTTGCCGATGCCCTCGCGACGGCGATCCGGGGCGCGGACCTCTCCGCCCCCGTGCCGACGCCCGAGGCCGAGTGGTACACCGGGCAGGAGCGCTGGACCGTGCGCTGGCTGGCGCTGCACGCCGTCGAGGAGGCCGCCCGCCACACCGGACACGCCGACATCATCCGCGAGGCCCTCGACGGCGCCGGCGCCTACGAGCTGAACGCCCGCTACGACGGGGAGCCCTGGCCGCCCGAGGAGTGGTGAGGCCCCGGCCCGGCCCTAGAGTGGAGGTCACGAGCACACCGGCGTGAGGAGAGATGCGATGCGGGCCCTGGTCATCCACGGAGCCGAGCAAATCCGGCTCGAGGAGCACCCCATCCCCGAGCCCGGACCGGACGAGGTCCGCCTGCGCGTCCGCTACGTCGGCATCTGCGGCTCCGACCTGCACTACTACTTCGAGGGCGCCAACGGGGAGTTCGCGGTGCGCGAGCCCTTCGTGCCCGGCCACGAGCTCTCCGCCGTCGTGGACCTCGACCCCCGTGGGGAGTTGGCCCCCGGCACCCCGGTGGTCGTGCACCCCGCCCGTTACGGACCCGCGCAGTCGGGCCTTCGGGACCGGCCCCACCTCGCTCCCGGCGGCGACTACCTGGGCAGCGCCGCCGTGATGCCCCACCGGCAGGGCGCCGCGAGCGAGTACCTGCTGGTGGAGCGGCCGATGCTGCGCGTGATCCCCGAGGACCTGCCGCTGGAGCGGGCCGCCCTGGCCGAGCCGCTGGCGGTGTCGATGCACGCGGTCGCGCTCGCCGGGGACCTCACCGGCGCCCGGGTGCTGGTGCTCGGTGCCGGACCCATCGGCCTGCTCGCCGTGGCCGCGCTGCGCGCCCGCGGGGTGGAGCGGATCGTGGTGGGGGACGTGCGCCCCGAGCCGCTGCAGCGCGCGGAGGCCCTCGGTGCGAGCGAGATCCTGCTGGTGGGGGAGATGCCGCCGGAGACCGCCGCCTTCGACGTGGTCTTCGAGTGCTCGAGCGTCCCGGCCTCGCTCACCTCCGCGGTGCGCGCTGTCGCCCCCGCAGGCCTGGTCGTGCAGGTCGGCATCCTCCCGAACCGCGAGATCCCCGTGAACCTCGCCCCGATGCTGGCCAAGGAGGCCACGCTGCTCGGCTCCTGGCGCTTCCACACCGAGATCGACGACGCCGTCGCGCTGCTGGCCGCCGAGCCTGCGCTGGATGCGGTGGTCACGCAGGTGATCGACGTGGCCGAGGCCGAGCAGGCATTTGCGACGGCCCGCGACGCCACCGCCTCCGCCAAGGTGCTCCTCGCCCTCTGAGCGAGCACCATCCGCCCAGGAGGGGACCGGCCACGCCCGTCCGGGCTGCGCGAGGTTTTCGGCGGTCTGCTTCCATGGGCGGAAGCAGGACGCGGAAAAGCTCGGGCCCGCACGACGGGGTGTCGTCCGGGCCCGAGCTCGGGTCGTCGGGGAGGTCAGGGCTCGGGGGTCTGCTCCTCCTCGTCGGTCTCCGGGGTGGTCGGCGCCTGCTCGGCCGCGACCGGGGCGTCGCCGGCGAGGATGCGGTAGACGGAGCGGCGGGCCTCGGCGAGCACCTCGGCCACGGCCGTCATCTGGGCCGCGTCGCCGCCGCGGCCGGCCTCGCGGACGCTGCCGCCGAGGTCGTGCATCGCCGCACGCAGGTCGGGCAGCTCGGCGCCGTCCTGCCCGTCGGCCGCCGCGAAGGGGTCGCTCCAGCCCTCACGATGCTCGGCCACATGGGTGCGGCCCTGCTCGGTGAGCTCGGCGAGCTTGCGCCCGCCCTCCTTCGCGGTGAGCACCAGGCCCTCGTCCTCGAGCTGGGAGAGCGTCGGGTAGATGGCACCGGGGCTCGGCGCCCAGCGGCCGCCGGTGCGGTCGGTGATGGTCTGCATCAGCTGGTAGCCGTGCATCGGCTCCTCGTCCAGCAGCAGCAGGACGGCGATGCGGACGTCGCCGCGGGGACGACGACCGCGTCCGCCCCGGCCCCCACGGCTGCGGGGGCCGCCCTCGGGGCCGAAGCCGCCGCCCGGGCCGAAGCCGCCGCGGGGCCCGCGACCGGGGCCGAAGCCCTCGCCGTCGCGTCCGCCGGGTCCGAAGCCCCCGCGGGGACCGCGGCCTTCGCCGCGTCGGGGCCCTCGTCCGTCGCGTTCGCGGAATGAGGGCTCCTCGCCGTCGTCCCAGGAGCGGGGGCCGCGCGGGCCGTGCTCGCGGGAGTCCTCGCGGCCACGGGGGCCAGCGCTCTCGCGGCCCCGGCCGGAGCCGCGGCCACCTCGGCCACTGCCGCGGCCGCCGCGGGGTCCGCGGCCGGAGTTCTCGAAGGGATCGTCGGTCTCGTCGCGGCGGAAGCGGGACCCGGGGCCGAAGCCCTGGTGGAGATGGGGGAACTGATCGTGATGGTGATGGCGTCGCATGGATGGGCCCTTTCGTTGTACGTATCGTGACAGCATCACGATATATCGCTAACGACAGGATGGCAAGCGACCGATACGCGTGCTCCGGGACACAGCCGGTGTCGCCCGCGGGCTCAGCCCGCGTCGGCGGCGGTCAGGGCCTCGGCCTCGGCCGCCTCGTCGAGGTCCTCGGCAGTGCCCACCTGGGCGAGGTGGCGCCGCCCGAGCAGCAGCATCCCGATCGCCGCCACCAGGGCGGCCGCGGCCAGCAGGTACGGGGCGCCCGCCGTCGTCGCCGCCGCGAGCGGCCCCGCCACGGCCGGGGCGATCGCCCCGCCCAGGAAGCGCACGCCCGAGTAGGCGGAGCTGGCCACACCGCGCGGCAGGTCCGTGGCCTCCATGACCGTCTCCGTGAGCGCGGTGTTCATGATGCCCAGCAGCAGGCCGCCCATGACGATCAGTGCGACCATCAGCGGCAGCGAGTCGACGGCGAGGTCCATCGCCACCATCAGCACCGTGAGCAGGGCGAGCACGCCCAGCAGCGTCGGCACCAGGCCCACCCGGCGGGTGAGCGCGGGCGCCACGAACACCGAGGTGATCGCGAGGGCCAGGCCCCAGCCGAAGAACACCCCGCCGATGCCCATCGCGCCCAGCTCGCCCCGGCAGCGGCCGCCGCGGCCTCGAGCGGGAACGGCGAGTAGGCCAGCAGGGTGAAGAAGGCGACGTTGTAGAAGATCGCCGTCAGCGCGAGGGTGCGCAGCGCCGGATGGCGCAGTGCCCGCAGGGCGGCGAGCGGGCTCACCGGGGCGGGACGCTCCTCCCGGCGCAGCAGCGCCAGGATCGCGATCGCCCCGACGGCCATCAGCACCGCGGTGCCCGCGAAGGGCGCCCGCCAGGAGATGCTGCCCAGCAGCCCGCCGAGCAGCGGGCCGATCGCCATGCCGATCCCGAGTGCCGACTCGTACAGGATGATCGCGCCGCCGGAGGGTCCCGTGGTCGCCCCCACGATCGCGGCCAGCGCCGTGGAGATGAACAGGGCGTTGCCCAGGCCCCAGCCGCCGCGCAGGCCGATGATCGTGCCGACCGAGCCGGCCGTCGCCGCGAGCGCCGCGAAGACCACCACCAGGGCCAGGCCGATCAGCAGGGTGCGCTTGACGCCGACGCGGGAGGCGAACCAGCTGGTGAAGAACATGGCGATCGCGGTGATCAGCAGGTAGCTGGTGAACAGCAGCATCGACTGCGCCTCGGTGGCGTGCAGCTCGGCGCTGATCGCCGGGAGGATCGGGTCGACCAGGCCGATGCCCATGAAGGACACGGTGGCGGCGAAGGCGATGGCCCAGACGGCGCGGGGCTGGTGGAAGGCGTCGCGCAGGGTCGGGGCGGCGTGGGGGCTGGTCATGCGGGGTCCTCCGGGGAGAGGGGATGGGTGATCCCCTCGTCGCGGCGTCCGGGTGGGCGGAGCGGCGAGGGTGGTGCGGCGGGGTCGTGCGACTCAGCCGTCGTGGGTCTCCACGAGCTCGGCGAGGATGCCCGCGGCCCGGTCCAGGATGGCGAGGTCCGCGGCGGGCAGGTCCGCCAGGACGGGGCCGACGCCGGTGGCGAGCTGGGCGCGCCAGGCGCCGAGCTGCGCGCGGCCGGACGCGGTGAGGTCCACCAGGGCGGAGCGGGAGTCGCGGGGGTCCGGGGTGCGGGCCACCAAACCCTCCTGTTCCAGGCGGCGGACGACGTCGGTCGCGGTGGGGCGCGTGACCCGCTCGCGGGCGGCGATCTCGCTGAGGCGCAGCGGGCCGTGGTGCTCGAGGGTCGAGGCGACCCGCCAGGACACCGAGGAGACGCCGACCTCCGCGAGTCGCGCCGCCATCCGCGAGAACTGGCTGGCGCCGAGCGTGAGGCGCTGGGCCAGGCGGGCGGGGTCCGGGGCGTCGGCGGGCGTGGCGGCGCCGGGTGAGGCGGCGTCGTGCGGCGCGGGGTCGGGGCTCGGGGTCACCACCGCAGACTAGTAAGGAATCCGTACTACTGCAACCGGGTCATCGGAGCGGAGCCGTGAGGTGCTTCCGGCAGGCAACGGGGGTGGCGTGCACTTTTGCGCACTGTGCTTCCACCACGGGAAGCACAGCGCGCAAAAGTGAGAGGTCCAGGATCGGGGGTCACCAGATCCGGATCGACACGTCCCCGGGCGTCATCGCCCCGAGCGGCCCGGTGACGGAATCCTCCGTCCGGACCTCGCCGAGCAGGTCGCGGTCGATGCGGATCGGGCTCCCGTCGTCCTCCTCGAAGTCCACCCCGGCGAAGCGCACCGGCGGCAGCTCCTCCCCGGTGAGCACGCCGAAACGGGCCTCGACCAGTGTCGAGGGCACGTCGCTCAGGTCCAGGAACACCTCCTCGCCCTCGACGCGGACGGCCACGCCCGGCAGTGCGTCCAGCCGCACCGGGGACTCCTCGTGCGCGGCGGGGTCGTTGCCCGGGGCGTACACGTTCCCGGCGACCATCACCATCTGCGGCGGGTCGACGAAGCGCTGGTGGTCGTGGGCCGGGTTCTGCGGGATCGAGGCGAGGTAGGCCTCGGGGGAGGCCGGGTGGCCGTCGAACACGGCGAGGCCGTAGCGCGGGGGGACGTGTCCGAAGTAGCCCTCCGCGTCGAAGGAGGGCCGGTCGACGTCGCCGAGGAACAGGTTCCCCAGGTAGCGGTCGTCGCCGGCCATGACCACGGCGTAGCCGGAGACCTGCGTGCTGTGGGGCAGGTGGTACGGGGTGGCGCGGTCGATGACGGGCTCCACCTGCACGGTGCCGCCGATGAGGTTGCCGACGTAGGCACCGCCCTGGGCTCGGTTCTCGATGGCCGCGGGGGAGGCCAGCACGTTGTGGTCCACCACGTAGGGACCGTGGCTGACCTCGATGAACAGGTCCCGGGAGTTGGCGTGGAAGACGTTGCGGGTGATGCGGGTGCCCTGGGTCTGCCAGTCCAGCCACAGCCCCAGCGAGCAGTCGTGGATGTGGTTGTGCTCGATGCGGGTGTCGATCGCGGCGTGCAGCTTGATGCCGGCGATCTCGTGGCCGAAGTACGCCCGACGGGTGCCGACGCGGAAGATGTGGTTGTCGGAGATCTCGGAGAACACGCAGCCCAGGTGGCCGACGATCGCGTTCTGCCCGCAGTCGTGGATGCGGTTGCGGCGGACCACGTGGGAGCCGATGTGCTCGCGGTCCCAGCCGATCTGTCGGGCCGCGAAGACGCTCTCGAGCTGGTACTGGTAGCCGGGCTTGTCGCCGCGCTCGGTGGAGAAGTTGTGGCCGGTGGAGCGCTCCTTGCCGAGGCTGATCGCGGAGCAGGAGACGTCGTGGAGGTGGTTGTCCTCGATGATCCAGCCCTTCGCCCAGTTCGGGCCGAGCATCCCGGGCTGGTCCGCGGTGGGCGGTGCCCAGGGGCTCGCGGTGCGGCACATCTCAAAGCCGCGCACGGTCACGTAGTCCACGTGATGCTCGGTGGGCAGGAAGGCGGAGCGGCGCACGCTGATCTCCATGCGCTCGGTGCTCGGGTCCACGCCCGGCAGCAGCGCGGTGATCGTGGTGGTCTTCTCGTCGACCTCGGCGTGCCAGGGGAAGCGGTGGGACTCGGGCCGGTCCACGGGCGCCATCGTGCCCGTCCAGTCGTCCAGCAGCTCCGTCGGGGCGACATACGAGGTCACGGCGTCGAGGGTCGGGACCTCCACACCCGGCACCTCGCCCACGTAGAGGGCTCCGCAGTTCACCGGGGGGTCGGTCGGCCGCACCAGCCAGTCCCCGACGACGGGCTCGGCGAAGGGGTTCCACTCGCCGAACACGCTGTTCGGGACGACGGCGCGCCAAAGGTCGCCGTCGACCCGGTCCCAGGCGGTGACGGGCTCGGCGCCGGAGATGGTGACGTGCTCCCCGGGGGCGGCCTCGAAGGTGATGCGGCGGGACGCGGAGCGGCCTCCCCGCGCGGGGCGGACCCACTCGCGGTAGGTGCCCTCGTGGACACGGACGGTGTCACCGGGCTCGGCGAGCGCGGCGGCGCGGGAGATGGTGCGCAGCGGGGCGGCCTCGGCGCCGTCGGCGGCATCGCAGCCGGTGGTCGCGACGTGCAGGACGGTGGTCATGGCAGGACCCTTCGGTGGGTGGGGCGGGGGAGGACGGAGGACGGAGGACGCCGTCCTCCGGGGAGGTGGGGCGCCGTCGGCGGCGCCCCACCCGCTCACTTGGAGAAGCCGGCGGTCAGGCCGCTGATCAGCTGGCGACGACCGATGATGTACAGGAACAGGATCGGCAGGGCGGAGAGCATCACCGCGGCGAGCACGGCGGGGATGTTCACCGTGAACTCGCCCTGGTAGGTCCACAGGGACAGCGGCAGCACCCGCACCTCGGAGCTCTGCGTGAGCACCAGGGGGAACAGGAAGCCGTTCCACACCTGCAGGGCGTCGTAGATGCCGACGGTGACGATCGCAGGCTTGGTCAGCGGCAGCACCAGGGAGCGGAACATCTGCCAGTCGGAGGCGCCGTCCACCGTCATCGACTCGTACAGCTCCTTGGGAACGTCCCGCAGGAAGTTCGTCAGGATCAGCACGGTGATCGGGATGGCGAAGGCCACCGAGGGCAGGATCAGCGCCCAGAGGGTGTCGTAGAGGCCCAGCTGCACGATCAGGTAGTAGATCGGGATGATCGTGGCCTGCAGCGGGATCGCGATGCCCATCAGGAACAGCTTCTGGCTGAAGCGGGCCAGGCGGGAGCGGCTGCGCACGATCACATAGCTGGCCAGCAGCGAGGACAGCACCACGGCCACCACGGTGATCACGGTGACGAAGACGCTGTTGCCGAAGTACCGCAGGAAGTCGTTCTGCAGCACATAGGCGAAGGGCTCGAGGGTGAACCGCGAGGGCAGGGACAGCGGGTTCGAGGAGTAGTAGTCCTCGCGGGGGCGCACGCTGGTGATGACGATGTAGTAGATCGGCACCAGGATGACCAGCAGCCACAGGAATCCGAGGATCCCGCCGACGACGTTCGGGGAGCGGTGGTGTCGCATCTCAGGCGCCCTCCATCTGGCTGTCCATCTGGTCCGAGCCCGAGAACTTGTTCAGGGCCAGGGACAGCAGCAGGCCCACCACGATGAGGATCACGGCGATCGCGCTGGCCGGCCCCATCTGGTAGGAGCGGAATCCGGTCAGGTACATGTCCAGCGGCAGGATGCGGGTGGCGTTGCCGGGCCCGCCCCCGGTCAGGATGAACACGAGGTCGAAGTAGGTCAGGGATCCCACCAGCATCA
Organism: Brachybacterium squillarum M-6-3; assembly: GCF_000225825.1. Classification (GTDB taxonomy): domain Bacteria; phylum Actinomycetota; class Actinomycetes; order Actinomycetales; family Dermabacteraceae; genus Brachybacterium; species Brachybacterium squillarum. The sequence goes on along the minus strand of NZ_AGBX01000001.1, from coordinate 658,661 downwards.
GCGTCGAGCTGGTGACCATCGTGTACTTGATCTGGGGGAGGGTGACGGTGAAGAACTGCCGCACCCGGCCGGCGCCGTCGAGGGTCGCCGCCTCGTACATCGAGGTGGGGATCTGCCGCACCCCCGCCTGGTAGAGCAGGGAATGGAAGGGCACGAACGACCACGAGATGACCATGATGATCGTGTAGAAGGCGAGGTCCGGGGAGCCCAGCCAGTCCTGCTTGAGGAAGTCGGCGCCGAAGGCCCGGGAGAGGCCGAAGTTCGGGTCCAGCAGCGCCTTGAAGGCGATGCCGACAGCGGCGGCGGAGAACAGCAGCGGCAGGAAGTACAGCACCGAGAACAGCTCGCGGTACTTCTGGCGGCCGGCCATGAAGGTGCCCAGCAGGATGCTCAGCGGGAACTGCACCACGAAGCTCAGCAGGGTCATCAGCAGGGTCAGCACCATCGCGTGCCGGGTGACCGGGCTCGCGAACACGGTGCGCCAGGCGTCGAGGCCGGCGAACTGCGGAGTGCCCAGGCCGTCCCAGGCGAAGAACGACAGGGCGACGACCCCCAGCAGCGGCAGCACGGCGAACACCCCGAAGAAGGCGAGGGCGGGCACCAGCAGCCAGTTGCTGGGCCCGGTCGCGCCGGGGCCCCCGCCCCGACGCCGGGCACGCCGCCCGGAGTCAGGGGTGGCGGTGGGCGCGGCCGTCATCAGCCCAGGGTCCCGTTCATGGTGGCCACGAAGTCGGCCGGCTCGATCTCCCCGAGGAAGATCTGGGAGAGGCTGGTGAGCAGCTGCTGCGCCGGGGCGGCCGGGAGGGCCTGGTCCCAGGAGAGCTGGAAGTGCGGGGCCGAGAGCACCATGTCGTAGGCGAAGGAGAGGAAGTCGCCGTCCTCCAGCTCGCCGAGCTCCTCCTCGAGACCCTGCACGGCGGGGATGGCGCCCATGCCGAGGAAGCTCTCGACCATCTCCTCGTTGAGGTTGTACTCGTTGAGGTACTGGATGGCGAGCTGCTGCACCTCCTCGGCGGCGTCGGCGGAGACCGCCCAGAAGTTGGCGGGGTTGCCGACGATGTTCGCGGGGTCGCCGGCGCCGTCCTCCACCGCGGGGAAGTTCATGAAGCCGAGACTGCCGTCGGCGACGAAGTCGGGGGCGTCCTGCTTGAAGGTGCCGTAGACCCAGGAGCCCTGCAGCAGCATGGCGGCCTGGCCGGTGTGGACGAGGGCCGCGTCGGCGCCGGAGTCCGCGGCGACCGAGCCGAAGCCGGAGCCGAAGGCGCCCGCGTCCACCAGCTGCTGGATGTGGTCCAGGGCGCTGGTGACGGCCGGGTCGGACCAGGCCTCGGCCTCCCCGTCGAGCACCTTCTGGAACACGCCCTCGCCGCCGATCCGGTCGGTGAGGTACTGGATGTACATCAGCTCGGGCCAGACGCTCTGCCCGGCCAGCGCGATGGGGGTGACGCCGGCACCGGAGAAGGTCTCCACCGCGCTCATCAGCTCGTCCCAGGTGGTGGGCGGGGTGACGCCGTGCTCCTCGAACAGCGCGGTGTTGTAGTACAGGATCACCGGCTGGGTGTCGTTGTTGGGCACCGCGTACTGGGCGCCGTCCACCTGGCCGACCTGGCCGATCGACTCGATGGTGCGGGAGAGGACGTCGTCCACCTGCCCGGAGAGGTCCACGATCGAGCCGTTGGCGGCGTAGTCGGCGAGGGTTCCGCCGGCCCAGTTGAAGATGAGGGTGGGGGCGTTTCCCGCGCCGATCGCGGTGCGGATCTTCTCCTTGTAGGAGTCGTTGGCGAAGTACTCGACGGCGAACTGATCGTCGGGGTTGTCCTCGTTCCAGGAGTCGAAGGTGAGCTGGTAGGTGTCCTGCTTGGCACCGGTGAGCGCCCAGACGGACAGGCTCGAGGGGGAGCCGGCGCCGCCCGTAGGCTGCGCGCCGCCTCCGCAGGCGCTGAGGGTGACGGCCGCGGGGGCGGCGACGCCGAGGCCCATGAGGCCGAGGAGGGTGGTGCGGCGGGTGATGCGCGTCATTGCTGGTCTCCAGTTCGCCGATCGGCAACAATGCCGAAAAGTTTCGGAACGGTTAGTTCGAGTCGAGCACTAAAACTGCTCACCTCGGCTGGTCAAGCCTGCTGGGGCGACTTCTCTGGCCCGAAAAGTTTCGTAGGATGGCTTCCCTGCTCAGGACCGCAGGCCGGTCCGTCCCGTGATCGAGTCGTTAGCCTGAGCCGGATCGGACGAATCGGCACGACGGAGGGGCGGGGGCATGGCGAAGGTGACGCTGAGCGCGGTCGCAGAGCGGGCCGGGGTCTCCCTCGCGACCGCCTCCAAGGTGATGAACGGCCGCGCCGACGTGAAGGACTCCACCCGCCTCGGTGTGCAGGAGGCGGCGAGACGGCTCGGTTACACCCCCCGGCGCCGTGACCCCGATCCGATCGGCTCCGTGGTCATCGCCTTCGACGCCCTGAACAACCCGTACTCCATCGAGATCCTGCACGGCGCCACCCTCGCCGCCCGTCGCGCGGGCCTCGACCTCGCCGTCACCACCATGGAGGATCCCGCCGGGGACGACGGACCCCCGATCCTCGGCCAGCGCTGGTTCCGCGAGATGGCCGAGCGCGGGCACGCCGCCGTCATCTCGGTCACCGCCCCCGTGGGGCGCGAACAGCTCCGCTGGAGTCGCGACTGCTCCCTGCCGCTGCTGGTCATCGACCCGATCACGGTCGACGCCGGCGATGCGGCGCTCGACGGGCTGGTGCGGATCTCGGCCACCAACTGGGCCGGCGGCCGCGCCGCCACCCAGCACCTCATCGACCTCGGGCACCGGCGGATCGCGATCGCGATGGGCACGGAGGACTCGGCGCCCGTCCGCGAGCGCTTCGACGGCTACCGCAGCGCGCTCGAGCAGGCCGGGATCCCCTTCGACCCGGACCTCGTCGCCGGCAGCCGCTACTCCTTCGAGGAGGGCCTGCGGGCCGGCCGCGCGCTGCTGGAGGAGCTGCCCGCGGGGGTCGAGCCGCCCACGGCCATCTTCGCCACCTCAGACACCATCGCCCTCGGCCTGCTGCGGGTGGCGCACGAGCGAGGCCTGCGGGTGCCGGAGCAGCTCAGCATCATCGGCTTCGACGACACTCTGCTCGCCTCGTGGACGAACCCGCAGCTCACCGTCATCAAGCAGCCGTTGTTCGCGATGGGTCAGGTGGCCGTGGAGAGGGCCCTGGCGCTCGCCCAGGACCCCTCCCGCTTCGCCCTGCCGTTCCAGCTCGAGACGCACCTCGTGCAGCGCGAGTCCACGGCCCCGCCCCCCACCCCGGTGAGGTGACGCGCGGTCGGCGTTGCCGCATGGTTCTCGACGGCTCTCTTCCACCGGTGGAAGGGAGCCGCTGAAAAGCGCGTCCGCGTCGGGGTCGGTTCGAGAGGCTGGGTCAGGGCGCTCAGGGCGCTCAGGGCGCTCAGGGCGCTCAGGGCGCTCAGGGCGCTCAGGGCGCCAGGACGCGGGCCTGCTCCTGGGCGCGGACGGCCAGCTCGACGGCCTTGAAGGCGTGGGCCTGGGTCATGGCGTTCTCGGTGCGGTGCAGGCAGTCCAGGATCAGCTCCCCGAAGAAGGGGTAGCCGACCTTGCCGGTGGCCTCGATGCGCTGCTCGCCCTCGCCGTTGACGAGGATGACCTGGCCGCCGCCGTTGTCGGTGGTGACGTCGATGTACTTGCGCAGCTCCAGGTAGCCCTCGGTGCCCAGGATGAAGCTGCGGCCGTCGCCCCAGGTGCGCAGGCCGTCGGGGGTGAACCAGTCCACCCGCACGTAGCCGGAGGCGCCGCTGGACAGCGCGATCGAGGCCTCACCGAAGTCGTCGAGCTCGGGGTGGTCCGGATGGTCGTGGTTGGCGATGGCACTGGAGAGGATCTCGGCGTCGTCGCTGCCGGTGAAGGTGAGCATCTGCTCGAAGTTGTGGGAGCCGATGTCGGTGAGGATGCCGCCGTAGCGGGCGCGCTGGTAGAACCAGTCGGGGCGGGACGCGGGATCGCCGAGGCGGTGCGGGCCCATGCCCATCACCTGGATGACGCGGCCGATGGCGCCCTGCTCGATGAGCTGCCCGGCCAGCACGGCGGCCTCCACATGGACCCGCTCGGAGTAGTACACGGCGTACTTGCGGCCGGTGCGCTCGACGGCCGACTTCGCCTGGGCGAGCTGCTCGAGGCTGATCAGCGGGGTCTTGTCGGTGAAGTAGTCCTTGCCGGCCTCCATCGCCCGGATGCCCAGCGGCGCGCGCTCGGAGGGGACCGCAGCGGCCGCGACGAGCTGCACCTCGGGGTCGGCGAGCACCTCCTCCTCGCTGGCGGCGATCGTGACCTGCGGGAACTGCTCGGCGAAGGCGGCAGCTCGCTCCGGCTGCGGGTCGTAGACGCTCTTCAGCGTCGCCCCCGCCCCCAGCAGACCCTGGACCATGCCGACGACGTGCCCGTGATCCAGGTGCATCGCGGAGATGACGAACTCGCCCGGCTCCACCACGGGGCGTGGCATCTCGGCGGGGGCGTAGGTGGCGCCGTCGGAGGCGGGCATCGGGTGTCCTTCCGGTCGAGGGGGCGGGCCGGGGTCGGCCGCGAGAGGCCGCGTGGGTGCGACCGTCGTCGGTCGCCGCGCTCCGCGGATGGCTCGAGTCTGGCCGAGGAGGCCGCGGGCCACCGGCGGGTGCAGGCAGTTGCCAGGCCGGTCACCCGCCCCGGTGCGGCTCAGCGGGCCCCGGTGAGCACCGCCTCCAGGGAGTCCTCCAGCAGGTCCAGGCCCTCGGTGAGCTGGTCCTCGGTGATGGTCAGCGGCGGGGCGATGCGGAACACGCCGCCCATGCCGGGCAGTTGGACGATGTTCATGTGCAAGCCTCGGCGCAGGCACTCGGTGGTGACGGCCGCACCGAGCGCGTCGGCGGGGTTCCGGCCGGCAGGGCCTCGGAGGCGGCGTCGACGGGGGCGGTGCGGGGCGCGGTGGCGGTCAAGCCGCGCAGCCTGGCACACGCCACCCGGCCCCGGCCGGGACGCCCGGGACCAGGGACGACGGGGGTGAACCGCCGAGCCCCCAGCCCCGTCTCAGGTGGCCCGGGGCTGCTCCGTGCGCGGCACCCCCGCGGGCCGCTCCACCGTGGAGGCGATGTCGATGCGTGAACCTCGCGCGGAGGAGTCGAGCACCGCGTTCATCACCTCGAGCACGTGCTGGCCGAGCGCCCCGCTGGCTCGCAGCTCCGGGCCCCGCAGGGCCATGTCCTGCAGGGCGATGCCGCGGGAGGCCCCGAGGTAGCCGCCGCCGACGGGCAGCGTCTCCCAGCCCTCGCCGTCCAGGCGGTGCAGCTGCACGTCCCCTTCGAAGTGGTTCGGGTCGGGCACGGCGAGGCTGCCCGCGGTGCCGTGCACCTCGATCGGGCGGGCGTGGGTGGCGACCGCGTCGAAGCTCATCACCAGGGTGGACAGCGCTCCTGACTCGTGCACCAGCACCCCGGTGACGTGGGTGTCGACCTCCACGGGCACGTCCTCACCGGCGCGGGGGCCGGAGCCGATGGTGCGCTGGCCGCGGCCGCGGCTGCCCGCGCCGATCACGGACGCGACCGGGCCCAGCAGGGTGACCAGTGCGTGCAGGTAGTAGGGGCCCATGTCCAGCAGGGGGCCGCCGCCGGGCAGGTAGTAGAAGTCGGGGCTGGGGTGCCAGCGTTCGTGGCCGGGGGTGACCATGGTGGCGGTCGCCGCGATAGGGGTGCCGATCAGGCCTTCGTCGATCGCGGCCCGCGCGGTCTGGGTGCCGGTGCCGAGCACCGTGTCCGGGGCGGAGCCGACGACCACGCCGGCGGCCGCGGCGGCCTCCAGCACACGGGCCCCGTCGGCGGTCTCCACGGCGAAGGGCTTCTCCGCGTGGACGTTCTTGCCGGCGGCGATGGCCTGCAGGTCCACGGCGGCGTGGGCGGCGGGGAGGGTCAGGTTCAGCACCGTGTCCACCGCGGGGTCCGCGATCAGCTCCTCGGCGCCGAGGGCCCGCACGCCCGGGCGGTCGGCGGCGACGGCCTCGGCGCGCACGGGATCCAGGTCCGCCACGGCCACCAGTTCCACGTCGGGCAGCTGCGGGAAGGTGGCGAGGTACTGGGTGGAGATGTGGCCGCAGCCGATCATCCCGACCCGCATCGGGCCTCCTGCGCGCGTGCTCATGCCTGCTCCTCGCTGCCGCGGGCGGCCCACAGCATGCCGCGCTCGATGATGGTGCGGACGCTCGGGTGCTCGAGCACGTCCACGTGGTGCCCGGGGGTGGTCACCACGATGCGGCCCTTCCCCCAGCGCCGGGTCCAGATGGCCGGGGAGGTCACCTCGCGGTGCCACGGGTCCCACTCGCGGACCTTCTGGGTGGTGGTGGCGAGCACGTCGATGTAGGAGTCGGCCAGCACCCAGTACTGCTCGGTGACCAGGTCGAAGTCCTCGATGCCGCGGGTGATGGGGTGCTCCGACGCCTCGGGGAGCAGGTTCACCGTGTAGGGCACGTAGTTGTCGGACTGCTCCCCGGTGCGCTCGTCGGGGTGCTTGCCGGGATGGCAGCCGAACTGGCCGCCGATGAGGGTCAGGTAGTCGGACTCGGCGCGGTAGGAGTCGGCGATGCCGCCGTGCCAGCCGGTCAGGCCGGTGCCGTTCTCGACGGCGGCGCGCAGGCCCTCGAACTGCTCCCGCTCGATGGTGGACATGGTCATGCACTGCACGACCAGGTCCACACCGGCCATGTAGTCCGCGTCGGCGTAGACGGCGGGGGAGCCCTCGACGCGGATCTCGAAGCCGTGCTCGCGCAGGAACGGTAGGAACATGTCGGTGGCCTCGATGGGCTGGTGGCCGTCCCAGCCGCCGCGGACGACGAGGGCCCGGCGGGTGGGGGTGCTCATCGGTTGACCTCCCCGGCGGGTGCGTCGGTAGCGACGGGCGTCCAGCGGGAGCCGTCGGCGTCGGAGGCCTCGACGGCGGCGAGGACCCGCTGCACGTGCAGCGCCTCCTCGAAGGACGGCGAGGGGTCGGAGCCCTCGCCGATGGCGCGCACCAGGTCCGCGACCTGGTGGGTGAAGGTGTGCTCGTAGCCCAGGCCGTGGCCGGTGGGCCACCAGGCCGCCGCGTAGGGGTGCTCCGGCTCCGTGGCCAGCACGCGGGTGAAGCCCTGGCGGCCCGCGGGGGCGGTGGCGTCGTAGACCTCCAGCTCGTTCAGCCGCTCGAAGTCGAAGGCGATCGCGCCGGCGGAGCCGCTGATCTCGATGCGCATCGCGTTCTTGCGGCCCTGCGCCATGCGGGTGGCCTCGAAGGAGCCGAGCACCCCGGTGTCGAAGCGGGCGCTGAACAGGGCGACGTCGTCCACCGTGACCTGCTCGCGCTCGCCGGAGGTGTCGCCCTTGCCGCCGAGGCCCTGGGCATCGCCCGCGGCGGGGCGGGTCGGCACGACCGTGGCGAGGGTGCCGGAGACGGCCTCGATGTCGCTGTCGGTGAGCCACTGGGCGAGGTCGATGACGTGGGCGCCGATGTCGCCGAGCGCCCCGGAGCCGGCGGTCTCCTTGCGTAGCCGCCAGGTCATCGGGGCGGCGGCCGCGGCCATCTCCTCGGACTCCTCGACGGAGTTGGCCAGCGGTTTCTCGCACAGCACGTGCTTCCCGGCGGCCAGCGCCGCGAGGGCGATCTCGTGGTGGGTGCCGCCGGGGGAGCAGATGTCGACCACGTCGATCGAGGGGTCCTCGATCACGTCCTGCCAGCGGGTGGTGGTGGCCTCGGCGCCGTAGCGGGCGGCCGCCGCGGCGACGCCCTCGGCGCTGCGCCCGGCCAGCAGGGCGAGCTGGGGCGTGCGAGGCAGGTCGAAGAAGCGGTGGGCGCTGCGCCAGGCGTGGGAGTGGGCGGCACCCATGAAGCCGTAGCCGATCATGCCCACCCGCAGCGGCGGGGCGGCGGGGTCCGGGGCAGGGGTGTGCGATGGGGTCACGGGGTGCTCACGTCTCTTCCTCGAGGGGTGGCGGGCTCGCGGGCGGCCGACGGCCGCGCCGACCCATTAGTTGCGCAGGTTTACTTTAGCGCAGGGTGGCGCGGCGCGGCAGGTGCGGGCGGGGGCTGTCCATGAGATGGAGCGTGGGAGGCGCTGCCCTGCATAGGGCGGGGCACTGCCTCCTGTGCTTCATCCCGTGGACAGGAGTCTCAGCGACCCCGCGCCATCCACGCCCCCGGGTCCGCAAACACCGGGGCGAGCGCCGCGCGGGCGGCGCCGTGCAGGGCCGGGTCGGCCAGGGAGTCGGCGCGGTCGATCGCGATGGGGCCGGCCTCGGCGGCCAGGGCGTGGCGCTGGACGGTCTCGCGCACCACGGGGGTGATCTCCTCCGCGATGGGCGCGAGATAGCCGGAGAGCACCACGGTCTCCAGGTCCAGTACGTTCAGGGCGTTGGCGACGGCCAGGCCGAGGGAGCGGCCGATCACGCCGATCACCTCGGCGCGGTCGCGGCTGGCGGCGAGGCGGTCCACGAGGTCCTCGAGCCGCACGTCCGGGTCGAGGCCGGCGCGCTGGGCCAACGAGTGACGGGAGATGTACGCCTCGAGGCAGCCGCGGCGGCCGCAGCGGCACAGCTCGCCGTCGGGCACCACCACGGTGTGGCCGAACTCCCCGGCCCAGCCGTGGGCTCCGTCGAGCACCTCGCCGCCGAGCACCACGGCCCCGCCGACGCCGGTGGAGCCGCGCACGTAGAGGAAGGACCCGCCGGGGCGGGCGTCGAGCTCGGTGAGCACGGAGAGGCGGTTGTCGTTCTGTGCGGAGACCGGGAACGACGGCTCCTCGAGGACCGCCACCAGCTCGCGCACGTAGGGCACGTTTTCCCAAGTCAGGTTCGGGGCGGAGAGCACCCGGCCGTCGTCGGGGGCGATGCGGCCGGGCACGGCGACGACCAGGCCCGCCACGGGCAGCGCCCCGAGCTCGGCGAGCACCTCGCGGACCAGGGCGGCGCCCTGCTCGACGGCCCGGGAGGGCTCCTCCTGCGCGAGCGGGGCCTCGCTGTCGCGGCGCACCAGTACGCGCCCTCCCAGGTCGAGCGCCAGGCAGGAGAGGTGGTCGGCGGTGACCTCGAGGCCGATCGCGGCGAGGGTCCCCTCGGCGAGCCGCAGCGGCACCATCGGGCGTCCGGCCCCCATCGAGACGGGCGTGCCCTCGGCGATCAGCCCGCCGTCGATCAGCTCCTCGACCTGCTTGGAGACGGTCGGCTTGGTGAGCCCGGTGGCGGCGGCCAGGCCGGCGCGGGAGATCGGGCCGCCGGCGGCGGCGAGGGCGCGCAGGATCGCGGAGAGGTTGTGCTCGCGCAGGTGCGTGGACTGCACGGGGTCTCCTTGTCGGCGGGTGTCGGCGGGCGCCGACAGGTCGGTCAGGGGCGGGGCTTGTGCCGGTGAGTCTCCCATGTATAGATTAGTTACGGAAACTTACTAAGAGCGTCCGGGAACGGGCGCCGTGCAAGGAGGCACCCCATGCCAGCACCCACCCCCACCCGCGAGGACCACTTCTCCTTCGGCCTGTGGACCACCGGCTGGGAGGCGCGCGACCAGTTCGGCCTCGCCTCCCGCCCCGCCCTCGACCTCACCGCCCACATCCGCCGGCTCGCCGAGCTCGGCGCCTGGGGATTCACCTTCCACGACAACGACGTCGTCCCCTTCGACGCCACCCCCGCCGAGCGCGAGCGCATCCTCGGAGAGCTCAAGGCGGTCACCGAGGAGACCGGCCTGGTGATCGAGATGGTCACCACCGACACCTTCGCCCACCCCGTCTTCAAGGACGGCGCCTTCACCTCCAACGACCGCTCCGTGCGCCGCTTCGGCCTGCGCAAGGTGCTGGCCAACGTGGACCTCGCCGCCGAGCTCGGCGCCACCACCTTCGTGATGTGGGGCGGTCGCGAGGGCACCGAGTACGACGGCTCCAAGGATCTGCTGGCCGCCCACCAGCGCTACGCCGAGGGCATCGACACCGTCGCCGGCTACATCAAGGACAAGGGCTACGACCTGCGCATCGGCCTCGAGCCCAAGCCCAACGAGCCGCGCGGCAACATCTTCCTGCCCACCGTCGGCCACGCCCTCGCCTTCATCGAGCAGCTCGAGCACGGCGACATCGTCGGCATCAACCCCGAGACCGGCCACGAGCAGATGGCCACCCTGAACTACACCCACGGGCTGGCCCAGGCGCTGTGGGCCGACAAGCTGTTCCACATCGACCTCAACGGCCAGCACGGCCCGATGTACGACCAGGACCTCGTCTTCGGCCACGGCGACCTGATCAGCGCCTTCTTCACCGTGGACCTGCTGGAGAACGGCTTCCCCTCTCGCCCCGGCGCCTACCAGGGGGCCCGCCACTTCGACTACAAGCCCTCCCGCACCGAGCACGAGCAGGGGCAGTACGACGCGGCCGCCGCGAACATGGAGATGTACCTGATGCTCAAGGAGCGGGCGCTGGCCTTCCGCCAGGACGCCGAGGTGCAGGAGGCCCTGGCCTACTCCGGGATCGAGGAGCTGGCCCAGCCCACCCTGGCCGAGGGCGAGTCCGTCGCGGACCTGCTGGCCGACCGCTCGGCCTTCGAGGACTTCGACGCCGACGCCGCGGGCGAGCGCAACTACGGCTTCGTGCGTCTGCAGCAGCTGGCCCTGCAGCACCTGCTCGGCTTCCGCGCCTGACCTGAGCCTGACCCGCGGGCGCGCCGGGGCCTCCGGCGCGCCCGGACCCGGCGGGCCTTGTCCATCGGATGCACTCCAGTGACATGCGGCGTGCACTATGCACGCGACATGCTGCTGGAGTGCATCTGATGGACAGCCACCCTCCCGCCAACCCCCATCACCCTGAGCGCCCCTCTCCGGAAGGACCCCGCCATGACCCTCGTGCTCGGCATCGACTCCTCCACCCAGTCCACCAAGGCGCTGCTGGTCGACGCCGAGACCGGCACCGTGCTCGAGGAGCGTCGCGCCGCCCACCCGGACGGCACCGAGGTCGACCCCCGCGCGTGGCTGGACGCGGTCGATGAGGCCGCCGGCCCGCTGCGGGAGCGCGCCGAGGCCGTGGCCGTCGGCGGCCAGCAGCACGGCATGGTGCTGCTGGACGAGGCCGGCGAGGTGGTGCGCCCCGCGCTGCTGTGGAACGACACCCGTTCCGCCCCGCAGGCCCGCGACCTCATCGAGGAGATGGGCGGCGCCGAGGCGAGCGTCGCCGAGATCGGCAGCCTGATGGTCGCCTCCTTCACCGCCTCCAAGCTGCGCTGGGTGCGGGACGAGGAGCCCGAGAACGCACGGCGTGCCCGCCAGGTGCTGCTGCCCCACGACTACGTCTCCCGCCACCTGGCCGGCGGGGGAGAGGCCTTCACCGACCGCGGCGACGCCTCCGGCACCGCCTACTACTCCACCCGCGAGGAGGCCTGGCGGCCGGACCTGGTGGAGCTGGCCCTCGGGCACGGGCTGGAGCTGCCGCGCCTGCCCGAGACCCCGCAGCAGGTCATGGCCCGCACCCCCGGAGGCGCCGCGATCGCCGCGGGCACCGGCGACAACATGGGCGCGGCTCTCGGCCTGTCCCTCGGCCCCGGCGACGTCTCCGTCTCCATCGGCACCTCCGGCGTCTGCGCGATGGTCAGTGACACCCGACCCGGTGACGCCTCCGGCACCGTCACCGGCTTCGCCGACGCCACCGGCCGCTTCCTGCCGATGACCACCACCATCAACGCCGCCCGCATCCTCGAGACCGGCCGCGCCCTGCTCGGCGTCGACCACGAGGAGATGGCCCGCCTGGCCCTGGCCGGCGTGCCCGGCGCGCACGGCCTCACCCTGCTGCCCTACTTCGACGGGGAGCGCACCCCCAACCGTCCCGACGCCACCGCCACCATGACCGGGCTGACCACCGCCACCACCCGCGAGGACCTGGCCCGCGCCCACGTCGAGGCGCTGCTGTGCTCCCTGGCCGACGGCATCGCCGCGCTGGAGGAGGTCACCGGGGTGCCGGCCGCCCGCATCACCCTGATCGGCGGCGCCGCCCGCAACGAGGCGGTGCGCAGCCTGGCCCCCGCCGTGATCGGCCGCGAGGTCACCATCGCCGCCGACGGCGAGTACGTCGCCCTCGGCGCCGCCCGCCAGGCCGCCTGGGCACTCGCCGGCACCGCCGAGCCCCCGGCCTGGGAGATCGCCGGGGCCCAGGTGGTCGAGGCCGAGGCGACGCCCGAGGTGCTGGAGGCCTACCGGGAGCTCAAGGACCGCACCGAGAGCTGGGGCTGACCGCCCGCCTCAGGCCCGCGCGAGGATCGCGGCGGCGAACTCCTCGACCACCTCGGGCACCAGGTGCAGGTTGTAGGTGGGCTCGAACAGCTCCGCCTCCAGCAGCACCAGGCCGTGCGCGGCCGAGTCGACGGTGTCGATGCGGGCGTACAACGGTGGCCGCTCCTCGCCGCTGACCTGGGCGATCGTGGCCAAGGTGTGCTCGGCGAAGCGGCGCTCGTGCTCGCTGACGGGCACGAGCTGCGGGTTCTCCTGGTAGACGCCGCCGCGCAGGCCGCCGCCGCGGGCCAGCAGCGCCCCCTTGGCGACCGCATGGGTGAAGGCCCCGTCGATCGTGTACAGCGCCTTCTCGCGGCCCTCGGAGAGTTCCGGCACCTCGGGCTGCACCATCACGGTGCCGCCGCCGGCGAGGATCTCCCGCCCGAGGGCGAGCGCGGCCGGGTCGTCGCGGCGGAACAGGCCGGTCTGCGCGGAGCCGGCGCCGATGACGGGCTTCAGCACCACGTGCTCGGTGTCCGCCGCGTCCAGCGCTGCGGTCAGGGCGTCCTCGCCCTCGGCGAAGACGGTCGGCACGACGGCCACGCCCGCCGCCCCGAGCTCCTCGAGGTAGCGCTTGTCCATGTTCCAGCGCACCAGAGCGGGCGGGTTCAGCACCGTGGTCAGCGCCCCGACCCGGTCCAGCCAGGCGGCGAAGGCGGCCGGCTGCTCCACCCAGTCCCAGGGGCTGCGCAGCACCAGCAGGTCGTACCCCGCCCAGTCGACGTCCTCGTCCCGCCACACCAGCGAGTCCGCCTCTGCGCCGCGCTCGCGCAGGGCCGCCACCAGCGGCGCCGAGTCGCGATCCGGGTCCGCGGCGGTGAAGTGGGAGGGATGCGTGGTGACGATGCCGATTCGAGCCATGGGACGAGCGTAGGGGCGGGACCGGAGGACCCGTTGCGGGCGTCCGCCGTCGTCCGTCGTGGCCGTGGGGGAGGATGGTCCGCGACCGTCCCCGGGAGGAGGCCGCATGGAGGCCGAGGACCTGCACCAGGCCGCGCTGGATCGCGCCGCGCAGCTGCCCGCGGCGGTGCTCGAGCACCCCTTCGGTCCGGAGTACGACGTGATGAAGGTGATCGGGAAGGTCTTCCTGATCGCCAGCTTCCTGGGGGAGAAGCCCATCGTGATCCTCAAGGCCGATCCGCGCGATGCGCAGCTGCTGCGGGAGAACGTCGAGGCCATCACGCCCGGGTACCACATGAACAAGCGGCACTGGATCACCGTCGAGCCCGGTCCGAGCGTCGACCGCACCCAGCTGGACGAGCTGGTCACCGACTCCTACCGGCTGGTGGTGGCGGGGATGCCGCGCGCCTCCCGGCCCATCGACCCCGAGACCTTCGAGGCGCCCGCTCCCTGATGCGGCCCCTCGCCGTTCGGGCCGGGCCGCAGCACGACGGCGACGCCCACGGCGCAGACCACCAGGCCCAGCATCCCGCCCGCGGTGAGCGGGTCGCCGAACATCGCCCAGGCCCACAGGGCCGTGACCGGCGGGGTCAGGTAGATCAAGGTGGAGATGGAGGTCGCGGCGAGACGCCTGGTGCTCGCCCAGTAGCAGCCGTAGCCGCCGAGGTTCGAGAACACGATGAACCAGGCGATGGCCGTCCAGAAGGCTGGCTGCTCCAGGTGCGGCCGTGCCGGGTGGGGGAGGGCATCGGCGGCTCCTGTGCGGGAACGAACAGACCGGTGTAGTTACGAGTGCACTGACCGGTATGGTCCCCACCCGTCAAGCTGCCCCGGAATCCGCGCCCCGCATGACCCCCGGCGCCCGCTCCGTGCTCGACGCCGCGAGCACGCTGTTCGCCGAACGCGGCCTGAACGCCGTCGGCGTCGACACCATCGCCGCCGAGGCCGGGGTCACCACGAAGACGATCTACGACCGCTTCGGCTCGAAGGCGCAGCTCGTGGCGCTCTACCTGAGTGAGCGCGACGAACGCTTCCGCGCCTGGGTGGACACGCGCATCGCCCCGGAGGAGGGCATCGACCGGCCGCTGGCGATCTTCGACGCCCTGGAGAGCTGGACCCGCACCCACAGCCCCGCGGCTGCGCCTTCGTCCACGCCCACGCCGAACTGCTCACCGAGCCCGAGCATCCCGCCCACGCGGTGATCGAGGCCGAGAAGGAATGGGTCCGCGCGCGCTTCTCGGGGCTGGTCGCCGAGCTGGGATGCGCCGACCCCGAGGTCCTGGCCGTGCAGCTGCTGGCCCTGCACGAGGGTGCGACCGTGCTGCGCGCGACCACGCCGATCCCGGAGGCCGCCCGGCGCTGCCGCGACGCCGCGGAGGCGGCGGCCGGCGGGGAGCGCTCAGGCTCCGGGCCCGACCCCGCTGTTCGCATACGCCGCCTCGAGGATGCGCTGGGAATCCAGGGCCTCCCGCGGGCCGATCCAGAACGGCTCCGGATCGTCGAGGGTCGCGTACATGTCGGCGATCAGCTCGGCGTGGGAGACGCCCCAGTAGGAGCGCCCGCCGGCGCTCGCCACCCGGTCGGAATAGGTGTCCACGCGACCGTCGTGCCAACGCACCGTCAGGCCGCCGCCCAGGCCGCTGCGCAGATCGAGGGAGGCGTTCTCGCACTCCACCTCGATCTCCACCGGCCGGGCCCGGGGCGCGGTGAGCGTCGCGTAGAAGGTGGTGGTGATGCCGGAGGCGTGGTGCAGCAGCAGGTCCGCCGTGTCTTCCACCTCGATGAACTCGCCGAAGCGGCGGGTGGAGACCTGCCCGTCGGTGCGCACCACGGTCCCCAGCAGCCACTGCACCAGGTCCAGGGTGTGGATGGCCTGGTTGATCAGCAGGCCGCCGCCGGCGCTCTCCCAGCGGCCGCGCCACGGCTTGGCCTCGTAGTAGGCGGCGGTGCGCGTCCACACCACGGAGGCCCAGGCACCGCGCACGGCCCCGACCTCCCCGGCGGCGAGCAGGTCCAGCAGCACCTGGCTGGCGCGGTTGTAGCGGTTCTGGAAGCAGACGGCGAGGGTCGGGGCGCCCGCCCCGCCGTCCGCCCGGACCGACGGCGGGCCTTCGACGGCGGCGACCAGCCTCTCCGCCTCGGCCACCGTGTGGGCCAGCGGCTTCTCCTGCAGCACGTGCACCCCGGCCGCGAGCGCCGCGAGGCTCGCCTCGACGTGCTGGTGGTGCGGGGTGGTCACGTGGATCGCGTCGGGGGAGAGCTCGCGCAGCAGGGCCTCGGTGTCGGCGACGACGGGCACCCCGTGGTCGCGCGCCGCGCGCTCCCGGGCGGAAGGGTCGAGGTCGGCGATGCCCACCAGTTCCACCCCGTCCAGGGCCTCGATCGCCTCCAGGTGCACCCCCGCCACGTCGCCGTAACCCACCAGGCCGATGCGTCGGGTGCTCACGGGGTGCTCTCCTCGGGGTCGCGGCGGTGCGGACGGCCCGATGCCCGACGTCGGGCGGGCCGTGGAGCCATGCTGGCGGGCGGCGGCACCGGGCGGTACCCGGTGCCGCGGCTTGCCGCCGGATCAGTCAGTGCGCAGGGGTCAGGGGACCAGCCAGCCGGCGGCGCGGAACAGCTCGTACCACTCGGCGCGGGTGAGGACCACGTCGGCCCCGGCCGCGGAGTCGGTGACCCGCTGCGGGGTGGTGGTGCCGAGCACCACCTGCATCTGCGCGGGGTGGCGGGTGATCCACGCGGTGGCGATGCCCTCGGGGGCCACGTCGTACTTCGCGGCCAAGCGGTCGATGACGGCGTTCAGCTCCGGGTAGTCCTCGCTGCCCAGGAACACGCCGTTGAAGAAGCCGGCCTGGAAAGGCGACCACGCCTGGACGGTGATGTCGTGCAGACGGCAGTAGTCCACGATGCCGCCGCCGTCGAGGGTCGCGGACTGCTGCTCGGCCTGCATGTTCGCGGCCACGCCCTGCGCGATCACGGTGGAGTGGGTGATCGAGAGCTGCAGCTGGTTGGCGACGATCGGCTGGGTGACGTAGCGCTTCAGCAGGTCGATCTGCCGCGGGGTGTGGTTGGAGACGCCGACGTGGCGCACCTTCCCGGAGCCCACCAGCTGGTCGAAGGCGGAGGCGACCTCCTCGGGCTCCACCAGGGCGTCCGGGCGGTGCAACAGCAGGATGTCGAGGTAGTCGGTGCCGAGCGCCCGCAGCGAGGCCTCGGCGGAGGAGACGATGTGCTCGGCGGAGAAGTCGAAGTAGGGACCCTCGGGCACGATCCCGGCCTTGGTCTGGATGGTGACCTGCTCGCGCTCGGTGGGGCTCAGCGCCATCGCCTCGGCGAAGCGGCGCTCGCACTGGTGCAGCTCGGAGCCGTACACGTCGGCGTGGTCGAGGAAGTCGATGCCGGCGTCGCGGGCGGTGCGCACCAGGGTGCGGATCTCCTCGTCGCTCTTGTCGGCGATCCGCATCAGGCCCAGCACGACCGCCGGGGCCTCGATCTCGGTGTGGGGCAGCGTGAAGCGCTTCATCGCGGTTCCTCCGTCGTCGGGGTGCGGAGCGCGGCTCCGCGGCACCGTCACAGCTTAGGCGTCACCGACGACGTGCAGGTCGGCGCCGCCGCCGTGAGCAGGTACTGGATGGTTCTCATCTCGTCGCTCCCGGGAGCGGGAGACGATGCTCCGCCGTTTGTCGGGCCTGGCACGGACGACGATAGCCGTGCCCTGGCGCGCCGGACCCCGGACCAGGTTGTCGAGCGGGGTCGCGCAGGGAGTGCCCGCGCGGTCCCTCGCGAAGGGCCCCGCGCCCCGGGTCTACGCTGGTGCCGGTGACCGCCGCCTCCCCCTCCTCCCTGCCGCAGCCCGCCCCCGGCCCCTCCCGCGCGGGCGCGCGGATCACCCTCACCCTCGCCACGCTGGCGATGATCGGGCCCTTCACGATCGACACGGTGTTCCCGGCCTTCACCCGGATCGGCGCGGAGTTCGGCGGCGACGAGGTGGCGCTGCAGCAGCTGGTCTCCGCCTACCTCGGGGCCTTCGCGGTGATGTCGATCTTCCACGGGCCGCTCTCGGACGCGCTGGGCCGCAAGAAGGTCATGATCGGCGGCCTGGTCATCTACCTGATCGGCATGTTCGGCTCGATCCTGGCGCCGAGCCTCGGCGGGCTGATCGCGCTGCGCGTGCTGCAGGGGATGAGCGCGGGCGCCGCCACCATCGTCTCCCGCGTGGTCATCCGCGACATGTTCTCCGGCGCCGAGGCGCAGCGGCTGATGGCCCGCGTGATGATGATCTTCTCCGTCGCCCCGGCGCTCGCCCCGATCCTCGGCGGCTGGCTGCTGCTGCTCGGCGACTGGCGCTGGGTGTTCGCCGGCGTCGGCCTGTACGGGGTGTTCGCCCTGGTCCTCACCGCGGTGCTGCCCGAGACGCTGCCGCCCGAGCAGCGCACCCCGCTGCGGGTGGGCGCCCTGCTCGGCTCGCTGGTGCGGGTGGGCCGCTCCCCGGTGATGCTGCGGGTGGCCGCCGCCTCCGCCTTCGGCTTCGCCGCCCAGTTCCTGTTCATCGCGGGCGCGCCGATCGTGGTGGTGCGGCTCTACGGCCTGGGGGAGCAGGACTTCTGGGTGCTGTTCGTGCCGCTGATCATCGGCATGATGTCCGGCGCCTGGGTGGTGGGGAAGGTCGCCGAGACGATCCCGCGGCCCCGGCTGATCACCCTCGGCTTCCTGCTCACCATCGTCACCACGGCGATCAACCTGGCGCTGGTCGCCCTCGGACCGACGCCCGACGGCACCCTCTCGCCGCGGCTGCTGCCGGTGCTGATCGGCCCGATGCTCATCGCCTTCACCGTCTCCCTGGTCTTCGCCCCCATCCAGCTGGAGGTGCTGGACCTGTTCCCGACCGAGCGCGGCGCCGCCGCGTCGCTCGGCACCTTCTTCTCCCTGGTGCTGAACGCGCTACTGGCCGGGATCGTCACCCCGCTGGTCAGCGCCTCCCTGGTCACTGTCGGCCTCACCTCGGCGGGCTTCGCCCTGCTGGGCACCGGCATGTGGATGTGGCACCTGGCCTCCTCTCGTCGCCGGGAGGCGGTGTGAGCGGGCCCGTCGACCTGGTCCTCGAGGGCGGCGGGGTCAAGGGCATCGCGCTCGCCGGCGCCCTGGAGGTGCTGGAGGAACGCGGCTACCGCCCCCAGCGCATCGCCGGGTCCTCCGCGGGCGCCATCGTCGGCTCGCTGACCGCCTTCGGCACCCCCGCCACCTCGCTGGTCGAGATCCTGCGCGCCACCGACTACCGCCGCTTCCTGGACGGCTCGTGGTGGCGCCGCACCCCGCCCGGCGCCCTGCTGGGTCTGATCCGGCACCTCGGCATCCACCCCGCCACCTACCTGGAGCAATGGCTCACCGAGCAGCTCGCCGCCCACGCCCCGGAGCACGACCAGGGCACCTTCGGCGAGCTCTCCTACACCGACCCCGACGGGCTCGCGGTCTCCGGCCCGCCCACCCGGCTCGTCGTGACCACCACCGACCTCAGCGGCGGACGCCTGCGTCACCTGCCCCGCGACGCCGCCCTGCTGGGCCGCGACCCCGAGTCCCTGTCGGTGGTCGAGGCGGTGCGCGCCTCGATGGCGATCCCGCTTCTGTTCCGCCCCGCCCGCTGGCGCACCGGCCACGGCACCGCGACGCTGGTGGACGGCGGCCTGCTCTCCAACTTCCCCGTCGACGTCTTCGACCGTCCCACCGGGCAGACGCCGCGCTGGCCCACCTTCGGCATCCGCCTGTCCGCCCGACCACCCGAGGACCCGCAGCCCCTGCACCGCATCTCCGGACCGATCGGCTACGCGAGGGCCCTGCTGGACACCGCCACCGGCTTCTACGACCGGATGCACATCGACGATCCCCACGCGCTCGCCCGCACCATCTTCATCGACACCTCCGCGGTCCGCGCCACCGAGTTCTCCCTGAGCACCACCCAGCGCGAGCAGCTCTACACCGAGGGCCGCCGCGCCGCGATCCGCTTCCTCGACGGCGACGACTCCCGCCGCCCCTGGGACTTCGACCGCTACATCGCTGAGCACCGCACCGTCGGCCCTTGAGCCGGCACGCGAGGGGGAGGTGCAGGTGCGGGGCGAGGGCGCGGGCGAGGCGCAGCGGCGGGCAAGGGCGAGATGCGCCGACCGGAGCAGGCACGGTGACGGGCTGGTGAACGGTCCGCACAGGGCCCGCGCCGCCCCGGCGCGGCCCCTATAGGCTGGCAGGACCCGCGAACGGCCCCGAGGAACAGAGCCCGCGGCACCCGCCACCGACGACGATGGAGCCCCGATGACCAGCAGCGACACCCCCGAAAAGACCGGACAGCCCGACCAGCTCCATAGCGCGGCCCCCGACCGCAACCTCGCCCTCGAGCTGGTGCGCGTCACGGAGGCCGCCGCCATCGCCGGCGGCCGCTGGGTCGGCGCGGGCGACAAGAACCAGGCCGACGGCGCCGCCGTCGACGCGATGCGCTCCTTCATGGACACCGTGCGGATGGACGGCACCGTCGTCATCGGGGAGGGCGAGAAGGACGAGGCGCCGATGCTGTTCAACGGCGAGCGGGTGGGCGACGGCAGCGGCCCCTCGGTGGACGTCGCCGTCGACCCCATCGACGGCACCCGCCTCACGGCCCTCGGCTACAACAACGCCCTGGCGGTGTTCGCCGTCGCCGAGCGCGGCTGCATGTACGACCCCTCGGCCGTGTTCTACATGGAGAAGATGGTGGTGGGCCCCGAGGCCGCCGAGTTCGTCGACCTCCGCCTTCCCGTCGGCCAGAACATCCGGCTGGTCGCCAAGGCGCTGGACAAGCCCGTCAACCAGGTGACCGTGTGCGTGCTGGAGCGCGCTCGGCACGAAGGCCTGGTGCGCGAGATCCGTGAGGCCGGCGCCCGCATCAAGTTCATCATGGACGGCGACGTGGCCGGGGCGATCGCCGCCGCCCGCGGCACCGGGGTGGACATGCTGCTGGGCACCGGCGGCACCCCCGAGGGCATCGTCGCCGCCTGCGCCATCAAGGCCACCGGCGGCATGATCCAGGGTCGCCTCGCGCCGCTGGACGACGCCGAGCGGCAGAAGGCGATCGACGCGGGCCTCGACCTGGACGAGGTCCTGACCACCGACGACCTGGTCACCACCGACAACTGCTACTTCGCGGCCACGGGCATCACCGACGGCGACCTGCTGCGCGGCGTGCGCTACCAGGATCGTCGCGTGGTCACCGAGTCGATCGTGATGCGCGCCAGCTCCGGCACGGTGCGCATCGTCCAGGCCGAGCACAAGGTGGAGAAGTGGAGCCGCTGGCTCGAGGACTGATCACCGCGGGGCGGGGCGCCGAGCGGCGCTCACCGGAGCGACCCCCTCGGGGTGTCCGGTGAGCGCCTTTCGCGCCGATCGGGCCGCGGGCCCTACGGTGGCCGGATGAGCACCTCGGGTTCGCCGTTCCCCCGCGCCGGGGTCGCCGTCGACCTCGTCATCCTCACGCTGCGCGAGCACAAGCTCTCCGTGCTGCTGATCCAGCGCGACGACGAGCCCTACTCCGGTGCCTGGGCGCTGCCCGGCGGCTTCATGAGCAAGCGGGAGGACCTCACCGAGGCCGCCGACCGGGTGCTGGCCGACGAGGCCTCCCTCGGCGACCGCGCCGTGCACGTCGAGCAGGTCCGCACCTACGGCGCCACCGACCGCGACCCCCGCGGACGCGTGGTCTCGGTGGCCTTCATGGCGCTCGGCGCCGACCTCCCCGAGCCGCGGCGCGGCGAGGGCGTGGCCGACGCCCGCTGGTGGGCCGTCGAGGACCTCACCGAGGTGACGCTCGCCTTCGACCACCCCGTGCTGCTGGCCGATGCCGTCGAGCGGGCCCGGGCCAAGCTCGAGTACACGACGCTCGCCGTGACCTTCCTGCCCGAGGAGTTCACGATCTCCCAGCTCCGCGGGGTCTACGAGAGCGTGTGGGGTCGGCCGCTGGACGCCGGGAACTTCCACCGCAAGGCCACCCGCACGGAGGGCTTCGTGGTGGACCTGGAGACCCATGCCGCCCCCACCGGCGGCCGGCCTGCCCGGCTGTACCGGGCCGGGGACGGCACCCGGCTGAACCCCCCGCTGCTGCGCGCCGGCGACTGATCCCCGCCCCGCCGGGCCGGCAGGCCACGTGAGAGGATCGGCCCGTGACCAGCACCGCCGCTCCCGTCGACGCCGAGGCCTTCGCCCGCGTCGCGTCCGCCTACCGCGGCCACCGCCAGGACGTCCACGCGCTGGCCCGCGCGATCCACGCCGACCCCGAGCTCGCCTTCGCCGAGCATCGCGCCGTCGAGCGCGTCACCAGGCTGCTCGAGCAGGCCGGCTTCGCCATCGAGCAGGGCGTCGGCGGGCTCGACACGGCCTTCCGGGCACGACTGGGTGAGGGGCCGCTGGTGGCGGCGCTGTGCGTCGAGTACGACGCGCTGCCGGAGATCGGCCACGGCTGCGGCCACCCCCTCATCGCGGGCTCCTCCGTCGGGGCCGCCCTCGCGCTCGCGGCGGACATCGCCGCCGGGGACCTCCCGGGCGTGGAGCTGCAGGTCATCGGGACGCCGGCCGAGGAGCACGGCGGCGGCAAGCAGCTGCTGATCGACGCGGGCGTCTTCGACGGGGCGGACATGGCGCTGATGACCCACCCGACCCCGCAGACCGGCACGTACGACCCGATCGGCTCCACCAGCCAGGCCGTCGGCCGCTGGCGCGCCACCTTCACCGGTCGCGGGGCGCATGCCGCCGCGAACCCGACCGAGGGCGTCAACGCCAACGACGCCGCCGTGATCGCGCAGGTCGCCGCCGGGCTGCTGCGTCAGCGCATATACGACGGGCAGCGACTCGCCCTGGTGCCGCAGCAGAGCGGCGTCACCAACATCATCCCGGAGACCGCGGTCGTGGACTTCGAGTGCCGGGCCCGCACGATGGAGCAGTTCGAGGAGCTGCAGGGTATGCTCCGCGCCTGCCTCGAAGCGGGTGCCCTGGCCAGCGGATGCACGCTGGAGATCGAGGCCTCCGAGCCCGCCTACGAACCGCTCACCCAGGACCCCGGGCTCGGGGCGCTCTGGAACGAGGCGATGGCGCAGCAGGGGCGTCCGCTGGCCGGCTCCACCGGGGTGATGGCGGCCTCCACCGACATGGGCAACGTCTCCCGCCGGGTGCCGTCCCTGCACCCCTTCGTGGGGATCCGCGGTGTCGACGCGGCCCTGCACACGCGGGACTTCGCCGCGGCCGCGATGGGGGAGGAGGGCCTCGCCCTGCTGGACGACGCGGCGGTGGCGATGGCCTGGATCATCCGTCGGGCGGCGACGGACCCCACGGTGCGCGAGGGACTGGCCGTCCGCTCCGCAGACCTGCCCATGGCGCGGTGACCAGGGGGGACGCCGTCGATGGCCGGACGGGAGGCACGAGATTCCCCCGATGTGGGACATGTGACCTGATGGCCGGTGTGCCGAGACAGTCCGTTTATCCGGTGTGAGCAGGCCCATCGGCTCCGCGCCAGGAAAAAGGTCCCCACCGTCCCGGGTCGCCGTGTCTACGGTGGATTCCATCGCCGTGGAAGGGGCTTGCGATGGAGTTCCCCGCCCGGCGGTGACTCCGGGCCGGCAGGGGAGAGCGGGTCCGGTGACTGAGGGCGGTGGGGAAACCTGCCGCCCTCCGTCATGTCCGGGCCCGGTCGGCCCGCGCCGGGCGGCCGTCGGCCGAGGGGATCAGTCGATCTCTCCCGCCAGCTCCTTCCATGCGGAGCGGCGCTCCTTGATCGCGCCCGCGAGGCCCAGCGTCACGCCCAGCACCAGCCAGCCGGCCATCCAGGCCAGGTCGCCCGCGGGGTCGACCCAGCCGCCGCCGATGGCTCCGCGGAAGGCGTCCACGGTGTGCGTCATCGGCAGGTACGGGTGGATGACCTGGAAGAACTCGGGCAGCGTGGCCGTCGGGTAGGTGCCGCCGGCGCCGGAGACCTGCAGGGCCACCAGCACCAGGGCCACGAATTTCCCGACCGGCCCGAAGATGGCGCCGAAGCCGTGGTTCAACGCCGTGAACACCACGCTCGCGATCGCCGCCAGGCCGAACAGCAGACCCAGGTTCTCGGTGGTCACGCCCACCCGGAAGTGCAGGATCGCGACGGCGATCGCGGACTGCACCAGGCCCAGCGCCAGCGCGGGCAGCAGGCCACCCGCCAGCAGCGCCCAGGCGCCGGAGCCGCGCAGGGCCGCCTCCCGGGAGAAGGCCGGCATCATCAGGAAGATGGCCATGCCGCCCACCCACAGGCCGATGGACAGGAACAGCGGGGCCAGGCCCTCGCCGAAGGCGTCCAGCTCGTTGGCGCGCACGAAGTCCATCTGCACCGGGTCGGAGGAGACCGCCTCCAGCGACTCCCGCTCGGAGTCGGTGTAGGAAGGGATGTCCCCCTCGGACTCCGCCAGCGAGTCGTGCAGCTCCGTGGAGCCGTCCTCGAGCTGCTGGGCGCCCTCGGCCGCCTCGACCAGACCGTCCACGAGGGACTGGGCGCCCTCGTCCAGCTCGGAGGCGCCGGAGGCCAGCTCGGTCGCGCCCTCGTCCAGCTCGGTCGCCCCGGAGGCGAGCGACTCGGCACCCTCCCGGGCCTCGGTGGCGCCGGAGGCCAGGGAATCGGCCCCCTCGTACAGTTCACCGGTGCCGGCGGCGAGCTCGTCCGCACCGTCCGCGGCGCTGTCCACGCCCTCGGTGTAGGTCGTCACGCCCGAGGCAAGCTCGGTGGCGCCGGACTCGGCGGTGCCGGCGGCGGTGGCGAGCTGCTCCGCCCCGGCGGCGACCTGCTGGGCGCCCGCGTTCAGGGTGGCGATGTCGTCCGCGCCCTGCTGCAGGGTCTCGTAGGCCTGCGGGGCGGCCTCGGCGGCGGTGCGCGCCTGCGAGGCGAGGGTCTCGGCCAGCTCGGAGGCGCTCTGGTCGCCGGAGTCGGGGGAGACGTCCTCCGCGACGGTCCGCACGTCCTCGCGGGCGGTGGAGACGGCATCCGACAGCTCACCCGCGTCGGTCACCAGGGTGTCCAGGTCCGAGGACATGGTCGAGGTCGAGTCCGCGAGGGTGGAGAGGTCGGTGCCGAGGTCGGCGGGCAGCTCCTGGACGTCGGCGACGGCGGCGCTCAGGTCCTCGGCCGCCGCGGACAGACCGTCCAGCGCGGTGGTGGCCGTGGTCAGGGACTCCTGGGCGGTGCTCGCCGAGGTGGCGGCGGTTTCCGCGGCCTCGCTCGCCGCGTCCGCGGAATCGCTGGCGGTGGTGGCGTCGGATGCCGCGGTGTCCGCGGCGGCGACGGTGCTCTCCGAGGTGTCGGCGAGCTCCTGGAGGTCCGTGCAGAAGGATTCCTCGGCCCCGGAGTCGGCGCACTGCGCGGCGAGCTCGTCGGCGGCGCTCGTGTAGGTGTCCACGGTTTCGGCGGAGGCCGCGGCGCTGTCCTCGGCGGTCTGCGCGTCCGTCGCCGCGGTCGCCGCCGCGTCGGCGGCGCTCCGGGCGTCGTCACTCGCGGTGCTCGCTGCCTCGGCGGCGGCCTGCAGGTCGTCGTTCGCCTGCGAGACCTGCTCGGCGGCCGCCGCGATGGCGCCGTCGGCGTCCTGGATCGTGGAGATCGCGGCGGCCGCGTCCTCGGCGCTGGAGGCCAGGCCGTTCACGGTGTCCGCCTGGTCCTGCAGGGCGGTCACGTCCTCCGCGAGCTGCGAGGCGCGGTCGACCGGGTCCTCGAGGTCCGCGGCGACGTCCTCGGCGGCGCCGGCGGCGTCCTCCAGCGAGTCGATCGCGGCGATCAGGTCGTCGCTGGTGGTCTGCACGCTCTCGGAGGTGATGCCGAGGTCCTCCGCCTCCTGGGCGGCCTCGGAGACGGTCGCGTCGAGCTGTGCGGTGCCGTCGGCCACCTGGGAGGCGCCCGAGGACAGGGAGTCCGCACCGGTGGAGAGGGACCCGAGCCCGTCGGCCAGCTCGTCGGCGCCGCTGCGCAGCTCCTCGCTGTTGGCCGAGAGGGTGCCCAGGCCCGAGGCGAGCTGGCGGGCGCCGGTGTCGAGGGTGGCCGTGCCGTCGCGCAGCTGCACCGCGCCGGACTCCAGCTCCTCCAGGCCCACCACCAGGGTGTCCGCCCCGTCGGCCAGCTCGCCGGTGCCGGCGGCGAGCTGATCGGCACCGTCGGACAGCTCCTCTGTGCCGTCCTTCAGCTCCAGGGAGCCGCTCTCCAGCTCGTCCAGGCCGTCGGAGAGCTCGGTGGCGCCGTCGGCCAGCTGTCCGGCGCCGTCGGTCGCATCGACCACCCCGTCGTGGATGGTCGTGAAGCCGACGTAGATGTTGTCCAGGTACTCCTCGAGCACGCTGCCCTCGAGGGACTGCGTGAGGGCGGTGCCGATGGACTTGGTGAAGTTGCCGCCCACGTAGTTGATCGAGTCGTTCGTGGTGACGGTGAGCATGGCGACGGCGGCGTCCTCCGCGTCGCCGCCGAGGGAGGCCACGTTCTGGGAGAAGTCCTCGGGGACGACGACGGTGGCCGCATAGGTGCCGTCCTCGAGCCCGGCCTCGGCCTCCTCGGCGCTGACCTCGACGAACGTGTAGACGTCGTCCTCGTCCGTGTCGAGCAGGGTGTCGGTGAACTCCTCGCCGACGTCGATCCGGGTCTCCTCGCCGTCGGCACCGGTGGCGATGGCCCCGGCGTCCTCGTTCACGACGGCGGCGGTGGCCTGGTGCAGGTTCCCCGTGGGGTCGAGGAAGGACCAGGTCATGTTGCCGGAGTAGATGATCGGGACCAGCGCCAGCCCGGTGATGAACAGGGCGGCGATGGGCTTCTTCCACTCGGCCGGGAGGAGGCGTGCGAAGGCGCGGATTGCGGAGGATGTCTGTGGCACGCCGCCACGATACACTCGTGTATCCGATACGGCCACGTATGGAGCCGGATGTGGGATGAGAGACGTTCCTGCCCCGCTGGCCGCACTGCCGCTGGTCAGGAGGGCAGGTCCACCACCCAGGGCCCCCGTGGCAGCGAGTCCGGGTCCCATCGCTCGAGCACGTCCCGGGCCGTCCGGCAGCCGGGGACGCCGAGGGAGTCGCCGATCCGCTCGACCACGTCCCCCGCGCTCTCGCCGCGCGCGAGGCGGTCGCGCAGGGTGACGGCGCCGTCGCGCTTGGCCAGCCGCGCGCCCTCGCCGTTCACGGCCAGCGGCACGTGGGCGTAGACGGGTTCGGGCAGACCCAGCAGCTGCGCGAGGTGCGCCTGGCGGGGCGCGGAGCTCAGCAGGTCGTCGGCGCGCACCACCTGGTCCACCTCCGCGTCCGCGTCGTCGATGACCACGGCCAGGTTGTACGCCACCACGCCGTCGCCGCGCCGCAGCACCAGGTCGTCCACGGGCCCGGTGACCTCCCCCGCCCAGCGGTCCCGCACCGACCACTCCGCGACCTCCGCCCGCAGCCGCAGAGCCGGCTCGCGCCGCAGCTCGCGCATCCGGGCACGGCCCGCCTCCCGGGCCGGCTCGTCCAGGTCGCGGCAGGTGCCGGGGTAGGCGCCGGGCGGAGCGTGCGGGGCGCTCGGCGCCTCCAGGATCTCGCGTCGCGTGCAGTAGCACTCGTACACCAGGCCCGCCTCCGCCAGCCGGGCGATCGCCGCACGGTGGGCGTCCCCGCGCTCCGACTGCCGCACCACGGGCGGGTCCCAGTCCAGGCCGAGGGCGGCCAGGTCCTCCAGCTGCCGGTCCTCGGCGCCCTTGCGCACCCGGTCGAGGTCCTCGACGCGCAGGTGGAAGGCGCGGCCGGTGCCGCGCGCGAGCGCCCAGGCCAGGATCGCGGTGCGCAGGTTCCCCAGGTGCAGGTCGCCGCTGGGGGAGGGGGCGTAGCGGCCGGCGCCGCGGGTGCCAGAGGACTGGGAGGTCATCACGCCAGTCTAGGAATCCGGCACGCCCGGGTCGTGGGGGCCCGCGTCGGCTCCGGGGCCGGGAAGGGTCAGCAGCACGTCCCCGGCACGGCCCCCGGGGACCCGGCGCTTCGTCGGCGCCGGGGTGAAGCCCAGCCGCGCGGCCAGGGCGCGGGAGGGTGCGTTGCGGGCGGCGGTCACCACCACGATCTCCTCGGGCAGTGCCTCCTGCGCGGATCGGTCGGGTCCGGCGGTGCGGGCCTCGCGGGCGCGGAGGCGGGCGGCGGCCAGCACGGCGCGCATCGCCTCGGTGGCGATCCCCTGTCCCTGCCGGGCGGGGTCCAGCCGCCAGTAGGCGCTGAGGGAGCCGCGGTCCTCGCCCTCCAGGACGGACAGGCCCACCACGCCGAACAGGCGGCGACCCCGCGGGGTGCTCCCGGTGTGCGCGGGGTTCGGGCGGACCGTCCGGTACCCCTCGCCGTACCGCTGCCAGTGCGCGGTCCACTGCCCGAGCACCCAGCGCATCTGGGCACGGGTGGTCAGCGGCTCGGTGGAGTCCAGGGCGTAGGGCGCGGGGTCGGCGTGCAGACGGAACAGCGGCTCGAGATCGGCGCTGGTGACGGGGGCGAGCAGCAGGCGGGGCGTGCGGAGGACGGCCGCTGCGGCGCCCGCGGGAAGGACGGGGAAGTGCTCCGGGCCCGGGGTCGTCCCGGGGACGCGACCCCTGGTGCACCTCACCGCCTCGGATGCGGGAACGGCGCGACGTCCGCCCTCGGGGGAGGGGGTCGTCGCGCCGTTCATGGTCCGGACCGGAGGCAGGGGCGTCCGGTCGGGATCAGGCGTGTGCGGTCAGGCTCAGGCGTCGCCGCGGTGGGTGCCGCGCTTCTCGCCCTCGGAGGCCTCGGGATCCGAGTCCACCTTGACCTCCTTGGGCTCGGTGTCCGAGCTGCGGTCCTCGCCCTTGAGCGAGGAGGCCACGTCGCCCGCGTCGGCGGAGCCGACGGTGTCGGAGACCTCGGAGGAGGCGGAGTCGTCCGCGGCGGAGGCCGGGTAGTGGGCGCGGGCGAAGTCGGCCGGCGGGGCCCAGGGGTCCTCCACCGGACGGGTCTTCTTCCAGGCCACGTAGCCCGCGGCGGCGCCGACGGCGGCCAGGCCGAGGACCAGCAGCACCTTCCCGGCGCGGCTCTTCTTCTGCACGGTGGGGGTGAGAGCGGCCGACTTGATGTCGCCCTGGCCCTTGTCGATCTCCTTGCGCGCGGCGTCCACGGCGGACCTCAGCACGGTGCCCGTGGTCTCCGCGGTCTTGCGGGCGCGGGGGAGGTAGTCGTCCTGCACGTCGTGCACGATCTTGTCGGCGCGCGGGCCGAGGTTCTGCGAGACGGTGCTCGAGATCTTCTCGCCCTGCTCGCGCAGGCGCCCCTCGACCACGGGGCCGTACTGGTCCACCAGGTCGGTCGCGCGGCTGCGGGCCTCGCGGGCGCCCTCGGAGACGACGGGGCCGACCTGGCCCGCCAGCTTCTGCAGCTCCTCGACGGCCTTCTCGGCCTTCTTCACGGTGCCGCCCGCGGTGACGGCCACGGCCTCCGCGTGCTTCTGGGCCTTCTTGGCCTCGCGCTTCTTCTTGCTCAGCGCCATGCTCGTTCCCCTTTCGGTCGAGTCCGCCGGGTCGGGCCGGCGGTGGTCCCTGGGCCACGAACGGTGCCTCTGCGCAGGAGACGACCGACTCGCGGTCCGTGTGGGGCAACTCTAACGCGAGCCCCCGACAGGCCTCCCAGGCGAACGGTCCGCGGGATTCCCGTTCGCTCCCGGCGCAGGCCGGGAGCCCCGGGCGGGCGCATCCCCGTGTGCGAAGATGACCGCATGTTCGCAACTCTGCACACCAACCACGGGGACATCCGCATCGAGCTGTTCCCGAACCACGCCCCGAAGACCGTCGACAACTTCGTGGGCCTCGCCGAGGGCTCCCGCGAGTTCACCGACCCCGAGAGCGGCCAGAAGGTCTCCCGCCCGTTCTACGACGGCGTGGTCTTCCACCGCATCATCTCCGGCTTCATGATCCAGGGAGGCGACCCGCTGGGCACCGGCACCGGCGGCCCCGGCTACACCTTCGACGACGAGATCTCGGAGAAGAACTTCAACGAGCCCTACGTGCTGGCCATGGCCAACGCCGGCAAGCGCGCCAACGCCATCACCGGCAAGCCCTCCGGCACCAACGGCTCGCAGTTCTTCATCACCGTGGGCCCGACCCCGCACCTGCAGGGCAAGCACACCGTCTTCGGCGAGGTCGCCGACGCCGACTCGAAGAAGGTCGTCGACGAGATCGCCGCGGCGAAGACCGACATGCGCGACCGCCCCCTCGAGGACGTCGTCATCGAGAGCGTCAGCATCGAGAAGTGATCCTGCGGCGGGCCCCGGCCCGCCCGATCCGCTCAGCGCCCCGGAGCCCTCGGCTCCGGGGCGCTGTCGTGTCCGGGCGTCTCAGGTCGTCGGGGGCGGTCCCGCACGGACGCGCCCCCGGGGCTCGAGGGTCGGGGCCGATGGCTACGCTCGGGCCATGCCCGCTTCCGCCCCGCGCCCTCCCCGCCACCTCGCCGGCGCCCGCCTGCTCGCCCAGGGTCTGATCGTCCCCGCCGACGGGGCCCCGACACCGACCCCGGCGCGGGTGGCCCGCTCCTTCGGGGCGCACCAGGGGCAGGACCTCGCGGGCGTGGTCTCCTCCCTCGCGCTGCGCAGCGGCGGGCGGGTGGAGCCGGTGCTGGAGGCCTTCGACCGCGGGGAGGTCGTGCGCGGGTACCCGATGCGCGGCACCGTCTTCGCCCTGGCCGCGGACACCCTGGCCTGGCTCACCGAGCTCTGCGCCGCCGGCCCCGTGCGCGCCGCGATCACCCGTCGCCCCACGCTGGGCCTGGACGAGGCCCAGGTGGCCCGGGCGGGGGAGGTGCTGGCCGAGCTCGTCGCCCCCGTCTCGGACCGCGGTGCGGGCCGCGGCGCGCTGCGGGCCGAGGTGATGCAGGCCTGGGAGGACGCCGGCATCGCCACCACCGGCGGCCGTGGCTACCACCTGCTCACCCATCACCTCTCCACGGGGCTGGTGGCCTACGGTCCCTGGCGGGAGGGGGAGACGGCCGTCGTGCTCGCCTCCTCCTGGCTGCCCCCGGGCAGCGACCTGGCCGGGGCCTTCGGCGGGGACCGCATCGCGGCCGTCGCCGAGCTGACCCGGCGCTACCTCCTCACCCATGGGCCCGCCTCGGAGCGGGACCTGGCCTGGTGGTCCAAGCTCCCGCTGGGGGAGATCCGTGCGGCCCTCCCACAGGTCGAGGCCGAGCTGGAGAGCGGCTGGGCCGACACCCAGGGTCACCTCCACGCCGACGCCGCCGCGGCCCGCAGGGGCGGCGGGGAGCGCCTGTGGTGGCGCCCGGGCCTGGCCGAGGAGTACGCCGCCCGGGAGAAGGAGTCGATGCGGGAGCTGCTGCTGCCCGGCTTCGACGAGCTGGTGCTGGGCTACCGCGACCGCCTGTTCCTGATGGACGAGGACCGCCACGACCGCCTCGTGCCCGGCAACAACGGGGTCTTCAAGCGCGCCGCCCTGCGCCGCGGGGAGGTGGTCGGCTTCTGGAGCCGCACCGGCACCGCCGGGAAGCGGAAGCTGGTGCTCGAGGAGCTCACCACGATCAGCCCCACCCAGCGCGGCCGCTTCGAGCGGCTGTTCCGCACCTTCCCGACCCCCGTGCCCTGAGCGGCCGGGTCATCGGGACGGCTCCGGCCGTGGTCGGTGCGCCCCCGGTCCCGCCCAGCGCCGTCGTGTAGGAATAGAGGCATGGATCGCCCCAGCTACGGCTACAGCGCCGAGGACCCCACCGGCGGTGACGCCGCTCAGCCGCAGGGCCAGCCGGTGTGCCCCCGCCACCCCGACCGCGTCAGCTACGTGCGCTGCAAGCGCTGCGACCGGCCCGCCTGCCCCGATTGCCAGCGCCCCACCTCCGTGGGCGTGCTCTGCGTGGACTGCGACCGCGAGCTCTCCCGCCAGCAGGCCTCGACCCGGCCCCGCAACGCGATGGGCGCCTCGGCGGGTGACCGGCGGCCCCTGGTCACCTACACGGTGATCGGCCTGTGCGTGGCCCTGTTCGCGGGGCAGGCGATCAGCGGCGGCATCGTCGAGCAGCTGCTGATCTTCGCCCCCTTCCGGGCGCTGGCCTACCCGTGGACCTTTCTCACTGCGGGCTTCCTGCACGGAGGGGTGATGCACCTGCTGCTGAACATGTACGCCCTGTGGATCATCGGGCAGTACCTCGAGAAGACCCTCGGGCACGTGCGTTTCGCGGCGATATACCTGACCTCGATCCTCGCCGGTCACACCGCGGTCATGCTGTTCACGGATGCCACCAGCCAGGCCTGGTACTCGGGCACCCTCGGGGCCAGCGGCGGCATCTTCGGCCTGTTCGCCGCGCTGTTCATCGTGAACCGGCGACTCGGCGGGCAGACCGCGCAGGTCGCGGTCCTGATCGGGCTGAACCTCGTCATCACCTTCCTGTTCCCCAACATCTCCTGGCAGGGCCACCTGGGCGGCCTGGTGATGGGGGCGGCGCTGACGGCCGGCATGTTCGCACTGCGGCCCAAGGTCAGCCCCGGCGCGGACCGGCAGGCCCTCGCCCGGCGCTCCGCCATCGCCCATGCTGCGGTGATCGCGGCCGGGGTGCTGGTGTGCGTGGCCCTGGTGGCGATGCGCGTCCTCATGGTCACGGGCGGCTGATGTCCTTCGCTCCGTCGGGTCGGCCCGCCGGTCGACACGCCACCGGACCAGCCGCCCCACCGAATGACACCACTGTGATTATCCCCAGTTGTGGACAGGAATGTGGATGACCGCGGTCGTCGGTGGACGAGACGCCCCATGTTGTGGACACCTCGCGGACTGCGGTGGATGACGGCGGCAGCATCCCGGTGCTGACCAGGCATGCGCCACCGCCGGCTCGCTCTCCTCGGCCCTCGCGGCGCCCCTGTCGGCACTCCCGGGAGGTACGGATCCCGGGAGCACGAATCGGACAGAACGGCGCGAAAAGGTGCGCCCTGCCTGGTGTGATGCGGGCGACGCGACCCGGAGGGCCCGGATCGGGTGGGTGTGGACGACCCAGGGTCGGCCCAGCAGCAACGTGCCCGCGGCCGGTGGACCGGTGTTCCGTGGAACCTGGGGAACTACATGTCTGTCATTCATCCACCGATGTGGACAGCGATGTGGACAGACCCGTTCCGAGGCTCCGCACGGTCAGGAGATCGTCCCGCCGGGGCGCCGCAGATCCTCGCTCGTCCCCAGCGCGGCGCGCGCCATCGCTGCCACCGCGCGCGCCTGCTCGGCGGGCCCGACCACGTCCTCCTCGGGCACATGGACGAAGCCGCCGCGCACCCCGTCCAGCGCCGGGTCCGTCGTCAACAGGTGCATCAGGCGGTAGAAGACGTCGTTGCAGACGAAGGTGCCCGCCGTCTGCGAGACGGAGGCGGGCACGCCCCGCTCCGTGCCCGCGGCGACCAGCGCCTTGATCGGCAGCGAGGAGAAGTACGCGGCGGGTCCGCCCGACACCACGGGCTCGTCCACCGGATGCGCCCCGGTGCCATCGGGGATGCGGGCATCGCGCACGTTGATCGCCACCCGCTCCGGGGTGATCCCGCGGCGACCGGAGGCCAGGCCCGTCGCCAGCACCACCCCGGGGCGCTCCGCGCGGACGGCTTCGGCCAGCAGGTCCCCGGCCCGTCCGAACTCCACCGGCAGCACCAGCGCCCTGGTCGGCACGCCCTGCTCGCGCAGCAGCGTCGCCGCCGCCCCGACCGCGGTGGCGGAGGGATTCGAGGTGGCCCCGTCGAAGGGCTCGAAACCGGTCAGCAGGACGCGCGGGGCATCGGTGGAAGGCATGTCAGGAGCCTAGGACCCCGGAACGTAATGCCGCGTCGTCCAGCAGCGCTTCGTCCTGGACCCGGCGGACCTGGACCGCCCCGAGCGGCCCGTCGAGGTCCACGGCCTCACGCCCGCCCTGCGGGAGCTGCTGGGCGCCTGAGCGGTCCGCCCGAGCGGTGGCCGGGGCAGGTCCGCGACGGGATTAGCATGCTGGGGTGAAACCGTTCGTGCTGATCGCCACCCGCCCCGAGGACGACGTCGCCGAGCGCGAGTACGAGTCCGTGCTCCGGTTCACGGGCCTGGCCGAGCGGGACCTGATATGGGCGCGGCTGGACCGCGACCCCTTCCCCGCCCTCACCGGTGAGGACCTCTCCGGCATCCTCGTCGCCGGCAGCCCCTTCACCTACTCGGACCCCGCCGAGTCCAAGAGCGCCGCCCAGGCGCGGGCCGAGGCCGAGATCTTCCGCGTCCTCGACCAGGTCTTCGCCGAGGACATCCCCTTCCTCGGCGCCTGCTACGGCGTCGGCACCCTCGGCACCCACCAGGGCGCCCGCATCGACCGCACCTTCGGCGAACCCATCGGCGCGATCCCCGTGCACCTCACCGACGCCGGCCGCGAAGACCCCCTGATCCGCGCCTCCGGCCTGCCGGACACCTTCACCGCCCTCGTCGGCCACAAGGAAGCCGTGCACACCCTGCCCCCGCATGCCGAGGCGCTGGTGGCCGGGGAGGCGTGCCCCGCGCAGATGTTCCGCGCCGGCCCCCGCCAGTACGCCACCCAGTTCCACCCGGAGCTCGACGTGCCGCTGATCATCGAGCGCGCCCGCCACTACCGCGAGCACGGCTACTTCGACCCGGAGCAGATGGAGGAGATCTTCGCCGAGCTGGGACAGAAGAGCGCCGACGAGCCGCCGCGGCTGCTGCGCGCCTTCGCCGAGCACTTCGCGCGCTGAACCGGGCAGGCGCGAGCCGGCCGGACGGTCCCCGGCCGTGCGTCCTGCGTGATGCCCCGGCGACTGTCCGGTAGCGTCCAGCCGTGCCCTCCTACAGCCGTGCGCAGGTCCGACGCCGTCAGCGCCTCGTCCTCGCCGTCGCCGCGGTGATCCTCCTGCTGCTGATCGGCGGCTGCACGCGGCTGCTGATCGGCGTGTTCGGCGACGGTCGCAGCCCCTTCGAGGCCGATGACGAGGCGATGAGCGTGCCGGAGACTCCCGCCGACGCCGCTGCCCACGAGCAGCTCCCCGAGAACATCGTGCTCGAGGCCGACGAGGTGATGGGCATCGACGTCTCCAGCTACCAGCAGGAGATCGACTGGGAGCAGGTGGCCGGCGACGGCTACGGCTTCGCCTACATCAAGGCCACCGAGGGCGCCGGGTACACGGACGCGCGCATCCGCGAGAACTGGGAGGGCGCGCAGGCCGCCGGCATCACCCCCGGCGCCTACCACTACTTCACCCTGTGCTCCCCGGGCGCCGAGCAGGCCGAGGACTTCCTGGCCGCGGTGCCGCCGGACGACACCGCCCTGCCGCCCGCCCTGGACCTCGAGTTCGACGGCGCCTGCGACGAGCGCCCCGAGGCGGACGACGCCCAGGCGGAGATCGACGCCTTCACCGCCGCCGTCGAGGAGGCCTGGGGGCGGCGCATGGTCATCTACTCCTCCAGTCAGTGGCGCGAGCACTACGGCCTGCCCGCCACCGACTCCCGCCCCGACTGGCTCTACGCCGGCGCGGGCCGCCCCGGCCAGGACGACTGGGCGGTGTGGCAGCTCCGCTTCGACGGCGAGGTCTCCGGCATCGAGGGGGAGGTCGACATCGATGTGGCCCGCATCGAGGTGCTGCGCGACCACGCCGAGATCCCGTCGGGCGAGGAAGAGCTCACCCACGCCCCGGAGGAGTGATCACGCAGCCGAGGCGCCCCGCTCAGGTCGGCATGTCGTCCTCGGCGCCGCGCTCGGCCTCGACCTCCCGGGCCAGATCCTCCAGCGCCTGCTCCCAGTGCTCGCGCTGGGCCTGCTGCTCGGCCGGCCCCTCCAGGCGCTCGAGGTGGACCACGAGCTCCGTGCCGTGCTCGGCGGGATCCAGGCTGACCATCAGCTCGGTGTCGTGCTCCAGCTCCCGCGGGCGCCAGCGCAGCCGCACCCGCTCCCCGAGATGGCAGCCGATCACGTGGCCCCGCACCTGGTCGCCCCGGCGCAACGGCGCGCCCACCATCTGCGGCACCGCGTCCACGTCGAGCCATCTCGGCAGCCACTCGGCAAGCAGGGGAAACCAGAGTTCCTCCTGGTCACCGGGGACGACGCGGCGGACCCCGAGGTCCAGCTCGCGGCCGCGCAACGGGGTGACGCCCAGGGATGCCTGATCGATCGTCATGCTTCCACGGTAGGGATCCGTGGCCCGGGTCACAAGGCGGGTCGACGGCGGTCGGCGGCTCGTCACCGAGTGTTCCGCCGGGATCCGTATGCTCGACGCGCACCGTCCATTCCGTCCCGAGGAGCCCGATGAATCCCTGGACCAACCGCCCCGAGCAGCCCGGCGACGCCCCCGAGATCCGCCGCGTCCTCGAGGCGGCCTTCCCGACCGCCGAGGAGGCCGAGCTGGTCGATGCCCTGCGCGGCGACGAGGCAGCCTGGATCGACGGCCTGTCCCAGGTGGCGGTCGATGAGGACGGGCGCATCATCGCCCAGGCTCTGCTCACGCGGTGCTTCGTCGACGGCGCGCCGGCACTCGCCCTCGCCCCCTGCACCACCGTGCCCGCGCTGCAGGGTCGTGGCGCCGGAAGCGCGGCGATCGAGGCGGTGCTCGCCGCGGCCTGAGCGCAGGGGGAGAACCTCGTCGTCGTGCTCGGCCACCCCGGCTACTACCCGCGCTTCGGCTTCACCCCCGCCTCCCGCATCGGCGTCTCCGCACCCTTCGAGGTGCCGGACGACGCCTTCCTGACGCTCGCGCTGGACCCCGACGCCCCCACCCCACGCGGCACCGTCGCCTATGCGAGCGCCTTCGGGGTCTGAGCCCGGGGCACCGCTCGTTCTTCGCTCCCGCCGGGCATGCTGGGGCCATGTCCCCGCTGCTGCCCGCGCGTCGCGTGCGCGCGGACCCCGACCACCCGCCCGCCCCGGGGGAGTGGCCCGCGACCGTCGCCGGCGTGTACGGCCTGAACCCACAGGGCGGCTCGACCTCCGCTTTGCACCGCACCCGGGCCGGCGAGTCGCCGCTGGCGGAGCACCTGCAGCTGGTCCGCGAGGGCGGCGCCTCGCGCGAGGGATTCTTCCTGCGCGCCGAGACCATGCACTCGCTGTTCACCCACCAGGAGGAGATCACGGTCGACGCCGGCATCCAGGTGGTCATCTCCACCCATTCCCCGGTGCTCGCGGCCTTCCCGGGGGCGCGGCTGCTGGAGCTGGGGGACTGGGGGATGCGCGAGAGCAGCTACGAGGAGCTCGACCTGGTCCGGTCCCGGCGCGCCTTCCTCGATGCCCCGCAGCGCTTCCTGCGGCACCTGCCCTGAAGGCCGGGACGGGTCAGGGCTGCAGGCGCTCCCGCCGCCAGGCGCCCTCGGCGGTGCGCGTGTAGACCAGGCGGTCGTGCAGCCGGTCGCCGCGGCCCTGCCAGAACTCGAACCGTTCCGGCACGATCCGGTAGCCGCCCCAGAACGGCGGCCGCGGCACCTCGCCGTCCTCGAAGCGCTCCTCGACCACGGTGAAGGCCCGCTCCAGCTCCTCCCGGGAGGCGACCGGGGCGGACTGCTGCGAGGCCCAGGCCCCGAGCTGCGAGCCGCGGGGCCGCGAAGCGAAGTAGGCGTCGGAGCTGGCATCGTCCAGCAGCTCCGCCCGGCCCTCGATGCGCACCTGTCGCTGCAGCGCGTACCAGGGCAGCAGCAGCGAGGCCCACGGCGTCGCCGCCAGCTCCTGCCCCTTCGCCGAGCCGCGATTCGTATAGACGAGGAGGCCCTCCGGGCCGCTCCCCTTCAGCAGCACGGTGCGCGAGCGGGGGCGCGGGGTGCCGTCCTCGGCCAGGTGCACGGTGGACAGCACCACGGCGGAGGGCTCGACCAGGTCGTCCCGGGTGTCGCGACGGTCCAGGGCCTCCTGCATCCACGCGGCGAACAGGGGGAAGGGCTCGGACGGCGCGGAATCGTCCAGGTGGCCGGCGCGGTAGTCGACGCGCTCCCCGGCCAGCGGGTCGGGCACCGAGGAGGGGCGGATCGGATCGGCGGGCGACGTCATGCCCGCGATCCTAGGGCCGCCGTGCCCGACCGCGGACACCGGAACGGCCCGTCCTCCGCACGGAGGACGGGCCGAGGCGGCCGGGCACGGCTCAGGAGGCCGGGATGGTCACGGTGTGGGTGAACTCGGGGATCGTCGTGTCCTCCCCGATCACCTCCGACTCGGGCCGGGTGTAGGTGACCTCGTAGGTGTCCTGCCGGGGACCCTCCGTGACGAAGCCGATCCAGGCCGGGGCGAGGTCGCCGTCGCGGCGGGAGTGCAGCTCCATCGCGGTGTAGCCGGCCTCGGAGATCTCGGTGCTGAGGCTCGACCAGGCGGTGTTGCCGTTCTCGATCGAGAAGTCCGAGGGGGAGATCGAGCCGCCCCACTGACCGGAGGGGGACATCTCGAACTGCAGGTAGATGACCTCCTTCCCGTCCTCGACGTCGTAGGAGAAGGACTCGGAGGGCATGTCGCGCATCGCGGAGATGATGCGGAACTCGTCGTCGAGCTCCTCGTCGGTGAAGGTCTCCTCGATGCCGACCTCGGCGGAAGACCCGCCTGAGGTGGCGGTGTCGTCCTCCGTCTCATCCTCGGACTCGGTGTCCTCCTCGGTCTCGGTGTCGGAGGTGTCCTCCTCGGAGCTCTCGTCCGAGGTGTCCTCCTCGCTCTCGTCCTGGGTGTCCTCCTCGGGGTGTCCTGGTCCTCGCGCTCGTCCTCGTCGGACCCGGTGCTCAGGAGGCCGCAGCCCGAGAGGGCCATCAGGCCGATCCCGCCCACGGCGGCTCGGCGGGTCATCTGTCCTCGTGTGGTCGTGCGCTTCATGATCTCCCCCTGGAGGTTGCGGGCCGGCGGGTCCGGCTGCCGGGTCGGGAGCGATGGGTGCTCGCTCGGCGTCGAGTCTGCAACGATCCACCGGCGACGACGATGGGGAGCACTCCCCGGGCAGCACTGTCGCCCCAGGTCAGCCACGCATTCGAGGCTGACGGGAGGGTCAGGGGCGGGCCGTGGACGGCACCTACCCGTGGGGGGCGGCCACGGCTATCGTGCAGGCACGGAACCTCGCACATGGGAGCGGGCATGGCAGGGACGATGGCGCCGCGGCGTCGGGGGATGGTCAGGGCGCTCGGCGCGGCCCTCGCCCTCGTCCTGCTGGCGTGCGTGGTCATCGGGGTGCAGGCGATGCTGGCGGACCCGGCGATCGGGGACACGCGCACCCCGGCGACGCTCTCGCGGGAGGGGCTGCTGGTCGGGAGCCGCATGCAGCCGGCACGGATCGGCTACGACTCGATGAGTTGGCCGACGGCGCTCGGCACCGTCACCGTCGCGGTGCTGCGGGCCGACCTGGCCCCGCGGGGGGCCAAGCAGCTCCACGAGCCGACCGTCCACGGCGGGCGCTGCGATCAGCGTCTGGTCGTGCAGCTGCGCGTCTCCTACCTGGGCTCCGGCACCTATGCGCCGGCCGAGGACCTGCAGGTGCAGCGCATGCGGACCCCCTTCGAGGCGGTCGACGCGGAGCCCGGCCTGGAGGAGCTGCGCACCCCGCTGCTGGATCCGGCCATCGAGCTCGCCGACGGCTCCACGGTGACCGGTGACGTGCTGTTCACCGATCCCGCGGGCAGTTCGGCGCGGGGGAACATCGTGGTCAGCACCGCGGAGGGGGCGGCCGTGCATGTCGACTCGGGGCTCGCCGGGAGCGGCCGCCCGCCGGGGTGCTGAGCCGCGCGGACGGGCGCGGCGGGTCCTCGGCTCAGCGCACCATCCGCAGCTCGACGACGTCCGCCACCGCCGCGTCGACCGTGCGGGTGCCGTCCGGGCGGAAGCCGTGCTTCTCGTAGAAGCGGCGGGCGCGGGGGTTGTCCTCAGCCACCCAGAGGCTCGCGGGGCCGTCGCCGAGGGTGGCGTCCAGCAGGGCCGCGCCGAGCCCGGTGCCGTACCAGCCGGTGTCGATGTACAGCAGCGTCAGCTCGCGCTCCCGGACCGGAGGCTCGTCCCGCGAGGGGAGGGACCCGGCCACCCCCACCACGGTCCCGCCCGCATCGCGTCCCGCCCGGAACACCCCGGGCGTGCCGGAGGCCGGGTCCAGCCAGTGCTCCCACTGGCGCGTGCGCCGGGTCAGGGCCTCGGCGCCGAACCAGGACGCGTCCAGCAGGTGTCCGTAGGCCACGCGCCAGCCCTCGGTGTGGACCCGCGCGAGGGCCGGGGCGTCCGCGGGCCGCGGGGCGTCGACGGTGACGTGGGCGCCGGCGGCGGCGAAGGCCCGGGCGCGGGCGGCGCCGATGCCGGAGGCCCCGCAGGTGACGAGGGCGCGGCGGCCCTCGAGGCGGGCTCCGTCGGACGGGGGTTGGGGGGCGGTCACGCGGAACGCTCCTTCCGGGGTCGGTGCAGGGCGATGGTCTCCGGGCTCGCCCCGATGCCCATCCGCCAGCTCAGCGCGCCGAGGTCGACCAGGCCGGTGCGACCCACCCGGTGCGCCGTCTCCAGCACCCGGGTGGCGCCCGCGAAGGACGTCGGCAGCTCCTCCAGCGGCCCGGGCTCACCGAGGGCGAGGGTCGTCCCCGCGAGAGCTCCTCCGGCGGCGGCGGTGCCGGTGACCTGGTCCGGCGCCGGGGGAGGGGTGCCGACCAGGATGCCCAGGGCGGTGTCCCCGTGCGGGGCGGCGAGCACCCGGCACCCCGAAGGCCGCCGCCCCGGCGCGCAGCTCGGTCGGGATCAGGCCCGTGAGCACGGCATCCCGGATCCAGCGGGCGCGGCGGGAGGAGGCCGCGAGGGCCTGCGCGATGCTGCCCTCCTGGTGGACCACCACGGCGCGGGTGGAGAAGGAGTCCCCGAGGGCCCAGAGCTGGGTGGAGAAGGCCAGGACCTCGTCGGCCGACAGACCCTGGTCGGGGGCGAGCGCGAGCAGGCGGCCCAGGAACACCCGCATGCAGATGCGGAAGCCGGCCAGCACGCTGCCGATGGAGACGCCCTGCGCCATCCGCTCCAGGGCCAGCTCCTCCGCCTCGTCGATCTCGCCCGGGTCGGGGGCGCGATCGGCCAGGATGGTGCGGAAGGTGAGGTCCAGGTTGCGGCCGATGGAGGAGTGCAGGGAGGACTCCGGCACGTTCTCGTACCCCGGCACCGTGTCGCGGATGGCGCGGGCGACCTCGGGCACCAGGGTCTGGTCCTGCTCCAGGGTGTCCACCAGTTCGCGGATGATCGCGGCGGGGGTCTGCGGCATCGTCGGCGCCCTCCTCGGCATGGTCGGGGCGGATCTCCCCAGGGGGAACTCTAGGGCCGTCGCGGTGGTGCCGGCGCACGACGGCCGGGGTGTCGGCCGGGTCGCGGGCGACGTGGGCGGACGGACCCGCGGTTGCACTTCCCCACAGTTATCTGGAACCCGTAGTATCAGGAACAGTCGTCGCCGTCGGACGGCCCCCGCACCCATCGCCGGGCGCTCCGCGGCACCACCGTCGAAGGAGATCTACGTGCCCGAGGCCGTCATCGTCGCCGCCCACCGCTCCCCGATCGGACGCGCCCGCAAGGGCTCGCTCAAGGACGTCCGCCCCGACGACCTGGTCGGCCAGATGGTCCGCGCCGCCCTGGACTCGGTGCCCGCGCTGGACCCCACCACCATCGACGACCTGCAGCTCGGCTGCGCGATCCCCGAGGGCTACCAGGGCGGCAACCTCGCCCGCACCGTCGCCGTGCGCCTCGGCCTGGACACCGTGCCCGGCGCGACCGTCACCCGCTTCTGCGCCTCCTCGATCGAGACCACCCGCTCCGCCTTCCACGCCATCCGCGCCGGCGAGGCCCACACGATCATCTCCGCGGGCGTCGAGCAGATCTCCATGAGCAGCGGCAAGCTGATGGAGGAGGACGCCCGCGACCCGCTGTTCCAGCAGGCATGGGAGCGCACCGAGCGCCGCGCCACCCGCGAGATCCCCGCCCCCTGGCACGACCCCCGCGAGGACGGCGAGCTGCCCGACGCCTACATCACCATGGGCCAGACCGCGGAGAACGTCGCCGAGCTGCGCGGCGTCACCCGCGCCGCCCAGGACGAGTACGCGGTCCGCTCGCAGAACCGCGCCGAGGCCGCCAGGGCCGCCGGCTTCTACGACCGCGACATCACCCCCGTCACCCTGGCCGACGGCTCCCTGGTCACCGCCGACGACTCCCCGCGCGCCGGGGTGACCCTCGAGGCCGTCTCCGGCCTGGACCCCGTCTTTCGCCCGGACGGCACCGTCACCGCCGGCAACTGCTGCCCCCTGAACGACGGCGCCGCCGCGCTGGTCGTCATGTCCGACGTCCGCGCCCACGAGCTGGGCCTCACCCCGCTGGCCCGCGTCGTCTCCACCGGCGTCTCCGGCCTCAGCCCCGAGATCATGGGCCTCGGTCCCGTCGAGGCCACCAGCCGGGCGCTCGCGAACGCCGGCATGGGCATCGGCGACATCGACCTGGTCGAGTTCAACGAGGCCTTCGCCGCGCAGGTGCTGCCCGCCGCCGAGGACATCGGCATCGACCACGACAAGCTCAACGTGCACGGCGGCGCCATCGCACTCGGCCACCCCTGGGGCTCCACCGGCGCCCGCATGACCACCACCCTGATCCACGGCCTGCAGGAGCGCGACGGCGCGCTCGGGCTCGCCACCCTCTGCGTGGGCGGCGGCCAGGGCATGGCCCTGATCCTCGAGAGGATGTCCTGATGACCAGCACCGATACCCGTGACACCGTCGCCACCGCG
The DNA here is from genome assembly GCF_000225825.1 of Brachybacterium squillarum M-6-3. Lineage (GTDB taxonomy): Bacteria > Actinomycetota > Actinomycetes > Actinomycetales > Dermabacteraceae > Brachybacterium > Brachybacterium squillarum. Next base: position 616,791 of record NZ_AGBX01000001.1, on the reverse strand, counting down.
CGCGCCGTGGTGACCCCGCCGAGCGCCCCCGCCGCGACTCCTGCGGAGCTGCTGCCCCCGGAGGCCGACCACTACGCCCTGTTCCAGCAGGTCGCCGGCGAGGACCTGGAGGCCTGGCGGACCGCCCGCTCGATCGCGGAGGAGGTGCTGCCCGAGATCAACGACTGGTGGGACCGCGGCGAGTACCCGCTGCACCTGCTGGGGCGCCTCGGCGAGCTCGACCTGTTCACCGACGGCCTGCGGCTGCCCGGCCACCGGCAGCTGTCGCCGCTGGCCACGGGCCTGGTGAACATGGAGCTGTCCCGCCTCGACGGCTCCGTCGGCACCATGGTCGGCGTGCAGGGCGGCCTGGCGCTGCGCTCCATCGTGCTGCTGGGCTCCGAGGAGCAGAAGCAGCGCTGGGTGGAGCCCATCGCCGCCGGCACCGAGTACGCCGCCTTCGCCCTCACCGAGCCCGACCACGGCTCCGACTCCGTCTCCCTGGAGACCACCGCCCGCCGCGAGGGCGACGGCTGGGTGCTGACCGGCGAGAAGCGCTGGATCGGCAACGGCGTGAACGGGCACGTCACCGTCGTCTGGGCGCGCGTCGACGACCCCGAGGACCTCGATGGCTCCGGCCTGCACGGCCAGGTCTCCGGCTTCCTCGTCGAGCAGGACCTGCCCGGGTACACCGCCGAGGTGATCCGCGGGAAGGTCGCGCTGCGCGCCATCCACCAGGCCCAGATCACCCTGGACGGGGTGCGTCTGCGCGTCGAGGCGCGCCTGCCCCGGGCGCGGTCCTTCAAGGACACCGCCCGGGTGCTGTTCGCGACCCGCGCCGGCGTGGCCTGGGGCGCCCTCGGTCACGCCACCGCCTGCTACGAGTCCGCGCTCGAGCACGCCCGCACCCGCATCCAGTTCGGCCGCCCCCTGGCGAAGGCCCAGCACGTCCAGGTGCGCCTGGCCGACATGCTGCAGACCCTCACCGCCATGCAGCTGACCTGCGTGCGCATCGCCCAGCTGGAGGCCGAGGGCACCATCACCCCCGAGCAGGCCAGCCTCGCCAAGGTCCACAACACCCGCGGCGCCCGTTCCATCGCCGCCGACGCCCGCGATCTCCTGGGCGGCTCCGGCATCCTGCTGGAGAACCGCGTGGCCCGCCACAAGGCCGACATCGAGGCCCTGCACACCTACGAGGGCACCGACACCATGCAGTCCCTCATCGTTGGCCGGAAGGTCACGGGGGTCAGCGCCTTCGCGTGACCCCACACCCTTGCCACTGTCATGTCCATTCAATGTGCGATTGATGTCATCAGATGTGAATAGCGCCGAAAGAACGACTGAGTCCGGCAGGTTTCACCTACCAACAACGCTTGCCGGAAATCTTCCAACGTCTCGTAAACTTGGAATTGCGGAATGCGCCATAGCATATTGTCGTGATATTGCTAATGATGAGACCGACCAGCCGACCGGGGGGGGGGCAGCCAATTGTTCGCAAGAAATCTTGCTTTTCAAGGGAGCCATTCTTGAAGAGCTTGTTTTAAACCCTCCAGGTCGCGGACTGCCCCACGGTCTGACGGAGAGACGCTGAGACTGATAACCTTCTGCTCCATTTTGCTTCCTCGTTGAAGTAGTGCCATCAACGACATTTTTGCGGCGGCGTCGGACCTAAGTTCAAGGTAAATGAGGCCGGGTCCAGATGTATGAGGGAAATCAATTCGACAAACTGGTAATTCCTGGCCGGACAACGGGAAAGTAAACTTCGGAAGAAGAAAACTAGTCACGCATAATCCCCGCCGTTGGAGCGCAGTAACGGCTTCCGCCGCTAGCTTCTCCACGTAATATTGGACCAGGGATAGTAGATAAGGACGTTCATCGCATTCTTGGTCGCGGATTGTGGTTTGTTCGGGAATGCATTCTTTGGTGTGAAGGTGCCGACCTCCTAGGGTCGGTAGCCAGTTTCGCTGGGGCGGCCCCACGGTTGGGCTCGTTGCAATCGGTTCCGGGTCGAATGGATGGTCCCCACTTAGACGCGTTGACACAACTGGAACTCCAATCCCCGCATCTTCGACGGCCCAGCAAATGCTCTGAGTGTCATCCCTTCTCGTGTCGTCGGTAACGATTATTCTTCGCAGACAGTTTCGAATGGGTATGAAGGCGGGCTCTCCGCAGGAATTGATCACGACGAGGCGAAATTCGTTTTCGTATGACCAATTTATGTGCTTCGTAAAATATGAGGCGCACGAAAATTTTGTGAGGTGCCCGGCCACGGCGCCTGCACGCGGATATGTCTCGTCTGGGTACAGAATGTTAGGAATATGCAACGCATTGCTGTCAGGACTCAGGTAGAGGACATCTCCGGCCATACGGATGCCGGTTGAGTCCGTGGCGCGAACAAATTCATCTTCGAGTGCCTTCTTGTCAAATTCTAGACAAACGCCACTTGCGCCCTCCGCAAAATGAACCCACATTGCAGCCTGCGCCCAAACGCGGTGCGAGTCCTGGGTGAGGTCACTGTTTGCGCGCGGTGCCGTATAGCTTTTGGAGAAACAGAGCATTTGCGGGTACTTTGTCATCCAGTCGTCACAATGGCGCTGGTGCTCTTGAAAGCGGTTTTCTCCAAGGGTGCCAGTAAATCCCTCGATGCCGAAGCCGGGTGCGAGGCGAACCCTTTCTCGCGGATCCATGGATCGCCCGAAGCTACTAAAGCGAAGTTTACCTTGAGGGAGAATGTACGAGAGGAGAGTCTTGGTCGTTGTGAAATGATGAATTGTGCCATCTGGCATCCCGAGGTCTGTCATGTGGCAATGGTAAGGCAGGCGGCGAGCCGATAGGTCCGATCTATACGTGCCTGACGATAGTTTCTACTTTGTGATCTAGTGGTTTCGCGAGTAAGGCGGCGGACGAAGTCCTCCCAGGTGCCCTGGTTGGGGCCTTTGTGATCGTGGGCAAGCGGAAACCTCTCTGGTCTTAGACCTTCGTCGGCGACATCAGACCTGGGGTGGATGGTCGGGCGTTTCGGGCGACCTAGGATCAGTCCCGGGCCAGGGTGTGACCTGGCCCACCGTCCGTGGTCGCAGGGGGCCACGGACCCGCGCGCCGACCTTCCCCGGAGGCGCCGTCGAAGGAGCACCGTGAACATCATCCGCCGATACGTCTTCCCCATCCTCTGGCTGGCGATCTTCGCCGTCATCGCCCTCGCCCTGGGCCGCATGGCCTTCTTCTCGAACAGCGACGCCGCCGCCGAGGAGGGCGATGACGGGGCCGTGCCCGTCGCCGAGGTCGAGGAGTACACCACCGTCGCCGTCACCCCCGGCGACATCACCTCCGTCCTCGAGCTGGACGGCACCGTCCAGGCCGACGAGGGCGAGTCGATCCTCGCCAACCACGAGGGCGAGATCAACAAGATCTGGGTCTCCGAGGGCGACCGCATCGAGGAGGGCGCCCGCGTGCTCCAAGTGCGCGTCGAGCAGGAGCCCGAGGCCGCTGCGGCCGAGGTCGACGAGAACGGCGAGCCCGTCGCCTCCGAGGAGGACGAGGAGCCCGAGTACCGCTACTACACCCTCGAGGCGAAGGACTCCGGCACCGTCGAGGACCTCAGCGTGATGGAGGGACAGACCCTCTCCGTGGGCGACGAGGTCGGCTCGCTCAGCCCCGGCACCTACGCCATCGTCGCCGACCTCACCCCCGAGCAGCAGCTCTCCCTGCTGGACGTCGAGTCCGAGGCCACCGCCGTGCTGCCCACCGCCGAGGACCCCATCACCTGCGAGGACACCACGATCGACGAGCAGGCCGGGGACACCGGCGGCTCCTCCTCGTCCGCCGCCACCGGCGAGGTGGACCCCGAGACCGGTGAAGCCGTCGGCGGCGGCGGCACCGGATCTTCCTCCGCCCAGCTGCGCTGCCCGATCCCTGCCGACGTCGACATCGTCCCCGGCCTCACCGTGGACGTGAGCATCGATCTCGGCTCCAAGACCGACGTGCTCACCCTGCCCACCACCGCCGTGGAGGGTGAGTTGAACGACGGCGGCGTGTACGTGCTGGACGAGGAGACCGGCGAGCCCGTCCGCCAGGACGTCACTCTCGGCCTGCGCGGCGATGGGCTGGTCGAGATCACCGGCGGGCTCGACGAGGGCGCCCAGGTGCTCGAGTACGTCCCCGGCGTGGACTCCGAGGAGGAGGAGCAGTACGGGGAGGAGGTCTGGTGACCGCGCCGGCCCCCCTGCTCGAACTGCGGGACGTGCGCCGCTCCGTGCGCCTGCCCAGCCGCGAGCAGCTGCACATCCTGCGCGGCGTCGACCTCACCGTCGACCGCGGCGAGCACGTCGCGATCCTCGGCCGCTCCGGCTCCGGCAAGACCACCCTGCTGAACCTGCTGGGTCTCATCGACCGGCCCACCTCCGGGCAGCTGCTGTTCGAGGGCACCGACCCGGCGCGTCTCTCCGACCGGCGCCGCGCCCGCATGCGGGGTCGCTCCATCGGCTTCGTGTTCCAGCAGTTCAACCTGCTCGACGGCCGCACCGCCCTGGAGAACGTGATGATGCCGCTGATGTACGGCACCGCCGGGCAGTTCTGGCGACGCGAGTCCCTGGCGATGGAGATGCTGGAACGGGTCGGCCTGGCCGACCGCGCGCAGCAGAAGCCCTCCCGGCTCTCCGGCGGCGAGCAGCAGCGTGTGGCCGTGGCCCGCGCCCTGGTCCGCCGGCCCCGGCTGATCCTGGCCGACGAGCCCACCGGCGCCCTCGACGTCACCACCGGTGAGGCCGTGATGGGTCTGCTCGACGAGATCGCCCGCGACTCCGAGGCGGCACTGGTGACCATCACCCACGACCTGCAGGTCGCCGCACTGTCCCGGCGCTCCTACCTGCTGGACGACGGGACCCTGCACGACGTCGAGTCCGCGCACGCCCGGGAGGCGCTGCTGGCCACCAGCGGCATCCGCTCCGGGCGCCGCGCCGTCGCCGGGGGAGGGGTCGCGCTCGAGGAGCCGCCCACCGAGCGTCTCGAGACCCCGGAGGTGACGTCATGACCGGCCTCATCGCCTCCGTCGTGGAAGCCTTCGGGGAGCTGCGCGTCCACAAGGGCCGGATCATGCTGTCCCTGTTCGGCGTCGCCGTCAGCGTCTTCACCCTCACCGGGGTGCTCGGCGCCGGCGGGATGCTCTCCAGCGCGCTGGAGCAGTCCATCGAGACCTTCGGGGGCCGCGAGACGGTGCTGTCGGTGACCCAGATATCGGGTGGGGAGGACGCCACCCCCGCCGATCGGGACGAGACCGTGCTGCAGGAGACCGACCGGCTCGGCATCGAGCAGCGCTCCCGCTACCTGATGCTCAGTGGGCGCTTCCAGACCTCCGCCGGGGTGCAGACCAGCTCGATGTACGCCGTCGACCCGGCCTACGCCGACATGTACCGGCTGCGGCCCGAGCAGGGACGCTGGTTCGCCGATTCCGACGCCCACCGCCTCGCCCCCGCCGTCGTCATCAGCCACGACCTCTGGGAGCAGGCCGGTCGGCCCGCCGTCGGCACCGGCACCATCACCCTGTACGACGGGGACAGCGTCGAATCGGCGCAGGCCCTGGTGGTCGGGGTGCTGCCCGCCTCCTACACCGCCGCCACCGGGGAGGAGAACGTCATGTTCACCCCGGCCTCCTCCGCCGATGAGCTGCCGGGGGTGGACGACGCCGCGCTCACCTCGACGGAGTACCGGCTGTGGGTGCCGCCGGAGCAGGCCGACGCGGTCACCGAGCGGCTCCAGGACACGCTCGCCGACACCCCCGTGGGCACCTTCGACACCTACAGCATGGGCTACTCGATGGAGGACACCGGCTTCGGGATGCTGCGCAACGCCGTGGTCGCCGTGGCCGTGGCCGTGCTGCTGCTCGGTGCGCTGGGACTGGTGAACATCTCCTTGGTCACCGTGCGCTACCGGGTGCGGGAGATCGGTATCCGCCGCTCCTACGGCGCCACCGGCGGGCGGATCTTCCTCGGTGTGCTCATGGAGTCCGTGGTCGCGACCGCTGTGGCCGGGGTCGTCGGGGTCGCCGGGGCGGTCGCGCTGGTGCGGGCCCCTTTCACCCAGGACGCGTTCCGCTCCATGGGTCTGGTGGACGTGCCGGCCTTCCCGCTGTCCGCGGTGCTGATCGGTCTCGGCGCGGCCATCGCCGTCGGCATCCTCGCCGGCGCCCTGCCCGCGCTGATCGCCACCCGCATCGCGGTGATCGACGCGATCCGCACCTGAGCGCGTCCCCTCCCTGTTCGCAGTTTTCGACGATCCCTGCCACCAGGCGGCAGGAATCGTCGAATTCTTGGGCAGGGCAGGGCAGGGCAGGGCAGGGCAGGGCAGGGCAGGGCAGGGCAGGGCCGGGCAGGGTCCGGGCAGCACGGGGGCGGGCCTCGCCCGACGCGAAGCCCGCCCCCGGGTGCCGCCCGACGCGGCACCCCCGTCCTCCGGGGCCGCCCGCCCGACGCGGTGCGGCCCCGGACGTGTCATTGCCGGATGATGTAGATCTCGCCCGTGGAGACGTCCTCCTCGATGTCCTCGAGGGTCTTGCCACGGGTCTCCGGCAGGTTCTTCAGCATCACCAGGAACGCCACCAGGTTGAACAAGGCGAGCATGAAGAACGCCCCGGTCAGCCCGATGCCGTCCACCACCGAGGGGAAGAACAGGCCCAGCAGCGCGTTCGTGATCCACATGCAGAACACGGCGATGCCGATGCCGAGGCCGCGCATGTGCAGCGGGAAGATCTCCGAGAGCATCACCCAGGTGGCGACGTTCAGGAAGGTTTGCATCGAGCCGACGAACAGCACCACCAGCGCGAGGATCACGAAGGGTCGGGCCCCGCTGCCCTCCGGCAGGGCGACGGAGGCGAGCCCGATCAGCACGTGCCAGACGGTGATCAGGGCGTAGCCGGTGAGGAACATCGTGCGCCGGTTGACCCGGTCCATCAGGTAGAGCGAGACGATCGAGCCGATCACCCCGATCAGGCCGGGGGCGACGTTCGCGACCAGGGCGGCGTTCGCGGCGAAGCCGGCCTCGCTGAGCACGGTCTGGCCGTAGTAGATGATCGTGTTGATGCCGGTGAGCTGCTGGAACACGGCCACGGCGATGCCGACCAGCAGGATCCGCCGGAGCCATTTGTTGGCCAGGACCGAGCGCAGCCCGGTCTGCATCTGCTGCTCCTCCTCGTCGGCGACGTCCTCGATCTGGGCGATCTCGGCCTCGGCGCGGTCGGCGGAGCGCACCGTGCGCAGCACCGTCAGGGCCTCGTCACGTTGACCCTTGTCCACCAGCCAGCGCGGGGACTCCGGCATCCGCAGCATGCCGATGAACAGGGCGATCGCCGGGATCGCGCACACGGCGAGCATGTACCGCCACACCCCGGGGACGTGGCCCCAGACGTTGCCGATGATCGCGTTCACCGCGAAGGCGGCCAGCGCACCGACGGCGATCATCACCTCGTTGCGGCCGGCGAGGGAGCCGCGCACCTCGAAGGGGGCGAGCTCGGCGAGGTAGACCGGCACCACGGTGGAGGCGCCGCCCACGGCCAGGCCGAGGATCGAGCGGCCGATCACCATCACCCCGAAGGACGGCGCGACCACGCAGATGGCGGTGCCGACCAGGAAGGTCAGCGACAGCATCAGGATGGTGGAGCGGCGGCCGCGCGCGTCGGAGAGCCGACCGCCCAGGAACGCGCCGACGGCGGCACCGAACAGCAGGGAGGAGGTGACCACGCCCTCGGTGAGCGGGGTCAGGCCCAGCTCCTCGGTCATGGGCAGCAGGGCGCCGTTGATGACGCCGGTGTCGTAGCCGAACAGCAGGCCGCCGATGGTCGCGATGAAGGCGACGATCGTGAGACGGCGACGGTGCGGCCCAGGGGTCAGGGGTGGCAGCACGCGGGAGGAGCGGGCGGAGGCGGAATGAGCGGACATGGGGCGACTCCTTCGTCGGGGTCCCGAGGGGTGGGGCTCAGTCCACCGGGGCGGCGGTGCCGCTGCGGTGGACCGTGAGGGCGGCGCCGACCACGCGCATCATGGCGGTGGCGGCGGCGAAGTCGGTGTCCATGGCGGTCCCGGCGCCGACGCAGCGCAGGAACTCCTGGATCTCGGCGGTGAAGGCCTCGGCGTAGCCGGTGCCGACGCCACCGCCGGGCATCGCGGCGACGTCCCGGAAGTAGGGGTGGGCGGGGCCGGTGGTGACGGTGCGGGGGCCGTTGTAGGGGGCGTCGGTCAGCCCGGCCTCGAAGAGGGTGAACTCGCCGGGCCGCAGGGAGTCGAAGGTGGCGTGGCCGCGGTCGCCGAAGACGTGCACGCCCAGGGAGTTCGGCACGCCGTGGGCGATGCGGGAGAGCTCGATCTGTCCGGCCGCCCCGTTCTCGAAGCCGACGGTGAGCAGGGCGATGTCGTCGTTGTCGACGGGGCCGGTCTCGGTGGAGGTGGAGGCGCCGTGGCCGATGGCTCCGGCGGCCGGCTTCGGGCGCTCGGTGATGACGGTGCGCAGGGTGGTGCTGTCCACCGTGGTGATCGGCCCCGCCACGAACTGCACGGCGTCGATGGCGTGGGAGCCGATGTCCAGCAGGGCCCCGCCGCCGGACTGCTCCTGCGAGTACCGCCAGGAGAGGGCGCCCGCGGGGTCGGCGGCGTAGTCGGCCCGGTACCAGCCCTTCACCGTGTGCACGGTGCCGAGGCGGCCCTCGGCGACAGCGGCGGCGAGGGCGGCGAGCGCCGGGAGGCGGCGGAAGGAGAAGCCGACGCCGGTGACGGCGGGGGAGGCCTCGGCGAGGGCCTGCAGGGAGGCGGACTCCTCGGCGGTGCGGCCGATGGGCTTCTCGGCGAAGACGTGCTTGCCGGAGGCGATCACGGCGGGCAGCACCTCGGCGTGCAGGAAGTTCGGCAGGGCCACGCTGATGGCGTCGATGTCGTCCCGGGCCAGCAGGGCGTCGATGTCGTCGGTGGCGTGGGCGAAGCCGTAGCGGTCGGCCACGGACTGCGCGAGCGGCAGGTTCGGGTCGGCGATCGTGTCCAGCACGACGGGCAGGGAGGAGCTGACGGCCATGGAGGCCGTGCGGTAGCCGAAGGCGTGGGCCTGGCCGGCCATGCCGGCTCCGATCACGGCGACGCGGACGGGGGTGGTCACGGGTGTTCTCCTTCGAACGGTGGGTGGTCAGCGGAAGCGGACGTCGGCGCCGCAGCCGACGATGTGTTCGTGGGTGCGGCGGGCGATGCGGAGGGGCTCGGAGAGGTCGGCGAGGGGGTACATGTCCTGCTCGACGATCGCGAACAGGCCGGGGTGGGCGCGGGCAGCGAGCTCGAGGATCGGGGCGTAGCCGGGCACGCCGTGCGGGGGCTCGACCATCACGCCCTGGCGGACGGCCTCGGCGAAGGGCACGTCGTTCTTCAGCACGTCGGCCAGGAGGTCCGGCTCGACCTGCTTGAGGTGGAGGTAACCGACGCGTTCGGGGTGCTCGCGGATCAGGCGCTCGCTGTCGGCCTGGTAGTAGGCCAGGTGGCCGGCGTCCAGGCAGAGGTTCACGGCGGCCGGGTCGGTGTCCTCGAGGAAGCGCACCACCTCGCGGTAGCTGCCGACGGGGCTCTCCGCGTGGGAATGGAACTGCAGGGAGAGGTCGAACTCCTCGCGCAGGCGGCGGCCGATCTCGTCGTGGCCGATCGTGAAGCGCGCCCACGCCTCGCGGTCGAAGGAGCGTGGGCCCTGCACGGCGCCGGAGGGGTCGCGCTCCCACAGTGCGGGGATGGCGATCACGTGCCGCCCGCCGAGGGCGCGGACCAGGCGGGAGACGTCGGCGACCTCCGCCCACACCTCCTCGAGGCTGCCCTCGCGCTGCAGCGGGGCGAAGGCGGTCCCGGCGCTGAGGGCGAGGTCGTGGGCGGCGAACTGCTCGCGGAGGCGGTCGGCGTCGGTGCCCAGGTAGCCGTAGGGGCCCAGCTCGGTCCAGTGGAAGCCGGCCTCGGCGACCTCCCGCAGGTACTGCTCGGGAGAGGGCTGCGCGGCATCGACGGGGTTCCAGACGCCCCAGGAGTCCGGGGCGATCCCGACGCGCGGGGCGGCGGACGTGGTCGGCGCGGTGGTGTCGGGCGCAGCGGGCTGCGATGCGGTCATCGGGGGCATGAGGCGTCCTTGCGTCGGGGCCGATGGCGGATCTAGAGCGCTCTAGATCTCATGTCCGGACAATCTAGAGCGCTCCAGATGTAGGGTCAAGGGGTGTCGACGAATCCGCAGGGACCCCGGGTCACGATGCTCGACGTCGCCCGCGCCGCCGGGGTGTCCCGTGCGCTGGTCTCCCTCGCCTATCGCGACGCCCACGGGGTCAGCCCCCGCACCCGCGAACGCATCCTCGCCCGCGGTGAGGAGCTGGGCTACGTCCCCGATCGCATGGCGGCCAGCCTTGCCTCCCGGGGCGTCGGCAGCGTCGGCGTGCACCTGCAGGACCTGCACAACGACGTCTTCGCGCTGATCCACGACGGGATCCGCGCCGTGATGGAGCACAGCGGACGCGACCTCGTCCTCTCCGTCGGGGACCTCGAGGGGGCCCGTGACCTCGCCTCCCTGCGCGCTCTCCAGGGAGCCCGGGTCGGCACCGTCATCGCCGCAGGCCTGCTGTTGCCCGACGCCGAGCTGCGCGCCTTCGCCGCGAGGACACCGGTGGTCAGCGTGGCGCGGGCCGTCGAGGGAGTCGACAGCGTCTGCACCGACAACGCCCTTGGCGCGCGCCTCGCCACCGAGCATCTTCTCGCCCTCGGCCACCGCCGGCTGGTCTTCCTGGCGAACCCGCCCTCCGACGGTTACCTCGACCGGCGGCGCGGCTTCGAGGCGGCGGTCGCGGGCGCCGGGCTCAGCCCCCGCACCGTCGGCATCGGCTACGACCGCGACGGTGCGGCCGCGGCGACGGCCCGGCTGCTAGACGGCGAGGATCCGCCCACCGCAGTCTTCGCCCACAACGACCGGGCGGCCCTCGGCGTGCTCGACGTCGCCGTGGACCGCGGGCTGGTGCCGGGCCGGGACCTCTCCGTCGTCGGATATGACAACAGCTCCCCGGGCCGGGCTCCGGGCACCGCGCTGACCACCGTGGACCTGCGCGCCGAGGAGCTCGGCCGTGTGGCCGCACGGATCGCCGGGGACCGCATGGAGCATCCGGAGGTGCCGGTGATGCAGGAGGTGTTGGAGCCGCGACTGGTGGTGCGGGGGACCGCCGGGCCGCCCGCCTGACCGCCGACGCGAGGGGTGCCCTGGGCAGGGACTCCCGGACGGACGGTGCGGTCCCTGGCGTCGTGGGGGAACGACGTCGCGAACCCGGGAGCGACCGGGCAACCCGGAGCACCATGAGCACCACCGAGCCGACCATCCCGATTCCCGAGACCATGCGCGCCCTGCCGCTGGGCCGCGGTCCCTCATGGGCGCTGGACGAGGTGGCAGTTCCCGCGCCCGGAGCCGGCGAGGTCCTGGTCCGGGTGCGAGGAGCCGTCATCAACAACGCCGACGTCGCCGTGCTCGCCGCCGCCGACCCCCGGACAGGGAGGCAGCGGCGAGGAGTCCGTGCCGGGCTACGAGTTCGCCCGCGAGGTCGTCGCCCTCGTCCAGGGCTTCGTTCGCGGGCAGGCCGGTGACCTGGTGATGGGCTCCCCCTCCGGGGCCTTCGCCGAGTACTGCACCGTCGCCGAGGCGGACGTCATCGCGGTGCCCGCCGGGATCGAGCCCGAGAGCGCCGCGGCCCTGCCCACCGGACTGCTCACCGAGCAGGCTCCCTGCGCCGAGGCGGCTTCGAGGCCGGCCAGTCGGTGCTGATCACCGGCGCCTCCACCGCACCGCGATCGGCGTGATCGGGGTGCAGATTGCGAAGGCCCTGGGCGCCTCGCAGGTTGTCGGCACCACCCGCAGCGACGACACGCGCGAGCTGCTGTCGGCCGGCGCTGACGACGTCGAGGTGGGCGAGGGATCCGACCTCACCGACCCCGTGCTCGCGCTGACCGATGGTGAGGGCGTGGACCTCGTGCTCGACCGAGCCGCTGACCCGCACGGTGTCCAGGGCCGTATCGGTGCACACATTGGTCCTGGACGAGCCGGGGGCTTCTGCGGACGCGATGTACGCCGCAGTGAGCTCCTCGAGGTGATCACGTTCGGCGGGGGAGATCAGGAACTCCACGTCGTAGATCGGGGGCACGTCCGCGGGCACCCGGTAGGAGACGGTCACCGTGCGCCCCTCGACCTGCACGGTCTCCTCGCCGAAGACCCCCTCCAGCGTGAAGTTCGGCTGGGTCACCGTGATGGCATCGCCCGGCTCCAGCTGCGGGCGGGCCAGGCCGCAGCCGACCAGCACCAGCGTGAGCAGGACCGCCCCGAACCGGGACACGGCGTGGCGGGTGCGGCACAGTGGAGGCGACGAGGAATCGGGGCGGGGCATGACGGCCTCCCGGGTCGGCGGGACGCCCCGGGGGAGGGGCTCCCGTCGACGATACGAGCGACCGCCCCGCACCGGAATGGGGACCGCTCCCCGGAGGACGGGAGCGGCCGAGCCCTGCCCCGGCGGGCCCCGCCGCACCACGGGTTTTCGACGATCCGTGCCACCAGATGGCACGGATCGGCGACGTTCTGGGCTCGCGCAAGGGCGGGGCGGAGAACAGCCGGGGCAGAGGCAGGATGGGCCGGGCTGCGCCGCGCCTCGCGGGATCAGGCGAAGGGGGCGGAGGCGCCGTCCAGCAGCGCCACCTCGTCCTCGGTGAGGTCCAGCTCGGTGGCGGCCAGCAGGGCGGGCAGCTGCGCGGGCCGCGAGGCCGAGGCGATCGGGGCGGTGACGCCCTTCGCGAGCAGCCAGGCCAGGGCCACGCTGGTCGGCTCGGACCCGTGGGCGTTGGCCACCACGTCCAGGGCGTCGATCACGGCCAGTGCCTCGTCGCCGAAGCGGTCCGCCGTCATCCCCTCCCGGGCGGTGCCCGCCAGGTCCTCCCGGCTGCGGTACTTGCCGGTCAGCAGGCCCGAGGCGAGCGCGAAGTACGGGAACACGGCCAGGTCGAACTCGCGCGCCAGCGGGGCGTAGTCCTGCTCCACCTCGGCGCGGTGCAGCAGGTTGTACTGCGGCTGGATCGCCACCGGCAGGGTGAGGTCCAGCTCGCGGGCCGTCTCCAGCCACTCGCGCATCCGGGCGGGGGAGTAGTTCGACAGCGCCATGTGCCGCACCCGGCCCGAGGCGACCAGCTCGTGCGCCGTGCGGACCTGATCGGCGATCGCGACGTTCTCGTCGTCGAAGTGGAAGTAGTACAGGTCGACGTGGTCGGTCCGCAGCCGCTGCAGCGACTCGGTGAGCGCCGCCTCGACGTTCTCGGCGGACAGGCCCTGCCGGTCCGGCTTGGTGGAGACCTTGGTGGCGATCACCATCCGGTCGCGGACGCCGCGCTCGGCCATCCACTCGCCGATGGTCGCCTCGGACTCGCCGCCGGAGTTGCCGGGCGCCCATGCCGAGTAGCCGTCGGCGGTGTCCACGAAGGTGCCGCCGGCGGCCAGGAAGTCGTCCAGGACGGCGAAGGAGGTCTCCCGGTCGGAGGTCCAGCCGAAGGTGTTGCCGCCGAGGTTCAGCGGCAGGACCTCGAGCTCGGTGCGGGGGATGCGGACGGTGCGGGACACGGGGTCTCCTTCGGACGGGCGGGGTGGCCGGGAGGACCGGCCGGTGGGTCGACCAGGGCAACGCGCGAGCCCTCCCCGCTATTCCCGCGACGCGGTCGTGCCGCACTGCCCTCGCTGGTCACGGGCCTCTCCGGGCGGATGGGACGAAGCGGGAGGAGGCCGCGATACCGGTGGCCGGTGATGTCACGAAACGGCAACGGCGCCGCCCGTTCGGTCGTCCCGGACCCGGCGGGATCGACCCGATGCTAGGTTTCGACACCACGGTGCGCCCTGCGATCCAGGTCACGTCCGGTGCGGTCCCGAGCAGGTCGCCCCGTCGCGGCCCGGACCCCGGAGCACCCGCGGGCCCTCCTCGCCGCCCACCCCGGCGGACCGGTCCCGCCCCTGACGACGTCGTCGCTCGGCGACCTCACGACCGCTGGACCATCCCTGGGAGGACCCCCATGTTCGATGCCGCCCTCACCCCCCGCCGCCGCACGGTGCTGCTGTCCCTCGCCGGGGCGCCCGTCCTGCTGACCGCCTGCGCGCAGACCACCGGCGGCGGCAGCGGCGGAGGCGGCGGGGGTGACGGCACCCTCACCATCGGCACCACCGACAAGGTCACCGCGCTGGACCCGGCCGCCGCCTACGACAACGGCTCCTTCGCCGTGTGGACCCAGGTCTACGGCCACCTGATGAACACCGAGATCGGCTCCGAGGACGGTGTCCCCCAGCCCGACCTCGCCGCCTCCGCCGAGTTCACCAGCCCCACCGTCTACACGGTGACGCTCAAGGAGAACCTCACCTTCGCCAACGGCAACGAGCTGACCAGCGAGGACGTCAAGCACTCCTTCGACCGGCAGCTCGCCATCGCCGACCCCAACGGCCCCTCCAGCCTGCTGGCGAATCTCGAGTCCGTCGAGGTGGTCGACGAGCTCACCGTCGAGTTCCACCTCATCGAGGGCGACGACCAGACCTTCCCCTACGTGCTGTGCAGCCCCGCCGGTCCCATCGTCGACGCCGACGTGTTCCCCGCCGACGCCGTGCTCTCCGACGACGAGATCGTGGAGGGCACCCCCTTCTCCGGTCCCTACTCGATCACCAGCTGGTCCCTGAACGAGCTCGTCGCCCTCGAAGCCTTCGAGAACTACCAGGGCATCTACGGCGCCCCTGAGTCCACCTCGGCCTCGCTGTCGTACTACTCCGACCAGAACAACATGAAGCTCGACGTGCAGCAGGGCAACATCGACGTCGCCTACCGCTCGCTCTCGCCGACCGACATCGCCGACCTGCAGGAGGACGACGCGGTCGAGGTGCACGAGGGCCCCGGCGGCGAGATCCGCTACATCGTCTTCAACTTCGCCACCAACCCCTACGGCACCGACACCGAGGAGGCCGACGAGGCCAAGGCCCGGGCGGTCCGCCAGGCCGTCGCGGACCTCATCGACCGCCAGGCCATCGCCACCTCCGTCTACAACGACACCTACACCCCGCTGTACTCGTACATCCCCGAGGGCCTGCCCGGCTCCGGCACCCAGTTCCAGGACATGTACGGCGACGGCTCCGGCGGCCCCGACCCGGACCGCGCCCGCGGCCGCCTCGAGGACGCCGAGGTCGAGATCCCGGTGCAGCTCAGCCTGCAGTACAACCCCGACCACTACGGCAGCTCCTCCGGCGACGAGTACGCCGCGGTGAAGGAGCAGCTCGAGGCCGACGGCCTGTTCGAGGTCGACCTGCAGTCCACCGAGTGGGTGCAGTACTCCGAGGACCGCGTCGCCGACGTCTACCCGGCCTACCAGCTGGGCTGGTTCCCCGACTACTCGGACGCCGACAACTACCTGGCGCCCTTCTTCATCAAGGACAACTTCCTGGCCAACCACTACGACAACGCCTCGGTGCAGGAGCTCATCGCCTCTCAGCGCAGCGAGACCGACACCGCCGCCCGCGAGCAGATGTTCGTGGACATCCAGGACCTGGTCGCCGAGGACGTCTCGACCCTGCCGCTGCTGCAGGGCTCGCAGATCGCCGTCTCCACCACGGGTGTCGAGGGCATCACCCTGGACTCCTCCTTCAAGCTGCGCCTCGGTTCGATCTCGAAGTGAGCCCGGACCGCAGCAGCGGGCCCGACCCCGAGGGGGCGACCACCCAGGTGGCCGCCCCCTCGGGCGAGGACGCCCCGAGCACCCCTGCCCGGCGGGAGAAGCGCACCGGCGGCGGCCTCGGTCGCTACATCCTGGTGCGCTTCCTGCTGATCATCCCCACCGTCTTCATCCTGATGACGGTGGTGTTCTTCCTGATGCGCATCACCGGCGACCCGATCACCGCGGCCCTCGGCGGGCGCCTCACCCCCGACCAGCTCGCCGAGCGCCGCGCCGAGGCCGGCTACGACCGGCCGCTGTTCATCCAGTACCTCGACTACCTCGGCGGGGTGCTGCGCGGCGACTTCGGCACCACCTACTCGGACCGCCAGCCCGTCAGCCGGATCCTGCTGGAGTACGGCGGCGCGACCGCCGAGCTGGTGCTGTACGGCGTGATCGTGGCGCTGCTGATCGGCGTGCCGCTGGGCATGATCGCCGCCCGGGTGCGCGACCGCTGGGGCGACCTCGCCCTGCGGGTGTTCGCGATCCTCGGCTACGCCACCCCGGTGTTCTTCGTGGGCCTGCTGCTCAAGCTCGTCTTCTCCGTGGGCCTGGGCTGGCTGCCGGTCGCCGGACGCATCTCGACCCGCGGCGAGCTGACGATGGGCACGATCCTGAACCCCTCGCCGTTCTACCTGCTGGACGCGCTGCGCCTGGGCGACCTGAGCCTGCTGTGGGACGTGCTCAGCCACGCCATCCTGCCGGCCATCGCCCTGGGCCTGCTCACCGGCGGCATCTTCCTGCGCCTGGTGCGGACCAACATGATCGGCACCCTGGAGATGCCCTACGTCGACTCGGCCCGCTCCCGCGGCGTCGCCGAGGGCCGGCTCACCACCCGGCACGCCCTGCGCCCCGCGCTGATCCCCATCATCACCGTGATGGGCATGCAGATCGCGATGATGCTGGGCGGGGCCGTGCTCACCGAGACCACCTTCGAGTGGAACGGCCTGGGCTTCATGCTCGCCGAGTACATGGCCGCCCGCGACTACGTGGCCGTGCAGGGCATCGTCATGATGCTCGCCGTGATCGTGGCCGTCTCGAATTTCGTGGTCGACGTGATCGCCGCGCTCATCGACCCCCGTGTGAGGTACTGACATGACCGCCTCCCCCGACACCCCCACCGCGGCCGGAACCCCGGAGCGCCGCGAGCCCCGCTGGCACCGCCTGCCCGTCGTCTCCCACCTGCGCCGCAGCGTCGGCCTGCAGCGCGGGATGCTGGTGGCCGGCCTGGTGCTGGTGGCGCTGCTGCTGCTCACCGCCCTGCTGGCCCCGCTGCTCGCGCCCTACGGCTACGCCCAGTCCGGCGCCGACGGTGTCCGCTTCGGCACCCAGCAGCCGCCCTCGGCCGCCCACCCCTTCGGCACCACCGTCGCCGGCTACGACGTGCTCTCCCGGGTCATCTGGGGCACCCGCACCGCCGTCGCCGTGATGGTCTGCGCGGTCGTCGCCTCCCTGTTCCTCGGCGTGCTGCTGGGCCTGGTCTCCGGGTACCTGGGCGGCTGGGTCGACCGGATCCTGGTGATGCTGGCCGACGCGATCTACGCCTTCCCCTCCCTGCTGCTGGCCATCGTCATGTCCATCGTGATCTCCGGCGGGCAGTCCAACGCCTGGGGCGGCATCCTCGCCGCGGCCATCTCGATCACCGTGGTGTTCGTGCCGCAGTACTTCCGGGTGATCCGCGCCGAGGTGGTGCGGCTGAAGGCCGAGCCCTTCGTCGAGGCCGCCACCGTGATCGGCACCGGGCACCGGCGGGTGATGGGCACGCACCTGCTGCGCAACGCCACCCGCACCCTGCCGCTGATCTTCACCCTGAACTGCTCCGAGGCGATCCTGACGCTCGCGGCGCTGGGCTTCCTCGGCTTCGGCATCGAGCCCAGCAGCGCCGCCGAGTGGGGCTACGACCTCAACCGCGCGATGGCCGACGCGACCAGCGGCATCTGGTGGACCGGCATGTTCCCGGGCCTGGCCATCGTCCTCTCCGTGCTGGGCGTGACCCTGGTCGGGGAGTCCCTGAACGACCTCAACGACCCGCGCCTGCGCACGCGGCGCCGCCCCCGTCGGCGTCGCCGCGGCGAGGCCGAGACCCCTCGGACGGTGAACGCATGAGCGCCCCCAGCCCCGCGATCGACCCGGGTCCGGCGGAGCCGCGGCTGCGGATCGAGGACCTCGACGTCCGCTTCGCCACCGACGGCGGGCAGGTCCACGCCGTCGACGGGGTCAGCCTCACCGTCGAGCCGGGCGAGATCCTCGCCGTGGTCGGCGAGTCCGGCTCCGGCAAGTCCGTGACCGCCCGCAGCGTGCTCGGCCTGCTGCCGGAGACGGCCGAGGCCTCCGGCTCGATCCTGGTCACCGGCACCGACGTGGTCGGGCTCAGCGGGAAGCGGCTGCGCACCCTGCGCGGCGAGGACGTGTCGATGGTGTTCCAGGAGCCCTCCAGCGCCCTGAACCCCGTCTTCCCGATCTGGTGGCAGATGGGGGAGGGGCTGCGTGCCCACGACCCGAAGATCACCAAGAAGCAGATCCGGGCGAAGGCGATCGAGGCGCTCACCGCCGTCGGCATCCCCGACCCGGCCGAGCGCATCGACCGCTACCCGCACGAGTTCTCCGGCGGACAGAAGCAGCGCATCATGATCGCGATGGCGCTGGCCCTGGGCGCCGAGCTGATCGTGGCCGACGAGCCCACCACCGCGCTGGACGTCACCGTGCAGGCCGAGATCCTGGCGCTGCTGCGGGACATCCGCGACCGCTTCGGCACCTCGATCATCCTGATCACCCACAACATGGGCGTGGTCGCGGACCTCGCCGACACCGTCGCCGTGATGCGCTCCGGGAAGGTCATCGAGCGGGCGCCCGTGCGCGAGCTGTTCGCCTCCCCGCAGCAGGAGTACACCCGGGAGCTGCTGGCCGCCGTGCCGCACCTGGGCCGCCGCAGCGCCTGGAGCACGCTGGAGCCGGCGCAGCAGCAGGCGCTCGAGGTCGCCGCGCCGGTGGTCGAGGCGCAGGGCTTGGTCATCGAGTACCCGGGCCGGCTGGGCCGCCCCGCCTTCCGTGCCGTGAAGGGCGTGGACCTCTCGATCCGCGCCGGCGAGGTGTACGGCCTGGTGGGGGAGTCCGGCTCCGGCAAGACGACCATCGGCCGCGCCATCGCCGGGCTGGAGCGCACCGCGGGCGGCAGCCTGCGGGTGCTCGGCACCGAGATGCGCGGGGTCAAGGAGCGCGACGTCAAGCCCCTGCGCCGCCGCATCGGCTTCGTGTTCCAGGACCCGGCCACCTCCTTCAACCCGCACCTGACCATCGGCGAGTGCATCGCCGAGCCGCTCGTGGTGCACGCGCGGGACCTCTCGGCGCGGGAGCGCACCGCGAAGGTCGAGGAGCTGCTGGAAGCCGTGGAGCTGCCGGGCGCCTACCGCGGACGCTACCCGCACGAGCTCTCCGGCGGGCAGCGGCAGCGGGTCTCCCTGGCCCGCGCCCTGGTGCTCGGCCCGGAGCTGCTGATCGCGGACGAGCCGACCAGCGCGCTGGACGTGTCCGTGCAGGCCACGGTGCTGGACCTGTTCCGCCGCCTGCAGGAGGAGCTGGGCTTCGCCGCGCTGTTCATCAGCCACGACCTCGCGGTGGTGGACACCCTCGCCCACCGCATCGGGGTGCTGCTGCGCGGCGAGCTGGTGGAGAGCGGGCACGGTCCCGAGGTGCTGCAGGACCCGCAGCACCCCTACACCCGCCGCCTCATCGCCTCCCTGCCGGTGCCCGACCCCGTCGAGCAGGCCCGCCGCCGCGAGGCCTACGCGGAGCAGTTCGGCGCCCGCGACTGACCGGCGCCCCTCCGGCCCGGGCCGGAGGGGCGTTCGTCCCGGTGCCGCCGGGCGCAGGGCCTGCTATGGTCCTCACCGAACATCCTTTTCCCGGACTGTTCACAGGATTGTCATTCGCTGCGGAGCGGATGGGGGCCGGAATGCCCCCGCCCACCCCGTGCAGGTGAAGCAAGACCTGGGCCGCGCCTCGCGCTGTCCAGGTCTTTTTCACGTCCGGGCCCGGGCGGACCCCGTCCCGGTGCCGCAGCCCCGTCCCACCCGCCCCATCCACCCCACCCACCAGAAGGATGCGAGGACGCATCATGAGCACCCCCTCCTCCGGGAACGACCAGATCGCCGAGGACATCGTCCGCGGCGTCGGCGGACCCGAGAACATCGAGAGCCTCACCCACTGCGCCACCCGCCTGCGCTTCCAGCTGCACGACGGCGACCAGGTCGACCGTGCCTCCCTGGACGCCCTGCCCGGCGTGATGGGCACCGTCCCCCAGTCCGGCGACCGCTTCCAGGTGGTCATCGGCGGCGCCGTCGCCGGCGTCTACTCGCAGATCACCAACCTGCCCTCCATGAGCGGCGCCGCCGCCCCGAAGGCGAAGTCCGACGCGGACGTCAAGGCCGAGATCCGCTCCAAGAGCCGCGGCAAGTTCGCCTGGCTGGATAGCTTCTTCGAGTACCTCTCGGACTCCTTCCGCCCGCTGCTGGGCGTGCTGCTGGGCGCCTCGCTGATCGTCGCCATCGTCTCGATGCTCGAGGCCTTCGGCTACGTCGACACCCGCGCCGCCGACAAGAGCGCCACCTGGGTCTTCGTCGACGCCATGTACCGCTCGGTGCTGTACTTCCTGCCGCTGATGGTGGCCTACAACGCCGCCAAGAAGCTGCAGATCGACCCCTGGCTCGGGACCACCGTGATGGCCGCGATCATGACGCCGAACTTCCTCTCGCTGGTCAACGACGGGGAGGCGATCCCGGGCGTCACCTGCACCACCAACGACACCCTCGGCACCGAGCAGTGCGTCGCCCAGGTCTTCGGGCTGCCCATGCAGCTGGCCGACTACGGCGGCCAGGTGTTCGTGCCGCTGGTGATGGTGGCGCTGCTGGCCCTGGTCTACAAGGGGCTGCAGAAGATCTTCCCGGAGAACGTGCAGCTCGTCTTCGTGCCGTTCTTCAGCATGATCATCATGATCCCGATCACCGCCTTCCTCATCGGCCCCATCGGCATCTGGGCCGGCAACGGCCTCGGCGCGGGCCTGGCCTGGCTGAACGGCAACGCCCCCATCGTCTTCGCGATCATCATCCCGCTGGTCTACCCCTTCCTGGTGCCGCTGGGCCTGCACTGGCCGCTGAACGCGCTCATGCTGCAGAACATCAACTCCCTGGGCTACGACTTCATCCAGGGCCCCATGGGCGCCTGGAACTTCGCCGCCTTCGGCGCCACCGCCGGCGTGCTGCTGCTGACCTTCCGCCACCGCGAGAAGGTCATGCGCCAGACCGCCACCGGCGCCCTCGCCGCGGGCCTGTTCGGCGGCATCTCCGAGCCCTCCCTCTACGGCATCCACCTGCGCTTCAAGCGCATCTACCCGCGCATGCTGGTCGGCTGCCTCGTGGGCGGCGTGATCATCGGCGTGCTGGGTGGCGTGGACGCCAGCACCTTCGCCTTCACCTCGCTGCTGACCATCCCGATCTTCGACCCGATCCCGACCTACGTCATCGCGATCACTGCCGCGTTCTTCGTGTCGATGGCCGCCGTGTACTTCTCGGACTACATGACCCCGGAGCAGCGCGCCGAGGCCAACGCCCAGCGTGACGCCGAGGAGGCCGCCGAGGCCGCCGCCACCGCCCCCGCCGAGGTGCGGGAGCCGGCCATGTCCGGTGCCGCCGTCGGCGGCGGTGCCGCGGCCGCGGGCGCCGCCTCGGGTGGTGCCGCCTCCGGTGGTGCTGCCGAGCCCGCCCCCGCGGGCGGAGAGGCCGCGGCTGCCGCCGCGGCGGACACCCCCGGCATCGAGATCTCCGCCCCCGTGGCCGGCACGGTCCTGGACCTCTCCGACTGCGGCGACCCGGCCTTCGCGGCCCGCGCGCTCGGCGAGGGCGTGGCCATCGAGCCGGCCGACGGGCGGATCGTCGCCCCCGTCGACGGCACCCTGGTCACCGTCACCGACACGGGTCACGCCTTCGGCATCGCCGGTCCCGGCGGCGTCGAGCTGCTGATCCACGTCGGCATCGACACCGTGCAGATGCAGGGCGAGGGCTTCGACGTACAGGTCGCCGCCAACCAGCAGGTCACGAAGGGCGACCTGCTGGCGAACGTGGACCTCGACGCGATCCGCGCCGCCGGGCACCCCACCGTCACCCTGCTCACGGTGATCAACACGGCGAACTTCTCCGCCGTGGAGCCGCAGACCGGCAAGGACGTCGCCGCCGGCGAGACCGCGGTGATCGTCCGGCCGTGACCTGCCGCGACATCGAAAACGCCGCACCCCGGGCAGCCTCGGCCGCCCGGGGTGCGGTGCGTCGCGGGACGGCCCGGGGGACCGATGGCATCGCCACGGGGACCCCCGGCACGGAACAATGGCCGCGGGGTCGCGTGCGGGCGGCCACGGGAGGAGCGACATGAGCGAGCCGGACACCAGCACCATGCGGGTGCTGCGCGTGCTCAACAACAACGTCGTCATCTCCCGCGACCCGCAGGACCAGGAGGTCATCCTCACCGGCCGCGGCATCGGCTTCCGCGCCCAGCCCGGCCAGAAGGTCGACCCCGAGAAGGTGGTGCGGGTGTTCGTGCCCGCCGACGGCCGCGACCCCGACCACCTCGCCGAGGCCTTCGCGATGATCGACCAGGAGGTGCTGCGCGCCGTCGTGATCGCGCTGCGCTCCACCGGCATCGAGGGCAGCGACTCCACCCGCCCCACCCTCGCCATCGCGGTCGCCGACCACGTCTCCGGCGCCCTGGAACGGCAGCGGCGCGGGCAGAGCGTCGAGTACCCGCTGCGGGCCGAGGTGGAGACGCTGTACGCCACCGAGTACCAGCAGGCGGAGCGGCTGCTGGTGGCGCTGAACGAGCACATCGACCCCAAGCTGGGGTCCGCCGAGGCCACGGCGCTCGCACTGCACCTGGTCAACGCCGGGTTCTCCGCCGGGGACCTCTCCTTCACCTACACCATGACCGGCGTGATCCAGCAGATGCTCGCGGTGGTGGGGGAGCGGCACGGCCTGGACGTCTCCCCGCGCTCGATGAGCGCCGCCCGCTTCATCACGCACGTGCGCTACATGTTCGTGCGCATCCAGCAGCACCGGCAGCTGGCCGGGCAGGAGTCCACGATCGGCCGCAGCATCCGGGAGACCTACCCCGAGGCCGCGCAGACCGCGGGGGCGCTGTCCACCGTGGTGCAGCTGCGCCTCGGCGCCGGGCTCTCCCCGGACGAGGTCTCCTACCTGGCGCTCCACGTGGCCCGCATGACGATGGACGCCGAGGCCGAGCGCGGCGCCTGAGCCGACGCGCAGCACGGGGTCAGCGGCTCGGGGCCCGCTCCGCCGCCTGACGGGCGACGACCTCGTCCCACAGGCCCTGCGCCGGGTCCGCGGTGCCGACGAAATGGCCGCCGAGCTCCAGGGTCAGCAGCCCCACCAGCTGGGAGAGGTCGGCCAGGGTGCGCGCGAGCGTGGTGACATCGGTGCCGAGCTGCGCGGCCGGCTCCCGCAGCTGCTCGGCCAGGGCGTCGGGAGGGGCCCCCGACACCGCGCCGACCTGGAGGAACACCGCGGCCACGCGGGCCGCGGCGGTGATCGTCTCCTCGGGGGCGCGGTAGCCGGGCACCGGGGTGCCGTAGATGAGCTGGAACTCGTGGACGTGTGCGAGGGTCCACTCCCGCAGCGCATCGGCCGCGGTGCGCCAGCTCGGGCTGCTGGCGGCGACCGTGGTCTCCAGGTGCTCGGCGAGTGAGGTGTAGGCCGCCAGCACGAGCTGGGTGATGAGCTCGTCGCGCGAGGCCAGGTGGCGATAGACGGCGGAGGGCACGATGCCCGCGCGGCGTGCCACCTCCCGCAGGGAGAGCGCCGGGGCGCCCTGTTCGCGGATCACCTCGCCGGCGGCCTCGAGCAGGCGGCGGCGGGTGGCGTCCTTGGCATCGGCGCGGCTGGTCATGCGCTCATCCTACGACACCAGTGAACAGTGTTCTCTCATGTGCTATTGTCCGTTGAGAGAACGGTGTTCACTCATATGGAGGTCGTCATGCAACCCACCACCCGCACCGCAGTACTCGCCCTCGGCTCCGGCCTGGCCTTCGCCGCCTTCCCCCTGCTGCGCCCCTGGGGCGACACCGGCGGAGGCCCGCTGGACATGGCGGCCGCCTTCGCCTCTGAGTGGTGGGTCGCCGCCCACGTCTCCGGAATGCTCGGCTGGGCCCTGTTGGCTGCGGCCCTCCTGAGCGGGGCGAATGGCACCGGGACTCGACGCGCTGCGGCCGCGGTCGCCGCCGGCGTCGCCGCCCTGCTCCCGTACTACGGCGCCGAGGCCTTCGCCCTGCACGTGCTCGGCGAGGCCGCGCTGGCCACCGGGAACCCGGCGCTGGCGGCGCTCGAGGAGCCGATCCGCGCTGATCCCTGGGCGATGACCCTGTTCGGGACGGGGCTGCTGCTCGCCGGCGTCGGCGTCCTGGCCTTCGCCGTGCTCGCCCGACGCGGTGGGGTGCGGGGGAGTGGGGTGCTGCTCGGAGGGGCCGTCCTGATCGCGCTCTACCTGCCGCAGTTCTTCGCCCCCGACGTGGTGCGCGTGGCCCACGGCCTGCTGCTGGGTCTGGCCCTCGCCGCCTGGGCGGTGGCGCTGCTCCGGACCGCTGGCGCCCCCGGGGTCGATCGACCCGCTCCGGCCCTGTCCGCCTGACGCCCCGCGCGGCGCCGCGTCCGGGAATCTTCCACCTGGTTGGAAGATTCCCGGACATCGCGGCGCCGTGAGCTCGCGTGGGCGGGTGGGGCCGGCGGTTGCGCGCGCACGGGCTGGGTGCGCGGCGGCGTCGGCCATAAGGTGGGGTGATGAGCCCCGCCTCCCGTCGTCCCACCTCCCGAGACGTCGCGGCGCACGCCGGGGTCTCCCGCGCCACGGTCTCGATGGTGCTGAACGACCGGGTGGAGGGCACCGTCGCCGAGGCCACGCGGCAGAAGGTGCTGGAGGCGGCCCGCGAGCTCGGCTACACCCGCTCCGCCGTCGCCCTCTCCCTCAAGCAGCAGCGCACCCGCACCATCGGCCTGATCACCGACGAGATCGCCACCTCGCCCTGGGCCGGCCGGATGGTGCGCGCCGCCTCGCGGGTCGCGGCCGAGCACGATCACATGGTGATCACCGTGGACCTCTCCCTGCGGGACTACAGCCTCGAGGACGCCCTGCGGATGCTCTCCGAGCGGCAGGTCGACGGGTTGGTCTACGCGACGATGGGCAGCGCCCGGGTGCGTCTGCCCCCGCTGCCCGCCTGGCCGCCGATGGTGCTGCTGAACTGCGAGGACGCGACACCTGGGCGGGATCTGCCCGGGGTGGTCCCCGATGACCGCGGCGGCGCCCGGGAGGCCGCCCGCCGCCTGCTGGACGCCGGGCACGAGCGCCTGGTGATGCTGACCGGCGCCGACGAGTCCGTGGCCGTCGCCGAGCGCGAGGCCGGCTTCCGTGAGGAGCTGGAGGCCGCCGGGCTCCCGGTGCGGATCGTCCCCACCGGCTGGCAGATGAGCGACGGGATGCGCGAGACCCGTCGCCTGCTCGCCGAGGACGCCCCGCCCACCGCCCTGTTCTGCATCCGCGACCGCGTCGCCGCCGGCGCGATCCATGCCGCCGCGCTCGCCGGGGTGGATGTGCCGGGCGGGCTCTCCGTGATCGGTTTCGACGACGAGGACTTCTTCGCCGGGGACCTCACGCCGGCCCTGACCACCGTCGCCCTGCCGCATGCCGAGATGGGGGAGCGGGCCATGCGCCGCCTGCTCGCCCGCATGGGCAGCGCCGACGGTGAGGCACCGGCCTCCTCGGAGACCTCCACCAGCGAAGACACTGTGAGCAGCGAGGACGACGGGACTGACACTGCCGGCCCGAACCGGGAGCTGGTCCCCTGCCCCCTCGTCGAGCGCGCCTCCGTGGCGGAGCCCATCGCCCACGGCTGAGCCGCCACGGCGCGGGCTCCTCCGCCCGGGACTCCCTGTGCCGTGCCGCCCGCACATGGGTCACCCGGACCCTGCGTCGCTCCGCCTGCAGCCCTCCTGATCGGTGCCCGGGAACGGCCCGGGCGGTGCGCGCGCCATCCATGTCGACCCACCTGCTTGACGCGGTGCCCTGTCGGGCGCATACTCGTGCTCAACTTCGACACGTGTAAAAGTCACCGCGTGGAGAGGCCGCGACGGCGGCGAGCACGATCGGCCCGCCCCGCACCCCCGCAGCACATCCCCCGCACTCGACGACGAGGAGCATCCCCGCATGGTCGACCGATCCACCCTCACCCGGCGCGCCCTGCTCGGCGCCGCCGGGGCGGCCGGGGTCGCCGGCACCGTGGCCGCCTGGCCACGCCTGACCGGTGCCGACATCCCCGGCCGGGGCGAGGACGCCCTGACGATCCTCATCCTCGGCACCGCCCAGGACGCCGCCGGCCGCCAGGTCATCGCCGACGCCTTCATGGAGGAGCACCCGGACATCGCGGTGCGCATCCAGTCCGTACAGGCCACCGACTGGGGCGACTTCTTCGCCAAGATCCTCACGATGGTCGCCTCCGGCACCCAGCCGGACATCGTCTACACCGCCACCGAGGGCGCACAGCTCTTCGCCGAGCGCCTCGCCCTGCCGCTGGACGACTACCTGCAGCGCGACGCCGAGGAGATCCGCGACTACTTCGAGGACGTCCACCCCAGCCTCATCGAGGCCTTCATGTACAAGGGCTCGCTGTACCAGCTCCCGCTGGACTTCAACGCGGCGAACATGTACCTGAACCTGGACGTGCTCGAGCGCAACGGTCTGGAGATGCCCGGCGAGGACTGGAGCCGCGACGACTTCTCCGAGCTGCTGCGCGGCATGCAGGGTGACGCCACCCCCTACTACTGGACGAACCGCCTGTTCGGCGGCATCGTGCCCTGGCTGTACGTCAACGACACCTCCTTCCTGACCGAGGAGAAGGCGAGGGGCGGCGAGCAGTTCTGGTCGACCTTCTACCCGGGTGAGGAGCGCTCCGGCGGCTACCTCTGGACCGGCTCCAACGCCACCGCCGAGCCGGTGCACGAGAGCTTCGAGTACCTGCGCTCCCTGGTCGCCGACGGCCTGGCCGTGCGCCCCGAGGAGGGCGGCGGCAACACGCTGGTGGGCCTGTTCGCCTCCGGCCGCATCGGCACCACCCCCGCCGGCGGCTACTGGGTGCAGGGCCTCGCCGAGGGCGGCATGCGCCCCGAGCAGTACGACGTGCAGTTCTTCCCGCGCTGGCGCTCCCAGCGCCACCAGTTCGGCGCCGCCGGCTACGCGGTCATGAAGACCACCCGGAAGGCCGACCAGGCCTGGGAGTGGATCAAGTACACCGCCTCGAAGGAGGCGATGCAGCTGGCCTTCCCCACCCCCTCGACCACCCCCACCCGCCGCTCGATGGTCAACGACGCGCTGTACGCGGGCGTCGGCCCCGAGCACTGGTCCCGCTTCTACGACACCCTCGACCGCTTCCCGACCTCGGGGCCGATCCCTGCGCCGCCCCAGCAGGCCGCCGTCGAGACCGCCCTGATCCGCAACGTCTCCACCGCGCTGTCCGGGGGTGCCGCCGGGGTCGAGCGATCCCTGCAGAACCTCGATCGGGACCTGCGCGCCGTCTTCGCCGAGGAGGACTCATGAGGACCGACCGTCGCAGCCGCCTGATGACCTGGCTGTTCCTGGCCCCCACCATGATCGGCGTGGGCATCTTCGTGGTGGTGCCCATCGTCGGCTCGCTGCTGCTGGCCTTCTTCCGCTGGGACATCATCACCTCGCCCCGCTTCGTGGGGCTGGCGAACTTCACCGAACTCGCCACCGACCGCACCGTCGGCATCTCCTTCCTGAACACCGCGGTGTTCGTGGCAGTCGCCGTGCTCGCCCAGCTCTGCATCGCGATGCTGCTGGCCGTGCTCGTGCAGTCGAAGATGCCGAGCTGGATGCGGGTGTTCTTCCGCTCCACCTTCTTCTTCCCGCTCGTGCTCTCCGCCGCCAGCGTCTCGATCCTGATGAAGTACCTCTTCAACGAGAGCTACGGCGTCATCAACTGGGCGCTGTCCCTGGTGGGCATCCCCGCCGTGCCCTGGCTGACCAGCCCCCAGTGGGCGATGGTCGTCGTCATCGCGGTGTACGTCTGGCAGAACTTCGGCTTCTCGTTCCTGCTGTTCGTCGGCGGACTCTCCGCGATCCCTGGCGACGTCTACGAGGCCGGGGCGATCGACGGCGCCACCGGCTGGCGCCGTTTCCGGCACCTCACCCTGCCGCTGGTCAGCCCCACCGTGCTGGTCGCCTCGGTGATGGCCATCATCACCGCGCTGCAGGTCTTCGACCAGCCCTACGTGCTCACCCGCGGCGGCCCCGGCGACTCCACCCGCACCGTCGTGATGGTGATCTACGAGAGCGCCTTCCGGCAGCTCGAGTTCGGCCGCGCCAGCGCCATCGGCCTCGTCCTCATGCTGCTGATCATGCTGGTCACCGCCGCCCAGTTCCGCCTGGCCCGACGATTCGTGTTCTACCAGTGAGCGCCGCGATGACCGTGCCCCGCCCGCCTCGCCCGCTCCGCGCCGTCCCCGGAGGTCACCGATGATCCGCCGCCTGAAGAACCCGACCACCCTCGCCACCTACGCGGTGCTGCTGGTCGCCGCCGCTCTCACCCTGGGCCCCGTCTGGTGGACCTTCACCACCTCCCTGCGACCCGCCGCCGAGTCCTTCAGCCTGCCGCCCAGTTTCTTCCCGCTGGATCCGGACTTCTCCAGCTATGCCGCCGTGTTCGAGCAGATCCGGGTGCCGCTGCTGGTGCTGAACAGCGGCCTGGTCACCCTGCTCATCGCCGGCGGGCAGATGATCACCGCGGCCATGGCCGGCTACGTCTTCGCCCGCATGGAGTTCCGCGGCAAGAACGCCCTGTTCGCCATCGTGCTGTCCACGATGATGGTGCCCGCGCAGGTCACGATCGTGCCGGTGTTCATGCTGATCCGCGGCATGGGCCTGTCCGACACCCTGCTGGCGCTGATCATCCCCGCCATCCCCACCGCCTTCGGCACCTTCCTGATGCGGCAGTACTTCCTGGGGCTGCCGCTGGAGCTGGGGGAGGCCGCCGCCATCGACGGCGCGAGCCCCTGGCGCACCTTCTTCTCGATCTACGCGCCGCTGGCCCTGCCCGGCATGGCGATCGTGGGGGTGCTGGCCTTCAACTTCCACTGGAACGAGTTCTTCCGGCCGCTGATCTTCATGATCTCGGAGGAGAACTACACCCTGCCGCTGGGCCTGGTCACCCTGCAGGGCAACCTCGGCACCGGCTCGATCTCCATCGTGCTGGCCGGCGTGATCCTCTCGATGATCCCCGCCGTGGTGGTCTTCCTCTTCGGCCAGCGCTACCTGCGCGAGGGCCTCACCGCAGGGGCCTCGAAGTGACGGCCTGGACCAGCACGGATCCCGCCCCGACCGGCACCGTGCCCGCTTCCTCCGATGGCGTGCCCGCTCCGGCCGCCTCCCCCTCCGCTCCCCGAGAGGACCGCATGACCGCCCCGCACTTCCCCGCCCTGCACCGGGTCCACCCGCTGGGCTGGATCAACGACCCCAACGGCATCGTCCGCGTCGACGGCCGCTGGCACGTGTACTTCCAGCACAACCCCTTCTCCGCCCGCCACGAGCGGATCCACTGGGGGCACATGTCCTCCCCGGACCTGGTCAGCTGGCGCGAGGAGCCCCTGGGGCCGGTGCCCCGCCCGGGCGAGGCCGACCGCGGTGGCTGCTGGAGCGGTGTCGCCACCCGCGAAGGCGGCCGGGAGGGCGCCGCCCTGGTCTACTCCGGGGTCGACGACAGGGACGTGCAGCTCTCCCAGGTGGTCGTTGCCCGCACCGATGCGGCGCTGGAGCACCTGACGGAGCCGGGGCACGTGGCCGCCGGGGTGCCCGAGGGCCTGGACCTGCTCGGCATCCGCGACCCCTTCCTGGTCGAGCTGGACGGACGCCGCTGGGCGATCCAGGGCGCGGGTCTGCGTGACGGGACCGACGAGCAGGGGCAGGAGCGGGTGGTGCCCGCGCTGCTGCTGTTCGACGCCACCGACCTCGACCACTGGGAGTACCGCGGCTCGTTGCTGACCGGCGAGGACACCCTGGCTGCGCAGCACGCCCCGGCCGACATCTGGGAATGCCCGCAACTGGTGGAGGTCGACGGCCGCTGGGTGCTGTTGCTGTCGCTGTGGCTGCGCCCCGAGCGGGTCGCCCGCTCCACGGTGCAGGTGAACTACCTGGTGGGGGACCTGGTCACCGACGAGGCCACGGGTCTGCCCCGCTTCGTGCCCGAGGCCGGGGGTCGGGCCGACCTGGGCCCCGACTTCTACGCCCCGCAGGCCGTGGTCGACGCCGCGGGGGAGCGGGTGCTGGCCTGGGGTTGGTCCTGGGAGGGCCTGGACCGCGTCCAGCAGCAGACCGACGAGCAGGGCTGGGCCGGCTGTCTGACCTTCCCCCGTGAGCTCGGCCTGGTGGGGGACCGCCTGGTGATGCGGGCCCCGCGGGAGCTCGAGGCCCTGCGCGGAGCGGAGCTGCCGACCGTTCCGGCGGGGCCGGCGGGCGGATCCGCAGCGTCCGGCGATGGCGCCCCCGCTGCCGTGGGGGCCTCCTGCCCGGACGGGGCGGCCGGCGAGGTTCTCGACCTGCCCGCCCCCTTCCGGGCCGAGGTCGAGCTGACCGGCGCCGCGACCGTGGAGCTGCACCGCGCCGACGGCCGGGTCGAGACGGTCATCGAGCTTCCCGGCGGCGCGGCGCGCCTGCTGACCGACGGCGGCATCCTCGAGCTGCTGCCGGCTGCCGACACCCCCTCGACGGTGCGGCTGTACCCCGAGGCGGACGACACCCTCACCCTGCGTGGCCACCTCGGGCGCGCCTGGGAGCTGCGTCTGCCCGCCTGACCCACCCGCCACGCCGCCCGCCGGGCCACCGACGCCGTGTCCGGGAATCTTCCACCCAGCTGGAAGATTCCCGGACACGGCGTCCTGCCTGGGGAGGCAACGGGAGGTGCCCGACATCTTGCGCCACCGTGAACGGACGTTTACGCTCGGAGCTGGCTCGTGAACACGTGTTCACAGTGGGATTCCCGGAGCTCGACGGCACGGGAGGGAAGCGATGATGGGCATGGCCGACACCGAAGCGCACGGCGCACCGCAGGACCTCGACCCGCTGCTGCGGGCCGCCATCGGTCGCTTCTCGCGCGAGGGCTTCGGCGCTCCGCTGCGGGCCATCGCCGCCGACGCCGGGGTGAGCGCGGCCCTGCTGGTCAAGCGCTACGGCTCGAAGGAGGCGCTGCACGAGGCCGCTGACGAGGCGGTGCTGGAGTGGATCCGGCGGGTCAAGAGCGAGAGCATCGGCTCCGCCGCGCGCGGCACCCTGATGCTGACCCTGCCCGCCGCGCAGCGCGAGGCCTCGGTGCTGCTGGGGTACATCGTCCACGCGGTCCTCGACGGCGGGGCCCTCGGCCGCCACCTGCTGGATCAGATGGTCACCGACGCCGAGGGCTACATCGCCGAGGCCGTCGCCCAGGGGCTCGCCCGCCCCAGCCGCGACGAGCGCGCCCGCGCCCGCTACCTGGTGCAGTCCGGGCTCGGCTCCCTGCTGGTCTCGACCCTGCTCGGCCCGTCCGCCGCCCCGCCCACCGGCGGCACATCCTTCGCCGCCCCGCCCACCGGCGGCACATCCTTCGCCGGCACGCCCCCCGCCGGCACGCCCTCCGGCGACACCCGCTCCGCCGACGGCGCCGACACCGGTCGCGACGTCGTCGCCATGCTCCACCGGCTCGAGGAGGAGACCACCCTGCCCGCCCTGGAGCTGTACACCGAGGGGTTCTTCACCGGCCCCGCCGTCTTCGAGCAGTACCTCGCCGGCCGCGACCGGGCCGCGAGCGACCCCACCGAGCGGGAGGCGACCCCGTGACCCCCATCGACATCCGCGGCCTGACCAAGCGCTTCGGCTCCTTCACCGCCCTGGACGGACTCGACCTCACCGTCGGTCCGGCCGAGGTGCGCGGCTTCCTCGGCCCCAACGGCGCCGGCAAGTCCACCGCCATCCGGGTGCTGCTGGGACTGCTGCGCGCCGACGGCGGCACCGTGCGGCTCTTCGACGGCGACCCCTGGGCCGACGCCGTCGCCCTGCACCGCCGCCTCGCCTACGTGCCCGGCGACGTCGCCCTGTGGCCGAACCTCTCCGGCGGCGAGGCCATCGACTACCTCTCCCGCCTGCGCGGCACCCCGGACCCGCGGCGCAAGGCCGAGCTGCTGGAGCGCTTCGAGCTCGACCCGCGCAAGAAGGCCCGCACCTATTCCAAGGGCAACCGGCAGAAGGTCGCGCTGGTCGCCGCCTTCGCCAGCGACGCCGAGCTGTTCGTGCTCGACGAGCCCACCTCGGGCCTGGACCCGCTGATGGAGGCCGTGTTCACCGAGTGCGTGCGGGACCGCGCCGCCGAGGGGCGGGCCGTGCTGCTGAGCAGCCACATCCTCTCCGAGGTGGAGAAGCTCTGCGACACCGTCACCATCATCCGCGCCGGACGCCCCGTGGAGGCCGGCACCCTCGCCGAGCTGCGCCACCTCACCCGCACCCGCGTCAGCGCCGTCGTCCGCGGCGACGCGAGCGCCGTGCCGGGCCTGGACGGCGTGCACGACGCCCGCAGCGAGAGCGTCGAGGAGGGCACCCGGCTCACCCTCGACGTGGACGACGCGGCCCTGTCCGCCGTGCTGCCGCGCCTCACCGACGCCGAGGTGGTCTCCCTGACCGCCACCCCGCCCTCGCTCGAGGACCTGTTCCTGCGCCACTACGGCGACGAGATCGGGGCCGACGACGGGGTGCCCGCGACGGGGGCGGGGCGATGAGCACAGCCACCGGCACCACGGCCCACCGCGTACCCGGCCACCGCACTCCCAGCCACCGCGCAGAGACCCCCGCCGAGCAGCGTCGCCACGCCCACGTGCTCGCCGGCACCGGGCGCCTGGCCCGGCAGATCCTGCGCCGCGACCGTCGCCGGATGCTCATCTGGGCCGCGGTGATGTCCGTATTCATCGCCTACTTCGCCGTGGCCCTGAGCACCGTCTTCGATGCCTCCGCGCTCGCCGCCCGCGCCGCCGTGATGCGCACCCCCTCCGGCATCGTGATGGGCGGCCCCGGCTACGGCCTGGACGACTACACGCCGCTGGTGGCCGTCGCCAACGAGGGCACCACCTGGATCGTGATGGCGCTGTCCGTGATGGCGATCCTGCACGTCGTGCGGCACACCCGCGCCGAGGAGGAGAGCGGCCGCGCCGAGCTGGTGCGCGCCGGGGCTGTGGGTCGGATGGCCCCCGCCGTCGCCACTCTGGCGACCCTTGCCGCCCACCTGCTGGTGATCGCCGTGCTCAGCGCCCTGGCCACCTTCGCCTCCCAGGGGGAGGACACCTCACTGGTCGACGGCCTGGGCCTGATGCTCGCCAGCGCCGCCTCCGCCCTGGTCTTCGGGGCGGCCGCCCTGGTGGTGGCGCAGATCGTCAGCACGTCCCGCGGCGCCGTCGGCCTCTCCCTGGCCGTGTTCGGGGCCGCCTTCGCGGTGCGCTCCGCCGGGGACCTGATCGCGCTGGAGGGCTCCACCCTGTCCTGGTTCTCCCCGCTGGCCTGGGCGCAGCAGATGCGGGCTTTCGTGGACCTGCGCTGGTGGCCGCTGCTGCTCTCCTCGGCGGCGACCGCCGCGCTGCTGGGGCTCGCGAGCGCCCTGGCCGCCCGCCGCGACCTCGGCCAGGGAATGGTGCCGGCCCGGCCGGGTCACCCGGGTGCCCCGGGCCGGCTGCGCGGCCCGGTGGCGATGGCGTGGCGGCAGCAGCGGGCGATGCTCGGCTGGTGCAGCCTGGGCCTGGGGCTGCTGTGGTTCGGCTCCGGCAGCATGCTGGACGCCCTGGGTGACATGGCCACCGACCTGGTCGCCGAGACCCCCGCGCTCGGCGCCCTGTTCGGGGAGGACCCCGACGGCTTCATCACCTCCTTCCTCGCCGTGATCATGCTGTCCGTCGCGCTGTGCGCGGGGGCCTACGCGATCGTCGCCACCCATCAGCAGTGCCGCGGCGAGGAGTCCTCGGGGCGGCTGGAGCTGGTGCTGGCCGCCCCCGTGTCCCGCACCGGCTGGTTCGCCGCGCAGCTCGCGGTGGCGCTCGCCGGGGCAGCCGTCCTGCTGGCCGTGTGCGTCGGCGCGATCTGGGCCGGCGCCGCGCTGGTGGGGGTGACCGAGCCGGGATCCGGCGAGTACGCGACCGTCTTCGCGACCCACCTGCCGGCAGTGCTTTCCTTCGCGGCGGTCTCGGCGCTGCTGTACGGCTGGGCGCCGCGGCTGGCCGGGCTGTCCTGGCTGCTGCTTTCCGCCGTGCTGGTGATCGGCATGTTCGGCGCGATGTTCGAGTTCCCGGAGGCGGTGCTGGGCATCTCGCCCTTCCACTGGGTGCCCGCGCCCTTCGCCGCGACGGAGGGCGGGGACCTCGCTCGCACCCTGGGCCTGTCCGTCGTGGTGCTCGCCCTGCTGGTGCTGGCGCTGCTCGGCTTCCGCCGCCGGGAGATCCGCTCCGGCAGCTGAGCCGAGAGGGTGCCCGTCCTGGCTGAATCAGTCCTGCGGGACGAGGGCCTGGGCGAAGACCACCTCGCGACGCCGGGTGAAGCCGAGCGCCTCGTAGGCGGCGATCGCCCCGGTGTTCTCCGCGGCCGCGTGCAGGAAGACGCCCTCGCCGCGGGCCCGGATCCCGTGGGCCACGTCGAGCACGAGCGCGGAGGCGAGACCCTGGCGGCGGGCGGAGGGGTCGACGGCGACGGCGCTGATCTCGGTCCAGCCGGCCGGGTGCAGGCGCTCCCCGGCCATCGCCACCAGGCGGCCCTCGCGCCGCACCCCGATGTACCGCCCGAGCTCGTGCGTGCGCAGGAGGAACGGGCCCGGCCGGGTGCGGGCGGTGAGGTCCAGCATCTCGGGCACGTCCTCCGCGTCCAGCTCGACGGCCTCGGCGCAGGGCCGCGGGGCCAGGGCCGGGGTCTCCACCAGCTGCACGCCGGGAAGCCGGAAGCGCCACTCCCAGTGCGCGGGCAGGGGTGGCTCCACGTGCGCCATGGTCACGGCTTCGCCGGGGCCGAACAGCTCCCGGATCGCCTCCGGGGTGCCCGGGTCCTCGGGCACCGGGAAGGCGACGAAGGGAGAGACGTCGGCGGGGAAGCGGCGGACCAGCGCGTTCCCCTCGGCCAGATGGGCGTGCGCTCCCGCGAGGGAGGAGGTCACCGGGTCGTCCAGCACCGCCTCGTCGCGACCGGAGAGGGTCCGCTCCGCACCGCCCTCCGGGACGGGCGTCGCGGTCGGGCGCTGCGGGTCGGGCGACGTGCTCACCCGCTCACCGTAGTCGCGCCGATGCCCTCCCCGCCGAGGGGCGCGGAGGGCGTCGGGGGAACGGCTCGGGCGATCAGCGCGTCGATCTGGTTCATCGCGCTGCGGGTGCCCTCGACCACGCCCATGTCCAGCACCGTCTGCAGGGCCTCGGGGCTCGCACAGGTGGTGACGTACACGGCGCGGGTGCCGCCCTCGACGGGGGTGAAGGTCGAGACCGAGACGCTCTCCGGCAGCTCCGGGTTGCGGGCGAAGGTCTCGTCGGCGAAGCCGTCCCGAAAGGTGAAGGAGCGCGGCTCGTCCACCGCGTCGACCTCCCAGCAGCCGGAGAACTTCTCGCCCTCGGGACCGGTCATGGAGTAGGTGGCGCGGCCGCCGGGGGGCGGTCGGCGCTCCCCTCCTCGGCGAGGAGCGCGTCGATGCGGGTGATGCGATCGCGCCAATGGGACTCCAGCTCGGTGAGCAGGCGGGCCACGGCGCGCAGTTCCACGCCGTCGGCGCTGGCCAGGGACTCCCGGCCGCTGCGTCGTCGGGTGATCAACCCGGCTCCCTCGAGCACCGCCACGTGCTTCTGCACCGCGGTGAGGCTCATGTCGTAGGAGCGGGCCAGGGTGGAGACCGAGTGCTCCCCGGCCAGCACGCGGCGCAGGATGTCGCGGCGGGTGCGGTCGGCGAGGGCGTGGAACCAGGCGTCGGCGCGGTCCTCGGGGTCTCCGGTCATGCTCAGAACCTACAACCCAGTGGTTGTGGGTTGTCAAGCGGTGCGGGTCGATCCGGCCGCCGGCGTCCACCTCGAGGGGGTGTGCCTCGGATCGCGTTGCTGTCCGAGTGATGCGATGACCTGCGGCGATCCGTCGACCTCGACCGGGTCCGGAGGTCGAGGCCCGCCGGACCCTCAAGAGGCTTTGTCATCGGGGCAAAGGAAACGTAAAGTTTAACCGTCTCCGTCGGGCACCGGCGGTCACCACCGCGACCGCGCCCTTCCCCGGGCGACGAGCCTCCCGGCCTGCCGGGTGGCGTGGTCGGTGGGGCCTCGCGAGTCCGTCCGGGTGCGGGACGAGATCGGGGAGGGATCCCCGAGGGGAGAGCAGGGGTCGGGCGCACGGTCGCCCGGCCCCTGACGCGTGCCCGGCCAGTCCGCCCCTGCCCGAGGTCCGCGGCGCCGACGACGGTCGTGACGGCGGCCCGCATTCCGTCCGGAATCCGGGGTTTCGCACCCCGGCGGCACACCGATCCGCATGGCGTGACCGAAATGTGACATCCCGGTCCGCAGGAGCCCCGGAAATGTCCGCAGCAGCCGACCCGGATTCGTACGTCCCCACTGGCCACCGGCCCATTCCATGCCCCGCCACCGGAGCGTGGACGACGGGCGCCACGGCCGTCTCTTCGCCGGATTCCGCCGGTCATGGCGCTGCCGGGGCCGCCGGCGCGCTTGCCGCGACCGCCGCCCGCTTGGGACCGTAGAGCGTCGGGCCGATGCCCCTGCGTGCCCCGACGGGGTGACCGGTGTGCATTCTGCGGGCCGATTCCGGATTCCCCGGGATCGGAGCGTGGGGGTGCATTCCGGGGTGCGACGGAAATCGTCGAGCCGCCCCTCGCAGCACATTCGCACGATCTTCCCCGTTCGAAGGAGCCCGATGCCCGTCATCACCGCCGACGGCCTCTACAAGGTGTTCGGACGCCGCCCCGAACGCGGCGTCGAGGCCCTCCGTCAGGGCCGTTCCCGCGCCGATCTGCGCGAGGACG
This sequence comes from Brachybacterium squillarum M-6-3, assembly GCF_000225825.1. Lineage (GTDB taxonomy): Bacteria > Actinomycetota > Actinomycetes > Actinomycetales > Dermabacteraceae > Brachybacterium > Brachybacterium squillarum. The sequence goes on along the minus strand of NZ_AGBX01000001.1, from coordinate 579,954 downwards.
GCCTCACCGCCGCCGTCATCGACGCCTCCTTCGAGGTCGAGCCCGGGGAGATCTTCGTGGTCATGGGGCTCTCCGGCTCCGGCAAGTCCACCCTGATCCGCATGGTCAACGGCCTGCTGCCCGCCACCGCCGGCGAGCTCCGCATCGCGGACCGCGCGCTGACCTCGATGAAGCCCGCCGAGGTCCGCGAGGTGCGCCGCAAGCGCATCTCGATGGTCTTCCAGCACTTCGCCCTGCTGCCGCATCGCACCGTGGGCGAGAACGCCGCCTACGGCCTCGAGATCGCCGGCGTGAACCGCGCCGAGCGCGAGAAGCGCGCGAACGAGGCGCTGGCCATGGTGGACCTCGAGGGCTGGGGCTCCTACCCGCCCTCCGCACTCTCCGGCGGCATGCAGCAGCGCGTGGGCCTGGCCCGGGCGCTCGCCGCCGGCACCGACGTGATGCTCATGGATGAGGCCTTCAGCGCCCTGGACCCGCTGATCCGGCGCGACATGCAGGACCAGCTCGTCGAGCTCCAGCAGCGCCTGGAGAAGACCATCCTGTTCATCACCCACGACCTCAACGAGGCCATGCGCATCGGCGACCGCATCGCGATGATGCGCGACGGCCGCATCGTGCAGGTCGGCACCAGCGAGGAGATCCTCAACGAGCCGGCCAACGACTACGTCTCCCGGTTCATCCAGGACGTCGACCGCTCCCGCGTGCTCACCGCCTCCGGCGTGATGGAGCAGCCCCCCGCCGTGCTCGGCGCCGGACAGGGCCCCCGCGCCGCCCACAAGCTGCTGCGCGAGACCCAGAACCCCTGGCTGGTGGTGCTGCGGCGCGACCGCACCCCCGCCGGTGTGCTCTGGGAGGAGGACGTCGCCCGCGCCGTGCGCGAGCAGACCGAGGACCTGCCCTGGTCCGCCGAGCACGAGATGCCCGTGGTGCGGCATGACGCCCCCATCGCGGACCTCTTCGCCGCCTCCGCCCGCCACCTCAGCCCGCTGGTCGTCGTCGACGACGAGGGACGCTTCGCGGGCGTCATCCCCCGCGTCACCCTGCTGACCGCCGCCGGCGCCCTCGGTGGCGAGCAGGACGCCGTCACCACCATCACGGGCGGCACCCCCGTCCTCGACACCACCGGAGGGGAGACCCGATGAACGGCACCGACGAGTTCTTCCTCCGCATCCCGCTCGGCGACTGGGTCGACCAGGGGCTCGACTGGCTCAAGGCCAACGTCGAGTGGCTGTTCGACGCCTTCAGCTGGATCATCCTGCTGCTGGTCGACAACCTCACCGACGCGCTCCTGTTCCTGCCGCCGCTGGCGATGATCGCGATCTTCGCCGCCATCGGCTGGCTGGTGCGCTCCTGGCCCTTCGCCATCGGCTCGGCCCTGCTGTTCTTCCTCGCCCTCACCTTCGACGTGTGGGAACCGATGATGCAGACGATGGCGCAGGTGCTGATCGCCGCCGCCATCGCCGTGCTGATCGCGGTGCCGCTGGGCATCCTCGCCGCCATGAACTCGACGGTGAGCGCCCTGATCAGACCGGTGCTGGACTTCATGCAGACGATGCCCGCCTTCGTCTACCTGATCCCCACGGTGGTGCTGTTCGGCATCGGCCTGGTGCCCGGGATGGTCTCGACCGTCATCTTCTCGATGCCCCCCGGCGTGCGCATGACCGAGCTCGGCATCCGCCAGGTCGACTCCGAGACCGTCGAGGCCGGCGAGTCCTTCGGCGCCACCCCCGGGCAGATCCTGCGCGGCATCCAGCTCCCCCTGGCCGTGCCGACCATCATGGCCGGCATCAACCAGGTGATCATGCTGGCCCTGTCGATGGCCGTGGTCGGCGGCATCGCCGGCGCCCCGGGCCTCGGCCAGGAGGTCGTCCAGGCGATCACCTCCCTCAACGTCCCCATGGGCGTCGAGGCCGGCGTCGGCGTGGTGCTGCTGGCGGTCTACCTGGACCGTCTCACCGCCGCCCTCGGCGACAAGCACGCACGCAACACGTCCCTGCTCACCCTCCTGACCAAGGCGCGGGCGCAGCGCGCGACCGCCTTCGCCTGACCCCCAGACCCCGGGACGGCGCCCGATGCGCCGCCCCGAGACCGACGAACGACTGCAGGAAGGATCCCTGATCATGCAGAACCGACGCACCACCTCCCTCACCCGCCGCGCGCTCAGCCGCCGCTCCGCCCTCCTGGGCGGCGCCGGCCTGCTCGGGGCGGCTGGCCTGGCCGCCTGCGGCTCCGACGACTCCGGCTCCGGCAGCGGCTCCGGCGACGGGGGCGGCGGCACCATCACCCTGGGCTTCATCCCCTCCTGGACCGATGGCCTCTCCACCGCCTACCTGCTGCAGAACCGGCTCGAGGCGATGGGCTACACCGTCGAGTTCAACGAGATCTCCGACGCGGCGCTGCTCTACACGGGCCTGGCCAACGGGGACTTCGACATCTACCCCTCGGCCTGGCCCGAGGTCACCCATGCGCAGTACATGGAGCAGTACGGCGACTCCATCGAGGACCTCGACGCCTACTACGACAACGCCAAACTCACCATGGCGGTGCCGGAGTACGTCGACATCTCCTCGATCGAGGACCTGCAGGGACAGGCCGACCGCTTCGGCGGCCGCATCGTGGGCATCGAGCCCGGCGCCGGGCTGACCGCCGCCGTGCAGGACAACGTGATGCCCGAGTACGAGCTCGAGGGCGACTACGAGCTGGTCACCTCCTCCACCGCCGCGATGCTCACCGAGCTGGAGAGCGCCGTGGACGCCGAGGAGGACATCGTCGTCACCCTGTGGCGCCCCTTCTGGGCCAACTCCGCCTTCCCCGTGAAGGACCTCGAGGACCCCAAGGGCGCCCTCGGCGAGACCGAGGCCCTGCACTTCCTGGCCCGCGAGGGCTTCGGCGAGGAGTTCCCCGACGTCGCCGAGTTCATCGGCGGCATCAAGCTGGACGACGAGCAGTACGGCTCCCTCGAGGACACCGTCGTCAACGAGTACGGCGAGGGCCAGTACCCCGAGGCCATCGACGCCTGGCTGGAGGAGAACCCCGACGTGCTGCCCGCCGTCGAGGAGGGCTGAGCGCCCCGTGATGAACTCGGGCACCACCGCCGACCATCCCTGACCGCCACCGCGGTCGGGAGGCGAGGGTGCCCTCGGGCGCCCGGCGCCCCGCCCCACCCGGGGCGGGGCGCCGGAATGCCGACCGACCGGAGACCGGTGATCCCCGCCCCGCGCGGAGGTCACCGGTCTCCGTGCAGGAGCACCCGTGCCCCTGCACGGCGGTCGGTCGACCCGGGCCGTGCCGCCGCATCCCCACGACGCCCCGTGCGGGCGAAGGAGACGACGACATGAGCATCACCCGCCGCACCGCCCTGATCGGCTCCGGGCTGGCCACGCTCGGCCTCGCCGCCTGCACCGACGCGGGCGGGGACGACACCATCACCATCGGCTACATGGAGGCCTGGACCGACACGGTCGCGATGGCCTTCCTGCTCCGGGACCGGCTGGAGGCGATGGGATACACCGTCGAGTTCACGGTGCTGGCCGACGCCGCCCTGATCTACACCGCCCTGGCCGACGGCTCCCTGGACATCTTCTCCTCGGCCTGGCCGGACGTGACCCACGCCCAGTACATGGAGCAGTACGGCGAGGACATCGAGGACCTGGTCACCTACAACGCCAACGCCACCAACATGCTGGCCGTGCCCGAGACCACCGACATCACCAGCATCCCGGAGCTGGCCGCGGACCCCTCCCGCTTCGGCGGCCGCATCGTCGGCATCGAGCCCGGCGCCGGCCTCACCGCGGCCGTCCAGGACTCGGTGATGCCCGCCTACGGTCTGGACGCAGACTTCGAGCTGGTCACCTCCTCCACCCCGGCGATGCTCGCCGAGCTGCAGAACGCGCTGGACGACGGCGAGGACGTCGTCGTCACCCTGTGGCGTCCCTTCTGGGCCTTTCAGGAGTTCCCGGTGAAGGCGCTGGAGGACCCCGACCTCGCCTTCGGTGAGCCCGAGACGATGCATGTGCTCGCCCACGCGGGGTTCAGCGAGTCCTTCCCCGACGTCGCCGAGTTCATCGGCGGCATCGCCCTCAGCGACGAGGAGTACGAGTCCCTCGAGAGCACGCTGGTCAACGACTACGAGGACGGCCAGGAGGCCGAGGCCGTCGCCGCCTGGATCGAGGCCCACCCCGACCTGCTGCCCGCCGTCGAGGAGAGCTGAGTGCCCCCGCGCCCGGCGGACCTCCCCGAGTCGTCGTCCGCCCGGGGGCTGACCCCCCGGACCCTGGTGGCGGTGGTGGTGATCGCCGTGGTCGGCCAGCTGCTCGCCCTCGGCCTGGTCCTCAGCGGGGTCGGCGCGATCGTGGCGCTCGCCCAGCGCCCGGGCACGGAGGACCCCGGCACCACCGACCCCGGTGCCGTGCAGGAGGAGCTGGAGCCGGGCCAGGTCCACGACGCCGACGGGGACCCCGTCGAGGACGGCACCGGCAGCCGCGAGCGGCCTGCCACTCCCGGCGAGCACAGCCTGAGCTGGTCCACCTGGGACGGCGGCACGGTGACCGTGCGGATCGAGGGCATCGAGCGGGGCGCCGCGCTGCCCTCGACCGGGGACGCCGAGCCGCTCCACGTCGAGGTGCCCTGAGCGCGAGCCGGCCGCCGCGGTGGACAGGCCCGCCGCCGCTGGGGCATGATCTATCTGAAACCCGCGGTATCAGAAACCTGGCGCTCCAGGCCCCCGCGGGCCCCGAAGCCCTCGACTGCCCTCGACGACGAGACCGCGAAAGGCCCCCGATGCCCCCCTACACCGAGCACGTCACCCGCGTCCTGACCGAGGACCGCGAGCACCCCGGACTCGGCACCGTCGCGGTGCTGACCTTCGCCCCGCCCCAGGGGGAGGAGAAGCGCCCCGCCACCCTCGGCCCCCGCTCCCTCGAGGCCGTCACCGGCGCGCTGGAGACCGCCCTGGACCGCGCCGACGCCGGGGAGGTCCGGGCCATCGCCCTCACCGGCACCGGGAAGGTGTTCCTCGCCGGCGCCGACCTGTCGATGTTCGCCGATCCCTCGGCCGCCGCCCACGTGCCCGCCATGACCGCCCGCGCCCACGCGCTGCAGGTCCGCGCCCGCACCAGCCCTGTCCCGATCCTCGCCCACCTCAACGGCGTCGCCCTCGGCGGCGGCCTCGAGATGGCGCTGATGGCCGACGTCCGCACCGCCGCCCCCGGCGTCCGCGGCATCGGCCTGCCCGAGACCAGCCTCGGCATCCTCCCCGGCTGGGGCGGCACCACCCTGCTCTCCTCCGTCGTCGGCCCCGAGACCGCGGTCCGCATGATCATCGAGGACCCCGCCCGGGACAAGCAGCTCACGGCCGAGCAGGCCGCCGAGACCGGCCTCGTCGACGCCCTCGCCGCCGACCTCGACGCCGCCCTGGCGGAGTTCGCCGCCCTGGTCGCCGCGCACGTGGACGAGGACGGTGCGGCCGGCGAAGCCTGGCCCGGCCGCGGCCCCGCCCTGCCCGCCACGGGCAGCCCGGAGGCCGAGGCGCTCGCCGACGCCCTGGACGCCCCGCACTCCCCGGCGGAGACCCGCCGCGAGTGGGCCCTGCGCCTGGAGGCCCAGGGCGCGCCCTCGGCCGCCCGCGTGATCGAGCTGCTGCAAGCGCTGCCCGGATCCGAGCTGCCGGTCGCCCTGGAGCGCGAAGCCGAGGCGCTGGCCGCGCTCGTGGCCGGCCCCGCCGCGGCCGCCTCCCTCTACGCCGCCGAGCTGCTGCGCCGCGGCAAGCCCGGCCGCACCCCCGTCGAGGGCGCGAAGGAGATCCGCCGCGTCGGCGTCGCCGGCGCCGGCCTCATGGCCTCCCAGATCGCCGCGCAGCTCGCCCTCGGCCTGCAGGTGCCCGTCGTGATGCGCGACCTCGACGCCGACATCGCCGCGAAAGGCCTCGCCCACGCCCGCGAGGTCGTCGCCGAGACCGCCGCCCGTGGCCGCATCGACGAGGCCACCGCCACCGCGATCGCCGAGGGGCTGTCCGTCACCACCGACGTCGCCGACCTGTCCGGCTGCGACCTGGTGCTCGAGGCCGTCCCCGAGGTGCTGCGGATCAAGCAGTCCGTCTTCGCCGAGCTGGAGGGCGTGCTCGCCGAGGACGCCCTGCTGGTCTCCAACACCTCCTCCCTCTCCGTGGGCGCGATGGCCGAGGGCCTCGCCCACCCCGAGCGCGTGGTCGGCCTGCACTTCTTCAACCCCGTCGCGAAGATGCCGCTGGTCGAGGTGATCCACACCGCCGACACCGACGAGGCCACCCTCGCCACCGGCCTCGAGGTGGTCCGCCGGCTGCGGAAGTTCGCCGTGCGCAGCGCCGACGCGCCCGGCTTCATCGTCAACCGGCTGCTGTTCCGGGTGCTCGGTGCGGTGCTGGAGTCCCTGGACGCCGGGGCCGACCCCGCCGAGGTGGACGCCTCCCTGGACGCCCTGGGCCTGCCGATGCGCCCCTTCACCCTGCTGGACCTGGTGGGTCTCGCGGTCGCCGACCACGTCGGTGTGGTGCTGCGCGACGAGCTGGGGGAGCGGTTCCACGCCTCCGAGGGCCTGCAGGAGATGGCCGAGGAGAAGCGCCGCTTCACCGAGCGCAGCCGCACCGCCGTGCACGCCCCGGTCTCGCCCGTGGTCGCCGAGACCTTCGGCGGCGGCACCCGCCGCGACGCCCCCGTGGGCGATGCCCTGTTGGAGCGGGTGCAGGACGGCCTCGCCGAGGAGATCGCGCTGATGCTCGAGGAGGGCGTCGTGGAGCGGCCCGAGCAGGTCGACCTCGCGATGATCCTCGGGGCCGGCTTCCCCCGGCACCGCGGCGGCATCACCCCCTACCTCGACCAGTCCGGCGCCTCCCGGCGCGCCGTCGGCCGCACCTTCCACGGGAGCACCTTCACCGGCTGACCAGCCGCCACGTCGCGCCCCGGATGCCCGTTCCGTGACCGGACCGGTACCCGGGGCGCGGTCGCGTCCCCGTATACCCTGTGGGCGTCGGGTCCGTCCCGACGGATCCGGCAGCCACAGAAAGGGGAGGCGCCGCCCGCCGCGGCGCCGCACGCACATGTCTCAGCCTCCGCAGAACCAATGGGGTCAGTCCTTCCCGCAGGACGGGCAGGGCGGCTATGGCCAGGGCCGACAGGGGCACGGCCAGCAGCCCGAGCACGGGCAGCAGCCGGGCTACGGCCAGCAGCAGGAATATGGCCAGCAGCCGGGATATGGCCAGCAGGGCTACGGTCAGCAGGGATACGGCCAGCAGGGCCAGGCCTCCCCGGCCGGCTACCCCGGCGCGGCCTCCGGCTCCGGGCAGGGCGCCGGCTACCCGGGCAGCGCCCAGCCGCCGTCGGGGGAGCCGCCGAAGGGCAAGGGCGGCCGCATCGCCCTGTTCATCTGCGGCGGATGCGCGATCCTCGCGGTGATCGTCGTGATCATCGGCGTCGTCGTCTGGGCGCTCACCGGGAACGACGACGGCGAGACCACCGGCGGCGAGGAGACCACCGCCACCGAGGCGACCGAGGAGTCCACCACCGAGGAGCAGACCACCGAGGTCGAGACCTCCGAGGAGGCGACCGAGGAGGACAGCAGCGTCACCGACGCCGACCTCGACGCGGCCCGCTCGCGGGTCATGGCCTACCTGGAGGCCGCCGCCGATCAGGACGCCCGCGGCATGTGCGAGCAGTTCATGGATCCCACCACCGGGGAGCAGATCACCGGCTCGGCGCTGGACTCCTGTGCCGAGGACGTGGAGAGCGCGGGGACGCTCGACGAGTACGACCCCTCGATGCTCGAGGGCTTCGACGAGTCGGACCTCGATGCCACCGACAACGGGGACGGCACCATCGGCGTCTCCACCTACTTCACCAGCGACTCGCTGACCCTCTCCCAGGCCGGCGACGGCGAGTGGTACATCGAGTTCTGATCGATCGCCGTCCCCGTCCCGGGGGCGGCCTCGCGCGGGACCGCTCTCAGCGGTCCCGCGCCCACGACTCCAGGCCCTCCAGGGCGCGCTCGATCGTCGGCCGGTCCTTGCAGAAGGCCAGCCGCAGCAGGGTGCGCGGATCGGGCCCGTGGACCGGCACCACCGGCTCCGCCTCGGGACGGTAGAAGGCGCCGAGCGGGATGCCGACCACTCCGGCCTCGGCCGGCAGGCGTTCGGCCAGGGCCGCCGCGTCGTGCTCCCCGAAGGGTCCCGGGTCGGCCAGGGCGAAGTAGCCCGCGGACGGCCGCGAGACCCGGAAGCCGATCTCCCGCAGCCCGCCCACCAGCAGGTCCCGCCGCCCCGCGAGGTCGGTGGCGATCCGGCTCAGCTCCTCCTCGGGAAGGGACAGGCCGGCGGCGACGGCACCCTGGAAGGGGGCACCGGAGACGAAGGTCAGCCACTGCTTCACGCCGAGGACCGCCGTGAGCAGGGCGGGCCGTGCCGTCACCCAGCCGATCTTCCAGCCCGTCACCGAGAAGGTCTTGCCCGCCGAAGAGATGCTCACGGTGCGCTCGGCCGCCCCCGGCAGCGCCGCGATCGGACGGTGGGCGAACCCGTCGAAGACCAGGTGCTCGTAGACCTCGTCGGTGACGATCACCGCGTCGTGCCTCTGCGCGGCCGCCAGCAGCGCCCGCTGCGCCCCCTCGCCGAGCAGCAGCCCGGTGGGGTTGTGCGGCGTGTTCAGCAGGATCACCCGGGTGTGCGGACCCACCGCGGCGGCCAGCACCTCGGGGTCCACGTCCAGCTCCAGGGTCCCCGCGCCGTCGTCGGTGATCGCGATCGGCACCGTCCGGTGCACGCCGCCGGCCAGGGCGATCATCGCCGCGTACTGGTCGTAGAAGGGCTCCAGGGTGAGCACCTCGTCGCCGGGCTCCAGCAGCGCCAGCAGCGTCGCGGCCAGGGCCTCGGTGGCACCCGTGGTCACCAGCACCTCGGTGTCCGGGTCCCAGGGCAGCCCGTAGCGACGGCGCTGGTGGGCGGCGATCGCCTCCCGCAGCACTGCCTCGCCGCGGCCCGGCGGGTACTGGTTCACCCCGCCGCGGATCGCCGCGACGGCGGCCTCGGCGACCGGCTCGGGCGGGTCCGTGTCCGGGAAGCCCTGGCCCAGGTTCGCGGCGCCCGTGCTCGCGGCCAGGGCCGACATGCGGGCGAAGATCGTGGCCTGGGCCTGCTCGTCCCGCAGCAGACCGGTGGCGCGGGAGGCGCGCATCCAGGGGCCGCGGGCCGAGGGGGCGGAGGGCAGGGTGCCGGAGGTCTCGCTCATGGCCCGAGTCTGGCAGAGCGCGCCCCGCCGGCGAGGGGCGTCCGACCGGCAGTGCCCGTCCGTCCGTGTCCGCCCCGTGACCGACCTCGCCCCGATCGGCCGGTCTCAGCGCTCCCGCGGGAAGACGAAGCGGCCGTAGGTGACGTAGCGGAACGAGGTCGAGACGACCTGCCCGATGAGGGTGCCGGAGATGTTGTCCGCGAGCGGCGAGTCCAGCCCCAGCACGTAGCGGGAGAAGCCCAGGCAGGCCAGCTGCAGCCCCGCCGCCATCACGTTGACCAGCACGAAGGCGAGGACCGAGCGGCCGGTGGGTGGCGCGGGGCGGTCCCCGAAGGTCCACAGCCGGTTGCCCAGGTAGGTGAGGCAGGAGGCCAGGGCGATGGTCAGCACCTTCGCCGTCAGCGGCTGGGCGTGCAGGAAACCCTCGCCCCAGCCCTGCCCGGGCTCCCAGAACACCAGCGCGTTGTACATCGCGGCGTCCAGCAGGAACACGAGGCCGCCCACGGTGAGGAACTTCAGCGAGGAGGCCAGGTGGTCGTCCAGCAGTCCCCGGAGGCGGGCGCGCGGACCGCCCCCGCGTCGGGCCTCGACGGACCGCGGGGGTGCGGGGGCCTCCGGCATCTCCGACACCCCGGCACCCTATCGGAGCCGGCCGCGCGGACCCCGGGCCGTCCCCACCCGGACGGCGGCCACGTCCCCGCCCCGCGACCGCTACGCTGGATGCTCTGCCGCTGCGACGGGACACCAGCTCCCTGGGAGCGCGCGGCAGGACCGACGCGACGGGTCGCGGCGGGTCGCGGCCGGGACGGTCGGGCCCCGCGAGCCCTGGGAGCGCGCGGTCGATGCCGAGGCACCACCCCGCACGGGGTCCCCTCGGCGCACCCTGATCCGAGTCATCCGTGAAGGAAGGACCCCATGACCCACGTCGCCCTGACCATCGCCGGCTCCGAGGCCACCGGAGGCGCCGGCGCCCAGACCGACATCAAGACGTTCCACCAGCTCGGCACCTTCGGCACCGCCGCGCTGACCTGCATCGTCTCCTTCGATCCCGCCAACGACTGGGGCCATCGCTTCGTGCCGGTGGACCCCCAGGTGATCCGCGACCAGATCGAGGCCTCCACCGCCGTGCACGACGTGGACACGGTGAAGATCGGCATGCTCGGCACCCCCGCCACCATCGAGACCGTGGCCGCCTCCCTCGCCGAGCGCTCCTTCGCGAACGTGGTGCTGGACCCGGTGCTGATCTGCAAGGGCCAGGAGCCCGGCGCGGCCCTGGACACCGACAACGCCCTCAAGGAGCAGATCCTTCCGCTGGCCACCTACGTGACCCCCAACCATTTCGAGACCCTCGCGCTCTCGGGCATGGAGGAGATCACCACCGTCGAGCAGCTCACCGAGGCCGCCCGCCGCATCCACGACCGCTACGACGTGATCGTGCTGGCCAAGGGCGGCGTGGTGCTGGACGGCGAGGACGCGGTGGACGTGTTCTACGACGGCGAGCAGGTCGTCGAGCTGCGCGCCCCGAAGATCGGCGAGGAGCGGGTCTCCGGCGCCGGTTGCACGCTGGCCGCCGCCGTCACCGCAGAGCTCGCCAAGGGCGCCACCCCGCTCGAGGCCGCGCGCGCGGCCAAGGACGTCGTGACCAGCTCGATCGAGCACCGCCAGGGCGGGCACGCCCCCTTCGAGGCCGTCTACCAGGGGGCCTACGGCCGCTGACCCCCCCCAGGCCGGGCACCCGCGCCTCTGGCCCGGCCGAGGCTGTCCACCGAACGCACTCAGGTGGCAGGTGGCGTGCACTATCCACGCGACCTGCCACCTGAGTCCATCGGATGGACACGACCCGCCGGGAGTCGCACCGCCCGGAGCGCGCGACCCCGCCCGGGCGCCGGATTCGTCCATATGACGGTCTGTGTGTCCGTCGGCTGGACAGGAGGGGCTCGGCAGGCGAAGGATCGGGCCATGAACGACGCCCGCGAGCCCGCCGCCCCCCGGCAGCCCTCCCCCAAGCAGATCGGGGAGCCGCTGATCTCGGTCCGCGGCGTGACCAAGTACTTCGGGGACTTCGCGGCCCTCACCGACATCGACCTCGACATCCGTGAGCGCGAGGTGGTGGCGCTGATCGGCGCCTCCGGCTCCGGCAAGTCCACCCTGTGCCGCTGCATCAACCGCCTCGAGACCATCTCCGACGGCGAGATCACCATCGACGGCGAGCCGCTGCCCGAGGAGGGTCGGGAGCTGACCCGCCTGCGCTCCGACGTCGGCATGGTCTTCCAGAGCTTCAACCTGTTCCCGCACCTCAAGGCCATCGACAACGTCAGCCTCGGGCCCCGCAAGGTGCGCCGGCTCCCCAAGGCCGAGGCCGAGGCGAGGGCGGTGGAGCTGCTGGAGCGGGTGGGCCTGGCCGACAAGGCCCAGTCCCTGCCCACCGCCCTCTCCGGCGGCCAGCAGCAGCGCGTCGCGATCGCCCGCGCCCTCGCCATGGAGCCCAAGGCGCTGCTGTTCGACGAGCCCACCTCCGCGCTGGACCCCGAGGTCATCAACGAGGTGCTCGACGTGATGCAGGAGCTCGCCGAGCGCGGCATGACCATGCTCGTGGTCACCCACGAGATGGGCTTCGCCCGTCACGTCTGCGACCGAGTGGTCTACATGGACCAGGCCGAGATCGTCGAGCAGGGCGAGCCCGAGCAGTTCTTCACCGCCCCGCAGACGCAGCGCGCCCGCGACTTCCTCTCCAAGATCCTGGCGCACTGACCGGCGCCGGCACCCCGTCCCGTCCCCGAAGGAGATCCCCATGACCCCCCGCAGCTTCCGCCCCGGCCGCCGCGCCACCCTCGCTGCCGGCGCCGTCCTCCCGCTGGCCGCCCTCGCCGCCTGCTCCTCGGACGGCTCCGACGCCCCCTCGCTCGACGGCGGTGACGCCAGCGACGGCGGCGGCACGAGCGAGGACTACACCGCGGCGATCGCCGCCGGTCCCGTCGCCTCCGAGGACGACATCGCCGCCAGCGGCTGGGCCACTGCCATCCGCGAGGCCGACCAGCTGGTGCGCGGCGGCACCACCGCCAACCAGGTGTTCTCCATCATCGACCCCTCCACCGGCCAGGTCAGCGGTTTCGACGCCGGCATCACCCAGCTGCTGGCCCGCTACATCCTCGGCGAGGGCGGCGAGGAGAAGGTCGAGTACATCGACACCACCGTCGAGACCCGCGAGACGATGGTGCAGAACGACACCGTGGACTGCGTGATCGCCACCTACTCCATCACCCCGGAGCGGATGGAGAAGATCGACTTCGCCGGCCCCTACTACCTCTCCGGCACCGCCATCCAGGTGCGCACCGAGGACGCCGAGACCATCACCGGCCCCGACGACCTCTCCGGCCTGCCGCTGGTCACCCAGTCCAACTCGACCGGCACCCAGGCCATCGAGGAGAACGTGCCCGACCCGGGCGAGATCCAGACCCTGCCCGACAACGAGTCCTGCGTCGCTGCCCTCAAGCAGGGTCGCGTCGACGCCTACGTGCTGGACCAGGGAGTGCTGCTGGGCAACTCCCAGGCCGACGAGACCGTGAGCGTGGTCGGCGAGCCCTTCACCGAGGACCCCTACGGCATCGGCCTGAACAAGGACGCCGACGGGGCGCTGGACTTCGTCAACGGCTTCCTGGAGGCCATCGAGTCCGACGGCACCTGGGACGCGCTCTACGCGGCCACCATCGGCCAGGTCATCGAGGACGGCGAGACCCCCGAGCCGCCCGCCATCGGCGACCTGCCCTCCTGATCCCCGGGGCGCCCGCGCCCGCGCCGCGCGGGCGCCCTCGCACCGGAAGGTGACGCATGCAGATCATCCTCGAGTACTGGCCGCTGCTGCTGACCGGGATCGGCACCACCATCGCCCTGACCCTGCTGGGCTACGTGTTCGCCCTGGTCCTGGGCACGGCGCTGGCCGTGTGCCGGGTCAGCCCGATCCCGCCGCTGCGCGCCGCGGCCACGGTGTACGTGGAGATCTTCCGTAACATCCCGCTGCTGAGCCTGCTGATCCTCATCGCCTTCGGCCTGCCCGACGTGGGCCTGGTGCTGCCCTACTTCTGGTGCGGCGTGCTCGGGCTGACCCTCTCCAGCGCCGCCTTCGTCTGCGAGAACATCCGCTCCGGCATCAACACGGTGCCGATCGGCCACGCCGAGGCGGCCCGCTCCATCGGCCTCGGCTTCTTCGGGGTGCTGCGCTTCGTGATCCTGCCGCAGGCCTTCCGCACGATGGTGCAGCCGCTGGTCAACGTCTTCATCGGCACCCTGATCGGCTCCTCGCTGTGCGCGGCGATCACCGTCACCGAGACCACCTACGTGACCCAGCAGCTGAACATCCGCACCGCCGAGGCGGTGTTCCTGTTCCTGGTGGCGGGCGTCGTCTACCTCTCGCTGTCGCTGCTGGCGGCGTGGGCAGGGCGCCGGATCGAGGCCGCCGTCGCCCCCGGTGACCGTCGCGCCCGCGGTGGCGACGGTCCCGCACGGGGCGCGGGGCTGCGGCTGCAGGGGGCGGGTCAGGCATGAGCGCGCGCTCCACCACCGCCACCCAGGTGCTCTTCGACGCCCCCGGTCCCAAGGGGCGGGCACGGATCCGGCTGCTCTCGGCCCTCTCCGTGCTCGGCATCGCCGCGATCCTCGCGCTGGGGCTGTGGCAGTTCGGCCGCAACGGCCAGCTCGCCGCCGACCGCTGGCTGCCCTACCTGCGCAGCGACTACCTGGCCTTCCTGGGGGAGGGCCTGGTCGGCACCCTGCAGGCCACCGGCATGGCGGCGCTGGTCGCCTTCCCCTTCGGGCTGCTGCTGGCGCTCGGGCGCCTGGCCCGCAACCCGGTGCTGTCCAGCGTCGCCGCGGCCTGGATCGAGTTCTTCCGCGGCATCCCGATGCTGCTGGTGGTCTACGCCTTCCTGCTGGCCCTGCCGGCCTTCGGCATCACTGTCCCGCGCTTCTGGATGCTGGTGATCCCGATGATCCTGGTCAGCTCCGCGACCACCGCCGAGGTGTTCCGGGCCGGCATCAACGCCGTGGACCGCGGCCAGCACGAGGCCGGCGCCGCGATCGGCCTGACCCCCGGGCAGACGATGCGCGCGGTGATCCTGCCGCAGGCCGTCCGCCTGGTGCTGCCCAGCCTGATCCTCGCCCTGGTCAGCCTGCTGAAGGACTCCACGCTCGGCTACGTCGTCAGCTTCAACGAGCTGCAGTTCCAGGGCCGCAACATGGTCTCGATCACCCGCTACCTGGTGCAGACCTACGTGGTGGTCTCCGCGATCTATATCGTGCTGAACTTCCTGCTCACCAAGGCCGCGCTCGCGCTGGACGCCCGCATGCGGCGCCGGGCCGCCGCGCCCACCGCCTGAGCCCGCCCCCTCCGGAAGGACCCCTCATGTGCCGACTGCTCGGTGTCGTCTCCCGCTCCTCGCGCTCCCTCCCGCAGGCCGTGCCCGCGGAGCTGCCGCTGTTCACCGCCCTCTCCGAACGGCACAAGGACGGCTGGGGGGTGGCCTGGTACGGCGACGCCCCCGGGGCGCGCACCCCGCTGGTGCTGCGGGCGACGGACACGGCGCTGGCCTCGAACAGCTACGGGGAGGCGGTCGAGGCGGCCCACGGCGAGGTGATGACCGTGCACCTGCGCCGCGCCAGCGTCGGCCTCGCCCTGGAGCTGCGCAACACCCATCCCTTCGTCCACGGCGAGGTGTCCTTCTCCCACAACGGCCAGTTCGACCTCTCCGAGGAGCTGCGGGAGCGGATCCTCGCCCGTGGCGGCCGCCGCCCCGAGGGCACCACGGACTCCGAGCTGTTCTTCTCGCTGGTCACCGCCTGGGCCGCCGAGGACGCGGCGCGCGGGGCGGGGGACCTGGACGGACTGTCCGGCGTCGCCTGGGCGCGGGCCGTGCAGCGGGCCGCCGCGGAGCTCACCGGCTGGACGCTCGAGCTGTTCGGCCGGGTCCCGGAGTCGCTGAACTGCCTGCTGACCACGCCCGATGCGCTGGTGGCCTTCGCCGCCCACGATCCCGCGCAGGCGCCGACCGATCAGCCGCCCGAGGTCTACGAGCTGCGCTACCGGGTCGAGGACGTGCGGGTGCTGGTCTCGTCCACGGGCTACCCGCAGGAGGGCTTCGCGACCCTGGCGCAGGGCGGGGCGATCGCCGTCGCCCGGGGCACGCTGGAGGTCACGCAGCTCGCGCCCCTGTACGCGCCGGAGGCCGTCGCCCCGCGCTGAGGGCTCAGTCGGCGTCCCGGTGCGCGGTGCCCAGGGCCAGCAGCTCCGCGGCGCGGGCGATGCGGGACTCCACCCGGGTCTCGTCGACCTTCCCGTCCTCCCGGGCCAGCGCGCGCACCCGCTCCACGTGCGCCCAGGCGACGCCCTCCAGCTCCGGGTGGGTGTTCTGCTGCTCGAGGTGGCGGGCCAGGCCCACCAGCGCCTCCAGCACCAGCCCCTGGCCGCCCGCGTAGGGCAGCACCTGGTCGAAGGGCAGGGCGATGAGCTCCTCGATCGGGGTCGGGCGAAGCCACACCCGCGGCACCCCGTTGTCGTCGCCCAGCACCTGCGCGGGGGCGCGGCCGCGCATCATCACCCCGAGCGGCCCCGAGAGCTCGTCGATCGCGGTGACCGCCGTGTAGGGGTCGTTGGTGCCGGGGGAGATGGCGCGCACCGCGAGCTCCACCAGGTGCTCGATCGCGACCCGCATGTCGTCGGCGGTGTCGCGCCGGTCCGCGAGGTCCACCGCGGCCCACACCGTCTCGCGGGGGTCGCCGCGGCCGTCGCCCTGCCAGATACGGGCGAGGGGGGAGCCCTCGACCACGTGGTCGCCGACCCGCACCTCCATCGCGATCCGCGCCTCCTCCTGCAGGGCGCCCTGCCGCAGCGCCTGCTCGTCCAGCGCGGTCACGTAGCCGTCGGACCAGGCGCGCACCAGCTCCCCGCCGTGCGGGGGAGAGGAGGCCGGCAGCTCGCCGCTCACCTCGCGCTGGCGGCCCTTCACGGTGCCGCGCAGGGAGGCGGAGACGGTCGCGACCAGCGTCTCCACCTGGGTGGAGGAGGCGATGTTGTGGATGAAGGAGATGAGCAGGAACACGTCGACGATGGCCAGCACGATCGCCCCGTACACGGCGATGTGCGGCACGAAGACGCTGCCGTCCTGCAGAGTGCGCAGATGTCGCAGCACCAGCGTCGTGTAGACGAAGGTGGAGACCAGCACGCCGAGCGTCCACTGGTTGCGCCGGTCGGACATGAAGTTCCCGACCAGGCGGGGGCCGTAGTTCGTCGACGTCGTCGCGATCACCGAGATGGTGATCGAGAAAGCGGTGGCCGCCGACCCGAACACGGAGCCGCCGATCGCCGAGAGCAGGCCACGGGAGCCGTCCACGCCGATCTGGAAGATCGGGTCGAACCGTGCGGTCAGTCCGGAGCCCTGCACGACGTGCTCGTCGAATGCGACCAGGCCCTCGGCCAGGGCCACCGAGCCCAGCACGCAGAGGACGGGGATCAGCCAGAATCCGCGGACGGAGCGGACGGCCCAGCGCTGGAGCTTGCCCATGCGGCTCCTTCGGGTCGGCTCGGCTCGCGCCGGGCGGGTGCAGGTCGCGCACAGTGTACGAAGCGGGACGGACCGACGAGGGCGCCCACCCGCGGAGGAACCCGGACCGAGCGGACGGATCCCCGGGCCCGGGCGCGTCCCGGGTCTCATCCGGGCGGGGGAGGGCTCTCGTTCGTCGGAGCCCTGCCGTAGGGTCGTGTCCCGCACGAGCATCAGGCGCACGACACCACCACGGCCCGCTCCGGGCGTGGACGCACCAGCACCCTGCGAGGGAGGCGACCGTGATCGCATTCGAGTCGGTCGGCAAGACCTACCCCGACGGCACCGTGGCCGTCGCGGACTTCGACCTGGAGATCGCCTCCCACGAGAGCGTGGTGCTGGTCGGCACCTCCGGCTCCGGCAAGACCACCCTGATGCGGATGGTCAACCGCATGGTCGATCCCACTCAGGGCCGCGTGACCATCGACGGGGAGGACGTCGCCGCGACCGACCCGGTGGCCCTGCGACGCTCCGTCGGCTACGTCATGCAGGCCTCCGGGCTGCTGCCGCACCGCACCGTGCTGGACAACATCGCCACCGTGCCCGTGCTGCGCGGCACCGGGAAGGCGCAGGCCCACGAGCGCGCCGCCGAGCTGATGGAAGTGGTCGGCCTCGAGGAATCGATGGCCTCCCGCTATCCCTCGCAGCTCTCCGGCGGCCAGCAGCAGCGCGTCGGCGTGGCCCGCGCGCTCGCCGCGGACCCCAACATCCTGCTGATGGACGAGCCCTTCGGCGCGGTGGACCCCATCGTCCGCGCCGAGCTGCAGACCGAGCTGCTGCGCCTGCAGCGCGAGCTGCGCAAGACCATCGTCTTCGTCACCCACGACATCGACGAGGCCTTCCTGGTGGGGGACCGGGTGGTGATCCTGAAGCCCGGCGGCCACATCGCCCAGATCGGCACCCCCGAGCAGATCCTCGCCGAGCCCGCCGACGACTTCGTGCGGAGCTTCGTCGGGGCCGACCGGGCCGAGCGCCGCCTGCACCTGCAGCAGGTCGCCGGCCGCGAGGTCGTGGTCGACGCCTCAGGCCGCGCCGCCGGGGTGCTCGAGCAGGGCGGCACCCCGTGAGCTGGGTGAGCGCCAACCTCGACACCATCGCCGAGCAGCTGCTGGCGCACATCGCGCAGGCCCTGCCCGCCATCGTGCTGGCCTTCGTGCTGGCCCTGCCGATCGCGAAGCTCGCCAACGCCCGCGGCTGGCTGCGCGGTGGCCTCACCGGCACCGCCGGCCTGCTCTACGCGATCCCCTCGCTGCCGCTGTTCATCGTGCTGCCGCTGATGCTGGGCACCTCCATCCGCAGCCCCGTGAACATCGTCGTGGCGCTGACCATCTACGGCCTCGCCCTGATGGTGCCCAGCGCCTCCGAGGCCCTGCGCGCCGTCAGCCGGGAGACCCTGCAGGCCGCCACCGCCCAGGGCTACGCCCCCTGGGCCCGCTTCTGGAGGGTCGAGCTGCCGCTGGCCGGACCGGCCCTGGTCGCGGGCCTGCGCGTGGTCGTGGTCTCCACCGTCTCCCTGGTCACCGTCGGCGGCGTACTGGGTGTGCCGAGCCTGGGGATGCTGTTCATCGACGGCTTCCAGCGCAACATCACCGCCGAGATCCTCACCGGCATCGTGCTCACCGCCGCCCTGGCGCTGCTGCTGGACGCCCTGGTGGTGCTCGGCGGGCGGCTCGCCCTGCCCTGGGCCTCCGGGCGCGCCCCGCGCCGCCGCACCGCCCCGCGGGACACCGGGCAGGAGGCCGCCCGATGATCCAGCTCCTCGAGGCCTTCGCCTGGCTCGCCGACCCCACCCGCTGGAGCGGACCCGACTCGATCCCGGTCCGGCTGCTCGAGCACCTCTGGTACACGCTGCTCGGCGTCGGGATCGCCGCGCTGATCGCCGTGCCGGTGGGCCTCGTCGTCGGGCACACCCACCGCGGGCGCGGCCTCACCGTGGCGCTCAGCGGCGCCGCCCGCGCCCTGCCCACCCTGGGCCTCGTCACCCTGTTCGGCCTCTGGTTCGGCATCGGGCTGACCGCCCCGGTTCTCGCCTTCGTGATCCTGGCCATCCCGTCCCTGCTGGCCGGGGCCTACTCGGCCTGCGAGGCCGTCGATGCGCGTACCGTCGATGCGGCCCGCGCGCAGGGCATGACCGAATGGCAGATCCTCACCCGGGTGGAGATCCCCCTCGGCCTGCCCCTGCTCATCAGCGGCATCCGTCTGGCCTCCGTGCAGGTGGTGGCGACCGTCATGCTCGCCTCCTACATCGGCAACGGCGGGCTGGGCCGGTACATCTTCCTGGGGCTGAACCTCTCGGACTATCCGCAGATGCTCGCCGGGTCGATTCTCGTGGTCGCCCTGGCGCTCGTCATCGACCTGGCGCTGCGCCTGGTCGAACGGGTGGCCGCCCCGCGAGGAGCCGCCCGCGGCTGAGCCCCACCGCAGGACCCCATCCCGCAAGACCCCATCCCGCAGGACCCGCCCGACCCGCATCGCCCGCCGCGCCCCCGCGCGACGCTCCCCGCCCCCTCCGGCCCGCCCCGGCCGATCCGTCCCCGAGGAGAACCCCATGACCCCGAGCTCGACCCCCCGCTCCGGCGCCCCGCGCCTGCCCCGGCGATCCCTCCTCGCGCTCGCCGGCGGCGGTGCCGCCGCGGGCCTCGCGGCCTGCTCGAACGCCGACCCCCTGGCGGAGGAGGACGGCGGCAGCGGCGCCGCGAGCGGAGCGCTCGTCGTCGGCTCCCAGCAGTATTACTCCAACGAGATCATCGCCGAGCTGTTCGCGCAGGTGCTCGAGGAGGCCGGCTTCGAGGTGGAGCGGCAGTACCAGATCGGCCAGCGCGAGGTGTACGTGCCGGAGCTCGAGTCCGGCGCCATCGACCTGCTGCCCGAGTACCTCGGCAACCTGCTGCAGTACCTCGGGGACGCCGACGCCACCGGCACCGCCGCGCAGCTCGAGGACTCCCTGGCCGAGGTGCTGCCGGACGGCCTGCGCACCCTGCCCTTCGCCGAGGCCACCGACCAGGACTCCTACACCACCACCTCCGCCTTCGCCCAGGAGAACTCCCTGACGGAGATCGGGGACCTCTCCGGGATCGACGACCTGCAGATCGCCGCCAACCCCGAGTTCGAGGAGCGCCCCTACGGCCCCCAGGGCGCCGAGGAGGTCTACGACGTGCAGGTCACCGTGGTGCCGGTCTCCGACTCCGGCGGCCCGCTGACCGTGCAGGCCCTGCTGGACGGCACCGTGCAGCTCGCCGACATCTACACCGCCGACCCCTCGATCGCCGCGAACGACCTGGTCACCCTCGAGGACCCGGCCTCGATGATCCTGCCGCAGAACGTGGTGCCGATCGCCTCCGAGCGGATCGACGAGGACGCCGCCGCCGCGATCGCCGGCGTCACCGAGGCGCTGACCACCGGGGAGCTGATCTCCCTGAACACCCGCAGCGTCGACGAGCAGCTCGACTCCGCGACCATCGCCTCGGACTGGCTGACCGCGAAGGGTCTGCTGGGCTGAGCCTTCGTCCGGCTGCTGGCAGAGACACCGGCGGGAATACTGGTGGCATGAGCACCACGGACGACGACACCACCGCAGCGGACACGGGACGCCTCGGCATCACGGGCGCCACCGGGCAGCTCGGCGGCCGCGTCGCCGCCCTGCTGGGCGAGCGCGGCCTCGCGGAGCGGCTGCGGCTGATCGTGCGCTCCGCCGCCCGGGCCCCGCGGATCGAGGGCGCGGAAGTCGCCGAGGCGAGCTTCGGCG
Source organism: Brachybacterium squillarum M-6-3 (assembly GCF_000225825.1). Lineage (GTDB taxonomy): Bacteria > Actinomycetota > Actinomycetes > Actinomycetales > Dermabacteraceae > Brachybacterium > Brachybacterium squillarum. The sequence goes on along the minus strand of NZ_AGBX01000001.1, from coordinate 559,366 downwards.
ACGCCGCCGCCTGCAAGGAGGCCTTCGCCGGGATGGACGCGCTGCTGCTGGTCTCGGCCGGGGAGTCCGCCGACCGGGTCGCGCAGCACCGCACCGCCGTGGCGGCCGCCGCCGAAGCCGGGGTGGGCCACCTGGTGTACACCTCCTTCACCGGCGCCTCCGCGGACGCCGAGTTCACCCTGGCCCGAGACCACGGCGCCACCGAGGACGCCATCCGTGAGGCCGCCGCCCGCAGCGGCATGCGCGTCACCCTGCTGCGCGACGACTTCTACCTCGACGTGCTGCGGCCCTGGGCGGGGGAGGGCCTCACCCTGCGCGGACCCGCCCGCGACGGCCGCTGCGCCTTCGTGGCCCGCGAGGACGTCGCCCAGGTCGCCGCCGCGGTGCTCACGGGGCCGGCCCCCGCGGACGAGCGGGTGCTGGAGCTGACCGGGGGCGAGGCGCTGAGCCTGGAGGAGGTCGCCGCGCGGATGGGGGCGGCGCTCGGCCGCGAGGTCACCTACGTCGACGAGACGATGGAGGAGGCTCGCGCCTCCCGCGCGCCCTACGGCGCCCCCGACTGGGAGGTCGCCGCCTGGATCAGCACCTACACGGCCATCGCTTCGGGGGCCCTGGGCGAGGTCAGCGGCGACGTGCGCGCCGTGCTGGGGCGGGAGCCGCTGCGCCTCGAGGACGTGCTGGCCGCCGAGTACTGAGCGCCCCGTCGCGGACGGCCCCCCGGAATCCGGCGCAGCGGGAGCGTCCGGGAGGTCCGCGGAGATGCCGGGCTGCGAGCAGGCACGAGGAGCAGGCTCGATGCCGTCCCGGCGACCGCACGGTCGGGCCCGGGGGCTGGCCAGGCGTCCGCCGCGATGGCACGGTGGGGGCATGACCCACACCGATACGTCCATCACCGTCTCCCGCACCATCGACGTCCCCGCCAAGGAGGTGTTCTCGCTGCTCTCGCTGCCGGCCCGCCACCGCGAGTTCGACGGCTCCGGATTCGTCCGGGGCGCCGAGGACACCGAGCGCATCACGAAGGCCGGCGAGCAGTTCGTGATGAACATGGAGGGCGACCACATGGGTGGCGAGTACCGGATGTACAACCACGTCACCGCCTTCGACGAGAACAAGATGATCGGCTGGAAGCCGGCCAACGAGGACGCCAAGGACGAGCCCAAGGGCTGGGAGTGGCTCTACACGCTGGAGTCCGAGGGCGCCGACGCCACCCGCGTCACCCTCACCTACGACTGGTCCGACGTCACCGACAAGGACCTGCTGCCGATCTTCCCGCTGGTCGCGGAGGAGGACCTGGAGCAGTCCCTGAACCTCCTCGCGGGCGCCGTCTCCGGGAGCTGACCCCGCGATGACCGAGCACGAGGACGCCCCGGCCACCGGGGAGGACCCCTTCCCGGCGCCGGAGGTGTCCACCCCGGAGACCGGCCAGGTGCCCGACGAGATCAGCCGCTCCGTGCGCATCGCCGCGCCCCGGGAGACCGTCTGGGCCCTGATCACCGAGCCCGGCTGGTACATCAACGACGGCGAGTACCGCGAGCACGCCATCGTCCGCACCGGCGACGTCGCCACCGTCACCGACCCCGTGCACGGCGAGTTCACCATCGCCACCGAGCACCTGGACCCGCCGCACCGCGCCGGCTTCCGCTGGCTCGGCGGGGAGGTCGGCCCGCTCGAGGACTTCCCGAGCACCACCGTCGAGTTCACCCTCCAGGAGGAGGACGGCGGCACCCTGCTGACGGTCCGCGAACGCGGCGTCGCCGGCATCAGCGAGGACCCCGCCGTGCGCGAGCAGCGCCACCTCGACAACCTCGAGGGCTGGGAGCAGGAGCTCGAGGTGGCCCGCACCGTCTGCGAGGCCCGCGCCCGCTGACCAGCGGGACTACCCTCGGAGGATGGGCAGGGTCACCGAGCAGGCGCGCGTGCGCACCGTCCGCGTCCGCGAGGGGCGCCTGTACGCCGGGCGCAAGGGCGACCACGTCGCCGTCGAGGAACCGCTCGACATCCGGCTGGACGGGCAGCGGCTCTCGCTCACCATGCGCACCCCGGGGCACGACCTGGAGCTGATCCACGGCTTCCTGCACGCGGAGGGGCTGATCGAGAGCCGCGAGGACGTCGCCGAGGCCCGCTACTGCGACGGCGCCGTGGTCGAGGACGACACCGGCCTGCCGCGCAACACCTACAACGTCATGGAGTTCACCTCCGCCCGGCCCCGGCTGAACCCTTTGGTCACGCGCTCCTTCACCACCTCGTCCGCTTGCGGGGTGTGCGGTGCGGAGAGCATCGACGACGTCCGCCATCGCAGCCGCCACCGGCTGGAGCGCACGTGGTCCCTGGACCCGCGGGTGATCCTGCAGGCCTCCCGCGACCTGGCCGCCCGCCAGCCCGTCTTCGCCCGCACCGGAGGGGTGCACGCCGCCGCCCTGGTCGGTCGCGACGGGGAGATCCTGACGGTGCGGGAGGACGTGGGCCGCCACAACGCGGTGGACAAGGTGATCGGCTGGGCCCTGCTGGAGGACCGGCTGCCGCTGAGCGACTGCTTCCTGCTGGTCTCCTCCCGTGCGAGCTTCGAGATCGCCCAGAAGGCCGCGATGGCCGGCATTCCCCTGCTGGCCTGTGTCTCCGCCGCCAGCTCCCTCGCCGTCGACACCGCCCGCGAGCTCGGCATGACCCTGGTCGGCTTCACCCGCGCGGCCGAGGACGGCGACGGCCGGATGAACCTCTACACCCACCCCGAGCGCCTCGACCTCTCCGCCGCCGAGGGCTGAGTACGCGCTCCGTCGGCAGGCATGACCGGCGGGAGGGGTCCCGGGCGGAGACACGCCGTCGCCGCCCGTAGGCTCGGTCCATGACGAGCGAGGACCACACGGAGTTCTGGGGACGGGTGCGGGAGCAGGTCCCCGGGCTCCCGGCCGCACCGCCCCCGGCCTGGGCCTTCAGCGCCACCGCCGAGCACGCCGAGGAGCTGCTGGCCCTGGTCCTGGCCGGAACGAAGACCGGCACCGCCGCCTCGCTGTGGGACCACGAGGACGACGGTGAGCCCGTCCCGCAGGTCGGGGACCTCTCGATCGTGCTCGACGGTCGCGGCCGGCCCCGCGCCGTCCTCGAGACCACCGCGGTCCGGATCCTGCCCTTCGACCAGGTCGGCGCCGAGCACGCCCACGCGGAGGGGGAGGGCGACCGCACGCTGGAGGATTGGCGCCGCGGGCACGAGGCCTTCTGGGGGGAGTTCGGCGCCCGCGGCTTCGCCCCGGACATGCCCGTGGTCTGCGAGCGCTTCCGCCTGATCCACCCCGCCCCGCCCGCCTGATCCGCCCCGCCTGACCTATCCCCGCCTGTCCCTCACGGTTTTGTCCGCCTCACTTCCACGGGTGGAAGGGAGGCGCGGAAAAGTTCGACGGTGCGGGGGCGGGGCACGTGGGCGCCGGTGTGGAGGTCGCGGCAGGGTGAGGGTCACCAGCTTTTGTGCGTTGACGAGCCACCTGTGGTTCGGGAGCGCACAAAAGTGGCCTTGGCCTGCGCTGACGTCGCTCCGCGGGTCTGAGCCGGCCCTGCACGGCCTGACCGGGTCCGGACCGGCTCGGACGCGCCCGCCCGGGTCGACCTGGGCGGGCAGATCCGCCGCCCCGGTCGCGCCCCGCTCAGCGCAGGGCGAGGAGGCTCGTGGCGGTGACCTCGTCGACCACCAGGTCCGTCGCCACCCCGGCGCGGAGGGCCGCCCGCAGGGGCACGGCCTTGCGGGGCCCGGCGGCGAGCAACAGGCGGCGGGGGATCCGCGCCAGCTGGGTGGGCTGCGGCCCGGTGCTGCGGGCGTTCATGGCCACGTCCCGCCAGCTGCCGTCGGCCCGCAGGAATACGGTGCAGACGTCGCCCACGGCGCCGTCGCGCTCCAGCTCGCGCCGGTTCGCGTCGGAGAGGTAGTTGTTCGTGTACACGTGGCTGGGCACCTCCGCGTCGAAGGCGCCCACCCCGAACACGGCCAGGGTGCACTGCCGCTGCACCTCCAGCACCCGCTGCACGGAGCGCTCCTTCCACATCGCGTCGCGGGTGGAGGCGTAGTCGAAGAAGGCGGGCACGGGGAAGTGGTGCACGGTGGCGTCCCACAGGGAGGCGGCCTTCGCGAGCACCGTGGAGACGTAGGTCAGGCCCGAGCCCTCGGTGTTGATCGCCCCGTTGAGCTGCACGATCCGCAGGCCCGGGGTGGGGGAGGGGCGCAGGTGCCCCACCAGCGCGGAGGTGGTGGTGCCCCAGGCGACGCCGACAGTCATGTCCGGCACCAGCATCCCCTGCAGCAGCTCCGCCCCGGCCGCGGCGACGGCCTGCAGCCGGGCGCGCTCCCCGGCCTCGGGGCCGGCGCCGACCACGTGGGCCTGCAGGCCGAAGCGCTCGGAGACCCGTCGCCGCAGCTCCCGCAACCGGTAGGCACCCGGCGGGCGCAGGGTGATCTCCACCAGGCCCTCCTCGCGGGCGTCCCGCAGCATCCGGGACACGGTGGAGCGGGACACCTCGAGCTGCTGGGCGATGGCCTCCATGGTGCGGCCCTCGTCGTAGTACATCCGTGCAGCCTCGAAGGCGTGATGGAGACGATCCGGGGTGCTCATCCGCCCAGTCTTGCACGTTCGTGCAGCCGACTTGCGCCCCGCTGCACGTCAGGTTCACGATGAGGCGATTCCGGTCACAGCAAAGGAGCTCTATCCCGTGTCTGTCACGCCTGCCACGCAGCGGTCCGTCCTGGCCCCCGCCACCCGCGACGAGCACCTGGCCCGCCTCCGCTCTGCCACCGTGGACGCCCCCCTGGACGTCCTCGTCGTCGGCGGCGGCGTGAACGGCGCCGGCGCCGCCTTCGACGCCGCCACCCGCGGCCTCTCCGTCGGCCTCGTCGAGCGCGAGGACTGGGCCTCCGGCACCTCCTCGAAGTCCTCCAAGCTCATGCACGGCGGCCTGCGCTACCTGCAGATGCTCGACTTCAAGCTCGTCGCCGAGGCCCTGCGCGAGCGCGACCTGCTGCTCGAGCACACCGCCCCCCACCTGGTGCGGCCCATCAAGTTCGTCTTCCCCTTCTTCAAGAAGGTCGTCGACCGCGCCTTCATCGGCTCCGGCGTGATGCTGTACGACGCCATGCAGTCCGTGGGCCGCAAGCGCGCCGTGCCCTTCCACCGTCATCTGCTGCACGACAAGATGCTCGAGGTGTTCCCGGCCCTGGACGGGGACGAGGCCGTCGGCGCCCTGGAGTACTACGACGCGCAGATGGACGACGCCCGCTTCGTGATGATGCTGGTGCGCTCCGCCGCCCAGCACGACGCCGCCGTCGCCAACTACACCACCGTCGTGGACTACCTCCACGAGGGCAAGCGCGTGATCGGCGCCCGGGTGCGCGACGAGGAGACCGGCGAGGAGTTCGACGTCCACGCCCGCGAGACCATCCTGGCCGGCGGCGTCTGGACCCAGGAGCAGCAGGAGCTCGCCGGGGCCGACGCCGGCCTCGAGGTGCTCGCCTCCAAGGGCATCCACATCACCGTGGCCCGCGACCGCATCCCCGCGGTGCCCGACACCGGCATCATCACCCAGACCGAGAAGTCCGTCCTGTTCATCATCCCCTGGGACGAGTACTGGGTCATCGGCACCACCGACACGAAGTGGACCGAGGAGCCCGCCGCCGTCGGCGCCACCAGCTCCGACATCGACTACGTGCTCGAGCACGCCAACGCGGTGCTCGCCGACGACCTCGACCGCTCCGACGTGATCGGCGTGTACTCGGGCCTGCGCCCGCTGCTGCAGCCCGTCAAGAAGGGCTCCGGGGCCTCCACCAAGGTCTCCCGCGAGCACACCGTGATGGAGGTCGAGCCGGGCCTGACCGCGATCGCCGGCGGCAAGTACACCACCTACCGGGTGATGGCCGAGGACGTCGTCGACTTCGCCATCAAGGACACCGCCCCGGGCCGCACCAGCCTGACCACCTCGGTGCCCGTGATCGGCGCCCAGGGCTACGAGGAGCTGCGCCGCGGCCGCGCAGAGCTGGCCCGCCGCTACGGTTTCGACGAGGTCCGCACCGACCGCCTGCTGTTCCGCTACGGCTCGCTGCTGACCGACGTGCTGGCCCTGATCGACGAGGACGCCTCGCTGGGCACCCCGCTCGAGCACGCTCCGCGCTACCTGCGCGCGGAGATCGTCTACGCCGCCCGCGCCGAGGGCGTCCGCCACCTGGCCGACGTGCTGCTGCGCCGCACCCGGCTGGACTACGAGACCTCCGACCGCGGCACCGCCGCGGCGGATGAGATCGCCACCCTGATCGGCCGTGAGCTGGGATGGGACGACGAGACGCGCCGGGCGGAGGTGGAGACCTACCGGGCCTTCATCGATGCGCGCCTCGCCGGTGAGGCGACCGACAGCGACGCCGCAGTGGCCGCGGCGATCGAGGCTGCCCCGGAGGTTCCCACCCGGAACTGACCGGTCCGACGCCCCGGGAATGGTCCCGGGGCGTCCCTGTGGGTGACGAGCACCGTGCTCGCCCCCGACACGTCGCGCCGATGGTGGCGCATCGTGCCCCGGCCCCGTGCCGGGACGACGGATCCGTGCCCCGCGGATCCGGTCTCAACGAGGAGAACACATGGGAACCATCGCAACGATCTTCCTCTCGGAGATCGCCGGCACCGCCATGCTCACCCTGCTGGGTGGCGGCGTGGTCGCCAACGTCGTACTGACGAAGACCAAGGGCTTCGACGGCGGCTGGCTGCTCATCAACGTCGGCTGGGGCCTCGCGGTCTTCTCCGGCGTGTGGGTCGCCTTCGCCTCCGGCGCGCACCTGAACCCGGCAGTCACCTTCGGCCTGATGGCCAGCGGCGCCGACGAGTTCGCCCCCGGCATCACCATCGGCGCGGGCACCACCATCGCCTACCTGGTCGCCGAGCTGATCGGTGCCTTCCTGGGTGCCGTCCTCGCCTGGCTGACCTACAAGACCCACTACGACGCGGAGACCGACCCCGGAAAGATCCTGGGCACCTTCTCCACCGGCCCGGAGATCCGCTCCTACGGCTGGAACCTGGTCACCGAGATCATCGGCACCTTCGTCCTGGTCTTCGTGATCATCATGTTCGGCAACACCCCCCACGAGCTCGGCCCGCTGGCCGTGTCCCTGCTGGTGATCGCGATCGGGGCCTCCCTCGGCGGGCCCACCGGCTACGCCATCAACCCGGCGCGTGACCTCGGCCCCCGCCTCGCCCACGCGATCCTGCCGATCAAGAACAAGGGCGGCTCCGACTGGAGCTACTCCTGGGTCCCGATCCTCGGCCCCATCATCGGCGGTGTCCTCGCCGGTCTGGTCTCGATGGTCTTCTGATCCCCTCGTCCCGGCCGGCATCCCCGCCGGCCGGGCCGCCCCGTCCCCGGGCGGCGCCGTGGACAGCACCCCTGCCCCCTCGTCCCGCCCTTCTCCCTGCAGCACCTGATCCTCCCGCTCATCACCACGAAGGAGTCACGATGAACGACGACCAGCAGTACATCCTCTCGATCGACCAGGGCACCACCTCGACCCGCGCGATCGTCTTCGACCACGACGGCCAGATCGTCTCCACCGGTCAGAAGGAGCACGAGCAGATCTTCCCGAAGTCGGGCTGGGTCGAGCACGATCCGCAGGAGATCTGGCGCAACACCCGTGCCGTCGTCGCCGACGCCCTGCAGCAGGCGGAGATCAACCGTCACCAGCTCGCCGCCGTCGGCATCACCAACCAGCGCGAGACCGCCGTGGTGTGGGACAAGAACACCGGCGAGCCCGTCTACAACGCCATCGTCTGGCAGGACACCCGCACCCAGAAGATCTGCGACCGCCTGGGCGGCGAGGAGGGCGCCGACAAGTACAAGGAGCGCGTCGGCCTGCCCCTGGCCACCTACTTCTCCGGCCCCAAGGTGGCCTGGATCCTCGAGAACGTCGAGGGCGCCAAGGAGAAGGCCGAGGCCGGTGACCTGCTGTTCGGCAACACCGACGCCTGGCTGGTGTGGAACCTGACCGGCGGCACCAACGGCGGCGTGCACGTCACCGACGTCACCAACGCCTCCCGCACGATGCTGATGAACATCGACACCCTGGACTGGAACGCGGACATCGCCGCCGACATGGGCATCCCCCTGTCCATGCTGCCGGAGATCAAGTCCTCCTCCGAGGTGTACGGCCACGGCCGCAAGCAGGGCCTGCTCATCGACACCCCGATCGCCGGCATCCTCGGCGACCAGCAGGCCGCCACCTTCGGCCAGGCCTGCTTCGAGGTCGGCATGGGCAAGAACACCTACGGCACCGGCAACTTCATGCTGGTCAACACCGGTGAGGAGCTGGTGCGCAGCGACAACGGCCTGCTCACCACCGTCTGCTACCAGATCGGCGACAACAAGCCGGTCTACGCGCTCGAGGGCTCCGTGGCCGTCACCGGCTCGCTGGTGCAGTGGGTGCGCGACAACCTCGGCCTGATCTCGGACGCCCCGCAGATCGAGGACCTCGCCAAGCAGGTCGAGAACAACGGCGGCTGCTACGTGGTACCGGCCTTCTCGGGCCTGTTCGCCCCGTACTGGAAGTCCGACGCCCGCGGCGCGATCGTGGGCCTGACCCGGTACATCACCAAGAACCACATCGCCCGCGCCACCCTCGAGTCCACGGCCTTCCAGTCCGCCGAGGTGCTCGACGCGATGAACGCCGACTCGGGCGTGGAGCTCACCGAGCTCAAGGTCGACGGCGGCATGGTGAAGAACGAGACCCTGATGCAGTTCCAGGCCGACATCCTCGGCGTGCCCGTGGTGCGCCCGAAGGTCATCGAGACCACTGCGCTGGGCGCCGCCTACGCGGCCGGCATCGCGGTGGGCTTCTGGTCCGGCGAGCAGGACGTCATCGACAACTGGGCCGAGGACAAGCGCTGGGAGCCGAACATGGACGAGGAGACCCGCGAGCGGTCGATGCGACTGTGGAAGAAGGCCGTCGAGCGCACCTTCGACTGGGTCGACGACGACACCGAGGCCGCCACCGCCTGATCGACGTGCTGCGAGCCTGCGAGCGGCAGGAGATCAGGCAGTCCGGTAGAGCCTGATCGACGTGCTGTGAGCCTGCGAGCGGCAGGAGATCAGGCAGTCCGGTAGAGCCTGAGTGGTACGGGCCCTTTACCGCCCCGTTTTTCGACGTTTGCTGCCACGATCTGGCAGGAAACGTCGAAAAGCGGGGCTTCGTCGTGGGTGGGGGCGGGGAGTGGGGCGCGGCGTCCGAAAATCTTCCGCGTGGGTGGAAGTTTCCCGGACATGGCGGGGCGTGAGCATGGGGAGCAGGCGGTACTGGCTCCGGTCCGCGGGGGCCGGGACGGGGCAGGGCCCTGGGACGCCTCGGCGCCTCGGTGCCGCGGGTCAGGCGCCGTAGAGGCGGAGGGTCGGGTCGCCGGTGACGCCTGGGGTGGCGGCGAAGAGGGAGCCGGCGGCGGGGTCCTCCTCGGCCGGCAGGTTCTCCCGGCTGGTGGTGATGAACAGCGTCGCCAGGTCCTCCCCGCCGAAGGTGCAGGCCGTGACCTGCCGCGCCCCCACCTCGATGCGCTCCGCGACGGCCTCGGCGGCGTCCAGGCCCAGCACCTGCCCGCCGCCGTTCATCGCCACCCAGACGTTCCCCTCCGCGTCCAGGCACAGCCCGTCGGGGTGGCCGTCCTCGGTCGCCAGGTCGACGAAGGGGCGGCGCTCGACGAGGCCCGCCTCGTCGTCCCAGTCGAAGAGGTCGACCCGGCCGCTCGGGGTGTCGACGAAGAACGCGCGGGCACCGTCGGCGGTGAAGGCGAGGCCGTTGGAGATGGTGAGCCCGCCGAACAGCCGCTCGCTGCGGCCGTCGGGGTGCAGGCGCCACATGGCTGCCGCGCCCCGCCGCTGGTCGTAGGCCATCGAGCCGCACAGGAAGGAGCCGTCCGGGGCGACGGCGCCCTCGTTCATCCGCACCGGCTCGCTCCACAGCGGCGGGAGGGCCGTGATCGTCCCGTCGGCGTCCTCCCGTCCGAAGCCCTTCTCGAGGGCCATCACCGCGCCGCCGTCCGCGGCCGGGCGCACGCAGGCCACGACCCGGCTCGGGGTGGGGATCCGGGTGATCGCGCCGTCCTCGCCGCGCTGCAGGACGTCCCCGGCCAGCATGTCCACCCAGCGCAGCCCGCCCCAGGTGGGTGACCAGCTGGGACCCTCGCCGTGGTAGCAGATCGAGTCGGTGAGACGCTCGGCGCGCATGGGACCTCCGGGGCGGGGACGGGGCGCCGACCCTCGCAGCGGGCCGGCCGGGCTGGTCCCACCGTAGCCGCGTGGGGAGTCCTACCCCTGGGTCATCGTGCGTCGCCGTGGATAAATGACCGGATGACGGCCAGCGCGTACATCACCGGACTCGGCAGCCACCTGCCCGGGCCTCCCATCGCCAATGACGAGGTGGCGGACATCCTCGGCGGCACCGACCGGGTCACCGCCCGCCTGCGCGCCTCGATCCAGCAGGCCAACGGCATCCGCACCCGCCACTACGCGATGGACACCGAGGGCCGCACCACCGCCCTGAACGAGGAGCTCGCCGCGCACGCCCTGCGCGCGGCCCTCGCCGACCGCGGCCTCGGCCCCGAGGACCTCGGGATGCTCGCCTGCGCCACCACCCAGGGCGACCTGCTGGTGCCGGGCTTCGCCTCGATGGTGCACGGCCGGCTCGGCGGCGGCCCGATGCAGCTGCTCACCGCCCAGGGGGTCTGCGCCTCCTCGATCGCCGCGCTCGACGCCGCCGTCGCCAAGGTGCGCCTCGGCGACCACGCCCGCGCCGCCGTCGTCGGCTCCGAGCTCTCCAGCCGCTGGCTGCACGAACGCCGCTTCACCGGCACCGCCGGCCGCGGCGACGCCCACTTCCTGCGCTGGATGCTCTCCGACGGGGCCGGGGCCGCCGTGGTCGAGTTCCAGCCGCGCCGGGACGCCCCCAGCCTGCGGGTGGACTGGGTGCGCTTGGTCTCCCACGCCCACGAGCAGCCCGTGTGCATGCGCGCCGGGCTCGCCGGGCCCGTCGCCGAGGCCGGCCGCACCTGGCAGGACCAGGAGGACCTCGCCGCCGCCGAGCGCGCCGGGATGCTGCAGATCCGCCAGGACACCGCGATGCTGCCGCGGCTGACCGAGATGGGCCTGGCCGAGTTCGAGCGGCTCGTCGACCACGGCCTCGTGGACCTGCGCCGCCTCGACCACGTGATCTGCCACTACAGCACCCACGCCTTCCGCGACCTGGTGTTCGACGCCCTCGCCGCCCGCATCCCGGGCCTGGACGAGTCCCGCTGGTACTCGAACCTCGCCACCCGCGGAAACACCGGCGCCGCCCCGACCGCCGCCGACCCCGACGATCTCGCAGCCCGCCTGGCCGAGGTCTGGTCCGAGGTCGAGGAGCAGCTCGCGCAGGTGCCGATCCTCCTCGCCCTCGAGGCGGGGGAGGTGGAGATCGAGGACTACCTGCGGCTGCTGCGGAACCTCCGTCAGCAGGTGGTTGACGGCTCCCGCTGGATCGCCCTGGCCGCCTCCGGCTTCGACATGGACCACTTCGAGCTGCGCTCCGCCGCGATGCACCACGCCGTCGAGGAGCACCGCGACCACCTGATGCTCGAGCACGACTACGTCGCCGTCGGCGGCTCCCGCGAGGAGCTCCGGGCCGGCCGTCCCAACATCGGCACCCAGGCCCTGACCGTATACATGTTCCACCAGGCCGGACGGCCCAATCCCGTGGCCTGCCTCGGCGCGATGGTCATCATCGAGGGCCTGGGCGCGCAGAAGGCGCTGGGCTGGGCGGAGCGCTTCCAGGAGGTGCTGGGCCTGGCCGACGCTCAGGTGCACTTCATGCGCTACCACCACGACGCCGACGCCGAGCACACCGGGGCGCTGGACGCGATCCTCTCCTCCGACCGGCTCGACGCCGCCGCCCACGACGAGATCGTCTCCTGTGCGCGGGTGGTGGCACGGCTGTACGCCCTGCAGCTCACCGAGCTGGACCGGTGCTGAGATGGCGACCCCCGCGCACCGCTCCGCGCCGCTCGGCGACCCCAGCATGTGGGAGGCCGTGCTGGCCGACCCCTCGATCCCCCTGGACCGCGAGCTCGTCGCGATGATCGCGAAGGACCAGCGGCGCCCCTCTCGCCACTGGCTCTACCCCCTCGCGCGGCCCGCCTCCCGCATCCTGGTGTGGTGGATCAGCCTGGCCAAGCGCCTGGTGCCGCGGCGCTGGATGCGGCTGACGACCATGGACGCCCTGTGCCTGTGGTTCCTGCGCCGCTTCGTCGCCCCCGACGCCATGGAGCTGCTGCTGCGCCTGGACATCCAGACCGCGCTGTGCCTGATGAACATCCCCTTCGCCATGGCGCTGGACCTCGAGGAGTTCCGCCGCGCCGTGCACTCGCTGCGCTTCGACGACTCCCTGCTGGAGATTGTCGCCGCCATCACCGGGGACGAGGCCTTCCGGCACTGGAAGGTGGACGGGGTGAGCCTGTGGATGGACTCCAACGTGGACGTGCCGCAGATGGTCTACCGCCACGCCCTGGTCTGCGAGTACGCCCATGCCCACCTGCGCCGCACCCTGGGCGTGGGGTGAGGGGCGCGGTCCGTCCGCCCGGCCATGTCCATGAGATGGATCCAGGGAGACACTCGCCCGCCATAGGCAGGGCAGTGTCTCCCTGGATCCATCCGGTGGACAGCCGGGGCGGTCCGGGTGTGGTCCCGGTGTGGTCACGGTGCGCCCGGGTCCCGGTGCGCCCCCCGGCCGGATCGGTAGGATTCCGGGGATCCGGCCCGCCCGCCGTCCGGCGCTGCCGCCCGACGAGCCGGTGGCCAGGCGCGATGCGGGTCGCCTGCGATGCGACCGCGAGAGGAGACCCGGTGCTCGAGACCACGATGGACCTGCAGCTGCTGCACCGCGCCGCCTCCGCGTACTACCTGGACGACCTGCGCCAGGCGGAGGTGGCCGAGCGCCTCGGGGTCTCGCGTCCCACCGTCTCCAAACTGCTCACCGAGGCGCGCCGCATCGGCATGGTGCGCTTCGAGGTGCTGGACCTGCCCGCCGAGGACCTGCCCGCGCTCGAGGACCGGCTGCGGGAGCTGCTGGGGATCGCGCAGGTGCGCATCGCTCCCGGCGACCAGATCGAACGGGGATGCCGGGGCCTGGGGGAGCTGCTGACCCAGGAGCTGCGGGTGCTGCAGCTGCGCCGGGGGGACGTGCTGATGGTGTCCTCCGGCCGCACCACCTACGCGGTCAGCGGCATGGACTCGCTGCCCGCCCTGCCCGGGGTGATCGTGGCCCCGACCGTGGGCGGCCTGCAGGAGCCGGACCGTGCCTACCAGACCAACGAGACCGCGGGCCGCCTGGCCTCCCGCACGGGCGCCGAGGCGCGCTACATCTTCGCGCCGGCGCTGCCGAGCCCCAGCCTGTGGGAGTCCCTGCAGGCGGACCCGAGCTTCCGGGAGATCACCGGGCTGTGGGAGCGGGCGCGGGCGATGATCATCGGCATCGGCGCCCCGTACCGCGGCCGTGAGTCCCTGACCAGCGTGGTGCCCCGGCAGGAGCCGGCGCTGGACGCCGCGGCGGGGGACATCTGCCTGCACTTCTACGACGACCGCGGCCGCCCGATCGAGTACCCCGGCTCGGACCGGCTGCTGCGCCCGTCCCTGGAGCTGCTGCACCGGATCCCGCACATCCTGGCCCTCGCCGCGGGCACCGAGAAGGTGCCCTCGATCCTGGCGGGCGCCAATGCGGGGCTGTTCACCAGCCTGATCACCGACGCCCCCACCGCCCGGGCGGTGCTCGCCGAGGGCGAGGCCGCGGCCGCCGTGGCCTGAGCCCGCCGACGCCGCGCGGCCCCCTCCCGCTTCCTGGCGCGACCCCGTCCCGCTTCCGGGGGCGGCCCCGTCCCGCCGTCCGGCACGTCCCGTGCGCCCCGGCTGCGCCGACACACCCGACCGATACGTCCGATTCCCTGTCGTGTGCTGGGTCGGAACATTTGTGCTTGACCGATGTTCTAGGTCTCCCTACGGTGGGTCGCGGCGTCGAGGACGGCCCGCCCGGATGGCCCTCCCTGCCGCACCGAGCCCCACCCGGGGCGCCCGTGACGTATCGAAGGAGATGTGGTCCGATGAGCTCGATCCCCGACACCATGCAGGCCGTGGTCATGCACGCCCCCGAGGACTACCGGCTCGAGGAGGTGGCGGTCCCGACGCCCGCCGACGACGAGCTGCTGATCCAGGTGGAGGCGGTCGGCGTCTGCGCCAGCGACCTGAAGTGCTACCACGGCGCCGCGAAGTTCTGGGGCGACGAGAACCGCGATCGCTGGGTGCAGCCCGGCATCACCCCCGGCCACGAGCTGGTCGGGAAGGTCGTCGCCGGCAGCGAGGAGGCCCTGGCCCACCACGGAGTCTCCCTCGGCGACCGCATCGCCTGCGAGCAGATCGTGCCCTGCGGCGAATGCATGTACTGCCAGCGCGGCTGGTACTGGATGTGCGGCCCGCACGACATGTTCGGCTTCAAGCACTACGACGGCGCGATGGCCGAGTACATGGTCGTCCCGGCCCTGGCCCGCGCCCACAAGGTCTCCTCCGAGATCCCCCCGCACCACGCGGCCTTCTCCGAGCCGCTGTCCTGCTCGCTGCACGCCGTGGAGCGCGCCCAGCTCACCTTCGACGACGTGGTGGTCGTGGCCGGCTGCGGCCCCATCGGCCTCGGCGCGATCATCGGCGCCTCCCACAAGAACCCGAAACTGGTCATCGCCCTCGACTTCGACGACGACAAGCTCGCCCTGGCCGCGAAGTGCGGCGCCGACCTCACCCTGAACCCCTCGACGGTCGACGTGTTCGAGAAGGTCCGCGAGCTGACCGGCGGCTACGGCGCCGACGTGTACATCGAGTGCACCGGCCACCCCAGCGCCGTCTCCCAGGGCCTGAACCTGCTGCGCAAGCTCGGCCGCTTCGTCGAGTACTCGGTGTTCAAGGACGACGTCACCGTGGACTGGTCGATCATCTCCGACGACAAGGAGCTCGACGTGCTCGGCGCCCACCTGGGCCCGAACTGCTGGCCCGCGGCCATCAAGATCATCGAGTCCGGCACCCTGCCGATGGACGAGATCTGCACCCACCAGTTCGGCCTGGGCGAGGTCCAGACCGCCCTGGACACCGTGGGCGACTCCTCCGGCGCCTCCGTCAAGGTCTCCATCCTCCCCGGTCGCTGAGCGCGGTCCCCATCCCCCTCTCCCTGCACGAAGGAGTGCTCGCATGAGCTCCGTCCCCCGGACCGCCGGCGCCCAGCCGCAGCCCGGCGCCGCCCAGGAGACCTTCCTGGACCGGCTCGGCATCCCCCACGCCCTGCGCTGGGGCTTCCTCGGCGTGCTGATCTTCATGACCGGCAACGGCGTGGAGACCAACTTCGTCTCCCCGCACCTCGCCAACGTGTTCGGCGGCGGCGACGAGAAGATCAACCTCGCCGCCACGATCATCACCTTCTACAGCCTCTCCGCGCTGATCGGCTCCTACCTGGCCGGGGCGCTCTCGGACCTGTGGGGCCCCCGGAGGGTGATGCTGCTGGGCGTCGTCGTCTGGGTGGTCTTCCAGGCGGCCTTCGTCGGCTCGCTGGCCACCGAGTCGGTGCCGCTGATCTTCCTGAGCTACGCGCTGCGCGGCTTCGGCTTCCCGCTGTTCGCCTTCGCCTTCCTGGTGTGGATCAACGCGGTGGTCAACAAGCAGCGCAACGGCGCGGCCGTGGGCTGGTTCTACGTGATGTTCACCGGCGGCATGCCGACCATCGGCTCCCTGGTGGCCGTGGTGCTGATCCCGACCTTCGGCGGCGGCTTCACCGGCCAGCGCTGGACCATGGTCGCCTCCACCGCGATCGTCATCACCGGCTTCCTGGTGGCACGGCTGGGCGTGCGGGAGCCCCACGGCTACCGCCGCCTGGCCCCCGAGGGCGAGAGCAGCTCGCGGGTCATCTTCTCCGGCGTGCGGCTGGCCGCCACCAACAAGCGTGTGCTGATGGGCTTCCTGACCCGCCTGATCAACACCGCCCCGCAGTTCGGCATGTTCATCATCCTGCCCACCGTGATCGCCCAGACCCTGGGCTGGGGCGAGTCCCGCTGGCTGGTGATGACCTCGGTGATCTTCGCCGGCAACATCCTGTTCAACGCCGCCTTCGGGGCGCTGGGCGACCGCATCGGCTGGACCACCACCGTGCGCTGGTTCGGCATCGTCGGCTCCGCCATCGGCCTGCTGGCCTGGTGGTACGTGCCGCACTGGGTGCCGGCCGGCTCCGACTGGGGCTACTTCGTGGCCGTTGCCGCGGGCACCATCTTCGGCATCATGCTGGCCGGCTTCGTGCCGCTCGGCGCGATCATGCCGGCGCTCGCCCCCGACCACAAGGGCGCCGCGATGGCCATGTACACCACCGCCGCGGGCGGTGCGACCTTCCTCGGCTCGGCCGTGGTGGCGCTGGTGCGGCCCTGGGGCGGCGACGTGGGCGTGGTCTGGGCCTTCGTCCTGCTGTACGGCTGCGCCTTCGTGATGACCTTCTTCCTCAAGGTCGACCAGCCCCGGGCCCACGGCAAGACCATCGAGGCCGACGACCACCACGAGCACCACGGCGCCACCGCCTGATGCCCCCGGCCGGGCGGCAGGACCCCTTCCCGCCGCCCGGCCCCCTGCACTCCCACCCGACGCCCCTGCTCCGGAAGGACACCCCATGAGCACCACCACCGATCTCTTCGACCTCAGCGGGAAGACCGCCCTCGTCACCGGCGGCGCCAAGGGCCTGGGCCTGGCCATGGCCCGCGGCCTCGCCGACCACGGCGCGAACATCGTCCTGGTCGACATCGACGACGCCCCCGGCGAGGCCGCCGCCCAGGAGCTGGCCTCCGCCACGGGTGTCCGCACCGGCTACCGCCACCTGGACGTCACCGACTCCGCGGCCGTGGACGCCGTCGTCGCCGACGTCGCCGCCGAGTTCGGCGGGATCGACATCCTGCTGAACAACGCCGGCATGGTCATCCACCAGGGCATCGAGGACGTGCCCGACGAGAACTGGCGCAAGGTGATGGCGCTGAACCTGGACGGCGTGTTCTACGTGCTGCGCGCCGTGGGCCGCCACATGATCGGTCGCGGCTCCGGCAGCATCATCAACACCGGCTCCATGAGCGGCCTGATCGCGAACATCCCGCAGGCCCAGGCCAGCTACAACGCCTCCAAGTCCGCGGTGCACAACCTGACCCGCAGCGCCGCCTGCGAGTGGGCCGAGCAGGGCGTGCGCGTCAACGCCATCGCCCCGGGCTACATGAAGACGGAGCTGACCCGCGAGTTCTTCGAGGAGGGCGGTCCGCAGATCGACCAGTGGATGCTGATGACCCCGATGAAGCGCCCCGGGGAGCCCCACGAGCTGGCCGGCGCCGCGGTGTACCTCGCCTCCGACGCGAGCTCCTTCGTGACCGGCTCGATCATGTCCATCGACGGCGGCTACACCGCCGCCTGAGCGACCGGGCGGGCCGGCTCCCCATGGGGCCGGCCCGCCCCGTCCGTGTTCCGTCCGTCCTCGCCAGCCCCCTGATCCGAGCCCCGGAGGCCGTGATGACCTACCTGTACGACGATCCGAGCTCCTTTCCCGCCGACGCCGTCCGCGGCCTGGTCGCGGCATACCCCGAGGAGCTGCTGGGGGTGCACGGCGGGGTGGTGCGCGCCGCCGCCACCCCTGCCGGGCAGCCCGCCCTGGTGGTGGGCGGCGGCTCCGGCCACTACCCGGCCTTCGCCGGCTGGGTGGGTCCCGGCTTCGCCCACGGCGCCCCCTGCGGCAACATCTTCGCCTCGCCCTCCGCGGACCAGGTCTACGCCGTGGCCCGCAACGCCGAGAACGGCGGCGGCGTGATCCTCGGCTTCGGCAACTACGCCGGGGACGTCCTCCACTTCGGGGTCGCCGCCGAGAAGCTTCGCGCCGAGGGCATCGACACCCGCATCGTGAAGGTCAGCGACGACGTCGCCTCCAACTCCGAGGACCAGCACCGCGACCGCCGCGGCATCGCCGGGGACCTCGTGGTCTTCAAGGTCGCCGGCGCCGCGATCCAGGCCGGGGCCTCCCTGGAGGAGGCCGAGGCCGTGGCGTGGAAGGCCAACGACGCGACCCGCTCGATCGGCGTCGCCTTCGACGGCTGCACCCTGCCCGGCGCCGAGGACGCCCTGTTCCACGTGCCCGAGGGCGCGATGGCCGTGGGCCTCGGCATCCACGGTGAGCCCGGCATCGACGAGGTGCCCATGCCGCGTGCCCGCGAGCTGGCCGAGCGCCTGGTGGAGGGCGCACTGGCCGAGACCCCGGAGCTCGACTCCGCGCGGGTCGCCGTGGTGCTGAACGGCCTGGGCACCGTGAAGTACGAGGAGATGTTCGTGCTCTGGGCGCACGTGTCCGAGCTGCTCGCTGAGCGCGGCCTGACCGTCGTGCGGCCCGAGGTGGGCGAGCACGTGACCAGCCTCGACATGGCCGGGCTGTCGCTGACCGTGACGCGCCTGGACACGGAGCTGGAGCGGTACTGGCTGGCCCCGGCCGACGCCCCCGCCTTCCGTCGCGGCGGCACCGTCGAGGGCGAGCTCGGAGAGGAGCGCGGCGAGGTCTACGCCCCCGGGGAGGACCCGATCCCGGAGGCCTCGGAGGACTCCCGCGCCTCGGCCGCCCGCGTCGGGGAGGTTCTCGCCGAGCTGTCCGCCCTGCTGGAGGAGCTGGAGCCCGAGCTGGGCCGGATGGACCAGATCGCCGGGGACGGCGACCACGGCCAGGGGATGCTCATCGGCATCCGCGCCGCGGACCGCGCCGGACGCCGGGCGATCGACGGCGGCGCCGGGGCCCGCACCGTGCTGGTGCAGGCCGGGGCCGCCTGGTCCGCCGAGGCCGGCGGCACTTCCGGCGCGCTGTGGGGCGCGGCCCTGACCAGCCTCGGCAGCGCCCTGGACGACCAGCAGGCGGTGACCGACGCGCAGCTGCTGGCCGGTATGATCGGCGCGGTCGAGGCCGTGGAGCGGCTGGGCGGAGCCCAGGTGGGGGACAAGACGATGGTGGACGCCATGGTGCCCTTCCGCGAGTCCCTGGCCTCCGCCGAGGGGGAGGCCGCCGCGGCCGTGGCCTCCGCCGCCGAGCAGGCCACCGAGGCCGCCCGGGGCACCGCGGACCTGGTCGCCTCCAAGGGCCGCGCCCGCACCCACGGCGACAAGTCCCAGGGCACCCCGGACCCCGGGGCGATCTCCTTCGCGCGGATCGTCACCCGGGTGGGGGAGCTGCTGGGCTGAGAGCGCCCGTGCCCGAGGGGGGTCGGGCACGGGGCCCCGGATGCGCATCCGGGGCGGGGAACCCCAGGCATCGTCCCGACGTCTCGGGGTTCAGGCCTCGAGGGCGCGGCCGCGCTGCTCGGGCAGGGTGAAGGCTGCGACCGCCGCCAGGGCGAAGGCCAGGGCGAAGATGCCGAAGGCGAGGATCTCGCCGCCGCTCGCCACCAGCACCGGCACCATGAACGGGGCCAGCAGGGAGGCGATGCGGCCGAAGCCCGCCGCGGCCCCGGTGCCGGTGCCGCGCACGGGGGTGGGGTACAGCTCGGGGCCGATCGCGTACAGGGCGCCCCAGGCGCCGAGGTTGAAGAAGCTCAGCAGGCAGCCGGCCACGATGATCGCCGTGGCCGAGTCCGCGAGCCCGTAGGCCGTCGCGGCCGCGGCGGAGCCGGCCAGGAAGATCGTGAGCGTCCACCGGCGGCCGAGCACCTCGATCAGCCAGGCGGAGACCGCGTAGCCGGGGATCTGCGCGAGCGTGATGATCAGGGTGAAGGTGAAGGAGCGGGTGAGGTCGAAGCCGCGGTCCACCAGCAGCGTCGGGATCCAGATGAAGGCGCCGTAGTAGGACAGGTTGATGCAGAACCACACCACCCACAGGCCCGCGGTGCGCGCCCGCAGCCCGGGGGACCAGATGCTCTCCCGGGTGTGCTCCGTCGCGGCGGACTCGCCGTGGCGGGCGTCGGGGTCGGCGGGTGGGGGCACGTCGGCGGACTCCTCGAACTGCCGCACCGCGGCCTCCGCCTCCTCGTAGCGGCCCCTGCTCTCCAGGTAGCGCACCGACTCGGGCAGGGACAGGCGGATCACCAGCGAGTACAGCGCGGGCACCACGCCGATCGCGAGCGCCCAGCGCCAGCCGTTCGGCCCGGAGGCGGCCACGAAGGTGCCGATAAGGGCGGCGAGGATCCATCCCAGCGCCCAGAATGCCTCCAGCCACACCACCACCCGGCCGCGGATCCGCTTCGGGGCGAACTCGCTGACCAGGGTCGAGGCGACCGGCAGCTCCGCCCCGAGCCCCAGGCCGACGACGAAACGCAGCGTGATCAGCACCGCCAGGCCTCCGGCGAGGGCGGAGGCCCCGGTGGCCAGGCCGTAGACCAGCAGGGTGAGGGCGAAGACGCTGCGGCGGCCGATGCGGTCGGCCAGCAGCCCGCCCACGGTGGCGCCGATCGCCATCCCGACGAAGCCGGCCGAGGCCAGCAGCGAGCCGTCGCCCTTGGAGATGCCCCAGTGCACGCTGAGCGCGGCGATCACGAAGGACACCAGGCCGACGTCCATCGCGTCCAGTGCCCAGCCGATGCCGGAGGCGCCCAGCAGCTTGCCGTGGCGGCGGGTGAAGGGGAGGCGGTCGAGGCGCTCGGAGCGGGTGGGGGCGAGCTCCTGCGCGGGCGGGGTGGCGGTCATCGGGGGCTCCTCGAGGAGGGAGGGGACGAGACAGCGACACATCTTGCCCTATCGCGGGCCGCATTCCGAGGTGCGCATCGTCCCGCGAACGTCATGACCAGGCAGGATGCCAGTCGTGCCCGGTGTGCGCAGCAGGCCTCAGCAGCTCCCATTCCGCCTCTATGACCCCGGCGCTGCTCGCGCCGGCGATGCCGAAGGTCGTCAGCGGGGCTAAGGCCAGGTCCTTTCCGGCCCCGAGCAGCAGCATGGGGCCGGCAACGCGACCGGTGTGCCGGAGTGCTCCTGCGAAGGAAGGGGGAGCGGCTCGACGTCCGCGCCCCTGGCAAAGCGTGGATTGGCGGGTCGTAGTGATCCGCGACCAGTTGAGTCCCGCATAGTGGTGTAGCGCGGTGGCCCCGTGATCGTCTCGGACGTGGGCGCGGCCACCGTGTGATCCTTCGAGACAACCTTCCACAGCACTCTCGAACGGAGTCATCACGATGACCGCTCCCCGCATTGTCGACCCTTACGGCCTGCTCGGTGAAGCCCTGTCCGAAGCATCCCCGGATCTGATGCGCAGCCTGCTCCAAGACGGGATCAACACCCTGCTCTCCGCGGACGCGGACGCCGTCGCCGGCGCGGAGTACGGCCGGCCCAGCAGCGACCGGGTCGCTCAGCGCAACGGCTACCGCCACCGCGACCTCGACACCCGCGTCGGCACGATCGACGTCGCGATCCCCAAGCTCCGCACCGGCACCTACTTCCCCGGACTGGCTGCTCGAGCGCCGCAAGCGCGCCGAGTCTGCGCTGATCACGGTCGTCGCGGACTGCTATCTCGCCGGTGTCTCTACCCGCCGCATGGATAAGCTCGTGAAGACCCTTGGCATCAACTCGCTTTCGAAGTCGCAGGTCAGCAGGATGGCGGAGTCGTTGGACGAGCACGTCGAGCAGTTCCGCCACCGCCCGCTGGACGAGGCCGGGCCGTTCACGTTCGTCTCCGCCGACGCGCTGACGATGAAGGTCCGTGAGGGTGGGCGGGTGATCAACGCCGTCGTCCTGCTCGCCACCGGCGTCAACGGGGATGGGCACCGCGAAGTGCTCAGCATGCGGGTCGCCACCTCCGAGACGGGAGCTGCGTGGAACGGCTTCTTCGCCGACCTCGTCGCCCGCGGCCTCGCCGGCGTTCGCCTGGTGACCTCCGATGCGCATGCGGGGCTGGTCGAAGCGATCGCTGCGCACCTGCCCGGCGCGGCCTGGCAACGCTGTCGCACCCACTACGCGGCGAACCTGATGAGCATCTGCCCCAAGGGCATGTGGCCGGCGGTGAAGGCGATGCTGCACAGCGTCTATGACCAGCCCGACGCACAAGCGGTGAACGCGCAGTTCGAGCGGCTGCTGGACTACGTGAGCGAGAGGCTCCGGGCCGTGGCCGAGCACCTCGACGCCGCCCGTGCGGACCTCCTCGCGTTCACCGCGTTCCCCAAGGATGTGTGGGGGCAGATCTGGTCGAACAATCCCACCGAGCGTTTGAACAAGGAGATCCGTCGCCGCACCGACTCCGTGGGCATCTTCCCCACCCGCGAGGCGATCGTCCGTCTCGTCGGCGCGGTCCTGGCCGAACAGACCGATGAGTGGGCCGAAGGACGCCGTTACCTCGGCCTCGACGTCCTCGCCCGATGCCGCCTCAACCTCGTCCCCGACACCAGCACCGGGGAGGTCGCCACCAGCTCTCTGCCCGCTCTGGCCGCCTGACCTCTCAGCGAAGGATCGCTACACCACTTCCAGGGACTTGACCTCGTCCTCGTCGAGCTCGATGGGCGGACGCCGTATCGGAGCATGCGGGGGTAGGTCGGCGGACGCGCCAGTCGCGACAGACGAGGCGGAGTGCGCGAGAAGCTCCAGCGAATGTCTGGCGACTCGGGCATTCTTTGAGCCTGAAGCGGACCACTACTGAGCGGGGGATCGACGATGAACGGACTGGGCAGGATTCTCGCGAGCGAGACGAACGTCAGCGATCTGCTGGCCTACTTCACCGAGGAAGACCCGACGCCATGGTCGGACCTTCTCGGAGCGCTGCCCGCTCGAGCGATCCGAGAAGGACGGGCGAGCACCGAGAAGCGTGCGGACCTCCTTCTTATGGACGCAGCCGGTGACACGATCGGTGCAGTGGAGGTGAAGCTCGGTCACCACCTCAGCGAGGCGCAGTCCGACTGGTACTTGTCGACATTCGCCGCCGACGTCCCGCTGCTCCTCACGTCCCTGGACCAGGAGGACCCACATGACTCAGCCTTGGACCCCCAATGGACCGTGGCTCCCCTCCCGTCGCTCGTAGGCCGCTGGATGGAGTCCACGAACTCTGAAGTTGCGGTACTTGCTGCGGCCGCGACGAGGGTCCTCGAGTCGTGGTCGGCACTGATCACCGCTGTGAGCGTCGGGGTCGACGGCAGGGAGGCGGAGTCGCTTTCGTCGATCTCCGACCCGTTCCTGGGACGCGTCCTGACCCGCGCCCTGAAGCCTGCCGTCGTCAAGGCAGGCGCGGACCGGGCGTACCCCGGCGTCACCTCGGGAGGAGGCAATGCACTGCTCCAGTCGTGGCGTGCTTTCCCGCAGAGACAAGAGGGGCAGAACGCCATTGCAGAGGTGCGGTGGCAGCCGGCTGCTAGGAAGATGGATTTCCGCTTCGGGGTCCATGTACTCCCGGACGGGCGAGCTGAGAGAGAAGCTGCGTGGCACCTCGCGACGACTCTCGATGAAGCCATCCGAATCGACAGCTTCTCCGACTACCTCCGGGAGACCGATCCGGACCGCGCTGGTCTGCTCCTTACTGATAAGGGGTCCGGGCGTCCCTCAGCGAAAGGGGACTGGGCGGAGATCGTCGAGAAGGGATTCGAACGCGGCGATGCTTCGCGCTACAACCCGGGCTTCCGACGTGATGGCGACACGCGCTTCGAGGCGTCCGTGCGGATCGACACCACGCAGGCGACGGGACCGGACATCGTGGCTCTGCTCGGCCATGCGCTGGACTACCTTACGGAGAGCTGGCCGCTGCGCAGTTCGTGATCGCCCGCCTCCGACGGCTGCGGGTGTTGTCTTGAGCGGTCTTCCGGGGCGGACACGGAAGACACACGACGGCCTGGCTGCGGGCTGAGGACTTCCGTGACATGCACCGTTGAGCGACGCTACTCGCCGGCGATCTCCAGCACCGCATCTCGCAGCCGTACGTCGTCGGCCGTTAGACCGTCCAGGACCTCGGTGAGACGTACACCGGTATGCGCGATGCGCGAGATCCCTCCGACCTTGGCGTCCTTCAGCGTGACGAACACCTGCGAGTAGTCGGGGTTCTCGGTCTGCTGCGGGACCCGCTCCCGCTCCACGACCGCCGTAGGACCGTACTCGACGAAGACTGTCGGATGCTTGTCAGCGCGTTGCAGCTCGACGCACCACTCCCACTGGCCGACGAAGCGTGTCACGACCTTCTCGATCGGGCCCGCGGTGATCCGTTCGTTCACTTGATCAATGAGCACAGTGCTCGCGTAGCCCCGCAGCGCCCGCTTCGTCGAGGCGAGAAGCGTACGGCTGTCCTCGAGCTGACGGCGGGCCCGGGCGGCGATGAGGTCGCCGAACTCCTGCGCCACGCGGTCGCGAGGTCGCTGCCCGTACCGTGCCGATTCCCCCGTCTCGCACATCGCGGTGAGGAAAGCGAGGGTGTCCTCGGTGTTCATCGCTGCGGGTCCTTCCACGAAGTGCTCGAACAGCTGACGGATGAAGAGGTGTTGGTCCGGGTGCCGACGGGTCCATGAGCGATCGTCGGCGACGTGCGCGCGGAGGGCGTTCAGGTACTCGGCATCGGTGACCACGACTGCCTGTTCCCACCCGTCGCGCTGGAGGTGAGGGGCGCGGCGCTCGCACAGGAGCACGACCGCAGCAGCACGTCCACCTGCCGTGCCGAGCGCGAGATACCTGCGGTAGTCGTGGCCGTGCCCGTCGGACGTTCCGAAGTTCTCCACGACGACAGCCGCCTCCGGCGAGGAGAGCACGATGTCGGCGATGTCCGCGGACTCCTGATCGAGCATCCCCTCGTGCCCGGGAGTGACGACCTCCTGGGCGACTGCGTATCCCGTCACGGGGAGTGCGGTTCCTTCGGGGAGCGCAGCGTTGACGAGATCGAGGAAGATGCGCTGGGGTGCGTCTCCGAGCTGATGGGTTCCCTGTTCGTTGAGCAGCCAGGCGAAGACGTTGGAGAGCTGCTTCTCGTGGGTGCCGTGGTGCATCACCCGGAACACGTTGAACTGCTCGGCGAGGCTCCGAGAGAGTGACGGCACCAGCGCTGTCACGAGCTCGGGGGCGATGACGGGAGAGCCGACCATGGATCGAGAGTAGCCGCGTGGCTGCTTCCGAGTGCTGTCGTTCTCGGTCGGTCCCGGCTGCGCGTCGTCGTGGGTGAGCTCGCCAGCGTTCCCTTCGGCCTGTCCGCACTGCGTCGTAGCATCCCGAGATGAGCATTGCGCACGACCCGCGAGTGCAGTCGCAGGACGCCGGTGACCGCACTCGTTCGGAGCGCGACGGCACCGGCCGCACGGGGCCGCTCCGCCGCTCGCAGGGCGTGGTCGTCTGATGGTCACGATGCGGGCCATCGGCGACAGGATGAGCCTGGGGGAGGGGGCGCGGCTGACGCTGGTCCGGCTGAAGCGCACGGCGATCGACGATTACCGCCGCTCCTTGCCGCGGGATGCTGGGGATGACGGCCAGTGTGCCGAAGGGGGCAAACAGATCGCACTGCCCTTGAGGGGGATTGTGGACAGCCGAAGTCTCGGGAACCCGCGCCCTGTGCCAGCTCGCATCGCCGCAGGTCCAGTGCGAACACGCCGCACCGGACAGAGGAGGCCGCATGCCCGCCCCCACCTGGGACCAGTACATGATCCCGTCGCTGAGAGTCCTCGCTGACGGCGATGTACGGCGAGGTCGGGATGTCGTCGCGGCCGCCGCCGATCACCTCCGACTCAGTGAGGCGGACCGCGCGGTGGTGATCCCCTCCGGGCAGGAGCAGTGGGTGAACCGAGGCAACTGGGCGCTCTCCTACCTGGCGCGGGCCGGAGCAGTGGAACGGCCCTCGCGCGGTCGCTACCAGATCACCGACGTGGGCCGCGGCTTACTCACGACGTACCCGGACGGTCTGACCGAGAAGGACCTGCGCAGCGTCCCCGGGTACGAGTCGCCACGGTCAGCGCCGAAGCCTGCTGCCTCCGGCGCGGCACCGATCTCCATAGCGCCCGCCGCCGACGAGAGCACCGCGCTCGACCCGGACGAGCAGATCGAGGACGGCATCTCGCGCATCCACGCCGACGTCGCCGACCAACTGCTCACCCGGATCCAGGCGCAGGAGCCGGAGTTCTTCGAGAAGGCCGTGCTGGATCTCCTCATGGCAATGGGGTACGGCGGTGCCGAGGGCTCCGCGACCCGCACGCAGCTCTCCCGAGACGGTGGCATCGACGGGATCATCGACCAGGACGCCCTCGGTCTCTCGCGCATCTACGTCCAGGCCAAGCGCTACGCGAAGGAGAACACGGTGGGCCGTCCCGCGATCCAGGAGTTCGTGGGCGCGCTCGCCGGCAACGCTGCGAACCAGGGGGTCTTCCTCACCACTAGCCGCTTCAGCGCCGATGCGGAGAAGTACGCCGACCAGGTGCAGGCGCGGGTCGTCCTGGTCGACGGGGCGAAACTCGCTCGACTGATGATCCGCTACGGCGTGGGCGTGCAGGTGCGTCGTACTGTGCATATCGTCGACGTGGACGAGGACTTCTTCGAGTGATCGGCATCGAGAGCTTCGGGGCGTGAGGTCACAGCAACCGGATCTTCAGCGTCGTCTCCGTCCAGCCCGGTACCCCGTATCGGGAGTGCTCGCTGACGACGGTCCTCTCGCCGGTGGTCGGGATCAGACGCAGATGCTCACGGACGCGGTGGGCATTCTTGTGGCCCATGCGCCGCAACTGCTTCCCCGTCCACTCGCGCGTGGTGCTCCCGGAGCCGTCCACTGCCAGCGGGCGCAACCGGGACTCTCGCGTGCGGAGGTTCCGGGCGAATCCGGCAAGGTCCCGAAGGCCAGCCCCTGCCGAGCCGTCGCGCCTTCCTGCGACCTCGTACTTCACGGAGGGCAGCAGACCCTTGGTCAGATACGAGCTGAGGGCGTTGATCTCGATGCTCGCGCATTCAGCGGTGGCGTGATCCATCCGCCAGGCCATCAGTCGATTGCCTCGGTCCGTGAGGACGATGCCTTTGGTGGTGGGAAGGTTCTGGACGTCCTCCAGCGCAGCATTGGCACGGTCGAAGTCCTTCCGACTCTCCCGCAGCCCTTCAGGGGTGACGACGAGCGCGAACCTGTTCGCCAAAGCGTCGAGGAACACGCCGGTGACATGTGGCTGTTGCCCGGCATGGAGTGCCCGGAAGACATCAGTGAGGACCATGACGCCGTATCCGAAGTCTCGAGCCAGGTCGGTCTCGCGTAGCATTCGATAGAGCGTGGAGGGATCCTTCGGGAGCTCGTGCTCGGAAATATCCAGGGTCGTGTTTGTTGCCCTCGTCGCGGGTTTGGACCTCGGGGGAGCGGGAATGTCATTCCGGCACGGGACCGCCTTCGCCTTCTGCCAAGGAGTCGATGAAGGGCGCTGGGGGATGAGCTGATAGGGCTCGACGATCGTGAGGACTCGCTCTGCCGTACGCGTCGCCGTCTGGCTCGGAAGCTCTCTGCGCAGTTCCCGTCGCAGCAGTACAGGGATCTCGGAGTAGGGGACTTTTCGGGTGTGCGTTGCGGCGACGACGCGGAGCAGCGCCTCCCGGGCGACGGTAACGGATACTCCCGCCAGGCGGTTCTTCTTGGTGCGCAGCTTCAGGTCGATGTACGCGAGCAGGTCAGAGGGTACGGATGCTTCAGCGCGACGTGTCTCTGCAGCCAGCTGCGCTTGGGCCTTCTTCTGCTCGGCGGTGAGAGGCCGATCGCCAGTGCGGGGGCGAAGTGCTGGCCTTTTCGCGGCCCTGGAAGTCTGCGTGGGCCTGGGCGCCGCAATGCGCGAGGTGGTTCCGCTGGCCTCGAGCGCCTTCTCGGGATGCCTCGTCTGCGAGCTGGGAAGGTCCTGGCTCCGGGATGGCCGCTCGCGCAGAGGCTCCCGACCAGGGCTCGGTGGTGTCCGGCCGGGCCGGGCTGGCTTTGGTGCAGGCACACGCGCTTTCTCAGAGGGATGCTCTTCCTCGATGTCCCGGCGCAGGGACCGCAGAACGTCATGCGCATCGGGATGACTGTGTCGCAGCATCACCTAGATCTCCTCAGACCGCTGCCCGGGCGATGAGGTCGTCGTAGTCGGTCACCACGTCGTACGTGACCTCGGAGCCGGAGACAGCATTCAGGGTCCGGAAGAACTTCCTTGCGGCGGTGATCTTCGAGTTCTCGAGCACGCGCCGCTGGTCCCCGGCATGCGTCGACTTCGTCTCCGCGACAAAATACACGTGCTTCACGGCGCCGTCCTGGAACACGATCGCCCAGTCCGGGTTGTAGTCACCCATCGGGGTGGGGATAAGGAAGCCATGGGGGAGTTTGGCGTAGACCGCGACCTCGTCGCTCTGCTCGAGCTGAGTGAAGAAGTCCCTCTCGACCTGCGAATCCGTGACGGCGTACTCGTAGACGTGCCGGGTGAGCGGCGTCGCCTTCGAGAAATCGTGCTTGGTGGTGTCGGCGGTGAAGATCTCATCCCCGAACTCGTCCTCGAGCAGGGAGTAGCTGAGGTTCTGCAGGATCAGCTCCGCCTTGCGCTCGTTGATGAGACGGGCTGCTTCGCTGAGGAACTGCTCCGGGTTCTGGCGCAGCTTCGCGAAGATGGAGGCCTCGATCCGGGAGAGGATCGATCCGACGGTGCGGCGTGTGAGCTGGGTGCGCTCGGCAATCTCTCCGATGACGTCGTATTGCACCTGGGACGCGACGGTGGCCGTCTCGAGGAGGGTGCGATGACGACCTGCGGTGAAGCTGCGACCGCTGTCGACGTCCTCGACCTCGAGCTGTTCCTTCTGCGCACCAGTGTTCACGGTGTAGCTCATCCGGGTGACGTGCAGGGAGGAGTTCAATGCCGTGACCGAGGAGTCGATGAGTGCTCTGGAGTCGAAGTCGACCTGGTAGGCGGCGCGTCGTCGAATCCTCTGCCAGAGCCCCTGGAACTGTTCTCCGCGGAAGAGGGACTCGTTCAGAGGGATCTGCTTGGTGCGGCGACTGTTCTCTGCGACCGGGACGTCACGGTGCAGGGCATCGATGAGGTCAGCGATCTGGTAGTGGTACTCGTCGAGTCCCTCGGGCAGGGAGGGCATCGGATCGAGTTTATCGCGCGTGTGCCAGTTCTCGGTGAGGTGATCGTTCTCGTCGATGACGTCGTGGCGGATCAACCAGCGGTGGATGAGGTTCGCATCCTGCTCCGTAATGACCTTCTCTTCGTTCGTCTTCGAGTGCAACAACGCCTTCCCGGCGAAGTAGGCGGCGGTGGCCTTGCGTGGGCGTGCTGTCAGGGACTCGGAGATCTCCTTCTGCAGTCCGTTGACGAAGTCGGTGTATGACTCATCGGAGACGACGGTGAGCTCGTTGACGTCATGCACGATGGAGGGATGGTCGATCCTCTCGCCGGTCTGATCGACCGCCAAGCGGAGCCCGCGGCCGATCTCCTGGCGGCGGGAGACGGTGTTGTCCGACTTCTTGAGCATCCCCATCGTGAAGACGTTGGGGTTGTCCCAGCCCTCTCGCAGAGCCGAGTGGCTGAACAGAAAGCGGACGGGCTCGGTCTGGGAGAGCAGCCGCTCCTTGTCCCGCAGAATGAGGTCGTAGGCGTCGCAGTCGGTCGCGAGGCCCTTGTCCTCGCCGCGCCCAGCAACCTTTGGATCGATCAGGCGACTGGTCCTCTTGTCGACGGAGAAGTACCCGGCGTGAACATCGTCGGCCTCATCTCGATCGAGGAAGGAGAGGTACCCCGCTTCGGAGCCGTCCAAAGCCAGTTGCTCGCGCAGCTCGGACACGGCGGCCACGTACTCCTCCTCGAAGATGCGTGCGTACTCCCCGAGGGTGTCCTCCCTGGTGTAGTCGCGGTACTTCGCGACCTCGTCGATGAAGAACAGGGAGAGGACCTTAACGCCCTGAGGGTGGAGCATCCGCTCCTTGGCAAGGTGAGCGGCGATGACCTCTCGGATCTGGATGCGGCGCTTTGCCCCCTCGTTACTGTCGCGGTCGGAGAGCTGACCTGCTTCGAGCACATCGCCGTTGCTGAGTTCCACGGTGTCGTGGACAGCGTCGATGCTCCGAATGAAAAGCCCCCAGTATGCCTCCAGCCCGCCGGAGACGTCGTGCAGGTTGCTGCCGTAGTCCAGGAGCCTGACCTTGCGAGTGATCGCACCGGACTTCGACTGGACTTCGAGCTCCAGCCGCGCCCGAGGGTTCTTCCCGGCGGCGATCTGGATCGAGTCGAGGTACAGGTACGCGTCCGTTCCGGCGAGGCCTTTCACGGTGATACCTCGTACGGCGATGCGCTTGACGAGCTTCTGGTTGTAGGCATCCACGGCGTCGAGCCGGTGCACAAGGGTGCGCTGCACCTTGTGGGTGGCGGAGTACCTCAGCACGAACAGCGCATTGAACCGGGAGAGCGCCTCGAGTGACTTGGAGACCTTCTTGCCCGTGCCTTCGAGACGCTGCGGCTCGTCGATGATGACGATGGGGCGGTTCGCGGAGATCACGTCGATCGGCCGGCGGGACTGGAAATCGTCCAGCACGTCGTAGATCCGCCGGTTGTCCTTGCCGGTTGCGTTGAAGGCCTGGATGTTGATGATCATGACCTGCACTCCGGCGTCGGAGCTGTAGGCCTCGAGCTCGTGCAACCGGCTGGAGTCGTAGACGAAGGCACGGGGCTTGGTGCCATACTCCTGCTGGAAGTGGTCGCCGGTGATCTGGAACGTCTTCATGACGCCTTCGCGGATCGCGACGGAGGGGACGACGACGATGTACTTGCTCCACCCGTACCGCCGGTGCAGCTCCATGATCGTCTTGATGTAGACGTAGGTCTTGCCGGTCCCTGTCTCCATCTCGATGTCGAGGTTCGGTGCGCTCGGTGCGGCGGGGCTGTACTCGAGCTTCTTGCTCGTAGGTAGGTTGCGGCGCGGGTCGAGCTGAACGGCCTGGATGTTCTCCAGGAGCTCCCGGTCGCTCAGCGCGATCTTCTCGTTGCGGAATCCGGAGTCGTCGCCGGTGCGCTGCTGGCGGCGCACGCCGGGGTCAATGCGGTAGCTGACGCCGTCGCTGCGGGGCTGCCCGGCGAAGCAGTCGACGACAGCGTCGACCGCATCGGTCTGGTACTGCTGGTGCTTGAACTGGAGCTTCACGGGGATCCTTGGAGCGTGGGAGCGGCGGTGAGGAACGTGGGTCACACCGCCTTGCGTAGCGGTGGATGTTTGCGTCAGCGCAAGGGTGAAAACATGCTGACCTGGGGTGATGCAGGAGGGCCAGTGAGAAGGAGGTGCCTTCTTGTTTTCCTCATGTTTGAGTGTCCGGCGGCTCAGGACCGAGGACCCAGCGAGGTTGCTGCTGCGAACCAGCGTTGTGGATCGTGCCCGCCTTGCGCATGCGTGTCAGGAGATTGGAGACGCGAGCGCGGCGCTGACTCTCGGTGAGGTTCTCGTCGACGTACCTGTCCAGCACGCGATCGATCTGCTTTCGTGAGGCGGGCCCGAACTGCGTGATCAGGTTCTTGACCAGTTGGGCCAGGTGCGCGTTCTCAGTGGCGCGTGCCTGAACGTACTCCGCCTCGGTGCCTGCGGCGACCGCTACTGTCGAACTGACGCGGACGTGGGGTGCCCGCCCCTCGATGAGCCGTGCGCGACGGAGCCGAGCGCGGGCCTCGGTGGCTATCTGAAGCCCCTTCTGCACCCTGTCCAGTGCGAGTACGTCAGCGAGGTCGAGGTCCGTGTGGGCCATTAGCTGTTCGCTGTAGTTCTGGTCGATGACGCGGCTGTAAATCGTAGTCCGCACCTCGTTGTCACGCGGGAACTCGTAATCGGGCAGCGGGAGGAACCGTTTGCGCTGTGAGTCGTGGATGCGGCGAAGCCCGTATCCGATGCTGTCGATCATGTTCAGCGAGACCATAGCCTCGACGAGATGCGGATTGCGGTACCTGCTCGGGACTCGTTGACCTATCACGTAATCCTCGACGCTGGCCCCCTCGATGAAGCTGCCGGCGTTCTCGAGCACGATGCGGTCCGAATGCTCGCGCAGCGCGATGCGTGCGCCGGACGCCCAGTCCGCGTGGGCGACGCAGTTGTGGATCGCTTCGAGGACAGCGTCTCTGTCGTACTTGGGCACCTCCGTCTGGATCAGGGTGCCGGGTTGAAGCATTCGCACCTGGAAGTTGCGGATGCGTTCGTAGGCTTTCGTGGTGTTGAGCAGGAACGGTGGGCCGAAATGCTCGTAGGCGCGCTCCTCGGCGTCGAGCACCCAACTGATCTGCACAGAGACGCCGGTGAGAAGGCCTGCACTCGACGGGGCTCCGAGAAGGAGCAACGCGGAGCGCGTGAGCTTCCCTTGCTGAGTGAGATGGGCGCGTGCCAGGAACTCGTCGTCTGACCAGTCATCGATCTCTTCTCGAGGGATGGAGTGCTGGCTGGAGAAGCCTTCCCGGGCTGCTGCGAGAGCGGCGGGGTCGAGGTCCGCGATGGTGGCGTCAGGGACTGTCTGAGCGGTCCAGTCACCGCGAGGGTCGTGGCCACGCAGCTCGTCGAACTTGTCGAGTGGAAGCGCACCGAGGCTCTCTCCGGAACGGCCGTAGGCGTGACCCTTCCAGGCAACGGCTTGACCCCGTGGTGCTGCGGGGATCTCGAGCATCAGTACACGACCCTTTGGGTGGTGTACTTCGTGGATGCCACGGAACGTGCCCTTTGTGCTGGTGTGCTCGGCGATTTTCTGCTTGAGGTCGTTGCTCTGTCCTGGCCGAGAGAACGCACGGGTTCCAACGACGCTGCGGGAGCGGTCGTCGATTCCCAGCAGCATCCATGCACTCTGGATGCCGTGCAAGGCGGCCTCGTTGCTGAGCGCGGAGAAGTACTTACCGAGCTTGTCCAGGTCGTATGAGTTCTCAGCGTGCTTGCACTCGAGCACCTCACCCTCCCACGCCACGAGAAGCCCGTCCAGGAGGTCCTCGGGGCGCGGGGAGGAGGAAGTGTCGGATGCGGACATAGCTCAGATGACCTTGACGTCAGTGCTGGGGGAGACCTCGGCGAACACCTGTTCTGCGTTGATCCGTGCGGAGTCGGTCACGAAAGCAGAGTCGCGGAACACCACGCGCAGTGGCTTCCGTGCTGCCAACGAGGTGATCAGCGTAGGGATGACGTCTTGTGCGAAGCAGGCGAGCAACGCGTCGTCGTCCACGCTGAGCACTTCGCGGCCGTCGATCTCTTCCCGGGCGATGGGAAGGCTGAGCTCGAGCCCCCAGTCGAGCATGACCTGGAACAACAGGTCCTCGCCACTGCGGCCGGGCTTCACATTGTCTACCAGTCCGGTGAGCTCGCCTTGGGCGAGCGAATCTGGTACCCGGAGTGTGTCTGCCATGTTCGTCGTATCTATTTTCATAGACCGGAATCCAGTGTCGACTTGCGAGTCAATACCAATTTGCCTTCCTGCGACACGAAGTCTTTGTTTTGCTATCTCACTAACGACGGCAGGTTTCTCGAGCTCCTCGAGCATATTTATTGCGTTTGCTGTGATTTGTCGCGCCGCACCCTGAGCCGTCTTTAGGGAGTCGTGCAGATGCTCTGCAATCTGAATTCCAATAAATCGCGGATGTCGCCCATTCTTCTTGCCGAATTCCCATGCGGCATGGAGCGCAGATCCCGACCCAGAGAACATGTCCAGAATAATATCCGAATCGCCAACCCCGAGGGCGGCATAGATGTCGGAAAGCAGGATTTCGTCTTTGGGGTTCGTGAATACCTTATTGCCGAATAGTTGCCTAAGTCGCTTAGAGGCCGCACGTCCGTCCACGAAGCGTACACTTGTGAGGCTCTGATCCTCTGTTCCGCTGAGATATGTCTTAAGCTTCGGTACCCCGTGGTGATCGGGGCCAAAATGCACCCTGCCCTCGGCGATCATTCTGTCCATTGTCGACTCGGGGAATGCCCAGCCTCGACTGGGCTCCTTGACGGGCACCCCGGTTACTGGATGGATGACCGGGTAGACGTACTGACCGTCGTTTGGTCCGGAAATGTCGGCCGGGAAATACACTCCTCGTTCATCCATCCAGGAGTAGTGCTTACTTCCGTAGATGGGGTCGCTCGGAGAGAATTGCTTATACCATGCCTGCGCACCCTTGTGGATGGCATCCCAGTCGTCGCCATGTCTGGCGCGAAGATTGGCGAATGCGCGATATATGTCCTCGAGTCCACCCTTTCGCTCGGTCCATTGTCCGCCGTTTACTGACCTGCTTTTCACGAAGAACACGATATATTCGTGTTGAATAGAAATGAAGCGTTGGTCGTTTTTGCTGGAATTTTTGAGAACGATCTCCCCTACGTAGGAGTCGAGCCCAAAAATCTGTTGACCGAGCTCCACGAGGTGCGCATGCTCATTCTCGTCGATCGAAACGACCAGAACGCCGTCATCTCGCAGAAGGTTTCTCGCCAACTTGAGGCGTGGATACATCATGCTCAGCCAGTCCGAGTGAAAGCGGCCATTGGACTCGGGGTTGGACTTGAGGCCCGCGCCAGACTCGTCCTTCTGGCCGGACCGCTCGAGATACTCCGAACTACTCTGGGCGAAGCTGTCGTTGTATACGAAGTCATGACCTGTGTTGTACGGAGGATCGATGTAGATGAGCTTGACCTTGCCCAGGTAGCTCTCCTGGAGGAGCTTGAGAGCCTCCAGGTTGTCGCCCTCGATGAAGAGGTTCTTCGTGGAGTCGAAGTCGACCGACTCCTCGCGCTGCGGCCGCAGGGTCTTCGCGATCGGGGCGTTCGCCGCGAACAGCGCCTCCCGCTTCCCAGGCCAGTCCAGCTGGTACCGCTCCTGGGGCCCCTCCACCACATGATCGGAGAGCTCCTGACGCAGCAGGTCGAAGTCGATCGCTCGCTTCACCTCGCCAAGCTCGTCCCGGGTCTCCGTGACCACGGCTGGGAAAAGCTCGGCCAGTTGGTCGATGTTGCGCGCCGTGAGGTCTGCTGAGTGCATTCTCAAGTGGTCCATGCGTTTCCTTCGGTGGGAGCGGACGGGGGAGTGATCAGGACAGTGCATCGCGTTCGCGCTGCAGCTCACGCAGCTCCTGGCGCAGTGCGACTTGTCGGTTGAACTGCACCTCACGCTGGATCTTGCGCTCTAGAGCGGTGATCCTGCGATCGAGCGTCGCAATGGCTTCGATTCTCTCAGCCACCTCTGACACGCGAGAGCCAGGGACGCGCGGGGCGGGCAGCAGCGGCTCGAGAACCGCCAAGTACAGCGCCTCGAGATCGATCGCTGCGGGCAGGGGAGCCCGGGGCGCTTCGGCCGGGACCCACGCGGAGGTCACGTACTGGCCTCGACCTCCTGGCCCGCGTGCGCTGAGGAATGCCGCCATGCGGTGCTCCTGACCTTCTCTGGCCGTGCGGGACAGCTCGAAGATCACTCGTCTCGGCATCGATCGGTCCAGCACCTCCAACGTGCCGGCGTCGAGGTCGCCTGCTCGCAGCTCGATCCCGATGACGACGAACTCCGGCACCTCCGGTGTGCCGGGAAGAGTCGTGAGCGCGGGCGAGAAGGTGAACAGCCAGCGCACGTGCTCCACATCGTCCGTCAACTTCTGGCGCACTGCCGCCGGAGTCGACGCAGCGGAGGCGAGCGTACGCTTCGGGACCACCCGGTCGATACGTGCAGAAACGGGCCAGCGGACCAACGCCTGGCCGGGTGCCGTGGGGCGAGCATCGCTCATCGTGCGTCGCTGCCTCCTTGTACCGGGTCGACGACCGCGACGAACGCCGTCAGCTCGAAGTCGTCGAGTCCGCCGAGGCTTGGCGTGGGCTGTGCCGTCGGCCCCGCGGTGAAGAGGCTGCCGATCAGGTCCTCCTCCTCGCGGTGCGCCATGGAGTCGATCGCGGCAGTGAGGAGCTGCGAGTACCCGTCCATCTCGGCGCCGTCAGCAGTCGCCTCGTTGAAGGGCTCGAAAGCCTCGGGCAGCGGATCGTCGTACCGCCGGCACGCGGAGCGCAGTAGATCGAGCAGCCTCCTCACCTCGGTGTGCGCGGTGACGACGTTCCCCTGCTCATCGAGGTAGACCAGGTAGTGCGGGTGCAGTCGGTTGCCCCGCTGGAACGTCCCATCGGCTCGGACATTGCGCAGCGCGAAGATCACCCCGGGGACGAGTCCGGAGGCGGGATCGGCGGGCACCACCGCGTGCAGCCCCTTGGGTGCGTCAGCGATCGAGGGGTCCTCGCGGAGCCTGGCCTGGAGATCCAGGTGCACATCGTTGAGCCCGAGATCCGTGATCGAGACGCCGCCACGCACATCCTCGAGATCGATGACCTCGTCTTTCAAACGGCGCAGCTGCTCGTGACGATACGCGACGTCCTCGCTGTCAGCGGGCTCCAGGACGTTGTCGTCACCGGTCGCGGTGATGTCCGTGATCCGCATCCGGTTCTCGACCCGCTCCACCAGATGGATGTACTGATCGAGGTCGACATCGGGCCAGAAGTTCACCAACTGGATCGTCGAGTTCGTCGACCCGATGCGGTCCACACGCCCGAAGCGCTGCACGATCCGCACCGGGTTCCAGTGGATGTCGTAGTTGACCACCATGTCGCAGTCCTGCAGGTTCTGCCCCTCGCTGATGCAGTCCGTCGCGATGAGCACGTCGATCTCCCGCGTCTCCTCCGGCATGAGCACGTCGCGCTTCTTCGAACGAGGGGAGAACAGCGTGAGAGTCGAGGAGAAGTCCAGGCCGGGCCCGAGGGTGTTCTTCGGGGCTCGCGTTCCCGTGACCAGCGCGGTGTTCAATCCTCCGCGTTCGAGTGCTGGAGCAACGTGCTGATACAGATACTCCGCAGTATCCGCGAAGGCGGAGAACACCAGCACCTTGCGGTTGCCCTCGTTCAGCGGCTCCTTCACCTTCTGATCGATCACCCGCATCAGCTCACGCAGCTTCTCGTCGCCGTCGGCGTCGATCGGTTCGAGAGCAGCGAGCAGGTCGCGGATCACGTCACGGTCCGTCTCGAGGTCGCGGCGGAAGGAGATCACGTCGAGATCTGCGATGTCGATGGCGACGGTCGAACCGACGGTGGCGGTCAGCTCCGTCTCCTCGCTCTCGTCGTCCCAGTTCTCGATCGCCTCGGAGTCGTCTTCCACGGCGCGGCCCTGCTCCAGGGCGGTCAGATCTTCGTCGATACGCCGTGCAACCGTTCGGAGCGTCAACCTGAAGGCCTCGATCGAACTCTCCAGGCGCTTGAGGAGGTTTGTGGTCATGAGCCGCCGTATGCCGAGCTCGCGCGAGTGCGCGCCAAGATTTGCAACGCTTCCGCTGCGGCGGTTCTGGCCGGCACCGACATTGCCGTACAGCTCCTCGTACTTCAGCCTGCGACTCGCGAGCACGTACCCGAGTGGGGTGTAGGTCGCGAGCGTGAGGGTATCGAGCTGGGCGGCGATGTGCTCGAAGCCCGGGGCATCCTCGCGTAGCGACAATGGCGCCGAGACCGAGACCGGTGGCCGACGCTCAGGGAACGCTCCGATCGCACTCGTGTCGTAGAACCTCGCGACCTGCTTGCGCGAGCGGGCGATCGTCACGGCATCCAGTAGTGAGAAGAAGTCCAGGTCAAGACGTTCCAGGATCGCTGCCGAGGTGCGCTCCTCGGCAGGCAGCTTCGACCAGGCTGAGAACGCGGCCTGCGCGTCGCGGAACACCTCGTCGAGCGACGTGTCGATCGGGAGGTTCGCGGTGAACCGCTCCGTGTCTCCCTCATAGGCGAGCGCCAGCTGGTTACGGAGATCCGTGAACCGGTTGTTGACCGGGGTGGCCGAGAGCATGAGGACCTTCGTGCGCACTCCCTCCCGGATCACCTTGCGCAGGAGGGCGTCGTAGCGGGTCTCGCGGTCCTCGTGGTGGACGGCGTTGCGGAAGTTGTGGGACTCGTCGATGACGACCAGGTCGTAGGCGCCCCAGTTGAAATCATCCAGGGTGATGCCGTTCGAGGAGCCGCGCTCGCGCTGCAGGTCTGTGTGTGCGAGCACGTCGTACCGGAACCGCTCGCCGGCGAAGGGGTTCGAGCGCCGATTCTGGGTGAACGTGGTCCAGTTGTCGCTCAGCTTCTTCGGCGCGAGGACGAGGACATCCTTGTTGCGCAGCTCGTAGTACCGGATGACCGCGAGTGCAGTGAACGTCTTCCCGAGTCCCACGCTGTCGGCGAGGATGCACCCGTTATAGCGCTCGAGCTTGTTGATGATTCCTGTTGCAGCGTCCTCCTGGAAGTTGTAGAGCGCCTTCCAGATG
The DNA here is from genome assembly GCF_000225825.1 of Brachybacterium squillarum M-6-3. GTDB lineage: Bacteria > Actinomycetota > Actinomycetes > Actinomycetales > Dermabacteraceae > Brachybacterium > Brachybacterium squillarum. The sequence continues at coordinate 521,156 of NZ_AGBX01000001.1, read as the reverse complement.
ACGGAGTCCCGGTACCCGGTGCGGTCGTCAGGCATCGCATCGGTGAGCACATCCTCGAGGAACTCCGCGAAGATGTTGTAGAGGATCACGAAGTAGATGTGCCGAGGTGAGTTCTCGGCGAACACCGTCGCGACGAGGTCCGTGATCTCCTTGGTGACGTCGCGAGATCGTTCCGGATCTGCCCACAGCTGCTCGAAGCGATCGAGGAAACGTGCGGTGTTCTGCGGGAAATCATCCTTGATGATGTAGCGCGAGGCTCGGCCACTGCCCCCGTATCCCAGGTCAGGGGCGGTGAAGCCGCTGAACCCCGTGTAGAGCACTGAATCGTCGAGGGTGAGGGTCTCCTGCTCGCCGGGAGTGGTGCTGGCATGGAATCGGGCGGTGCGCCGTATCCACTCTGCGCACTCGCGCGCGATCGATCGCTGGGTCATAGCGTTACGGAGCCGGAGCTCGAACTCGGTGCCGAGTAGCTGGGACTCCGTCGTGTTCAAGTGGTCAACCCCGAATCGGCGCCTCTCCTTGCCGGCCGATGCCTCTCCCGGGAACGCCGGTGATGTGAAGAGGAACTGAACCTCGTCGACGCCCTCCAGCTCCTGGCGAAGAGCGTCGAACGCGAAGATCGAGAAGGCGCTCGCGGCGATGCGCACCTTCGAAGAACGCTTCAGCTCCGAGCGAAGATCGTCGCCCCACAGCTGAGAGACGTTGTCGAACACCTCCATGCGGCATCTTTCCTTCTGCGATGCGAAGTTGCGGCGAGCCAGCCCGGTTCGCTGCCGCCGAGTGGCGAGAGTGAGCTCCCCCTGGTGAGCTCCTGGCGTGCAGTGTCTTGCACTCTACCTGGATCTGCGCAGGCTGGGCCTCTTCACGACATGATCTGAAGCCTGTTGATCCGTCGGGACTGTGGCGACCGCTCTGTGCTTTGGTTCGTGCTCAACGGCGTGGAAGTCGGGCCGAGAGGGTAGCCAATGGGCCTTCTACATCGACGGCGGGCATTGCGGAAGGCCGGTGGCGCGTTGAAAGCGCTGGCGTGACGTACCTGGGGAATGGGGATCCGACGTGTCTCAGAGGGAAATCGGCGACGTTGAACTGCTTGAACACCCTTCATCCGTCTCACCGTCCGCTTATCGGGCTCTTCAGAGTTGAGTGTGGGCGCGCCGGTGGCGTCGGGTCGCTGGGGATAGACGTCGAGGTCCTCGATGATGAGCGGACTTCTACCCCCGCTGATCTCAAGGACCTCGACAATGCCCAACTCTACGTGCGCCTGCTCTGACGCGCTCGGCCGCTGCGACCGTTGCGATCTTCTCCTCGATTTCCCCAGCCTCCATCTGGCCTCGGTGGTGAAGGGCCGTACGGGCCTGGTGCTCGAGGTCGAGTCCTGCGATCCAGTGGCCGGATGCCCGGGTTGCGGAGTCATCGCCGCTGGTCACGGCCGAGTGATGGTCGAGGTGATCGATGCGCCCTGGGCGGGCCGTCCAGTGCGGATCCGGTGGCGCAAGCGCCGCTGGATCTGCCACGAGGGCATCTGCGAGGTGGTCTCGTTCGTGGAGCAGGACCCGGAGGTCTGCGCTCCGCGGGGCCTGCTGAGCACGCGCGCGATCCGCTGGGCGATCGGTCAGCTCCGCCGCGAGGGAGCGACGATCCAGGGCCTTGCTCGCCAGCTCGGCACGACGTGGAACACGGTCTGGTCCCAGGTCCGACCACTCCTGATCGAGGCTGCGAACGACCCGTCCCGGTTCGAGGGAGTGCAGGTCCTGGGCGTGGACGAGCACATCTGGCACCACCGGGACCCGCGCCGGCGCGGCCCGAAGGAGCTCACCGGGATGGTCGACCTGACCCGAGGACCCCACCCCACCGCCAGGCTGCTGGACCTGGTCCCCGGCCGATCCGGCAAGGCCTACCGAGACTGGCTGGACAAGCGGGGCGAGACGTTCCGCCGGAAGGTCGAGATCGCGACGCTGGACCCGTTCCAGGGATATAAGAACGCGATCGATGACCAGCTCGAAGATGCGACCTGCGTGCTGGACGCCTTCCACATCGTCAAGCTCGGCGGGGCGGCGGTCGATGACGTTCGCCGCCGGATCCAGCAGGAGACCCTCGGCCACCGCGGCCGCAAGGGAGATCCCCTCTACGGCATCCGCCACATCCTCCGCGCGGGGCGCGAACGCCTCACCCCGCGCCAGCAGACTCGGCTGGCCAGCGCGTTCGCGGCGCATCCCGATCATGTCGCGGTCGAGGTCGCCTACCACTGCTCCCAAGACCTCCGCGACGTCTTCCACCAGCCCACACCCGCACGAGGGCGACAGCTCGCCGAGAGGCTCATCGCCTCCCTGCCGTCCTGCCCGATCCCCGAGATCGCCAGACTCGGGAAGACCCTGCGCCGCTGGCGGACAGCGTTCCTGGCCTACTTCGAAACCGACGGCGCGAGCAACGGCGGCACCGAGGCCGTCTGTGAGTCTGGCTCTGGCTGATCTGGGATCGGCTGGTCAGGATGGATACCGGTCGTGTCGAACCGGGTGTGACTCTCGAAGCAATTGGCCCGCAGCTTGCGGTGTCTTCCCGTTGAATTGTCCGCTCGGTGCGGCGCAGCCGGCGCCGTCCGGCCCACCTCGGTGACCTCATCAGGAGACTGCCCGACCCTCGGGTCGTGGCCCATCACAGATTCGCCCCGAAGTGACCTCTTCCCGGACCGGCGCCGGCCGTTCAGCGACCGTGACCATGTCCGTCTCGAGGAGAGGAGCGTCGATCGCCATGGCTATCGTCGCGCATGCTCGTCCGTTCGTCATCGGCGTGGACACCCACGCCCGCAACCACGCCGTCTCAATACTCGCTTGCCCGACCGGCGAGATCGTTGATGAGGCCCAGTTTCCAGCCACCGCCGCTGGCCTGTCCCGGGCCGTGACGTGGGCCGGGCGCCGCACCGGCGGTGACGTCACTGTGCTCTGGGTGATCGAGGGCACCGGTACCTACGGTGCTCGTCTGCGCGCAGTAGCCGCGGACAACGGATACACGGTCGTCGAGGCTCCGCGGATGAACGCCCGCGCGAACCGCGCGATCGGCAAGTCTGACCCGCTCGATGCACGCCGTATCGCTGCTGCAGCCCTCCCGCTGCACGAGACGCAGCTGCGCGAACCGCGCGCCGACGATGGGGTCCGCGCGGCAGTCAAGGTGCTGCTCGCCTCCCGCGACCACATGAGCACCGAGCGCACCGCGACGATCAACGCGCTTACCGCGCTGCTGCGCGTCGTCGACCTCGGCATCGACGCTCGCCGCCCGCTCACCCAGGCCCAAATCGACGCAACTGCCGCATGGCGGGCCCGCGATGAAGCCCTCGCCACGGCGACCGCACGTGGCGAGGCCACCAGGCTCGGCAAACGGGTCGCCGCGCTCGACAAGGAGCTCAAGGACATCACCAAGCGCATCACAGACCTTGTTCGCCAGAGCCCCGCTGGTGGCCTGCTCGACCAGCCCGGCATCGGCCCGGTCACCGCCGCCGTCGCGTTGACGTCCTGGTCGCATCTAGGTCGGATCAGATCCGAGGCTGCGTTCGCCAGCCTCGCCGGCGCCAGCCCGATCCCCGCGTCCTCGGGCAACACCGTGCGGCACCGCATCAACCGCGGAGGTGACCGCCGTCTGAACCGCGCCCTCCACATGGCCATCGTCACTCGCATGCGCATGGACCCAAGAACTCGCGCCTACGTCGAGCGCCGCACTGCTGAAGGACGCACCCTCCGCGAAATTCGTCGCTGCCTGAAGCGATACCTCGCCCGCGAGATCTACCGCCACCTCACCACCGCAGCCCGCGCCCAACTCGCCGCTTGACAAACATAGGAGATTCTGAGGCTCGCCGGCCAGTAGCCGGGTGAAGGCCTCGGTGGGGGTGAGGTATCCCAGTCGGCGGCGGGGCCGGTTGTTGATCTCCTCCGCGATCGCTGTCAGGTAGGGCTGGTGGTCGGGGATCTTTGTGCCCTTGGGCTGGTACTCCCGGTAGAGCCGGTTGGTGTTCTCGTTGCTGGGTCGCTGCCAGGGCGAGTGCGGGTCGGCGAAGTAGACCGGCATCTCCGTGGCCAGGGAGACTCTCGCGTGCTGGTCCATCTCAGAGCCCTGGTCCCAGGCCAACGAGCCACGCATCATCTCGGGCAGAACGTTGAAGTACTCGATCACCGCACCCGCCGCGTGTTCGGCGTGCTTGGAGGGCAGGGCGAGCAGGCCGGTGAAGCCACTCATCCTCTCCACCAGCGTCGCCGCGCAGGAGGCACCGTTCTTCCCGATGATCAGGTCCCCTTCCCAATGCCTGGGAACGCGGCGCTCGGCGGCGTCTTCGCCCCGCCCCGAGAGGGGGACCATCCCGATGATCGGCCCGCCCCGGGACCGGCCCGTCGTTCGGGGCCTCCGCGTGGTCCGCTTGGACTGCAAGAAGTTCCCGCGGCGGACGAGTTCGCCCCGGGGGATCGCGTAGATGTACTGGTAGATCGCCTCACCAGAGACGGTCGGGCCCGCAGCGTCGGGAGAGTTGCCCATGCGCTCCACGGTCGGGTCTGCAGCCTCCAGACGCAAGCGGCCCGCGATCTCATTCGGCGTCCACGACGCCACCAGGTCCGCCTCCACGCGAGCTTGCAGCACCGGATCGGCGGCGACTTCCGTACCTGGCGGTCCGCACTCCCCAGCCCGCCTTCGAAGCGGTGGAGATCTCCGACCGATCCGAGAACGACAACCCCGCCCGCACCACCCGAGCACCCCTCATGCAGAACCCCCGCCGACCGGGAGTGTTGCTACGACGCAATGACACCACCGGGGTCTCCTTCGACCTTCTGAGCCCGGATCGCCTGGATACCCTGGCGCCATGACGCTGAGCAGACGGGAACGGCTGAGGCAGATCGGCGAGGTGCTCGCCCGCTACGGATGGGAGTCGGCCGGGCAGCTGCTCGGGGGCCACCTGCCCGCCCTGCGCCTGCCGCACCGGCCGGGACGCACCGCCGCCCAGCGCGAGAGCGGCCCCGTGAGGCTGCGCCGCACCTTCGAGGACCTCGGCCCGACGTACATCAAGCTCGGCCAGATGCTCGCCACCCGCGAGGACGTGCTGCCCCCGGCCTACGCGCAGGAGCTCGCGCGGCTGCAGGACGGCACCGCGCCGATCCCGGGGGAGCAGGTCGAGGCGGTGATCCGCGAGCAGCTCGGCGCCGGGGTCGAGGAGCTGTTCGGCAGCTTCGAGGCGACCGCGCTGGCCGCCGCGTCCCTGGGCCAGACCCACCGTGCGACCCTGCACGACGGCACCGCCGTGGTGGTCAAGGTGCGCCGTCCCGGCGTCGCCGAGGAGGTCGAGGTCGACCTCGAGCTGATGCACGAGATGGCCGAGATCGCCGTCCGCGAGTCCACCACGCTGCGCGACCTGGGCCTGCTGGACATCGTCACGGCCTTCGAGACCTCCCTGCGCCGCGAGCTGGACTACACGGTGGAGGCCGATTCCGCCGAGCGCTTCCGCGCGAACCTCGCCACCGACCCCGCCGTGCACATCCCCGCCGTGTTCCGGGCGCTGTGCACCGCGCAGGTGCTCACCGAGGAGCGCGTGGCCGGGGTCCGCATCACCGACACCGCGGCGCTGGACGCGCGCGGCATCGACCGGCCCGCGCTCGCCGACGCCGCCTCCCGCACCGTCGTGCACATGGTGCTGGTGGACGGCTTCTTCCACGCCGACCCGCACCCCGGCAACCTCTTCGTGCGCGAGGACGGCGGGCTGTGGCTGATCGACTTCGGCATGGTCGGGGAGCTGGACGAGGCCACCCGCACCCAGCTGCTGTGGCTGGTGCTGTCGCTGGCCTCGAAGGACCCGGACACGGTCTCCCGGCGTCTGCTGCAGCTGGCTCCGCCGCGCGGCCGGGTGAGCCATCGGCGGCTGCACGAGGACGTGGCCGCCCTGCTGGACACCGTCTCGGGGACCTCCTTCGCCGAGATGTCGATGAGTGCCTTCTTCTCGCAGCTCATGGCCCTGGTGCAGCGCCACCGGCTGCAGCTGCCGTCCTCGGTGGCGCTGCTGCTGCGGATGCTGGTGCTGCTGGAGGCCTCCGCCGCCGTGCTCGACCCGGACTTCCACCTGGGCCGGGTGCTGCAGGAGGTGGGGTACTCGGCGCTGCTGGACCGCTGGGGCCCGAAGGCCCTGGCCGAGCACGCCGCGGGGGAGGTGCGCAGCGTCGCCCGCACGGCCGCCGGGCTGCCCGAGCGGCTGCTGGCCCTGCTGGAGGACTACGAGGAGGAGGGCGTGCGGGCCCGCCTGGACCCCGCCGACCTCGAACCGCTCGTGCAGCGTATCGAGTCCACCGGCGACCGGGTGATCGCCGGGGTTACGATGAGCGCCCTGCTGGTCAGCCTCGGCACGGTGATCTCGGCGGCCGACGGGCGGGCCGGGCGGCTGCGGGACCCGCTGATGATCGCCGCCGGCGGCGCGGCCGGGCTGCTCGGCGCCTACCTCGCGGCGGGCGCCGGGCCGGGCCGCTCCCTGCGCCGCGCCGCCCGCCGCTACCTGGGCTGAGCCGTCAGCGGGTTGGCTTGGCGCCGCGGGCGAAGCGGCGCGCCTTGCGCTCCTCGGGCAGCAGCTTGTTGACCAGGGCGGCGCGGCGCGTGCCCGCATCGCCGCCGACCACGTGGTCCCGGCCCTCGAACATCCCCTCGAGGCCGCGGGAGGCGACCAGCGCCGGATCGTTCTTCCAGGAGTTGTCGCCGAACTTCGTGGCCTGCATCCCGGCGCGGTCGTGGAACTCGGTGGCCGTCGCCCCCGGCAGCAGCGCCGTCACGCTGACGCCGTACTCGCGCATCTCCTCGCGCAGACCCTGCGCGAAGCTGTACATGAAGGCGCGGGTGGGGCCGTAGATCGACTCGTAGGGCGTCGGGGTGGTCGCCGAGAGCGAGCTGGTGATGAGGATGCGGCCGGAGCGCCGATCCGCCATCTGCCGCACCACGCGCTTGGCGAGCCGCACCTGGGAGACGACGTTCAGGTCCAGCAGGTGCAGCTCGTCCTCCAGGTCCGTGTCCAGGAAGGCGCCGCCGAGGCTCGCCCCCGCGTTCAGGGCGGCGACGTCCAGCGGGCGCCCCTCGGCCTCCACCGTCGCCCAGACCTGGTCGATGCCCTCCGGGGTGGTGAGGTCGGCGCGCACCGGGATCACCCGCGCCCCGGGCAGCCGCTCGGGCAGGCCCTCGACCCGTTCGCTGGTGCCGACGCCGATCACGTCGTAGCCGCGGGCGGCGAGCCCCTCGGCGAGGCGGAAGCCGATCCCGGAAGAGGCTCCGGTCACCAGTGCCAGCATGCTCATCTGCGCAGTCCTTTCGATCTCGGGCGCGGAACCATCCCACCCGACACCCGGGGGACGGTGCGGCGCCAGGGTCGCTCGATCGTAGGACTGCCGGTCCCACCCTCCGCCGGCCCCAGCCTCCACCGGTCCCGCGAGGCGGGATGAAGGGCCATGCCCAAGAACCAGGCCCTGCAGGACTTCCTCACCGCGAAGCGTGCCGCGATCACGCCCGAGCAGGCGGGTCTGTCCAGCAGCGGCGCCCGCCGCGTGCCGGGGCTCCGCCGCGAGGAGGTGGCGATGCTGGCCGGCGTCAGCACCGACTGGTACACCCGCCTCGAGCAGGGCCGGGACGTGACCCCCTCCCGCTCCGTGCTCGATGCCCTGGCCCGCGTGCTGCGGCTGGACGGCCCCGAGCACGACTACCTGAGGAACCTCGCCCAGGCGGGGACCGCGGCGCCGCAGGGCCCCGACCGGCCGACCGTGCGCCCGGGGATCGCCCGCATGGTCGAGGCCTTCGAGCACCAGCCCGCCTTCGTGCTGGGCCCCCGGATGGAGGTGCTGACGGGCAACACCGCCGCCTGGGCGCTGCTGACGGACTTCCCCGCCCGCCCCGAGCACGACCGCAACCTGCTGCGCTGGGTCGCCACCGACCCGGCCGCGCGGGACCTCTACCTCGACTGGGAGGAGATCCTCGCCGACCTGGTGGGGGTGCTGCAGCTGGAGGCCTCCGCCGCCCCGGCCGACCCCCGCATCCGTGCGCTCGTCGCCGAGCTGCAGGACTCCAGCCCCGCCTTCGCCCGGCTCTGGGAGCGGCCCCGGCCGCAGGGCCGGACCTGCGGCACCAAGCGCTTCGACCACCCCGAGGCGGGGTTCCTCCGCATCGACTGGGAGGCCTTCGGGGTGCCCGACGACGCGGGGCAGACGCTGTTCGTCTACACCGCCGCCGACGAGGCCTCGGCCGATGCGCTCGCGCAGATCACGACGGCGGGAGCCACAACGCGCTGACGCCCGGGCTCAGCGCCGCCCGGGGGTCGTGTAGAGGTCCGGCTGCTCCTCGCCGCGCAGGACGGCGAGGGCGTGGCGCACCCGCTCCGCGCCCCAGGGGGAGAGGATCTCCAGCTCGGACTCCTCAATGAGCGCCCAGTCGTCGAGTTCCGCCTCCTGCGGCACCACGCGGGCCTCCAGGTCGGCGCGGGGGATGACGCCGCCGTCGAAGATCAGGTGCGTGCCCATCGGGGCGCCATCGAATGGCGTGCCTAAACGTCGCCCACCGCCCGTTCATTCGGGTGATCTGGGTCCAGTAGCGTTTTTTCGCGTGGCTATGAGTTGATCGACTCGTCGTCGGGGTTCAACCATCGAAGTTACGATGTGGCTTCTGTCGATAGAGGCGGCAGTGATCTCCGTGTGGCCAGATTATGTATCGCGGAATTTTGCAGTAGTGGAGCAAAAATGGCTCTTTCGGGCAGTGTAAGACTGGGGTGTTACGGCGAGCCTATCGGGGGATACCACTGCGAGGGAAAAGGTCTATATATCTGGTTGCCGCAGAGCCGGCTGGTTGTCAGGCCAGGTGCAGGTCCCACGAAGCTGCCGGTGCCTGCGGGTACTCATCACAAACTAGGATGAAATTAACATTCTGTTAATATCGAAGTACTGCGACCAGAAGTTTCCGACTTTTGCCAGATACGCGTGCTGAACAAAATTTGACACCACGTCGATCGAACCGCTATCTGGATACTCAATACCTAGGCTTCGGGTCGATGGAGGGGAGGGTTGGCCAACGTCTTTAGGGTCAACGATAACCCACCTCCCCGAAAACTCGCGCAACAATCCTTCCCCTAGGTAGGCTTCGTACTGGCGGAGTTGTGCGGCGGGGATGGACTCGGCGTTACGCCAGGTGGAGAGCATGTGAGTCTCCGTCGAGTTTAGAGAAAACTTGCTCCAGGGAGCCTCTGGATCGACGTACTTTAGGGGCCCGGGCGCCGCGAACTCCGATGCAATATCTCGGCAGTGCGAAGCCCATGCTGGAAGATCAAAATTAGGTTCGATCATTTAGGGATTACCACCCAGACCTTGCCAAGCTTCTTGCATTTGACAGGAGGTAGTTCTTTGTTCCTGTTCAGGGCGTCGCGGATGGCCTCGCATGCCCCCGGCTTGTGGCGACTCTGATGACCTTGCTCCAGATCATCGGCACGGTCTTGACAAGTTCGGGCGCATCGGGGCTCGGACTCTGTGTGTCTGGCGTCGATGAGGTGGAGATGGGTTGGCGGACCTCGCCTGTCGCGCCGACGGCGGGGCTAAGGGTGACCATGAGTGCGAGGAGGGCGCTCAGTACTTTAGTTTTCATCATGGTTCCACTTTTCTTGGCGTTTTCGGAAGCTCTATCGGAGAAGCTAGTGCATGTGTGGGTGGTGGTGTCAAGGCGTGGAAGTAACATGGGGCTCGCCGGCCAGTAGCCGTGTGAAGGCTTCTGTCGGGGTTTGGCGGTCTCGACCCCTCCTCGGGGCTGGCGCGCCCGGGCTCAGCGCCGCCCGGGGGTCGTGTAGAGGTCCGGCTGCTCCTCGCCGCGCAGGACGGCGAGGGCGTGGCGCACCCGCTCCGCGCCCCAGGGGGAGAGGATCTCCAGCTCGGACTCCTCAATGAGCGCCCAGTCGTCGAGTTCCGCCTCCTGCGGCACCACCCGGGCCTCCAGCTCGGCGCGGGGGATCACGCCGCCGTCGAAGATCAGGTGCATGCCCATCGGGGCGCCGATCTCCACCCGGGAGCCCACCCAATAGATGGTGAGCAGGCGGCCCACCTCGATGTCCAGGCCCAGCTCCTCGCGGACCTCGCGCTGTGCGGCCTGCCGGGGGTCCTCCCCGGGGTCCACCCCGCCGCCGGGCAGCAGCCAGTGATCGCGGTAGTTCGGGTCCTCCACCAGCACCCGGCCGGTCTCGTCGCGCAGGATCACGGCGGAGAAGGCCATCACCTTCGGCAGGGTCGCGAAGTAGGCCGGGTCGGGCAGCAGGGAGGGCATGGCGCCATCCTGGCACGTGGATCGGATGCTCCTCGGTGTGCCCTGCGCAGCGGACGGCGCCGCATGCTCAGTCGGGGTCCGGGGAGCCGGGGTCGGCGGCGAGCGGGGGGAGCTGGGTGACCGCGGCGAAGCGCACCGTCGTGCCCGGCACGGCCTGGGCCAGGGCGTCCAGCCCGGCGCGGGTGACGACGCCGATCACCGGGTAGCCGCCGGTGGTGGGGTGGTCGGGGCCGAAGACGACGGGCAGCCCCGAGGGTGGCACCTGGATCGCCCCGGGCGTCATCGGCTCGCTGGCCCGGCCCGAGAGATCCTTCGGGACCGGCAGGGGGTCGCCGTCCAGGCGCACCCCCACCCGGTCCGAGTCCGGCCGCACCGTCCAGGCGGCATCGAGCAGCGCGTCCAGGGCCTCCGCCCCGAGCAGCCCCTCGCGCGGCCCCGGGACCAGCGGCACCGTGACCTCCGAGCCCGCGGCGGGGGCGTCGGTGGGGTCCTGCACCGCGCCGAGGTGCTCGGTGCTCCCGGCGCGCAGGAGGTTCCCGGCCGCGAGCGGGGCCGGGCCGAGCGCGGAGAGGGTGTCGCGGGAGCGGGACCCGAGCACCTCCGTGGGCACCAGCCCGCCCCGGACCGCGAGCACCGGCCGCAGGCCCGTGGCGGCGGGTCCCACCCGCAGCTCGTCCCCGGGGTCCAGGGCGAGCAGGGGTCCGACAGACTGTCCCCGCGGCGACGACCGGGGCGGGGCGTCGTGCCTGGTCTCGTCCGTGCTCGCGCCCTCCGCGGCGGTGACCTCCTCCGCGCGCAGCACGGACAGGGGCGCCTCGGCCCCGGCCAGCGCCACCACAGTGCGCGCCACCGCCCGCATCCGGAGCGGCCCCAGCAGGATCTCCAGCGCCGCGGCGTGCGGCGGATTGCCGACGGCCAGGTTCGCCGCCACCAGGGCGGAGCGGTCGAAGGCGCCGGAGGTGCCCACGCCGATGGCGGCGCGTCCGCTGCGGCCCGCGTCCTGGACCAGGGTGGCCGGGCCCGGCTCGAGGACCTCCAGCACGGGTCGCCCGGCGGGGGCCGGATCGGCCGCGGGGCGGCGTCGTCCGGTCCCGTGCTCGCGGCGGACGGCGGCGCGCTCCCGGGCGGGCTCGAAGCGCACCCGGGTGCCGGGGGCCAGCAGCGCCGGCGGGTCGGCGGCGGGGTCGAACAGGGTGGCCTCGGTGCGGCCGATGAGCTGCCAGCCGCCGGGGGAGGAGCGGGGATAGATGCCGCAGTAGCGGGAGGCCAGGCCCACGGAGCCGGGCGGCACCGCGGTGCGGGACTCGGCGCGGCGCGGCACCTCCCAGGGCGGGCCGCCGGGGAGGCCGGAGGGCTCCAGCGGCACCAGGTAGGCGAAGCCCGGGGCGAAGCCGCCGAAGGCCGCCACCCAGGTCGTCGCCCGGTGCGCCTCCAGCAGCGCCTGCTCGCCGAGGCCCAGCAGCTCGGCCGCCTCCGCGAGGTCCGGGCCGTCGGCGATCAGGGGGATCCTCACCTCGGCGGCCGCGGCCGCGGCGGCGGGCGCGGCGGGCAGCGCGGACAGCAGGCCCGCCAGGGCGGGCAGGTCGCGGGCGTCGGCGGCGACCAGCAGCAGGCTGCGCTCGGCGGGCACGACGTCCACCAGGTGCCCCGGGGCCAGGGCATCCAGCGCTGCCGCGGCGGTCAGCACCGCGGCGGTGGACGGGTAGTCGGCGAGCAGGGCCGTCTCGCCCACCCGGTGCTGGGCCAGGGGCGCCTCCAGCGGCGGGCCGGGCTCGACGGGGGCGGATCGGCGTGGGCTCTTCGGGCTCCGTGGGCTCATCGGGCGGCCGTCACCTCGACCCCTGCGCCTTCCAGGCGGGCACGGACCGCCCGGGCCAGCTCCACCGCCCCCGGGGTGTCCCCGTGCAGGCAGATCGAGGCGACCTCCAGCGGGATCTGCTCACCGTCGCGGGTGCGCACCCGGCCTTCGGTCGCGATCGACAGGGCCTGCGCGGCGACCTGCTCGGCGCCGGCCAGCACGGCGCCCGGCTCCCGGCGCGGGACCAGCGTGCCGTCTGCGGTGTAGGCGCGGTCGGCGAAGCCCTCGAGCACCACCTCGATACCTTCGCCGGCGGCGCGGTCGGCGACGACGGATCCCGGCGCGGCCACCAGCGGCAGGTCGCCGAGCAGGCGCAGCGCCTCCACCACGGCCGCGGCCTGCGTCTCGTGGTGGGCGAGCGCGGTGTACAGCGCGCCGTGCGGCTTCACGCCCCCCACCCGGGCTCCCTCCACCCGGGCCATCGCCTGCAGCACCCCGGTCTGCGCGATCACCTGGTCGGTGAGCTCGGCAGGGGCGATGTCCAGGAAGCGACGGCCGAAGCCGAGCAGGTCCGGGTAGGCCACGTGCGCGGTGACCGCGACGCCGCGGGCGGCGGCCGCGGCCAGGGCGGCGCGCATGGTCGTGGGGTCCCCGGCGTGGCCGCCGCAGGCGATGTTCGCCGTGGTCACGACCGCGAGCATGGCGTCATCGTCACCCATCGGCCAGGAGCCGTAGCCCTCGCCGAGATCCGCGTTGAGATCGATCCGAACTTGGCTCATGCGGTCTCCTGCTGGCGCACGGCGGCGGGGGCGGCTGCCTCTGCGCGGTCGGGGCCGGCGGCGCGGTGGCGGCCGGTGCGCGGCGGGGCCGGCCAGGCGGTCAGCTCGGCCCAGGCGCCCAGCACCTCCTCCAGCCGGCCGTGCAGGCGGATCGTAGCGACCTCGTCGGCGCGGGTGGGCCCGTCGTTGACCACCACCACGGGCAGGCCCGCGGTGCGGGCGGCGCGCACGAAGCGCAGCCCCGACTGCACGGTGAGGCTGGAGCCGAGCACCAGCAGGGCGCGGGCGGCGGCCACGGCCTCACGGGCGACGGCCACCACCTCGGGCCGGGCGGCCTCCCCGAAGAACACCACGTCGGGCTTGAGGATGCCGCCGCACAGCGGGCACGGCGGGTAGCGGAAGCTGCTGGTGCGGTCCACCTCGGCGTCGCCGTCGGGGGCCTGGGCGGCATCGGCGGCCAGCTCCGGCAGGCGCGCGGCCAGCTCGGGGTTCATCGCCAGCATCCGCTGGTGCAGGGCGGCGCGGGAGCTGAGCGCGTCGCAGCTGCGGCAGCGCACCCGGTCCAGTCGGCCGTGCAGGTCGATCACGGGGTGGGAGCCGGCCTGCTGGTGCAGCCCGTCCACGTTCTGGGTGATGACGGCGGTGACCGGCAGCGCGCCCCGCCCGAGGGCGGCGAGGTGCCGGTGCGCCTCATTGGGCTCGGCCCGGCGGAACTGCGCCCACCCCACGGTGGAGCGGGCCCAGTAGCGACGGCGGGCCAGGTCGGAGCCGAGGAACTCCTGGGCGGTCATGGGGGAACGCGGCACCGCCTGCGGGCCACGGTAGTCCGGCAGGCCCGAGCCGGTGGACATGCCGGCACCGGTGAGGACCGCGACGGGGCCCGGAGTCAGCAGCTCGAGCGCCGCGGTGACCTCCTCGGCGGGACTGCGGTGTCCGTAGTCCTCGCTGGTCAGCGGCCCCCATTCCGGGGTGCGGGGCAGGCCGCGGCGTCGCCCGAGGGTGGTGGGGGCGGCCTGCGGGGACTCGGCGGCGGGACGGGTACCGGGGGTGCTGGAGAACCAGCGGCCGACGTCCGCCGCCGGTCCTGCGCGGCCCGCCGTGCGGTCCGGGGCGGTGGCCGCCGGGTGCTGCGGGGCGGCCGAGGACCCCGATCCGGGAGGCGGGGGAGTCGGCGCGGTGCTCACCTGCCCAGCCTAGGGTCCTCGGCGTCGCGCCGCGCCCGACGGGCCCGTCCTCGTCGGATCGTGACCACGGCCACCGCGGTCAGGCCCGCCCCGGCGACCAGCAGCGAGTACCCCCGCACGAAGCCCTCCAGCGCCTCGCCCCCGGCGCTGCCGAACAGGTAGCCGGCCCCCACGAAGAGCGCATTCCAGATGCCGGATCCCAGGCCTGTGGCCAGGGCGAACAGACCCAGCGGCATCCGTTCGATCCCCGCCGGTACGGAGATCACGGTGCGCACCATCGGCACGAAGCGGGCCAGCGCCACCGCGGGGAAGCCCCAGCGGGCGAAGAAGGCCATCGCCCGGTCCACGTCGGTCTCCTCGAGCAGCGGGACCCGCCGCACCAGGGCGCGGGTGCGGGCCTCCCCGAGGGCCCGCCCGATGCCGTAGACGGCGCAGCCTCCGAGCACCGAGCCGGCGGTGGTCCAGCCCAGCGGCCACAGCACGCTGCGCCCCTCGGCCGCGGCGGCGACCCCGGCGAAGGGCAGCAGCACCTCCCCGGGGACCGGTGGGAACGGGGCCTCGGCGGCGATGACGAGCAGCAGACCGGGCCCGCCGAGCCGCTCCATCAGCGCGAGGGCGAGGGCGGTGACGTCCATCGGACTCCTTCCGCCTGGGCCCTGCGACGCTAGCCGCGCCGGGTGGCCGGAAGACGATCACGAGGTGACAACGAGGCGTCAGAAAGTTCCGGGAAGTCATTGACAGACGTTTCGTGAAGCGCTTTCCTGAGTGTGCCGCACCTCACCGGAGCACCCTCCGACCCCCGGGGTCGCGGCCTCGGCCCCACCGCGCCCCTCGCCGATCCCGGGGCGGGGATGGGCTACCGCGTCGGCGTCAATCCCCCGGTGCGGGAGGTCGCCGAGATCGAGCTCGACGGCGAGCCGTGCGGTCTGCTCTGGCGCCCGCCCTACCGCCTCGACCTCGGGGACCGGCTCGAGCCGGGGGAGCACCGCCTCCGGATTACGGTGCACGGCACCACCGCCCCCGCCGACTCCCACGCGGCCGCGCGCATCGCCCGTCGGGGACCCGCACCCCCGTGTCCCCGGGACCGCATCTGGAAACGCTTGCGACCCCGCGACCAGCGGTCTCACGGCGCGAGGTCCGAGATCGCGGCCCGGCCTGCAGGAGTTGCACTTCCGGCGTGCGCGCCCCACGATGGGCGCACCCACAGGCACGACCCGTCGCGACGGGGAGAGGAGGACGCCATGGCGATCACCCTGAGGGAGGTGGCCACGCGCGCCGGGGTCTCCGTCGCCACCGCCTCGCGAGCCCTCCACCGCCCCGAGATGGTCCAAGCTGCCACCCGGGACGCCGTGCAGCGCGCCGCCGCCGAGCTCGGCTACGCCCCCAACCGCAGCGCCCGCACCCTGATCACGGGCCGGACCGGCGTGCTCGGCGTCGTCGTCCCGGACCTGCTGAACCCCTTCTACCCGGCCGTGCTCAAGGGCGCCCAGGCCCGTGCCCGCCACCACGGCGTGCAGCTCCTGCTGGCCGATGCGGAGGAGACCCCCGAGGGGGAGCTGCCGCTCGTGCGCACCCTGGCCTCGCAGGTCGACGGGGTGCTGCTGTGCTCCCCGCGGATGGACGCCGCGAGCCTCGACGCTGCCTCCCGCCTCACCCGGATCGCGCTGGTCAACCGCACCCACTACGCGCTGGAGGCCGTCTCCGCCGACGCCCGCACCGGCGTGCGCGCCGCGCTGCGCCACCTGCGCGCCCTCGGCCACCGCCGCGTCGGCGTGGTCGGCGGTCCCGCCAGCAGCTGGTCCGATGCCGAGCGCCGCCGCGCCATCGGGGAGGTCGCCGCGGAGCTGGAGCTGCAGGTGGTCGACGTCGGCTCCTTCGCCCCCACCACCGCTGGCGGCCGCGAGGCGGCCGAGGCCCTGCTGGTCGCCGAGCTCGCCGCGGTGATGGTCTACAACGACGTGATGGCCCTCGGGCTGATCGCCCAGCTCCGCGCCAGCGGCTTCCGCGTGCCGGGCGACGTGAGCGTGGTGGGCTGGGACGACATCGAGTTCGCCGCCGTCACCGACCCTGCGCTCAGCACCGTGACCGTCCCGCGCTACGAGATGGGCGCCGCCGGCATCGATGCCCTGGTCGGCGAGCCCGCCGCCCCCGAGGACTGCGGCATGCAGTGGCGCTTCGAGACCGGCTTCGTGCCTCGCGGCACCACCTCCCGCGCCCCCCACTGAGCCCGCGCCCCGAGACCTCTCCCGCACCTTGTCGCCTCTCGCCCCCTGCCCCCCGCGCCCCGGGCACTTCTGCGCGGTTCCCTTCCACCAGAGGAAGTCAGCCGCGAAAAAGTGCCTGGGGCGGGGCGGGGCGGGGCGGGGCCAGGGGTCGGAGCCAGGTGCCGGGGGACGAAGACGGATGGGTCAGGCGAGGCGCATGGCCTCGCCCGTGCCGGTGACCTGCTGGGTCTCTCCGCTGGGGAGTTCCACCCGGACCGGATCCCGAGCACCACCTGGTAGATCCAATCGGCCACGGCGCCGAGGGCGTAGTGGTTGAAGCCGGTCATCCCCCCGGCGTTGATCGAGCCGTCGAGCAGCATCGAGTCCCAGCGCTCCCAGATGGTGGTCGCGCCCATCGAGACGGGGTACAGCCAGGAGGGGCAGCCCTCCTCCAGCAGCAGCCGGTAGGCAGCCTCCACGTGCCCGGTCTCCGAGAGCGCCCAGGTGACGAACGGGGTGCCCGCGAAGCCGGTGGAGACCTTGTACCCGGCCTCCCCGACCACCTCGGCGAGGCGCGCGGCAGCCAGGGTGCGCACGGCCAGGGCCTCCCAGCGATCCGCGTCGGCGACCTCCCCGATCAGGCGGGCGGCCTCGGCGGCGAAGCGCGCCGAGCGCACCAGGCAGGCCGTCGCCACCACGCCCGTGTCGGCTTTGGCGGCCGCAGGGCTGTCCGGCGGGGCGTCCGGGGCCAGCCAGTCGCCGAACTGGAAGCCGGTGTCCCACAGGCCGCCGCCGAGACCGCGATCGACGAGGCGAGCGCGCAGCTCTCCTGAGCCCCTGCGTCCCCGGCGCCGCAGGTCACGGTAGGGTCGGCGCCAGACCGGCAGTGCCGGGGCCGCGGCCGTGGGCCGCGGGCGCAGGCCGGGCACAGGCCCGGCCGCGGTCGGAGCTGTCGGGCGGAAGGGGAACGGTATGGCGGGCGGACGCCCGGTGGGCATGAAGGACGTCGCCCAGGCGGCCGGGGTCTCCGTGGGCACCGTCTCCAACGTGCTGAACCGCCCCGAGGTGGTCTCCACCGACCGCCGCGAACGGGTCGAGGCGGCAATCGTCTCCCTCGGCTACGTGCGCAACGACGCCGCCCGCCAGCTCAAGCTCGGCCGCTCGCGCACGGTCGGCGCGATCGTGCTGGACTCCGGCAACCCCTTCTACACGCAGCTCGTCGGCGGGATCGAGGCGGCCGCGGAGGCCTCCGAGCTGGCCGTGATCGCCGGCAGCTCCGGCAACCGGGCCAGCCGCGAGAAGCTCTACCTCTCCCTGTTCGAAGAGCAGAGGGTGCGCGGCATCCTGTTGGCCTCCGCGGGAGGCAGCGAGGAGCAGATCGAGCGCATCCGCCAGCGCGGAACCCCGGTGGTGCTGGTCGAGCGCGAGCGCGAGGCCGCCGGAGGCTCCTCGGTGAGCGTGGACGACGTCGCCGGCGGGGAGATCGCGGTGCGGCACCTGACCGGCATCGGGCGGCGCCGGATCGCCGTGATCGCGGCGCGGCCCGAGCTGCGCCAGGTCGCCGACCGGCTGTGGGGAGCCCGCACCGCCGCGGCGGAGGCCGGGGCCGAGCTGGAGGTGCTGGAGGCCGAGGACCTCACCGTGCTGGCCGGCCGCACCATCGGGGAGCACCTTGTCTCCCGGTCCGCGGCCGAGCGCCCCGACGCCGTGTTCTGCGTGAACGACCTGCTGGCGGTCGGCGCCCTGCAGGCCTTCGCCTTCCGCCACCAGGTGGCCGTGCCCGAGCAGATCGCCCTGGTGGGCTACGACGACATCGCCTTCGCCCGCTCCACGGTGGTGCCGCTGACCTCGGTGGCCCAGCCCGCGGACCTGATGGGCCGCACGGCCCTCGCGCTGCTGGAGGAGGAGATCGCCGAGCAGGCCTCCCCGCGCCGCCACGTCAGCTTCCGGCCCACCCTGGTGGAGCGCGCTTCGACCCTCGGCTGATCACCGCCGGCCCGTCGTCGCCGATGTGCGGACCGCCCTCCTGCGCGCCGACAGGCCCGTCCTCAGCCTGCGCGAGCAGAAGAAGCACCTCGCGCACCATCCCTGACGCTGCCGCGAGGCCCGTCCCGGTCAGGCGCCGGTGGCCTCGTAGACCCGCGCCCGGCCGCGGATCCCCGCGAAGCGATAGGGGGCCTTGGTGACGCGCTCGGTCTCCACGTCGGTGTCGCTGGGCAGCACGCGGGCGTGCAGCTCGCGGTACTCGGGCAGGGCGATCGGCACCCGTGCCTCCAGGGCCTCCTGGACCTGCGCGGCGCGGCGCGAGGACCGGTAGCCGGGCTGCACGATGCCGGTGAAGAACTCGCCGGTGGCCCCCGAACCGTAGGAGAACAGGCCGATGCGGCGGCCCGCGAGGTCGTCCTCGAGGTCCAGCAGCGCGGCCAGGCCCGCCCACATCGAGGCCGTGTAGGTGTTGCCGAGGTCGCGGTTGTAGGTGAAGCTCACCTCCTGCAGCTCGTCGCCGAGCTCGGCCCCCGTGTGCTGGCCCAGGCGCTTCAGCGCCTTGCGGGCCATCTTGGTGAAGGGCTGGTGCATGGTGAAGCGGTCGATCTCCTCGATCGCCACCCCGCCCTGGTCGCGGTAGTCGTCCCAGGCGGAGGTGAGGGCGTCGAGGTACGCGGTGAGCGACAGGGCGCCGTCCACGAGGGCCACGGCGGAGTCGTTGGGACGCCAGAAGTCGTCGACGTCCACGCTGCTGAGGCCGGAGCCGCGCTCGATGACCAGCAGGTCCGGGTCGGCGGCGATCAGCATCGCGACGGCGCCGGCACCCTGGGTGGGCTCGCCGGAGGAGTCCAGCGCGTACTTCGCCACGTCCGCGGCGATGACCAGCACCTTCTCCCCGGGGTTGCGGGCGATGATACCGGTGGCGGCCTGCACCGCGGCGGTGGCGCCGTAGCAGGCCTGCTTCACCTCGAGCACGCGCACGGTGGAGGGCAGGTCCAGCAGCTTGTGCACGAACAGGCCGGCGGACTTGGACTGGTCCACGCCGGACTCGGTGGCGAACAGGACGGTGCGGATGCCCTCGGTGCCAGTGCGCTCCAGCAGGGTGCGCGCGGCGGTGGCGGCCATCGTCACGATGTCCTCGTCGGGCGCGGGCACGCTCATCAGGCTCTGTCCGAGGCCGATGCGGTACTTGTTCGGGTCGGTGCCGGTGGACTCGGCGAGGTCGCCGAGGTCGAGCACGTGATGGGCGGTGGCCAGGGCCAGGTCGTGGATGCCGATCGCCTGCATGGAGTCCTCCGGGGAGTCGGTGGGATGGGGGTGGAGGGGAGCGGGGGCGGGGCCGGGCTGCGTCATCGCGCCCGCCTCACCGTTCGAGGGCGACGTGCGCCCGCATCAGCTCGCCCGGGTTGGTCTGGGCCGCCAGCAGGGACAGCTCCCCGCAGAGCACGGTGGCGGCGGTGATGGCGGCCAGGCGACGGGCGTTGCCGCCGGGCTCACGGTCCTCGCGGCAGCCGAGGCGCACCATGGCCTCCTCGACGGCCGGCAGGTTCTTGCCGTTGCCGACGGTGCCGACGATCAGGTGCGGCAGCGAGCAGGAGAAGTACAGGCCCTCCTCGCGCGTCTCCGCGTAGGTGATGCCCTGGGAGCCCTCCACGATGTTCGCGGCGTCCTGCCCGGTGGCCAGGTAGATGCCCAGCAGCATGTTCGCGTAGTGGGCGTTCGCCGAGCGCAGCGCCCCGGCGATGGTGGAGCCGACCAGGTTCTTCTGCACCACCAGCTCGGTGACCTGCGCGGCGGTGGTGCGCAGGTGCGTCTCCACGATGTCGTGGGGGATGAGGATGTCGGCGATGACGTGCTTGCCGCGACCCAGGATGCCGTTGACGGCGGTGGCCTTCTTATCGGAGCAGAAGTTGCCGGAGACCGAGCCGTAGGACAGCCCCAGGTCCCAGCCGAGGATGGTGCCCATCAGGGCGTCGGCGGCCTGGGTGACCATGTTGTGGCCGGAGGCGTCGCCGGTGGTGAGGGCGAAGCGCAGGTACAGCAGGTTGCCGACGATCTCCTCGTGGATCTCCTCCAGCCGGGCGAAGCGGCTCTGGCCGGCCACGACCTCCTGCAGCTCGGCGAAGCGGCCGCGGATGGCGGTGACGGCGCGGTGGGCGCCGGCGGCGTCGCGGGCCACGAACAGGCTGGAGCGGGTCATGCGCTCGCCGACCACCTGGGCGTGGATGCCGCCCTCGACCAGCCGGGAGATCTTCGCGCCGCGGCCGACGGAGGGCCACAGCGGGGTCTCGTAGGTGGCCAGGGGCACCTCCACGGGGCCCTCGACGGCGTTGCCGCTGAGATGCAGCGGGCCCACCCAGCGGGTCGGGATGGGGGTGGTGGATGCGCTCATTATCGGCTCCTCGTCGTGCGGGACGAATGGTCGGTGCCCGGCTGGGAGCGGCGGGCGTAGGCAGCTGCGTCGATGCCGCGCAGTGCGGTGAACTCGGCCAGCGGGCCGCGCAGCAGCACGTCGGTGCGCTGCAGGGCGGCGGGGTCGGGGGCTCCCAGCAGGGCCATCAGCTCCCGCAGCTGGGTCAGCCAGCCCTCGATCGCGGTGGTCGCGGCCTCGGCCCCGCCCTCCACAGCGGGGGAGAGGAAGGCCCCGGCGACGCCGACGGCGCGGGCGCCGAGCGCGAGCGCCCGGATCACGTCCAGCGGGGAGCGGACCCCGCCGGAGGCCAGCAGCGCGGGGGAGTCCGCGGGGGCGTCCAGCAGGCAGGCGGGGGCGGAGAGGCCGAAGCCGGTCAGCGCCGCGTAGTCGGGCGCCGCGGAGCCCTCCCGGCGGGCGTTCTCGATGCGCAGGAAGTCCGTGCCGCCCTTCCCGCTGACGTCGGCGACGCGCACGCCCATCCCGTGCAGGCGGGTCAGGGTGCGGCCGCTGAGGCCGAAGCCGACCTCCTTGACGATCACCGGCACCTCCACGGCGGCCACGATCTGCTCGAGCAGCCCGGCCCAGGCGGAGAAGCCGCGGTCGCCCTCGGGCATCACGGTCTCCTGCACGGCGTTGAGGTGGATCTGCAGGGCGTCGGCCTCCAGCAGCTCCACGGCGCGGCGGGCGTGCTCGACGCTGCGGCCGATGCCGAGGTTCGCCATCACGAAGCCCTCGGGGTTCTCCTCGCGGATCACGCGGAAGCCGTCGGCGGTCTCGGGGTGGTCCAGCGCGATGCCGACGGAGCCGGAGGCCATCGGGATGCCGGTCTCGCGGGCGGCGATCGCGAGGGCACGGTTCACGGTGCCGGTGCGATCGGTGCCGCCGGTCATCCCGTTGATGTACAGCGGAGCGTCCCAGCTCAGCGTGTCGACGGCGGTGGCCAGGGACACCTCGGCCACGTCGATGCCGTCCAGGGCGTGGTGGACCAGCTCGACGGCGTCGAAGTCGGTGGGGCGGGGCGCCTCGGCGCGCTGGGCGTGGGCCAGGCGCAGGTGGTCGTCCTTGCGGCGTCCGGAGAGGGTGGTGGGCTCACGCATCGGCGGCGGCCTCCTGCGGCGCGAGCGCGGCGGGGACCGCCGGGTGCACGGCGAGGTCGAGGCGACGGATGCCGGTGGCCTCCCAGGCCGCCAGCAGCTCCGCCTGGGGCGCGGTGACGGGGGCGAGCACGATCCCGCAGTCCCCGCCGCCCGCGCCGGAGGGCTTGCCGGCGGCGCCGTGCTCCTCCGCGGTGTTGCACAGCAGGCGCAGCTCGTCGGTCTCGATGGCGATGCCGGAGGAGATGCCGAGGCCCTGCAGCAGGCGGCGGTGGCGGCGCACCAGCTCGGGGGTGCGGCCGCCGTCGGGGGCGGCCAGGCTCTCCACCAGGGAGTCCACACTCTCGCGGCTCGCGGCGACGAAGTCGGCGTAGGCGATGCCCTGCGCGCTCGGCTCCTCGGCGCCGGCGCCTGCGCGGCGGCCGCCGCTGCGGGGACGCACCCCGCCCACCAGGCGCTCGGTGGAGGCGGGCGAGCCGGTCCAGCCGACCAGCAGGCGCAGGGCGGGCGGCTCCGGCAGGGCGCGCACGCTGAAGGGCTCCCACCCGGGGGAGTCCAGGGTGTCGGTGACGGACAGGCGCGCCAGGTCAGCGCGCAGACGGGCCCGGTCGGGGGCGGTGTAGCGGATCCAGCCGCCGAAGGTCGAGGCCGCGAGGTCGCCGCCGGAGGCGTTGGGCGCCACCTCGATGGTCGCCAGCAGCGCCATCCGGTAGCGGTCGGTGCGGCCCAGCCCCGTCCCGTAGAACGCGTCCAGCGCGGCGATCACGGCGACGGTGACGGCCGCGGAGGAGCCCAGGCCGAACTTGCGGCCCGAGGAGTCGTCCAGCTCGGAGGAGATGTGCAGGTCGAAGTAGCGGGCCGGCAGGCCCCGCTCGGCACGCAGGCGCTCCATCACGGTGATGGCGCTGAGCACGTAGTCGTAGGGCTGGTGCTCGATGACGATGCTGACGGCGCCGCTGTCGGCGTCCTCACCCTCGGCGCGGGTCCACAGCACGGGCGCCTTGCCGTACTCGGAGGAGTGCACCTTGCCGACGTCGTCGCTGGGCACCAGGCGCACGGTGAGGTAGCGGTCCACCGCCACCAGGACGGCGGGCTCGCCGGGCTCGACCACCGCGTACTCCCCGGCGATGAACAGCTTGCCGGGGGCGCGGGTCTCGATCACGCGGGCACCCCCGCGTCGGGTGCGGGCTCGACGGGCTCGACGGGCTCCTCGACCAGTGCGGCACCCGGACCGGCGCCGACCACCCGCACCTGGCCCAGGCCCTCGACGCGGGCGGCGACGGCCGCGGCGTCCTCGGGGCGGCAGACCAGCACCACGTTCGGGCCGGCGTCGGCGGTGGCGTAGGCCTCCAGGCCCTCGGCGCGCATCTGCTCGGCGGCGTCGAAGACGGCGACGGAGGCGGCGCGCAGGTAGCGCAGCGGCGGCTCGGCCGCCTGGATGGAGGCGTGCATGCGCAGGGCACTGACCTCGGTGAGCTCCCCGACGCGGGTGAAGTCCCCGGCGCCACAGGCGACGGCCATCTCGGCCAGGGTGCGCTCGGTGGAGGACACCCAGCCCGGGTAGTAGGGGGAGGTGGCGATGGTGCGGCGCATCGCCTCACGGCTGGAGACGGCCTTGGTGGAGCCGTCGATGGTGACGATGACCATCGCCATCGCGGGCCCGGCGATGGGCTCGGCGAAGGAGCTGGCGTCGTCGATGCCGGCGTGCCAGATGGCCAGCTCCGGCACGATCGAGCGGCAGGCGGAGCCGGAGCCGCGGCGGGCCAGACGGCTGAGGTCGCGGGGCTCCAGCTCCAGGCCGTAGGCGGCGGAGGCGGCCAGCGCCAGGGCGGCGAAGCCGGAGGCGGAGGAGGCCAGGCCCGCCCCGGTCGGGGCGAGGTTCACCGAGCGGACCACGGCGTGCTCGGAGGCGCCGGCCCACTGCCGCACCAGCTCCAGGAAGGCGGTGACCCGCTCGGTCTGCCCCTCGGTGGCGGCGGCGCCGTTCAGGGTGAAGGCGTCGCGCTCCTCGCCGCGAAGCTCCACGGTGGTGGTGGTCGCGAAGGCGTCCAGGGTGAGGGAGAGGCTGCCGGCGGCGGGCAGCATCAGCTGCTCGTCGCGCTTGCCCCAGTACTTCACCAGGGCGATGTTCGGGTGGGCGCGGGCCGTCGCGGCGGTCATGCGGTCGCTCCGATCACGGTGGTCCAGACCTGCGCGGCGCCGGCCCGGCTGAGGGCGCGGGAGAGCTCCCCGGCCTCGGGCAGGGACGGCGCCAGGGCGATCACGCAGCCGCCCTGGCCGCCGCCGGTGAGCTTCGCGCCCAGCGCGCCGGCGCCGTGGGCGGCGGCGACCAGGGTGTCCAGCTCGGGGCTGGAGACGCCGATGGAGCCCAGCAGCTCGTGGGCCTCGGTGAGGCGGCCGCCGAGGGTGGTGCGGTCGCCGGTGGCGAGGTCGGTGACGGAGCCCTCGGCGAGGGCGCCGAGACGGTCCAGGGCGGCCTCGGTGGCGCGCGGGGCGCTCTCCCGCAGGGCGCGCACGGAGGCGACGGCGGAGGAGGTGGCGCCGGGGATGCCGGTGTCGGCGATGACCAGGGTGACGGGGGCGGCGACCTCGACGGGCCGCACCTCGCCGTGGTCGAAGCGGATGGGCCCCTCGGCGACCACGGTACGGGCGTCGATGCCGCTGGGGGTTCCGTGCGCGGTGCGCTCGGCCTCCTGGATCAGGGCGTGCTCGAGCCCGGGGTCCAGCGGCGGGGCGCCGGC
This sequence comes from Brachybacterium squillarum M-6-3, assembly GCF_000225825.1. Lineage (GTDB taxonomy): Bacteria > Actinomycetota > Actinomycetes > Actinomycetales > Dermabacteraceae > Brachybacterium > Brachybacterium squillarum. The sequence goes on along the minus strand of NZ_AGBX01000001.1, from coordinate 496,664 downwards.
GGCGTCGGCCACGGCGCGGACGATGGCGGCGGCCACGGCGGCGCTGGAGCCCAGGCCGCGGGCGATGGGCAGGGCGGACTCCATGGCCAGGGTGGTGCCGTGGGGGTCGGTGCCGAAGTGCTCGGAGGCGGCCTGCCAGGCGGCGCGCACGGGGGCCAGCTTCGCGGGGGCCGCGGCGGAGGGGCCCTCGTAGATGCGGCTGACGATGCGCGGCTCGCGCTCGCCGCGGACCTCCTCGAGGAGGGTGGCGTGGGTGGGCAGGATCTCGACCGGCACCGCGATGGCCGCGGAGCCGTAGACGACGGAGTGCTCGCCGAGCAGGATCGCCTTGGCGTGCGCACTGCCGGTCCCGAGCGTGGTCGAGGGGGGCGCGTCCGCGGGGGCGAGGGGGGTTCGGGGGATCAACCGGGTCCGGTCCTGTCTGGGAGGTGCCTGCGGGAGAGGAGGCAGGTCAGAGCGTATCGGTGTCCATCCCAGGATGGGGCCTCGCGGGCGCGCAGACCATGCGGACGCGTCGATTCTCACCGAACCCTCACGTTCGCTCCCCAGGGCGTTCCCGGACGGGCGTGCCGTCAGGGGGTGAAGCGCTCCAGCTCCAGCTGCGCGGCGAGGCCGGCGCGGACCGCCGCGAGGTCGGCGTCGAGCGCACCGAGGGCCTGGCCCTGCACGATCACGTTGCCCAGCGCGGAGGCCTCGGCGGGCCCGGCCACCACCTCCACACCCAGGCTGCGGGCGGTGAGAGAGCACAGCAGGGCGTTGCGGGAGCCGCCGCCGACCACGTGCACCCGGGTGGGGAAGGGCGCCCCGGCGGCCTCGCAGGCGTCCTCGACGGCCTCCCGGTAGGCGGCGGCGAGCGAGTCGAGGATGCAGCGGGTGAGCTGGGCGGGGGTCCCGGGGGCGGTGTCGTCCTCGCGGGCGGCGGCGTGGCGGATCCGGCCGATCATGTCCCCGGGCGGCAGGAAGTCGGGGGCGGTGGCGTCGATCAGGAAGCGACCGGCCGGTTCGCGGGCGGCGGCCGCCAGCAGCTCCTCCAGCGGCTGCCGCCCGGCGGGGTCCCCGGCCTCGGCCCATTCGCGGCGGCACTCCGAGAGCAGCCACATGCCCATCACGTTCTCGAGGAAGCGGACGGTGCCGCCCACCCCGGCCTCGTTGGTGAAGCCGCGCAGCCGGGCCGCCTCGGTGAGCACCGGCTCCGCCAGCTCGAGCCCCACCAGGGACCAGGTGCCCGAGGAGATCCACGCGGCCCCCGGGTCGGTCATCGGCACCGCCGCCACCGCGGAGGCGGTGTCGTGGGAGCCCACGGCGATCACCGGCACCTCGCCGATGCTCAGCTCCGCGGCGAGGTCCGGCAGCACGGTGCCGATCACGGTGCCGGGCTCCACCAGCGGTGCGAACAGCTCCGGGCCGACGCCCGCGGCGGCCAGCAGCTCGGGGGACCAGTCGCGTCGGCGCGCATCCAGCATCCCGGTGGTGGAGGCGTTGGTGACCTCGGTGCGGCGCACCCCGGTGAGCAGGTGCCCCACCCAGTCGGGGATCAGCAGGGCGTGCGAGCCCGCGGGCAGGTCCGCCAGGCGGTCCTCGGCGGCCAGCTGGTGGATGGTGTTGAAGACCTGCTGGGCGATGCCGGTGACCGCGTACTGCCGCGAGCGCGGCACGCGCGAGGCGACCGTCTCCGGCTCGCCCTCGGTGCGCTCGTCGCGGTAGGCGATGGCCTCCCCGAGGCGGTCGCCCCGGCCGCTGTCGTCCGGCGGGCCGACCAGCACGTAGTCCACCGCCCAGGCGTCCACGCCGATGGCCTCGATCCCCGCCAGGCCGCGCTCGGTGGTGAGGCCATGGGCGGCGGTGAGGCCGGTGCGGATGCCCTCCCAGAGGGCGTCGACGTCCCAGCACAGGTGCCCCCGGCGCGGGGCGGGGCCGTTGGGGAAGCGGTGCGCCTCCACCAGCTCCGCGACCCCGCCGGCCGTGAGCACGCCGAGCATCACCCGGCCCGAGGTGGCGCCGAGGTCCACCGCGGCCACCGCCCGCACGGACGGGCCCGCTCCGCCCGCGGCGGGAGTGTGCGTCGTCGTCATGGGGGTCAGCGCAGGAAGGCAGCGGCCACGCCCGCATCCACCGGCACGTGCAGCCCGGTGGTGTGGGAGAGGTCCCCGGCGGTCAGGGCGTACACGGCGTTCGCGACGTTCGCGGGCAGCACCTCGCGCTTGAGCAGGGTGCGCTGGGCGTAGAAGGCGCCCAGGTCCTCCTCCTGCACCCCGTAGACCTTGGCGCGGGAGGCGCCCCAGCCGCCGGCGAAGATGCCGGAGCCGCGCACCACGCCGTCGGGGTTGATGCCGTTGACGCGGATCTGGTGCTCTCCGAGCTCGGCCGCGAGCAGCCGCACCTGGTGGGCCTGGTCGGCCTTGGTGGCCGAGTAGGCGATGTTGTTCGGGCCCGCGAAGACGGAGTTCTTCGAGGAGATGTAGATGATGTCCCCGCCCATGCCCTGGGCGATCATCACCCGGGCGGTCTCGCGGGAGACCAGGAAGGAGCCGCGGGCCATCACGTCGTGCTGCAGGTCCCAGTCCTTCGCGGTGGTCTCCAGCAGCGGCTTGGACAGCGACAGGCCCGCGTTGTTCACGATCAGGTCGAGCCCGCCGAAGGCGAGCACCGCCTCGTCGATCGCGGCGATCACGGCCTGCTCGTCGGCGACGTCCGCGCGCAGGGCGACGGCCCTGTCCGGCCCGCCCAGCTCCGCGGCGGTGGCCTCGGCGTTCTCGAGGTTCAGGTCCGCGATGACCACGCAGGCGCCCTCGGCGACCAGGCGCTCGGCCGTGGCCTTGCCGATGCCGGAGCCGCCGCCGGTCACCAGCGCCACCCGGGTCGCGAGTGGCTTGGGCTTCGGGCGGCGCTGCAGCTTGGCCTCCTCCAGCGCCCAGTACTCGATGCGGAACTTCTCGGCCTCGTCGATGGGGGTGTAGGTGGAGACGGCCTCGGCGCCGCGCATCACGTGGATCGCGTTGACGTAGAACTCCCCGGCCACCCGCGCGGTCTGCGCGTCGGCGCCGAAGGAGAACATGCCGACGCCGGGCACCAGCACGATCGCCGGGTCGGCGCCGCGGATGGCGGGGGAGTCGGCCCCGGCGTGGCGCTCGTAGTAGGCGGTGTAGTCCGCGCGGTAGGCCTCGTGCAGCTCCCGCAGCCGGGCCACGGCCTCCTCGACGGGCGCGTCGGCGGGCAGGTCCAGCACCAGCGGCTTCACCTTGGTGCGCAGGAAGTGGTCGGGGCAGGAGGTGCCCTTCTCCGCCAGCTCCGCGAGCTTCGCGGAGGCCAGGAACTCGTGGACGTCCTCGCTGTCGGTCCAGTGGCCCACCATCGGGGCGTCCGTGGAGGCGAGGCCCCGGACCACGGGGAACAGCGCGGAGGCCTTCGCGCGGCGCTCGGCCATGGGCAGGGCGGCGCGCGACGGGTCGTGAGCTCCGAAGGGCTCGGCCGTGCCGCGCTCGGCGAGGAAGGCGGTGGCCCGCTCGATGACGGCCAGGGAGTTCGCCTGCGCCTGCTCCGAGGTGTCGCCCCAGGCGGTGATGCCGTGCCCGCCCAGGATGCAGCCGATGGCCTGCGGGTTCTCGGCCTGGATGGCGGCGATGTCCAGGCCCAGCTGGAAGCCGGGGCGCCGCCACGGCACCCACACCACCTCGTCGCCGAAGCACTCGCGGGTCAGGCGCTCGCCGTCGGCAGCGGTCGCCAGGGCGATGCCGGCGTCGGGGTGGAGGTGGTCCACGTGGGCCTTCTCGACCAGGGCGTGCATGGCGGTGTCGATGGAGGGGGCGGCGCCGCCGGAGCCGAACAGGCAGTGGTCGAAGGCGGCGACCATCTCGTCCTCGCGCTCCACCCCGGGGTAGACGTCACGCAGGGCGAGCACACGGTCGCGGCGCAGCACGGCCAGGCCCTGCTCGGTGAGGGTGCCGAGGTCGCCCCCGGAGCCCTTGACCCACAGCAGCTCGACGTCCTGCCCGGTGACGGGGTCGGGGGCGGTGCCCTGGGCGGAGGTGTTGCCGCCGGCGTAGTTGGTGTTCGCCGGGTCCGCGCCGAGGGTGTTGCTGCGGGCGATCAGGGCGTCGATCGTCGCCCGCGCGCCGGTGTCCGTCGAAGCGTCGATGCTGCTCATGCTCAGGCTCCCCATCCCATCTGGTTCCCGCCGACGCGCTCCTCGGCGATCCTCTGCTCGTACCCGCTGGCGCGGAAGGCCGCGAAGGGGTCGCCGGGCAGGCCCCGCTCCTCGCGGAGGGCGGCCAGCGCGGGCCGCACGTCGGTCCAGAAGGCGTCCATCAGCACCGCGTGCGCCTCCAGCACGTCGTGCCGCGCCTGCGCGTCGGCCAGCGCCGCGCGGTCCACCAGCAGGGCCTTGGCCAGGATCTCCTGTACGTTCATCACGGACCGGATCTGCCCCTGGATCTTGGACTCCAGGTTGTGGCACTGGTCCAGCATGAAGTTCACCCCGGACTCGGGGCGGTGGGCGCCCTGCTGGACGATCTCCACCAGGATCCTGAACAGCTGGAAGGGGTCCGCGGAGCCGACGATGAGGTCGTCGTCGGCGTAGTAGCGGGAGTTGAAGTCGAAGGCGCCGAGCCGGCCCTGCCGCAGCAGCTGGGCGACGATGAACTCGATGTTGGTGCCGGGGGCGTGGTGGCCGGTGTCCAGCACCACCATCGCCTGCTCGCCGAGGGCCAGGCAGTGCAGCAGGCTGGTGCCCCAGTCCGGCACGTCCGTGTGGTAGAACGCCGGCTCGAAGAACTTGTACTCGAGCACCAGGCGCTCGCCGGCGCCGAGGCCCGCGTAGATCTCCCGCAGCGAGTCGCCCAGATGGTCCTGCCGGGCCCGGATCGAGTCCTGGCCGGCGTAGTTGGTGCCGTCGGCCAGCCAGATCTTCAGCTCGTGGGAGCCGGCCTCCCGCATCACCTCGAGGCACTCCAGGTGGTGGTCGATGGCCTTGCGCCGGACCCCCGGATCGGAGTGGGTGAGGGAGCCGAACTTGTAGTCCTCGTCCTGGAAGGTGTTGGAGTTGATCATGCCCAGCGCCACGCCCTGCTCGGCGGCGTGGTCGCGCAGGCCCGCCCAGTCCTCGACCCGGTCCCAGGGGTAGTGCAGGGACACCCGCGGGGCGGCGCCGGTGAAGGCGTGGGTCTGCGCGGCGTCGGCGATCTTCTCGAAGGGGTCGCGGGGGGTGCCGGGGGTGGAGAACACCTTGAAGCGGGTGCCGGAGTTCCCGTAGCCCCAGCTGGGGACCTCGATGCCGAAGTCGGTCAGGTCGCGCGCGATCGGGGCGGGCAGGGTGGTGGGGGACACGGAAGCTCCTTCGCTCAGGGGTCGACGGGGTGCGGGGCGGGAGACCTGCCCGGTCGGGCGGACGATGCTCGTCCACCGGCGACATGCCCGTCTTGAAACGACTCAAGAAGGACGTTAGCATCCCGGTGTCCGGCCGACAAGGCCGCCGGAGCGCCCCGCACCGCCGCCCGCGCTTCACCCGCCGCTCCCCACCCGGGGGCGAACGCCGTCGAAGGAGACCGCCCATGAGCACCACCCCCGCGAGCCCGGCCCCACCGGAACCCGCACCGCCCGCCGCCCCGGCCCGCGTCCGCGGCTGGAAGGCGACCATCGCTGTCGCGATGTCCAACTACATCGAGGCCGGCTCGATCATCGCCCTGGCCACCAGCCTCACCTTCTGGCAGGAGTTCTTCGGCTTCTCGAACTGGGTGGTCGGCCTGGTCGCCGCGATCTCCGCCAACGCCTTCGGCGCCGCCATCGGCGCGATGATCGGCGGACCCCTCGGCGACCGCTACGGCCGCAAGTTCATCTACACCTACGACCTGATCCTCTACATGATCGGCACCCTGCTGGTGGTCTTCGCCGCCGAGGCCTGGATGCTTGTGCTCGGCGTGGTCCTCACCGGCATCGCCGTCGGCGCGGGCGTGCCCGTGGCCTGGACCTACATCGCCGAGCAGGCACCTCACGCCCACCGCGCCCGCCACGTCGGCACCGCGCAGCTGGCCTGGTCGCTCGGCCCCGCCATCGTCTTCGCGATCGCCACCGCCCTGGTGCCGCTGGGGCTGCTGGGGTCGCGGATCATCTTCGCCCACCTCTTCGTGGTCGCCTTCATCACCTGGTGGGTGCGCCGCGGCTTGGCCGAATCCGATATCTGGACCGAGCAGAAGAAGGAGCGCGAGGCCCGCGCCGCCCAGGGTGCCCTCGTGCGCCACCGCGGCATCCGCGAGCTGCTCTCGCACCGCAAGAACATCACCGCGCTGCTGTTCCTCATCGGCGTCTACTCGCTGTGGAACCTGGTGGCCGGGCAGATGGGCATCTTCATGCCCCGCGTCTACGCCACCGCCGGGGTGGAGAGCGCGGCCAGCCAGAACCTGCTGCAGGTGCTGCTGTGGACCATGACCGTGATCGCCACCTATCTCGGCTTCATGCGGCTGGGCGACCGGGTGGACCGTCGCCTGCTCTACGGCATCGGCGCCGCCCTCGGCATCGCCGCCTGGATGATCCTGGTGTTCGCGCACGTCACCATGCCGCTGCTGATCCTCTTCGCCGTGCTCTGGGGCGTCTCCGCCGGCATCGGCGCCCAGGCCTTCTACGCCCTGTGGACCGCCGAGATGTTCGCGACGCCCTACCGGGCCACCGCCCAGGGCGTGCTGTTCTTCGTGGCCCGCATCCTGGTGGGCGTGCTCAGCTACTTCTTCCCGGTCATGCTCGAGACCCAGGGCGTGCCCTTCGTGGGCGTGCTGATGATCGGCTTCCTGCTGGCCTCCCTGCTGATCGGCGTGATCGGCGCCCCCGACACCCGCGGCAAGACCCTCGAGCAGATCGAGCAGGAGCGCTACGGGGAGCGGGTGGCACGATGAACGGAACCCATCAGAAGGCCGCGACGACCGCGACGACCGCGGTGCCTGCCGAGGACCGCCCGGAGCTGGACCGCCTGCTCACCACCAGCGCCGCCCGCAGCCCGCAGCGCTGCTGCTTCCTGCTGCACGTGCGGCCCGAACGCCTGGTGGACTACGTCGAGGCCCACCAGCACGTCTGGGAAGAGATGCGCGAGGCGCTGACCGCGGCCGGCTGGCGCAACTACTCGCTGTTCCTGCGCCCCGAGGACGGCATGGTGGTGGGCTACTTCGAGGCCGAGGACGTCGGGACCGCGCAGCGCGCCATCGCCGAGGCCTCCATCAGCCCCCGCTGGGAGGCGGCGATGGGGGAGTACTTCGCCCCCGGCGGCGGGGAGAAGCAGGTGCTGCCGCAGTACTTCCACCTGCCCTGATCCCGCCGCGAGCACCCGCCCGGTACCTGGGCACCATCAGCTCCCCGTCGATCGGAGACCCCATGTCGCAGCCGCTCGCCCCCGACCCCGCGCAGGCCATGCCCGCGCGGCTCCGCGCCCTGGCTGGCCTCGCCGACTGGTCAGAGGCGCCCGATGGGGCGGAGGAGGCCTGGAACGCGCCCTACGGCCCGGCCGAGAGCTGGGACCCGCGGGTGCGGGACACCACCGCCCCCGGTCCGCACGGCCCCGTGCCGCTGCGCATCTACGCCCCGGCCGGTCGGGCGGAGGCGCCACGGCCTGCGCTGGTGTGGTGCCACGGCGGCTCCTTCCAGCACGGCGACCTGGACATGTCCGAGGCCGACGCCACCGCCCGCGGCGTCGCCGGGCGGGCCGATGCCGTGGTCGTCTCCGTCGACTACCGCCTCTGCGACGAGCCGCCCGGCGGCTCCCCGGCCCGGGCGATCCCCGGGCACGACGGCACCGAGATCCACGCGCCGATCCCGCGGCAGGACGTCGTCGCCGCCGTCGCCTGGACCCGCGAGAACGCCTCCGAGCTGGGCGTGGACCCGGCCCGCCTCGCCCTCGGCGGCACCAGCGCCGGCGGCAACCTCGCCGCGGCCGCCGCCCTGGAGCTGGCCGGGCAGGGCGCGGCCCCCGCCGCCTCCCTGCTGATCTACCCCGTCACCCATCCGATGAACCCCGAGCCCACCGCCCAGGAGGCCCGGGACCTCGCGGAGATGCCCGCCCTGTTCGGCTTCCCGCCCGAGAAGATGCGCTCCATGGCGGAGGCCCACCTCGGGGCGCCCCTGGAACAGGCCGGCCCGCTGGACTTCCCGGGCCTCGCCGGGCCCGCGCAGCTCGCGGCGCTGCCACCCACCTACATCGAGGTCGACCAGTACGACGACCTGCGCCGCGGCGCCCGCCGCTATGCCGAGCAGCTCGCCGCGGCCGGGGTGGAGGTGGCCTGCGAGGTGCGCGAGGGCGTCACCCACGGCCACCTCGACAAGCTCGGCCTCGCCCAGGCGGCCCGCACCATGGACCGGATGACCGAGGTGCTGCGCGCCCTCTGAGCGCGCGGGGTCAGTCCCCGAGCAGCCGGTCGACGAAGGCGTTGGCGAACACGCGGTCCGGGTCCAGACGGTCCCGCAGCGTCCGGAAGTTCTCCAGGCGCGGGTACTGCGACCGCACCTCCGTCGGGTCGGTGGTGAAGACCTTGCCCCAGTGCGGCCGCGGGGCGAAGAGTGCCAGGCGCTCCTCGATCGCGGGCAGCAGCGCCTTCACCTCCGCGGGCCTGCTGCGCCAGGTGAAGTGCACGCAGGCGCTGGTGCGGCCGTGGGCCGGGGAGAGCCACAGCTCGTCGGCCGCGACGGTGCGCAGCTCCGAGGCGTACAGCAGGGGGCGGATGCGCTTGCCGAGCTCGCTGACGGCGGCCAGGGCCGCGGCGACGTCCCCGCGGGCCACGAGGTACTCGGACTGGATCTCCTCGCCCGCGCTGGGGGTGAACTCCATCCGGAAGTGCGGCAGCCGCTCGACGAACGGCCCGGGGGTGCCGCTCTGATCGGTGCAGGAGTCGGCGGACAGCTCCGGCAGCGGGTGCACGGGGTCGGGGGAGCGGCGGGCGCCGTGCCAGATCACCGGCGGGAGCTGCGCGGCGACCTCCCGGTCAGGGTCCAGGCGCTGCTTGGACCAGACCTGGTCGATGCGGCCGTCCCAGCGGTGGAACAGGCTCACGCTGGTGGCGCCGCCCAGCAGGGCGTCCAGCCCCTCCGCGGTGACCTCCGCGGCGGGTACGTCGCGGTGGACCACCTGCGCCCAGTCGGCCGCGGGCTCGAGGTCCAGGGTGAGGTGGGTGAAGACGCCGAGCACCCCGAGGGAGAGCACCACCCCGCCGAAGACCTCCGGATCGTCCTCGCGCGTCAGGCGCACCAGGTCACCCTCGGCGCCCACCATCTCCACCGCGCGGACGGAGGCGGCGAGCACGGCGAGGTCGTCGCCGGAGCCGTGGGTGCCGGTCGAGCCGGCCCCGCCCTCGGAGATGTGCGGCAGCGAGCCCATGTTCGCCAGCGCCAGGCCCTGCGCCTCGACGGCCCGGGCCACCTCGCCGTAGCGCACCCCGGCGGCCACCCGCACGGTGCGGGCGACGGTGTCGACCTCGATGTCCGCGGGCATCGCCTGCAGGGTCACCAGCGGGCCGTCGCTCGCGGCGATGGTGGAGAAGGAGTGCCGGGTGCCGAGCGCCCGGATCCGGAAGGCCCCGGCCACCAGCGCCTGCAGCTCGGGGACCGAGGCGGGGGCGTGCAGCGGCCCGGGACCGTAGGCGACCGTCCCGGACCAGCTCACGCCCGGATCAGCGAGGTGCTGAGTACCGGCCATGCTGCTCAGAAGCCCTGGGCGAGGCGGTGGAACACCTGGTTCACGCGCAGCTCCTGGGCGAAGCCGCGCACGGTGGTGTCCTCGTCGATGACCGCCAGCTCCAGGTCGCCGATCTCGGCGAGGACCTGCCAGGTCTCCAGGTCCACCGCGGTGGACATCACCGTGTGGTGGGCGGCGCCGGCGGCGAGCCAGCAGGTCGCGGAGGTGCGGAAGTCCGGGGCGGGCTCCCAGATCGCGCGGGCCACGGGCAGCTTCGGCAGCGGGGCGTCGGGCTCGACCACCTCGACCACGTTGGCCGTGAGGCGGAAGCGCTCACGCAGGTCACTCATGGCGACGACGACGGCGGGGCCGGGGTCGGCGGTGAAGACCAGGCGCACCGGGTCCTCGCGGTCGCCGATGCCCAGCGGGTGGATCTCCAGGGTGGGCGTCGCGGTGGTCAGCGAGGGGGAGACCTCGAGCATGTGGGCGCCGAGGATCTTCTCCTGCCCCGGGGTGAGCTCGTAGGTGTAGTCCTCCATCAGGGAGGCGCCGCCGGGCAGGCCGTGGCCCATCACGGCGGCGACCCGCACCAGGATCGCGGTCTTCCAGTCGCCCTCGGCGCCGAAGCCGTAGCCGTCCGCCATCAGCCGCTGCACGGCCAGGCCCGGGAGCTGCCGCAGCCCGCCGAGGTCCTCGAAGTTGGTGGTGAAGGCGCCGAAGCCGCCGCCCTCCAGGAAGGAGCGCAGGCCCAGCTCCTGGCGGGCGCCGTAGCGCAGGGACTCGTGGCGGTCCCCGCCGGCGCGCAGCGCGGGGGCCACGTCGTAGAGCTCCTCGTACTCCGCGACCAGGGCGTCGACCGCGGCGTCCTCCACCGCGTCCACGGCAGCGACCAGGTCGTTCACGCCCCACGTGTTCACGGAGACGCCGAGCCGCAGCTCGGCCTCGGTCTTGTCGCCCTCGGTGACCGCGACGTTGCGCATGTTGTCGCCGAAGCGGGCCAGGCGCAGCTGGTGCAGCTCGGCCCAGCCGGTGGCGGCGCGGGCCCAGCGGGCCACGTCGGCCTGCACGGCGGGGTCGCTCGCGTGGCCGACGACGGTGGTGCGGCGCACCCCGAGGCGGGTGGCGATATAGCCGAACTCGCGGTCGCCGTGGGCGGCCTGGTTCAGGTTCATGAAGTCCATGTCGATGCTGTCCCAGGGCAGGGCGACGTTCGCCTGGGTGTGCAGGTGCAGCAGCGGGGTGGTGAGGGCGTCCAGGCCCTGGATCCACATCTTGGCGGGGGAGAAGGTGTGCATCCAGGCGATCACGCCGATGCAGGCCGGGTCGGCGTTGGCCGCGAGGGCCGTCTCGCGGATGGCGTCGCGGTCGGTGAGCACGGGCTTCCAGACGATCCGCACCGGGATGTCGGCGGCGGCGTCCAGGGTCTCGGCGATGGTGCGGGACTGCTCGGCGACCTGGTCCAGCGTCTCAGGGCCGTACAGGCCCTGGCTGCCGGTGAGGAACCAGATCTCACGGGTCTCGAACGGATTGTCCACGGTGACTCTTTCCGGAGAGGGGGCGGCAGCGGCCGCGGGGCGACGGCGCCGTCTGACCCCCTCAGTGTGAACGTTAACATCGCGAGGTGTCAAGGGAGGCCCCACCCCTCCCCGAGCCCCGGTCCCGCCGCTGCGCGGGCGGGCACCGAAAAAGGGACACCGGTGTGCAGCCGACCCCCAGGAGGGGGTGGGTGCACACCGGCGTCCCTTTTTCCGTCACCGCCGGTCACGCTCGGGGCGGGACCGGCGGCAGGATCACTGCGGCGGGTTCGCCGAGCCCAGGCGACGGCCGGGCTTGGCCGGCTTGCCCTTCGGGTCGAAGGCGCCGCGGGTGCGGTTCAGGCGGTAGTCGATGCGCTCGTCCACGTAGTGCTCGAGGTGCTCGTTGTCCGCCAGGCCGGAGCTGAACTCCCCGGTGATGTACTCGGTGACCTGTTCGATGCGCTCGATGCGCTCGTGCTGGCTCAGCACCGCGTGATCGAGGGCCAGGGCCTTCATCAGCGCCACGCACATCATCAGCAGGATGATCGAGAACGGCAGCGCGGTGACCAGCGAGCCGGCCTGCAGCGAGGTCAGCCCGCCCGAGAGCAGCAGCGCGATGGCGAGGAAGCCCTCGAGCAGCGCCCACAGCACGCGGGACCAGATCGGCGGGTTCGGGTGGCCGCCGGAGGCGAGCATGTCCACCACCAGCGAGCCGGAGTCCGAGGAGGTGATGAAGAAGATCGTCACCAGCACGATGCCCAGGATCGAGAGCAGCCCGGTGGCCGGGAAGTCCTCGAAGATGCGGAACATCGACTCCTCGGCGGTGATCTCGCCGAGGTCGCCCGCGCCGAACCACTGGCGGAACAGTCCGTTGCCGCCCCAGATGGAGAACCAGATCATGCCCACCAGCGAAGGCACCAGCAGCACGCCGGTGATGAACTGGCGCACGGTGCGGCCGCGCGAGATGCGGGCGATGAAGACGCCCACGAAGGGGGACCAGGCGATCCACCAGCCCCAGTAGAACAGGGTGTTGCCGGAGAACCAGGACTGCGAGGCCTCGTCGCGCGAGTAGGCGCCGATGTCCAGGGTCATGTTGAAGAAGTTCGCCAGGTAGATGCCGAGCGACTCGATGAAGTTCTGGGCCAGGAACACGGTGGGACCGAAGACCAGCGCCACGATCATCAGGATGCCGGCCAGGGACAGGTTGGCGTTGGAGAGCCACTTGATGCCCACGCCGACGCCCGAGACCACGGAGAGGGTGGCCAGGAAGGTGATGACGACGATCAGGATGATCAGGAAGGTGTTCGTGGCCTCGCCGACCAGGCCGATGGCGCTCAGGCCGGCGGCGATCTGCTGAACGCCCAGGCCCAGCGAGGTGGCGATGCCGAACACGGTGCCGACGATCGCGAGGACGTCGATGACGTCGCCGACCCAGCCCTTGACGCGCTCGCCGAAGATCGGCTCGAGCGCCCAGCGAATGGAGACGGGGCGGCCGCGACGGTGGATCGCGTAGGCCAGGCCCAGGCCGATCACGGCGTAGGCGGCCCAGGGGTGTACGCCCCAGTGCATGAAGGTCTGCGCCATGGCGAGGCCGGAGAGCTCGACGCCCTCGCCCTCCCAGCCGGGCTTGACGTTGGTGGTGGTGAAGCCGAGCGGCTCGGCCACGCCGTAGAAGACCAGGCCGATGCCCATGCCGGCCGCGAAGAGCATCGCGAACCAGGACAGCAGGCCGAACTCGGGCTCGTCGTCGTCACGGCCCAGGCGAATGCGGCCGGAGGGGGAGATGGCCAGCACGATCGCGAAGATCACGAAGATGAAGATCGCGAGCATGTAGAACCAGCCCAGGTTCGCCACGATCCAGTTCTGGGTGCCGCTGAGCACCTCGCCGGAGGAGGTGGGGAACAGGACGGCCAGCACGGCCACGCCCAGGATGATGATGAGGGCCGGGAAGAACACGGCCGGGGCGATCGTGCCCTTGGAGATGCGGGCGCCCTGGCGGCGCAGCTTCTCGGTGATCTGCTCGTCGTCGTCCTCGTCGGCGATCTGCACATGCTTGGGCAGGTGGACGCTCTCGGGGAGGTCTTCCGGCCATTCGGTCGGGTCGTGGCGCGTGGAGTCCTCGGGCATGGTGCCCGAGCCCTGACTCTCGGTACTGCTCATCGCGGTCCATCCTCTCGCGGTCGGTGCGCGACTCCGCGGGCTGCGGCCGCGACGCGCTCCACCACCGGGACGAGCTCGAGGGGAAGGCGCTCGCAGGGCCGTGCCGGGGTGGTGCGGAGGCACGCTGATCTACGGGCGATGCGCCCCATGTTCTCACAGGGAGGCGTGGTAGCCGGGATCGAGGGTGCGTGCAGCGTGATCTCGGTCCCCCTGCCGTGCCTGGCGACGGGACCCGTCGACGTGACCTGCTTCGCGTGCCCGGACGGGCTGTGACCTGCCCGTGACCTGCTGAGACCTGCACCGGCCCGTTCAGGTCTGTGCAGTGTCAACCCTGCTCGGCGTGCTGGCCGTAGACGTTCTGGTAGCGCGCGAAGAGCGAGTCGATCAGCTCCTGGGGGATGGGCAGCGGCTCGCCGAGCTGGCGCGAGATGTGGACCGTGCGGGCCACCTCCTCGCACATGACGGCGGCCTTCACGGCGTCCTTCGCGTCGGAGCCGATGGTGAAGGGGCCGTGGTTCTGCATCAGCACCGCCCGGGAGCGGGAGTCCCGCAGGGTCTCGACGATGCCGCGGCCGATGGAGTCGTCGCCGATCACCGCGAAGGGGCCGACGGGGATCGGGCCGCCGAACTCGTCGCCCATCATCGTCAGCACACAGGGGATCTCCTCGCCGCGCGCGCCCAGGCGGTCGCGTAGGTGGAGTGCGTGTGGACCACCCCGCCCACCTCGGGCAGGTGCGCGTAGACGTAGGCGTGGGCCGCGGTGTCCGAGGAGGGGGTCAGGCGCTCGGGGGTGCCGTCGGCGATCTTCGCGCCGTCCAGGGTGCACACCACCATCGCCTCGGGGCTCAGCTCGTCGTAGGAGACGCCGGAGGGCTTGATGACCAGCAGCCCGGGCACGCCGGCCGCCTCGGTGCCCGGCACCCGCTCGGAGACGTTGCCGGCGGTCCAGACCACCAGGCCGTTGCGGGGCAGCTCGGCGTGGAGCGCGGCCACGCGCTCGCGGGTGGCCGCCACCGCCTCCTGGACGGTCTCGGGCAGCTCGGTGAGGACGAGGGGCATCGCGTCTCCTGGGGCAGGACGGGGCACAGGGGCGTGCCGGGCGGGGTCATGCAGGTGCGAAGGGCGGATCCGGCGAGGGGCCGCCCCGTGATGCGGTCGGGTGCGCCGGGTCAGGCCAGGCGCTCGCCGGCCAGACGCTCGACGGGCAGGCCGTCGCGGTAGGCCTCCAGCCAGCGGGCGAAGCCGGCGACGCCCTCGGGGTCCGGGCGCAGGGTGGTCAGCTCCTGATCCGCGAAGATGCGGGAGGCCAGGTGCGCGGAGAGGGTGCCGGGCTCCTCGCCGCGGGCGTGGGCGGCGGTGTAGCCGGCGAGCAGGGCCATGCCCCAGGCGCCGCCCTCCCCGGCGGACTCGCCGAGGGCGACGGGGGTCTCCAGGGCGTCGGCCAGCACCTGCTGCGCGACGCCGGCGGTGCGGAAGATGCCGCCATGGGCGTACATCACGTCCAGGCGCACGCCCTCGTCCTTGCGCAGGGCCTCCATGCCGACCGCGAGCGCCCCGAAGGCGCCGTGCAGCTGGGCGCGCATGAAGTTGTTCAGGGTGAAGTCGGCGTCCTGGCCGCGCACCAGCAGCGGGCGGCCGGAGGGCACCTGCGTCTGGTGCTCCCCGGAGATGTAGTTGTAGCTGAGCACCCCGCCGGCGTCGGCCGCGCCCTCGGCCCCGGCGCGGAACAGCCGGGAGTAGAGCTCCTCGGTGTCGACCTCGGCGCCGAGCAGGCTCGCGGCGGCGCCGATCACCCGCAGCCAGGCGTCGAGGTCGCCGGTGCAGTTGTTGGTGTGGATCATCGCCACCGGGTCCCCGGCCGGGGTGGTGACCATGTCGATCTCCTCGCGGGGGCCGGAGAGGGCGCCCTCGAGCACGACCATCGCGAAGGCGCTGGTGCCGGCGCTGACGTTGCCGGTGCGG
The DNA here is from genome assembly GCF_000225825.1 of Brachybacterium squillarum M-6-3. Lineage (GTDB taxonomy): Bacteria > Actinomycetota > Actinomycetes > Actinomycetales > Dermabacteraceae > Brachybacterium > Brachybacterium squillarum. Next base: position 481,382 of record NZ_AGBX01000001.1, on the reverse strand, counting down.
GGCTCGACGGCGGCGGTGGCGACCATGCCGGTGCCGGCGTCGCCCTCGGGCGGGGCGGTGATCGCGCCGGACCGCAGGGTGCCGGAGGGGTCGAGCAGGCGGGCGCCGTCCTCGCTGAGGGTGCCGGCGTCCCGCCCGGCGACCAGCACCTCGGGCAGGATCCCGGCGAGCGACCAGGGCACCTCGGCCAGGGCGTCCATGGCGGCGGTGCGCTCCAGCAGCACGGCGTCGAAGGCGTCCCCGGAGGCGGCGATGGGGAACATGCCGGAGGCGTCGCCGACGCCCAGCACGCGGCGCCCGGTGAGCTTCTCGTGCACCCATCCGGACAGGGTGGTGATCGCGGCGATCCGCGCCACGTGCTCCTCGCCGCCCATCACGGCGTGCAGCAGGTGGGAGATCGACCAGCGCAGGGGGATGTTCAGGGCGAGGGTCTCGCTGAGCAGGGCGGAGGCGTCCGCGGTGAAGGTGTTGCGCCAGGTGCGGAAGGGCGCGATCTGCTCGCCGTCCGCGTCCAGGGCGAGGTAGCCGTGCATCATCGCGGAGATGCCGAGGGATCCCAGTTCGGTGAGCTCCTCCCCGTGCCGCTCGCGGACCGCGGCGGCGAGCTGCGCGTAGCAGGCGGCCACGCCGTCCAGCGCGTCCTGCAGGGGATAGGTCCAGGCGCCGTCGCTCAGGGACGACTCCCAAGCGTGGGAGCCGATGGCCAGCACGGTCCCGGCGTCGTCGACCAGGGCGGCCTTGATGCGGGTGGAGCCGAGCTCGATACCGAGGTGGGCGCGGCCCTCGCGGATGGTCGCGGCGGGGTCGGCGGGGGACACGTCGTCGTGCGTCATGGGCTCAGACAACCAGCCCCGTCGAAGCATGTCAACGTTCACATCGGACATCCGTGCTCTCCGGGCGACGGTGCTGGCCAGCGCGCCGCGGCGGGTGCTGCGCGGCTCAGGCGGCGGGGTCGGTGGAGCCGCGCACCACCAGGGTCGGGGCGAGGGCCTGCGACACCTCCGCAGGCGCGCCGCCCTCGACGGCGGCCACCAGCTGCGTGAGCGCCTCGTGCCCGAGACCCGAGAAGGGCTGGGCGACGGTGGTCAGGCCCGGACGCAGGTACCCGGCGCCGATCACGTCGTCGAAGCCGACCACCGCGACGTCCTCGGGCACCCGCAGGCCGTGGCGGGCCAGGGTGTGCAGCACGCCCATCGCCATCAGGTCGTTGGCCGCGAAGATCGCGTCGGGCCGCCCGGCCGCGAGCAGCCGCTCGGTCATGGCCGCGCCGGAGGCGGGGGTCCAGTCGCCCCCGGCCAGCACCTCGCCGTCGATGCCCGTGGCCTCCAGGGCCTCGAGCACCCCGTCGCGCCGGGCGCGGGCATCGGCCCAGTCCTCGGGGCCCGCCAGATGCGCGATCCGTCCCCGGCCGCGTTCCCGCAGATGCTCGACCACCTGTCGGGCGCCCGCCCGCTGGTCCACGCCGACCGTGCGCACCCCGGGCAGGTCCGAGGGTTCGGCGGTCACGGCGAGCACGGGGGTGGTGCGGGCGACGGCCTCGACCGCGGGCAGCATCGCGTCGTGCCCCGCGATCACGACGATCCCGTCGGCGCCGGAGCCGTGCAGCTCGGCGCCCACGGCGCGGCCCTCGTCCCCCGGGCGGGCGGTGGTCAGCAGCACCGCGTAGCCGGCCTCCCGGGCCGCCGCCTCGATGGCGGTGGTGGTCTCGCTGGGGCCGAACAGGCCGGTGCCGTCGGTGAGCACCCCGATCAGCGAGGAGCGGGTGGTCTTCAGGGCGCGGGCGGCGCGGTTGCGCATATAGCCCAGGTCCGCGATCGCGGCGGTCACGGCCTCGCGGGTGCTCTCGCGCACCAGCTCCGGCTCGTTCAGCACCCGGGAGACGGTCTGGATGGAGACCCCGGCGCGGCGGGCGACATCCGCCATCGAGGGGCGGCGGGAGGGTGCGCTCACGGGGTTCCTCTCGGGAGGGGCGGGGTCGCGGGACGAGCTGCGGGACGAGTATGTCGACTGCGTCCCGGTCCGCCGCCACTTTGCGGCATCGTGACCCGCGGTGTCCGGGACCTGCGTGACACGCCGGAGAGTGTGAACGTTAGCATCCGACCAGCTCTGCGCCATCGGCGGAGCGGAGCGCGGACCGCATCGCTGCGGTCCCTCTCGCGAGTGCAGGCGTGGACGGACGGCGAGGGTGCCGTCGACCACCGGTGACTCGCGGGAGATCTCGACGGCCCGGATGTGCCGTCGGACGACGTCTCAAGGAGGAGACCCATGCACAACCGGAGAAGCTTCCTGCTCGGAGCGACCGCCGCGGGCGCGGCCCTGGGCCTGGCGGCCTGCGGCGGCGAGGGCGCCGGATCCGGCGGGCCCGATCCCGACGCGGACCCCAGCGACCTCACCGTCGGCGGCGCCATGCCCACCCAGCAGCAGATCGACCAGATGATCACCTCGGGCGTCGCCGCCCTGCTGATCGCCTCGATCGACGGCGCCTCGCTCTCCGCCCAGCTCGACGCGGCCGCCTCCGCGGGTATCCCCGTCATCGCCTACGACCGGCTGCTCACCGACAGCGAGAACGTCGACTTCTACGTCACCTTCGACAACTACGAGGTGGGCGTGAACCAGGCCAACTACCTGCTGTTCGGGCTGGGCCTGCTGGACGAGTCCTTCGAGCCCGCGGGCGACGCCCCCGAGGGCCCGCTGAACATCGAGCTGTTCGTCGGCTCGCTCGACGACAACAACGTCCACCTGTTCTGGCAGGGCGCCGTGGACACCCTGCAGCCCTACATGGACGGGGGCACCCTGGTCGTCCCCGCCGGGCAGACCGGCATCGAGCAGGCCGCCACCCAGCGCTGGGAGCAGGAGACCGCGCAGACCCGCATGGAGAACCTGCTGACCACGCACTACAACGGCGGCGAGGAGCTGCACGGCGTGCTCGCCCCGGCGGACCCGCTCTCGCGCGGCATCATCAACGCCCTGCAGAACGCCGGGCTCGGCCCCACCATCGAGGAGGGCCTGCCGATCGTCACCGGGCAGGACGCGGAGATCACCTCCATCAAGCTCGTCGCCGACGGCGTGCAGGCCTCGACCATCTTCAAGGACACCCGCGACCTGGCCGAGCAGGCCATCGTCGCCGCCGAGGCCTACCTGACCGGCTCCGAGCCCGAGGCCAACGACACCGAGACCTACGACAACGGCGTCAAGGTGGTCCCCTCCTACCTGCTGGAGGTGCAGATGGTCCTCGAGTCCAACTACGAGGAGATCCTCGTCGACTCCGGGTACTACGCCGAGGAGCAGGTCGAGTCCGGCCAGCTCTGAGACCCCGTGTCGAGAACCGGGCCCGGCGCGCCGTGGCTGCGCCAGGGCCCGCCCGAAGGAGGGCAGCATGAGCGATCACATCCTCGAGATGCGGTCGATCACCAAGAAGTACCCCGGGGTGACGGCGCTGTCCGACGTCTCCCTGAGCGTCCGCGAGGGCGAGATCCACGCAACCTGCGGGGAGAACGGCGCTGGGAAGTCCACCCTGCTGAAGGCGCTCTCGGGCGTCGAGCCCGTCGGTACCTACGAGGGCGAGATCCGCTTCCGCGGCGCCCCGTCTCCTTCCACTCCGTCAACGAGTCGGAGGAACAGGGGATCGTCATCATCCACCAGGAGCTGGCGCTGATCCCCCATCTCTCGGTGGCGGAGAACATCTTCCTCGGCGACGAGCGCAGCCGCGGCGGCGTGATCAGCTGGCACGAGACCCACGCCCGCGCCCCCGACGTGGCCGTCATGCACGCCGCCCGCGTGCCCGGCTACGCCCCCGGCGGCCTGCTGGACCCCTGGGACCTCGACCTGCTCGCCGAGTTCGGCGTCGTGAAGGAGGACTTCCCCGAGCTGATCTGGGAGAAGATGCAGGTCGACGGGCAGCTGCTGGACATCGCCCTGGACTCCCACCCCTTCGTCATGTACTACAACACCGACATCGCGGAGGCCGCCGGGCAGCTCGACTCCGAGGGCCTGCTGCTGCCGGTGGACACCCCCGAGGCCTTCCGCGAGCAACTCCTCGCGCTCGGCTCCGAGGCCCCCAGCGGCTTCGGCCTGTCCGGGGGCTACCTCGGCGACGGCTCGAACCAGTGGTGCATGTTCGAGACCTACTACACCCAGCTCGGCGGCACCATCGAGCTGCCCGAGGGCGGCACGATGCAGTACCAGGAGGAGCTGGCCATCGAGGCCATCGAGTACATCCTGTCCCTCATCGACGGGGAGGTCGGCAACGGCCAGCACGACGGCGGCACCGCCATCTCCGAGTTCGCCACCGGCGGCTCCGGCGCCTTCTTCGGCGGCGTCTGGGAGACCGGCAGCTACACGAACGAGGGCGTGCCCTTCGACATGCAGGTGATCCCCGGCGTCCTCGGCCCGCCCGCCGCCTACGCCGACTCCCACTCCTTCGTGCTGCCGCACCAGACGGACCCCGACCCCGAGCGTCGCCGCACCGTGCACCAGCTTGTCGCCTACCTGCTGAAGAACTCCCTGGAGTGGGCCGGCGCCGGGCACATCCCCGCCTACTCGCCCATCGTCGAGGACCCCGGCTACGCCGAGCTGGTGCCCCAGTCCCACTACGCCGAGGCCACCGACTACCTGGTCCACGACCCGGTCTCCTGGTTCACCGGCTCCGGCAGCGACTTCCACACCTACTTCGGCAACGACATGCAGAACGTGTGGGCTCGCCGCACCGAGCCCTGGACGGCTGGAACGCCTTCGTCGCCCGGGTGAACTCGCTGCTCGACCAGCCGAGCCCGATGTGAGCCCCGCCGACCGCCCCCGCATCGTCGAAGGAGACGAGAGATGACCACCGCCGAGGGCCTCACGCCCACCACGACACCCGCTTCCGGCACTGCGCACCTCGCCGAGGGACGCCGCCGGCGCCGCCGCTCCGACACCCTGCGCGGCTGGATCTACTGCTCCCCGTTCCTGATCGCCTTCGGGCTGTTCCTCATCTGGCCCACCGTCTACGGGCTGTGGATGAGCTTCACCGGCACCAGCCTGGCCGGCACGAACACCGAGTTCGTGGGCCTGACCAACTGGATCGAGGCCCTGGGCGATCCCAACGTGTGGTCCTCGCTCGGCAACACCGCCTGGTTCACCATCCTCTCCACCATCCCGCTGGTGCTGGTGGCGCTGATCCTCGCGGTGCTGGTGAACATCGGCCTGCCCGGCCAGTGGTTCTGGCGGCTGTCCTTCTTCATGCCCTTCCTGCTGGCCTCCACCGTCGTCTCCCAGTTCTGGGTGTGGATGCTGAACCCGCAGCTGGGCCTCGTGAACACGGCGCTGGGCTGGTTCGGCATCGAGGGCAAGGCCTGGCTGCAGGACCCGAGCACCGCCATGATCGCCGTGGTCGTCACCACCGTGTGGTGGACCGTCGGCTTCAACTTCCTGCTCTACCTCGCGGCGCTGCAGAACATCCCCGAGCAGCTCTACGAGGCGGCCTCCCTGGACGGCGCCGGCCGCTGGCGCCAGTTCGTCTCCATCACCGTGCCGCAGCTGGCCCCCACCACCGTGCTGGTGCTCGTGCTGCAGCTGCTGGCCTCGCTCAAGGTCTTCGACCAGATCTACCAGATGACCGGCGGCGGCCCCGGCGGCTCCACCCGCCCCGTGCTGCTGTACATCTACGAGGTCGGCTTCACCGGGTACCGCCTGGGCTACGCCTCGGCGATCTCCTACATCTTCTTCTTCCTGATCATCCTCATCTCGGTCGCCTACATGGTGATCTCGTCCCGACGGAGCGTGAAGGCATGACCACCGCGACCCCCGCCACCCCGGCCATGAGCTCCTCGCACCGCGCCGCCGCGCGCACCGCGGAGGCCGTCGTCTCCACCCGTCGTCGCAAGCCCCTGGACCCCTTCCGCATGGTCGCCTTCGTGATCCTCGCGGTGCTGGCTGTCGCCTGGCTGGTCCCGGTGCTGTGGGCGGTGCTGACCTCCTTCAAGTCCGAGGCGGAGGCCGCCGCGCTGCCGGTGCGGATCATCCCCGAGGGCGGATTCACCCTGGACGCGTACATCCAGACGCTGAGCTCCTCGATGGTGCCGCGCTGGGCCTGGAACAGCCTGCTCACCTCGACCCTGGTCACCGTGATCACGGTGGCGATCTCGGCACTGGCCGGCTATGCCCTCTCCCGGCTGCGCTTCGCGGGGCGGAACGTGATCACGATGCTGATCGTCGCCTCGATCATGATCCCCGGGCAGATCCTCATCGTCCCGCTGTTCCAGCTGATGCTCTCGCTGAACCTGGTGGACACCTACTGGGGGATCGTGCTGCCGCAGGTGGTGGCCGCCCCGATGGTGTTCATCCTCAAGAAGTTCTTCGACCAGATCCCCATCGAGCTGGAGGAGGCGGCGCTGATGGACGGCGCCAGCCGGCTGAAGATCTTCTGGTCGATCATCCTGCCGCTGTCCCGGCCGATCCTCGGCGCGGTCTCGATCTTCGTGTTCATCGGGGCGTGGAACAACTTCCTGTGGCCCTTCATCGTCGTCAACGACGCGAACCTGATGACGCTGCCCACCGGCCTGCAGACCGTGATCAGCGCCTACGGCATCCAGTACGCGCAGAACATGGCCCAGGCGGTACTCGCCGCGCTGCCGCTGATCGTGGTGTTCCTGTTCTTCCAGCGCCAGATCATCAAGGGCATCGCCACCACCGGCATCGCCGGGCAGTGAGCGGCCCGGCGAGCGGCGGTCCGCCCGGCGCTGCCCGCTGAGGTGTACAGAAACCTGGCTGTGGTGGTAGGCGCCCTGCACATGCGCAGGCTGCCGACCACCACAGCCAGGTCTGTGCGCGGGGCGCCCGGCGCGGCGGTGGCTCAGCGGCGGCGGTAGGTGAGGATGCGGTACCGCAGGCCCGAGGCGGCGGTGTGCCAGCCCTCGGCCGGGTCGGCGGCGGTGAGCACGAACTCCTCCGGGACGGCCGGGGCCGTGGTGTCGCCGGCCACCTCCAGGTCGATCTCGGTGACCACCAGGCGGTCCGCGCGCGGCAGGGCCTCCCGGTACACCCCGCCGCCCCCGATCACCCAGACGGCGGCGGGTGCGGCGGTGGGGGAGGGGGCGGCGTCACCGGGGCGCGGCTCCAGCTCCGCAGCGGCCAGGCGCAGCGCCTCGTCCAGGGAGCGGGCGTGCACGGCCCCGGCCTCGGCCACCGTGGCGTCGCGGGTGATCACCACGTTCGTGCGGCCCGGCAGGGGCCGGAAGCGCGGTGGGAAGGATTCCCAGGTGCGGCGGCCCATCACCACGGGCGACCCCGCGGTGGCGGCGGAGAAGTGGCGCAGGTCCTCGGGCAGGTGCCAGGGCATCGCGCCGTCGGCGCCGATCACCCCGCCGCGGGCCTGCGCCCAGATCAGGGCGATCTCGGGGACGGCCCCGCTCACACCGCCACCGGGGCCTTGATGCCCGGGTGGTGCTGGTAGTCCTCCACCACCACATCGGACTCCTCGTACTCGAGGATCGAGGCGGGGCGGCGGGCCAGGCGCAGCCGCGGCGGGGCGAAGGGCTCCCGGGCCAGCTGCCGCTGCACCTGCTCGACGTGGTTGTCGTAGATGTGGCAGTCGCCGCCGGTCCACACGAACTCGCCCACCTCGAGGTCGGTCTGCTGGGCGACCATGTGGGTGAGCAGGGCGTAGGAGGCGATGTTGAAGGGTACGCCCAGGAACAGGTCGGCGCTGCGCTGGTAGAGCTGGCAGGACAGCTTCCCGTCGTGCACCTCGAACTGGAACAGGGCGTGGCAGGGGGCCAGGGCCATCGCGGGTATGTCCGCCGGGTTCCAGGCGGAGACGATCAGCCGCCGCGAGTCGGGGTTCGTACGGATCTGCTCGACGACGTCGGTGATCTGGTCGATCACGCCGCCGTCGCGCGCCGGCCAGGAACGCCACTGGGCGCCGTAGACCGGCCCCAGGTCGCCGTCCTCGTCGGCCCACTCGTCCCAGATGCTCACCCCGCGCTCCTGCAGCCAGCGCACGTTGGTGTCGCCGCGCAGGAACCACAGCAGCTCCACCACGATCGAGCGCAGGTGCACCCGCTTGGTGGTGATCAGCGGGAAGCCCTCGGAAAGGTCGAAGCGGATCTGCTTGCCGAAGAGGCTGCGGGTGCCCGTGCCGGTGCGGTCGGACTTCGCGTTCCCGTGCTCCAGCACCTCGGCCAGGAGGTCCTCGTAGGGGGTCGGGATGCTCATCGCTCGCGCTCTCCTCGCACTCAGCTCGCCTCGGCCGCGGTGGATCCGCGCACCACCAGATCGTAGGGGGTCAGGCGCGTGCGCGGCGGGCCGTCGTGACCGCCGATACGCTCCGCCAGCAGGTCCAGCGCGGTGCCCGCCAGGGCCTGCTTGTCGGGCGAGATGGTGGACAGGCCGGGGGAGGCGAAGGGGGCGTCGGGCGTGTCGTCGTAGCCGATCACGGCGACGTCCTCGGGCACCCGGCGGCCGCTGCGGCGCAGCTGGGCGAGGGCACCGATGGCGAGGTCGTCGTTGGCGCAGACGATGCCGTCCACCTCCGGCATCGCCTCCAGCAGGGCGGCGGTGCCGGTCAGGCCGTCCTGGCGCAGCCAGTCGTCCACGGGCTGCACGGTCGCGTCCCCCTCCTCGATGCCGTGCTCGCGCAGGGCCCGCAGGAAGCCGTCGCGGCGCAGGCTGCCGGAGGAGTGCGGCTGGGCGCCCTGGGCGGTGAGGATCTGGCCGATGAAGCCGAGGCGGCGCCGGCCCTGGGCGATCAGGTGGCTGGTGGCGTCGAAGGCGGCGGCCTCGTTGTCGATCTTCACGTAGTCGCAGCCGGCGGGGAGCTGGTCGGGCAGGTGCTCGCCGATGAAGACGGTGGGCTGGGCGGTGCGCTCCATCCGGGCGAAGGCCTCCTCCTCCAGGCGCAGCGGGTTGAAGATGACGCCGTCGCCGAGCAGCCGCTCGAAGCCGCCCAGCACGGTGCGCTCGGCCTCGATCCCGCCGGAGGTGGAGTGCAGCAGCACGGTGCGGCCGCGGCGCTGGGCCTCGTCGATGAAGGCCTGTGCGATCTCGGAGAAGTAGGTGAACTGCAGGGAGGGCAGGGCCAGGGTGATCAGGCCGCTCTCGCCGGTGCGCAGCTGCTGGGCGGCCACCTGGGGGCGGTAGCCGACCTGCAGGATCGCCTCCCGGACCCGCTCGCGGGTGCCGTCGCGGACGTGCGGGTAGTCGTTGACGACGTTGGAGACGGTCTTGATGGAGACCCCCGCGATCTCGGCGACGTCCCGCAGGGTGGGCGGACGCTGCGGGGAGGGGCGGCTGCTCGGGGTCATGCGCCTGATTCTCCCATCGGCGGCGCGCCGGGCGCGGGGGAGGCCCGTTGACGGACACCCGGCGGCATGGCAGGCTGTCTACAACGTTGTACAACAGGGTTCGTCCCGGTCACGTCGACTCCCGGACCATCCGCCGCGCGGATCGTCCCGCGGGCGGCGCGCCGGGTCCCGGCGGGGCATCCAGGCCCGCCCGGGGGAGCATCGCCGCTCCCGGCCCGCGTCCACGCCCCGCCCTTCCCGAGCCAAGGATGCCGACACCGATGTCCCCCACCGTGACCCTCACCCTGAACCCCGCCTTCCGCATCGCCCCCGTGCGCCGCCGCACCTTCGGCGCCTTCGTCGAGCACCTCGGCCGCTGCGTCTACACCGGCATCCACGAGCCCGGCCACCCCACCGCCGACGAGCACGGCTTCCGCGGCGACGTCCTCGAGCTCACCCGCGAGCTCGGCGTCAGCTCGGTGCGCTACCCCGGCGGCAACTTCGTCTCCGGCTTCAAGTGGGAGGACGGCATCGGCCCCGCCCGGGACCGCCCCGCCCGCCACGACCTCGCCTGGCACTCCACCGAGCCCAACACCGTCGGTCTCGACGAGTTCATGGACTGGGCTCGCAAGGCCGAGGTGGAGCCGATGTACGCGGTGAACCTCGGCACCCGGGGCGTCGAGGAGGCCCTGGACGTCCTGCAGTACGCCAACGCCCCCCAGGGCATCGCGCTGTCCGACGAGCGCGCCGCCAACGGCCACCCCGAGCCGCACGGCATCCGCATGTGGTGCCTGGGCAACGAGATGGACGGCCCCTGGCAGACCGGCCACAAGACCGCCGAGGAGTACGCCCGGATCGCCACCGAGGCCGCCCGCGCCATGCGCCAGGAGGACCCGGACCTCGAGCTCATCGCCTGCGGCTCCTCCAGCTCCCAGATGCCCACCTTCGGCGCCTGGGAGGCCACCGTGCTGACCGAGGCCTACGAGTTCGTGGACATGATCTCCGCCCACGCCTACTACGCGGAGAAGGACGACGACCAGGCCTCCTTCCTCGCCTCCGCCGACGACATGGACTACTTCATCGACTCCGTCGTCGCCACCGCCGACCACGTGCGCGCCAAGCTCAAGGCCGTCAAGCGCATCATGATCAGCTTCGACGAGTGGAACGTCTGGTACCAGCACCGCGCCGAGTCCCGCCCGCCGAGCGGCGACGACTGGCCCGTCGCGCCCGTGCTGCTCGAGGACACCTACACCGCCATGGACGCCGTGGTGTTCGGCAACCTGCTGATCTCCCTGCTGCGCCACAGCGACCGCGTGGCCTCCGCGTCCCTGGCCCAGCTGGTCAACGTGATCGCCCCGATCATGACCGAGCCCGGCGGCGGCGCCTGGAAGCAGACCACCTTCCACCCCTTCGCCCTCACCTCCCGCCACGCGAAGGGCGAGGTGCTGGACGTCCGCCTGGACTCGCCGCGCTTCGCCAACGAGCGCTTCGGCGACTCCGCCTCCGGCGACGCCGTGGCCACCTGGGACGAGGAGAGCGGCGCGCTGACCCTGTTCCTCGCCAACCGCGACGCCGCCCAGACGCTGCAGCTCGACGCGGACCTCGCCTCCTTCGGTGAGCTGGAGCTGCTCGAGGCCCTCACCCTGCACCACGAGGACCCCTACGCCGCCAACACGAAGGACGCCCCCGACACCGTCGCCCCGCAGGCCAACGACACGGTGCGCCTGGAGGACGGGGTGCTGCGCGGCGAGCTGCCCGCGATCTCCTGGAGCATCGTCCGCCTCGGCCGCCGCGCCTGAGACCCCTGGGGCCGGAGGGAGGGCGCCCGTCGTCCCCTCCGGCCCCGGAGCCCCGCTCACCCCGTCGGCCCGTGCCGGGCCGGAAAGGCCCACCCATGAGCACCGCCCCGTCCCTGACCGGCGACCTGGTCGCCGCCCTCGGCAGCCCCGCCACCGGCTCCACCCACCGCACCGCCGCCGGCCCCGCCCGCGTGGTGATCGACCTGGACCTGCCCGGCCCCACCATCAGCCGTCACCTCTACGGCCACTTCGCCGAGCACCTGGGCCGCTGCATCTACGGCGGCTTCTTCGTCGGTGAGGACTCCGAGCTCCCGCACACCCGCGGCATCCGCGACGACGTGGTCGAGGCCCTGCGCGCCCTGCACATCCCGAACCTGCGCTGGCCCGGCGGCTGCTTCGCCGACGAGTACCACTGGAAGGACGGCATCGGCCCCCGAGAGGACCGACCCCGCATGGTCAACTCCCACTGGGGCGACGTGGTCGAGGACAACTCCTTCGGCACCCACGAGTTCATGGACCTGGTGGAGCTGCTGGACACCGAGGCCTACGTGAACGGCAACGTCGGCTCCGGGACCGTCGCCGAGATGAGCGAGTGGATCGAGTACCTCACCCGCGACGACGACTCCCCGATGGCGGCCCTGCGCCGCGCGAACGGCCGGGACGAGCCCTGGCGGGTGCCCTTCTTCGGCATCGGCAACGAGTCCTGGGGCTGCGGCGGGAACATGCGCCCCGAGGACTAGGTGGCCCTCGCCCGGCAGTACTCCACCTTCGTGCGCGACCACGCCGACAACCGCGTCACCCGCATCGCCGCCGGCGCCAACGTCGACGACTACGCCTGGACCGAGGCGCTGATGCGCTCCGCCCCCGGACGGCCAGGCGCCCTGGCAGGCCATCTCCCTGCACCACTACACGATGACCGGCCCGTGGGAGCACAAGGGCTCCGCCACCGACTTCACCGAGGACGAGTGGTACGTGGCGCTGGCCCGCGCCTCCCGCACCGAGGAGCTGATCGCCCGGCACGCCACGATCATGGACCAGCACGATCCCGGGAAGCGCATCGGCCTGGTGCTGGACGAGTGGGGCACCTGGTGGGACGTGGAGCCGGGCACGAATCCCGGCTTCCTGTACCAGCAGAACACCGTGCGCGACGCCCTGGTGGCCGCCGTCCACTTCGACGGCTTCCACCGGCACGCGGACCGCCTGGTGATGGCCAACATCGCCCAGACGGTGAACGTGCTGCAGGCGATGATCCTCACCGACCCGGAGACCGGCGCGCTGGTCCTCACCCCGACCTACCACGTGTTCGCGATGAACGCCGGGCACCAGGACGCCGCGGCGCTGGCCACGCACGTCTCCCTGCCGGAGGCGCCGCGCCAGGCCGACGGCCGCGCGCTGGTCTCCGCCTCCGCCTCGCTGCGGGAGGCGGAGGGTGCCGCGCTGGTCTCGCTGTCCAACCTCGACGCGGCCGAGCCCCGCACCCTGGTGCTGGACCTGCGCGGGCGAGAGGTCACCGGTCACGAGGCGACCGTGCTGACGGGGGAGGGGACCGCCGCCCACAACACCCCGGAGGCGCCCGAGGCGGTCGCCCCGCGGCCGCTGACGGTGGTGCGCCCCCACGAGAAGGGCCTCGAGCTCACCCTGCCCCCGCACTCGGTGGCGGCGGTACGCCTCACCCTGGCCTGACTCCGCGCTGCCGAGCGGAGTTCTCCGACGATTCCTGCCGCGTTCCGGCAGGAATCGTCGAGAATCGCGCCCGCGGGGTGGGGCGGCGGACGTGGGCGGGCTCACCGCGACGCGCCCGGGAGGCGACCCCGGATCCCCTCCGGATCGGCGGTCCGCAGGAGCGGCCCGGACGGACCTCGGAGCGTGGCTCGCTGACCTGCGGGAATGTCACGATCGTCGATCGGTCGTGCCATGGGGTGGACCCCGGGGCCAACGTGGCGGACCATACATCCAGGCTGACGGACCGCCGTGGCGGCCTGTACGGTCGATCGGGTTTTTCCCTGACCCCCTTCCTCGATCCCCGTAAGGAATCATGGATCTCACGTTCAAGATCATCGCGGTCGCGATCTATTTCGCGGCCATGCTCGCGATCGGCTTCTACGCATTCCGCAAGACCAGCGACGGTGAGGACTACATGCTGGGCGGGCGCAGCCTGCACCCCTTCACCGCAGCCCTCTCCGCCGGCGCCTCGGACATGTCCGGCTGGCTCATGCTCGGCCTGCCCGGCGCGCTGTACATCTCCGGCCTGGTCTCGCTGTGGATCGCCGTCGGCCTGACCATCGGCGCCGCCCTGAACTGGATCTTCGTGGCTCCGCGACTGCGCCAGCACACCCAGATCGCCGGGAACTCCATCACCCTGCCGAGCTTCTTCGAGAACCGGCTGAGGGATCGCACGCACCTGCTCCGCATCGCCGCGGGCATCATCATCCTGGTGTTCTTCGCCTTCTACGTGTCCTCGGGCATGGTCTCCGGCGGCATCTTCTTCGAGTCCACCTTCGGCGGCTCCTACCAGTTCGGCATGCTGCTGGTCGGCTCGATCACCGTGCTGTACACCCTGTTCGGCGGCTTCCTCGGCGCCACCTACACCGACGTGGTGCAGGGCGTGATCATGATGCTCTCGCTGATCGCCGTGCCGGTCGCGGCCATGGTCGTCACCGGTGGCCCCGCCGAGATGATCTCCTCCGCCATCGAGTACAACCCGAGCTTCGGTTCCCTCGTCGAGGGCGCCACCTTCATCGCCATCATCGGCAACCTGGCCTGGGGCCTGGGCTACTTCGGTCAGCCCCACATCATCGTGCGCTTCATGGCGCTGCGCTCCTCCCGCGACGCCAAGTACGGCGCCGGCGTGGGCATCGGCTGGATGATCATCTGCGTGATCGGCGCCGTCTTCACCGCAATGGCGGGCCTGGCCTACGCCCAGCAGAACCCGGGCTTCTCGCTCACCGACCAGGACAACGGCGAGACCGTGTTCCTGGACATGGCGCAGATCCTGTTCCACCCGCTGATCGCCGGTCTGCTCCTGGCCGCCGTGCTCGCGGCCATCATGTCCACCATCTCCTCGCAGCTCATCGTCACCAGCTCCGCGCTGGTCGAGGACCTGGTCGGGATCGTCGGCAAGAACATCACCCCGGTCGCCAAGTTGTGGTGGGGCCGCGCGGGCGTGCTCGCCGTGTCGATCTTCGCGATCATCTTCGCGCTGAACCCGGACGCCTCCGTGCTGAACCTGGTCGGCTTCGCCTGGGCCGGCTTCGGCGCCGCCTTCGGCCCGCTGGTCATCCTCGCGCTGTTCTGGCGCGGCCTGACCTCGATCGGCGCCCTGGTGGGCATGGTCTCCGGTGCGGTAATCGCCTTCGTCTGGGGCCAGTTCGAGACCGTGGGCACCTTCTTCGGCGTGCTGCCCGAGCCGCTGTACGAGATCATCCCCGGCTTCGCCGTCGGCCTGGTCCTCGCGGTGGTGGTCAGCCTGGTCACCCCGAAGCCTCCGCAGGAAGCCATCGACGAGCTCGACCAGAGCGTGGAGGAGATCCGCGCCGACGTCTGAGCCATCGCACCGCAGGGCGGTGCCGGACCCCGATCCCGGGGATCCGGCACCGCCCTCGCGCTGTCTGGTGTTCACTGTGGCCGTGCGGACGTGAGAGGGCGGGAGGGCGTGGCGATGGTGAGCAGCCGGGGCCGGCAGGGTCGGACGGAGGACGATGCCGTGAGCAATGCCGCGGGGAGCGCCTCGGCGGACGACGCGGGGGAGAGCTCGGCGGACGACCTCGGCGACCGGGCCCAGGAGGCTGCGCGCAGCGTCGAGGACGGCGCGGAGAAGGTCACCGACCACCCCGCCTTCGAGGGCGTGGCGCGGGTGGGCCACGCCATGAACGGCCTCGTGCACATCATGATCGGCGGGATCGCCGTGCGCCTCGCCCTCACCGACTCCGGCGGCGAGGCCGATCAGACCGGGGCGCTGCGGGCCTTCTCGGAGGTTCCCGGCGGGAGCTTCCTGCTCGGCGTCGGCGGCGTCGCGATGATCGCCCTGGCGCTGTGGCAGACGGCCACCGCCTGGTTCGGGGCGCGCTGCGCCTCCGAGCGGCGCGAGGCGATGATCGGCGCGGCCCGTCACCTGGCCAAGGCCGTCGTCTACCTGGTGCTCGCCGCGACCGCGCTGCGCTTCGCCCTCGGCGGCAGCGGCGGATCGGGGCAGCAGACCACGGAGCTCACGGCCGCCCTGATGCAGTCGCCGGTCGGACGGCTCGCCGTGGCGGGCGGCGGGTTGGTCGTCATCGCGATCGGCGGGCATCACGTGGTCAAGGGGGCCACCCGACGCTTCGTCCGGGACCTCGAGCACACCGGGCACCACCCCGTCGGCACCGCGGTGACGGTCAGCGGCGTCGCGGGCTACGTCGCCAAGGGCGTCGCGCTCGCCGCGGTCGGGGTGCTGCTCGGCTGGGCGGCCGTCCGGGCGGACCCCGAGAAGGCGGCCGGGCTCGACGGTGCCCTGAAGAGCATGGCCTCGCTGCCCGCCGGAGGCATCCTGCTGACCCTGGTCGGGGCGGGCCTGGTGCTCTACGGCGTCCACTGCTTCTTCCGCATGCGCTTCGCGGACATGTGAGGCCTGCCAGCGGCGGCAACCGCCGGGCCGGGACGACCCTCCGGGGCATCCTGATCCCCCTGGTCGGGGCGCCCCGCCCCGACCAGCGCGCCCCGCGCCTGCCCAGAGATCGAGGTCGACGATGCCCCTCACGTCCCCCACGGACCTCCCGAAGCGCTCCGCCGCGCGCCGCTGCGGGAGCGGCTGGCGCTGGAACCGGAGGAGTCCGTCGCCGGATCCGCCGCCGAACTGCTGCCGGACCCGTCCCGGGACCGCGGTGACGGCCTGCTCGGGGTGCGTGTGGTCGTGGGGGCGCCGGGAGGCGGCGGCCACCCCGCGGACGGCGACATCCCGGCCCTGCTGCTGCGACCTGCCCCCGAGCGGGACACCGGTGCCGGGATGGTGCTCGTGGCTGGGCACGGTCCGGGCATCGTGGGGCTCGTGGACCGGGAGGACGGCTACCACCACGGCCTCGCCCACGACCTGGCGGCGGCCGGGGTGACGGTGCTGTGTCCCGAGATGATCAGCTTCGGGTCCCGCCGCACCGGACCGGTGGGCCCGCCCGAGGAGTCCAGCTGTCGCGTCGACGCCGCCCGCTTCGGCCTGCACGGCCGGCCCGTGCTGGGCAGGAGGGTGGCCGACGCCGCCGCCGCGGTCGCCGCCCTGCGCGGCCAGCCCGGGGTGGACCCGGCGCGGGTGGCGGTGGCCGGGGGCTCCGGCGGGGGAGCGGTGGCCCTGATGCTCGCCGCCGCCGACGAGGATGTGGCCGGGGCGCTCGTCGCCACCTACCTCTCCTCCTTCGCCGCCAGCATCGCCGCCCTGCCGCACTGCCCCTGCAACATCGTGCCCGGCCTGCTGCCAGAGCTGCTGCTGGTGGGCCGCAACGAGGAGAAGCTGCGCACCGTCGCCGAGCACCACGGCATCGCCCGCTGGACCACCTCCCTGGAGGAGGCCCTCGCCGAGCCGGGCTTCGAGGTCTACTTCGACGCGCTGGTCACCCCCCTCCGCGTCGCCAACATCAAGCAGGCCATCGCCGCCGGCAAGGCCGTCTACGCCGAGAAGCCCACCGCCGAGACCTTCGCCGACGCCCTCGAGCTGGCCCGCCCGGCCCAGCAGGCCGGCACCCTCAACGGCGTCGTGCACGACAAGCTCTACCTGCCCGGCCTGCTCAAGCTGCGCCGCCTGATCGCCTCCGGCTTCTTCGGGGAGATCCTCTCGGTGCGCGGCGAGTTCGGCTACTGGGTGTACGAGGGCGGCTGGCAGGAGGCGCAGCGCCCCTCCTGGAACTACCGCGCCGAGGACGGCGGCGGCATCGTGGTCGACATGTTCCCGCACTGGAACTACGTCATCGAGGACCTCTTCGGCCGCATCGTCGACGTCTACGCGCAGACCGCCACCCACATCGACCGCCGCTGGGACGAGCAGGGCCGGGAGTACGCCGCCACCGCCGACGACGCCGCCTACGGGATCTTCCGCCTCGAGAACGGCGTGGTGGTGCAGATGAACTCCAGCTGGGACGTGCGCGTGCACCGCGGCGAGCTGGTCGAGTTCCAGGTGGACGGCACCAAGGGCTCCGCCGTGGTGGGCCTGCACGGCGCCCGCGTCCAGCCGCGCGAGGCGACCCCCAAGCCGGTGTGGAACCCCGATGTGGCCGACGGGCACGACTACTACGCCGACTGGATCGAGGTGCCCGACAACGAGGTCTTCGACAAGGGCTTCAAGGTGCAGTGGGAGGACTTCCTGCGCCACGTCGCCGCCGGGGAGCCCTACCCCTACGACTTCCTCTCCGGCGCCCGCGGCATGCGACTCGCCGAGACCGTCCTGGCCAGCGCCGAGCAGGGCCGCCGCATCGCCCTGGACCCGCTGACGGAGGTGTGAATATGACCCGTGTGACCCTGCTGGCCGAGGACGGCTCCCTGCGCGGCGTGCCCCTGCCGGAGGCCGCCGCCTTCGCGCCGCCGACGGCTCCGCTGCGCTCCCGGACCGTCTACGCCGCGGTGCACGTGATCCCGCAGGCGGCCGGGGACAACACCCCCGGCGCCCCCGCCGACATCGACTGGGACGCCACCCTCGCCTTCCGCCGCACCATGTGGCGCCGCGGCCTGGGCGTGGCCGATGCGTTGACACCGCGCAGCGGAACATGGGCCTGGACCCCGCGGCGACCCGCGAGCTGATCTCCCGCAGTGCCGAGGCGGCGCGGCAGGCCCTCACCGAACCCGACGTGGCCGCCGTCTTCCCCGAGGGCGCGCAGGTCAGCGACCTGGTGGTGGCCGGGGTCTCCACCGACCAGCGTGAGGAGCACGAGCTCTCGCTGGAGGAGATCGTCGCCGCCTACCGCGAGCAGCTCGCGGCCACCGAGGCGACGGGGGCGGGGGCCGTGCTGATGGCCTCGCGGCACCTGGCCCGCGCTGCCCGCTCCGCCGCCGACTACGAAGAGGTCTACCGGCAGGTGCTGGAGTCCGCCACGGCGCCGGTGGTGCTGCACTGGCTCGGCACCGCCTTCGACCCCCAGCTGGAGGGCTATTTCGGCTCCTCCGACTCCGCCGAGGCCGGCGAGACCCTGCTGCGGATCATTGCCGCCGTGCCCGGGCGGGTGCGCGGGGTGAAGATGAGCCTGCTGGACGACGCCGCGGAGATCGCCGTGCGCGGGCGCCTGCCCGAGGGCGTCCTCATGCTCACCGGCGACGACTTCCACTTCTCCCCGCTGATCTTCGGAGACGGCACCGGCGCGGCCGCGGACGGCACGGTGCCGACCGGGGAGTTCAGCCACGCCCTGCTCGGAGCCTTCGCCGCCACCGCCCCCGCGGCCTCCGCCGCCATCCAGGCCCTCGACGCCGGGGACCCGGCTGAGGCCCGCCGCATCCTCGACGACGCCGAGCAGCTGGCCCTCCACGTCTTCTCCGCCCCCACCTACCACTACAAGACCGGGGTCGCCTTCCTTGCCTGGCTGAACGGCCATCAGCAGGCCTTCAGCATGGTCGGCGGGATGCACGCCGCCCGCGGCCTGCCGCACCTCTCCCGCACCATCGAGCTGGCCGCCGCCACCGGCAACCTCGAGGACCCTCAGCTCGCCGCCGAGCGCTGGCACGGGATGCTGGCGCTGGCGGGCTACGACGTGGCCGGCGTCGACCTGGTCGGCGACGAGGTGGAGGCCCACCCCGCGGCCGGGAAGGCCGGACGATGACCGCCACCGCGCCGCGGCTCTCCATCTACCGCTGGTCCTGTCGGACCACCCCGCTGCCGGAGTTCCTCGCCACCACTCGGCAGCACGGCATCGAGGGCGTCGGGCTGTGGCGGCAAGGACGTCGCCGAGCACGGCCTGGCCGAGGTGCGCCGACTGGCAGATGATGCCGGCCTGAGGGTCACCAGCCTCTGCCGCGGCGGCTTCTTCACCGCCGCCGACCCGGGCGACCGTGCCGCCGCCCTGGAGGACAACCGCCGCGCCATCGAGGAGGCCGTGGGCCTGGGCACCGACGTGCTAATGCTGGTGGTCGGCGGCCTCACCCGCGAGGACAAGGACGTGGCGGCCGCCCGCCGCCGCGTCGTCGAGAACATCGCCGACCTCGCCCCGCACGCGGAGGAGGCCGGGGTGCGCCTGGCCATCGAGCCGATGCACCCGATCTTCGCGGCCGACCGCGGCGTCGTCTCCACCACCGGGCAGGCGCTGGACATCGCCGAGGAGGTCGGCAGCGAGGCCGTCGGCGTCATCGTGGACACCTACCACGTGTGGTGGGACCCGCAGCTCGCCGCCTCCGTGGCCCGCGCCGGTCGGACCGGACGGCTGCTCGGATACCAGGTGTGCGACTGGAACCTGCCGCTGGCCTCGGAGGCCCTGCACTCCCGGGGCTACATGGGCGACGGCTACATCGACTTCCCCGCGATCACCGCGATGGTGGCCGAGGCCGGCTACACCGGACCCATCGAGGTGGAGATCTTCCGCGAGGACATCTGGGCGACTCCGGCCCGCGAGGCCATCGGCATCATCGCCGAGCGCTACCGCGAGCTGGTGCTGCCCCACGCCTGAGTCCCGCGCCTGAGTTCCACGCCTGAGCCCTCCGCGCAGAGCCCTCGCGCCCGGTCCGGCGTTCCCCACGCACGTCAGGGCGGGTGTGATGCCCGGTCCGGGGGCGACGGACCGGGCAAGGTCCGTCAGGCGTCCTCGGTCTCCCGGGCCCGCACCAGGCGCTCGTGACCGGTCTCCTCCAGCTCCACGATCTGGTCGTTCGCCTTGAGGAACGCCGAGAACGAGCGGAAGCCCAGCTCCTTCTCGCTGAAGGAGGGATCCATGCGCCGCATGTACTCCTTCACCGCGGAGCTGTGCAGCCACTCGGCGTCGTCCCGGTTGCCGAGCTGCAGCGCGCGGGACAGCAGCCGGGTGGCGGCCACCTGCGGGTCGTCCCCGGTCTCGCCGCCGTCCTCGAGCGTGGTCTCCTCGGCGGGAGAGCCGGTGGCCTGCTCGGAGGCCTGCTCCTGCCCTCCCCGGCCGCCGCGGGAGCGTCCGCCGCGCCCGCGTTTCCCGGAGCCGCCGCCGCTCTCGGTCTCCGGCAGGGTCACCCCGGGCAGGGTGTTGTAGGAGCCGAACTCGTCGCAGGCCGCGGCCAGGGACTTCGCGGTCGAGCCGGCCACGCCGACGGCCACCACGTAGCGGCCCAGCCGCTTGGCGCGCTGCGCGAGGGGGACGTAGTCCGAGTCGCCGCTGACGATCACCACGTGGGTGATGTCCGGGGTGCGGAAGAGGTCCTCCACGGTGTCCACCGCCAGGCGGATGTCCGCGCCGTTCTTCGCGTAGGCCGCGGCGGGGAAGAGCTGGACCAGGTCCACGGCGCGCGCCACGAGCTGCGAGCGGTACTCCGCGTTCACGGGGGAGGACCAGTCCGCGTAGGCGCGGGTGAGCATGAGGGAGCCGAAGCTCGCCGCGTAGTCGAGGATCGCGCCGATGTCGACCGTGGCGGCGGCCAACCGCGCGGCGACCTCCGGCTCCGTCGGGTCCTCCGCGATCCGCTGCCGGTCCCGCGAGTATGCATTGCGCCCGTGGACGCGGTCGTACCAGGACATGACGATGTTGTCGAAGTCCAGGTAGACGGCGACGCGGGGATCCGAGGTATCACGCATGCCCCCAGTGTGCCGGACCGGGCCGACGAACGAGGGTACCGGCCGGATGCCGGGGCCGGGGAGTAGCGTCGGCCACATCCCACCGGACCCCTCGAAAGAGCACCGATGCCCTCGTCCACGCCCGCCGCCGAACCCGACACCGCTCGGCCCGTCGATCCGGAGATCGCCGCACTGCCCGCCGCCGAGAAGGTCGCCCTGACCGGCGGCGCCGACTTCTGGCACACCCACGGCGCCCCGTCGCTGGGCCTGGAGCCGGTGATGGTCAGCGACGGCCCCCACGGCCTGCGCTCCCAGAAAGGCGAGGGCGACCACCTGGGCCTGCACGACTCGGTGCCCGCCACCTGCTTCCCACCCGCCGTGGGCCTGGCGGCCACCTGGAGCCGCGAGAGCGCCGCCGCCGTGGCCCGCGCGATCGCCGCGGAGGCCCTCGCCGAGGGCGTCTCCGTGGTGCTCGGCCCCGGCATGAACATCAAGCGCTCGCCGCTGTGCGGTCGCAACTTCGAGTACTTCTCCGAGGACCCGCACCTGGCCGGCGAGATGGCCGTCGCCTACGTGCGCGCGATGCAGGAGGCCGGCGTCGGCACCTCCGTCAAGCACTTCGCGCTGAACAACCAGGAGACCGACCGGATGCGGGTGGACGTCTCCGTCGACGAGCGCACCCTGCACGAGATCTACCTGCGCGCCTTCCGTGCCGTGGTCACCCGCGCCCAGCCCTGGACGGTGATGTGCTCGTACAACTCCGTGCGCGGCACCTCGGTGGCGCAGAACCGCTTCCTGCTCTCCGAGGTGCTGCGCGAGCAGTGGGGCTTCGAGGGACTGGTGGTCTCCGACTGGGGCGCCGTCACCGACCGCGCCGCCTCCGTCAGCGCGGGTCTGGACCTGCAGATGCCCGCCGACGCCGGGGCCGAGCAGGCGCTCGCCGCGGCCGTCGAGGCGGGGAAGGTGCCCGCCGAGGCCCTCGACCGCGCCGCAGCGGCCGTGGTGCGGCTGCTGCGTCAGGGCGCCGCCCACCGCGACGAGCGCACCGGCTATGACGTCGAGGCCCACCATCGGGTGGCGCTCGAGGCCGCCCGCCGGGCGATCGTGCTGCTCGGCAACGACGGCATCCTCCCGCTGGCCGAGCCGGACGCCGCGGCCACCCCCGGTGAAGGTCCCCAGCTGGCCGTGATCGGCGACTTCGCCGCCACCCCGCGCTACCAGGGCGCCGGCTCCTCCCACGTGAACCCCACCCGTCTCAGCACCGCCCTCGACGCGATCCGCGGGATCGCCGGGGAGGTGCCCTTCGCCCGCGGCTTCGCTCCCGGCGGCACCGAGGGCGAGTCCGCGGGGGACGCGCTGCGCGAGGAGGCCGTGGCGCTCGCCGGGCGCGCTCGCACCGTGGTGCTGTTCCTCGGCCTCGGGGAGGACGTCGAGTCCGAGGGCTTCGACCGCACCGACATGGAGCTGCCCGCCGCCCAGGAGCGCCTGCTGGAGGACCTGCTCGCCGTGAACGACCGCGTGGTGGTGGTGCTCTCGAACGGCTCCGCCATCCGCCTCTCGCCGGTGCTGCGCTCCGTGCCCGCGCTGCTGGAGGCCTGGCTGCTGGGCCAGGCCGGCGGCGAGGCCACCGCCGAGGTGCTGTTCGGCCGGGTGAACCCCTCCGGCAAGCTCGCCGAGACGATCCCGCTGCGTCTGCTCGACGTGCCCTCCGCCCTGCACTTCCCGGGCGAGCGTGGCTCCGTCACCTACGGCGAGGGCCTGTTCGTCGGGTACCGGGGCCTCGACGCCCGCGGCACCGAGGTGGCCTTCCCCTTCGGTCACGGTCTCAGCTTCACCACCTTCGCGTTTGCGGACCTCGCCCTCACCGAGCAGGACGGCGGGCTGCGTGCCGAGGCGACGATCACCAACACCGGCCGCCGCGCCGGCCGCGAGGTGGTCCAGGCCTACGTCTCGGTCCCCGATTCGAGGATCACCCGGCCCCCGCGGGAACTCAAGGGCTTCGCCGAGGTGGAGCTCGAGCCCCGCGAGTCGGCCCGGGTGGCCATCGACATCCCCGCCGAGGAGCTGCAGGTCCGCGACGTGCGCAGCGACTCCTGGGCCGTGGTAGGGGGCACCTACCGGGTGGAGCTCGGCGCCTCCAGCCGTGACCTGCGGCTGTCCGCGGAGCAGCAGCTCGCCGGCGACGAGCCGGTGGTGCCCGCCACCGTCGACACCACCCCGCAGGAGATCGCTGCGCGGCCGGGAGGCGAGGCGCTGCTGGAGGAGTTCCTTGCCGGCTCGGCGATGTTCGAGGACCCGGACATGCGCACGATGGCCGAGCAGATCCCGATCGGTCGCTTCACCGGCATCGGCGGCTACGAGGCCGCGGAGATCCGGGCCTTCCTGGACCGGGTGAACGCCGCTTCCTGACCGAGCCCGGCGGGGACGGGAGCGGGGCCGGCCTCGTCGGATGGAGGGAAGGGGTCAGCTCCGCTGCGGGGAGCCGGAGTCGTCCGCGAGATCCTCCTCGTCCAGGCTCTCCTGCGGCAGGCCGAGGGTGTCGGCCATCTTCTCCAGCGGCACCCCCTTGGTCTCCGGCATCACGGTGATCACCCAGATCAGCTGGACGATCATGCAGACGAAGAACAGGGCGAAGGCCCAGGCCCCGCCGAGGCCCCCGACGATCCAAGGGAAGGTCCAGGAGATCAGGGCGGCGAAGAACCAGTGGGTGAAGCTGCCCAGCGACTGTCCGCGGCCGCGCAGTGCGGTCGGGAAGATCTCGGAGATGAACACCCAGATCACGGAGCCCTGACCGAAGGCATGGGCGGCGATGAACAGCATCAGGCCGACCAGCACCAGCGCGGAGGAGGTGCCGGTGAAGCTCCCGTCGTACAGGAAGAACAGGCCGGTGACCAGGCCGAGGGAGACCAGATAGCCGATCGAGCCGACCAGCATCAGCTTGCGCCGCCCCAGCTTGTCGATCACCGTCATCGCGATGGCGGTGGCCACCAGGTTGGTGACGCCGATGACGATGGACTGGAGGAAGGCTGCGCCGTCTCCGGCGCCGGCCATGCGGAAGATGTCCGGCGCGAAGTACATGATCGCGTTGATGCCGGAGAGCTGGTTGAAGGCGGCAATGGCGACGGCCAGCCAGATCACCTTGGAATGCGAGCGGGTGAAGAAGGGGACCTTCTTGGTGCGCTCGTCGCGGGCCCGGGCTTCGGAGATCTCGCGGTACTCGGCGTTCAGCTCGGTCGAATCGCGGGTGAGACGCGCCAGGATGCCGTGGGCCTCGTCCCGGCGGTCCTGGGTGAACAGCCAGCGGGGGCTCTCGGGCACCGTGAACAGGAGCACGAAGAACAGGGCGGCGGGGAGGGCCTCGGCGGCGAACATCCAGCGCCAGGCGACCTCGTTCTCCATCGCGCCCTGGATCGCCCAGTTGGAGAGGTAGGCCAGCAGGATGCCGAACACGACGTTGAGCTGGACCAGGCCCACCAGGCGGCCGCGCACCCGGGCGGGCGCGATCTCCGCGCTGTAGATCGGGGCGACCACGGAGGCGGCGCCGACGCCCACGCCACCGACGAGACGGAAGATCATGAACAGGATCCAGTTGTCGGCGACGGCGCTGCCGATGGCGGAGACGATGTAGAGGATCGCGATGGCGAAGAGCATCGGACGGCGTCCGAAGCGGTCCGCCGGCCGGGACGCGGTGAGGGCGCCGATGATGGTGCCGATCAGGGCGGTCGCCACGGTGAACCCGAGCCCGAAGGGACTGAGGTCGAAGACCCGGGTCAGGCTGCTGGTGGTGCCGGAGATGACCGCGGTGTCGAAGCCGAAGAGGAGGCCGCCGAGGGCGGCGACCACGGCACTGCGGATGACCAGGCTGTTCGCTGATCTGTCGCTGGTGGTGGGGGCTGTCATCATGCGCGGGATGTTAGCAACGCCACACGTGAACGGCTACAACTCTGACAATAGCCACATCAGACCACATGGTGTGCCCGCCGATGTGGGGTGCCGGAGGCGGCGGGTGACCTCGAGGGCTGTCAGTCGGGGCCGCCGAGGTCGGTCGAGGCCCGCAGCAGCACCTCACCGCGGACGTGCACCTGCGCATCGGGCGCGGCGTCGCCCGGATCGAGGATCCAGTCGACCGCCTGCTGCGCCATCGTCTCCAGGGGGAGGGCGACGGTGCTGAGCGTCGGGTGCACGTCGGCCCCGTCGGCGACGCCGCCGAAGCCGGCCACGGCGACCTGGCCGGGCACGTCCAGGCCGAGACGTCGCAGCTCGCCGAGAGCGCCCAGGGCCATCACGTCAGCGGGGGCGAACAGGCACAGCGGCGGCGCGGAGGGCTCGGTGTCCGCCAGGTGCGCCGCGAGGATCCCGGCGGCGTCGTGCCCGCCCGCACGGGTGAGCTCGGCGCGCAGGGTCAGTTCGGGCTCGATCCCGGTCTGGGTGAGGGCGCGGATGAACCCTCCGGTGCGGTCCCCGGCCGAGGGGATCCCCGCGATGCCCTCGACGACGGCGAAGCGACGGTGGCCCTCGACGATCAGCGAGGTGGCCAGCTCTTCCGCGGCGGAGGCGTTGTCCGGCACGATCGCGCGGCCCGCGCCGAGGGCCTGGCCGATGCCGACGATCGCCCCGCCGCGGCCGGCGAAGCCCTGCAGCAGGGTCGTGACCTCGGCGTCGGCCTGTCCGCCGTAGCGATGGGAGCCGACCAGCACCAGGGCATCGACCTGCTGGGAGAGCAGGGAGCGCAGCGCACGCAGCTCCGTGTCGAGGTCGCGGTCCGTCTGGGTGAGCAGCACCTGGCTGTGGGAGGCGAAGACCTGCTGCTGCACGGTGCGGGCGATCGCGGCGAAGTACGGATCGGCGATGTCGTGCACCACCAGGCCGATCAGGCCGGAGCGGGATCGGGCCAGGGCCTGCGCCTGAGCGTTGGCCACGTAGCCGAGCTCGGCGGCGGAGGCGCGCACCTTCTCGGCGACGACCTGACCGGGCACGCGCGCGGAGCCATTGAGCACCCGGGAGGCGGTGGCGAGGGAGACGCCCGCGTGCTGGGCGACGTCGCTGAGGCGGACGGCGGGCATGGGGCCTCCTCCGGTCAGGGGCCCGGCCGGGGCGGCCTGGGCGTCGGGGCCCGGCAACCGCTGTCCGCGCCCGACCTCAGCATACGGTCCGACGTGCGACGATGCCGACCTACATCGCGAATCCGGCGGGAGCTCGCCGGCGAGGGGGGCAACGGGGGCGGCTCGGCGAGCTGCAGCATCACCGCGATGTGCTCGTCCATGCCCATCAGCTGGAGGTTCGCGGCCTGGGGCGGGCCGCCGAGCGCGAGCAGGGGCACGAAGCCGTAGCACTCCTCCAGCGGCGGGATGCCGTCGCGGGCGGCGGCCTCCGGGTGGCTGCTGGTCGGAGCGGGAGGTCAGCAGCTGCTCGTCCTGCAGCCAAGCGGTGAACTCTCGAGGTCGACGCCGCGGGGGGACATCTCGATCACGCCGAGGCGGAACGTGATGACCACGAAGACGTCGTCGACGAAGAACACGAGGTCGGCGAGGGCGGTGGAGAACAGCATCACGGCGCGGTCGGAGAGGCTGAACATGCCCCATCCTGGGAGTCCGCACCCCGGCGACGGGGTGCCCCGGGGTCCGGTCCCGGACGGTTCCGGACCTCGGGGCGGGGGTCGGTCAGCGGCGGAGCAGGCGGTCCATCGGCACGAAGTCCGAGAACTCGGCGCCCAGGCCCGAGACGGCCGGCTCGGGGTCCTCGCTCTCGCCGGTCTCCTCGGCGACGGCCGCGGACACGGTGCCCTCGCGGGCGCCGAGCATCGCCACCAGCTCGCCTGCGGCGCGCTGCACGCGGGAGCCCAGCGGCTGCTTCTCGCCCTCGCCGGACACCTCGGCGCCGAAGTCCGCCGAGGCGGCGAACACGGCGGTGGGCAGCACGGCGGCCTTGAGGTAGCCGAACATCGGGCGCAGCCCGTAGTCGATCGCGAGGGAGTGGCGCGGGGTGCCGGCGGTCGCGGCCAGCAGCACCGGCTTGTCGCGCCAGAGCTCGCGGTCCACGGCGTCCACGAAGGACTTGAACAGGCCCGAGGGGCCGATGTTGAACACCGGGGTCACGGCGATCACCGCGTCGGCGGCGCGCACGGACTCGATGACCAAGGACAGCTTCTCGCTGGGGAAGCGGGTGAGCAGGGCGTCGGTCACGTCGTGGGCGTACTCGCGCAGCTCCACGACGGTCGCCTCGACGGGGCGGCCGGCGGCCTCGCCGCGGGTGCGCACGGCGCGGGTGAGCTGGTCGGCCAGCATGCGGGTCGAGCTGGGGGTGGACAGCCCGGCGGTGAGCACCACCAGGCGGATCGGGTCGGTCATGACGGGGGCTCCTCCTCCGTGATCGGGGTTGAGCGATGGGTCGGGTGTCGGGGCCGGGGGTCCGTCCGCGCCGGGATGGGCGCGGACGGACCGGCGGCGGATGGTCAGCGGGACTGCTGGCCGGAGCGCGCGTCCTCCGCGCGCAGGCCGGTCCAGTTGTCGCCGGTCTCGAAACGGTACGCCGGATCGAAGCTCCCGTGCTCGGCCTCGGCCTTCGCGACCAGGGAGGCGTGGGTGGGGGCGTCGGGCACGTCGGCGGGACGGCGGGCGTCCAGCTCCTTGCGCAGCACCGGCACCACCTCGGTGCCCAGCAACTCGATCTGCTCCATGACGGTCTTCGCGGGCAGGCCCGCGTGGTCCAGCAGGAACATCTGGCGCTGGTAGTCACCGACGTGGTCGGCCATCTCCAGGTAGCGCTCCACGACCTGCTCGGGGGAGCCGACGGTCAGGGGCGTCATGCGGGTGAAGTCCTCCATCGAGGGGCCGCCGCCGTAGACGGGGGCGGAGTCGAAGTAGGGCCGGAACTCGCGGACGGCGTCCTGGGAGTTCTTGCGCATGAAGGCCTGGCCGCCGAGCCCGACGATCGCCTGGGCGGCGGTGCCGTGGCCGTAGTGCTCGAAGCGCTCGCGGTAGAGCTGCACCATCTGCTTGGTGTGGCTCATGGGCCAGAAGATGTTGTTGTGCAGGAAGCCGTCGCCGTAGTACGCGGCCTGCTCGGCGATCTGCGGGGAGCGGATCGAGCCGTGCCACACGAAGGGGGGCACGCCGTCCAGCGGGCGCGGGGTGGCGGTGAACTGCTGCAGGGCGGTGCGGAACTCGCCCTCCCAGTCCACGACGTCCTCGCGCCACAGGCGGTGCAGGAGCTCGTAGTTCTCGATGGCGATCTCGACGCCCTTGCGGATGTCCTGCCCGAACCAGGGGTAGACGGGGCCGGTGTTGCCGCGGCCCATCACCAGGTCGACGCGGCCGCCGGTGAGGTGCTGCAGCATCGCGTAGTCCTCCGCGATCTTCACCGGGTCGTTGGTGGTGATCAGCGTGGTCGCGGTGGAGAGGATGATTGTCGACGTCAGCGCGCCGATGTAGCCCAGCGTGGTGGTGGGGGAGGAGGTGACGAAGGGCGGGTTGTGGTGCTCGCCCAGGGCGAAGACGTCCAGACCCACCTGTTCGGCGAGCTTGGCCTCCTCCACGATCAGACGCAGGCGCTCCTGCTCGGTGGGGACGGCGCCGGTGGTCGGGTCCGGGGTGATGTCGGCGATGGTGAAGATTCCGAAGTGCATGGTGTGCTCCTCGCGGTGCGTTCTCGGCTGCGGGAGGCCCGACCCTGTCCGGTCCCCGACTGATGGTTCAATATTCAACTAAACGAGCCGTGAGGGCAAGGGTGCTGTGATGCATCGATCATCGTCGATCCCATCACCCGGTGGTGTGGGCCTCAGGCGACGTCCTCGGCGGGTGCCGTCCAGGCGTTGCACGCCGCCATCTCCCCCTCGGACTCCAGGCCCACCCGCGTCCAGTGGGCGCTGGTCTCCGCCGTGAGGCTGCCGTCCTCCCAGTGGCCCGGGTCGACCACGGCCTCCCGCACCGCGGTCGAGGGGCGCGAGGCCTCGTTCACCTGCATCGACGCGGCCGCGCCGAGGCAGCGAAGCTGAGCGCGGAAGCGACGGCGCACCTCCTCCTGCGCCTCCGGATCGGCCTCGAGGTCGTTGGCCAGGTGCACGTAGTACATGCCCACCGAGCTGTGCCACATCGCCTGGGTCGCATAGATCTCGGCGAGGTCGAAGAGGTACGCGGAGGCCAGCTCCTGCGGGTCCGTGACCTCGCCGCTCGCACCCAGGGAGGTGCCGTGGCCGTAGCCGATCGGCCAGTAGATCGTGTTGTCCAGATTGCAGGGCCGCGGGTAGTCCGCCGCGAAGGATTCCGGGTCGCAGGTGGCATCCACCGGCACGTCGGGGTAGGTGTAGACGACGATCTCCGGGCTGGTCCAGGGCAGGTCCCGGTTCGAGCTGGTCCGCGCCCACACCTGGTCCAGGCAGTCCGCCGAGGCGTCGAGGGTGGACTGCAGCTCCTCCGCCGAGGGCTCGGTCGGGGTGTCGGGCAGGCTGCAGTCGCCGATCGCCGCGAGCTCCCCCTCGGTCAGCGGGTTCTGCTCGAGCACCTGCCGCCGGGTGGTCGCATCCCCGGGGGTGTCCTCGTAGGGGGCGACGCCCACGAAGGTGGGGGAGTCGGCCTCGGGGGAGGGAGCGGACGTCGTGCCACCGTCGCTGCTGCCGCTCCCGCCATCGCTCGCGGTCCCGCCGGCCGCGCCGCCCGGGTCCTCGCGCAGCAGCCACCAGGTGCCGCCCACGGCGAGGCCCGCCAGGACCAGCACGGCCACGCAGCCGCCGGCCACGATCGCCACCAGGCGGCCGCGTCCGGGACGGGTGTCGTCGGGGTGGCCCGGGTACTCCGCGGTGGTCTCGTCCATGTCTCCCCTGTGCTCGGTCCCCTGATGCGCGTCCATGGGTGCCGCCTGTGACCTCGCACGATACCGGCCGGGTATGACGAAGCCCCCGGGTCGGGACCCGGGGGCTTCGTGTGTTCCTGACAGGAACCGCGGCGGAGGATGGGGGATTTGAACCCCCGAGGGCGTTAACCCAACACGCGTTCCAGGCGTGCGCCATAGGCCGCTAGGCGAATCCTCCAGCGCTCGATGAGAGCAGGTGACAGCGTACCCGACGCGCCGCGGGAGGCGCGAACCGGCCGGGCACAGGTCACATCGCCGCGTCGCTCAGGCCTGCGCGGGGTCCTCGCCCAGCAGCTCGTCCCGCAGGGCGCGGACCCGGGCGTCGATGTCGTCGCGCACCAGGCGCATCCGCTCGGCGCCCTCGATGCCGCGCTCGGAGGGCTCGTCGGTCTCCCAGGTCTCGATGCTGCCGCGCATGCCGGGCACCGGCTCGACGCGGGCCTCGCCGCCGAGCACCACCACCCGGTCCACCCGGGCCAGCAGCGCCGGGTCGATCGCGGTGGGGGCGCCGCCAGACATGTCGGCGCCGAGCTCGGCGATCACCTCGGCGGAGAGGGCGTTGATCGCGGAGCCGGGCCGTGTGCCGGCGGAATGCACCTCGACCGATCCGGCGGCATGGTGCTCCATCAGGGCCGCGGCCATCTGGGACTTGCCGCCGTTCTTCACGCAGACGAACAGCACGGAGGGGGTGGTGTGGCCGGTCATCGCTCAGTCCTTCGCGGTGGTGGGAACGGGGTCTGCGGCAGGGACTCGATCGCCGCGCGGGGGCAGGGTGGGGTCGCCGGGGAACAGGCGGGGGCCGGCCCAGCGGGCCAGGTAGACCATCGCCACCAGCACGGGCACCTCGATCAGAGGGCCGACGGTGCCGGCCAGGGCCTGCCCGGAGGCGGCGCCGAACGTGCCGATCGCGACGGCGATGGCCAGCTCGAAGTTGTTGCCGGAGGCGGTGAAGGCGACGGTGGTGGAGCGGGCGTAGTCCAGACCGACGGCGCGGGAGGCCAGCAGCCCGATCGCGAACATCAGCAGGAAGTAGCAGAGCATCGGCAGAGCGATCCGGGCCACGCCCAGCGGGTCCGCGATCACCCGGTCCCCCTGCAGGGCGAACAGCAGCACGATGGTGAACAGCAGGCCGTACAGCGCCCAGGGGCCCAGTCGCGGCAGGAAGTGCTGCTCGTACCAGTCCCGGCCCCGGCTGCGCTCGCCGATCACCCGGGTGAGCGCCCCGGCCACCAGGGGGATGCCGAGGAACACCAGCACGCTCAGCGCGATCGCCGCCACCGAGAAGCTCGCCGCCGTGGTGGGCAGGCCCAGCCAGGCGGGCAGCACCTGGAGGTAGAACCAGCCCAGGCCCGCGAAGGCCAGCACCTGGAACACCGAGTTGATCGCGACCAGCACGGCGGCGGCCTCGCGGTCGCCGCAGGCCAGGTCGTTCCAGATCAGCACCATCGCGATGCAGCGGGCCAGGCCCACGATGATCAGCCCGGTGCGGAACTCCGGCAGGTCCGGCAGCATCAGCCAGGCCAGGGAGAACATCAGCGCCGGGCCCACCAGCCAGTTCAGCACCAGCGAGGTGATCAGCAGGCGCCGGTCGGCGGCGATCCGCGCGGTCTCCTCGTAGCGCACCTTCGCCAGCACCGGGTACATCATCACCAGCAGGCCGAGGGCGATGGGCACGGAGACGCCGCCGATCTCCCAGCCCTCCAGCAGGTCGCCCAGGGCAGGCATGAACTGGCCCAGGGCCAGGCCCAGAAGCATGGCGGCCAGGATCCAGGCGGGCAGCCAGCGGTCCAGCAGGCTCATGCCCCGGACGACGCCGCCGGCGGAGGGGTCGGCGGGAGGGGCGGTGCGCGGGGTGTCGGGCGCGGAGGTGGTCATGGGCCGCTTCCGGGTGGGGGAGGGGTGTCGCGGCCACCGTAGGACAGAACATCGACGAACGTCAATGTGTACCCTGGGGGCATGGCCACACCCCTCATCGCCCTCGCCGAGACCGCCGAGCCCTGCTGCGCCCTGGGGGAGGGTCCGCTCGGCCCCGAGGACGCCGAGCGCCTGGCCGGGCAGCTCGCGGCCCTGGCCGACCCGATGCGCCTGCGGGTGCTCTCCCACATCGCCGCGCAAGGCTGCGAGGCCGTGCGCGCCTGCGAGCTGGAGGAACTGCTGGGCCTGTCCCAGCCCACCGTCAGCCATCACCTGAAGAAGCTGGTCGAGGCGGGCCTGCTCAGCCGCAGCCGCGCCGGTCGCAGCGTCCACTACGGCGTCGTGCCCGGCGCCTTTGCCGAGATCCGCCGCGTGCTCGACCTCGGCTGAGCCCGCCGCGACCCCCGCACACGACGAGGGCCGGGCCCGCCCCCTGGGGAGCGGACCCGGCCCTCGTCACCGGTGCCGGGGTCGACTCAGTCGTCGGCCTCGGGGTGGCGCACGACGTTCAGGATCGCGGCGCCCAGGCCACCCCAGACGGTGACCATCGCGACGATCATCATGATGATGGCGGAGACGGACATGTCAGCTCCTCGCTGTTCTCGGAAGGGGGGTCAGGCGTCGCCGCGGGACCGCAGCGCGTGCGGGGTGGCGACGTCGGCGGGCTCGAGGCCGCGGAAGGACCGCGCCGCCGGCGGGATCACGTCGCCGTCGGAGTCGAGCTTGTCGAGGTTCGACGTCCGGCTCCACGGCAGCAGCGAGAGCACGATGCCGATGACCAGCAGACCCAGGGCCATCAGCCAGCCGAACACCAGGACGAACCAGGAGGGGTACTCGCTGTAGGTGGTCTCCGCGGTGAGCAGGTCGATCGTGGAGGACACCAGGGAGATGCCCAGCACCAGCGGCGCCACCACGGCCACCGCCAGCATCCACACCCATCCCACGCGGAAGGTGCCGCGGGCGTTGAGGTGGTCGCGCAGGGTGGGCAGGCCGCCCACGATCAGCGCCACCACGATCGTGGAGAACAGGGCCGCGGCGACGATGCCGTACTCGTTGACCCACTTGTCCAGGGTGTCCAGCAGGGCCAGGCCCATCGTGGTCGGGAACAGCACGGTGGAGACCAGTGCCAGCGGCACGCAGACGCCCAGGGTGGCGGGCACCCGGGAGAGGCCGAACTTGTCCTGGATGGCCGCGATGATCACCTCGACGATGGAGACCAGCGAGGTGAAGCCCGCCAGCACCAGGGAGCCGAAGAACAGCACGCCGATGAAGGCGCCGCCCGGGGCCTCGCCGATGATGGCCGGGAAGGCGATGAAGGCCAGGCCCACGCCGGAGGAGACCACCTCGGAGACCTCCACGCCCTGCGCCTGCGCCATGAAGCCCAGCGCGGAGAACACGCCGATGCCGGCCAGCAGCTCGAAGCTGGAGTTCGCGAAGCCCACCACCAGGCCGGAGCCCGTGAGGTCCGCCTTCTTCTTCAGGTAGGAGGAGTAGGTGAGCATGATGCCGAAGGCCACCGACAGGGAGAAGAAGATCTGGCCGTAGGCCGCGACCCACACGCCGGGGCTGGTCAGCGCCGCCCAGTTCGGCTCGAAGAAGGCCTCCAGGCCGTCCACGGCGCCGGGCAGCATCAGCGAGCGCACGACCAGGATCACGAACATGAGGACCAGCAGCGGGATGAAGATCAGGGCGCTCGCGGAGATGCCCTTCTGCACGCCCAGGCTCATCACGACGATGACGGCGAGCCACACCAGCGCGATGGTGATGAGGATCGGGGTCACGTAGTCGAAGGTGACGGTGACGTCGGCGCCACCGAGGGACTGCGTGAAGGAGCCGAAGAAGCCGGCCGGGTCGTCGCCCCAGCGGGTGTCCACCGAGAAGATCGTGTAGTTCACCGACCAGGCCAGGATGAGGGCGTAGTAGATCGCGATGATCACGCAGATCAGCACCTGCCACCAGCCGATGAACTCGGTCCAGCGCCGGAAGCGGCGCCAGGCCGCGGGGGCCGAGCCGCGCCAGCGGTGGCCGATCGCGTAGTCCAGGAACAGCAGGGGGATGCCCGCGGTCAGCAGCGCCACGAGGTACGGCAGGATGAAGGCGCCGCCGCCGTTCTCGTAGGCCACGGCGGGGAAGCGCCAGATGTTGCCGAGGCCCACGGCGGAGCCGATCGCGGCGAAGATGAAGGCCGCGCGGCCGGGGAAGGACCCGCGGTCGGCGCGGGGCCCGGCCTCGGCGGGTGCGGGGGAGGATGCGGTCACGGATTCGCCTCCGGGGAACAGCGCCGGGCTCGGCGCGGGGGAACGTCAGATGGGGATCGGCCGGACGCGGCCGAGGGGTCGGCCCGCGCAGGGGCCGGTGCCGGTCCGAGGAGGAACCGGGCGCGACCGGGTGGGGTCGGCGGGCGGGGCCGGGTACGGCCGGATCGCCCTGGTCCACGGGGGACCGGATGCGGCCGGGGTGGGGCCGACGGGGCACGGCCAGGGGTGGGGCCGTTCCCGCATGGTAGTGCCCGGATGGCCCGACGCGGCCCACGGACAGGTCACGGTGCGGGCACGGCCCGGGTCACTCGGCGGGCGGGGGCGGCGGCGTCGGGGCGCCGGTCGGGGGCGCGATGCGGGGGAAGCGGCGGCCCTCGTCGTCTCGGGTCGTCGGGCGGGGACCGGTCGGGTCGGCGGGGGTCGGATCGACGGCGGCGCCGTGCCTGGCGGGGGCCGGGTCCCAGTCGCGGTCCACGACGCGGCGCTGCACGAGGATCGCGGCGCCGAGCAGCGCCAGGCCGATCAGGGCCAGCAGCACGATGCCGGGGACCACTCCGGTGCGGGCGCCGTAGCCGATGAGGATGCCGAACCAGCCGAAGTCGGTGTCGCCGAAGGTGGTGTTCGCGCTGCCGAAGTCGCCCAGCACCTTCAGCAGCAGCGCCGGCAGGAAGGTGACCAGGAGGCCGTTGACGAAGCCGCCGGCGACGGCGCCGCGACGGCCGCCGCTGGCGTTGCCGTAGACGCCGGCCGCGCCGCCGGTGAAGAAGTGCGGCACCAGGCCCGGCAGGATCAGCGCCAGCCCGAAGGCGGGGCCGAGCCACACGCCCAGCAGGAACAGGCCGACCAGCCCGCCCGCGAAGCTGGAGAGAAATCCGATCAGCACCGCGTTCTGGGCGTAGGGGAACACGATCGGGGCGTCCAGGGCGGGGATCGCCCCCGGCACCACCTTCGCGGCGATGCCCTGGAAGGCGGGGACCAGCTCCCCGAGGATCGTGCGCACGCCGAACAGGATCACGGCGACGGCGATGCCGAACTGCAGGCCCTGGGTGACCGAGAGCATCAGGTAGTTCCCGACGTCGGTGGCCCCGCCCTCGAAGGCGGTGAAGGCGGTCTCGCTGCCCTCCCGCACCAGGTACAGGGTGGCGACCACCAGGTACATCAGCACCATCGAGAGGGCGGTGGCGACCATCGAGTCGCGCAGGAAGCGCAGCCCCTCGGGCACGTTGATGTCCTCGGTGGAGCGGCTGCGGCCCTTCGGGTCGACCAGGCGCCCCACGGCCCCGGCGGCCACGTAGCCGGCGGTGCCGAAGTGCCCGATGGCGATCGAGTCGTCGCCGGTGACCTTGCGTGTCCAGGGCTGGGCGAGCGCCGGCAGCGCCACCATCAGGATGCCGAGCAGCACCGCCCCGAGCCCCACCACCACGACGGTCGGCATGCCCGCGGAGGCCATCACGATGGTGATCAGGGTGGCCATGAACAGCAGGTGGTGGCCGGTGAGGAACACGTAGCGCAGCGGCGTGAAGCGGGCCAGCAGGATCGCGACCACGAAGCCCAGGATCATCAGCCAGGACACCTGCGCGCCGTACTCCTGCTGGGCGATCCCGGCGATCGCCTCGTTGGTGGGCACCACGCCCTGCGCGCCCAGCGCCCCCTGGATCATCACGCCCAGCGGCGCCAGGGAGGCGGTGACCAGGGTGGCGCCGGCGCCGATCAGCAGGAAGCCGAGCACGGCCTTGATGGCACTGCCCACCACCTGTCCGGCGGAGCGGCGCAGGGCGATCAGGCCGATCGCGGTGATGATGCCGATGAGGAAGGCGGGCACCGAGAGGATCTCGTTGACCAGGAACTGGGCGATCGCGAGGAGGACGTTCATGGGGCGGCTCCGGGGTCGGTCTGGGGCGGGTCAGATCGCGTACAGGCGGCGCAGGGCGGCGTCGATCTCGGTGGTGGAGGTGAAGTTCTCGATCACCTCCACGGGCACGCCGACGTCCCCGAGCGCCTGGGCGATCGCCCCGGAGGTCAGCAGCACGTCGGCGTCCTTCGCCTTGCCCTTGGCGGAGATGGTGTCGGTGGCCTCGACGCTCAGGTAGGGCGTCCAGCCCCAGCGGTCGAGCACCTGCTCGGTGGTGTTCTTGAGGAACAGGCTGGTGCCGACGCCGTTGCCGCAGACGGTGAGGATGAGGTGCTTCGAGGGCACGGTCCCTTCCTCGGCCCGGGCGGGGTCCGCCGGCGGGGCCTGCTCGGGCGGCGCCGTGCGGTCGGCCCGGCGGCCGTGCCCGCCCGTCGCGGCGGGGCGTTCGGGCTCCCGGACGAGCACCTCCCGCAGCTCCTCCGCGGTCGCGGCCTCGTCCAGGGCGCGGCGCCGCTCGGGCTCCGCGAGCACCCCGGCGAGCGCGGCCAGGGCCTCCTGGTGCGCGCCCGCGTCGGCGGCGGCGAGGGCCGCGACCAGCGTCACCGGGTCATTGCTCTCGTGGCCGAAGGCCACCGGCTCGGCGAGCCGCACCAGGCTGAGGGCGGTGCGGTGCACGGATTCGTCGGGCCGGGCGTGGGCGAGGGCGAAGCCCGGCGTGATGACGATGTAGGGGCCGTGCTCCGCGACCGTGTCGAGCATCGCGCGGGTGTAGGCGGGCTCGATCGCGCCCTCCTGCTCCAGCAGGCGGCCGGCCGCGGTGATGGCGGCGGTGCGGTCGGCGGCGGGCACGTCCACCCGGACGGCCTCGGCACGGATCAGCTCCTCGAGACGCGGCATCGGGTCCCTCCTCCTCATGGTCCCGCGTGCGGCCGGGGCGCGGCGGCGCGGGTGATGCCCCCAGCCTATGAGCGCACCCCGACACGGGAGCAAGCCCCAGGTCCTCCCGGCCCCCTCGATAGGGTCGGCGGATGGACGACCCCGCGCCCCTCCGCCTCGGCGAGGCCCCGACCGAGCCCTCCACCGCCTACCTCCGCCAGCTCGACGAGCAGCGGGAGGCGGCGCTGGTCACGGAACGGCACCCCGGCTCCGCGGCCGAGGGCGCCCCCGAGGCCCTGCGCGCCCGGCTGGAGGCGCTCGTCGATGAGCACGCCGCGGCGATGGCCGCGCTGATGATCGACCTGGCCGAGCACCCCGAGGTGGCCTTCGAGGAGCATCGCAGCGCGGCCGCGATCGTCGCCGAGCTGGAGCGGGCGGGCATCCCCGCCGAGCTCGGCGTCGGCGGCCTGGACACCGCGATCCGGGCCGAGATCGGCACGGGCCAGGGGCCGCGCCTGGCGATCCTCGCCGAGTACGACGCGCTGCCCGGCGTCGGCCACGGCTGCGGGCACAACGTCATCGCCGTGATGGGTCTCGGGGCGTTCCTCGCCCTCGCCCGGCTGGCCGCCGAGGACCCCGCCGCGCTGCCCGGGACGGTCGTGCTGTTGGGCACCCCCGCCGAAGAGGGCCACACCGGCAAGGAGTACCTGGCGCGAGCCGGCGTCCTCGAGGGCATCGACGCGGCCGTGATGGCCCACGGCTACCCCGGGGACGACGTCGCCGACCAGGTGTGGCTGGGCCGACGCACTCTCACCGTCGAGTACCACGGTCACACCGCCCACGCCTCGGCGCAGCCCTTCATGGGCCGCAACGCCCTGGACGCCGCGAGCCTGCTCTACCAGGGCATCGGTCTGATGCGGCAGCAGACCCCGCCCTCGGACCGCATCCACGCCGTGATCCGCGAGGGCGGCGAGCGGGCCAGCGTCGTGCCCGACCGCGCCCGGCTCGACCTGTACGTGCGCTCCCAGCGGCCCGAGACGCTGAGGGACCTCTCCCGCCGTGTCGAGGACGCCGCCCACGGGGCCGCGCTGATGGCCGGGGTCGGCGTCACCGTCACCTGGGACCACCACCCGCCGTCGCTGCCGGTGCGCACCAACAGCGCGCTCACCGGCCGCTGGGTCGAGGCGCAGCGACGGCGCGGCCGCGACCCGCTGCCCCTCGGCGTGGTCTCCGAGACCCTCGCCGCCTCCACCGACTTCGGCAACGTCTCCTACCGGCTGCCCGGCATGCACCCGCTGATCCGGCTCGCCCCCGGGGACGTCGCCCTGCACACCCGCGAGTTCGCCGCCCACGCCGCCTCACCGGCCGCCGCCTCCGCCGCGGCCGACGGGGCCTACGGCCTCGCCGCGACCGTGCTCGACGTGCTCCACGACGCCGAGCTCGCCGCGCAGGTCACCGCCGAGTTCGAGGCGGCCGGGGGTGCGATCGACGTGCCCGGCTACTTCGACTGACCTGCCCCGCCCGACCCCGACCCCACGGTCCTTCACCCCCTCGACATCCCTCGACCCGACCGTCCCCTCCTCGAGGAGTCCCCATGAGCACCAGTCCCTCCACCAGCGCCTCCTCCGGGGGCTTCACCGACCGCGTGCTGACCCGCGTCGAACGGGTGGGCAACCGGCTGCCCGAGCCGTTCATGCTGTTCCTGATCCTGTTCGCGATCACCGGCGTGGTCTCCACGGCGATGGCCTGGGCCGGGGTGCAGGTCTCGGTGCCCGGCATCGACGAGCCCACCGTGATCCGCGGCCTGTTCACCGCCGAGGGCATGACCTGGCTGACCACCACCCTGGGCCCGAATTACATCGACTTCCCGCCGCTGGGCACCGTGCTGCCGATCCTGCTGGCCATCGGCATCGCCCAGCACTCCGGGATGCTCGGCGCCGTGATCCGCAAGCTGTTCGGATCCTCCCCGGCCTGGATGCTGCCCTACGTGGTCGGCTTCGTCGGTGTCATCTCCTCGATCATGGCCGACAGCGCCTTCGTGGTGGTGCCGCCGCTGGCCGCCCTGGTGTTCAAGGCCGCCGGCCGGCACCCGGTGGCGGGCCTGCTGGGCGGCTTCGCCGCGGCCGGGGCCGGCTATTCCACCAACATCTTCCCCACCAGCCTCGACGCCCTGTTCGCCGGCATCACCACCTCGGTGATGGGCGCCCTGCCGGGATACGAGTTCACCCCCGTGAACCCCGTCTCCAACTGGTACTTCAACATCGCCTCCTCGCTCGTGCTGGGCTTCGTCGCGGGCCTGGTGATCGACAGGATGATCGAGCCGCGCCTGGTGCGCCAGGACGTGCCGCGCGATCAGACCGTGGAGGGCGACGGGGGCGCCGACGGCGGTACGGAGGCCCAGGACATGCGCGCCGAGCTCACCCCGATCGAGAACCGCGGTCTGCTGGTCTCCGTGCTCGGCGCGGTGGTGTTCACCGCGATCATGCTGGCGGCGCTGCTGGTGCCCGCCTCGCCCTGGCGCAACGAGGACGGCGGCTTCCTGCCCGAGTCCCCGCTGCTGGACTCCATCGTCTTCATCGTGGTGGCGTACTTCGTGGTGGTCGGTCTGCTGTACGGCGTGGTCACCGGCACCCTGCGCTCCACCCGCGACGCGGTCGCGATGATGACCGAGGCGCTCAGGGAGATGCTGCCCTTCGTGGTGCTGGCCTTCATCCTGGGCAACTTCATCGCCCTGTTCAACTGGTCCGGCATCGGCACCTGGATCGCCGTGACCGGGGCGAGCGCCCTGGAGGCGACGGGGCTGACCGGCTTCCCCGCCATCCTCGGCTTCATCCTGCTGGCCAGCCTGCTGAACCTGTTCATCATCTCCGGCTCGGGCATGTGGACGATAATGGGCGCCGTCTTCGTGCCGATGTTCGCCCTGATCGGCTACGAGCCCGCCTTCACCCAGGCGGCCTTCCGGGTCGGCGACTCCGCCACCCAGATCATCACCCCGATGAACCCGTACATGATCGTGCTGCTGGGGATGCTGCGCCGCTACGAGCCGGAGGCCGGACTGGGCACGCTGATGGCCCGGATGCTGCCCTTCGTGGTGCCGTTCTGGCTGGTCTGGACGATCATCCTGGCCGTCTTCGTGGTGGCCGACCTGCCGCTGGGCCCCGGCAACGGGATCTTCCTCGGCACCTGACCCGGTGCACGGCGCCTGGGTCCCGGGACGACGGGCCTGTCCGCATCGGGCGCCCGGTGCCAGGATGGGCTCCATGAGCGACCTCGCCGACCGGCTGCGCGCCCTGCCCGGCTTCCCCGAGCACCTTCCCGAGCTGGACACGGCGACCCTGCCGGAGGACCCCGGGGAGCTGGTGCTCGCCTGGCTGGAGGACGCCATCGCCTCCGGGGCGCGCCAGCCGCACGCGCTCACCCTGCTCACCCGCGGGGAGGACGGCGCCCCCGAGGGTCGCACCCTGATCCTCAAGGATGTCGACGAGCACGGCTATCACGTGGCCACCTCGCGCCGCTCGGCGAAGGGGCGCCAGCTCGCGGCCGACCCCCGCGCGGCCATGGTGCTGTTCTGGCGGGAGACGGGCCGGCAGGTGCGGCTCAGCGGCACGGTCGCCGCCCTGGACGCCGAGGCCTCCCGGCGGGACTGGCTCTCCCGCCCCTCCGCCACCGGCGAGGTCGACCCCGACTGGCAGGTCTACGCGCTCCGCCCCGAGCGGGTGGAGCTGATGCAGGCGCGGGAGGACCGCCGACACACCCGGGTGCTCTACACCCGCCCGGACGGGATCTGGGAGCACCGGCTGCTCTGACCCGGGAGCCGCCCTCCCCGTCGAGGGCGGGATCACGACAGAAGTCGGATGACCTGGACGTATCCGATGGGGCAGGATGACGAGGTTGTCCGCGGGGTGGCCACGTGTGCCTGCCGACCCGACACCGGCCCGGGCATCGCGGACATCATCTGTCCGACCCCGGCCGTACGCTTCCCCCGTCCGCCCTGATCTCTCCGATCGACCCGGCCCTCCCACGGCCGACCGAGCCGAAAGCAGCCCCATGCTCTGGACCCTCATCCGGCGATACGGCCGCCCCTACCTGCCCGCCGCGGCGGCGGTGCTGGTGCTCCAGCTCGCCACCATCATGGCGACGCTGTACCTGCCCAGCCTCAACGCCGACATCATCGACAACGGCGTGGCCACCGGCGACACCGCCTACATCTGGCGCGTGGGCGGGATCATGCTGGTGGTCGCCCTGGTGCAGGTGGTCACCGCGGTCAGCTCCGTCTGGTTCGGGGCCCGCGCCTCGATGGGGCTGGGCCGGGACCTGCGCCGTGCGATCTTCGTGAAGGTCGACCGCTTCTCCACCGAGGAGATGGGTCGCTTCGGCGCCCCGACCCTGATCACCCGCGGCACCAACGACGTGCAGCAGGTGCAGATGCTCGCCCTGATGACCCTGAACTTCATGGTGATGGTGCCGATCATGTCCGTCGGCGGCATCATCATGGCGGTCCGGGAGGACCCGGGGCTGTCCTGGCTGGTGTGGGTGGCGGTGCCGATCCTGGTCGTCATCGTGGGCCTGCTGGTGCGCCGGCTGATGCCGCTGTTCCAGCGCATGCAGGACAACATCGACGGCATCAACTCCGTGATGCGCGAGCAGATCATGGGCATCCGGGTGGTGCGCGCCTTCGTCCGCGAGGACCACGAGGCCCGCCGCTTCACCGATGCGAACGCGCTGCTCACCGACACCTCCGTGCGGATCGGTCGGCTGTTCGTGATCATGGGGCCCGCGATCACCGTGGTGCTGCACCTGGCCACCGCCGCCGTGCTCTGGTTCGGCGGGCACCGCGTGGACCAGGGACTCGTGGAGGTCGGCTCCCTGACCGCCTTCATGCAGTACCTGCTGCAGATCCTGATGGCCGTCATGATGGGCACCTTCATGTTCATGATGTTCCCGCGCGCCATCATCAGCGCCCGCCGCATCGGCGAGGTCCTCGAGACCCGCGCGACGATGGCCGAGCCCGCCCAGCCCGTGCAGCTCGCCCCCGCCCCCGGCAGCACCGTGGAGTTCCGCGACGTCACCTTCGCCTACCCCGGCGCTGACGCCCCCGTGCTCGACGGCATCTCCTTCACCGCCGAGGCCGGGCGCACCACCGCGATCATCGGCTCCACCGGCGCCGGCAAGACCACCCTGATCAACCTGATCCCGCGCCTGCACGACGCCACCGAGGGCCAGGTGCTGCTGGACGGCGTTCCCGTCACCCGGCTGGACCGCGCCACCATCGCCCGCACCGTCGGCCTGGTCCCGCAGAAGCCCTACCTGTTCTCCGGCACCATCGCCGAGAACCTCCGCTTCGGGGACCCCGAGGCCCCCGACCAGGCCCTGTGGGAGGCCCTGGACACCGCCCAGGCCACCGAGTTCGTCGCCGACCGCACCACGGGGGAGGGGGAGGCCGCCCGCCACGGGCTCGGCTCCGGCATCTCCCAGGGCGGCACCAACGTCTCCGGCGGCCAGCGCCAGCGGCTCTGCATCGCCCGCACCCTGGTCGCCCGCCCCCAGGTGTACGTCTTCGACGACTCCTTCTCGGCGCTCGACGTCGCCACCGACGCCGCGGTGCGGGCCGGCCTCGGCCCGTACACCCGCGGCGCCACCACCCTTATCGTCGCCCAGCGCATCTCCACCATCACCGGTGCCGACCAGATCATCGTGCTGGAGCAGGGGCGCATCGTCGGCCGCGGCCGCCACGAGGAGCTGCTGGAGACCTGCGAGACCTACCGGGAGATCGTCGACTCCCAGATCACCGTGGAGGAGCCGGCATGAGCAGCGACCGGAACGAGCGGCGCCGGGACCGCGCCCCGCAGAAGAGCACCGGCACGTCCCGGGATGCCGAGGCCTCGAGCACCGTGGACCTCTCCGAGGACGAGATCCTGGAGATGCAGGGCTCGATGGACTCCGAGTGGGGCGGGGGCCCGCCCCGCAAGGCCAAGGCCTTCTGGCCATCCGCCCTCCGCCTCGCCTCGACCTTCGGCGACCACAAGCTCGGGCTGGCCGTGGTGCTCGCCTTCGGCATCGCCTCCACCCTGCTCACCGTGTGGGCGCCCCGCATCATCGGCGACGCCACGGACGTCATCTACGACGGCGCGACCAGCGGGGACGGCGTCGACTTCGCCCTGC
Organism: Brachybacterium squillarum M-6-3; assembly: GCF_000225825.1. Lineage (GTDB taxonomy): Bacteria > Actinomycetota > Actinomycetes > Actinomycetales > Dermabacteraceae > Brachybacterium > Brachybacterium squillarum. Next base: position 438,747 of record NZ_AGBX01000001.1, on the reverse strand, counting down.
TCGGCCGGCTGCTGACGATCGTGCTGGGCATGTACGTGGTGGCGGCCCTGTTCGACTGGCTGCAGGGGCGCATCCTCAACGACGTGGTGATGCGGATCGTCTACCGCCTCCGCGAGCGCATCGAGGAGAAGGTCAACCGGCTGCCCCTGAGCTACTTCGACACCCGGCAGCGCGGCGACCTGCTCTCCCGCACCACCAACGACGTGGACAACGTGCAGAGCGCGCTCCAGCAGGCCTTCGCCTCCCTGGTCTACGCGGCGCTGACCATCATCGGCATCACCGTGATGATGTTCGTGCTGTCCTGGCAGCTCGCCCTGATCGCCCTGGTGGCCCTGCCCATCTCCGGCATCGCGATCGGGATCATCGGCTCGCGCTCGCAGAAGCTGTTCACCGCCCAGTGGCGCAACACGGGGCGGCTGAACGGGCACGTCGAGGAGTCCTTCACCGGGCACGACCTGGTCACCGTCTTCGACCGCCAGGACTCGATGCGCGAGCGCTTCGACGAGCGCAACGAGGAGCTCTACCAGGCCTCCTTCAAGGCCCAGTTCTACTCCGGGATGATCATGCCGATCATGCAGTGGGTGACCTACCTCGGCTATGTCGGCATCGCCGTCGTCGGCGGCCTGCGGGTCGCGAACGGGCAGATGTCCCTCGGCCAGGTGGTGGCGTTCATCCAGTACTCCCGCGAGTTCAACTCGCCGCTGGGCGAGATCGCCGGTCAGGCCAACATGCTGATCTCCGGCGTCGCCTCGGCCGAGCGCATCTTCGAGCTGCTCGACGCCGAGGAGCAGGAGCCCGACGGCGCCATCACCGCCCCTGTGACCGGCCCCGACGGCACCCGCAGCGAGCAGGTCGTGCCGCGCGCCGAGCTCGCCGGCCGCACCCGCGGCCGGGTCGAGTTCGACCACGTGGCCTTCTCCTACACCCCGGAGAAGCCGCTGATCACGGACCTCTCCCTGGACGTCGAGCCCGGGCAGACCATCGCGATCGTCGGCCCCACCGGCGCCGGCAAGACCACGCTGGTGAACCTCGTGATGCGGTTCTACGAGATCGACGGCGGCGCCATCCGCCTGGACGGGGTGGACATCCGGGCGCTGGACCGCGGGGCCGTGCGCAGCCGCATCGGCATGGTGCTGCAGGACGCGGTGTTGTTCGGCGGGACCATCCGCGAGAACATCCGCTACGGCCGGCTGGACGCGAGCGACGAGGAGGTGGTCGAGGCGGCCCGCGCCACCTACGTCGACCGCTTCGTGCGCACCCTCCCGGAGGGCTACGACACCGTGATCGAGGACGAGGGCGCGAACCTCTCGGCGGGGGAGCGGCAGCTCGTCACCATCGCCCGCGCCTTCCTCGCCGACCCGGCGCTGCTGATCCTCGACGAGGCCACCAGCTCGGTGGACACCCGCACCGAGGTGCTGATCCAGGAGGCGATGTCGGCGCTGCGCAGCGACCGCACCTCCTTCGTCATCGCCCACCGGCTCTCCACCATCCGCGACGCCGACGTGATCCTGGTGATGGAGCACGGCGACATCGTCGAGCAGGGCACCCACGAGGGCCTGCTGGAGCGCGAGGGCGCCTATCACCGGCTGTACTGGTCGCAGTTCTCCGAGGGCACCGACCCCGATGCGGAGACGCGGACCGGGCAGATCCCGGTGGCCGTGCTCGAGGAGGGCCAGGACCCGCTCGCTCCGGAGTCCGAGCAGGGCTGAGCCTCCCCGGTCCCCGCGCCTCCCGGGCACGGGGACCGGGGCCGGCCTCAGGCGGTGGCGTCCGCGAGCGGCGGCTCCAGGTCCTCCTGCCGCACGGTCCCTCCGGGGCCGGTGCTCTCCCCGCGCGCGGCGGCGCGGCCCGCGGCCAGGCGGTCCCGGGCGGTGATCCCGCGAGCGGAGCGCGGCTCCGTGCCGATGGCCGCGCCGAGCCCCACTCGGGCCCCGTTGCCGTAGATCGTCTCGATGCCCTCGGCGGGCACCTCGTAGGTCTCGTGCCAGATGCCCACCACCTCAGGGTGGGCGCGGGCGGCGGCGTTGAAGGCCTTCCAGGCGGGCACGTGCAGGCGGTCGCTCATGCGGGCGTACTCGTAGAGCTGCTCGGTGCTGCGCCAGTACTGCACCACCCAGGGGCCCTTGATCCCCACCAGCGTGGTGGCGCCGAGGAAGCCGAGGTCCCCCTCCTCGCCGGGCTCGTGGGCGGCACGGTTGCGGTTGAGCTCGGTGAGCATGCGTCCCATGGCGGCGAACACGGGGCCCCACAGGTCCACCCGGTGGGGGCGGCGCAGGGTCATGCCGATCTGGAAGACGACCACCCCGTCGAGGGCGGTGTGGGTGACGTCCTCGGGGCGTTCGCGGCGCCGGGAGGGGCGGGTGCCGGGCTGCGGTCGGGTGGTGGACATGGGAGCTCCCGATCGTCGCGGTCCCGCCCGGTCCCGGTGCACGGTGCCCGGGACGATGGCGGATGACCTCGTGCGACATCTAGACAGTGGTGCTCTCCAAGAGTCCCCCGTACCGTGGCGGAGGTCAAGGGTCGCGCGCACCGAGAGTCGGCGGCCCGTCGCCACCCGGAGGTGCGTCATGCGGATCTCGGCCCTGTCCGAGCAGACCGGCCTGCCCGTCGGCACGATCAAGTTCTACCTGCGAGAGGGCGTCCTCCCGCACGGTCGGCGCACCTCCCGCACCAGCGCCGAGTACGACGAGAGCCACCTGGAGCGGATCCGGCTGATCCGCGCCCTCACCGAGGTGGGCGGGCTCGAGATCGCCCAGGTGCGACGCGTGGTCGAGGTCATCGAGTCGCCCGCCCCGCCGCCCATCGAGCTGATGGCGACCGCGCAGCGCGCCCTGACCGGCGCCCCGCCCGAGCCCTCGGAGGGATCCGGGGCCTCCGGTCGCGATCACGGCGCCCCGGCCGGTGGCGGGGACCCCGGCGCCGAGGGGCCGAGCCGGGCGCGGCGATGGGCCGAGGACCGCGGCTGGAGCATCCCCCCGGATGACCAGCTCGTCGCCCGGCTGGAGGCGGCGTGGTCCGCGTGCGATGACGCCGGCATGGAGCTGACCCCGGAGCTGCTGCACGAGTACGCCGCCCCCGTCGAGGAGATCGCACGGATCGACGTGGCCCACGTGCCGCGCGAGCCCGAGGCCGCGGTGCGTCGCGTCATCCTGGGGACGGTGCTCGGCGATGCCGTGCTCGCCTCCCTCCGCCTGCTCGCCCAGCGGGAGGCGGGCTACGCCTCGATGCGGGCAGCTCAGAAGGCGCAGGAGACGCGGCAGGCACCGGGGGCGCAGCAGGCGCAGCCCTCCGGCGAAGCAGCGACCGGCGAGGACGATCCCGCGTAGGCAAGCGCTGTCCTTCGTCGGCGTCGGGGCCTAGGCTGGCGTCATGGACTTCCGTCACCTCGGCCGCAGCGGCCTCAAGATCAGCGAGATCATCTACGGCAACTGGCTCACCCATGCCTCCCAGATCGAGGACGAGCGCGCCACCGCCTGCGTGCGCGCGGCCCTCGAGGAGGGCGTGACCACCTTCGACACCGCCGATGTCTACGCCAACACCGCCGCCGAGGAGGTGCTGGGGAAGGCCCTGGCGGGGGAGCGGCGCGAGGGCCTGGAGATCTTCACCAAGGTCTACTTCCCCACCGGCCCCAAGGGGCACAACGACACCGGCCTGTCCCGCAAGCACATCATGGAGTCCATCGACGGCTCCCTGCAGAGGCTCGGTACCGACTACGTCGACCTCTACCAGGCGCACCGCTACGACGTGGCGACCCCGCTGGAGGAGACCATGCAGGCCTTCGCCGACGTGGTCCGCTCCGGGAAGGCCCTGTACATCGGGGTCTCCGAGTGGAACGCCGACCAGCTGCGCGCCGGCCACCAGCTGGCCCGTGAGCTCGGCATCCAGCTCATCTCCAACCAGCCGCAGTACTCGATGCTGTGGCGCGTGATCGAGGAGCGGGTGGTTCCGACCTCCCGTGAGCTCGGCATCTCCCAGATCGTCTGGTCACCGGTCGCGCAGGGCATCCTCTCGGGCAAGTACGCCCCCGGCGCCGAGCCGCCGGAGGGCTCCCGCGCCCGGGACGAAAAGGGCGGCGCCGACATGATCAAGCGCTTCCTGGAGGACCGCACCCTGGAGGCCGTGCAGGGTCTGCGCCCCATCGCCGAGGAGTCGGGCCTGACCATGGCGCAGCTCGCCGTGGCCTGGGTGCTCGCCAACGACAACGTCGCGGGCGCGATCATCGGCGCCTCCCGGCCCGAGCAGGTGCGCGAGAACGTCCGCGCCGCCGGTGTCCGGCTCGAGCCCGAGGTGCTGGCCCGGGTCGACGAGGTGCTCGGCGACCTGCCGGAGACCGACCCCGGCAAGACCCGGTCCCCGGCGCACCGTCTGGCCTGATCACCGTCCGAACGACGGCAGTGCCGAGCCCGGGCACGACGGAGGGGGCGGACCTGTCGGTCCGCCCCCTCCGTCGTGCTCAGCCCTCCGTGCGGGGAGGCAGCAGGGTGATCGCCGGGATCAGGAGCCCACGCCCGTCCGCTGGGCGGCGCGCTTGTCGGCCCGGTCCTCCCAGAACGTGGCGTTGCGGATGCCGAGCTCGCGCGGGTCGAACTGCGGATCCTTGCCGGCGCGCTTCTGCTTGCCGTAGTCCGTGAGCACCTTCAGGGCCGGGACCTGCAGGATCAAGATCGCGACCACGTTCAGCCAGGCCATCGCGCCCACGCCGATGTCGCCGAGGCCCCAGGCGGAGCCGGTGGAGGTGGTGGCGCCGATGACGACGGCCACCAGGGTGAGGGCCTGCAGGCAGCGCAGCACGATGCGACGGATCGTCCGGTTCGGGATCCACCGCGACAGGTAGGTCATGTTGACCTCGGCCATGTAGTAGTAGGCCACGATCGTGGTGAAGGCGAAGAAGAACAGCGCGATCGCCACGAAGGTCGGTCCGGCGGCGCCGAACACGGTCGAGAAGGCGTTCTGCGCGTACTCGGGGCCGTACTCGGTGTTCGGCGGCAGGTTGCTGCCGAAGGCCAGCGGTGTCTCGGTGCCGTCGGGGGCGATGGAGAACACCTGGTACATCCCGGTGGAGATGATCAGGAACGCGGTGGCGGTGCAGACGAACAGGGTGTCGATGTAGACCGCGAAGGACTGGGCGAAGCCCTGCTTCGCGGGGTGGGACACCTCGGCGGCGGCCGCGGCGTGGGGGCCGGTGCCCTGGCCGGCCTCGTTCGAGTACAGGCCGCGCTTGACGCCCTGCATGATCGCCTGGCCGATGATCGCGCCGAACACCGCGTGGGTGCCGAAGGCGCTGGAGAAGATCGTGGCGAACACGTGGCCGATCTGGTCGAAGTTCACGAAGAACACGATCATCGCGGCGATGATGTAGAGGATCGCCATGACGGGCACGACCACCACGGCGAAGCTCGCGATGCGCTTCACGCCGCCGATGATGATGAAAGCCAGGGCGATCACGAGACCCACCGCGGTGACCCAGTGGGGGACGTTCCAGGCCTCGTAGATGGCCGAGGAGACGCCGTTGGCTTGCACGCCCGGCAGGAAGAAGCACATCGCGAGCACGGTCACGCCGGCAAAGGCGATCGCGTAGACCAGGAAGAACGGTCCGGCGGTGGTGTGCTTGTAGGCCTTCTCGATGTAGTAGGCCGGGCCGCCGCGGTACTCGCCGGTGTCCTGGTCCTTCTCCTTGTAGATCTGGCCGAGGGTGCACTCGATGAAGGAGGTGGCGGCGCCGAGGAAGGCGATCACCCACATCCAGAACACGGCGCCGGGGCCGCCGATGGCGATCGCGCTCGCGACGCCGCCGATGTTGCCCATGCCGACGCGGCCGGCCAGGGACATCATCAGCGACTGGAAGGAGGAGGTGCCGTCGGGCGAGGCCTCGCCGCGGGCGAGCTGCCTGAGCATGTCGGGGATGCAGCGGACCTGCAGCACGACGGTGCGGATGGTGAACCAGAGACCGGCACCGAGCAGGAGGATGACGAGCGGAACGGCCCAGACGAGGCTGTTCGTCGTGTCGATAATCGTTGAGAACACGCGATCTCCAGCGGGGGAGGGGGACGGGAGGACCGGCTCCGAGGACAGCGCGACGTGAGTGCCGTCACCCACGGACCGGTGGGGGGAACTGTAGCCAAAGGTCCCGCCCGTCGGGCGCTGTTCACACTCCGTTATGCAAGAGAGACCTGCTGTCCGGGTCCGCAGGCACGGCCGACGCCCGGGGAGCCGCCGGTCACAGCGGGCCCGTCCCGCCGTGCGTGGCCCCCTCTCGGTTCGATACGATGTCCGGCGACCCCTCGTGCGGTGTCATCTCGCTGAACCCCCCCAGGGCCTGACGGCAGCAAGGGCAGGTGGGCTCTGGCAGGTGCGCGAGGGGTCGCTCCATGCCCGGGCCCGCACGGGGCAAGGGGAAGAGCGGGCAGCGGGGTGGGGGAAACCCCCGCCTCGAGGGACCGCTAGCCCCGTACCACGGAGCGCCGCGGCGACCAAGCATGGTCGGGACAGCCCGACCGGTGCCGTCGTCCCTGCCCCTGGAGCCCCGATGACCTCCTCCGCCGTCCTGATCCCCGCCCCTGCTCGACCGCACCCCCCGATCGCCGCCGGCCGCGTGGCCGCCTTCCTGCTCCTCGCCACCGCGATCTCCACGGCGCTGGCCGTGCCCCTCACCCTCGGCGTGCTCCCCGCCTCCGCGATCGCCCTGGTGGTGCCGATCGCCCAGCTCGCCCCGCTGGTGGCCGCGCTGCTGGTGCGGGACCGATCGGTCCGTGGCTCCTTCGCGCTCGCCGTCCCCTCCGCCCGGCGCCTCGGGCTCGCGGCGCTGCTGGCCCTACTGGCCTTCACCCTCGTGCCCGCCGCGGGGGTGATCCTGGGGCTCGCCCTCGGGGCGCCGACACTGTCCGGTCCGGGTCTGCCGGTCATCCTGATGGCCGTCCCGGCGGTGCTCGTGATGCAGGCCGTGTTCGCGATCGGGGAGGAGCTGGGCTGGCGCGGCTGGCTGCAGTCCACCCTCGGTGACCTGGGCTTCTGGCCGATGTCCCTGCTGATCGGGGTGATGTGGGCCGCCTGGCACCTGCCCGTCGTGCTGGCCCTGGGGATGGGGCCGCGCGAGGTGGTGAGCTACCTCGGCACCATCGTCGCCGTCGCCCCGCTGCTCTCGGCCCTGCGGGAGGTCTCCGGCACGGTCTGGGTGGCGGTGTTCGCCCACGGCCTGCTGAACAGCCTCCGGGTCGCGATCGCCCAGAACGTGATCGGTCCCCTCGAACCGGGCATGGCCTGGGCTCTCGATGCCGCCGGCTGGGTGCTGTGGCTGCTCGCGGCCTGGCTGGTGCGGCGCGTAGGTTGGTCCCGTCGCCCGGGGGCGACGACCATCGCGACCACCTGAGAGGCAGCCGCCATGAGGATCGAGACCACCCATCGCGTCCCGCAGGCCCAGCCCGAGGTGCTGGCCTGGTACGACCGGCCCGGGGCCCTGGTACGGCTCACCCCGCCCGGCATGGCCAGCGCCGACGACCCCACCCGCGGCGGCATCGACGCCGGTCGCGTGGTCGGGGCGCGGCTCGGCCCGCCCGTCCTGCCGCAGCTGCTGCGGCCCCACTGGCTGCTGCGCCACGTCGAGGCCGACCCCGCCGGCCGCTTCGTGGACCGGCAGGTGCACGGGCCCTGGCGCACCTGGCAGCACGAGCACACCATCGACGCCGCGGGATCGGGCACCCGTGTCACCGACCGCATCGACCTCGAGCTGCCCGCGGGACTGGATCGTCTGGGCGGGATCGTCTCCGGGGCCGTCGAGGACCAGATCCGCCGCCTGCTGGCCTTCCGCGCCCGCCAGCTCGAGCAGGACCTCGCCTTCCACGCCCACCACGCGCACGTCCCACGACGGACCATCGCCATCTCCGGCGCCTCCGGCCTGATCGGCACCCAGCTCGCCGCCCTGCTGGAGACCGGCGGGCACACGGTGCGGAGGATGGTGCGGCGCGAGGCCGGCGAGGGCGAGATCCCCTGGGACCCCGAGGCCGGGGTGCTCGATCCCGCCGACCTCGAGGGCGTGGACGTCGTGGTGAACCTGGCCGGGAAGTCCATCGCCACCCGCTGGACCTCGGCCGCCCGCCGCGAGATCCGCGCCTCCCGCATCCACGGCACCACCCTCATCGCCCGCACCCTCGCCCGGATGAGCGACGGCCCGCGGGTGCTGGTCTCCGGCAGTGCCATCGGCTACTACGGGCCGCGGCGTCCGGGGGAGCTGCTCACCGAGTCCTCCGCCGTCGGCGAGGGCTTCCTCGCGGAGCTGGCCCGGGAATGGGAGGGCGCCACCCGGCATGCCTCCGAGGCCGGCTTGCGGGTCGCGCAGGTGCGCACCGGCATCGTGCTCTCCGACGCGGGCGGCTCCCTGCTCCCGCAGCTGCCGATGTTCCTGGCCGGCGTGGGCGGGCGCCTGGCCGATGCCTCCGCCATGTGCTCCTGGATCAGCCTGGACGACATCACCCGGGTCTTCGCCCACGCGGCGCTCGCCGAGAGCGTCCAGGGCCCGGTCAACGGGGTCGGCCCGGAGCCGGTGGACGCCGCCGACTTCGCGCGCACCCTCGGCCGGGTGCTGCACCGTCCCGCCGCCGTGCCGGTGCCCGGGTTCGGGCCCGCGCTGCTGCTGGGCAGCGACGCCGCCTCCGAGCTGGTGCGGGCCGATCAGAACGTCTCGGACGCCCGCCTGCGCGGGACCGGCTTCGAGCCCGCCCAGCAGACGCTGGAGCAGGCGCTGCGTCACGTCCTGCGCCGCTGAGGGCGGCCGTCCGGCTCAGTGCTGGACGGCGGGCACCTCGGCGAGCGCCTCCGGCTCGGCCGGGACGGTCGGGCGGCGGCAGGCGATCGCGTTGACCAGCGCCGCGAGCACGACGGTGGCGGCGGCCAGGGCCGGCAGGGCGATCGCCGCGGAGGTGCCCGCGCCCTCGGCGACCGCGCCGGTGAGGGCCGAGGCGGCGGACTGGCCGACGATCGTTGCCGAGCCGATCATCGTCATCACGGTGGCGGAGCGGCCCAGCGGGCTGCGCTCCGCGGCCAGGGAGAACAGGGTCACGACCGTCGGGCCGACGCCGATGCCGGCCACCGCCATCGCGGCGACGATCCCGCCCAGCCCGTCGGCGGCGCCGAAGGCGATCATCGCGGCCAGCATCAGGCCGGAGAAGACGAGCCAGCGGGCCCACAGGGCGAAGCGCTCGGGGAACAGCGCCATCGACAGCGCGAGGATCGTCGAGCCGACCCCCATCACGCCGTAGATCAGGCCCGCGGAGTCGCCGCGGCCGGACTCGGAGAGGAAGGCGGTCAGCGAGGTCAGCACGGAGCCGAAGAACAGGCCGACGCCCAGGGCGCCCGCCACCAGCACCAGCACCCGCAGGGAGAAGAGCTCACGGGCGGGGGCCTGTGCCACCGGCTGCTCGGCGCCGCGCTCCGGGGCGGCCGCGCGGGCCGTGGGGTGCAGGGCGAAGGCGGTCACGAAGATCAGGGTGAGCACGGCCGCGGCGATCATTGGGGCGGCGGGGTTCAGGGTGGTGGCCAGCAGGCCCACCACGACGGGACCGAAGACGAAGGCGGTCTCGTCGACCGCGGACTCGTAGCCCATCGTCGCGTTCATGCTGCGGGCACGCTGCGCGGAGGAGGGGCGGGCCAGGATCAGCTGCACCAGGCGGCTGCGGGAGAACGGCCCGATCTGCGGGCTGGAGGCGCCGATGACGAAACCGGTGACCAGCACGGTCCAGTCTGGCAGGTCGCTGAAGGCGACGGCGGCCATCGCCAGCAGGCCCAGCGAGTTCACGATGCCGGAGAGCAGCAGCACGGGTCGCTGCCCGATGCGGTCGGCGGCGGCCCCCAGCAGCGGGCCGACCAGTGCGGAGCCGAGGCCGACGACGGCCGAGTTCAGGCCGCCCAGCGCGATCGACTCGCGGGCGGCGACCACGAGGGTGAGGGTGCCGACGACGATCATCGCGAAGGGGAAGCGCGCGATGAAGGCGATCGGGAAGTAGCTCGCCCCGGCGGTGCGCAGCAGCGACGGTGCGGCCTGCGCGGCGGGAGCGGGGGATGCGGTGCTCATGTGACCTCCGGACGGTGGGTGCCGCCTTGGACGGCCCACCGAGGGTGGACCCGAGGTAGATGCACTGCGGGATGGCGCCAGGGGTGCGCCGGGGGACGGTCACAGCGTATCGGGGGCCCGTTGAGCAGGGAAGGGACGGGCCCGCCCCCGGTGTGCGGTGTCACCACGCGCCGCGGATGCTCCTGGGCGCACGCGGGGACGGCCCTGTGCACAGTCGCGGCCCCGCGAGCCTCCCGGTGCCTATCATCGTGGTGACGCGAGGTCGAGCAGTCGGCGGAAGGAGGTCGTGTCGTGCCGGTTCACGTCGATGTCGACCCCTCCCTGCTCACCTGGGCCGTCCAGCGCGCCGGTTGGGACCGGGAGACGACGGCGCGGAGGTTCCCCCAGCTCACCGAGTGGACGGAGGGAACCCGCAAACCCACGGTGAAGCAGCTCGAGAAGTTCGCGCATGCCACGCATGCTCCCTTCGGTCAGCTCTTCCTGCCCGCCCCTCCGGAGGAACCGCTGCCGGTGCCGGACATGCGCACTCTGGGAGATGCGACGATCAGCCGGCCCTCCGCTGACCTCCTCGAAACCATCTACCTGTGCCAGACGCGTCAGAACTGGTACCGCGACCATGCGCTCGAGACCGGCATGGACCCGGTGCCGTACGTCGGCAGTGCTTCGCGGGACGACGATCCTGCAGTCATCGCGCAGCGCTTTCGGGATGTCCTCGGCATCGACCCCGGTGTGGGACCGCTCGCCTCGAGCTGGAGCGCCGCCTTCAGCCTTCTGAGTGATCGGATCGAGCGCAGCGGGACCCTCGTCATGGTGAGCGGGATCGTCGGCTCCGACACGCATCGAACCCTGAGCCCCGAGGAGTTCCGCGGGTTCGCCCTCGTCGACGACCTCGCTCCGATCGTGTTCGTCAACGGCGCCGACAGCAAGGCCGCACAGATCTTCACGGTGATCCACGAGTTCGCCCACGTGTGGCTGGGAGGAAGCGCGCTCTCCGACATCGCCCTCGGGGCGGATGGCGGTCCGCCCGAGGAGCGGTGGTGCAATGCCGTCGCTGCGGAAGTACTGATGCCCGGTGACGCCGTGAGTTCGGAGTACCGGGGTGATCTCTCCCCGGATGGGCTCGATGCTCTCGCGCGCCGGTTCACCGTCAGCACCCTGGTCGTGCTGCGGCGCCTCGCGGACCTCAGGCACCTCTCGGGGGATGAGTACCGTGACCGGTTCGAGGTGGAGGAGCGTCGAGTCCTCGCGCTCCTCGCCGACGCGAAAGAGGGTCGGCCCGGCGGAGGCGATTACTACAACATCCAGCCGCGTCGCCTCAGCGCGACGTTCACGCGTGCGGTCATCGCCAGTGCCCGTGAGGGCGGGACCAGCTACCGGGACGCCTACAAGCTGCTGGGGACGAAGAAGCACAGCACCTTCGAAAGCCTCGCCGATCGGGTCGGGACGTCCTGATGCACCTTGTCGACGCGAACATCCTGATCGATGCGAAGAACAGGTACTACGCGTTCGACATCGACCCCGGCTTCTGGACCTGGCTCGAGAAGGCACATCGTTCCGGACTCCTGATCAGCATCGATGCCGTCCGCGATGAGCTCGTCGCCGTCCAGGACGAGCTCGCGGACTGGGCCCGCACCCACCGAGATTTCTTCCTCCCGGTGGATCAGTGGACGGCGCAGAATCTCGCGCCGCTCAGCGCGTGGGCCGCGCGGCAGAACTACAGCACAGCGGCGCAGCGCGCGTTCGCCGACGATCAGGCTGACTTCCTGCTTGTCGCCCACGCCGCCGGGCACGGGGACACCGTGGTCACGCACGAGCAGCCGAGTCCGGACTCCCGCAAGAGGGTGAAGATCCCCGACGCCTGTGAAGCCATGGGCGTCGAGTACATCGATATCTTCTCCGTGCTGCGTCGCACGGGAGCGGCGCTGCACCTCCGGGGCGAAGGCGACGCGCCGTCTGTACCCACCCCCACTGCGCAGACGATCCCCGGGCTCGATTGATCTCCGACGTCGGCTGAGAAGCGGCCGCTCGCAGGAGACAGCGGCTTCTGGAGCCACATATGCCAGAGACGGCGGGGGACGCCGTGGCATCCCCCGCCGTCTCGTGTCCTGCCCTCTCGGGCCGACAAGGGGTCAGGCGGTCGCGGGGACCTTCCGCTCCTCCTCCGTGGTGGCCTCGGCCTCGCGGGCCTGCTCCGCCTGGATCTCGGCGAAGGAGGTGCGGCGGGCCGCGTCGTAGGCGTCGCGGTCCAGGAGCTTCTCGCGAGCGGAGACGATCACCGGCACCAGCGCCTGACCGGTGACGTTCAGGGCGGTGCGGCCCATGTCCAGGATCGGGTCGATCGCCAGCAGCAGGCCGACGCCCTCCAGGGGCAGGCCCAGGGTGGACAGGGTGAGGGTCAGCATCACGGTCGCGCCGGTCATGCCGGCGGTCGCGGCCGAGCCCAGCACCGAGACCAGCACGATCAGCAGGTAGTCGGTGACGCCGAGCGGCACCCCGTAGAAGTTCGCCACGAAGATCGCGGCCAGGGCCGGGTAGATCGCGGCGCAGCCGTCCATCTTGGTGGTCGCGCCCAGCGGCACCGCGAAGGAGGCGTAGTGCCGCGGCACGCCCATGCGCTCGGTGACGGTCTGCGTCATCGGCATGGTGCCCAGCGAGCTGCGGGAGACGAAGCCCAGCGAGGTCGCCGGCCACACACCGCGGAAGAAGGAGCCGACGCCGAGGCCGTTGACCTTCAGCAGGATCGGGTAGACCACCAGCAGCACCAGGAGCATGCCGATGTAGACGTCGGCGACGAAGACGCCGAGCTGGCCGATGGCGTCCCAGCCGTAGCTGGCCACCGCGTTGCCGAGCAGGCCGACAGTGCCGATCGGGGCCAGGCGGATGACCCACCACAGCAGCTTCTGCACGATCTCCAGCGCGGATCCGGTGAACCGGAGGAAGGGCTCGGCCTTCTCGCCGACGCTGAGCACGGCGATGCCCACGGCGATGGAGATGACCAGGATCTGCAGGGCGTTGAAGCTCAGTGAGACAGAGCCGTCGTCCCCGGTGGAGCCGGTGATGCCCAGGAAGTTCGAGGGCACCAGGCCGGTCAGGAAGTCCATCCAGCCGCCCTGGGTCTCAGAGGCCTCGGCCGCGGAGGAGTCGATGCCGGTGCGCTCGCCAGGGTTGGTGAGCGCACCCAGCGCGATGCCGATGGAGACGGCGATCAGCGAGGTGATCGCGAACCACAGCAGGGTCTTCCAGGCCAGTCGGGCCGCATTGGTGACCTGCCGCAGGTTCGCGATGGAGGTGACGATCGCGAGGAAGATCAGCGGCGGCACCAGCGCCTTCAGCAGGGTCACGAAGGTGGTGCCGATGGTGTCCAGCGCGGTGACGAGCCAGTTGGCGCCGTCCTCGCCCGATCCGGGGCCCATCGCGGAGGCCACCAGGCCGAGGACCACGCCGAGGGCCAGGCCGATCAGGACCTGCCAGCCGAAGGGGATGCGGGCGATCGCGCGCAGCGGGTTGCGCGAGCGCGATGCTGTGGGGGAGGAGGGGGCCGAGGTGGTCACGGGCGGAGACGCTACGCCCGGCGCTCCACGGCGGGCAATACGGTGCCTATGGAGTCACATCACCACTGCTTGGGGGTGGTCGGAGGGTCGGCAAGGTCAGGGCCGTTCGTCCCGATTCCGCCCTCGGCCGAGACTTCGGCCGAGGGCGAGGTGCCGGGCGCATCCTCGGTCTCCGACGTCGGCGTGCGCTGCTGCCATCGCACGATGAGGACCGTCAGCACCACCATCACGGCGAGGGTCGCCATCGCCAGCCAGAAGCGGCCCTCCCCGACGCGGGCGTCCACGATCAGCCAGGAGAAGACGAAGATCAGGATCACCAGCAGGGGCAGGGCGCGCACGGCGGCGATGTTCCGCCGCAGGTCCTCCGGGCGGGTGCTGAGGTTGTTCTCGCCCACCACCTCCTAGGGGAAGAGGGTCGCCATGCCCGGGAAGACGACGGCCACGCTCAGCGCGAGCCCGGCGAGCATGCCGACCATCACCGTGACCAGGGCGCAAATCGCCACCCATCCGACCAGCGGCGCACCCGCCTCCAGCAGCCCGTCGTCCCCGATCAGTGCCAGGCTGTGCGCCTGGAATCCCTCCCGCACCGCCGGGAACGCGGTGGCGAGCAGCAGCGGCACCAGCAGCAGTATCCCGGTGAGCACCGGGGCCACCACGGTCCGCAGCAGCGCGGCGACGACGATGCCGAAGTCCTCGTCCTTGCGCCACAGCGAGGCCAGCACCGCCCAGGCCGCCGATGGCGCCGCGGCGAAGGCCACCACCACGGTGAGCGGCTCCGCGGTGGTCTCGGTCGGGGACCCCAGGGAGAACAGCAGCAGCGCGGCGACCGAGACCGCGATGCCCAGCGCCAGCAGCACCAGCGCCAGCGGCGAGAAGACGCGCCGCAGCAGGCCGTCGGCGGAGGAGGTGACCACGGGGCGCGGCGGCCCCAGCACCAGGGGCTTCTCCGCCGGGGGAGCGGACGCCGCCCGACCCCGGATTCCCTCGGAGCGGCCCGCGCCCCGGCCGGGCGAGCGCCGCAGCGGCAGCAGCGCGAGCCAGACCAGGGCGAGTAGCAGGGCCAGCAGACCCAGGCCCATCGAGGCCAGGTAGGGCACGTCCACGGCCATCGGGGCGCCGTAGCGGATGCGCGGCAGGGCCGAGCCGAGGATGCCGTGCTGGGCGGCGATCAGCCGGACCAGCAGCAGCGAGGCGCCGACCCCGAGCGCGAGCATGATCGGCGGTGCCGCATCCCGCGGCCGCGGGACCCGGGTGGCACCCCACCAGGACCAGGCGCCGAGGGTGGCCAGCGGCAGCAGCAGCATCGCCAGGGTGGCCAGCAGCAGGGTGGTCGCGGAGGTGGGGGCGGGCCGGAGCTTCACGGCGGAAGGGCTGGTCACAGGCGCATTGTTCCATGTGGGTGAGGCCGCGGGTCCGCCGATCGTCGGATGCGGGAGGGCGTCGGCTGCGCCAGGGTGGACATATGGAGTCATTCGCCGGAGCGCCCGACGCCGCCGACCCCGGCCCGTCCCCGGAGGTCCGCTATCGCGGCCGCGTGGGCGGGCACGACTACGAGGTCCGCGCCGTCCACGGCCTGTTCGAGTGCGACGCCGTGGTCGTCGTCGACGGGGTCGAGTGCGAGCCCGCGAGCAGGACCGAGAAGGAGGCCTGGGGCCATGCCGCCGAGCAGGGCTGGGCGGTGGGCAGGGAGGAGGGCTTCCGGCGGCTCACCTGCCCGGTGCAGTTCCTCTCGGACGACGGCGAGCTGCGCACCGAGGCCACCGTGGAGGTGCGGACCGTGGGCTACGGCGGCACCGGCGAGGTGGACGTGCGCCGGAGCTTCGAGCCGACCCCGCTGGCACCCGATCCGGGCAGCGCCTCCGCCGCCCGGGAGAAGCGCCGCGCCGCCCACCCGACGCGCTTCGCCCTGGTCGCCGCCCTGATGCGCGCGGCCGGCTACCTGCTGCCGCTGCTGGGCATCGGCCTGCTGCTGAGCGGCCTGCTGCGCCCCCTGCGCGAGTGGCTCGACCGGGTCACGCAGCCGCCCCGGGACGCCGTGCGGGAGGCGACGGCCCCGGCCCGGGAGGCCGTCGCCGCCGTCACCGAGCCGGTGCTGGCCGTCCTCGGCGACCTCATCGAGACCCTCTTCGGCTGGATCCCGGGGGTGTTCCTGTGGCTGTTCGGCTGGATGGAGCACCTGCCCGAGTGGGTGACCTCGGTGCTGCTGCCTGCACTCGTCGTGCTCGGGGTGTTCGTCTCCACCCGCGCCCGGCTGCAGGGGCGACGGCAGCGGATGGAGACCGCGCGGAGGGGAGGGGACCCGCCGGCGTCGGGGACGGAGGGCGAGGACGGCGGCCGGGGCACGGTCGGCGGCGGCAAGGCCGGTGATGGAACGGCTGATGACGGCACGGACGATGACGACTCCGATGGCGGACGCGCCCGCCCACCCTCTTGAGTTCAGTTTCTGAACTCACTACGGTGGGGCCATGACCCGCGCCGAGCACACCGAGATCGCCTGCTCCATCGCGCGCTCCGCCGACGTCATCGGGGACGCCTGGACGCCGCTGATCCTGCGCGACGTCCACCTCGGCATCGACACCTTCAACGAGCTGGTCCGCGACCTCGGGATCTCCCGGGCCCTGCTGACCGCGCGCCTGCGCACCCTGGTCGCCGGCGGCATCCTGCACGAGCAGCCGTACCAGGAACGCCCCGTCCGGCGTCGCTACCTGCTCACCGAGGCGGGCTCCGAGCTGATCCCGGTGCTGGTGGCGCTGATGCGCTGGGGCGACCGCTGGCGCAGCCCGGACGGCGCGCCCCTGGTGTTCACCCACGACTGCGGCGCCCAGCTGGAGACCGCCGTGGTCTGCATCGCCTGCGGGGACGCCGCGCACCCCGGGACGCTGCACCCCGCGGCCGGCCCCGGCGGGCGCAGCGGCCCCGGCACCCGCGTCATCGCCGAACGCCTCGCCCTCGTCCCCGAGTTTGCCCCCCAGCCCGAGGAGACCCCGTGACCCTGCCCCCGCCTCCCGCCCGCAGCGCCGACGACCCCGCCGGGACGGACGACCCGGAGCGCCTGCCCGCCGCGCTCGCCGCCTGGATGCGTGCCGGTCGCGCCCGCGACGGCGCGGCGACGGCCGCGGTGCTCGCCCCGGACGTCGTGATGGTCTCCCCGCTCACCGACTCCTTCCGCTTCGAGGGTCGGGCCGAAGTGGTCGAGATCCTCACGGAGGCGCTGGGCGCCCTGGAGGAGATCGAGTACGAGCGGGTGGAGCAGACCTCCACGGGGGCGCTGCTCACCGCGCGGGCCCGGCTCGGCGGGATCGACCTGCACGAGGCGCAGCTGCTGGACCTCGACGAGCACGGCGACATCGCGGGCATCACGATCTTCCTGCGGCCGCTGCCCGCCGCCACCCGCCTGCTGGAGGCGCTGGGTCCCCGGATCGCCCGCCGCCAGGGGCGGCGCGGGGTGGCGGCGCTGCTCACCGTCGCCGGGGGGTTCCTGCACCGGGTGGCCGCCTCCGGCGACCGGCGCTTCCTGCCGCTAGTCGCTCCACCGTGCGTCCGGCGGCGGTGAGAACTGTCGGGCCCCTCGATTAGCCTGGGGGCGTGGCCACCGCTCTGTACCGTCGATACCGCCCGGAGTCCTTCGCCGAGGTGATCGGCCAGGACCACGTCACCACGCCCCTGCGGCGTGCACTGCGCAACGGCCGGATCGGCCACGCCTACCTGTTCTCGGGTCCGCGCGGCTGCGGCAAGACCACCTCCGCGCGCATCCTCGCCCGCTGCCTGAACTGCGCCGAGGGCCCCACCGACACCCCCTGCGGGGTCTGCGACTCCTGCCGGGACCTCTCCCGCGACGGTGCCGGCAGCCTCGACGTGGTCGAGATCGACGCCGCCAGCCACGGCGGCGTGGACGACGCCCGTGAACTGCGCGAGCGCGCCTCCTTCGCCCCCGTGCGTGACCGCTTCAAGGTGTTCATCATCGACGAGGCCCACATGGTCACGTCCGCCGGATTCAACGCCCTGCTGAAGCTGGTGGAGGAGCCGCCCGAGCACGTGAAGTTCGTCTTCGCCACCACGGAGCCGGACAAGGTGATCGGCACGATCCGCTCCCGCACCCACCACTACCCCTTCCGGCTGATCCCCCCGCAGGTGCTCACCCCGTACCTGGAGGAGGTCTGCCAGGCCGAGGGCGTGCAGGTCGGCGAGGGCGTGCTGTCGCTGGTGGTGCGCGCCGGCGGGGGCTCCGCCCGCGACACGATGAGCGTGCTGGACCAGCTCATGGCCGGGGCCGGCGAGGACGGCCTGGACCACCAGACCGCCATCGCCCTGCTCGGCTTCACCGACACCGCGCTGCTGGACCAGGCCGTCACCGCGGTCTCCGCGCGGGACGCCGCCGGTCTGTACGACGCCGTCGAGCAGGTGCTCGCCACCGGCCACGAGCCGCGCCGCTTCGTCGAGGACCTGCTGGAGCGGATGCGGGACCTGATCATCCTGGCCGCCGTGCCCGACCGCGGGCAGGAGCTGCTGCCGCAGGTCCCCGCCGACGAGCTGGACCGGATGCGCGAGCAGGCCGCGGGCTTCGTCCCCGCGGACCTCTCCCGCTGCGGCGACCTGGTCCACGAGACCCTCTCGACCATGAGCGGCGCCACCTCCCCGCGCCTGCACCTGGAGCTGCTGGCCGCGCGACTGGTGCTGCGCGACGCCCGCGCCGGCGCCGCCCCTCAGGGCGGTGCTCCCGCGACCTCCGGCGCCCAGCCCGCCTCGGGCGGGGCGCCCGCTCCGGCGGCAGGGGGTGGAGGGGGCCGCGAGGAGGCCCGGCGCATCGCCCAGGAGCGTTCCGAGGCCGCGCGACGTGCCCGCGGTGGCGCCTCCCGACCGGCGCCCGAGGCCCGCCAGGAGCCGGCCCGGCCCGCTCCCGGCGCCGGCCCGCCCGCGGGGTCCGCGGCCGAGGAGCCCGCGGCCGAGGAGCCCGCGGCCCAGGCTCCGCCGCAGGACGAGGCGGCGCCCGCCCGCCCCGAGCAGCGTGCCGAGGTGCCGCCGGCTCCCGCCTCGGGCGCCGCGCGCGAGGACTCCCGCAGCCGCGCCGCCGCCTCCTGGGGCGATGCCGTCCCGCCCGCTCCCTGTGAGCAGGTCCCCGCCGCCTCGGAGGGTGCCCCGGCACACTCCGGGACCGCCCCCTCGAGGCCCGCCCTCGACGCCCCGGCATCGGAGGCGCCGGTGCAGGAGGAAGCAGCCCCGGAGCCGTCGTCCGGGGCCGGGGCCGCGGAGGTCCAGGCGCACTGGTCCGCGATCCTCGACGAGCTCTCCCAGATCCGACGTCCGAGCTGGGCGCTGGTCTCCCAGAACGCCACCGTGCTGGACCTGCGCGGCTCCATCCTCGTGCTCGGCTTCCGCACCGAGGGCCTGGTGGCCGCGTTCCGCCGCGGCACCGCCGCCGAGAACCTCGCCGACGCCGTGCGGCGCATCCTCCGCCAGGACGTGACCATCGAGCCCGTCGTCGGGGAGGGCCCCGGCGGCCAGGGCGGGTCGGCGGGACCTGGCGGCCCGGGCGCCGGCGGCGGATCCCGCGGTCCCGCGGCGCAGAGCGGACCCGGTGGTCCGTCCACCGGGGGCTCCCGACCTCCGGCCGGACCGACCGGCCCCGGTGGGCGCGGCGCGCAGGGTGCTGGGGCAGACCCGCAGGGCCCGGGTGGCCCGGGCGGGCCCCGAGCAGCGGCGACCCCCGATGCCAGGACGATGTCCGGCTCCGCGAGCGATCCCGGCCGCGGCCCGGGCTCCGCTTCCCCGCCGCCGCGCGGGGGAGGGCGCCCCTGGGGTGACGCGGCCCCGGCGACGCCCGCCCGCGGCCGCGCCGCCGGTCCCGTCACGATGTCACCCCCGCCGGCCGACGACGAGTTCCCGCCCGAGCCCGACGACCCCTACCCGCCGGACCCGCAGGAGGAGGGCCGCTACGCGGCGCGTCCGCAGCCTGCCGCGCCCGCACAGGCGAGCGGCTCCCGCTGGGGCGATGCCGTGCCCGCCCGTGGCGGCGACCCGGCTCAGGGCGGGCACCCCGGCGGCGGCCGCGGTGCGGCGGACCCGGGCGTTGGACGGCCCCCGAGGACCGATGACGCCCCGAACGGCAGCAGCGCCCCCCTCGCGGCGGACGGCGAGGTGCCCGAGGTCGAGGACGAGGGCCGGGACTCCGTGCCCGAGGGCGAGCCTCGCACCCACGGCCAGGCCGCCATCCGCCGTGCCATCGCCGAGGGGTGCGTGGTGCGCTCCCTCCCGGCCGCGCAGCGGGGCTCCACCACCGCGGATGACACCGCAGCACCGGTCACCGGGGCCGCGACGGGTGTCCTGAGCCCCGGCTCCCCGGACGGCCCCGACTCCGGGGCGGGCACGTCCGCGGGCACCGAGGGCACAGGGGAACCCCGCGCGCACGGCGCCGCGTCGCCTCCGCCGACCACCGGCGACGCTCCCCGCTCCCCGGCCACCACCTGGGAACCTGCGCGCCGACCCGGCGGCGACGACCCCGTGCAGGCCGCCGCCGCGCCCTCCGGCCCCTCCGCGACCGCGAGTGCTCCGACGGCGCCCGCCCCGTCCGCGCCCGCCCCGTCCGGACCCGCCCCCGCGGCCCCGCGGAGCGGTGCGGCGCTCGCCCGGCAGGCCGCGCAGCAGTCCCGCGAGGCGGCCCAGGCCTCCCGCCGCCCCGGGGCGCGGCCGTCGCCCGCGACGGAGCCCGCCCGGGACGAGGACCCCACCGGGGGCGCCTCCCGCGACGACGAGGACGCCGTCTACGCGAGCCGCAGCGGACGCGAGGTCATCGAGTCGGTGCTCGGCGGCCGCGTGCTCGAGGTCATCGACGAGACCCCCGAGCAGTACCGCTGACCAGCGCTCCCGCTCCCCGACCGGGGCCGCTCGGGTCGGTGGCCGCACCGATCCCCGGCACGGCCCGCGGGGCGGTGATCAGCTCTCGCGGGGCTCCAGCAGCGTCACCAGGTCCGTGCGCATCGTCGCCGGATCGGCCTGCGGGGACGGCTCGGTGACGTACAGCTCCCAGAACGGGTACGTCATCTGCTCCCCGCTGTCCCCGACGGCCTCGGTGAAGGCGCCCCAGGCCTCCGCGAGGCCGTCGTAGCCGCCCACGTGGCTGATCATCGCCGCCCGGCCCGCCGGCAGCACCGAGGCCACCACCTCGAAGCCGTTCGGCAGGGTGATCGGCCCCGGCAGCGGCCGGTCGATCGGGAAGCCCACCTCGAGGTCGGCAGTGTCCACCGGGCGCCGATGGTGCAGGGACATGGCCGCACCGATCGGCGAGACCCCGGCCTCGGCCAGCGCCGCGCCCAGGTGCGAGAAGGTGCCGTCCATCAGCGACGGCATCTCGTACATCGGGTAGTCGCGACGCACCACCACGGCCGTCGGGATCTCCGGCACCTCGAGCACGGTGCAGGAGCCGAGCGGCTCGGCGGGCGTGTAGGGGGAGGGCATGGCGGGGGAACTCATCATCGGGTCCTGTCCACTCGGTGACGCCCCGGGGCCGCGGCGCGGCGGGGCTGCTGGCCCCGACGCTAGCCGATCGCCCCGACAGGACTCACCGCCCCCTCGTGCCACGGGCATCAGTCGCGCTCCGTCGGGAGGGGAGCCGGCGCCGCGACGGGCCTGTGCCGCTACGCTCGGCCTCGGCGTCGCCCCTCCCCGCCGGCGCCGCGGCCCCGGAAGGATCATCATGACCCGCGAGATCGTCTACACCGGCTTCGTTACCGCCGACGGTGTGCTCGACTCCCCGGGCGGCACCGTCGAGGGCCACCCCTACGGCGGCTGGGTGATGGACACGCCCTTCGATCCCGAGGCCTTCGCCCTCAAAGGCGATGAGATCGCCGAGACCGGCGCCCTGCTGCTGGGCCGGAACAGCTACCAGGCCTTCGCCCCGATCTGGCGCGACTCCGAGGACCACGCCGCCTACCGCGACCTGCCGAAGTTCGTCGTCTCCACCACCCTGGACGAGGCCGACCTCACCGCCGGCTTGGGCGAGACCCGCATCCTGCGCTCCCTGGCCGACGTCGCCGCCCTGAAGGACACCGAGGGCAGGGCGATCTTCATCCACGGCAGCGCCGAGCTGGCCCGGGAGCTGGCCGCCGCCGGCCTCATCGACCGCTACCACCTGCTGCAGTTCCCGGTCCTGCGCGGGGCCGGCAAGCACCTGTTCCCCCGGGAGCAGCCGATCTCCGGGCAGCTCCGCCTGCGCGAGAGCGAGGCCTACCCCAACGGCGTCGTGAAGCTGATCTACGAGGTCGTGCGCTGACGGTCCGCACCGTCGTCCCCCACCCCCACCCCCGCCCTCGTCGCGTGCCGGCGTCCTGCGCCGAGGGCGGAACCGGGGCGGCCCGGCCTGCTTCGTCGCCCCCGGCCCCTAGACTTGCAGGGTGTACGAAGGAATCGTCCAGGACCTGATCGACGAGCTCGGCAAGCTGCCGGGCATCGGCCCGAAGTCGGCACAGCGCATCGCCTTCCATCTGCTCGACGCGGATGAGGCCTCCGTGCGCCGTCTCGCCGAGGTGCTGGTGACGGTCAAGGACACCGTGCGCTTCTGCGAGATCTGCGGGAACGTGTCCGCGGAGACCACCTGCCGCATCTGCGCCGACCCGCGTCGCAGCGACGAGGTGATCTGCGTGGTGGAGGAGTCCAAGGACATCGTCGCCATCGAGCGCCTGCGCGAGTTCCGCGGCCGCTACCACGTGCTCGGCGGCGCGATCGACCCCATCGGCGGTGTCGGCCCCAATGACCTGCGCATCACCGAGCTGATGACGCGTCTCGGTTCCGGGGGGACCACCGAGGTGATCCTCGCGTTGGACCCGAACATCGAGGGGGAGGCCACCGCCGCGTACCTCACCCGGCTGCTCGGCTCCCTCGAGATCAGCGTGACCCGCCTCGCCTCCGGGCTGCCGGTGGGCGGCGACCTCGACTACGCCGACGAGATGACCCTCGGCCGCGCCTTCACCGGGCGGCGGTCCGTGTGAGCACGCCCGGCGCGATCGGCCCCTCGGGGACCGAGCGCGCCCTGCCACCGCTGCGGGACCTGCCCTCCCCGTCGCGGCTGCCGGAGGAGGACACCTCCCTGGCCCCGCCCGCGGAGATCATCGCCGAGTCCCGTGCCGCACTGCGGCGGCGCCTGCTGCGGACGGCCTGGCTGCCCTGCCTGATCCTCCTCGCGCTCTGGTACGGGCTGATCCTGCTGTACATCTGGGGTGCCGCGCCGACCTTCTGGCTGCTCTCGCTGCTGGTCTCCGCGGGCTCCGGGATGGGCGTGCGCACCGTCGCCGCCCTGATCGGCCTGGACCGGGACCAGCTCGCCCTGACCAACGCCCTGCTTCCCATCGGCGCCACCGCGCTCAGCCTGGCCCTGATCCCCCTCGCGGTCGCCCTCATCGCGCCCCTGGCCCCGCGGACGTTCCTCTCCGAGCAGGCCTTCCAGCGCACCGTCTCCCGCCGCCTGGCCACCGTGATGATCGCCCCGCCGCTGCTCACGGTGCCGCTGCTGCTGGCCGCGGTCGTGCTCGGGGTGCGGATGCCCTGGGGCCGTCTCGGTGCCGGCCCCCTGATGGCGACCTGCCTGGCACTGCTGCTGATCCTCCTCGCCTGGGCGTGCATCGCCCGCTGGTGGAGCGCCCCCCGGGTGCTCGGCGTGAAGCCCGCCGCCGACCTCGAGCGCACCGCCAGGCTGGACCGCGACCACGACCGCCGCCGCGCGGCCGCCCGGCAGGTCCTCGCCCAGGACCGCCGCCACCTGCCGCCCACCCCCGCCAGCCCCGAGTCCCGGGCGGCCCTCAGCCCGGTGGGCCTGCTGCGGTCGCTGCGGGTGATCGCCGCCGGCTCGGTGGCCTGGGTCGCGATCCCCGTGCTCGTGCTGGGCTGGCTGGTGATGGGCACGGCCGATGCCGTGCTGCTGTTCGCCCGCACCGGCGCCAGCACCCTCGCCGATGCTCCCGACGTGCTGGCCTGGCCCGTCGCCGCCGTGTGCCTTCCGATCGGCCTGTTGGTGCTGCTGGCCGTCGCCGCCTCCCCGGGAGTGGCCGCCCTGCTCTCCGCCCGCCGTCGCGCCGAGGTGCGGGACCTGCGCACCTACGCCGACTGGGCGGTGCGGGCACGGGTGAACGCCTGGGAGGTCTCCCTGGTGCGCTGGACCGGCGTCCTGGCCGGGCTCGCCGTGGCCCTCGGGGCCACCACCGCCGGGATCGTCCTCGCGATCGCCCAGCAGGGCGATGCCCTCACCGCCACCTGGCTGGTGCTGGACGTGCTGGTCCTCGCCCCGCTGGTCGGCCTCGGGACGGCCGCCGGGATGCGCCGCGGCGCCCGGGACGTGTTCTACGGCCCCGCCGGGCGGTACATGCGCCGGGAGTCGTCGTACGCCCTGGTGGCCCCCGAGCTCGGCACCCGCGCGGACCGGGCCGCCGACCCCGCCGTCCGCGCCGCGCAGCGCCGTCGCCTGCTGGAGCAGCACGGCGAGCACGCCGCGGCCCTGATGGCGCTGGACACCGCGGGGGAGCGGCTGTGGGTGGACGGCTCCGAGCCGGGTGCCCGGGACACCGCCGTGCGCGCCGCCGACGTCTCCGCCGGGAACCTGCCGGACTTCGGCGCCGAGGGATCGCCCTTCGCCGCCCCGCCGGCACGACCGGAGCAGCGGCACGGCATCCCCGGCAGCGTCAGCGGCCTGCACGAGCGCTGAGACCGACGCCCGCTCAGGCGATGCGGGTGCCGCGTCCCAGCCGCCGGATCGGCGCCGCCAGGCGCCGGATGGCCAGCGCGAGCGAGCCGCCGCCGACCAGCAGCCAGAGCATCACGCCGATCCAGCCGACCGGGCGCTGCGGCATCGTCGCCAGGTCCTCCGGGTAGCCCTCCTGGCCGGGATCGCAGGACACGAAGTGCGAGGGATGCGCGGGGGCCGCGGCGTACTGCAGCAGCAGCTTCATCCCCGACAGCGCATCGAGGTCGCCGAAATCTGCAGTGGCGGTGTCGCGGAGATTGACGGACGGGGCCGTCTCCGCGAGCATCACCACCGGGTTCGCCCACAGCAGCGGCAGCACCAGATCGGTGCGCAGCACGGTCTGGGTGCTCTCCAGGGGCTCGCAGGTCCACGTCGACTGGTCGGGCTCCGAGGTCCAGTCGTCCCCGGTCCACCCGGGCGGCGGCTGGGACTCGTAGACGGTGACCTGCCGCTCCTGGCTGACGAAGGTCGCGGCCGCGCCGAAGGCCACCGGCAGCACCACCGTCACCCCGAACACCACCACGTAGGCCAGCACCACGGAGCTGAGCTGCCGCACCGTGATCGAGGACAGGCCCAGGCCCAGCGCCGTCAGGCACGCCGCGATCAGGGCGATCATCGCGACCATCCGCAGGAAGTACCAGGGGGAGGTCTGCGCCAGCACCGCCGTGATCAGCGTGGAGGGCAGCGCGAGGACCAGGAAGGCCAGGCCCGTCAGCCAGCCGGCCAGCAGTTTGCCCATCACGATCTCCGCGGAGCTCAGCAGGCTGGCCTGCAGGATCGCCAGGGTGCCGGCATTGCGGTCGCCGTTGATCGAGCCGGCCGAGAGGGCCGGCACCACGACGAGCAGGGCGAACAGCACCAGGATAATCTGCAGGCTCAGCACCACCCGCGCGGTGCCGGCCAGGTGGTCCCAGCCGGCGAAGTACAGCGTCGGGGCCAGCACCAGGAAGCCCAGGCCCAGCAGCACCACGGTCCACACCGCCAGGGCGATGATCCAGCCGCGGGAGCGCAGCCGCTGCCGCAGCTCGAGCGAGGCCACCAGCCAGGTGCCGCGGGGACGCAGGCGCAGCGCTCCGTTCATCGTCGCCATCACAGGGCTCCTTCCCGCCGGGAGGCGTCCGAGGCGAGGTAGATGGTCTCCAGGCGTCCCGCCGCGGGGGAGAAGGCCACCACCTGGGCGCCGTGGGCGGCGAGGTCCGCGAGCAGCCGCGCCGCCGTCGCCTCGTCCGGCAGCATCACGGTCGTCTCCGCGTGGCCGCTGCTGGTCTCGGCGCGGGGCCGCAGGGGCTCATGCTGGACGCGCACCGCCGCCAGGGCCGCCGCGAGCGCGTGATCGTCCAGGGACTCGATGCGCCAGGGCCGTGGCCGGGAGGCGAGGGAGCGCAGGCTCGCCGACTCCACGGCACGGCCGCGGTCCATCACCACCACGTGATCGGCCATCTCCTCGAGCTCCCCGAGGATGTGGCTGGAGACCAGCACCGTCGCCCCGTCTGCGGCCGCGCTACGCACCACCCGCAGCAGACGCCGCCGGGAGGCCGGGTCCAAGCCGGAGGCCGGTTCGTCGAGGATCAGCACCGAGGGCTCGTGCACCAGCGCCCGCGCCAGGCCGAGGCGCTGCTTCTGCCCCCGGGAGAGCACGTGCGCAGGCTGTTGCGCCAGGGAGACGAGGTCCAGCAGCTCCAGCAGGTGGTCCACCCGGGTCCGCAGCCGCGCGGGCGGCAGCGCATAGGCACGGCCCATCACCTCCAGCACCTCGGTGACCCGCAGCGAGTCCCAGGCGCCGAACTGATCCGGCATCCAGCCCACCCGCGCCCGCACCGCCGCCGAGTCGGCCGCCGGGTCCATGCCCTCGACCAGCACCCGGCCGGAGTCCGGGGCCAGCAGCGAGGCCAGCACCAGCATCAGCGTGGACTTGCCGCAGCCGTTCGGGCCCACCAGGGCGGTCACCGCGCCGGGCGGCGCCGTGAAGCTCAGGTCGTGCACCGCCTGCACGTGGCCGAAGGCCCGGCTGACGTGCTCGGCGAGAATCCCCGGCTCCACTGCCGGCGGAGGGCCGGGGGCGACGGTGCCGGAGGGGTCGGGGCCCGGGGGAGGACCGGGAGGCAACGGGACGGTGACCTGGCTCATAGGCCCATCCTGCCGTGCTCATGAGCAGCGACGAGGCGGATTCCGGGGGCGGCCCGCACAGATCCTGCGCGGGAGACGTGAAGGCCACGCCGTGCGGTCGGGCGACCACAGCCCGGCGGGGAGGGCGCGCCCCGCCCGGTCCCGGCGAGGCCTGTCCGGCCGATGGACTCAGGTGGCAGGTGGCGTGCATATCGCAGGCGACCTGCCATCTGAGTGCATCCGATGGACAGGGACGCGCCCAGACTGCGCGCACCAGGCGCGCCGGGCGCCGGGCGAGTCGGTCGCGCCTGCTGAACTACGCTTCGGGGCATGAGCGAGACCCGCGACGCCGCCGATCCCCACGCCTCGATCTACGACCACGGCTTCGTGCGGGTGGCCGCGGCGACCGTGCCGGTGGCCCTCGCCGATCCCGCCACGAACCTCGAGCGTCACCTCGGGATGCTGCGCGACCTCGACGCCCAGCAGGTGGGCCTCGCCGTGTTCCCCGAGCTGTCCCTGACCGGCTACTCCCTGGACGACCTGGTGATGCAGGAGCCGCTGCTCGATGCCGCCGAGGAGGCCCTGGTCGCGCTGGTCGCGGCCAGCGCCGAGCTGCTGCCGATCATCGTGGTCGGCGCCCCGCTGCGCGCCGCGCACCGCAGTCGCGTCTACAACTGCGCGGTCGTGGTCCACCGCGGTGAGATCCTCTCCATCTCCCCCAAGCAGAACCTTCCCACCTACCGCGAGTTCTACGAGCGCCGCTGGTTCGCCCCCGGCGACGACGCCGCCGGGGTGGCCGTGCGCATCGGCGACGAGGAGCACGAGCTCAGCCCCCAGGGCATCGTCGAGGTGCGGGACGTGCCGGGCCTGTCGATCTTCGTGGAGATCTGCGAGGACATGTGGGTGCCGATCCCGCCCTCGGCCGAGGCCGCGCTCGCCGGCGCCACCGTGACCGTGAACCTCTCCGGCTCCCCGATCACCATCGGCCGGGCCGAGGACCGCAAACTCCTGGCCCGCTCCGCCTCAGCCCGGCAGCTCGGCGCATATGTCTATGCCGCGGCGGGGGAGGGGGAGTCCACCACCGACCTCGCCTGGGACGGGCAGACCTTCGTGTACGAGTGCGGGGAGCTGCTGGGGGAGTCCGAGCGCTTCCCCGAGGGCAGCGCTGCGACCGTCGTGGACGTGGACCTGGACCGCCTCGTCGCCGAGCGCCGCCGCCAGAACACCGTGGACGACAACCGCCGCACCCACACGGACCGGCTGGCGGCCTTCGAGGCCCAGCGCCGCGTCACCGAGCTCTTCGCCCCCTGGGTCGCCGGGCCCTGGGACGAGGCTGCCGAGATGGACATGCCCGGCCTCGAGCTCCTGGTGGGACCGGAGGGCCTCGGTGAGACCGAGCTCGGCGACATCGAGCCGTGGGACGACATCGCCCCCGCCACGGCCCCCGCCACCGGCCCGCTGCGGCGCCACCTGGACCGCTTCCCCTTCGTCCCCGACGACCCGGCGCGGCTGGCCCTGGACTGCTACGAGGCCTACAACATCCAGGTCGCGGGCCTGGTGCGGCGCCTGCGCGCCATCGGTGGGGCGGAGCAGGGCGGCACCCGCCCCGTCATCGGCGTCTCCGGCGGCCTGGACTCCACGCACGCCCTGATCGTCTGCGCCCGGGCGATGGACCTGCTGGGCCGCGACCGCTCCGAGATCCTCGCCTACACGATGCCGGGCTTCGCGACCACGGAGCACACCCGCTCCAACGCCGAGCTGCTCTCCACCGCGATCGGCGCGACCTTCGAGACCATCGACATCCGCCCCGCCGCCACCCAGATGCTGGCCGACATGGGCCACCCCGCCGGCCGCGGCGAGGAGGTCTACGACGTGACCTTCGAGAACGTCCAGGCCGGGCTGCGCTACGACTACCTGTTCCGCCTGGCCAACCACCACGGCGGCATCGTGGTGGGCACGGGAGACCTCTCCGAGCTGGCGCTGGGCTGGTGCACCTTCGGCGTGGGCGACCACATGTCCCACTACGGCGTGAACGCGGGGGTGCCCAAGACCCTCATCCAGCACCTGATCCGCTGGGTGATCGCGGAGGGCCTGTTCGACGCCGCCACCTGCGAGATCCTGCGGGCCGTGCTGGACACCGAGATCTCTCCGGAGCTGATCCCCACCAAGCCGGGGGAGAAGGCGCAGTCCACCGAGGACTCGATCGGCCCCTACTCCCTGCACGACTTCGCGCTCTACCACCTGCTGCGCCGCGGCTACGGCCCCGCCAAGATCGCCTACCTCGCCCACCAGGCCTGGGGCGACGAGGGAGTGGGCGCCTGGCCCCCCGGCTACGAGGACGAGGACCGCCGCGCCTACAGCCGCGCCGAGATCAAGCACTGGCTCCGGGTGTTCACCCGGCGCTTCTTCGCCAACCAGTTCAAACGCTCCACCCTGCCCAACGCCCCGAAGGTGCTGGCCGGCGGATCACTCAGCCCGCGCGGGGACTGGCGGATGCCCTCGGACGCCCTCTCCCGGGCCTGGACCGCTGAGCTGGAGGAGCAGGTCCCCGAGGACTGAGCGTCCGCGGCCGGGCGGCTGCGGCCGTGACGTGCGCCGGGCCGTTGCGCAGAGCTGTGACGGACGTGGCTGCGCGCCTCCCGCTGCGGCGGTGAGGAGGGCCGCGCCGTCCGCTGGTACGCCGGCAGGCTCGTCGTGGTGCAGCTGCTGCGGGTCGGCTTCCTGCTGGTCGTGCCGCCCGCGCTGGCGCTGTCCGCCCTGTTCCTGGTGGCCGTGGTGGTGCTCGAATGGCGCCGCCCCTACGACCTCACCGCCGACGACGTCGAGCACGAGGGACTGGACCCGGCCGCGCACCACGGCCGACACCTTTTACCCTCCGCCCCGGTGCCCCTGCGACGGGCACCGGGGCGGAGTGCACAGGCGGGACCGTAGAATCGGCCCCGACCCGCGCCGGGGACCGGTCCCGTCCTCGGACCCCCGATCCGGCGCCGTCGGTCTCGTCACCCGCACCGGGACAAGCCCGTCCCGGTGCGCAACGATGGAGTCCGACACTCCCGACCCGTGAAGGAGTCCCTGCCCGATGAGCCTCGTCGTCCAGAAGTTCGGCGGATCCTCCGTCGCCGACGCCCCCTCGGTGATCCGGGTCGCCGGCCGCATCGCGCAGTACGCGAAGGCCGGGCACCAGGTCGTCGTGGTCGTCTCGGCCATGGGGGACACCACGGACGAGCTGATCGACCTCGCCGAGCAGGTCACCCCGAACCCGCCCCCGCGCGAGCTGGACATGCTGCTGACCGCCGGCGAGCGGATCTCGATGGCTGTGCTGTCGATGGCGCTGAACGCCGCCGGCATCGACGCCCGCGCCTACACCGGCTCCCAGGCGGGACTGATCACCGACACCGCACACGGCAGCGCCCGCATCATGGAGGTCACGCCCGGCCGCATCCGAACCGCGCTCGACGAGGGCTCCGTCGCGATCGTCGCCGGCTTCCAGGGCGTCTCCGCCTCCACCAAGGACATCACCACCCTGGGCCGTGGCGGCTCGGACACCACCGCGGTGGCGCTCGCCGCGGCGCTGGACGCCGACGTCTGCGAGATCTACTCGGACGTGGACGGCGTGTTCACCGCGGACCCGCGGATCGTGCCCTCGGCGCGCCGGGTGCCCGCCATCTCCTGCGAGGAGATGCTGGACATGGCCGCCAACGGCGCCAAGATCCTGATGGTGCGCAGCGTCGAGTACGCCCGCCGCTACGGGGTGCCGCTGCACGTGCGCAGCTCCTACTCGGGCCGGCTGGGCACGATCGTCTCCGACGACCCCGAGCGGGTCATCCCCATCGACCCCGAGGTCACCCTCCGCATCGCCGACGTCGCCCGCCGCGACGCGGCCGACCCCACGAAGGAGCTCCCCGTGCACGACACCTCCGATCCCGGGCTCGAGGCGCCGATCATCTCCGGCGTCGCCCACGACCGCAGCGAAGGCAAGATCACCGTGGTCGAGGTGCCCGACATCCCCGGCAAGGCCGCCCTGCTGTTCGACGTGGTCGCCTCCTCCGGGGCGAACATCGACATGATCGTGCAGAACTCCTCGACCGTGGACGACACCGTCGCGATCTCCCTGACTCTGCCCGAGTCCGACGCGCCCGCCGCGATGGCCGCCGTCGAGGCCGCCCGCGAGCAGATCGGCTACGCCGAGGTCCGCTACACCGACCAGGTGGGCAAGGTCAGCCTGATCGGCGCGGGCATGAAGTCCCATCCCGGCGTCTCGGCGACCCTGTTCCGGGCGCTCGGCGAGGCCGGCATCAACATCGACATGATCTCCACCTCGGAGATCCGCATCTCGGTGGTCACCGACCAGGACCGGCTGGACGACGCGGTGCGCGTCATCCACTCCTCCTTCGGGCTGGACGCCGAGCAGACCGAGGCCGTGGTCTACGGAGGGACCGGACGATGACGACGACAGCACCGACGAACGCACAGACCGGCAACGGTCCCGCGGCGGACCTCGCCGGCACCCCCGGCTACGACCCGCAGGGCCCCGTGATCGGCGTGGTCGGCGCGACCGGCCAGGTGGGCCGCGTGATGCTCGCGCTGCTCGCCGAGCGCGCCGTGCGCCACTCCGCCGTGCGCGTCTTCGCCAGCGCCCGCTCCGCCGGCACCACCGTCGCCTACGCGGGCCTGGACCTCGTGGTCGAGGACGCGGAGACCGCCGACATCACCTCGCCCGGGCAGGGTGTGGACGTCGCGATCTTCTCCGCCGGCGGCTCCACCTCGAAGGCCCTCGCCCCGCGCTTCGCCGCGGCCGGCGCCGTGGTAGTCGACAACTCCTCGGCCTGGCGACGTGACCCCGAGGTGCCGCTGGTGGTGTCCGAGGTGAACCCGGAGGCCGCTGCCGAGCGGCCCCGCGGCATCATCGCCAACCCCAACTGCACCACGATGGCCGCGATGCCGACCCTGAAGGCCCTGCACGCCGAGGCCGGGCTGGCCCGGCTGAAGGTCGCCACCTACCAGGCCGTCTCCGGCTCCGGCGTCGGCGGGGTCGCGGAGCTGGCCGGGCAGGTCCGCGCCGGCGTGGACTCCATGGAGGCCCTCGCGCTGGACGGGCACGCCGTGGACCTCGGCACCCCTGCCACCTACACCGCGCCGATCGCCTTCAACGTGCTCGCCCTGGCCGGGAACCTGCAGGACGACGGCAGCGGCGAGACCGACGAGGAGCAGAAGCTGCGGAACGAGTCCCGCAAGATCCTCGGCCTGCCGGAGCTGCCGGTGGCCGGGACCTGCGTGCGGGTGCCCGTGATGACGGGCCACGCCGTGGCCCTCCACGCCGAGTTCGACGCGCCGATCAGCCCCGAGCGGGCCCGGGAGCTGCTGCAGGCCGCCGAGGGCGTCACCGTGGTCGACGTGCCCACCCCGCTGGACGCCGCCGGCCGGGACGGCACCTTCGTGGGCCGCATCCGCCAGGACCAGTCCGTGCCGGACGGTCGCGGCCTGGTGCTGTTCGCCGTCGCCGACAACCTCCGCAAGGGCGCCGCCCTCAATGCGATCCAGATCGCCGAGCTGCTGGTGGCCGGGCACGATGCCTGAGATGACCGGCGTCTCCGCCCTGGGCCCGGGACCGCAGTCGCCGGCGGCCGGGCTCTCCGACCGTGCCGGCGAGGAGTCCGCCCTGCGTCCCGCCGAGCCCTCGATCTCCCCGACCACGCAGGTGCTGCGCACCCTGGACATGATGGACGGGCCCCCGGACCCGACGCTGCGCAGCGCCGTCGGCGAGGGCGAGGACCTGGCCGCCCCGACCCCCGCCCACGGCACCGGACCGGGGGCGGAGCGGCGCGAGCAGATCCTCGACGGCGCCTCGGTGATGTTCGCCGAGCGCGGCTACCACGGGGCGAGCCTGCGGGACATCTCCCGCTCGGTCGGCATCTCCCACCCGGGGATGCTGCATCATTTCAGCTCCAAGCCCGCCCTGCTGGACGCCGTGATCGACCGGCTCGAGGCGCACGCCCAGGGCCTGCTGGACGCCGTCGAGCCGCTGTCGAGCTCCCCGGCCAGTCTGCTGGCGGCCCTCGGCGGCCCTTGGCACCCCGCGCAGCACCAGATGGCGCTGCTGGCGACGCTCTCCGCGGAGATCGTGAACCCCGAGCACCCGGGCCGCTACCGCGTCGCGCGGCTGCGCCTGGTGCACGAGCACGTGCTGGAGAAGATCCTGGACGCCTACGCCGCACGGGACCTGTTGGCGGGCGGCACCGATCCGGCCTTCCTGGCACGCAGCACCTTCTCCCTGCTGTTGAGCCTCGCCGTGCGCGAGAAGTCCGTGCGCACCCTGCAGCGCTCCGGGCAGATCGACCCCGTCGCCGACCTGCAGGTGTTCCTCGGCCACTACCTGAGCGCCTGACGCGCGGGAAGGGGGCTGCGGGCATGGATGCGATCGCGATGAGCGACCCCGCCGAGCTGGCGGGCGTGGACGTGGTCGGCGCCGACGACCGTCGCCTGGGCCAGGTGCGCGACGTCTACCTGGTGGACCGCACCGGCGAGGTGTGCGCGCTGGCCGTGACGCGGCACCGGCTGAGCACCCGCACGGTGCTGCTGCCCCTCGCGGCGATCGATCTCGCCACGCTGCGCGCCCTGGACGGGGACCCCCGCGAGGACGAGCCGCGGCAGGGACATCGGGAGCACTCCGCCCCCATCCGCCTGCTGGTCGACGCGGAGACCGCCCGCGGCGGCGTCGAGCCCGCTGTCACCGCCCACGCGGATCCGGAGCTGCTGCGGCGCGCCGCCCGGGAGCTCGGCCTCGAGGAGCACGCCGGGGGCTGAGCGGTTCTCGGATCCCCGTGGCCCGAGCTCGGTCGGGGAATGCGCGATTCCCGCCGCGTATCGGGAATTCCAGGACGTCGCCGACGGATTCCGTGCCGTGGTGTCCTTCCCGGACGTGTGGGCATCAGCACTGATCACGGCGTGACCCTGCGATTCCGGCTGGATTCTGGCGAAGTGCGGGATTCGACGCTCCGACCATCCGGAATATCGGGGGCTCCGACGAGATGATCGCCGCCTCCAACGGCAGCACCGATGGTTCCGCCGCCCGGGTCACCGGAAACCTCACCGTGTCCCCGGGCGACGTCCTCACCCTCGCCGTGGCGGCGGGTGGGGTCCGTCCGACGATCACCGGCGTGGAGGTGCCGCCGAACGCGACCGGCGGAGGCGCGTGCTACCTCGGCTCCTCCCTCCAGAACGGCACGGTGACCTCCGCTGGGAACGGCTCCGCGAGGGCGAACGTGCGCCGCCCCGGCTCCATCGTCATCAGCTACTGAGCCTCGGCCGTCTCCGGCGGAACCGGCGTCCCGTGAGGGGCGGTCGGGGCGGCGAGACGCGACGCGGAGTTCATCGCCGCGCCGCCGCGTAGGCCGGGACCACCACGTCCTCGCCCAGGGCTGCGCGCTGCGCCGCCGGGGCGAAGCCCGCCGCGAGCGCGTCCAGGGTGGCCCGCTCCATGTCATCCAGGGTCCAGGCGAAGGTGTCGACCACCCGCTGCCACTCCCGGGAGGTGGAGGTGCGGCTCATCAGACGATTGTCCGAGCTCAGGGCGACCCGGGCGCCGAGGCGGCGCAGCCGGTCCACCGGGTGGGTGTCCATCGAGGCGGCGGCGGAGGTCTGCAGGTTCGAGCGGGGGCAGACCTCCAGGCAGACGCCACCGTCCAGCACCCGGCGCGCCACCGGACCGGGCTCCCCGGCGCCGCCGGGTCCTCCACTCTCCGGGCCCAGGTCGTCGACCAGCCGCACCCCGTGGCCGAGGCGGGTGGCACCGCAGTCCAGGGCCTGGGCGATCGAGGCGACCCCGTCGGCTTCCCCGGCATGGATCGTGATCGGCACCTGCAGCTCCCGGGCCCGCTCGAAGACCTCCGCGAAACGGGAGGCGGGGAAGCCCGCCTCCGGCCCGGCCAGGTCCACGCCGAGCACGCCCCGGTCCCGCCGGGCTGCCGCGAGCTCCACCAGCTCCAGGGTCGGCGGGAGCTGACGCATGTGGGAGAGGATCTGCCCCACCACGATCCGCCGTCCCGCGCGCTCCGAGGCGGCGACCCCCTCGTCCAGGCCCTCCTGCACCGCGGCCACGGCCTCCCCCATCATCAGGCCCCCGGCCAGGTGCTGCTGCGGCGCCCACCGCGTCTCCGCATACACGACGCCGTCGGCCACCATGTCCTCCACGAACTCCCGGGCGATGCGGCGCAGCGCCGGTGCCATCTGCATCAGGGCGAGGGTGCGGTCGAAGGTCGCGATGTAGCGGGGCAGGGAGCCGGAGTCCGCGGCCGCCTCGAACCAGTCCGCCACCCCCTCGTCGGAGGCGGCGGGCGGCTCGACCCCGAGCTCCTCGCCGAGCTCCCGCACCGTCGAGGGTCGCAGCCCGCCGTCCAGGTGGTCGTGCAGCACGGCCTTCGGGAGGGAGCGGATCTGCGCGGCGGTGGGGGAGGGCGCGGACATGGGGTCTCCTCGGGTCGGGGCGGTGACCAGCCACTCTAGTGCGCCCGGCCGGGAGCAGACCGCGTCCCGCAGGGCCCTGGAGTAGCCTGCCTGCACCGTCATTACCGCCGAGACCGAGGTGCCCCGTGCCCGAGCAGTCCTCCGCCCCCGCCGTCCCCGAGCCCCCCACGCGCCGTCGACGCCGCCGCTCCCTGCCCCGCACCGCCGTGCGCCTCGCCCTCGGAACGGCCCTCACCTGGGCGGGGATCAGCCACCTCACGGTCGCCCGCGACGAGTTCCAGGCGCAGGTGCCCGAGTTCGTGCCGCTGAACCCCGATGCCACCGTGCTCGCCTCCGGCTTCGCCGAGATCATCCTGGGCGGCGCCCTGGTGCTGCTGCGACGCCGCCAGGCCACCGTCGGCTGGGTGGTCGCCGGGTTTTTCGTGGCCGTGTTCCCGGGGAACCTCGCCCAGTGGCTCCACCGCCGCGACGGCTTCGGGCTGGACACCGACCAGAAGCGCTTCGCCCGCCTGTTCTTCCAGCCGGTGCTGATCGGCCTCACCCTCTGGGCGACGAACGCCCTCCGGCCGCGGCGGTGACGGCCGCCCTCGACCCCGCCACCGGTCCGGTCCTGCTGGTCGGCTGCGGCAAGCTCGGCACCGCCCTGGCCCCGCGGCTGAGGGACCGCGGCCTCGACGTCCTCGCCCTGCGCCGGGACGTCGGCGGTCTGCCCCCGGACCTGCCGGCCCTCGCGATCGACCTCGCCGAGCCGTTGCCCGCGACCTTGCCGCGCGCCGCCGGGATGGTCATCACCCTGCCGCCCACCGACGCGCCGGACGGGTACCGCGAGCGCCTGCAGCACCTGGCGGGCGCGCTGCCCGCCGTGCCCGCGCGCACGGTCTTCGTCTCCTCCACCCGGGTCTTCGACGGCCTTGGCGGCCCCGACGCCGAGGCCCGGCCCCTCGACGAGGACGAGCCCCCCACCCCCGCCACCGAGCGCGCCCGGAGCCTGGTGGCGGGGGAGGAGCAGGCCCGGGAGCTTTTCGACGCGATCGTGCTGCGCCCCGCCGGGATCTACGGGCCCGGCCGCGACCGGCTGCTCCGCACCGTGCGCGAGGGGCGGCCCGTCGAGCACCGTCGCCGCAGCAACCGCATCCACCAGGACGACCTGGTGCGCACCCTCGAGCTTCTGCTCACCCACCCCGCACCGCCGTCGCTGCTGCACGCCGTGGACGACCACCCCGCCACCCTCGGCGAGGTCGTCACCCATCTCGCCCGGCGGATGGACCTGCCCGTCCCGCCCGCGGCCGAGCCCGACCCCGGCGGCGGCACCGTGCTGGCCGGCGCCCGGCTCGCCGCGCTGTTCGGGGACCTGGATCACCCTGACTTCCGCTCCGGCTACGACGCGATGCTCGCGGGGGACACGCCCGGTGAGGTGCCGGGGACGCGGACCTGAACACCCGATGACGCGATGGCCGAAGTCACCCATATCGCCCAGAACGGACCGCATGTCGGTCCCGTGCACCGGTGATACTGGGGGGATGCGAGGCATCATCCTGGCCGGGGGCACCGGCAGCCGACTCCATCCGCTGACCATCGGGGTCTCCAAGCAGCTGATGCCGGTGTACGACAAACCGATGATCTACTACCCGCTCAGCACGCTGATGCTGGCCGGGATCCGCGAGATCCTCATCATCACCACCCCCGAGGACCAGGGTGCCTTCCAGCGGGTGCTCGGTGACGGCAGCCGCTTCGGCGTGACGCTGGAGTACGTCACCCAGCCCTCCCCGGACGGCCTCGCCCAGGCCTTCGTGCTCGGCGAGGACTTCCTGGACGGGGAGCGCGCCGCCCTCGTGCTCGGCGACAACCTCTTCTACGGCCAGGGCATGGGCAGCCAGCTGCGCCGCTACCGCGAGGTCGAGGGCGCCGCCGTCTTCGGCTACTGGGTCTCCGACCCCACCGCCTACGGCGTCGTCGAGATGGACGAGGACGGCCGTGCGCTGTCCCTGGAGGAGAAGCCCTCCCGCCCGCGCTCGAATCTCGCCGTGCCCGGCCTGTACTTCTACGACGCCACCGTCGTGGAGCGGGCCAAGGCCCTGCGGCCCTCCGCCCGCGGCGAGCTCGAGATCACCGATCTGAACCGCACCTACCTGGAGGAGGGCACCCTGCAGGTCGAGGTGCTCTCCCGCGGCACCGCCTGGCTGGATACCGGCACCTTCGACGACCTCGCCGCCGCCGGTGACTTCATCCGCACCGTCCAGCAGCGCCAGGGGCTCTCCATCGGAGCCCCCGAGGAGATCGCCTGGCGCATGGGCCTCCTTGACGACGAGGAGCTGCGCGCCCGCGCCGAACCCCTGGTGAAGTCCGGCTACGGCCGCTACCTGACCGAGCTGCTCGACCGCGAGCACACCCTGCGAGGAGATGCCTGATGTCGAGAGAACTGCTGGTCACTGGCGGAGCCGGATTCATCGGCTCGAATTTCGTCCACCACCTGGTCGCACGCACCGACGCCCGGGTGACGGTGCTGGACAAGCTCACCTATGCCGGCAACCCCGCCTCCCTGGCCGGGATGCCCGAGGACCGGGTGCGCCTGGCGCAGGGCGACATCGCCGACGCCGCCCTGGTCGAGGAGCTGGTCGCCCCGATGACGGGGGAGGACGACGCGATCGTCCACTACGCCGCGGAGTCGCACAACGACAACTCCCTGTCCGACCCCTCGCCGTTCCTGCAGACCAACCTCATCGGCACCTACACGCTGCTGGAGGCGGCCCGCCGCCACGGCACCCGGCTGCACCACATCTCCACCGACGAGGTCTACGGGGACCTCGAGCTGGACGACCCGGAGCGCTTCACCGAGGCCACCCCCTACAACCCCTCCAGCCCCTACTCCTCCACCAAGGCCGGCTCCGACCTGCTGGTGCGGGCCTGGGTGCGCTCCTTCGGGGTGCGGGCCACCATCTCGAACTGCTCGAACAACTACGGGCCCCGCCAGCACGTCGAGAAGTTCATCCCCCGCCAGATCACGAACGTGATCGACGGGGTGCGGCCCCGCCTGTACGGCGCCGGGCTGAACGTGCGCGACTGGATCCACGCCGACGACCACTCCTCGGCCGTGCTCACCATCCTCGAGCGCGGCGCGCTGGGGGAGACCTACCTGATCGGCGCCGACGGCGAGCAGAACAACAAGCAGGTGGTGGAGATGATCCTGCGTCTGATGGGCGAGGACCCGGATGCCTACGACCACGTCGTCGACCGGCCCGGCCACG
Source organism: Brachybacterium squillarum M-6-3 (assembly GCF_000225825.1). Taxonomy (GTDB): domain Bacteria; phylum Actinomycetota; class Actinomycetes; order Actinomycetales; family Dermabacteraceae; genus Brachybacterium; species Brachybacterium squillarum. The sequence continues at coordinate 400,593 of NZ_AGBX01000001.1, read as the reverse complement.
ACCTGCGCTACGCCATCGACCCCACCCGGATGCGCACCGAGCTGGGCTGGGAGCCCGCCTACCGCGACTTCGAGTCCGGGCTGGCCGCGACCATCGACTGGTACCGCGGGAACGAGGCCTGGTGGCGCCCGCAGAAGGCCGCCACCGAGGCCAAGTACGCCACCACCGGGCACTGAGCCCGCCCCGAAGGAGACGACCCGTGCCCGAGCTCGCCGTCCGCACCACCGACATCCCCGGCCTGCTGGTCCTCGACCTGCCCGTCCACGGCGACGGCCGCGGCTGGTTCAAGGAGAACTGGCAGCGGGAGAAGATGGTCGCCGCCGGACTGCCGGACCTCGGTCCGGTGCAGAACAACATCTCCTTCAACCAGACCGTAGGCGTCACCCGCGGCATCCACGCCGAGCCCTGGGACAAGTACATCTCCGTGGCCACCGGCGCCGTGTTCGGCGCCTGGGTGGACCTGCGCGAGGGCCCCAGCTTCGGCGCCACCTACTGGCACGAGATCACCCCCGAGGTCGCGGTCTTCGTGCCCCGCGGCGTCGGCAACGCCTTCCAGACGATCACGGCCCCCGCCGCCTACACCTACCTGGTCAACGACCACTGGTCCGCCGCCGCCCAGGAGCAGTACACCTTCTTGAACCTCGCCGACGAGACCGCCGCCATCCCCTGGCCGATCCCGCTCGAGCAGGCCGAGCTCTCCGCCAAGGACCTCGCCCATCCGCGCCTGGCAGAGGTCACCCCCGTCGCCCCCCGCCGCACCCTCGTGATCGGCGGGAACGGGCAGCTCGGCCGGGCTCTCGCCGCCCGCTGGGCCGGACGCGCCGACGTCGACGTGGTCGGCCGCGACCGCCTCGACCTCGCCGATCCGGCGAGCCTCGCGGCCTTCGACCTCACCCCCTACGGCACGATCGTCAACGCCGCCGCCCACACCGCGGTCGACGCCGCCGAGACCCCCGAGGGCCGTCGCGAGGCCTGGGCCGTGAACGTCACCGGCGTCGCCGCCCTGGTCGAGGCCGCCCGCGCCGCCGGGGCGCGGCTCGTGCACGTCTCCAGCGACTACGTCTTCGACGGCACCGCCGAGGTCCACACGGAAGAGGAGCCACCCAGCCCGCTCGGCGTCTACGGCCAGACCAAGGCCGCCGGGGACGCCCTGGTGGCGAGCCTGCCGCGGCACTTCATCGTCCGCACCAGCTGGGTGATCGGGGAGGGCGGGAACTTCGTGCGCACGATGGCCTCCCTTGCCGGCCGCGGCATCGACCCCTCCGTGGTGGACGACCAGATCGGCCGGCTCAGCTTCACCGAGCAGATCGCCGCCGGCATCGATCACCTGCTGAGCAGCGACGCGGCACCGGGCACCTACGACCTCACCGGCTCCGGAGAGCCGCTGAGCTGGGCGCAGATCGCCGCCGAGGTGTTCCGCCTGAGCGGGCACGACCCCGAGCGGGTCACCCCCGTCAGCACCGAGGAGTACTACCGCGACAAGGCCGACGCCCCGATCGCCCCGCGGCCGCGGCACTCGGTGCTGGACCTCGCGAAGATCGAGGCCACCGGATTCACCCCCGCCGACCACCTCGACTCGCTGCGTACCTACCTGGCCCCCGGCACCGGCGCCTGAGTCCCTCCGCCCGTCCAGGGTGCGGGGGAGGAGTCACTCCTCGCCCAGTTACACCGTGTCCGTGGGGACGAAGACCACCTCGACCGTGGTGGGGTCCACGCCCTCCTCCTCGAGCAGGGTCTCCAGCTCCGCCGTGTCCGGCTCCGGCTCGGCGCCGGTCACCCCGATGGTGGAGCCGCCGTAGTCGGCCCGCACCTCCAGCACCTCCCACTCGGTGTCCGCCACCCACTCCCCGGCGACGCTGCGCAGGGTGTTCTCCCGCAGCGCGCGGGCGGTGGAGTCGATGCTGGAGCCGGTCAGCGGCACGCCCACGGCCACCAGGATCGCGCCCACGATGAGCACGGCGGCGCGTCGGTTCACGCCTCGCTCCCCGGGCTCGGTGGGGTGCAGGACCGGCACCCGCTGGACGCCGTAGGCGGCCATCAGCACGATGCCGGTGGCCATGATCGCGGTGACGTTGGTGACGAACAACAGCATCGCGCCACCGGCCTCACCCCAGGCGCCGGACTCCATCGTCAGCCCCACCATGCTCAGCGGCGGCACCAGGGAGATCGCGATCGCCACCCTAGGCAGGGTGTCGGCGATGTCCTTGTGGATCAGGGCGATCGAGCCGACCAGCCCGGTGGCCAGGGCCGCCAGCAGGTCGATCAGCTCGGGACGGGTGCGCCCGGCCACCTGGGAGCTGGTGGCGGAGGTGACGTCGGTGGGGGTGATCATGCCCAGCAGGTAACCGATGGCGGTGGCGGCTCCCGCCACGACCATCGCGGCGGAGAGCATCAGGTTCCTGCGGTCGCCGAGCACCGTGGAGAGCATCGTGGCCTGGATCGGCATCAGCATCGGCGCCACGATCATCGCGCCGATCACGGTCGCCGTGGAATCGGCGATGACCCCGGCAGCGGAGGTGGCTCCGCCGGCATCGGAGGGGGCAGGGGTGGTCTCCACGGGCGCTCCTGGGTCGCGGGTGGCGACCGGGCCGGCGCGCAGCAGCGATCCTCGGGCACCCGGTGCGCGCCCCGCGCGGGCCGGAGCCGGACGGTTCAGGCGGAGGGGGCGGCGATGGACTGCACGCGCACGAGCACCTGCCAGACCTGCGAGGACTCGGAGTCCAGCGCCTGCTGCACGGCCTGCTGGATCGCCGCCACGACCTTCCGCACGGCGATGTCGGCCAGGAGCGAGACCTCCACGGTGACCGTTCCCTGCTTACGATCCAGCACCAGGCCGTATCGGGAGCGGGCGCCCCCGGTGCGGCGGACGCGCGCGTCCAGGGTGCGCAGGGCCGAGGCCACCCCGGCCTCGATGCCCCGCACTCCCGGGACCGCGCAGACGACGCCGATCAGGTCGGCGGCGTCGAACTCAGCGCACGTGCTGCTCATGCAGATCCTCGATGTGGATGTCGACGACGGGATCGCGCAGCTCCACCTGCTCCGCGAAGGCCTCGCGCACGGAGGTCCGTACGCGGTCCGCGAGGTCCTGCAGGTCACGGCACTCGATGGAGGCCGAGATCCGGCAGATCACGCGGGTGGGGAGGCCGCGTTCGCGGAGGCCCCGACCCGAGTCATCATGCTCGAACCGGGCCTTGAGCGCCAACGCGCCGTCCACTTGGTCGACCGCGCGGCGGACGAGACCGCGCAGGGCGTACTCGGACATCGTGTACGGGCCGGAGGCGGTCGGCGGCATCTGCACCTGCGCCCCGTGGCGCACGTCGGCGCGCACCGATTCGCGGATCGTGCTGCGGGCCTGCTCGGAGAGCTGCACGGAGGCATCCCCCGAGCGCTCGAGCTCGCCCCACTCGCGGTGGGCCGAGCGGATCAGGTCGAGGTAACGCTGCGTGGCGACGTCGTCCTCGGTCTCCGGGGAGCCGGTGCCGGGCCTGCGGTCGCTCTGCTCGCTGTGCACCATGCTCACCTCCATTCCTCCATGCGGTCGACGATCTGGGTGCGGGCGCGGGAGATGCGTCCGCGGACGGTCTGTTCGCTCACGTCCAGGGCGCGAGCGGTGTCCCTGTAGGCCATGCCGTCGATCTCGCGCAGCACCCAACAGGCGCGTAGCTCGGGGTCGACGGTGGTGAGGATGCCCGCGAGGGCTTCCATCTGGGCGTTGACCTCGGCGGTGCGGGCCGGATCGCGGGAGCCGGACCCGGCGGAGCCACCGAGGGTGGCCTCCCCGGGCTCGGCGGCGAGGTCGAGGTCCTGGTGCTCGGCGGCATCGGTGGCCCGGCGCGCCTGGCGGCGCACCAGGTCGGTGGCGGTGCGGCTGCAGATGCGGGCGACCCAGCCGCCGAACGCGGCCGGGTCGTCCAGCAGGTGGAGCCGGCGCCAGGCCAGCACCAGCGACTCCTGCACCACGTCCTCGGCGTCCGCCCGGTCGTGCACCACCATGTAGGCGATGCGGAACAGGCGACCCTGGGACCGGTCCACCAGGCTCTCGAAGGCCTCGATGTCCCCGTCCTGTGCCCGCAACGCCAGCGAGCGCTCGTCGACGACGGGCTGATCGGTCATGCCGGGACGCTCGCCTCCCGGGCCGGGGAGTCCAGCCGGGCGCTGCTGGGGGCGCCGCCGGAGCGGAGTCGGACCAGCAGGTCCACCCGCTGCGGGGAGGTGCCCAGCACGGTGGCCAGGTCCTCGGCGAGACGACGGCGGACGGCCTCGGCGGCCCAGCCGGCCTCGGCCTCCTCGGAGACGGCGACCTCGGCCTGCACCCAGGGGGCGGAGGCCGCGCCGCCGATGCGGACGGTGGCCGACTGCACGCCGGCGGTCTCCTCGGCGACGTCCACCAGGGCCCGCTCGATCACCTCGGGCTGGACGGTGCCCAGCAGGTGGTCCTGCTCGTCGGTGACGCGCAGGGCGCGCGTCGAGGGGGCCGAAGGCACCTGCGAGATCAGCAGTGCGATGCCCAGCAGGGCGGCGAGCACCGCGAGGACCGCCCCGACGGGGAGCAGCCAGGCCTGGTGCACGGTGGCGAGGTGGCCGAGGGTCGAGGTGGCGTGCGGCAGCACGTCCTGGGCCCAGGGCCACTGCTCGGCCAGGGGGGTCGAGGCCGAGATCAGCCAGGCCGCTCCGAGCAGGAGCAGCAGGCCCAGCTGCACGAGCACGACGCGGTTGCGGGGACCGGAGATGGTGCGCATGGTCGTCTCCTCTCAGCGGGTCCGACGCACCCGGACACGGGCACGCAGGGTCTTGGTGGGTCGCAGCTCGGCGAGGGCGAGGTCGGCGGCCGCCAGGGAACGGTGGCGCACGCCCTCGGCGTCGTCGATGGGGGTGGACACCTGCACGTCGAGGGTCTTGCCCTTCACGCGGGCGGCCACCGACTGCACGCCGTCCACCCGCTCGATGCGGGTGCGGGCGCGGCGGGCGATGTCCCGGGTGGAGACCGCGGTCTCGCCGGGGATCTCGTCCTCCAGGACGCGACGGTTGGTCGGGTCACCGGGAACGATGGCGGCCAGCAGCAGGATCAGGCCCAGCAGGGCCATCACCCCGGCGGTGACGAGTACGCCGACGGCGTCCATGCGGACGCCCGCGAGGGTCTCGATGCCGGAGCGGACCTGCTCGGGCCAGGTGCCCTCGATCAGGCGCACGCCGAGGATCCAGACGGCCAGGCCGCCGAGCGCCAGCAGCACGATCCCCGTCACCAGGGCAGGGACGGTGCGCGGCGGGCGCCGGGTCAGGGAGTCGGGCATGGAGCTCATCGCAGCTGCCTCCTGGTGTTTTCCTCCGCGTGCATCCAGGACACGTCGACGTCGAGCCGACCGACCTGGAGCCCGGTGAGGGATTCGACCCGCGTGGTCACGTGCTTACGCAGGTACTGCAGGGCGGGACCGAGCGGGGTGGGGAAGCCGAGGCCGACGTCGAGGTGCAGCACCGCGGTGTGGCCGTACAGCTCGCAGGTCACGGTGGGACGGGCGTCGAAGTCACGGCGGGCCCCGATGCCGAGGATGCCACCGGCGGCGGCGCCGATGCCGGGGACCTCGGAGGCGGCCTGCTCAGCGATACGGGCGACCACCTTGGCGGGCACCTTGGTGGTGCCGCGGTTCTCGGCGGGGGCGGACTGACGATGCCCCGCACGGCCGGCGACGGGAGCCGGAGCCGACTGGGCGGTCATGGTCAGTTCCTCCAGCGGTCGGTCAGGCCACGGATCTCGATCCGGCCCTCGATCGTCATGCCCACGGCCAGGCCGATGGCGGCGAAGATCAGGACCAGGAAGAACTGGCTGAAGCTGCCGAAAGCGAGGACGGCACCCAGGAGGAGGCCGACCAGCAGGGCGAAGTGCGATGTCTTCATGAGAACTCCTCGTCAGAGGGATCGGGGCGGGAGCGATGCCGCTCCCGCCCCGATCACACGGATCACTTCAGGCTGTCGTTGCGGCTGGAGGACGCGGAGGAGTTGGAGGAGCCGTTGCTGCTGCCCTCGTCCTCCTGCGGGAGGTGGACGTCCACCACGTTGATGTTGACCTCGATGACCTCGAGGCCGGTGGTGCCCTCGACCTGGTCGATCACGTTGCGACGGATGGCGTTGCCGACCTCGACGATGGAGGCGCCGTAGTCGACGACCACGGTCACGTCGATCGCGGTCTGGGTCTCGCCCTTCTCGACGCTGATGCCGCCGGCGACGTTGGTCTGCGAGTTCGGGATCCGGTCGGTGACGGCGGAGAATGCGCGGCGCGCGGCGTTGCCCATGTCGTAGACGCCGGGGACCTCACGGGCCGCCATGCCGGCGACCTTCGCGACCACGGTGTCCTCGAGGGTGGTGATGCCCTGCTCGGTCTGCAGCGGGCCGCGGAGCGTGCGCTCCTGCTTCTGCTCCTGCTGCGCCTGCTGCTGGGCCTTCTCCTGCTCGGCCTGCTGCTTCGCGGCCTCGCGCTCCTGCTGGGAACCGGTCTGGGGGATGGGAGTGTTCGCCATGATGACTCCTTCGAATCGCGCCGGCGGGATTGCCGGATCGGAAGTACGGACATCATGAGGACGTCGCGTCCCGAGGGTTCGTCACACGAGGATTCTGTGACCTGAGACACATCACCTCAGGGGGTAGGGAGCGGAAACGGGGCGGACCCGGAGTGTTCCCGGTCCGCCCCGTCCTCGTCCCGTCGGCGGGGCCGAGGGCTCCGTCGTCAGGAGTCGAGGTTCTCGATCGCGTAGTCGGCCTGCTCCTGGGTGAACTGCTCCCCGTACTCGGAAGTGAGCTGCTCGTGGATGGCGTCGGGCGACATCGCCATCGTCTCCTGGTACTCCTTGGCCTTCGCCAGGGCGTTCGCGTTCCAGTCGGCATCGATGGTGTCGACGGCGTACTGGGCCTGCTCCTCGGTGAACTGCTCGCCGTACTCGGAGGTCAGCTGGTCGAAGATGCCCGCCTGGGACATGTGGAGGGTGTCCGAGTAGCTCTCGGCGGAGGCGAGGGCATTCGCGTTCCAGTCCGCGTCGACGTTCTCGATCGCGTACTGGGCTGCCTCGTCGGAGAACTGACCGCCGTACTCGGAGGTGAGCTGGTCGAAGATGCCCTGCTCGGACATGTACATGGTGTCCGAGTAGGACTGGGCCTGGGTGAGAGCCGAGGCGTAGTCGCTGGGGACGTCCTCCTCGGCTGCCTCCTCCTCGGTCACCTCCTCCTCGGTCGGCTGGTCCTCCTCCGCGGCCTGCTCCTCGGTGACCTCCTCCGTGGTCTCCTCAGTCCCCTCCTCGCTCACCGCGGTGGTCTCCGCGGACGCATCGGTCTCGTCGTCCCCGTTCATCGCGACCACGGCGGTGCACCCGGCGATGCCGATGGCAAGCAGGGCCAGGCAACCACAGCCGGCGGCGATGAACTTGCCCTTGCCCTTCTTCTTCGGGGGCTCGGCGGGCGGGGCGGTGAACTGGCCCTGCTCGGGGGTGCCGTACTGCGGGGCGGAGGGCGGTGGGGAGTGCTGCGGCAGCTGGGGATCGGGGGTGCCGGGCTGGCCGGGCTGATCGGACTGGGACATGACGGAATCCTTGGGGGATAGCGGCTGCGGCGTCGCGAGGACGCACGATCGACACTGCGGACGTCATCGCCCGCAGAGGCCCACCAGGGGGATGGTGTGGGCCGGAACCTGCACGTCGCAGCCGGGATCGCCGCGCTGCTGACGGTGTCACCGTAGGGCGGGGAACCGACGAACGAGCCCGGATCTTGTTGAAAAGTCACGAAAGAGATCGAGTCGTGACCCCTGGCGGGACCGGGGCGGGCTCAGGACGGGTCGATGAGCTTCCCGCTGCGGGCCAGCTCCGGGTCGGTGCAGGAGGCCAGGTCGAAGCAGCAGGGGCGGCGCTTCCCGTGGCGCATCTTGTCCAGGGAGACCTCGACCCGGCGGGCCCGGGTGTCCTCGCTGCGGGTGGCGCCGACCCAGCGCACCCACTCCCAGCGGGCCATCGGGGTGATGTCCGCCCAGGTGTCCTGCACGTCCTCAGCGCACTCGAGGGCGGCGGCGAGGTCCGCGGGCACCTCCGGTTCGGGCCAGTCCGCCCCGGTTGTCAGCTCCAGCTCCAGCGTGTCCCCGGCCTCCAGGCCCAGGGCGGCCAGCGGCCCGGCGCCGAGCTCCAGCCAGTGCCCCTTGCGGCCGTCGGGCTCCACCACCAGGGTCCGCACGGTGCCGTCGACGGCGGCGGTGACGGCGACCTGGCCGCGCGAGGGCAGCGCGGCGCTGGACTCCTCCGGCAGTGGGGCGATCAGGCGCCCCTCGACCTCACGCGCAACGGCGCGGACGGGCACGGTGGCCGGGGCGGCGGTGCGGGACGGCATGGGGGCTCCTTCGCGCTCGGGCGGGGACGGGATCAGGGTACGACGCGGACGGGGCGGCGACCCGGCCGCTGCGGGATCGCCGCCCCGTCGGGTGCGAGGGGCCACGAGGGCCCCGGGGGGTCAGGAGAGGTTGCGGCTGCTCCGGGCCGCGCCGCGCCCGAAGGCGAGGGCGCGCACGATGTTCACGACGCCGAGCACGACCAGGGCCACGCCCAGCAGCCACCAGAGGATGACCGCGCCGAACAGCGGGGAGAACAGCAGCAGCACGCCGGCCAGGATGCTCACGATCGCGAACAGGGTCGAGACGACCTTGGAGGAGGAGTCGCCCACGGTGGTCAGGGCGACGACGCCCTCGAAGATCCACAGCAGGCCGACCAAGATGCCGACGAAGATCGCCAGGCTCGCGGTGGTGAGGGTGAGGTTGGAGAAGGCGAGGATGCCGGCCACCACGAACAGCACGCCGAGGGCCACGTGGCCCACGCGGGACCAGCCGCCGGCGCCCTTGGAGAACACTCCGGCGGTGATGTAGAGCAGACCGGTGATGACCGCGTAGACGGCGACGATGCCGGCCACGACCCCGGCGGTCTTGCCCGGCCAGATCAGGATCAGCAGGCCGATGATCAGGGCGAAGGCGCCGGTCACACCGAGGATGGTGCGGATCGCGCGAAGCGCCGACTTCTCGAAGGTGACGAAGGAGGACATGTCAGGAGCTTTCTGACGAGGACCAGGAAGGGAACGGCGGGAGACCGCCGTCGACCTCAGCATAGGTACGGGGACGCTCCTGTCCCGGGACGAGCGGTGCCGGGATCCGCACCGGGGCCCCGGAGGAGCCTGCGGGCGGGGCGCAGGACGAGCCCGGGCACGCCGTACCCTGACCGGGTCGGGCGGCCGCGGGTCCCGGGGCCCTCCGCCCGGCCGTTTCGTCCCCGACCCCGAGGAGCCGCAGGTAGCCCACCCCCTGACCGAGACCCCCACCGGACGGCGTGCCGCAGCCCGAGGCGAGGGGCGTCGCACTCGACGCCGCCACCGCGGGAGCCATCGCCGCCGAGGCTGAGCAGGTGATGGATGCCGTCGCCGCCGTCGTGCAGGGCACGCCGCAGGCCACCCGCACCGCGGTGACCGTGCTGCTCGCCGACGAGATCAACCGCGCCTCCCCCAAGACCCAGTCCGCCCTGCTGGAGGGGATGGAGGAGCGCCGCGTCAGCGTGGGCGGCGAGACCCATGCCCTGCCGGAGCCGTTCATGGTGGTCGCGACCGCGAACCCCGCCACCGCCGGGGAGCTGCGGGCGGTCGAGCCGGAGGAGCTCGCCGAACCGCTGGAGGCGGGCTACGTCGAGGCGGAGGAGGTGCCCGCGACGGCCACCGAGCTCGCGGAGCTGCTGGCCACCGAGGCGGGCGCCACCACCGCCTACGACACCGCCCTTTCCTATCAGGAGTACTTCCGCAGCGAGTTCGCCTACTCGCTGACCGCCACGACGCCCGCCGGGGAGGACCCGCTCGACTCCTTCCTCGCCGAGCGCGTCGGCTACTGCGAGCAGTTCGCCGCCACCTTCGCGCTGATGATGGTCTCCCAGGGGTACCCGACGCGGGTCGCCATCGGCTTCACCCCGGGGGAGACCGAGGGCGAGGACCGCGTGGTCACGACCGACAACGTCCACGCCTGGCCCGAGGTGTGGTTCGGGCCCGAGCACGGCTGGGTGCGCTTCGAGCCCACCCCCGCCGCGGCGGCCAACGGCGTCAGCACCCCGGCCTGGACCATCGAGGACGAGGACGAGGACGAGGACGAGGAGACGGAGGCGGCGGAGGAGGAGACCTCGGAGGTCACCACGGAGGAGGAGACGCCGAGCGCCGAGGAGGAGAGCACCACGACGAGCAGTCCGACCGGCACGGAGGACGAGGTCGTGGGCTCGGCGAGCACGAGCGGAGCGCGCCGGGGGATCCTGCTGGCCGGCCTCACGGTCCTCCTGGTCGCTGCCGTGGCCGCGCTGGGGGTGTTCCGGAGCCGTGCCCGCGAGGCCGCCCGCCTCGCCCGGTGGGACGCCTTGGAGGCGGAGCCGGCGGACGGTGCGAGGGAGCCGACGTCCGCCGCAACCGAACGCCGCCGCCGCGCCGCCGGGGAGCTGGCCTGGGAGGACCTCGACGGCGCCCTGCGGCGACGCTCCCGTGCCGAGACCTGGCTGGGCTGGACCGGCCGCTGGGGACGCCCCCCGCTCGACCTGCACCGCGATCCCGCGCTGCCACCGCGGGCGGCGCTCGATGCGCTGCTCGACCAGTCCGCGACCGGCCGCACGGGGGTCACCGCGGAGCATCGCGCGGCCGCCGCCCGCCTCGCCTCCGCCGTCGCCGATGCCCGCTACGCTGCGCCGCCGGACGGTGGTGATTGGGCCACGGGCGCCCCCGACGGAACGTTCGCAGGGCTCCGGGCGGACTCTGAGACGTTGCGCCGCCTCGTCCTCACCGTCCGCTGAGGCGTTCCCGCGCCGCCCGCGAACCCGCTCGCACCCCCACTCGGCCCGCGCCAGCGGGGGTGCGTCACGTTCGTGTCGGATGGAGAAGCCCTATCCGACACGAACGTGACGCTTCCTCCGGAACAGCGACACAGACGTGACGCTCGTTGGCGAGGGGCGAGGGGCGAGGGGCGAGGGGCGTGAGGAGGTGGAGCGTGCGCGGCGTCGGGTGGGCGAGCCGGGGTCAGGCCTCGAGGCCCAGCATCACGTCCTCGCCCTCGATGCGCACCGGCCACACCCGCAGATGCACGGGGTCCTTGCCCTGGGCGTCGAGGCAGTGCCCGGTGCGCAGGTCGAAGATCTGCTTGTACATCGGGGAGGCGATGGTGGTGGCGGCCCCGCGGCTGCCGACGATCCCGCGGGAGATCACCTGCGCCCCGCTGAAGGGGTCGAGGTTCGCGACGGCCCGCACGGTGCCGTCGACCAGCAGGAACAGTGCCACCTGGGCGTCGTCCAGCAGGGCGGCGCGACCGCGCTCCACCTCCAGGTCGCCCAGCTCGCACACCCGCAGCCAACGCACCACGGCGTCGGTGGAGGGGGCTCGGCCGGGGGAGGAGAACACGGCCCTCTCGGTGCCGGTGGCCCTTGCGGCCTCGGCGGCGCCGACGGTGGGGGACAGGTCGGTGGTGCTCAACGGCGGACCTCCAGGGTGGTGCCGGCGATCAGGACGCCCCCGTCGGCACGCTCGGCGGCGCTCGCGGGGCGGACCTGGCCGCGCTCGGGGACGTAGGCGAGAGTCGGGTCGGGGGTGGTGGGGGCGTTGACGAAGGAGCCGAAGCGGCGCAGCTTCTCCGGGTCCTTGAGCGTGGCCGCCCATTCGTCCTCGTAGCCCTCCACGTGGGTGGCCATCTGGGCGTCCAGATCGGCGCAGATCCCCAGGGAGTCCTCGAAGACCACCTCCCGCAGACCCTCGATGCCGCCGTCGAGGGCCTGCAACCAGGGAGCGGTCCGCTGCAGCCGGTCCGCCGTGCGGATGTAATACATGAAGTAGCGGTCGATGGCGCGGATCAGGCTCTCGTCGTCCAGTCCCTCGGCCAGCAGCTCGGCGTGGCGCGGGGTGAAGCCGCCGTTGCCTCCGACGTACATGTTCCAGCCCTTCTCGGTGGCGATCACGCCGACGTCCTTCGAGCGGGCCTCGGCGCACTCGCGGGCGCAGCCGGAGACGCCGACCTTGAGCTTGTGGGGGGAGCGCAGGCCGCGGTAGCGCAGCTCGAGGCGCACCGCCATGCCCACCGAGTCCAGCACGCCGTAGCGGCACCAGGTGGAGCCGACGCAGGACTTCACGGTCCGCAGTGCCTTGCCGTAGGCCTGGCCGGACTCGAAGCCCGCCTCGACCAGGCGGCCCCAGATCTCGGGCAGCTGCTCCAGGCGGGCGCCGAACATGTCGATCCGCTGGCCGCCGGTGAGCTTGGTGTACAGCCCGTAGTCCTCGGCGATGCGGCCGATGGCGATCAGGCCCGCGGGGGTGACCTCGCCGCCCGCCATCCGCGGCACCACCGAATAGGTGCCGTCCTTCTGCAGGTTCGCCATCACGTGGTCGTTGGTGTCCTGCAGGGCGGCGTTCCCGCCGTCGAGCACGTGCTTCCCGCCGAGCAGGGCGAGGATGCTGGCCAGGGCCGGCTTGCAGGTGTCGCAGCCGCGCCCGCGGCCGAAGCGCTCCAACACGGCGGAGAAGGTGTCCAGGCCCGAGACCTGCACGGCGTCGTAGAGCTGGCGGCGGGACATCGGGAAGTGTTCGCAGAGGGCGTCGGAGACAGTGCGTCCCATCGCCGCGAGCTCCTTGGTGACCAGGCCCTTGACCATGACGGTGCAGGAGCCGCAGGTGGCGCCCGCCTTCGTGCAGGCCTTGACGGCGCCCGCGTCCTCGCAGCCGCCCTCGCGGACGGCGTGGCGGATGGTGCCGGCGCTCACCGAGGAGCAGGAGCAGACGATCGCCTCGTCGGGCAGGTCCCCGCTGGGCGCCGCGAGCCCGCCCTCGGGCATCAGGTAGGCAGCGGGGTCCCCGCCGAGGCTCCCGCCGACCAGCGGCCGCAGCGCCCCGTAGGCGGAGGCGTCGCCCACCAGCATGCCGCCGAGCAGCGTCTGGGCGTCGTCGGAGAGCACGAGCTTCTTGTAGACCCCGGCGACGGGGTCGGAGTAGACCACGTCCAGGGCGCCCGGGGTGGTGGCGAAGGCGTCGCCGAAGCTCGCGACGTCCACGCCGCGCAGCTTGAGCTTGGTGGAGGAGTCGAAGCCGTCGAAGGTGCCCTCGCCGCCCAGCAGGCCGGTCGCGGCGACCTCGGCCATCGCGTAGCCGGGGGCGACCAGGCCGACCCACTGCCCCTCGAAGCTGGCCACCTCGCCGATCGCGAGGATCGCCGGGTCGCTGGTGCGGCAGCGGGCGTTGATCTCGACGCCGCCCCGCTCCCCGCACACCAGTCCCGCGTCCCGGGCCAGTTCGTCGCGGGGGGAGACTCCGACGGTGAAGACGACGACGTCGCTGGCCTCGTGCTCGCCGCCGCGGAAGGAGATCCCGCTGACCGCGCCGTCCGTCGCGGCCGTCAGCGCCGAGGTGCGCGACTGGGTGCGCACCCGCATCCCCTTCGCCCCGATCAGGCGGCCGAGTGCCTGCCCGGCGGGCAGGTCGAGCTGCGCGGACATCAGGCGGTCGCTGGACTGCACCACGGTGGCATCCACCCCGAGGCCCTGTAGGGCTCCCGCGGCCTCCAGCCCCAGCAGGCCGCCGCCGACGACGTGCCCGACCAGGGGGCGGCCGAGCTCGGCGCTGCGGCGTACGACGAAGGCGCGCATCTCCTCGAGGTCGCCCAGGGTGCGGTAGACGAAGGAGCCGGGCAGGTCCGCGCCCGTGAGCTTGAGGCGCACGGCGGAGGTGCCGGTGGCCAGCACGAGCGTGTCGTAGGGGAGGCTCTGCCCGGTGGCGGTGGTGACGCGGCGGGCCTCGCGGTCGATGTGCACGGCCGGGTCGCCGGCCAGAAAGCGCACCCGGGGGTCGGCGAAGGGCGCCGTGTCCAGGCCCAGCTCCTCGTGGTCCTTGCCCTCGAAGAAGCCGGTCAGGCCCACCCGGTCGTAGGGGTGGCGGCCCTCCTCGCCCAGCACGGTGAGGATGAAGGACTCCTCGCTGCTGCTGGTCAGGCTCTCCACGAAGCGGTGGGCGACCATTCCGGCGCCGATCACGACGATCCGCCGATCGGAGGGGACGGGCAGGGAGGAGGGGTAGGGCGGGGGCAGGGTCTCAGGCATGGGTGCTCCGGGTTCGGTGCGGTGGTGCGGGTCGGTGTCGGGCCGGGCTCAGGCGCCGGCGGGGGCGGCGTCGGCGGTGCGGGCCAGGGCCGGCTCGGCGGGGCGCGGGGCGGGTGCCGGACGGGAGGCGGCGGGCGCATCCGGGGTGCCGGCCGGGGCGACGGGCTCGCGGCGGCGGTGGGTGAGGTACATCGGCAGGCCGACGAAGACGAGGCCGCCCACGAGGTTGCCCAGCACGGTGGGGATCTCGTTCCAGACCAGGTAGTCGCCGAGCGTGAAGTCGGCGCCGAGCATCAGGCCGGAGGGGAACAGGAACATGTTGACGATGGAGTGCTCGAAGCCCATGTAGAAGAACAGCATGATGGGCAACCACATCGCGATGACCTTGCCGGTCACGGAGTCCGACATCATCGCGGCGACCACGCCGGTGGAGACCATCCAGTTGCACAGCACGCCACGCACGAACAGGGTGAGCATCCCGGCGGCGCCGTGCTCGGCGTAGCCGACGGTGCGGCCGTGGCCGATCTCCCCGATCGCCTGGCCGACGGGGCTCGGCTCCGTGGAGAAGCCGTAGGTGACGTAGATGGCCATCAGCACCGCGACGATGATCGCGCCGATCAGGTTGCCGAGGAACACCAGGCCCCAGGTACGCATCACCCCGCCGAAGGTCACGCCCGGGCGCCTGTCCAGCAGCGCCAGCGGGGTCAGGGTGAACACGCCGGTGAGCAGGTCGAAGCCCATCAGGTACAGCAGCACGAAGCCGCAGGGGAACAGCAGTGCCCCGGCCAGGGGCTGCCCGGTCTGGGTGGTCACCGTGATGGCGAAGGCCGCGGCCAGGGCGAGGATGCCGCCGGCCATGATCGCCCGGATCACGGTGTCCCGGGCGGGCAGCAGCACCTTCTTCTGACCGGCGTCGATCATGCGGGTGGTGAGGTCGGCGGGCGGGACGTAGCTCATGCAGACTCCCTCGCGGGGTGGGTGGGATGAGCCCGTCCTCCGTCGCACGGGTTGTCCGGAACGGTAGGAGCGGGGCCGCGGGGTGCCTACGTCCGAGATGCGCCGTGACCTCTCCGTGACCTTCCGTCCCATCCGTGGAGGGGTGGGCCTCCTCGCGGCGCGGGCGGATACGCGAGGAGCCCCCGCCGCCGGCCTCGCCCCCGCCGCCCCCGTCCCATACCCGCACGAACGTGACGGGGCCCGTTGCTGGATAGGCTGAGCAGGGCGCCCGGGGAGGTCGCCGGGCCGCGGCGAGGATGCAGGAGGCGACGTGCAGGAGCAGGGGACCGGCTGCGGCTGCGGGACGCCCGACCGGCAGTCGCTGGAGCTTTCCGCCGCACCCGCCTCCGCGCTCGGTGGGGATGCCTCGCCTGCGCCGAACGACGCCCCTCCCACCGACACCGCCGAGCGCCGCCGGATCGAGCAGGCGCACGTGCCGGGCGGGGAGTTCACGATGGGCGACGCCACCGGGCACCGCAACCGCGGGGACGGGGAGACGCCCCTGCACCGGGTCGCCATCAGCGCCCTGGACGTGGACGTCACCACCGTCACCAACGCCGACTTCGCCCGCTTCGTGGAGGACACCGGCTACCGCACCGAGGCCGAGCGCTTCGGCTTCTCCGCCGTCTTCCACCTGGCGCTCGCCGCCGAGGAGGCCGACGTGAGGGGCCCCGCCGCCGGCACCCCCTGGTGGCGCGGCGTCCGCGGCGCCGACTGGCGCCATTCCGGCTGTCGCCGCTCCGACCTCGACGGTCTCGACGACCATCCCGTCGTGCACATGAGCTGGCACGACGCGCAGTCCTATTGTTCCTGGGCGGGACGTCGCCTGCCCACCGAGGCCGAAGGGGAGTACACCGCCCGTGGTGGGATCGAGGGCGCCACCTTCCCCTGGGGCGAGGAGCCCATCGACCAGCCGCCCTACCGGGTCGACGTCTGGCAGGGCGAGTTCCCCCGTCGCGACACCGGCGCGGACGGGTACCTCACCACCGCGCCCGTGCGCAGCTTCGCGACGAACGGATATGGGCTGTGGCAGAGCGTGGGCAACGTCTGGGAGTGGTGCGAGGACGGCTTCCACCCCAAGTCCTATCGTCGCGGCACCACCGCCGCCGCGCGCACCACCATCACCGATCCCACCGGTCCCGAGGGCGGCGGTACCCGGGTGCTGCGGGGCGGCAGCTATCTCTGCCACGCCTCCTACTGCAACCGCTACCGCAACGCCGCGAGGTCCCGGAACACCCCGGACTCCTCGATGGGCAACGCCGGCTTCCGCACCGTCTCCCCGCGAAGGAGCACCCCATGAGCGCGCCCCGCCGCTTCCCCGCCTCCGTCTACCGCGAGGGCGAGGAGCCCGACCCCCGTTTCAGTCTCGCCAACGAGCGCACCTTCCTGGCCTGGCTGCGCACCGCCCTGGCGATGTACGCGGGCGCCTTCGCGCTGGAGGCCCTGCCGATCTCCGCCGAGCCCGGCTGGCGCATCGCCGCGGCGATCGTGTTCATGGTGCTCGGCACCCTCGCCGCCGTGCAGGCGTGGCTGGGGTGGAAGGCCACCGAGACGTCCCTGCGCCGCGGCACCCCGCTGCCGGGCCTGGCCGTCGGCGGGATCCTGGTCGTCGGGGTGGTGCTCGCGGCGGTGCTGCTCGGGATCGGCCTGTACCTGTGAGTCAGCCCCCGCGGCCCGAGCCCGATGCCGTCTACGACCCCGGCCTGCAGCCCGAGCGGACCCTGCTGGCCTGGCGCCGCACCTGCCTCGCCTTCGGGGTGTCCTCCCTGCTCGCGATGCGGTTCTCCATGAGCGAGCTGGGCCCCGCGGCGGTCGTGGTCGGCGTGGTCGGGGCCGCCCTCGCGGTGCTCGCCTACGCGCTCGCAGCCACCGGCTACCGGCAGGCGCACCGCTCCCTGCGCGGCCAGGGGGTGCTCTCCCGCGGCGGTTGGCCGATGCTGCTGGCCACGGGCGCGGTGCTCGCCGTCGGGGCCCTCTGCGCCGGGTACCTGATCCTAGGCGGCGGGCCGGCCTGAGCCGCCGCGCCCTCGCACCGCAGTGCTACGGTGGCCGCGAATGAACCACATTCTCCGGGGTCAGTGAAAGTCTGAACCGGCGGTGACAGTCCGCGACCCGGCTCCCTCGGGAGTCGGTTGACCTGGTGGAACTCCAGGGCCGACGGTAATAGTCCGGATGGGAGGAGATGTGGCGTCGCCGTGCGCGGCGTCGATCCGTCGACGTCTGCGCGCCCGACGTCGTGCGCGCCGCGCCATCGCCCCGGGACGAGTCCGTCCACCGGGAGCCGACCGTGCAGGAGCACCCCACCCCCGCCGAGCGCGCCGCCATGCTCCACGCCCTCACCCTCGCCGCCCACGGCCCCGCCCAGGATGCGAACCCGCAGGTCGGCTGCGTCATCCTCGATGCCGACGGGCGCACCCTGGGAGAGGGGCACCACCGCGGCGCCGGCACCGCCCACGCCGAGGTCGCCGCCCTCGCCGACGTCCGTGCCCGCGGCCACGACCCCCGGGGCGCCACCGCCGTCGTCACCCTCGAACCCTGCGCCCACACCGGCCGCACCGGCCCCTGCGCCGAGGCCCTCATCGCGGCGGGCGTGGCCCGTGTGGTCCACGCCCTGCCCGAGCCCGGCCGGGACAGCGGCGGCGGGGCCGCGCGGCTGCGGGAGGCCGGGATCGCGGTGCACACCGGACTGGAGCGCGCCGCAGCCCTCGACCTGATCCGCCCCTGGTACACCCGCGCCGCCGCGCGGGGCGTGCACCTGGTCTGGAAAACCGCCACCAGCCTGGACGGGCAGGTCGCCGCCGCCGACGGGGCCAGCCGCTGGATCACCGGCCCCGAGGCCCGCGCCCACGCCCACCAGGTCCGCGCCCGCGCCGACGCCCTGATCCTGGGCACCGGCACGGCGCTCGCCGACGACCCCGCCCTCACCGTCCGCACCCCCGGCGCCGACGGCAGCCCGCCCTGGCGCGTCGTCGTCGGCCACCGCCCCCTCCCCGCGGCCGCGGCCGTGCGCGGAACCGACGGCCGTTTCCTGGCCCTGCCCACCCACGACCCCGCCACCGTGCTCGCCGAACTCGCCTCCCGCGGCGTGCGGCACGCGGTGCTCGAGGGCGGGCCGCGCCTGTCCGCCGCCGCCCTCGCCGCGGGCCTGATCGATGAGCTGCACGCCTACCTCGCCCCGCTCCACCTCGGCGCCGGCACCCCCGTGCTCGCCGCCCCGCCATCCCCGGCCTCGCCGGCGCCCCCCGCTGGCGGACCCGCGAGCTCCGCCGGCTCGGCGAGGACCTGCTGCTCATCGCCATCCCAGCCTGACCCTGCACCCTCCGCACACCGCCCAGAAGGAGCTCCCATGTTCACCGGCATCGTCGAGGAGATCGGCACGATCGACCGCCTCGACCCCCTCCCCGGCGGCGAGACCCGCCTCGTCCTGCACGGCCCCCGCGCCGCCTCCGATGCCGGGCTCGGCGACTCGATCGCCGTGGACGGCGTCTGCCTCACCGTGGTGGAGCTGCCCGGCGAGGGCCGCTTCGCCGTCGAGGCCATCCCCGAGACCCTGCGCCGCACCACCCTCGGCGCCGCCGCCCCCGGCGTCCGGGTGAACCTCGAACGCTCCGTTCGCGCCGACCAGCGGCTCGGCGGGCACGTCGTCCAGGGCCACGTGGACGGCACCGCCGGCCTGGTCCGCCGCGTCGACGGCGGCCGCTGGCGGGAGCTGACGTTCGCCCTCGACCCCGGGGAGGCCGACCATCAGAGCCTCGCCCCGCTGATCGCCGAGAAGGGCGCGATCACTCTGGACGGCGTCTCCCTCACCGTCACCGCGGTCACCGCGGACACCCTCTCCGTCGCCCTCATCCCCGCCACGCTCGCAGCCACCACCCTCGGGGAGCTCGCCGCGCGCGACCGGGTGAACGTCGAGGTCGACGTGATGGCCCGCTACGCCGCCCGCTGGAGCGAGACCGGCCGCGTGCGGGAGCTGGCGCGATGAGCGCCGCGACCGACAACCACCACCCCGCTGCCGAGGCGGGCGAGCGGCTGGCCCGCGCCCTCGACGAGCTGCGCGCGGGCCGCCCCGTCCTCGTCGCCGACGGCACCGAGCGGGAGGACGAGGTCGACGCGGTGATGGCCGCCGAGCACGCGAGCGAGCGCTGGATCGGCTGGATGGTGCGCCGCACCTCCGGCTACCTCTGCGCGCCGCTGCCCGCCGACCGCGCCGACGCCCTCGGCCTGCCGCCGATGGTGCCCCGCGGCCAGGACCCCCGCGGCACCGCCTACACGGTGGCCGTCGATGCCGCCGACGGCGTCACCACCGGCATCTCCGCCGCCGACCGCGCCCGCACCCTGCGCGTGCTCGCCGACCCGGACGCGGCCCCCGCCGACCTGATCCGCCCCGGGCACGTGCTGCCGCTGCGGGCCGTGCCCGGCGGGGTCCACGAGCGCCCCGGCCACACCGAGGCCGCCGTGGACCTCTGCCGCGCGGCCGGCCTCGTCCCCGTCGGTGTCATCGGCGAGCTGGTCCACGACGAGGGCCCGGTGTTGCGCCGGGAGGCCGCCGCCCGCCTGGCCGCCGCCGAGCACCTGGCCCTGGTCGCCGAGCGACCCGTCGCCCCGGGCGCCCCCACCCCGGTGCGGGTGCACTCCGAGTGCCTGACCGGGGAGGCGCTCGGCTCGGCCCGCTGCGACTGCGGACCGCAGCTCGAGGCGGCCCTGGAGCACCTCGCCGCTCACGGCGGGGTGCTGGTCTACCTGCGCGGCCACGAGGGCCGTGGCATCGGCCTGGCCGAGAAGATCGCCGCCTACGCCCTGCAGGACGCGGGCCACGACACCGTCGAGGCCAACCGGGCCCGCGGCTGGCCCGTCGACGCCCGCGAGTACGGGGCCGCCGCCGCGATCCTCACCGCACTCGACGTGACCGAGGTGGAGCTGCTGGGCAACAACCCGGACAAGGCCGCCGGGCTGCGCGCGCACGGCATCGCGGTGGTCGCGCAGCGTCCGCTGATCGTCGGCGTCGGCCCCGAGAACGTCACCTACCTGCGCACCAAGGCGCAGCGCATGGGCCACCGCATCCCCGCGGACGCCCTCACCCCCGCCCACCCCCGGAAGGACATCGCATGAGCGCGCACGGCGCCCCCACCCTGACCCCCGACGCCACCGGCCGCCGCCTGGTGATCGTCGCCGCCAGCTGGCACACCGAGGTGATGGACGGCCTGCTGGCCGGGGCCCGTCGCCGCCTGGCCGAGCTCGGCGCCCCCGCACCGACCGTGCTCCGCGTGCCCGGCTCCTTCGAGCTGCCCGTCGCCGCAGCCCGCGCCGCCGCCGTGGCTGACGGCGTGGTCGCGCTGGGCGTCGTCATCCGCGGCGGCACCCCGCACTTCGACTACGTCTGCCAGGCCGCCACCACGGGCCTGACCGAGGTGTCCGTCCGCACCGGGCTGCCCGTCGGCTTCGGGCTGCTGACCTGCGACACCGAGCAGCAGGCGCGGGACCGCGCCGGGCTGCCCGGCTCGGTGGAGGACAAGGGGGCGGAGGCGGCGGAGGCTGTCGTCGCGACCCTGCAGGCGCTGGACGCGCTGGAAGACCTGCCCGGTCAGGCGTAGTGGGCGACCACGTCGCGCAGCAGTGCCCCCAGGCGGCTGCGCTCGGCGACCATCACGGCGAAGCCCTCCTCCTGCAGGGGGGCCGCGGTGACGGGGCCGACCGCGGCCAGCAGCAGGCACCCCGTGGCGGCGCGCTCGCGCTGGGCGTCGGCGGTGCCGGCGGTGCGGGAGGCCTCCAGCCAGGAGACGACCCCGGGCGCGGAGGTGAACAGCACCGCGTCCACGGTGCCCTCGCCCGCCTCGCGCACGGCGCGCTCCAGGGCGGCCGGGTTGGCGGGAGGCCCCCAGCGGTAGATGGTCAGGCTGGTGACCTCGGCACCCAGCTCCGCGCAGAGCTCGTCGAGGCCGTCGGCGCCGGAGCCGTGGTGCTGGATCGCGACCCGTTGCCCGGCGAGGTCCAGGGTGCGCAGGTGCTCTCCGACCTCCGCGGCGGTCTCCGACTCCGCGACCCAGGCGGTGGTGAGCCCCGCCTGCCGGATCGCGCCGCGAGCCTTGGTGCCGCGGGCCAGCAGCGTCGCCCCGGCGAGCGCCTCGCGCAGGGACTCGCCCAGCCCGGCGGCGTCGGCCGCGGCCAGCCAGCCGCGGAAGCCCACCCCGGTGGTCGCGACCACGACCTGCGGGGGAGCCGCCAGCAGCTCCCGGGTGCGCGCCAGCAGCTCGGCGTCGTCCGCGTGCGGCACCACCGACAGCGGCGCCGCCTGGACGACCTCGGCGCCGTGGCGCTGCAGGGACGCGATGGCCTCCTCGGCCTTGCGCTCGGCGGCGACCGCCACCCGGCGTCCCGCCAGGGTGTCGCTCAGCCGTCCCTGCTCGCCCACGCTCAGCCCTGGGCGTTGACGCCGAACTTGCGGTGCGGCGCCTGCTTCTCGAACTCGCGGGCCGCGGCGATCGAGTCGACCTCGCCGACCACCGGATTCGGCTGGTGGGTGCGTCGGGTGCCGCCGTACAGCGACAGCAGGTTCATCGCCACGGCGCGCTGGTTGCGGTGGCCGATCATCTTGGCCACGTGCACGCCGAGCCAGGAGAACCAGCCGACGGTGCCGGTCAGGCCGTGGGAGCCGAGGCCGGGCACCTCGGGCAGCTGGGTGATCGCGGCGTGGCGGCCGATGGTCGCCATGGTGCCGAAGTCCAGGTAGCTGAACGGCTTTTTGGTGGCGCCGGTGACGTCGGCGTCGATCATCTTCGCCACGGCCTGGCCGGTCTGGATGGCGGGCTGGGCCAGCTGCGGCAGAGCGTGCTCGCCGCCCGCGATGTCCCCGGCGGCGTAGACGCCCGGGAAGCCCTCCACCTGCAGGGTCTCGTCGACCACGAGGCGGCCGCGGTCGTCCTGCGGCAGCCCCCAGTCGGCGACGGTCTCGGCGATGCCGACGCCGGCCGCCCAGATGGTGATGTCGGATTCGAGGATGCGGCCGCCGTCGAGCTCGACGTGGTCGTAGCCCACGGCGTCCACGCCGTGCCCCAGGCACAGCTCCACGCCGCGGTCCTGCAGCTCCTCGGCGGCGTACTCGCGGTACTCCTCGCGGAACTCCTTGATCAGGTCCTTGCCGCGCTGGATCAGCGTGATCTGCAGGGTGCCCGGGTCCATCTCCGGGTAGAGGATGTCCAGCTCCTGCTCGCGGAAGTCGGCGAGCGCCCCGGCGATCTCCACGCCGGTGGGGCCGCCGCCGACGATGGAGACGTGCAGCTTGTCGCCCGTGGAGTCGCGGGAGGAGCGCTCCAGCTCGGAGAACACCCGCTCGCGGATGGCCAGGGCCTGGGAGCGGGTGTACATCGGCATCGCGTGCTCCTCGGCGCCGGGGGTGCCGAAGAAGTTGGTGGTCGCGCCGTTGGCGAGCACCAGGTAGTCGTAGGACAGGTGGTGCGCGCCGCGCTGGCCCTCGTCGAGGGTGACGACCTTCTCCTCCGGGTCCACGCCCACCACTTCGCCCTGGCGGTAGCGCATGTTGGGCACCTTCAGCGACAGACCGCGCAGGAACATGGTGACGTCCCCGGGGTTCAGGCCGGCCGTGGCCACCTGGTACAGCAGCGGCTGGAAGGTCTTGTAGACGTTGCGGTCGATCAGGGTGACCCGCACCCGGGTGTCGCGCAGCCCCATCACGGCCTGGGCGCCCGCGAAGCCGCCGCCGATGATCACGACGTGCGGCCAGCTCTCGCCGTCGGTGGCGGGGACGGTGGGTCGACGGTGCAGGAACGGCATCACCATGAGGGGGACTCCTTCGGGGGACGACGAGCGTCGACCCGACGCGGTCCACGTCGGGTGGCGCCCTCGCCGGGGGAGAGACGGCGCGGGGCGGAGCGGACGGTGGACCCGCACCGGGGCGCGGGACACCCGTCCGCGGGAGGTCGGTGCCGATGGTATCGAATCGGGCGCGACGGGCCGCGGGTGCGCGCCACGATGTGGGGCAGCAGACGCCGACGGCTCGGCGATCGCCGAGGAACGTTCGGCGTCGATCCGGGAAACAGGTCGGCGAAGGGTGCTGGTGTGTCGGTGCCCTGGGCTTGGATGATCCAGGACACATCCCCCGCCCGTTCCCCGACGCTGGAGTTCGCCCGTCATGTCGCCTTCCTCCCGTTCCTCCTGGTGTCGAGGCGCCGTCGGCCTCGGTGCCTCGAGCCTGCTGCTGGGCCTGCCCGGCGCCGGCCTCGCCGCCCCCGCGGCCGCCGGCGAGGAGGCCGCGCAGGAGGCCGTCGGCGACATCGACACCGACATCACCACCGCCTACGCCCCGGACTCCGCCGAGTACGTGGACGGCGTCTGATCCGTCAGCGACGAGTACGACGGCCGCGGCGACGACCGCGCCAGCTCCTCCGCCCTCTCCGACGAGCTCGCCGAGTCGATGGTCTGGGCCACCCAGCAGGACTCCTACGGCGGCACCCGCGCCACCATCGGCGTGATGAACCCGGGTGGCGTCCGCTCGAACCTCTCCTACGAGGAGACCGCGGGGGAGGGCGACGGCGTGGTCACCTACAAGGAGGCCAACGACATCGTCCCCTTCGTCGACAACCTCTCCACGGTCGACCTCACCGGTGAGCAGGTCACCACGCTGCTCGAGCAGCAGTGGCAGCGCACCGCCGAGGGCACCGTCCCCTCGCGGCCCTACCTGCAGCTGGGCCTGTCCGACAACGTCTCCTACACCTTCGACGAGTCCCTTCCCGAGGGCGAGCGGATCACCTCGGTGACCGTCGACGGCGAGGCCATCGACCCGGAGGCCACCTACACCGTGGTCGCCGCGAGCTTCCTCGTGGCCGGCGGCGACAACTTCCACGTCTTCACCGAGGGCAGCGACGTCACCGACACCGGTCTGCTGGACCGCGACGCGATGGCCGCCTTCATGTACCGCACGGACCACGAGGGCATCGCGTTCGTCGACAACTGACCACCGCACCTCCACAGCAGAGCGGGACGGTCGGGCATACCCCGGCCGTCCCGCTCCGTCGTGCTCACGTGACTCAGAGCCGGTGGCGCAGCTCCCGTGGCAGCTCCTCGAGCAGGCGCAGCCAGAGCTCGGAGGCGGTGGGGAAGCTCGGCACCGCGTGGCGCAGCACGGACACCGGCACCTGGCCGACGATCGCGACGGTCGCCGGGTGGATCAGCTCGGCCGCCTCGGGGCCCACCAGGGTGGCGCCGAGGGGGATACCGGTGTCGGCGTCGACCACCAGGATCGCGGTGCCGTCGGCGTCGTCGCGGATCAGGGCGGTGCCGGCCGCGGATCCGTAGCCGACCTCCGCGGTGGCGACCCGGTGCCCGGCCTTCTCGGCCTGCGCGGCGGTCATGCCGACGGCGGCGACCTGTGGCTCGGTGAACACCACCTGCGGCACCGGCACCACGGACGGCTCCGGCTCCGGGATCTGCCCGGTGGCCTCGGCGCGGACCCGGTCGCCGAGCACGCGGGCGCGGTACTTGCCCCAGTGGGTCAGCGGGGCCTCGCCGCTGGCGTCGCCCACGGTCAGCAGCCACGCGGGCAGGTCGCCGCCGAGCACCTGCGCGGGGGTGAGGCCCACGGTCTCCAGCGCCAGGTCGTCCAGGCGGGGGCGGCGGCCGGTGGCGACCAGCAGCTCGTCGACCTCCAGCCGGGCCGGGCCGTCCCCGGAGAGTCCCAGAGCGAGCGGGCCCCCATGGCGCCGGCCGAGCCCGGTGTCCTGGACGTCGTCCCGGGTGGCGGCGGTGACCTCGGTGCCCAGGTGGACGGTGACGCCGCGCTCCCGCAGGGCGTCGAGCACGATGCGGCCGGCGGCGGGCTCGGTGCCGGGCAGCAGCCGGTCGCCGCGCACCAGCAGGGTCACGGTGCTGCCGAGTGCCGCCATCCAGGTGGCGGCCTCGGTGGCGACGACGCCGCCGCCGACGATCGCGAGGCGCTCGGGCACCTCCCGCACCCCGGTGGCGTCCCGGGAGGTCCACGCGTCCAGGCCCTGCAGCGCCGGCGGGATCGTGGGGGTGGAGCCGGTGGCGAGCACCACCGCGTGCCGGGCGGTGACGCGGACGGGGCGCTCGCCCGCGACGGTCACCTCCCGCTCGCCGCTGAGTCGGCCGTGGCCGCGCAGCACCCGGATCCCGGCGCCCTCGGCCCAGTCGGCCTGGCTGGAGTCGTCGTACTGGTGCACCCACTCGTCGCGGCGGCGCAGCAGCTCCGCGGCGCGCAGGGAGCCGGGCGCGACGCCCTCCATGTGGGCGGAGGCCTCGGCGAGCGCGAGGGGACGCAGCAGCGCTTTCGAGGGGATGCAGGCGTAGTAGGAGCACTCACCGCCCATCAGCTCGCCCTCGACGATCGCGGCGGTCAGCTCGGTGCCCTCGGTGGCGTACTGGGCGATGTTCTCGCCGACGGGGCCACCGCCGATCACCACCACGTCGACGGTGACCTGCTCGACATCGGCGGGGTGCGGGGCGGGGGCTGCGGCGTCGGTGCTCATTGCGGACACGCTACGCGCGCCCTCCGACACGCGACAGCCGCGCCGCGCACACGGTCGGGAGAGGGCTCGTGCGATTCGATTGTCGGGGGATCTGCATAGGGTCAGGACCATGAAGATCCTGCACACCTCGGACTGGCACCTCGGGCGCACCCTGCACGGCGCCGAGCTGGAGGAGCACCAGGCCGCCTTCCACGACTGGCTGCTGCAGCAGGTGCGCGAGCACGGGGTGGACGTGGTCGTGATCCCGGGGGACGTGTACGACCGGGCGGTGCCGCCCATCCAGGCGGTGCGGCTGCTGGGCCGCACCCTCGCGGCGCTCGCCGAGCTCGCCACCGTGGTCATCACCCCCGGCAACCACGACTCCGCCGACCGACTCGGCTTCGGCCGCGAGCTGATGCGCCCCGGCATCCACCTGCTGACGGACCTGCCCGCGATCGACCATCCCGTCTCCGTCGACGATGAGCACGGTGAGGTGCTGTTCTTCGGCCTGCCCTACCTCGACCCCGACCGCTACCGCCACCGGCTCGCCGCGGACGGGGAGGAGCCGCTCGCGCGCAGCCACGAGGCCGTCACCCGCGCCGCCCTGGACCGGGTCCGGGCCCGCGCCGCCGAGCATCCCGGAGCCCGCGTGGTGGTGCTCGCCCACACCTTCGTCACCGGCGGCGAGGGCAGCGACTCCGAACGGGACCTCTCGGTGGGCGGCGTCGACTCCGTGCCCGCCGGGGTGCTCGGCGGCATCGACTACCTCGCCCTCGGACACCTCCACGGCTGCCAGGACCTCAGCCGCACCGTCGGCGCACCCGCCTGGTACTCCGGCTCCCCGCTGGCCTTCTCCTTCTCCGAG
Organism: Brachybacterium squillarum M-6-3; assembly: GCF_000225825.1. GTDB lineage: Bacteria > Actinomycetota > Actinomycetes > Actinomycetales > Dermabacteraceae > Brachybacterium > Brachybacterium squillarum. The sequence continues at coordinate 374,149 of NZ_AGBX01000001.1, read as the reverse complement.
CGCTCCCACCGCAAGGCCGTGCTGCTGGTCGAGCTCGGCGCGCCCGGGGAGGTCACCGTCGAGCGCCTGCCCGCCCCCGTGCCGCGGGCCCTCACCGAGCTGCGCGGCCCCCTCGAGGAGATCCTCGCCCGCGCCCCCGAGCACGGCGAGGACTGGCTGAAAGCCGTCGTCACCGACACCGCCCGTCCCGCCCACCTGCAGGAACGGCTGCGCGAATCCTTCCCGCAGCTGCTGGAGACGGTCTACGCCCCCGAAGGTCGTCGCCCCGCCGAGGCCACCCCCGAGGTGCGCCGCGAGGCCGACCCGCTCGCCGTGATGGACGACTTCGTCCAGTACGTCACCGCCGCCGAGCCCACCGCCGCCGAGCACCGGGTGCTGCAGGACGCCCTCGGCGCCGTCCGCGGCCGACGGGAGGAGGCCTCGTGAAGCTCCATCACCTGCGGCTGACCGGTATCGGACCCTTCGCGGGACAGGTCGAGGTGGACCTCGCCGCCCTCGGCGCCGGCGGAATCTTCCTGCTGGAGGGCCCCACCGGCTCCGGCAAGTCCACCCTGCTCGACGCGATCGTCTACGCGCTGTACGGATCCGTCGCCGGCAGCGACACCAGCGGCGACCGCATCCGCTCCCAGTTCGCCGACCCCACCGCCGCCAGCGTCGTGGACCTCGTCTTCGAGACCGGCGCCGGGATCTACCGGATCCGCCGCGAGCCCGAGTACCAGCGCGCCAAGAAGCGCGGCTCCGGCACCACCCGCCAGCAGGCCCGCGCGATCCTCTGGCGCATCGGCTCCCCGGAGCTGATCCCGGCCGCGATCGCCGACCACCACGGGGACGGCGACGGCATCGAGCCCCTGGCCACCCGCCTGGACGAGGTGGGCCGGGAGGTCCAGCGCGCCGTGGGGCTCAGCCGCGAGCAGTTCACCCAGACCGTGCTGCTGCCCCAGAACGAGTTCGCCCGCTTCCTGCGCGCCGGCACCACCGAGCGCCAGCAGGTGCTGCAGCGCGTCTTCGGCACCGAGATCTACGAGGCCGTCGAGAAGCAGCTCGAGGAGATGCGCAAGGCCGCCAAGCGCGAGGTCGACGCCGCCCGCGCCGCCCTCGGAGAGGCCCTGGCGCGGTTCGCCGAGGCCACCGGCGCCGAGCAGGAGGCGCGGGAGACCCTGGCCGCGCAGGCCGAGGCGCTGCGCCTGGACGGTCTCGCCGAACAGGCCGAGGCGCTGCTGGCCGAGGTCACCGCACAGGCCGAGGCCACGCGCGAGGCTGCCATCGGGGCCCGCGAGGCCGAGACCGTCGCGGCCGCCGCCGTCGAGACCGCCCGCGCGGCGAGCGCCCTCATCGCCCGCCGCCGCGAGCTCGATGCGCTGCGCGCCCGGCTCGCCGAGGAGCGCCCCGAGGTGGAGTCCGCCCGGCGGGAGCTGCGCCGCGACGAGGCCGTGCGCCCCCTGGCCGCCGCCCTCCGCCGCCGCGGGGCGTCCCTGACCGGCCGTGACACCGCGCGGAGTGCGCTCGCGGAGCAGGTAGAGCTCGCGCGGCCCACTCAGGCCGACCTCGCCGAAGCCTGCGCCGGCGAGCACGGACCCGCCGACCCGCACGCCGCCGCCACCGCCCTCGACGCCGCCGCCGAAGAGGCCACCGCCGCCGCCGGCCGACTCGCCGATCTCGCCCGCCTCGAGGCCGAGCTGCCCGAGCGGGAGCGGGCCCTCGCCGCCCGCGGCACCGAGCAGCAGCAGGCACGCACCGCCCTGCAGGAGCGCGACGAGGCCGCCGCCGCGCGTCCCGCCGCGCGCGAGGCCCTGGTGGCGGCGCGGGATGCCGCCCGCGCCGAGGCCGCCGCCCTCCCTGATGCCGTGCTCGGCGAGACCACCGCCCGCACCCGCCACCAGGCCGCCCTCGCCGCCGCCCGCCAGCAGCAGGCCGTGACCGCCGCCGAGGATGCCCTGCGCACCGCGGTGTCCACCGCCCGCACCGCCGCCGAGACGGAGGCCGCGCTGCGCCGCCGCCGCTTCGCGGGCATCGCCGCGGAGCTCGCCACCGGCCTGGAGGAGGGGACACCCTGCCCCGTCTGCGGTGCCGCCGAGCACCCCCGCCCGGCGGGCGCCGCCGAGGACGCCGTCACCCCCGAGCAGGTGGAGGCCGCCGAGACCGAGCGTCAGCGCGCCGAGAAGGAGCACACGGCCGCCGAGCACCGCCTCGGGACCGCCCGCAGTGAGCACGAGCGCCTTCGCGAGGAGGCCCAGGAGCTCGGCACGGAGGCCGCTGAGGCCGCCCTGCGGCAGGCCGCCGCCCAGGTCGCCTCCGCCCGCGAGGCTGAGCAGCGCGCCGCCCGGCAGGAGCAGGCCCTCACCGCCCACGACGAGGAGACCCGGTCCCTCGCCCGTCGCCGTGAGCAGGACGCCTTGGCCCTCGAACGGCTCAGCACCGCGATCACCGAGCAGACCACCACCCTGGAGGCCGACCGCGCCCGCATCGCCGAGGCCCGCGGCGAGGACGCCTCCATCGCCGAGCGCCGCCGCGCCCACCGCGAGCGGGCCGCCGCCGCGCAGGCCCTCCGCGAGGCCCTGCGCGCCCTCCAACAGGCCGATCGTCGCCTCGCCGAGACCGAGGCCGAGGTGACCGAGGCCCGCGAGGCCGCGCACGCCGCCCTCGCCGCCCACGAGCACGCCGCCGCGCTGCCGGCCACCGAGGAGGGCGTCGCCGCCCTGGTGCTCGAGTCCGCCGCCCGTGAACGCCACACCGCGCTGCTGCAGCGGCACGCCGTCGCCGAGGACCGCCTCACCCAGGGTCTTGCCGAGGAGGGCGTCGCCGCCGCCGACCCCTCCAAGCAGGCCGAGGAGGCCGCCACCCGCGCCCTCGCCGCCGCCACCGAGACGCACACCGCCGCCCAGCAGGCCTCCCGCGAGGCTGCAGCGAGCGAGACCCGCGCCCGCGCCGTCGCCGACCGCGCCACCGCCGCCCGAGAGCACCTCACCGCCGTGATCGCTCAGGTCGAGACCGTGGGGGAGCGGGCCGGGGTGGTGGTGCGCATCGCCGACCTCGCCACCGGCCGCTCCCGCGACGGCGAACGCATCCAGCTGTCCAGCTACGTGCTGCTGCGCCGCTTCGAGGACGTCATCGACGCCGCCAACGTGCGCCTGGCCTCCTTCTCCGGCTCCGACCTGGAACTGCTGCGCGACACCGGCGCCCGCGGCGCCCGCCGCACCGGCCTCGACCTGCTGGTGATGGACCGCCGCACCGACCAGGTGCGCGTGCCCGAGACCCTCTCCGGCGGCGAGACCTTCTTCGTCTCCCTCGCCCTCGCCCTGGGCCTGGCGGACATCGTCGCCGGGGAGGCCGGTGGGGTGCGGATGGAGACCCTGTTCATCGACGAGGGCTTCGGTTCCCTGGACCCGCAGACCCTCGAGACCGTCGTCCAGGAGATCGGCCGCCTCGCCGAGCACGGCCGCACCATCGGCATCGTCAGCCACGTCGGCGACCTCGCCGCCCAGATCCCCGAGCAGATCCACGTCCGCCGCGGCCCCGACCGCACCTCCACCCTCACGGTCACCGCCTGAGCCGCACCGGGGGAGGTTCCTCACCGGGGCGCCGGCGGCTCCGGGCGGCCGAACAGCGGCGTGCCGAGCCGCGTCAACATCGGGGCGCACATCGCCCCCAGCCAGGTGCCCAGGGAGTTCGTGAACACGTCGTCGATGTCGGCGGTGCGCTCGCCGCAGGGGTACAGCCCCCACCCGCCGGTGAACTGGGTGGCCTCGATCAGCACCGAGAGCATCACCCCCATCGCCAGCGCCGTGGTGGTGTCCAGGCGGAACACGCCGCGCAAGATCGCGCCCAGCGGCATGAACAGCGCGATGTTGGCCAGCAGCTGCATCGACGGCCAGCTCAGCAGCACGCCGAGCGGACCCACCCCCAGCCGGGCCACCTCGATCACCTCGGCCAGGGAGTGCAGCGGCACCGGCTGCAGGATCCCCGAGCCGGTGCACACCTCCGCCTGCCCCGAGGGCGCCACCGTCATCCCCGCCAGCAGCATCGTGTACATGCAGATCACGGCGATGCCGAGGATCCGCTGCCCGCGCACCCGCCCGAAGCGGCGCCGCTGCAGGCCCACCACCAGCGGGGAGATCGCCGCGAAGACCACCAGGCCGCCGACGATCCCCAGCCCGGCCAGACGCAGGAACTCGATCACGCGGCCACGCTACGCAGAGCACCCGATATCGGGCATCGCACTGTGCCGCGCGGCACGTGGCGCCCATGGCCGTGCGCGCCGTCCCGGTTCACCCCGGGGACGCCCGGCCCCGCCGCCTACACTGCCCGCAGCACCCCTGCCGACCCGAGGAGAACCATGCGCATCCACGCCCCCCGTCCCGTCGCCGGCTCCCGGATCCTCGGCACCGGCCACTACCGCCCGGAAGGGATCCTCACCAACGCCGACCTCGAGCAGATGGTCGAGACCAGCGACGAGTGGATCCGCCAGCGCACCGGCATCGAGACCCGCCACGTCGCCGCCGAGGACGAGACCGTCGCCGACATGGCCGTCGCCGCCGCCCGCGCCGCGATCGCCGACGCCGGCGTGGACCCCGCGTCCATCACCCAGGTCATCGTCGCCACCTGCTCCTCCGAGGAGCGCTCCCCGAGCGTCGCCGGCCGCGTCGTGCAGGCCCTGGGCATCCCCGCCCCGGCCGCCTTCGACCTCGGGGCTGCCTGCTCCGGCTTCAGCCACGCCGTCGGCGTCGCCGACCAGTCGATCCGCGCCGGCGGCACCACCACCAGCCTCGTGATCGGCGCCGAGAAGCTCACCGCTGTCACCGACTACACCGACCGCACCACCTGCATCCTCACCGCTGACGGCGCCGGGGCCGTGGTGCTGACGGGCAGCGAGGAGCCCGGCGTCGGCCCCACCCTGTGGGGCACCGAGGCGGAGCTCGCCGACGCCGTCACCATCGGCCCGCCCAGCGGGCGCTTCGCCCAGCAGGGGCGCCTGGTGCTCGGCTGGGCCCTGCGCGAGGCCCCCGGCATCTGCCGCGGCATCGTCGAGGCCGCCGGGCTGGACATGGAGGACATCGACGTGTTCATCCCGCACCAGGCGAACCTGCGGATGATCGAGCCGCTCGCCGCCTCGCTGGGCCTGCGGGAGGACGCGGTCGTCGCCGACGACGTCATCACCTCGGGCAACACCTCCGCCGCGACCATCCCGCTGGCCCTGTCCCGCCTGCGCGAGGCCGGCCGTCTTCCCGCCGGCGCCACCGCGCTGCTGGTCGGCTTCGGCGGCGGCTTCTCCTACGCCGGCCAGGTCGTCCGCCTGCCCTGACCCCTCACCGCACCGGCGCCGAAACATCCCGACCCTGCCCCTGGAGGCCCCGTGGATTCCCTGACCGTGCAGATCATCGTCACCGTCGTGGTTGGCCTCGCCTACATCGTGGGGCTGACCGGCATCATCCTGCCGATCCTGCCGGGCACCATCGTCATCCTGATCTCCACCCTGGTCTGGGCGATCATCATCGGCGGCTGGCCCTCCTGGGTGGCCTTCGGCCTCATCGCCCTGTTCAGCATCACGGGCATGACCTGCAGCTATGTGCTCACCGGGCGGAAGCTGAAGCAGCATGAGGTGCCCACCTGGCCGCTGCTGGTGGGCATCGCCGCGGGCATCGTCGGGATCTTCGTGATCCCGTTCCTGGGCCTGCCCATCGGATTCGTCCTCGGCCTGTGCGCCGCGGAGGCGCTGCGGCTGCAGGACCTCCGGAAGGGCCTCGGCTCCGCCTGGGTGGCGGTGAAGGCGCTCGGCGTCGGGATCGTCATCGAGTTCTCGCTGGCGATGCTCTCCACCATCGCCTTCGCGGCGGCGGTGACGACGCACTTCGTCAGCCTGCGCTGACGCCCTGCCCCGCCTCCTGCTCGGAGACCCACCAGCTCGCCAGCAGCCGCAGCTTCTCCGCGCTGCCGGTCCCGGGCGCCGCCGTGTAGACGGTGAGGTCGAGGTCCTCGTCGGCGGGCAGGTCCAGCACGTTGTACTCCAGCTCCAGCTCACCCACCTGCGGATGGCGCAGCCGCTTGATCCCCTCGATGTGCAGGCGCACGTCGTGCCGGGCCCAGCGCACCCGGAACTCCTCCGAGCGGGTGGACAGCTCCCCGACCAGGTCGGTGATGGACTTGTCGTAGGGGCGACGCCCCGCGACGGTGCGAAGGCTCGCCACGTTCGCGTCCGCGATCCACTCCCAGTCCGGGTAGAACCGTCGCGCGGCCGGGTCCAGGAAGATGAAGCGGCCGTAGCCGGGGGTCGCGCCCTGGGAGCGGAACACCGGGTCGTACAGCGCCCGGGCCAGCGAGTTCGTCGCCACGATCTCCCCGCGGGCGTTCGCCAGCACCGCGGCGCCGTCGTCGATCGCCGCGACCAGGTGGAGCAGGCTGGGCCGCACCCCCGGCCGGGCGGGGCGGGGACGCCGGGCCCGGGTGCCGACATTCGCGGTGCGGGAGAGGTCCATCAGGTGCTCCCGCTCGGCCTCGTCCATCCGCAGCGCCGAGGCGATCGCCTCCAGCACCTCCTCGGACACGCCCCGCAGGTCGCCGCGCTCCAGCTTCGTGTAGTACTCCACGCTCACCCCGGCCAGCACCGCCACCTCGCCGCGGCGCAGCCCGGGCACGCGACGGGTGCCGCCGGTGGGCAGGCCGACCATCGCCGGGGTCACCTTGGCACGGCGGGAGACCAGGAAGTCGCGGACCTCGTCACGGGAGCTCATACGCTCACGCTACCCAGCCGCGTACCCGTCAGGGAGGCCCTGGCGGTACCCGCCTCCGCCGGCCCGGGCAGGCCCGCGAAGGGGGTACCGGCAGGGTCTCCCGGCACCCGGGACCGGCTTGGCAGGATGGGCCCGTCCCCGACGGGAGCACCGCTCCCGCCACCTACTCCCAGGAGGAATCCGTGAAGGCGACCTTCATGTACGGCGCCGGCGACGTCCGCGTCGAAGACGTCGACAAGCCCGCCCTCGTCGAGCCCACCGACGCCATCGTGCGCACCGTGCGCACCTGCATCTGCGGCTCCGACCTGCACCCCTATCACCAGATGCCCGCCAGCGAGCAGGGCGCCCCGATGGGCCACGAGTCCATCGCCGTGGTCGAGGAGGTCGGCAGCGAGGTGACCGAGGTGAAGCCCGGCGACTTCGTCATCGCCCCCTTCGCCTACGCCGACAACACCTGCGAGATCTGCCGCGACGGCTTCCAGACCGCCTGCCCGCACGGCGGCTTCCACTCCACCCTGCAGGCCGAGTTCGCCCGCGTCCCGCAGGTCAACGGCAGCCTCGTCGTCGTCCCCGGCGTCGACCCGGAGACCGCCTCCGAGGAGCTGCTGGCCTCCCTGCTCACCCTGTCGGACGTGTATCTCACCGGGCACCACGCCGCCCACATGGCCGACGTGAAGCCCGGCCAGTCCGTGGCCGTCGTCGGTGACGGCGCCGTGGGCCTGTCCGCCGTGCTCGCCGCGAAGCAGCTCGGCGCCGAGCAGATCATCCTGATGGGCCGCCACACCGACCGCACCGACCTCGGCCGCGAGTTCGGCGCCACCGACGTCGTCGCCGAGCGCGGCGACGAGGGCGTCGCGAAGGTCCTCGAGCTCACCGGCGGCCACGGCGTGCACGTGGTCCTCGAGGCCGTGGGCCACATGCCCGCCTACGTGCAGTCCTACGAGATCATCCGCCCCGGCGGCGTGATCTCCCGCGTCGGCGTCCCCCAGTACGAGGACGCGCCCGTCGGCTTCGGCTCGCTGTTCGGCAAGAACGCCCGCCTCGCGGGGGGCCCAGCCCCCGTGCGCGCCTACCTCGAGGACGCCATCCAGCAGGTCCTCGACGGGACGATCAACCCCGGCAAGGTCTTCGACCGCACCATCGGTTTCGACGAGGTCCCCGCCGGCTACGCCGCGATGGACGGCCGCGAGGCCCTCAAGGTGATGGTGGACCCGGCCCGCTGATCCGGCCCCTCCACGCCGTACAGGAGCCCCCGACCCGGGTCACGGGTCGGGGGCTCCTGTCACGAGCGGGCCGGGGATCAGGTCGCGACGGTCAGGCCACGATGCTCAGCCCAGGTAGCGGTCGTAGGCCGGCAGGGTCAGGAAGGCCGGGAAGTCGATGCCGAGCACCGCGTCCTTCAGCACCTCCGCGGCGTCCTGCATCCGCGAGCCCTCCGCGTCGCCCAGCTCCTCGGCGGCGTGGTCGATCAGGTACTCGACCCGCTCCGTGGTCACCGGGCGGCCCTCATCGGTGCACACCCCCTGGTTGATCCACTGCCACAGCTGCGAGCGGGAGATCTCCGCGGTCGCGGCGTCCTCCATCAGGTTGTCGATGGCCGCCGCACCCTGGCCGCGCAGCCAGCTGTCCAGGTAGCGCAGGGCGACGGTGATGTTCTGCCGCACCCCCTGCTCGGTGACCTTCCCGCCCTCGACCCGCAGGTCCAGCAGGTCCTCGGCATGCACCTCGACGTCCTCCCGCCGCCGGTGCAGCTGGTTCGGCCGCTCCCCCAGGAAGGGCTCGAACTCGGCGCGCGCCGCCGGCACCAGGTCCGGATGGGCCACCCAGGTGCCGTCGAAGCCGTCGGTCGCCTCCCGCCGCTTGTCCTCGGAGACCTTCGCGAGGGCGTGCTCGGTGACCTCCGGGTCCCGCCGCGAGGGGATGAAGGCGCTCATCCCGCCGATCGCGTGGGCGCCGCGACGGTGGCAGGTGGACACCAGCAGCTCCGTGTAGGCCCGCATGAAGGGGACCGTCATCGTCAGCTGCCCGCGGTCCGGCAGCACGTGCCGCCGGCCCCGGTCCCGGTACATCTTGATCACCGAGAACAGGTAGTCCCAGCGGCCCGCGTTCAGGCCCGCGCAGTGGTCGCGCAGCTCGTAGAGGATCTCCTCCATCTCGAAGGCCGCGGGCAGGGTCTCGATCAGCACCGTCGCCCGGATGGTGCCGTGCTCGATGCCCAGCCTCTCCTCGGCCAGGGTGAACACCTCGTCCCACAGTCGCGCCTCGTGTCGGCTCTCCAGCTTGGGCAGGTACAGGTACGGCCCGCGGCCGCGGGCGATCAGCTCGCGCGCGTTGTGGAACAGGTACAGCCCCGCGTCGACCAGGGAGGCGATGGCCCGGCCGGGCTGGCGGCCCGGTCCCGTGTAGCGCAGGTGCTTCTCGGTCAGGTGCCAGCCGCGCGGACGGAAGACGATGGTCGGCGTCTCCTCGCCCAGGCGGTACTCCTTGCCCTCGTCGGAGACGAAGTCGATCTGCCGACGGATCGCGTCGTACAGGTTGATCTGCCCCTGGATCTGGTTGTGCCAGGTCGGGCTCAGGGCGTCCTCGTGGTCGGCCAGCCAGACCTTCGCGCCCGAGTTCATCGCGTTGATGGTCATCTTGCGGTCGGTGGGGCCGGTGATCTCCACCCGACGGTCCTCCAGGCCGGGCCCGGCGCCGGCGACCCGCCAGTCGGGGTCCTCCCGGATCCGCCAGGTCTCGGCGCGGAAGTCGAAGGTGCCGCCGCCGGAGATCGAGTCCCGCCGCACCCGACGGTCCGTCAGCAGCTCGTAGCGGCGCCGCGCGAAGCGGTCGTGCAGCTCGGCCACGAAGGCCAGGGCCTCGGGGGTGAGCACCTCCTCGAAGCGGTGCTCCATCTCGCCGTCCACCTCGAGGGTGCCGGTGGGGGCGCGCAGCCCCGGGGTCGCGGGGCGGGTGGTGGTGTTGGTGCGGGGGGTGCCGTGGTCGGTGACGGTCATGACGGGACTCCTGTCCGATGTCTGGGCTGGAAGATCTCAGTGGAACTGCGCGGTCTCGGTGGACCCGGCCAGCGCGAGGGTGCTGCTGTGCGGGTTCAGCGCGGTGGACACGCGGTCGAAGTAGCCGGTGCCGACCTCCGCCTGGTGCTTGTGGGCGGTGAAGCCGTGCGCGGCCGAGGCGAACTCGGCCTCCTGCAGCTCGACGTAGGCCGACATCTGGCGCTCCTGGTAGTCGCGCGCCAGCTCGAACATCCCGTGGTTGAGGGAGTGGAAGCCGGCGAGGGTGATGAACTGGAAGGCGTAGCCCATCGCGGCCAGCTCCCGCTGGAAGCTCGCGATCTGCTCGTCGTCCAGGTGCTGCTTCCAGTTGAAGCTGGGGGAGCAGTTGTAGGCGAGCTTCTGGTCGGGGAAGTCGCGGTGGATCCGCTCCGCGAAGGCCCGGGCCAGCTCGAGGTCCGGGGTGGAGGACTCCACCCACAGCAGGTCCGCGTAGGGTGCGTAGGCCAGGCCGCGGGCGATGACCGGTTCGATGCCGTTCTTCACCTCGTAGAAGCCCTCCGCGGTGCGCTCGCCGGTGAGGAACTCGTGGTCCCGCTCGTCGACGTCGCTGGTCAGCAGGTTCGCGGCGAGGGCGTCGGTGCGGGCGATGATCACCGAGGGCACCCCGGCGACGTCCGCCGCCAGCCGCGCCGCGTTCAGGGTGCGGATGTGCTGCGAGGTCGGGACCAGCACCTTGCCGCCCATGTGGCCGCACTTCTTCTCGCTGGCCAGCTGGTCCTCCCAGTGCACGCCCGCGGCGCCGGCCGCGATCATCGAGTGCATCAGCTCGTAGGCGTTCAGGGGGCCGCCGAAGCCGGCCTCCGCGTCGGCCACGATCGGGGCCATCCAGTCGCGGGAGGTGCTGCCGGTCTCGGCGAACTCGATCTGCCCGGCCCGCAGCAGCGCGTTGTTGATGCGGCGGACCACGGAGGGCACGGAGTTGGCGGGGTAGAGGGACTGGTCGGGGTAGGTCTGCCCGGAGAGGTTCGCGTCCGCGGCGACCTGCCAGCCGGAGAGGTAGATGGCCTGCAGGCCGCCGCGCACCTGCTGCACGGCCTGGTTGCCGGTCAGCGCGCCCAGCGCCCGCACCCAGGAGGAGGGGTCGGTGGTGTTGTCCTGGATCTGCTGCCAGAGCCGCTCGGCGCCGCGACGGGCCAGGGTGTGCTCCTCGCGGACCGGGCCGGCGAGGGAGACGACGTCCTCGGCCGTGTGGTCGCGTCGCACGCCCTCCCAGCGGGGGTCGACCTCCCAGGCGGTGGCGAGCTCCTCGGCGGTCGTGGTGGGGGTTCCGGGGCGGGTGAACTGCTGCATCGTCGGCTCCTTATTACCGGTCGGTCACCACGCGGCGGGAGTGCCGCAGTCGGCGAAATCGCCGTGGTGTGACCACTGTGGGGCCGCGTCAACCGCTCCAGAAGAGGGGATTCCGAAGAACTTTCGCCAAACTTCTGCCGATCAGAACTTTCCGTGCCATCCTCGCCGCATGACCCCTGATCGACCCTCGCCCGCCCCCGCGGCGGACCCCGCCGGCTCGCCCTCGGCCGAGCACGGCTACGACGCGCTCACCATCGGCCGCCGCATCCGCGCCCGCCGCCAGCAGCGCGGCCTCTCCCTGCAGCAGCTCGCCGAACGGCTCGACCGCGCCCCCTCGCAGGTCTCCGTGATCGAGAACGGCAAGCGGGAGCTGCGGCTCAGCGAGCTGGCCCGGATCGCCGAGGCACTCGGCGTCGCCGTAGAGGACCTGCTGCGCGCCGAGGCCCCCGATCGTCGCGCCGCCCTCGAGATCGCCCTGGAGAAAGCGCAGGCCGGGGCGCTGTACCGCAGCCTCGGCCTGCCCGAGCTGCCCGTGCGCAAGACCCTCTCCGACGCCGCGATCCAGACCATCCTGGGCCTCCACCAGGAGCTGCGGCTGCTGCACGAGCAGCGCGCCGCCACCCCCGAGGAGGCGCGGAGGGTCAACGGCCAGATGCGCGCCGAGCAGTCCCGCGCCGGCAACTACTACCCCGAGCTGGAGACCCTCGCCCGCGACCTGCTGGCCCGCATCGACCACCGCGACGGACCCCTCTCGCACCGCAAGGTGTCCCTGCTGGCCGCGCGGCTCGGCTTCACCCTGCACTCGGTGCCGGACCTGCCCCACTCCACCCGCTCCATCACCGACGCCGAGCACATGCGGATCTACCTGCCGCTGAACCGGCGGGTCTCCGACGCCCGCGCCACCGTGCTGCAGGCCATCGCCGCCCACGTGCTGGGCAAGGACGAGCCCGCCGACTACGGCGACCTGCTGCAGCAGCGGGTGGAGGTGAACTACCTGGCCAGCGCCCTGCTGCTGCCGGAGGAGGGGGCGGTGGAGTTCCTGCGCGCCGCGAAGGTGCAGCGGGAGCTGTCCGTCGAGGACCTGCGCGACGAGTTCGCCGTCACCTACGAGACCGCCGCCCACCGCTTCACGAACCTCGCCACCCACCACCTGGACATCCCCGTCCACTTCCTCAAGGTCCACTCCAGCGGCGCGATCCTCAAGGCCTACCAGAACGACGACGTCCGCTTCCCGACCGATGCCCTCGGGGCGGTGGAAGGACAGCAGGTGTGCCGCTGGTGGAGCGCCCGTCGGGTCTTCAAGAGCGAGGACCGGATGACGCCGTACTACCAGTACACCGACAAGCCCGGCGGCACCTACTGGTGCACCTCCACCATCGAGGCCGGCTCCGGTGGGGAGTACTCGATCTCGGTGGGCACCCGCTACGACCACACCAAGTGGTTCCGCGGCCGCGAGACCACCCGCCGCCACGCCTCCACCTGCCCCGACCCGGCCTGCTGCCGCCGCCCCTCCGCCGCCCTCGAGGAGCGCTGGAGCGGCTCCGTCTGGCCCGTCGCCCACCTGCACGCCTCGCTGCTGGCGGCCATGCCCTCGGGCACCTTCACCGGTGTGGACCGGGTCTCGATGCTCGAGTTCCTGGAGCGCCACGCGCCCGACCCCGCGGAGGCCGACGGACCCGCACCCGCCTGAGCGAGATGCTCTCGCCGGGCCCCGCTGCGACGCTGGACGACTGCCCGTCCCGCCGTCCCCGTGCGTACTGCTCGCCGAGGATTCCGGCCGTGACCCCTGCCGACCCGCATCCTCCGGTGCCGCCGCGCTCGCGCCGCTCCCAGCCGCGCTTCTCCAGCGAGGCCCGCCGCGCCGAGCTCGCCGGGGCCTTCGCCGCGGCGGGGGAGGGTGCGGGGGAGGACTACGACCGGCTGCGCCCCGGCTACCCGGACGAGGCGCTGGACGCGATGCTCGCCGCCGTGCCCGGGGCCCGGGAAGCCGTCGACCTCGGGGCCGGGACCGGAAAGCTCTCCCGCGCCCTCGCCGGCCGCGGCCTCGCCGTGACCGCCGTCGACCCGGCCGCGTCAATGCTCGCCGTGCTGCGGTCGACGGGCGAAGTTCCCGGGGAGGGATCGGTTCTCGCCCAGCAGGGCACCGCCGAGCGCACCGGCCTGGGGGAGGGCAGCGCCGACCTCGTCACCGCCGCGCAGGCCTGGCACTGGTTCGACACCGAGGCCGCGAGCCGTGAGGCGCGGCGGCTGCTGCGGCCCGGCGGCATGCTGGCCCTGCTGTGGAACACGATGGACGTCACCGTGCCCTGGGTGCACCGGCTCTCGAGGATCATGCACGCCGGCGACGTGCAGCGCGACGACTTCACCCCGCCGCTCGGGGCGGGGCTCACGGTGCGCGAGCGCCACGTCGTGCACTGGGAGGACCCCCTGCCCACAGGTGATCTGATCGACCTCGCGCGCACCCGCAGCTACGTGATCACCGCGAGCGCGCAGACCCGGGGAAGGGTCCTCGGGAACCTCGACTGGTACCTCCACGAGCACCTCGGCCACGCCCCCGGGGACGTCGTCGGCCTGCCCTACCGCACCGACCTCTTCCTCTGCGCCTCCGCGTGAGTTGCGCCCCCGCGTGAGTGCTGAGCGCTGCGCGCTCACCCCTCCACGTCGCCTCACTCCGCGCCGCCCACCGCCATGCTGCCCCGTCTTGCCGCCCCTTGCGTCGCTCGTCAGGGTGCGTCACGTTTGCGTCGGATAGAGGGCCGCCATGCAGCACAGACGTGACGCACCTGCCGGAATACCGACACACGTGTGGCCTGGGTGGGCGTGGGTGGCCCGCCGTTCTGATCCATCGGTGCTCAGTCCCGCCAGCCCTGCTCGTGCAGCGCCTGTCGGAGACGGGCCACCGCGCGCCGACCACCGCCAGCAGCGTCCTCCGCGCCGAAGCGCAGCTCCCGGAAGCCTGCGCGCTCCGCTGAGAGGGAGCGGGCGATGTCCCGCGACACCTGAGTCGGTGCCGCGTGGGTCCGCCCGTCGTATTCCGCGCAGAGCCCGAAGCGGGGCCACTGGAAGTCCGGCTCGTGATGCCCCCGATTCTGCGCATCCCGTAGGGGGACGTTCAGCAGCGGCGCGGGCAGCCCGGCGCCTTCGAAGGCCAGCCGCAGCAGGGTCTCCATCGGGGAGTCGGACCCGACGCGGATGCGCTGCGTCGCTTTACGGAGGACGGGAGCGTGCGGACCCGTGCAGAGATCCTTCAGCTCTCGAGGCTCGCACCAGGGCTCCCACCGCCCCTCGAGGCCTGGCCGGGGATGACGGACCAGGTGATCGCCGATGCTGACGAGTCGCCACTCGGCGAGCTCGGCCCCGAGGTCGTGCCAGGTCCGGGCAGGCGTGGTGACGCGGAGCGGGGATCGGAGCGTGCTGCCGCCCTGCCGGTACTCGGTCGACTCGACGTGCTCATGCGGGAGTGCACGTCGGTGGGCGATGAGTGCCCCGCCGCTGCGCCGTCGTCCCGTCTGCGAGGCGATGTGGAGGGGAGTGTCGATGGTCCAGGACTGGTGCTCGCGGGGGAGGGGGAAGTCGCGCAGGCGTGCGGCGGTCAGGCCGACCCCGACGACGGAGGGATCGTGTCGGCACAGCGCTGCGAGCGCGTCGCCCTCCTCGATGCGATCCCCTCGTCGCGCAAACAGTCCGGGACGCAGTCCGACCAGGTCGGAGGCGCGAAGCCTGCCGAGGCTGATGCCGGCGCCCAGCGCCTCCGCTCGCGTGAAGACCCGCCAGGGGAGGGTCTCCGGGAGCGGGGCGGGACGGCGAGACACCTCGTCAGTGTGGTTCGCCCGCCGCAGCGTCGTCGGACCGCGGTGGAAGCGAATGCACTGGGGAGGAGCCGCTCCGCGAGGTCGCCTCGTCGGCAGCACGTCTGGCGCGCGCTGACGAGCTCCGCGGGGACGTCACGTTCGTGCTGGATAGCGACCCTCCAACCGACACGGACGTGACAGATCTCGACGTATTCCGGCACAGACGTGGAGCGTCACGCCTGTGCAGGATGGCGGTGGGGGCGTGGGGGCGTGGGGGCGTGCGGGCGTGCGGGGAGTCGGTGCGACGGAGCATCAGCCCGGCGCGGTGACGACGCGTGAGCGACCCGAGGCTCAGCCGGCCCCGCCGTCGGAGGTCGCGGCGCCGCCCGCGTCGGAGGCGGCGGACTCGTCGGGCACCAGGCTCATGTCGGTGACCCGCCAGGTCTCGCCGTCCCAGGCCATGTCCGCTGCGAGCTCGCCGCTGACCGAGTCGAGGTCGTAGGCCAGGCGAGTCGGGTCGTCCACCAGGGTCGACTCGGCCTGCGCGAACTGCGCGGTGACGGTGCCGGTGGCGGGCGGCTCCCCGGTGCCCTCGAAGTCCGTGCCGTCCACCGTGAACTCGCCGCCGACCAGGTAGCCGCCCTGGTCGCTGAGCAGCTGGGCGTTCTCCAGGAAGGAGGTGCACACGGCGCAGTTCTGGTCGACGCTGCCCTCCCAGACGGAGGTGTCGCCCGTGGTCATCATGTACGTGTAGGACCCGAGCATGTACGTCAGGGTCGCCTCGGCGCCCTCCGCGCTCTGCTCCTGCATCACGGCCGGCGCCTCCGGCATCGCCACCTCGGGGCGCGGCTTCTGCTCCGAGGGGTTCACAGTCGGGCGGGGATCCTCGGTCTGCGCCTCCTGGGAGGAGCCGCCCCCGAGCTGCCCGATGCCGATCACCCCGACGGGGATCATCAGCAGCAGGGCGAGGACGATGATGACGATGCGCTGGGTCGGACGTTTCACGCGGCCAGGGTAGAGGACGCCCCTGCATCCGGGCCGATCCCCGTGCACGGTCCCTCCCTCGCGGATCAGCCGTGCAGGGCCGCGGCCACCGTGTCGGCGATGACCTGCTCCTCCTTCTCCTCCTGCTCCTCGTCGAGCCGCCCCCTGGACAGGGCAAGATTCAGCGAGAGCCCGTCCATCACGACGAGCAGCAGGCGGGCACAGCGCTCGAGGTCCTCCCCGGGGCAGGGCTCCCTCCGCGGCGAGCACGGCGAGCCAGGAGACCACCCGTGCCCGCGCGGTCACCGTGATGCACTCCATCCCTTCCGAGGCCTCGGGGCCGAGCCCCGGCGCGATCCCCCTTCGGACGCCCCGCGTCCCCGCCTCTCCGGAGCCCCATGACCACCACCCCTGCCCCGCAGCCCCCGATCACCGACCGCCTCGGGGCGGGCACTTCATGCCCGCCCATCGGCTGGATCGAGCTCGGCATCGCCCTGCTCGCGGCGCTCGTGGCCTACGGAATGGGGATCGGCGTGATCTGGGCGATGTCCGACGCCTCCTCCCCGGCCGCCGGCATCGTCCAGTACCTCGTCTCCGGTCTCGCGTCGCTGGTCGCCGTGGGAAGGGTGGCGCTGCTGCGCACCCGCAGCCTGCGTCCGCTCGGCTGGCGGGCGGTCCGGCCCCGCTGGATCCCGATCTCGATCGGCCTGGGACTGCTCGCCAACGCGCTCGGCCGCTACGGCGCCTGGGTGGCAGTGCTCGGCAGCGCCGCGATCTTCGCCGTCGCCCACGGCATCGACCTGATCATGCCCGTCGCCTTCGTGGTCGGCATCATCACGGCCCTGCTGTTCCGCCGCACCGGCTCGATCCGGCCCGGCGTCGTCGTGCACGGCACCGACAACGCCTACACGGTGCTCATCGACGCCGTGCTCTGAGCTCCTCCGGTCCCGGGCGCGCGTGGGACCGGGGGTGCGGCGTGAGCCACGTCCCCTTCGGCCCGCTACGGATTTGTCACCTTGCATTGGACTGCATAAGCTTCCAGTCGTGAACGCATCCCGTCCCCCACGGCGCACCCTCCTCCGCGCCCTGCCGCTCGCGCTCGGGGCCACCGCCGTGGCCCCGGCCCTCGGCGCGTGCACCCGCGCCTCCGAGCGCCTGGACGCCGAGACCAACGCGATCCCCGACATCGACCTCAGCGGCCTCGAAGAGGTCCCCGAGCTCGCCGACCTCGTCCCCGGGGACATCCGCGAGCGCGGCGAGCTGGTCAACGGCGCCGCCCTGAACTACGCCCCCGGCGAGTTCGTCGGCTCCGACGGCGGCGCCGTGGGCTACGACATGGACATCCTCGCCGCCATCGGGGTCGTCCTCGGCCTCTCCACCCGCACCGAGTCCGCGGTGTTCGCGCAGATCATCCCCTCGATCGGCGCCACCTACGACGTCGGCATCTCCAGCTTCACCATCAACGCGGAGCGGCTCGAGGAGGTCTCGATGGTCTCCTACTTCTCCGCCGGCATGAGCTACGCCGTCGCCTCCGGCAACCCCTACGACGTGGTCACCACCGACCTCTGCGGCGCCAGCGTCGCCCACCAGGTCGGGACCTACATGGACGACGTGGTCGTCGAGCGCGACGCGGCCTGCCGCGAGGACGGCGGCGCCGGCATCGTCGACCAGCCCTACGTGGGCAACGCCGATGCCGCCACCGCCGTCGCCGGCGGCAAGGCCGACGTGCTGATCGGGGACTCCCCGGTCGTGGCCTACGCGGTGGACAAGTCCCGGGGCACCCTCGAGCAGCTCGGCGACATCGAGGACGCCGCCCTGAACGGCATCGTCGTCGCCAAGGACCAGCCGGAGCTCGCCGAGGCCCTCCGCGGCGCCGTCCAGCACCTGATCGACAACGGCACCCTGCGCGAGATCCTCGCGGCCTGGGGCAACGAGAACGGCATGATCGAGACCTCGGAAGTGGACCCCCAGCAGTGAGCACAGCACCCGCAGCCCCCGCCACGTCCGCCGGCCAGGAGGACCCGATCCCCGGTCGGATCCGCGCCCGCCGCAGCCCCCGGCCCGGCACCTGGATCAGCGCCGTCATCGTCGCGATCCTCGCCCTCGGCCTGATCAACTTCCTGGTCACCAACGAGGTCTTCGACTGGCCGACCGTCGCCGCCTACATCCTGGACATCAAGGTGGTCCAGGGCGTCGGCTGGACCCTGCTGATCACCGTGCTGGCGATGATCCTCGGCACCGCCGTCGCGCTCGCCGCCGCCATCATGCGTCGCAGCGAGAACCCGGTGCTGCGCGGCGTCTCCTGGGCGTACATCTTCGTCTTCCGCGGAACCCCCGTGTACACCCAGCTCGTGTTCTGGGGCCTGTTCACCGTGATCGTGCCGCGGCTGGCCGTCGGCGTGCCCTTCGGTCCCGAGCTGTTCGCCCTCGAGACCCGCGACTACTTCCCAGCCTTCTGGGCGGCCGTCGTGGGCCTCGGCCTGAACGAGGGCGCCTACCTCGCGGAGATCATCCGCTCCGGCCTGAACTCCGTGGGCAGGGGCCAGTCGGAGGCCGCCAAGGCGCTCGGCATGGGCAACGGCAAGATCCTCCGCCGCATCGTGATCCCGCAGGCCATGCGCGTGATCGTGCCGCCGCTGGGCAACGAGACCATCGGCATGCTGAAGACCACCTCGCTGGTGCTCGCGGTGCCCTTCACGCTCGACCTCACCTTCGCCACCAACGCGATCGCCAACAAGCTCTACGCGCCGATCCCGCTGCTGCTGGTCGCCGCCATCTGGTACCTCGCCATCACCAGCGTGCTGATGGTGGGCCAGCACTTCCTGGAGCGGTACTTCGGCCGCGGCTTCGACGACCGCCGCACCACCGCCCCCAAGGGCGGCCGCCCGATCCTCCCCCCTGCCCGCCCGATGCCCTCCGTGGAGTCCTGATGACCTCGACCGACACCCCCGCCGCCGCCGAGCAGGGCCCCGCGCTGATCAGCATCGAGGGCGTGCACAAGGCCTTCGGCGAGCTGCACGTGCTGCGCGACTGCGACCTCACCGTGCACTCGGGGGAGGTGGCCGTGCTGATCGGCCCCTCCGGCTCCGGCAAGTCCACCCTGCTGCGCTGCATCAACCAGCTGGAGGAGCCCACCGCCGGCAAGGTCCGGATCGACGGCGTCACCCAGGGCTACGCCGAGCAGGAGCTGCCCGACGGCCGCTGGCAGAAGCTGGCCCCGAAGGACATCGCCCGGCAGCGCTCGCGCATCGGCATGGTGTTCCAGCGCTTCGACCTGTTCCCCCACATGACGGCGCTGGAGAACGTGATGGAGGCACCGGTCCAGGTGCTGGGCCGCCCCAAGGCCGAGGCCCGCTTGCGTGCTCAGGAGCTGCTCGAGCGGGTGGGCCTGGCCGATCGCGCGGGCCACTTCCCCTCGGAGCTCTCCGGCGGTCAGCAGCAGCGGGTGGCGATCGCCCGGGCGCTGGCCATGGACCCGGAGCTGATGCTCTTCGACGAGCCCACCTCCGCGCTGGACCCCGAGCTGGTGGCAGAGGTGCTGGCCGTGCTGAAGGAGCTCGCCGAGGGCGGCATGACCATGGTGGTCGTGACTCACGAGATGGGCTTCGCCCGCGAGGTCGCCGACCAGGTGGTGTTCATGGACCAGGGCGCCATCATCGAGCGCGGCACCCCCGAGCAGGTCATCGACAATCCGCAGTCCGAGCGCCTCCAGGGCTTCCTCAACTCCGTCCTCTGACCGAGCTCCTGCACCACCGGCGCCCTTCCCACCGGCCGACCCACACGAGAGCATCTACGCCCAGGTCGCTGTCACAGAATCCAGAGCAAGAAGGCCGAGTACGCCTCTATCTCAGGAGACCGGTGTCGCGTGCGGTCGCGACGGCAGCGGTGCGGGAGGGGACGTCGAGCTTCGTGTAGATGTGCACGAGGTGTGATTTCACGGTCGCGTCGCTGATGTGCAGCTGAGCCGCGATCTCGTTGTTCGTTGCGCCGTCGGCGACGAGCCGCAGCACTTCGGTCTCGCGGGCGCTGAGGCTGGGCTGCGGGGAGCGCATCCGGGCGAGCAGGCGACCCGCGATCGCAGGGGCGAGAGCAGTCTCGCCCGAGGCAGCAGCATGAATCGCGGCGATGAGCTCCTCGGGCGGGGCGTCCTTGAGGAGATAACCGCTAGCACCGGCCTCGACCGCGTCGAGGATGTCGCTGTCGGTGTCGTAATTCGTGAGCACCAGCACCGCTGGCGGGTTCGGCAGAGCGCGAATACGGCGGGTCGCATCAGCCCCGGTCTGGTCGGTGCCGAACTGCAAATCCATGAGCACCACGTCCGGTGTCAGATCGGTTGCGAGGGCAACGGCATCGTCAGGGGTTACCGCTTCCCCGATCATGTCAAGGTCGGGGTCACCTGAGAGCATGGCGCGGAGCCCGGCGCGGACGACGGGGTGGTCGTCCGCGAGCCCGATCCGGATCATGAGAACGCCCCGCTTCCTGTCGGGAGCGGCAGACGTGCGGTGACCGAGGTGCCGTCACCGGGTGCCGAGGTGATGGCGAGGGCGCCGTCAAGCTGTTCGACACGCTCACGCATAGCCTGCAGTCCGAAGGAATCGGCCTCGTGAGAGTCGGCGACGGCCGAGGACACGTCGAAGCCCTGCCCGTTGTCGCATACGACCAATGACACTGCGTCGTCCTCGCATGCGAGCTCGACGGCGATCCGGGTGGCGTCCGCGTGGCGGATCGCGTTCGACACCGCGCCCTGGGCGATGCGCAGCAGCGCGGTCTGGGTGCCCATCGGCAGATCGAGATCCTCAGCGGCCACCTCGACGGGCAACGACGCACGGTCGGTCTGTTCCTGTCCGAGCCTGCGCAACGCGGCGGCGAGACCGTCATCGAGCCGGGCGGGGGTGAGCTCGCGGATCATCTGTCTCGTCTCGGAGAGGCTATCTGCGGCGGTCTCGCGTGCCAGTTCCAGGTACGCGGCGCCGGGTTCGGGGGTGTCGCGTTCGGCGGCGCGCAGCAGCATCTGAATCGAGGACAGGCCCTGGGCGACGGTGTCGTGGATCTCGCGAGCCAGGCGCGCACGCTCCGCGAGAGCGCCTTGTTCGCGTTCGGTCTCGGCAAGCTGCTGCCGGGTATGGATCAGCTCGGTCAGGAGACGTTCGCGTTCCTCGGCCTCACGCCGCAGTGCGCGGTAGGCGAGCCCGATCAGAAGGGCGACACCGGCGCCGACGAGCGGCCCGATCACCCCGCCGACGCTGAACCCGAGATGCAGCCCGAGGGCGAGGATCGAGAACGCGGTCGTGATCACGATCGCGGCGACCCCTCCGGAGCCAGGCAGGACATGGAGGTGGAGGAAGAACAGGGGGAAGACCAGGTACGCCCCCTCGGGGCTCAACCACGTCAGCACCGCCCACAACAGGGTCAGCGCGGCCACCCAGACGACCGCGAACCTGCGACCGGACGAACCTGCTGCGCGGCCGGAACGCGCCGCCCATGCGCCGGCGAGGTAGACCGCGACGAATGCGACCCCGACGACCAGCGTCCATGGTGCGACCGGAGAGAAGACGACGAATGCGCGTACGACCGCGAAGCCCGCGAGCCCGATCAGGAGAGCATGGAGGCCGAAGCGGAGGCCGGTGAACACCGGGGCGAGGGTCGAGTGCGGCATGACGGCTCAAGCCTATGCGAACCGCGTTTCCGGGCCATCAACCGAAAGTTTGACCGCGAATCCCACGGTTCAGGCGATGCCCGACCACACCCCTTGAAAGGAGGGTTGACGAGCAGCTCGGGCAGAGTGTTCGAGCGGAAAGGCATCATCGTGTTCGTCGCGTGGAGAGAGCTGCGGTTCGCCCGCGGCCGGTTCCTCCTCATCGGGGCCGTCGTCGCCCTGATCACCCTGCTCGTCGGCTTCCTCTCAGGCCTCACCGGAGGACTTGCCGCCCAGAACATCTCCTCGGTGCTGCAGCTGCCCGGAGACCGTCTCGTGCTGCAGCAGCCCGAGAACAGTGACCCGAGCTTCGCAACCTCCTCCCTCGACGAGGACACTGTGCAGACGTGGGAACAGGCAGATGGCGTCGAGTCGGTGATACCGATCGGGATCGTCCAGTCGCGGGCTTCAGCCGGCGACACCGAAGACCCGACCGGGGTTGCCCTCTACGGGCTGCCTCAGGACGCTCCGGCCACCGGTTCGAACCCGCTGTTCGAGCTCACCCCGGATTCCGATACCGAGGTCGGCCTCTCATCCGGTGCCGCCGACGACCTCGGTGTCGAGGTCGGTGACACGATCTCGATCACCGACAACGACTTCACCGTCGCCGCTATCGGCGAGGATCTCTGGTACAGCCACACCCCGGTCATCGTCATGAACCCGGATGCGTGGAGCGAGGCCAGCACACGCGTCGGCGGCACCGGCGAGGCCACGGTGCTCGCCGTCACCGGCGACGCAGACTGGGAGGCCGTTGGTTCCGACACGGTCACGGTCGCGGAAACGCCGTTGACGAGTCTGACCGCATTGGAGGCATTCCAGTCCGAGATCGGGTCGCTCGGGCTCATGATCGTGATGCTCTTCGGGATCTCCGCGCTCGTCGTCGGCGCGTTCTTCACCGTCTGGACGATGCAACGCGCAGGCGACATCGCCGTGCTCAAAGCATTGGGGGCCACGACCGGGTCGCTCGTGCGTGACTCCCTCGGGCAAGCCTTCATCGTGCTCGCCGCCGGGATCGGGGTCGGCCTTGTGGCCGTGGTCGGGCTTGGGACGCTCGCGGGACAGGCGCTGCCGTTCGTCGTGAGCCCGCTGACCACTCTCGCCCCCGCCGTCGTGATGGCGGTGCTGGGCCTTGCAGGAGCGGCGTTCGCGCTGCGCTCCGTGACCAAAGCCGACCCCCTGACAGCCCTTGGGAGCAACCGATGATCGAACTGCAGAACGTCACCCTCACCTTCCCCGACGGGGACAACCGCATCACCGCCGTCGATGACGTCACCCTCCGCGGAGACAACGGCACGGTCACCGGCATCACCGGCCCCTCCGGATCGGGCAAATCCAGCATTCTGGCCGTCGCCGCGACCCTGATCCGCCCCGATTCCGGCGGCGTCCTCATCGGGAACGAGTCGGACTTGATCGACGCCGCCCAGCTCTCGAAGCGCGAGGCCACGGAACTGCGCCGTGAGCGCATCGGCATCGTCTTCCAGCAGTCGAACCTGCTTCCGGCGCTCACGGGGCGCGAGCAACTCCAGGTCATGGGCCGGCTCGGCGGTGGCACCAACCGGAACAGGCGCGGGAGGATCGACTCCCGAGTCGAGGAGCTGCTCGACGCGGTCGGTCTCACCGAGCATGCCGACAAGCGCCCCCATCAGCTCTCTGGCGGGCAACGGCAACGGGTGGCCATCGCCCGCGGCCTCGTCCACGAACCCGAGGTGCTGCTCGTCGACGAGCCGACGAGCGCCTTGGATCAGGAACGCGGTGCCGAGATCATGCAGCTCATCGCCCGCCTCACCCATGAACGCGACACCGCCACCGTGCTCGTCACCCACGACCTCGTGCATCGCGACGCCCTGGATAACCTCGTCACCGTCATCGACGGCCGCATCACCACCCCTGTCTCAGGGCACGCGCTCACACACTGAGCTGGACGGCGGAACGATGAGAGAAAAGTAGCACCGGGAAGTTGTGGGAACTTCACGTGCCGGGCACCCCGCATGGTCCTCGGACCGTGAAGTTCCCGCCAAAACGGTCAATATTCACTCGAGCTCCCAGGTTTTCAGCAGTCCTCCGGCCAGTGCATCGATGAAGCCGACCTCCTCCACGTACACCTGCTGGTGCACGCGAAAGCCCTGGCGTCGCAGAGCCCGGACCGTCCGCGTCTCCGAGCCGGACTCGCTCGCGGTGGAGACCTCGCCCACCCGTCGCCGCACCCGTACCGGGGCCATCGCCGGCGTCTCCTCGGCGACCGTGGGGTCCACGAGGCGGAGGGAGAGCGCGGACTCCAGCACGACCGCGGCAGACTCCCCGTCCAGGCACCCCAGCGCATGCCGGAGAGCGAGCTCGGGCGAGGCGATCGGGTCCGGCTCCGGCCAGGTGCGGAGATCCGCACCATGGGGCAACGCCCAGGTGTTCGGCGGTCGCAGCGATCCGGCGCCGGCGCGCGACCGGCCTGCTCGGGACGCGGGCGCCGGCGGGCAGGGCCAGTGTGCTCGGATGATGCACGGGGCCAGGGTGCGGTGCGTCGGCCCGGTGGGATCGCACACCGGCATCCCTTTCTCAGTGCTGCCCGGCGATGCCCGATCTCACCAGTCGAGGATCTTCCAGCGCTTCTTCTTGGCGACGGCGTAGAGGCCCAGGTCGGGGGAGATCGCGGTGGGGGTGCCCACCAGGTCCAGCCAGGCGGCGTCCGCGTGGGAGTCGCCGTACCCGTAGGACTTGCCCAGGTCCGCGCCGTGGGAGGCGGCGTACTTGCGCAGCCAGTTGCCGCGGGCCTCGTCCACCAGCGGTGGAGTGGCGAGGTAGCCGGTCAGCACGCCGTCGCTGCCCTCGTCCATCGGGGTAGCGATGACCTCGTCGAACAGGTCCGACAGCGGCTCGAGCAGCACGTCCAGCGCGCCCGAGACCAGCACGGTGCGGTGCCCGGCGGCGCGATGGCGCTCGATCAGGTCGAGGGCCTCGGGGCGGATGGAGGCGCGGATGGTCCGGCCCAGCTCCCCGCTCATCAGGGCCCGCAGCTCCTCGGTGCGGTACCCCTTGTAGCGGCGGTTGACCAGGCGGATCAGCTCGGAGCGGTCACGCTTCTCGGCGCGCAGGTAGCCCGGCACGGCGGTCAGCAGGCCGCCGATCTCGGAGGGCCACACCCGCTTGGGCTTGGTCGCGCGGACCACCGAGAGGTACTGCTGCACGATGTTCGAGGCGATCACGGTGCCGTCCAGGTCGAAGACCGCGAGCGCGTCCTCGGCCTCCTTCAGCGGCGGGGCCGGACGGTCGGCGCGCTTGCGCTGGGCGGCCTTGCCGCGGGAGTAGGCCTTGGTCAGCTCGGTGACGGCCGGAAGGTGCAGGTCGCGGAAGTAGTCCTGCCAGTCCAGGGCGGTCACGTCGAAGTCGTGCTCGGCCAGGAAGTCGGCCGGGAGCTCCTCGCGCAGCGCCCTGGTGTTGGCGTCGTCGAAGACCATCTCGGTCTTCGTGTACTGCCGGTACAGCTCGATGTACTTGCGCAGGGTGGTCAGCCCGGAGGCGGCCTTGTGCAGGGAGGTGGTCCACTCGCGGGTGCGGCGGGTGGCGGGCAGGCGGGAGACGACGCTCTGGCCGGCCTTCGCGGCGATCTCCTTGGCGCGGAAGCGCTGCTCGACCATCTCCACGGCGGGGAAGTCCCACTCGGGCACGGTGATCGGGCGGCCCTTGTCGTCCTCGAGGGGCTGGGCGGTGAAGTACTCGCGCACCGCGGTGACCATCTCGTGGAAGGGCAGCGGGTTGCTGGCGCCGGAGACCACCTGGAAGTAGGCGTCGTCGCCGCGGCGCGAGACGTCCTGGGTGGCCAGGGCGACGATCACGTTGACCACGAAGTCGACGGGGATGATGTCGAGGATCGAGTCGGCCAGGCCCGGGAACTCGGGCAGGGCGCCGCGGCCGTAGGCCATGATCAGCGGGTCGGCGACCTTGTAGCCGTCGATCCAGCCCGGGTAGGGCTTGCGCAGGGCGGACTCGATGATGGAGGGCCGCACGAAGGAGACCCGGTGCCCGGTGTCGGCCCACATCTCCTCGGCGACGCGCTCGGCCATCGCCTTGGTGAAGGTGTAGATGTCGGTCCAGCCGACGGACTGGGCGCGGGTGCGGCCGAAGTCGACCAGGCGCTCGTCGACCCAGGCGCGGCGGGCGTCCTCGGCGGCGGCGGCCACGGCCTTGGGGCCCATGCGGCCGTCGCGCAGGCGGGCGGCGCGCATCTGGGAGCGCAGCGTCTCGGGGCGGCGGGACTCGGCCTCGACCCGGGCGCGGGCGTCCTGGGAGGCGGCGAACTCGGCGGCCCAGTCCACGTCGTGCACCAAGTGCCCCTCCTGGCGCAGGCCCTTGGAGATGCCGCCCACGTAGGCGGTGGAGACGTGGATGACGTGCGGGTCCTGCCCGGAGTCCAGCAGCGCCTGGTAGAGGTTGCGGGCGCCGCCGACGTTGGTGCGGAACGCCTCGTCGATCGGCGGGTCGAAGGACACCGAGGATGCGGAGTGGATGACGACGTCCACGCGCTCGGTGATCGGCGGCAGGTCGGTGAGGTCGCCCTCGAGCACGCCGACACGGCGGGCGAAGACCTCGAGCGCGGCCTCCTTGCCGATGCGGTCGACCCAGCCGGCGAAGACCGGCTTGCGCAGCAGCCCCTCGAGGCGCTTGCGGCCGGAGACCGAGCCCTTGGGGCGCACCACCGCGGTGACGTGGGTGTCCTCGGTGGTCTCGAGCAGGGAGCGCAGCACCGCCTGGCCGAGGAAGCCGGTGACGCCGGTCAGCAGGATGCGGCGCATGCCGTCCTGGGCGCCGGGGGCGTCGGGGGCGGTGGGGGTGGGTGTCGACATGGATTCCCTCGATGGACGGAGGCGGTGGCCGGGCGGCACGGGACGCCCGCGCGGGGTGGGCCCGGGGGTGGTGCAGCGGCCCTGCGCACAGGTCGGATGGTGCGGTGATCCTGCGCGGCCCGGCACGGGCTCGACGTCGGCGCACAGGCGTCGCGCGCGCATCGTTCCAGCGCAGGTCAGGGCGCCCCTAGTGTACCCTAGCGGCCATGCACAGGGCCCTGATCACCGGCGGAACCTCGGGCATCGGAGCCGCGTTCGCGCGTGCCTTCGCGGCCCGCGGGACGGCGCTCGTCCTGGTCGCGCGGGACCCGCGGCGGCTGGAGGAGACGGCCGCCACTGTCCGCCGCGAGCACGGCGTCGAGGTCGAGATCCTCGCCGCCGATCTGTCCGACCGTGCGGAGCAGCAGCGCGTCGCCGATCGCCTCGAGAGCGCGACCGATCCGGTGGACGTGTTCGTCAACAACGCCGGCTTCTCCGTGCGCGCCTCCCTGCTGGACGAGGACATCTCCCAGCACGACCTCGGTTTCGAGGTGATGATCCGCGCCGTGCTGAAGCTGGGCGGTGCCGCGGGTCGCGGCATGGCCGCCCGCGGCCGCGGCTGGATCATCAACGTCGGCTCCGTGAGTGCGCTGGTCACGCAGAACAACTACTCGGCGATCAAGGCCTGGGTGGGCAACTACTCGGAGTCCCTGGGCGTGCAGCTCGCCGGCACCGGCGTGAACGTCACCGCCCTGATGCCGGGCTGGGTACGCACCGAGTTCCACGAGCGCGCCGGCATCAAGGGCTCCTCCATCCCGGGTCCGCTGTGGCTGGACGCGGACTTCCTGGTCGAGCAGTGTCTGCGCGACGTCGCCCGCGGCAAGCCGGTCAGCGTGCCCAGCCTGCGCTGGAAGCTCATCGCCGCGGTGCTGCGCACCACCCCGCGCGGCGTCGTCGCACGCCTCAGCGCCCTCCTGTCCCATCGACGCAACCGGGAGCGCTGAGCGCATGAGCCCCGACACCAGCGGATCCACCCCCACCCCCGAGGACGCGGAGGCGGGCGGATCCGCCGCTCCCGCGAGCGGCGCCGCTGCCGGCGGTCCGGGCTCCCCGCGCTTCTCGGTGCCGCGCCCCGAGCGGCTGCTGCAGTCCCTCTCGGCCCGCTCCCGCGGGGAGGGCTGGGAGAAGCCGGAGGGGGAGCTGGCCAAGTACCGCTCCCGCGGCCGTGCCGCCGCCCGCTTCGTGCTGCAGCGCATCGTCTTCCGCGGCGTGGTGCGGGCGAACCTCACCGCCTCCACCGAGGTGCACCGCCGGGTGCGCACCATCCGCGGCCCCTTCGTGCTGGTCGCGAACCACACCAGCCACGTCGACGCCCCGCTGCTCGCCCAGGGCCTGCCCTGGGCGCAGGCGCGTTTCCTCTCCACCGGGGTCGCGGCCGACTACTGGTTCACCCCGTTCTACAAGCGCTGGTTCGTGCGCCTGCTGTTCAACGCCTTCCCGATCGACCGCGACGGCTCCCGCAAGAACTCCGGCACCTCCCGGCGGCTGCTGCGCTCCGGCGTCCCGATCCTGGTGTTCCCCGAGGGCACCCGGCAGACCACCGGCCGTATCGGCGACTTCAAGCCGGGCGGCGCGGCGCTGGCCATCGGCGTCGGCGTGCCTGTCGTCCCGGCCGCGATCATCGGTGGCTACGAGGCGATGCCCAAGGGCCGCAACTGGCCCAAGCCGGGACGTCCGCCGGTCGCGGTGGTCTTCGGGGAGCCGATGATCGCCGAGGAGGGCGAGACGGCGGTGGGCTTCAGCGGCCGCATCCGCGCCAGCGTCCAGGACCTCTACGACACCCATCACGCGAAGATCCTGGGCCCCACCGGCCCGGGCGAGGAGGAGACCGCATGACCGCACCGCTCAGCGCCCGCGAGGTCAAGCGCCACAAGTGGTGGGGGTGGGGCCTGGACGACGTCACCTTCCGTTTCGACAACAAGCCGGCCTTCGCGCCGCTGGCGAAGAACAAGATCGGCATCGACCTGGCAGCGGCCGACGCCCCCGTCGAGCCCGATCTGGACGCCCTCGAGGTGCCCACCTCCCGCCTGCCCGCCGAACTGCGCGGCGAGCTCGCCGCCGTGGTGGGCGAGGAGAACGTGCTGGACGACGACGAGTTCCGCGTCCTGCACTCCTTCGGCCGCTCCCTGCCGGACCTGTTCCGGGTGCGCACCGGCGACTTCGGCCGGCTGGTCGACGCGGTGGTCTACCCGGGCAGCGAGGAGGAGATCGCGGCGCTGCTGCGGATCGTGCTGGAGAAGGACATGGTGCTGATCCCCTACGGCGGCGGCTCCTGCATCTCCGGCTCGGTGACCCCTGCGCGCGACGAGCAGCGCCCGATCCTCACCATGAACCTGGGCCGCCTGCGCGAGGTGCTCGGGATCGACGACACCGCGGGCCTGGCCCGGGTGCAGGCCGGCGTCTACGGTCCCGACCTGGAGGAGCAGCTCAACGAGCTGGGCTGGACGATGGGCCACTTCCCGGACTCCTTCACCTACTCCACCCTCGGTGGCTGGGCGGCGACCCGGTCCACCGGCATGCAGTCCGACAAGTACGGGGACATCGAGCAGATCGTGCGCGGCCTGCGCCTGGTCCACCCCGACGGCGTGGCCCGCACCAAGGCCATCCCCGGCCGCGACTCCGGCCCCTCCGTGCACGAGATGATCCTGGGCAGCGAGGGCCGCCTCGGCATCATCTCCGAGGTGACGGTGCAGGTGCACCGCATCGCCCCGGTGCGCCAGGTGATCGCCTACATGTACCCCGATTGGGAGCACGGCATCCGCGGCATGCACGCGATCGCCCGCTCCACCGACGTCTCGCCCACCTTCACCCGTCTCTCGGACGGGCCCGAGACCGAGTTCAGCCTGGCGATGGTCAAGGGGCCCACCTCCGCCAAGGGCAAGGTCGCCGCGAAGGTCCAGGACGGCCTGTTCGCCTACCTGCGCTCGCAGGGCTGGGACACCAGTGAGGAGATGAGCATCTCCTACGTCTGCTTCGAGGGCTCGAAGGCCTCCGTGGAGGCGCAGAAGGCCATCGTGAAGAAGATCGTGAAGAACGCCGGCGGCATCACCCTGGGTGCCGGCCCCGGCGCGATCTACGACCAGAAGAAGTTCGACACCCCGTACCTGCGCGACTTCCTGCTGAACTACCAGGTCTTCGGCGACGTCTGCGACACCGGCGCCACCTGGTCGACCATCAACGAGGTGCACGCGAAGGTCTACGAGGCGTTCTACGAGACCCAGGCCCGTCAGGACCTGCCGGGCTTCATGTTCTGCCACATGTCGCACAGCTACCACTCCGGCGCCTGCCTGTACTTCACCTTCGCCTTCCCCTACTCCTCCGAGGAGCAGGCGCTGGAGCAGTACTACGAGGCGAAGAACGCGGTGCAGCAGGCCTTCGTGGACCTCGGCTCCACCGTCTCCCACCACCACGCGGTGGGCACCGAGCACCAGCCGTGGATCACCGAGGACATCGGCGAGGTCGGGGTGCGGATGGTGCAGGGCCTGTTCGCCGACAACGACCCCGGCCGCAACCTGAACCCCGGCAAGGTCACCACCCCCTGACCCCGGCCGGGCCCGGGAGCCCGGCACCTCCCCGACGAACGGAGCCGCTGATGACCACCTACGTGCTGCGCCACGGCGAGTCGAGCGCGAACGTCGAGGGGGTGATCGTCTCGGCGCCGGAGCAGCGCGCCCTCACCGAGGTGGGGCTCACCGACCTCGGCCGCGACCAGGCGGCGGAGGCGGGGGAGACGGCCCGCGCGCTGGGCCTCGGCCCGGGAACGAGGATCCTCAGCAGCGATTTCGCCCGCGCCCGGGAGACCGCGATGGTCCTCGCCGCGTCCCTCGGGGCTGCGGCGCCGCGCTGGGAGCCGCGGCTGCGGGAGCGCGGCTTCGGCGAGCACGAGGAGGGGCCCGTCTCGGCCTACGAGCTGGTGTGGGCCGCCGATGCCACCCATCGCGACCCCGGGCAGGGCGTGGAGACCGTCGCCTCGGTGGCGGCGCGGGTCGCGGAGGTACTCGCCGAGCAGGAGGACCCCGAGGCGGACGTGGTGCTGGTGGCGCACGGCGATGTCCTGCAGATCGCCCTGGCCCTCGGCGCCGGCGTGGACCCCCACGACCACCGCGGCCAGCCCCACCTGGCCAACGCCGAGCTGCGCGCGCTCGGCGCCCACCGCCCCCACCGCTGAGTGGCATCGTCCGCTCCGACCTGAGCCTCGTCGCGCCGACCGCCCCGGCGTGAGCACTCAGCGCCGACCGCCTGGGCGTACGTACGCCACGTCTGTGCTGCTCTCCGCCGAGGTGCGACACGTTCATGTCGGATAAGACCCCTCTATCCAACGCGAACGTGACGCACCCCCGCGGGTGGGGGCGGGGCGGGGCGTGGGGGAGGAGGCGTCGAGGCGGAGTGGGGCGGGGGCGTCAGGGAGAGGAGCGGGGCAACGAGAAAGAGGTTCCCTCGCCGTTGAAGGAACCTCCGCACGAGGCTAGCGCCGATCCCGTGAGATGCCGGTCACATCATGGTTACGGTGCGTCAGGAACCTTGCCCGAGGTGCGCGGACATGTCCGGCCACCGACCGGCGGCGCGCAGGTGTTCGCACCCGGGGCAGGAGCCCCCCGGCCGCGTCGAGGCGGCAAGGCGGGCAGGCAGTGCCTGCGCGGTGTGACCTGGTCGCTCCGCCCTGCCTACGATGGAGACCCGCATCGTCGCGGCCTCCCGCGGCGCCACCCCCGAGCACGAAGGTCATCCATGACATTGGGAACCCCGACGACATTGCGCATCGCCGTCTTCGGCGAGAACCGACACGAGAAGGTCGATCCCTCCGTCCAGGCCATCTACCCCGAAGGCATGCACACCGTGATCGCGGAGGGCCTGCGCGCCACCCTCGCGGCCGACGGCGTGGACGCCGAGGTGCGGATCGCCCTGCTGGACGACATCGAGGAGTCCCTCTCCGAGGAGGCGCTCGCGGAGACCGACGTCCTCACGTGGTGGGGGCACATGGCCCACGACGACGTGCCCGACCACATCGCCGAGCGGGTGGTGCGCCGCGTCCACGAGGGCATGGGCCTGCTGCCCCTGCACTCCGCCCACTACTCCAAGCCCTTCAAGCTGCTCATGGGCACCACCTGCAACCTGCTGTGGCGCAACGAGGGCGAGGAGGAGCGGGTGTGGACCGTGAACGGCTCCCACCCGATCGCCCGCGGCGTGCCGCACCCGATCGTGATCCCCGCCCAGGAGATGTACGGCGAGATGTTCGACATCCCCGCCCCCGACGAGCTCGTGTTCGTCTCCTCCTTCGCCGGCGGCGAGGTGTTCCGCTCCGGCGCCGCCTTCCGCCGCGGCAAGGGCAAGGTGTTCTACTTCAGCCCCGGTGACCAGGAGTACCCCGTCTACCACCAGCCGGAGATCCAGCGGGTGCTGGCCAACGCCGCCGTCTGGGCACGCCCCGAGGAGCGCCCCTCCGAGCCGGTGAAGATCGCCAACGCCCCGCGCGACTGGTTCCGCCACGAGCACGGGGAGGGCACCCCGCGTGTCATCTGATCCCGTCGCCACCAGCGTCGACGTCGGTGCGGTGGCCGACCCGAACGCCGCCCTGGCCGGCTCCCGCGACCTCCGCCCGCTGCGGGCCGTGGTGGTCGGGGCCGGCGGCATGGGCCAGTGGTGGGCCCGCACCGTGGTCGAGAGCCAGGTCGCCGAGCTGGTCGGGGTCGCCGACCTCGCGGACGGCATGGCCGAGGCCTCGATCGCCCAGTCCGGAGCCCCCGATCCCTCCGCGGTCGTCGCGGGCGGCGACGGCGTGGCCCTGGCCCGAGAGCTCGGGGCGGATCTGCTGATCAACCCGACGGTGCCGATCGCGCACCACCCGGTGACGGTGCAGGCTCTGCACGCGGGCATCCCGGTGCTGGGGGAGAAGCCGGTCACCGAGACGCTGCCGGAGGCGCTCAGCCTGGTCGCGCACCAGGAGGTCACGGGCACCACGTTCATGGTCTCCCAGTCGCGCCGGTTCTTCCCGCAGGTGCGGCAGCTGCGCCGCTTCGTCGCCGAGCACGGCCCGACGGTGCTGACCAGCGCCTTCTTCGAGTTGTTGACGGATCTCGGCGGCTACCGGGCCGAGCAGGCGCATCCGCTGCTGCGGGACATGGGCATCCACGCCTTCGACACCGCCCGCTACATCACCGGCACCGACCCGCTCGCGGTCACCGCCCAGGGGGTGAACCCCGCCTGGAGCCCTTATGCGGGTGACGCGACGGTGAGCTGCACCTTCGAGATGGAGGGGCCCGAGGGGGAGCGCTCCCTGTTCGCCTACCACGGCACCTGGAACACGCAGGGCCTGCCGACCTGGTGGAACAGCGAGTGGCGGATCGCCGGACGCACCGGCACCGCCACCTGGGACGGCACGAGCGCCCCCGTGCTGGGCACCGAGGACGAGTCGGAGACGGCGGAGCTCGCGGCCCGGATCGCCGCCGAGGACGCCCCGGAGCCCGACCAGATCGACGCCTCCCTCATCGAGTGCGTGACCGCCCTGCGCGGCGGCGCGGCCCCGATGTGCGAGGTGCACGAGAACGTGCTGAGCTTCGCGATGGTCGAGGCGGCGGTCGCCTCGATCGACCGTGGCGGCGTGCGGGTGGAGATCGACGAGCTGCTCGAGGAGGCGCGCACCGAGGCCGTGGCCGCCGAGCGCGACGAGGCCGCGCGGGCCGTGCTGGAGTCCTGGGGCTCGGTGCGCGAGGCCCTGGCCGCCGGTCCGCGGCAGGTCAGCCGCGTGGAATGATCGAATGAGGGCGACGAAATTAAGATCGACCAAGCGCACAAATCGTATTTCTAGGCCTGCAGGTTTCGTGTTTTCGTGTTCCTCGGCGCTTGCCGATAGTAAATGGACTTGAGTAGCATCTAGCAAATTTTACATTCGGAACTTGTTCCAAGCCTGGAGTTCCGACTTCGGTCTCTGATCTCAAGGGGCGCCTGTCAAGGGATTTTTGTCGAGACTGTGAGAGACGGATGCTTCGCTGCTTAGGACCGGGTTCCGGCATGCACCTTGAATGATCACTTCTGACGGTAGCACGATTGAGCCAACTAGGCAG
The DNA here is from genome assembly GCF_000225825.1 of Brachybacterium squillarum M-6-3. GTDB lineage: Bacteria > Actinomycetota > Actinomycetes > Actinomycetales > Dermabacteraceae > Brachybacterium > Brachybacterium squillarum. The sequence goes on along the minus strand of NZ_AGBX01000001.1, from coordinate 340,673 downwards.
TCATGTTCACCATCGGGATGGCCGAAAATCTACCTTGGGTCCGAGGTCTCCTGGCTTTGAATGGCTGGAAGAGTCCTCTCGCTTCTGGTGTGGGGGACTATTTTCGACGGAGTTGTCGCACGGTCAGTTGCCATGAGCTCAGCGAAGACCGAGGTGGGCGGCCGGGGTAGCACATGGGGGTCTACCCGGGCGGGAGTATGTTACCGGCGCTAGACTCGAGTGTTGTCGTTGTAGGACCAGTCGGGGGGACCAGATTCGTGCTCAGCGTTGAACCATTCCCCAGTATCGGACCCAGGCCACGTGGCAGGCGGATTTTCACCCTGATAATAAAACTTAGTGCTCGGCTGTCGGCCGCCGACGGCAAGGACTGCACCTCCAGGTGTTCGGCGCCATGCCCGCCAGACCTGCCCGCTATTTGTTACTTCAACGAAGAAGCCGTGTTTGGCCGGGAGGTCGTGTTCAGCTAGATCTAGTATTGAGTCCGTCATGTGATCCCAATAGCGGCCGCCCTGAATATTGTATTGACCATTCTGGACCACCCAAATCCACTCCAAACATTCTTTCGTTACACCAAATTCGCGGCGGTCGAAGTGGCGACCGCTGTCGCCAACACCAGAAATGCCAGCGTAGTCCGACAGTTCGCGTAGCCGAGCAGCTTCATCGGCACTCCTGCATTTGAGGTCGGCGCGAAACTGTTGCATCTTGACTAATCCGTCGCGGAAGCCCGTCGCGTTGCTGACATGATTGTATCGCCCGTTGAGTCGAGACAAGAGTCCTAAGCGGAACCGCGCGCCAATCAGAACGGCGATCCTAAGTTGAATTGAGGGTGGTCGCTTGATGGCGCGAAACCGCGCGAACACCTGGCCGGCCAGCGCGAAAATCGAAAACAGATAAAAGAATGGCAACATAGTGATGGGGAGCCAAAAGCTAAACAACAGTGACTGGAAGAATGAATGCCAGTCGGGTGGTGTTCGCAGCATTGAAATTGTCGTCCAGGCCAGGAGGGATAACCCCATGCATATCAGGATGAGCGTACTGCAAGCGCCGAAGCGCGAATGTCTCGGGTACCTCTCGCCCACAGCTTGGATCATTACGAGAACGATGGCCGCCAGCTGATATAAAATTTCCCATCCAAGCGGAAGTGGCACAGTGTCTATGTAGAATGCAATCAGGGCTGCAAGAGAGATGGTCTCACGAGTGATTCTGCGGACCAAGCTCCCACCGGACTTTGCGTTCATTGATCGGAAAGTCATTGGGAGCGTAACGGTTAGTGTGAGCAGAATGGCTTCTTTGAGTAGACTTGAATCCCACAATCCGATCCGCCAGGCAATTGCTGTCGAGATAGCACTCGTCACGAATATAACGAGGTAGCTAGATAGCAATTTTGGGTGTAACGCACTCTTGATCAAACTCTGCAAAGAAGTTAGTAGTGATTTTCGGCTGCTCGGCAGTGCGAGCGCCAGGGTGAGCACGGCGATAACAATGATCACAGTCGCCAGTTCGCGAGAAGTCAGCATTGAGCCTCCCGGAGGATTTTGTCTTCGACTAGCTAAAGAGATACTACAGACGATCGGCTTGCGGACTTGAGCCCGTGCTGAGCCGGTACGGAGGACGCCTCGTAACCGGACCAGATAGATGGCCCCGTCGTCGATACGCGACGTCCCTGCGCGGCGGCGTGGCTCCGTTGCATAAGGTGCATACGAGCTTGCTGAGCTTCGTGGTCGACGTGGCCGCGTGCGCTTGAAGAATTGCGTGCTGCCCAGGGAGCCTAGGACGAGGCCGCGCGCGCCGTGCTGGAGTCCTGGGGCTCGGTGCGCGAGGCCCTGGCCGCCGGTCCGCAGCAGGTCAGCCGCGTGGACTAAGCGCCCCCGGAACGCTGAGGGCCGGGCACCCACCACGGAGATGGGTGCCCGGCCCCGAGCCGGATCCGGCGAACGGTCCCGGACAACGAAAAACCAGCGGGATGCGAACATCACCGCTGGTCAGACGTGCGCCCGGAGGGATTCGAACCCCCAACCTTCTGATCCGTAGTCAGATGCTCTATCCGTTAAGCTACGGGCGCTTGTCGGCCGAACCGACCTGCATAACTCTAGTGGTTCCGCCCGGTCGGGGCCAATCAGGGACCCATGAAGCTGCTCACACCGGCTGCGGGGACGGAGGCGCCCGGCCCAGCGGGTCCGGGCGCCCCCCGCGCGTCTCAGCCCTGTCCGCCGGGCTGCTGCCCACGCTGCTGGTCGGGGTGGTCCCAGGGCTGCGGCGCCGGCTTCTGCGGGCCGTGCACCGACGGCGGTGCGGCCGGCCCGCCCTGCTCGCCGGGCTGCGGGGCCAGGGGAGGCGAGGGCTGCTGAGTGTCGTCCGCGGGCGCCGGTGTGCCCCAGCCCCTGGAGCCCTGCGATGGCTGCGGGGCACCCTGCGACGCGGCGGAGGAGCCGCCCCAGGGTGCGGAGCCCTGAGGCGCCGGCGGCGAGGCCTGGCCGGCCTGTGGCGGCTGCCCACCCCTGGAGGGCGAGGACGGCGGTGCGGCCTGTCCCTGGCCCCAGCTTCCGCCCTGCGGCGAGGCACCCGGGGTGTGCCCGACACCGCCGCCCCCGCGACGGTTGCGCACGATCAGGAAGATCGCCACGGCGACCACGGCCACCAGCAGCAGGCCCACCACCACGGCGACGATCACGATGATCAGCCAGGGGAACCCGCCCGCCTCGGCGGTGATCTCGACCCCGACGTTGAACTCGACGGGGTCGGAGAAGACCACGGTGTTCCCGTCGATCTCCCCGCCGCTGGCCTCGATGACGTCGCCGGGGAAGGTGAAGCTGACACGGAAGTCGAAGGCGTCGGTGTCGTAGTAGGTCCCGTAGAGGTCCAGATCGGACTGGGAGACGCCGAGACCGCTGCCGAGGCTGAGGGTCAGTTCCCCACCCTCCTCGGTGAGGTTCAGGTCGGCGCCGAAGTCCTCGGCGGTGGCGATCCCCTCGGCGCGGCAGCCCCACATGCCGTTCTCCTCGTAGGGCTCCCACTGAGCCGAGTCCAGGCTGCTGGACTCCTCGCCGCTGGCGTCGGTGCAGAAGTCCTCGGCCGAGGTGTACCCGCCGTCCTCGAGGGCCTGGGACTCGAAGGCGACGTCCATCGAGATGTTGATGGTCGAGGCGTCGACGATCTCGACGTCCGCGTTCAGGCGCCCGCACCCCGCGAGCACCAGGAGGAAGGGGAGGAGGAGCAGGGCGGCCAGTCGTCGCCGCCGAGCCGGGATGATGTGCATGGCGCCCCCGTCGGTGTCGGTGATCCACGGGGCACGACCCGCCCCCTGGTCGCCTCACCCTATCCAGTGGCGCAGGTCACGCGAGTATCCGCCATGATGACGCAACCCGATCGTTGCCGGTACCCACGGGAATCGGGAGGAGTCCGGCGCGCGGGAAGACCATGGGCCTTCGTGGCGGGGGGCACGGTCCGGCCGACGGGCCGACAGGGCGCGGGGCGCGGGGCGCGGCTACTTCCAGAACATCAGCATGCCGCCGCCGGCGAGCATCACGCCGAAGCCCACCGCGAGGTTCCAGTCGCCGATGGGCAGCGGCACGGTGCCCGCCGAGAGGTAGTACACGACCAGGTACAGCAGACCCAGGATCAGCAGGGTGACGGCGGTCGGCGCCAGCCAGGCGGGGTTCGGGGCGACGGCGGCCACGCGGCGGCGGCCGGTGCGGGCGCCCTCCGCGGCGGCCGAGCGCTGCCGCGAGGCGGGCGTGGCGTCCTTGGCCTTCTCGGGGACCTCCCCGCCGGGGGCGCGCTTGGCCCGCACGGGATCCTTCGCGGACCGCTTGGCGCGCTTGTCCTTCGCGGCGCCCTTCGCATCGTCTGCGGTGTCCGTGTCCTCGGCGTCGGTCGCCTCGGCGGCGGTGTCGTCCTCGAGCTCCTCGGGCGAGGGCGCGGCGGCCTTCGACCTCGCACGCGTGGTCGGCTTCCGCTTCTTGCTCGCCATGGGTGGGTACTCCTCGAATCGCCGCGCGCGGGCCGTGCCGCGCGGGCCCGCGACACGGGCCGTGGCCTAGGGTAATAGGGGCGGCCTGAGCACGCGAGACGAGGCCGCCGGAGGGGTGACGGTGGACGAGGGGACCGAGGAGCAGGCGCAGCGCGCCGGGCCCGACACCGAGGAGCGCCTGGAGACCCACCGCCCTTGGGGCGGACGCCTCGGACTGGCCGTCGTGATGGCCCTGTGCGGGGTGCTGTTCGTGACCACCGCACGCCTGGCCGGCGGGGACTCCCTGCGCGAGGACTCCGGGGACGTCGCCTCCCTGCTGCGCGACCGCGAGCAGGCCATCGCCGCGCTGGACGAGGAGGCCGCCACCAAGCGCAGCGAGATCGACGAGCTCACCGCCGCGGGCGCCGACGCCGACACCGGCCGGCAGCTCGAGACGGTCGCCGACGCCGTGGGTCTCAGCGAGGTGCGCGGCCCCGCCCTGCGCATCACCCTCACCGACGCCCCCACCAGCACCCTGCAGACGATGGACGGCATCGAGGCCAACGACCTCGTGGTCCACCAGCAGGACATGGAGGCCTTCATCAACGCCCTCTGGGCCGGCGGCGCCGAGGCGATGATGCTGCAGGACCAGCGGGTGGTGGCCGGCAGCGCCTTCCGCTGCGCCGGGAACACCCTGCTGCTGGAGGGCCGGGTCTACTCCCCACCCTTCGTGATCACCGCCGTCGGCCCCACCGAGGAGATGCTCGCCGCCCTCGACGCCGCCCCGGGCGTGCAGGTCTACCGGGAATGGGTGGACTACGTGGGCCTCGGGGAGCGCACCGAGACGCTGGAGGAGACCACCCTGCCGGCCTTCGACGGCACCCTCACCCTGGACGCCGCTTCCGCCCGCTGACGGTCATCGGCGCCCGCTGACGGGCCTGGCGCTCAGCCGGCGGCGAGCAGCGGCGCCAGGCCGCGGGAGCGCTCGACGGCGTCGATCCCGTCGCACAGCTCCAGGAAGCGCGCCAGGATCAGGTGGCCGTGCTCGGTGAGCACCGACTCGGGGTGGAACTGCACGCCGTGCAGGGGAAGCTCCCGGTGGGCGAGGCCCATCACGACGCCGTCGGCGGTCCAGGCGGTCACCTCGAGCGCCGCGGGCACCGTCTCCGGCACCACGGTGAGGGAGTGGTAGCGGGTGGCCGTCATCGGGCTCGGCACCCCGTCGAAGACGCTCGCGCCGTCATGGGAGAGCACGCTGGTGCGGCCGTGCATGAGCTGCGGCGCGTGGGTGACGGTGCCGCCGTAGAACTCGCCGAGGGCCTGATGGCCCAGGCACACCCCGAGCATCGGCACCTCCTGCTCGGCGCAGCGGCCGATCACCTCGAGGGAGCTGCCGGCGGTCTGCGGGTTGCCGGGGCCGGGGGAGACCAGCACCCCGTCGAAGCCGGTGAGGTCCACGGACCCCTCGGCGGTGGTGGGCACCGCGTCGTTGCGCACCACGGTGCACACGGCTCCCATCTGCTCGAGGTAGCCGACGATGGTGAACACGAAGCTGTCGTAGTTGTCGATCACCAGCACCCGGGCGCCGGTCGCCTGCTCACTCATCGCCACCCTCCTCGGCGTTCTCGTCCTCGGCCTCCTCGGAGGTCTGCTCCTCCTGGGTGGTCTCCTCCTCGGTGGTCTGCTCCTCCTCGGTGGTGGTCTCCTCGGGGGTGGTCGGCTCCTCGGTCTCCTCGGGGCCGGTGGAGAGCACCAGGGTGATCGTCGCGCCCTCCTCGACCTCGGAGTTCGCCTCCGGATCGGTGCGGATCACGGAGCCCTCGGCGACGGAGTCGGAGGCCTCGCGCTCGGTTCTGATGCCGAAGCCGGCATCGCCGAGCACCTGGCGGGCGTCCTCCTCGGTGCGGCCGGTGACATTGGGGACGGTCACCGGGCCGGGCTCGGCGGCGACCACGATCTGCACGGTCGAGCCGACCGCCTGCGAGGACTCCGCCGGCGGGGTCTGGGAGGTGACGGTGCCTGCGGTGGCGTCCTCGGACTCGGCCTCGGTGACGTCGACCTCGAAGCCGGCGCTCTCGAGCATCTCGGTGGCGCTCTCCTGCGTCTGCCCGACGACGTTCGGGACGGTGTAGTTTCCGGTGGCGACCCACACCTCCACCTCCTCGCCGGGGGTGGCGGTGTCGCCGGACTGCGGATCGGAGCGGATGACCTCGTCCGCCTCGGTGCCGGCCTGGTCCTCCTCGCCGGCCACGGACATGCTCAGGCCGACCTCCTCGAGGGCGGACTCGGCCTCGGACTCGCTCATGCCGGTCACGTCCGGCACGTCCACGGGGGAGGGGCCGGCGGAGACGGTCACGGCGACGGTGGAGCCGGCATCGACCTCCTGGCCCTCGCCCGGGTCCGAGGAGATGACGGTGCCGTCGTCGACGTCCTCGGAGGCCTCCTCGGTGTACTCGCCCTCCAGACCCGCCTCGTCGAGCAGGGCCTCGGCATCCTCCTGGGTCTCCCCGGCCAGGGCCGGGACGGCCACCTGCTCCGGCCCGTCCGTGCCGAAGGGGTCGAGGTACCACAGCAGCGCCCCGAGCAGGGCGAGCACGGCGACGATGACGAGCATCAGCAGCCACCAGGGGCGCTTCGGCTCCTCCTCCTCCTCGACCTCCTGCGCCGGGTGCGGCGCGGGGGAGCCCGCCGGGGTGGGCGAGCCGGTGGAAAGGCTGCCGGTGGAGGCCATCCCGACCCCCGCGGCAACGCCCGCGGCGGCGGGCAGCACGGCGGTGGGTCCGGTGACGGGGATCGAGTCGGTGGAGTCCTCCACCGAGCCCAGCACGGTGGTCTCCTCGGCCTCCGCGCCGACGGGCACGGCGCCGCCCACCAGGCGGGGCTCGCGGCCGGAGATGACGGCGGCGATGTCCCGGGAGAAGGCGACGGCGCTCGGGTAGCGCTCCTCGCGGTCCTTGGCCAGACCCGTGAGGATCACGGCGTCCATCGCCGGGGTGACGGCCGGGTTGTAGGCCGAGGGCGCCGCCGGGTCCTCCCGCACGTGCTGGTACGCGATCGAGACGGGGGTGTCGCCGGTGAAGGGCGGGCGCCCGGTCAGCATCTCGAACATGACGCAGGCGGCCGAGTAGATGTCGGAGCGGGCGTCGACGAGCTGTCCGCGGGCCTGCTCGGGAGAGAGGTACTGAGCGGTGCCCATCACGGCCTGGGTGGCGGTCATCGCGCTGGTAGCGTCGGCGACCGCGCGGGCGATGCCGAAGTCCATCACCTTCACCGCGCCGGTGTCGGTGATCATCACGTTGCCGGGCTTGATGTCCCGGTGGACGATGCCGGCGCGATGGGAGTACTCCAGGGCGCTGAGCAGCGCCGCCATGATCTCCCCGGCCTTCGCGGCGTCCATCGGGTGCTCGGGGTCGATGTGCTCGCGCAGGGTGGTGCCCTGGACGTACTCCATGACGATGTACGGGATCGTCATCTCGGCGCCGGTGACGGAGGTCTGGTGCTCCTCGCCGGTGTCGTACACCGCGACGATCGAGGGGTGGTTCAGGGCGGCGGCGCTCTGCGCCTCGCGGCGGAAGCGCTCCTGGAAGGAGTCGTCGCGGGCGAGGTCCGAGCGCAGCACCTTCACGGCCACCGTGCGGTGCAGGCGGGTGTCCTCCGCGAGGTACACCTCGGCCATGCCGCCGTGCCCGAGCAGACGCCCGAGCCGGTAGCGTCCGCCGAGGACCAGTTCGTTCTCGCTCACTGCTGTTCCGTCCTCACGTCCGTGCACGGGCGGGGATCGACCCCGATCGCCGGGACCATCCTAGGGGCTGCCAGCATCCCGACCGCGGCCAGGGTGCCCTGGGCGGGGACCGTCGACGCGGCGGCGGAGGCCGCCGAGATCGGCAGCAGACCCAGCCCGCCGATGATCGCGACCGCGATCACGACCAGCAGGATCACGATCAGGACCAGGCCGGGCAGGGACATGCCGCCCATGCGTCGACCGGTGGAGGTGCCGCGCACCGTCCTCTCCGAGGTGGGGGTGTCCACGCCGTCCAGCGCCCGCGGGGACCCCGGCGAACGGCGCGGCCCGGAGGAGCCGGACGCTCCCGGACCCGAGCTCCTCGGGGCGGAGGACTCCCCGGGCAGGGGAGCCGGCGCCGGGGAGGCCGCCGAGCGGGCCGAGGAGGCCGACGACGCCGAGTGGGCTGACGGGGCCGAGGCGGCCGAGGGGGCCGAGCGGGCCGAGCGGCGCGAGGCCGAGGAGGCCGAGCCGCCCGAGCGGTGCCGGATGCCCCGTCCGCGGCCGGACAGCGGCAGCGGCATCGCCGCGGTACGGGTCTTGCCCTCCCGGGCCGCGGATCCGCCCGAGGCGGCCGAGGTGCCCGAGGACGCCGAGGCGGAGCGCGCGGCGCTGCCGGCGGCGGTCTCCCCGGTCCAGTCGTGGTCCTCCACCCGGGTCACGGGGATCGCTCCGGTGGTGAAGCGGGGCTCCACGCCGCGCTGGATGGCCTCGAGGATCCGGGCCACCGCCGCCGCCGAGCGGGGACGGTTCGCGGGCGCCTTCGCGAGGGCCATCATCACCAGCTGCCGCAGGTCCGGGTTGATCGACTCCGGCAGCTTCGGCGGCTGCTGCTTGACCTGCGCCATCGCGATGTCGACCTGGCTGGAGCCGGTGAAGGGGCGGTGCCCCACCAGCATCTCGTAGGCCACGATCCCGAGGGCGTAGATGTCCGAGAGGGAGGTGGCCTGCTTGCCCATCGCCTGCTCGGGGGAGAGGTACTGGGCGGTGCCCATCACCAGGCCGGTCTTGGTGAGCTTGGTCTGGTCCGCGCTGCGGGCGATGCCGAAGTCGGTGATCTTCATGGACCAGCCGTTCTTCTCGTCCACCAGCACGTTCTCGGGCTTCACGTCGCGGTGCACGACGCCCTTGGCGTGGGCGGCGTCCAGCGCCCGGGCCAGCTCGATCAGCACGGTGATCACGCGCTTCTCGGGCAGCCCGCCGGGGTTCTCCTCGATGATGTCCGAGAGCGGACGGCCCGGGCAGAGCTCCATCACGATGTAGGCGCGGCCGTCGATCTCCCCGTAGTCGTACAGGGCGGCGATCGCGTCGTGGGAGAGGGCGGCCGTGTGGCGGGCCTCGGCCCGGAAGCGCTTGAGGAAGCCCTCGTCGAAGGCGTACTCCTCGCGCAGCACCTTGATCGCCACGTCCCGGTCCAGCTCGCGGTCGCGGCCCTTCCAGACCTGCCCCATGCCGCCGGTGGCGATCAGCGAGGTCAGCTCGTAGCGACCCTCGAGCACCAGTCCTGCTGCCGTCCTCATCCGCCGACCACCGCCTCCATCACGTCCTGGGCGACCGGTGCCGCCGTCGTCGACCCGTATCCGCCCTCCTCGACCACCACGGCCACGGCCACCTGCTGATCCCCGGCGTCGGCGTAGCCCACGAACCAGGAGTGCGCGGCGCGGTCCTCGCCCCATTCGGCGGTGCCGGTCTTGCCGCCCACCTCGACGCCGTCGATGGCGGCGGCGGTGCCCGTGCCGTCCTCGACCACGCCGACCATCATCTGCCGCAGCAGCGCCGCGTTCGAGGCGCTCATCGGCTGCCCCTGCTCCCGGGGGCTGAGCGCCGTGATCGTGGAGAGGTCGTTGGTGCGCACCTCCTGCACAAGCTGCGGCTGCATCACCACGCCGTCGTTCGCGGCGCCGGCGGCGACCATCGCCATCTGCATCGGGGTGACGCGGGTGTCGTACTGGCCGATGCCGGTGCTGGCGAGCTGCGCGCTGTTGAGGTCCGAGCCCATCGTGGAGGGGGTCACGGACATCGGGATCGAGAGGTCCTGGCCGAAGCCGAACTCCTCCGCGGTGGCGGAGAGCTCGTCCTCGCCCAGCTCGTTGGCCAACAGCGCGAAGGAGGTGTTGCAGGACTGCTCGAGGGCCGACATCAGCGTCGACTCGTCGTTCGGTCCGCAGGCCTCCTGGTTGCCGCCGGCGTGGTTGTTCATCACCGAGGAGGTGTTGGGCAGCGTGTAGGTGCCCGGGCCCGGGATCACCGTGTCCGGGGTGTACTCGCCGGTCTCCAGGGCGGACGCGGCCACCACCAGCTTGAAGGAGGAGCCCGGCGGGTAGAGGTCGCCGGAGATCGCCCGGTTGGTCAGGGGGCTGTCCTCGTCGGCGTTCAGCTCGCTCCAAGCCTGCTGCACCTCGGAGCTGGAGTGCGAGGCCAGCTCGTTGGGGTCGTAGCTGGGGGTGGAGACCATCGCCAGGATCGCGCCGGTCTCGGGGTCCAGCGCCACCACGGCGCCCTTGCGGTCGCCCATCGCCTCGGCGGCGGCCCGCTGCGCGCCCGAGTCCAGGGTCAGCTCGACGGTGGCGCCCTGGCCCTGCTCGCCCGAGAGGATATCGGAGATGCGCTGGTAGAACAGCGCGTCCGCCTCGCCGGAGAGGGTGTCGTTCAGGGCGTTCTCGATCCCGGAGAAGCCGTAGACCACGGAGTAGTAGCCGGTGGCATGGGCGTACAGGCTGCCGGGGTCGTATGAGCGCTGGTAGCCGTAGGTGTCGTCGGACTCGCTGGAGGAGGCCACGGCCTCGCCGTCCACCACGATCGGGCCGCGGTGGCGGCCGAACTCGTTGTAGATGGCGCGGGCGTTGCGGCCGTCGGCGTTCAGACGGCCCTGGGCGATCACCTGGAAGTAGGTGGTGGAGGCGAACAGCAGCGCGAACAGCACGCTGATCACGAGCCAGACGTGGCGCAGGGGGCGGTTCATGCGGGCACCTCCGCGTCGCGTCGGCCGGGGGCGGGCAGGTCGCCCTGGAGCTGGCGGGCGGCGGGGCGGCGGGCCGCGTCCGAGAGCCGCACCAGGATCCCGGCGATGATCCAGTTGCACACCAGGGAGCTGCCTCCCGCGGCCAGGAACGGCAGGGTCAGGCCGGTCAGGGGGATCACCCGGGTGACGCCGCCGACGACGACGAAGACCTGCAGGGCCATCACGAAGCCGAGGCCCGCGGCCAGCAGGGTGCCGAAGCCGTCGGAGATGCCGACGGCGGCGCGCAGCGCGCGCTGCACCAGCAGCAGGTACAGCAGCAGCACGGCGAAGGCGCCGACCAGGCCCAGCTCCTCGGCCATCGAGGTGAAGATGTAGTCGGACTCGGCGAAGGGCACCACGTCGGGGCGGCCCGTGCCCAGACCGGCCCCGGTGATGCCGCCGTTGGCCAGGCCGAACAGGCCGGCGTTGACCTGCCCGCAGGCGTCGAAGTTCTCGCTGGCCAGGGGGTCCAGCCAGCAGGTGAGGCGGCGGCGGACGTGCCCCATCTGGGTGGCGGCGAAGACGGCGGGCGGCAGGAACATGACGGCGCCGATGATCAGCCAGCTCAGCCGGTCGGTGGCGACGTACAGCATCGCCACGAACAGGCCGAAGAACATCAGCGAGGTGCCCAGGTCGGTCTCGAACACGAGCACGGCCATCGCGAAGCCCCAGGCCACCAGGATCGGCCCGAAGTCGGACCAGCGCGGCAGGCGCACGCCCAGCACCTTCGGCCCGGCCAGGGCGAGGGTGTCGCGGCGGGAGACCAGGTAGCCGGCGAAGAAGACGGCGAAGGCGATCTTGGCGAGCTCGGCGGGCTGGAAGGAGTTGCCGGCGATGGAGATCCAGATCCGCGAGCCGTTGCGCTCGGCGCCCAGGCCCGGCACCAGGGGCATCAGCAGCAGGATGCCGCCGGCCGCGGCGAAGGTCCAGGTGTAGCGGCGCAGCCAGCGGTGGTCGCGCAGCAGTGCCAGCACGGTCACGCAGAGGATCACGCCGACCACGGCCCAGATCATCTGCCGGGTGGCGACGGAGGTCTCCTGGTCGGAGTAGAGCAGATTCGCGGAGTCCACGCTCGAGATCACGGCGATGCCGATCATGTTCAGCAGCACCACCAGCGGCAGGATCACCGGGTCCGCGTAGGGCGCGCGCAGGCTCACCACCACCTGCAGGGCCGCGGCCAGCACGAGGGCGCCGATCGCGACGACGGGCAGGTCCGCGGGCACCTCCTCGAAGCGGCCGAGGCCCACCAGGGCGTAGGCGGTCACGCCGATGGCGACGGCGAACAGCAGCAGCAGGCCCTGCAGGGTGCGGCGAGGCCGGGCGGTGTAGGAGACGATCGTCGCCATCAACCCTCCTCGCTGCTCGGGGTGTCCTCCGGGGTGCTCGCCGGGGTGGAGGAGGCGTCCTCCGTGGCGGACTCGGCGGGGGTGGTGCTCTCCAACGGGGTCTCGGTGGCCTCCGGGTCCAGGGGCAGGGAGGTCACGGCGGCGCGCTCGAGCCGCTCGACGATGGCGTCGGCGGACTCGCGGTCGCTCGCGGAGATGGTGGCCTCGACCTGGTCCTGGGTGACCGCCGGCAGGTCGGACATCTCGATGTCGGTGACCTCGACGGCGCTGGACAGGGAGACCGGGCCGAGGTCCTCGGACAGGCCCTGGTAGACGACCACGCGGGTGCCGTCGGTGCCGACGTAGTACTGCTGCTGGGACCAGGCGTAGCCCGCCCACAGCGCCCCGCCGAGCACCCCGATCAGCAGCAGCACCGCCACCAGGGCGGGCCAGGGGCTGCGCCGGGGCGGCTCCTCGCCGAAGTCCTCGTCCTGGTAGGGCGCCTCGCCCTCCTCGCGGGTGAGCGCGGCGGCCTTCGCGGCCGGCCCGGAGCCGAGGCTCGGACGGTGCCGGTTGCGGGCGGCGGAGCCCACGATCTGCGGGGTGGAGGTGGGGGACTCGGAGTGCCGCGGCAGCCGGTCCAGGTCCACCACGTCCGCGATGATGCAGGTGATGTTGTCGGGGCCGCCGCCGCGCAGGGCGAGCCGCACCAGCTCGTCGGCGCACTCGCCGGGGTCCTCGATCTCGGCCAGGGTGGCGTCGATGGTGTCGAAGGAGACCAGGCCGGAGAGACCGTCCGAGCACAGCAGCCAGCGGTCGCCCACCCGCGCCGAGCGCAGGGAGAGGTCGAGCTCGGGGTCGGCGTCCACGTCGCCCAGCACGCGCATCAGCACGGAGCGCTGGGGGTGGCGCTCGGCCTCCTCCTCGGTGAGCCGGCCCTCGTCCAGCAGTCGCTGCACGAAGGTGTGGTCCTTGGTGACCTGGGTGGTCTCGCCGCCGCGCCGCAGGTAGGCGCGGGAGTCGCCGATGTGGGCGAGGGCGAACTTGTCCTCGGCCCGCAGCAGCGCGGTGATGGTGGTGCCCAGGCCCGCGAGCTGCGGCTCGTCCCGGGCGCGGCGCAGGATCTCCTGGTTCGCGGCGAGCACCGACTCCTCGAGGGTGGCGACGATGTCGGAGGCGGGGGTGTCGGAGTCCAGGCGGGCCAGGTGGCCGATCGCCACCGAGGAGGCGACGTCGCCGCCCGCGTGGCCGCCCATGCCGTCGGCCACCACCAGCAGGTGGCTGCCGGCGTAGCCGGAGTCCTGGTTGTTGGAGCGGACCAGGCCGACGTCGGAGCGGGCGGCGTAGCGCAGGGCGATGGTCATCGGGGCCCTCGCCTCAGCTCGATCTCCGTGCGGCCGATGCGCACCTGCGCGCCGGGTCGGAAGGGCACGGCCCCCTCGATCCGGCGGCCGGAGACCAGCGTGCCGTTGGTCGAGCCGAGGTCCTCCACGATCCACTCGCCGTCGCGCTCGTAGACCCGGGCGTGGCGGTTGGAGGCGTAGTCGTCGTCCAGCACCAGGGTGCATTCGGGGGCGCGGCCGATGAGGATCGGGGTGGAGCCGAGGGTGATGGAGGTGCCGCGCAGCGGACCCGCCGTGACCACCAGCGAGGTGGTGGTGACGTTCGGGTCGGTGCGCTGGTCGCCCATCTGGGCGGGGGCGGAGGGGTTCGCCGCGGGGCGCTGGTCCCGGCGGGGGTCCTTGCTGGAGCGGTTCACCACGGTGGTGCCGAAGAGGTCGCCGCGCAGGATCAGCAGCACGGCGATCACGAAGAGCCACAGCGCCAGCACGAAGCCGAGGCGCAGGGCGACGATGGTCAGTTCACTCATGGGCGGCTCACCAGGTCGAGGGGGCGGCGTCGGGGAGCTTCACGGTCAGGCGGGTGCGGCCGATCTTCACCAGCGAACGGTCCTGCAGGGCGACGGGCGTGCGGATGCGCTCGCCGTCCACGAAGGTGCCGTTGGTGGAGCCGAGGTCGGTGCCGATCAGGGTGCCGTCCTCCTCGGTGCGCAGCTCCAGGTGGTGCCGGGAGACGCCGGTGTCCTCGAGGATGATGTCGGAGTCGCCGCCGCGGCCGATCACGGTGACCGGGCCGGTGAGCAGGTACTGCTGACCGTCGATCTCGATGATGGGGTGGCCGCCCGCGCCGCTGCCGGCGGCGGTGGCCGGGGCGACGCTGCCGCGCTCGGTGCGGGACTCGGTCTCGAAGCGGCCGGGCTTGACCTCGTCGTCCTGCTCGAGGTCGACGCTGACGGCTCCGACGAACATGTAGCGCTGCTTCTCGGCGTGCTCCATGACCACGCGCTGGAGCTCCTCGATGAGGGTCTCCTGCCAGGAGGAGAAGCGCTCGAAGTCCTGCGAGTGCAGGTAGACGGTGTAGACGTTCGGGGCCAGGGTGCGCGCCCGGTCCAGCACCTGGATCTGGTCGTCGCACTCGCGCTTGAGGCCCTGGGCGAGGTCGAGCGGCTTCAACTGGCCGCGTCCCGGCGAGAACACGCTCGTCACGCCGCGGTCGAGCCCTCGCTCGATCCGGTCCAAGATGCCCACGGTATCCCTGCTCTCCTGCTGTTCCGGCCCAGGCGTCGACGGGGAGGTCGACGGGCTTGTCGCCCCACGATCGTAGCGCGGGACCTGGTCAGGACGTGAGTGATGGCGCGGCGGGGCGGCGGGGGATTCGTGCAGGCCTGGTGAAGACGCCGGGGCCGCCCGGATCGGGCGGCCCCGGCGGCGGCTCAGGAGTGGATCAGCACCCGCCGGCCCTTCCGGAACCATGACCGGTCCCAGAGGTGGTCGCAGGCGGCGGTGGAGATCCGGCTGCAGCCGTGGCTGGCCGGGTAGGGCGGGATGGAGGTGGAGCCGTGCATGGCCCAGCCGCGGTCGTAGTACCCGGGGCGGTAGAGGGTGCCGAGCGGGGCGCGCTGCCAGCCGCGGCTGGGGAAGCGGAACATCGAGAAGTCGCCCTTCGGGGTGGTGGCCGTCTTCCAGCGGCCCCCCGAGTAGTAGCGCTTCCCGCTGCCGGTGGAGGTGTTCAGGATGTACGTCAGGCGGCCGCCCGAGATGCACATCAGCAGCTGCTCGGAGAGGTCGACCTCGAAGGCCGTGCCGGAGCGGATCGTCGGGCGCGGGCGGGTGTCGCGGTCCAGCGCCCGGTGGGTCTTGGGGCCGACCACCCCGTCGGCCTTCAGGTCGGCGGCCTTCTGCAGCGCCCAGACGGCCTGCTGGGTGAGGTGGCCGAAGCTGCCGTCGGCCCGTCCGCACCAGTAGCCGAGGTCGGCCAGGTTCCGCTGCAGGCGGCCGACGGAGGAGCCGCGGCTGCCGCGGCGCAGGGTCGGGGCGGCATCGGCCGGGCCGATGCCGAGGGCGAGGGAGACGGTCATCGTGCCGGCCCCGAGCAGGAGCAGTCGCCGACCCGGGCGGGGCGCGGGGGTGGTGGTCGACCCGGGCTCGACGGCAGGCCGGGGTGCGGGCAGGAGGAGGGTGGATGGTGCGTGCGTCATGAGGAGGCCCCTGGTGGTGCGAGAGGTCCGGGAGCTCGTTCTCCCGGATCCTCGTCGTCATCATCGACAAGCCGAAAGAAAGTAAACCAGAGGTAAAAAGTGCAGGCCGCATGGAGGCTTGTGGAGAAATCTCCATACGCCCTGGTCGCGCCGGGAAAGGCGCATACGTCACGAAACGGTCTCTCGACGATCCGGGGGTGTCGACGCTGTCCGGTGACCGGTCCGGGGGCCGTGCGACCCTGGGCGGGTGATGACCTCCGACGCCCCTGCCGACCCCGTGGACCCCGCCGACACCGCTCATCCCGGGGGTATCCCCGTCGGGGTGGACTTCGCCCACGCCCTCGGGGTCTCCGACGCCGCCCGGACCCTGCACACCCAGGGCGCGCCGGAGCAGGTGTGGGATCTCGCCAGCGTCTCCAAGCCGATCGCCGCGCTCGGCGCCCTGGTGGCTGTCGAGCGCGGACTCCTCGAACTGGACGAGCCCGCCGGTCCGGAGGGGGCGACCGTGCGGCACCTGCTCGCGCACACCGCCGGCTACCCCTTCGAGGGCGAGGAGCCCGTCGCCGCCCCCGGCGCGCGGCGCATCTACTCCAACACCGGTTTCGAGGTGCTCGCCGCCCACCTCGAGGAGGCCACGGGCTACGACTACGCGGAGTGGATGGAGCAGACCGTGGTCGCGGGGCTCGGCATGGTCGACCTCGACGTCACCGGCTCCCCGGCCGCCGGCTACCGCGGCAGCATCCGCGACCTGCTCGCCGTCGGCCGCGAGCTGCTGGAGCCCACCCTGATCTCCCGGGACCTCTGGGAGCAGGCGAGGCGCGTCCAGTTCGAGGGCCTGGCCGGGATCCTGCCCGGCTACGGCCGGCAGAAGCCCAACGACTGGGGCCTCGGCGTCGAGATCCGCGGGAACAAGGACCCCCACTGGACCGGCTCGGGCAGCAGCCCCCGCACCGTCGGCCACTTCGGCCAGTCCGGCTCCTTCCTCTGGGCCGACCCCGAGCGCGGCCTCACCGCCGCCTTCCTCGGCGACCGCCCCTTCGGCGAGGATCACGTGCGGGTCTGGCCCGGCGTCACCGACGCGATCCTGGAGCGCTTCGGCTGCTGACCCCCCCCGCGCAGCCCGGGCCGGCGAGGTCCCGTGAGAGGCCCGTCACCCCTCCCGGCCGTGCCCAGGGACGCTCTGGGATCCTGGCGGCACCGACCCCCGACGCCCGCTTGGAGCCCGCCCGCATGAGCACCGCCGCCCCCGACCGCATCGCCGAGACCAGCGCCGCGCCGCGCGAGGCCGCGCCGCTCGGCCGGCTGTTCGCCGCGATCGCCTTCCTGGAGGCCTTCACCTGGGCGGGACTGCTGGTCGGGATGTTCCTGAAGTACGTCACCGGCACCACCGAGATCGGGGTATGGCTGTTCGGCCGCCTCCACGGCGGCGCCTTCATGCTCTACGTGGCCGTCACCCTCATCGCCGCCTGGAAGCTCCGCTGGCGCTGGTGGGTCGCGCTGTGCGCCCTCGCCGCCTCCATCCCGCCGCTGGTCACGGTCCCGCTGGAGCTGTGGCTGCGCCGCACCGGCCGTCTCGCCGCCCCGCAGGACCCCTCCTCCCCGCGCCGCTGAGGCAGGGCCCGGCAGCACGACCGCGGGCCGTCCGGCACCGGGCGGTCAGCCCTCGGGCTCGGCGGGCAGGAAGCCGCGCTCGCGGTGGAAGGCCTCGAAGTGCAGCCACTTCGCGGCCAGCGCCTGCTCGATGTCGATGCCCCGCATCCGCGCGTATACCAGCGCCATGCCCAGCACGTCGGCGAGCTCCACGGCGAGCTTCGCCTCCTGCTCGGCGGCATCGCCCTCCCGGGGGCGGCTCTGCCCCGTGACCGTGAGGTGCGCCTGGGTGAGCTCACCGAGCTCCTCGGTCAGCTTCAGCAGGGACCACTCGACGGTGCGGTCGATGTCGTAGTAGTCGGCGTATCCCCGCGAGACCGCGTCGATGCGATCGGCCCATTCGTTCAGCTCCATGCCGCCATCGTGCCACCGGGCGATCCCCGGTGACGGCGGCGCTCCGCGGCGGGCGCTCAGACGTTGTGGCGCAGCGGCCCGGCCGGCTCCCGCCAGCCCAGCAGCACCTCCGTCATCCGCGCCGCGCGCACGGTGGCGGCCACGTCGTGCACCCGCAGGATCCGCGCGCCGCGGGGGATGACCCAGCCGGCCGCGGCGAGCGAGCCCTCCAGGCGCTCCTCCTTGGGCAGGCCGAGCGTCTCGCCGATCACGTCCTTGCGGGACAGGGCCGCCAGCAGCGGCAGGCCGGGCGCGGTGAAGCGCTCCCAGCCGCGCAGCAGCGCGAGGGTGTGCTCGGTGGTCTTGTTCAGGTCCGGACCCGGGTCCAGCACGAGCCGCTCCCGGGTGATGCCCGCCGCGGTGGCGCGTTCCACCAGGTCGTGCAGCGCCACTTCCACCTCCGCGACCACGTCGTCGTAGGTGGGTCGGGGGAGCGGGGTGCGGGGCTCGGCCAGGGAGTGGGTGAGCACGATGGTGGCGCCGGTCGCGGCGGCCGTGGCCGCCATGCCCGGCCCGCGCAGGCCCGTGGTGTCGTTGATGATGTCCGCCCCCGCGGCGACCGCGGCCCGGGCGACCTCCGCCTGGAAGGTGTCCACCGAGAGCAGCACGCCGGGCAGCTCCTCCCGCAGCCGCCGGACCACGGGCACCACCCGCTCGATCTCCTCGGCGACCGGCAGCGCCTCGCCGGGGGCGAACTTCACCCCGCCCACGTCGATCACGTCGGCGCCCTGTGCGGCGGCGGCGTGCCCGGCCGCGACCGCCTGCTCCAGGCCGAAGGTGCGGCCGCGGTCGAAGAAGGAGTCCGGCGTGCGGTTCACGATCGCCATCACCAGCACCCGATGGGCGAGGTCCGGCAGGGGCCGGGGGCCGATCGGCCCGTCGTTCCCCTGCACGGCTCGCACCTCGGGTCTAGCCGGGGCGGATACGGTGGGGTCCTCAGCCGGGTTTCCGGCGATTCGTCCGTCGCCGGGGCCCTCGTCGGGTTCACGCGCCTCGGAGGTCATCGCCCGTCCCTTCGCTGTTCACCACGGGTGCGGACCGTCTTTGAGCGGCCTGCCCCCTGCATTACCGTGGAGCGGGAGCGACCCGCTCGCCCGGTGGCGATCCACGCGCGCCGGCCTAGAACATATCGGAGGACACTCGGAATGAAGATCGTCGTCGCCGGCGGAGACGGATTCTGCGGCTGGCCCACGGCCCTGTACCTCTCGCAGAAGGGTCACGAGGTCACCATCGTCGACAACCTGGTGCGGCGCGAGATCGACGAGGAGCTGGGCTCGAACTCCATGACCCCGATCCTCCCCCTCGAGGAGCGCGTGCAGGTCTGGAAGGAGGTCTCCGGCAAGGACATCGACGTCGTCATCGGCGACCTCACCGACTACGAGACCGTCGCCGGGATCTTCCGCGACCTGCAGCCCGAGGCCTTCGTGCACTTCGCCGAGCACCGCAGCGCCCCCTACTCGATGATCGACCGCGAGCACGCGATCGAGAACCACCGCAACAACGTCGAGGGCACCCTGAACGTGCTGTGGGCGATCAAGGACTTCGCCCCCGACTGCCACCTCGTCAAGCTCGGCACGATGGGCGAGTACGGCCAGCCGAACATCGACATCGAGGAGGGCTGGATCGAGATCGAGCACAAGGGCCGCACGGACCGCCTGCCGTTCCCCAAGCAGCCGGGCTCCTTCTACCACCTCACCAAGGTGCACGACAGCGACAACATCATGTTCGCCTGCCGCATCTGGGGCGTGCGCGCCACCGACCTCAACCAGGGCGTCGTCTACGGCCTCGAGACCGACGAGACCCGGCTCGACCCGCGCCTGGTCAACCGCTTCGACTACGACGCCGTGTTCGGCACCGCCCTGAACCGCTTCCTGATCCAGGCGGCCATCGGCCACGACCTCACCGTCTACGGCAACGGGTCCCAGACCCGCGGCTACCTGGACATCCAGGACACCGTGCGCTGCATCGAGATCGCCTGCGAGAACCCCGCCGACCGCGGCGAGTTCCGGGTCTACAACCAGTTCACCGAGCAGTTCTCCGTCAAGGAGCTGGCCGAGAAGGTCGCCCAGGTCGCCCGCGACCAGGGCCTGGACGCCCAGCTCGCCGAGACCGAGAACCCGCGCGTGGAGAAGTACGACCACTACTACAACGCGGTCAACACCAACCTGCTGGACCTGGGCCTGGAGCCGCACCTGCTCACCGACGAGCACCTCGCCGAGGTGCTGGCCGTGGCGCGCGAGAACGCCGACCGTGTCAAGCGCGAGCTCGTCATGCCGACCGTCACCTGGAAGTGAGCCCCGTCCCGTGAAGATCGCGATCGTCACGGAGACCTTCCTGCCCTCCGTCGACGGCGTGGTGACCCGCCTGCGCCACGCCGTCGAACGGTTCACGGATCTCGGGCACGAGGTCATGGTGGTCGCCCCCGAGCTCGGGGTCACCGAGCACCATGGAGCGCGGGTGGTCGGCATCCGCCCGGTGACGTTGCCGTTCTACAAGCACCGGCGCTTCACCCTGCCCAGCCCCACCGTGGACGGCATCATCCGGGGCTTCCACCCCGACGTGGTCCACGCCGCCCAGCCGATCCTGCTGGCCTCCTCCGGGGCCTACGCCGCCAAGCGGCAGCGGATCCCGCTGGTCGCGAGCTACCACACGCACATCCCGCGCTACCTCGACCTGTACACGGCGTGGAAGTGGGGCAAGCCCGCGGTGTGGTGGCAGATCAAGCGCAACCACGCCCTGGCCGACGTGAACATCGCGACCTCGCAGACCATGCGCGACGAGCTGGCCGGCAAGGGCATCGAGAACCTGCACGTGCTGCGCCGTGGCGTGGACACCTACGGCTTCCGCCCCGACTTCGCCTCGGAGGCGATGCGGGAGCGCCTCACCCAGGGGCATCCGGAGAAGAAGCTGCTGGTCTTCGTCGGGCGCCTGGCGGCCGAGAAGGAGATCCACCGGCTGCGGCCGATGATGGACCGCCGCGATGACGTGGCCCTGGCCATCGTGGGCGACGGACCCTTCCGGGGCGAGCTGGAGGAGATGTTCGCGGGCACGCACACCCTGTTCCCCGGATTCATGGGGGGCGAGGAGCTGGCCACGGCCTTCGCCAGCGCCGACGGCTTCGTCTTCCCCTCGGTCACCGAGACCCTGGGACTGGTGATCCTCGAGGGCATGGCGAGCGGCCTGCCCGTGGTCGCCGCCCGCTCCGGCCCCACCATGGAGCAGGTCACCGACGGGGAGAACGGCCTGCTGTTCGACTCCGGCGACGAGGCCTCGCTGGATGCGGCCCTGGACCGGCTGGAGGACGCCGGGCTGGTGGCGCGCATCCGTGCCGCCGCCCGCGCCGAGGCCGAGAGCTTCTCTTGGGAGGCCGCCTCCGACGACCTGCTGCGCTACTACGAGATGGCCATCGCCAAGCACTCCTGAGCGAGGGACCCCGGCCCCTGGGACGTCGGGAAGCGGGCTCAGTCCCGCACCCGGATCGCCAGGTGCTCGGCCAGGGCCGGAGCCAGGTCCAACAGCGTCACCGGGTCCACGGTCGCCCCGCGCAGCCCGTCGATCCCGTGCAGGGCGCCCGGGCGCAGCCCCCGCAGGTCCACCGAGGACAGCCGGGCGCGGTGCAGGCTCAGCTCCTCGACTGTGCTGCCGGGCAGCGCCACCCGGGTGGCGCTCGCCTCGAAGAGGTCGAGGCTGCCGAGGGTGACGTCCTCGAGGCGCAGGTCCGCCACCTCGGCGCCGCGCAGGCTGAGCCAGTCGATCTTGCCCCCGCGGATCAGGAGCTGGCCGATGTGGGCGCCGTCGAGGGCGAGCGCCCCGATGCGGGCGCCGTCCAGCTCCACCTGCCGCCAGGAGGAGTCGGTGGCGCGCAGGGCGGAGGCCGCCGGGCGCAGCAGTCGGGTCTCGGTGAGCCGGGAGCCGCGCAGGTCGGTCTCGTGGGCCGTCAGCTCCACCAGCTCGCACTCGTCCAGGGCGAGGTCGGCGAGGTTCCAGCCGGAGACGTCGGCCGAGCCGATCCGCACCGCCTCCAGGGCCCGGCCGCCGAGCAGCAGCTCGGCGGGGCCGTCCTCCAGGTCGTGCAGGTCCAGGGCGGGGACGGCCGGGGCGGTGGGGCCGCCGGCAGCGCGGGAACGGGCGGACATCGGGCCTCCGGACGACGGGTGCGGGCCGGGGCATGCCCCGGACGGTCGGCCCGAGCGTATCGGCCGGCCCCGACAGGCCACGGGGTGGGGCAGGATCCGCCGTCGCCCGTCGCCCGTCGCCCGTCGCCCGTCGCCCGTCGCCCGTCGCCCGTCGCCCGGATCGAACTTATGTCCGCCTGGCTTCCACCAGCGGAAGTGAGGCGCGGGAAAGTTCGCCCGGGCCGGGCCGGGCCGGGGTCGACGCTCCGGCAGGATTCGAACCTGCGACCCACTCCTTATGGGGGAGCTGCTCTACCGGGCTGAGCTACGGAGCGCTGCGGGACCCACGGTGCCGCAGCGCGGCGGGCTTGGCCAGAGCCCCGTCACACGCCGTCGTGGGCCGTCATCCCCACCAGGTCGGTGCTTACTCCGGGACCTCGCTCAGCACGCCCAGCAGCTCGGGGAGGGCCAGGGAGATCTGCGGGACGAACAGCACCAGCAGCAGGCCCACGATGAGCGCCGCGAAGTAGGGCAGTAGCGCCTTCGAGACGCTCTCCACCCGCACCCCGCCGACCTTCGAGCCGACGAACAGGATCACGCCGACCGGCGGGGTGATCGTGCCCAGGCACAGGTTGAAGGTGATGATCATGCCGAAGTGGATCGGGTCCACGCCCAGCTCCGTCGCGATCGGCAGGAAGATCGGGGTGAAGATCAGGATCGCCGGGGTGGGGTCCATGAAGGTGCCCACCACCAGCAGGATCACCGTCATCAGCAGCAGGATCACCACCTCGGAGCCCGCCACCCCCAGCAGGGAGTAGGACACCATCTGCGGGATCAGCGCGAAGGACAGCACCCAGCTCAGCACCGAGGACACCGAGATCAGCAGCATCACCACGGCGGTGGTGCGGGCCGAGTCCAGCAAGATCGCGGGCAGGCGACGCAGGGTGAGCTTGCGGTAGGCGAAGCCCAGCACCAGGCAGTACACCACCGCGATCACGGCCGACTCGGTGGCGGTGAAGATCCCCGCCAGCAGGCCGCCGATCACGATCACCATCATCAGGATCGCCGGCAGCGCGGCCAGCAGCGCCCGCGCCGCGACCGCCACCGGGATCCGCTCCCGGGTGCCGCGCATCTCGGGCCGCCTCCGCGCCACCAGGGTCACCACCGCGAGGCAGGCGATCACCCACACCAGGCCCGGCCCGTAGCCGGCCACGAACAGCGCCGCCACCGAGGTGGAGGACACCAGGGAGTACACGATCAGGGTGTTCGAGGGCGGCAGCAGCATCCCCGAGGGGGCCGAGGCGACGTTCGCGGCCGCGGAGACGACGGGGTCGTAGCCCTCGCGGCGCTCCCGCGGCGCCATCGTCGAGCCGATCGCGGCGGCTGCCGCGACGCCGGCCCCGGAGACCGAGCCGAACAGGGCATTCGCCACGACGTTGGTCTGCGCCAGGCTGCCCGGCAGGCGCCCCACCAGGACTTTCGCGGCGTCGATGAGCTTCTCGGCGATGCCGCCGACGTTCATCAGGTTCCCCGCCAGGATGAAGAAGGGGATCGCCAGCAGGGTGAAGGAGCTGGAGCCGGTGACCATGCGCTGCGCGCCCACCAGCACCGCCTGCTCGGGACCGGCGACGGCGGTCAGGGCGACCAGGGAGGGCAGGCCGATGGCGATCGCGATCGGCGCGCCGATGGCGAGCAGCAGGAAGATCCCGATGACCAGGATCGTCGCGGCGAGGAGGGCCGGACCCATCTCATACACCCCCGGAGGTGTCGATGCCGTCGTCCAGCGTCGCCGTGGCCGTCAGCTCCTGGTCCCGCAGCAGCCGCCACAGGTCCTCCAGGGCGAACAGCGCGATCAGTGCCCCGGCGATCGGCAGGGCCAGGTACACCTGGCCGATGGTGAGCGGCGTGCCCGGCACCACCTGGGTCCAGGACAGTCCCACCGCCCGCAGTCCGCCCCAGACCAGGGCGGCCAGGGCGAACAGGGCCACGCCGGCCTGCACGAGCACGCCGATCCGGCGTCGTGCCCCCTCGGGCAGCCGGTCCACCAGGATGTCCACGGCCACGTGGCCGCGCTCGGCGAACACCAGGGTGAGGCCGAACAGGGACAGCCACACGAAGAGGTACTGGGCGATGGTGGTGGTCCAGCCGGAGGGGCGGCCCACCACCTGGCGGGTGAACACCTGCCACAGCACCACCAGCACCAGCACCGCGAACATGAGGATGCAGGTCCAGCGCAGGACGCCGACCAGCTGTGCGCGAAGGGTCCTCATCACGCGCCTCCTTCCGTGGGCGCGAGCGCCCGGATCGACTCGTAGAGCTGCTCGTCCTCCGCGGTGGTGAGGAAGGACCGCGCCACCTCCTCGTAGATGGGGGACCAGACCTCCGGCACGTCGGGCTCGGCCACCTGCACGCCGGCCTCCACCATCTGCGTCATCGTCGCCTCGGTCTCGGCGCGCCAGGTCTCCACGAAGGTGTCCTGCATGGCGGCGACGGTCGCGCGGAAGGCGTCCTCGTCGCCGCCGAGCTCCCGCAGCCGGGCGGCGTTGATGACCAGGTAGTCGAAGCCGACGAAGTGCGAGGTCAGGTTGTAGAAGCCGGCGATCTCGTAGTGCCGCTGGGTCCAGTAGGAGATCTCGTTGTTCTCGGCCCCGTCGAGCACCCCGGCCTGCAGCGCGGTGTACACCTCGCCGTAGGCCATGGGGGTGGGGGAGCCGCCCATCGCGCGGATCAGGTCGAGGAACACGTCGGACTCCTGCACCCGGATCTTGCGGCCGGTGAGGTCCTCGGGCGTCATCACGACGCCGCTGCTGGGGTAGACGTGGCGGGCGCCCTGGGTGAAGCCGCCCAGCACCATCAGGTTCGCCGAGTCCTCCAGGGAGGTGAAGACCTCCCCGGTGATGGCCTCGTCGGCCAGGGCGAGGGCCTGGTGGTCGATGTCGTCGAAGACGCCCGGCAGGTTCATGGGGCGGAAGCGGACCGAGAGGTTCTCCAGGGTGGTGGAGGAGATGACGGCCATGTCCACGGCGCCGTCGGAGACCAGCTGCACGACCTCCTGCTGCGCGCCGAGGGACTCGTTGGGGTAGACCCGGGAGCCGATGCGGCCGTCGGTGGCGGCGGCGAGGTCGTCCCCGAAGTCGACCAGGGCGCCGTAGCTGGGATGGGACTCGGCCTGGCCGAGGGCGATCGACAGCACCGTCTCGGCGTCCACCTGCATCTCCTCGGGTACGCCGCAGGAGGCCAGGCCCAGGGTGGCCAGCGGCGCGGCGGCCAGCAGGGCGCGCCGGCTCGGACGCCGCGGCGGGGACGCCGAGGGTCGCCGGGGTGGGGACGGACGCATGCGGGCACTCCTTCGTCGCCGGGCGCGCGGTCTCCGGCGGGGCGCGGGGGCGCCGGCGAGTCGGGGAACAGATCTCGGCGGCGCGGCCTCGGTGTCCGCTCTGACGGGCCGCGTCCGACAAACGTTTGCACATGATTCCGACACCCGGCAAGGGGTCATGGCTTGCGGTGGCAACCGCCGGGGCCGGGTGCGTCGTCCAGTGTGTCCGGGCGGCAACTCGTGGCGAGAGGGTGACGTGGCGGACTCGACGCCCTACCCTGGAAACGTTTGCAGGAGGTGGTGCCCGAGGACGTGCCGCCCGCCCCGACCCAGGAGGACCCCATGACCCTCAGCCACGAGCAGCTCACCGCCGACGTCCGCCGCGACCGCGAGGGCACCATGCTGGTGCTCACCTCCTCGGACCGCGAGGCGCTGGCACCCTTCGAGGGCGATGTCCGCGAGGTGGGGGAGGGCTTCGTGCTGGAGGGCCCCGCCTCCACCGCGAACGCCCGCGCCCTGCAGGCCGCGATCCCCGCGCTGCGCCCCGGCTTCGTCTCCGAGCACCGCACCTCGGTGGGCACCGGCGACCGCATCGGCCTGGCCACCGCCGGGCAGGCCCGAGCGCTCGCCGCCGTCGGCGGGGACGTGTTCCCCGTGCTGGCTCAGCAGTCCATCCGCGAGATGGACCGCCTGGGCCGCAGCGCCCGCGGGGTGATGGACGAGGCCGTGTTCGGCCTGGTCGAGGCCGGCTGGGACCGCGGCTTCGGTGCCGACTGCGACCACATCAAGTCCACCGAGGGCATCGACCGCGGCCTCGAGGCCGGCTTCGTCATGTTCACGCTCGACCCGGGCGACTACGTGCAGGACGTGACCGCCGGCGCCACCGAGGAGCAGGCCGCCGCGCTGCCCTGGGACGCGCTCGAGGACACCTTGGAGTACACTCTCGCCCGCTACGAGGGGCTGCGCCTGGACGTGGCCGGCGCCGAGATCGTGCCGAGCCGCGAGGACGTCATCACCGCGGCCGTGAAGTACGGCGGCGCGGTCGCGGAGGCCGCGCGCCTGTCGCGGCACCTGACCGAGCACGCGCAGCATCCGGTGGAGACCGAGATCGCCGTGGACGAGACCGCCTGGCAGACCTCCTTCTTCGAGCACTACTACCTGGCCACCGAGCTGACGAGGCTGGGCGTGCGGTGTTTCAGCTTCGCTCCGCGCTACGTCGACGGCTTCGAGAAGGGCCTCGAGTTCCGCGGCGACGTGGAGGAGCTGCGCAGCAACCTCGCCGCCCACCACGCCATCGGGGAACTGTTCGGCGGCTACAAGATCTCCCTGCACTCCGGCTCGGACAAGTTCTCCATCTACCCCCTGGCCGTGGAGGCCACCGATGGCCTGGTGCACCTGAAGACCTCCGGCACCAGCTACCTGGGCGCCCTCGAGGTGATCGCGGCTCACGACCCGGAGCTGTTCGCCGAGATCTGGCGGATCTCCCGCGAGGCCTACGGCCGCGCCGCCGCCTCCTACCAGGTGTCCGCCCAGGTGGAGGAGACCCCCGAGTCCCTCGACGGCGTGGACCTGCAGGCCCTCATCCACCAGGAGGACGGCCGCCAGATCCTCCACGTGGGCTACGGCGACTCCCTCACCTCCACCCTGGCCGACGGCACCCCGCTGGTCGAGCGCTTCCGCGCCGTGATCCGCGAGCATCACGAGGCCTACGGCGATGTGCTGGAGCCCCACCTGGCCCGCCACCTCGAGGCCTTCGCCCGCGCCTGAGTCGAGGGACGAGCGGCCGGGCCCCGTACCCGGTCCGGCCCTGCGCGCCCGGCCCGCCCCTCGCGCGGGCGCGACGGTCGTGCACGGTCGGCAGGCGGTGACTCACGGCCCGATCGGCACGCTTTTCATCACCTGACTTCCCTGCGTGGAAGTCAGGTGATGAAAAGCGTGCCGAGCGGGCCAGATAGGCCGGGCGGCGCCCGGCGGGACGGGCCGGCGCGGTGTCCGGCGGGCGGGTCAGGCGTGGGCGGCGGCGCGGGCGGCGGCGGGGAGGGCCTCGCCGATGCGGTCCAGCACGGCGTCCGTGTGCGCCGTGGAGAGGAACCAGGCCTCGAAGGCCGAGGGCGGCAGGTAGATGCCGTCCGCCAGCAGCGAGTGGAAGAAGCGGCGGAAGGCCTCGGTGTCCTGCGCCTTCGCCTCCTCGTAGCCCCGCACCGGCGCCTCGCGGAAGAACACGGAGAACAGGGTGCCGGCGGTCTGGATGACGTGGGGGACCCCGGCCTCGGTGAGCGCCGCGCCCACCATGCCCTGCAGGTGCTCGCTCGCGGCGCCCACGGTCGCATAGGCCTGCGCGTCCAGCCCGGCGAAGGTCGCCAGGCCCGCCGCGGTGGCCAGGGGGTTCCCGGACAGGGTGCCCGCCTGGTAGACGGGGCCGGCCGGGGCGAGCTGCGCCATCAGGTCCGCGCGGCCGCCGAAAGCCCCCACGGGCAGGCCGCCGCCGATGACCTTGCCGAAGGTCATCAGGTCCGGCGCCCAGCCCTCGCCGTCGATGCCGTAGTAGCCCTCGCGGGAGGCGCGGAAGCCGGTGAGCACCTCGTCGGTGATCAGCAGCGCGCCCGCGGCGTGGGCGGTCTCTGCCAGGAAGCGGTTGAAGGCGATCGGGGCGCCGTCCGCGCCGGGGACCTCCGGCGGGGTCACCACGCCCATGTTCGCGGGGGCGGCCTCGGTGATGATCGCGGCGATCTCGTCCCCGCGCTCGGCGAAGAGGGCGCGCACGGCCTCGGCGTCCCCGTAGGGCAGGACGACCGTGTCCCGGGCGACGCCCTCGGTGACCCCGGCCGAGCCCGGCAGGGCAAAGGTCGCCACCCCGCTGCCGGCCTCGGCCAGCAGGGAGTCCACGTGCCCGTGGTAGCAGCCGGCGAACTTCACGACCACGTCGCGACCGGTGGCGGCGCGCGCCACCCGCAGGGCGCTCATGGTGGCCTCGGTGCCGGAGTTGACCAGGCGCAGCTGCTCGATCGGGCCCACGCGGGAGGTGATCTCCTCCACCAGGGACACCTCCCCGGCCTGCGGGGCGCCGAAGGAGAGGCCCTTCCCGGCGGCCTCGCGCACGGCCTCGACCACACCCGGGTTCGCGTGGCCCAGGATCATCGGCCCCCAGGAGCCCACCAGGTCCACGTACTCGCGGCCGTCGGCGTCGGTGAGGATCGCCCCGGAGCCGGAGGTGAGGAACGGCGGGGTGCCGCCCACGGAGCCGAAGGCGCGCACGGGCGAGTTCACGCCGGAGGGGATGACGCGGCGGGCGCGGGCGAAGAGCTCCTCGGAGAGCTGGGTGGGGGAGGACGGGCTGGTCATGGGGTCTCCTTCTCGGGCGACGGGCGACGGGCGACGAGCGACGGGACGGGCGGACGTTACGGGGCGGGGCGGGGCGGCCCCGCCCGGCGGCTCAGCGGAACTCGGCGAGCTGCTCGGGCAGGCCCGCCCGGAACCAGCCCGCCACCTCGCTGGCGTGGTAGGTCAGGACGGTCGAGGCGCCGGCGCGGCGGAAGGCCAGCAGGGACTCCAGCACGGTGCGCTGCCGGTCCACCCAGCCGTTCGCGGCGGCGGCCTCGATCATCGCGTACTCCCCGGAGACCTGGTAGGCGCCCACCGGCACCGGGGAGGCGGCGGCGAGGTCGCGCAGCACGTCGAGGTAGGGCAGTCCGGGCTTGACCATCACCAGGTCCGCGCCCTCGTCCACGTCCAGCGCCAGCTCCCGCAGGGCCTCGCGGCCGTTGGCCGGGTCCTGCTGGTAGCTGCGGCGGTCCCCGGTCAGCGAGGAGTCCACGGCCTCCCGGAACGGCCCGAAGAAGGCCGAGGCGTACTTCGCGGTGTAGGCGTACAGGGCGACGTCCAGGTGGCCGGCACCGTCCAGGGCGTCGCGGATCGCGGCGATCTGGCCGTCCATCATCCCCGAGGGGCCCAGCAGGTGCGCCCCGGCCTCCGCCTGGGCCAGGGCCATCTCGCGGTAGCGCAGCAGGGTGGCGTCGTTGTCGACGACGCCGTCAGAGTCCAGGACGCCGCAGTGGCCGTGGTCGGTGAACTCGTCCAGGCACAGGTCGGCCATCACCACGGTGGCATCGCCGAGCTCGCCGCGCAGCCGGGCCAGCGCGCGGTTGAGGATGCCGTCCGGGTCGGTGGCGCCGGAGCCGACCGCGTCCTTGTGCTCGGGCACGCCGAAGAGCATCAGCCCGCCGACGCCGTTCTCGACCGCCTCGACCGCGGCACGGACGAGGGAGTCCATCGAGTGCTGGGACACCCCGGGCATGGAGGTGATGGGTCGCGCCTCGGTGGCACCCTCGCGCACGAACATCGGCAGCACCAGGTCGGCGGGGCGCAGGGTGTGCTCGCGCACCAGGGAGCGCATCGCGGCGCTGCGGCGCAGGCGACGGGGACGGTCCACGGGCAGCGGGCCGGGAGTGGGCTGCGGGAGGGTCATGCGGTGGGGTCCTTCCGGGAGAGACGGTCGGGGAGTCGGGGTGGGGAGTGCCGGGTCCGGGCGGTCATTGGGGCCACGCGGTCATCGGGACCGGATGGTCGCCGGAACGGGGCGTGCAGGGGTGCTCCTCGCTCGCCGGGGGCGGGCGGGCCCGGCGGGAGGCCCAGCGCCCGGAGGGTGGCGGCGGCGAGGTGCTCGTCGTCGGGGGCGGCGGCGCGGGCGGCCACGTCGAGCCCGGCGGCCTCCGCCGCCGCCGTGGTGGGGCCGCCGATGGTGACCACGGCGGTGGAGGCGGCCATGCCGCTCGCCGCCGCGCAGCGGGCGATCATGGGGCTGGTCAGGACGATCGCCGCGTAGGCCCCGCGGGAGAGGTCCGCGGCGACGGGGCCCGGCAGGTCCACGGCGCGAGGCCGGTAGGCCTCCACCCGTCGCACCGCGTACCCGGCGGCGGCCAGCCCGTCCGGCACGGTCGCGGCGGCGGCCGCGGAGGCGGGGAACAGCACGGTGCGCCTCCCCTCGGGGGCGGGCATCCCGGCGACCAGGGCGGCGCCGGAGCCGCCGGCGACCTGCGCCACCTCCACCCCCGCGTCTCGCAGCGCGGCGGCCGTGCGTGCGCCGACCGCGACCACCCGGGTGTCCGGGTGCACGTGCAGGCGCCCGGAGGCGGAGCGCGCGGGGCTGAGGCCGGTCGCCGCCAGCAGCGCGGTGACGGCGCTGCGGCTGGTCACCACCAGGTCGGTGAACTCCCCGGCAGCGAGGCCGCGCAGGGCCTCCTGCACGGCGGGCCCGGCCTCGCACTCCATCTCCACCAGCGGGTGGTGCTCGACGATCACGCCCGCGGTGAGCAGACGGTGGGGCAGGGAGCCGGCGCGTCCGGCCGGACGGGGCAGCAGGACCCGCACGCGGCCGCCCCCGTGCACCCCGCGCCCGCCTGCGCTCATCGCCCGTTCGCCTCCGCGAGGATCCGGTCGGCGCCGCCCGCGAGCAGCTCACGGGCCAGGCCTGCGCCGAGCGCGGCCGGGTCGCTGTCCGCCGGGGCGCTCGCGGAGGACTCGACCACGGTGGCCCCGTCGGGGGAGATCGCCAGGGCCTGCAGCGTCAGCGCCCCGTCGGCGGTCTCGGCGTGGGCGGCGACGGGGGCGGAGCAGCCCGCCTCCAGGGTGCGCAGCAGGGCCCGCTCGGCCGCGACGGCGGCGCGGGCGGCCGGGTCCTCGAGGGCGGCCAGCGCAGCGGCCAGCCAGGGGGCGGTCTCCTCCCGCACCTCGATGGCCAGGGCGCCCTGCGCGGGCGCGGGCAGCATCGTCGACACGGGGAGCAGCTCGCTGATCACGGCCTCGCGGCCCACCCGGCGCAGGCCGGAGGCGGCCAGCACCACGGCGTCGAGGTCCGCCTGCTCGCCGAGGGCCCGCGCCAGGCGGGTCTCGACGTTGCCGCGGATGTCGACGACCCGCAGGTCGGGGCGGGCCCGCAGCAGCTGGGCGGCGCGGCGCGGGGAGCCGGTCCCCACCCTCGCGCCCTGCGGCAGCGCGGCAAGGGTCAGGCCGTCTCGGGCGCAGAGGGCGTCGCGCGGGTCCTCCCGCACGGGCACGCAGGCCAGCGCGATGCCGGGCGCGGGCGCGGTCGGCAGGTCCTTGCAGGAGTGGACGATGACGTCGACCTCGCCGTCCAGCAGGGCCTGCCGCACCGCGGTGACGAACACGCCGGTGCCGCCGATCTGAGCGAGGGGGCTGGTGCGGTCGATGTCGCCCTGGGAGCGCACGTGCACCAGCTCCACGTCGCGGCCGCTGCCGGCCACCAGCGCCTCGCCGACCGTGCCCGACTGGGTCAGGGCGAGGCGGGAGGCGCGGGTGCCGACACGCAGCGGGGGCAGCGCCCCGGTGCCCGCCTCGGCGGCGCGGGCGGTCACGAGGCGGCCCCCTCCTCGGCGGTGCGCTGCTCGCGGGCCCGGGCGACGTCCTCTGCGGAATCGATGGCGCTGGTGGTGGGGCGGCACATACGGCCCACGCAGCAGTTCGCGCCGCACACGTCGGGGGTGCCGCCGAAGTCGGTGACCACGCGGCGCGGGAAGGCGGGGTCCAGCCGCTCCTGGATCAGGTCGGCCAGCGCCGCCACGAACCGGGGGTCGGTGCCGGAGGTCGCGACCCGGCGGAAGGCCAGGCCGGTCTCGGCGGCGGTCTCCTTGGCCTCGGTGTCCAGGTCCCACACCACCTCGACGTGGTCGGTGACGAAGCCGATCGGCACCACCACGACCGCGTCGGCGCCGTCGGCGTCGTCCTGGTCGGCGGCGAGCTGCTCGATGACGTCGTTGACGTCGGGCTCGAGCCAGGGGATGTGCGGGGCGCCGGAGCGGGACTGGTAGACGAGCTGCCAGGCGGGCAGGGCCGGGACGTCGTCGTGGAGCTGGTCCATCACCCAGCGGCAGGCCGCCAGGTGCTGCTCCACGTACCAGCCGCCGGAGCCCTGGACCCGGGTCTCCTCCGGGCCGGAGGCCTCGGCCATCGACAGCGGCACCGAGTGGGTGGAGAACAGCACCCGCACCCGGTCGGCGTCGTGGCCCTCGGCCACGAGCTCGCGCAGCGCGGCGGCGAGGCCGTCGACCACGGGCTCGAGGAAGCCGGGGTGGTTGAAGTAGACGCGGACCTTGTCGATCGTCATCTCATCGCCCAGGCCCGTCTCCTCCAGCACCATGCCGAAGTCCTCGCGGTACTGGCGGCAGGAGGAGTAGGAGGAGTAGGCGCTGGTGACCAGGCCGAGGGCGTGGCGGTGGCCGTCGGCGTGCATGGCGCGCAGGGCCTCGGCGTTGTACGGCTCCCAGTTGCGGTTGCCGAAGTAGACGGGCAGGTCGATGCCGCGCTCGGCGAGCTCCTGCTCGAGACGGCCGATGAGGTCCCGGTTCTGGGCGGTGATGGGGCTGCGGCCGCCGAGGGCGCGGTAGTGCCCGGCGACCTCCTCGAGGCGCTCGTCGGGGATGCCGCGGCCGCGGGTGACGTTGCGCAGGAAGGGGATCACGTCGTCCTGGCCGTCGGGGCCTCCGAAGGAGGCGAAGAGGATCGCGTCGAAGGCGCGCTGCTCGCCGCGGCGGGTGTGGGTGGCGGCGTCCTTGACGACCTCGCGGGGCTGCGCCAGGGACTGGGAGGGGAGGGTGTCGGTCACGGGGTGTCCTCGGGTCGGATCTCGGCAGGGGCGGGGGTCAGGCCAGCAGGGCGGCCACGTCGGCGAGCTCGGCCAGGCGGCGGCCGGTGTGGAAGGGCAGCTCGTCGCGCACGTGGAGGCGGGCCTTGGAGTAGCGCAGGTGGCGCATCATGTCGACCAGGTCGTGCAGGTCCTCGGCCTCGAAGGAGAGCAGCCACTCGTAGTCGCCCAGCGCGAAGGCTGCCACCGTGTTGGCGTTGACCTGCGGGTACTCGCGGCCGAGCATGCCGTGCTCGATGAGCATCTCGCGGCGCTCGTCGTCGGGCAGCAGGTACCACTCGTAGGTGCGCACGAAGGGGTACACGCAGATCCACTCCCTGCGCTCGAAGCCCTCCATCATGAAGGAGGGCATGTGGGCGCGGGAGAACTCGGCCTGGCGGTGCACGCCGACGGACGCCCATTCGCGGTGCAGCCAGGTCCCCGCGAGGGAGGACTCGAGCTCGCGCAGCGCGGCCTGCAGGGCT
Organism: Brachybacterium squillarum M-6-3; assembly: GCF_000225825.1. Lineage (GTDB taxonomy): Bacteria > Actinomycetota > Actinomycetes > Actinomycetales > Dermabacteraceae > Brachybacterium > Brachybacterium squillarum. Next base: position 307,484 of record NZ_AGBX01000001.1, on the reverse strand, counting down.
GCGGGGTCGTCGGCGGCGAGCCACAGCATGAGGTCGTCCTCGGCGCGGAAGCCGGTCATGTCGTAGAAGCCCAGCAGCTCGGCGCCGGCGGCCTCGATGAGGGTGACGGTCTCGGCGAGCGACTGCTCGATCTGCGCGGCCGTCAGGTCGCCCTCGTCGGCCAGGCCCGCGAGGCGGCGGAAGACGGTGTAGCTGGTGTAGCGGGTGACCTCGCTGCCCTGCCCCGAGGCCGGGGTGTCCGGGGCGTCGGTGCTCTGCGCGGCTGTGGTCTGCTCTGTGGTCCTCTGCGAGGGGGTGCTCATGCGGGGCGTCCTTCCGTGGAGGCGTCGGTGGGGGGAGAGATCAGGGTGTTCTCGGCGCGGACGATGGCGTCCAGGCCGGTGCCGGCGCGCCAGGAGCCGCGCAGCTCCAGCGCGGGGCGGTCCTCGAGCAGGGCGGTGAGCGCGGCGAGGGCCCCGCGGTGGCCGGGGCGCGCCTGGCGCATGGCGCGGTCCCAGTCGAGCACGGCGGAGCCCAGCAGGTCCGTGGCGGTCAGCTCCGTGCCGAGGATCGCGGAGGCGTCGGCGAGGGCCTGGGCGACGATGTCCTCGCGGGCGGGCAGCTCCTCGCCGGGGCGGCCGTAGGACAGGCGCAGCACGTGCGGGCCTGCGGCTTCCGGGTGGGCGGCGCCGGCGGCCTGCTGGACGTGGGCCCACTTGGCGCTGGCGTGGGTGAGGCCCTTGGCGCGGATGCCCGCGGTGCCCGGGGCGACCAGGGCGCCGGTGCCGACGGGGAAGGCGTCCAGGGCGGGGGCGTCCACCACCAGCGCCACCAGGCGCACGGTCGCGGCGGGGGCCTCGGGGATCGCGGCGGCCAGCTCCGGGTCGGCCTCGGCGAGGAGGGAGGCGGCGAGGTCGGGGGCGCAGGCGAGCACCAGGCGGTCGGCGGGCAGCTCCTCGACGCCGGTGCGCACCGTCCAGCGGGCGCACTCGGGGACGGCGGCGGAGCCGGCCGTGCCATCAGTGATGCCGGTGACCTCCGCGGAGGTGCGCAGGTCCGCGCCGCCGTCGCGCAGCTCCGCCTCCAGGGCCTCCGGCAGGGCCGCCATCGTCGGGCTCAGGGAGTGGACGCGGGTGCCGGCGGTGCGGGAGGAGCCGCCGCGCAGGGCCCGCACCGCGCGCACCAGGGAGCCGTGGCGCGCCAGCCCCGCGTGCAGCTGCGGGGAGGCGGTGGCGAACTCGAGGGTGCGCGGGTCGGCCGAGTGCACGCCACCGACCACGGGGGCGACCAGGCGGCGGGCGGTGCGTCGGCCCAGTCGACGGGAGACCACCTGCTCGACGCTCGCGCCGGGGCGGTGGCCGAGGCGGGCGGGCAGCAGCGGCTCGGCGGCGGCACGCAGGGCGCCGGGCAGTCCGAGCACCGTGCGGGCCTCGCGGCCCAGCGGCCGGGCGGGGATGCCCAGCAGGGAGCCGGCGGGGGCGCGGTGCACCCCTGCCTCGGAGACGATGCGGCTGGCCAGGCCCGCGCGGGGCTCGACCACCTGCGCGCTGAGGCCGAGGGAGGCGACCAGGGCGTCCACGGCCCCGGCACCGGTGGAGTAGGCCTCCGCGCCGGAGCTGATCTCGACCCCGGCCACCTCGGTGCGGGCGATCGCGCCGCCGAGCACGGGGGCGGCCTCGAGCAGGGTCACCTGCTCCCCGGCGGCCAGGTGCCGGCGCGCGGCCAGCAGCCCGGCCAGCCCGCCGCCGACCACCACGGTGCGTGCGCTCATGCGGACCGGTGGGGTCGGGGCTGCTCGTGCAGGAAGGCCACCAGGTCGGTGAGGACCTGCGCGTCGGTCTCCGGGGGCACGCCGTGGCCGAGGTTCAGCACGTGGCCGCTGGCCCCGGCGCCCGCCGCCAGCACGGAGCGGGCCTCGGCGAGGCGGGCGGCCTCGTCGGTGAACAGCACGGCCGGGTCGATGTTGCCCTGCACGGGGGTGCCGCTCGGCAGCTCGGCGAGGGCCTGCTCCAGCGGAAGGCGGTGGTCCACGCCCATCACGGTCGCGCCGGCCTCATGCATCGGGGCGAGCAGGTGCGCGGCGCCGACGCCGAAGTGGATGCGCGGCACCGGGAGGTCGGCGACCTGGGCGAGCACCGCCGCGGAGTGGGGGAGGACGTGGGCGCGGTACTGCTCGGCGGAGAGCGAGCCGACCCAGGAGTCGAAGAGCTGCACGGCGGAGGCCCCGGCGAGGACCTGGGCGCGCAGGAAGCGGCCGGAGAGCTCGGCGACCCAGGCGGCCAGGCGGTCCCACACCTCGGGGCGGGAGCGCATCAGGGCGCGGGTGCGCAGGTGGTCGCGGGAGGGGCCGCCCTCGACCATGTAGCTGGCCACGGTGAAGGGGGCGCCCGCGAAGCCGATCAGCGGGGTGGTGCCGAGCTCGGCGACGGTGAGGGCCACGGCCTCCCGGATCGGGGCCAGTGCCTCCTCGTAGGCCAGGTCGAGGTCCGGCAGGGCGTCGACGTCGGCCTCGGTGCGGATGGGGTGCTCGAAGACGGGGCCGACGCCGGGGCGGATCTCCACCCCGAGTCCGGCCAGTCGTGCCGGCACGACGATGTCGGAGAAGAAGATGCCGGCGTCGACCCGGTGGCGGCGCACGGGCTGCGCGGTGATCTCGGCGACCATCTCGGGGTGCACGCAGGCGTCGAGCATGCTGATGCCCTCGCGCAGCGCCCGGTACTCGGGCAGGGACCGCCCGGCCTGTCGCATGAACCACACGCTGGGCGGCGCGTCGGGAGCTTCGCCACACAGCTCGGCGAGCAGTGGCGCATCGCTCACCCCGCCCGCGGCGCGGTCCGCGGTGGCCGGGTGACCGGCCGGCAGCGGGGTCCGCGCGGGGGTGGCGGTACCGGTGTCCGCGGCGGCGGAGGGGCCGCCCACCTGCGGGCTCGTCGCCAGGGTCGATGTTTCTGACGCGGCGTCGCGATAAACGGGCTCTGACGTGCTGTTCTGTGCCATGACCCCTCCATTGTGCACACGGGTGCGGCCCCGCGGAGGACGGCGGGGGCAGGGTCACACGAGCGCGGGACCTCGGCCCCGGGGCGTGCCTAGACTGACTCCATGCTCGTCGCCCTCCGCGCCTCCCACGAGCACCTCGATCTCGATGTGCTCGACGCCCTCACCCGGGGCGCGGACACCCTGCTCTCCGCCCTCGGCGAGGTGCAGGCCGAGCGCGCCGAGGAGCAGGCGGTGCTGGACGGCTGGGTGGTCGTCTCCACCTGCAACCGGCTCGAGGTCTACCTCGACACCCAGCGCTTCCACGACGGCATCGAGCTCGTGATCGACGCGGTCACCCGCACCAGCGGGCTGGACCGCGACCTGGTCTCCCTCTGCTTCGACGCGGCGATGGACGCCCCCGTCACCCGCCACCTCTACGAGGTCTCCTCCGGGCTGCGCTCCGTGGTGCTCGGCGAGGCCGAGATCGCCGGGCAGGTGCGCGCCGCCTACGAGACCGCGCGCCGCGCCGGCACCACCACCTCCCTGCTGCACGACCTGTTCCAGCACGCCTTCCGCTGCGCCAAGCGCGTGGCCACCCAGGCTCCCGTCGGCGCCGCCGGACGCTCCGGGGCCGCGATCGCCCTGGACCGCGCCGCCGCCGAGCTGGGCGGCCTCGAGGACCGCAGCGTGCTCATCGTCGGCACCGGCGCCTACGCCCGACTCGGCGCGGCCGACCTGCTGCGCCGCGGCGCCGGGCCGATCCGCGTCTACTCGCCCTCCGGGCGCACCCCCGGCTTCGTGGAGCGCCACGGACTGGAGACCGTCGGCCCCGAGGAGCTCGAGGCGGCGCTCGCCGGGGCGGAGCTGGTGCTGGCCGCCTCCGGCCGCGGCACCAGCCTGTTCCCCGAGCGCTTCCTGGGCGCCGGCCGCACCGTGGTGCTGGACCTGGCGCTGCACTCGGACCTGCACCCGCTGGTGCGCCACCTCAAGGGCATCACCGTGCTGGGGCTGGCGGACCTGCACGTGAGCACCCGCGACGGCGACCCCGCCCTCGTGCTGGCCCGCGAGATCGTCGAGGAGACCGTCGAGGCCTTCCGCCTGCAGCAGGAGGTGCGCCGGGTCGACCCGGCGATGGCCGCCCTGCGCCGGGAGGTGGCCGACTCCGCCGACGCCGAGGTGGACCGGTTGCGCCGCGAGGTCTCCGGGGAGACCGCCGAGCAGCTCGAGCGCAGCATCCACCGGATCCTCGCCAAGGTCATGCACAACCCGGCCGAGCGCGCCAAGCACCTGGCCGAGACCGGTTTCGCGGACACCTACGTGGAGGCCTTCCACACCATCTTCGGGATCGACATCTCGGCCGACGCCCCCGAGGGGGACCGGCACGACGCCGTCGCCGAGCCCTCCGAGCCGCGTCCGGCCGGCTGGATGCGGGTGGACCACACGGTGCCGCCCAGCGCCGCTGCCGAGCTGGCGCGGGCCGCGGTCTCAGGTCCGGCGGCGCAGCAGTCCCCGACGTCGCGCTGAGCGGCGCCCCCGCACGGCCTCGTCCCGGCGGGCCGGCTCCGCCCCGGCCGCGGGCTCGCCGGGATCACGACGCTCCTCCGCCTCGTCGTCCTCGACCCAGACGTCGGTCCAGCCCACGTCGGACTCGTCCCGGGGGCGGAAGGTGCGGCCCGGACCCAGGGCCTCCCGCACGTCCTCCCGCTCCACCTCGGCGGGGGCGTCGACCCGCTCGCCGCGGTGCGGCACCGGGCAGGTCCAGTAGTAGGGGCACCCCGGGCAGCCGGCGGTCTCCGCGTCGGGCGCGGCCTCCCGTTGCTGCTGGACGCCGTCGAGCTGCTGCAGCATCCGCAGCCGGGCGTCGTAGGGGTTGATCTCCATCCGCCCAGCCTACGGCGCGCGAGCGATCCGGACCCCGAGCCCCCTAGACTCGCGGGGTCCGTCCCCCAGCCCCCCACCGACTCCCGGGAGCGACCGCATGACCACCCCCGCCCAGCAGGTCCACGAGCTCTCCCGGCGCCTGATCGCGCTGCTCGAGCAGGGCGAGCCCACCGGCTCCGAGGCGATCGCCCTGCGCGGCGAGCTGGCCGTGGCCACCGCCCGCGCCGGGCAGCTCGAGGACGCCTTCTTCCAGGCCGACGAGCTGCTCAAGGACGCCCAGCGCGAGCGCGGCCCCGAGCACGCCGACGTGGACGCCGCGCGCGGCGTCGTGGACCAGGTGGAACGCATCGCCCGAGAGACGCTCGGGGCGTCCGGGGACATCCAGAGCTGAGTCGACGCGCCCGCGGCCCGGGAGGCTCAGCCGCGCAGGAAGGCCGCGCAGGCCTCGCGCAGCCACAGCGGGTCCGCCACCGCGCACATCTCTCGGGCGGAGTGCATCGACAGCAGGGTGATGCCCACGTCGATGGTGGTCATCCCCAGCCGGGTGGCCGTGATCGGGCCGATGGTGGAGCCGCAGGGCATCGCGTTGTTCGAGACGAAGCGCTGGTACGGCACCCCGGCCCGCGTGCAGGCCGACGCGAAGACGGCGATGCCCGCCGCGTCGGTCGCGTAGCGCTGCTGGGCGTTGATCTTCAACATCGGCCCGCCGCCCAGGCGGGGCCGGGTCACGGGGTCGTGCCGCTCGGGATAGTTGGGGTGGGCGGCGTGCCCGGCGTCGGCCGAGAGCACCACCGAGGAGGCCAGTGCCCGCCGCCTCGAGGCCTCGTCCCCGCCGAGGGCCGCGTGCATCCGCACCAGCACGTCCTCCAGGAAGGGACCGCCCGCGCCGGAGCGGCTGGCCGAGCCGACCTCCTCGTGGTCGTTGGCGACCAGCAGGGCGATCGGGGCGCCGGAGGCCGGCCCGTCGGCCTGCACCCGGATCAGGGCCTCCACCTCGGCGTGCACCGAGCCGAGGTTGTCCAGGCGGGCGGAGGTGAGGAACTCCTCGTGGGCGCCGAGCAGGGCGGGGGCCTGGGCGTCCACGGTCACCACGTCGAAGCCGACCACGTCGGCCGCGGCCACGCCGGCGCGCTCGGCCAGCAGCCCCAGCACGTCCGCCTCACCCAGGGCGGTGAGGCCCAGCACGGGCTGCAGGTGCCGCTGCGGGTCGAGCTTCAGCCCCTCGGCGTTGACCTGCCGGTCCAGGTGCACGGCGAGCTGGGGGACCCGCAGCACGGGCGGGGTGTCCACCAGCACGGTGGTGCCGTCGGCCAGGGCGAGCCGCCCGGCCAGGCGCAGCTCCCGGTCCAGCCAGGAGTTCAGCAGCGGACCGCCGTAGATCTCGACCCCCACCTGCGCGAAGCCCTCCGCGGTGAAGCCCGGCTCCGGCTTGAGTTTGAGCGCGGGGGAGTCGGTGTGGGAGCCGACGATTCGCCAGGGGGTGGAGGTGTCGGCCCCGGAGGGGGTGGACCAGGCGATGATCGAGCCGTCGCGGATCACGTAGCGGTCCCCGCGCACGTCGATCTCATCCCAGGGATCCTCCTCACGCAGCTCCGTGAAGCCGGCCTGGCACAGCCGCCGCGCGGCCTCGGCGGCCGCATGGAAGCTGGAGGGGGAAGCGGTGACGAAGGCGCCCAGGTCGAGGGCGGCCTCGCGGGCCTCACGGGTGGGAACGGGAGCGGCGGGAGTGGAGGTCACCCGCTCATTGAACCATCGGGGAGGCGGCAGGGCAGGAGCCGCAGCAGCCGCGCCTCGCCCTCGGAGGCCACCACCTCCGCGGCGCCCGAGGTGGAGATCTCGTCCAGCCCGGTGTAGGTGGCGGTCCGGCCGTGCAGCTCCTCGGGGCCGAAGTCCAGGGCGTACTCGACGCCGAGCTCCTCGGCGGCCGCGCAGACCTCCGGGTCGTCCTGCGCCTGGTCGAGCTCCGCGTTCAGCAGGTGCACGGGCGGCTCGGCCTGGAAGCCCATGAACACGGTCAGCACCTCCCGGTCCCCGATCGCCGAGGCCAGGGAGGAGCCGTTCCAGGGGTTGGTGGCGATCAGGGAGTCCTCCGGCACCAGCTCGGGCAGTCGTTCCAGCAGCGCCTCCTCGTCGGAGCTCAGCAGGGACTCCGACCGCCACTGGGCGAGCATCTGGGCCCGGAAGGCGGTCGTGCTCGGCGCGAGCAGGGCCGGCGCGGACACGGCAAGGGCCAGTCCCAGGGCGAGGAGCGGCGGCAGCACCGCCCGGAGGGCCGGGCGACCTCGCCCTGCGCGGTGCGCCGCCAGGGCGCGCACCGCCTGGTCGATGCCGAGGGCCAGCACGGGCACCGCGAGCAGCACCGCGACGGCGGAGGTGCGGAACGGATCGCTGTAGAAGGGGCCGGTGAGCAGGTAGCGCAGGTCGCCGACGGGTGCCGCCCGACCGGCCACCCCCAGGGCGGCGCCGGCCGCCCAGGCCGCCACCAGCCAGCGGCTGCGGGATCGCCGCAGCACCACCGCGATCGCGGCGGCCATCAGCACGCCGAGCAGCAGGACGGTGCCGGTCGCGTTCGCCGCCAGGGAGCCGGTCTGCGCGATCGCCTGCCCCCAGCTCGCGTTCGGCTCCCAGACCGCCGAGCTCTGCGGCGGGCGCAGCCGGGTCCACGCCAGCGCGCCGCCCGCGACGACCGCGAGCACCCCCGGCAGGGCCGCGACCGTCAGCAGCCGGGAGCGTCCGTCCGCGGGGGCGCCCCGGTCCGCGCCGAGCAGCCGCCGTGCGAGGGCCACCAGCAGCATCGGTGTGACCAGCAGCCACGCCGCGAACACGCCCTGCGGATGGGCGGCCGCGACGGTGAGGCAGCTCGCGGCCGCCAGCACCGCCCGCACCGGGACCGGCCAGCGGCGCTGCGCGGGGACCAGCCCGAGCACCTGCGCGGCGGAAGCCACCACCAGCGGCAGCAGGGTCAGGGAGAGCAGCAGCGGCAGCAGCAGCCCGAAGCTCATCAGCGCGAGCGGGAAGGCCGGGGCGATCCCCGCCAGCGCCCCGACCAGGAACACCCCGAGAGGTCCCGCGGCCGTCGCGATGCGCAGCAGCGCCATCAGGCCCAGCGGCCACAGCACGCACCCCACCAGCAGCATCACCACGTTCGTGACCAGCACGATCTCCTGCCCGGAGAGCTGCACGGCCAGGCTCACCGTCTGGTGCCACAGCGCCGGGTAGAAGGACCCCTCCCCGGGAAGGCTCGTCATGCCGCCGACCACGAAGGCCGAGGCGTCCTGCGCGCGCAGCACGTGCCGCACCGCGGAGAGATGGAAGACCGCGTCGTAGGTCTGGCTGACCGCGTCCACCGAGCCCATCAGTCGCAGCTGCCGCCACAGCAGGGCGCCCCCGCCCAGGGCCAGGCCGCCGAGCGCGGCCGGGCCCCACCACCGTGCGGCGGCGGAGGACGTCTGCGAGTGCTGCGGGTCCTCCAGGGCCTCCGCGGTACCGCGGCGCAGCAGCGCGGGCACGGCGAGCAGCAGGCCCGGCACCAGCGGGGAGGCGAGGGACCAGGGGATGCCCAGCAGGTGGCCCAGCTCCGCCGCGAGCGCGATCATCACCAGCGAGAGCAGCGGCAGGCCCGCCGCCAGCACGAGACCCCGCAGTCGCAGCGCCAGGGCGAGGGGCAGGCCCGGCAGGGTGAGCACGGCGAGCGAGGAGATCAGCGCGGCCAGGACGGCGGGGGCATCGGACACCCGGCCGACGCTAGGGCAGGCAGGTGACGGGCCGGTGAACCCCACGCCAGCGGGGCGGGGGCGGGTCCGCTCAGGCGCCCTCGGCGAGGGAGAGCGTGGCATCCACCTGCTCGGCGAACCACGGCCCCATCGTCGCGGAGAACTCGGAGGTGACGTGGTCGCTGTCGCGGAACACGAAGACGTTCCCGATGACCGGGGAGCAGCGACCGTTCGGGCACAGCACCTCCGCCCCGGGATCGGCGACGTGCACCGGGGAGGCAGGGTTGTCCGAGGCCAGGCTCTCCACCGGATTCCCCGCGGCGAACTTGTCCTCGATGTCGTCGCCGCAGGCGAGGTCGGCGTCCGTGGCGTCCCCACCGGAGCGCATCGCCTCGGTGGCGCAGTCGTAGCGGGACTCGCCGTCCGGCCAGCGGGGGTTGTCGCGCAGCAGCAGGACGGGGATGCCCCGTTCCCGCGCCCCGGGGAACACCCCGTAGTCCGCGGGCATGACGGTCTCCTCGGTCCCGGTGGTCGAGGTGTAGGAGCCGAGGGTGACCACCACGTCCGGCTGAACGGAGTCCAGGGCGGCGTCCCATGACTCGTGGAGGGTGGTGCAGCGCTCCTCGTCGGCGGGCGTCGTGATCGAGCACGCGGGGTAGCCGACGTAGTAGACCGCCCAGCCCTTCTCCTCCGCCACGGACATGGCGGCCGCGGTGTACTGCGCGGCATGGGAGTCGCCGGCGAGCATGACCGTGACCTCCGGCTCCTCGCCCTCGGGGAGCATGGCCAGGCAGACCACCCCGTCCTCGGGGGCGAAGCTGCCGCCGCAGTCCGTGGGCATCCGGGACTCGGGCTCGATGATCTGCTCGGGGCCCGGGATCGGGGCGCCGTGCCCCGCGGTCAGGGGGTCGCCGCTCCAGGCCGCCCCGGGGTGGCTGGGCTCCGCCGTCGTGGCCTGCGCCGTGGGCTCCTCCGCGGGGTCGGCGACGGTCCGGGCGGTCAGCGCGGGGAAGGCGACCTGGGCGGCCACCAGTCCCACCGTGAGCGAGGCGGCGACCACGGCCAGGGCCCAGCGCGGCCGCGCATCCAGCAGGGGCGAGCGCCGCACCGGGGTGTCGACCAGCCGGGTGAGCAGCCAGGCCAGCAGGATGGCCGCGCCGAACACTGCCAGCCCGTCCAGCAGACCGGCCCGCTCCCGGTCGGAGTACGCCAGCCAGCCGATGAGCAGCGGCCAGTGCACCAGGTACAGGGCGTAGGCGATCGAGCCGAGGAAGCTGATCGGCGCCCACGACAGCGTCCGGTCCACGCCCCAGGCGCGGCCGGTCTCCCCGACCAGGATCACGAGGCCCGCCGCGGCGAGCGGCCACAGCGCGATCCACCCCGGGAACAGTCCCTGCACGTCCAGCAGGGCGCCGCAGGCGATCAGGGCGAGCAGCCCCACCCAGCCCAGCAGGGTCGCGGGGATCCCCCGGCGCCCCGCGCCCCGCCGCTCGCGTCGGCGGTCCAGGAGTGGCAGCGCCAGGGCCAGCAGGGAGCCCGCGGCGAACTCCCACAGACGGGCCCCGGTGTCGAAGTAGGCGAAGCCCTGGTCCGCCGCCGTGATCACGATCGACCAGGCGAAGGAGGCGGCCCCCACGATCCCGAAGATCACGAGCATGACCCGTCGTGGCGAGGACCGTCCGCGACGCAGGCGCAGCCACAGCACCCCGAGGGCGAACAGCACCGGCCAGAGCAGGAAGATCTGGCCCTGGACGGACATGGACCAGAAGTGCTGCAGCGGGGAGGCCGCCGCGGCGTCGTGCGCGTAGTAGTCGACGCTGTCGGCCGCCAGGACGTAGTTCTGGATGTACAGCAGGCTGCCGACGGCATGGCGATGCACCGTGCTCCAGGACGTCGCGGGCAGCAGCCACCAGCTCAGCGCCAGGGACCCGAGGATCACCACCACGGCCGGGGGGAGGAGCCGCTTGAAGGTCCGCAGCCAGTAGTGGGCCACGGCCACCGGCCGCCCGGCCTCCATGCGCCGCAGGAAGGTGCCGGTCAGCAGGAAGGCGGAGATGAACAGGAAGACGTCCACGCCGCCGGAGACCCGCCCGAACCAGATGTGGTAGGCGGCGACCAGCAGGATCGCGACGGCGCGCAGGCCGTGGATCTCGGGTCGGAAGGTGCGGCGGAGGTCCTGCCCCGGCTCCAGCCAGTCCTCGAGGTCCGAAGGAGGGAGCCGCCGCTCCGCGGCTCGTCGTGTCGCCGCGGGTACCTGCGCGGGGGGCTCGTCGGGGGCGTCCTGGATCCAGGCGGAGGCGTCGGCCGGGGCGGCGGACCGGGCGCGGCGGCCGTGCGGCGAGTCCGGCGAGGGAGGGCTGGCTGCGCTCACGTCGTCGCCCCCATCTTCTCCCCGTCGCTCCCGACGGGCCGCACCGATCCGGGTGACCACGATAGTCGGGCCCGGTGCCGCGGTGAGGCGGGAGCGGGGAGGTGTGGCGGACCCCGCGCGATCCGGGGTGCCGGATGGGCGGAAGGCCCGGCATGCACGGTGCTGGCGGGTCCCGGGCGATCAGGCCTGGTGGACGGTCAGCGGCGCTCGCCGAGGAACGACACGATCAGCACCGCGACGCCCAGGACAGCGCAGGCCACGAAGCCCCAGACCTGGACGAGGGGCAGACTGTCGTGCAGGATGCGCCCGACCTCGGAGACGGGGGCGACGCGCCGTTCGGCGTAGAGGTGGATCGTCTCGACCAGCATGTGCAGCCCGAGCAGACCCAGAAGGACCAGGGTCGCGGCGCGCACCGAGCGGGTGGCGCGAGCGGTGAGGGCGATGCCGAGCAGCAGCGCGAGACCCGCGGTGGCCTCGGCGATGCCCCCGGTCATGCCGCCCAGGTAGTCGGTGGGCCACGGGTCGAGGCGCACCGCGTCCGTGAAGGGCAGCACGCGACGGCTCAGCAGGGTGGGGATCAGGGCGACGACGAGGGCACCGAGCAGCACGACGCCCGCCAGCGCCGCGGCGAGAGCCGGGGAGGTGCTGCGCGGCGGTGCGGCCGGATCCTCGCGCGGCCAGGAGCGTGCCTGCACGGCGACGACGACCAGGGCGGCCAGGGCGAGCACGGCGGGAAGGGTTCGGGACTGCTCCAGGGTCGCTCGGGTGATCTCGTACTGCAGAGTGGTCTGCCCCTGCGTCCCGAGGCCTGAGGGGAGGTTCGTGGCGAGGAACAGCACCGCTCCGTGCGCCGCCAGGGAGATGCCCACCATCACGGCGGGGCCGCCGAGCATCACCCGGGCGCTCCGGTCGAGGCCGCGCGGCGCACCGGCCAGGAGGGCGAGCCCGATGGCCCCGAGGGCGAGGACCGCGGCGAGGCCCACGAGCCGCCACGGGTCGTCGAGGGACGGGAACAGCCGGAACACCCACGGTCCCAGCGGGGCCGAGAGCGCCATCAGCAGCGCGACCGGGGTCCCGGCCAGGGCGAGGCCGCGGAGGGGGACGGTGCGGGAGCGCGGCCGGGGCGGGGCGTCGGCCCGTCCGAAGGAGGTGGAGGCGGTGGTGGAGGCCATGGTCTCGTCCCTTCCCGGTGGTGCGGCCGGGCCAGGGGAGGGAGAGCCCGACCACTTCACCGTGCCACAGATCACAGAGCGGGGACAAGGGTTGCCGCGACGGCGGCGAGCGCCCAGATCAGCGTGCGCAGAACCGCCGTGCCGCCCTCGAGCACGCCGCCGTCGCTGCCGAACGACCCCGCCAGGATCCGGAACGCGATCACCAGCGACGGCAGGGCGAAGACGGCGGAGGAGTCCGCGGTGGAGGCGCCGTTGACGACCGGGACGACCAGGCCGAGCAGCCCGAGCTCGGCCCCCCAGACCGAGCGTGACGGCCAGGGTGATCGCCATCGGGACGGGGCGCGCCCCCAACACCAGGACGAGCCCCAGCAGCGGCAGCGAGGACAGGGTGCGCACGGTGGCGAGACGGCGCGCGCAGCCGGCGGCCAGGCCGGCTCCGAGGAACGCGACCAGCCGGGGCCGGGCGGCGAGGCGCGTGAACGGGGAGGAGGGGGCGGCCGCCTCGGGGCGCGGCGCGACAGGGGGACGGTCATGGTCGTCACCGAGGGATCGGGGAAGAATCTCGCGAAGATCCTGTCGTGCACGCCTTGTCCCTCGCGGGACCCGTCGCAGAGCGAGAGCCGCCGGGCGGCCCGTGGGACCATGTGCCGGTGACCTCGCCCGATCCCGCCGCCCCCGCCCGTCCCAGCGCCGACCCGCTGCCCGCCCCGGAGGCCCATCCCGGCCGCGCCGGCACGGGTTTCGCCGTCACCGCCCACCACGGGGACCGCGCCCGCGCCGGGGTGATCACCACCCCGCACGGCGAGATCGCCACCCCCGCCTTCATCCCCGTCGGTACCAAGGCCACCGTGAAGGCCGTGCTGCCCGAGGCGATGGGCGACCTCGGCGCGCAGGCGCTGCTGGCCAACGCCTACCACCTCTACCTCCAGCCCGGGCACGACCTGGTGGACGAGGCCGGCGGCCTGGGCGCCTTCATGAACTGGCCCGGCCCCACCTACACCGACTCCGGCGGCTTCCAGGTGATGAGCCTCGGCGCCGGCTTCAAGAAGGTGCTCTCCAGCGAGTTCTCCGGCGGCGAGAAGGCCCGCACCTCCTCCGGGGAGGACGACGCCGTGGCCGAGGGCAAAGAGCGGCTGGCCCACGTGGACGACGACGGGGTCACCTTCCGCTCCTTCATCAACGGCGACGTGCACCGCTTCACCCCCGAGATCTCGATGCAGATCCAGCACGGCCTCGGCGCGGACATCATGTTCGCCTTCGATGAGCTGACCACCCTGATGAACTCCCGCGGCTACCAGGAGCAGGCCCTCGAGCGCACCCGGCTCTGGGCCGAGCGCTGCCTGGCCGAGCACGCCCGCCTCAGCGCGGACCGCACCCACCGCCCCTATCAGCAGCTCTGGGGCGTGATCCAGGGAGCCCAGTACGAGGACCTGCGCCGGAAAGCCGCCGCCGACCTCGGGGCGATGGAGGTGGAGGGCTGGGGCTTCGACGGCTTCGGCATCGGCGGCGCCCTGGAGAAGGAGAACCTGGGCACGATCGTCGGCTGGGTCGCCGAGGAGCTGCCCGAGGACCGACCCCGTCACCTGCTCGGCATCAGCGAGGTGGACGACCTGTTCACCGCCGTCGCCGCGGGCGCGGACACCTTCGACTGCGTCTCCCCCTCCCGGGTGGCGCGCAACAGCGCCGTCTACACTGCGACGGGCCGGGTGAACCTCACGGGCGCCCGCTACCGCCGCCAGTTCGCCCCCATCGACGAGACCTGCGACTGCTACACCTGCACCCACTACACGGCGGCCTACGTCCACCACCTGTTCCGCGCCAAGGAGATGCTCTCCTCGACGCTGTGCACCATCCACAACGAGCGCTTCGTGGTGCGCCTGGTCGATCGCATCCGCGCCGCCCTCATCGCGGGTGAGTTCGAGGTGCTGCGCGAGGAGACCACCGGCGCCTACTACGGCAGCCCCCGCTGACCCCGGGCGCTCCCGCAGCGCCGCAAGTCCCACCGCTCCGCGGCGCCTCGCCGCGGCGCCCCGTCTCCGAAGAATTCGACGATCCCTGCCAGGATCTGGCACGGATCGTCGAAAAATCGGGCACGCCCGGCGGAGGGCGAGGGCAGGTGTCAGCGGGCACGCCGGAGCGCGTCTCAGCCCGCGTGCGGCACGAAGCGCATCGTGAAGGTCTCCTCGCGGGCGGTCAGCACGTACTGGTCGAGCGGGGGCGGACCGCAGGCGGCCGAGCCGACGCCCTGCAGGGCCGCGGAGATAGTCACCCAGGTCAGGCCGTCGCCCCGGAGGGCGCCGTCGTGGGCGCGGCGGTCCAGCTCGGCGGTCGACCAGGGGCGCACCGCCACCCCGGGGGCCTCCGGGGTGAGCAGGTCCAGGCCCTGCCCGCCGCCGCGCAGCGAGGTGCGCACGGTGGCCGCGCGGTTGCCGTTCTCCTGTGGGAACACGTAGGGCACCTGCCAGTCCGCGACCGAGGAGCGCCACACGCCGACCGTGGCGCCGCCGCCGGTGTCCGGGTAGGCCTCGTGCGGCCCGGCGGCGTCGGTCTCCAGCTCGTCGAGCTCCCCGGGCAGGGCGAGGGTCCAGCCGATCCGCGGCAGCGGCAGGTCGGCCGGCCAGTGCGCGACGGGGGTGATGGTCACCTGCACCTCCGCGGCGCCGGCGTCGGCGCGCCAGTGCTCGGTGACCTCGGCGCCGAGCGAGGAGCCGTCCAGGCCCAGGCGGGTGCGGATCAGCAGTCCGCCGTCCTGCTCGCGCAGCTCCACCAGGCGACGGCGCGGATGGTCCAGGCCGATCCGCTTCCACCGCTGCTCCAGCGGGTAACGGGTGCGGGCACGCTCGTTGTCCACCGGGGCGCGGTACAGGTCGGCGCCCCAGGAGCTCACCGCCAGCCCGCCGAGCTCCACCAGGGTGCCGAGCGCATCGAAGCGGACCGGGCCGAGCCGCGTCCCGTCCTCGACCGCCTCGACACCGGCAGGGGAGCCGAGCGCGGGCAGGGCCGCCCGGCGCCCCGCGTCGACGTGATCGGCGGCGACCACCGGGTGCCCGGCCGGCACCGGCCCCTCGGCCTCGCGCGTCACCAGGCGCACCACCCGGGCCGGGGCGTCGGTGGGAGGCAGCGGCACCTCGGCACGCTCCCCGGGGGCGAGGTCCGGCAGCTCCAGCGGCTCCCAGCTGCGCTGCCCGTCCACGGAGACCTCGGCCCGCAGATGGGAGAGGTCGCGGAAGGCATGGCGGTTGCGCAGCCGCAGCGCGTCCGCCGTGACCTCCAGGCCGACGGGGGAGTAGTGGTGCTTCGCGTCCAGCAGGGCGGGGGAGGGGGTGCGGTTCGGCAGCACCAGCCCGTCGGCCACGAAGTTCCCGTCGTGCAGCCGCTCGCCGAAGTCCCCGCCGTAGCCGAAGATGCGGTTGCCCTCGGCGTCGGTGGTGACCAGGCCGTGGTCGATCCACTCCCAGATGAAGCCGCCGTGCAGGGAGCGGTGCTCCTCGGTGAGGGCCATGTACTCCTTCAGGGACCCGGCGCCGTTGCCCATCGCGTGGGCGTACTCGATCCACAGGAAGGGCTTGGACAGGGCCGGCACCTCGGCGCCCGGCGAGCCGAAGCCGTCCTCGCCGACGTCCAGGCCGAGGTGCCGCAGCATCCCCACCAGCTTCTCGCGGTACTCGGCGCTGAGCTCCTTCGCGCCGATCTGCCGGGTCTCCTCGACGCTCGGGTACATCAGGGAGAACACGTCGACGTCCTCGGCGCGGTAGTCCTGCTCGTAGATCACCGGGCGGGTGGGATCGTTCTCCCGCACCGCCTGCACCATCGCGGAGGTCACCGGGCCCGTGGAGGCCTCGTTGCCGATGGACCACAGCACGATCGAGGCGTGGTTGCGGTCCCGGCGCACGAAGCGCTCGGAGCGCTCGACCAGCAGCTCCCGGAAGCGCTCGTCGGCCGCGGGACGGTCGGCGGCGTTCGTCGGGTCCTCGCCCCAGGTCTCGTCGGCGTGGAAGCCGTGCGCCTCGAAGTCGCCCTCGCAGACCACGTACAGGCCGACCTCGTCGCAGACCTCGAGGAAGCGCTGGTGGGGCGGGTAGTGGGAGGTGCGCACGGCGTTCAGGTTGTGGCGCTTCATCAGGGCGACGTCGAGGTCCTGGTTGCCGAGGTGCTGGGTGCGGCCCACCTCCGCATCGGCCTCGTGCCGGTTCACGCCCCGGAAGACGATGCGCTCGCCGTTGACGCGGAAGACGTCCCCGTCGATCTCGACGCGGCGGAAGCCGAGCCGCAGCGTGACGGTCTCGGCGGGGGTGGAGACGGCGGCCTCGTACAGGGTGGGGACCTCCGCCGACCAGGGATCCACGGCTCCGATCTCGAGCGTGCCGCCGTCCGCCGGGAGCTCCGTGTCGATCCCGAGGTCCGGGACGCGCACGCGCACCGGCAAGCCGTCGCCGTCCGCGTCCTCGGCGCGGACGGCCAGGGTGCCGCGGCCGGTCGCGGGGTCGTAGTCGGCGTCGGTGACCAGGTCGTGGATCCCGCCGGCCGGGCGCAGCAGCAGGTCCACGCTGCGGAAGATCCCGGATATCCACCACATGTCCTGGTCCTCGACGTAGGTGTTCACCGACCACTGCACCACCCGCACCTCCAGCAGGTGCTCCCCGGGGGCGGCGAGGGCGTCGGTGACGTCGAACTCCTGGGTGAGGCGGCTGCCGGAGGTCACCCCGACCTCGGCGCCGTCGATCGTGACCCGCGCGGCCGAGTCGACACCCTGGAAGCGCAGCAGCAGCCGTGCCCCCTCCGCGCGCCGTGCCGCCCAGTCCTCGGGCACGGTCACCGTCCGGGAGTAGTGGCCGGTCGGGTTCTCGTCCGGGACGTGCGGCACGTCCAGCGGGATCGGGTAGACGACGTTCGTGTACTGCGGGGCGCCGACGCCCTGCAGCTGCCACAGGCCGGGCACCTCGATGGTGGTGGCCTCGCCGAGGTCCGAGCCGTCGGCGCGCGAGCCGTGGCGGAAGCCCCAGGTGCCGTCGAGGCTCAGCGCCGGGGCGTCCGAGCGCAGGTGGGCGCGGCCGGGCAGGCGGCCCCGGCCGCCGGGCAGGGCCTCCCACCAGCGGTCGGCGGGGCCGGCGGAGGGTGCGGGAGCGGCGGGGGAGGGTGTCATCGGATCTCCTCGATGAGTTCGCGTGAACGTTCACGGGCCAGCCTAGCCGCCTCTCCTGCGTGGCGGTAGCGGTCCCGCCGCCCCACCGGCGACGGTCCCGGCGGCGCGTTGGCCGGGGCCCGCCCCCGCGGGCCCCGGCCCGGCACCCCCGGTAGACTCCCCGCTCGTGACCTCCCCAGCCCCAGACCGGTGGACCGACCGCCGCGCCGACGCCGTCGTGGCGCGCAAGGAGGCCTACGAGCAGCTGCGCCGCGCCAGCACCTGGCGCCTGCTGGCCGCCACCAAGGCCCCCGCCGTGCTCTCCATCCTCCAGGCCACCTTCCCCGCCGGGGACCGCCGCCTGCCCCGCAGCGAGTTCGTCGCCCGCGTCGCCGCGCACCTGGACCTGCTGCGCGACGAGGACCGGGCCGCCGACGTCGGCGACGCGGAGTCGCCCGCGGAGTCGGGCGAGGACGGGCCGCCCCGCGGCCGCAGCGCCGCCGAGTACGCCGACGCCTGGGTGCGCGAGGGCTACCTGACTCGCCGCGACGACCCCTCGCACACCGAGACCACCTTCGAGCCCTCCCCCGCCACGATCGACGCGATCCAGTTCATCGCCTCCCTCGAGGAGCACCGGCCCACCACCACCGAGTCCCGCCTCACCCTGGTGCTGCAGCAGTTCGAGCGCCTCGCCCACGAGACCGAGACCGACCGTGACGTGCGCCTGGCCGACCTGCAGCGCCGCCGCGAGCGCATCGAGGCGGAGATCCGCGAGCTCTCCGAGGGGGAGCTGATGCTGCCCAGCCCGGAGGCCTCCGTCGACCGGCTGCGCGACATCCTGCAGATCGCCGGCGAGCTCTCCGGCGACTTCCTGCAGTACCGCGAGGACCTCCGCGCCGTCGACCTGCACCTGCGCGAGCAGATCCTTTCCCCGGAGTCCTCTCGCGGCGAGATCCTCGAGCAGCTCCTGGCCGGGGACGACCTGCTCGGCCAGTCCACCGTCGGCCGCACCTTCACCGCCTTTTTCCGGATGCTCAACGACCCCGTCCAGACCGGCACCGCCCAGGACGTCGTGGACCGGCTGCTGGAGCGCGACTTCGCCCGCACCCTCAGCCGCGCCGAGCGCGAGCACCTGGCCAACGTGTTCAGCGACCTCTACGAACCCGCGCAGGAGGTGCTGGACGTCAAGACCGAGCTGTACCGCTCGCTGGCCCGCTTCGTGCGCTCGCAGGACTTCCGCCAGCACCGGGTGCTGATGGAGGCGCTGCAGGAGGCGCAGGGCCTGGCCCTGGCGCAGAAGGACGAGGTGCCCACCCGGGCGCCCTTCCCCCTCGAGCTCGACCTCTCCCGCGTCCAGCTCGGCTCCGTCTCCCAGCACCGGCTGAAGGACCCCACCGACCCCGGCGCCCCCGTCGAGGCCGAGGTGCACGACGCCACCGCGCTCAGCGTCGAGGTGCTCACCGACCTCGTGCGCACCAACGACATCGACCTCGTCGGCCTCACCGGCGACGTCAACGCCGTGCGCGCCCGCGCCGGGCAGGCCTCCATCGGCGAGGTGCTGCGCGCCCAGCCCGCCAGCCAGGGTCTGGCCAGCGTCATCGGCCTGATGTTCCTCGCCACCCAGTACGCCCAGGCCCGCGAGGGCTCCACGGAGATCGTCACCTGGCACGAGCCGCAGGAGGGCGGCCAGGTGCCCTACGCCGCCCGGGTGCCCTCCTACTTCTTCCTCGAGGACGTGCCCGCGCAGTAGGCAGGGACCGTCCCCGCACATGCGGACGGGGCGCGTGCGCGGACCTCCCGGCCCGGTCACGCGCCCCGTGCGTCGATGCTCCCGCCGTGGCGGGCGGCGCTCACTGGCGCACGACGACATTCTCGGAATCGATGAAGCGCCCGATCGGGGACGCGAAGGTCTCGATGACCTTGGCGACGTGCTCGGGCTGCATGATCGTCGAGGGGTCCTCCTCGGGGGCCAGGGTGCGCCGCAGGGCGGTCGCGGTCCGGCCGGGGGAGAGGCAGACGACACGGGTGCCGTAGATGGCGAGCTCCTCGCGCATCACCTGGCTCATGTTGATCACGGCAGCCTTGGAGGCCGAGTAGGAGAGCCAGCCCGAGCGGCCGTTGATGCCGGCCGTCGAGGCGATGTTCACGATCAGGGAGAACTCGTTGCCGCGGTTCAGCAGCGTCTTGACGATGAGGAACGGCGCGTAGACGTTCACGTTCATCGTCTTCTCGAAGTCGGACATCTTCACCTGCTGCAGCGGCACCGGGTTGGTGTAGCCCGCGTTGTTGACCAGGATGTCGATGTTGCCGACCTCGTCGTAGGCCGCCTTGACGGCCTTCTTCAGGTCCCCGCGGTCGCCCACGTCGACGTTGCGCGCGATGATGCGGCGCCCGACGGGGGCCTCCTCCTGCAGGGTGGCCACGGCGGCGTCGAAGTCCTCCGAGGCGCGGGCGAACATCACCACGGTGGTGATGTCCTCGCTGTTGTGGATGAACCGGCGGACGGTCTCCAGGCCGATGCCGCGGGATGCACCGGTGACCAGGGCGGTCTTAGTCATCGTCTTCCTCCTCCGGGCGCAGGAGGAACCCTGCCATGCGCAGATCGGTGGGCGTGGTCACCTTGAAGTTCACGTCCGAGCCCTCGATGAAGTACACGGGGTGGCCGGCGTCCGCGACCAGCGTCGCGTCCTCGGTGTACACCGTGTGGTCGTGGGCGGCCTTGTCGTGGGCCTGCTGCAGGTCCGCCTTGGCGAACTTCTGCGGCAGCTGCACGTTGCGCAGACGGTTCCGGTCCAGCGAGCCGGTGACCTCATGGGTCTCTGGGTCGACCGGCGCCACGGTGAAGGAGATCGGCGTCATCAGCGAGACGTTGGCGTGCTCGTCGGCGATCAGGGCCTCGAAGTCGGCCTTGGACGCCAGCGGACGCGCCGCCTCGTGGATGATGACGTTCTCGTTGGTGGCGTGCGGCAGCATCGCGGCCACGGAACTGTGGCGGGAGTCGCCGGCCTCGACCAGCACCACCGGGGTGGTGATCGCGTAGGCCTCCAGCAGCTCCTCGATCGCCTCGCGCCACTCGGGCGGGTAGTTCACCACGATCTGCGTGATGTCCTTGACCCGGTTCGCGGTGATCAGCGAGTAGACCAGGATCGGGATCCCTCGCAGTTTGAGCAGCTGCTTCGGCTGGTCGGCGCCGATTCGCGCGCCCACCCCGCCGTTCAGCAGGATCAGTGAGTACATTCTCTTCCCTTCATGCCGTCCAGGGCCCGGTGCCGGGGCTCAGGAGCGGCGTCCGTGCTGGTCGACGCCGCTGTCGAACCCGTCGGGGCCGTCGCTGGGGGGTGAGACGACCCTACTGCATGAACGCGGGGTGAACTGGGGTGATCCGATGCAGTGGCGCGTCGTGCGGTCCCCGGGGTGCACGGCGCGAATCCGTGGTCCGCGGCAGTGGGTCGAGACCGAGCGCCCAGGACCTGACGTGACGGTGCATGGTGCCGGTGGGGTCACGTCCCGACCTCGGGTGGTCGTTGCTCGTCCCCGGCGTGACAGAATGCCGACGAGCCGAGCGGCCTCCTCGTCCCGCTCCGCCGCGCCGAGGTCGGTCGGCACGCCGCGCAGTTCCTGTCGCGGGACCGCCCGTCTCGGACATCTCCCGACGAGTCCCTCGATGTGAAGACCCGGTGGAATGAGCAAGCGCAGCAAGAAGGTCCAGCGTGCCCTGCGGATCGTGAACTTCTGGTCGATCGTCGCGAACCTGCTGGGGATCGCCGCGGTGCTGGGGGCCGCGCTGGCCCCCCAGACATGGATCTCCCTCGTCCTGCTCCTGCTGCCCCTGGCGCTGATCACCTACCGCCAGCGCAAGACCCTGCTGCGTCGGCCCCGCGGCGTCGGCGGCATCACCCGGTACTTCACGGCGCGCTACCTCGTGCTCGCCGCGGGCGTGGTGCATTTGGTCGCGGCCGAGGAGCTCACCGCGCTCTCCGTCGTCATCGCGGTGCTCGCCGCGGCCGGGATCGAGCTGGAGCGCCTGCTGCGCACCCTGCACGGGATCGCGGCCCCGTACGCCTTCCACCTGCCCGATCGCGCCACCCGTAACAAGGCGGCCTTCCGCTACGGCTATCTGTTCCCCGCCAGCCTGATCGGCCTGGCGCTGTTCGTGATCGCCCCGCTGCTGCCGCCCTGGTTCCAGCTGGTGCCGCTCGCGGTCACGGCCGGCGCCCTCGTCTTCGGGGCCTTCGCCCTGGCCGACGTCGTCGCCCGGATCCGGGCCCGGCGGCGCTTCCAGGCGGAGATCGGCGAGGTGCTCGAGCAGATCGGCCCCGTCTTCTACCTGTACTGGCACGCCGAGGCGCGCTCGCAGTTCCAGGTGAAGATGTGGCTGCCGTACCTGGAGCGCATCGGGGTGCCGTTCGCCGTCATCGTGCGCACCGCCACCAACCTGCGCGAGGTCGCCGCGATCACCGATCGACCGGTCCTGCTGCGCCGCTCCCTGAAGGATCTCGACCCGGTGGTGGTCCCCTCGCTGAAGGCCGTGTTCTACGTGAACAACGGCGTCCGCAACAACCACATGATCCGCTACTCGCAGCTCACCCACATCCAGCTGCTGCACGGCGAGTCCGACAAGGCCGCCAGCGTGAACCCCGTGATGCGGATGTTCGACCGCGACTTCGTGGCCGGCCAGGCCGCGATCGACCGCTTCGGGCTGTGGGGCATCGACATGCCGCCCGAGATCTTCCGCATCGTCGGCCGTCCGCAGGTGGAGGACGTCGAGCCCGCCCGCGGCCCGATCGGATCGCTGGAGCAGAAGACGGTGCTGTATGCCCCCACCTGGCGCGGCTACCAGAAGGAGACCGACTACTCCTCGCTGCTGGTGGGACCGCAGATGGTGCGGGCGCTGCTCGAGCGCGGCGCCACCGTCGTGTTCCGCCCCCACCCCTACAGCTACCGCGACCCCGAGCTGCGTGCCGCCTGCACCGAGATCAAGCGGATGCTCGAGGAAGACGCCGCGGCGACGGGTCGCGAGCACCTCTGGGGTCGGGTCGCCGAGAAGGACCTCTCGATCTTCGAGTGCTTCAACGCCAGCGACGCGATGATCTCCGACGTCTCCAGCGTCGTCGGCGACTACCTCCACTCCCGCAAGCCCTTCGCGATGGTCGCGACCACCATGGACGCAGAGGAGTTCGTGGCCCAGTTCCCCACCTCCCGCGCCGCCTACGTGCTGGACGGAAGCCTGGACAACCTCGAGGCGCTGCTCGACGAGCTGCTGGCGACCGACACCATGCGTGCCCGCCGCGAGGAGCTGGCCACCTACTACCTGGGCGACATCCCCCGGGAGAACTACGCGCAGCGCTTCGTGGACGTCGCGCGCGGTGAGCTGGGCGTCACCGAGGAGGACCTGGTGATGTATGCGCCGGCCCTCGAGGAAGAGCAGTCCGAGTCCGACGAGGACGCGGACGGCGAGGACGAGGAGAACGGCGAGGTCGAGGAGCCGGGGGAGGACGCCCGGGCCTGAGCGGCCCCAGCCGCTCAGGCCCGCCGGTGGGAGCGTTGATTCCTCCGGCGCCTGGTCCAGGATCAGTCGGTCGTCGTCCCGCCCCGAAGCCATCGGCGGAGGCGGCCCGTCGTGCTGGCCGTGCCTCCGGTCGTTACGTCAGGGCGGCCGTCCGCGCGGTTCAGGTCCCATCCGGTCACGTCCTGGATGAGTGCACCCCACTCCTCGGTCACGGCCTCGAGCGAGAACTCCTCCGCCATGCGCTGCGCGCCTCGCTCACCCATCGCGGCGGTCTGCTCCTGCACGTCGAGCAGGGCGATGAGCGCTTCGGCGTAGGCCGACTCGTCGGCTTCGTCGATCAGTCGACCGTCGACCCCGTCTCGGATAAGGTCTCGCGGCCCGTAGTTGATGGCGAAGGAGATCACGGGCGTGCCCGCGGCGAGTGATTCCCCGATCGAGAGCCCGAATGCTTCGCTGCTCGCCGTGGTCGCGGTGACGGCGCACGAGGCCATCGCGTCTCCGACACCGTCGATGCGCCCGTGGAAGGTCACGGACCCCGTGAGGCTCAGATCCTTGGCGATCTTCTCCAGCCTTCCTCGGTCCGGACCGTCGCCGAAGATCTCCAGGCGGGCATCCGGTCGACGCTCGAGAACGGTCGAGAAGATGCGAAGGAGGAGGTCGACCCGCTTCTGTTCCGCGGCCAAGCGACAGAAGACCCCGATCCTCCCGGGGACGCTGGAGGCAGGCTTAGGGGACCGCTTGTCTCGGATGACGTTCGGAACGGAGGAGATCCGCGGCGCATCTGGGAGCGTGGCGCGCAGATCGTCCGCCTGCGCCGCGGTGGGGCAGATGATCGTGTCCATGTCCTGGGACCGGCGGAACGGGCCGCTGTAGTCGTCGCGAAGGGGCGAGCCCAGCGTGTACGGGCTCTTGAAGTGATTGTCGTGGACGAAGTACATCTTGGTCGCGCTGTTCGCGGAGGTGTCCAGCAGCTTGGTCATCGCGCTCGGCGACTCCGCGATGGCCATCAGGGTGCGGGGCTCGCGGGAAAGAATGGTGTCCAGCCAAGACGTGTGCCACGGCGTGTTGTGGGCATATCGCGTCGACGGCGCACCGTTCCGATCGTGGACGAAGATGCCTTCCTGCTTACCGGTGTCGGGATTCAGCTTGCGGGTCACGTAGCAGAACCCGTCCGCGGCCAGGTACCTCTCAGAGGCGACGGCACCAGCAGCTGTGAGGGTCAGCTCTCGCAACGGTGAGCCTGTCGCGTCGAACTCGAGACGGCGCACGGGAATTTCGTCGGCGTAGCCGATCGTCCTGAGCGCGGTGCCGTCCTGCCGCAGGTGGCGGGATTCAAGAAGTCGACCGGCGCGGTCGAAGTGCGAGGTGACAGTCGTCGAGCCGTCGAGGTGGGAGGCCGTCATGCAGGTCTCCGCGGGCTCTGTCAGCGACGTCGGTTCGTCGGCGGGGGCCGCCTCACTGCGGAGTTCCTCGTAGATGTTGATGACGCGGGTGCCATCGGGGATATCCCCGTTATCGCGGCGGCTCTGGATCCTCTGGGAGAAGTTCGCGTCGAAGTTGAAGGTCACGATCGTGGGGGAGATCCCCAGCCGGAGGAACATCCTGCACTGATCGAGAATGGCGACGGTCCGCCCGCCGGTGCCGAAGGCGTAGACGATGATGTATGCAGCGGTCACGATGATCTCCAAGATTCGGTGGCGTGGACACGTGCAGATGGCGTCACAGCCGGTGCGGTCGATCCTGCGTCGAGCCTACCCTCGGGCAGCGGCGGTCCCTCAGCCCTCCCGGCCGTACTGGTCCAGGACTTCCTTGAGGTCCCCGTCGGCGCGGAGTGCGCCCTCGCGCAGGTACAGGCCGCGGTTGCAGAACCGCTTGAGGTCGCCGTTGTTGTGGGAGACCAGGAACATGGTGCGCCCCTCGGCGAGCTGGGACTCGATGCGCTGGTAGCACTTCTCCTTGAAGGCTTTGTCGCCGACGGCGAGCACCTCGTCCACCAGCAGGATGGGCTCCTCGAGCTGGGAGATCACGGCGAAGGCCAGGCGCACCTTCATGCCGGAGGAGTAGTGGCGGAAGGGGGTCTCCATGAAGTCCTTGGTCTCCGCGAAGTCCACGATCTCGCCGTACTTCTCGTCGACCATGTCCCGCGGCATGCCGTGCCGTGCTCGCCGCGGCCGGGATCGAGCTGGAGCGCCTGCTGCGCACCCTGCACGGGATCGCGGCCCCGTACGCCTTCCACCTGCCCGATCGCGCCACCCGTAACAAGGCGGCCTTCCGCTACGGCTATCTGTTCCCCGCCAGCCTGATCGGCCTGGCGCTGTTCGTGATCGCCCCGCTGCTGCCGCCCTGGTTCCAGCTGGTGCCGCTCGCGGTCACGGCCGGCGCCCTCGTCTTCGGGGCCTTCGCCCTGGCCGACGTCGTCGCCCGGATCCGGGCCCGGCGGCGCTTCCAGGCGGAGATCGGCGAGGTGCTCGAGCAGATCGGCCCCGTCTTCTACCTGTACTGGCACGCCGAGGCGCGCTCGCAGTTCCAGGTGAAGATGTGGCTGCCGTACCTGGAGCGCATCGGGGTGCCGTTCGCCGTCATCGTGCGCACCGCCACCAACCTGCGCGAGGTCGCCGCGATCACCGATCGACCGGTCCTGCTGCGCCGCTCCCTGAAGGATCTCGACCCGGTGGTGGTCCCCTCGCTGAAGGCCGTGTTCTACGTGAACAACGGCGTCCGCAACAACCACATGATCCGCTACTCGCAGCTCACCCACATCCAGCTGCTGCACGGCGAGTCCGACAAGGCCGCCAGCGTGAACCCCGTGATGCGGATGTTCGACCGCGACTTCGTGGCCGGCCAGGCCGCGATCGACCGCTTCGGGCTGTGGGGCATCGACATGCCGCCCGAGATCTTCCGCATCGTCGGCCGTCCGCAGGTGGAGGACGTCGAGCCCGCCCGCGGCCCGATCGGATCGCTGGAGCAGAAGACGGTGCTGTATGCCCCCACCTGGCGCGGCTACCAGAAGGAGACCGACTACTCCTCGCTGCTGGTGGGACCGCAGATGGTGCGGGCGCTGCTCGAGCGCGGCGCCACCGTCGTGTTCCGCCCCCACCCCTACAGCTACCGCGACCCCGAGCTGCGTGCCGCCTGCACCGAGATCAAGCGGATGCTCGAGGAAGACGCCGCGGCGACGGGTCGCGAGCACCTCTGGGGTCGGGTCGCCGAGAAGGACCTCTCGATCTTCGAGTGCTTCAACGCCAGCGACGCGATGATCTCCGACGTCTCCAGCGTCGTCGGCGACTACCTCCACTCCCGCAAGCCCTTCGCGATGGTCGCGACCACCATGGACGCAGAGGAGTTCGTGGCCCAGTTCCCCACCTCCCGCGCCGCCTACGTGCTGGACGGAAGCCTGGACAACCTCGAGGCGCTGCTCGACGAGCTGCTGGCGACCGACACCATGCGTGCCCGCCGCGAGGAGCTGGCCACCTACTACCTGGGCGACATCCCCCGGGAGAACTACGCGCAGCGCTTCGTGGCGGTGGCACGCGAGGAACTCGCGATCACCGCGGAGGATTTGCGAGCCCACGCGGTCGCCGCCGCGGGCGAGGACCCGTGCGAGCTCGAGGATCCCGATGTCGACGACGCCGAGGACCCTCAGGCCTGAGGGCGGTCTGTGACACCTGCTCTCAGGAGAGACCTGCCCGACGCTCTGCGTGCTCGAAGGTGGCGCGCCATGCGCCCAACACAGCGGGGAAGCTCAGCCGCGACGTGATGTCCTCGCGGCCAGCGTCGCCCATCGCCGCGGCCAAGCGGGGGTTTTTCAAGAGCGAGATCACTGCGCGGGCTAGTTCCTCTCGACCATGGCGAGGGACGAGGTAGCCCGTCCTACCATCGAGAATGAGCGTCGAAGGCCCATACAGGCAGTCGTATGCGACAACCGGCGTCCGCACTACCAAGGACTCAGCGATGGAGAGCGGCAGCGCTTCCCATTCGGAGGTCGAGAGCGTGCAGACGCTTCGCGCCATGACCTCCCTCGGTGAATCCGTCCGCCCCATCAGGCGAACGATGCCGCTCAGTCCAAGCGTCTCGATGGTCTCCTGCAGATCGCCCTTGACCGCTCCGTCCCCGTAGATCTCAAGCCGCGCGTGGGGGAGTTTGCGGTGCACGCGCGCAAACGCGTGAATCGCTTCGTGTATTGCCTTCTGGGGTGCGAGTCTGGACACGATGGACACAAGATTCGGATCTCTTCGGACCGGCACCTCCGACGTCTGGTGCAGTGCGTTGGGCACGACGGTGAAGACCTCCGGGGAGCCGAGGCGACGGGCCATGTCCACACGCTGCGCCTCGCTGAGGATGGCGAAGGCGTCGAGCTCTTCAAGCTGGGAGAACGTTCCGTTGTAGTCCGAACGCAATGGGCTGTCGATGGAGAACGGAGTCGCTACCTGGCTGTTGTGCATCATGGCGATGCGCACCGCGCTTGCTCGGCGCAGCCGAATCATCTTCGGGATGACGGACGCCGTCTGCGAGATCACGATCGGAGGCGTTTCGAAACGGTCGACGAAGGTTTGGAGCCATGCCACGTGCCAATCGGGCATGCCGGGGAATCGGGTGACGGTACCGCTGCCTCGCTCCGAAGCGTAGACGCCGGCTCCCTTACCGCTGGCCGGATCGATCCATCGTTGGACGTAGCAAAATCCGCTCGGCGCAAAAAAGGCTTCCCGATTTTCGCGACCATCGACAGTGAAATACGTGCTCTTATGTACCGCATCGTTATGGATGTGGTCACGTCGGACCAGAACGCGGTTCTCGAAGTGATTCACATGTTTGATGCTGCCGTCGCTTCGCAATCTCTCAAACGACCGGTACTCGCCGCCAGGCGTGAACAAACGACGGTACCGTCCGTGGCGGTCGTCTCCGGTCTCAGCCAGCAGTTGTTCAGAGTCCTCGGGCCCGGATCGACGGGTTCCTGCTGGAGTTTCGTCCGCAGGAGTACCGCGAGCCTCGAGGTGAGGGTTTGCCAACTTCACACCGGCGGGGAGTCGTCCACGTCGACGCAGCTGCTCTGCGTGCTCGGTCATCGCTGGCGAATCGTCCAGGGTGGCGATCCAGGTTTCGTAGCCCGCCCCTGTGAACATCTGCGCTTGGTCCAGGACGGCGTTGGTGACACCGCCCGAGCCCAGCTGGTGGACGGCTAACACAATGGCTCTCATGTTCCCCTCGTTCTTTCGACCGCAGATCGTCCCCACGACTTGAGGGCTCACGTCTGATCGCGGTGTGTTCTGCTATATCGTTTGGGTCGCTGGCCGCCGTCGGAGCAAGGGCGGTCGGATCGAGTTTCTGCCTGCGGGTGCCTTCTTAGCCCTCCTTGCCGTACTGGTCCAGGACCTCCTTGAGGTCCCCGTCGGCGCGCAGCGCGCCCTCGCGGAGGTAGAGCCCGCGATCGCAGAACCGCTTGAGGTCGCCGTTGTTGTGGGAGACCAGGAACATTGTGCGCCCCTCGGCGAGATGGGACTCGATGCGCTGGTAACACTTCTCCTTGAAGGCCTTGTCGCCGACGGCGAGGACCTCGTCGACCAGCAGGATGGGTTCCTCGAGCTGGGAGATCACCGCGAAGGCCAGGCGCACCTTCATGCCGGAGGAGTAGTGGCGGAAGGGGGTCTCCATGAAGTCCTTGGTCTCCGCGAAATCCACGATCTCGCCGTACTTCTCGTCGACCATGTCCCGCGGCATGCCGTGGAGTCCCGCGGCGAGGTAGACGTTCTCGCGGCCGGTGAGGTCCGGGGCGAAGCCGCCGGTGATCTCGATCAGCGGCGCCACGCCCTCGCGCACCCGCACGTCGCCCTCGTCGGGCAGCAGCACCCCGGCCACCAGCTTCAGCAGCGTCGACTTGCCCTGGCCGTTGCGGCCGATCACGCCGACGGCCTCCCCCGGGCGGACCTCGAAGGAGACGTCCCGCAGCGCCCAGAACGCGTCCCGGCGGGGGCCGGTGTCGCGGCGGAACAGCAGGTCGCGCAGCCCCAAGTCGGCGCGCTTGCGGGAGAACTCCAGGCCCACGTCGCGCAGGGTGATCACGGGATCGGTGGTGGCGGTCGACGTCGTGGCGGCGGGCGTCTCGCTCATCAGATCTCCTTGAGGACGCGCGGCTCGAGCCGCATGAAGCTGAACCAGCCGCCCACCAGAGTGACCACGGCGATACCGGCGGCGATGAGGATCGCCGCGTACTGGGTCTGGTCGGCGAAGAACCCGGCGCGGTAGCACTCCATGATCCCGGTGACCGGGTTCAGGCTGTACAGGGTGACCAGCACGTCCGGCAGGTTCGCGGCGACGATGTCGTGGTAGCTGTAGATGACGGGGGAGGCGTAGAACATCGCCCGGGTGACCAGGCGGATGATCGGCTTGAGATCGCGCACCAGCACCATGATCGGGGACAGCAGCAGTCCCAGCCCGGTGAGCAGGACCAGCTCGAGCGCGATGCCGACGGGGATCAGCCACAGCTCGCCGTCGAAGGTGGGCCGGTAGAAGATCAGGAAGATCAGGAACACCGGCACCGAGAACAGGAACTCGCAGCCCTTGGCGCCGACGGAGCGCAGCACCCAGATCTGCCGCGGCAGGGAGGTCGAGGCGAGCAGCCGTCGCTGCGACAGCAGCGCCTCGGTGCCCTGGGTGAGGCCGTTGGTGAACCAGAACCAGGGCAGCAGACCGGCGAGTAGGAAGATGATGTACGGGTCCTGGCCGACGCTACGCGTGAAGATCTGCGTGAAGACGAACCAGTAGATGCCGGCCATCAGCAACGGCTCCAGCACCGTCCACACCCAGCCCAGCATCGAGCCGGCGTAGCGCAGCTTGAGGTCGCGCTTGACGAGCACCCAGAGGATCGACCGGGTCGCGATGAGTTCGCGGACCACCTGGAGCGTGCCGCGGCTGCTCCCGGCCCGGTTCCGGACGGGCCCGCTCATCGGGGGGTGCTCCCCTCGGACTCCGAGGGGTCGCGGCCGGTGGCGGCGGCGATCGCGATGGTGCGGTCCTCCGCCTCGCGGGTCGGGCCGATGCGTTCACTCACGTGGCCTGTGCTCCTGTCCTCGTGATCGTCCACCCGGGCCCACAGCTCGTCCCGGCGGGCGGCCAGGTCCTGGCAGGCCTGCAGGAATCGCTGCAGGGACGCGCCCGGGGCGGTGTCGCCGAGATAGTACTCGGTGAGCGTCCGGCGCTGTGCGCGCAACGGGTCGTGGGTGATCTGCTCCATCAGCAGCCCGCCGGCCTGGTCCGCCTCCTCCATCGACAGGCGGGGCACCAGGCGCAGCAGGTCGGTGGCCGCCTCGTAGAAGCCGTGGCCTCGCTGCGCGCGGGTGACCACCAGGGGCCGGCCGGTGGCCAGCCAGTCGCTCGCCACCGCGGAGACGTCGCAGACCATGGCGTCGGCGCGGGCGAAGTCGTCGCCGATGTCGGGCAGGTCCGAGACGATCTGCCCGCGCTCGGTGAGCATCCGGCGCAGGGACTCGTCGGCCTCGCCGTAGGCGGCGGTGCGCACGCCCGTCAACGGGTGCGGCCGGTAGATGACGTCGATCCCCTCGTGCAGCAGCGAGGCGACCAGGGTGTCGGCGTGGGTCAGCAGGGAGCTGTACGCGACGCTCGCCTGTCCGCCCTCCCAGGTGGGGGCGTAGAGCACCACGGGGCGCCGCCCCTCCAGGGGGCCGGGCCCCGGGCGGGGCTCCCCGGTGTCCAGGGTGGGGCGGCCTACGGGGATGCAGCGCTCGGCGGCGTCGAACAGCAGCACCCGCCGCTCGTAGCGGTCGATCGCGGCCTGTCCGGCGACGAAGGAGTAGTCGTAGGCCTTGACCTGGTTGGAGACGGAGACGCCTTTGTCGCTGTCCCCGTGCAGCAGGGAGACGTGCACGGCCGAGCGGGTGCGCAGGGGCGCCGTGTTCAGCGGGTTGTAGTTGACGTAGAGGACGAGCTTGATGTCGCTGCGGAGGATCAGCGCGTCCAGCGTCGCGTCCCGGGCGACGGTGATCACCGGCAGCTCGGTCTCGGCACGGATCGCGGCTGCGGTGCGGGAGTCCATGCACACCACGGTCACGCCCTGGGTGCCGTGCAGCTCCTGCAACGGGCCGTACCAGGTGCGCAGCTGGTAGAGGCTGTCGGTGGTGTCGGGGAAGTAGACGATGACCTCGCCGTCGAGGGCGGCGTCGCGCAGCTTGTCGTCGTCGCCGAGCCCGTCGGGTTGGCCGCCGGGCAGCAGGTGCAGCCGCCGCAGCACCTGCCCGCCTGCGCTGCGCAGACGGCGCTGGAGACCGTTTCCTCGTGCCGCCATCAGCGATCTCCGTCCGTGGTGTTCGGGGGCAGGAGGGTCGCCCAGGCCGCGGGGGTGGTGCTCGCGGGGAGGGCGCGAGCGTAGCGCCGCCGCAGCCCGCCCCAGGATCTCAGCAGCCCGGCATGCGAGCGCAGCACCCGACGCAGCAGGCGACGGTCCTCGGTGCCGCGCACCGCCCAGGCGTCCACGCGCCCCCCGTCCGCGTTGTTGACCACGACGGTGTCGGCGCCCAGCGTCGAGCGCCAGGAGACGTCCGCGGCGGACAGGGCGAGGACCACCGGGGCACGGGAAGTGAGGCCGAGCGCGCGCGTCGCCGCCCGGCACGCGCCGCGGACGAGCGGGAGGGGGCGGTGACGGGTGGGGGAGAGGCCGACGGTGAGCGGCGCCTGCTCCCCCTGCCAGGCCTCCACGATCTCCTGCCCCGCCGAGCGGGCCCGGGGGAGGTCGTGCCCCAGCCACCCCGCGGGCCCGGCGCGGAACTGGTCGATCCCGTCCTCCCACAGCCGCGCCGTGAGGTGATGGCCTGCCAGCACGTGCTTTAGCTGGTGCAGCAGGGAGTGGACGACCACGCCGCGCGCGGCGCCGTCCGAGGCGGCGGTGGTCAGCCGGTTGCGGTGCATGACCCGGGCGGTCCACGTCATCTGCGTGCGGTACGCGTCCCAGGTGGGGTGGGTGACGCTCGCGCCGGGCAGCACCAGGTGCTCGTGCCCGGCGGCGGTGGCGCGGAGGCCGTATTCGGCGTCGTCCCACTTCAGAAAGTAGGGGGCGGGCAGGCCGAGCGCGGCGACGGTCCCGGGGGGCAGCAGCGTGCCCCACCAGCCGGAGTAGGTGGTCGCGTGCCGGGGGAGCAGTGCGTCCCAGTCGGCGGGGGTGGTGCCGGACAGGTCCAGGGGGCCGTGCATGCCGTCGGCCGGCCCCCAGTGGAAGCGCCGACGGCCGACCGTCTCGGCGTGGGAGATCAGCACGGACGGCTCCTGGGCCGCGAGCATCCCGGTGCCCACGACCGTGGGCCGCGGCGCGAGGGCCTGCGCGGTGAGCATCCGGCGCAGCGCCTCCTCGCTGATCACGGCGTCGTCGTCGCCCAGGAACACGGCGTGGCCCGGGGTCTCCAGCGTCGCGGCCATGCCTCGGGCGTAGCCGCCGGAGCCTCCGAGGTTGGGCTGGGCTATGAGCTCGACCACCGGCCGCGCGGCGCGCAGGGCGGAGAACCCGGCGTGCTCGGCCAGGGTGCCGCCCTGGTCGATCACGAGCACCCGCGCCACCAGGGCCATGGCGGCGAAGCGGGCGGCCTGGGCGGTCGCGTCCTGCTCGCGACGGAAGGTCGGCATCACGACGGTGACCGGCGGGAGGGTCGCCTCCCGGTCCACTTCGAGCCGGGTCGCCCCGGTGCCCTCGACCCAGTACCACTCGGCGCCGTCGGGGCCCAGGGGGAGGTCGCGGCCGTGCGGGCCGAGCGGGCCGAGGCGGTGGGCGCGGCCGTCGTGCGCGGCCCAGAGCTGGTCATCCGGTTCGGTGCCGTGCAGGTGCGCCGCGGTGTCCCCGAGCACCCGGTGCCAGGCCCAGGCGGGGATCGCCCGCTCCCACAGCGGGGCGTCCGGGTCGGGGGAGTCCTGCAGCAGCAGCGGCGCGGGGTGACCAGGGGACGGGGCGGTGGTCTCCACGGTCCCTCCTCCGGGTGTGCCGGTCTCGGCGCGGGCGCGGGGTGCTCCCCGGTCCTCACGGCGGACCCTCGGTGCGTCGGCGAACAGCGCCGATGCTGGTCACGGACTTCTGGTCGAACCGTGACATTACCGCAGGCGGTCCCCCCGATGAACGGAAGGTGACCGCATCGACGCCCGGCGTGGCGCGGCGCGGGACGACTCGGACGGGGCCCCGGACGGTGCCTCCGGTCGACGCTCAGGCAGTGCCCTCAGCGACGTCATGGACCTCGGGGAGCTCGAAGGTCGAGCGGTCGGGGAAGCGGCGTCGCAGGAAGTCGCGCACCAGCCGGTCCACGGTGGCGGGGTCGAGCTGCGGGTCGGCCTCGTTGAGGCAGAAGGTCTGCAGGGAGTCCCGATCCCGTTCCAGCCCGGCCAGGCGGGTCTCCGCGTCCCCGGCGCCGACGTTCACGTAGCTGTAGCGCAGGCCCCGGGTCACGGCCCGGGCGGTCGCGTAGGCGAGGTTCATGTGCAGGGCGCCGGAGACGGTGACGTCACTGGTGCGGCGGAAGGCCGCGGCCCGGGTGGAGGCGACCACCTCCGGCCACCGCTCCTCGATCTCCGCGGACACGGACCGCTGGAGGGCGAAGGGGGCGTGGAACAGCTTCCGGCTCACGCGGCGTCCGCAGACCGCCCCCACCAGAGCGCGGGCGTTCTTCCCCGCCGTGTCCGAGGCGGGTTCGCCGTCCTGCGGGGCACCGGGCGCCACCTGCGCCTTGGAGAGGTACATGTGGGCGATGCCGTTGGGGCTGAAGAACAGTTCGGGGCCCACGGGGGAGGAGAGGAAGACGTCGTCGTTGAAATACAGGAAGTGCTCGCTGAGCCCCTCGATGCGGTGCAGGTTCGCCTCGATGGCATGCGAGTTGAAGGTCGGCAGGGCGCTGCCGGCGGGAGCGATGTCCCGGTGGTCGACCACGGTGAGGCGCGGATGGTCGGGGACCAGCCAGGAGGGCCGCTGACGGTCGGTGACGAGATAGATGTGGCGGATCCAGGGGGCGTACTGCTCCAGCGAGCGCAGCGAGTACCGAAGTTCGTCGTGGTCGATGAAGCGGAGGTCCTCGGCAGCCGCCTCGGTCATGCCCTCCCCGGCCTCCTGTTCGATGGCGGTGCGCTTGCGCTCGATCCATGCCGGGTCCGTTCCGTCGACCCAGGTGTAGACGACGTCGATGGGGAAGGTGACCTCGAACAGCGTGGGGGTGCTCAGAGCCTCCAGGGTCTCGCGATCGCTCTCCTCGGGAGGAGCCGCTGCGAGCGCCTGCGCCGGGAGGCGATCGGTCCGCGGGTGGTAACGCGGCGGACGGAGCGTCGCCGGCTCGTCCTCCGTCGGGGACCAGCGCTCGATCGTGACCGCGGTGTCGAAGCCGTATCGTGCCTGCACGCGTCCGTCCTGCGTGGTCACGGCCGGGTCCAGGACGTGCATGACGGACCAGCCGCTGCCGTCGGCGGGGGGTCCGAGATGCACGGGCAGCCGACTCGCAGCGCGGGGGGAGGCTGAACCAGCCAGGAGCAGGGAAGGGGTCGAGGTGGCCACGGCACGCAGCATGCCGTCCCAGTCCTGCGCCGCGACCACGAGGACGGTGCGGCCGTGATCGCCAAGAGCCGGATAGGAGGTGTGTGGGATGCCCGCAGCAGATAGCTCCTGGGCGAGGCGTTCCGCGAGGGATCGTCGATGCTCTGCGGGGGAGCGGAGCAGCACCGCCCGCGCGGGCAGAGTCCGGGTCCGCATCAGCGGGGGCGCGGGCACGGTTACTGGGATCAGATGGTCGGCGGTGGCGGCCGCGAGCAGCGCGGAGTCCGCGCGCCGCAGGCGCCGCCGGTCCTGCTCCCTGCGAATGGACCTCGCTGCGAGGCGCGAGAACGCGCGGACCTGCGGGATGCCGACCATGTGCTTCTCCTCACTGATTGCTCCCGGAAGGACCCCCGTCTGAGGCGGACCTGCGGGCGAACTGTACCTGAACGGATACATCAGGGCAGATCAGAGCGCTGCAGTCTGCCGCCTGGGAAGAGTCTGTGACGTACACTCCTTGCCGTGCACCGTGCGAGACGCTGGGCCGCGCGCATCAAGCGTGGCTCTCCGATCCGATGGGCCAGGAAGCAGGCCCGGCACATGCTCCCGGTCACTCGCGCCGGGTATGTCCGCTCTGGTCGGATCCGCCGTGGAACGCTCGCTCTCGACGGCGACACGGTCGACGTGCACCAGCTCACACGCGATGCGCTCGCAGAGCTCCGCGCGTATCTCGCCCCGGTCCCGACCCTGCTGAACGCGGATTACCCGCGCTTCTCGCGGCACATCATGGTGCGCGAGGGCGACGCGACGGACATCGAGACCCGTTTGCAGGATCTGCCGCCGCACTGGGAGGTGCGCCGCAACCCCGAGACGGACGGCTGGACGCTTCACCCGCGGTTCGCTGTCGACGGGGCCCCGCTCCCCTGCGACTCGGTCCTGCCGGTCTACCTCGATGTGATGCGCCGGGACGGCAGCTCGTACCGCTCGGGTTCGCTCGGCGGTCTGAGCGGCGTCGACGCCTCGTCATGGGAGCGGCTCGCCCGGACCGGTGAGTACCAGCAGACGGAGACCCGTGCGTTTGACATCGGCGCGCCGATCGACCTGGTGTACACCTGGGTGGACGGCCACGATCCCGCCTGGCAGCGACGGTTCCGCTCCGAGCTCGCGACGCTGGACGCCTCCCCGGCCCTCACGCATCCGAGCGCCGTGGACACCGTGCGCTTCGACGACTCCCAGGAGCTTCGCCATTCCCTCCGCTCGGTCCACCAGTTCGCGAACTGGGTCCGACGGATCCACATTGTCACTGATGGGCAGGTGCCCGCCTGGCTCGACACCGGGCATCCCCGGATTCACCTGGTCGACCACCACGACATCATGGGCGGGAGCCGCTACAACTCCCATGCCATCGAGGCGTCCCTGCACCGGATCCCCGGTCTCGCCGAGCACTACCTGTACCTCAACGACGACGTGTTCTTCGGGCGCGCCGCCTTTCCCTCGGACTTCTTCGTCAAGGACGGCATGGCGCGGTTCTTCCCCTCGGACCTGCCGATCGACCCGGGCCCGGCGACGGCGGACGACCTTCCGATCATGGCCGCCGCCAAGAACGGCCGCGACCTGATCCGGGAGGACTTCGGCCTGGAATGCGGCACCCGGATCCGCCACACGGTGCACCCGCAGCTGAAGTCCGTGAACCTGGAGATCGAGCGGCGTCATCCGGAGCGGATCGCGCAGGTCCGCGCCTCCCGGTTCCGCGCCACCACGGACCTCTCGCTCGCGGCGTCCCTGCACCACTGGTTCGGCTTCGCCCGGGGGACCTCGGTGCCCGGCACCGCGAACTACCTGTACCTGAACATCGACGAGCCGCACGCGGGCCAGGCGCTCGACGCGGTGCTCGCGCAGCGCCGCCACGACACGTTCTGCCTGAACCGCGAGATCTCCCACGCCCACGGCGACCGGGCCGCCACCGACCTCGTGCGCTTCCTCGCGCGGTACTTCCCGCACCGGGCGCCATGGGAGCTCAGCGAGGTCGGACCACGCTCCGAGGCACGAACCACGTGATCCCCACCCCAAGCAACACGACGATCCCTTCGAAGGAGTTCCCGCCGTGAGTCGACTTCCCCGAGCCCTCCGCGCAGCGCGCCGCCGATTCTCCGCCTGGCGCGCCCCGGCGCAGGCGGCGCCCGTGATGCTGGAGGCTGATCTGGACGGGGCGAGCCAGCTGAACTGGCGGTTCCTCGACGGCCTGCAGGGGGAGGTCCGACTGGTCTCCGAGGCGGACGGCTCCGTCGTGGCCTGTCGCGCCGTGCCGTCCCACGTGGTGTGCCACGGCATCGTGCACCTGGCCGAGCTCGACCAGGACGACTACCGGATCGAGGTCCGCGTCCGCGACGAATGGGAGAGGCCGAAGGACCGGTGGGGACGCCGTGGCTCGGCCACCCTGAACCGCGCTGACACCGCCGACGGCTCACGGTGGACCGTCGAGGGCGGGGGCCTGCTGCACCGGACCCCGGCAGCGGCGCGCCCCGTGGAGATCGTCGCGCTCCATGCCTCCTGGGGGAGCGTCGACCTCGAACTCTTCCCCTGCCCCCCGGACTGCCTGCCCGTGCTCGTGCGGCGCAGCGACGGCGAACAGGTCGCCTTCTCGGCGGACCCGGGTGCCGACGCCGGGGACCGCCGACACTTCCAGCTGGACGACCGGGCGTGGGAGGACCTGGCGTCCTCGGCGGAGGTCGAGCCGGCCCCGTGGAACCTGCACGTCATCCGCGCCGGCGAGGAGGCGCCCGGCCCCCGAGTGCCCTGGGGTGGCAGCGCCATCGCCTCGCCGCGGACCGCTGTGCGCTTCGCCCCGGTCGAGCACGAATTGCTCGGTGGGGGCACGGTGAAGCTGCGCCCGTACTGGACCCTCGACCAGTACCTCGCCGTGGAGGTCTCCCGGATGGTCATCACGGAGAAGGTCGGCCGATGAGGCTGGTCTACCTCCTAACCTCCGCCGACGCGAAAGCCGGGACCGAGCGGACCTTCGCCGACCAGGCGCGTGCGATGTCCGAGCGCGGGCACGAGGTCGGCGTCATCAGCGTCTACCGGCGGGAGGAGCCGGGCTTCGACTACGGTCCGGTGACCGCGATGCGGTATGTGACCGATGACCCGGGCCCGAGCGGAGCCCCCAGCCTCGTGATCCCCCAGGAATGGGACGACCAGTTCTCCGCTGACGTCGACCGGGCGCTCCTCGATCACCTCGCCGGCTGCGATGCCGACATCGTCATCACCTCGACCCCGGCCCTGACCGTCTATGCGCTGCTCGGCCTGCCGGCGCACGTCCGCATCGTCCAGGAGGAGCATCGGCCATCCCTCGCACGGGGTGTCACCGCGATCCCGCTGCTCCGTCACGGGCCGTCCGTGGACGCGGTCGTCAGCCTCACCCAACGCGATGCGACCTGGCTCGGAGCCCAGTGGGGGGACCGGGCGCCCCGGATCGAGGTGATCCCGAACGCGCTGCCCGACACGGGGCGGCCGATCAGCGGACGTCGGCAGAAGGTGATCATGGGCGCCGGTCGGCTGGTGCGGTCCAAGGGGTTCGCGGACCTCATCCGCGCTTTCGCCGTCGTGGCCCCGGAGTTCCCGG
The DNA here is from genome assembly GCF_000225825.1 of Brachybacterium squillarum M-6-3. Classification (GTDB taxonomy): domain Bacteria; phylum Actinomycetota; class Actinomycetes; order Actinomycetales; family Dermabacteraceae; genus Brachybacterium; species Brachybacterium squillarum. Next base: position 269,639 of record NZ_AGBX01000001.1, on the reverse strand, counting down.
AATGGAGGCTGCGGATCTTCGGCGACGGACCCGAAGCGCCCGCCCTGCGCCGGCTGGTCCGAACCCTGGCCGTCGTGGACCAGGTGGACCTGATGCCCCCGACGAAGGACATCGAGCGGGAGTGGGCCCGTGCGAGCATCGGGGCCCTCGCGTCCCGGTACGAGGGTCTTCCCCTCGTCCTCCTCGAGGCGCGGGGCGCTCATCTGCCCCTGGTGGCCTATGACTGCGAGACCGGGCCGAGGGAGATCATCGAGCACGGCACGGACGGGTACCTCGTCCCCGTGGGTGACATCGCGGCCTTCGCGGATTCCCTGCGGCCCCTGATGGCGGACGACCGGCTCCGGGACCGGATGGGCGATGCCGCCCCGGAGAACCTGCGACGCTTCGCCCCGGCCGCCGTCGCGCGGCAGTGGGAGGACCTTCTCCAGGAGCTGGCATCTCGACCGAGTCTGCGCAGCCGGACCGAGCCGGATCCGTCCTCGGCTGGCGGGGCGGCCTCCGTGGGCGGTGCATCCGACGTCCCGATCGCTCACCGGTTCCGCAAGATCACGCTGCGCAGCGAGGACCTCACCCCGGGGCGATGCCGCGAACGCACCCGCCGGACCTTGGAGGAGGGACTGGCCGGAGCTGGGATCCTCTCCCGACCCCTACGGCCAGCGGGCGCCGACCGGGCGTGGGCGGTGCCCCTCGATTCCCGCGAGGCGCTCCTGGACGCGCTCCGGTCGATGGATCTGGCAGGGACAGAGGTCCGGCTGTACGCCGGGTCGCTGCGGCTCGACCGGGACGGCTACTCCTGGCGGGTGGGCGAGGACCCGGTGGACCTCAGCACGGTCACGCGGCTCTACATCTTCCGCCACTACGTCGGCGCCGGCGCGAACGGGCATCTCGGCCACGCGGCGGGGGTCACGGTCGACCTGTGGAGCGAGGACCTGGCGCGGCCGGGACTCTGGCGCGGACGCATCCGGAACCAGGAGGTCGATGCCCTCCGCCGGGACCAGTTCGACGTCCCACTCTTCACCGCCTGGCGACCGCAGCAGGGAGCCCCGCTCTGGTCCTCGGTCGAGGTCCCGATTGACGCCGTCTACACCTGGGTCGACGGCAGGGACCCGCAGTGGCTGGAGCGACGGGCTCAGGTCGAGCCGGAGCAGGGACCCGGGAGGTTCGCCGAGCTCGCGGGCGGGGACGTCCGGTACCTCAACCGCGACGAGCTGCGGTATTCGCTCCGGTCGATCCACGCCCACGCCCCGTGGATCCGGCGCATCCACCTGGTGACCGACGGTCAGCGGCCGTCGTGGCTGCGGGAGGTCGACGATCGCATCCGGGTCGTGGACCACCGGGATCTCTTCCCGGACCCTGAGGTCCTGCCGGTCTTCAACTCCCACGCCATCGAGACCGTCCTGCACCGGATCCCCGGGCTCGCCGAGCACTTCCTCTATCTCAACGACGACGTGCTGCTGATGCGGGAGCAGGAGGCGTCCCAGTACGTGACCCCCACGGGCCTCCCGCGGTTCTTCCCGTCCCCGACCAAGATCAACGACCTCGAGGATCTGAGCGAGCCGCACGAGTCGGCAGGGCAGCGCAACCGGGAGCTGCTCCGCGCCCGGCACGGCGTGAGCATCACCCAGGCCATGCTGCACACTCCGCATCCGCATCGTGTCTCCTACCTCCGCGAGCTGGCGGAGGAGCGCTACCCGGAGGCGATCCGGCGGACACGACGGGCGCGGTTCCGCAGCGGGACGGACGTCTCGCTGGTGTCCTCCCTCGCGCAGTACAGCGGATACCTCGACAAGCGGTACGCACAGGGGAGCCTCCGGGTGGGCTACGTGCCGCTCGGGGCCCCGGACACGGAGGCGCGACTCGCCAGGGCGGCATCGGGTCGACTCGACGTCCTGGCCTTCGGGGAGGCGAACGACGACCCCGATCCGGTGCGTACGCAGCGCATGGCGACCGCGTTCCTCCGCCAGAAGTTCCCCGTCCCGGCCCCCTGGGAGATCCCGAACAGCTGAGGTCCGCGCTCACGACTCCGGCAGGTCCGCCCAGGCCGCCCGCGCCCGCTCCCGCAGCTCGGCTGGGTCGGCGCGCACCCGGCGGATCGCGCAGCCTTCGCCGTGCGGAGCCAGGGGGATGCCCTCGGCCTCCCAGTGCTCCCGGGCGCGGGCACGCAGCGGTGGCGCGATCCGCCCGTCGGCGGCCACCACCCGCCACCAGGGCACCCCGGAGCCCCAGGTGGACATGATCCGGCCGACCAGGCGCGCGCCGACGCCGGCGACGGCCCCGACCTGGCCGTAGTTGGCGACCCGTCCCGGAGGGATCGCCTCCACCGTGCGCAGCACCCGCTCTACGGTGAGGTCGTCCATCCGGGCCCGGGGGAGCGGGGAACCGGCGGGAGCGCCCGGGCCGGCGGGTGTCAGAGCTCCTGGTCCGGCCCGCGGCGGATCGGGCCGCGCGTGGTGGGCTGGTCCTGCTCCGGGGCGTCATGGAAGCCCTCGGAGCCGTCGGTCGCCGTCCCGTCCGTCAGCGGCTCCCCGGCGCCCCCCGCGGGCTGTCCTCGATGCTGTCCGGTCTCCGCCGCGGGGACCGGCTCGAACTCGGTCTGCTCGCTTTCCGTCGCCGGGGCCTGCGCCTCACCGAGCTGCCCGGGGTGCTCCTCCGTGGCCTGCGGGGCAGGGGTCGTCGGCTCCGGCGCGACGGGCTCCGCCGGGGTGCTCGTCGCAGCTCCCGCGGGGCGCTCGTCCACGGGGTGGTCGGTGGGGTCCGCAGCGACGTCACCCGCGCCTGCGGCGCCCGCCCCCGCGGCGGCCTCGGCCGGCGCGGCCTCCGGCTCCGTCGTGCGGTCCCCGTGGTGGTCGCGACGGCGGCGACGCCCGGTGTCGGTGTCGGGGTCCAGCTCATCGGCCTCGCGCAGGCTCTGCTCCATGCGGCGGCGGTCCTGCTCGGCCGCGGCCTGGCGGTCGGCCGCCTCCTGCTGCGCCCGGCGGGCGTCGAGGCTGGCGCGGTCCGCCTCCAGGCTCGCCTCCCGTGCCTGGATCTCCTGCTCCTCGACGCCCATCCGCTCCTGTTCGGCGGCGGCGCGCAGCTCGCCGGCGCGGCGGCGGTCCTCCTCCCGGCGTGCGGCGCGGCGTTTGCTGGAGACCACGGACAGCAGGACGACCAGGATCACGAGGATGATCGCGGCGGCGACGACGGTGGGGATCACCCAGCCGGGGAGGTTGTTCATGGCGGGAGCTCCTGGGGTGCGAGGGGACGGGCAGGACGCCGCGGTGGACGGCGCCGTCGGCAGGCATTCCACCAGATATCCGGGCGCCGCGCCATGAACGGACCCCCCGGTAGAGTGGGCGACCGTGACCAGCACCGACTCCAGACCTGCCCCTGCCGACCTCGAGGACGAGACCTCGGCGGACCCTTCCGGTTCCCCCGGCGGAGCCCTGGTGGACGACTCGCGGCGGGTGCTCGTGCACCTGCTGCAGGGTCCCTTCCTCGACGGTCGCAAGGACCCCTCCCGCTACGCCCAGCTGCTGCGGGACCGCGCAGCCATCGAGCATCGCCTGGCGGACCTCTTCCTGGACCTGGTGGTGGACGACGACGCCCAGGTGGCCTTCGTCCGCCAGGGGGAGGACGATCCCGACGCCCCCAAGCTGCTGCGCCGCCTGACCGGGTTGAACCGCCTGGACTCGGTGCTGCTGCTGGTGCTGCGCCAGATGCTGCTCACCCAGTCCTCCCGCGGGCAGCGCACCGTGGTCTCCGAGGCGGAGATCCAGCAGGCCCTGGCCGCCTACCGTCGCAGCACCTCCACCGACGAGGCGGGCTTCGCCAAGGAGGTCCGCGGCTCCATCGGCAAGCTGCAGCGCGCCGGCCTGCTCGATGAGCAGGGCGAGGACGTCGAGGTCTCCCCGGTGCTGCGCCTGATGATCGGGCCGGACATGGCCCGGGAGTTCATCGGCCTCTACCGGCAGGCCGGTGTGGACGGGCTGCCGGAGGCCGCCGGCGACGAGGCCGGCGAGGAGCAGGACGGCGCCTGATCCTCCCCGGAATCCTCCCCGGAGCCCGAGATCCTTCCCGTCGGACGACGTGATCTGTCCCGCATCCGCCGCGGGGCCCGGTGCCATGACGTGCGGCGATGCCGACCGTGAGGGAAGGGTGACCTCACCGTGACCCGATGGGCAATTGTGGGGCCCTGACCTTGCATAATAAGGTCAGCCTGGCCTTACCGTTCTGGTGCGGCCGCCTCCGACGAGAAGGACCCACCATGTCTGTCACGCGCCGCGCCCTGGTGCTCTCCGCGCTCACCGTCCCCGCCCTGGCCGCCTGCTCCGGCGGCACCTCCGGGAGCGACACCGACTCCGGCAGCACCTCCGACGGCGGCGGCGCGGGCTCCTACCCCGTCACCATCACCCACCTCTACGGCGACACCGAGATCACCGCCGAGCCCACCAGCATCGCCACCGTCTCCTGGGTCAACGGCGAGTCCGTGCTGGCGCTGGACATCGTCCCCGTCGGCATGCCGCTGGTGGAGTGGGGCGGCAACGACAACGGCTCCACCGACTGGACCGACGCGAAGCTCGAGGAGCTCGGCGCCGCCTGGGGCAGCGACAGCGCCCCCGCCCAGTACTCCGAGGCCGACGGCCTGAACGTCGACGAGATCGCCGCCCTCACCCCGGACCTCATCATCGCCGCCTACTCCGGCCTCACCGAGGAGGAGTACGAGCAGCTCACGCAGATCGCCCCCACCATCGGCCCGCTGGCAGCGAACTACACCGCCGCCTGGGACGAGGTGCTGACCGTCGTCGGCCAGGCCACCGGCCGGGCCGACCAGGCCGAGCAGCTGATCAGCGACGTGCAGGCCCAGCAGGCCGCCGTCGGCGAGGACAACCCGGCCGTCGCCGAGTCCACCTTCATCGCCGGCACCCTCGGCCTCTCGGACAACACCATCAGCCTCTATACCGCCGGCGACACCCGCCCGCGCTTCTTCGCCGCCCTCGGCATGACCCAGGCCGAGGTCGTCACCGAGAACACCGAGGACGAGTCGACCTTCTTCATGGAGTGGTCCGCCGAGCGCGCCGACGAGCTGGTCTCCGACATCTTCTACACCTGGGCCTCCGCGGGCGACACCGTCGAGGACTTCGAGGCCAACGACCTGTTCGCCCAGGTCCCCGCGGTCGCCGTCGGCGGCCTCGTGCTGACCGCCGACGACCACCTCACCCTCTCCGTCTCCGCCGCGAACGTGCTCTCCATCCCGTGGGCCATCGAGAACTTCGTGCCCGACGTGATCGCCGCGGCCGAGACCGCCCAGGGCTGATCACGTGCCCCGCGGCGCCACGGTGCTCGCGATCGTCGGGGGCCTGCTGGCCCTGACGGTCGCGAGCGCCCTGTCGCTCTCCGTCGGGGCCCGCTCCGTCGCCCCCTCCGTGGTCTGGGACTCCCTGGTGGCCTACGACGGCTCCCTCACCGACCACGTGGTGGTGCACTCCCGCCTGCAGCGCACCGCCGCCGGCATCGCGGTGGGCGCCGCGCTCGCCGTGGCCGGCGCCGCCATGCAGGGCATGACCCGCAACCCTCTGGCGGACCCCGGCATCCTCGGCCTGAACGCCGGGGCCTCCGCCGCGGTGGTGCTGGGCGTCTACTTCCTGTCGATCTCCCAGGTCACCCAATTCATGGTGTTCGCCTTCCTGGGGGCGGGCGTCGGCACCGTGCTGGTGTACGCGATCGCCTCGATGGGGCGCGACGGCGCCACCCCCGTGAAGCTGGCCCTCGCCGGCGCCGCGATCACCGCCGGCCTCGGCTCTCTGGTCAACGCCCTGGTGCTGCTGGATCAGGCCTCCCTGGACCGGATGCGCTTCTGGCAGGTCGGCACCCTCGGCGCCCGCGACCTCGGCGACGTCGCCACCGTCGGCGTCTTCATGCTGGTCGGCCTCGTGATCACCGTGATCGCCACCCCCACCTTGAACGCCCTCGCCCTCGGGGACGACGCGGCCGTGGGGCTCGGCGTCCCCGTGCGCCGCGCCCGGGTCGGCCTGGGCCTGGCGACCGTGCTGCTGTGCGGCGCCGCCGTCGCCCTCGCCGGCCCGATCGGCTTCCTGGGCCTGGTCGTGCCGCACGCCGCGCGCCTGATCGTGGGCGGGGACTACCGGCGCATCGTGCCCGTCTGCCTGCTGGCCGGGCCCTCCCTGGTCCTGGCGGCCGACGTCATCGGCCGCGTGATCGCCCCGCCCGCCGAGGTGCAGGTCGGCGTGATGACCGCCCTGGTCGGCGTGCCCGTGTTCATCGTGCTGATCCGCACCCGGAAGCAGGTGGGACTGTGAGCGCCGCCGTCGCCCCCGCCGCGGACGTCGCCGCCCCCGGCACCCCGCGCCGCCATGCCGCCCGCGCCCGGGCGGTGCTGCTGATCCTCGCCGTGGTGGTCATCGGTCTGACCGTGGTCCGAGTGCTGGTCGGCTCCCCGATGGTCTACGCCGACCTCGCCGTGCGCGCGATCCTCGGCGAGCAGATCCCCGGCATCTCCTTCATCGTGGTGCAGAACCGTCTGCCCACCGCCGTGGTCGCGATCCTCGCGGGCGTCGCCTTCGGCCTCTCCGGCACGGTCTTCCAGACCATGCTGCGCAACCCCCTGGCCAGCCCCGACGTGATCGGCGTGACCGTCGGCGCCTCCGCCGGCGCGGTGATAGCGATGGCCTTCTTCCAGGCCTCCGGCACGACTCTGTTCTGGTTCGCCCTGCTGGGCGGCATGGGCACTGCCGTGCTGATCCTGCTGGTCGCGGGCGCGCAGCGCTCCGGCTCCGGCGGCGCCGTGGACAACCGCTTCGTGCTGGTCGGCATCGGCGTCGGCGCCGGCCTCAGCGCGCTCATCTCCTACGTGATGACCCGCATCGACACCCGCACCGCGAGCGACGTCATGCACTGGATGGTGGGCTCCCTGTCCACCTCCACCTGGGACCGGGTGCTGGTGCTGACCCTCTCCCTGCTGGTGCTGATCCCGCTGCTGGCGGTGCTGGTGACCCGGCTGCGGATCCTGCAGCTCGGCGACGAGGCCGCGACCAGCCTCGGCCTGCGGGTGCCCGCCACCCGCACCGGGCTGATCCTGGTGGCCGTCGCCCTGTCCGCGCTGACGGTCGCCGTCACCGGCCCGCTGTCCTTCGTCGCCTTCCTCTCCGGCCCCCTGGCGAGGATGGCGGTGGGGCGGCCGAGCTTCCCCGTCGCCGCCCTGATGGGCGCCACCATCGTGCTCGCCGCGGACTTCATCGGCCAGAACGCCTTCGGCTCCGTCGAGCTGCCCGCCGGGGTCATCACCGGCGCCCTCGGCGCGCCGTTCCTGCTGTGGCTGCTCACCCGATCCTCGACCTCCGGAAGCTGATGGTGACCACCCGATGGCCCTCGTGACCGCCCACAACCTGCACCTGGCCTACGACCGCCGCGAGATCGTCCGCGGCCTCGACCTGACCCTGCCCGAAGGCAAGGTGACGATCATCGTGGGCGCCAACGGCAGCGGGAAGTCCACCCTGCTGCGCGGCCTCTCGCGGCTGCTGCCGCCCCGCTCCGGCTCCGTCACCCTCGACGGCAAGGACATCCACGCCCTGCGCGGCAAGGAGCTGGCGCGGCAGTTGGGCCTGCTGCCGCAGACCCCGATCTCCCCCGACGGCGTGACCGTGCGCGAGCTGGTCTCCCGCGGGCGCTTCCCCCACCAGGGCCTGTTCCCGCAGTGGACCGAGCGGGACGAGCACGCGGTGGCGACCGCCCTGAAGGCCACGCGCACCGACGAGCTGGAGGACCGCCAGATCGACGAGCTGTCCGGCGGGCAGCGGCAGCGGGTGTGGATCGCGATGGCGCTCGCGCAGGAGACCGACGTGCTGCTGCTGGACGAGCCCACCACCTACCTCGACGTCACCCACCAGCTGGAGGTGCTGGACGTGGTCCGCGACCTCAACCGCGACCGCGGCACCACCGTCGGCATCGTCCTGCACGACCTGAACCTGGCCGCCCGCTACGCCGACCACCTGATCGCCGTGCGCGACGGGGAGATCTTCGCCGAGGGCGACCCGCACACCGTCATCTCCGAACAGATGGCCCGCGAGGTCTTCTCCCTCGAGGCCCGCATCGAGCCCGACCCCGTCACCGGCACCCCGATGGTGCTGCCGCTGGGGCGGCGCCGGCACCAGGAGCAGACCCAGCACACCGACCCCGAGAGCACCCAGGAGGACCCCGTGACCACCACCCCCGACACCGCGACCCTGGTGCCCGCGCTGGAACACAGCGGCATGCTGGCCTTCGGCCTGGAGGTCGCCGCGGCCCGCTCCCTCGGCCCGACCCTGCGCCGCCTCACCCTGGCAGGGGAGGACCTCGACCACTTCGGCTGCGGCGGCCACCCGCTGGACCTGCGGGTCAAGATGATCATCCCCGGCCCGCGGCCCACCGGCGACCACTTCGCCGCGGTGCGCCCCTCCGGCAAGCTCGACCCCGCCCAGCAGGGCGAGTGGTACCGCGAGTGGCTGCAGATCGACCCGGAGGACCGCGGCTGGATGCGCACCTATACGGTGCGCGAGCAGCGCGCCGCCGGGCATCCCGGCAACCGCAGCGAGCACGCCGAGGTGGACGTCGACTTCGTGCTGCACCCCGAGCCCGACCCGGCTCCCGGCACCGGCGTCGCCGCCCGCTGGGCGCAGTCCGCCGAGGTGGGCGACACCATCACCATGCTCGGACCGAACCGGCACCTGATCGGCACCGACTACGGCGGCATCGAGTTCCGCCCCGGCACCGCCCGCACCGTGCTGCTGGCCGGCGACGAGACCGCCCTGCCGGCGATCTCCTCGATCCTGGAGGCCCTGCCGGAGTCCATCGGCGGCCACGCCCTGATCGAGGTGCCCGAGGCGGGCGACGCCCAGCAGATCCTCACCCGCTCCAGCGTGCGCACCACCTTCCTGCCCCGCGAGGACCGCCCCCACGGCGAGCGCCTGGACGCCGAGGTGCGCCGCCTGATGGCCGAGAACGCCCAGGCCTTCCGCGCCGAGGCCCACGGGGCGGAGGACACCGAGGAGCTGGAGGACGTGGACATCGACCACTCCATCCTGTGGGAGACCACCACCGGGCACGGCACCTTCTACGCCTGGCTGGCGGGGGAGGCGGGCGTGATCAAGGGCCTGCGCCGCCACCTGGTCAGCGAGCTGGGCCTGGACCGCCACCAGGTCTCCTTCATGGGCTACTGGCGCCAGGGCCGCCCCGAGAACTGACCGACGGGCCCCACCGGACGCCCCGCCCGACCCACCTACCCGACCCCGCCTTCGACCCACCGAACCTACTCGACCCCGCCCCACCCGCTCCGCTCGCCCCCCCGCCCGGGCCACAGACTTTTGTGCGCTCACGAACCCTCAGTGGCTCGTGAGTGCACAAAAGCTCACCGGCGCGGGGCGCCGAGGTGACGGAGGCGGTCCAGGAGGGCTCGTGGGTCCAGGAGGTCGGCGTCGGTCGCCCGGACGACGTGCCAGCCCAGCTCGTGCAGTACGTCGTCCTTCCGGCGATCACGACGGAATCTGCGCCGGTCCGTCCGGTGCCAGTCCCCGTCGTACTCGATCGCGATCAAGGGCTCCCGGTAGGAGAGGTCCAGGCGGAACCGCTCGTGAGACCCCCGAGCCAGCACTTCCACGTTGATCCGCGGCTCCGAGAAGCCGGCCGCGAGCAGCAGCAGGCGCAGCTCGGTCTCCTTCGGTGACTCCACCCCCGCCCGGGCCTCGCCCAGGGCCCGGCGCACAGGCACGATCCCGTGGACTCCCGTTGCCCGACGGGCTTCCTCGCGCAGGTCATCCGCCCGACGCCACGCGGGCCGGGGAGCCTTTGGCCCGAGCAGGTGGTCGCACGCTGCGACGAGCTCGGCGGCGGTCAGGCTCGGTGCCAGCTCGCAGAGCACGGCGAGCGGATCGCTCAGCACCAGCCCCGCCCAGCGCACCGTCCCGGCCGGTGCGCGTCCGTGCACGACTACGTGCGGACCCGCGCGTCGCGGGCCGGAGGGAGGCACCGTCACGTGCACCACGCCGGAGTGGTCGTGCTGGTGTTCCAGCGGGACAGGCACCTGGAGCACCTGTGCCGCGGTCGCGTGGCTGATGACCGATTCGGGCAAAACCCGCTGCTGGAGGACTCGAGCCACCAGCGGAAGCTCGGCGGGGTGTTCCGTCAACGTGTAGAACCCCGGGAGCACGTGCGCGAACTCGGGCGAGGCGAGCCGACGGGAGTGGACGCCGCGGGCCAGCAGCTCGTCGCGTGCGTGGATGCTTCCCGGTAACGGTGACCATCGAGGCGCCATGGACGGAACGCTAGGGGCGAGTGGGCACACGGCTGATCGAGGCGAGCCCAGATGGGGACGTGCACGTCATGGGGAGGGACCGCTCCGGCTGAGGTTCTGTGCGCTCACGAACCACCAATGGTTCGTGAGCGCACAGAAGTCTCGGCAGCCAGCGGGGCGGGCGCGGTGGGAAGGGCGAGGGGTCGGGGCGGCACCCTTTTCGTGGGCGTGGTGGACTAGGGGTATGCGTGCCGTCGTCATCGAGCAGTTCGGTCAGGTCCCCGCCGTGCGGCAGGTCCCGGATCCCACCCCGCCGCCCGGTGCCGCCGTGCTCCAGGTGGAGGCCACCGGCCTGTGCCGTTCCGACTTCCATGCCTTCGCCGGGCACGACGACACCGTGACCCTGCCGCACGTGCCCGGCCACGAGCTGGTCGGCCGCGTGATCGGCCTCGGGGAGGGCGTGACCGGCGTCGCCGTGGGCCAGCGTGTGACCACGCCCTTCGTCGAGGGCTGCGGGAACTGCGACTGGTGCCGCCGCGGCGCCTCCCAGGTGTGCCCCGAACAGACCCAGCCCGGCTTCACCCACGACGGCTCCTGGGCCGAGCAGGTCGTGATCCGCGCCGCCGCGCACAACCTCGTGCCCGTCCCCGAGGACCTGCCCGCGGAGGCGCTGGTGCCGCTGGGCTGCCGCTTCGCCACCGCCCACCGCGGGCTCGCCGACCGCGCCCGGGTGCGGGCGGGGGAGACGGTCGCCGTGCTCGGCTGCGGCGGGGTGGGCCTGTCCGCGGTGATGATCGGCGCGGCCCTCGGCGCACGTGTGGTCGCCGTCGACATCGACCCCGGCGCCCGCGAGCGGGCCCTTGCCCACGGTGCCGCGCTCGCCGTCGACCCCACGGGCCCGGACGCCCCCGCCACCGCCGCCGCGATCATCGACGCCGCGGGGGAGCGGCCCACCGTCACCGTCGAGGCGCTCGGCCTGCCGCTCACCACCGACGCCGGCCTGCTGGCGCCGGCGCCGCTCGGCCGGCACGTGCAGATCGGCCTGTACGCCGCCCCGCCGACCCTCGCGATGGGCCGGGTGATCTCCCAGGAGCTGACCGTGCTGGGCAGCCACGGCATGGCCGCGGCCGACTACCCGGGGCTGCTCGCCCTGGTCGAGGACGGCTCCCTGCGTCCCCAGGACCTCGTCGCCCGCACCATCGACCTCGAACAGGCCTGCACCGAGCTGGCCGCGCTCGGACAGCGCACCCTCCCCGGCATCACCCTGATCCGGCCCTGACGTGTCCCCTCGCCGACAGACCACCGTCACGTCTGTGTGGGAATGCGCTCGGGCACGTCACGTTCGCGTCGAAGAGGCGGCCTCTATCCGACGTGAACGTGACGCACCCCGGGCAGGATCTGGGGACTGGGGCGGTGGAAGGGAGCGTGAAGGGGGCGAGGCGGCTCCGGTGCTCCACCGCTCCACCCGCCCGGTGCGACGCTGCTCCCGCCCGCCCGGTGCTCCACTGCTCCCGCCCGCCCGGTGCTCCACTGCTCCCGCCCGCCCGGTACCCTGCACGGGTGGAATCCGATGCCTCGACCCTCGCCCTGCCCGGCGTCGCCGACGCCCCCGCCGACGAGCAGCCCGCCGCGACGGTGACCGACCCCGAGCACCCCCACCCGGGGCAGTGGCGGCTCACCCATCTGCAGGTCTCCAACTGGGGCACCTTCCACGGCACCCACGACCTCGCGATCTCCTCCAAGGGCTTCTTCCTCACCGGCGGCCCCGGCACCGGCAAGTCCACCCTGCTGGACGCCATCAGCGCCCTGCTCACCCCGCCGCGCACCCTGCAGTTCAACGCCGCCGCCTCCGACGCCGGCCCCGCCCGCTCCAAGTACCGCCGCACCGTCGCCAGCTACGTGCGCGGCGCCTGGGCGATGCACTACGACCCGGCCACCGGCGAGTTCAGCCAGGAGGTGCTGCGCGAGAAGTCCACCCTGTCCGTGCTCACCCTGCGCTACACCGACGGCCTCGGCGGCACCGTGCAGCTTTCGCGCCTGCTGCTCCTGCACGCCGGGCACAGCGCCGACAGCGACGTGAAGAGCCTCTACGTCATCGCGCGGAAGCCCCTGGACGTCACCGATCTGCGCCGCTTCGTCTCCACCCAGATCGAGGGCAAGGCGCTGGAGGCCGCCCACCCCGGCACCGAGACCTTCCGCCAGTTCCGCGAGTACCGTGCCGCCTTCAGCCAGCTCCTCGGCATCCCCGACGAGAAGGCGCTCAGCCTGCTGCACAAGATCCAGTCCGCCAAGGAGCTGGGCGACGTCAACGCGCTGCTGCGCGACTACATGCTCGACGCCCCGCGCACCTTCGAGCTGGCCGACCAGGCGCTGGCGAACTTCCACAACCTCTCCGAGGTGCACGAGGCCCTGGTGACCGCCCGCGAGCAGCGCGACCTGCTGCGCGGCCTGCGCGAGAACCACACCGCCTGGACGCAGATGCGCGAGCGCGGCGGCGAGCTGGTGGACCGCCGCAGCGACATCGACGTCTTCGCCTCCCAGCACCTGGTGCGACTGCTCAGCGGCGAACAGGAGCGGCTGCAGCTCGAGGGCGACCGCCTCCAGGCCCAGCAGCGCCGCCTCACCCAGGACGTCGCCGAGGCCCGCTCCGACCTGGCCCAGCTCAAGGAGCAGCGGCGCCGCGCCGGCGGCGGTGAGATCGACGACTGGAAGCAGCAGGTCGCGGGCCTGGAGGTCGAGCGCGAGCGCCGCCGCGAGCGCGCCACCGAGTTCGCCGCCCAGCTCGCGACCGTCGAGCTCGGCACCCCCGCCGGGGAGGACATGTTCCTCGCCCTGCAGCGCGACGTCACCACGATGCGCCAGGACCTCGAGACCGAGGAGACCGGCGCCGACGCCGAGCGCTGGGAGGCCGAGGCCCAGGTGCGCGAGCTCGCCGGGCAGCTGCAGCGCACCAGGGAGGAGCTGGCCTCCCTCACCACCCGCGCCTCCAACCTGCACTCCGAGGACGTCGCCCTGCGCGACGCGATCGCGGCCGAGGTCGGCATCGCCCCCACCGAGCTGCCCTTCGCCGCCGAGCTGCTGCAGGTCCGCGCCGGCGAGGAGGAGTGGACCGCCGCCGCCGAGCAGGCCTTGCGGGGCCTGGCCCGCTCCATCCTGGTCCCGGACCGGGTGTACCGGCAGGTCGCGGCCGTCATCGACCGCACGAAGCTGCGCCGCCGCATCTCCTACAACCGCATCAACACCGACCTGCGCCGTCCCGCGAAGCAGATCGACCCCCGCTCGCTGGCGGCGAACCTCGACGTGAAGGACGGCGAGTTCCACGTCTGGCTCAGCCACGAGGTCGCCTCCCGCATGGACTACACCTGCGCCGAGGACCTCGACGAGTTCACCCGCCTATCCCGCGCCGTGCTGCGCTCCGGGCAGATCAAGCACTCCGCCACCCGCCACGAGAAGAGCGCCGACCGGCAGATCAACGACCGCTCGCAGTGGGTGCTCGGCTTCGACAACCGCGCCAAGCGCGCCGTGTTCGAGACCGAGCGCACCCGCGCCGAGCAGGCCCTGTTCGAGGCTCAGGCGCGTCGAAAGGACGTCGAGACCCAGCGGGAGCGCCGCCGTGAGCGCCTCTACGCCCTGCAGTCCATCAGCGCCGTCACCTGGGACGACATCGACGCCGCCTCTGTGGCCCGGCGCATCGCGAACCTGCGCGACATGGTGCGCGCAGCCGAGGACGGCTCCGCGGCCCTCAGCGAGCTGGCCCGCCAGATCGAGGACGTCGAGCGCTCCATCGCCGAGAGCGACGAGGAGCTGCTCGAGGTGGTCCGCAGCGCCGGCAAGCTCACCGAGCAGTCCGAGCGCGCCGCCGAACGGCTGGAGAAGGCCCGCGCCCAGGTGGCCGACAAGCAGCTCGACCCCGCCGTGGAGGCCGAGCTCGCCGAGCGCTTCGCCGCGATCGCCCCCGCCCTGGTGCTGGACACCATCGACCAGGTCACCAAGGACGCCTCCGCCACCCTGGACGCGGAGCTCATGGACCTCACCCGCCGCACCTCCCGCGCCGAGGAGGACATGCGCACCGCGATGCGCGAGTTCGCCCGTCGCTGGCCCGCCCAGGCCGGGGACACCGAGCCCACCCTGGAGGGCGCCGGGGACTTCCTGGCCATCCTGCAGGGCATCGAGGAGGAGAAGCTGCCCGAGGTGGAGGAGCGCTTCTTCGAGTTCTTCACCGGCAACACGCTCGGGGACGTGCAGGCCCTGGCCACGGCCATCGCCCGCGAGCCCGCCGAGATCCGCAAGCGCCTGCAGCGGATCAACGCGCTGCTGGCCCAGGTCGAGTTCCACTCGGGCCGCTACCTGCAGCTGTCCATGCGGCCCGTGCACCTGGCGGCCCTGGACGAGTTCAAGAGCGCCCTGGAGGAAGCCGTCGCGGGCACCGCCCTGAACGACATGAGCCGCGACCGGGACCTCGCCGAGGAGCGCTTCCTCTCGCTGCGCCACCTGATGGACCTCATCGGCGCCGCCCGCACCCGCGACGACCAGGTCTCCCGCGCCATCCTCGATGTGCGCCGCCACGTCCACTTCCACGCCGAGGAGGTCGACGCCTCCGGCACCGTGGTCCACGCCCACGAGTCCGGCGGCCCCCTCTCCGGCGGCCAGAACGAGCGCCTGACCACCTTCTGCCTCGCCGCGGCCCTGCGCTACCAGCTCGCCGGGACGGGGCAGGACGTTCCCCGCTACGCGCCGATCATCATCGACGAGGCCTTCTCCAAGGGCGCCGGCAAGTTCATCACCGCCGCGATGGAGTCCTTCCGCCACTTCGGCTTCCAGGTGGTCCTCGCCAACCCCGGCAAGAACCCGCAGGCCCTGGCGCCCTTCATCGGCGGCGTCGGCGTGGTCTCCATCCGCCAGGACCGCTACTCGCAGGTGGCGCCCGTCGAGTTCGTGCCGGTGCCCGCGTGAGCACCCCGCCGATCCGCCCCGGCGGCGCCTCGATGACCTCCTCGCGCCCCGGCACCGGCCCGCACCGCACCCTGCCCTCGCGGGCCGAGGTCACCGAGCGCGGCGCCGTGCTGGAGCGGGAGGTCGTGGCCGCCCTGCGGGCCGAGCAGCCCGAGCTGGGGGAGTTCACCGCCCGGCGCCCCGCCCGCGACCGCAACTCCGGCGAGGAGGTCGCCGGCATCGGCACCCTGGTGCACGTCGGCGAGCTGCTGGCCGGCGACGGCGCCCCGGACCCCGGCCGGGTGGCGACCCGGCGGCTGCTGTCCGCGGCGGACGCCGCCGCGGCCCGTCACGGCATGACCGGCCTGCGCACCACCGTCTGCGAGGGGGTGCTGCAGGGCCGCTGGTCCCGCGCGGACGGCGACGAGCTGGAGCTGGTGATCGGGGTGCGGGTCGCCGTGCGCGTGATCAGCGCGCCGTTCCTCCCGCGCTCGCGCTGATCCGGGCCAGGGCGTCCAGCGGGATGCCCAGCCAGTCGGGCCGGTTGCGCGCCTCGTACAGCGCCTCGTAGACCGCCTTGTCAGCCTCGAAGGCCGCGCGCAGCACCGCGAGCGCGGCGTCCTCCGGGTCGAGCCCGGCGCGCTCGGCGTAGCCCGCCCAGAACGCGGACCGGGAGGCCTCCGTCCAGGTGGAGACGTCCTTGCCCTGTTCGGCGGCGACGGCCCCGCGCACGTAGTCCAGGCTGCGCAGCATCCCCGCGACGTCCCGCAGCGGGGAGTCGGGCAGGCTGCGCTCGGCCAGGGGCCGCAGCGGCTCGCCCTCGAAGTCCAGCAGCACCCAGCCGCGGCCGGGGGCGGCGAGCACCTGACCCAGGTGAAGGTCGCCGTGGATGCGCTGCAGCGGCGGCCACTCGACCCGCTCGGCCGCGGCCAGCAGGGACTCCAGCGCCTCGCGGTGCGCGGCCACCTGTGGCACCGCGGCGGAGACCTCGGCGAGGCGGGCCCGCATCTGCGCCAGCACCCCGGCCACCGCCCCGGCATCGGCGGGGGAGGCGCCGAGCTCGGCGGCGAGGTCGGCGTGCACGGCCGCGACGGCGGCGCCGAGGTCCCGCACCGCCGCGGCGGAGTCGGTACCCGCGGCGGACTCCGTGAGGGCCGTGCGCCAGGCGTCCTCGACGCCGGGCAGGAACTCCTGGGCGACCAGCGCGTGAGTGCGCAGGCCCGCCGCGGAGATGAGGCCGGAACCGAGGACGGCCGGCACCCGGGTGCTGCCGGCCGCGGTGAGCGCGCCCTGCAGCTCCACGTCCGGGTTCAGCCCGTCCTGCAGCACCCGGAAGACCTTGAGGATCACCGGGGTGGCGGCGCCGTCCTCCACGATCAGGGAGGTGTTGGACTGCTCGCCGCTCAGCAGCCGGGACCGGCGGGAGCCCGCCGCCGGCAGCGTCCCGCCGCCCGCCACGAACCGCAGCGCGGCGCCGGGGCCCAGCGCGGTCCCGCCGGTCTCCAGGGCCCGCACCACGGCCTCACGGCCGGCGGGGTCGCGCAGGGCGTCCAGCACCCGCAGCTCCGCCCCGGCCGCGGCGTCCGCGGGCACCGGCAGCGAGGTCACCAGGGCGCCCGGCTCCTCCGCGGTCCCCGCCGCCGAGGGCCGCAGGACGAGGGGCACCTGATAGATGGCGGCCCCGGCGGGGGTGGCGATGCGCAGCACGCACCACAGCACCAGCTCCTCGCCGCCGGCGGGCAGCGGGGCCCAGCCGGTGATCTCCATCCGGGGCGTGCCGTCGGCCTTGTGCGCGTACCAGCGCTGCGCCGGCAGCCACGCGGCCAGCGGCGCGGCGAGGCCGTCCAGCAGCTCGTCCAGCGCGGGCAGGGCGGTGATGTCCAGGGTGGCGGGGTATGCCGGCTGATCCATGCGCCCATGCTAGGCACGGGATGCGGCCCGCGGGGCCGATGCGTGGGGGCCGCTGCCCGCGAGGGCCTGCTTGCTACCCTGGGCCGGTGCCCGTGACCTCGACGTCCTCCCTCCCGCGCCCCGCGCGACGGCGGGGGCTGCGGGGCGCGCTCCTCGCCCTCGTCGCGGGTGGTCTGCTCGTGCTGCCGTGGCTGGCGGCCCCGGCCCTGGCCCTCGGCGAGAACGGCACCTTCGAGCTGCCCCTGGAGACGGAGACGGTCTCCCTGCTCCCCTCGGCGACCACCACGCTGCCGCTGGCGGCCCTGGTCCGCGACGGCCAGCAGGCCGAGCTGGACCTCTCCAGCGCCCGGCTGCGGATCCCCGAGGAGCTCTCCGCCGCCGACGCGGAGCTGATGCAGCTGGAGAGCGACGGGCGCAGCCTCACGGTGGACGGCGAGGGCACCTGGTCGGTCTTCGACGACGAGCTCGTCTTCACCCCTGAGTCCGGCACCGGGGAGGCGAGCCTGCCGATCGCCCTCACCCTGCTCAGCGTGCACGAGACCCGGTCCCAGCCGGTCACGCTCACGCCCGAGACGCTCGAGCTCGGCGAGGTGGAGGTGCGGGCCTCCTCCGGGGTCGACGTGGAGGTGCCGCTCGCGGACGACGTCCCCGAGGGCGGCACGGTCCGCCTCGGGCTGGACGGACTGCCCGCCGGCTCCTCGCTCACGGAGGACGGCAGCCGCCTGGTGGTGCCCGATCAGGGCACCTGGCAGCTGGACCCGACGGGGGAGACCCTCACCTACGGCCCCACCTCCACGGACCTCGGCCTGCAGGTCGACCCGGTGCGCTACGAGGTCCGCGACGAGGAGGGCGCCGCCATCTCCGCCGGCCGGGTGCTGCTCAGCGTGCCCATCATCGACGACGTCGACCGGGCCGCGCCCTACGGTGAGGACATCGAGTTCACGGTCGGCGAGCACCAGCAGTTCGTCGACCTGGACACCCTGGCGCTCGAGGTGCCCGAGGGCGTCGAGGGCGCCGTCGTGGACGACGGCGGCACCCGGGTGACCGTGCCCGGGCAGGGCGAGTGGAACCTCGACCGCAGCGACGGCACCGTCCGCTTCTCCCCGGAGGGCAACACGGTCACCGCCGCGTCCGCGATGGGGGTGACAGGCGCCGACGAGGACGGCAACCGCGCCGACCCCGGCCTGATGCATCCCGCCTACCCGATCCTGGTGGACAGGGTGGGCTCGACCGGCCCGGCAGGCACCGTCGTCATCGATCTGGCGCCCGGCATGGAGGCGGTCACCCCGGACTCGCTGCAACTCGTCGCGGGCGAGGCCGGCGAGGCCGCGACCGTCTCCGAGGACGGCCGCCGGGTGGAGGTCGAGGGGCAGGGGGTCTGGGAGCTCGAGATCACCGCCCAGTCGCAGCTGGTCACCTTCGACGCCGAGGACGACTTCCTCGGGCAGGCGGCTCCGATAGCTCTGCAGGGCCGGGGGCTCTACGCCGACCACGAGGTGGAGGCCACGCTCGGGGCCACCGTCTCCCCGGTGGTGCCCACCGCCCGCGACGACGAGGCCCGGACCGGCCCCCAGCAGGGCATCACCGTGGACGTGCTGCGCAACGACACCGCGGGCAGCACCTCGCAGCCGCTGGACACCGACACCGTGCAGCTGCGCTCCCTGGCCGCCTCCAACCTCCCCGAGCTCAGCGAGGGAACGGGCACCCGCCTGGTGATCCCCGGCGAGGGCACCTACACGGTGGGGGAGAGCGGCGCGGTGACCTTCGTGCCGACCGCCGGCTTCACGGGCCGCACCACCCCCGTCGAGTACCTGGTCCGCGACGACGAGGGCGTGCCGGTCTCGGCCGAGCTGGTGATCGAGGTGGACGAGTCCGCGGTGCCGGCCGCCGAGACGGGGGCGGACCCGGGCGGCATCAACACCCTGCTGTCCGGGATCCTGCCCAGCTCGCCGACCACCTCGCTGATGTTCGGCACCATCGTGCTGCTGCTCGTGGTGGGCGGGGGCGCCTCCCTCGCCATCGGCATCCGGATCGAGCTGGAGAAGCACCGCTGGGACAACTGATCCCGGCCGGGTGATCCCGACCGGACGCCCCCGGGGCTCAGCAGCCCTCGGGCACCGCCACCTCCGTCGCCAGGGTCTCGGCGGCCACCTCGGGCTCGACCAGGCCGTCGTAGCCGTCGCCGAGCAGCAGGTCCACCTCGGTGCCCTCGCGGTCGTCGAGGCGGAGCTGCCCCTCTCCGACCTGGGCCAGCACCGACTGCGCGGCCAGGTAGCCCTCGGGGCCGTGGACGATCACGGCGGCCCCGGAGGCGTTGCGGGTGTTGCCCGCGTCCCCGGTGCCGTAGCCGCGCTCGGCGAGCTCCTCGGTGGTGCGGCCGGCCAGTCCGCTGGTGCCGGTGCCGTTGAGCACCGTGACCGTGACGTCCTCGGGCGCGGCCGGGACGGCACCCGGCTCGGGGCAGGTGACCTCGGGCGCGACGGCGCCGAAGTTCTTCTCCGCGATCTGCCCGGGATCCGTGGCGGGGCTGCGCAGCTCGCCGATCGCATAGGCGCCGATGCCGATCAGCACGATCGCGAGCGCGGAGAACACCACCAGCTGGGTGATGCGCAGACGGCGGGTGCGGCCCCGACGCAGCCGGGAGCGCCGGACGTCGTCGGCGGAACGGCCGTAGGGATGGGAGCGGCGGGAGGGCATCGGCAGGCGCTCAGTCCAGCGGCCGGTACCGCAGGCCGAAGGCGTCCAGGCGGGGGAGATGGCCGGCCAGGCGCTCGCGGAACTCCTCGAAGGACTGCGTGGGAGAGCCCCATGCGCGCTCGGCGACGGCGCACAGCCGCGGGAAGGCCATGTACTGGGCCGCGGCGGCGGTGGGCATGTACTCGGTCCACAGCTGGGCCTGCACGCCGAGGATCAGGGAGCGCTGGGACTCGTCGAGGTCCGCCGGCAGCAGCTCCGCCGTGTACACGTCCTCCAGGGTGGTGAGGCCGCCGATGGCGAGGGGCTCGTCCGCCCCCGTGGCCTGGTAGTGGTCCAGGTAGAGGTGGTCCGAGGTGGACACGATGGTGCGGAAGCCGCGGGAGGTGGCCTCCTCGACGCCCGCGTCCTCGCGCCAGTTCATCACCACCACGTCGTCGGGCGGGTGGGTCTCGAGCACCTCGTCCCAGGCGATGGCCCGGCGGCCGTGCTCGGCGAGCACCTCGGCGGCGAAGCGGGTGACGTAGCCGCGCAGCTCGGAGATGCGGGTCAGGCCCCACTCGTTGACCCGGTTGCGGGCCTGGGTGGACTGCTCCCACTCCGTCAGCGGCACCTCGTCGCCGCCGATGTGGACGTAGGGGGCCGGGAAGATGTCGCAGACCTGGCCCAGGACGTCCCGCAGGAACATGAAGACCTCGTCGTTCAGGCCCAGCACGTGGTCGGAGATCCCCCAGACCTCGCGGACGCCGAGCTGCCGTTCGGGCACGGTGCCGAGCTGCGGGTAGGAGGCGATGGCGGCCTGCATGTGGCCGGGCAGGTCGATCTCCGGCACGATCATCACACCGCGGGTGCGGGCGTACTCGACCAGGTCCCGCAGCTCCTGCTGGGTGTAGGAGCCGCCGTGGCGGACGCCGTCGAACTCCCAGCCCTCCTCCTCGCCGCGCATGGGGCCGATCAGGGTCTGCTCCCGCCAGGCGCCGACCTCGGTCAGGCGCGGGTAGCCCTTGATCTCGACGCGCCAGCCCTGGTCGTCGGTGAGGTGCAGGTGGAGCACGTTCAGGCGGTGCAGCGCCATCGCGTCGATGAAGGACTCGATGTCCTCGAGGGGGAGGAAGTGGCGGGCGACGTCCAGGTGCAGGCCGCGCCAGGCGAAGGCGGGACGGTCGGAGATGGTCACGCAGGGGATGGCGCTGCCGGCGCCGGTGACGATCTGGGCGAAGGTGTTGCGGCCGTCGGCCAGGGCGGCCTCGGAGCCGGCGGTGAGCGCCGCCCCACGCGGCGAGATCGACAGGGTGTACTCGGCCAGGGGCAGCTCGTCGGACAGGCCCACGGTGAGCCCCTCCCAGGGCTCCGCGGTGTCCCAGGTCCCCTCGGACCAGATGACGGACCGGGGGAGGGGGACGAGGGCGATGGGGTCCGGCATGTCGGCTCCTGGGGCGGCGGTGGCGATCAGGGTCGGCGCGCCGGGCCGGCGGTGGACCGGGGCGCCCTGGCATCCAGTCTGCCACGCGGGAGCGGCCCTGTCGGGCGGTGACCAGGACCGACCCCGGACCGTGACGTCCGGCGCGGGGCGCCGGGCGGGAGGGGCCCGGACGCACCGGAGCCCGGTCGGCGTGGCCGACCGGGCTCCGTCACGACTCCTGCTCCTTCCCGGTGACGCCGTCGCGTCGAGCAGGACGCCGTGGTCGAGGTGGTCCGTGGACCTCCGCGGCGATCAGGCGATCAGCGGTAGGTGACGAACACGTGCGGCGAGTTCCAGATCGACCGCTCGACGACGCGGCCGCGCGAGCCGGAGGCGTCGATGATCTTCCCGTTGCCGATGTAGATCCCCATGTGACCGTAGTCGTCGTCGGTGAAGGCGACGAGGTCGCCGACCTTCGCCTGCGAGGCGGGGATGATGGCGCCGTTGAAGGTGTAGCCCTTCGCGGTGCGACGCGGGACGTCCAGGCCGGCCTTGTTGTAGGCGTAGTAGACGAGGCCCGAGCAGTCCATCCCGGAGAGGGTGGAGCCGCCCCACTTGTAGCGGGTGCCCAGGGCGCCGCGGGCCGCGTTGACGATCGCCGAGCCGCTCACGGAGGAGCTGCTGCCGCGGCCGCTGCCGCGGTCGGCGGTGGTGCCGGAGATGCGGACGGTGGAGTCCAGGGCCTTCCAGGTGTTCGGGCCCACGACGCCGTCCACCGAGATGCCCGCGGCGGACTGGAGCGAGCGCACGGCGGAGCGGGTGGAGGAGCCGAAGACGCCGTCCACGGCCAGCGAGGCGCCGGACTCGTTGAGGCCCTGCTGCAGGGTGCGCACGGCGCTGCCGCGGCTGCCGTAGCGGAGCTTCGGCTGCGAGGAGGAGCTGGAGGACGAGGAGGAGCCGGAGGAGGACCCGAGGGCACTCCAGGTGTTGGGCCCGACCACGCCGTCGACCTTCAGACCCTTCGAGGACTGGAAGGACTTCACGGCCCGCAGGGTCTTGGGGCCGAAGACCCCGTCCGCGGAGATCGAGGCGCCGTGGCTGCGCAGGGAGTTCTGCAGGCTCTTCACGGCGGAGCCGCGAGCGCCGTAGCGCAGCTTGACGTTGGTGTAGGTGGCGGCCGGCGCCAGGGTGCTGCCGAGGGCGGCGCCCTGGACGGCGGCGGCCGGGATGGCCGGGGCTGCGGCCGCGGCGGGGCTCACGGTGCCGACGGCCGGGGTGGCGGGCGCCGCGGAGGCCGAGGCCTGCAGGGTGCCGGTGGCGGTCACGGCGCCGAGGACGGCGACGCCGCCCACGGTGCGACCGACGGGGCCCACGAGGCCCTTGTAGTCGATCACGGCGGGTCCCGCTGCACGGTGCGTGCGTCGAGCGGTGGGACGGAACATCAGGAAGGGTCGCTTTCTCTGTCGCCACGCACCGTCGCGGTCGGGAAGCGACACCCGTCCGCTCTGCTGCGCCCGCCGCCCAGGACCATCGAGGAAGGACCGGGAGCGGCGGCGGGGCGATCTCCCGGACGGCACCGGGGAAGCGGCGCCTCGGCCACTGTAGGCGGGCGTTCCCAGGCTCTCCCCAGGGCCTTTGCGTGCCGCGAGCCGTTCCTTTGCCAAGATTTTGTCAAAGTGGCCGAAAATCGCCGTGTCGTGTGATGCGTGCGCCGAAAACCTGTGGTAGTTACACGCTTGTCATTCAGGGTGCGTTCAGGGTCGGTCGGTCCCGCGGGATGTCCGTGACATGGGGAAACGGCCGGAACGTCCGCTTCGACCGGGATGCGAGGTCCGCGGCGCGACGGGGCGTCGACCGCCCTACCACACCGCGGTGCGGCGGTCCCGGTGCACCAGGTCGCGGGGCGTCAGGACCCGGGGCTCCCCGCGTCCTCGTCGTGGGCCGCCGGCAGCGGGACGGTCCGCAGCAGCACCATCCCCAGCGCGAGCCCCACCAGCAGCGGTCCCAGGTCCACGCCCGGGAACATCAGCACGCAGATCAGGAGCACCGCCAGCGGCTTGGCCAGCGCCACGGCGGCCGCCGCCGCCAGCCCCGCCACCAGCGCCGCGGAGACGTCCAGGCCCGGCACCAGTGCCGCGGCGGCCCCGCCGGCGGCGGCCCCCGCGAAGACGATGGGGAAGAACTCGCCGCCGCGCCAGCCGGAGCTGAGGGCCAGGGCCAGGGCCACGGCCTTCAGCGCCCCCAGCGCCAGCAGGGCGATCCAGGACCCGGAGGCGGCCAGCTCGGCCACGTCGTGCATCCCGTGGTGCCCGGAGAAGCGCAGCATCGACCACGCCGATCAGTCCGGCCTCCGGGCCGATCGGGCCGCCGGAGCCGACCGCGATCATCGCGGAGGCGGTGAGCACCAGCACCAGCGCCACGGCGGCCGCGGCCCCGGCGATCGCGCCCCAGGCCAGGGCGATCCCCAGCACCCGGGGGTTGCGCTCCTCCGTGTCCATCAGCGGGCCCATTGAGCCCTCCTCCCCGTGCTCATCCCTGCACCCCCGGGAAGCGCCGCCGCAGCTGCATGCTGAGGGCCGAGCCCAGGGCGCCCACGAAGTTCAGGTCGAAGACCGCCAGCAGGGTGGTCAGCAGCCGGGCGGCCTGGCCGACCGGGTGGATGTCGCCGTAGCCGATGGTCGCCATCGTGACGACGGTGACGTAGAGCGCATCGGTGCGGGTGCCGATGCCGACGAACTGGTCCGGCACCTGGGCCCCCAGCAGGTACACGGTGACCGAGGAGGCCACCACCAGGCCCGCCCCGACCACGCTGCTGGCCAGGGCACGCCACCACAGGGTGCGGTCGGCGTCCAGCGGCAGCAGGTAGGAGGCGAGGACGGTGATCACGATGGTGCCCAGGCTCAGCCGCCAGCGGCCGAAGCGCTCGGCGGAGAAGACGGGGGCGGGGGGCCGGACGCGGCGGTCATCCGCTCAGGGCCGTCGGCGGGAACGAGGGGATGCGCGAAGGACCCGCGCCGTGCGGCGCGGGTCCTTCGCGGTGCGGTGCCCGCAGGCACCGGAGGGTCGGGGTGACAGGATTTGAACCTGCGACCTCCTCGTCCCGAACGAGGCGCGCTACCAAGCTGCGCCACACCCCGGTGGGATCGACCCGGGCATGCCCGGGCGCGTCACCGATCATGAAGCCTAGCAGGGGTTCCGGCCCCCTCGCCCACCCGCTCCGAGCCCCGGGGGCGCAACGTGAGCAAGGTCGCCTCGGGCGGTGTGAACAGCCGGTAGTTCGAGTACGGGCTCGCGCCCATCCCTGCGCTGACGTGCAGGGGCACACCGTCCCAGGAGGACAGGCCGCGCGCCTGCCGACGGGGCAGGTCGCAGTTGGTGACCAGCGCCCCGATGCCCGGCAGGCGGAGCTGCCCGCCGTGCGTGTGCCCGGCCAGCACCATCTCCGCCCCGTCGCCCACGAGGGAGTCCAGGACCCGTCGGTAGGGCGCGTGGGCGACGCCCAGGCGCAGCACGCGGCCGTGCTCCGGGTCCTGCTCCGGGCGGGGGGCCGGGAGCTCGTCGCGCTCCAGGTGCGGGTCGTCGACCCCGGCCAGGCGCACCTGCAGCCCGGGCAGCTCGATCACGTCCCGGGTGTTGGTGAGGTCCTTCCAGCCGAAGGCCGACAGCCGGGCGGCCAGCTCCTCGGTGGGCAGGTCGATGTCGGTGCGGGCGGTCATGCCCTCCGGACGCGCGTCCGGCAGGAAGTAGCGCAGCGGGTTCTTCGGCCGCGGCGCGAACAGGTCGTTGGAGCCCATCACGAAGGCGCCGGGGCGGCGCAGCAGCGGCTCGATGGCCTCGGCCAGCACCGGGACCGCCGCGGCGGCGGCGATGTTGTCCCCGGTGTCGATCACCAGGTGCGGGCTGAGGGTGGCCAGGTGGCGCAGGAAGTGGAGCTTGCGCTCCTGGTCCGGCACCAGGTGGATGTCGCTGATGTGCAGCAGCCGCACCGGCTTGGCGCCCGCCGGCAGCACGTGCACGGTCTCCTCGCGCAGCGTGTAGCGGTGGATCTCCACGTGCCGCGCCCACACGTGGGTTGCGGCCACGGCGCCCAGTCCCGTCGCCGCGGTGATCGCCGCGGCCGTCCTCACGGAGCCCATGCTCAGCCCTGCTCCTCACGCACGCGGAGGGTGACGGTCTCACCCTCGTCCAGGCGGGTGCCCGCCCCGGGGGAGGTGCCGGTGACGATGAGCCCCTCGGCGCTCGGGTCGGCGGCGTCGGAGTCCACGGAGGTCTCGTAGCCGGCGGCGCTCAGCAGCGCCTCGGCCTCGGTGATCGTCATGTCGGCGACCTCGGGGACGGTGCCCTGGTCGACCTCGTCGGCGGCATCGCTGGTGCCACCGGGGGCCGCGGGGAAGGACTCGTCCGGCAGGCCCTCGTGGACCCGGCTCATGTACTCCTGCCAGGTGGGCAGCGAGACCGTGTTGCCCCAGACCTTGCCGCTGGTCAGGGTCTCCCCGTCGACGGAGAAGCCGCCGGGGCGGATGTTCGCGTTGGGGTGGCCGAACCAGACGGCGGTGGACATCTGGCGGGTGAAGCCGACGTACCAGGTGTGGAACTGCGAGCCGGAGGTGCCGGTCTTGCCGCCGGCCGTGTGGCCCTCGACGACCATGCCCTTGCCGGTGGCGCGGGGGTCCTCGAGGTCCTGCTGCAGCACCCAGGCCATGGTGTCGGCGGTCTCCTTGTCCATCGCCTGCTCGCACTCGGCGCCGCCCACGCCCATGTCCTCGCCGTCGCGGTCGGTGACCGCGGTGATGGCCTGCGGCTCGCAGTAGGTGCCCTCCGCCGCGTAGGTGGCGTAGGCCGTGGCCATGTCCAGGGCGGAGATCCGCAGCTCACCGAGGACCACCGTCGCCGGCGCCAGCTCGGTGCCGTAGATGTCCTCGATCGGGTCCTCCCAGGTGGACTGGTCGTAGGGGTTGTAGGTCGCCGGGACCACGCCGATCTCGCGGGCGCCCTCGGCGATGTTGCACAGGTCCAGCTGGCGGGCCATGTTCGCGTAGGCCGTGTTCACGGAGAACTTGGTCGCGTTCAGCACCGTCTCCATCGCGCTGAGCTCCACGGAGACCGCGTTGTCGGGGTTGTAGCCGCCGGACTCGTACCAGCGGCCGCGGGACAGGCACTGCGCCGGGAAGGTCGTCATGGTCTGCCGGGCCGTCGCCACGGTGTCGTAGATCGAGCGGTCGTTCTCCAGCCACTCCTGCAGCACGAAGGGCTTGAAGGTGGAGCCGACCGGGAAGCCGCTGCCGCCGCCGAGGGCCTGCGGGACGTTGTAGTTGATCGCGGTCTCGCCCGGGTCGACGTCCTCGTAGGGGTTGTAGGTGCGGTTCTCCGCCATCACCAGGATCTCGCCGGTGCCCGGCTCGACGGTGACGATGGAGTGCCCGAAGCCGCTCTGCGAGGTGGCGGGCACCCGGCGCTCGAGGATCTCCTCGGCCGCGGCCTGCTTCTCCGGGTCCAGGGTGGTCTTGATGGTCAGGCCGCCGCCGTACAGCAGCTTGCTGCGGTCCTCGTAGGTGTCCCCGAAGTCCGGGTCGTTCAGCAGGGAGCGGGTGACGTAGTCGCAGAAGAAGCCGCTGCCCTCGGCGGTGACGCAGCCGGCTTGCACGGTCTGGATGTCCAGCATGTCCTCGACCGGCTGCTCGCTGTACTCGTCGTACTCCTCCTGGGTGATGTACCCCTGACCGAGCATATCGGCCAGCACTTCGTTGCGGCGCTGCTCGCCGGCCTCGGGATGGTCCACGGGGTCGTACTGGTTGGGGCCGTTGGTGATGCCCGCCAACAGGGCCGCCTCGCCGGGGTTCAGGTCGGCGGCGTCCTTGTTGAAGTAGTGCTTGGCACCGGTCTGCACCCCGTACTGGGAGGGGCCGAACTGGGCGACGTTGAGGTAGGCGTTGAGGATCTCGTCCTTGGTCCAGGTCTTCTCCAGCGAGATCGCCAGCTTCGCCTCGCGCAGCTTGCGCCCGTAGGTCTGCTCGGTGGCGGCGACCCGGGCCTCGTCGTCGTTGCGCTGCACCGCGTCCATCAGCAGCGCGTTCTTCACGTACTGCTGGGTGAGGGTGGAGCCGCCCTGGGTGGAGCCCCCGGCCGCGTTGGAGGCGAAGGCGCGGGCCATGCCTCGGGCGTCCACGCCGCCGTGCTCGTAGAAGCGGCGGTCCTCCACCGCGATCACGGCGTGCTGCATGTTCGGGGAGATCTCCTCGAGCGGCACCATGATCCGGTTCTGCGAGTAGAAGGTCGCCAGCAGGGTGCCGTCGGCCGCTTCGATGCGGCTGGCCTCGTTGAGGGGCTCGACCTCGAGCTCGGTGGGGTAGGACTCGAACAGCTCGACGCCGTCCTCGGCGACCGCGGAGGTGGCGGAGACCGCCGGCAGCAGGAAGGCCGCCATCAGCATGCCGGCCAGGGCCGACACGGCGAGGATGCCCAGCAGCAGGTAGACGGTCTGGGCCAGGGCGACCGGCAGCGAGCGCGATCCCGCGGCGGCGGTGCCGCTCCCGCCCGTGCCCACGGGGCGCATCGAGCCGTCGTCGCCCGGGGTGTCGGCGCCGGAGGGGGAGGACGTGGAGCTGGCCATGCTCCCACAGTACGGGGCACCCGGCGGATCGCAGTATCAGGCATGCCGCCTGGGTGGAATCTTCACGAGACCTCACCGCTGCCCGGGTGTCCGCCGGGAGAACCCGGGGAGCCGTGCCCGGTGTCCGGGGTCGCACCGCGGGCACTGGTGGCACAGGTCACGGGCGACGGTCCCAGATATCCCGGGGCCGCCCGGGGTCGGCCCGGCGGCGGCAGCCCGTTCCGGGCGGTTTTGCGTGGTGGCCTGCGTCTCCTACAGTGAGCGCCAGGAACGAGTCGAGGATGATTCGCGAGAAGGGGGACCCATGACCATCGGGACCACCGTCGGGGAGACGACGGACCAGAGCTGGGCCGCCCGCGGCGCCTGCGCCGGGATGGACCCGGACGAGTTCTTCGTCCAGGGCACCGAGCAGCATCAGATCAAGACCGCCTGCGGAGCCTGCCCCGTGCGCACCGAGTGCCTGGCCGACGCCCTGGACAACCGCATCGACTTCGGGGTGTGGGGAGGCATGACCGAGCGGGAGCGCCGCCGGCTGCTGCGCCGCCACCCCGACGTGCGCGACTGGGCGGCCCTGCTGCGCCGGGTCGAGGCGGAGGCCGTCGGCGGCTGAGCCGTCCGGCCGGGGGGTGCAGGGCCCCCGGCCGGGCGCCCTCGGCCGGTAGGCTCGGGACATGAGCACTGTGACCCGCTGGGAGTACCTGACCGTCCCGCTGCTGATCCACGCGACCAAGCAGATCCTCGACAACTACGGCGAGGAGGGCTGGGAGCTGGTGCAGGTCGTGCCCGGCCCCAATCCCGAGAACCTGGTGGCCTACCTCAAGCGCCCCGTGGCCGAGGGCTGAGCCGATGACCGCCGACACCGCCGGGGCCCGCATCCGCACCCGCCTGCGGGAGCTGGGTCACGAGCTGCCACCCGTGGCCGCCCCCGTCGCGGCCTACGTCCCGGCCGTGAGCAGCGGCTCCCAGGTGTTCACCTCGGGCCAGCTGCCCTTCGTGGACGGCGCCCTGCCGCTGACCGGCAAGGTCGGCGCGGAGGTCGCCCCGGAGCGCGCCGCCGAGCTCGCCGCCACCTGCTGCCTCAACGCCCTCGCCGCGGTCGAGGACGTGCTGGGCAGCCTGGACCGTGTGGCCCGCGTCGTGAAGCTCACCGGCTACGTCGCCTCCGCCCCGGACTTCACCGGCCAGCCCGGCGTGATCAACGGGGCCAGCGAGCTGCTCGGCGAGGTCTTCGGCCGCGTCGGCGTGCACGCCCGCAGCGCCGTCGGCGTGGCCGTGCTGCCCCTGGACTCCCCGGTGGAGCTCGACCTGGTGGTCGAGGTCTCCGAGCGGATCTGAGCGTGGGCGAGGAGGAGTCCGAGCGTCAGGAGGGCGCCCCGGCGGTCGTCCTGACCCGCGTGTGCGCCGCGAACCCCTCGGCGATGACCCTGAGCGGCACCAACTCGTACCTGCTGCACGACGACGACCAGGTCTGGGTGGTCGACCCCGGTCCCAAGGACCCCGAGCACCTCGCGGACCTGCTGATCGCCGCGGGCGAGGGCATCCGACCGATGGGCGTGCTGGTCACCCATCGCCACGAGGACCACACCGCCGGTGCCGCCACCCTGGCGCGGCGCCTGGCCGCCCGCAGCGGCCGCGAGGTGCCCCTCTGGGCCGCCGACCAGGACGCCGTGCCCGGCTCCCGGCCGCTGCCGGCCGCATTGGTGGGGGAGAACGGCGTCGTCGCGCACGTGATCCACCTGCCCGGGCACACCGCCGACTCGGCCGGGCTGCTGCTCGAGGGCGGGCGCCTGCTCAGCGGCGACACCCTGCTGGGCGGCTCCCCGACCGTGATCGTCCCCGACCACGGCGGCAGCATCGCCGAGTACCTGCAATCCCTCGCGATCCTGCGGGCGATGGCGATCGATGGGCGGATCGCGTCGATCCACCCCGGCCACGGCGAGCCGATCGAGGACCCGCTCGCGGTGATCGAGGCGCTGGAGGCCGCGATCCAGCACCGGCGCGACCGCGTGGAGCAGGTGCGCCGTGCCCGGCACGCCGGGGTGCTCACCCTGGATCGGCTGCAGCGCGCGATCTACGGCCCCGAGCTCGACCCGGCCCTGGCCCAGGCAGCGCGCTGGAACCTCCGCGCCGCCCTGGACCACCTCTCCGCCGAGCACTGAGCCGAGCACTGCGCCGCCCCCGCCACGGCACGAGCAACGGCCCGGGACCCCGTCGCGCGGCGGGATCCCGGGCCGTTCCCGGGTGCGGGGGTGCTCAGCGGGCGCGGCGGCGCAGCCGCTCCACGTCCACGATCAGCACGGCGCGGGCCTCCAGGCGGATCCAGCCGCGGGAAGCGAAGTCCGCCAGGGCCTTGTTCACGGTCTCGCGGGAGGCGCCGACCAGCTGAGCCAGCTCCTCCTGGGTGAGGCCGTGGGCCACCATCACGCCGTCGTCGGTCTGACGGCCGAAGCGCTGGGCGAGGTCGAGCACGTTCTTGGCGACGCGGCCGGGCACGTCGGCGAAGACCAGGTCCGCGAGGGACTCGTTGGTCTTGCGCAGCCGTCGGGCCAGCGAGGCCAGCAGGTGGCGGGCCACCTCCGGACGCTGGGCGAGGACCCGGTAGAGGTCCTGCTGGGTGAGGGAGTACAGGGTGGTCTCCGCGACCACGGTGGCGGTCGCGTTGCGCGGCGCCGGGTCGAACAGGGAGAGCTCACCGAGGGTCTCGCCCGGGCCGAGCACCGCCAGCAGGTTCTCGCGGCCGTCGCCCGAGGCGTGGCCGACCTTCACCTTGCCCTGGCCGATGATGAACAGGCGGTCGCCGGGATCGCCCTCGCGGAAGACGATCGCGCTGCGGTGGTAGTCCTCCTGCTTCATCGACGCCAGCACGGCCTGCTTGCCGTCCTCGTCGAGAGCGGCGAACAGCGGCGACGACCGTACGATGTTCTCGTCCACGGAACCTCCTGAAGGGTGGGGCCCCGGGGGAGAACCGGGACCGGATGTCGTGCTCATGGTGACCGCGACCCCTCGGTGGTCGTTGTCACATGATGGTCAGAGCCTATCGCGCCCGCCGCGCGATCACCCGCAAGCGCCCCGAAGGAGTCCGCTCGATGCCCGTTCCTCACGAGTCGGCCGCGGCGCCCGTGCCCGCGGATGCCCGCGTCGTGGCCGCGGGGCTGGAGGGGCTGTACCCCGGGGCCGCCACCGAGCTGGAGCACCGCGACGCCTTCGAGCTGCTGGTCGCCACCGTGCTCTCCGCCCAGACCACCGACGTGCGCGTCAATGCCCTCACCCCGGAGCTGTTCGCCGCCTGGCCCGATGCCGCCGCGCTGGCCGGGGCGGAGCAGGAGGACCTCGCCCGGCTGCTGCGCCCGCTCGGCATGGGCGCCACCCGTGCCGAGCGGGTGCGGGGGCTCGCCGCCGCCCTGCTGCGCGACCACGACGGGGCCGTACCCGACGACCAGGCCGCCCTCGAGGCCCTGCCCGGGGTGGGCCGCAAGACCGCCCACGTGGTGCGCGGCGTCTGGTTCGGCCATCCGCTGCTCGCGGTCGACACCCACGTGGGCCGCCTGGCCCGACGCCTGGGCTGGACCACCGCGAGCGACCCGCGCCGCATCGAGGAGGACGTGCTCGAGCGCTGCCGCGAGGACGGCGCCGGAGCGGACGTCACCGGCCTGGGCCTGCGACTGATCCTGCACGGCCGCCGCGTCTGCACCGCCCGCGCCCCCCGCTGCGGCGACTGCGCCCTGGCCGCGGACTGCCCGCGGATCGGCCTCGCCGCATGATCGCCCCTGCCGACGGGCACGGCCCCACCCCCTCCTACCTGTGCCCCCTCGCCGCCCGCGCCGCCGACGGCCGCGACGTGCTGCTGGACCGCGGGCTGGACCGCCGCCCCGACGTCGACGGTCCGGTGCGGCGCAGCGCCGTCCTCGTGCTGGTCGCGGGCCACGAGCTGGACGGGGCGGCGCTCGCCCTCGAGGAGCGCGGCCACGGGCTGCGCTCCCAGCCCGGACAGTTCTCCCTGCCCGGCGGCGGGGTGGAGCCCGCCGATGCCGACCTGGCCGCCACCGCGGTGCGGGAGGCCCGCGAGGAGACCGGACTGGACCCCGCCGCGGTGCGGGTGCTGGGGCCCTTCGCCCCCATCGCGATGCCCTGGCGCTCCCAGCAGGTCACCCCCGTGCTGGCCTGGGCGCCCCGCGTCCCCGAGCTCGGACCCACCGCCACCGGGGAGGTGGAGCGGGTGGTCTGGGCGCCGCTGGTCGGGCCCGGCTCCCTCACCGACCCCGCCCACCACGCCCGTGGGCTGTACGGCGGCCGGGAGGTCGGACCGGTCTTCGACCTGCCCGGCGACGCCTTCGTCTGGGGCTTCACCGCGATGATCCTGGAGCAGGTGCTCACCGGCCTGGGCCTGCCGCCGGTGGCCGCCGACGCCCCGGTCCGGGGGATCCCGGCCGAGCGGCGACGCTGAGGGCGAACCGGACCGCGCGGGACGGGGATGCGCAGGACGCGCGCAGGCGGGGCGCGGTAGACTGGACCGTCGCCGGGAACGCCCGGCCACACAGCTTTCCGGGCCCGCGGCCGTCCGATCGGACGCGCGGGTCCTCGACCCCCAGAGAAGGACGGGATCCAGGTGCCACGAGGCAAGGTGAAGTTCTACGACGCCGAGAAGGGCTTCGGCTTCATCCTCGACGACGAGGACGGCCAGAGCGTCTATGTCCACGCCAGCACCCTGCCGGACGGGGTGAGCACCCTGCGCCCCGGCGCCCGGGTGGACTTCGACATGGTCGACGGTCGGCGCGGGCCCCAGGTGCTGCACCTGCAGCTGCTGGAGGCCGCCCCCTCCGTGACCCGCGCCCGGCGACCCAAGCCGGACGACATGGCCACCATGGTCGAGGACCTCATCCGCCTGCTGGACGACGCCTCCACCGGGCTGCGCCAGGGCCGCTACCCCGACCGCGACCACTCCCAGAAGATCGCCACCGTGATGCGCGCCGTCGCGGACAACTTCGAGGCCTGAGCATGAGTACCCCCACCACGGAGGCGCCGCGCCGCGCCCGCACCCCCAAGCCGAAGCTGGACGCGGTCTCCGCGGCCGCCGTCGACGCGGCCCGCGAGGCCCTCGTCGAGGTCACCGAGCCGGGCCAGGTCGGTGAGCACCTCCGGGTCGAGGCCAGCGGGGAGCGACTGGTCAGCCACGTCTTCGAGTGCACCATGCCCGGCTACCGCGGCTGGTCCTGGGTGGTGGTGATGGCCCGTGCGCCCCGCGCCAAGGCCCCCACCGTCGCCGAGACCGCGCTGCTGCCGGGCGAGGGCTCGCTGCTGTCCCCCGACTGGGAGCCGTGGGCCGAGCGCCTGCAGCCCTCCGACGTGGGCGCCGACGACCTCATGCCCTACCGTGAGCAGGACGAGCGCCTCGAGCAGGGCTTCGAGGCCACGGGCGAGCAGGACGTCGACGAGGTCGCGCAGTGGGAGCTGGGCCTGGGCCGCGCCCGGGTGCTCTCCCCGGAGGGCCGCGCCGAGGCCGCCGAGCGCTGGGCCGAGGGCGACTTCGGCCCGCGCCAGGTCTCCGCCCGCAAGCGCCGCGACACCGTCTCCGCCACGTGCGCGAGCTGCGGCTTCGTCTCGCAGCTGGCCGGCTCCCTGCGCGGCGAGTTCGGCGTGTGCACCAACGAGTGGTCCCCGGCCGACGGCCGCGTGGTGCACCTCGGCTACGGATGCGGCTCGCACTCCGAGACCGGGCAGGAGGACGGCGACAAGGAGATCCAGCGCGCCTCCGGCGTGATCGTCGACGAGCACCGGGTGGAGCTGGACCGGGACAGCCCGCCCGCGCAGGGCGATGCGGAGACGCCGGCGGACGACGCCGCGCCCGCAGACAGCGGCGACGCCGTCGAGACCGTCGTGCCGGCCCAGACCGCGGAGACGACCGAGACTGCGGATACGACCGAGACCGCGGATACGACCGAGCCCGCGGACACGACCGAGACCGCGGACCAGTCCACGGAGCAGGACGCCTCAGCCGAGTCCTGAGCGGGCGCACCCGGCTCCGGCGCGACCGACGCCGTGCGTGAAGGCGCAGGCGCGCGCCGCTCAGCGCAGGGTGACCGCCACCCGCCCCAGCAGCGCCTCGATGGCCAGCAGCGGCGGCACGTTGCCCGCGATCCGGGCGCGTGCCTCGTGCACGGCCTCCAGCAGGCCCAGCGTGAGGTCCCCCGAACCGGCGCCCGCGGCCCGGTCGATCTCGGGCGCCACCTCGACGTTCACCAGCTCGCTGCCGGAGCCGAGCTGCCGGGTCAGCACGTCCCGCAGCACCGAGTGCGCGTCCAGCAGGTAGCGGTCCAGCACGTCCCGCACCAGGCGCGTCTGGCGGCGCTTGGCGTCGTCCTCCAGGGCCTTGAGCTGCGAGCGCAGCGCGGGCGGCACCGCGGAGTCCTCCACCCCGGCCGAGCGCAGGAAGTGTGCCCTCTCCTCGGCGGCGACCTGGTCGGCGTGCTCCTTCGCCTCGGCCGTGGCGCGGTCCACCAGGGTCTGCGCGGCCAGCACCGCCTGCCCCGTCGAGCGCAGCCCCAGCAGGGTGCGGGCGGCCTCCTCCCGGGCGGTCAGGGCGCCGTCCTGGGTGGCATAGCGCAGGGCCAGGCCGATGTGCCCCTGGGCGGCGCGGGCCGCACGGTCGGCGAGCTCCGGCTCCACCCCGTCGCGACGACGCAGCAGCTCCGCGACCACCTCGGCGGCGGGGATGCTGAGCGTGACCAGGCGGCAGCGGGAGCGGATGGTCGGGGCGAGATCCTCCGCGGAGGGCGCGCAGAGCATCCACACGGTCGCCGGGGGCGGCTCCTCGATGGACTTCAGCAGCACGTTGAAGGTGCCCGCGCTCATCCGGTCGGCGTCCTCGACGATCACCACCCGGTGGCGCCCCGTCGCCGGGGCGCGCTGCGCGGTGAGCACGAGGGAGCGCACCTCGTCCTTGGAGATCGAGAGCTTGTCGGTGGCGACCACGGTGACGTCCGGATGGGTGCCGGCCAGCACGGTGCGGCAGGCGGGGCAGTGGCCGCAGCCGGTGCCCTGCTCGCACTGCAGCGCCGCGGCGAAGGCGCGGGCCGCGGTGGAGCGCCCGGAGCCCGGCGGCCCGGTGATCAGCCACGCCTGGGCGAGCGGCGAGACCCCGGTGGCGGCACGGTGGAACTGCCCGACGGCGGCCTCCTGGCCGACCACGTCGACCCAGACGCCCGCGGGGGCGGCGACGGCGGTCATGCCTCGTCCCGGTGGCGCGGCGGCGGGGCCGGCTCGAAGGTCGGGTCGAACAGGGCCAGCACCTCGGCGACGGCCTCGAGCACCTGGGCGTGGACCCGGTCGGCGGGCAGGGACCCGTCGATCACCGCGAAACGCTCGGGGTCCTCCTCGGCGAGGCGCAGGAACTGGCCGCGCACCGACTCGTGGAAGTCCTCCCCGGCGCGCTCCAGCCGGTCCAGATCGGCGTCCTCGCGTCGCTCCTGCAGGGCGCCGGCGGGCAGGTCCAGCAGGATCGTGCGGTGGGGCAGGAGCCCGTCGGTGGCCCACAGCGACAGCGAGGCGATGGTCTCCGGGTCCAGCTCGCGGCCGGCGCCCTGGTAGGCGATCGAGGAGTCCAGGTAGCGGTCGCCGAGCACGAGCCCGCCGCGGGCCAGGTGCGGGCGCACCAGGGTGTGGACGTGATGGGCGCGGTCCGCCGCGTAGAGCAGTGCCTCGGCACGGGGGTCGACGTCCTCGCCGTGCAGGATCAGGCGACGGATCTCGGTGCCCAGTGCCGTGCCCCCGGGCTCGCGGGTGGTCAGCACGAGGTCCGGGTCCACCCGGCGCTCGGTGAGCAGGTGCTCGCGCAACATCGCCATCTGGGTGGACTTGCCGGCGCCGTCACCGCCCTCGAAGGAGATGAACACGCCTCGGCGCGGCAGCCGCGGGGTGGGAACCGGCAGCATCGGGACCTCCGCGGCCAGGATCGGTGTGGGCGTGCTCATGCGATCTCCCCCGGGTAGACCAGGCCCAGCTCGGCCCGGACGGCATCCATGGTCTCCAGCACCGAGACGGTGTCGGCCCAGCTCATCAGGGGCGACTCGAGCTCCCCGGCGGCCAGGCGGCGGGCCATCTCGGCGGCCTCGTGGGCGAGGCCGTCCTCGCCCACGGCCGGCAGCTCCGCGGTGGCCTCGCGGCCGTCGGCCAGGGTGACGGTCAGCGTGGTGGGCGCGTAGAAGGGGGCGCCGTCCCCGCCGAGCCGCGCCCAGCCCTCGGTGCCGATCACGAGCGCCTCATTGGGCATGCGGGCGCGCAGGGTGGTGCCCAGGCGCGCCGCCCCGCCGCGGGCGCCGCGGGCGAGCACCCCGACGGTGGCGTCGACGCCGGTGGCGGTGAGCTCCCCGCGCACGGAGAGGTCGGCGAGGTCCCCGAGCACCATCTGCGCGAAGGAGATCGGGTAGACGCCGAGGTCCAGCAGGGCACCGCCGCCGAGCTCCGGATCCTGCATGCGGTGGGCGGGGTCGGTGGGCATCGCCTGGCCGTGCTCGGCGACGACCTCCACCACCTCGCCCAGCAGGCCCGCCGCGAGCACCTGGCGCAGCACGTCGTAGGGCGGCAGGAAGCGCGACCACATCGCCTCCATCGCGAAGACCCCGCGCTCCCGGGCCAGGCCCAGCAGGTCCCGCGCCTGGTCGGCGTTCAGGGTGAAGGCCTTCTCGATCAGCACCGGCACCCCGGCGTCGATCATGGGCCGGGCCAGCTCGTGGTGCTGGGCGTGCGGCGAGGCGATGTACACCGCGTCGACCCCGCCCGCCGCGAGCAGCGAGGCCACCGAGTCGTGCACCCCCTCGATGCAGTGCCGGGCGGCGAACTCCGCGGCGCGCTCGGCGCTGCGCGAGGCCACCGCGACCACCCGGGAGGCCGTGGCCCGGTGCAGGGTGGCCGTGAACTGCTCGGCGATGTGGCCGGTGGCGATCACGCCCCAGCGCAGGGCCGGGGCGGCGGCCGGATCGGGGAGCCGGGCGGCAGGGAGCTCGAGGGGCGCGGTCATGCCCCCCAATCTACCGAGCAGCCCCGACAGGCGGGGAGTCGGGAGGGCCCGCGGGGCACACTGGGAGACATGCACCCCAGCCCCCGTGCGCATGCTGGCCCCTCTGAATCGACCGGCCCCCCTTCATCGTCCGGTGGAGGTGCGGATTCCGACCCCGCTGGCTCCCTCGACCCCGCCCTGCGCGCCTGGCTGCGCCGGGAGATGGGCGAGGTCCGGGTGCTGGGGGAGCTGCGCGGGGGCATCACGGCGCGGATGCTCCGCCTGCGTCGCCCCGGGGGCGAAGACCTGGTGCTGCGCCGCTGGTCGGGCGAGGATCCCGGGGAGCGCGAGGCGGTGAGCCGGGAGGTCGCCGGGCTGGACGCCCTGGCGGCCACCGACCTGCCGGTGCCGCGCCTGCTCGCCGCCGATGTCACCGGCGCCGAGGCCGGGGTGCCCGTCACCGTGACCACCCTGCTGCCCGGGGCGGTCACCCTGATGCCCGCCGACCGCGGTGGCTGGGTGCGGGAGCTGGCCGGGATGCTCGCCCGGATCCACGCCGTGCCGGTGCCCGCCGCCCTGGAGCCCTGCGAGGAGTGGGAGTCGGAGGATCAGTCCTGGCTGGAGACCGACCCGGGACTGGCCCGGGAGGCGCGCGCCCTGGCTGCCCGTCCCGCCGAGCCCTCCCGCGCCGTGCTCGCCCACGGCGACTACCAGCACTTCAACGTGCTCTGGCAGGGCGGGCGGGTCTCCGGGGTGGTGGACTGGCCGACCGTCGGCCGCGCCGACCGCGGCCGGGACACCGGCCACTGCCGCCTGAACCTCGCCGTGCTGTTCGAGGCGGACGTGGCGATGGACTTCCTGGACGCCTACGAGGAGCGGGCGGGTGCGGCGGTGGATCCCGCCGCCGACCTGCGTCGCCTGCTGTCCTTCGGTCCCGGCTGGCCCGTCTTCCTGCCCCGGCAGGTGGACGGGCGGGCCTCCGTGGACGGCCCCGGCATGGCCGCCCGGGTGCGCGAGACCATTCGGTGCAGCCTGCGCCGCGCCGGCTGAGCCGTCGCCCCGCCGGGACGAGGGACGGGACGGGCACGAGACGGGCCCCGGCGCCGCTCACGAGGAGCGGGGCCGGGGCCCGTCGGGTGCGTCCTGCTCAGCCCTTCACGGAGCCCGAGGTCATGCCCCGGACCAGGAAGCGCTGCAGCGAGAAGAACACGATCATCGGCACCACCATCGAGATGAAGGCGCCCGCGGTCAGGAGCTCCTCGCCCTGACCCTGCGTCCCGATCATCTGCTGGAGGTCCACGATGATGGTCTTGTTCGCCCCGCCGCCCAGGAACAGCTTGGCGATCAGGAGGTCGTTCCACACCCAGAGGAACTGCAGGGTGGCGAAGGCCGCGATCGCGGGGGAGGACATCGGCGCCACCAGGGTCCAGAAGGTCTGGAAGTGGGAGGCCCCGTCGATCTTCGCGCTCTCCACGACCGAGCCCGGCAGGGTCGCCATGTAGTTGCGCAGCGTGTACACCGCCAACGGCATGCCGAAGGCCGTGTGCATCAGCCAGACCGCCACGAACTCGCCGTTGATGCCGAGGCCGTTGGGGCCCAGCAGGTTCAGCATGGGCTGGAAGGCCACCTGGATCGGCACCACCATCAGGGCGACGATCAGGATGAACAGCAGGTCCTTGCCCGGGAAGTTCATGAAGGTGAAGGCGTAGGCCGCGAAGGCCGCGAACATGATCGGCAGAACCGTCGCCGGCACCGCCACCACGACGGAGTTCAGCAGCGAGGACCCCATCGAGGTGGTCTCGAAGAGTTCCCGGTAGTTGTCCAGGGTGAACGCCCCGTCGAGCAGGGAGGCCCACCATCCGCTGGAGGCCGCGGCCTCGCGGGTGCGGAAGGAGGTGACCAGGAGCCCCAGGGTGGGGATGGTCCACAGGATCACCATGACCGGCATGGTGATCATTGCCAGGGGAGAGCGACGGCGCCCGTCCTTCATCGTGCTCATCGGTTCGCCTCCTGCTGACGGAAGCTGTGCACCTGGTAGATCAGCACCGGGATGACCAGGATCAGCAGCACCACCACGACGGCGGCGGCCTGGCCGGCCTGGCGGGAGACGAACAGCTCGTTGAAGAACAAGTTCGCGATCACGTTGGTGTTGTAGCGACCGTTGGTCGTCACGTAGATGATGTCGAAGACCTTCAGCACCAGGATCAGCACGGTGATGAAGACCGCCAGCATCGTGGGCCGCACCTGCGGGAACACGATCTGCCAGAAGATGCGGGTCTCGCTGGCGCCGTCCATCCGGCCGGCCTCGACGGTGTCCTCGGGCACGCCCTTGATGGCCGAGCTCAGCAGCACCATCGCGAAGCCCGTCTGCAGCCAGATCAGGATGACCATGAGCAGCAGGGAGTTCAGGCGCAGGGTGTCGATCTGGTACCAGGACTGCGGCTCCCCGCCGAGGCTCACGACGATCGCGTTCAGCAGGCCGGTCTGGGAGCTGCCGGCGTCCTCATAGGCGTAGACGAGGCCCCAGATGGTGGCCGCGCCGACGAAGCTGATGGACATCGGCAGGAAGATGAAGGACTTCGCGACCTTCTCCCCGGTGCCGGAGAGCTTGTCCGCCAGCACCGCCACGGTCAGGCCGAAGGCGACCGTGAGGATCGGGACGATGAGAATCCACAGCAGATTGTTGAACAGGGTGGACCAGAAGGCGGGATCCGAGAAGATCGCCTGGTAGTTGGCCAGGCCCACCCAGTCCGTGGAGTCGTTGTTGGCGAAGGAGTAGATGATCGTCTGCGCCGTGGGGTACAGCAGCAGCAGGGCGATCAGGCTGAATCCCGGCAGCAGAAAGGCGTAGGGGATCACTCCCTCGGACATCCGGGAGGGCAGCCCCTCGATGCAGAGGTTCAGGAACCAGAAGAACAGCACCGAGCCGCCGATGCCGACGATCAGGCCGAGGGCGCCGATCAAGAGCTTGGAGCCCAGGAACCACTGCGGGTAGTAGGCGAAGGCCAGGAAGATGTTGCAGGCCAGGTAGACGGTCACCACGACGCCGACGGCGCCGATGGCCAGGCGCAACGGGCGCGCGGGGGAGCCCGAGCGGTCGCGCTCCTCGGACTCCGCCCCCGGCGGTTGCGAGGTCTCGGTATCGGTCGCGGCGCTCACTCCGGCCACCCGTTCTCGATCTCGTCGCAGACCTCCTGGGAGGTTTTCTCGTCCTGCAGCCACTCGACCATGCCGGTCCAGAAGGTGCCGCCGCCGACCGCGTTGGGCATCACGTCGGAGCCGTCGTAGCGGAAGACGTCCGCGTTCGCGGCGATTTCCGCGACCGTGCGGGTGGTCTCGTCGGCGTACTGGGAGACGTCGAAGGTCTTGTGGGGGCTGAGCCAGCCGCCGGCCTGTGCCCAGGGGCCGCCGAACTCCGCGGAGGTCAGGAACTGCATGAGCTTCACGGTGTCGTCGTTCAGGGTGAACATTGCGGCGAGGTCGCCGCCGCCGAGGATCGGCTGGCCGTCGAAGCCGCCGTCCCAAGTGGGCATCGCGTAGACGCCGACCTCGGAATCCATGTTCCCCTGCACGTCCTCCGGGAAGAAGCCGGTGACGAAGTTGCCCTGGCGGACGAGCATTGCCTGTGCCGGGTCCTCGAACAGCGGCAGCGGGGCCTCGGAGAAGGGAGTGTTGATGATGTTGGTGACCCCGCCGAGCACGTTGCCGTCGCCCTTGAGCAACTCGCCGACGATGTCGAAGACCTCGACGACCTCGGGGGCGTTGAAGGGCATGCGGTGGTAGATCCAGTCGTCGTAGACCTCGGGCCCGTGGACGCGGAGCATGAACTCCTCGATCCAGTCGGTGCCCACCCAGCCGGTGGCCTGGTCGGCTCCCCAGCCGTCGGACCAGGGGGTGATCCCGTCGGCCTTGATGGCGTCGGCGATCTCGTACAGCTCCTGCATGGTCGCGGGCTCGGTGCCGTAGCCGGCGTCGTCGTACGCCTTCTTGGGGTACCAGATCAGGGACTTGCAGGCCATGCGCATGGGGGCGCCGTAGACGCGGCCCTGCAGGCGGGCGGAGTCCAGGAAGCCGGTGATCAGCGAGCCGGCCAGGGCGTCGTAGTCCAGGTAGACGTCGATCGGCACGATCACGCCCTGCTCGGCGATGTCGAAGAGGCCGCCGGGCTGCGGGAACAGCGCGATGTCGGGGTAGTCGCCCGCGCCCACGCGCTGCTGGATGGTGGTGGTGAAGTCCGAGTCCGGGGTGTAGTTGATCGTGATGCCGGTCTCGTCCTGGAAGTCCGCGAGGGAGGCGAGGAACGCCTCCTGCTCCTGGCCGCCGAAGGCACCGAGGATGTTCACCGTGCCGGTGCCGGGAGTGTCGCCCTCCGAGTAGCGCTCCACCGAGGTGCCGGCACCGGAGCCGGCATCCGGGTTCTGCAGGCAGCCGGCCAGTCCGACGGCCGCGGTCGCCGCGGTTCCCGCCATGACCGTGCGCCTGGTGAGACGTCGATTCATGTCCACTCCTTCGTGATCCACGAGCGCATGCGTGTGCTCGTGGGCACACTGTAGGGCGCGTATCACCGTGGGAGTGAACTGGCCCGAGCCGTGAGCGCCGTCGATACAGGCTCGTGACCAAAGTGCGCGAATCCGGTCATTCCCACGGTGAAACGGTCATGAGATGTCGCAGACCGGGCGCGCTGCCCGTCCCACCCGGCGACGGGGGCGGGGGTCTGTCGACCCCCGCCCCCATCGCGTGCGTCCAGCTCAGGACGAGGATCGGCTCGTCGAGGCCTTCTTCCGGGTGGTGCTCCGCTTGGCGGCGGGCTTCTTGGCGGGGCCCTTCGCTCGCTTCTCGGCGAGGCGCTCCACCGCGTGCTCCGGGGTGATCTCCTCGACCGACTCGCTCGAGCGCAGGGAGACGTTGGTGGTGCCGTCGGTGATGTACGGGCCGAAGCGGCCGTCCTTGATCACGATCGGCTTCTCGCTGGTCGGATCGGTGCCCAGCTCCTTCAGCGGCGGCTTCGCGGCGGCGCGGCCCCGGGTCTTGGGCTGCGCGTAGAGCTTCTCCGCCTCCTCCATCGTCACCGTGAACATCTGCTCCTCGCTCTCCAGGGAGCGGGAGTCGGAGCCTTTCTTCAGGTACGGCCCGTAGCGGCCGTTCTGGGCGGTGATCTCGGTGCCGTCCTCGGTGGTGCCGACCACCCGGGGCAGGCTGAGCAGCTTCAGCGCGTCCTCCAGGGATACCGTCGCCAGGTCCATCGACTTCAGCAGCGAGCCGGTGCGGGGCTTGGGCCGCTTGGACTTCGGGGTCTTGTCCTCCGGGTCCTCGGGCAGCACCTCGATGACGTAGGGGCCGAAGCGACCGTCCTTGGCGACGATCTCGTGACCGCTGTCCGGATCGGTGCCCAGCACCCGGCCGTCGTCCTTGGCACGCTCCAGCATCTCGGTGGCGAGCGCGACCGTCAGCTCGTCGGGGGCGACCTCGTCGGAGACGGAGGCGCGCTGCGGGTCGGCGCCCTCGATCAGCTCGCCGTTCTCGTCGCGTGCGGCTCTCTCCACATACGCGCCGTAGCGGCCCACCCGCAGGGTGATGCCCTCGCCGATGTCAATCGAGTTGATGGCGCGGGCGTCGATGTCGCCGAGGTCGTCCACCATCGGCTTCAGGCCGATGGGGGAGCCGTCGCCGTCGGAGAAGTAGAAGTCCTGCAGGTAGGCGGCACGGCCCAGGTCGCCGCGGGCCATCTTGTCGAGCTGCTCCTCCATCTGCGCGGTGAAGTCGTAGTCGACGTAGGTCTCGAAGTGCTCCTCCAGCAGACGCACCACGGCGAAGGCGACCCAGCTGGGGACCAGGGCGGTGCCGCGGCGCAGCACGTAGCCGCGGTCCTGCACGGTGGCGACCGTGGAGGCGTAGGTGGAGGGGCGGCCGATGCCGCGCTCCTCCAGCGCCCGCACCAGGGAGGCCTCGGTGTAGCGGGGCGGCGGGGTGGTGGTGTGGCCGTCGGGCACCAGCTCGCGGGTGTCGAGCTTCTGGCCCTCGGTCAT
The DNA here is from genome assembly GCF_000225825.1 of Brachybacterium squillarum M-6-3. Classification (GTDB taxonomy): domain Bacteria; phylum Actinomycetota; class Actinomycetes; order Actinomycetales; family Dermabacteraceae; genus Brachybacterium; species Brachybacterium squillarum. The sequence continues at coordinate 226,808 of NZ_AGBX01000001.1, read as the reverse complement.
CTGCGGCAGGCGCTTGTCGTCGCTGTCCTCCGCGTAGCGGGAGGCGTCGCGGCCCTCCTCGTAGGCGGCCAGGAAGCCGCGGAAGGTGATCACGGTGCCGGCGGCGCGGAAGGTCGCGGCCCGGTCGTTCGCCGCCAGGGACAGCTCCACCGTGGAGGTGGTGCCCTTGGCGTCGGCCATCTGAGAGGCGACGGTGCGCTTCCAGATCAGCTCGTAGAGGCGGAACTCGTCACCGCTGAGCTGGCCGGCCACGTCCGCGGGGGTGCGGAAGCGGTCGCCCGCGGGACGGATCGCCTCGTGCGCCTCCTGCGCGTTCTGCGACTTGGTCTGGTAGTAGCGCGGCTTGTCCGGCACGTACTGGGAGCCGTACAGCTCGGCGGCCTGCGCCCGGGAGGCGGAGACGGCCTCGCCGGACAGCGCCACCGAGTCGGTGCGCATGTACGTGATGTAGCCGTTCTCGTACAGCGACTGCGCCACCCGCATCGCCTGGCGGGCGCCCAGACGCAGCTTGCGCGAGGCCTCCTGCTGCAGGGAGGACGTGGTGAAGGGCGCCGCCGGGCGGCGGGTGTACGGCTTCGACTCGAGGCCCGTGACCTCCGCCGGGGTGTCCTCGAGGGCCGCGACCAGGGCGCGGGAGGATTCCTCGGTGAGCACCGTGGCCGCGGAGGCCTTCTTCTTCAGCGAGCCGTCGTCGGCGAAGTCGGAGCCGGTGGCCACGCGGGAGCCGTCGACCGTCGCGATCTTGGCCGCGAACTGGCCCTCCTCGGTGGCGAAGGTGCCGGTCACGTCCCAGTAGTCGGCGGCGACGAAGGCCATCCGCTCGCGCTCGCGCTCGACCACCAGGCGGGTGGCGACGGACTGCACGCGGCCCGCGGACAGGCTCGGCTTGATCTTGCGCCACAGCACCGGGGAGAGCTCGAAGCCCACCAGGCGGTCCACGATGCGGCGGGTCTCCTGCGCGTCGACCAGGTGGGTGTCGATCTCGCGGGTGTTCTCCAGCGCCCCCAGGATCGCGTCCTTGGTGATCTCGTGGAACACCATGCGCTTCACGGGCAGGGACTTCTTGGGCTTGAGGGTCTCCAGCAGGTGCCAGGCGATCGCCTCGCCCTCGCGGTCCTCATCGGTGGCGAGGTAGAGGGTGTCGGCGTCCTTGAGGGCCTTCTTGAGGTCCGCGACCGTCTTCTTCTTGTCGGGGCTGACGACGTAGTACGGCTCGAAGCCGTGGTCGACGTCCACGCCGAAGCGGCCGAAAGGGCCCTTCTTCATCTCGGCGGGCAGGTCGCGCGGCACCGGGATGTCGCGGATGTGGCCCACGGAGGCCTGGACCTCGTACTCCTCGCCCAGGTAGCGGGCGATGGTGCGGGCCTTCGCCGGGGACTCGACGATCACGAGATGCCGCGGGCCAGTCACGGTGCGTGTCCTTCCTCGCCGCGCCGGGCGCGGCCGTGGATCGGTTCTCCGAGTCGCGCCGGGGCGGCGTCCTCGGGGCCCTGAGCGGGGAGGTCAGGGCGGGGGAGATGCGGGGGCCGGACGCTCCCCGGGGTCCGGCGACTGCTCACGGTACACGTCGCGGTGCGGGCATCCTCCGGACCTGTGGGCCACGGAGCACGAGCACCAGGGCGAACCAGATGGCGGTGCCGCCGGCGATCAGCGCGGAGGTGGCGAGGTAGGCCGCCCGCTGCTGCTCGGAGGACTCGAGGTCCAGCGGCAGGGAGAGGGCCGAACCGGTGACGGCGGTCAGGGCGAGGGCCGCGAGGCCCGTGATGATCAGCAGCGTCGCCATGCCGCCGTCGATCAGGCTGGTACGCGGCGCCTCCCCGGTCATGGGGATGCCGCGACGGCGGCGGCCCCAGCCGGAGGGCACCTCTCCGCGGCCGCGACGGATGCGGCTGTGGATGTTGTCGACCGCGAGCACCAGGAAGGTCCAGGCGGCCACGATGAGGATCGAGCCGACGACGTCGCTGGGGCGGTGCCAGCCCACCACGACGGTGCCCACCCCGGCGGCGGCCGTCCAGACGGCGCCGAGCGGGGCGAGCAGCCAGCGCAGGTGCCCGGAGGCCAGGACCAGGGCGACGGCCGCGGCGGCCGCGAGCGCTGTGTGGCCTGAGGGGAAGGAGTTGGGGGTGACCTCGACGCCGGAGGTCAGCGCCTCACGGTCCACCACCAGGTGCTTGACCACCTGGGTGGTGATGTTCGCGCCGGCCACGAGGACCACGAGCGGGATCAGCAGGCCGGGCTTGCCGCGCAGCAGCACCATCACGGCGGCGAGGGCCAGCACGCCGGCCACGACCGGCACGCTGACGGTGGTCACCGCCAGCTCGGCCCACTCGGTGACCTGCCCGGTGTCGCCCTGGGCGCCGGTGAGGATGAGCTGGTCCAGGCGCTGCCCGGCGGGGGTGCCGACGGCGAGGCGGGCGAGGTAGACGATGCCCACCACGCAGGCGGCGCTCGCCAGCAGCGCGACCAGCGCCCGCAGGATGCCGCCGCGGGCCTTGACCCGCTGGGGCTCCTCGGGCAGCGGGGCGTCCTGCGGCTGGTAGCCGGCGTAGCCCGGTTCCGCGTACTGCGGCTCGGCGTACTGCGGGTCGGCGTAGCCGGGGTCCGTGTACTGCGGATCGACGCCCTGCTGGCCGTGCCACTGCTGGTCATAGGCCTGCTGGTCGTCACCCTGTGGGTCCTGCCAGCCGGCCTCGTCCTGTCCGACCCGGCCCTGCTGCTCGGCGGCGGCCTGGCGTTCGGCGTAGTCGGGGTGCTCGCGGTGTCCCTGCGGGTCGACCTGCTCGGGGCCGCGGTCCCAGCCGGCCGGGTACGGGCGCGTCGGATCCTCGGCCGCGCCCTCGCCGGTGGCGTAGGCCTCGGTCGGTCCGGCCTGGTCGGCCGTGGGGTCCTGCCCCTGCTCGTCCCAGGACTCGCGGCCTGCTCGCTCGCGTCCCCTCATCGGTGCACCATCCCCGTGATCATCAGTTCTCGCAGTCGTCCGTTCACCCGTTGCCGGGCGGATTCCGTGTCGTCCCCGGTCAGGGCGCAGACGGCGCCCACGACCTGTCCGAGGGTGAGGGTGCCGTCCAGGGCGCCCACCGTCGCGGCGAGCACCTGGTCCGCCGGCACGCTGCGGGCGAAGCCCGCGCCCTGCACCAGCTCGATGAGCATGGGGTCGACCTCGCCGGGGGTGAGGTGGCGGCGCTCGACCACGTCGGCGGCGCGGACCGGTCGTGCGGCCTCCAGGGCCTCGTCGTCCCACGACGCCAGGGCCTGGATCATTCCCATGCCCTCCCACAGGTGCGTGGCCAGGGTCCCGGTGCCCGTGCCGGTGACCTCCTCGGTGCGCAGCACGGCGGGGCGGGTGGTCTCGGCGGGTCGCTGCAGCAGCAGGTAGCCGAAGCCGATGCCGGCCACGTCGCGGGCCGCGAAGTCCTCCAGCCAGGCCTCCTGCAGCTCCGTCCAGGCGGCGTCGCGCTCGGTGACGCCGCCGTCGCGGGCCCAGGTCTCGGCGTAGCGGGCGGGGTCCTCGCGCTCGCGCTGGATCACCCAGGCGTCCACCCCGGCCTCCCGCGCGGGCTCGAGCCAGGCGCGGGGGTGGGCGGCCCAGGCCGGGGCGTCGGCCTCGGGGTCGACGTCAGCGTCGGCGGCTCCGTCGTTCCCGAGGGCACCGGCGGCGATCTCCCAGTTGCCGAGCATCACGGCGCGGCCGCCGGGGGCCAGGTGCGCGGGCAGCTGCGCGAGCAGCTCGGCCAGCAGGGTGTCGCCGGTGCGGCCGCCGTCGCGGTAGGTCCAGCCCCCGGAATGTTTCGTGCCCTCAGGGTCCTCCGCGCGGCGCGGGGTGATGACGAAGGGCGGGTTGGAGATGACCAGGTCGAAGGTCTCCCCGGCGACGGGCTCCAGCAGGGAGCCCTGCCGCAGCTCGATCTCCAGCCCGTTCAGCGCGGCGTTGAAGGCGGCGAAGGCCAGTGCCCGCTCGGAGAGGTCGGTGGCGACGACGTGCTCGGCGTGGCGCGCCGCGTGCAGGGCCTGGATGCCGCCGCCGCAGCCGAGGTCCAGCACCCGGCCTACGCGCTCGCGCGGGGTGAGGCGGGCCAGGGTGAGGGAGGCGCCGCCGACGCCGAGCACGTGCTCGGGGTGCAGGGTGTTCCCCGTGGCCAGCTCGGAGAGGTCCGAGGCGATCCACCAGGCGATCTCACCGGCGTCGTCGCGGGCAGCGTAGGGGGAGAGGTCGATGGTGGCGCGCAGCAGCGGGTCCGGGTCGTCCACCGGATCGCCCGCGGCGAGGTCCTCGCCCGGGGCGGGGTCCGCGGCGGGCACGACGGCCAGCACCCCGAGGGAGACGGCGCCCGCGACGCCCAGCGTGGGCAGCGCGGCGGCGAGCCGGGAGTGCGGGGCGGCCGCGCCGAGGGTGAAGACGCTCAGCAGGGTCGCCAGCGGGGTGGTCAGGCCGCGCAGCCGGCGCCGGGCCGGGATCGGGTTCTCGCGGCGCAGGGCCTCGGAGGCCATCTCGCCGTACAGCGCCTCGGCGGCCTCGACGGTGTACTCCGCGGCGCGCAGGTCGCGGCGGAGGGCGTCGAGCAGCGCCGGGTCCAGGCCGGGGGGCGCCGCTGGGGTGTCGGGGTGCATGGCTACGATTGTGCCGCAGGCGTGCTGGAGCGGTGCTGAGCGGCACCGCACGGCGCGCGAGAACTGCGTCGCACCCCGCGCCCCCGCGCGTCGGCGCGCCCCCGGGGCCGTGACTCCCGGGGGCCCGGGGTCACCACGCCATCGCCACGAGGGGAACCGCATGCAGGAGGGTCGGGCCGAGGAGCTGCTGCGCGCCCTCGGCGAACCCCTCACCCGTCGCGGCTGCCTCACCCACGTGGAGCGCCGGCCCGCGCGCGAGGGCCGTCGCGGCAGCTTCCCGGCGTGGACCGACCCGCGGCTGCGCGAGCACCTGGCCGCCCGCGGCATCACCGCGCCCTGGACCCATCAGCAGCAGGCCGCCGAGCTGGCCCAGGCCGGGCAGGACGTGGTGCTGGCGACCGCCACCGCCTCCGGCAAGTCCCTGGCCTACCTGCTGCCGCTGCTCAGCGCCGTCGGGACCCGGGAGCTGGACCCCACCGCGCGCCGAGCCACCGCCCTGTACCTCTCTCCCACCAAGGCGCTCGCCGCGGACCAGCTCACGAACATCACCGCGATGGCAGACGGTGCGGGCATCCGCGACGCCCGGGTGGCCGTGTACGACGGGGACACCCCCAGCGAGCAGCGCCGCTGGATCCGCCGTCACGGCAGCGTGGTGCTGACCAACCCCGACATGCTGCATTTCGGGATCCTGCCCGGCCACGAGCAGTGGGCCAGCTTCTTCCGGGCGCTGCGCTACGTGGTGATCGACGAGTGCCACAGCTACCGCGGCGTCTTCGGCTCCCACGTGGCGCTGGTGATGCGCCGCCTGCGTCGGATCGCCGCCCACTACCGCGCCGAGCCCACCTTCATCCTGGCCTCCGCGACCACCGCCCACCCCGAGCTCTCCGCCTCCCGCCTGATCGGCCGCGACGTGCAGGCCGTCACCGAGGACGGCTCCCCGCGCGCCGGACTCACCGTGGGGCTGTGGGAGCCCGGCACCCGCGGCGCCGTGGTGGACGGTCGCCCCGAGCAGGCGGGGCACGATTCTCGAACCGCCGCTGACGGCACGGAGAGCACCGGTGATATCGCGGGCTCCGGCGGCACCGCGGACATCGGCGGCACCGGGAGCACCGGCGGGGCCGCGGGGTCCGGCCGCGAGGAGATGCTGCGCCGCTCCGCCACCGCCGAGGCCGGAGCGCTGCTTGCCGACCTGGTGGCCGAGGACGTGCAGACCCTCGTGTTCGCCCGCTCCCGCCGCGGCGCCGAGCTGGTCTCGGGCACCGCCCGGCGGATGCTGTCCCAGCGCGCCGAGGAGGAGCACTCCGGGGCGCTCGCCGATCTCGCCGGGCGGGTCGCGGCCTATCGCGGCGGGTATCTGGCCGCCGAGCGGCGCCGCCTCGAGGACGATCTGCGCAGCGGGGAGCTGCGGGCCCTGGCCTCCACGAATGCCTTGGAGCTGGGCATCGACATCGCCGGCCTGGATGCCGTGGTGGTCGCCGGGTGGCCCGGCACCCGGGCCTCCCTGTGGCAGCAGATGGGCCGGGCCGGCCGGCGCGGCGCCGGCGGCGCCGGCGGCGGGGCGCTGGCCCTGTTCGTGGCGCGCGAGGACCCGCTCGACACCTACGTCGTCCACCATCCCGAGACAGTGTTAGGCGCCGAGGTGGAGGCGGCAGTCTTCGACCCCGCCAACCCCTACGTGATGACGCCGCACCTGTGCGCCGCGGCGTCCGAGCTGGCCATCAAGGACGGGGAGGAGGGCATCTTCGGGCCCACCGCGCGCGAACTGCTGGGCACCCTGGCCGCGCGCGGGGTGCTGCGGGCCCGGCCCGGCGGCTGGTACTGGACGCTCTCGCAGTCCGCCCACGACCTCACGGACCTGCGCGGCAGCGGCGGGGAGCCGGTGCGGATCGTGGAGAGCGGCAGCGGGACGCTGCTGGGCACCGTCGACGCCGCGAGCGCCGACACCCAGGTGCACGACGGCGCCGTCTACCTCCATCAGGGCCGCAGCTACGTGGTGGACCACCTGGACACGGAGCAGGCGGTGGCGATGGTGCACCGGGAGGACCCGCTGCACACCACCCACCCGCAGTCCACCTCCTCCATCCGCATCCGCCAGACCGACTCCGAGGTGCCCTGGGCGGGCGGGGTGCGGCTGTGCTTCGGCACCGTGGACGTCACCGACCAGGTCACCGGCTACCAGGTGCGGGACGTGTTCACGCAGGCCGTGCTCGCCCAGCACTCCCTGGACCTGCCGCCGCGCACCCTGACCACGAAGGCCGTGTGGTGGGTGGTGCCGCGGGAGCGCACGGACGCCGCAGAGATCCCGGGGGAGGAGCTGCCGGGGGCGCTGCACGCCGCCGAGCACGCTGCGATCTCGATGCTGCCGCTGCTGGCCACCTGCGACCGCTGGGACATCGGCGGGGTCTCGACCGCGCAGCACGAGGACACCGGGGAGCCGACGATCTTCGTCTACGACGGCGCGCCCGGCGGGGCCGGCTTCGCCGAGCGTGGCTGCCAGGACGCGGCTGCCTGGCTGCGCGCCACCGCGGACATGATCGACGAGTGCCCCTGCGCGGTCGGCTGCCCGGCCTGCGTGGTCTCCCCGAAATGCGGCAACGGCAACGAGCCGCTGTCCAAGGTCTGGGCGCGGGTGCTGCTGGGCGAGCTGACACCGGAGCCCGCTACCGCCTGACCGGGAGGACTCACCCCGCGGAAGCCGGGCTCGGCGACCGTGCCCGTCGCCCACCGTCACGGCTCCGACCCGGGCCGCTGCTCGGGACCGGGGCCGGCGCGGGAGCGCGCGGTGGCGGTGCCGAGCACGCCGGCATCGACCTCGATGCGCACCAGCACGTCCCACTCCCGGCGTTCGCAGGCGTGCAGCACGGCGTCGTTGCGGGCCGCGGCCTCCCGGGCGACGGCGCAGGGGTCGGCGGAGCCGGTGGCCAGCGCGTCGGCGGCGGCGAGGGAGGAGAGGTCCGCGGCGGTCTCCGCGCGGGACTCGGCGAGCAGCCCGGTGCCCAGCAGGCCGAGCCCGGCCAGGGCGGTGATCATCGCCCCGGTCCAGGCCAGCACCCCGGCGGCGCCGGTGCTCACGGCGCACCTCCCGTCGGTCCGGCCCGGGCGTCGAGCAGCTGCGGCTCCCGCCGCGCCTCGGCGTCGGCGAGCAGGCCCACGGTGGCGGAGCCGACGGCGGGGGAGGCCAGGCGCAGGCTGCGGTGGGCCTCGACCCGCACCCACTCGCCCTGGACCCTCACCGTGATGGTGGTGCCGGACCCGCCGAGGCGCTCGGCCACCGCCGCGGCGGCGGACTCGTCCTCCCCGCGGGCCAGCTCCCGGGCGGCCCCGCGGGCGGCGCTCTCCAGCCGCACCTGGGCCCCGATCGCGCCGCCGGCCAGCAGCACCACCAGCACCATCGTCACCACCACGGGCAGCACGATCGCCGTCTCCGCGGTGGCGGAGCCCCGCTCCTCCCACAGCCGGGAGGAGCGGGGACGCCGGGCGGTCACGACCCCTTCGACAGGGCCGAGGTGATGATGCCCATCAGCAGCTCGCGGACCTCCCCGGAGGCCAGCAGCGCCACCAGCACCGCGGCGAAGCCGCAGGCGGCGAGCACGGTGATGGCGTACTCCGCGGTGGAGGCACCGGTCTCGTCGCGCAGGGCGGCGGCGAGACGGGTGCGCAGGCGGGTGAGGGTGAGGGACATGGGGTCCTCCTTTCTCGGGGGCGGCGCTGCCGCCCGGGATGGGCGGCAGGTCCGCCCGGGGCGGGCCGGTCTCGGCCCGCCCACCGGGGATCTCCCGGTGGTCGCGGGTCCGGGGGAGGACGGGGATGTCAGGGAGGACGTCGGGGTGGCGGCTTCCGCGAGGACGGGGCGCACAGCGGAGGCACGCATCAGGCACCGACCAGGGCGATCGTGCCGCCGAGCAGGGAGGCGACGGTGGGGACGATGCCGAGCACGACGAAGGCCGGCAGCAGGGTGATACCCGTCGGGAGCACCAGGGACACCCCGAGCCGGGCGGCGGCCTCCTCGGCCTGGCGGGCGCGGTCGCGGCGCAGGTCCCGCGCGGCCGAGCGCAGCACCCCGGCGAGGTCCGCCCCGGACTCCTCGGCGAGAGCGGCGGACTCGCCGAGCCCCCGCAGGTCCGCAGGCAGGGGATCGGCGGCCTGCGGGGCCGGCACCCCGGCGCGCAGGGCACGTGCCAGGCGGTCCAGGGCGGTCCGGTCGGGGCCGGGATCCAGGGCCGCGGCCACCGCGGAGCAGGCCGCCGCCAGGGGCAGGCCGGAGGCCAGCGCGCCCGCCACCAGATCCAGCAGCACCGAGGGATCCACGCGGGCCGTCCGCGGCGGATCGGCCCGGCGCAGCAGTCGGCGCATCCACACCCATCCGGCCACCGTGAGGGCGACGCCCAGCAGGCCCAGCAGGCGACCCGGGGCGGTGCCCAGCAGCACGCCGAGCGGGTCGCCCCCGAGCAGGGCGCCGAGGCCGAGACCCACGAGCGGCAGCACCAGCAGGATGCGAGCCGTCGACCGCGGCCCGGCGAAGGCCGTGCGCCGCGCCCCGGCGGCCGCGTGCAGGTCGCGCAGGGCCGCGGCGAGCGAGGTCAGCACCGTCGCGGTGGGCGCCCCGGTGCGGTCGCAGACCACCAGGGCGGCATCGAGGGAGCAGATCATCGGGGTGTCCCGCAGTCGCGGCGGGGCGGCACGGCGGGCACCGCTGCCCCCGGCGGCGCCGCGGGCCAGCTCGGCGAGCTCCCCCTCGGGCAGGGAACGCGCCACGGCCGCCCACGCCCGTCGCAGTCCCGCCCCGGTGCCGAGCACCGTCGCGAGCCGCTCCACCAGCCGCGCCACGTCCAGCGTCCCCGCCGGGGAGGCGCGGCGGACGGGGTTCGGCGAGGACGGCGCAGGAGCGGGGGCCGGTGGGGCGAGCACCCAGAGCAGCACCCCGGCCACGGCCAGCAGGATCAGCACCGCGCTCATGCCGCCCGCCTCCCGTGGCGGGCGGGCACCGCGACCCCGACAGGAACCTGCGCAGAGGCATCATCCGCGGGGGCGGCGACGGACGCCGTGCGCGCATCCGCGGCCGTCGCGGGTCCCGGCGCCTCCGTCAGCGGCACACCGAGCCGCCCGCGCAGCTCCTCCCAGGCCGGGCCGGGCCGCTGGCCGTCCGCCCCGAGGTCCAGGGCGGTGCGGGCCGCCAGCAGTCCCTGCGGGTCGCGCTCCAGCAGCGCCACCTCCCGCAGGCGTCGCACGCCGCCCTCCCGGTCCAGGTGCAGCACCACCGCCAGGGCGCTCGCCGCCTGCGCGGCCAGGGCCGCACGATCCAGCCCGCCGAGCGCGCCGAGGGCCTCCAGCCGGGCCGGCACGTCCCGTGCCCGGTTCGCGTGCACCGTGCCGCAGCCGCCCTCGTGGCCCGTGTTCAGCGCCTGCAGCAGCTCCCGGATCTCGCCGCCGCGGCACTCGCCGAGCACGATCCGGTCCGGTCGCATCCGCAGGCTCTGGCGCACCAGCACGGTGAGGTCCACCCCGCCCGCGCCCTCGCTGTTGGCGTGCCGGGACTGCAGGTGGACCACGTGCGGATGGTCGACCTCCAGCTCGAGCACGTCCTCGACCACCACGATCCGCTCCCGGTGCGGCACCGTGGCCAGCAGCGCCGCCAGCAGGGTGGACTTCCCGGTCCCGGTGCCGCCGGTCACGAGGAAGGGCACACGGGTCGCCACCAGGGCGTCCAGCACCTGGCGCGCCGCCCCCGGGAAGGCGCCGCGACGCTGCAGCGCATCCAGGTCCAGTCGCTGGCCACCCGGAAGGCGCAGGGAGATCACGGTGCCGGCGGGGGACAGCGGCGGCAGCACCGCGTGCAGGCGGATGCCCGAGGGCAGGTGCGCATCGGCCCAGGGCACCGCGTCGTCCAGGCGCCGACCCCCGGCCGTCGCCAGACGCACGGCCAGCTCGCGGGCCTCCTGCGGGCGCAGGCGCAGCGCGTCGCGACGCAGCCCGGTGGAGTCCTCCACCCAGACCGTGCCGTCGCCGTTGACCAGCAGATCGGTGACGCCCTCGGCGACCAGCGGTTGCAGCGGACCGAGGCCCTCCACGTGATCCCGCAGCCGGGCGGTGAGGTCCAGCATCGCGCCCGCCCCGACCACCTGCCCGGCCTCCCGCAGCAGCCGGGACACGCGCGCCACGTCCACCGCCCCCGGATGTCGCACCAGGTCCGCGCGCACCCGCTCCAGCAGCGATGCCTCCTCCGGTGCCCCGTTCACGGTCGGTCACCGCCCCGCGCCTCGCGCAGCAGCGCCCGGCAGCAGCGGTCCGCCCCACCGCGCTGCACGTCCAGCAGCGGTACCACCCCGGGGGCGGAGTCGCGGAACGCCCCGGCCAGTGACAGGGCGAGATCCTCCGCGACCTCCCGCGGGGCGAGCGGTCCGCCGCGGCGCACCACCACCTCGGCCAGCCCGGCGGGCAGGCGCCACGCCCCCAGGCGGCGTCGGGCCGCCGCCACGGCGTGGTCGGTGCCGGGCACGACCAGCAGCAGCCGGTCCAGCTCGGGCCGGGCCGCCGGCACCAGCTCCACGGCCAGATCCACCACCACCGTGCCGCCCCGGGCGGCCAGGGCGGGCAGGACCCGGGCCAGACGTTCGGCGTCGGCGCCCGCGCCTCGGCCGGCGACCAGGAGCGCCACCTCGTCCACCCGGAGCAGACCGCGCCCGAGGGCCTCTGCATCCTCGGCGCCCAGGGCGGCGGCCTCGTCCCAGCCGAGGCCCCCGTGCCACGGCTCCTCCACCAGCACGTCCAGGCCCCCACCGAGCGGGTCGGCATCCACCAGGGTCACCGGTCCCTGCGCGCGGGCGGCGGCCGTCAGCCGGGCGGCGAGGCTCGAGGCCCCGGCCCCGCCGCAGCCGCCGGCCACCCCGATGACGAGGGCCCGGTCGCGGGGCCGGGCCAGGTCGGCCAGCAGACCCAGCAGGACCTCGGACTCCGACGGCAGCCGCAGCAGGGCCAGGGCACCCAGCCGCAGCGCCGCATCCCAGCTCCGATCGGGCACGGGCCCGTCCGGGGCCAGCACCACCAGCGGTGCCGAACCCTCGGGCAGGTGCAGCTCCGTCAGCCCCGCGGCCTCGGCCAGCTCGGCGACCACCTCACCGCCCCCGGTGGTCACCCGCAGGCCCGCGGCCGTCGCATGATCGGCCAGCAGGGCGGCCAGCTCACCGTCCCCGCCGTGCCAGCGGATCCGGGGGACGTCGGCCTCGCCGGCCCGGGGGAAGCTCGCGGGATCCCGCGGCGGCACGGCGGCCGGTGCGGCGTCGCGCGGACGGCTCACCCAGCCCCGCGGGCCGGGGGAGTCAGGAGCGGATCTGCTGGTCATGCCAGCCATCGTGGCGGGGATCCGGCACCCGGACGAGTGTCTCAGGGTCCGCGGTGGACGACACCCGGATGGGGAGGAACGGACATGGCGGACCACTCGCGTCGACCCCTTGCGCGACCCCACCGGCGGGCGTAGTGTGATCTGCACAACGACGAATACCGGCATCGGAACCCACGTGCGACTGGTCCCCGCAACGGACCGGCTTCCAGGCGTCGACAGCGCCACGGAAGCCATCACGAGGAACACGCCTGATCCCGATGCAGAGGCTCGTCAGGAGCGGCGACACGGACCCCGTGCCGCCGCTCTTTCTGTCTGCCCTGCTCGAGTCCGTTCTGCTCCGGTCCGCCGCGCGATCTCCGGTTTCGCCGCGACCTCCGACGGCCCCGCGACCTCAGAGGTCGAGGTCCACCACCACCGGCGCGTGGTCCGAGGCGCCCTTGCCCTTGCGCTCCTCACGGTCGATGAAGGACCCCGTCACGGCGCCCTGCACGGCGGGGGAGCCGAGCACGAAGTCGATCCGCATGCCCTCCTTCTTCGGGAAGCGCAGTGCCTGGTAGTCCCAGTAGGTGTACACGCCGGGGCCGGGATGCTCGGGGCGCACCACGTCGGCGAAGCCTTCCTCGACCACGGCGCGGAAGGCCGCCCGCTCGGGACCGGTGACATGGGTCTTCCCCTCGAAGGCCGCCATGTCCCACACGTCCTCGTCCTGCGGGGCCACGTTGAAATCGCCCACGAACACCGCCAGGGCGTCCTCGTCGGCGGCCAGCTCGCGCTCGCCCTCGGCGCGCAGCGCCTCGAGCCAGCGCAGCTTGTAGCCGTAGTGCGGATGGTCGAGCTCGCGTCCGTTGGGCACGTACAGCGACCAGATCCGCAGGCCCTCGCCGACCACGCCGCTGAGCGCCCGCGCCTCCACCACGCCGTCCTCCTCCGGCCAGGTGGGCACGCCCGGCAGTTCGCGCTGCACTTCGTCCAGGCCCACCCGGGAGATCAGTGCGACCCCGTTCCACTGGTTCAGGCCGTGGGCGGCGACCTCGTACCCCGCCGCCTCGAGCGGCGCCAGGTCGAGCTGGGCGGGCTTGGCCTTGATCTCCTGGAGGGCGAGGACGTCCACCTGGTGGCGTTCGAGGAAGGCCACCACGCGCTCCGTCCGGGCCCGCAGGGAGTTGATGTTCCAGGTCGCGATGCGCATGCGCCGATCCTACGGGCCGGCCCCGACACGAGATCCAGGGACCGCCCATCGCCCCGCGCGAGGAGTCCTACACTCGGCCCATGGCTCGCGCACTCGTCACCGGATCCACCACGGGGCTCGGCCTGGAGTTCGCCTGGCAGCTCGCCGGCACCGGGCACGACCTGGTGCTGGTCTCCCGCGACGAGGAGCGCCTGCAGACCGTCGCCGAGCAGATCCGCGACGTCCACGAGGTCGAGATCGAGGTGCTGCCCGCCGATCTCTCCGACCGGACACGGCTGGACAAGGTCGCCACCCGCCTCACCGATCCCGTCGCCCCTGTGGACCTGCTGGTGAACAACGCCGGCTACGGGCTGCGCGGCGGCTTCCTCGAGGTGGGGATCGCCGACCACGAGAAGCAGCTCGACACCCTGATGCGGGCGGTGCTGGTGCTCAGCCACGCGGCTTCCTGCTCGATGGTGCAGCGCCGCCGCGGCGCCATCATCAACGTCTCCTCCCTTGCCGGCTACACCACCGCCGGCCCCTACGCCGCCTCCAAGAGCTGGGTCACCGTGTTCACCGAGTCCCTGGCGATGGAGCTGCAGGGCACCGGCGTCACCGCCACCGCGCTGCTGCCCGGCTTCGTGCAGACCGAGTTCCACGAGCGGGCGGCGATGAACATGGAGGGCCTGCCGCGGGTCACCTGGCTGAAGGCGCCCTACGTGGTGGAGCAGGCCCTCAAGGACGCCGCCAAGGGCACCGTGCTGTCCATCCCTTCGGTCAAGTACCGCACCGCCGGGGAGGTCTCCCGGATCGCCCCGCGCCCCGTGGTGCGGGCGCTGACCTCCCCGAACTGGTACCACCGGATGCGGCAGCGGGCCGTGCTGAAGGCCCGCCGTCGTGCCTCCCGCAAGACACTGCGCGCCCCCTGGCAGCGCGAGGACGAGGAGTGAGCGTCCGGGCCTCTACCCTGGGGGCATGAGCGAGCAGACCCTCCCCGCACCCCGTCCCGAGGCCGCCGCCGACCGCGAGCGGTTGCGCGAGCTGATCCGCGACCTCGCCGTGGTGCGCGGCCGTGTCACCCTCTCCTCCGGGGTCGAGGCCGACCACTACGTGGACCTGCGCCGCATCACCCTGCACCACGAGGCCGCCCCGCTGGTGGGGCGCGTGATGCGGGACCTGCTGCGCTCCGAGGGCCTGGTGCCCGGCATCGAGGCCGTCGGCGGGCTCACCCTGGGCGCCGACCCGGTCGCCACCGCGATCCTGCACGCCTCCGCCGCCGAGGGCGCGGACCCGCTGGACGCCTTCGTGGTGCGCAAGGCCAACAAGGCCCACGGCCTGCAGCGCCGCATCGAGGGGCCGGACGTCGCCGGGCGCCGCGTGCTCGCCGTCGAGGACACCTCCACCACCGGCGGCAGCGTCCTCACCGCCTGCGAGGCCCTGACCGAGGCCGGGGCCGACATCGCCGCGGTCGCCGTGATCGTCCACCGCGCCGAGGCCTCCCGTCGCGCCGTCGAGGAGGCCGGGTACCGCTACCTGTCCGCCTACGACATCGACGAGCTGGAGATCTGAGCGCCGCCCGCCGCGCGGGGGCTCATACCTCGGCGGCGGAGAAGGTGTCGCAAGAGGCGACGGTGCCCTGCTCGTAGCCGGTGAGGAACCAGCCGCGACGCTGCTCGGAGGAGCCGTGGGTCCAGCTCTCCGGCTGCACCTCGCCGCCGGAGACCTCCGCCTGGATGTGGTCGTCGCCCACCGCGGAGGCCGCCGAGAGCGCCGAGTCGATGTCCGCCTCGGTGAGAGGCTCCAGCATCGTCACCCCCGCCTCGTCGGTGGTGGGGGAGGCGTGGTGCGCCCACACGCCGGCGTAGCAGTCGGCCTGCAGCTCCAGCCGCACCCCGTCGGACTGCGGGCCGGTGCCGGAGCGGTCGATCCGCTCCATGGTGCCGTCGAGGTTCTGGACGTGATGGCCGTACTCGTGCGCCACCACGTACATCTTGGCCAGCTGCCCGCCGTCGGCGCCGTACTGCGCCTGCAGGGAGCCGAAGAAGTCGGTGTCCAGGTAGATGGTGGTGTCCGCCGGGCAGTAGAAGGGGCCGACGGCGGAGGTGGCGCCGCCGCAGCCGGTCTGCACCGAGTCCTCGAACAGCAGGGCCTGCGGCTCGGCGAAGTCGATGCCGGCCTCCGGTGCCAGGGTCGACCACAGCGAGTCGGCGGACTCGATGGTGGCCTGCACCAGGCAGTCGTCGCGGGCGTTGGCGTCGGCCCCGTCCTCGCAGGCCTTCAGCGGTCCCTGGGAGGTGGAGCCGCCCGATCCGGTCGACCCCTCCAGCAGTGTCAGCGGGTTCCCGCCCAGCAGCGTGTACAGCACGATCACGACCAGCAGCAGGCAGCCGCCGCCCCCGCCGATCGCGATTCCCTGGCCGCCCGGCATGCGGGAGCCGGCGCGGCCGGTGTTGCCGGAACGGATCTCGGCGTCGGGGTTGAAGGTCATGCCCGCAGAGTAGACGCAGATGTGGAGGTCCTGGGCGGTGTCCGGGGATACCCGGGGTGCGCCGGGGGACCTCCCGGATCACGGCCCTACGATGAGCCGGTCCGACCCCCGTGCCCCGAGGAGGCGCCCCATGAACCTGGTCGAGTTCGCCCTCGCCGTGATGGCGCGCCTCGGTGAGCCTGGCGTCGCGCTGCTGATCCTGCTCGAGGGCGTCTTCCCGCCGATCCCATCCGAGGTGATCCTGCCGCTGGCCGGGGTCGCCGCCGCGAGCGGCGAGGCCACCTACCTCGGCATGCTCGCGGCCTCCGTCACCGGCTCGATGGGCGGGGCCTGGCTGCTGTACGGCCTGGGCCGCGCGCTCGGCCCGGAACGGCTGCGGGCCCTGTTCCTGCGGCTGCCGCTGCTCAGC
Organism: Brachybacterium squillarum M-6-3; assembly: GCF_000225825.1. Classification (GTDB taxonomy): domain Bacteria; phylum Actinomycetota; class Actinomycetes; order Actinomycetales; family Dermabacteraceae; genus Brachybacterium; species Brachybacterium squillarum. The sequence continues at coordinate 210,796 of NZ_AGBX01000001.1, read as the reverse complement.
GTCGACGACTACGACGCGACCGTGCGCTGGATGGAGCGACACGGCCGCGCCGGGATCTTCCTGGGCCGCTTCGTGCCGGGCGTGCGCTCGCTGATCTCCATCCCCGCCGGGCTGTACGCGATACCGTTCGGGGTGTTCTCCCTGCTCACGCTCGCCGGCAGCACGATCTGGAACACCATCTTCGTGAGTGCCGGCTACCTGTTGGGCAGCAACTGGACCGTGATCGAGCCCTGGACCGACACCCTCTCCCGCCTCGCGTACGCGGTGATCGCCCTGCTGGCGGTCTGGACGGTGGTGAAGCTGGTCCGACGGGAGCGGCGACGCCGCGCCCTCGGCCTGCCCGACCCCGACGACGCCCTCCGCCGGGCCGCCGCGGACCCCGAGCGGCCGGAGCCCGTCGGTGAGGGGGAGCCCCGATGACCGCGCCCCGGGACGACCAGCACGGTCCGCAGTCCCGGGAGGTGGGGGTCGGCCCCCACCCCGAGCCCTGGCCCGAGGACCCGCGGCTGGACCCGCGCCTGCTGGCCGAGGGGGACCGCCGCAACGTCGAGGACCGCTTCCGCTACTGGCGGCGCGAGGCGATCGTCGGCGAGCTCGACACCCGCCGCCACGAGCTCCACGTCGCCATCGAGAACCTCGAGCACGATGCGAACATCGGCTCGATCGTGCGCACCGCCAACGCCTTCGCCGTCGGTGCCTTCCACATCGTCGGCCGTCGCCGCTGGAACCGCCGGGGGGCCATGGTCACCGACCGCTACCAGCACGAGATCCACCACCCCGACGCCGCCGCTCTCGTCGCCTGGGCCCGGGAGCAGGGGCGGCCCCTGGTGGCCGTGGACCTCGTCGAGGGCGCCCTCCCGATCGAGCACGTGACCCTGCCGCGGGACGCGGTGCTGGTGATGGGGCAGGAGGGCCCCGGCCTCAGCCCCGAGCTGGTCGCGGCCGCGGATCTCGTCGTGGGGATCACCCAGTTCGGCTCCACCCGCTCCATCAATGTGGCCGCCGCCGCGGCCATCGCCATGCACACCTGGGTGCGCCAGCACGCGGCGCTGCCGGAGGGCCCGCTGCGCTGACCCTGCGGGGCCGTCCACGACGGGACCTCGGGCACGGGCCACCCATGTGCCCTGTGGAACAATGAACCCGGACGCACGACCCGTCCCGGCGCCCCGCGCCGGGAGTCGTCCCCGTACCTCTCGCCAGCGAAGGAGAATGCCAGATGGCAGTCGCAACCCCCGATCAGTACGTCGAGATGATCAACCGGGCCAAGGAGGGCAAGTTCGCCTACCCGGCCGTGAACGTCTCGAGCTCCCAGACCGCGATCGCGGCGCTGCAGGGCTTCACCGATGCCGGCTCCGACGGCATCATCCAGGTGTCCGTCGGCGGCGCCGAGTACCTCTCCGGGTCGACCGTGAAGGACCGCGTGGCCGGCTCCATCGCGCTCGCCGAGTTCGTGCACGCCGTGGCCGACAACTACCCGATCACCGTCGCCCTGCACACCGACCACTGTGCCAAGGGCAACCTCGAGAGCTGGGTCGAGCCGCTCATCGAGTGGGACCTCGAGAACCGCGTCAAGAAGGGCCTGAACCCGCTGTTCCAGTCCCACATGTGGGACGGCTCCGCGGTCCCGGTCGAGGAGAACCTGGAGATCGCCCAGCGTCTGCTCGCCAAGTGCGCCGAGGCCAAGAAGATCCTCGAGATCGAGGTCGGCGTCGTCGGCGGCGAGGAGGACGGCTATTCCGCGGACGTCGACGAGTCCAAGCTGTTCTCCACCCCCGAGGACGGCCTCAAGACCGCCAAGGCCCTCGGCCTCGGCGAGAACGGTCGCTACCTGACCGCGCTGACCTTCGGCAACGTGCACGGCGTGTACAAGCCGGGCAACGTGAAGCTCACCCCCTCGATCCTGCTGGACATCCAGAAGGCCGTGGGTGAGGAGTACGGCACCGAGATGCCCTTCGACCTGGTGATGCACGGTGGCTCCGGCTCCACCCTGGAGGAGATCCAGGAGGCCGTGGACAACGGCGTCATCAAGATGAACATCGACACCGACACCCAGTACGCCTTCACCCGCCCCGTGGCCGGCCACATGTTCGAGGAGTACGAGGGTGTGCTGAAGGTCGACGGCGAGGTCGGCAACAAGAAGGCCTACGACCCCCGCGCCTGGGGCAAGAAGGCCGAGGCCGGCATGGCCGCCCGCGTGGCCCACGCCTGCGAGAACCTGCGCTCGGCGGGCACCTCCCCGACCGCCTGATCGGCAGCTGAGCCCCGCGGCACCGCCGCGGGGCGGCAACGGAGAAAGGGATGCCGGTGTGCAACGAACCCCTCACGGGGCTCGGCTGCACACCGGTATCCCTTTCTCCGTCAGCAGCCGTGGGCGGAGAGGCCGCGACGCGACGGCCGGCCCGACGGGACGGCGCGGTCAGGCGGAGTGGTCGGGCGTCACCAGCGGTTGCCGGCGGCGCGGCCCATGACCCGCTTCAGCGCGGGCAGCACGTCGGCCAGGAAGATGCCGGCGATGATGATCCCGCCCAGCATGAACAGCAGCGAGGGGCTGCCGGAGCCCAGGGGGTAGGGCAGGGACAGGAAGCCCAGCAGCACGGCCAGACCCGTCAGCGCGCCCCAGAAGCCCTTGGTGCGCTTGCCCGCGGCGACGTAGGCGTCGGCCCGGAAGCGCAGCGCGTTCACCAGCGCCCACACCTCCACCGCGAACAGGGCGAGGGCGAGGACGGCGAAGATCCACGTCTGGATGGCGGCGATCAGCATCCCGCCAGCGTACCGGGGCCGTCGTTGCTCCCCTGCGAGCCCGGTGGACGGGACGGCGCCCGCGGCGGGCGCCGTCTCAGCGGCGCCGGGAGGGGTCCGAGCGGTCGGTGATCAGCAGCTCGAGCGCCTGGGTGGTGGCAGGCGGCTCGACCGCCGCCATCTCCTGGGTCATGGGGCGCGGGCCGATGGTGTCGCCGTCGGCGGCCACCAGCAGGCTGGGCAGGAAGCGCTTGGCGTCGGCCGGGTCCAGGCCCGTGGCCTGCAGCATGTCGATCGCGAGGGCGCGCAGCTGGATCACCAGGCTCACGCCCTCGAAGTGGCCGGCCCTGCCCGGGCGCAGCCCCTTGTCGTTCTTCAGCAGCAGCTCGGGGGTGAGGTACGCGGTGAACAGCCGCAGGGCGCGGCGGGCCGCGGTGAAGTCCACCTCGTCGTGGCCGACGGCACGGCGCAGCTCCCCGACCGCGTCGCGCGCCGCCACCAGGGCGTCGGCCAGCGTGGTGTGGGGGTCGCCGTCCACGGCGTCCAGGAACTCGGTCTCGGTGCGGGCGATCACCCGGATGTTGCGCATCGCCCGGTCCGAGCCCACCAGCAGGTGCTGCAGGCGCTGGATGTCGTCGGCGTGGCGAAGCCCGGTGGGGGAGTAGGAGGCGAGCTCGTCGGCGGCGTCGTTCGCGGTGCGCCACTCGTCGGTGAATCCCTGCGAGCTGGCGCGGATGCTGCGCAGCGCCGCGCGGGAGACGCTCGCGTCCCCGGTGCGGGCCGCGAGCGCCAGCGAGACCAGCGTGTTCTCCAGCTCCCGGTAGAAGGAGCGGGCGGCGCGCCGCTGCACCTTGCGCGGGTCGCCGGAGAGCAGCAGGTACACGACGATCGCGACGGTGACGCCGGTGAGGGCGTCCAGCACCCGTCCGCCGGGGGTCATGGTGGGGGTGACCGGCATGATCATCACCAGCAGCGACTGGATGGACATCTGGAAGCCCAGCAGCACGCTCTGGTCGATGAAGCGGGCGATCAGCCCCGCCACGATCACCACCACCGCGATCTGCCAGGTGCCCGAGCCGATCGTGGCGCGGGCCAGCTCCCCGATGAGCACGCCGAGCATCACCCCGACGGCCAGCTCGGCCACCTTGCGCACCTTCTTCTCGGTGCCGAAGCCGATGATGATGAAGGCGACGATGGCGGAGAAGAAGGGGTACTGGTGACCCCACAGCAGGCTCGCCACGAAGTAGGCCAGCGCCGCGGCGACGGCGGCACGGCCGATGGAGATGCTGTCGCGGCGGCTGCGGCGCAAGCCGTCGGAGAGACGACGGCGCACCCCGCTGCGCAGCCGCTCGCCCAACGGCAGGGCGGCGGTGGAGGTGGGAACGGGTCCGGTGCTCATCCGATCACCGGGTCCTGGGTACGACGCTCCAGCAGCTCCGCCAGGTCGATGGTCTCCCCGTCGCGGGCGCCGCGGCCCACGACCAGCGGCGCCTCGGCGGGCTCCGGGGTGGCGCCGCGCAGGCGGGCGCCCAGGCCCCCGTCCACCCGCATCAGATAGAAGTTCGCCGCGGCGTCCACCGCGAGGGTGCGGTCGGGCTTGAGGTACCAGCCGGTGAGGGACGTGCGCACGGGGCGGCCGCCCCCGATGGGGAGGGCCCGCAGCGGGCGGGGCTCGATGCCGGCCTCCCGCCAGCGGGCGACGGCCTCCCGGATCAGGGCAGTGGCCTGCTCGTGCTCGCGCCGACGGGACGCCTGCAGCGCCGCTTGCTGGGCGGCGATCACCTCGTCCCGGCTGCTGCCGGTCCCGGATCGCTGCGATGACGGTGTGCTGCCCTCCATGCCGTCCATCATCCCAGCCACCCCCGACGAACGGGGCGCGACGAGGTGGAGGGATCGTGAGGGGCGTGCACCGGCCCGGGAGGTTCCCGGCTCACCGGACGCCGGGCGGGATCGGGGCCCGGCGCGGCGGCGGTCAGAGCTTGGCGGTGGACGGGCGCTGCCCGTGCTCGCGCGGCAGCACCACGGCCTCCTGGGAGGCGTCCAGCCACACGGCGTCCTGCGCGCCGTCGGCCGTGGTCACGGGCACCGCGACCGCCAGCTCCGCCTCGATCGGCACGGCGCGGCGCACCACGGCCAGGGCGATCGGGCCGAGGTCGGCGTGCAGCGCGGTGGAGGTGACGGTGCCGACGACCTTCCCGCCGGTGCCCTCTCCGCCCCCGAGGCGGACCTCGCCGCCGGGCCGCACGGGCACGTCCTGCGAGCCGTCCAGGTGCAGCATCACCAGGCGCCGCGGCGGCTGGCCCAGGTTCATCACCTTCGCCACCGTCTCCTGGCCGCGATAGCAGCCCTTGGCGGTGTGCACGGCGGTGCGGAGCAGGTCCAGCTCGTGGGGGATGGAGCGCTCGTCGACCTCGCGGCCGAAGCGGGCGCGATGGGAGGCGATCCGCACGGCCTCCCAGGAGGACATCCCGGCCAGGTGCTCACCGTGCCAGGGGAGCGCGGCCAGCTCCGCGGCGGGCAGCAGGGTGAGCACGGTGGCGACGGCGTCCCCGGGGTCGGGCCCGTAGGCCACGCCGCCCGGCGCCACGCTCGGCCAGTCCTCGGCCCAGACGGCCGCGGCCTCCGGCAGGCCCAGCTCGGGCAGCACCTCGGCGGCGGGGGCGGTCGCCCCGAGCACGCGCAGGTCGTCCCGGTCGGGGATCTCGACCCGGGCGGCGAAGCGCATCATCTCCAGGTAGCGCCGCAGGCCCGCGCGGGCGCCGGCGTCGAGCACCAGCAGCACGGTCTCCTCGGCGGCGACCACCGCGGAGGCCAGGTGCTCCACCCGGCCCTGCGGGGACAGCACGGCGAGGCTGAGCGAGCTGTCGACCGGCACCCCGGTGAGGACCTGGGAGGTGACGGTGGTCAGCCAGGAGCGGGCCTCGGGGCCGGACACCTCGAGCACCTCGAGCTGGCCGAGGTCCACCACGGCGCGGCCGCGCAGCAGACGGCGCTGCTCGCGCAGGGGGGCGCCGTAATGCTCGGGCACGGCGGCGTCGGGGCCCTCGCCGAGCACCGCGGAGGGGCGCAGCAGGGGGGAGACATCCCGGGGTTCCGGGGTCACCGGCTCAGACACGGTCGAGCTCCAGCGAGAGGTAGGGGACCAGGCCGGCACCGGGCCAGTCGGCGGCCTCCTCACCGGTGTTCGCGGTGGCCTGCTCGGGCGCGCGCTCCCACAGCCACATCAGGCGACCGCCGACGTAGCCGAACATGCGGGTGTCGGCGACCGGGGAGCCCGGGCCGGAGCCCTGGCGGGCGAGCTGGATGCGGGGGCCGCGGACCTCGCCCGCCCACTCGTGCTCCACGCCCTCGCTGCCCAGCACGGCGCTCAGCCCGTAGGAGACCACGCCCTCGGGGTCGCCCGGCTTGGCCTGGCGGGCCCGTTCGAGGTCCTGGCCGGGCAGCGGCTCGCCGACGGTCCAGAGGCCGGTCTCGCGCAGCAGCAGGGAGCGCTGGCCGGTGCCGGGATCGGCGGGGGCCGGGGCGTCCTTCTTGGCGAAGGAGCTGGTCGGCGGGATGGGAGCGGGGGTGTCGACGAGGTGGACCAGGGAGGTCCAGGACATCGTGCCGTCCTCGCGCGCCGTGCAGGTGAGCTCCTGCTCGATGCGGCGGTCCCCGGCGTCGTCGCCGGGGCGGTGCAGGGCACCTTCGCCGCGCCAGGTGCCCATCAGCCAGGCCAGCGGGTACAGCGACTCGGGGAGGGAGGGGTCGAGCGTGATCGGCATCAGCGCCTGCTCAGCGGTCGAAGAGGCGGCGGATCACCAGCACGGTGAAGGCGAGCGTGCCGACACCGACCAGCACCACGAGGCCCAGAAAGAAGAGGGAGAGGAAAGACATGGCGGCAGTCTATCGGGGATCGCCCGCCGCGGCGGCGCTCCGCGCGGGCTGGTGAGCGGTCGCGGGGTCCGGCTCGGACGGGCCTCAGAGGAGAAGGGTGACGGCCAGGAGGGCCACCACGCCGACGGTGGCGACGGGGCCGGCGGCGACCGCGAGCGTCGGGCCGGGGCGGCGGGAGACCAGGGTCGAGCCCAGCAGCAGGTGCGTACAGCTCGCCCCGACGGCCACGACCAGGCCCAGCACCACCCCGGGCAGCAGGTCCAGCCCGTCCAGCCCGCCCAGCTGCGTCGTCAACGCCAGGCAGGTCCCGGCGCCCGCGAGCACCGCGAGGACGAAGCGGACGACCGTGGGCAGGGGCGTCGCGTCGATCAGCAGGGTCGCGGCGAGACCCGCGGCGACGGCGGTGACCAGCCAGGACATGCCCTCCACCTGCACCTGGGACTGCGCGATCACCCAGCTGGCCCCGAGGGAGGTGACGAACACGCCCGCCACGGTGCCGGTGAGGGAGGCGGTGAGGCCGTCGCGCACCGGACGACACATCTGGTGGATGAAGGAGGCCAGCACGCCGCCCGCGCAGACGATGAGGATGCCGGTGACCGGGGAGATCCGCTCGGGGGCCAGCACCGTGATCAGGGCCGAGGCGGCGCCCGCGGCGGAGACCACGATCCGGGTGCCCAGCGGGGAGGGCAGCTCCAGCAGCGCAGGCCAGGCCAGGCCCACCATCAGCCCCACCAGGGCGACGGCGATCGCCATCAGCAGCGGGGAGAGGTGGCCGGTCAGGGTGATCACCGTGAGCAGGAGCGCCAGGGCGGCTCCGAGCGGCGCGCGCTCGGGAGCGGTCATGGGGCCTCCTTCGTCGACGGGCGGGCCGGTCGGTCCGCGGGCGCCGTGATCGCGGCGGGTCCCGCGGCGTCCGACGGGGGTGTCCGTCGGCGCTACAGTGGCAGTCTACGAGTCCGCTGGTGATGGCGGCGCATCGCGTCGGGAAGGACCTCATGATCACCACCGATGCCCTCACCGCGGATCGCCGCGGCGCCGTGGGCGCGCTCCTGGAGGCCGCGACCACCCACGACGGGGTCGCCCCGCTGGACGAGGCGGCCCGCCTCGCCCTCGCCGGCCCCGGCGCCCACCACCTCCTGATCGAGCAGGACACCGAGCAGGATGTCTCTTTGGTCGGCTACGCCGGCGTGCTGGCCGATGGCACCACCCAGGGCATGGTCCACCCGGACCACCGTCGCCGCGGCCACGGCACCGCCCTGCTGCGGGCCGCCCTCGCCCACCGGTCGGACGCCGGCGTCTGGGCGCACGGCGCCCTCCCGGCCTCCCTGGCGTTCCTGGAGGCCCAGGGCCTCACCGAGGTGCGGCGACTGCTGGTGTTGCACCGTCAGCTCGGCGCCGAGCACCCCCTGCCGCCCGTGCCCGCCCCCCGGCTCGCGGACCTGCGGATCAGCACCTTCGAGGTCGAGCGGGACGCGGAGGACTGGCTCGCGCTGAACGCGAGCGCGTTCGCCGACCATCCCGAGCAGGGCGCCCTCACCCGCGCCGACCTCGACCGGCGCCTGGCCGAGCCCTGGTTCGACCCGGAGGACCTGCTGCTGGCCCGCCACGAGGGCGAGCTGCTGGGCGCCGTGTGGACCAAGCGCACCGCCGAGAGCGCCGCGGCGGAGATCTACGTCGTCGCCACCGCCCCCGCCGCGCAGGGGCAGGGCGTGGCCGGGCACCTGCTGGGTACCGCCCTGCAGCGCCTCGCGGACCGCGACGTGCCCGGCGTCGAGCTGTACGTCGAGGGCGACAACGCCCCCGCGCTCGCCCTGTACGAGCGCTGGGGCTTCACGACCGCCGAGCAGCACGTCCAGCTGCGGGCCGAGGAGGGCTGAGCATGCGCGTGGACCCGTCGACCGCCCCTCCCGTGCTCGCCGCCGGGGCCCTGGCCTGGCGCGAGGGCAAGAAGGGCTTCGAGGTGCTGCTGGTGCACCGCCCCCGCTACGACGACTGGTCGGTGCCCAAGGGCAAGCTCGACAAGGGCGAGACGTTCCCGGCCGCGGCCGTGCGGGAGGTCGCCGAGGAGACCGGCTACCGGGTGCGACTGCAGCGCCCGCTGCCCGCCTCGGTGTACCTGCTGCCCGACGGGCGCACCAAGATCGTGCAGTACTGGACGGCGACGGTGAGGGCCAAGGTCGCCGCGGGCGCCGAGGACCCGCGCGAGATCGACCAGCGCAAATGGCTCTCCCTCGACGAGGCCGAGCGGCGCCTGACCCGCCAGAGCGACCAGGTGCTGCTGGCCGCGCTGCGCCGCTACCTGGAGGCCGAGGAGCTGGACACCGCCGCCATCATCATCCAGCGCCACGCGGCGGCGCTCTCCCGCGCCAAGTGGCGCAAGGGCGAGAAGTCGCGGCCCCTGAACGCCAAGGGCAAGAAGCAGGCCGCGGCGCTCCCGCCGCTGATCGACGCCTTCGACCCGGGTGGCGTGGTCACCAGCCCCTGGAAGCGCTGCCGGGCCACGGTGGAGGGCTTCGCCCGGGCACAGGGCATCGACGTCACCACGAAGTCGGAGCTCACCGAGGCCTCCCACGCCGACCACCCCACCCGCACCGGCGCCGTCATCGAGCGGGTGCTGCGCGAGGCGCGCTCGGTGGTGGTGTGCACCCATCGGCCGGTGCTGCCCACGGTGCTGCAGGTGATCCGGCAGGTCTCCGTGCACGGCGCGGCGCTCGAGCTGCCCCGCTCGGACCCCTACCTCGCGGCGGGGGAGGCGATGGTGCTGCACGCGACCTCGCAGGGCAACGTGGTCGCGGTGGAGCGGCATCTCCCCAACATCGGCTGAGCTCCCGCGGCGTGGACGGCCCGGGACGGCGAACCCGGCATCCGTAGGATCGGGGGCGATCCGCCCCCGACGGCGGCCCCCATCCCGAAGGACACCCGTGACCTCCTCGAACTGGAACTCCGAGCCGGACCCCTCGAAGCCCCGTGAGGACACCTCGATCCCGAGCGCCTCCGATCCCGCCGCGGGCTCGGCCCCCGATGCCTCCGGGGCCCCGTCCGTCGGCTCGGCCGCGGACCCCTACGGCCAGTCCGGAAGCCCCGTGCCGCAGTGGGCCTCCTCGCCCGCCCCCGCGGGGCAGCCCTCCCCGGCGGTCGGCGTCCCCGGCCACGGGGCTCCCGGCTACGGCGCCCCGGCCGGCTTCGCGGTCGCGCCCCCCACCTCGGGCATGGCCGTCGCCGGATTCGTCGTCAGCCTGGTGTCTCTCTTCCTTTGCGCGGGCATCACCGCGCCGGTGGCTCTCATCCTGTCGATCCTGGGCATGAAGAAGACTGCTCCGGATGCCCAGCCTCCTGCCGGAGGTCGCGGGCTCGCCATCGCGGGGGTGGTGATCTCCGGTATCGGCGTCGCCATCCTGGCGCTGTTCCTCATCTGGATCATCGGGTTCGCTGGGCTGGCCGTCCTCATGGGCACCTCCACCTCGACCTCCTGAGCGAGAAGGACGAGTCCTCGATGAGCTCCTCCGACTGGTACCCCGAGCCCCGGGACGATCGCCCCGGCGCACCGGACCGGGCGTCCGATCCGTACGGCGCCCAGGCCCCGTACGGTCCGCAGGACCCCCACGGCGCCCAAAACCCCTACGGCGCTCAGGATCCGTACGGCTCCCGGGATCCGTACGGCTCGGCGAGCCCGTACGGCGCGGGCGACCCCTCCGGGCCCGCCCCCGGCGTCCCGGCGTCCTCGGCGCCGGCACCGGTCGGGGGACGACCGGGCGTGGCGGGAGGCCCCCCGATCTACTACGTCGCGCCGCTGCCCACCCCGGGTTTCATCATCGCGGGATTCGTCCTCGGCATCGTCTCGATCACCTTCTGCGCCGGGCTCACCGCCCCCTTCGGGCTCTACTACTCGATCCGGGGGATGCGCGCCGCGGCCCCCGGGGCCGAGCCCCCGGTGGGCGGCTACGGCCTGGCCATCGCCGGGCTCGTCACCTCGATCCTCGGGATGGTGGCGCTGCTGTTCATGCTGGCCTACTTCGTCCTCATCGCCGTTCTGGCCCTCAGCGCCCCGAGCGGGTACTGAGCCGGTCCCCACGCCGGACGGCAGCGGTCGTCCGGCCGTACGGCCCCGGAGCCGATCACGGTCCGGTCACCTCCGTGACTGGACCGTGACCCGTTCCGCAGCACCCCTGTTTTCGTGCCCTGGCCTGGCTGTTCATCCGCCGGTGGAGCCTGTTCATCCCTCGTTCACATGCGCGGGGTCGGGCGGACACCTGCGCTCCCTAGCGTCACCGCTGTCAGACGATCTCGCAGGACATCCCTCCCCGGGCCTCCGGCCCCGAAAGGACACGCAGTGAACGTGCGCTCGAACAAGATCGCCTCCCTGGCCGCCCTCGGCCTCGTCGGCGGTCTCGCCCTCACCGCCTGCGGCGGCGGCTCCTCCTCCGACTCCGGCTCCGGCGCCTCCGACTCCGGCGCGAACGGCGGCTACGCCGAGCTCACCGGCAACCTGCCCGGCGCGGGCGCCTCCTCCGCCCAGGCCGCGCAGACCGCCTGGACCGAGACCTTCATGGGCCTGGTGCAGGCCGAGGGCGGCGACCTCACGGTCACCTACGACCCCACCGGCTCCGGCACCGGCCGCGAGCAGTTCCTCACCGGCCAGGTGCAGTACGCCGGCACCGACGCCGCCCTGGACGAGGAGGAGCTCGCCGCCTCCACCGAGGTGTGCAACGGGGAGCAGGCCTTCGACCTGCCCGTCTACATCTCCCCGATCGCCGTCGTGTTCAACATCGAGGGCGTCGACTCCCTGAACCTCACCCCCGAGGTCGTCGCCGGCATCTTCGCCGGGGACATCACGAACTGGAACGACGAGGCGATCGCCGCCGACAACCCCGACGTCGAGCTGCCCGACCTCGAGATCGTCCCCGTCCACCGCTCGGACGACTCCGGCACCACCGAGAACTTCACCGAGTACCTCTCCGAGACCGCTCCCGACGCCTGGACCCACGGTCCCGTCGAGACCTGGCCCATCTCCGGCGGCCAGTCCGGCGACGGCACCTCCGGCCTGATCTCCACCGTCGAGGGCGGCAACGGCACCATCGGCTACGCCGACGCCTCCCAGGCCGGCAACCTCGGCACCGCCGCCATCCAGGTGGGCGAGGAGTTCGTCTCCTACAGCGCCGAGGCCGCCGCCGCCGCGGTCGACGCGTCCCCCCGCGAGGAGGGCCGCGAGGAGAACGACATCGTCGTCGAGCTGGACCGCACCACCACCGAGGAGGGCGTGTACCCGATCGTGCTCGTCTCCTATCTCGCGCTGTGCGGCTCCTACGCCGACTCCGCCCAGGGTGAGGCCGTCAAGGCCTACGCCTCCTACATCGTCTCCACCGAGGGCCAGCAGGTCGCCGCCGAGAACGCCGGCTCCGCCCCGCTGTCCGAGGAGCTGAGCAGCGAGGCGCAGGCCGCCATCGACGCGATCTCGGTGGGCTGACACCTCCCGTGACGCACGACGTCGTGCCGCCGGGTCGAGCGATTCGGCCCGGCGGCATCGACGTGCCATCCCCTCCGTCCCGCGCCCCGCGAGGAAGGCCCCACCCATGAGCACCACCGACGCCGCCGAGGAGAGCAGCTCCTCGGCGTCCACCCTGCGACGGGGAGGACGACGCTTCGGCGACTCCCTGTTCTCGGTCCTGAGCATCGGATCGGGCCTGCTGATCTTCCTCACCCTCGCCGCGGTCGCGATCTTCCTGACCAACGAGTCGGTGCCGGCCCTCCTGGCCAGCGAGGAGCTCGCCGGGTTCCTCAGCAACGCCGAGCCGGACTTCTCGCTGATCAGCTACACGGCGCCGTACATCTTCGGCACCATCCTGGCGGCGGCCCTCGCCCTGGCGATGGCGATCCCGGTCTCGCTGGGCATCGCGCTGTTCATCTCCCACTACGCGCCGCGGCGGATGGCCGCGGGCCTGGGCTACATGATCGACCTGCTGGCCGCCGTGCCCTCCGTGGTCTACGGCCTCTGGGGAGGCATCTGGCTGGTGCCCAAGCTGGAGCCGCTGTACACGCTGCTGAACGAGACCCTGGGCACCTTCCCGACCTGGCCCGGTTTCGTGCCGTGGGTGGGCGGCGAGCCCGTGGTCGCCCTGTTCGCCGGCGACCCCACCGCCCCCATGAACAACCTGGCCTCGGCCTCGATCGTGCTGGCCGTGATGGTGCTGCCGATCATCACCGCCGTCTCCCGCGAGGTGTTCCTGCAGACTCCGCGCCTGCAGGAGGAGGCCGCCCTGGCCCTCGGCGCCACCCGCTTCGAGGTGGTCAAGACCGTGGTGCTGCCCTTCGGCCGCAGCGGCGTCGTCGCCGCCTCGATGCTGGGCCTGGGCCGCGCGCTCGGCGAGACCATGGCCGTGCTGATGATCCTGGCGCCGGGCGCCACCTTCTCCTTCCACATCCTCGAGGTCGGACGCCACCAGTCGATCGCCGCGAACATCGCCTCCCGGCAGGCCGAGGCCTCGGGTGTGGACATGTCCCTGCTGATCTTCACCGGCCTGGTGCTGTTCGTGCTGACGTTCATCATCAACGCCATCGCCCGCTGGATCGTCGCCCGCAGCGGCGTCAAGAGCTGAGGTCCCGATGAGCACCACCACCTCTCCCGAGTCCACCGCGCAGGCGGTGCGGCCCACCGATGAGCGGCGCCTGCCGATCCTGCACCTGATCGCGATGGGGGCCGTGGCCCTTGTCCTGGCCGCCGTGATCCTCGCGGTCCTCGGCACGCTCAGCGTCGCCGGCGTGCTGATCCTCGGCTACGTGCTGCACCTGGTCCTCGCCTACGTCTACTCCCGCATCCGGGAGGGCCGGCGCTGGGCCGCCGACCGGGTGATGTCCCTGGCCGTGATCGGTGCCTTCGCGATCGCGATGTTCCCGCTGCTGTCGCTGCTGTGGGAGGTGGTGATCCGCGGCGGCGCACGCGTGGTGGCCGCCTCGCCCACCCCCTTCGCCTTCTGGACCTCCGACATGTCGGGGATCATCGGCGGCGCGGACGCGGGCGGCGTGCTGCACGCGACCATCGGCACCCTGCTGATCACCCTGTGGGCCTCGATCATCTCGATCCCCGTCGGCCTGTTCACCGCGATCTTCCTGGTGGAGTACGCGGACACCGGCTGGCGGCGCACCCTCGGCAAGGGCGTCACCTTCCTCATCGACGTGATGACGGGCATCCCCTCGATCGTGGCGGGCTTGTTCGGCCTGGCCCTGTTCCTCACCTTCATGCCGGCCGACGACCAGTCGATGCGCATGGGCATCATGGGCTCGGTGGCTCTGTCGCTGCTGATGATCCCCACCGTCGTGCGCTCCAGCGAGGAGATGCTGCGCCTGGTGCCGATGGACCTGCGCGAGGCCGCCTACGCGCTGGGCGTGCCGAAGTGGCTGACCATCGTGCGGGTGGTGCTGCGCACCGCCATCGCGGGCCTGACCACCGGCGTCACCCTCGCGATCGCGCGTGTGATCGGCGAGACCGCCCCGCTGCTGCTCACGGTCGGCATGGTCACCGGCATCAACTGGAACATGTTCGACGGGCGCATGGCGACGCTGCCGACGTTCATCAACCAGCAGTACCGCAGCGGCTCCGCGACCTGCCTGAACGAGCAGGTCACCAACCCGATCAACGGCGAGGTCTACGCCTGCTCGGTCTCCACCAACATCGACCGGGCCTGGGCCGCCGCCCTCACGCTGATCATCATCGTGATGGTGCTGAACGTGGTCGCCCGCCTGATCAGCCACTACTTCTCTCCGAAGACCGGCCGCTGAGCCGGCGCCCCCGCGAAAGGACCCAGAGATGGCAGCCCCCCAGCCCATCAATGTCGACAGCCTGAACATCTACTACGGCGACTTCCTCGCGGTGGAGGACGTGACGGTGCAGATCGAGCCGCGCTCCGTGACCGCCCTCATCGGCCCCTCCGGCTGCGGCAAGTCGACCTTCCTGCGCACCCTGAACCGGATGCACGAGGTGATCCCCGGGGCCTATGCCGAGGGCACCGTCGAGATCGACGGCGAGAACATCTACCACCCCAAGGTGGACCCGGTGAACGTGCGCCGCCGCGTCGGCATGGTGTTCCAGAAGGCCAATCCCTTCCCGACCATGTCGATCCGCGACAACGTGCTGGCCGGCGTGAAGCTGAACAATCGACGCATCTCCAAGAAGGACGCCGACGAGCTGGTGGAGACCTCGCTGAAGGGCGCGAACCTCTGGGAGGAGGTCAAGGACCGCCTGGACAAGCCGGGGATGGGCCTGTCCGGCGGCCAGCAGCAGCGCCTGTGCATCGCCCGCACCATCGCGGTGCGGCCCGAGGTGGTGCTGATGGACGAGCCCTGCTCGGCCCTGGACCCGATCTCGACCCTGGCGATCGAGGACCTGATCCACGAGCTCAAGGAGAGCTACACGATCGTCATCGTCACCCACAACATGCAGCAGGCCTCCCGGGTCTCGGATCGCACCGGGTTCTTCAACATCGCGGGCACCGGCAAGCCGGGCCACCTCATCGAGTTCGACGACACCCAGAAGATGTTCACGAACCCCGAGAACAAGCAGACCGAGGACTACATCTCCGGCCGTTTCGGCTGATCGACGAACTGTGAGCCGCACGGCGGGCGCGAGGGACGAGTGCCCGGTGTGCGGGGAGCGGGAGGAGATCAGCTGGGCAGACCTGGTCTGATCGACGAACTGTGAGCCGCACGGCGGGCGCGAGGGACGAGTGCCCGGTGTGCGGGGAGCGGGAGGAGATCAGCGAGGGGGTTCTCGGCTGATCGACTGTCCACCCCGGGTCTGACGGCCCGGGGTCGGAATCGCCCCGCGGGCCGACGCGGGGGAGGGGCGCCCTCGGGGAGTCTCGGGGCATGACGACACCGACCTCGACCCTCCCGCCCGGACCCGCCGCCCACCCCGCCCCGCCGCTCGCGGGCGCCCCGCTCTCGCCCGTCCTGCGCACCCGGGGGCTCACCAAGACCTACGGCTCCTCCGGGACGGGGACCCGCGCCCTGGACGGGATCGACTTGGACGTGGCCCGCGCGGAGTCCCTCGCGATCATGGGGCCCTCCGGCTGCGGCAAGACCACCCTCCTGCACGTCCTCGCGGGGATCCTCCGGCCGAGCACCGGCGAGGTGCTGCACGAGGGCACCGACCTCGCGGCCCTCGGCGACCGCCGCCGCACCCGCCTGCGCCGCAGCGCCTTCGGCTTCGTGTTCCAGGACGGCCGGCTGCTCCCCGAGCTCACGGCCCTCGAGAACGTGATCCTGCCGCGGATGCTGGGCGGCGCCGCCCGCCGCACGGCCGCGGCCGACGCCCGGACCTGGCTGGACCGCCTGGGCCTCGCGGGGATGCACGACCGCCGCCCCGGCCAGCTCTCCGGCGGGCAGGCGCAGCGGGTGGCGATCGCCCGCGCGCTCGCCGGACGGCCCCAGGTGGTCTTCGCGGACGAGCCGACCGGGGCGCTCGACCAGGCCACCGGTCGCGTCGTGCTCGAGGTGCTGGTGGAGTCCTGCCGCGACAGCGGGGCGAGCCTGGTGATGGTCACGCACGATCCCGCGGTCGCCGCCACCTGCGCGCGCACGGTCGCGATGCAGGACGGACGCATCGTGCAGGTCTACCAGCGCGGCCCGGCGCAGGGTCCCGCGACGGGCGGTGCGCGATGAGCGCGCTGCTCGCGGCCGGTCTGCTGCTGCGCCGTCGCAGCGCCCTCGCCGACCTGCTTCCCGTGATCGCCTTCGCGGTCTCCACTGCCGTCATCGCCACGGTCCTCGGGGGCACCCTGGCTTTCGCCGGGCGGCTGCCCGCCGGACCCGTCGGCGCGGGGGCCTCCGACGAGGCCTCGGTGATGGGTCTGATCGTGATGTTCGCGGTCATCGCCTGCGTGCTGCTGGTGCCGAGCGCCGTCTCCTTCGGCGGCGGGGCGGCCCGCCTGTCCCTGGCCCGCCGCGATCGGGACCTCGCCGCGATGCGCCTGGTGGGCGGCACCACCGGACAGGTCGCGGGCATCGCCGTGCTCGACGTGCAGGGGCAGGCGCTGCTCGGCGCCGTGCTGGGGATCGGCCTGCACCTGCTGGTCACCCCGCCGCTCACGGCCCTGGACTTCGGCTTCGCCCCGTTCACGGTGGGGGAGCTGCTGCTCCCGGCGTGGGCGTACCCCCTGCTCGTGCTCGGCGTGCTGCTGGTCGCCGCCGCCTCCGCCGCGGTGGCGCTGACGGGGATCGTGCTGAGCCCGCTCGGCGTGGCCCGCGCCTCCCGCACCGTGCGGATGAGCGTGCTGCGCGTGGCAGTGTGGGTGCTGCTGGTCGTCGGCCTGTTCGGCCTCATGCAGCTGCTCCCGATCATGGAGGAGACGAACGCGGGCCTCGCCCTCGCGCTGCTGGTCGGGATGATCGGCGCCGTGGTGGCCGGGGTGAACGTCGTCGGCCCGTTCACCGTGTGGCTGGTGGCGCGAATCCTCGCGGCCCTCGCCCCGTGGCCCGCCCTGCTGGTCGGCGCCCGGCGCCTCGCCGCGGACCCGCGGGCGGGCTGGCGAGCCGTCGCCGGGATCACCTTCGCCCTGGTCGTCGCGGGACTGCTGATGGTGGTGGTGACCCTCGGCGAGCCGACCTCGCCGGCCGAGGAGATCCTCATCACGGCCATGGCGACCGGCGGGATCCTCACCCTGGCGATCGCCGCGGTGATCGCCGCGGTCTCCACGGGGGTCACCCAGGCGGCCCGCGTGATCGACCACGCGCCAGCCCTGCGGGCCCAGCACGTGGCGGGCGCCGAGGTGGCGCAGCTCCACCGGGCCCGGCTGCTGGAGACGGCGATCCCGCTCGCCCTCAGCTCCGTGCTCGCGACCGGGACGATGCTGCTGGTCATCGTCGCGGTGATGGGCGGGCCGGCGACCGACGCCCGGGGCGCCCTGCTCTACGGCGGCAGCGTGCTCGCTGCCTACCTGCTGGTGCTCGGGGCGGTCGCGGTGTCCTCGCCGCTGGTGGCCCGCGGCGCCCGCGGCGCGCGCCGGACGGCCTGAGCCGCGGGCGGTCCGCGGCGGCGGTCCCGGGCCGGGGCCGCCGCCCGCGCGGCGGGGGAGCGTGGGTAGGCTGGAGGGCATGGACCAGCAGACCGTCGCCCCCACCGAGGTGCCCGAGGGTGCCCAGCTCATCGACGTGCGCGAGCAGACCGAATGGGATGCCGGGCACGCCCCGACCGCCCAGCACCTGCCCGCCAGCGAGCTGCTGGAGAAGCTCGACGAACTCCCCGAGGACGGCGACCTCTACATCGTCTGCCGCTCCGGCGGCCGCAGCCACCAGGTCACCCAGTGGCTGAACGGCAACGGCTACGACGCGATCAACGTGGTCGGCGGCATGGACCTGTGGTTCGAGTCCGGCCTGCCGATCGTCTCCGAGGGCGACGCCGAGGCCTACGTCCTGTGAGCCCCGCAGCGGGCGCCACCGGCGGCGTCGATTCCCGTCCCGTCGTCCTGATCACCGGCGCCAGCCGCGGCATCGGCCGCGCCGTCGCCCGTGAGCTGGGCGCGGACCACCACCTGGTCCTCGGAGCCCGTCGCGAGCAGGACGTGGCCGATCTGCTCGCCGAGCTGCCCTCGGCCGAGCCCTTCCTTGCCGACCTCACCGACGCCGACTCCCTGGCGGCCGCCGTCGCCGCGCTCGAGCTGCCCGCGGGCCTGGCGGGCGTGGTGCACTCGGCGGGGAACCTCGTCGGCGGCACCGTCGAGGAGCTGGCCCCCGCCGACTGGGAGCGCTCCTTCGCGCTGAACGTCACCGCCGTCGCCGAGCTGACCCGGCTGCTGCTGCCGGCCCTGCGGCAGGCACGCGGCACCGTGGTCACCCTGAACTCCGGCTCCGGCTTCACCAGCATCGCGGCCCGCGGCCCCTACTGCGCCTCCAAGTTCGCCCTGCGCGCCCTCACCGACGCGCTGCGCGAGGAGGAGCGGGAGAACGGCGTGCGGGTCAGCTCCGTGCACCCGGGCCGGGTGGACACCGACATGCAGCGCGAGCTGCGGGAGCTGGAGGGGGACTCCTTCACCCCCCGGCCCCCCATGTCCCCGCAGACGGTCGCCGCGACCATCGGACTGGCGCTGCGCCTGCCCGAGGACGCCAACCTGGACGTCGTCTCCGTCCGCCCCCGCTGAGCGGAGCCGCGACCGCGGGCGCGGCTCCGCTCAGCGCATCAGGCGCTTGACGGCCCCCATGATCTCGTCCATCTTGCGGTCCAGCTCCGCGGTGTCCCCGGAGCCGGCGGCGTCGTGCACGCAGTGGTGCACGTGGTCGTCCACCAGCCCCAGCGCCACCGACTGCAGCGCCTTGGTGACCGCGGAGACCTGGGTGAGCACGTCGATGCAGTAGGTGTCCTCGTCGACCATCCGCTGGATGCCGCGCACCTGCCCCTCGATGAGCTTGAGCCGTCGCAGGTAGGCAGCCTTCCCGTGCTGATAGCCGGGATCGCCGTGGGTGCCGTGGTCGCCGTGCGCGGTGGCCTCCTCCCCGGGGGTGCTCACCGCCCACTCCCGGTGCCGCCCGCCTCCAGGTGGGAGACGAGGGAGGCCGCGTAGCCGACGTAGGTCTGCGGGGTGAGGGCCAGCAGGCGCTGCTCCTCCGCCTCCGGCAGGCCCAGGGAGCCGATGAACTCCCGCATCGCGGGGCCGTCCACGCGCTGGCCGCGGGTGAGGTCCTTCAGCCGCTCGTAGGGGTTGTCCATGCCGGTGGTGCCCTGCACGCCGAGGGTGCGCATCACCGACTGCACGGCCTCGCCCAGCACCTCCCAGTTGCCCTCGAGGTCCTCGGCCATCGCCTCGGCGTCCACGTCCAGGCCCGCCAGACCCTTCTGCAGGTTCCGGATGGCCAGCAGCGAGTGGCCGACGGCGGGGCCGACGTTGCGCTGGGTGGTGGAGTCGGTGAGGTCCCGCTGCAGGCGGGAGGTGACCAACGTCTGGCCGAGCACGTCGAACAGGGCGCCGGAGATCTCCAGGTTCGCCTCGGCGTTCTCGAAGCGGATCGGGTTGACCTTGTGCGGCATCGTCGAGGAGCCGGTTCCGCCCTGTGCGGAGAGCCGCTGACGGAAGGAGCCCAGGGAGATGTAGGTCCAGATGTCGGTGGCCAGGTTGTGCAGGATGCGGCCGGCGCGCGCCATGTCGGCGTACAGCTCGGCCTGCCAGTCGTGGGACTCGATCTGCGTGGTCAGCGGGTTCCAGGTGAGTCCCAGGTGCTCCACGAAGGTGCGGGAGACCTCCTGCCAGTCGGTGCCGGGCACGGAGACGGCGTGGGCGGCGTAGGTGCCGGTGGCGCCGTTGATCTTGCCGAGGATCTCGTCGCTCTCGACGCGGCGGGCCTGGCGGGTGAGCCGGTGCGCGAACACGGCCAGCTCCTTGCCGAGGGTGGTGGGGGTGGCGGGCTGGCCGTGGGTGCGCGAGAGCATCGGCACCTCGGCGCTCTCCCGCGCCAGCTCGCCGAGCTGGGCGATCACCTCGTCCAGCGCCGGCAGCCACACCTCGTGCACGGCACCGCGCACCATCAGCGCGTAGGCCAGGTTGTTGACGTCCTCGCTGGTGCAGTAGATGTGCACGATCTCCGCGAGCGACTCCAGGCTGGTGCCCGCCAGGCGGCGCTTGATGTAGTACTCGACCGCCTTCACGTCGTGCACGGTCTCCCGCTCGATGGCGGCGTGCTCGGCGATGCCCTCGGCGCCGAAGTCCTCCGGGATGGCGCGCAGCAGGGCGCGCTCCTGGTCGGTGAGGCCGCGCAGGCCGGGGATCGCGCCGCCGTCCAGCAGGTGGATCATCCACTCGGTCTCCACCACCAGGCGGGCCCGGTTCAGGGCGGCCTCGGAGAGGTGGTCCACGAGCGGCGCGACCTGGTCGCGGTACCGGCCGTCCAGCGGCGTCAGGGCGATCGGGGGAGTGATGTCCGCGAAGGAATGAGCCATGGGCGACAGTCTCCCATCCCCGCTCCCACCCCGACGAGCGCCGCGCCCTCCCGTCCTGTCGAGGTCACGCCCGGGATGCCCGGAGCGCCGGGACGGACGCCCCTGCCGGCGCGGACCCGGGCGCTCTACCCTGTGGGCGTGAGCACCCTCAGCGCCGACACCGCCGCCGACCAGTCCGAGATCCGTGCCCTCGTCGAGGCCGAGCAGGGGCCCTTCGACGCCGTGCTCGCCGCCCGTTACGCCGCGCACTTCCCGACCCTGCACGGGCTGTTCTCCCGGCTCTACGGGGAGCGGGACGACGCCCGTGAGGCCCTGGCCGCCGTGATCGGCCTGGTCGCCGCCTCCTGGGCCGAGCGGCCCGCCGAGCTGCGCGCCCAGGACGAGGCCCGCGGCGCCGACCCCGCTTGGTTCGAGAGCGAGCGGATGCTCGGCGGGGTCTGCTACGTCGACCGCTACGCCGGCTCCCTGACGGCGCTGCGCGAGCACATCGGCTACTTCCGCGAGCTGGGGCTGACCTACCTGCACCTGATGCCGCTGTTCGCCGCCCCCGAGGGCAACAACGACGGCGGCTACGCCGTCTCCAGCTACCGTGAGGTGGACCCGGCGCTGGGCACCATGGAGGACCTGCGCGAGCTCGCCGCCGAGCTGCGCGCCGCCGGCATCTCCCTGGTCGTCGACTTCATCTTCAACCACACCAGCAACGAGCACGAGTGGGCCCGGAAGGCCGTGGCGGGGGAGCCCGGCTACGACGACTTCTACCTCATCCATGAGGACCGCACGATGCCGGACGCCTACGAGCGCACCACCCGGGAGATCTTCCCCGACGACCACCCCGGCTCCTTCGTGCAGCTCGAGGACGGCCGCTGGATCTGGTCGACCTTCTACCACTTCCAGTGGGATCTGAACTACGCCAACCCCGCCGTGTTCCGGGCGATGGCGGGGGAGATGCTGTTCCTGGCCAACCAGGGCGTCGAGGTGCTGCGGATGGACGCGGTCGCCTTCATCTGGAAGCGGCTCGGCACCGCCTGCGAGTCCCTCCCGGAGGCGCACCTGCTGCTGCAGGCCTTCAACGCGGTGCTGCGGATGGCCGCCCCCTCGCTGCTGTTCAAGTCCGAGGCGATCGTCCACCCCGACGAGGTCATCGAGTACATCTCGCCCGGCGAGTGCCAGATCTCCTACAACCCGCTGCAGATGGCCCTGACCTGGGAGGCGATGGCCACCCGGGACGCCTCGCTGCTCTCCCAGGCCCTCGAGCGCCGCCACGAGCTGCCCGCGGGCACCGCCTGGGTGAACTACGTGCGCAGCCACGACGACATCGGCTGGACCTTCGCCGACGAGGACGCCGCCGAGCTCGGCATCGACGGCTACTCTCACCGCCGCTTCCTCAACGACTTCTACGTGGGCCGCACCGCCGGCACCTTCTCCCGCGGCGCCGCCTTCCAGGAGAACCCCCGCACCGGCGACGCCCGCATCGCGGGCACCACCGCCTCCCTCGCCGGCGTCGAGGCGGGGGACGCCGGCGGCGAGGACCGGGTGGTGCTCGCCCACGCGATCGCCATGTCCACCGGCGGGATGCCGCTGATCTACCTCGGCGACGAGGTGGGTCAGCTCAACGACTACTACTTCCGCGACCGTCCCGCCGAGGCCGACGACTCCCGCTGGGTGCACCGGCCGCACCGCCCCGCCGAGGCCTACGCGGTGCGCGAGGACCCCCGGACCTTCTCCGGCCGCATCCACGGCCGCCTGACGCGCCTGCTCGAGGTCCGCCGCGCCACCGCCGAGTTCGCGGGCAACACGCTGCTGCCCTTCCACGTCCCCGAGCCGGCCGTGCTCGGCTACCAGCGCCCCGGCGAGGAGACCACCGTGCTGGTGCTGGTGAACGTCGGCGACCGGGAGGTGACGGTCACCTCCACCACCCTGTCCGGCTTCGCCCCCGAGGCCCGCGAACTCATCGAGGACCGCGAGCTGGACCTCTCCCGCGGCCTGCGCCTGCCCCCGCACAGCACCCGCTGGATCCGCGTCACCCCGAAGGCCTGAGCGGACCGTCCCCCGACCGCGCAGCGAGGAGCCCCCGCTCCGGTGATCCGGGACGGGGGCTCCTCACGGTGCGGGACGGCGGGGTCAGTGCCGCCGCGGATCCGGCTCGCGCTCGCCGAGGCCGGTGACGGCCTCCACGATGCCGGAGAGGATGCCGATGATGATGCCGGCCAGCAGCGCCCACCAGAAGGTGTCGAAGTGCAGGACCAGGTCGAACCAGCCGGCCACCCAGCTCGCCAGCAGCAGCATCAGGGTGTTCACCACCAGCTGGAACAGGCCCAGGGTGACGCAGGTGATGGGCAGCGACAGGAAGGAGAGGATCGGCCGCACGATGGTGTTGATGATCGCGACGATCAGGGCGATCGCCGCGATGGTCAGCACCTGGGTGAGGGCGCTCGCCGAGCCGTCGCCCAGGCTCATCCCGGGCAGGATCAGGGCGGTCACCCACAGCGCGAGGCCGGTGACGATGACGTGTCCGACAAATCTCATGCCCGTATCCTCCCACCCCGTCCCGGGAGCGGCCTGGGCCGCGCGTCCCGGCGCCCGGCAGCGGCATACCCTGGGGGCATGACCGCACCCGAGCCTCCCGTCGAGTCGATCCGCCTCCGCCCCGCCCTGGACGCCCTGCCCGCCTACGTGGCCGGACGTCCCGCCCCCACGGGTGGGCCCCGGCGCTGGAAGATCTCCTCGAACGAGTCGCCCTTCCCGCCTCTGCCGGAGGTGCGCGAGGCCGTGCGGGAGGCCGTCGAGAACGGTCACCGCTACCCCGACATGGGCTCCGCCGCCCTGCGCGAGGCGATCGCCGCCGATCACGGCGTGGACCCGAGCCGGATCTGCCCCTCCACCGGTGCCGTCGCCGTCACCGGCGACCTGATCCGGGCACTGGTCTCCGAGGGTGACGAGGTGGTCTACGCCTGGCGCTCCTTCGAGGCCTACCCGATCCTGGTCGGCTCCCACGGCGGCCGCGCGGTGCCGGTGCCGCTGACCGCCGGGTACGAGCACGACCTGGAGGCGATGGCCGTCGCGGTCACCGAGCGCACCCGCCTGGTCATCCTGTGCACCCCGAACAACCCCACCGGCCCTTCCCTGTCCACCGGGCAGATCGAGGACTTCCTGGCCCGGGTCCCCGAGCACGTGGTGGTCGCCCTCGACGAGGCCTACCGCGAGTTCCACGACCCCGCCACCGTCGCCGACACCGGCGCGATCCTCGCCCGCCACGGCAACGTGGTGCTGCTGCGCACCTTCTCCAAGATGCAGGGCATCGCCGGGCTGCGCGTCGGCTACGCCGTCGCCCACCCCCGCCTGGCCGCGGCCCTGCACCAGGTCACCCTGCCCTTCGGCGCCAGCGCCCCCGCGCAGGCCGCGGCCCTGGCCACCTTCCGGCCGGAGGTGCGGGCGCGCCTGGACGAGCAGGCCGCCTGGGTGCGCGGCGAGCGCGAGCGGGTGCAGGCCGCCCTCGCCGCCCAGGGCTGGCAGCTGCCGCCCTCGCAGGGCAACTTCGTCTACTTCCCCCTCGGCGAGGACAGCCCCGCCTTCCTCGCCCACGCCGAGGAGCACGGCGTCGTGCTGCGCGGCTACGGCACCGACGGGGTCCGCGCCACCATCGCCGAGGCCGAGGCCAGCGACCTGCTGCTCCAGGCCGCGGCGAGCTGGCTCGCCCGGTGAGCACGGGGACCCTGACCGCCCCCACTCCGCTCGGCGGCCCCCGCGCGTACCTGGTCTGGGCGGCGGCCGTGTTCGCCTACGCGGTCGCGGTGCTGCAGCGCTCCTCGATGGGTGTGGCCGGCCTCGAGGCCACCGAGCGCTTCGGCACCTCCGCCACCATCGTCTCCACCTTCGTGGTGCTGCAGCTGCTGGTGTACGCCCTCGCGCAGGTGCCCGCCGGGGTGCTGCTGGACCGCTACGGCTCCCGCGTCACCCTCACCGCGGGGGCGCTGCTGATGGGCGGCGGGCAGGTCCTGCTGGCCCACACCGACACGGTGCTGCTGGCGATCCTGGCCCGCATCGTCGTCGGCGCGGGCGACGCCCTGACCTTTTCCAGCGCGATCCGCCTGGTGCCCGCCTGGTTCCCCGCCGCGCGGGTGCCGATCATGACCCAGCTGACGGGGATCCTCGGCCAGGTGGGGCAGATCGGCTCCGCGGTGCCCTTCGTGGCGATCCTCGCCGGGGCCGGGTGGAGCGCCGCCTTCACCGCCGCGGCCGCGATGAGCGGCGTCTCGGCGCTGGTGGCGCTGCTGCTGATCCGCGCCGTGCCGCCCGGCACCGCCCGCCCCCGGGTGCGGCAGGACCTGCGGCGCATCCCCGCCGTGATCGGCCGGATCGTGCGCCACCCCGCCACCCAGCTCGGTTTCCTCACCCACTTCACCTCGGGCTTCCCCGGGCTCATGTTCGCGATGATGTGGGGCTACCCGTACCTCACCGCGGGGGAGGGGCTCCCCCAGCCGACGGCCTCGGCCCTGATGACCGCCCTGGTGGTGGTCTCGATCATCGGCGGGCCGCTGGTCGGCGCCCTCACCCAGCGCCACCCGCTGAGGCGCTCCACCCTGGTGCTGGTGATCCTCGGCGTCATGCTGGTGCCACTGGTGGCGGTGCTGCTGTGGCCCGGCCCCGCCCCGATCTGGCTGCTGCTGGCGCTGATCGCCGGCATCTCCATCGGTGGGCCCGGCTCCTCGGTGGGCTTCGACTTCCCCCGCACCACCCTGGCCCGGCACCGCCTGGGCACCGCGACGGGCGTGGTGATCATGGGCGGCTTCGTCGGGGCCCTGATCGCGATCCTGCTGATCGGCGTGGTGCTGGACGTGCTGCGCCCCGACGGCGCCTACGACCTGCACTCCTTCCGCCTCGCCTTCGCGGTGCAGATCCCGCTGCTGCTGCTCGGCGCCGTCGGCATGATCGTCTCGCGGCGTCGCCTGCGCCGCCGCATGGCCGCCGAGGTGCCGCCCTGGCGCGAGGTGTGGCGCAGCGGCCGCTGGCGCCGGCTCTGACCGCCTGAGGGGCAGGATGGGGGCATGAGGAGCGAGGGCGAGCGCGCGCGGCTGTGGGTCACCGTCGGCCTGCCCGGCACCGGGAAGACCACCCGGGCGCGGGAGCTCGCCGCCCGCCACCGCGCCGTGCGCCTGACCCCGGACGAGTGGATGCCGCCGCTGTTCGGCACCGACGACGTCGACGGGTGCCGGGCCGTGCTGGAGGGCCGGATGATCTGGACCGCCCACGACGTGCTGGCCGCGGGCGGCGCCGTGGTCCTGGACTTCGGCTGCTGGTCCGTGCCGGAACGCCACGCCCTGCGCGCCCACTCCGGGCCCGCCCTTGCCCCGTGTCGTCCCCTCCCGTAGCGTGGGCGCCACACATACTTTCACGCAGGAATTTAGGAGGAACGATGACGTTCTCGCTGGGCATCGTCGGCATCGGCCAGTTCGGCTCCCACTTCGCGGAGCTCTTCGCCGCCCACCCGGACATCTCCGCGCTCTACGCCGTGGACGACGTGACCGAGCGCATCGACGCCCTCGAGCAGCGCGAGGAGCACCCCGTCCGCTTCGCCGGCCGCTTCGGCAGCGTGGAGGAGCTGCTGGCCTCCGACGTCGACGCGGTCGCGATCTTCACCCAGCGCTGGACCCACGGGCGCATCGCCGTCGCGGCCCTGGAGGCCGGCAAGCACGTCTACTCCGCGGTGCCGATGGCCATCGAGGAGCAGGAGATCCGCGAGATCACCCGCCTCGTGGAGGAGACCGGGCTGGTCTACATGATGGGCGAGACCAGCCAGTACAACGCCGCCGTGGTGCTGGCCCGCCGCATCCACCGCTCCGGCGCCTTCGGCGAGGTGTTCTACGCCGAGGGAGACTACGTCCACGACATGGACCTCGGCTTCTACGACGCCTACCGGTACTCCGGCGGCGAGGGTTGGAAGGCCACCGCCTCCTACCCGCCGATGCTCTACCCCACCCACTCCATCGGCGGCATCCTCGGGGTGCTGGGGGAGCGGCACGCCGTCTCCGTCTCCTGCCTGGGCCGCCCCGACACCCGCGGCGACGGGGTCTTCGACCGCGAGGTCTCGATGTTCGACAACGACGTCTCCAACGCCTTCGCCCTGTTCGGCATGGACAACGGCGGCGCCTTCCGCACCAACGAGCTGCGCCGCGTCGGCTACCCCAGCCACAAGCGCGAGTCCCGCTTCCGCTTCTTCGGGGAGGCCTCCAGCTTCGAGGAGACCGTCGCGACCACCTACTGGCACGACAAGTCCGAGGTGCTCGACGTGACCGAGCTGATCCGCACCGAGTCCACGATGGACCTGGACGACCCGCGCCTGGCCGGGGTCTCCGAGACCCTGCGCGACGCCTTCGTGGCCGGCTCCGCCCTCTCCCACCACCAGGCGCGCCTGCCCGAGGAGCTGCGCGGCATGCCCAACGGCCACGAGGGCGCCCACCACTTCCTGGTCGACGACTTCGCCCGCGCCGTCGAGGCCGGCACCCAGCCCGTGGTCAACGCCTGGCAGGCCGCCCGCTACACCCTGCCCGGCATCTACGCCCACGCCTCGATGCGTCAGGACGGCGTCCGGCTGGAGATCCCCGACCTCGGCGACTGCCCCCTGCCCGTGCAGGACCTCGACGCCGAGCAGGAATCCCTGGACGCCGCGGCGCTCGCGGCGCTGGTGCGCGCGTCCTGACGCGCCCGCCCGGCGCGGCCGGCGATACCCGCGACGCGCCCGCGTGACCTGGGCGACGGGGCGCCCCGCTTCCGTCCTTACGGAACCGTAGGTTACGCTCCCGTCGTGACCGTTTTCGCCACCACCATCCCCGATGACGCCCACCAGGAGCCGATGATCCAGCTCCTGGGTCCCGACGGCACCCGCACCCCCCACGCCGAGCTCGACGCCGTGCTCACGGGCGGCGGCGGGGCCGAGGACCTGCAGAGCCCGGACGCCCTGCGCGGCTACTACCGCGACATGGTGATGATCCGCGCCGCCGACCTCGAGGCCACCAGCCTGCAGCGGCAGGGCCAGCTCGGCCTCTGGGCCAGCGCGCTCGGCCAGGAGGCCGCGCAGATCGGCGCCGGCCACGCCGCCCGCGTGCAGGACTATCTGGTGCCCACCTACCGCGAGCACGGCGTGGCCTGGGCGCGCGGCATCGAGCCCTGGCGACTGCTGGAGCTGTTCCGCGGCATCAGCCACGGCGGCTGGGACCCCGCGGAGCTCCGCACCCACCCGTACATGATCGTGCTCGGCTCCCAGGCGCCCCACGCGGTGGGCTACGCGATGGGCCTGCAGCGCGACGGCGCCGTCGGCACCGGCGACCGGGCGCACGACACCGCGGTGCTCGCCCTCTTCGGTGACGGCGCCTCCAGTGAGGGCGAGGTCTCCGAGTCCTTCACCTTCGCCAAGTCCTTCGACGCCCCCGTCGTCTTCTACACCCAGAACAACCAGTGGGCGATCTCCGTGCCCACCTCGGTGCAGTCCTCCGTGCCGCTCGCGCAGCGCTCCCGCGGCTGGGGCATCCCCTCGGTGCGGGTCGACGGCAACGACGTGCTCGCCGTGATGGCCGCCGTGCGCAGCGCCCTGGACGCCGCCCGGGCGGGGGAGGGGCCGCGCTTCATCGAGGCCGTCACCTACCGCATGGCCGCGCACACCACCAGCGACGACGCCGGCCGCTACCGGCCCGCCGCCGAGGAGGAGGAATGGGCCGAGCGCGACCCGATCCTGCGCCTGCGCCGCCACCTGGAGCAGCTCGGCGCCATCGACGAGGACTTCGTGCGCCGCTGCGACGACGAGGCGCACGAGCTCGCCATGCAGCTGCACCACCACATCCACGGCATGGAGGACCCCGACCCCGTGCACATCTTCGAGCACGTCTACACCGAGCACCACCCCGTGGTGGAGGCCGAGAAGCAGGCCTACCGCGAGTACGCCGCCCAGTTCGAGGACGAGGCCGACCAGGACGGAGCGCGCGCATGAGCACCACCACCCTGCCGATCGCCAAGGCCATCACCGCGGGCCTGCGCGACGCGATGCACGCCGACGAGCACGTGATGCTGATGGGCGAGGACATCGGCCGCCTCGGCGGCGTCTTCCGCGTCACCGACGGCCTGCACGCCGAGTTCGGCTCGCAGCGCGTGGTGGACACCCCGCTCGCGGAGGCCGGCATCGTCGGCACCGCCGTGGGCCTGGCCATGCGCGGCTACCGGCCCGTCGTCGAGATCCAGTTCGACGGCTTCGTCTTCCCCGCCTACAACCAGATCACCACCCAGGTCGCCAAGATGCACTACCGCACCGGCGGCCGGGTCACCCTGCCGATGGTCATCCGCATCCCCCACGGCGGCGGCATCGGCGCGGTCGAGCACCACTCCGAGAGCCCCGAGGCGCTGTTCGCCCACACCGCGGGCCTGCGCATCATCGCGCCCGCCACCAGCCAGGACGCCTACTGGATGACCCGCCAGGCCATCGAGTCCGAGGACCCGGTGATCGTGCTGGAGCCCAAGCGGCGCTACTGGGTCAAGGGCGACGTCGACCCCGACCACCGCCCCGAGCTGGGCCCCTGGCAGGCGCAGGTCCGCCGCCCCGGCACCGACGCGACCCTGCTGGCCTGGGGCCCGAGCGTGCCCCTGGCGCTGGAGAGCGCCGAGGCCGCCGCGGAGGACGGCATCGAGCTCGAGGTCATCGACGCCCGCTCCCTGGCGCCGCTGGACATGGAGACCGTCACCGCCTCCGTGCGCCGCACCGGCCGCCTGGTCATCGTCCACGAGGCGCCCGTGCTCGGCGGCCTCGGCGGGGAGATCGCCGCCCGCGTCTCCGAGCAGTGCTTCTACCACCTGGAGGCCCCGGTGCTGCGCATCGGCGGCTACGCCACCCCGTACCCGCCGGCCCGCATGGAGCACGCCTACCTGCCCGACCTGGAGCGCGTGCTCGACGGCGTCGACCGCGTGCTCTCCCACTGACCCGTCCTCGCCCGTCGCACGACGCCCGCCCGGGATCCGGTCCGCACCGGAGCCCCGCGTGAAAGGATCCCGGCATGAACGCCAGCCCCAGCCCGTCGATCGTCACGATCCGCCTCACCGATCCCGGTGAGGGCCTCACCGAGGCCGAGATCGTCGACATCAAGGTGGCCGCCGGCGACACCATCGCCATCAACGACCCGGTCATCGAGGTGGAGACCGCCAAGAGCGCCGTCGAGCTGCCCAGCCACGTCGCCGGCACCGTGCTGAAGGTCCTGGTGAAGGTCGGGGACGAGGTGCCCGTCGGGGCGCCCCTGTTCGAGGTCGACACCGCCGGCGGCCCCGTCCCCGCGCAGGACGCCCCCGCCGAGCCCGCCGACGGCGCGGCCTCCGCCGAGCCGGTCGTCGCCGAGGAGCCCGAGGTCGCCGCGGGGGACACCGAGACCCCCGCCGCCTCCCGCGAGGCCGAGCGGGTGCAGGACGAGGAGCCCAAGAACCTCGTCGGCTACGGCGCCTCCGCCGGTCCCTCCCGCCGCCGGCGCCGCCGGCCCGCCCAGGAGGACGACCCGCAGGTCCCGATCGACCGGATCCTCGCCAAGCCGCCGGTGCGCAAGCTCGCGCGCGACCTCGGCGTGGCCCTGGCCGACGTCTTCGCCACCGGCCCCGGCGGCACCGTCACCCGCGACGACGTGCTCGCCGCCCAGCAGCGCGCCATGAGCCCCGACGGCGGCGAGGGCCACTACTTCCCCGAGGAGTCCCCGCAGGCTCCCGAGGACCTCGGCTACGCCATGAAGTCCGTGCGCGACCAGCCCTTCTCCGGCGTCACCAGCGACGAGCGCACCACCCGGGTGCCGATCCGCTCGGTCCGCAAGCGCACCGCCGAGGCGATGGTGGCCTCCGCCTTCACCGCCCCTCACGTCACCGTGTTCAACGAGATCGACATGACCGCGACCATGCGGATCGTGGAGCAGCTGCGCGCCTCCCGCGAATGGTCCGGGGTGAAGATCAGCCCGCTGGTGGTGATCGCGAAGGCGCTGCTGGTGGCGATCCGCCGCAACCCCGAGGTCAACGCCTCCTGGGACGAGCACGCCCAGGAGATCGTCTACAAGCACTTCGTGAACCTCGGCATCGCCGCCGCCACCCCGCGCGGCCTGATCGTGCCCAACATCAAGGACGCCCACCTGATGACCCTGCGCGAGCTCGCCGAGGGCATCGACGACCTCGCCAAGACCGCCCGCGCCGGCCGCACCCCGCTCTCGGCCACCCGCGAGGGCTCCCTGACCATCACCAACTTCGGCGTCTTCGGCATCGACTCCGGCACCCCGATCCTGAACCCGGGGGAGTCCGTGATCCTCGGCGTCGGCGCGATCAAGGACAAGCCCTGGGTGGTGGACGGCCAGATGGTGCCGCGCCAGATCGCCCAGCTCGCCCTGAGCTTCGACCACCGCCTGATCGACGGGGCCCTCGGCTCCGAGCTGCTGCGCGACGTCTCCGCCGTGCTCGAGGACCCCGCCCTGGGCCTCGTCTGGGGCTGATTCCGCCGTGAGCCCGGCCGGTCCGTCGGGGGCCGCCGAGGTCGGTACCCTGGATCGGTGAGCACGAGCCCCCCACCCGCAGGCGAGCCGCCGCGCCGCGAGGACCCGCGGATGCGCACCGTCGAGATGGACGCCGTGCGCGAGGCGGAGGCCGAGGAGGTCGAGACCCTCGACTCCGGGCCCGCCCCGCGGCCCCTGGCCACCCGGCAGGTCATCGCGCTGGTCGCCGCCGGCGGCGCCCTCGGGGCGACGCTGCGGTTCATCGCGGCGGCCGTGTTCCCCACCACCGCCACCCCCACCCTGATCGAGATCCCCTGGTCCACCCTCGCGGTCAACGTGATCGGCTGCCTGATCCTGGGCGCCCTGACCGGGGTGATGGAGGTGCGGCCCGTCCCCGCCTGGACCAGGCCCCTGGTCGGCACCGGCTTCTGCGGCGGCTTCACCACCATGAGCGCCGTGGTGCTCGACGGCTCCGCCATGATCGGCGCCGACTTCCCGACCGTCGCCCTCACCTACGCGCTGCTCACCCTCGCCATCTGCATCGGCGCCACCGTGGTCGGCCTGGCCCTGGCCATGCGGCTGGCCCGCCCCGAGGCGGGGAGCGCGGAGCCGGACTCCGCGCCCCCGGTGGCGGGCGGGCCCGCCGGGGGCCTGCACCCGGGCGCCGTCCTCGAGGTCGAGGAGGACGGGCGATGATCGCGATCCTGCTGGGCCTGGCGATGGTGGTGATGGTCGCCCTCGGCGGCGCGATCGGCGCCGTCGGCCGCTGGGCGATCGCCGAGTACGGGCCGCCGCTGCTGCAGCGCCGCTGGCCGGCCGTGACCCCCGACCGCTCCGGCCCCTGGATGACCTTCGTGGCCAACGTGCTGGCCTGCTTCCTGCTGGGCATCGTGGTGACCCTGCTGGGCTCCGCCGCCGGCGTGCCCGAGCTGTTCTCCATGCTGCTCGCGGTGGGGCTGTGCGGCGGCCTGTCCACGCTCTCCACCGCCGCCCTGGACGTGGTGGCGCTGGTGCGACGCGGCACCCCCGCGATCTCGCTCGGCTACCTCTGCCTCACCATCGGCATCGGCATGTCGGCCCTCTGGCTGGGCGTGGTGATCGCCCGGTGAGCGGCGCCGCCACCGCGACCGACCGTCCCGCCCCCGCCGTCCTGGCCCGCGGGGCCGCGGCCGTGCTGATCCCCCTGCTCCTGCTGGGCGGGGCGGCGGTGCTCGCCGCCGACGTCGCCGGCTCCGGGGCGCTGGTGCTGCGCGACGCCGGGGCGCTCGCCCGGCACGGCGCCCCCGTCGCCGCGATGCTCGGGGACCTCGCCGCCGCCGTGATGCTGGGCGGCGCCGTGCTGGCCGGCTGGCTGCTGCGCGAGGACGCCGACCGGGCCCGCGCCCTCACCCTCGTCGCCGTCGCCGGCGGCGTGGCGACGCTCGCCCGCGGCATCGGGCTGCTGCTGTCCTACTCGATCGCCACCGGCCAGCGGGTGGGCAGCGAGCGCTTCGGCTCCGACCTCGGCGTCTTCGTCCGCACCGACCTCGGCATCTGGCTGCTCACCGGCGTGCTGGTCGCGGCCCTGACCACCACCCTCGCGGTGACCGGCACCGGCCGCGGCACGGGACGCCTGGTCACCCTCGCCGCCGGGGTGCTGGCCTTCTGCGCCGCGATGACGGGCCACGCCGCG
This sequence comes from Brachybacterium squillarum M-6-3, assembly GCF_000225825.1. Lineage (GTDB taxonomy): Bacteria > Actinomycetota > Actinomycetes > Actinomycetales > Dermabacteraceae > Brachybacterium > Brachybacterium squillarum. Next base: position 178,098 of record NZ_AGBX01000001.1, on the reverse strand, counting down.
GGGGACACCTCCCACGAGGTCGCCACCTCCACCATGCTCGTGCACCTGCTGGCCGTCGGCATCTGGGTGGGCGGCCTGGCGGTGCTGCATCTGCTCCCGGCCCGCTCCCGCGACGACGCCCGCGTGCTCGCCGGCTACTCCCACCTGGCGCTGGTGTGCTGGGTGGCGCTCGGCCTCAGCGGGGTGTGGGCGCTGGTGGTGCGCATGACCTCCCCGGCGGAGCTCCTCACCAGCGCCTACGTGCAGCTCGGGCTCGCGAAGGCCGCGCTGCTGCTGGGCCTGGGGGTGCTGGGCTGGATGCAGCGCCGGCAGCTCGCCGCCTCCCTGGCCGGGGGCGGGGACGCCGCCGCGGCGCGCGCCACCTACCGGCGCCTGGCCCTGCTGGAGCTGGCCCTGATGGGGCTGGCCGTGGCGCTGGCGGCGGCGATGAGCTCCTCCCCGCCGCCCTCGGACGCGGCCGCCCCTCCCAGCGGCACCGCCGGGATCCTCACCGGCTACGAGCTGCCGGCCGCCCCCACCGCGGTGGCGGTGCTCGCCGCATGGCGGCCCTCGCCGTTCTCCCTCGCGCTGGTCTGCGTGATCGCCCTGTGGTGGTGGCGGGCCGGGGCCCCCGCCCGCGGCCGCGGGGAGACGCTGCGCCTGGCCGCCGGGGCCGCCGTGCTGATCCTGGCCACCAACGGCCCGCCCGCCGTGTACGGGAAGGTGCTGGTCTCCGCCCACTTGCTGCAGCACCTGCTGCTGCTCGCCCCCGCCGGGGTGCTGCTCGGCTCCGCCGGGACGGTGCCGCCGCGCTGGCGGCGATTCCTCGCCTCCCGGGCCTGGCTCGCCCCGCTGCTGGCGGCCGTGCCGGTCGCGGCGCTCGTGGGGATCTACGCGACCGGGCTGCTGCGCCTGGCGCTGGATGCGCACGCCGCCCACCTGGCCCTGCAGATGCTGGCCCTCGGCGGCGGGGTCGCGATCGCCGTGATCCTGCGCTGCGCCCCGCGTCCGCGGCTCGCCCTGCTGGCGCCGCTGGTGGTGCTCGCGGCGGCCGGGGTGGTGCTGCTGCTCGGGGATGCCCTGCTGGCGGCGAGCTGGTTCGGCGCCACCGGACGGCCCTGGTGGCCGGACGCGCTGGCTGACCAGCACCGCGGCGGGATCGTGGTGCTGGCCTGGGCGGTGCTGGGCGCGGCGATCGGCCTGCCGCTCGCACGGCGCCGCTGACCCCCCCGGGGCGTCCCCTCGTCAGGGGGAGGGCCGGGCTCAGGAGCCGTCGAACTCCCCGCGGACGCTGCGCAGGCGCGCCAGCAGCGCGTCCCGGTCCACGTGCGGCACCAGCCGCTCGCCGCTCGAGGTCGCCTGCCGCGGGGGACGAGAGGCGGTGCCGAGGACCGCGGCGATCCGGCCGCGCAGGCCCCCGGGAGGGGTGGTGGACACGGCCCGGTCGGAGCCGGCGCGCAGGCGGCGGAAGCGCTCCAGCGCGGGGGAGCCCTCGCGGCGGGCCCGCATCACGTAGGCGGCCAGGTCGGCCTGCTCCACCAGCACCGGCAGCACGCCACCGGTGACGTGCTGCTGGCCGAGCACCACCAGGTCGTCGCGGCCGCGCGGGAAGGCGCCCAGGAACAGGTCCAGGTCGCCGTTGGCGGTGCGCGGCAGCACCTCCTCGGGCAGGTGGTCGGCACCGGTCTCGTAGCCGGTCGCCAGCACGATCAGGTCGGGGGCGAAGTCCACGCCGTCGGCCAGCACGGGGCGGCCGTCCTCGACGCCGACCACGGCGCCGACGGGGCCGATGCGGCCCTCGCGCACCCGGTCCAACACGGTGTCGGAGACGATCACGGCGTCCTCGAGCAGGCCGTTCGCGGGGGTGGGCAGGCCGACCTCGGCGGGGTCGCCCACGGCGCGGCCCACCACCAGCTCGGCGATCTTCTCGTTCAGGGGGCCCAGCAGGGCCGGCTCGTGGGCGGCGGCGACGTCGCCGGGGGTGCCGGCGATGGTGCGCGGCACCACCCAGTGACCGGTGCGCATCGACCAGCGCACGTCCAGGGCGCGGCGCGCGGCGTCCACCGCGACGTCCGCGGCGGACTGACCAGAGCCGACCACGAGCACCCGCTGCCCCTCGAGGCCGTCGGGACCCTCCCATTCGGAGGAGTGGATCACCCGGGTGCCCTCGCCGATCTGCTCGGCCCACTCGGGCCGGTGGGGCCGCTCGGCGATGCCGTGCGCGGAGATCACGCCGCCGTAGACGGTGATCTCGCCGGTGGAGAACTCGACCTGCCAGACGCCCTCCTCGAAGGGGCGCGCGGAGCGCACGGCGACGCCGGGGCGGAAGCGCTCGCCGAGGTCGTGACGGGAGGCGTAGGCGCGCAGGTACTTGGCCATCTGCGCGGGGTCGAGGAAGTCCGGGAAGGAGACCGGCCAGAGCAGGTCCTCGTACTGCGTGTACTCGCGGGAGGAGACCATCTCCAGGGACGGCCAGACGGGGGAGTCCTCGCGCTCCGGGTCCCAGATGCCGCCGACGTGCGGGGCCCGGTCGACCAGGTCGAAGGGCACCTCGAGGGCCTGCAGCGCCGCGGCGGCGGCCAGGCCGGCCGGTCCCGCCCCGATCACGAGGACCTTCTCGCGGGTGGGGACCTGGTCGTTCAGCTCGGACATCGAGGGGCCTTCCGGATCGGCGACGGACGGGCCCCATCCTAGACGCCGGGACTACTCCTCGGCGGCGGCCTCCCGGGCCAGCAGCAGCGCCCCCTCGATGCACGAACGGGTCTCACGGTGCTCGCGGCCCTCCGCGTCGAAGCCGGTGACCAGCTCGTCGTGGATCGGGCCGGGGGTGGCCAGCACCGAGCCGGCTAGCACCACCGGCAGCTCCGCGTGCGGATCCAGGGTGCGCACGGTGTCGGCGAAGCATCGCATGACCTGGTCCAGGATGCGCCGGGCCGCCGGGTCCTCCGGCACCGAGCCGGGCAGCGGGGCGAAGCGGCCCAGCGCGGCGTGGCGCCCGGGAGGGGCCAGGGCGAAGACGGCGCGGGAGAGGTCGTCGCGCACGTCGCCGGTGGGGGAGGGCGGCAGCAGGCCGTCGCGCAGGTCCAGGCCCAGCGCGTCGCCCACCCGCTCGGTCAGCAGGGTGCGCGGCCCGCGGCCGTCGAGGTCCGCGGCCACGACCTGCAGGGTGCGGCGGCCGATCCACACGGCGGAGCCGATGTCGCCCAGCAGCCAGCCCATGCCGTCGCGGCGCTCCCGCGGCACCCGGCCCGCGTAGCGCACGCCGACGGCGCCGGTGCCGGCCCGCAGCAGGATGCCGTCCTCGCCGACGCCGCCGGCCAGGAAGGAGGTCAGCAGGTCGTCGTCCACCTGGATCCGCTCACGGGGGATGCCCCAGTCCCGCAGCAGGGTGCGGGCCACGACGGTGGCTTCCTCGTGCTCGGTGCGGGCCAGGCCGTGCACCGCGAGGGTGGCGGCCACGATCCGCGGCTCGGCGCCCAGGCGCTCGGCGGCCTGGTCGCGGGCGTGGCGGGCGGTGCGGGCCAGCAGGTCGAGCTTCTGCTCCATCCGGGTGCCGGGCAGGGCGCCCTGGCCCTCCAGGTCCACCAGCGGCTCCGCGCCGGGCTCCCGGGGCGCGATCACCAGCCGGGAGCGGGTGATGCCGATGATGCCGACCAGCACCAGGGCGGGGGTCGTGGGGTCCGTCGAGGGGGTCATGGCCTGCTCCACCTGGTCTTCCGGGTCCTATCCTGAGGGGGTCCGCCCCCGGCAGGAGTGAGCCCATGATCGCACGCCCGGAAGCTCCGGAAACCTTCGGGTCCGAGGCCGTCCCCCTGGCCTCCCTGCTGGTCATGGACCTGCCCGCCGCGGACGACGGCGAGCTCCCGACGGGCCTCGGGGTGGCCGTGCTGCCGGCCGCCGCCCCCGCCGCGCTGCGCGAGCGCGCCGAGCGCCTGCGGGGGACCGCCCCCGGCACCGTCCTCGCCGTGACCGAGCACGCCGCGGGCCAGGGCGTCACCCCGAGCCCCGCCGCGCTCGGCGCCGTCGACGACCCGGAGGCCACCCGCCGCCTCGGCCTCGCGCTCGGGGACCTCCTGGCCGCCTGCGGCATCGAGGTGCTGCTCGGGCCCCGCCTGGACGTCGCCACCCATCCCGCCGCCCGCTGCGGCACCCACGCCCTGGGCGACGAGCCCGACCTGGTGGCCCGGCAGGCCCGGGCCCTGCTGTCCGGGGTGCGCGAGCCCGGCATCGCCGTCTGCGTGCAGGGCGCCCCCGGCGCCGGCTCCCTCGGCCCGGGCGACACCGCGGTGCCCCTGGACCGGGACGCCCTGGAGGCCGATCACCTGGTGCCCTGGGAGCTCGCCGCCTGGGCCGACGCGGTGATGCCCGACCCGCTGGCCGTCCCCGCCCTCGGCCCCGGCCCCGCGGCGCTCGGCGCCTGGATGCCCGCCCTGCTGGAGGAGATCGGCACCGCCCGCTTCCACGGCCTGCTGGTGGCCGGGGACGTGCCCCGCGCCGCCGCGGAGGCCGGGATCGACCTCGCCGCGGCCGCCGTCGCCGCCCTGCGCGCCGGGGCGCACCTGCTGCACGTGCCCGACCCCGCCGCGGCCCGCGCGGTGATCGCCGGGCTCGACGCCGCCGTGCAGACCGGCGAGCTGAACCCCGCGCTGCTGGAGGCCCGCCACCGGGAGGCGGCCGAGCGGATCGCCTCCCTGCGGGCCCGCCGCCGCTGGCTGCCCACCCCGGACGTCCCCGCCGCCGAGGCCGCCCTCGCGGAGGCCGGGGCCGCGCTGGCCGCCCGCGCCATCGGCCTGCGCCGCGCCCGCCTCACCCCCGGCGAGGTGGCCGTGCTCGACCTGCGCAGCCGCCCCGAGGCCCCCGACGCCCTGCCCCGGGCCCTCGCCGCACACGGGCTCGCCGTCGTCACCGACCCCGCCTGGCAGGCGCCTCCGCCGGGAGCGGCCCCGGTGCTCGTCCTCACCGCCCTCGGTGCCGCCGACCCTGCCGAGGACGCCCGCCTGCGGGAGCTGCTCGCCGCCCGCCCGGACACGATCGTCGTGCACACCGGCCGCGCCGAGACGGCCCCGCCCGCCCCGCACCGGGTGCTCGCCCACGGCCCCGGCGAGGCGATGATGCGCGCCGCCGTCACCGCGCTGCTCGCCGCCCCGCCGGAGTGATCCGGGGAGCGGCGGAGGGATATTCGCTGGACGGCGGCATTCGCTGCCCCTAAGGTCGGGCCCGTGAGGATCTGAGCCGCCCCGAGACCGTCGCCCCTTCGCGCACCCCGGAGCCGCTCCATGTCCTCATCCCCCTCTGCCCCCGCCGCCCTGCACCTGCGCGCCGAGGGCCTCTCCTTCTCCTACCCCGACCGGCCCGTGCTGCGGGACGTCTCCCTCACCGTGCCCGCCGGGCGCCCCACCGGCCTCCTGGGGGAGAACGGCAGCGGCAAGTCCACCCTGCTGCGGGTGCTCGCCGGACGCCTCGTCCCGGACCACGGCACCGTCCACGCCCCCGGCCCCGTCGGCCTGCTCCACCAGGAGCTGCCGCTGCCGCCGGCCACCACCCGCGCGGCCGTGGTCGAGGACGCGCTGGTCCACGCCCGCCGCCTGGAACGGGACCTCACCGCCGCGGGGGAGGACCTCGCCGCCCGCCCCGACGACGCGACCGTCGCCCGCCGCTACCAGGAGCTGCTGGAGGAGGCGACCCTCGCCGACGTCTGGGGCGCCGAGCAGCGCGCCGCCCGGGTGCTGGACGGGCTCGGCCTCGCGCCGATCCCCGCCGAGCGACGGCTGGACGAGATGTCCGGCGGGCAGCGCGGCCGCCTCGCCCTCGCGCACCTGCTGATCGCCCGGCCCACCACCCTGCTGCTGGACGAGCCCACCAACCACCTCGACGAGGACGCCGCCGCCTTCCTGGCCGGCCTGCTCGCCGAGCATCCCGGCCCGGTGCTCGCCGCCAGCCACGACCGCGCCTTCCTCGACGAGGCCACCCGCGGCCAGCTCGACCTCGACCCGGCGCCCACCCCGCTGGACCGGGAGCCCGGCGGCGTCCAGGCCTTCACCGGCACCTTCACCGACTACCTGCACGCCCGCATGGACGCCCGCGACCGCTGGGAGACCCGCTTCCGGGACGAGCAGGAGGAGCTGAACGCGCTGCGCGCCGCGGTGAAGGAGAGCCACCGGGTGGGTCACGAGGGGCGCGGCCCCCGCACCGAGGCCCGCGCCTCCAAGAAGTTCTACGCCGACCGCAACGCCACGGTCGTCTCCCGGCGGGTGCGCGACGCCCGTCGCCGGCTGGAGGAGCTGGAGGAGTCCCAGATCCGCAAGCCCCCGGCCGAGCTGGTCTTCACCGGCTGGCGGGAGCCCCGCCGCGGCGCGGAGCACCAGGTGCTCGCCTCCGCCTCCGGCGCCGCCGTCACCGGACGCCTCGCCCCGGTGGACCTCGGCCTCGCCGCGGGGGAGAAGCTGCTGATCACCGGCCCCAACGGCAGCGGGAAGTCGACGCTGCTGGCCCTGCTGGCCGGCACCCTCGCTCCGAGCGCGGGCAGCGTCTCCGTCACCCCGGACCGGGCGCTGCTGGCGCAGGACGAGGTGCTGGACCCGGAGGCCACCGCCCGCGAGGTCGCCGCGGACACCCGCGGCCTGCTGCACCCGCGGGACCTGGACCGGCCGCTGGGCGAGCTCTCCCGGGGTCAGCGGCGCCGGGTCGCTCTCGCCGCGATCCTCGCCGCGCCTCCGGCGCTGCTGCTGCTGGACGAGCCCACCAACCATCTGGCCCTGGACCTGGCCACCCGGCTGGAGCGAGCGGTGCTGGAGGCGGAGGGGACGGTCGTCATCGCCTCCCACGACCGCTGGCTGCGCCACCGCTGGACGGGCCGGCGGCTGGACCTGACGGCCCCGACGGCGCCGACGACCCCGATGAGCCCGACGGGCTGACGGCGAGGCTGGCCAGCAGCGCCAGGCGCTCCAGGCTGGGGCTGCCGGGCTCCGCCGAGTAGCCGAACAGGGTCCAGCCCTCCTCGGCGGACAGCTCCATCCCCTCGTAGGACAGCTCCAGCTCGCCGACCTGCGGGTGGCGGATGCGCTTGGTGCCGGTGCGATGGTGGCGCACCTGGTGGGCGGACCAGCGGGCGGAGAACTCCTCGCTGCGGGCGATGAGCTCCCCGATCAGGTCCGTCAGCCCGGTGTCCCGCGGGGTCCGCCCCGCGTAGCTGCGCAGGGTCGCGACGACCCCGTCCGCGGACCGCTCCCAGTCGGGGAAGAACACCCGCGAGGCGGGGCTGAGGAACAGGAAGCGGGCGGTGTTGCCCCGGGCGGCGACGTCCTCCAGCAGCGGGGCGTACAGCGCCCGCCCCAGCGCGTTCGTGGCCAGCACGTCCATCCGTCGGTCGCGGGCCCACATCGGCGCGGCGGCCGCGTCGAGGAACTGCTGCAGGGCGGGCCGCACCGTGGAGGAGGGGGCGTGGCGCGGACGCCGCGGCCGCGGCTGGGCCGCCTCGGCCAGGTCGTGCAGGTGGTCGGTCTCGGCCTCGTCGAGCTGCAGGGCGCGCGCCAGGGCGTCCAGCACCTCGGGGGAGACCCCGGCGAGGTCGCCGCGCTCCATCCGCGCGTAGTAGTCCACGCTCATCCCGGCCAGCATCGCCAGCTCCTCCCGGCGCAGCCCCGGCACCCGCCGCCGCGACCCGGCGATGATGCCCGCGGCCTGCGGGGTCAGGGCGTCCCGGCGGGTGCGCAGGAAGTCGCTGATCTCGGCCCGGATCCCCTGGCGGGGGTCGGGGGCGGTGCTCGAGGTGCTCATGGCCGAGAGCCTAGGCGGGCCCCCGCGGGGGAGGGATGTCCTGTCGGGGCACCCCTCGCGCTCCGTCCGTCATCCCGGTTCACGCTCGGCCCGAATCCTTGCCGCCCACGCCCCCGCACCGCAGGCTGGGCGCATGTCGACCTCCGAGCCCGCCCCCGCCCCGCATCTCGAGACCCTCGCCGTGCACGCCGGGCAGCAGCCCGACGGCGACACCGGCGCCCGCGCCCTGCCGATCTACCAGACCACCAGCTTCGTCTTCCCCGACGCGCAGACCGCCGCGAACCGCTTCGCGCTCGCCGAGCTCGGCCCGATCTACACGCGCCTGACCAACCCCACCCAGGAGGCCGTGGAGACCCGCATCGCGGCCCTCGAGGGCGGCGCGGCCGGGCTGCTGGTCGCCTCCGGGCAGAGCGCGATCACCCTGGCGGTCCTCACCGTGGCCCAGGCCGGGGACAGCATCGTCGTCTCCCCCTCCCTGTACGGCGGCACCGCCAACCTGTTCCGCCACACCCTGTCCCGCCTCGGTATCGAGCCGGTCTTCGTCGAGGACCCCGACGACCTCGACTCCTGGCGTGCCGCCGTGCGCCCCACCACCAAGGCGTTCTTCGCCGAGACCATCCCCAACCCCCGCCAGGACGTGCTGGACGTGGAGGGGGTCGCCGGGGTGGCCCACGACGCCGGGGTGCCGCTGATCGTGGACAACACGGTCGCCACCCCCTACCTGCTGCGGCCGATCGAGCACGGCGCCGATGTGGTGGTCCACTCGGCCACGAAGTTCCTGGGTGGGCACGGCACCGCCATCGCCGGCGCCATCGTCGACGCGGGCCGCTTCGACTTCGGGGCCGAGCCGGAGCGCTTCCCCCTGCTGAACGAGCCCGATCCCTCGTACCACGGCCTGGTCTACACCCAGCTGCCGCCGGAGCTGCCGGCCTTCGCGATCCGCGCCCGGGTGGCGCTGCTGCGGGACCTCGGCCCGGCCATCGCCCCGCACAGCGCCTTCCTCATCGCCCAGGGCATCGAGACGCTGCCGCTGCGGATGGAGCGCCACGTCGCCAATGCCGAGAAGGTGGCGGAGCACCTGGTGGGCAAGCCCGGCGTGGTCTCGGTGGCCTACGCGGGCCAGCCGGACTCGCCGTACCACGACCGCGCCCGGCGCTACCTGCCGCGCGGCGCGGGCTCGGTCCTGGGCTTCGTGCTGGAGGGCGGGAAGGAGGCGGGCATCCGCTTCGTGGACGCCCTGCGCCTGCACTCCCTGGTGGCCAACATCGGCGACGTGCGCTCGCTGGTGATCCACCCGGCCTCCACCACCCACTCCCAGCTCGACGAGGAGCAGCAGCGGCTCGCCGGGGTGGAGCCCGGCTTCGTGCGGCTCTCCGTGGGCATCGAGCACATCGACGACATCCTCGCCGATCTCGACCTCGGCTTCGCCGCGCTGCAGGAGGACGCGGGGCAGGAGGACGCGGGAGCCTGAGCGGCCCGGATACGCTGGGGGCATCATGCGTGCCGACACCGCTCCGCTGCCCCCGTCCCCGCTCGACCAGTGGCCCCCGCGCTGGGCCCCGGAGGCCGTGGTCTTCGACTGCGACGGCCTGCTCATCGACACCGAGGCCCGCTGGGTCCAGCTGCAGGACGCCTACCTGGCCCGGCAGGGCGTGACCCTTCCTCCGGCCACCCGGCGCTCGCTGACCGGCGCCTCCGGGCAGGCCGTCTCGATCGTCCTGGCCGAGCACCTGGGGCGAGACCCCTACGAGGTGGGCGAGGAGCTGATGGCGGAGGCCATGGCGGACACCGGGCACACCCCGCAGCCGCTGCCCGGCGCCCTGGAGACCCTGCGCGCCGTCGCCGCGCGTCGCCCCGTCGCCGTGGCCTCGAACTCCCCGCGCGAGATGCTCGACGCCAAGCTCACCGGTCTCGGCATCGCCGGGCTGCTCGGCGCCAGCATCGCCGTCGAGGACGTCGCCGAGCCCAAGCCCGCCCCCGACATGTACCTCGCCGCCGCGCGGGCGCTCGGCGCCGAGCCGACGCAGACCCTCGGCTTCGAGGACTCCGAGGCCGGGGCCCGCGCCGCCCGGTCCGCCGGGCTGCAGCTCATCGCCGTGCCCTCCGTGCCCGGCCAGGAGCCTGCCGCCCCGCGCACGCTGGCGAGCCTCGCCGACCCCGCCCTGCGCACCTGGATCGAGAGCTGGGAGCCTCGCCGATGAGCACCACCCCCGCCGACGCCACCGTCCCCGAGAGCGTCCGGGCCGCCTTCGGTGACTGGACCCCGCAGGCCGTCGTCTTCGACTGCGACGGGCTGCTGCTGGACACCGAGAGCGTGTGGATGCGCGCTCAGGACGCCGTCGTCGCCCGCATCGGCGCCGTCCTCACACCCGAGGACGACGAGCGGCTGCACGGCTCCACCATCGAGGTCGCCGCCGAAGTGCTCGCCGCCCGCTCCGGCCACCCCGAGACCGCGGTGCTCGCCCAGCTCGATGAGGCCTTCGCCGCCGAGCTCGACGGCGGGGTCACGACGATGCCGGGCGCCCCCGAGACCGTGCGCGCCGCCGCGGCCGCCCGCCCCCTGGGCTGCGCCTCCAACTCCTGGCTGGAGTCCCTGCGCGACAAGCTCGCCGCCGGCGGCCTGCTCGAGCACTTCACCGTCCTGGAGGCCTCCGACACCGTGGATCGGCCCAAGCCCGCGCCCGACATGTACGCCGCGGCGGCCCGCGCCCTCGGCGTCGCCCCGGAGGACACCCTGGCCCTGGAGGACTCCGGCACCGGCGCCCAGGCCGCCCGCGACGCCGGGCTGCGGCTGATCGCCGTGCCCACACATCTGGGCTCCGTCCCCGAGGCCGACCTGGTCCTCGGCAGCTTGGAGGACCCCGCCCTGGCCGCCTGGATCGCGACCTGGTGAGGGTCCGGATCATCCCTGCGTACGATCCTGCTCGCGGGTGATGTCGGTCCCCGCCACCCCCCGACCGACTGGCATGTGTCCAGGTGGGCGGTGTTCACTGGCCCCATGACCGCTTCGTCCGACGCCTCCTTGCCCCTGCCAGCCCGCGCTCACGGGCCCGCCCTGCGGGGCCGTGGATGGCTGAACACGGGAGGCGTCGACCTCGACCTCGAGGACCTCCGCGGCAAGATCGTGCTGCTGGACTTCTGGACCTTCTGCTGCGTGAACTGCCTGCACGTCCTCGACGAGCTGCGGCCGCTGGAGGAGAAGTGGGCCGAGGAGCTCGTCGTCGTCGGCGTGCACTCGCCGAAGTTCGAGTTCGAGAAGGACCCCGACGCGCTCGCCGCGAACATCGAGCGCTACGAGGTCACCCACCCCGTGCTCGACGACCCCGAGCTGCTCACCTGGAGCGAGTACGGCGCCCGCGCCTGGCCCACCCTGATGGTGCTGGACACCCAGGGCCGCATCGCCGGCAACCTCTCCGGGGAGGGCCACGCCGAGAACCTCGACGCCCTCATCGGCCGCCTGGTCGCCGAGGGCGAGGCCGACGGCTCCCTGCGCCGTGGCCCTGCCCCCACCGTGATCGCCGAGAAGGTGCCGCAGACCCTCCGCTTCCCGTCCAAGGTCACGATCCTGGACGACTGGCGGATCGTGGTCTCCGACGCCGGGCAGCACCGCCTGGTGGTCTTCGACCCCGACGGCACCACCGTGGACGAGGAGATCGGCGACGGCCGTCGCGGCCTGCTGGACGGCGAGTCCGCCGGGGTGCGATTCGCCGAGCCCAACGGCGTGCTGGCCCTGCCCTCCGACGTCGCCGCGGAGGTCGGCTACGACCTGCTGGTCGCCGACACCGCCAACCACGTGCTGCGCGGCGTGAAGGTCGGCCAGGACCGCTTCCTGCGCTCCCGCACCGCCACCGAGGTGTGGACCGTCGCCGGCTCCGGCGCCCAGTGGATGCAGGGCGACGCGCTGCCCCGCGGCGAGGGCGACCCCCGCTCCTACGCCCTGTCCACCCCGTGGGACCTGGGCTGGTCGCACGCCCTGAACCGCGTCGTGATCACGATGGCCGGCATCCACCAGCTGTGGACCTTCGACCCCGTCACCGGCTCCCTGATGGTGCTGGCCGGCACCACCCAGGAGGGCCTCGTGGACGGCCCTGCCGTCACCTCCTGGTGGGCGCAGCCCTCCGGCATCGACGAGCTGCCCGATGGGCGCCTCGTCGTCGCCGACTCCGAGAGCTCCGCGATCCGGGTGCTGGACCCGCAGACGATGGAGGTCTCCACCCTCGTCGGACAGGGCCTGTTCGACTTCGGCCACGTGGACGGCCCCGCCGAGGTGGCGCGCCTGCAGCACCCGCTCGGCGTGACCGTGCTGCCCGACGGCCGCATCGCCGTGGCCGACACCTACAACGGCGCGATCCGGATCGTCGACGAGCACGCCGAGGAGAACCCGATCCGCACCGGGGACGCCGCCACCGTCGTCACCGTCGCCACCGACCTGGACGAGCCCAGCGCGGCCCTGGTCGGCCCGCCGGTCGACGGCATCGGCCAGCTCATCGTGGTGGAGTCCGGGGCGCATCGCATCACCTGGGTGCCCGTGGCCCGCGCCGCCGAGCGCGTGATCGACGAGGGCGCCCGCCGCTCCGAGCGCCCCGCCACCGAGGTGGGCCCCGGCCCGCTGACGGTGCGGGTGCTGTTCACACCGCCGGAGGGCCACAAGCTCGACGACTCGCTCGGCCCCTCCACCCAGGTCACCATCTCCACCACCCCGCAGCCGATGCTCGCCGCCGGGGGAGGGGTCTCCACCGACCTCGAGCGCACGATCGAGCTGGATCCGGCCTACACCGAGGGGGTGCTGCACGTGAACGCGCGCGCCGCCTCCTGCGACGTCGACCCGGCCGTCGAGTTCCCGGCCTGCCACATGCACCAGCAGGACTGGGGGGTGCCGATCCGCGTCGTCGAGGGCGCGCCGACCACCCTGGACCTCTCGCTGCTCGCCTGACCCACCCCGAGGGAGAACCGTCCCGTGGCCTTCATCACCGATTTCCCGCTCGGCGACGACCTCGCCATCGCCCTGCTCGTGCTCGCGGCCCTCTCGGTGGCCGCGCTGGTCGCCGGGTTCGTCGTCCCTGCCCGCCTGCGCCGCGACGAGGACGCCGAGGAGCTCGACGAGTCGCTCGGCTCCCGCCTCGGCGGGGCGCTCGGCGCCGCCGGCTCCCTGCTGCTGTGGATCGGCATCCCGCTGGCGGTGCTGCTCTATCTCGTGCCCGGCAGCACCGACCAGCGCATCCTGCGCTCGGCGATGCTGCTGCTGGGTCTGCTGCTGGGCCCGCTCGCCGCCTGGCGCGGCACCGCCGTGCAGCTCGCCGCCCTCGGCCTGGACGCCGGGCGCCGCCGCGCGCTGGCCCCGCGGCTCGGGGCCCTCACCGTCGCCGGGGCGCTCGCCCTGGCGGTGCTGCCCTCCGCGATCACCCTGTGGGTGCTGCAGGAGGGCGCCTCCACCGGTCTGGTGGCCCTCTCCGGTGGCGCCGCCGTCTCCGCGCTGGTGCTGCGGGCGACCGCGGTGCCGCTGGAGACCGCCGCCGTCTCCTCCGCGGTGCTGGTCGGCACCGACGAGCACGGCCTGGAGGCGGAGGCGGAGGACAACCTCGGCGCCGCGCATCTGCGCACCGCCGGGATGCTGCGCCGCGGCGGCATGCTGTCCGCGGACCTGCTGGCCCTGACCGCCTCCCTCGCCGCCGTCGGCCTGCTGCTGGGCATCCCCGTCTTCGCCACCGAGGGCATCCTGGTGGTGCTGCTCGGCCTCGGCGTGGCGCTGCTGGCCGCCGGGCTCTCCGCGCTGATCCCGCGCGGCGCGGACGACGAGGTCGGCGCGGTGCGCTTCGCCCGCACCCAGGCGCCCGGCCTGCTCGGAGGCATCGGCGCCGTGGTCGCCGCCGCCCTCTGGCTGCCCTCGGCCTACCAGAACCTGCGCTTCGCCCCCGTCGGGATGGACACCTTCTCGGACACCGCGATCACCGCGGAGCCCATCGCCCGCTCGGAGCTCGAGGCGCAGATCCTCGAGGCGATCACCGACATGTCGCAGTGGGTCACCGCGACCGACGAGTCCCGTGGCGCCGGGGCCTTCCTGGACGTCCTGACCCTGTACACGATCTCCCCGGCGACCGTGGTCGCCGCCTCCCTGGCGCTGGGCGTGCTGGTGGCCCTCGCCGTCACCGTCCTGTCCGGGAACCTGGCCGCCCGCCGCGGCGCCTCCGTGCTGCGCGCGGCCCGCACCAGCCGCACCGGCGGCGCGCTCGGCACCGTCTCCGGTCTCGCCTCCGGTGCCGTCGTCACCGCCGGGGCGCTGGCCCTGGTGGTGCTCGTGGCCGGGGTGCTCAGCGTGCTCAGCGCCGGCGTGCCCGGCCTGGCCCTCACCCTCCTGGCGACCGCCGGACTCGGCGCGCTGATCGTGCTGGCCGGGCAGGCCGGCTCCATCGCCGCCGCCTCCCTGCTGGACCGCCCCGACCAGGAGCGCACCGACCGGGAGGGCGCAGCGGCCGCGACCGCCGCGCCCCGCGCCGTGATGCTGCTGGCCGCCGTGCTCCCCGCCCTCGCGGCCCTCGGCCCCGTGGTCACCGCCCTGCAGGTCGCCCCGCGCGCCGCCACCGTCTGGGAGGACCGCGCCCTGCACGCCCTGTCCCCGGTGGCGCTGCCGGTGCTGGCGGGTCTCGGCCTCGGCGTCGTCGCGGTGCTCGCGATGACCGCCGCCCTGCTGGATGCCGCCCGCCGGGCGGGCGCGACCTCCGTGGTGGAGACCCGAGCCGCGACCCTGGAGAAGCGCTCCGCGCTGCGCCTGGACGACGTGCTCGAGGGCGTGCGCCGGGCCGTGGCGCCGGCGGTGCTGATCGCCGTGCTGCTGCCGCTGGTGGCGGGCTTCGGCCTGGGCCCGGCGGCCCTGCCCGGCTACCTGGTGGGCGTGGTGCTGACCGCCGCGGGCCTGGGCCTGTGGATGCTCGGCTCCTCCGCCGCGATGGACGGCGCCGAGGAGGTCGTCGCCACCGGCCGCTACGGCGGCGCCGGCTCCTGGGGTCACTCCGGCGCCCTCGGCGGCGCCGTGCTGACCGGGGTGCTGCGCTCCGCCGTCGGCGCCCTCGCGCTGCCGCTGCTGCTGACCACCGCCGCGATCGCGGCGCTCGCCACCAACGCGGTGATCGCCGTCGTGACCGGCGGGGTGGACGTCTACCTGCGCTGGGGCATCGCGGTGCTCGCCCTGATCGTCATCGCGGTGGCCTGGATCATCGCGCACACCGCCCCCGAGGTGGACCTCGAGGACGGCCAGGAGGAGATGTCCCGCCCGCTCTTCGCCCGCCGCGGCGAGGAGGAGGACGCCGACTCGATCGACACCATGAACTGGGAGAGCGAGAAGGGCTCCTGAGCTGCCGCCCCCGGACGTCGGTCTGACTCAGGCGTGCTCAGGCCGGTTCGGGGGCGGCGCCGAGGCCGCGCAGCACGAAGGCCTCCAGCGCCGTGGCGGAGAAGCGGCGGGCCGCCGGGCCCACGACCAGGCCGTTGATGATGCGGACGGTCGCGTCGACCTCGAGGTCGGCGGCGAAGTCCCCGGAGGCGATGCCCTCGCGCACGATGGTGCGCAGCACGTCCTCGATCATCATCACGTGCTCGCGCATGCGGGCGGCGTTCTCGGGGGTCAGCGCCCCGCCGCGGCCCATCGACTGCGGCATGTGGAAGGTGACGCTCAGCTCGAGCTGGGTGCGGACGTACAGCTGCACGGCCTCGCGGGGCGAGGTGGCGCCGTCGATACCGCGCCGCAGCTGGACGATGTACCCCGCGGTCTCGTGCAGGGCGTACTCGACCAGGAGCGTGTCCTTGTCGGGGAAGTGGTTGTACATCGCGGTGCGGCCGACGCCGGCGGCGGTCGCGATCGCGGAGAAGGTGACGGCGTCGAAGTCCTGCGTCTCCAGCAGGCCGGTGAGGGCGTCGAAGATGATCTCGCGCGTGCGTTCCCGGTGCTCCTCGAGGGAGCCGCCGATGATCTTGGGCATGGCGCGCTGCTTTCTGGACGGTCCGCGGGGCAGGGGACCCCGGGTACGAAGGAACCGCAGGCCTCAGCCTGCGGTTCCGCGTGGAGCGGGTGACGGGAATCGAACCCGCGCTGTCAGCTTGGGAAGCTGAAGTTCTACCATTGAACTACACCCGCGCGAAGCGTCGGCGTGGACCGGGGATCCGGCGCGACGAACGGCGGTCAGCATACCCGCTCGTCGGCCCCGGCCGCGAATCGGGACCGCTAGGGTGGGCCCGTGCTGCTCAGTGACCGTGACATCCAGGCCCAGATCGAGGCCGGTCGGGTGCGTCTGGACCCCTTCGATCCGCAGATGATCCAGCCCGCCTCCGTGGACGTGCGGATCGACCGCTTCTTCCGGCTGTTCGACAACCACAAGTACGCGATGATCGACCCCGCCACCGAGCAGGCCGAGCTGACGCGACTGGTGGAGGTCGACCCCGAGGAGCCGTACATGCTGCACCCGGGGGAGTTCGTGCTCGCCTCCACCTACGAGCAGGTCACCCTGCCGGACGACGTCGCCGCCCGCCTCGAGGGCAAGAGCTCCCTGGGCCGCCTGGGCCTGCTCACCCACTCCACCGCGGGCTTCATCGACCCCGGCTTCACCGGGCACATCACCCTGGAGCTGTCGAACATGGCGACCCTGCCGGTGGCGCTGTGGCCCGGCATGAAGATCGGCCAGCTCTGCTTCTTCCGCCTCTCCTCCGCCTCCGCGCACCCCTACGGCAGCGAGGGCAACCTGAACCGCTACAGCGGGCAGCGCGGCCCCACCGCCTCCCGCTCGCACCTGAACTTCCACCGCACCGTGATCCCCGTCGAGGGCGCCGCCGATCAGGACGGCCCCGCATGATCGCCCGCCACCGCCTGCAGCTGCCGCGCTCCACCGACCCCGCGGACGTGCTCGCCATGGTCCGCAACGTGCGGCCGGGCGCGGAGCTCTCCGACGACGGCGCGATCGAGCTGGGGGAGGGGGCGCGCCTGCTGCCCGATCCCTCCCCGCGCGGCGCCGGCCGCTTCACCCTGGAGGTCGAGCGAGACCGCGAGGACCCCCTGCCGGACGGCATGGTCGACTCCCACGGCTACGGCCGCGCCTTCGGCGAGGGGCTGCCCTTCCGCGAGGAGCGGCGCGAGCTGGACCTGCTGTGGTCCCTGGCCCGCCGCCTGCAGGGCGCCGTGGTCACCGACGGCGGTACCCGCCTCGAGCCCCACCCCTTCGCGATCCGCGACCTCACGGTGGTCAGCCCCTACGCGATCGACGCGGCCTCCCTCTCGCTGCTGATCGCCCCTCTCGAGCCCGAGGCGGAGCTCGACGAGGTGCCCGGCGACGCCGACACCACCGGCTACGGCGCCACCATCCCGCTGGACGACGGCGGCATGATCGCCCTCACCGTCGGCCCCGCCGAGCCGCACCCGGCGCTCGCGGCGCTCGGTTGGCTGGACCGCGCCGTGGACTACCGGCTGCGCCACCTGCCCGAGGACGAGGCCGAGGACGCGGTCGAGGTGCCGGACCCGGCCACCGCCGCCCGCTGGGAGCTGGTCTACCGCCGCATCGGCCTGCTCGCGGCGACCCTCGAGGAGGGTGTCGGCGGCTACGTGGTCGACGGCGAGGGTCTGCTGGTCGACCCGCGCCACCTCGGCTGACTCAGGCCGGATCGGCCGCGCGCCCCGCGGCGCCCAGCCGGATCGGCGCGAAGGCCACCAGGCCCAGCGCCACCACCATGACGATCCCCAGGATCCCGGTGCGGGTGTCCCCGGAGATCGCCACCACCAGGGCGAAGGCACCGGTGCCGAGGAAGCCCAGCGCCCGGCCCGTCGTCGCGTAGAGACCGAAGTTCTCCGTCTCCCGACCGGGCAGGGAGAGCCGGGTGAGCAGGTTCCGGGAGGCCGACTGCACGGGGCCGACGAACAGGCAGATCGCCAGGCCCGCCGCCCAGAACACCGCCGTCGAGCCCCAGATCAGCACCACCAGGCCCAGCACCACGATCGCCGCGCAGCCCGCCAGGATCACCGGCCGGGGGCCGAGGCGGTCGTCCACCCGGCCGCCCAGGAACACCCCGAGGCCCGCCACCAGGTTCGCGGCGATGCCGAAGACGATCACCTGCACGGTGGTGAAGCCGTAGGCGTTCGCGGCCAGCACCCCGGCGATGGAGAACACGGCGCCCAGCCCGTCGCGGTAGATCGCGGAGGCCACCAGGTACTGCAGCATCACCGGTTCCTCGCGCACGGCCCGCACCACCCGGCGGATGATCAGCCCGTAGCCCTGCCAGGGCGTCCAGCGCTCCCCGGGGGCGGTGGCCGCGTGCCGCGGGGCGCGGATCATCAGCGGCAGGGTGAAGGCCAGCATCCACAGCGCCACGAAGACGGGCACGGCTCGCAGGTTCCAGCCGGCCTCGGCGGTGATGCCGAGCAGCCCGGTGCCGGGCATCACGAACAGCACCAGCACGGCGCCGAACGCCAGGATCGAGCCCCAGTAGCCGACCGCCCAGGCGGTGCCGGAGACGCGGCCGCGGTCGGCGGGGGTGGAGATCTCCGGCAGCACCGAGTTCACGAACACCCCGGCCAGCTCGCTGCACACCACGCCCAGGGCGATCAGTGCCGCCCCCAGGACCAGGAAGTCCCGGTCCAGGGCGACCAGCGGCATCGCCGCGACGGTGAGGATCGTGCCGATCGTGAAGACCCGCAGCAGCGCGTTGCGGGCCCCACCGCGGTCGGCGAGGTTGCCCAGCAGCGGCGCCAGCAGCGCCACCGCCACCGCGCCGATCGACTGCCAGGTGGCCAGCACCCGGGAGCCCTCGTCCCGCGCCGCCTGGATCGCGGCGTCCCCCACGGCGCCCTCGGCGGCCACCGCGGAGGCCACGTAGGTGGAGAACACGAAGGTGAGGATCACGGAGGAGAAGGCGGACATGCCGCCGTCCCAGAGCGCGAAGGGGACCACGGGCGGCCGACGGCCGGGGGAGGGGCGGGTCATGGCCTCACTGTAGGGGGAGCGGAGCAGCGAGGGGAGGCTGTGACCTCGCTCTCCTTCTCGGGGTGACAGAAAGACCCCCGTAGGATGGGCCCCGCCCCCTCCCCACCCCCGGACGATGGACGGAGACCGCGTGTTCACGATCCTCCTCGCCCACCTCGTCGCCGCCCTGCTGGCGCCGGTGCTGGTGCGGGGAGCGGGCCGCAACGCCTTCTACCTGCTGGCCCTCGTGCCCGCCGCCTCCACCCTCTGGCTGGCGCTGCAGGGCCCCACCACGCTGCAGTCCTCTCCGCGCGTCGAGGCGGTCCCGTGGATCCCCACCCTGAACATCGAGCTGGCCCTGCGCCTGGACACCCTGAGCTGGGTGCTCGCCATGGTCGCCAGCGGCGTCGGCGCGCTCGTGCTCGCCTACTGCGGGCGCTACTTCGGCTCCGCCGAGCCGGGCCTGGGCCGCTTCGCCGGGGTGCTCACCGCCTTCGCCGGCGCCATGCTCGCTCTGGTGCTGGCCGACGACGTGATGGTGCTCTACACCGCCTGGGAGCTCACCACCGTCTTCTCCTACCTGCTGATCGGGCACTACCCCGACAAGCGCTCCGCCCGCCGCGCCGCCATGCACGCCCTGGTCGTGACCACCGCCGGCGGCCTGGCGATGCTGGTGGGCCTGCTGATGATGGCGCAGGCCGCCGGCACCGGCCGGATCTCCGTGATCCTGGCCGACGACATGTGGGCCTCCGCCGGGCCCTCCCTGCTCACCGCGATGCTGCTGGTGCTGGCCGGGGCCGCCTCCAAGTCGGCGCTGGTGCCCACCCACTTCTGGCTGCCCGGCGCGATGGCCGCCCCCACCCCCGTCTCCGCGTACCTGCATGCCGCCGCGATGGTGAAGGCCGGGATCTACCTGATCCTGCGCCTGGCCCCCGCGATCGCGCTGCTGCCGGCGGTCACCACCGTGCTGACCGTGCTCGGAGCCGCCACCATGCTGCTGGGCGGCTGGCGGGCCCTGCGCCAGCACGACGTGAAGCTGCTGCTGGCCTACGGCACCGTCTCCCAGCTCGGCTTCCTCGCCGCGGTGGCGGGCCTAACCACCCAGGACGCTCTGCTGGCCGCGACCGCGATGCTGCTGGCCCATGCCCTGTTCAAGGCGCCGCTGTTCATGGTCGTCGGCATCGTCGACAAGAAGTTCGGCACCCGTGACCTGCGGGTCCTCTCCGGGGTGGCGCGGGCCGCGCCCGTCGTCGCCGTGATCGGCACCGTCTCCGCCGCGTCCATGGCCGCGATCCCGCCGCTGCTGGGCTTCGTGGCCAAGGAGGCCGTCTTCGCGACCCTCTGGTACGGCGGGCCGGGGGAGCGGGCGCTGCTGGCGACGCTCGTGCTCGGATCCGTGCTCACCGTCGCCTACTCCTGGCGCTTCGTGCGCGGCACCTTCGGCCGCGCCCCCGGTGCCCCCGCCGTCGCCCGGCCCCGCATCCCCGCGATGTTCTGGCTGCCGCCGGCCGTGATCGCCAGCGGCTCCGTGGTCCTGGCGCTCGCCGCCGGGCCGCTCGAGGACGTGCTCGGCCCGGTCGCCGCGGTGCTGCCGGAAGCGGAGCGCCACGCCCACCTGCTGATGGTCCCCGAGCTCGGGGTGCCGCTGCTGGCCTCCGCGCTCGCGCTGACCGGCGGCGCGGCGCTGTGCCTGGTGGCGCGCCCGCTGGAGCGGGTGCAGCGGGCGCTCAGCCCGCAGCGTTGGGCCTCGGAGCGCCTGGCCGTGCTGCTGGACGCCGAGCGGGGCTTCCGCCGTCTGATGCGCGCCGTCGACACCGCCGCCGTGCGCATCACCCCGCTGTTCCAGCGCGGCTCCCTGCCCTACACCCTGGCCACGATGCTGCTGGTGCTGATCGCCCTGACGGTGCCCGTGGCGCTGGTGCGGGCCCCGCTGCCGGACAACCTGGTGATCTTCCACCACCCCGCGGAACTCCTGCTGCTGCCGGTGATGGCGCTGGCCGCCCTCGGCGCCGCCCGCTCCCGGCGCCGCCTGCGCGCCGTGTTCCTCATCTCCGTGACCGGTTACGGCGCCGCGATGCTGTTCCTGGTCTCCGGCGCCCCCGACGTCGCCACCACGCAGGTGCTGGTGGAGACCGCGATGACGGTGGTGCTGGTGCTCGTGCTGCGCCGCCTGCCCACCCACTTCTCCCGGCGCCCCCTGCGGATCGGCGCCTGGGGTCGTTGGGCCGTCGCCATCGGCACCGCCGTGGTGCTGTGCGGGGCGGCGCTGTACGCCGCCGACGCCCGCAGCGCCGCCCCGCTGGGCCCCGAGCTGATCGAGCCGGCCTACACCATCGGCGGCGGTCACAACGTGGTCAACGTGGCCCTGGTCGACGCCCGCGTCTGGGACACCATGGGCGAGATCGCGGTGCTGCTGGTGGTCGCCACCGGCGTCGCCTCCCTGATCTTCGTCACCCGCCGCGAGCAGGGGATCGCCCGGGTGCGCGACCTGGAGGGCGGCACCTCGATCTGGCGTCGCCGCGCCGACGCGCCGCTGCCCGCCAACGTGCTCGACTTCGACGTCCGAGGCGACGAGGTGGCCGGCCCGAACCGCTGGCGCACCTGGCTCTCGGCCGGGCTGACCCTCGCCCCGGAGCGGCGCATGGTGATCCTCGAGGTGATCACCCGCATCGCCTTCCCGGTGATGATGATGTTCTCCGTGTACCTGCTGATGGCCGGGCACAACCTGCCCGGCGGCGGCTTCGCGGGCGGCCTGGTGGCGGGGCTCGCCCTCACCCTGCGCTACCTCGCCGGCGGCCGCTACGAGCTCACCGAGGCGGCCCCCGTGCAGGCCGGGCTGGTGCTCGGCGTGGGCATGGCGGTCGCCGTCTCCGCCGCGGTGCTGCCGCTGGCCTTCGGCGGCACGATCTTCTCCACCGCCACCCCCGTGCTGCACCTGCCCCTGCTGGGGGAGGTGCACGTGCCGAGCGCCCTCTGGTTCGACACCGGCGTGTACCTCGTGGTGGTCGGCGTGATCCTCGATGTGCTGCGCACCCTCGGCGCCCAGATCGACCAGCAGCAGGAGGCCGACGCCGATGTCCGTTAGCCTCGCCCTGCTGCTCACCGCCGGGGTGCTCGTCGCTTGCGGCGTCTACCTGGTCCTCGAGCGCACCCTGACCCGCGTCGTGCTCGGCTTCGTGCTGCTCGGCAACGGCGTGAACCTGCTGTTCATCGTCGCCGCCGGACGCCCCGGGAAGCCGCCCTTCGAGGGCACCGCCGATCCGGAGACGATGAGCGACCCCCTGCCGTTCGCGATGGTGCTCACCGCCATCGTCATCTCGCTCGGCGTGACCGCCTTCGGGGTGGCCCTGGCCTACCGGGCCTGGCAGCTCTTCGGCCACGACGAGGTGCCCGACGACGTCGAGGACCGGCGGGTGCTGCGCCGCGGCCGCCGCCGCCCCGGCGACGCCGACGTCATCTGGCACCAGTCCCTGGACGAGGAGTCCCGCCGCGGCGCCCTGCTCGCCTCCCAGCGCGACGAGGAGGACCCGCTGGGCGCGGACCTCTCCGGCGCCGAGGACGTCGCACAGGACCCGACCGAGGCCGACGAGGGGGAGAGCCGACCGTGAACCTGCTGCTCGCCCTGCCCGTGCTGCTCCCCCTCGGGGGCGCCGCCATCACCCTGCTGCTGCGCCACCACCCGCGCATCCAGCTCGGCCTGACCGTCTCCACCCTGGTGGCGATCCTCGGCGTCGCCATCACCCTGGGCCTGGTGGTGCCCGAGGCCGGCGTGCTGGTGCTGCAGATCGGCAACTGGACCCCGCAGCTCGGGATCGTGCTGGTCGCCGACCGGCTGACCGCCCTGATGCTGCTGGTCTCCGCCGCCGTCACCCTCGCGGTGCTGATCTACTCCAGCGCCCAGACCGTCTCCGAGAACACCGAGCGCACCCCAGTGGCGATCTACCACCCCACCTACCTGGCGCTGGTGGCCGGGGTGTCGATGGCCTTCCTCGCGGGCGACCTGTTCAACCTCTACGTCGGCTTCGAGGTGCTGCTCGCGGCGAGCTACGTGCTGCTCACCCTCGGCGGCTCCGCCAGCCGGGTGCGGGCCGCCACCACCTACGTGATCGTCTCCCTGCTGAGCTCCGTGATCTTCCTGGCCGGCATCGCCGCGGCCTACTCCGCCACCGGCACCGTGAACCTCGCCGAGCTGGCGGTGCGGCTGGACCAGGTCGCCGAGGGCACCCGCATGGTGATCGAGCTGCTGCTGCTGGTGGCCTTCGCGATCAAGGCGGCGATCTTCCCGCTGAGCGCCTGGCTGCCGGACTCCTACCCGACGGCACCCGCGCCCGTCACCGCCGTCTTCGCGGGCCTGCTGACCAAGGTCGGCATCTACGCGATCCTGCGCCTGGAGACCCTGCTGTTCCCCGCCTCGCAGACCTCCACCCTGCTGCTGGTGGCCGCCGGGGCGAGCCTGCTGATCGGCATCTTCGGCGCCGTCGCCCAGACCGACCTCAAGCGCGTGCTGTCCTTCACCCTGGTCTCCCACATGGGCTTCATGCTCTTCGGCATCGGCATGAGCACCCGGCTGGGCATGGCCGCGACCATCTTCTACGTCGCCCACCACATCACCGTGCAGTCCACGATGTTCCTCGGCGCCGGTCTCATCGAGTACCGCGGCGGCACCACCAACCTGGCCCGCCTCGGAGGTCTCGCCAAGACCGCCCCGATGGTGGCGGTGCTGTTCTTCGTGCCCGCCATGAACCTCGCCGGGATCCCGCCGCTGTCCGGCTTCCTGGGCAAGGTGGGGCTGATCGAGGCGGGCATCGCCTACGACACCACCGCCGGCTGGATCCTCGTCGGCATCAGCGTCCTGACCAGCCTGCTCACCCTGTACGCGATCTCCAAGATCTGGAACCGCGCCTTCTGGCAGGCCCCCTCCGAGATGGTCGAGACCGACGGCCGCCCCATCCCGAGGGTGATGACCGGGGCCACCGCCGCGCTGGTCGGCTTCTCCCTGCTGCTGACCCTCGGCGCCGGGCCGCTGCTGCACTACGCCGACGCGGCCGCCCTCTCGGTGCTGGAGCGCTCCCCCTACGTCTCCGCCGTGCTCGGCGAGGAGGCCGCCGCGCAGCTCGTCTACAGCATCGGCGAGGACGGCCAGAAGGTGGTGGAGCGATGAGGGGCCCGGTGCGCAGCCTGCGCCGGAGCTGGGTGTGGCTGCTCGGCTCCGTGGTGCTGTGGTGCCTGCTGTGGGGTGAGGTCGAGGTGAAGACCGTCCTCGGCGGCCTGGTCGTCGCGGCGGGGGTGTTCTGGCTGTTCCCGATGCCGCCGACCGGCTCCGAGCTGACGCTGCGGCCGCTGCGGATGCTCGCCTTCCTGGGCCGATTCCTGGTGGACCTGGTGGTCTCCGCGGTCGAGGTCGCCTGGTACGCGATCCGCCCCGGCCCGCAGCCGCCCAGCTCCGTGGTGGCGGTGACGCTGGCCTCCCGCTCCGACTTCTTCCTGACCTTCACCGGGGTGCTGACCACGCTGATCCCAGGCTCGGTGGTGGTGGAGGCGCAGCGCGCCACCGGCACCCTCTTCCTGCACGTGATCGGCGCCGGTACCCCCGCGCAGGTGGAGCGGGCCCGGCAGCGGGTGCGCGACCAGGAGCGGCGCCTGCTGCTCGCGGTGGGACGCCCCGAGGTGCTCGAGGAGGCGGGTCTGCGATGACGCCCTTCGAGACCGTGCTGCTGGTGTTCGCCGTGGTCCTGGCCCTGACCATGCTCAGCGTGGTGGTGCGGATGATCATCGGCCCCACCATCCTGGACCGCGCCGTGGCCACCGACATGCTGGTGGTGCTGCTGGTCATCGGCATGGCCCTGTACACGGCCGAAGCGGGCGCGGCCTGGGCCGGCCCCGCGCTGCTGGGCCTGACGGGGCTGGCCTTCATCGCCACCGTGGCCTTCGCCCGCTTCGTGGCCCGCGAGGACCCGGGCGGCCGCGCCGCGCAGCTCGGCGCCGGGGACGACACCGGCACCGGCGTCTTCGCGGCCATCGATCCGCGGCCCGCCCCCGAGGCCGCCACCGCCCAGGACGACGCCGCCGAGCAGGCCGCGGCCGCGGAGGAGGTGGCTGCCGAGGCGGATGCCGAGGGGGAGGACGCGAGGGGACAGGACACCACGGCGCGGGAGACGACCCCGACCAATGCCGCCCCCGCCGGCACCGGCATCCCCCTGAACGCCCACGAGGACGAGGACCCCAAGGGCGCCCGGGACGCCGGAGACGCCGGGGCCCCAGGCCCCGAGGACGAGGGTCTTGAGGACGAGGAGGAGGCCGGCTTCGGCCTCGAGGACGGCGAGGGGCGGTGGCCATGAGCATCCAGGAGATCATCGCCAGCGTCCTCATCGGCGCCGGGCTGCTGCTCGCCGTCGTCGCCGCCATCGGCCTGAACCGCTTCTCGGACGTGCTGATGCGCATGCACGCCACCTCCAAGCCGCAGACCCTCGGCCTGATGCTGGTCTTCACCGGGGTCTCCCTGGCCGTGGGCTCCTGGTCCCTGGCCGGGCTGCTGCTGGTGGTGCTGCTGGCGCAGATGCTCACCGTCCCGGTGGCCTCCACGATGGTGGGCCGCGCCGCCTTCCGCCGCGGCTTCGTGCGCGGCGGCAGCTACGTGGTCGACGAGCTCAGCGAGCGCCTGGCCGGGGACGAGGACGAGGACGAGGACGAGGACGGCTTCGTCGACGAGCCCGACGACCCCGACCAGGCCCTCGCCGACGGCCAGCACCGCTTCCCCGTCAACGTGGTCTCCGCGGCCGACGCGGCGGGCGCCGTCACCTCCCGCAACTGGGAGGAGCCGGAGGTCGGCGAGGAGGGCGGGCCCGAGGAGGTCGACGTGGACCTTGCTGAGGAGACCGAGCGGGAGGCCGGGCAGATCGCGGAGCACGACCCCCGCCCCTGAGCCCGTGCCTGCCCCCCGTCCGGCCCTCGGTCAGAACAGCCCGCGCGGGTTGCCCTGTTCGTCCAGGCCCATCCGCAGCGCCGCCGGTTCCTTCGGCAGGCCCGGCATGGTCATGATCGAGCCGGTCAGGGCCACCACGAAGCCGGCGCCGATCTTCGGCACCAGGTCCCGCACGTGCAGCACGTGCTCGCTGGGGGCGCCCAGCCGGGTGGCGTCGTCGGAGAAGGAGTACTGCGTCTTGGCCACGCACACCGGCAGCCGGTCCCAGCCGTTCCTCGCCAGCATCCGCAGCTTCGCCGGGGCCTGGCCCTCGAAGACCACGTCCTCGGCTCCGTAGACCTCCCGGGCCAGGGTGCGCAGGGACTCCTCGATGCCCGCCTCCGGGTCGTACAGCGGGTGGTAGCCCTCGCCCTCCCCGGCCTCGATCGCGGCGAGCACCTGCTCGGCCAGCGCCTCCCCGCCGGCGCCGCCGTGCTCCCACACCTCCGACAGCGCCACCCGGAAGCCCTCACCGCGGGCCCAGTCCTGCACCGCGGACAGTTCGGCCTCGGTGTCGGTGGGGAAGCGGTTCAGGGCGATCACCGGCTCCAGGCCGAACTTGCGCAGGTTGGTGACGTGGCGACGGAGATTCTCGGTGCCGCGCAGGGCGGCCTCCACGTCCTCGGCGCCGAGGTCGGCCTTGACCACCCCGCCGTGCATCTTCAGAGCCCGCACGGTCGCGACCACCACGGCGGCATCCGGGGTGAGGCCGCCGTGGCGGGCCTTGATGTCCAGGAACTTCTCGGCGCCCAGGTCGGAGCCGAAGCCGGCCTCGGTGACCACCATGTCGGCCAGGCCCAGGGCCATCCGGGTGGCGACCAGGGAGTTGCAGCCGTGGGCGATGTTCGCGAAGGGGCCGCCGTGCACCAGGGCGGGGGTGCCGCCGAGGGTCTGCACCAGGTTGGGGCGGATCGCGTCCTTCAGCAGCATGGCGATGGCGCCCTCGACGCGCAGGTCCCGCACCGTGACGGGCTCACGGTCGTAGCTGAGGCCGATCACCACGTCGCCGAGGCGCCGCTCGAGGTCGGCGAGGTCGGTGGCCAGGCACAGGATCGCCATCACCTCGGAGGCGACGACGATGTCGAAGCCGTCCTGGCGGACCACGCCCTCGGTGGCGCCGCCGAGGCCGATCACCACCGAGCGCAGCGCCCGGTCGTTCACGTCCACCACCCGTCGCCACTGGATGCGGCGCGGGTCGATGTCCAGCTCGTTGCCCTGCTGGAGGTGGTTGTCGATCAGCGCGGCGAGGGTGTTGTTGGCGATCTGGATGGCGTGGAAGTCGCCGGTGAAGTGGAGGTTGATGTCCTCCATCGGCACCACCTGCGAGTAGCCGCCGCCGGTGGCGCCGCCCTTGATGCCCATGATCGGGCCCAGCGCCGGCTCGCGCAGCGCGACCATCGTGCGCAGGCCCATCCGGGTGAAGGCGTCGGCCAGGCCCACCGTGGTGGTCGACTTGCCCTCCCCGGCGGGGGTCGGCGACATGGCCGAGACCAGCACCAGACGGCCTGTCCGGGTGCTGTCCGGCAGCTCCCGCGGGTCGATCTTGGCGATGTACCGGCCGTGGGGGATCAGGGCGTCCTCGGGGATCCCGGCGCGCTCGGCGATGGCCGTGATGGGCTCGAGGGTCGCGGCCTGGGCGATGGCCAGGTCGGGGTTGTCCGTGGTGGGGGTGGCAGACATCGTCGTCCTCCGTCCTTCGTGGTGGGGGCGGTCCCGGCCTCGTCGACGGGCGCCCGCGGGGCCTCACCCTACGATGCGGGGAGGCGGTGTCGGATGCGCCGCACCCGAGGGAATCCGCGTCGCGGCGCGGGGGAGGGGATGGGTATGCTTCCCGCGGGCGGTTCGCCGCCCGGGCCCCCATCGTCTAGTGGCCCAGGACACCGGCCTTTCACGCCGGCGACACGGGTTCGAATCCCGTTGGGGGTACGGCTCCGCCGGGTGCGAGGCGGCTCACAGGCCAACTGGTCATGAGCCCGCTTCGGGTCCGGTAGAGTTGTCCAGGTCGAAACGCGCTGCGGATCAGCAGCGGGGATCGACCAACGCAAGGCCCTGTAGCTCAGTTGGTTAGAGTGCCGCCCTGTCACGGCGGAGGTCGCCGGTTCAAGCCCGGTCAGGGTCGCCCCCACGGAAGGCCCCGGAGCAGCTGCTCCGGGGCCTTCCGCATGTCCGGCCTCGCGGCCCGTTGTCCATTCGATGCAGCCAGGTGGCAGGCGGCGTGCATATCGCAGGCCACCGTCGATCTGAGTGCGTCCGGTGGACAGGGACTCGGTCGGCATCCCTGGCCGGCATCCATGGCGTGGCCTCGCTCTCACCGGGGCCGCGCGGTTTCCGGGGCGTCCGCCCCGCCTGGTAGCCTGCTCAGGTCCGCCTCGCGGACACGGCTCTGTAGCTCAGTTGGTAGAGCGTTCGACTGAAAATCGAAAGGTCACCGGATCGACGCCGGTCGGAGCCACTGGGACCCTCGCGTAGCTTCTACATCGCGGGGGTCCTTCTGCATGCCCACCCGCTCGCGTCCGCTGATCAGCCGCCGACGACGCCGATCGTCACCAGGACGAAGCCGAGCAGCTGCAGCGAGGCCCGCACCAGCTGGAACACGTCCCAGCGCCGACGCATGGCGAGGAACCCCTCGGGTGCCGTGTCCTGGTCGATGCGTCCCGTGCGTAGATTGATCGGGACGTTGCCGGCGATCGTGACCACGAGCGCGACCCCGACGGCGGCGGCCGCCGCCAGCAGCCAGGCCGAGGGCGAGGCGATCGCGAGGCTGGTCGCGAGGACGACGGCGAGGGTCATGCCGACCGGCATCACCCGGCCGAAGGTCCGCAGCAGCCCCTTCTCGACCACGAGCTGGTCGTCGGGGGCGAGGGTGCGGATGACCGGGTGCACCAGGGCGGCGGAGCCGAACTCGGCGCATCCGACGAAGCCGAGGACGAGCACGGTGAAGATCTCGAGCCAGGTCATGACGAGGTCCTTTCGGTGGTCCCGGGGCGCTGGCGCGCGATCCAGTCCGGGAACGAGGTGGGTGGTGCGCCGATGTCGCGGAACCAGGCAGAGGTGTCGGTGACGTCGCCGTGCCGATCCATACTGGAGAGGATCCCCAGGGGCCTGGTCATCTCCCCCTTCAGGGCCAGGCGGTTCACCGCCCGCATGAGGGAGAGCGGCATGACGCGCACCTCCCGGGGAGAGACCTCCCTGCCGCTGATGGCCGTCGCATAGGCGGCGGTCGCCTCCCGCAGGGTGATTGCCTGGATTCCGGCGACGTCGTAGGTGCGATCCGCGGTGCTCGGCAGGTCGAACGCCCGGGAGGCCGCGGCCATGATGTCGTCAGCAGCGATCGGGCGGATCGGGTGCGGCTGGCGGCCGATGAGCACCGGCCGACCTCCGCGCACGAACCGGGCCAGCGTCTCGTTGACGAAGCCGACCCGGAACACGGTCGCGGGGACGGGGCCGTCCAGCAGCAGCGACGCCCCGCGCACCTTCGCCTGCTCCCAGGGGTGGGACGCGAAGGCGGGTTGGGAGAACATTCCGGTCAGCAGCAGCATCCGTCCGACTCCGGCGGCTCCGGCGGCGGCCGCGACATGCGCGAGGCCCTGCTCCTCGACGCGTACCGCCCGCGCGGGGGTGCTGCCGCCGTTCAGGGCGAGCAGCACCGCCTCCGTCCCCGCGAGTGCGGCGGGCAGGGTCCCGGGGACGGTGACGTCCCCGGGCACGATCTCGACGTCCGCCGGGAGGTCCGCCCCTCGGGGTGAACGGACGATCGCGCGGACCTGGTGCCCATCGGTCAGCAGGCGAGAGATCGCGTGTCTCCCGAGGAACCCGGTGCCTCCCAGGACGGCGATGCGGGCCATGACCCCTCCTTGAATGGTTAGCTCAACTATCCATTTATGGATAGTAGTAGTCTCGATCTTGGGGCACAAGGACCCACGGCGGTGATCCTCACGGAAGCAGAGGGCGGGAATGACGGAGATGCGCATGGCGGAGCTGTCCCGGCGTTCGGGGCTGGCGGTGCCGACGATCAAGTACTACCTCCGCGAAGGCCTGCTGCAGCCAGGGAGGCGGACCGGCGTGAACCAGGCCGTCTACGACGTCCCCCACCTCGAGCGGCTGCGCCTGATCCGGGCACTGGCGAAGGTCGCGGGGCTTCCGCTGCACACGATCCGTGAGGTCGTGCGGGCCGTCGGCGACGGGTCCACTGTGCTGGACACGTTGGCGATCACCCAGGATGCGCTCGTGGGCGCGGTCGAGCCGGAGCCGTCGGACCCCGGAGCGGAGGCGCTGCTGGCGCGGGTGATCGAGGCGCGCGGGTGGCGCGCCCATCCGGCCTCGCCCGCGTACGCGGCGGCCCTCCGGGCCGTGGCCGAGCTGCGCGCCGAGGACCTGACGATGCTCGTCGACCACCTGGAGGACTACGCGCGCGCGGCCGACGAGGTGGGCCGCATCGACGTCGAGGCCGTCGGTGGTGCGGACGATCTCGACGAGATGATCCGCGGGGTCGTCCTCGGCAGCGTCCTGCGCCGCCCGCTCCTGGATGCGCTCGTGCTCCTCGCGCAGCAGCACCACGCCGGGGCCCTCGGCCGCGATCCGGGGGAGGGGGCCGACGGGCACCCTCGCGGCCGGCGCTAGGCGCGGCTGAGCCGTTCCTCGACGTCCGGCCAGGCCACGTGGTGCGCGGGGGAGTCCACGAGGGCCTTCGCCGCCATCCGGTCGGCGACCTCGATCCCGGCGGGGGAGAGCTCGCGGATGGTGAGGTCCCGGATCTCCTCGGCGGTGCCGGCGTCCAGCACCCAGACCTCGGCGAGTTCGGAGATGCCGCGCGCGATCAGCAGCGCCTCGCCCTCCTCGAAGCCCGTGTCCTCCCCGGCCAGGTGGCCGAGCAGGGTGCGCGGCCGCACCACTTCGTAGTCCTCGGTGACGGGCTCCAGGTAGCCGACCGTCTCGCGGTCCTCCCGCGTCACCGCCACCCAGCCGGTGGTGTCCGTGCTCATCGTGGGACCTCGATCCGTCCGGTCCGGCTCAGGACCCGGCCAGACCCACGAGCCCGATCACCAGCACCACCACGGCGACGGCACCGATGATGAAGGCCCAGTACTGCATCGGGACGAAGAACAGGGTGTGCTGGTTGCCGGCGGTGCGGGCCCGTGGTGTTCATCGCCCGCCCCGTGAACCAGATGCCCACGGCCGCGCAGGCCAGCCCCAGCGCGATCGTCAGCGGCATCGCCGTCTCCGGCAGCACCGTGCTCGCGAGCCCTCCGAAGAGGATCATCGCCGCCCCGATGTAGATCGCCGCCAGAATTCCCCACCCTCGCCAGATGACCATGCGGTCACTCTAGGACGGACCGGACCTTCCGCCCGGACGAGGGTCCGCGATGTGGAAACGCCCGGTCGTCCCCTCGCGTCCGGAGCGCGTCCAGCCGGACGTGCTTCGATGAGGACATGGTGCAGATCAGCCGGGCCGACTTCGAGGAGGCCGTGAACGACGCCCTGGACTCCCTGCCGGAGGAGGTCGCCGCCGAGATCGCCCGCGCGAACGTGGTGATCCTGGTGGAGGAGGAGCCCGAAGACCGCGAGCACGGGAAGGAGCTGCTGGGCCTGTACGTCGGGGTGCCGCTGGACAAGCGCAGCACCTTCCAGGGGTACGTGGAGCCCGACCGGATCCTCATCTTCCGCGGGCCCCTGCAGCGGATCACCCGCAGCCGCGAGCAGCTGGTGCGGCAGATCGCCGTGACGGTGATGCACGAGCTGGGGCACCTGTTCGGCCTCAGCGACGCCCGGCTGCACGAGCTCGGCTGGGGCTGAGTCGCGAGCCCGCCCGGGGCGCTACTCGGGCAGCTCGGCGTCGATCCCGCCGAGCCCGGCCTCGTGCGCGATGATCGCGATCTGCACCCGGTTGGTGCAGTCCAGCTTCGCGAAGATCTTCGAGACGTGCGCCTTCACGGTCGCCTCGCTCATGAACAGCCGCATCCCGATCTGGGCGTTGGACAGCCCCGCCCCGACGGCGCCCAGCACCTCGGTCTCCCGCTCGGTGAGCTGGTCCAGACCCGGGTGACGGTCCTGCCGGGCGCCCGGGTTGGCCTCGGAGAAGTGGGACAGCATCCGCTTGGTGACGGTGGGAGAGAGCATCGCCTCGCCGCCCGCGATGACGTGCACGGCCCGCGCCAGGTCCTGCGGGGCGGTGTCCTTCAGCAGGAAGCCGCTGGCCCCCGCCTCGAGCGCCTGGAAGACGTACTCGTCCATGTCGAAGGTGGTCAGCATGATGATCCGCGGCGCCTCGGCGAGCGCGGTCACCGCCTTCGTCGCGGCGATGCCGTCCATCGTCGGCATCCGCACGTCCATCAGCAGCACGTCGGGCCGGTGCCGGTGCACCAGGGTCACCGCCTCGGAGCCGTCGGCGCCCTCGCCGACGATCTCGATGCCCGGGTCGGCGCCCAGGATCATGCCCAGGCCCGCCCGCACCAGCGAGTCGTCGTCCACCAGGGCCACCCGGATCACGTCCTCGGCCACGGGATCACCGCCTTCACCTCGAATCGACCGTCCTCGGTGGGGCCCGACGTGATCGTGCCGCCCGCGTGCGCGACACGGGTCTCGATGCCCGACAGGCCCATGCGGGCGCCGGGCAGGTCCGTCGTGAACCCCTTGGGGAGCACATTACTGATCTCGATCACCAGCTCGCTGCCCGGCTCACCGATGAGCGCCACCCGGGCCCGGGTGTGGCGGGCGTGCTTGTGGATGTTGGTGAGCCCCTCCTGCACCACCCGGTAGGCGGTGCGCGCCATCGCGTCGGGCACCGGGTCGTCGATGAAGTCGAACAGCTCCACGGTGACGCCGGCCTCCTTGGTCGCGTCGACGAGGGAGCGCACGTCCTCCCAGGTGGGCTGCGGCACCAGCGGGGCCTCCTCGCCCTCGCCGCGCAGGACGCCCAGCACCTCCCGCAGCTCGGACAGCGCCGTGGTGGCGGTGGAGCGGATCAGGGCGGCGCTCTGGCGCACCTGCTCGTGCTCCATCGCGGGGTTCACCTCCAGGGCGCCCGCCTGCAGGGCGACCAGGGAGATCTTGTGGGCGACGATGTCGTGCATCTCCCGGGCGATGCGGGTGCGCTCGGCGCGGCGCGCCTGCTCCTCGGCCGATTCCCGGTCGGCCTCGGCGTCCTCGGCGCGGGTGCGGAACTCGGCCAGCAGCTGCCGACGGGCCGCCGTGTACATGCCCAGCGTGGCCGCCGCCACCCCGCAGAGGGCGGTGAGCGCGAGCACGATCAGGGAGTTCGCCAGCCCCGGCAGGGCCGCGGCGGGCACCGCGGAGGCCAGCACGGCCAGCACCAGCAGCAGCACCGTGCGCAGGCGGGAGCGGCTGCGGGTGGCGTAGGCGTAGGTGCCGATCACCAGAGGGGTCAGCAGGGCGCCGACGCCGGCGAGCGCCACCACCAGCGGCAGCACCCACCTCCAGTGCCGGTGCCGCAGCAGCAGTCCGGCCAGCGTCGCGGCACCCAGGGCGAGGGTGGGCCACAGCGGGGAGGACGGCACGGTCACGGTGGTGACGAGGGCGAGCTCGGCCGCCAGGGCGACGGCGATCGCCACCTCCTGCCACAGCCGTCGACGCGGCATCCCCGAGGCTTCCACGCGGACACTGTAACCAGCGGCGACGCCGGACCTCGACCTTCGTCGCCCCGGACCAGCCACCGCTCGACCTTCGGCCCGGCGTCGCGCGCCCCAGGGCCGATCCGCCGCCGCCCCGCGGCGACGGAGGGTGGGTCCATGCTCACCACCGACCCCAGCGCCCCCGCCCTCGAGATCCGCGGCCTCACCAAGCGCTTCGGCGCCCACACCGCCGTGGACGACCTCTCCTTCGCCTCCCACCCCGGCACCGTGACCGGCTTCCTCGGCCCCAACGGCGCCGGGAAGTCCACCACCCTGCGGATGCTCACGGGCCTCGCCCGGCCCGATGTCGGCGTCGCCCTCGTCGGCGGTCGCCCCTACCGGGAGCTGGAGCACCCCGGACGCATCATCGGCGTGATGCTGGACGCGACCACCCTGCACCGCGGCCGGACGGGCCTGGCGACCCTCCGCCTGACCGCCCGCACCCTCGGCATGCCGCTCGCCCGCGCCGAGGAGATGCTGGAGACCGTGGGCCTGACAGCCGCGGCCCGCACCCGCGTGGGCGCCTACTCCTACGGCATGCGCCAGCGCCTCGGCCTGGCCGTCGCCCTGATGGGCGACCCCGCGATCCTGGTGCTCGACGAGCCCGCCAACGGCCTGGACCCCGAGGGCATCCGCTGGATGCGACGCCTGCTGCGGGATTTCGCCGACGCCGGCGGCACCGTGCTGCTGTCCAGCCACCAGCTGCGCGAGGTCGAGGCCACCGTGGACCGGCTCGTGGTGATCTCCCGCGGCCGCCTGGTCCGCGAGGGGACGCTCGCCGAGCTCCGCCCCGACCACGCCACCCGCGTCGGCGCGGAGATCCCCGCCGCCCTCACCGCGGCGCTGGACCGTCACGGCATCGCCTGGGCGCCCCGCCCCGACGGCCTGCTCGACGTGGGGCTGCCCCCGATCGACCTCGGCCGTCTCGCCGTGCGCGAACGGATCGTGCTCACCGCCCTGACCGCCGCCGAGTCCGAGGGCCTCGAGGAGCTGTTCTTCCAGCTCACCGAGGAGCCCGCCGACTCCTCCACCACCGCCCCGTCCACCCCCGCGCCGGCCCCGGCGCTCGCCTCCTGAGGAGCCCCGTCATGCGACCCGATCTCGACCTCCGAGCCCACCTGTCCGCCCTCGGCGCCCGCCTCGTCCTGGCCGCCACCCTCGCGGTGATCGTCCTCGCGGCGGTCGTCGCCGGCGTCGCCCAGCCGCTGCTGCTGAGCGACGGCTCCGCCGATCTCTCCCTGTCCCTCTACATCACCGCCCTGCCGCTGACGGTCGCCCTCCCCGTGATCGCGGTGACGATGCTCGCCGGTCCCTTCAGCGACCGCTCCGTGCAGCAGACCCTCCTGCAGCGACCCGACCGACGGGCCGTGCTCGGCTCGAACGTGCTCGCGGTCCTCGCCCTGGCCGCCGTCCTGTTCGCGGTGACCCTCGGCCTGGCCGCGCTCGCCACCTGGCTCGGCGGCACCCTGCTCGGCACCGGACCCGTGATCGACGGCTTCGGCCGGGCGCTGCTGGTGCAGTCCGCGATGCTGCTGGCCACCACCGTCTTCTCCGTGGCCGTCGCCCTGCTGCTGCGCAGCACGGTGCTGGCCCTGGTCGTCGCCCTCGGCGTGCCCGTCGTGGTCTCCGCCGCCGGCGGGATCGCCGCGGCCCTCGGCCGCGACGCCCTGGTCACCGTCGTCCGGGCGGTGGACCTGCAGGCCGCGGCCTCGTCGCTGGCCTTCGGGGAAGCCTCCCCGATCCACCTGCTGCCGCTGCTGCTCCTGGTGGTGCTGCCCGCGGCGCTCGGGGTGCGTGGCTGGATGCGCACCGAGGTGGCCTGAGCCGCCGCCCGGCGGGACGGGCCCCTAGGATGGCGGGCGCACCGCCGCCGCCGTCCCGCCGTTCCTCCTCGCGGCGGGTGAAGGAGTCCCCATGTCGCTGATGTCCCGGGCCCGCCGCCCCCTCGCCCGACTGGGGACGGTGGCCGCGGCCTCCGCGCTGGTCCTCGCCTCCTGCACCGGCGGCGGGGAGACCGGCGGCGGCAGCGACGCGGGAGGCGGAAACGCCGCCTCCGAGGACGCCGAGCAGAGCGGTCCCGCGCTCGCCGAGACCGGCACCTCCGCCGCCGCGGACCTGGAGGATCCCGTCGCCGACCCCGCCTACGCCGCCTACTACGAGCAGGACATGGTCTGGAGCGACTGCGGCGCCACCGCCTCCGGAGCGGCCCTGGAGTGCGCGACGATCTCGGTGCCGGTGCAGTGGGACGACCCCGACGCCGGGGATATCGACCTGGCGCTGGTCAAGCACGTCGCCACCGGTGCCGAGACCACGGGCAGCCTGTTCGTGAACCCCGGCGGCCCCGGCGGCTCCGGCGTCGACTTCGCGACCAACGCCGAGTACACCTTCTCCGCCGACGTGCTCGCCTCCTACGACGTGATCGGCTTCGACCCCCGCGGCGTCGGCCAGAGCGCCGGCATCGACTGCCTCAGCGACGAGGAGCTCGACGAGCGCCGCGCCGCCGACGACCTGCCGCTCACCGAGGAGGGCTTCGAGGCGATGACCACCTGGGGCGAGCGCACCGCCGAGGGGTGCGAGGCCGACTCCGGCGAGCTGCTGCCCTACCTCGACACCCTCTCCGCCGCCCGCGACCTGGACGTGATGCGCGCCGCCGTCGGCTCCGAGCAGCTCGACTACCTGGGCTTCTCCTACGGCACCTACCTCGGCGCGACTTACGCCGAGACCTATCCGGACCGCGTCGGCTCCTTCGTGCTGGACGGCGCCATCGACCCCAGCCTCATCGGCGACGAGTTCAGCGCCGGCCAGGCGGAGGCCTTCGAGGGCGCCACCGACGCCTTCATCGAGGCCTGTCTGGACGCGGGGGAGGAGTGCCCGCTTGAGGGCGAGCCCGCCGAGGCCAAGCAGCAGCTGCTGGACTTCCTGGCCTCCGTGGAGGAGGAGCCGCTGCCCACGGGCGATCCCGAACGGCCTCTCACCGGGTCCCTGGCCCGTGCCGGGCTGCTGATCCTGATGTACGAGGACGGCACCTGGTCGCTGGGTCGCGACGCGCTGGCCGACGCGATGGACGGGGACGGCACCGCCCTGCTGAGCCTCGCCGACCAGGGCGCGAACCGGAACCTCGACGGCTCCTACAACGGCAACTCCGCGGTGGCCATCACCGCCGTGAACTGCCTGGACCATCCTGCGGTGACGGACATGGACTGGCAGCGCAGCGAGGCCGAGCGCCTCGCCGAGGAGAACCCGACCTTCGGCCCGACCTTCGGCTTCAGCGGCTACGCCTGCTCGATGTGGCCCGAGGGGCCGGTGCGGGAGCCCGCCGAGATCCACGCCGAGGGCGCCGGCCCCATCGTCGTCATCGGCACCACCGGCGACCCGGCCACCCCCTACTCCTGGGCGGAGGCCCTGGCCGCACAGCTCGACTCCGGGGTGCTGGTCACCCGCGAGGGCGAGGGGCACACCGCCTACGGCCGCTCCGGCGGCTGCATCGAGGAGCTGGTGGACGCCTACCTGCTCGAGGACGAGGTGCCCGCCGAGGGCGCCACCTGCTGATCCCCGTCGGCGGGCCCCGCGGGCGAGTGTGACCTCGGCAGGATCGCCGCCGCGGGCTTTGCGCGCCCGCGCGGCGGTCTCGTACAGTGGTCCGGTCCGCCGGGTGACCGGCGGGGACGCCGCCTTAGCTCAGTCGGCAGAGCGATTCACTCGTAATGAATAGGTCGCCGGTTCGATTCCGGCAGGCGGCTCCACAGAGAAAGCCCCCGTCACCTGCAGGTTCAAGGTGGCGGGGGCTTCTTCATTCCCTCTCCTCGGGATCGCTGGACGCCCATCTGGTGACCCATTGGCGATCGGTGTCCCATCGGGTCGCCCATCTCGTTCGTCAGACCCCCGGTGCAGGGTCGCCGCATGAGCGACTATGACCTGACCGATGGCGGCCGGCGACGCATCGTTAGCGCGGACCAGGAGCGGAACCTGCGCGAGCAGGCCGAGCTGCGGGCGCTGTTCGATCGGGAGCTCGCTGCGGGCCGAGGCGTCGCCTGCTCGTTCCCGGAGACCGCTGAGCGGATCGAGCGCGACGAGAAGCGCTGGGACGAGCTCGGGGAGGGGTCTCAGGACCCGGGAGACTGGGATCCGGCCTGAGTCCGAGCATGATGCGTGAGCCATGGGGCCATGGAGTCGGCCCTACCCCTTGCGGAGGCATAACTACTGATGTACAGTAGAGCCATAACCGAAGAGAGGAGGAAGCATGGAACACCTGCCAGGCATCGCGGCCGTCATCGCCGCGGCCGCCGCACTCGTCAAAGCGACAGCCGACCTGATCGCGACGATCCGCAAGGACGACGACGAGGAGTGAGCGCGAGGCGGTCCCGGAGTAGAGCAAGTACCCCGGGGCCGCCCGCCTGGCAAGCATCCCACGCGACCGGACATGAAGAACAGGACCATCTCCACCACGTGGCTCGCCATCGCAGCCTCCGCCCTGACCGCCTGGGCTGCAGCCTCCGGGCTGACAGGCTGGGCCATCGCCGCCGGCGCGATCACCGTTGCGGCCGTCGGCGTCAGCCTCGCTGCCCACCGGGCCCGACGATGACCACGGTCTACCTGTCCCGCACCGAGCTCGCAGAGCGGATCGGCGTCAAGGTGCCCACCCTGTCCCGGTACACCCTCCCGGAGCCGGACGTCGTCATCGGCGCCAGCGGCCGCGGGACCATGGGATGGCTTCCCGAGACGGTGGACCAGTGGAACGCGGCCCGCCCGGGCTCGCCCGGACGCGGCGGCTCGACGCGTGCGGCTGATCCAGCCGCGTAGCCTGCGAAGATCCGAGCAGACCGCCGAGCCCACCGGGAGAGCCGTGGACAGCGACCAGCCGCAGGACGCGCTCCGCAATGGACGCGAGCAGATCGACGACAACGCTCACGAGCGCGAGGTCATGCTGCAGCGCCGCAGCGAGGGCGTCGGCGACGGCCTCGCAGCCCTCGCGGCGGCCAGCATCACCGAGCTCCGTCGGCACTGCCCTGACGGGGCCTAGGAGCTCGCGTGAGAGGAGAAAACGTGTCGAGCGTCCCGCGATACCGCGTGATGAGCGAGGAGGCACTCACGGAGGTCGCCAAGTTCTCGTCTCTCCGCACCTAGGGCGTCGGTCGGTACTGCGCGAGGATCGGGCAGGTGAAGGGATCCCGGGCCGCCAGGCCTACTTCGTTGAGGTGTCGAACCACGATGAGGTAGGCGCGGTGTGCGGGCTCCTCGGCGTAGGGGACTGCTAGGGCAGCACACTTCTCGCGGACGAGTCGGCGGGCCTTCGCGAGGTGCGGGCGCGGCATGGAGGGGAACAGGTGGTGCTCGATCTGGTGGTTGAGCCCTCCGTACACGAGCGTCGCCCACCG
Organism: Brachybacterium squillarum M-6-3; assembly: GCF_000225825.1. Classification (GTDB taxonomy): domain Bacteria; phylum Actinomycetota; class Actinomycetes; order Actinomycetales; family Dermabacteraceae; genus Brachybacterium; species Brachybacterium squillarum. The sequence continues at coordinate 139,442 of NZ_AGBX01000001.1, read as the reverse complement.
ACCGCCGGAGATGTTGCGCGAGGTGCGCACCTGCTTCGAGAAGAAGTCGAGGCGGGCATCCGGAGCGACGGTGGGCATCCCTGTGTGGTTCGGAGCGAACGACGCCCCCATGTACACGCCGAACACGGCGAGCTGGACGCCGCTGAACGCGAACGCCATCCCCAACGGTAGCAGGACGAACGCGGGTGCGACGAGGAGAGCGAACCGACCAGTCACCAGCCCGAGCTCCGTGAATCGGTGGGTCGTGGGCCGTGGCGAGAAGAGGTGGCGGAAGCTGTGCATGTGCAGGTTCAGCCCCTCGAGTGTGAGAAGCGGGAAGAACAGCCATCCCTGGCGTTGCGTGATCCAGCGGAGGATCCCGCGGGACTTGGCCGCGTCGGAGGCGAGGAAGGAGATGGTGTCCACGGCGATGTCGGGATCCTTGCCCACCTGGTTGGGATTGCCGTGATGGCGGGAGTGTTTGCGGTCCCACCAGCTGAAGGACAGGCCGGTGGTGCCGGCGAGGAGGCGCGCAAGACGGGTGTTGGCGCGCCCACTGGCCAGAACTTGACGGTGGCCAGCCTCATGCGCGACGAACGCGATCTGGGTCAGGATGATCCCGATGGCGGCCGCGACGAGGAGCTGGAACCAGCTGTCGCCGAGGAAGACGAAAGCGACCGCGCATCCGAGCAGTGCGGTCGCAAGCGCGGCCGCCACAAGGACGTAGTACCACCGGGCGCGTTCTAGCAGGCCCAGCGCGCGGATCTCCCGGGAGACCTCCACGAAGGCGCGAAGCTGCGGCGGGAACGAGGTCGCGTCGATCAGGGAGTCGAGGGCCGAAGGATGCTCTGCTGGCACGTCACGGGCGGGTGAAGACCGGGGAGTCAAGGAAGTAGGCGTCATCGGAACCTAACGTCGAGGTGGGGTCGCATCGGCCCCCGAACCGTCGAGGGGTCCCTCGACCATTCGAACTGTACGGGGCCGCCCTGGGCGTCTTCACAGGCTCTTGACGACGTGGGCGCCCTTCGCTCGTGAGCCTGACCGGTCCTCCGCTGCAGCTGCAGCGACACCGTCGCGCGTACACGCGCCGCTGGCGTGGAACACACCTGAGTGCTCCGCCACGTGACACGGTGAGCGCGCCACTGGTGCGCACCTGGGCACGATGTTCGCGGCCGCTTATGGGCACGCTCGGCCGGGTCCGTATCACCGACCGAGCGCACCACCGACAGTACGCGACGCCGCAGCGAGGCCGTCGCCGACGCTCGCGCAGCTGGCCTCGAGGTGCGCGACATCGCGGTCCTCATCAACGAGGACGAGAGCACCGTCTACAAGATCCTCCGCGCCGCGGGTGTGCAGCAGACCTGAGCTCCGCACTATCCGTGACCGCGCCCGCACCGGCGTGCGTAGGCCACGCTCCAGGGACTAGAGTGGTCCACATCGGGGTGTGGATAAAGTGTGGACGCCAGTGGATATCTCTGCCCCGGGAGTCGAGAGTGAGAGGCGAGAACGATGGCTACCGTCCTTGACGTCGCGTCGTACATCCTGGAGAAACAGGGCGGGACGACAGCGATGAAGCTGCAGAAGCTCTGCTACTACTCGAAGGCTTGGCACCTCGTCTGGGAAGAGCGACCGCTGTTCACCAACCGCATTGAGGCATGGGCTAACGGGGCTCTTCAGAGTTGAGTGTGGGCGCGCCGGTGGCGTCGGGTCGCTGGGGATAGACGTCGAGGTCCTCGATGATGAGCGGACTTCTACCCCCGCTGATCTCAAGGACCTCGACAATGCCCAACTCTACGTGCGCCTGCTCTGACGCGCTCGGCCGCTGCGACCGTTGCGATCTTCTCCTCGATTTCCCCAGCCTCCATCTGGCCTCGGTGGTGAAGGGCCGTACGGGCCTGGTGCTCGAGGTCGAGTCCTGCGATCCAGTGGCCGGATGCCCTGGTTGCGGAGTCATCGCCGCTGGTCACGGCCGAGTGATGGTCGAGGTGATCGATGCGCCCTGGGCGGGCCGTCCAGTGCGGATCCGGTGGCGCAAGCGCCGCTGGATCTGCCACGAGGGCATCTGCGAGGTGGTCTCGTTCGTGGAGCAGGACCCGGAGGTCTGCGCTCCGCGGGGCCTGCTGAGCACGCGCGCGATCCGCTGGGCGATCGGTCAGCTCCGCCGCGAGGGAGCGACGATCCAGGGCCTTGCTCGCCAGCTCGGCACGACGTGGAACACGGTCTGGTCCCAGGTCCGACCACTCCTGATCGAGGCTGCGAACGACCCGTCCCGGTTCGAGGGAGTGCAGGTCCTGGGCGTGGACGAGCACATCTGGCACCACCGGGACCCGCGCCGGCGCGGCCCGAAGGAGCTCACCGGGATGGTCGACCTGACCCGAGGACCCCACCCCACCGCCAGGCTGCTGGACCTGGTCCCCGGCCGATCCGGCAAGGCCTACCGAGACTGGCTGGACAAGCGGGGCGAGACGTTCCGCCGGAAGGTCGAGATCGCGACGCTGGACCCGTTCCAGGGATATAAGAACGCGATCGATGACCAGCTCGAAGATGCGACCTGCGTGCTGGACGCCTTCCACATCGTCAAGCTCGGCAGGGCGGCGGTCGATGACGTTCGCCGCCGGATCCAGCAGGAGACCCTCGGCCACCGCGGCCGCAAGGGAGATCCCCTCTACGGCATCCGCCACATCCTCCGCGCGGGGCGCGAACGCCTCACCCCGCGCCAGCAGACTCGGCTGGCCAGCGCGTTCGCGGCGCATCCCGATCATGTCGCGGTCGAGGTCGCCTACCACTGCTCCCAAGACCTCCGCGACGTGTTCCACCAGCCCACACCCGCACGAGGGCGACAGCTCGCCGAGAGGCTCATCGCCTCCCTGCCGTCCTGCCCGATCCCCGAGATCGCCCGACTCGGGAAGACCCTGCGCCGCTGGCGGACAGCATTCCTGGCCTACTTCGACACCGACGGCGCGAGCAACGGCGGCACCGAGGCCGTCAACGGGATCATCGAACTCGGCCGCCGCACCGCCCGCGGCTTCCGGAACTACGAGCACTACCGCCTACGAATGCTCCTCATCACCGGCGGCCTCGACGCATCACCACACACTCAACTCTGAAGAGCCCGTCGCGCAGATCCCATCGCGGCGTGTGCCGCGATACCTCCCCACCCGCGTCGCTTGGGTCTACTGTCCGGTCGAGCGCAGGTCGTCGATCGCTGCCGTCTCCTCCGAGCACCGACAGGTCCTGATGTCGTCGAACCCGATTCCGCCTGCTCCCCTCGAGCCCGCCCCCGGCGCGAGCCCCGTCCTGAGCCGCCGCCGGCTGGCCCGCACCCTCGCCTGGGCCGCCGCCGTCGCGCTGGCCGCGGTGGCCCGCCCCGCCGTCGCCGTCTCCACCTGCCCGGGCGTCACCATCGACGTCCGTCGCACGGTCACCTGACGCGGGACGCTCTACGGCTCCACCCGCGGCCCCAGCACCCTGCAGCCCACCACGAACTGAGGCTCAGCCCCGCCGGCCCGGGCGCGGGGCGGGCACCAGGCCGAGCTCGAAGGCCCGCAGCGCGAGCTGCAGGCGGGAGGCGCAGCCGAGCTTCGCCATCAGCGAGGACAGGTGCGACTTCACGGTGGACTCCGAGAGCATCAGCGCCTTCGCGATCCGGGCGTTGGGCTCCGCGGCGCACACCAGGGCCAGCACCTCCCGCTCCCGCTCGCTGAGGTGCAGGGTCTGCAGGGTCTCCGCGTCCACCGGGGCCTCGCCGGCGCCCGGGTCGACCCCGTCACCGGTGGCGAGCTGCTCGGCGATCTCCGGGGAGAGCAGGGTGCCGGCCCGCTCCGCCGCCCCGCGCACGGCGGCCACCAGCGCCGCCGAGGGGGTGGTCTTCAGCAGGAATCCCACGGCCCCGGCGGCGATGGCCTCGCGGATCTGCTCGTCGGTGCCGAAGGTGGTCAGCACCAGCACCCGCACCCCGGGGTGCTCGGCGGCGGCCCGGCGGGTGGCGGCCAGGCCGTCCAGACCCGGCAGGGTGAGGTCCATCAGCACCACGTCGACGCCGCCGGGGATCAGTGCGAGGGCCTCCTCGCCCGTGCCCACGGCCGCGCGCACGGCGATGCCCTCCTCGCGAGCGAGCACCCCGGTCAGGGCCTCGCGCACGATCGCGTCGTCGTCGCAGATCAGCACCTGGACGGTGTCGGTCGAGGTGGGCGTGCTCATGCCGTGCTCCTGGGGGGTGCGACGACGCCGGGGACGGACCGGGGAACGGCGGCCGGGATCAGCACGCGGGTGAGGTAGGTGTCGCCCTCGCGACGGGTGGTGAGATGGCCGCCGACCTCGCGGAGGCGTTCACCCATCCCCAGCAGGCCGACGCCACCGGGGAGGTCCTCGGGGGTGTCACGGCCACGGCGGTCGCTGCGCATCACCCCGTTGAGGACGGCCAGCTCGATCATCGGGGCGGCCTCGGCGATGCTGCGGACCTCCAGCAGGATCGCCACGGGGGAGGAGCGCTCGCCGTGGCGCAGCACGTTGGCCTCGATCTCGCCGAGACAGCGGGCCAGCAGGGGCTGGGGCCCGCTGACGGAGTCCAGCGATCCCTCGGTGGAGAGCTGCACGTCGAAGCCCTCCTCGCGGAGCCGGTCCCGGGAGCGCTGCATCAGCGAGCCCGCCCTCGCCGGCGACGGCGGGACGGGGGACTCCCCGGCGGAGGTGCGGCGGCGGAGCTCCTCGAGCAGCTCCCGCATCTGCTCGGTGCCGTCCCGCGCGATGGAGGAGATGCGCGCCAGGGCGGCGGCCTCGCTGGTGGTGGGGGCGTGCCGGCCCGGGGCGCGGAGCTCGCGGCCCGGGTGAGCGGCGGTCTCGGCGAGCATCACCACCTGCGCCATCGAGCGCACCCCGGTGTCGTGCAGCTCGCGGGCGATCGCCCGGCGCTGTTCGGCGAGGTCCTCGATGCGGCGGGTGCGCTCCCGGCCGGCGGAGCGGATCAGCTCCCGGCCCCAGGCGCCCGCCAGCAGGGCGGTGACCTGGAGCAGCACCCAGATGGTGATCTGGGCGAGGATGTTGTCGGTCGCGGTGCCGGACTGCAGGATCCCGGCGACGGAGGCGGCGACCTGCCACAGGGCGGTGCCGAGCGCGAGGGGCATCCGGCCCTTCGCGGCGGTGGCCGCCACGGCGATGGGTCCGGCGAGCATCCCGGCGCTGCCCACCGCCGGGCCGACCAGCAGGGCGAGGGTGAGGACCACGGCGATCACCACGGAGGCGGTGCCGGGGCGCCGCAGCGCCAGGCCGCCGGCGAGGCTCAGCACCACCGCCTCGAGCACAGCGGCCGGCCCCACCCCCTCGGCAACCGGCACGGTGCCCAGCAGGAGGAGCAGGGTCACCAGGGTGATCGCGAGCCAGCTGTCCAGGCGCGGCACCGTCGCGGAGGCGAAGAGCTCCGCGGGCGGGGGCGAGGGACGAGCGGACACGGATGCAGGCTAAACCGGACCAGTCGGGCACCACCAGGGCAGGAGGTCGCTGTGGACACGCCGGGCACGCTCCTGGATGAGGACGTTTTCTTGAGTGAGTCCAGATAGATGGGGTAGGGTCGGGCCATGCCGAGCCTCGACCACGCCTCCGCCCTGCGCCATGCGGGCCTGCGCGTGACCGCGCCCCGGCTGGCCACCCTCGAGGTCGTCTCCGAGCTCCCGCACGCCGACGCCGAGTCCGTCGCCCAGGCCGTGCGCGACCGTCTCGGCACCGTCTCCCGCCAGGCCGTCTACGACATCCTCAACGCCCTGACGGATGCCGAGATCCTGCGTCGGGTCTCCGTCGGCGGTCGCAGCATGCGCTACGAGCTGCACCGCCACGACAACCACCACCACCTGGTCTGTACCGAGTGCGGCCGGCTGGAGGACGTGCCCTGCACCGTCGGCCACGCCCCCTGCCTGACCCCGGCCGAGGACCACGACTTCGAGATCGAGGTCGCCGAGGTCGTCTTCCGCGGTCGCTGCAGCCGCTGCCGCGAGACGCTCACCGCCACCGCCCCCTGATCCCCGGGCCCGTCCGGGCCCGGTCCCCCTGTCCCTCCGTCTGCCCGCTGATCTGTCAGCTCGTCAGAAACCGTCACCACCAAGGAGAACGACATGACCACCGTCGACCCCACCGCCGGCTTCGACCCGGCCCTGCCCTCGACCACCGAGTCGGGCGCGCGGCGCCAGTCCGACGCCCACTCCCTCAGCATCGGCGCCGACGGCCCGCTGCTCCTGCACGACGTGGCCCTGGTGGAGAAGCTCGCGCGCTTCGACCGCGAGCGCATCCCGGAGCGCAGCCCCCACGCGAAGGGCTCCGGCGCCTTCGGCGAGCTCGAGATCACCGAGGACGTCTCGCAGTACACCAAGGCCGGGCTGTTCCAGAAGGGCGCGAAGACCCCGATGCTGGCGCGGTTCTCCACCGTGGCCGGTGAGCTGGGCTCGCCCGACACCTGGCGCGACGTGCGCGGCTTCGCGCTGAAGTTCTACACCGAGGAGGGGAACTTCGACATCGTCGGGAACAACACCCCGATCTTCTTCATCCGGGATCCCATGAAGTTCCCCGACTTCATCCACTCCCAGAAGCGCACCCCGGACTCCGGCCTGCGCGACGCCACCATGCAGTGGGACTTCTGGACCCTCTCCCCGGAGAGCGCGCACCAGGTCTCCTACCTCATGGGCGACCGCGGCCTCCCGAAGACCTGGCGCCACATGAACGGCTACTCCTCCCACACCTACCTGTGGGTCAACGAGGCCGGCGAGAAGTTCTGGGTCAAGTACCACTTCCTCACCGAGCAGGGCATGGAGTTCCTGACCAACGCCGAGGCCGACGAGCTGGCCGGCAGCGACGGCGACTACCACCGCCGTGACCTCTTCGAGTCCATCAAGGGCGGGGACTTCCCCTCCTGGAAGCTCGAGGTGCAGGTCATGCCCTACGAGGACGCGAAGGAGTACCGCTACAACCCCTTCGACCTCACCAAGGTCTGGTCCAAGAAGGACTACCCGCGCATCCCCGTGGGCCGTTTCACCCTGAATCAGAACCCCAGCAACCACTTCGCGCAGATCGAGCAGGCCGCCTTCAGCCCCTCGAACACCGTGCCGGGCACCGGCGTCTCGCCCGACAAGATGCTGCTGGGCCGCGTGTTCTCCTACCCGGATGCGCACCGCAACCGCCTGGGCACCAACTTCAACCAGCTGCCGGTGAACCGTCCGCTGAACCAGACCAACTCCTACGACAAGGAGGGGGCGATGCAGTTCTTCCACAGCGGCGACGCCCCGGTCTACGCGCCGAACTCCTTCGGCCGCGCCTACCAGGACGAGCAGGGCCCGGTCGACAACGGCTGGGAGGCCGACGGCACCATGGTGCGCTCGGCCTACACCCTCCACGCCGAGGACGACGACTTCGGCCAGGCGCACATCCTGGTGCGTGAGGTGATGGGCGAGGACGAGCGCGCCCGCCTGGTGGAGACCGTCTCCGGGATGATGGGCGACGTGATCGAGCCCGTGCGCTCCCGCGTCTTCCAGTACTGGAAGAACATCGACCAGGAGGTCGGCGAGGCCATCGAGCGCGCCTCGCTCGCGGGCGAGGGGGAGGACGTCCCCGGCGCCTGATCCGCGGCGCCCGACACGACGAGGCCCGGCCCGCCCCGCGAGGGGAGGGCCGGGCCTCGGCCGTGCAGGGGACGCGCCCGCCCGCAGAGCCCGCATCGTTTGCCCCTCCCGCCCGGGTGGACCACCCGAGAAATTCGACGATCCCTGCCAGAAAGCGGCAGGGATCGTCGAAGAACCAGAGCTTGGGGCGGGTCGGGCGCCTCGCGGCGGCGCCTAGACGACCAGCACCTCGCTGCGGGCGGAGAGCAGGAGCTTCTGGATGGTCAGGCCCAGCAGGTGGCGGCCCACGTCCTTCTGACGGCGGATGCCCAGCACCAGCAGCTCGGCCTTCTCCTGCTCCAGGATCTCCAGCAGCACCTCGGCGATGTCGTCCTCGGTGGTCTCGCGGCGCTGCTCGACGCGCACGGCGGCGCCGCGCAGGCGGTCCATCGCGATCTCGAACTGCTGCTCGGAGGCGTGGCGCGGATCCCCGGTGACGCCCGCGCGGGACACGTTGACGACGATCAGCGGTCCGCCGCGGCGCTCGGCCTCGACGCGGGCGACGTCCAGGGCGGCGTAGCCCACCTCGGTGGGGATGAATCCGACGACGACGGCCATGTCTGCACTCCTGGGTCGGGGGCGGTGCTCGCTGGCCCGATCCTACGGGTCCGCAGGCGGGGGCGGGGCGCCCGGGCGGACGCTCAGCCCTCGTCGACGTCCGGCAGCGGCACGTCGGAGCGGCGCTGGCCGGACAGGGCCTGGATCTCGTCCATGATCCGCGCGGTCATCAGGCGCCGTCGGGAGCCCTTGGACAGCGAGGGGTCGATGTCGTCCAGCTCGATGGGGGCGCCCACGTCGACGGTCACCACGCCGCGCTTCCGCGCGCCCTTGGCGAAGAGCTGCGGGGTGCCGGTCACGCCGACCGGGATCACCGGGGCGCCGGACTCCAGGGCCAGCCAGGCGGCGCCCTGCTTGCCGGGGTGCAGCATTCCATCCTTGGAGCGGGTGCCCTCGGGGTAGATGGCGAAGCCCTTGCCCGAGCGCAGGATCTCCAGGCCGGCCTGGAGGGCGCCCTTGCCCGAGGAGAGCGCCTCGCGGTCCACGGGCACCGCGCCGACCTGCTCGAAGAAGAACTTCTGGATGCGGCCGATCGGGCCGGGCTTGTGCCAGAAGTCGTCCTTGGAGACGAAGGAGACCTGCCTGGGCAGCACCACCGGGATCAGGAAGCTGTCGACGTTGGCCAGGTGGTTCGAGGCCACCAGGAAGGCGCCGTCCTCGGGGATGTTCTCGAGCCCGCGCACGCGCGGCTTCCAGAACAGGCGCACCGGGAGGCGCACGATGCCGCGGGCGGCCATGTAGAACGCGGTGGACACGGGGACCTCCTGGGGACGGGGACGACGGGCCCACGATAGGCGAGGACCACCTGCGACGCCGCACCGGGCGCCCTCGGCGCCGTGTGGTAGAACGGGCGCAGTCCCGCCACGCTCGAGGAGCCCCCGCATGCCCAAGACCCTGAACATCGCCGTGATCGGCGTCGGCACCCAGGCCCAGGCCGTGCACCTGCCGGTGCTGCGCCGCCGCTGGGACCGCTTCGCCGTGACCGCGCTGGTGGACCACTCCGAGCGGCGCCGCCGGGAGTCCGCCGAGGTGTGGGGGGTCCCCGAGCAGCAGCGCTACGCGAGCGTCGCCCACCTGGTCGCCGCCGTGCGCGCGAAGGAGATCGCCCTCGACGGGGTCCTGCTGTCCACCGACGGCCTGCACGTCGAGGACCTGCTGACGCTGATCCGCCGCGGCATCCCGGTGCTGGTGGAGCCGCCGCTGGGCTTCTCCGCCGCCGAGGTGGCGCGCATCGCCGACCTCGAGCGGATGACCGGTCGGCGCCTGGTGATGATGGCCTACCCGCAGCAGTACGACGAGTCGGTACAGCGGGTGCCGGACCTCGTGGCCCGCAAGGATGTGCGGATGCTGGAACACGAGGTGCTGATGCCCGCGAGCCAGCCGCTGTTCGGCGCCGCGCACGTCACCACCGCCTCCTACGACCTGCCCTCCGAGAAGCGCGCAGAGCGGCGCAGCGCCCTGCAGTCCGCGGTGAAGGAGGGCTCCGGCCCCAGCGCCACCCAGCGCGACCGCGACCTGTACGTGAAGGGGCTGCTGACGGGCGTGGCCCATCAGCTCGCGGTGCTCGAGGCCACCTACGGGCCGATCAGCGAGCTGGAGGCCGTGCGGCACTGGCCCACGGGCGTGGTGCCCGGCTCGATCGAGCTGTGGGGCCAGCTGGAGGGCGGCGGCCGGGTGCGGCTGGTGTGGCACTACCTGCCCTTCGCCCCCGAGTACTCGGAGCACCTGCGGGTGCTCTCCGCCCGCAAGCGCCTGCACGTCGAGCTGTTCGCTCCCTCCCACGGCGACCGCCGCACCGCGGTCTCCCTGCGGGAGAAGAAGTCCGGGGTGGTGCAGGAGACGACCTCCGCCGCCGGGCACGGCGCCGCGGAGTCGATGTGGGAGGGCTTCCACGCCTTCGTGGTCAAGGGCCGCGAGCCCATCTCCGGCGCCGCCTCCGAGCTGGCCCAGGTGGAGCTGCTGCGTCGCGTGCTCGCCGCCGTGGTCGAGGCCGACGGCCGCGACATCGACGCCCCCGTCGAAGCGGAAGAGGACGCCGCCGCCGAGCAGAGCGACGGCACCACCGTCGAGCCGGAGCACGGCGCGACGGCCCCCGCCGGTGCCCCCGCCACGACGGGCGCTCCGGCCACCGCGGACACCCCGACCCCGACGAACACGGCCGATCCGGCCGAGGACTCCGCGCCGACCGGCACGGAGGACCCCGCCGCCCCCGCCCCCGAGCCCGGGGTGCTCGACCTCCCGCGCGAGAGGTCCTGACCCCTCCAGCAACACCCCCTGGCGCCGCTCCTCCCACCTCGGGAGGGGCGGCGCCGTCGCGTGTCCGGACCCCAGTCCGTGGACAGCACGGGGGACGGTCGGGGGACGGGTGGGGGAGCGCGGGGGACGCTCCGGGGCGCCCCGGACGCACCCCGGAACCGCCCCGGACGACACGCCGACGACACGCCCGCGACACGCCACATTCCGATCTGTTCCGGCCCCCTCCGCGCCCTTCCGCGCTCGTTCGTCGGACCCCTCGTCCACCATGGGGCATGGCTCGAGATCCTCCGTCCACAGCCCCGCGACCGGCTCGTTCCCGCGATCCGTGCGGGGCCGCCCGGCTCCGTCCCCAGCGCTCCCGAGCCGTCCACAGCCCGTCCCCATCGTGTTGTGGATGACAGACGTGTAGTTCAGTACATCTTGTGGTCGCTCGGAGGGGGCACCACTAGGTGTAGTGTTGGTCAGGTCGCGGTGCACGAGGACCACAGCAGCAGCCAGGGGATCTCGAGCCCATCGCGCACCGGCCCTCGGACCGCAGCCAGCGGCCCTGCACGGCCCCCCGAACCCGCTTCACCGTTCCCTCCTCGCGCCCTCGCGGCGCGGCGTCCGAGAAAGGCCCTCCCCGTGGACATCACCGTGTACTCGAAGCCCCTCTGCGTGCAGTGCGACGCCACCAAGCGCGCCCTGAACAAGGCCGGCGTGGCCTACGACGTCGTCGACGTCACCGAGGACGCCGAGGCCCTGGCGCACATCAAGTCCCTGGGCTACGTGCAGGCCCCCGTCGTCATCTCCGGCGAGGACCACTGGTCGGGCTTCCGTCCCGACAAGATCAAGGCGATCGTGGCCGCGGGCGGCGCGCAGCGTCGCAGCGCCGTCATCTGATCCGCCCCCGGGAGACGTCGGCGTGTCCACCCTCGTCTACTTCTCCTCGGTGTCGGGCAACACCCACCGCTTCGTCGAGAAGCTGGGGCTCCCGGCCCGTCGGATCCCCCTCTACCCCAAGGACGACCCCCTCGTGATGGACGAGGAGTTCGTGCTCATGGTCCCGACCTACGGGGGCGGCAACGGCCACGGCGCCGTGCCCAAGCAGGTCATCAGGTTCCTCAACGACGAACGCAACCGGTCGCGCATCCGGGGCGTGATCAGCGGGGGGAACACCAACTTCGGCGAGGCGTACTGCCTGGCGGGGGACATCATCTCCGCCAAGTGCCGCGTCCCGCACATGTACAGATTCGAACTCCTGGGCACCCCCCGCGACGTCCAGAAGGTCCACGACGGATTGGAAGAGTTTTGGCGACACTGACCGAGATGCCACCGATGGAGCATCACAAGCAGCTCGACTACCACGCGCTGAACGCGATGCTGAACCTGTACGGGCCCGACGGCTCGATCCAGTTCGACAAGGACCGCCTGGCGGCCCGCGAGTACTTCCTGCAGCACGTGAACCCCAACACGGTGTTCTTCCACTCGCTGCGCGAGAAGCTCGACTACCTGGTGGAGAACGAGTACTACGAGCGCGAGCTGGTGGAGTCCTACGACTTCGAGTTCATCAAGTCGCTCTCGGAGCAGGCCTATGCCAAGAAGTTCCGCTTCCCCACCTTCCTGGGCGCCTTCAAGTACTACACCTCGTACACGCTGAAGACCTTCGACGGGAAGCGCTACCTGGAGCGCTTCGAGGACCGCGTGGTGATGGTGGCCCTCACCCTCGCCCAGGGCGACGAGCAGCTGGCGCGCGACCTGGTCGAGGAGATCCTCGACGGCCGCTTCCAGCCCGCCACCCCCACCTTCCTCAACGCCGGCAAGGCGCAGCGCGGCGAGCTGGTCTCCTGCTTCCTGCTGCGCGTCGAGGACAACATGGAGTCCATCGGGCGCTCCATCAACTCCGCGCTGCAGCTGTCCAAGCGCGGCGGCGGCGTGGCCCTGCTGCTGAGCAACCTGCGCGAGTACGGCGCCCCGATCAAGCACATCGAGAACCAGTCCAGCGGCGTCATCCCCGTGATGAAGCTGCTCGAGGACTCCTTCTCCTACGCCAACCAGCTGGGTGCCCGCCAGGGCGCCGGCGCGGTGTACCTGCAGGCGCACCACCCGGACATCCTGCGGTTCCTGGACACCAAGCGCGAGAACGCCGACGAGAAGATCCGCATCAAGACCCTCTCCCTCGGCGTCGTGATCCCCGACATCACCTTCGAGCTCGCCAAGAAGAACGAGCCGATGTACCTGTTCTCCCCGTACGACGTGGAGCGCGAGTACGGCAAGCCCTTCGCGGACGTGGACATCTCCGAGAACTACCGGGCGATGGTCGACAACCCGCGCATCGCCAAGCAGAAGATCAAGGCGCGCGAGTTCTTCCAGACCCTCGCCGAGCTGCAGTTCGAGTCCGGCTACCCGTACATCATGTTCGAGGACACGGTGAACCGGGCGAACCCGATCCCCGGCAAGGTCACCCACTCGAACCTGTGCTCGGAGATCCTGCAGGTCTCCACCCCGTCCGAGATGAACGTGGACCTGTCCTACGACACCATGGGCCGGGACATCTCCTGCAACCTGGGCTCGCTGAACATCGCCAAGGCGATGGACTCCCCGGACTTCGGCACCACCATCGCGACCGCGATCCGTGGCCTCACCGCGGTCTCGGACACCTCCGACATCGAGTCGGTGCCGACCATCGCCGAGGGCAACCGCAAGTCCCACGCGATCGGCCTGGGGCAGATGAACCTGCACGGCTACCTGGCGCGCGAGGGGATCTTCTACGGCTCCGAGGAGGGCCTGGACTTCACCAACATGTACTTCTACGCGGTGACCTACCAGGCCATCAAGGCCTCGATGGGCATCGCGAAGCAGCGCGGGGAGACCTTCTTCGACTTCGAGAACTCGGCCTACGGGACCGGGGCGTACTTCGACAAGTACATCGACGAGGTCTGGGAGCCCCGCACCGCCCGGGTGCGCGAGATCTTCGCGAACTCCTCCGCCCACCTGCCGACGGTCGAGGACTGGACGCAGCTGCGCGAGGACGTGAAGACCCACGGCATGTACAACGCCTACCTGCAGGCGGTGCCGCCGACCGGCTCCATCTCCTACATCAACCACTCCACCTCCTCGATCCACCCGATCGTCTCCAAGATCGAGATCCGCAAGGAGGGCAAGATCGGCCGGGTGTACTACCCCGCGCCGTACATGACCGACGACAACCTCGAGTTCTACGAGGACGCGTACGAGATCGGCTACGAGAAGATCATCGACACCTACGCCGAGGCCACGAAGCACGTGGACCAGGGCCTGTCGCTGACGCTGTTCTTCCCGGACACCGCGACCACGCGCGACGTCAACAAGGCGCAGATCTACGCCTGGCGCAAGGGCATCAAGACCCTCTACTACATCCGCCTGCGGCAGATGGCGATCGAGGGCACCGAGGTCGAGGGCTGCGTGAGCTGCATGCTCTGATCAGGCATCCGCGCCGATCCACGACGGGCGGGCCGTCCCCGGCAGGGGGCGGCCCGCCCGCGTGCGTGCGCCCCGCGATCCGCCGGTGCCCACCCCCGATCCGGGCGCGGGAATCGGCGGAAACCGGGTCGTGCCCCGCGCCGGTGCGGGCGTAGGCTCGACCGGACGGTCGCCCCGGTCGGCTCCGGCTCACCACCGGCGCCGCCCCGCACCACCCCACCCCTCCCTCCCCGCTCCCGGCAGGACCCCGCCCCTTCACATGAACGTTCACGACGACGCCGACCAGCCCCGACGCCGCGAGCCGACCCCGCGCACGATGACCGGCGGCATCCCGGTGCCCACCACCACGGGCCCGCTGCCGACCATGACCGGCGGCATCCCCGTGCTCGAGGACGTGCACGACCGCGACCTCGCCCGGCTCCCCACCGAGCAGGAGTACGCGCGCACCCGCACCAAGGTCACCGCGATGGTGATCGTCGTGCTGACCACCCTCAGCGCGATCGGTCCGCTCGCCACCGACATGTACATCCCGGCGTTCCCCGAGGTGATCGACTCGCTCGGCACCACGGCGGCGCGGGTGCAGCTGACCATCACGGCCTTCTTCGTGGGCACCGCCACCGGTCAGATCGTCGCCGGCCCCGCTTCGGACCGGCTCGGCCGCCGCGTCCCCCTGATCATCGGGATCCTGCTGTGCCTGGGCGGCTCGATCGGCTGCGCCCTGGCGCCGGACATCACCCTGCTGACCGTGTTCCGGGTGCTGCAGGGCATCGGCGGCGGCTTCGGCATGGTGCTCGGGCGGGCGGTGCTGATCGACATGACCGACGGCCCCGAGCTGTTCCGCACCATGAACATCATGCAGGGCGTCGGCGGCGTCGCCCCGATCGTGGCGCCCCTGCTGGGCGGCCTGATCCTGTTGGTGGGGCAGTGGCGCGAGGTGTTCTGGGTGATCGGGGCGATGTCCCTGATCTCGCTGATCGGGGTGCTGTTCCTGATCCCCGAGTCGCTGCCGCCCTCGCGGCGCCATGCGGGCGGCTTCCGTGCCTTCCTGGGCAATGCGGGCCGGCTGCTGCGGCGACGCAATTTCACCGCCTACCTGCTGGTCAACGGCGCCTCGGCCTTCGCGGTGATGTCCTACGTCTCCGCCTCGACCTTCGTGCTGCAGACCATGCTGGGCTTCTCCGAGCAGGCCTACTCGGTGGCCTTCGCGATCAACTCGCTGGGCATGATGATCATGTCCTTCACCTCCGCGCGGCTGACCCGCACCTACCACCCGCGGCGGCTGATCTCGATCGGCCTGACCATCGTGGCCTGCGCGGCTCTGGCCCTGCTGATCGGAGCGCTGTTCCTGGGCACGCCCGTGTGGATCGTGCTGCCGGCCTTCTTCCTGGTGATCGCCCCGCAGGGCCTGATCTTCGGCAACGGTGCGGCGATGGCCTCGCAGCACGCCACGGACTACGCGGGCACCGGCTCGGCCCTGCTGGGGCTCGGCTTCTCCTTCTCGGCGGCCGTGGCCGCGCCCCTGGTGGGCCTCGCCGGCACCAGCTCCTCCCTGCCGATGGCGATCGCCATCTGCGCCGGGGTGAGCGTCTCGCTCACCTGCCTGCTGCTCGTCGCCCGGCGCTGAGCCGGTCCCCGGAGCCGAGGGCCGCGTTCAGCGCCCACAGGCCGCCGTAGAGCACACCGGCCACGGGCCAGATGATCCAGTTGACGTCCCAGGAGTTGCCGATCAGGCCCCAGGCCAGGAACACGGCGGTGACGATCGGCCAGTAGACGGCGGCGATCACCCGGATCGCGGGGTGATGGGCGCTCTCGGTGAGGTCGTCCTCGTCGACCTTCTGCTCCAGGGCGTCGGCGGCCTCACCGGACCAGGAGCCCGAGAGCACGATCGCCAGGCCCAGGGCCACCATCACCAGGGTCCCGCAGACCCCGTACAGCGGCATCGGGTCCTCGGTGCCGGAGCTCAGCAGCCCGGTGATCACGACCGGCAGGGCGCAGAGGATCCACAGGGTGATCGCGACGGCGAGGCCCAGGGTGCGGCGCGGGGCGTGCTCGGCGCGCAGGGCCTCGGCGCGGCGCCGGGTGGCCGCGGTGGGGGTGAAGCGCCGCTCCCGGATGTCCGCGAAGCGTGCCAGCCGGCCGCCGCGCACCACCAGCAGCACCACGCCGGTGGCGACCGCGAGCAGGAGCAGCACCAGCCCGGCCACGACAGCGGCGGTCTCGGGCTGGTCGTCGAAGCGCCCGGAGGCGGCGATGAGCAGCAGCAGCGGGACGGAGCTGAGGACGAACAGGGGCACGGCCGTGGCCAGCAGCCCGCGGGTGCCGCGCAGTGCGCCGATGAAGGCCTCGATCCGCTCGGGCTCCACGGTGGGCTCGGCGGGCCCGGTGCGCTCGGCGTCCGCGCCGAACCGCGGTCCGCGCAGCTCCCCGGCGATGCCGAGGTCCTCGGAGACCTCCTCGAGGCTGCCGAACTCGGCGATCACCTGGCCCACGGCCTGGGACTCGCTGATCCCTCGGGCCATCAGGTCCTGCTGCTTGTCCTCCATCATCTCGCGCAGCTCCCCGCGGGCCTCGCGCAGGCGGGGGCTGTCGGGGTAGGGGGCGAAGAGGGTGTCGAGGTAGGAGTCGATGACGGTCATGGGATGGCCTGCCCTTCGGCGAAGTGGTCGACGAGGTCACGGGTGCTGCGCCACTCGTCGCGCTTGACGTCGAGCTGCTCATGACCCGCGGGGGTGAGCTTGTAGTAGGTGCGGGGTTTGCCGGTCTCGGAGACGTCGTCGTAGCTGTCCAGCAGGCCCTGCGTCTGCAGCCGCTTCACCGCGGTGTAGAGGGTGGTCTGCTTGATCAGGTAGTCGCCGCCGGAGCGGTCGGTGATCGTCTTGGAGATCTCGTAGGCGTAGGAGGGGCGGGGCTCGAGGAGGGCCAGCAGGATCAGGTCGATGTGGCCGCGGATCGCGTCGGCTCCGATCATGGCGACTCCTTCCCGGGTGGCGATGTCCTGTACTGCCGTCACCGTACTACGGCAGCCGTAGTACGGGAAGGGGGATGCCGAGACGGACCGGTCCGGAGCATCCGACATGCGGCAGTCGTGACATCTTCGTGACCTGGGTTACAGTCGGCCCCCAGGGTGACTGGCCGGTCACCCTCCGGTCATCCGACAAAGGAGTCTCCTCATGACCGCACCCGACGACGTCGGTGCGCGCAGCATCGCCGTCCAGCAGTCCGCCGACTTCCAGCGCCTGCGGCGCTCGTTCCTCCGCTTCATCGTCCCGCTCACCGTGCTGTTCCTGGCCTGGTACCTGGTCTACGTGCTGCTGGCCAGCTTCGCGCCGGGGCTGTACGCCACCCCCGTGATCGGCTCGATCAACGTGGGCCTGCTGCTGGGCCTCGGGCAGGTGGTCACGACCTTCGCGATCACGATGCTGTACCGCTCCTGGGCCGACAAGCGCTACGACCCCCACGCCGAGGCCATCCGCCGCGAGATGGAGACGGGGGAGATCCTCGATGACTGAGCAGATCAATCCCGTCATCAACATGATCGTCTTCGGGCTGTTCGTGGCCCTGACGCTCGTGATCGTCTTCCGGGTCTCGCGCCAGAAGGCCAGCGCCTCCGAGTACTACACCGGCTCGCGCTCCTTCTCCGGACCCCAGAACGGCATCGCCATCGCCGGCGACTACCTGAGTGCCGCCAGCTTCCTCGGCATCTGCGGCGCGATCGCCGTGGCCGGCTACGACGGCTTCCTCTACTCGATCGGCTTCCTGGTGGCCTGGCTGGTGGCGCTGCTGCTGGTCGCCGAGCTGCTGCGCAACACCGGCAAGTTCACGATGGCCGACGTGCTGTCCTTCCGGCTGCGCCAGCGCCCGGTGCGGATGGCCGCCTCCCTGACCACCCTCGCCGTCTGCTTCTTCTACCTGATCGCGCAGATGGCCGGCGCCGGCGGCCTGGTGGCCCTGCTGCTCGGCCTCGAGGGCGGCATCGCCACGGCGCTGACCGTCGCGGTGGTCGGCGTGCTGATGATCGTCTACGTGATCGTCGGCGGCATGAAGGGCACCACCTGGGTGCAGATCATCAAGGCCGTGCTGCTGGTGGTCGGCGTCGGGATCCTCGCGATCATCGTGCTGGCCCGCTACGGCTTCGACGTCTCCGCCCTGCTGGACGACGCCGTCGCGATGTCGCCCGAGGGCGAGGCGGTCCTCGCGCCCGGCCTGAAGTACCCCAACCCCGTCGACTTCCTCTCCCTGGGCCTCGCGCTGGTGCTCGGCACGGCCGGCCTGCCCCACGTGCTGATGCGCTTCTACACGGTGCCCACCGGTAAGGAGGCGCGGCGCTCGGTGGTCTGGGCGATCTGGATCATCGGCATCTTCTACCTGCTCACCCTGGTGCTCGGCTACGGCGCCGCCGCCCTGGTCGGCCCCGAGATCCTGCAGGACCCCTCCACCCCGGGCGGGGAGAACGCGGCCGCACCGCTGCTGGCGCTCGCCATCGGCGGGCCGGTGCTGATGGCGGTGGTCTCCGCGATCGCCTTCGCGACCATCCTGGCGGTGGTGGCGGGCCTCGCGATCACCGCGGCCACCAGCTTCGCCCACGACATCTACGCCTCGGTGATCCGCAAGGGCGCGGTGCACCCCGACGACGAGGTGAAGGTGGCGCGGATGACCGTGGTGGGCATCGGCATCGTCTCCATCGTCGGCGGCATCCTGGCGCTGGGGCAGAACGTGGCCTTCCTGGTGGCGCTCGCCTTCGCGGTCGCGGCCAGCGCGAACCTGCCCACCATCCTGTACTCGCTGTTCTGGCAGCGGTTCAACACCGGCGGGGCGCTGGCCTCGATGCTCGGCGGCCTGGGCTCCTGCCTGGTCCTGATCGTGCTGTCCCCGGCCGTCTCCGGCCACGAGACCTCGATGTTCCCCGGCGCCGACTTCGACCTGTTCCCGCTGTCGAACCCGGGCATCGTCTCGATCCCGCTGGGCTTCGCCCTCGGCATCGTCGGCACCCTGCTCACCAAGCCCTCGGCGAACCACGCCGAGAAGACCGCGGAGATGGAGGTGCGGGCCTTCACCGGGGCCGGGGCGGAGGGTGCCACGGAACACTGAGGACCTCGGTCCCGACCACTCCTGGTCGTGACGCGCCGTCACCACAAGATGTGGGGTTGATGGCGTGTTGCAGGCACTAGGTGTTGTGGTCCGGTCCTAGCGTGGGCTCCGCCGCGACAGCCGTCGTGGCGGAGCCCCGAAGGAGAACGCCCCCATGCCCGCCCTGGACCGTCCCGCCGCCCCCCACCTGATCGACCCGATCGCCACCCTCACCGAGTACCTCGACCGCTCCGACTGGCGGATCCACGCCAATGCCAATCAGGGCTACTCGGTGGGCGGGCTGATCCTCAACTCGGCCGGGAAGATGATCGCCACGTACTGGCTGGACGAGGTGTTCAGCCCCGCCGCGGGCCGGGCCCACCGCGAGGGCGACCTGCACATCCACGACCTCGACATGCTGAGCGGCTACTGCGCCGGGTGGTCACTGCGCGCCCTGCTCGAGGAGGGCTTCAACGGGGTGCCCGGGGCGATCGCCTCCACGCCGCCACGGCACTTCTCCTCCTCTTGCGGCCAGATCGTGAACTTCCTGGGCACGCTGCAGAACGAGTGGGCCGGTGCGCAGGCCTTCAGCTCCTTCGACACGTATCTGGCGCCCTTCGTCCGTCGCGACGGGCTCGCCTACGAGCAGGTGCGCCAGGGCATCCAGGAGCTGGTGCACAACCTCAACGTGCCCAGCCGCTGGGGCTCCCAGTGCCCCTTCACCAACCTCACCTTCGACCTGGTCTGCCCCCCGGACCTGCGCGAGCAGCAGCCCCTGATCGGCGGGGAGCTGGAGCCCGTCACCTACGGCGAGCTGCAGGCCGAGATGGACCTGATCAACCGGGCCTATCTCGAGGTGATGACCGCCGGGGACGCCGATGGCCGGGCCTTCACCTTCCCGATCCCCACCTACAACATCACCGAGGACTTCGACTGGGAGTCGGAGATCGCCGAGCTCCTGTTCACGCTCACCGCGAAGTACGGCCTGCCCTACTTCCAGAACTTCCTGAACTCCGACCTGGACCCGGGGATGATCCGGTCCATGTGCTGCCGCCTGCAGCTGGACCTGCGGGAGCTGCTCAAGCGCGGCAACGGACTGTTCGGCTCCGCCGAGCTCACCGGGTCCATCGGGGTGGTCACCGTGAACATGGGTCGGCTGGGCCACCTGCACGCCGGCGACGAGCCCGGGCTCCTCGCCGCCCTCGACGAGCTGCTCGAGCTGGGCAAGGACACCCTGGAGCGGCGCCGGGCCACCGTGGCAGCGCTCATGGCCGAGGGCCTGTTCCCCTACTCCCGCCGCTACCTGGGCAGCCTGGAGAACCATTTCTCCACCCTCGGGGTGAACGGGATGAACGAGATGGTGCGGAACTTCTCGGGGGATGCCCTCGACCTGCTCGATGCCGAGGGCCAGGCGATGTGCCTGCGGGTGCTGGACCATCTGCGGGGGCGCATGGTGGAGTTCCAGGAGGAGACCGGGCACCTGTTCAACCTGGAGGCCACGCCCGCCGAGGGCGCCACCTACCGCTTCGCGAAGGAGGACCGGGCCCGGTTCCCCGGGATCCTCACCGCTGGCACCGCGGAGCAGCCCTACTACACGAACTCCTCGCAGATCCCCGTCGGCGCCTCCGAGGATCCCTTCGAGGCCCTCGAGCTGCAGGAGGAGCTGCAGGGGAAGTACACCGGCGGCACCGTGCTGCACCTGTACATGGACGAGGCGATGAGCTCCGCCCAGGCCTGCCGGGAGCTGGTCCGACGATCCCTCTCCCGCTTCCGCCTGCCCTACCTCACCATCACCCCGACCTTCTCGGTCTGCCCGGTGCACGGGTACCTCTCCGGGGAGCACACGGTCTGCGAGATCTGCGGGAGCAGCTGTGAGGTGTGGACCCGGGTGATGGGCTACTTCCGGCCCGTGGCCTCCTTCAACATCGGCAAGCAGGGCGAGGTCGCCGAGCGCACCTTCTTCACGGAGGCGGCCGCCGCCGCGCACGGAGCGGTGCTGCGGTGAGCCCCGGGACCACCGCCACGGCCGAGGACCTGCGCATCGCCGGCCTGGTGCCCCTCAGCTCCGTGGACCGGCCCGGTCACCTCAGCGCGACGGTGTTCTGCCAGGGCTGCCCCTGGCGCTGCGGGTACTGCCACAACCCCTCGATCCTGGACCCGCTGGCTCCCGGGGCCGTGCCCTTCGCGGCGCTCGCGGCGCTGCTGGAGCGGAGGCGGGGGCTGCTGGACACCGTGGTGTTCAGCGGCGGCGAGGCCACCCTCCAGCACGCCCTGATCCCCGCCGCCCGGGCGGTGCGGGAGGCGGGCTTCGAGGTCGGCCTGCACACCGGGGGCGCCTTCCCGGGGCGCCTGCGCGCCCTGCTCGAGGAGGGGCTGCTGGACTGGGTCGGTCTGGACGTGAAGGCCTCCCGGGCGGGCTACGCGGCCCTCGTCGGTCGTCCGGGGGCGGCACCCCGCGCGGAGCGGTCGCTGCGCCTGCTCCGGGGGTCCGGCGTGGAGCACGAGCTGCGGATGACGGTGACGCCCGGCCTGCTCGGCCAGGTCCCCGCCGTCCTCGCGGAGGTCGCGGCCACCGGGGGCGACCACCTGGTTCTGCAGCGGGCGCGATCCACCGGCGCCGCGGCGGGCTTCGCGGCGACGCTGGGGGAGGAGCGGGACTGGCCGGGCCGATTCGAGCAGGCCCTGGGTGCGGCCCGTGCCCGTGGTCAGGAGCTCGGGGTCGAGGTCTTCTCGCGCGCCGCCTGAGCCCCTCCGGCCGGGTCGTGCCGGCCGTAGGTGAGGCGTCGCAGCAGCACCTCGGCCGGCCCCCGCCGGTCCCGCGCCTCCAGCACCATGGCCAGCGGGAGGGAGAGCAGCCAGACACCGAGGGCCACGGCGAGCACCTGGGTCGTGCCCAGGTGCTCGCCGAGCCCGAGGCCCCATCCGGCCATCAGCGGCGCCATCACCAGGGACTGGAACAGGTAGAAGGTCAGGGAGCGTTTGCCGACGGCGGACAGGGCCCGCGCCGGCAGCGGCATCCGGCCCATCGCCTCGGTGCGCGCCTCCACCCGGGTGGCGAGCAGCCCGAACAGGGCCGCGTAGCCGAGCCCCGCGCCGAGACCCGTTACCGAGGTCAGGCCCAGGAAGGTCCAGGACAGGGCGTCGGGCAGGGCGATCACGTCCAGGGCGATCAGGGCGCTGGGCACGCCGCCCGCCCAGCCGAAGGCGATGCCGATCACCGCGGTGCGGCGCAGCAGGCGGACATGGTTCCAGGGCTCGTCCAGCACCCGGTGCCGCGCCGCCAGCCAGCCCAGCAGGATCGCGATCGGGATCATGGAGAACAGGCCCTGGCCGATCGTGACCGGGAGCCAGGTGCCCAGCCGCACCCCGGCCGAGACCAGGTAGTTTGCGTCACCGTAGGCCAGGTCGCGGAAGGCCCCCATGTCGAACCCGCCGCCGGTCTCCATCTGCGCGATTATCGCGGGGTCGGCGGCCCGGGCGAGCAGCAGTCCGCTGACGACGGAGAGGGCCGCGGAGATCGCGTGCAGGGCGGTCAGCACGATCGACCACACCAGCAGGGTGCGGTCACGGCGGCCGAAGAACAGCCACACCAGCACCAGGCCGGCGACGCCGTAGGCGCCGAGCACGTCCCCGTAGAACAGCAGCGCCGCGTGCAGGGCGCCCAGCAGGAGCATCGCCCAGTGGCGGCGGCGCAGCATCCGTCGCACCGCGGTCGGCTCGATGCCGCGGTCCACGCGCGAGCGGGCGAACTGCACCATCCCGTAGCCGAACAGCACCGCGAACAGCGGGTAGCTGCGCCCGTCCACCGCCACGGCCATGAAGGCCTGCAGCGCCCGGTCCAGCGGTCCTTCGGCGGGCACGTGCGCGGAGAACCCCGAGACCTCCCGGCCCCAGAGGAACCATGAGGAGTTCGCGAGCACGATCAGCAGCAGCATCAGGCCGCGCGCCAGGTCCGGGGCGAGGGAACGCGGGGGCCGGGCGCAGTGCGAATGGCTGCTGTCGGGGGCTGCAGGGGCGACGGTGTCCATGCGGGTCCTCAGGGGGTCCGGGGCCGCGTGGGCCGGTGGTGGGCGGGAATGGGACGACCGTATGCCGGGGCCGGGTCGGGCACCTCCGACCAAAGTCGGCGGCCCCGTCACGGCCGGAGGGTGACAGGTGTCCGGAGACACCGCGACCGCGCCCCGTCGGGCCGCTCGTGCGTCGGCCCCCGCCCCTAGACTGTCGGGGACGAGAATCCCCCGAGGCGACAGCGAGGCTGCGGTGAACGACCACCTGAAGACGACGGTCCAGGCGATCAACTGGAATCGGATCCCTGATCCCAAGGACCAGGAGGTCTGGGACCGTCTGACCGGCAACTTCTGGCTGCCCGAGAAGGTGCCGCTGTCCAACGACATCCAGTCCTGGAACCGGCTCAGCGAGCAGGAGCAGACCCTCACCATGCGGGTCTTCACCGGGCTCACCCTGCTGGACACGGTGCAGGGCACCGTCGGCGCGGTCTCCCTGATCCCCGACGCGCTCACCCCCCACGAGGAGGCGGTGTACACCAACATCGCCTTCATGGAGTCGGTGCACGCGAAGTCGTACTCGCAGATCTTCTCGACCCTGTCGAACACGAAGCAGATCGACGACGCCTTCCGCTGGAGCGAGGAGAACGAGTCGCTGCAGAAGAAGGCCGGGATCGTCATGAAGTACTACCAGGGCGACGACCCCGAGAAGCGCAAGGTGGCCTCCACCCTGCTGGAGTCCTTCCTGTTCTACTCCGGCTTCTACCTGCCGATGCACTACTCCAGCCACGGCCAGCTCACCAACACCGCGGACATCATCCGGCTGATCATCCGCGACGAGGCCGTGCACGGCTACTACATCGGCTACAAGTACCAGAAGGCCGTCGAGAAGGCCTCCGCCGAGCGCCAGGCGGAGCTGAAGGACTACACCTTCTCCCTGCTCTTCGAGCTCTACGAGAACGAGGAGGAGTACACCGAGGACCTGTACGACGCGGTGGGCTGGACCGAGGAGGTCAAGACCTTCCTGCGCTACAACGCGAACAAGGCGCTGATGAACCTCGGCTACGAGGGCCTGTTCACCGCCGACCAGACCGAGGTGAACCCCGCGATCCTCGCCTCGCTGTCCCCGAACGCCGACGAGAACCACGACTTCTTCTCCGGCTCGGGCTCCAGCTACGTGATGGGCAAGGCCGTCGACACCCAGGACGACGACTGGGACTTCTGAGGAACTGATCCACGAGGCCACGACCCGGCGGTCCGACCGCTCGGTCGTGGCCTCGTGGGTGTCCTGACCCCGGATCCACCTCGCATGATGCACACTGGCGGGGCATTTCTTCCCCTTCCCCAACCCCGTGAGGAGTGAGTGACATGGGTCTTCTGTGGGCCATCATTTCCTGGATCATCATCGGCGGCATCATCGGCCTCATCGCCCGGGCGCTCATGCCGGGCAAGCAGGCCATGGGCCTGGGCATGACCATCGTGCTCGGCGTCGTCGGCGCGATCGTCGGCGGCCTGATCGGTGGCCTCTTCGGCGGCTCCGGCGTCAGCGGCATCATGGACAACCCGTGGAGCATCGGCACGATCGCGCTGGCCGTCGTCGGCGCCATCGTGGTGATGGCGATCTACGGGCTGGTCACCAAGAACCGCGCCTGATCCCCGCTCGACCGAGCATCTCGACGCCGCCCCGGGTCTCCCGGGGCGGCGTCGTCGTCTGTAGCGTGGGCGCATGGCCCCCAGCGCCCGTCCGGGCCGCGCGACCCCCGGTCCCACCGATCAGCTGCAGCACCTCGCGGCGCGCTACGGCCTGGCGCCGCGGCCCGAGGCCGCCCCGCTCGCGGAGCGCCCCCACCCCTCGCCGGGTCTGGCCGAGGCGCTCGCCGTGCCCTACTACGCCCTGCTGTACAACGCGAACGTGGTGCCGCGGGAGGCCGTCGCCCAGAAGGGCCGCCTGGGCGGGGTGCTCGCCGTCGACGTCACCGTGCACGACCGGCGCGTCGAGGCCGTCATCGACCGGGCCGAGCGGATCGCCCGGGTGCTGATGGCCGAGTACGACGCGGCCGGAGCCGTCTTCGCGATCCAGTCGCTGGAGTGGGACCAGGCCGCGGGGGAGGGGACCCTCGTGATCGAGGTGGCCTCCGGCCGCGGCAGCGGGGACTCCCTGGCCACCGTGGCCGGGGGCGACCTCAGCGCGGTGCTGGAGGCGATCCTCGACGCGGTGCGTCCGCCCGGGACCGCCTTCGCGATCTCCCGCGACCCGGTGGACCTGCGTGACGACCCGACCTCCGGCTGGCGATGGGTGCATCCGGTGCGGCCCGAGGACGCCATCGAGGACTTCACCACCCTGCTGCGGGATGCGGCTTTCGAGGTGCTGACGCTGCTGGTCAGCTCGCCGGAGGGGTCCTGCCGACCGCTGAAGAGCATCCCCGAGTGGTACGTGGACCTGCCGGGGTTGGACCCCTGATCAGGCGCCGGTGTCGCGGGGCACGTCGGCGCGGCGGGTCCCGTCCTGCTCGGGGGTGAAGCGGCCCGTGGACCAGCGGGCCACGTCGGCGACGAGGCTGTCGATGGTCGCCGGATCGGTGAGCACCGTGAGGGTGGCGGCACGGGCGCCGTAGGTCGTGTCCTCCACGACCGCGCCGCTCGTCTGCGCCCACAGCCGCAGCGCATGCTCGGCGATCCCCACCTCGGCGTGCGGCACCTCGAGCCGCACCACAGCCAGGTCGGTGCGGCGGAGCAGGGTCGCGGCGGCGACGGCCTGTTCGACGGCGGCGGTGTAGGCGCGGACCAGGCCACCCGCGCCGAGCTTCACCCCGCCGAAGTAGCGGGTGACGATCGCGAGGGTGTCCGTGAGCTCGGCGTGCAGCAGTGCCTGCAGCATCGGCATCCCGGCCGTGCCGGAGGGCTCCCCGTCGTCGCTGGAACGGTGGACCACCGGTCTGTTCGGACCGGGGGAGATGACCAGGGCGCTGCAGTGGTGGCGGGCGTCGGGGTGGGCGGTGCGTGCGGACCGCAGGTGCTCCTCGGCCTGCTCGGGGCTCTCCACCCGGTGCAGCCGGGTGAGGAAACGGGAGCGGCGCTCGACCAGCTCGGACTCGACGTCGTCGGCGAGCACGAGAGGATCGGGCATGGACCGATCATAGGAGAGCGCCCGGTCGAGGTGCTGGGTGACCTGGCGTCACGGTCGGGTATCGACCGCGGACGGCGCCACCACCGGGTGTGATGTGCGTTATACGGTCATTCCGTCGGCCTCCTCCGACCATCCCTCGACGATCCCAGGAGCCTCCTCATGAGCAGTCCTTACCCCGGCGCCCCGGGCAGCGGGTCCCAGCCCCCGCAGCAGCCGCAGCCCGGATCCCCGCAGCAGCCCGGCTTCTCGCAGCCGCCGGCCTACGGGCAGCAGCCCGGCATGCCGCCGCAGGGTGGCCAGTCCGCCCCGTCGAAGAAGAAGTCCAAGGCCCCGAAGATCCTCATCATCGTGGGTGCGGTGATCCTGGCGCTCAGCGTCGTCGTCGGGATCATCGTGACGGTCGTCGGCGCGCTGAACACCGCCGGCAGCATGGAATCGGTGGAGACCTTCTCGACCGGCTCGGGCACCTTCACCGCGGAGGAGGGGCAGCAGCTCATCGCCTACGCCCCCGAGGGCGCCACGCCCCCGTCCTGCAACATCTCCGGGCCCGGACAGATCGAGCTGGGCGACAGCACGACGAGCTACACGGTCACCGCGGACGGCCAGGCCTGGACGTCCTTCGACGACTTCACCGTGGACACTTCCGGGGACTACATGATCGACTGCTACGGCGAGGCCGTCGCGATCGGCCCGCCGCCCAGTGTGGGCGGCATCCTCGGCACCCTCGGCGGCGTCCTGCTGGGCCTGTTCGGGGGGTTCCTCGGCTTCGTCCTGCTGGTCATCGGCATCATCCTGCTGGTGGTCCAGCGGCGGAAGAACGCCTGAGCCTCCCGTTCTCCACGCGGCGGCATCCCTGGCGGGGTGCCGCCGCGTCGGCGTTCCAGGGGCGTCGAGCGTGGCAGGTCCGGAGCGTGCCGGGGCAGGCGCCTCCGAAGGCCACGGTCCTGCCAGCGCTCCCTCTGCCGTGCAGGGACGGTGCTCCCCAGCCCTCCGGCACGGGCACGGAGGTCGCCGCGCCGCCGCTAGGATGGTCGGGCTCGCGCTGGCGGGCAGGGGCCTCTAGCTCAGTTGGCAGAGCATCGGACTTTTAATCCGCGGGTCGTGGGTTCGATCCCCACGGGGCCCACCGTGGGGAGGGGCGAGGGCATGGGTGTCTTCCACCGTGTCGCCGGGGGACTCGAGCCGTGGTCAGCGCTCCGGAACGAGGGATTCCGTGGCTTCGTCCCCTTCGCCGACCTTCCCGATGTCGAGGTGCCGAGAGGCCCCGGTGTCTATGTGGTCGTGAGGGTGTCTGCGGAGTCACCGGAGTTCCTGTCGGAGAGTCCGGCGGGACGTTTCCAGGGGCGGGATCCGAGCGTCCCGGTCGACCGTCTGGATGCCCAATGGGTGGCCGACAGCCCGGTGGCGTACATCGGGAAGGCCTCGGGCGGTCGCCGGGGGAGACGCGGGCTCCGGAAGCGCCTGGACGAGTACCGTGGTTTCGGTGCCGGGGACCCTGTGGGGCACTGGGAGGTCGGTACGTCTGGCAGCTTCGCGACAGTGCAGAACTGCTGGTCGCCTGGCGTGAGGTGACGGACCGGGATCCGGAGGAGATCGAGTCGGAGATGCTCGGTGCGTTCGTCCGCGCGCACGGTCGCCTCCCGTTCGCCAACCTTCGTGGCTGACGCCGAATCCACCTCGCAGAGAACTGAGCCCGTGCTCACGCGGCCGTGGGACATGGCGGACGGCTGCGCGGCTCCGGACGCGCCTGACCCTGCACGTGCCGAGAGAGCCGTCACCAGGGTGGCGGCCTCTCGGCAGAGTGGGGATCGTGGCGCAGTGCGCGGGAGTCGGCTGGAAAGGTGGCGGTCAGAAGGGTGGTGGGTCCGTCCCCAGGGGAGGGCCGGTGCCAGCTCGGGGACCGGGCGGGTCGCCGGGACCGCTCCCCGTTCCGTGGCGAGCGCCGGATGAGTGTTTCCCGGTGATGGCTGCTCGGCGATTGATGGGCGCGGGCTCTCCGTTGCCGGCGGGGCCGGTACAGGTGGTTCCTGATGGAGCGGCCGTCGCTTGGGTGTCCGGGGCGTTCTCCGGGTCGGCGTCTGGCCGGGTGGTGCGGTGGAGGTAGGTGCCCCATGGGGTCTCGAGGTCACGGATGGTGTCCGGGGTCATGAGGTCGGTGTCGTCGCGGACCGTGGCCGGGGTGACGGGGCTGCTCGGGCTGCATGTCCCGGTGGGGCGGGGGATCCACCAGGTCGTGGTGCCGGTCTCGCGGGGGCTGGTGGGGGTGTCGCGGTGGGGGCGGAGTGTCCCGGCGGTCTTCATCTGGTGGTGGCGGGTGCACAGCAGGTGGAGGTTCTCCACCTCGGTGAGTCCACCCAGCTCGGGATGCTCGTGGTCGTACTCCGTGATGTGGTCGGCCTCCGCACCATGCCGCACACCCCTGGTGCAGCCGGGCACCGCGCACACCGGGTTGCGCAGGCGGAGGTGCTCCAGCATCCGCGCTGTGGGCTGGTATCGCTGCGCGGGCAACGGCAGGAACGTCCCCTCCGCCGGGTCGGTCAGGACCCGGTACCAGGTCGGTTCCCCGGCCGCGAGATCACGAGCCATCGCCGCGGGGATCGGGATGATGCCATCCAGCATCCCCGGCGCCTCGGAGAGACCGAGCAGGGTGAGGGCGGGGACGGTGACGTTCAGCCGGAACCGCTCCGCGGGCACCTCGATGCCACCGGTGTCGAGCATGCTGCGGGTGAGGACCTCGTAGCGCAACCGGCCCAGCGTCATCACCTCCCCGCTGGTCTCGATGGTGCCGTCGTCGAAGGGCACCGGGCCCTGGTCGGGGTGGGCGAGGTGCTCGCGTTGCCGGGTGCGGATCGCGCGGGCCGCGGCGTCCAGGCGGTGGCCGAGGGCGAGGATCTCCGGGGCTGGTCCTTGGACGAACAGGCAGGCGGTGCCGTCGTCCTGGTCCGGGGTGCCGATCGTGACCGACCGCTCCGGGACGGCAGGGGGTTCTGCCTGGTCGTCGAGGTCGCGGAGGTGGCGGATGGTCAGGGACAGGCGACGGCGGAAGGAGTCCTCCCCGATGCGCAGATCCCACCCTCCGACGGTCTTGTCGAGGGCCTGCTGGGTGGTCTCGGACAGGGCGCCGGAGACGCGGAGGACGCGGCGCATCCACCGCAGGGGAAGCTCCCCGGTCTCCATCAGGCCCAGGCAGGCAGGGAAGCACTGGGTGGTGCGGAGGGCTTCTTCCAGGAGGTAGCCGGCATGGCCGATGGTGGAGCGCAGGGCCTGCGCGAGCGCGTACTCGCACGCCTCGCGGTCGAACGACTCCCGGCCCTCCCCGACGGGACCCTCACACAGGTCCTCGGACAGGGCGATCACCCGGCGGAGCTGCCGGGCATGGGCGCGGGACTCCATCGCGGCGTGGTCCCACACCTCCCCCAGCAGCCGTGCTGCCCGGGAGTCCTCCTCGACCTCCACCCGCGCCGGGAGCGACTCCCGCACCCGCGGACCCGCCACCGACCCCACCGGCGCACGACTCCCACCACGACCCCGCAACCGCCGCGACAGCGCCGGGCAGCCGGAGCCCGCGCCAGAAGGCAGGGCAGAGGCGTGGGAGGCGAGCGCCGTGGACGGGGCAGGGGGTGGGGACGGGGACGGGGACGATGGTTGAGGTAGAAGGGATTGGTGCGGGGACGGGTCGACGATCGAGGGAGGGGAATCGCGAGCGGCCATCTCGGGCATCGCGAACAGCATCCCGGTGCCGCGCGTCTCCAGATCGTCGTCACCCATGAACCTCGCCCCCTTCCCGAGCCTGTGGCCTGCGCGGACCATTCATACATCGAACACGTGTTCGATGCATCGAGTCTACGGAACGGATCAGACAAACAACACCCCCGGCACCTCTTGGGGACAACTCGGGCAAGACGTGGCGCCAGATCTCGGGTGGGGCACACAGGGTCGGGGGCAGGGCTCAGCTCGACGGTGCGTATCCGGGGTTCCCGGGAGTGCGATCGGGCGCGCGACGCAGAGTCGCGCCGGAGCAGGGTGGGTCACGGAGAGAGAGAGACGGGCGTTGCGAACCCCCGGCGGTGACGTCCGGTCGCGTGGCAACAGGAAGGGGGCGGCGGGTGTGCCACGGAGTCGAGGTCCGCAGCACGCGGCGGCCTGGCGACGGCACGAGCTGGGAGGACGAACGGGGAGGGCCTGTGCGCGGGGATCGGCCTCCAAGGGTGGAAGGATCGCTGCTGCCGAGGTCCCCGAGCAGTCCCTATTCCGAGGCCACCAGCTCCGCCCCGGCGTGGGCCATCTCCGCGAGCGCGGCATCCGTCGTCCCCGGGGCCACGCCGGCCACCAGGTCGGTCAGCACGCGCACCCGGAAGCCGAGCTCGGCGGCATCCATCACCGTCGCCCGCACGCAGTGATCGGTCGCGATGCCGACCACGTCGACCTCCAGCACGCCGAGCCCCCGCAGCAGTTGCCCGGGGGAGGAGCCGTCCTCCGCGGTGCCCTCGAACAGCGAGTACGCCGGCACTCCCTGTCCCTTGCGGACGTGATGGGTCACGGCGGCGAGGTCCAGGTCCGGGTGGTACTCGGCGCCCGGCGTGCCCTGCACGCAGTGCACCGGCCAGGTGGTGCGGAAATCCGGCTCCCCGGCGGCGAAGTGGCCGCCGTTGTCACCCTCGGCCTCGTGCCAGTCACGGGAGGCGACGATCGCCCTGTAGTCCGCGACCCGCGCGGCGAGGTGGGCGCTCACGCCTCGGGCGACGTCCCCGCCGCCCTCGACGCCGAGCGCCCCGCCCTCGGTGAAGTCGTTCTGGATGTCCACGATCAGCAGTGCCCGTGCCATGACCCGACCCTATGTCCCTGACGCCCGCCTCCCACAAGGGGCCCTTTGGCCGGGACGCGGCCGCGGCGCCGTGGGACTCTATGGACCATGGCGGATCCGAGCACCCTGTTCCCGGGCAAGGTCTTCATCTCCACGGCGCTGGAGGCTCTGGACACGAAGACCCAGATGAGCGGCGCCCTGATCCGTGTCTACCTGATGCGGGCGGCGATGGCCGGGATCATCATCGGCACCATGTACCTCACGAACTACGCGATCATCGCGGGCTTCGCCGAGGTCGGGAACGGGGACCTGGCCCGCGTCGGCGCGATGGTCGGCGCGGCGGTCTTCGGGGCGGCCCTGGTCCTCATCTACTACTCGAAGTCCGAGCTGCTCACCAGCAACATGATGATCGTGTCGATCGGTGCGTACTACCACCGCACCGGCCTCGGCAACTCCCTGCGGGT
The DNA here is from genome assembly GCF_000225825.1 of Brachybacterium squillarum M-6-3. Taxonomy (GTDB): domain Bacteria; phylum Actinomycetota; class Actinomycetes; order Actinomycetales; family Dermabacteraceae; genus Brachybacterium; species Brachybacterium squillarum. The sequence goes on along the minus strand of NZ_AGBX01000001.1, from coordinate 108,102 downwards.
GCTGGGGCTCTGCTACCTCGGCAACGCCCTGGGCGGTCTGCTCATCGCGGTGCTGGTGCGCTTCTCGACCCTCATCGACGGGGCCGTGGGGGAGCAGGTGGACCTGGCCGTCGAACACAAGCTCGCGTACATCGGCGAGGGCGTGACCGGCTGGGGCGACCTGCTGGTCCGGGCGATCTTCTGCAACTTCATGATCAACATCGCGATGCTCGTGGTCTACAACGGCTTCGTGAAGGAGGACCTGGCGAAGTGCCTGGTCATGGTCGCCTCGGTGTTCGTCTTCGCCTTCCTCGGCTTCGAGCACTCGGTGGCGAACACGGTGCTGTTCCTCATCGTCGGCCTGCAGGGCGGGCTCGATGTCGCCGCCGCCACCGGGAACGTCGCGATCGCGCTGGTCGGCAACTTCATCGGCGGCGGCGTGCTGATCGGCATCTACTACGCCTACGCCAACGACGACACCCGGGCCGAGCGCCGACGCCGACGCCGTCACCCCGCCCGGGACTGACCGCCGCCGACGGGGTCGACGACGGTGCTCAGCCCTCCCCGAGCCGCAGCCCCGCCGAGCGCGCCGCCGCGAGGGTGGTCGCGAGCACCCGCTGGCTGTGGTCCAGGCGCCGATCGCGCTCGGCGAGGTCCACCCCGTCGACGATCGCGACGAAGGCCCGGAACTCCTCGATCATGCGATGCGCGGGGACCGGCAGCTCGATCCGCTCCGGCTCCGCCCCGTTCGGGTACCAGTCGACGCCCGGCACCACGTTCGGCGGCCCCTCGACGACGAGCGCCCCGGCCGTGCCCTGGATCTTCGTGCGCGCCGGGCCGCCCGAGTCCTTCGCCGTCACGCACGCCGCGAGCGCGCCCTCGTAGCCGAGGGTCAGCACGCCCGACGTGTCCACGCCCCGTTCGATGGTCGGCGTGTACTGCACGGTCGACGGGGCGCCGAGCAGGCCCAGCACGAAGTGCACGGTGTAGACACCGAGGTCCATCAGGGCACCGCCACCCTGCGCCGGGTCGAAGGCGGGGGCGATGGTGCCCTCGCGGAAGGCGTCGAAGCGGGAGGAGTACTGCGAGTACTCGCACTGGATCATCCGCAGGTCGCCGACCCGGCCGAGGTTCTCCTGCAGCCAGCGGTAGGCGGGCAGGTCCACCGTGGTGATGGCCTCGACCAGGATCAGCCCGCGCTCCTCGGCGAGGGTCCGCAGCTCGGCGAGCTGCTCCTCCGCCAGCACGAAAGGCTTCTCGCAGATCACGTGGACGCCGGCCTCGAGGGCCTGCTTCGCGTGGGCGTGATGGAGAGAGTTCGGCAGGGCGATCCACACGGCGTCGATGCCCGGGTAGGCGAGGGCGGCGGCGTAGTCGGTGTACACGGCGCCGATGCCGTGGCGCTCCCGGAGGTCCTCCAGGGTGGCGCGGGCCGACTCGCGTCCGACGATCGCGGCCAGCTCCAGGCCGGGCACCTGCGCGGCCTGCGGCAGGAACTCCTGGACGATCTTCCCGTTGCCGACGACGGCGAGCCTCATCGGGAGCCCTTCTGCAGCGAGACCAGGTCCTCCGTGTTCTGGGCGGTGCGGATGGTGGCCACCGAGAACTCGAGGCCGAGGCGCATCGCGACGATGGCGATCACCGAAGGGATCCAGCCCAGCACGATCCCGATGATCAGCGGCCACGGGGTGAAGGAGGGGCCGTCGTAGTACATGCCGCCGCCGGCCAGGACGAAGCCCCAGATGATGCCGAACAGGATGTTCAGCACCCACACCAGCACCGCCACGACCCAGGCCAGCACGTACAGGAACGAGGAGAACTTCACGGTGATGAAGTGCTGGAAGCCGAAGTCGAACATCGCCGCGAAGAAGCCGACGTCCCGCGAGCGGCCGCCGGAGGAGTCCGCGACGGGGGCGAAGCCGGGGCTCGAGGTGGGGATCTGGTGCCCCTCCGGCGCAGGCGCGGCACTGCCGTAGCCGGCGGCGGGGGCGTCGTAGGGCGAGCCCCAGGACTGCGGGGCCGGCGCGGGGGAGCTGTAGGCCGGGGTCGGGGCCTGCTGGTCACCGGAGGCCGGGCCGCCGGGCTGCTGCCCCGGCTGCTCGGGCTGCGGGGAGGGGGAACCGGGGTAGGACTGCTGGGTCATCGGGGACTCTCTCTCGGATCGTGGAAGGGCGGGACGTGGAGGAGGCACGCCCGTCCGAGGATAGGCGTGCCTCCCGTCGTGAGGGCGAACGGTCCGGGTCAGATGCCGATCGCACCCGCGATGCCGTACAGCACCAGCGACAGGGCGAAGCCGATCAGGCCCATCGCGCCCTGGATCAGGGTCCAGGTGCCCAGGGTCTGCTTCATGCTCATCCCGAAGAAGCGGCTGACCAGCCAGAAGCCGGAGTCGTTGACGTGCGCGAAGCCGACGGAGCCCGCGGACATCGCCATCACCAGGGCGATCACCTGGAAGGTGGAGAAGTCGCCGGCGGCGACCACGGCGGCCATCAGGGAGGCGGCGGTGGTCAGGGCGACGGTCGCCGACCCCTGCGCCAGGCGCACGATCTGCGCGATCAGGTAGGCGGCGACGATGACGGGCAGCCCCACCTGGTTCAGGGAGTCGGCCACGGCCTCGCCGATGCCGGTGGTGCGCAGTACGCCGCCGAACATGCCGCCGGCGCCGGTCACGAGCACCACGGAGCAGATCGGGCCGAGGGCGGAGTCCTCGATCTTCTCGATCAGGGTCCCGGACTTCCCGGCACCCCAACCGAGCACGAACATCGACACGATCACGGTGATCAGCAGCGCCACCGGGGTCTCGCCGAGCATGCGCAGGGCGGCGACCACGGGCTGGCCGAGGAAGCCCTCGGGATCATCGGTGGTGGCGGCCACGGTGTTCAGGCCGGTGTTGAGCAGGATCAGCACCAGCGGCAGGGCGAGCAGCCCGATGATGGTGCCGACCTTGGGGGAGGACTCGAAGCCGGTCTCCTCGCCGCTGGCCGAGTCCAGCAGGTCGGGCACGGGCAGCTGCAGGCGGGCGCCGAGGACCTTGCCGGACAGCGGGGCGACGATCGTCCAGATGATGACGGCGAAGACGAGGCCGACGATGAGCACCTGGCCGACGTCGGCGCCGAGGGTGGCGGTGGCCGCGACCGGGCCCGGGTGGGGCGGGGAGAAGATGTGCATCGCGCTGAAGGCGACGGCGCTGGGCAGGGCGATCGAGAGGAACGAGGCGCCGGTGCGGCGGGCGACCGCGTAGATGATCGGCATCATCACCACGAGACCGGCGTCGAAGAAGATCGGGAAGCCCATCAGCAGGCTGGCCACGGACAGGGCGACGCCGGCGTGCTTCTCGCCGAAGATGTCCATCATCCTGTCGGCGAGGACCTGGGCGCCGCCGGAGGCCTCGATCATCCGCCCCAGCATCGCGCCGAGGGCGACCAGCATCATCACCTGGCCGAGGGTGGGGTAGAAGCCGACGCCGAGGGCCTCGACGAGGCGGTCCGGCGGGATGCCGGCGGCCAGGGCCGTGCCGATCGAGGTGATCATCAGGGCCAGGAAGGCGTGGATCTTGAACGCCATGATGAGCACGAGCAGGAACGCGACGGCGGAGGCGGCCAGGATGAGCAGGCCTGCCGTGCCGAGTTCCCAGGTCAGGACGAGGTCTTCCATGGGGGATCAGCCTCCTTGCTGAGGGGGTGGGGGAAACGGTGATGCGGCGACATCGGGCAGGCTAGACGACGGAGGTCATGCCGCCGTCGACGTAGAGCACCTGCCCGGTGACGAAGTCGGAGGCGGCGGAGGCGAGGAAGACGAGGGGACCGACGAGGTCCTCGGTCTCGCCCCAGCGTCCGGCGGGCGTGCGCGAGGTGACCCAGGCCGAGAACTCCTCGTCCTCGACCAGGGCGGCGGTGAGCTCGGTGGCGAAGTAGCCGGGGGCGACGGCGTTGACCTGGATGCCGTGCGGGGCGAGGTCGGCGGTGAGGCCCTTGGTGAGCATGACGACCCCGCCCTTGGTGGCGCTGTAGGCCGCGATGGAGGGGCGGGCGAGCTGCGACTGCACCGAGCCGATCTGGATGATCTTGCCGCTGCCGCGGGCGATCATCCCCGGGGCGACGCGGCGCGCGCACTTGAGGGCGCTGCCGAGGTTGGTGGCCAGCAGCTCCTCCCAGTCCTCGTCGCTGACCTCGCTGATCGGCGCACGGCGCTGCACGCCCGCGTTGTTGACCAGCACGTCCGGGGTGCCGTGCGCGGCCTCCAGATCGGTGAGGGCGGCGTCGATCGCGGCCGTGTCGGTGACGTCGAAGGCCGTCGCATGCACCTCGGCGCCGGTGTCGGCGGTGATCTCGGCGGCGACGGCCCGGGCGGTGTCGGCGGCACGGCCGTGGACGATGACCCCGGCGCCGGCGCGGGCGAGGCCGGTGGCGAGGGTGCGGCCGATGCCGCGGGTGGAGCCGGTGACCAGGGCCAGACACCCGGAGAGGTCGAACGGCGAGGGGCGGACGCTCATGAGGACTCCCGGCACGGCGGATCCGCGTCGCCGGCGGGCGACGGGCGCCGCCACCGTATCGCAGGACGCGCCCCGGGAAATCGCCGGGGCCTGCCCATTGCCTCCCCCCGGGGCGAGGGTGCAGGCTGGCGCCCACGGCCTCGAGGACGAGGTCGGCTGGACCCGAGAGGGAAGGACAACGATGTCTGAGAATCGCGCCGTCGCATACCAGGGACCGGGGAAGGTGGCGGTGGTCGACACCCCCTATCCCGAGTTCGAGCTCAAGGACGGGCCGGGCGTGAACCCGGCCAACATCGGCCGCAAGGTGCCCCACGGGGCCATCCTGCGCACCGTCGCCACGAACATCTGCGGCTCCGACCAGCACATGGTCCGCGGCCGCACCACCGCCCCCGAGGGCCTGATCCTGGGCCACGAGATCACCGGCGAGGTGGTCGAGGTGGGCCCCGACGTCGAGTTCATCAAGGTCGGGGACATCGTCTCGGTGCCCTTCAACATCGCCTGCGGCCGCTGCCGCAACTGCAAGGAGCGCAAGACCGGCATCTGTCTGAACGTGAACCCCGACCGGCCCGGCAGCGCCTACGGCTACGTCGACATGGGCGGCTGGGTCGGCGGGCAGGCCGAGTACGTGCTCACCCCCTACGCCGACTGGAACCTGCTGAAGTTCCCCGACCGCGACCAGGCGCTGGAGAAGATCCTCGACCTGACGATGCTCTCGGACATCTTCCCCACGGGCTTCCACGGGGCGTACACCGCCGGGGTGAAGCCCGGCTCCACCGTGTACATCGCGGGCGCCGGCCCGGTGGGCCTCGCGGCCGCCGTCGGCGCGCAGCTGCTGGGGGCCGGGGTGGTCATCGTCGGCGACCTCAACGAGGACCGGCTGGCGCAGGCCCGCTCCTTCGACTGCGAGACCGTGGACGTGTCGAAGGGCGACCCGCGGGACCAGATCGAGCAGATCCTCGGGGTGCCCGAGGTGGAGTGCGGCGTGGACGCGGTGGGCTTCGAGGCCCGCGGCCACGGCGACGGCGCCGCCACCGAGGCCCCCGCCACCGTGCTGAACTCCCTGATGGACCTCACCGAGGCCGGCGGCGCGCTCGGCATCCCCGGCCTCTACGTCACCGGCGACCCGGGCGGCGTGGACGAGGCCGCGCAGGAGGGCTCCCTGTCGATCCGGCTGGGCCTGGGCTGGGCGAAGTCGCTGTCCTTCACCACCGGCCAGTGCCCGGTGATGATGTACCACCGGCAGCTGATGCAGGCGATCCTGGCCGACAAGGTGCAGATCGCGAAGGCCGTGCAGGCCACCCCGATCACCCTGGACGAGGCCCCGCAGGGCTACGCCGACTTCGACCAGGGCGCCGCCAAGAAGTACGTGCTGAACCCGAACGGGTACATCCGCTCCTGATCGGACCTGGCCGGCCCGGACCGTCGTGCACGGTCCGGGCCGGTCCCCTCAGCCCTCGGGGGCCGGCTCGGGCCGGTGGCCGTCGCCGAGGTCCGGCTCCGGCAGCACCCGTCCGGGCCGCGCAGCAGGATCCGGTGCCCTCCCGGCAGCCCTCCATCAGGTCCAGCAGCTCCGCGCCGAACAGGTGCATGCCCATGTCGGTGGAGAGCTGCTCGAAGACACGCTGACCGCGCACGCTGTTGCCGTGCTCGCCGAGCCGCTCCGGGTCGGCCGCGGCCAGCTCCGGGATGTCGTCGGCGGGGACCGGCGTCCTCATCGGCGCAGCGCCTCCAGGTGCTCGGGGCGCACGCGGTCCACGTGCCCCTCGACGTCGTCGTGCGAGCCGAGCCAGCGCTTCACGTAGGTGCACACCGGCACGATGCGGAAGCCCGCGGCGACCGAGTCGGTCAGCGCCGTGCGGGTGAGCTGCGAGGCGAGGCCCTGACCTTTGTAGGCGTCGTCGATCTCGGTGTGGAAGAAGATGCGCTGGCGGGTGCCGTCCTCCTCGTGCTCGAGGTACTGGGAGAAGCCCGCCAGGGCCTCCCCGGAGAGCACCTCGAAGCGGTGGCGGCCCGGGTCCTCCTGCACGGTGACCTCAGGGGAGTCGGGACTGTCGGGGGTGGTCATGGCGGCCTCCTGGGCTCCGGGCGGCCCGCCCTCGCGCGGCGCCGCGTCCGGCCGAGACTACCCGGGCATCCCCGTCATCGCGGGCGGGGCGGGATCAGCCCTCCTCGCGGCGGCGCACCATCTCCGCGATCCAGGCCGGGGCGAAGGGGGAGGTGCAGCCCGCGGGGGTGGGGTAATCCCGCAGCACGCCGAGGCGCTCGCCGATGGCCAGCGCCCGCTCGCGCAGCTCCGGGACCTCGATGCCGATGGTCGCGAGGGTCTCGTTCATCGCCCACTGCAGGCGCTCCGAGGCGGCGGCCATCTGCGCCTCGATCACGTCCAGCACGGCCGGGACGTCCAGCTCCTCCTCGCCCTTGCGCAGCACATGGCTGGTCAGTGCCCAGCCGGCGCTCGCCACCACCGGGTCCGGATCCGCGATCCATGCGCGGCGCAGCGCCGTGAGGTTCACCGAGTGGGCGTCGCCGTGGCGCTCGTTGACGGCGCGCATCCCCTCGTCCTCCATCCCGGCGAGCTCGGCGCGGATCTCCGCCAGCGTCGGGTCGGTGTCGGTGGGCGCGGTCTCAGGCATGGACGTCGACGACGGTGCGGCCTCGCACGGCGCCCTCGAGGATCACCTCGGCCTCCGCCGGCACCTCGGCCAGGCCGATGCCGCGGGTCATCGCGGCCAGCGCCTCCTGGTCCAGCTCGGCGCCCAGCAGCTCCCAGGCGCGGCGGCGCACGTCCTGCGGGGCATCCACCGAGTTCGCGCCGGTCAGGGTCACCGCCCGCAGGATGAAGGGCAGCACGGTGGTGGGAAGGTCCATGCCCTGCGCGAGGCCGTAGGCCACGGCGATGCCGCCGTAGCGGGTGGCGGCCAGCGCGGCGGCGAGGGTGGAGGAGCCGACCCCGTCGACCACCGCGGCCCAGCGCTGCGAGGCCAGGGGCGCCTCGGGGCCGTCGGAGAGCTCGGCGCGGTCGATCACCCGGGCGGCGCCGAGGGAGCGCAGGTAGGCGCCCTCGCTGTCGGCGCGGCCGGTGGAGGCCACCACCGTGTAGCCGCGGGTGGCGAGCAGGCTGATCGCGACCGAGCCGACGCCGCCCGCGGCGCCCGTGACCAGCACCTCCCCGTCGCCCGGGGCCAGGCCGTGGTCCTCGATGGCCATCACCGCCAGGGCGGCCGTGAAGCCGGCCGTGCCGATCACGGCGGCCTGCTCCGCGGTCAGCGACTCCGGCACCGGCACCACGGACTCCGCCGCGGCGGTGGTGACCTCGGCGAAGCCGCCCGGCCGGGACTCCCCGGCGCCGGCGCCGTTGAGCACCACCAGGGTGCCGGGGGCCGGCTCCTCGACGCCCTCGCCGGTCGCGATCACGGTGCCGACCGCGTCGATGCCGACGGTCAGCGGATAGGAGCGGACGAAGCCGGGACGGCCCATCACCGTCGCCCCGTCCTTGTAGTTCAGGGAGGAGTAGGCGACGGCGATCTGCACCTCGCCCGGTCCGGGGGTGGGGGCGGGCACCTGGACCAGCTCGGCGGGCCGGCCCTTCTCCTGGGCGACGATGGCGCGCATCGGGACTCCTTCGCAGTGGGGGTGTGGCGGTGGGGGTGTGGCAACGGGGTGAGGGGCATCCAGTCTGCCAGCAGGCTCCCGGACATAGGGTGGACGCCGCCCATCCCCGCCCGCGAAGGAGCCCCCGCCGTGACCAGCACCCCCTCCCGTCCCGCCGACCGTCCGCTGCGCGCCGGGGTGATCGGCCTGGGCTGGGCCGGACAGCAGCACTTGGACGCCTACGCCGCCGATCCCGGGGTGGAGCTGGTGGCGATCGCCGCGATGGAGGAGCACCTGCTGGAGCGCTTCGGCGCGCAGTACGAGGTGCCCGGCCGCCACCGCGACTACCGCGACATGCTCGCCGCCGAGCAGCTCGACGTGGTCTCCGTGGCCACCCCCACCTTCCTGCACGCACCCATCGCCATCGCCGCGCTGGAGGCCGGGGTGGACGTGCTCTGCGAGAAGCCGATGGCCGAGTCCGCCGAGGCCGCCGCCCGCATGGTCGAGGCCGCCGAGCGCACCGGCCGTGTGCTCGAGGTGTCCTTCAACCACCGTCAGCGCGGCGACGTCACCGCGCTCGCCGAGGTCGTCGCCGCCGGCGTGCTGGGCCGCATCTCCTACGCCAAGGCCGCCTGGCTGCGCCGCGAGGGCATTCCGGGCCTGGGCACCTGGTTCACCCAGGCCGAGAAGTCGGGCGGCGGCGCGCTCGCCGACATCGGCGTGCACATGCTGGACATGGCGCTGCACCTGATGGGGGAGCCGTGCGTGCTGAGCGCCTCTGCCAGCACCTTCGCCGAGTTCGGCCCCCGCGGCCGCGGGGGCTCCGGCTTCGGCGTCTCCGAGGTCGCCGCCGATGTGCCCTTCGAGGTGGAGGACCTCGCCACCGCGCTGCTGCGGCTCGAGGACGGACGGGCCCTGGCCCTCGAGGCGAGCTGGGCCCAGTACGTGCCGCACGACCAGTGCATCCTCGAGCTCTACGGCAGCGAGGGCGGCGCCCGGATCACCTTCAACGCGCCCGGGCACGAGGACACCATCGCCGTGTGGACCGATGTGGAGGGCTTCCCCGCCGAGCTGCACCCCGAGGTCGGTCCCGACGGGCGGCACGCCGCCGCCGTCGCGAACTTCCTGGCCGTGGTGCGCGCCGGGGACCCGGCCGGGCACAGCGGCCGCCTGGCCCTGCGCCGGGCGCGGGTGCTGGACGCCTGCTACGCCTCCGCCGAGGAGGGTCGCGAGGTCGCCGTCGCCGACTGAGACGGGGGCGTGGCGGCCCTCAGTCCCGGCGCCGCCGCGCCTCCGCCTCGCGCTCCGCGGCCTCGATGAGGGCGTCCTCGACCTCCTCGGGGCTGCGGTGGCCGCGGCCCCGGGAGAGGCCCATCGCCACCCCGATCGCGAGGCCCAGCAGCACGCCGACGACGACGCCTGCGAGCAGGCTGCCGAAGATCACCATGCCCGTGCCGATGCCCACCGCGGTGCCGATCATGAAGCCGAAGGGCAGCCAGGTGGCGTCGAAGGAGCGGCGCGGCGTGCGCCGCCCGCCCGAGGGGTCCTTCTCGCTCATGGCTGCTCCTGTCGTGTGCGGGTGGGGGACGGGGCTCAGCCCTGGGAGGCGAGGCCGGCCAGGCGCACCCGCATCCTGCGGCTGGCGGCGTTCAGGCCCACGACGTCCACGTGCTTGTCGAGCTGACCGTACCGCTCCGTGACCGCGTCCAGCGCCGCGACGGTGGAGGCGTCCCAGAGGTGGCTGCGGTGCATGTCGATCACCACGTGCCGCGGATCCTCCGCGTAGTGGAACATCGTGTACAGGTCGTTGGAGGAGGCGAAGAACAGCTCGCCCTCCACGGTGTAGCGGGCCGTGGTCAAACCGTCCAGCTCGACGATCTCGCGGTCCACCCGGGCCAGGTGCGCCACCCGGTTCGCGAAGGCGACCATCGCCACCAGCACGCCGAGCACCACGCCGATGGCGAGGTTGTGCGTCCACACGGTCGCGACCACGGTCACCAGCATCACGGTGGTCTCCGCGCGCGGCATCCGCGCCAGCGTGCGGGGCCGGATCGAGTGCCAGTCGAAGGTCGCCCACGACACGAAGATCATCACCGCGACGAGCGCGGCCATCGGGATCAGCGCCACCAGGTCGCCGAGCGCCACCACCAGGATCAGCAGGAACACGCCGGCCAGGAAGGTGGAGATGCGGGTGCGGGCCCCGGATGCCTTCACGTTGATCATGGTCTGGCCGATCATGGCGCAGCCGCCCATGCCGCCGAACAGGCCGGTGACGATGTTCGCGGCGCCCTGCCCCCAGGACTCGCGGGTCTTGTCGGAGCGGGTGTCGGTGATGTCGTCCACCAGCTTCGCCGTCATCAGCGACTCCAGCAGTCCCACGACGGCCATCGCCAGGGCGTAGGGCGCGATGATCTGCAGGGTCTCCAGGGTCAGCGGCACGTCGGGCAGCATCAGGGCGGGCAGCGACTCCGGCAGGGCGCCCTTGTCGCCCACCGTCGGCACCTGCCAGCCCCCGGCGACCACCACGATGGTCAGCACGATGATCGCCACCAGCGGGGCCGGCACGGCGGTGGTGACCTTCGGCAGCAGGAACACGACGGCCAGCGCCGCCGCGGTCAGCGGGTACACCAGCCAGGGCACCCCGATCAGCTCGGGCAGCTGCGAGGTGAAGATGAGGATGGCCAGGGCGTTGACGAAGCCGACCATCACCGAGCGGGGCACGAAGCGCATCAGCCGCGCCGCGCCCACCAGGCCGAGCGCCACCTGGAAGACACCCGCCAGCACCACGGCGGCGATCAGGTGGTCCAGGCCGTGGGAGGCCATCAGCGGCGCGATCACCAGGGCCACCGCGCCGGTCGCGGCGGAGATCATCGCGGGCCGCCCGCCGAGGATCGCCGTGGTCACCGCCATGGTGAAGGAGGCGAACAGGCCCACCCGGGGGTCGACCCCGGCGATCACCGAGAAGGCGATGGCCTCCGGGATCAGCGCGAGCGCCACCACCAGGCCGCCCAGCACCTCGGTCTTCAGCCAGCCGGGCCGACGCAGGGTCAGGGCGACGCGCTGGCGCTCCTGCGGAGTGGGCGCGGCGACGTCGATGGTGGGGGCGGCAGGCACGGGGGACACAGGGTGCTCCTGGGGAGGCCGGGGGAGAGGGGAGCCGGACGGGGAATCGGCGTGCCCACCAGGGTATCCGCGGCCTCCGCGCCCGTCACCGGGACCCCGGCGTGATCCGGGCCTCGCGGCCGGATGCGGCGGGGAGGCCCGGAGACGGCGCCCGGTGTTCGGACCAGGGCGGTGAGGTCCTGCTGGCGCTGCCGGAAGGACCGCAGACGCAGCAGCGGGGCGAGCAGCCGGTTCGAGATGACCGAGCGGATCAGGGTCATCCGGCGGTAGCGCTGCCGGGACTCCTTCTCGGTGGCCGGGGTGAAGCTGACGCGGTTGACCACGCCGATCTTCTGGAAGGCGTCGACCTCGGGGCGCAGCACCCGCTCCCAGGTGCCCAGGGCCGTGTGGAGGTCCTTGGGGTGCTCGGCGACGAGCGTGCCGAGCAGGTCCGCGGCGCCGACCGCGGTGCTCGCCCCCATCCCGGAGTAGAACGTCGGGCACCAGGCGGCGTCACCGAGAAAACCACCACGGGCCCCTGGTGCCAATGGTCCATGCGCACCTGGGCGACCTCGTCGAACTGGAACTCGGCGGTCTGCTCGAACGCCTGCACGGCGGCCTCCATCAGCTCCCCGAGGGGCTCGGGGCCGTAGGCGGCGCGGATGCGGTCGGCCGTCCTCCGCACGGTGGCGCGAAGGCAGGCCGCGGTCACCGATCACGACCCTGCCCGGTGAGATCTCGACCGGGCGGTGATGCGTCCTCAACAGTGCCCCCGGGCAGATTCGAACTGCCGACACCCGCTTTAGGAGAGCGGTGCTCTATCCCCTGAGCTACGGGGGCTGATCGGCTCTCGCCGATGCCCGGCCCGCGTGCGGACCGCGGACATCGTACCGTTCCGGACCGGGGCGGCCGTGGCAGGATCGGGACATGGCCGCCGACGCCCCGCCCCCGGACCGCTCCGCCCTCGCCGCCTCCGAGCAGCGCACCGCCGCGATCGTCCTCGCGGGCGGCACCGCCGCCCGGCTCGGCGGCACCGACAAGACCCGCCTCGAGGTCGCCGGCGCCACCAGCCTGGACCGCGTGCTGCGGGTCGCCCCCGCCGCCCACCGCATCGTCGTCGGCCCCGAGGGCACCGACGGCGTCGAACTGATCGAGCGACACGGCTGCCGTTTCGTGCGGGAGGACCCGCCCCGCTCCGGCCCGCTCGCGGCCGTGGCCCGCGGGGTCGAGGCGCTCCCGGACGCGCTGGTCGAGGACCCCCGGGCCCGCGTGCTGGTCCTCGCCGGGGACATGCCGCTGCTGCGCAGCGAGACCCTCGCCGCCCTGCTGCTCGCCGACCCCGCGGGGGAGCAGGTGGTGGCGCTCGAGGCCCCCGACGGGCACCTGCAGTACCTCTGCGCCGCCTGGCCCCTGCCGCGCCTGCGCGCCGCCCTGGACGCCGTCGCCCACCCCGACGGCGGCTGGGCCGACCTCGGCATGCACCGCCTGTACCGCGCGCTGGGGAAGGGGGAACTGCGGCGGCTGCCCGCCCGCGGCAGCGAGGCCACCGACCTCGACACCCCCGCCGACGTCGAGGCGGTCCGCGAGGCCGCCGGGCCGCGCATCGCCCTCGCCCAGGTCCGTATCACCGGGCACGTCCCCGAGAACCTCGCCACCGTGCGCCGCGCCGTCGAGCAGGCCGCCGCGGCCGGCGCCCGGCTGGTGGTGCTGCCCGAGGCCAGCCTGATCGCCTTCGGCCACGACCTGCGCGAGGCCGCCGAGCGCCATCACGGCGAGCTGGTCGCCCTGCTGGAGGAGCTCGCGCAGCGGCACGGCATCACCGTGGTCGCCGGCTCCTTCACCCCTGCCGACGGGGCCCGGGTGCACAACACCCTCGTCGTGCGCGGGCCCGGCCTCGCCACCGAGTACCGCAAGATCCACCTCTACGACGCCTTCGGCGCCCGCGAGTCCGACACCGTCGCCCCCGGCGAGGACCTGGTGACGATCGACCTCGACGGGACCCGTCTGGGCCTCACGACCTGCTACGACGTCCGCTTCCCCGCCCAGTTCACGGCGCTCGCCCGCCGCGGCGCCCAGGCCGTGCTCCTCCCCCTGGCCTGGGGCGACGGCGAGGGAAAGGTCGAGCAGCTGCGCCTGCTGCTGCGCGCCCGCGCGCTCGACGCCACGGTCGCCGTGCTCGCCGCCGACCAGGCCCCGCCGCCCGCGCACCGTGGCCGCGCCCCCCGCGGCGTCGGCCACAGCGCCGTGATCGGGCCCCTCGGCCAGGTGCGCCAGGAGCTCGGCCGCGAGGAGGGCATGCTGCTGGTCGACCTGGACCTCGCCGAGGTGGCCGCCGCCCGCGCCGCCGTGCCCGTGCTGGAGCACGAGCGACCGCTGCGCTGAGCCCCTTCGCCGCGTCGGCCCCGCCGATGTGAGGGCGCCGACAGCGTCGCGGCGATCCAGTCCGCGACGCCCGGGAGGTCCGGATGCCCCGGCGTAGCCTGGCCGGGTGATCACGCATGCCCCCGGGCGCCTCCGCGCCCTCCCCGCGTCCCTGCTCGCCCTGCTCGCCGCCCTGCTCGTGGCCGCCGTGATGATCCCCGCCCCGGCGCTCGCCCACGACACCCTGGTCTCCGCCGACCCCGAGGACGGCGCGAGCTTCGAGACCTCCCCTGAGGAGGTCACCCTCACCTACTCGGCCGACATCCTCGACGTCGGTCCCGTCGTGCAGATCGCCGACGCCGAGGGTGAGACCGTCGCCGAGCTGACCCCCGAGGTCGACGGGCCCGAGGTCACCGCCGCGATCGAGGACTCCCTGCCCGCCGGCGACTACGCCGTGCAGTGGCGGGTCGTCTCCTCCGACGGTCACCCCATCGAGGGCACCCAGACCTTCACCGTCGAGCAGGATCCCGCCACAGAGGAGACCACCGAGGCCGCGGAGCCGACCGCCTCCGCGAGCGCCGAGGCGAGCCCCGCCGAGGGCGCGGATTCCGGGGACTCCGGGTCCCCGGTGCTGCTGATCGCCATCATCGGCGTGGCCGTGCTGGTCGTCGCCCTCGGCGCCGTGCTTGCGCTGCGCCGCCGGGACTGAGCCCCCGCTCAGAGAGCTTGGTCAGGGACCCCCGGACACGAGGAGACCCCGGCACCGTGACGGTGCCGGGGTCTCCTGCGAATCAGGGGGAGGGCTCAGTTGCCCTCGCCACCACCGGAGCCGAAGCGCTCGCTGGCGGCATCCGCGGCGCCCTGGACCTTCTCGTCCGTGGCGTCGCCGGTGCGCTCCTGGACCTTCTCCGAGGCGGTGTCGATACCCTTGTCGACGGCCTCCGGGTTGTCCGCAGCGGCGTCCTTGGCCTTGTTCAGCGCGTCATCGAAGCCCATGGCGATCATCCTTCCGGTCGGGAAACGCCCCGTGCGGGGCGACGCCGACCAACATAGGCACGAGGCGCCCGTGACTCAAACGTGATCGGGAAAATCCGGCCACAGATGATTGAAGATGAGCGATCTGCGGCAGACCTCCCGGCATCCGCGCAATACTGCATGCGTGAACCTGCGCAGATCCGATGACTCATCCCCCGCCTCGTCTCCTTCCTCACCCGCCGGCGCCACCGAGCCCGGCCGCGACGGTGCGGAGCACGGGACCGCGGGACTGGACAAGTCCGGGCGTTGGGACCACATCCTCACCCTGCTCTCGGAGGCCAAGCGCCTGAGCGTGTCCCAGGTCGCCGCCGACCTCGGCATCAGCGAGTCCACCGTGCGCCGCGACTTCGTGGAGATGGAGCGCGCCCAGCTCGCCCGCCGCACCCACGGCGGCATCGTCGCCGTCGACGTCGCCTACTCCCTGGCCGCCACCCCGCGCGCCACCGACCAGGACGGCACCCAGCGCGAACGGGTCGCCGCGACGGCCTCCGCCCTCATCGAGCCCGGCCAGATCATCGGCTTCAACGGCGGCCGCACCACCACCTCCACCGCCCGCCGCGCCGTCGCCCGCCCCGACGTCGACTCCCGCGACGGCACCCCCGGCCTCACCGTCGTCTGCGCCGCCCTGAACATCGCCATCGAGACCGTGCTGCGCCCCTCCGTGCGCACCGTCGTGCTCGGCGGTGTCGCCGAGCCCTACTCCTTCGAGCTCACCGGGCCGCTGGCCACCGCGACCATGCGCGACCTCTGGCTGGACACCATGTTCGTGGGTACCGTCGGCCTGGACATCGACGCCGGCCTCACCTGCAACTCCGACGCCGAGGCCGGGGTGACCCGCACGATGATCGGCCACGCCCGCCGTGTCGTGGGCCTGGCCACCCCCGACAAGCTCGGCCACCGCGCGCTCGCCGGCATCTGCCCCGTCGCCGCCCTGACCGACCTGGTCATCGCCGGGCCCGTCCCCGAGGAGCTGCGCACCCACCTCGGCGAGACCGGGGTGCGTCTGCACGAGGTGTGATCCCTGTCCGGGACGCCTGCTTCGCCCTGATTGCGAAACCCGGGGCGACCTGCGGTGATTCCCGTCCCGGCCCGGCACGTCGAGGGGGTGCGGGAGGCCGCTCCCGGTAGCCTGGGACACCATGTGGAGTTTCCTGCGCGGTAAGAAGCGCTCCGAGGACACGGCCCCCTCCTCGAGCACCCCGGCCGAGGGGGCGAGCACCGCCTCCGAGGGGCCGGAGCAGCCCGCCGCCGAGCCCGAGCCGCGCCCCGGGACGACGGCCCGCCCCGCGCCCGGGAAGCCCGCCACCGGCGGCGTCGACGTGGTCGTCCAGCGCCGCCTCGACGAGGTCGGCGCCGGCATCGCCCCCGAGCAGGACGAGGACGACCTCCCCGTCCAGCCGCGCGACCACCAGCCCCTCAGCCGCGAGGACGTGGTCGCCGACGCCCTGGACCGCTGGGCGCACCAGATCACCGGCGGCAGCACCGCCCCCTCCTTCCTCACCCAGATGCGCGCGGGCGACACGGTGCTGGACCTCAGCCACTCCCATCCCTCGGGCCTGGCCCAGCTGCTGGCCGGCCGCGGCCCCACCCGGCTCTCCTCCCTGGTGCGCGAGGTCGGCGCCCTCGCCGACGCCCGCGCCCACGCCCGCACCATCCGCGAGGTCGCCGAGCGGCACGCGGAGGAGGTCGGCCTGACCACCTGCCACCTCGGCATCGGCGAGGCCAGCTGGATCCCCGCCGAGGGCGCCGCCCCCGTGCACGCCCCCGTGCTGGTCCGCCCCATCACCCTGCGGCTGCGCGGCAACGCCCGTGAGGACGTCGACCTCGAGATCGACGCCACCGCCGATCTGAACCCCGTGCTGCTGCGCGCCCTCCGCGAGGCCGGGGTCGCCGTCGACGCCCGCGCGCTGCTGGCCACCACCGACTCCACCCACGGCTTCGACCCGAACCCGGTGCTGGACGCCTTCCGCTCCCTCGGGGAGCCGCTGCCCGGCTTCCGCATCACCCACGCCCTCGTCGTCGGCAACCTGATGGACGCCGCCGGCTCCGTCGCCGAGGACCTCGCCGCCGAGCGCGAGGACTGGGCGGGCAGCGACCTGGTCGCCGCCCTGGCCGGGGACCGCGGCGCCCGTGAGGAGCTGCGCACCGCCGCCGCGGCGCCCCGCCCCGAGCTGCCCGCCGAGCAGGAGCTCGTCGCCGCCGTCGACCCCGACCACCAGGCCGTGCTGGCCCAGGTGCTCGCCGGGCAGGACCTCGCCGTGGCCGCCGCCCCCGGCAGCCCCACCCTGGACCTCGTGGTCGACCTCGCCGAGGAGCTCAACGCCCGCGGCAGGAGCGTGCTGGTGCTCTCCCAGCGCCGCCGCCACCTCGCCGAGCTGGTCGAGATCGCCCGCGGCCGCGGCGTCGAGGAGCTCGTCTTCGACCTCTCGCCGGACCCCTCCCTGCAGCGCAACGCCTCCGCCGCGCTGCTGCGCAGCCTCCGACGCGCCGGCAGCCACGGCCTCGGCGCCCAGGACGCCGACCCGGCCGAGCTGGGGGAGATGCGCGAGATCCTCACCGGCCACGTCGAGGCCATGCACCGGGTGCAGCAGCCCTGGGGCGCCTCCGCCCACGACGCGATCTCTGCGCTCGCCGCCCTCACCCGTCGCCGTCCCGCCCCCCGCACCACCGTGCGGCTGCGCGGCGAGGTCGCCACCCAGATGATCGGCGAGGACCGCCTGCGCTACGCCGAGGCACTGCAGGAGGCCGCCGAGCTGGGCGTGCTCAGCACCGGTCCCGAGGAGACCGCCTGGTACGGCGCGCCCATCAGCTCCGACACCCAGGCCCGGCGCGCCGAGGCCCTGATCGGGGAGCTGCGCGAGCTGAGCCTGCCGCGCCTGCGCCGAGCCGCCACCACCACCGGCGAGAGCCTGGGCCTGCAGCCCGCCACCTCCATCCGACGTCTCGCCGAGCGGATCGCCCTGCTGGACCGGGTGGCCGTGGTGCTGGAGACCTTCCAGGGCGCCGTGTTCTCCGCGGACCTGCCGGCCCTGGTCGCCGCGACCGGGGACAAGCGCTGGCGCGAGGAGCACGGGGTGACCCTGAGCTGGGGCCAGCGCCGTCGCCTGCGCCGCGAGGCCGCCGCCCTGCAGCGCCCCGCCGCCCTCGCCCCGGACCTGCACCAGGAGCTCGCCGTCGCCGCCCAGGTGCGGGAGGACTGGCGTCGCGTGGCCGCCTCCGAGACCGCGAGCCCCTCCGTGCCCGGCACCCTGGACACCGCCCGCGGCGCCGTCGCCCAGGCGCAGAAGCTGCTCGACGAGCTGGCCGTGCTGCTGGACGGTACCCCCGCGGGCGCCGACCTGCTCGGCACCGACATCGAGGTGCTGCAGGAGCGCTTCGACGCCCTCCACCGCGACCGTGCGGATCTGGCGACCCTGCCGCGCCGCACCGAGCTGCTGCGCCGCCTGGCCTTCGACGGCCTCGGAGAGCTGGTCGAGGACCTCCGTACCCGCCGCGTGCCCCGCGAGCAGGTCGCCTCCGAGCTGGACCTGGCCTGGTGGCGCAGCGTGCTGGAGCTGATCGCGGGCGCGGAGCCCACCATCTCCCAGTACGACGGCACCTCCCTCTCGCAGGTCGCCGAGCGTTTCCGCCGCCTGGACGCGGCCTCCCTCGCCGCCGCCTCCGCGCGGGTCCACGCCGCTGCCGATGAGGCCCGGGTGGCCACGATGAAGGCCTACCCGGACACCTCCCGCGCCGCCATCGGGGAGCTCGCCCGCTCCTCCACCGTGTCCATCCGGGACCTCGCCGCCAAGTACGAGGACATCCTGTTCCGCGCCCGGCCCACCTGGCTGGCCTCCCCGTACCTGGTGCCGCAGGTGATCCCGCGCGGCCGCCACTTCGACGTGGTGATCGTCGCCGACGGCGGCCGCCTGCCCACCGCCGCGGCCCTGCCCTCGATCGTGCGCGGCGCCCAGACCGTCGTGGTCGGCGACCCCCTCGAGTACGGCGGGGACGCCGCCCCCAGTCTGCTGGACGACATGCTGCGCATCGCCCCCTGGGCCGAGCTGCACCGCGACCCGCAGCCCGCCCGCGACGGCCTGCGCGCCTTCGCCCGCCGCCGCGGCCTGGCCGGGGAGACCGTCGCCGTGCCCAGCCCCGTGCCCGCGGAGGACGACCGCCTGGTGCGCGTCGAGCACGGCACCGGCCCCGTCTCCGAGGCCACCGAGTACGTCGAGTCCACCGAGGCGGAGCTGCGCCGGGTGACCGACCTGGTGATCGAGCACGCCCGCAGCCGCCCCGAGCGCTCCCTCGCGGTGCTCACCGTCACCGCGGAGCACGCCCGCCGGGTGATGGAGCGGGTGATGAACACGGTCTCCGTGATCCCCGCCCTGCGCGGCTTCTTCGACCCCGCCGCGGGGGAGTACTTCACCGTGGTGCCCGCCGCCCACGCCGCCGGGATCGTGCGGGACGACGTGATCGTCTCCCTCGGCTTCGGCAAGACCCCCCACGGTCGGCTGCTGCACCGCTTCGGCCCGCTCTCCGAGGACGGCGGTCGCAAGGCCCTGGCCACCCTCGTCACCCGCGCCCGCGGCCGCACCCTGGTGGTCTCCGCGATCGACGTGGAGGACCTGGACCCCTCCCGGCTGCGCAGCGACGGCGCCCGCGACCTGCGGGCCCTGCTGTGGGTGCTGCGCGGCGGCCGTGACGTCGCCGTGCTCTCCCACGTGGCGGCGCTGACCGGCGCGGCGGGGGAGAGCCCCGCCCCGGCCGAGGAGCCCGCCCGCGAGACCCGGCCGCCGCGCACCGGCGCCGTGCCCGCCGTGGTGCCCGCGCCCCCGGCCGAGGCCGCCCCCGTCTCCCCGGAGCGGGAGGAGCAGGACCTCGACGCCGCCATCGAGGCGGCCCTGGCCCGCAAGACCGCCGAGGCCCGGCAGGCCGAGGAGGAGCACGACGACGCCGGCTCCGTCGACGCGGTGCGGGACGACGTCGTGCAGGACGACGCCGTGCAGGGCGAAGGGGTCGAGACGGAGGACCAGGACGCGCCGACCGAGCCCGGGACCGGTGAGGACTCGTCGGCCGAGGACACGGCCGATGCCGCCGCCGAGCCCCGGGACCCGGGGAGTCCGGAGCAGCCCGCGGAGACCGCTTCCGTGGAGACCCCGGCCGTCGCGGACTCGGATGTTCCCGAGGACCCGGACGGCACCGCGGACCCGTCCGAGGACACCTCCACCGAGGATCCGGCCGCTCCCACCACCCCCGCGCACCAGCCGCGGGAGCTGGAGACCGATGCCCTGGTGCGCGACCTCGCCGACCGGCTCTGGCGCCTCGGCCTGGTCGTCGAGCGCGACTTCGGCCTCACCGAGGACCGCATCGAGCTGGCCCTCGGCCATCCCGACCTGCCCGGCCGCCTGCTGCTGGCCGTGGACACCGACGGCTCCCGCTACGTCGCCACCCCGAGCCAGCGCGAGCGCGACCGGCTGCGCGCCGAGCGCCTCGAGGCCGCCGGCTGGGCCACCGAGCGGGTCTGGTCGTGGGCGCTGTTCATCGACCCCGACGGCGAGGCCGCCCGCATCCGTCGCTCCCTGGACCGGGCCCTGCGCCTGGTCCAGGCCGAGGAGTCCGGCAGCTCCCCGCAGGGCGTGGCCACCATCCGCCACCGCCTGCCCCGTCCGCAGGTGCCCGCCGGCCACCCGCTGTCCTTCTACTCCAGCGAGGACTTCGACGCGGTCGTCGAGTACGTCTGCTCCGACGGTCGCGCCCGCCTCGAGGAGCACCTGGCCACCGAGGTGCGGGCCTTCCTCGGCTTCGAGCAGCGCTCCGTGCTGCTGGACGTCTCCGTCTCCAGCGCGATCCGCCGCTTCCAGGAGCGCCAGTGAGCACCGGGGCGCCCGGCGGGCGGGTGGTGATCTCCTCGATGACCGGGAAGCCGATCGCCTGGGACGCCCCCGCCGAGCGCCCCGCCGCCGCGCCCCGCGAGGAGGGCAAGATCCTGCCCGACCGGGTGGCGGAGGACGCCCCCGAGCCGGGCAGCGACGAGTCAAACGACGCGCGGCTGGCCGGGGACGTGCCGCCCCACTGGGGTCGCTGAGCACGTCACCTGGTGGGCACCGCTCCCGCCGGGCACCTGTCGGGCACCGTGTCGGGCCGAGCCCCTAGGGTGGGGAGCATGACCGACAACGCCTCGCAGACCGACCTGTCCACCACCACCGTCGCCGTGATCGGTGCCGGCAACATGGGCGGCCCCGTCGTGCGCGCCATGCTCGCCGCCGGCACCGACCCACAGCACGTGCGGATCGTGAACTCCTCCCCGGCCAGCAGCGAGCGCGCCGCCGCGGAGCTCGGCGTGACCGCTGCCGCTGACCGGGCCGCCGCCGTCGACGGCGCCGACGTCGTCGTCCTCGGGGTGAAGCCCTACCAGATCCTCGACCTGCTCGCCGAGATCGGCGACGGCCTCGCCGAGGGCGCCGTCGTGGTCTCCCTCGCCGCCGGCACCACCCTCGCCCAGATGCAGGAGGCGCTGCCCGCGGACACCGCCGTCGAGCGGGCCATGCCCTCCGTGCCGATCTCCGTCGGGGAGGGCGCCGTGGGCCTCATGCGCGGCGACGCCGTCACCGACGCCCAGCACGATCTCGTGCACGCCCTGTTCTCCTGCGCCGGCGTCAGCGTCGACATCACCGAGGGCCAGGTGCACGCCTTCATCGGCACCGCCGGCTCCCTGGTCGCCATCGTCTTCTCCCTCATGGAGGCGATGATCGACGAGGGCGTGCGCGAGGGCCTCAAGCGCGACCTCGCCACCGAGCTGGTGCAGCAGACCGTGCGCGGCGCCACCGGCCTGCTGCGCGAGAGCGGCCAGCACGTGGCGGTCGCCCGCGGCACCGTCACGAGCCCCGGCGGCACCACCGTGGAGGGCCTGGCCGAGTTCGAGCGCCGCGGCGGGCGCGCCGCCATCGCCAGCGCCATGCAGGCCGCCGCCGACCGCTCGAAGGAGATGGCGGGGGACTGATCCCCGCCGGAGTCACTTCGGACGTTTCGAGAACTGCTCGATCTTCGAGGTCTCCCCGGCGACGATGACCACGTCGTGCGGCTGGATCACCGTGTCCGGCGCCGCGTAGTGGAAGTCCTTGCCGGGGGACTTCACGCCCACGATCGTCACCCCGAAGCGCTGGCGGATGTCGGAGTCGGTGAGGCTCGCGCCGTGCACCTCCTTCGGCGGGCGCATCTTCACGATCGCGAAGTCGTCGTCGAACTCGATGAAGTCCATCAGCCGCCCGTTGACCAGGTGCGCCACCCGGTTGCCGGCATCGGCCTCGGGGAAGGTGACGTGGTGGGCGCCGATCCGCCGCAGGATCTTCCCGTGCGGGGCCGAGATCGCCTTCGCCCAGATCACGGGACCGCCCAGGTCCACCAGGTTCGCGGTGATCAGCACGCTGGACTCCACCGAGGAACCGACGCCCACCACCGCCACCGAGAAGGAGGCGGCGTCGATCTCGGAGAGCACCTCCGCCTGGGTGGCGTCGCCCTGGATCACATGCGTGAGCAGGGAGGCGTTCTCCTGCACCAGTTCGGCGCTGGTGTCGATGGCGAGCACCGGGGTGCCCAGGCGCTCCAAGGTGTAGGCCAGGGAGGCGCCGAAGCGGCCGAGGCCGATCACCAGCACGCTGTCGCTGTTCTGACGGGAACGGGGCATGGGGTGCTCCTGCGGTCGGGAGGGCGGTCGGGGGAGTGGTGTGTCGGTGTCTGCGGCGCTCAGCCGACGATGGGACGTTCGAGGGGGTAGCGGATCATCCGGGTGCGTGAGCGCAGCGCCAGGGAGGCCGCCACCGTCATCGGCCCCAGCCGGCCGATGTACATCAGCGCGATGATCACGAGCTTCGCATCGGTGGGCAGGGTCCCGGTGATGCCCGTCGAGAGCCCCACCGTGCCGAAGGCGGAGAGCACCTCGAACAGCGACTGGTCCAGGGTGAAGGCCGTCATCCGCAGCATCAGGAAGGTCCCGATCATCACCACGGACACGGCCATCACCAGCACGCCGATGGCCTGCCGGATGGTCTCCGAGGGGATGCGACGGCCGAAGACCTCCACGTCCGGGTTGCCGCGCACCTCCGCCCAGATCGACAGCATCAGCAGCGCGAAGGTGGTGACCCGGATGCCGCCCGCGGTGGAGCCGGAGCCGCCGCCGATGAACATCAGCGCGTCCATCAGCAGCCGCGACTCGCCGGTCATCAGTCCGATGTCCAGCGTGGAGAAGCCGCCCGAGCGCGGCATGATCGCCGTGAACCAGCTGGTGAGGAGCTTGCGGCCGATGCCGTGCTCGCCGAGGGTGTCGGGGTTCGCCCACTCCATCGCCAGCAGCCCGACCCAGGCGAGACCGAACAGCATCCCGGTGGTGACGAGCGTCAGCTTCACGTGCACGCTCCAGCGCACCGGGTGCTTCCACTTCTTCACCATCACCAGGATCACCGGGAAGCCCAGCGAGCCCACCAGCACCGCGATCCCCACCGGGATCAGGAAGAACGGGTCCCCGGCGTACTGGGCCACACCCTCCGCCTCGGGGATGAAGCCGGCATTGTTGAAGGCGCTGATCGCATAGAACGCGCCCAGGAACACCGAACGGCCCGGCGGATGGTCGGTGACGATCATGTAGGGCGTGAGCAGGATGAACGTCGCCACCTCGAAGATCGAGGAGGTGATGACGACGGTGCGCACCACGTTGCCCACCTCGGCGAGCTTCTCGGTACGGGTCTCGGTGGCCGTCAGCAGCTTCTGCGCCAGGTTCATCTTCCGCATCACCGACAGGCTCAGCAGGGAGAACACGGTCAGCATGCCGAGGCCGCCGAGCTTGATCGCGACCGCGATGATCACCAGGCCCAGGTCGGACCAGTGCTCACCGGTGTCCACGGAGACCAGGCCCGTCACGCACACCGCCGAGACGGCGGTGAACAGGGCGTCGACGAGGGCGGTGCGCTCCCCGTCGGCGCTCGCCGCCGGCAGCGACAGCAGCGCCGTGAACAGGGCGATCAGGCCCGTGAAGGCGGTCAGTGCCAGCCGGGCGGGGGTGGGCGTGGCGAAGTGCTGGATCACCTGGCGGAAGCGGGAGACCGTGGACCGGGTGGGGTGCAGGGCCGGGTGGATGGGCGCCGTCGAGGGATTGCGTGGATCCACGTCCTCACCCCTCCGTCGCGTGCTCGCTGCCGCGGCGCAGTCTACGACCCACGCCGGGGATCGGTACGCTTCGGACATGCAGCGAGGCAGCACCGCCGGCGAGGACCCGGCCGCCCAGCACCCGGATCAGGAGCCGGGCTGCGCCGTGGTCTGGGACCCGGCGCTGCTGGCCTACGACTTCGGCCCCTACCACCCCATGTCCCCGGTGCGGCTCGAGCTCACCGAGAAGCTGGCCCGCTCCGCCGGGCTGCTGGAGCGCCCCGGGGTGCGGGTGATCGGCGCTCCGATCGCCACCGACGCCCAGCTCACCAGCGTGCACGAGCCCGCCTACGTCGAGGCCGTGCGCCGCGCCTCCGAGCCCGACACCGCGCCGCCCGCCGCCGAGCTGCTGCCCTTCGGCCTCGGCGGCGACGACGTGCCGACCTTCCCCGGCATGCACGAGGCCTCCGCCCGGATCGTCGGCGGCACGCTCGCCGGGCTGGACGAGATCCTCGCCGGCCGGGCCCGCCGCGCCGTGAACGTCGCCGGCGGCATGCACCACGCCAAGCCCGGCTCCGCCTCCGGCTTCTGCATCTACAACGACGCCGCGATCGCCCTGCGCCACGCCCTGGACGCCGGCGTCGGCCGGGTGCTGTACATCGACGTCGACGTCCACCACGGCGACGGCGTCGAACGTGCCCTCTGGGACGAGCCCGGCGCGATCACCCTCTCCGTGCACGAGACGGGGGAGCGGCTGTTCCCCGGCACCGGCTTCGTGCAGGACGCCGGCGGCGCCGGGGCGACGGGCAGCGCCATCAACGTGCCGCTGCCGCCGCGCACTGACGCCGCCGGCTGGGTGCGCGCGATCCGGTCCGTGGTGCCCGCCCTGGCCCGCGCCATCGGCCCCGGCCTGCTGGTCACACAGCACGGCGCCGACACCCACCGCGCCGACCCCCTGGCCGACTTCCGCGTCACCCTCGAGGCGCACCGCGCCGTGATGACCACCCTGCGGAAGGTCGCCGACGAGGTCTGCGAGGGCCGCTGGCTGGCCCTCGGCGGGGGCGGCTACGCCGTGATCGACGTGGTGCCGCGCTCCTGGGCGCAGCTCATCGCCGTCGCCACCGGGGACCCCCTGGACCCGGAGGCCCGCATGCCCGAGGACTACCTGGAGGCAGCGGCCGCCGCCCGCGAGGCCAACGGTCTGTGGCCCGACCCGACGGTCCTCACCTACGGCGACGGCCGCGGCCTCGAGGTGGCCGACTGGGCCGCCGGCTACGACCCCGAGGACCCCCTGGACCGGGCCGTGCAGGCCGCCCGCCGCGCCGCCTTCCCCGAGTGGGGTCTGGACCCGTTCCTGGACTGATCCCCGCGCCCTCGGCGCGCGGTCCCGGCGATGGAACCCTCAGAACCTCCCCTGCTCCAGTGCGTTCAGACGCGCCGCGGCCGGCCCGCGGGAGGCCAGCAGCTGCTGGACGGAGGCGTGCGAGCGCAGTCCCTCCGCACCGAGCCGGTGCCCGACCATGATCATCGTGGCCGCCGGCACGATGGGTCCGCTGAGGTAGAGGGGATTGCCTCGCTCGAACTCCAGGACAATCGACTGCGAGGGCGCGTCGGGGTGGAAGGCCGTGATGCCCCCGTAGTCGAAGGTCAACCAGCCCCGTGCCGCGCTGCGGCAGAAGAGTCGCCGGTCCGTGACGATCGTGTCGAGCACCTGGTGCTCGCGCCATTGGGCACGGGCAGCGGCAGCGGCACTCGACCTCGCCGCGGAGTTCGAGGCCGCCGAGGTGAGCATGACGGCCGCGACGAACAGAGGGCGTCCGTAGGCCATCGGGGAGGAGGTGGTGTAGGTGACATCCTGCCCGTAGAAGCGCTGGTACCGGCAGGCCCCCCGCAGATGGAAGACCTCCCCGTGAGCAGGCATGAGGTCGGCGGGGCGGAGGATGGGAGCGCCACGGCCCCGGAGCAGATCCTCGCGCAGCCGGATCGCGTACTCCACCGCCTCGTGCCCCTGCCGGGCTTCGGCGATCTGCTGACGATCCCTGCGAGAGAAGTGCCCTCGCGACCGCCGCCAGCTGATCCAGATCCGTCGGAGGCCCCGGACGACGAAGACCAGACACACCACGGGGCCGAGAATCACGCAGGCCGCGATCACGAGCGTCAGCAGCGAGAAGCCGAGCGCCCCGATCCCGTCCCGGTCGGACGGGATCAGGACGAGGAGCACGGCGCAGCCGTAGTAGAACACCGGCGCGAGAAGCAGCGGCACGAACCACCGTGCGTGCCCGCGGACCGTGCGATGCTCCGGCGTCCAATCGTCGGGGTCGTCGTGTGTTCCTCGGTCGCTGGCCATGAGTACCTTCTCCACCCCGGTCGTCGGGGTCTTCGTCGCGGATGCCCACATTGTGACTCTCGAGTCACCGTGCCGCTGGATGCTCCACCAGGCAGAATGGCGGGGCCCCGCACGGACGGGGCACGCACCGAGCCCGGAGGAGACATGACCACCAGCCCGACCGCCTCCACCGCGGTGCTCGCAGACTTCGCCGAGCACCTGCGGGAGCTGCGCCTGCCCCTGCCCGTCGCCGGGGCCGAGCAGGCCCGCGCCGACGTCGATGCCGCCCTCGCCCAGCTCGAGGACCACGTGGCCCCGCGCCTGGCGTCCCTGGACGCCCCGCTGCTGGTGGTGGTCGGCGGCTCCACCGGCGCCGGCAAGTCCACCCTGGTCAACGCCCTGGTCGGCGAGGTCGTCAGCCGCTCCGGCGCGATCCGTCCCACCACGCGCCGGCCCGTGCTGCTGCACCACCCCGAGGACGAGGCCTGGTTCACCGGCACCCGGATCCTGCCGGGCCTGGCCCGCGTGCGCGGCGGCGACGCCGGCGCGCTCCCGGAGGGCGATCTCGCGGACGTGTCCGGGCCCGCCGCGGAGGGCGACGCCGCCGCCACCAGCCTCGAGCTGCGCGCCCAGGACGGCATCCCCCGCGGCCTGGCCCTGCTGGACGCCCCCGACATCGACTCCGTCGCCACCGGAAACCGGGAGCTCGCACGCCAGCTGCTGCGCGCCGCCGACCTCTGGCTGTTCGTCACCACCGCCAACCGCTACGCCGACGCCGTGCCCTGGGAGGTGCTGCGCACCGCCGCCCGCCGCGAGGTCACCGTCGACGTGGTGATGAACCGGATCCCCGACCGCCCCGGCGTCGCCGAGGAGCTCGGCGCGGACCTCCGCGCCATGCTCGAGGCCGAGGGCATCGAGGTGCAGCGCCTGCTGCTGGTCCCCGAGACCGAGATGGGGGAGGAGCCGCTGCTGCCCGCCGCCGTGGTCGCCGAGCTGCGTGGCCACCTCGCCTCCCTCGCCGCCGACGGGGAGTCCCGCGCCCGCATCGCCCGCCGCACCCTCGCCGGGGCCGTCGCCGACCTCGCCGGCTCCGCCCGCACCGTCGCCGAGCACGGCCTGGCCCAGCAGACCGAGGTCGCCCGGCTGCGCGGCGAGGCCGAGGACGCCTTCGCCGAGGCGAGGTCGCGCATCGAGGCCGCCGTCGGCGACGGCACCCTGCTGCGCGGCGAGGTGCTGGCCCGCTGGCAGGACGTCGTCGGCACCGGCGACTTCTTCCGCGGGGTGGAGAGCATGATCTCCCGCCTCCGCGACCGCATCGGCATGGTCCTCACCGGCCGCACCGCCCCCGCCGTCGCCGCCGAGCAGGCCCTCGGCACCGGCCTCGTGCAGGTCGTGGTCGACGAGTCCGCCCGCGGCGCCGAGCGCGCCGACGGAGCCTGGCGCGCGAGCCCCGCCGGCAAGGCCCTCGCCGAGGGGGCGGACCTCTCCCGCCTGCCCGAGGACTTCCCCGAGCAGGCCGCCGCCTCCATCCGCGCCTGGCAGGGCGACGTGCTGGAGATCGTCCGCACCGAGGGCGCCGACCGCCGCACCAGGGCGCGGGTGCTCTCCCTCGGCGTCAACGTCGTCGGGGTCGCGCTGATGATCGTCGTCTTCGCCTCCACCGCCTTCATCCCCACCGGCCTCGAGGTCGGCGTCGGCGCCGGCACCGCCGTCGTCGGCCAGAAGCTGCTGGAGACGATCTTCGGCGACGAGGCCGTGCGGCGGATGGCCCGGATCGCCCGCGAGCAGCTCACCGCGCGGCTGGACGCCCTGGTCGACTCCCGGCTCGAGCCCTTCACCGCGCGCCTGGACGCCCTCGAGGGGATCGAGGGCGCCGCCGCCCTCGGCGCCGACGCCGAGGCCCTGGAACGGCTCGCCGCCGGGATCCGGGAGCAGGCATGAGCCCCCGGCGCCGCTCCGCCGTGCCCCTGGCCGCCCGGATCGAGGCCCTCGCCGAGGCGACCGAGCTGCTGGACGGCATCGCCCCCGCGGTCGACGTCGCCGCCGCCCGGGACGTGCTGGACCGCATCGACCGCCGCCGCGCCCTCTCCGCCGAGCACACCGTGATCGGCGTCTTCGGCGCCACCGGCTCCGGCAAGTCCTCCCTGGTCAACGCCCTGGTCGGCACCGAGGTCACCCGCGCCGCGGTGCGCCGGCCCACCACCTCCCAGCCGGTCGCCGCGGTGCTCGGCGAGCTCGGCGCCGACCCCCTGCTGGACTGGCTCGGGGTCGAGCAGCGCCACCTGCTGGACGGCACCGGCGCGGCCCTGGAGACCGCCGCCGCCCCTCGCCGCCGCCGCGAGGAGGGGGCCCCCGGCATCGTGCTGCTGGACCTGCCCGACCTCGACTCCCGCGAGGCCGCCAACCGGGCCCTCGCCGAGCACATGACCGGCATGGTCGACGTGATCGTCTGGGTCACCGACCCCCAGAAGTACGCCGACGCCGTGCTGCACCAGGACTTCGTGCGGCCCTTCGCCGGGCACGACGCCGTCACCGTGCTGGTGCTGAACCAGCTCGACCGGATCCGGGAGGCCGAGCGCGGTCCGGTGCTGGACTCCCTGGCAGCCCTCGCCCGCCGCGACGGCCTGGAGTCCGCCCCCGTGCTCGGCACCTCCGCCGAGACCGGCCAGGGCGTCGCCGAGCTGCGCGAGGCCCTGGTGGACATCGCCCGCACCCGGGAGGCCGCCGCCTCCCGCCAGCGGGCCGACGTCACCGCCGCCGCCCGCCGCCTGCGCGCCGCCGCCGACCCCGCGGACCTGCCGGAGCGGGTGCCCGCCGCCGCGATCCGCGCCCTCGACGCGGACCTGCAGGCCGCCGCCCGCATCGAGCCCGTGGTCACCGCCGTCGGCGGCTCCTACCGTCACCGCGCCGCCACCCGGGTGGGCTGGCCCCCGCTGCGCTGGATCTCCCGCCTGCGGACCGACCCGCTGCGCCGCCTCGGCATCGCCCAGGGCCGGGAGGCCAACACCCTGGAGCGCACCTCCCTGCCCGAGCCCGACGCCGCCACCCGCGCCCGCGCCTCCGGCGGCGTGCGCACCTTCGCCGATGCCGCCTCCCGCGGCGGCAGCGACCCCTGGCGGGCCGCCGTGCGCCGCGCCGCCCGCGCCCGCGAGGCCGAGCTGCCCGACGGCCTGGACCAGGCCGTCGCCGAGGCCGACCTTCGCGGCCGCGACACCTCCTGGTGGTGGCCCCTGTGGAACCTGCTGCAGTGGCTCGCCCTGCTCGCGGCCGTGGTCGGCCTGGGCTGGCTGGCGCTGAACGCGGTGCTCGGCTTCTTCGGCGTGCCCGCGCCGCCGATGCCGATGGTCCAGGAGCTGTGGGTGCCGATCCCGCTGCCCACGGTGCTGGTCGCCCTCGGCGTCGGCGCCGGGATCCTGCTGGCCGTCGCTGGCGGCACCCTCGCCGCGCTCGCCGGGGCGGCCCGGGCCCGCCGGGCCCGCCGCATCCTGCGGGACCGGGTGCACGACGTGGCCGACGCCCTGGTCGTGCAGGAGGTCGCGGCCGAGCTCGAGCGGGGGGCCCGCACTGCGAGCGATCTCGCACGGGCCGAGGGTGGGACCGCCCCCGCGCGCGTGTAAAATGGGCGGTCGACCGTGGCGTGGGCCCCGGCCGCACCCCGTGTGGGCAGCGCCGAGCCCCGCACCCTGATCCTGATCCCGAGGCAGGCACGCGCCTGCAGAACGCGAGGTACCCATGGGTTCCGTCGTCAAGAAGCGTCGCAAGCGCATGTCCAAGAAGAAGCACCGCAAGCTGCTTCGCAAGACCCGTCACCAGCGCCGCAACAAGAAGTGAGCGCCTGAGACCACCGGTCTCGCACGGAGAAGCCCCCGCCGGACGGCGGGGGCTTCTCCTTGCCCGGGGGCCTGTGGGGCCCGGGGTGAGCGGTGGGGACTCAGCGCCGCAGCAGGCGCCGCCACAGCGGACGGCGGGCGAGCGCTCCGCGCAGGTCCGCGGCGTCCACCCGGTAGCGGGCGTGCACGGCGCCGTCGACGATGACCACCGGGACGTCGTGGTCCCAGTCGCGCTGCAGGGCCGAGCCCTCGCCCTCGGCGTCGATGTCGCGCACCTCCACCACGGTGCCGGCGCGGTCGGCCTCGGCCCGCACCACGGGCAGCGCCTCCTCGCACAGGTGGCAGCCCTCCCGGGTCAGGTACAGGACGCGGGCGTCCCGGTCGTGCGGGGAGGGGATGCGGGGGCTGCTCATGGGGCCGAGCCTATCCAGGGGTCCGGACGAGACGGGACGACGCGCGACAGGACAGGACGTGACGCGCGACGGGCCGCCCGCTGCGACAGCGGACGGCCCGGGCGTGGGGGAGCGGGGCTCCCCGGGGGGATCAGGCGGCGGCGGGAGCCGTGAACTCGGCCTCGATCTGGATCTTCACCTCGTCGGAGACCAGCACGCCGCCGGCCTCGAGGGCGGCGTTCCAGGTCAGCCCGAACTCCTTACGGGAGATGGTGGTCTCGCCGGTGAAGCCCGCACGGTAGGTGCCGAAGGGATCGGTGGCGGCGCCCTCGTAGGAGAAGTCGAGGGTGACCGGCTTGGTGACGTCGCGGATGGTCAGCTCGCCGGTGAGGGAGTCGCCGGAGATCTCGGTGGAGACGAAGCGGATCTCGGGGAAGGTCTCGGCGTCGAAGAAGTCGGCGCTCTTGAGGTGACCGTCGCGGTCGGCGTTGCCGGTGGAGACCGAGGCGGTCTGCAGGGTGGCCTCGAATCGCAGGTCATCGCCGCCCTGGCCCACGACGAGGGTGCCCTCGAGGTCGCCGAAGGTGCCGCGCACCTTCGAGATGCCGGCGTGACGGACGGTGAAGCCGACGGTGGTGTGGGCGGGGTCCAGCGTCCACGTTCCGGGAGTGAGGTCGCTCATGGGGTTCTCCTTTGTGACGATATGCCCAGCAGGTCGGGCTCACCCACCCGCTGGCTTATGTTTGAAATCTAAACTAGATTGGAGAGGTCTGACAAGATGGGGCTCCCGAGAGAACAGGAGAACGTGATGCATGCCACGTTGTCAACCGCGGGGCATTCCGGGGCGTCGACCCCGGAGGAGCTGTGGCTCAGCCGTGACGAGCAGGAGGCCTGGCGCCGGTTCCTGTACGCGACCACCCTGCTGACCGAGCGCCTCGCCGAGGTGCTGGGGCAGGATCCCGAGATCGACCTGTCCCTGGCCGAGTACGAGATCCTGGTGCGCCTGTCCGAGACCGAGGGAGGCGCCATCCGGATGTCCGACCTCGCCGACAAGGTGGTCCACTCCCGCTCCCGCCTCACCCACACCGTCTCCCGCATGGAACGGCGCGGGCTGGTGGAGCGGGTGCGCTGCGCCGAGGACGGCCGCGGTCGTCAGGCCCAGCTGACCGAGTCCGGGCGGGCGCTGCTGCACGCCGCGGCCCCCACCCACGTGCGCTCCGTGCGCGAGCTGCTGCTGGACGTCGTCGGCCACGACGACTTCCTCGAGCTGGGTCGCATCCTCGGGCGCACGCTGCCCGCCGACGCACCCATCGACCTGGGGTGTCCGCCTGCTCACGAGGACGAGTCCGCCCCGGGCTGATCCGCAGGTTCGGTTGGTACCGTGAGGCCGCTGCGAGCCCCACGGAGGAAGCCCACCGATGACCACCACCACCGTCCACCTCGTCCGCCACGGCGAGGTGCACAATCCCGAGCGGATCCTCTACGGACGCCTGCCCGGGTACCGCCTCAGCGAGCGCGGGGAGGCGATGGCCGAGCTGGCCGGGGGACACCTGGCCGATCGCGACGTGACGCTCGTGCGCGCCTCCCCGCTGCTGCGGGCCCAGCAGACCGCGGCCCCCATCGCCGCACCCCACGACCTGCCCGTCGAGACGGACCAGCGGCTCATCGAGTCCGCCAACCACTTCGAGGGCCAGCGCATGGGCCACGGCGAGGCCCGCTTCACCGATCCCCGCAACTGGCGCCACTTCGTGAACCCGCTGAAGCCCTCCTGGGGGGAGCCCTACGCCGCGCAGGTCGAGCGGGTCACCGCCGCCATGCACGCCGCGCGCGCCGAGGCCGAAGGTCACGAGGCCGTGCTCGTGCTGCACCAGCTGCCCATCTGGCTCACCCGCCGCAGCGCCCAGGGCAAGCCCCTCGTGCACGACCCCCGCCGCCGCCAGTGCGGCCTGTGCTCCGTGACCAGCTTCCGCTTCGTCGGCCCCCACCTGGCCGGGGTCGACTACGCCGAGCCCGCCGCCGAGCTCTACGCCGACGCGGTCGACGCCACCGGCGGGAAGCTCACGTGAGCGGCCCCTCCCGCCGCCGCCTGCTCGCCGCTGCCGGGTCCCTCGCCGGGACCGCCCTGCTGGCCGCCTGCGGTGGCACCGACACCTCCGAGCGCTACGAGACCGGCTACGTCTCCGGCGACGGCGTCACCACCGAGATCGAGCCCGCCGACCGGGGCGAGGCCCTCGAGTTCTCCGGCACCACCTACGCGGGGGAGGACTTCGCCGCCGCGGACGCCCGCGGCGAGGTGCTGATCGTCAACGTCTGGTACGCCTCCTGCCCGCCCTGTCGCAAGGAGGCCCCCGAGCTGCAGGCCATCCACGAGGACTACGCCGACCGCGGCGTCTCCTTCATCGGTGTCAACGTGCGCGACGAGGTCGGGCCCGCCCAGGCCTTCGAGGAGCAGTACGGCATCACCTACCCCTCGTTGCCCGACCTCGACGCCAGCATCATGTACGACCTCCGCGGCGAGGTGGCCCCCAATGCGGTGCCCTCCACCCTCGTGCTCGACCCCGAGGGTCGGGTGGCCGGACGCATCTCCGGTGCCGCCGACCCCTCCGTGCTGCGCGCCATGATCGACGCGGTGCTGGAGGAGCAGTGAACCTCTCCGACCTCGGCTCCGCCTTCTCCGCCACCGCGCTCTCCGGCTCCCTGCTGCTCGCGGTGGCCGTCGCGGCGGCCGCGGGCCTGGTCGCCTTCCTCTCGCCCTGCGTGCTGCCCGTCGTGCCCGGTTACCTCGGCTACGTCTCCGGCCTGGCCGGGCAGGGCGCCACCGCAGGCACCGTCGGCGCGCAGGCGCCCCGCGGGGGCAGCGGGGGAGCGGGCCGCAGCTCCCGCACCCGGATGCTGCTCGGCTCGGCCCTGTTCGTGGCAGGCTTCACCGTCGTGTTCATGATCCTCGGCGGCTTCGCCGGGACCCTCGGCTACCTGCTGCAGGCCCATCAGGTGTGGATCACCCGCATCGCCGGGGTGGTCGTCATCGCCATGGGCCTGCTGTTCATGGGCGTGTTCCCGGCCCTGTCCGGCACCGCCCGGCTGCAGGGCCGCAAGCCCGACCCGGGCCTGTGGGGCGCTCCCGTGATGGGCCTGGTCTTCGGGCTCAGCTGGACGCCCTGCATCGGACCCACCTACGCCGCGATCGTCGCGCTGTCCCTGGACGGCGGCGCGGGCGGCGGGGCCGCCCTGCGCGGCGGCATCCTCGCCCTGGCCTACTCACTCGGCCTCGGCATCCCCTTCGTGCTCTTCGCCCTGCTCTTCGAGCGCGCGCTGGGCCTGTCCCGGGCCCTCACCCGGCACCGTCGCACCATCGGCCTGCTCTCCGGGGCGCTGCTGATCGCGATCGGCGTGCTGCTGCTGACCGGCCAGTGGACCGCCTGGATGAATGATCTGGGTACCGTGATCTCGACCTTCGACCCGGTGGTGTGATGGCGCGCAAGAACCGCACGGACCGCAGCCCCGCTGACAAGGCTCCGGCTGAGAACGTCCCGGCCGAGGAGCCCGCGGGTGAGCAGGCCCCGGACAGCCAGGTCGCCTCCGACGCCTCGGGGGAGACCTCCGGCCGCTGGTCCAGCAAGCAGGCCCCCGTGAGCGTCCCCGCGCTCGGGCTGCGGGGCACCCTGCTGTTCCTCTGGCGCCAGCTCACCAGCATGCAGACCGCCCTGGTGCTGCTCATGCTGCTGGCCGTCGCCGCCGTCCCCGGCTCCCTCTACCCGCAGCGCAGCGTGAACCCCGCGCTGACCGAGCAGTACCTCGCCGAGAACGGTCGCTGGGGCGAGATCCTGGACACCCTGGGCTTCTTCGAGGTCTTCAGCTCCCCCTGGTTCTCCGCCATCTACCTGCTGCTGTTCGTCTCCCTGATCGGCTGCATCGTCCCGCGGGTGATGGTCCACGCCCGTCAGCTGCGCTCGAAGCCCCCGCGCACCCCCGCCAGGCTGACCCGCTTCGTCGGCCACACCCGGGTGGAGCTGCCCGGGGCGGACGCCGAGGAGCTGCTCGCGGCCGCGCAGAAGTCCCTGCGCCGCTCCCGCTACCGCACCGAGCGGCGCGAGGAGGCCCGCGGCGCCGCCTCCGTCAGCGCCGAGCGCGGCCTGCTGCGCGAGACCGGCAACCTGCTGTTCCACGTCTCCCTGGTGGTGGTGCTGGTCTGCATCGCCGGCGGCCAGCTCACCTCCTACCGCGGCCAGATCACCGTGATCGAGGGCGGCGGCTTCTCCAACTCGCTCACCCAGTACGACTCCTTCGAGTCCGGCGCCTGGTACGACAGCGCCGACCTCCCCTCCTTCCAGCTCACCCTGGACGACTTCCGGGCCACCTACAACACCACCCAGACCCCGCAGAACTTCGGCCAGCCCACCAGCTTCGAGGCCGACGTGTCCGTGGTGACCCCCGACGGGGAGCCCACCACCCAGACCGTCGAGGTCAACAGGCCGCTGCGGGTCGAGGGCGCCTCCATGTACCTGCTCGGCAACGGCTACGCCCCCGAGGTCACCCTCACCGACCCCGAGGGCAACGTCGTCGCCGAGGGTCCGCAGATCACCGTGCCGCTCGGCGACACCGGCTACACCTCGCAGCTGGTGATGAAGGCCCCCGACGCCCAGCCCGAACAGACCGCCGTCGTCGGCTACTTCCTGCCCACCGGCGAGATCGACGAGAACGGCCCCCACTCCGTCTACCCCGATCTGCTGGACCCGCAGGTCGTGGTCACCGTCTACCAGGGCGACCTGGGCCTGGACGGCGACGAGCTGCCCAACGCCTACGAGGTCGACGTCTCCACGCTGGAGCCGCTCACCGAGGAGGGCGAGGACACCCCCGTCCTGGTGCGGCTCTACCAGGGCGAGGAGATCACCCTGCCGGACGGCTCCACCCTCAGCTTCGACGGGGTGCGCCGCTACGCCGCCTTCGACGTGGCCCACGACCCCTTCGAGCGCTGGGTGCTGATCGGCGCCCTCACCGCCGTCGCCGGCCTGATCGCCTCGCTGTTCGTGCCCCGCCGCCGGGTGTGGGTGCGGGTGCTGCCCCGCGAGGGAGGCGGCGCCGTGATGGAGGTCGCCGGGCTGGCCCGCAGCGACGACCCGTCCCTCGAGGACGACGTGCACGCCCTGGCCGCGCGGCTGTCCGCGGGGCAGGATGAGCAGACGACCCCCACGGACGATCCCCCGTCCGCGGCGGAGGACACCACCCCCGGGAGGGACACCCCGTGATCGATCAGCAGCTGGCCGAGGTCGCCAACCTCTCCATCGTCATCGCGATCGTGCTGTACGTGCTCGCGCTGCTCGGCTTCGCCGCCGACCTCGCCTCCACCTCGCAGCGCCGCAGCGACGCCCGGCTGGAGGCGAAGGACCGCGCCGAGGCCGCCGTGCCCGCCACCGTCGGCGCCGGCCCCGGTGACGCGGCGGGGGAGCGGCCCGAGCCCGAGGCCCCCGCCGAGCAGCCGGCCGCCCCGGGATCCATGTCCCCGCAGACCTTCGCCTTCCTGCTCAGCTCCGCCGCCGTGGTGCTGCACGCCCTCGGCGTGGTGCTGCGGGCCGTGGCCACCGCCCGCGTGCCCTGGGCCAACATGTACGAGTTCGCGACCACCAGCTCCGCCGTGGTGATGCTCGCCTTCCTGATCTTCTCGCTGCGCCGCCGCGAGCTGCGCTCGCTCGGCACCTTCGTCGTCGGCCCCGTGCTGCTGCTCCTGCTGGCCGCGCAGACCTTCTGGATCGTGCCCGCCGCGGAGCTCACCCCCAGCCTGCAGAACTCCCACTGGCTGGTCATCCACATCGGCGTCGCCGTGCTCGCCACCGCCCTGTCGATCCTCGGCGCCGTGGTCGCCGCGATGCAGCTGCTCACCGCCCGCCACGAGCGCGCCCTGGCCGCCCGCCGCACCGAGGGCGAGGCCGATCCCGCCCACTGGGGCGGATTCGGCCGGGTGCTGGACCGTCTGCCCTCCTCGACCAGCCTCGAGGCGCTGAGCTTCCGCATCCACTCCGTGGCCTTCGTCTGCTGGACCTTCACCCTCATCTTCGGGGCGATCTGGGCGCGCGACGCCTGGGGCCGCTACTGGGGCTGGGACCCCAAGGAGGTGTGGACCTTCATCATCTGGGTGATCTACGCCGCCTACCTGCACGCCCGCGCCACCGGCGGCTTCCGCGGCAGCCGCGCCGCCTGGCTGGCCCTGGCCGGCTTCACCGCCGTGGTCTTCAACTACACGATCGTCAACACCGTCATCAACGGCCTGCACTCCTACTCGGGGCTCTGAGCCGGAGCAGCGCCGGCCGACGGAGCCTCCGAACCCGCGGGGCCTCGCTCAGCCGGTGCCGGCGCGACCCGCGGTGCCGTCCCCGCCGTCGTCGTCTCCCTGCTCGCGGCGCCGGTCCCGGCGCTCGCGGCGGATGTCCTCGTCCAGGCGACGCAGGAACTCGGGGTCGTCGTCGGGAGCCAGCGGGCCCTGCCGACGGGGGCTGCGCCGCGTCGCGGTGCCGCCGTCCTCCCCGCGCTCCTTGCCGATCAGCATCCAGGTGAGCGGGCCCACCCAGGGGATCAGCACGATCAGCACGATCCACGCCCACCGCGGCAGGCCCCGCAGGCGGGACTCGTGCGTCTGAATGCAGTCGGCCAGCGCGAAGACGGTCAGGCCGACCGAGACGATGGCGAGGAGAGCACGTGCCATGCCCCGAGTCTAGGGGCGGCCCCTGCACGCGGGGTGTGCATCCCGCTCCCATCCGCGGCCTCTACGCTGGGCCCATGCGCTCCGTGCTCCTGTTCTCCGTGATCCGCCTGGCCCTGTGGCTGGTGCTGTGGTGGGTGCTGAGCGCCGTCGGCATCGGGCTCATCCTCGCCGGCCTGCTGGCCGCGCTGATCGCGATGCTGCTGTCGATCCTGTTCCTGCGCCGCCCCCGGGAGGCCGCCGCCCGCAGCTGGCAGGACGCCGACGAGCGCCGCCGTGAGCGCCGCGGCGCCGTGGTCGATGAGGACGCCGAGGAGGAGGACGCCCTGCTGGACGCCGCCACCGTCGCCGATCCCGAGGACCGCCGCGGCCCCGCGAGCCTGCCCGGACAAGCAGGGCAGGACGAGGAGCAGGCAGGGCAGGACCCCGAGGATGACGAGGTGGAGGCGGAGACCCTCGCCGCGGAGCAGCCCGAGGGCGAGCGCCGCTGAGCGCCCCGCGGACCGGTCAGAGGACCAGACCCACCATCAGCAGCACGGCGTAGAGCAGCTCCAGCTTCCCCGTCGCCCCCAGCACCGGGATCAGGCCACGGCCGGTGGCTCCGCCCAGCACCGTGCGCACCGGGCGCAGCGCCGCCGGCAGCGCCAGCAGCGCGATCGCCGCCGGCCAGTGGTGGGCGATCACCGGGATCAGCAGCGCGAAGGGCGCCAGCAGGCACACGGCGAACAGGATCCGGGTGCCGCGGTCGCCGAGCCGCACCGCCAGGGTGCGCTTCCCGGCCAGACGGTCCGTGGGGATGTCCCGCAGGTTGTTGGTCAGCATGATCGCGACCGCCAGCAGGCCGATCGCGATCGAGACCAGCAGCGGCACGATGCCGGGCCGCTGGGCGATCGCGTAGGCGGAGCCGTTGACGGCCACCAGCCCGAAGAACACGAAGACGAACAGCTCCCCGAGACCCAGATAGCCGTAGGGCCTCTTCCCACCGGTGTAGAACCAGGCCGCGGCGATCGCGGCCGCGCCGATCACCAGCGCCCACCACATGCCGGCCGCCGCGATGAGGATCAGCCCGAACAGGCCGCCCAGGGCCAGGCTGCCCACGGCGGCGCGCTTGACGGCCCGCGGGGCGGCGGCGCGGGAACCGGTGAGGCGGAAGGGCCCCACCCGGTCGTCGTCGGTGCCGCGGATGCCGTCGGAGTAGTCGTTGGCGTAGTTCACGCCGATCTGCAGGCACAGCGCCACGGCCAGGGCCAGCAGGGCCCGCGGCAGCACCACGGAGGCGGGCACCGCGCCGTCGAGGGCGAGCTGCTGCACCGCGGCACCGGTGCCGGCGGCCACCGGGGCGACGGCTGCGGGCAGGGTGCGGGGGCGGGCGCCCTGCACCCACTGGGAGAGGCTGGCCATCGTGCTCCTCGGGAGGGGAAGTCGGGGCGGTCGAGGCAGGCCGCGCGCGCGGCCTGATCGAGGATACGTCGGCGCCCGCGGCGACCCGCCGGGCAGCCACGTGAGGCGTCCCTCGTGTCGGCCCCGGAGCCGGGCGGGTGCGGAGGAAGCGGGCGAGGGGGCGAGCGGTGCGGGAAGGGTGCGGGCTCAGCGGGCGGCGGCGAGGTCCCGGGCGGCGGCCCGGTCCGGCTTGCCGATGCCCCGCAGCGGCAGCTGCTCGACCACGTGCACCCGGCGGGGGAGCGCCGCGGCGGGCAGGTCCGTGATCCGCAGGGCGGACCGCAGCAGGGCCGTGGCCTCCTCGGGGCGGGCACCGGGGCCGAGCGTCACCAGGGCCTCCACCCGCTGCCCCCACTCAGGGTCCGCCACGCCGACGACGATGCAGCCGGTCACCAGGTCCCGCAGCACCAGGGAGGCCTCCACGGCCCGCTCCACGTCCTGCGGGAGCACCTTGAGGCCGCCGGTGACGATGACGTCGTCGGCCCGGCCCAGCACGGTCAGGGTCCCGTCGGCGTCGATCCGGGCGAGGTCGCTGGTGACCAGCACCCGCTCCCCGTCGACGGCGGCGAAGGGGGAGCTGTCGAGGGAGCCGTCCGGGCCGAGCAGGCCCGTGGCGAGGGTGGGGGAGGCGACCTGCAGGCGGCCCTCCCGGGAGCCGTCCTCGGCCGCGGCGGGATCCGTCAGCTGCAGGCGCACCCTGGGCAGCGGCACCCCGTCGTAGACGCAGCCGCCCGCGGTCTCCGAGGAGCCGTAGGTGGTGCGCACCGGGATGCGGCGCGCGCGGGCCGCGGCGAGGGTCTCCCGCGGGGTGGCGGCGCCACCCACCAGGATCGCGGCGAAGCGCCGCAGCAGGCCGCGGGCCCGGGCGTGATCGGCGGTGGCCCCGCTGAGCAGGCGTCCGAGCTGGGTGGGCACCAGGGAGGTGAAGGCCGGCAGACCCGCGGCCTCCGCGGCGGCCAGGGCCGGCTCGGCGAGCGCCACGAAGCGGGCCGCGTCGAAGTGGGCGTCCAGCGCCGGCAGCTCCGCCGGCAGGGCCGGGGCGTCCAGGCCGTGCACCTGGGCGGTGCGGTGGGCGCGGGCCAGCACCTGCACCCCGGCGATGTGGGTGGGCGGCAGCAGCGGCAGCCAGAGGCCGTGCCCTTGAGCAGGGATCCCCTCGGCCTCGAACAGGGCTGCGGTGGCGTCCTGTGAGGTCAGCAGCGTGCGCAGCGGGTGGGCGACGGACTTCGCCTCCCCCGTGGAGCCGGAGGTCGGCACCACCAGCACCGTGTCCTCCGCCCCGGCGGGCAGGGAGGCGGGCGGGTCCCCGGGCCCGAGCCAGAGCCGGCCCTCGCCCGCCATCACGGCGCCGATCGCCGCCGCGTGGGCGGCCATCGACGCGGCCGAGCCGTCGAAGGGGGGCGGCCGCAGCCACGGCCCGGTCGGCACGCTCAGGGAGGTCATCAGCCCTGCGGGTGGGGGAAGGCGGACCAGTCGGGGGCGCGCTTGTCCAGGAAGGCGTCGCGGCCCTCGGCGGCCTCGTCGGTCATGTACGCCAGGCGGGTGGCCTCGCCGGCGAAGACCTGCTGTCCCATCAGGCCGTCGTCGGCCAGGTTGAAGGCGAACTTCAGCATCCGGATCGCCTGCGGGGACTTCCCGGCGACGGTCGCGGCCATCGCCAGTGCGGTGTCCTCCAGCTCGGCGTGGTCCACCACCCGGTTCACGCCGCCCCAGTCGTAGGCCTCCTGCGCGGAGTACTCCTCGGCCAGGAAGAAGATCTCCCGGGCGCGCTTCTGGCCCACCTGCTTGGCGAGGTAGGCGGAGCCGAAGCCGCCGTCGAAGGAGCCGACGTCCGCGTCGGTCTGCTTGAAGCGGGCGTGCTCGCGGGAGGCGATCGAGAGGTCCGCGACCACGTGCAGGGAGTGCCCGCCGCCGGCGGCCCAGCCGTTGACCACGGCGATCACCACCTTGCCCGTGGTGCGGATGAGGCGCTGGACCTCGAGGATGTGCAGTCGGCCGGCCGAGCGGGCGCGCACTGCGGCGGTGTCGCCCAGCTCCTCCTGCTCGGCGTACTCGTAGCCCGAGCGGCCGCGGATGCGCTGGTCACCGCCGGAGCAGAAGGCACGGCCGCCATCCTTGGGGGAGGGGCCGTTGCCGGTCAGCAGGATGACGCCCACCGAGGGGTCCAGACGGGCGTGGTCGAGGGCGCGGTACAGCTCGTCCACGGTGCGGGGGCGGAAGGCGTTGCGCACCTCGGGCCGGTCGAAGGCGATGCGCACGCAGGGCAGGTCGCGTGCCTGGTCGTCGCCGCGGTCCACGGCCCGGTGGTAGGTGATGTCGGTGAAGGCCGGGCCCCCGTGCTCGACGGGCGGGACGTCCCGCCAGCGTCGGGGGTCGAAGGTCTCGGAGACCGGATCGGGCAGGGGAGCGGCGGCATCGGTCATGTCGCTCAGCGTATCCCCGGCCGGCCCGGCCCCTGTCCTACTTCCCGCTGCCACGCCTCGTCCCATTCCCTGCTGCCACGCTCCGCCCTGTCTCCCGCCTGCCCCTGTCCCTCTCTCCCCGGCGGCGTGCGCTGAGAACGGGCTCCCGGTGCACCAGGACCGCTCATAGGGCGTTGCTGGTGCACACGGAGCCGGTTCTCAGCGCGGAGGGGGATCGCTCCGCAGGCGGCCGCAGGTGAGCACGTCCACCCGGCGCCCGGCGATGAGGAACTTCCCCCGCTCCGTCCCCTCGTGCACGAAGCCCGCCGCCCGCGCCATGAGTCCCTGTCCCCGGTACGCCGCGTGCAGCCAGGAGAAGAACCAGCCGGATCGGTTGGCCGGATCGATCGTGATCCCCACCAGGCCGATCATCCGGTCCGCGGCATCGGTGACGGCGGTCGCCTCCCGGGGCTCTTGGCGCAGCCACGTCACATAGCGCTCCCCCGAAGGCAGGTCGCGCACGTCCCCCTGGCGGCCCATGTCCTCCGCGGAGGCGAAGGCCTCGGCCACGGCCGCCGCATCCCCCTCACGCACCGGGCGCAGGTGCAGTGGGGCGGGGGAGGGGGAGTGAGGAAACGGGGGATCGCTCGCAGGTGCAGGTGCAGGTGCAGGTGCAGGTGCAGGTGCAGGTGCAGGAGACGGTGACGGTGCGGGTGCTGGTGACGGTGCGTGGGGAGCCGGGTCCATACCGGGATCCTGCCCCGGTCGGCCTGGCCCCGCACCTGTTTTCGACCGTCCCGCCCCTGTCCCGTGCCCCGCTCCTGCCCAGCTGCCAGTCCCCCACCCATGATTCCTGTCGGGCGCTGCGAAGATCGGGCGCCTGACGAGGGGTCACAGCGTCCTGGAGGAGGGACCCCGCACTGAGCGCCCGATTTTCGCGGGCCGCCGGAGAACCGGAGAGCCGGGGCGCGCGGCGCATGGTGCGGGGGGGTGCGTGACGCCTGCTGCGGGGGAGCGGGGCTATCCCGGTGCGGCGTGTCTCACCCTCGGTCACGATCGGGTCACTCGGCCAGAAATCATCAAAGTTTCCATAACAATGGTGGGAGTGTCGCTGACCTGCGGCATCGCGGTTCACCGCCGCCGAGACCGTCCCGCGGCGTCATCGCCGCAGCCCCTCCCCGTCCCCCGACGCGCTTCCCCCGCGACGCCCGACCCCGAGGAGACCGCGTGTCCACCGGACCCACCTCCCCGTACGGCCCCGCCCCCGAGGGCAGCGAGCCGACGTCACCCGCCGGGCAGCAGCCCACCGGCTCCTGGCCCCCGCCCGCTTCCTCGAACGGAGACGGGAGCCCCGCCGGCACGTCGGCCCCGCAGGGCGGCGCCTACGCCCCGCAGAGCCCCTACGGTCAGCCCAGCCCCTACGGTCAGCCCAGCCCCTACGGTCAGCCCAGCCCCTACGGTCAGCCCAGCCCGTACGGCCAGCAGACGCCCCCCGCGCAGCCCAGCCCCTCCCTCGCGCCCGGAGCCCCGGCCTGGTCCCCGGCTGCCCCGGCCGGTGTCGCGGTGCCCGGCCCGATCGACCCGCGCACCGGGCAGCCGATCCCGCCGAAGTCCTTCCTCGTCACCTGGCTGCTCTCGCTGTTCCTCGGCGGACTCGGCATCGACCGCTTATACCTGGGCCAGGTGGGCCTGGGCCTCGGCAAGCTGTTCACCCTCGGCGGCTGCGGCATCTGGGCGCTGGTCGACCTGATCCTGCACCTCGCCGGCGCCTCCCACGACCGCTACGGCCGACCCCTGGCCGATCGCGACCGCTACAAGGTCATGGCCTGGATCATCAGCGCCGTCGTGATCGTGGGCGGTGGCCTGCTGAACCTCGGCGTCAGCGTCGCCACCTCCGACGTCACCACCACCTCCTCGAGCTCCGTCGAGGAGACCACCGAGGCCGTCGAGGACGAGGCGGCCGTGTC
Organism: Brachybacterium squillarum M-6-3; assembly: GCF_000225825.1. Classification (GTDB taxonomy): domain Bacteria; phylum Actinomycetota; class Actinomycetes; order Actinomycetales; family Dermabacteraceae; genus Brachybacterium; species Brachybacterium squillarum. The sequence continues at coordinate 65,371 of NZ_AGBX01000001.1, read as the reverse complement.
GGAGGAGACCCCCGCCGAGGAGGAGGCCGCGGCGGCGGAGACCACCGAGGACGCCCCGGCGGAGGAGACGACTGCGGAAGAACCTCCCGCCAAGGAGGTCCCGGCGGCGGCCGGCATCGGCGAGCCCGTCGCGGTCGACGGCGTGGAGCTGACCGTCACCGAGGTCGAGCGCGGCGTCGACTCGATCGGCGACGAGTACTTCGGGGCCGAGGCGCAGGGCGAGTACATCCTCGTGCACGTCTCCGTCAGCAACCAGGGTGACGAGGAGGTCTCGGTCTGGTCCGAGGACTTCGTGCTCACCGACGACGCCGGCACCGAGTACTCCACCTCCGATGACGACTGGTACCTCGACGAGCCGCTGATCATCGAGAGCGTCAACCCCGGCAACACCTACACCGGGGTGCTCCTGTACGACGTGCCCGAGGGCGCGGAGGTCACCACCCTCGAGATGACCCCGATGTGGTTCGGGGACACCGCCGAGGTGGATCTGGGCTGAGAGGCCCGCGCGAGGCGGTCACCCCCGGGAGCTCTCCCCCCGAGGGCGGCCGCCTCGCCGCATGTCGCGATGCCGCAGGTCCGGGGCCGCCTCGATAGCCTCGGGGCCATGCGCATCCCCGATACCCTCCGCGACCGCGGCATCGAGGAGGCCCACGCCTTCGCGATCCCCATGACCACCCGCTTCCGCGGCATCACCGAGCGGGAGGGCGTGGTGCTGCGCGGCCCCGCCGGCTGGGCGGAGTTCTCCCCCTTCCTGGACTACGACGCCGCCGAGTCCGCCGCCTGGCTGTGGGCCGCGCTCGCCGACGCCACCACTGGGCGGCCCGACCCCGTGCGCGGCACCGTCCCCGTCAACGCCACCATCCCCGTGGTGCCGCCCGCCCTCGCCCACCGCCTGGCCCGGGTGGGCGGCGCGCGGACCGCGAAGGTGAAGGTGGCCGATCCGGCCTCCACCCTCGCCGAGGACGCCGACCGGCTGGAGGCGGTGCGCGACGCCCTCGGTCCCGAGGCCCGCATCCGCATCGACGCCAACGCCGCCTGGGACCTCGAGCAGGCCCGCGCCGCACTGCCGCTGCTGGACCGCGCCGCCGGGGGCCTGGAGTACGCCGAGCAGCCCTGCGCCGCGATCGAGGACCTCGCCGCCCTGCGCCGCGAGCTGGACGTGCCGATCGCCGCCGACGAGTCCGTGCGCCGCGCCGAGGACCCGCTGCGGGTGGCCCGCGCCGAGGCCGCCGACGTGCTGGTGATGAAGGTGCAGCCGCTCGGCGGGGTGGCCCGCTGCCTGGAGCTGGCCGAGCAGGCGGGCCTGCCCGTGGTGGTCTCCTCGGCGCTCGAGACCAGCGTGGGGCTGTCGGCCGGGCTGGCCCTGGCCGCCGCCCTGCCGCAGCTGCCGCACGCCTGCGGCCTCGCGACCGCGACCCTGCTCACCGGGGACCTGGTCGAGGAGCCGCTGCACGCCGTCGACGGGGAGATCCCCGCCGCCCGGCCCGCGCCGAGCCCCGGGATGCTTGCACGGCACGCCGCCCCGGATGCGACGGAGGAACGGTGGGAGTGGCGCCTGGCCGAGGTGGCCGCGCTGATCTGAGGCGGGCGCGCTCAGCCCTCCTCGCCCTCCTCGGGCAGCCCGTCGACCGTGTACTCCCGGGCGATGTCGGCGGTGGCCCGGCCCCAGGCGGAGGCCGCCACCCGCTGCTGGTGGGCGCGGAAGGCCCCGGCGTCCGCGAACTCCTCGGCGACCTCCCAGACCAGGGGCTCCGCGCTCGGCTCGACCCGCAAGGACAGGCAGCCGGGCTCGGCCCGGGTGAGGGTCAGATGCTGAGGCAGGTGGCGGGTCACGGTCCGCGCCTCCTCGGCGTCGGCGCAGCGCAGCACACCGTGCAGACGCACCGTGCCGTGCCGGGACGCAGCGGGGGCGGGAGAGGGCTCCATGCCCCGAGAATGACAGACTGCCCCCATGCCCGCTGACCCGTCCAGCCTCCCCGCGCCCGCCCACATCACGGTCCCCCCGTCCCGCGGCTCGGGCGCCGTGCAGGCGGCCACGGCCCTGCTGCGGGCGCTGTCCGGACTCGGCGTCGGCGACCTCGTGCTCGCCCCCGGCTCCCGCTCCGCCCCGCTGGTCTACGCGCTCGAGGACGAACAGGTCGCGACGGGCCTGCGCGCGCACGTGCGGATCGACGAACGCTCCGCCGCCTTCACTGCCCTCGGCATCTCCCGCTGGGACCCGTCCCGACCCGCCGCCGTCGCCACCACCTCCGGCACCGCCACCGCGCACCTGCACGCCGCGGTGATGGAGGCCCACCACGCCCGGGTGCCGCTGCTCGTGCTCACCGCCGACCGTCCCGCCGAGCTGCGCGGCACCGGTGCCAACCAGACCACCGACCAGGTCGGGCTGTTCGGCGGGGCCGTCCGCCTCGCCGTCGACCTCCCCGCCCCCGGGGGCGGCGCCGCGAGCCCCGCCGAGCTGCGCACGATGGTCTCCACCGCTGCCCGCGCCGTGGCCGCCGCCCGCGGGGACCACCCCGGCCCGGTCCACCTGAACCTCGGTTTCCGCGACCCGCTCGTGCCCGCCGAGCACGGCCGGGACCAGGGGACGGGGGAGCGGATCGTGCTCACCCACCGGGTCGCGCCCCCCGCCCCCACCCCCGTCTCCCTGCCCCTGGACGCCCGCACGGTGATCGTCGCCGGGGACGGCGCCGGCCCCGCCGCCCGCGAGCTCGCCGCCGCCCATCGCCTGCCGCTGCTGGCCGAACCCTCCTCGGGCGCCCGCGACGGCGACACCCTGGTCCCCGCCGCCCCGCAGCTGCTGGCCGCCGTGATGGCCGATCCGAGCCACCCCCTGCGCCCCCGTCGCGCCGTCGTCCACGGCCACCCCACCCTGCAGCGTGCCGTCGTCTCCGGCCTGCTGGGTGCCGAGGACGTCGAGGTGATCGTCGTGGACCCGCAGCCCGACTACCCCGACGCCGCCCGCCGCGCCCGGCTGGTCGTGCCCGCCCTGACCGCCCCCGGCCCCGACGCCGCGGGGGCGGCCGCCCGCGAGGAGCACCTCGCCGCCTGGCGCGAGGCGGGCGCCGAGGCCGCCACCGCCCGGGAGGATCTGCCCTGGCAGGCCCAAGCCGCGCTCGCCGTCTGGGAGGCCGCGGGGGAGGGGGATGTGCTCGTGCTCGGCTCCTCCTCGCTGGTCCGCGACCTCGACCGCCACGCCGGCCCCACCGCGGCCCGGGTGATCGCCAACCGCGGCCTCGCCGGCATCGACGGCACCACCTCGATGGCCGGCGGCGTGGCTCTCGCCCGGGCCGCGTCGGGGGACGGTCCGCGGCGGGTGCGGCTGCTGTGCGGCGACCTCACCGCCCTGCACGACCTCACCGGGCTGCTGGTCGGCCCCGCGGAGGAGCAGCCCGCGCTGGACGTGGTCGTGGTCGACGACGACGGCGGCCGCATCTTCGCCGGACTCGAGCACGCGGCCGCCCCCGCCCCGCTGCTGCGGCGCTTCTTCACCACCCCCCACGGCGCCGACATCGCCGCGGTCGCCGCCGCGCTCGGTGCCAGCGCCGAACGCACCACCGCCGCGCGGCTGCCCGCGCTGCTGGAGGAGCCCGCCTCCGCCGCCGGGATCAGGGTGCTCCTCGTCCAGGAAGCCCCCAGCGCACTGCCCGGGAACGTGACGGAAGAACGGATTCACTGACGCCGTGAGCGAGAACCATCCCCCTCAGCAGCCGCACGACCCGCAGGGCGCGCCCACCCCGCCGACCTCCCCGGGACCGCACCCGGAGCCCGTCACCGAGCCTCTCGGCACCACGGGCGCGGACTGGTACGGGCAGGGCACGCCGGCTCCCGGCGCCGCCACGCCCTACGCCGCCGCGCCGACGCCGTACGAGGCCTCCCGTCCGGCGCCCGCCGAGGCAGCCCCCGCCGCCCCGGAGCCGGCCCCTTACGCGCCCGCCCCGCACAACGCCTGGCAGCCGGACCCCGCCCCGTGGTCCGCGGCCTCGGCCGGCCCGGCACCCGCCGAGCCCTGGGGTCCGCCGCCCGAGGACACCCACACCTCCGCCGCCGCCCCGGCCGCCGTTCCGACCCCCGCCGCGGCCACCCGGCGCCGCGGACCCGGCTGGGGCGGCACCGTCCTGCTGGTCGGCGCCGGCATGCTGCTCAGCGGGAGTGTCGCCCTGGGCGGCGCCGTCGCCGTGGACCAGATCACCGATCGCGGCACCTCCAGCGCGTCCAGCAGCACCGCCGAGGACGAGGACGAGGCCGCCACCGCCTCCACCAGCATCGACGACCCCGACTGGAGCGCCGTCGCCGCGGAGGTCTCCCCGAGCTCCGTCGCGATCGAGACCGTCAGCGGCATGAGCAGCTCCACCGGCACCGGCGTGATCATGGACGCCGCCGGGAACATCCTCACCAACAACCACGTCGTCACCGGTGCCACCGAGGTCGAGGTGACCCTCTCGGACGGCCGCAGCTTCACCGCCGAGGTGGTCGGCACCGACGACACCACCGACCTCGCCGTGGTGCGCCTCACCGACCCGCCGGAGGACCTGCAGCCCGCCACCGTCGGCGACAGCGAGGCGCTCGCCGTCGGCGAGGAGGTGATGGCCATCGGCACCCCGCTCGGCCTGGAGAACACCGTCACCACCGGCATCGTCTCCGCGCTGAACCGGCCCGTCACCACCGCCGGCGAGGAGGAGGACGGCTCCGAGGACACGTACACCTCCGCCATCCAGACCGACGCCGCGATCAACCCCGGCAACTCCGGCGGCCCGCTGGTCAACGCCGCCGGGGAGGTCGTCGGCATCAACACCGCGATCGCCGGGATCCCCGGCAGCAGCGAGACCAGCGGCAGCATCGGGCTCGGCTTCGCGATCCCTGCCTCCACGGCCTGGATGATCGGCGAGCAGCTCGCCGAGGACGGCACCGCCGACCTCGCCTACTTCGGGGTCACCACCCAGGACGGCGAGGTGTCCTCCGGCGGGGTCTCCCACGCCGGCGCCGCCGTCGTCTCCGTGGAGGGCGGCACCCCGGCCGCCGAGGCCGGGCTGCGCGAGGGTGACGTGATCGTGGCCGTGGACGACACCCCCGTCGGCTCCGCCGCCGCCCTCACCGGGGTGGTGCGCGGCCTCGAGGTCGGCAGCGAGCACGAGCTCACCGTGATGGCCGAGGACGGCGAGCGCACCGTCTCCATCACCCCCACCACCGCGTCCTCCTGAGCGACGGGCGGCAGGGCGGTCAGCCGCTCGCGCCGCGCAGCGCCCTCAGCATCGGGCGGCACTTGGCCAGCGCCTCCGCGTGCTCGGAGACCGGGTCGGAGGCCGCGACCAGTCCGCCGCCGGCCTGCAGCCGCACCTCGCGCTCGTCCAGCAGGTGCGCCATCCGCAGGGCGATCGCCCACTGGCCGTCGCCGCGGGCGTCCATCCAGCCGACGGGGGAGGCGTAGCCCCCGCGGTCCCGGGCCTCGAGCCGCGCGATCACCGCGTCCGCGGCCTCCCGCGGGGTGCCGGAGACCGCCGCCGAGGGGTGCAGCCGGGCGGCCACGTCCAGGCTCGTCACGCCCGGCAGCAGGGTCGCGGTGACGTCCGAGGCGAGGTGCTCGACGCCCGGCAGGCGCAGCACGAAGGGCTCGGGGGAGGCGTGCACCTCGGCGGCCACGGTGTCCAGGCGCCCGGTCACCGAGTCGCGGGCGAAGTCGTGCTCGGAGCGCTCCTTGGGATCGGCCAGGAAGGCGCGGCGGTCCTCGGCGTCCAGCTCCCCGTCGTCGGCGACCGAGCGGGTGCCGGCCAGCACCCGGGAGAACAGCCGCCCGTCCTCGGTCTGGGCGAGCATCTCGGGGCTGGCGCCGATCACGTCGTCCACCAGGTAGACCCAGGTGCTGGGGTAGGCGCGGGCCAGGGCCGCCAGCAGCCTGGCCCGCACCACCGGCGCGTCGCTGCGCACCGTGGTGGTCTCCGAGAGCACCACCTTCTGGGCCTCGCCCTCGCGGATCCCCGCCACGGCGCGGCGCACCAGCTCCTGGTACTCCTCGGGGGTGTGGTCCGGATCGATCTCCAGCTCCGGGGCGCGCGCGGGCGACGGCGGGGTGGAGGGGAACAGATCGCGCCAGGAGGCGGGCAGCTCCGGCTCCCTGCCGCGGCCGATCACCGTGAGGAACGCCTCGCCGTCGTCGACGCCGAGCACCGCCTCCGGGACCAGCAGCGTCGATCGCCGCGGGGAGGAATCGGCGTAGGAGAAGGAGCCGAGGGCCACCAGGCCGCTGGCGGCGGTGCGCACCTCGTCGTCCACCCGCGCCCGGGCGGCGAGCTCCCGGTAGGCCGTCGAGGCCTGCGCGAAGCGCTCCGCACCGCTCGGGCGGACCTCCCAGGCGCGGCCCAGGGCCACCAGGCCGCGGCCGTGCCGCATCCAGGCGGCGCTGACCGCCGCGGGGACGTGCGCGGCCAGCTCCACGGGCTCCTCGATGCGCACGGTGCGCACGAACAGCTCCGGGTTCTCGGGGTGCAGGGGAGCGTCTGACATCCGTGTCATTATGCGTCACCGTGATCCACCTCCGGGTCCGCTCCCCGGCGGCGCGGATCCCCGCCGCGGACCCCCGCGGGTGCGAGCATGGACCACGCCGTGCCCGGTCCGCCACGCACGGCCCGACCTTCCCCGAGCCCCGGACGGAGCAGCTGGTGAGCAACAGCGGCGAGAGCATCGCGACCCCCCTGGTGCGGGGCATCCTCGCCGCCGCCGTGTCCCTGGGCACGGCGCTGGCGATCGCCGTGGTGCCAGCCCTCACCGCCCAGGTGGCCGGCACCGAGTCCTCCGCGAGCGTGCTGGACGCGATCCTCATCGCCCTGAACCTCCTGGTCCTCGGCCACGGCGGCGGGGTGGTGCTGGACACCGGGGTGATCGCCGGCAGCGCCACCCTGCCGCCGCTCGGCCTGACCCTGCTGCTGGCCCTGGTGGCCGCGCTCGGCATGCGCCGGGTCGGCACCGCCCTGGAGCTGGTCGAGCCCGACGGCCTGCTGCGCGAACGCGCCCTGCGCGACGCCGGCGGGGCGCTCGGCGCCTACGCCGGCGTGTATGCCGCCGGGATGGGCCTGGTGGCGGCCGCCTCCCGCGGCGGCGAGGTCGCCCCGGTGGTGATCTCCGCGGTGGTCTCCGCGGCGCTGGTCTCCCTCGTCGGCGGCCTCACCGGCCTGCTGTGGTCGCTGCGCCGCGAGGGCACCTCCACGGTGCCCGGGGTGCGGGTGCTGGACCTGCTGCCGAGCCCCGCCGACGCGGTCGCCCGCAGCACCGCGATCGCCGTGCTGGGCCTGCTGGGCGCCGGGATGGCCCTGGTGCTGGTGCTGATGCTCACCCACCTGCCCGCCGAGGCCGCCCTGCACCAACAGCTCGGCCCGGGCGTCGTCGGCGGCCTCGTCCTGACCCTGCTGCAGCTGGCCCTGCTGCCGCTGTTCGCCGTGTGGGGGACCTGCGTGCTGGTGGGGGGCACGGTCTCCGTCGGCACCGCGACCGGGCTGTCGCTGGGCTCGATCACCACCGGGGTGCTGCCGGCGCTGCCGGTCCTCGCGGCCCTGCCCGCCCCGGGCGAGCTGCCCTGGTGGTCCTGGGGCCTGCCGGCGGTGCCGGTGGCCGTGGTCGCCCTCGGTGCCGTGCGCCTGGTGCGGGACACCGCCGCGCTGGGGACGCGGGAGCGGATCACCGCCTGGGTGGCCTACCCGCTCGCGGTGTCCCTGGTGATGCTGCTGATCGCGGGGCTCGCCACCGGCGGCATCGGCGAGGGGCGGCTGATGGAGCTGGGTCCGCGGCTGCCCGGCCTGGTGCTGCCGCTGCTCGGTATCACCGTGGGTTCCACCGCGACGGTGGTGGCCCTGCTGGGCACCGGCGCCGGGGCCTGGCTGCGCGAGGCCCCCGGACGCCTGCGGGAGCGGGTGGAGCGCGCCGAGGACACCGAGCGCGCCGAGCGCGGCACCGGCTCCGATACCGATCGGGACGCCTCCGCGGAGCAGACGTCCGACGGGGACGCGCCGCGCTGATCAGCCGGCCAGCCAGCCGGCCACGGACTCCTGCACCTGGGCGTCGCACTGCGCCTGCGCCCGTTCGGTGATCGCGGCGGCCCGGCACTCCTGCAGCTCGGCCATCGGTCCGTAGAACAGCAGCGAGACCACCGCGCCGGTGACGATCATCAGGGTGGCGGGCACCCCGATCACCGCCGCGAACACGGCCATCCCGCGGCGACCGCGGCGGAAGGCCTGCAGCACCACCGGCACCAGAACCCCCAGGGCGCCCAGTGCCGTCAGCCCCGAGAACAGGGAGTAGGGCAGCGGGGCCATCGACAGCAGCCAGGAGGCCAGCATCAGCACGGTCAGGGCGCCCAGCAGACGCGGGGACACCGCCGGCACGGGGCCGTGCTCGCCGGATCGGGACCGCGGGTTCTCGCTCATCGGCACCATTGTGCCCGGCCCCGCGGGCCCCGGGCGACGAGGCGGACCGCGTCCTGGCCGCGCTAGCCTGATCCGGTGACCACCCCCCTCGTCGTCCTCATCTCCGGCACCGGCTCCACCCTGCAGGCCCTGCTCGCGGCCGCCCGCGAGCCCCGCGCCCCCTTCCACGTGGCCGCGGTGATCGCCGACCGGGACGCCGCGGGGCTCGGCTTCGCCCGCGCCGAGGGCATCCCCACCGAGATCGTGCGCCTGCGCGACCACCCCGACCGGGAGACCTGGGACCGCGCCCTGGCCGCGGCCGTCGCCGCCCACGACCCGGAGCTGGTGGTGCTGGCCGGCTTCATGAAGCTGCTCGGCGCGCCCCTGCTCGAGACCTACGGCGGGCGCATCCTGAACACCCACCCCGCGCTACTGCCCTCCTTCCCCGGCGCCCACGGCGTGCGCGACGCCCTCGCCCACGGGGTGAAGATCACCGGTGCCACCGTGATCGACGTCGACGCCGGCGTGGACACGGGCCGGATCCTCGCCCAGGCGGCCGTGGCGGTCGCCGAGGACGACACCGAGGAGACCCTGCACGCCCGCATCAAGCAGGTCGAGCAGCCGCTGCTGGTCGAGGTCGTCCGCCGCCGCTGCCTCGGCTGAGCCGCACGGTCGTCGCGGTGCGCCCGCTACGATGGGGGCACACGACTGGCGCGGGTGGGTGATCACCGGGGAGTGAGCAGCGTGGGGGTATCGACCGCCTGGGTGCCCGCCGCGGGGATCCGGTGACCACCGGGTCCGTCCGCCGCCCCGAGACCCGAGGAGCCCCTCCGTGACCGACACCCGCCGCCCCCTCCGCCGTGCCCTGCTCTCCGTCTTCGACAAGACCGGGGTGGTGGAGCTGGCCCGGGCCCTCCACGACGCCGGCGCCGAGATCGTCTCCACCGGCTCCACCGCCGCCACCGTGCGCGAGGCCGGGGTGCCCGTCACCCCCGTCGAGGAGGTCACCGGCTTCCCGGAGATGCTCGACGGCCGGGTGAAGACCCTCCACCCCCGCATCCACGGCGGGATCCTCGCCGACCAGCGGCTCGAGGACCACCGCAGTCAGCTCGCGCAGCACGACATCGCCCCCTTCGACCTGGTGGTGGTGAACCTCTACCCCTTCGCCGACACCGTCGCCGCCGGCGGCAGCGCCGCCGAGATCATCGAGAAGATCGACATCGGCGGCCCCTCGATGGTGCGCGGCGCCGCCAAGAACTTCGCCTCCGTGGCCGTGGTGGTCGAGCCCGAGGGCTACGCCCAGGCCGCCCGCGCCGCCGCCGAGGGCGGCTTCACCCTCGCCGAGCGGCAGGAGCTCGCCTCCATCGCCTTCCAGGTCACCGCCGACTACGACGCGGCGATCGCCGACTGGATGCTCGCGCAGGTCGAGGACGCCGCGGAGTCCGACGCCGCCGAGGGCGCGGAGGGTCCGGGTGTCTCCGCCACCCACCTGCTGGACGTCTCCGAGGCCGAGGCCGCCGAGCTCGGCTTCGCCACCACCCTGCGCTACGGCGAGAACCCCCACCAGCGGGCCCGCCTCGCCGTCACCGACCCCGAGGCGCCGGGTCTGGCCGGCGCCGAGCTGCTGGGCGGCAAGCCCATGAGCTACAACAACTACGTCGACGCCGACGCCGCCGCCCGCGCCGCTGTCGATCACGACGCCCCCTGCGTGGTGGTGATGAAGCACAACAACCCCTGCGGCATCGCCGTCGCGACCGAGGGCGAGGACATCGCCTCCGCTCACGCCCGCGCCCACGGCACCGACCCGGTCTCCGCCTACGGCGGCGTGATCGCCGCCAACCGTCCCGTCACCCTCGCGATGGCCCAGCAGGTGAAGCCGGTCTTCACCGAGGTGATCCTGGCACCGGGCTACGAGCAGGACGCTCTCGAGCTGCTGCGCGGCAAGAAGAACCTGCGCATCCTGCAGGTGCCCGAGCGGCCCCGCGGCGGCCTCGAGGTGCGGCCCATCTGGGGCGGCACCCTGGTGCAGGACGCCGACGCGATCGACGCCGCCGGGGACGACCCGGCCGCCTGGACCCTCGCCGCGGGCGAGGCCGCCGACGCCGCCACCCTCGCCGACCTCGCCTTCGCCTGGCGGGCCGTGCGCGCCGTCAAGTCCAACGCGATCCTGCTGGCCAAGGACTCGGCGGCCGTCGGTATCGGGATGGGCCAGGTGAACCGCCTGGACTCCTGCCGCCTCGCCGTGGCCCGCGCCAACACCCTCGGCGAGCACGCCGAGGGGGAGGACGCCCCCGAGCGCGCCCGCGGCGCCGTCGCCGCCTCCGACGCCTTCTTCCCCTTCGCCGACGGGGCTCAGATCCTCATCGACGCCGGGGTCTCCGCGATCGTCCAGCCCGGCGGCTCGATCCGCGACGAGGAGGTCGTCGAGGCCTGCCGCGCCGCCGGCGTCACCCTGTACCTCACCGGCACCCGCCACTTCGCGCACTGAGCGCCGCCGGGCCCGCGACCTGCGGCCCCGGCCCCTCCACCCGTCCCGCGTCACGGTCCGCGGGACGGGTGGTTCACCTCCAGGTCATCCCGGAGGCCTACCCTGGGTGCATACCCAGCGACCGATGGAGGAGCGCCCCGTGAAGATCCCTGACAACCAGAACCTGCGCGAGTACATCGAGCACCTGCGGGACGAGGGATACACGGTCCGCGACGGGCACTCGCCCGACCCCGACCTCATCGACCCCCAGGGCAACCCCGTCTACACCTGGCAGGAGGGGTACCCCTACGAGACGCGGATGGACCGCGACGAGTACGAGCTGGAGAAGTACCGCCTGCAGGTGGAGCTGCTGAAGTTCCAGTACTGGCTCGAGGACAACGACCAGAAGGCCGTGGTGATCTTCGAGGGCCGCGACGCCGCCGGCAAGGGCGGCACCATCAAGCGCTTCACCGAGCACCTGAACCCCCGTACCGCCCGCACGGTGGCCCTGAACAAGCCCAGCGACCGCGAGCGCGGCCAGTGGTACTTCCAGCGCTACATCCAGCACCTGCCCACCGAGGGCGAGATGGTGCTGTTCGACCGTTCCTGGTACAACCGCGCCGGCGTGGAGCGGGTGATGGGCTTCGCCTCGGACTCCGAGTACGAGACCTTCATGACCCAGGTGCCGCACTTCGAGCGGATGCTGGTGGACTCCGGCATCCACCTCACGAAGTTCTGGTTCTCCGTCTCCCAGAAGGAGCAGCGCACCCGCTTCGCGATCCGCCAGCTCGACCCGGTGCGCCGCTGGAAGCTCTCCCCGATGGACCTCGAGTCCCTGGACCGCTGGGAGGCCTACACCCAGGCGAAGGAGGAGATGTTCCGCCGCACCGACAAGAAGTACGCGCCGTGGACGATCATCCGCTCCAACGACAAGAAGCGCGCGCGGCTGAACGCGATGCGGTACTTCCTCAGCCAGTTCGAGTACGAGGACAAGGACCATGAGGTCGTCGGCGTCCCCGACCCGAAGCTGGTCATGCGCGGCAAGCAGGAGGAGGCCGACGAGTGAGGCTCCTGCGTTGACCGCTCACCGCGGGGTCCGGTCGTCACGGCCGGCCCCGCGGTGCGTTCAGCGCCCTCCGTCACCTTCGGCCGGCAGCCGGGTGATCTCCCCGGACTCCATCACCGGGTCCTGCGCCGCGGCCAGGGAGGGCAGGGTGCCGGTGGCCGTGGGCCGCACCGGATGCGTCATCGAGGCGGGGGAGAGCAGCTGCTCCAGGCGCTGCTCGTCCAGCAGGCCGCTCTCCAGCACCAGCTCCCGCACCGGACGCCCGGTGGCCAGGGCCTGCTGGGCGATCTCGGTGGCCGCGGCGTAGCCGAGCACCGGCACCAGCGCCGTCACCACACCGATGGAGCGGTGCAGGTAGTCCTCCAGGGTCTGCGTGTTCACCGTGATCCCGGCGATGCAGCGCTCGGAGAGGGTCCGCATCGCGCGGGTCATGATGCGGGTGGACTCGAGGATGTTGAAGCAGATCACCGGCTCGAAGGCGTTCAGCTGCAGCTGCCCGCCCTCGGCGGCGAAGGTGACCGTGAGGTCGTTGCCGATCACCTCGAAGGCGACCTGGTTGACCACCTCCGGGATCACCGGGTTCACCTTGCCCGGCATGATCGAGCTGCCCGGCTGCACGGCCGGCAGGGTGATCTCGGCCAGTCCCGCCCGGGGGCCGGAGGAGAGCAGGCGCAGGTCGTTGCAGATCTTCGAGATCTTCACGGCGATCCGCTTGAGCACCCCGGAGAAGGTGACGAAGGCGCCGGTGTCGCTGGTGGCCTCCACCAGGTCCGCCGCCACCGAGAACTCGATCCCGCTGAGCTCGGCGAGCTCCGCCGTCGCCATCTGCGCGTAGCGCGGGTCCGAGGTGATGCCGGTGCCGATCGCGGTGGCGCCCAGGTTGATCTCGCGGAACAGCCGGGAGGTGCGGGTCAGCCGCTCCACGTCCTCCTCGATGGTGGTCGCCCAGGCGTGGAACTCCTGGCCCACCGTCATCGGCACCGCGTCCTGCATCTGGGTGCGGCCCATCTTCAGCACCTCGGAGAACTCCTCGCCCTTGGTGCGCAGGGTGGTGATGAGCTGGTCCATCGCCTCGGCGAGCGCGGGGAAGGACAGCAGGATCGCCAGTCGCACCGCCGTCGGGTACACGTCATTGGTGGACTGGCCGAGGTTCACGTGGTTGTTGGGATGCAGGTGCTCGTACTGGCCGCGCTCGTGGCCCAGGATCTCCAGCGCCCGGTTCGCGATCACCTCGTTGGCGTTCATGTTGGTGCTGGTGCCCGCGCCGCCCTGGATCATGTCGACCACGAAGTGCTCGTGCAGGGCGCCGTCGATGATCTCGGCGCAGGCCTGATCGATGGCGTCCGCGCGTTCCGCGTCGAGCACCCCGAGGCGCCGGTTGGCGCGCGCGGCGGCCCGCTTGACCTGGGCGAGGGCCTCGATGAGGCGGGGGAAGTGGGCCAGCGGCACGCCGGTGATGGAGAAGTTCTCCAGCGCCCGCAGCGTCTGGATGCCGTAGTAGGCGTCTCCGGGGACGTCGCGGTCGCCGAGCAGGTCGTGCTCGGGGCGGGGAGCGGGGTGCGCGCCGTGCTGGGTCGTCAGCGACATCGGCAGGGTCCTCCTGGGGTCCGGGTCGGCCTCGTCGCCGACCCGATCAGCCTATCCGGGGGCGGACCGTAGGATGGCCTCCGTGCCCGAGCCCACGACCCCGCCGCGGAGCCCCGCCGCGTCGCCCTTCACCCTGCGTGCCGCCTTCCGGCGGCAGGCGGTGCTGACGATCGCGCTGCCGCTGCTGGCGGTCTGCGTGGTCATCGGGATCGCGGGGCACGCCGTGCTCGCCGGACTGCTGATCGCGGCCCTGCTGCTCGTGCTCGCCGCGGTCCGGCTGCTGCTTCCCACCCGCGCGGTGGGTGCCCTGGCGGTGCGCTCGCGGGTCACGGACACCGCCGTGATGCTGGTGATGGCCCTCGCGATCGGCGTGCTCTCCGGCTCTCCGAACCTCTGAGTGCCGACGCCGACGCCGCCGCCGGTTCCCCGCCTCAGGCGCCGGTGATCCCCGGATCCTCCAGCAGGCGCACCCGCGCCTCCTCGAGCCCGTAGACGCCGCCGGCCACCAGCAGGTCCCCCGTCTCGACGGCGGCGCGGGCGAGCTCGGAGTCCCGCAGCAGCGCCGCGACGGTCGCGCCGACGTGGCGCTCGACGGCCCCCTCGGCCGGATGCTCCGGATCCAGGTGGCCGCGCACGCCCTCCACCAGGGCGGGCATCGCCCCGGGCAGGGGATCGGCGCCCGTGAGGTCCGCCACGGCGGCGCCCACGGCCCCGCAGGACTCGTGCCCCAGCACCAGCACCACGGACACCCCCAGCTGGGTGATCGCGTACTCCAGGGAGGCCTGCACGGTGCGGTCCAGGATCTGCCCGGCGTTGCGGATCACGAAGACGTCGCCGAAGCCCTGGTCCAGCAGCAGCTCGACCGGCACCCGGGAGTCCGCGCAGCCCAGCACGGCCGCCCGCGGTGCCTGCCCGGAGGTCAGCGCGGCCCGTCGGGCGGGGTCCCGACGGGGGCCGGTCGGGGCGTTCCCGGCGAGGCGGGCGTTGCCCTCCAGGAGGGCGTCCAGCACGGCACGCGGGGAGGGGGTCTCGGGGGCGTTCTGCTCGGTGGTCTGCACGGTCGCCAGTGTGGCACGATCAGGCCCGTGCCCACCGATACCGCACGCCTGCATGCCGTCTTCGACCTCGCCATGAGCGTGGGCGAAGGCCTCCTCACCAACGGCGCCGCCGCCTCCGAGGTCACCGCGACCGTGCTGCGGATCACCAGCTCCTCGGGCCTGCGCAACGTCTCGGTGCAGGTGACCTTCGACGAGGTCACCATCTCCTACCTGGCCGACGAGGAGTCCGCGCCCTTCACCCGGGTCCGCGCCGCCAACGAGCGGGTGCAGGATTTCACCCGCCTGGCCGCCTTCGAGGACATCACCCACGGCTACATCGCCGGTGAGCTGTCCCTCGAGGAGGCCCGCCGGGAGGCCGCCGCGATCCCGCAGTCCAAGCCGCCCTACCGGCTCGGCCTGGTGGTGGCCGGCTTCGCTCTGCTGGGCACCGGCGCGGCCTTCAGTCTCGGCGCCTCGCCGCTGGTGGTCATCGCCGCCACCCTCGCCGCCGGCGTCGGCATCTTCGCCGAGGCGGTGATGGTGCGCCAGCGGATCCCGAAGTTCTACAGCCAGGCCTTCGGCGGCTTCGTCGGGGTGGTGGCCGCGATGATCGTGACCTTCATCGACCCCACCCAGAACTCCTCGATCGTGGTCGTGGCCTGCATCATCGTGCTGCTGGCGGGGCTCACCTCGATCGGAGCCATGCAGGACGCCGTCACCGGCTGGTACATCACCGCCGCGGGCCGGATCCTGGAGACCCTCATGCTCACCGTCGGCATCGTCGCAGGCGTGAGGGCCGGTCTGCTGCTGGTGGAGATCGTCGGGGCGGAGGTCTCGGTGACCGCGGCGCTGCCGATCTCGCTGAGCACGGTGCTGACCCTGGTCGTCTCCGGCGCCCTGATGGGCCTCGGCTACGGCGTCGGCACCCAGGTGCCGCTCAAGCAGCTGGTCTGGACCGCCGCCATCGCGGCCCTGGCCTCGGTGACCGCGCAGCTGCTCACCGAGGTGGTGGACCGCACCTACGCCGTGGGATTCGTGGCCTTCCTGGTCGGCGCCACCGCGCTGGCCCTCGGGGACCGGCTGCGGGTGCCCTCCATGGTGCTGGTGATGTCCGGCGTCATCCCGCTGGTGCCCGGCAGCCGCATCTACCGGGGCCTGCTCGAGCTCGGCGACGACATGACCGAGGGCTCCGCAGAACTGTTCAGCGCCGGGGAGATCGCGGTCGGCATCGCCGCCGGGGCCGTGCTGGGCCAGATCGTCGCCGCCCGCATCGTCACCCGCTCCCGCCGCACCTCCATCGCCTACACCCCGATGATCTCGATGCCTTTCACCACCCTGCGGCGTCGCCGCAGCAGCCTGGGCACGAGCCGCCTGCGCACCCGCAGCGGCATCCCGGTGGTCGAGCCGTCTACCATGACCAGTGAGATGACGGCGCTGTCCCCCTCGATGTTCGAGGATCTCGACACCACCACCGGGCAGCGCGAGACCACCTCCGAGCACTAGGAGACCGCCATGCGTCCCGCCGCCGAGAGACCCTCCGTCCTGTTCGCCACGGGCAGCTACACGAGCGAGGGTCGGGGGAGGGGCGAGGGCATCGGGCTCTGGGCATTGGACGCCTCCGGGGATCGCCCCGGGATCCGCAGGCTGGCCACCGTCCGCGCCGAGGACCCTTCCGCCCTGTGCTGGAGCGAGGACGGCGCCCTGCTCTACGCGGTGCTGGAGACCTCCCCGAGCCGCCTGCTCGCCCTCGCGGTGACCGGCGCCGAGGACGCCCCGGCGCTGGAGCTGCGCGCCGAGCTCGCCCTGACCGGCTCGGGTGGCTGCCACCTGTCCCCGGGGCGCCGCCCCGGCACGCTGCTCATCGCCCACTACGGCTCCGGCAGCGTGGAGACGGTGGCCCTGGACGGGGAGGGGATGCCCACCGAGGCGATCGACCTCGACGACCACCACGAGGTCGCCGAGGGCGCCGAGCCGCATCCCCACCAGGTGCGTCCGCTGGACGGCAGCGAACTCATCGCGGTTCCGGATCTGGGCCTGGACCGGATCTTCCTCTACCGCCAGGACCACGCCGGGCAGATCGCCCTGGAGTCCCAGATCTCCCTGCCGCGCGGCAGCGGCCCCCGTCATCTCACCGCCGACCACGAGTCCTCCCAGCTCTTCGTGTCCTGCGAGCGCTCCGGCGCCGTCGCCGCCGCGGTGCGCCGCCAGGTGCCCCAGCCCGTCGGCGGGCTGCAGATGATGCGCGGCCCCGAATACGCCTGGAGCGTCAGCTCGGTGGTGCCGGCCACCCGCACCGACGTCGAGGACGCGGTCTCCCATCTCGAGCTCACCGCCGACGAGGAGGCGCTGCTGGTCGCCAACCGCGGCCCCGACACCCTCGCCCTGTTCTCCCTGGCCGGGATGCGTCCCGAGCTGGTCACCGAGGTGCCGGTGGGGGCTCATCCGCGCCACTTCACCCAGCACGGGGACCTGGTGCTGGTCGCCGCGCAGGAGGACGACCGCATCGACCTGCTGCGCCGCCGCGGCGAGGAGCTGGCGCCGGCGGCCGAGCCGATCCCGGCGCCCTCGGTGACCTTCGTGGCGATCCGCCCGGCCTGAGAGCCCCGCCCGCGCCCCGCCGCGGGCGGCTCGGTAGGCTACCGGGGTCGGCCGCCCGGCCCGAGAGCCGTCCCGCAACCGGAGGAACCCCATGACCCTCGAGCCCCCCGTGCTCTCCGCCGCCCCCGAGCGGGAGCAGGCCGCCGCCCGCGCCGAGGAGCTGTTCACCGCCTCCTTCGGCTACCGCCCCGACGGGGTCTGGTCCGCGCCGGGACGGGTCAACCTGATCGGCGAGCACGTGGACTACCAGGACGGGCTCTGCCTGCCGATGGCGATCTCCCACCGCTGCTTCGCGGCCGCCGCCCGCACCCCCACCGACCGGATCCGGCTGCGCTCGGCCCAGGATTCCGTCGAGCTCGACGTCGACGCCCGTGAGCTGAAGCCCGGCGCCGTCGAGGGCTGGCCCGCCTACGTGGCCGGGGTGCTGTGGGCGCTGCGCCCCCACATCTCCGGGGCCGCCCCGCAGGGGATGGACGTGCTGATCGACGGGCAGGTGCCCCTCGGGGCGGGTCTGTCCAGCTCCGCCGCCCTGGAGTGCGCGGCCGCCGAGGCCATCGAGTCGCTGCTGAGCCTCGGCACCTCCCCGCTGCAGCGAGTCCGGGCCGCGATCACCGCGGAGACCGCGTTCGCGGGCGCCTCCACCGGTGGGCTCGACCAGGCCGCCTCCGTGCTCTCCGAGGCCGGGCACGCCCTGGCCCTGGACTGCCGCGACTTCTCCACCCGGCCGGTGCCGTGGGACCTCGCCGGGCAGG
The DNA here is from genome assembly GCF_000225825.1 of Brachybacterium squillarum M-6-3. GTDB lineage: Bacteria > Actinomycetota > Actinomycetes > Actinomycetales > Dermabacteraceae > Brachybacterium > Brachybacterium squillarum. Next base: position 47,471 of record NZ_AGBX01000001.1, on the reverse strand, counting down.
GCCTGGCGCTGCTGATCACCGACACCCGCGCCGAGCACTCCCACGTGGACGGCGAGTACGCCGCCCGCCGTGCCGACACCGAGCGGGCCGCCGAGGCCCTGGGCGTCGCCACCCTGCGCGAGATCGACCCGGCGGGCCTCGAGCAGTCCCTCGCCGCGATCGAGGATCCGACCGTGCGGCGCCGCGCCCACCACGTCGTCACCGAGATCCAGCGGGTCAGGGACACCGAGGCGCTGCTCGCCACCGGCACCGTGCGCGAGCACGTCGCGGAGCTCGGCGCCCTGCTGGACGCCTCCCACGACTCCCTCCGCGACGACTTCGAGGTCACCGTGCCCGCGCTGGACCTCGCGGTGGACACGGCCCGCGCCGCGGGCGCCCACGGGGCCCGCATGACCGGTGGAGGCTTCGGCGGGTCCACCATCGCCCTGGTCGAGGCCGACCGCGCCGAGGCGGTCGCCGCCGCCATCGCGGAGGCCTTCGCCGCGGCGGGCCGGGAGGCCCCCGCGAGCTTCCTCGCGCTGCCCTCGGCGGGGGCCGGCCAGGACCGCTGAGTCAGCCGGACCCCTGACCCGGACGGGGCTCAGGCGGGTGGGGGAGCGGCCAGCCAGGCGTCGACCCCGGCCAGCAGGCGGTCCTTGGTGGCGTCCTCGGCGCGGGAGACCCGGACCGAGTCGGCCGCCAGCGCGGCCAGCTCGATGTCGGTGAAGCCGATCCGCCGGGCTATCCCGTACTGCGCGAGCAGCCGGGAGCCGAACAGCAGCGGGTCGTCGGCGCCGAGCGCCACCCGTGCCCCGGCGTCCACCAGGCGGCGCAGCGGCACGTCCTCCGGCTCGGCGACCACCCCCAGGGAGGCGTTGGAGGCCGGGCAGACCTCCAGTCCGATGCCGAGGTCCACCACCCGCCGCAGCAGCTCCGGGTCCTCGGCGGCCCGCACCCCGTGGCCCAGCCGATCCGGACGCAGGTGATCCACCACGTCGCGGACGTGGGCGGGACCCAGCAGCTCCCCGCCGTGGGGGAGGGAGGCCAGGCCCGCGTCGCGGGCGATCGCGAAGGCGGGGGCGAACTCGGCGGTGGCGCCGCGGCGCTCGTCGTTGGAGAGGCCGAAGCCCACCACCCGTCCCGCGTTCCGAGCGGCCAGCCGGGCCAGGGTGCGGGCGTCCAGCGGGTGCCGGGTGCGGGAGGCGGCCACCACGATCCCGAGGCTCACCCCGGTGGCGCGCTCGGCGGCCTCGGCCTCGTCCAGCACGATCTCCAGCGCGGGGGTCAGCCCGCCCACGTGGGGCGCGTAGCTGGTGGGGTCCACCTGCAGCTCGAGCCGTCCGGAGCCCTCGGCGGCGTCGTCCTCGACGGCCTCCCGCAACAGCCGCCGCATCGCCGCCTCCGAGTCGACCACGGCGCGGGCCGTGTCGTACTCCCGCTGGAAGCGGAACCAGCCGCGGCGGGTGGGCTCGACCTGCAGCGCCACCTGGTCGGTGAGCGAGCGGGGCAGGCGCAGGCCGCGCTCGGCGGCCAGTTCCTGCAGGGTGGCCGGGCGCATCGACCCGGTGAAGTGCAGGTGCAGGTGCGCCTTGGGGAGAGCCGCCAGGTCGCGGCAGCCCTCAGGACCCGGGCTCACTCGGAGAGCAGGGCGATCACGCGGTCGATGCCCTCGGCGAGGTCCTCATCGGCCAGGGCGTAGGAGAAGCGCAGGTGACCGGGGGCGCCGAAGGCCTCGCCGGGCACGGCGGCCACCTCGGCGTGCTCCAGGATCGCGGTGGCCAGCTCGGCGCTCGTGGTGACCTCGGTGCCGCGGATGCTGCGGCCCAGTGCCCCGGTCACGTCGGGGAAGGCGTAGAAGGCGCCGGTGGGGGTGGGCACCGTGAAGCCGGGCACCTGCGAGAGCTTCTCGACGATGGTGCGGCGGCGCCGGTCGAAGGCCAGGCGCATCTCCTCGATCGGCTCCGTGGGGCCGGTGAGCGCGGCGACCGCGGCGCGCTGGGCCACGTTGTTCACGTTGGAGGTGAGGTGGCTCTGCAGGTTCGAGGCGGCGGTGATGACGTCGCGGGGGCCGACCATCCAGCCCACCCGCCAGCCGGTCATCGCGAAGGTCTTGGCGACGCCGCCCAGGATCACGGTGGTCTCGGCCAGCTCCGGCACCGCGGCCAGCACGGAGGTGAACTCCACGCCGTCGTAGGTGAGGTGCTGGTAGATCTCGTCGGTGATCACCCAGATGCCGTGCTCGAGGGCCCAGCGCCCCAGCTCCCGGATCTGCTCCGGGCTCATCACGGCGCCGGTGGGATTGGAGGGGGAGCACAGCAGGACCGCGCGGGTGCGCTCGGTGCGGGCCGCCTCGAGCTGCTCCATCGTGGGCAGGTAGTCCTGCTCGGCCCCGGCCAGCACCTCCACCTCGGTGGCGCCGGCCAGGCGGATCGCCTCGGGGTAGGTGGTCCAGTAGGGAGCGGGGAGGATGACCTCGTCGCCCGGGTCCAGCAGGGTCGCGAAGGTCTGGTAGACGGCCTGCTTGCCGCCGTTGGTGATGAGCACCTGGGCGGGCTCGATCTCCAGACCGGTGGAGGAGGCGACGGTCGCGGCCACGGCCTCGCGCAGCTCGGGCAGGCCGGCCGCGGCGGTGTAGCGGTGGTTGCGGGGGTCGCGGACGGCCTCGGCGGCGGCGTCGACGACGTGCTGCGGGGTGGGGAAGTCCGGCTCCCCGGCGCCGAAGCCGATGACGGGGCGCCCCGCCGCCTTGAGGGCCTTCGCGGTCGAGTCCACGGCGAGGGTCGCGGAGGGGGCGATGGCCCCGATCCGGCGGGAGATCCGCTCCCGCGCGGCGGCGGGGGCGGCGTGACGGGCGGGAATGGGGGCGTCGTCGGTGCTCACGAGGCCCATCGTGGCAGAGCAGGACGGGAGGTGCCAGGGAACGGCCCGGGAATCCGGCCCGCGCCGTGTGACGTGCCCCGGACCGATTCGCCCCGCCCCCGCGGGACTTGTATGCTGGTCGCTGGTCCGATGCCGGACGCCCCGACCCGGGGCGTGCGACGACGGATCCGCGGGGCACCTCCCCCGCGGAGGGTAGTGGCGCAATTGGTAGCGCAGCGGTCTCCAAAACCGCAGGTTGCAGGTTCGAGTCCTGTCTACCCTGCCCGTCCGGACGGGTCCGCCCGACCGGGGGCCGACGACCATCAGCAGATCGGACAGGGCACACGTGAACTCCAGCCAGAACGCCCGGACCGCGCCCGCGCGGGGCGAGGGCCGGGATGCCGGGCCCCGGAATCCGCTGGCCGCGATCGCGCTGTTCGTCCGCCAGGTCATCGCCGAGCTGCGCAAGGTCGTCGTCCCCACCCGTCGCGAGTTGATCGTCTACACGATCACCGTGCTCGCCTTCGTGGCGGTGATGATCCTGATCATCTTCGGCCTCGACGCCGCCTTCTCCTGGCTCTCGACCCTCACCTTCGCCGAGCCGGAGTGACGCCGGGCGCGAGCCCCAGCCCACCCGACCACCTCTTCGATCCGGGATCCGACGTTGCCCGTCGATCCGCCCCAGCCGCCAGGAAGGCAGGTTCACGCCGGTGAACGAGCAGACCTCCACCCCCGAGGACTCCTACGACGACGTCGACGACTCGCTGTCGTTCTCCTCCGTCGCCGCGGAGTCGCAGGATGCCGACGCCCCCGCCGAGGAGGCCGCCGAGCCGCAGGTCGACGAGGCCACCGGCGAGATCGCCGCGGAGCCCCTCGCGGAGGAGTCCGAGGACACCGCCGACGCGGACTCGGCTGACGCCGCCGACGAGCCCTCTGATGCCCCGTCCGAGGCCCCCGCCGAGGAGGCCGAGGAGGAGGACCCCGTCGAGGTGCTGCGCCGCCAGCTGCGCGTCTCCCCGGGCGAGTGGTACGTGATCCACTCCTACTCCGGCCACGAGAACCGGGTACGCACCCAGCTCACCACCCGCATCGAGACCCAGGACATGGAGGAGTACATCTTCCAGGTCGAGGTGCCGATGGAGGACGCCACCGAGATCAAGAACGGCCAGAAGAAGGTCGTCCGTCGCGTGCGCATCCCCGGTTACGTGCTGGTGCGGATGGACCTCACCGACGAGTCCTGGCGCGTCGTGCGCGACACCCCCGGCGTCACCGGCTTCGTGGGCAACGCGACGGACCCCACCCCGCTGTCCTTAGACGAGATCTTCTCCCTGCTCGCCCCCTCCGTGGGCCTGCCCGAGAAGAAGCGCTCCTCCGGTGGCTCCGCCTCCTCCAAGGCCGCGGCCCCGAAGGCCGTGCCCGCCTTCGAGATCGGCGAGTCCGTCACCGTCATGGACGGCCCCTTCGAGACGATGCCGGCCTCCATCTCGGAGATCGACAGCGAGCACCAGAAGCTGCAGGTGCTGGTCTCCATCTTCGGCCGCGAGACCCCCGTCGAGCTGGCCTTCGACCAGGTCGCCAAGATCTGATCGACCCCGATCCCCGACGTCGCCGGCCCCGCGCCGGTGGGGGAGCGGCCCCGGCGGTGCGCGATCCTGTGATCCGTGCCCGTTCGGGGCCCTTCCCCGTCGACGTCGACGCGACGTGCAGGTAGCGTCGCACCCGGCCGCCGAGCGCTCCGTGCGCGAGGTGGCCGTCGGTCCGTCCGGCCCCGGCCGGGTGGACCCGGTCGTTCCCCTCCGGGAGCGGCCGTGTGGGAGGAGCGCTTGATGAGCTCCGCCCGGACCACGACACAGTAAGGAAGAGCAATGGCTCCCAAGAAGAAGATCGCGAGCATCATCAAGCTCCAGATCCAGGCCGGCCAGGCAACCCCTGCGCCGCCCGTGGGTCCCGCGCTCGGCGCTGCCGGCGTGAACATGATGGAGTTCGTCAAGGCCTACAACGATGCGACCGCCGACCAGCGCGGCAACATCATCCCGGTCGAGATCACGGTGTACGAGGACCGCTCGTTCACCTTCATCACCAAGACCCCCCCGGCCGCCGAGCTGATCAAGAAGGCGGCGGGCCTGCAGAAGGGCTCCGCCACCCCGCACACCGTCAAGGTGGGCACGATCTCCCAGGCTCAGGTCCGCGAGATCGCGGAGACCAAGATGCCTGATCTGAACGCGAACGACATGGACGCCGCGGCGAAGATCGTCGCGGGCACCGCTCGTTCCATGGGCATCACGGTGGAGGACTGACGACATGGCATTCCGTAGCAAGGCTTACAAGGACAGCGCCGCCAAGATCGAGGAAGGCCGCCTGTACTCGCCGCTGGACGCCGTGCGTCTGGCCCAGCAGACCGCCTCGAAGAACTTCGACGCCTCCGTCGAGGTCGCGATGCGTCTCGGCGTGGACCCCCGCAAGGCGGACCAGATGGTGCGCGGCACCGTCAACCTGCCGAACGGCACCGGCAAGACGGCCCGCGTGATCGTCTTCGCCTCCGGCGCGCAGGCCGAGGCCGCCCTCGAGGCGGGCGCCGACGAGGTCGGCGACGACGAGCTGATCGAGAAGGTCGCCGGTGGCTGGACCGACTTCGACGCGGCCGTGGCCACCCCCAACCTGATGGGCAAGGTCGGTCGTCTGGGCCGCGTGCTGGGCCCCCGCGGCCTCATGCCGAACCCGAAGACCGGCACCGTCACCATGGACACCGCCAAGGCCGTGTCCGACATCAAGGGCGGCAAGATCGAGTTCCGCACCGACCGTGCGGCCAACCTGCACTACATCATCGGCAAGGCCTCCTTCACCGATGCGCAGCTGGCCGAGAACTACGTGGCGGCGCTCGAGGAGATCCTGCGTCTCAAGCCCTCCGCCTCCAAGGGTCGGTACATCACCAAGATCACGGTGTCCACCACCATGGGCCCCGGCATCCCGGTCGACGTGAACCGCACCCGGAACCTCACCGAGGACTCCGACTCCTGAGCAGTCTGATCTGATCAGCGCCCACGGCGCCCCGTCCACCGATCCGGTGGGCGGGGCGCCGTCGTCGTGCGGGCGGGAGGTCAGGCGGTGGGCGCCTCCACGGCGTCCTCGGCCTCGACGGCGGTCGCGCCCTCGGCGCGACGGCGGGCGCTGTAGCCCAGCTCCCCGGCCCAGGCGTCCTCGATGAGGTCCCGCAGTTCACTCACCAGCGGCTGGCGCGGGTTCGCGGTGGTGCACTGGTCCTCGAAGGCCCGGTAGGCCAGGCGGTCCACGCTCTCCTCGAGCTGCTCCCGGCTGACGCCGTTGGCCTCGAAGCTCATGTCGATGCCGAGGTCCTCGGCGAGCTCGGTGACCGCCGCGATCAGGGAGGCGACGCCCTGCTCGGTGGTGGCCGCGGGCAGCCCCAGCGCCTGCGCCAGCTCGGCGAGGTCGCGATCGGCCCGGAAGGACTCGTACTTGGGGAAGATCGCTCGCTTGGAGGGCGCCGAGGCGTTGTAGCGGATCACGTGCGGCAGGAAGATCGCGTTGGTCCGGCCGTGGGCCAGGCCGAACTCGGCCCCGCACTTGTGCGAGAGCGAGTGCACGATCCCGAGGAAGGCGTTGGCGAAGGCCATCCCGGCCAGGGCCGAGGCGTTGTGCACCCGCTCCTTGGCCACCAGGTCACCGTCGAGCACCGCGGCCCGCAGGTTCTGCAGCAGCAGCTGGGCCGCCCGCAGCGACAGCCCGCGGGAGTAGTCGCTGGCCATCACCGAGACGTAGGACTCGATCGCGTGGGTGAGCGCGTCCAGACCCGAGTCGGCCGCGGTGCGCGGAGGCACCGTGTCCACGAACTGCGCGTCCACGATCGCCACATCGGGCGTCAGCGCGTAGTCCGCCAGCGGGTACTTCACGTGGGTCTCGGCGTCGGTGATCACCGCGAAGGGGGTGCACTCCGAGCCGGTGCCGGCGGTGGTCGGGATCGCCACGAAGGTGGCCTTCTCGCCCAGGGTCGGGAAGCGGTAGGTGCGCTTGCGGATGTCCATGAACTTCTGCTTCATGCCGAAGTAGCTGGACTCGGGCTGCTCGTAGAACAGCCACATGCCCTTCGCGGCGTCCATCGCCGAGCCACCGCCGAGGGCGATGATCGTGTCGGGCTTGAACTCCGCCATCCGCTGCGCGCCGGCGAAGACGGTGGTCGAGGAGGGGTTGGGCTCCACGTCGGAGAACACGGTCCAGGCGACGCCGTCGCCCCGGCGGCGGAGGTGGTCGATCACCACGTCCACGTAGCCGTGGGTGACCATGCCGGGGTCGGAGACGATGAAGACGCGCTCCAGGTCCGGCATGTCCTGCAGGTACTGGGTGGAGTAGCGCTCGAAGTAGGTCTTCGGCGGGACCTTGAACCACTGCATGTTGGTGCGCCTCTCCGCGATCCGCTTGACGTTGATGAGGTCCCCCGCGCTGACGTTGTGGGAGATCGAGTTGTGGCCGTAGCTGCCGCAGCCCAGGGTCATCGAGGGGATCAGCCCGTTGTAGACGTCGCCGATGCCGCCGAGGGCGCTGGGGGAGTTGACGATCACCCGGCAGGCCTTCATGGCCAGGCCGAAGGCGCGCTCCTGGGCGGCGTCGGCGGTGTGGATGACGGCGGTGTGGCCGAGCCCACCGAACTCGAGCAGCGCGGCGGAGCGGGTGAAGCCGTCCTCGGCGCCGTCGACCGGGCTGATGGCGAGCACCGGGCACAGCTTCTCGCGGGAGAAGGGGTCCTCGGGGCCGACCTCGTCGATCCGCACCAGCAGCAGGGAGGTGCCCTCGGGCACCTCGATGTCGGCCTCGGCGGCGATGCGTCGGGCGCTGAGCCCCACCATGGCGGGGGAGATGTGGCCGGTCCCGTCCACCATCACGGTCCGCAGCCGCGTCAGCTCGTCGCCGGTGACCAGGTAGGCGCCGTCGGCCCGGAACTCCTCCAGCACCGCGTCCCAGACGGGACGGTCCACGAACACCGCCTGCTCGGAGGCGCAGATCAGGCCGTTGTCGAAGGTCTTGGAGAGCACCAGGTCGTTCACGGTGCGGGCGATCGGGGCGCTGCGGTCCACGTACACGGGCACGTTGCCGGGGCCGACGCCGAGGGCGGGCTTGCCGGTCGAGTACGCGGCGCGCACCATGCCGGCGCCGCCGGTGGCGAGGGTGAGGGCGATGGTGGGGTGGTTCAGCAGCGCCGAGGTCGCCTCGAGGGAGGGCTCCTCGATCCACTGGATGCAGTTCTCGGGGGCGCCCTCGGCGATGGCGGCGTCCCGCACCACGCGGGCGGCTTCGGCCGAGCAGCGCTGCGCGCCGGGGTGGAAGGCGAAGATGATCGGGTTGCGGGTCTTCACCGCGATGATCGCCTTGAACATGACGGTCGAGGTGGGGTTGGTGACCGGGGTGACGCCCGCGACCACGCCCACGGGATCGGCGACCTCGGTGATGCCGCGCTGGGTGTCCTCGGCGATGACGCCGACGGTGCGGTCGTGCCGGATGGAGTTCCAGACGTACTCGGTGGCGAACATGTTCTTCACGCACTTGTCCTCGAACAGGCCGCGGCCGGTCTCCTCGACCGCGAGGGAGGCCAGCGGCATGTGCTGGTCCAGGCCCGCGATCGCCATCGCGTGGACGATGCGGTCGATCTGCTCCTGGTCGTAGGCGTCGTAGGCGGCCAGCGCGTGACGGCCCGCCTGGGCGAGCTCGTCGATCATCGCGCCGACGGTGTCCTCCGTGGTGCTCCGGGTGGTCTCTGAGGTGGTCATTCCCGCTCCTTGTGCAGGTGGTCCACGGGGCCGTTGCGATCCCGTCCCCTCGACCGTAGGCAGCGGGGGAGCGGGCCGTCAGGGGCCCGGTCCGGAGCGCCGCCGGAGCCCCGACCTTGGTCCCCGGTGTGAGCCCCGTCGCTGGTCAGCGCCCGGAGCAGAGGTGCCGCACGGAGGTGCCCGACCGGGCACCCGCGGGCCCCGCGGTCGCCGGGTGGCGCTCGTCGGTCCTGGTCCGTCATGGCCGCGGGACCTCCTGCCCCTCGCGGACCTGCGGATTCGATGGTTCGATGAATGGTGGGTGGAGTCGTCGCCCCGGGCCGGTGAGGTGGAGCCCGTGGCGCGCCGGGGGACGGAGGTCCCCTCACCTTGCGCCGCTACGGTGAGGAGTATCACATGCGACCGGGCCACGGGACGTCGTCCCCGGTCGGCGTGTGACGCACGACGCCGTCCGCGCCGTGGCGAGAACCCTCGGGGCTGGGCTAGCCTTGAGATACCGAAGACCGCCGGTCGTCGCCCTCGACCCCGAGGACGACCGAAGGACTCCCGTACGGGACGGCCCGCGCAGGTGATGACGCGACGATCGCCCGATCGCGCCCGAGCAGGCCCCGGCCCGCCGTGCGCCCGGAGCGTCCCGAGGCCTCGACACCTGCGTGTCGAGGCCTTTTCCGCGTCCGGGGCTCCCTCAGCCGTCGGCGAGAGACCTCTGGAAGGAGGGCCATGGCGAACCCCGAGAAGGTGGACGCCGTCGCCGAGATCACGGAGCTGTTCCGTGATTCCGACGCCGCCGTCATCACCGAGTACCGCGGGCTCAGCGTGTCGCAGCTCAAGGAGCTGCGCCGTGCACTGGGTCCCGAGACGACCTACGCCGTGGTGAAGAACACGCTCACCGAGATCGCCGCCCGCGAGGCCGGCATCGACGCCTTCGAGGGCAAGCTCAGCGGTCCCACCGCGATCGCCTTCATCAAGGGCGAGCCCGTGGCCCCCGCCAAGGCCCTGCGTGACTTCGCCAAGAGCAACCAGCAGCTCGTGCTCAAGTCCGGCTACTTCGAGGGCCAGGCGCTCTCGGAGAAGGACGTCCAGGCGCTCGCGGACCTCGAGTCCCGTGAGGTGCTGCTGTCCAAGGCCGCAGGCGCCTTCAAGGCGAACCTGTCCAAGGCCGCCGCCGTGTTCCAGGCGCCGCTGTCCAAGACCGCGCGCACCGTGGACGCGCTGCGGGCCAAGCAGGAGGCCTGAGCCCCGGCTCAGACCTCCGAGCATCACCCCAGCCCCAGCGCTGACCACCGGAGCCCCACCGGGGCGATGGAACCGCAGGACCCGGCGCGCATGCGCCACCCCAGACGACGGGGCCGAACCGACACGGTCCCCACGACAGGAAGGAACGCCACCATGGCGAAGCTCAGCAACGACGAGCTCATCGACGTCTTCAAGGAGATGTCCCTCATCGAGCTCTCCGAGTTCGTGAAGCAGTTCGAGGAGGTCTTCGACGTCACCGCCGCGGCCCCCGTGGCCGTCGCCGCCGCCGGCGGCGCCGCCGGTGGGGACGCCCCCGCCGAGGAGGAGAAGACCGAGTTCGACGTCATCCTCGAGTCCGCCGGCTCCGCGAAGATCGGCGTCATCAAGGAGGTGCGCGCCCTCACCTCGCTCGGCCTCAAGGAGGCCAAGGAGCTCGTCGACGGCGCCCCCAAGCCCGTCCTCGAGGGTGTCAAGAAGGAGGACGCCGACGCCGCCAAGGAGAAGCTCGAGGGCGCCGGCGCCACCGTCTCCGTCAAGTGATCCCCGGGCGCCGAGCGCCCGCATCGCTGCCGAGCCCGTGACACGGCTCGAACGGGTCGTCCCGCATCGCGCGGGGCGGCCCGTCCGCATGTCCGGCCCGCATCCGGCGCCGCCGGCCGGGTTCCGGCAGCGTCCTGCCCCCGGGCCCGACGCGCCGGGGCCGTCCTGCTTGACTCGCCGGGCGGGGAGGGGTCACACTCTTCGGGTACGACGTCGTCCCCGTCGTCGGGATCCCCGCCCGGGCAGCAGCCCGGTGGCCGTGCGGATCCCCTTGAGTCAGAGAGGCGGGGACCGTCGCCTTCCGCGCCAGACATATGGCGGTCGACGCGGATGGACCAGGTCCTCGCGGACCCTTGTGTCCATCCGCGTATTTGTGTATGCTCGTTCCTTGCGCTGTGCGACGCCCGCAGGTCCTTGAGCACCACCCCCTGATCCACCCTCTGGGTCTCGCCGCGCCTGGGAATCCGTCATCGGCCCGTGGAAGGACCCACCTCTTGGCTGCCTCGAGCACCCTCACCACCGACATCGCCTCGCGCACCGCCTCGCCGCGCGTCACCTTCGCCAAGCTGGGTGACCCGATCGAGGTCCCCGACCTGCTGAGCCTGCAGACCACGTCGTTCGACTGGCTGCTGGGCAACGAGCGCTGGCAGGAGCGTGCGGCCGCGGCCGCCGCCGCCGGCGTGGAGGACGTCCCGCAGACCTCCGGTCTCGCCGACATCCTCGAGGAGATCTCCCCGATCGAGGACTTCGCGGGCAACATGTCCCTGTCCTTCCGGGACCACACCTTCGACGACCCGAAGTACACGGTCGACGAGTGCAAGGAGAAGGACCTCACCTACGCCGCTCCGCTGTACGTCATCGCGGAGTTCATGAACAACGAGACCGGTGAGATCAAGACCCAGACGGTCTTCATGGGCGAGTTCCCGCTCATGACCGACAAGGGCACCTTCATCATCAACGGCACCGAGCGCGTGGTCGTCTCCCAGCTCGTGCGCGCCCCCGGCGTGTACTTCGAGGAGAGCATCGACAAGACCAGCGACAAGCACGTCTTCTCCGCGAAGGTCATCCCCTCCCGCGGTGCCTGGCTCGAGTTCGAGGTCGACAAGCGCGACCAGGTCGGCGTCCGTATCGACCGCAAGCGCAAGCAGTCGGTGACCACCCTGCTGCAGGCCCTCGGCATGTCCCACAGCGACATCCTCGAGGAGTTCGGCGAGTTCGAGTCCATGCGCTCCACCCTGGAGAAGGACCGCATCTCCTCGCAGGACGAGGCCCTGATGGACATCTACCGCAAGCAGCGCCCGGGCGAGCCGCCCAGCCGCGATGCCGGCGAGGCGATGCTCAACAACCTCTACTTCAACGCCAAGCGCTACGACCTGGCCAAGGTCGGCCGCTACAAGATCGACAAGAAGCTCGGCCTGGACGGCAGCCTCTCCGAGTCGACCCTGCGGCTGCAGGACATCGTCTCCGCGATCAAGTACATCGTCGCCCTGCACGAGGGCCTGACCGAGTACACCAGCGTCGACGACAAGCCCGTGCGCGTCGAGACCGACGACATCGACCACTTCGGCAACCGTCGCATCCGCGCGGTGGGCGAGCTGATCCAGAACCAGGTCCGCACCGGCCTGTCCCGCATGGAACGCGTCGTCCGCGAGCGCATGACCACCCAGGACGTCGAGGCGATCACCCCGCTGACCCTGATCAACATCCGTCCCGTGACGGCGGCGATCAAGGAGTTCTTCGGGACCTCCCAGCTCTCGCAGTTCATGGACCAGAACAACCCGCTCTCGGGCCTGACCCACAAGCGCCGCCTCTCGGCGCTGGGCCCCGGCGGCCTCTCCCGCGACCGCGCGGGCATGGAGGTCCGTGACGTCCACCCCAGCCACTACGGCCGCATGTGCCCGATCGAGACCCCCGAGGGTCCGAACATCGGTCTGATCGGCTCGCTGGCGACCTTCGCCCGGATCAACCCCTTCGGCTTCATCGAGACCCCGTACCGCAAGGTCGTCGAGGGCCGCGTGACCGACGAGATCGTCTACCTCACGGCGGACGACGAGGACCGGCACATCATCGCCCAGGCGAACGCGAAGATCTCCGAGGACGGCACCTTCGAGGCCGACGCGGTGCTCTCCCGGACCACCGGCGGCGAGCCCGAGCTGGTCGAGCCGGGCGACGTCGACTACATGGACGTCTCCGCCCGCCAGATGGTCTCCGTCGCCACCGCGATGATCCCCTTCCTGGAGCACGACGACGCCAACCGCGCCCTGATGGGCTCGAACATGCAGCGTCAGGCCGTGCCGCTGCTCCGCGCCGAGATGCCGCTGGTCGGCACCGGCATGGAGCGTCGCGCGGCGGTCGACGCGGGCGACGTGGTCGTGGCCTCCAAGGGCGGCGTCATCGAGGAGCTCTCCGCGGACCTCATCGTGGTGATGGCCGACGACGGCACCCGTCAGACCTACCCGATCGGCAAGTTCCAGCGCTCCAACGCCGGCAACTGCTACAACCAGCGCGTGCTGTGGAACCAGGGCGAGCGGGTCGAGGCCGGCTCGATCCTGGCCGACGGCCCCTCCACCGACCAGGGCGAGCTCTCCATGGGCAAGAACCTGCTGGTCGCGTTCATGTCCTGGGAGGGCCACAACTACGAGGACGGCATCATCCTGTCCTCGCGCCTGGTCCAGGACGACGTCCTCACCTCGATCCACATCGAGGAGCACGAGGTCGACGCCCGCGACACCAAGCTGGGCCGCGAGGAGATCACCCGCGACATCCCCAACGTCGGCGACGACGTGCTGGCGGACCTCGACGAGCGCGGCATCATCCGCATCGGCGCCGAGGTCGAGCCGGGCGACATCCTGGTCGGCAAGGTGACCCCGAAGGGCGAGACCGAGCTGACCCCGGAGGAGCGCCTGCTGCGCGCCATCTTCGGCGAGAAGGCCCGCGAGGTGCGCGACACCTCGCTGCGCGTGCCCCACGGCGAGTCCGGCACCGTCATCGGCGTGCAGGTGTTCAACGACGAGGAGGACGGCGACATCCTCCCCACCGGCGTGAACGAGATGGTCCGCGTGTACGTGGCCCAGAAGCGCAAGATCACCGACGGCGACAAGCTGGCCGGCCGCCACGGCAACAAGGGCGTCATCGCCAAGATCCTGCCCGTGGAGGACATGCCGTTCCTCGAGGACGGCACCCCCGTGGACATCATCCTGAACCCGATGGGTGTGCCCGGCCGCATGAACATCGGCCAGGTGATGGAGACGCACCTCGGGTGGGTCGCCAAGTCCGGCTGGGACCTCGACGCGAAGGACGAGCACGCCGCCGAGCTGCCCGAGGCCGCCCTCCACGGCGAGCCCGGCACCCCGGTCGCCGTCCCGGTCTTCGACGGCCTCTCGGCCGAGGAGGTCACCGGCCTGATCGCCAACCACCGCCCCAACCGGGACGGCGAGCGGATGGTCAAGGAGAACGGCAAGGCGCGCCTGTTCGACGGGCGCTCCGGGGAGCCCTTCCCCGAGTCCATCTCCGTCGGCTACATGTACATCCTGAAGCTGCACCACCTGGTGGACGACAAGCTGCACGCGCGCTCCACGGGCCCCTACTCGATGATCACGCAGCAGCCGCTGGGCGGTAAGGCCCAGTTCGGCGGCCAGCGCTTCGGCGAGATGGAGGTGTGGGCCCTCGAGGCCTACGGCGCCGCCTACGCCCTGCAGGAGCTGCTGACCATCAAGTCGGACGACATCTCCGGCCGCGTGAAGGTCTACGAGGCCATCGTCAAGGGCGAGAACATCCCCGAGCCCGGCATCCCGGAGTCCTTCCGCGTGCTGCTCAAGGAGATGCAGTCGCTGTGCCTGAACGTCGAGGTCCTCTCGAGCGACGGCACCGCCCAGGAGGTCCGCGAGAGCGACGAGGAGGTCTTCCGCGCCGCGGAGGAGCTCGGCATCGACCTGTCCCGCCGGCCCCACGAGGGCGTCGGCTCCATCGAAGAGGTCTGAGGTCCAGGGACCGGGGGCCGCGCGCAGCGCGCGGCCCCCGGGACCCCCGCCCCCAGCCCCTGATCACTCAGACCACGAACGACTGATTCGAGAGAAGGACACCTGTGCTCGACGTCAACACCTTCGACGAGCTGCGGATCGGCCTCGCGACCGCCGATGACATCCGCGCCTGGTCCCACGGCGAGGTCAAGAAGCCGGAGACCATCAACTACCGCACCCTGAAGCCCGAGATGGACGGCCTGTTCTGCGAGCGCATCTTCGGTCCCACCCGGGACTGGGAGTGCTACTGCGGCAAGTACAAGCGCGTGCGCTTCAAGGGCATCGTCTGCGAGCGCTGCGGCGTGGAGGTCACCAAGTCCTCCGTGCGCCGTGAGCGCATGGGCCACGTGGAGCTCGCGGCCCCCGTCACCCATATCTGGTACTTCAAGGGCGTGCCGAGCCGTCTCGGCTACCTCCTGGACCTGGCGCCGAAGGACCTCGAGAAGGTCATCTACTTCGCCGCCTACATGATCACCGCCGTGGACGAGCAGGCCCGCCACGAGGACCTGCCCGACCTGCAGGCTCGCTTCGACCTGGAGGTCAAGGAGCTCGAGAAGGACCGCGACGCGGCGATCAACGACCGCGCCGTGGCCGCCGAGCGCGACCTCGCCCAGCTCGAGGAGGAGGGCGCCAAGGCCGACGCGAAGCGCAAGGTCCGCGACTCCGCCGAGCGCGAGCAGGCGCAGATCCGCAAGAAGGTCGACGCCGAGATCGAGCGCGTCACCCGCGTGTGGGAGCGCTTCAAGGGCCTCAAGGTCGCCGACCTCGAGGGAGACGAGCAGCTCTACCGCAACATGAAGCTGCGCTACGGCATGTACTTCGAGGGCGGGATGGGCGCCGAGGCGATCCAGAAGCGCCTGCAGGACTTCGACCTGGACGCCGAGGCCGAGACCCTCCGCGAGATCATCGCCACCGGCAAGGGCCAGAAGAAGGCCCGCGCCCTCAAGCGTCTCAAGGTGGTCTCCGCCTTCCGCTCCACCACCAACTCGCCCGAGGGCATGGTGCTGGACTGCGTCCCGGTGATCCCCCCGGACCTGCGTCCGATGGTGCAGCTGGACGGCGGCCGCTTCGCGACCTCCGACCTCAACGACCTGTACCGCCGCGTGATCAACCGCAACAACCGCCTCAAGCGGCTGCTGGACCTCGGCGCCCCCGAGATCATCGTGAACAACGAGAAGCGCATGCTGCAGGAGTCCGTGGACTCCCTGTTCGACAACGGCCGCCGCGGCCGTCCGGTCACCGGGCCGGGCAACCGCCCGCTGAAGTCGCTCTCGGACATGCTCAAGGGCAAGCAGGGCCGGTTCCGCCAGAACCTGCTGGGCAAGCGCGTGGACTACTCGGGCCGCTCCGTCATCGTGAACGGTCCCCAGCTGCGCCTGCACCAGTGCGGCCTGCCCAAGGGCATGGCGCTCGAGCTGTTCAAGCCCTTCGTGATGAAGCGCCTGGTCGAGCTCAGCCACGCCCAGAACGTCAAGGCCGCCAAGCGCATGGTCGAGCGCGCCCGCCCCGAGGTCTGGGACGTGCTCGAGGAGGTCATCACCGAGCACCCGGTGCTGCTGAACCGTGCGCCCACCCTGCACCGCCTGGGCATCCAGGCCTTCGAGCCGCAGCTCGTCGAGGGCAAGGCCATCCATCTGCACCCCCTCGTCTGCGCCGCCTTCAACGCGGACTTCGACGGCGACCAGATGGCCGTGCACCTGCCGCTGTCCGCCGAGGCCCAGGCCGAGGCGCGCATCCTGATGCTCTCCAGCAACAACATCCTCAAGCCCTCGGACGGTCGTCCGGTGACCATGCCCGCGCAGGACATGATCATCGGTCTGTACCACCTGACCACCGAGCGCGAGGACGCCGCCGGCGCCGGCCGTGCCTTCGCCTCCGTGGCCGAGGCGATCATGGCCCACGACGCCGGGGAGCTGCACCTGAACGCCCCCGTCACCATCCGCTTCACGGACCTGGTGCCGCCGGCGGGCTGGGAGGCCCCCGAGGGCTGGAGCGAGGGCGACCCGATCACCCTCACCACCACCCTGGGCACGGTCTACTTCAACGAGACCCTGCCCGAGGACTTCCCCTACGTGGAGGGTCAGGTCGGCAAGAAGCGTCTGGGCTCGATCGTGAACCAGCTCGCCGAGCAGTACCCGAAGGTCGAGGTCTCCGCCTCGCTGGACGCGCTGAAGTCCTACGGCTTCTCCTGGTCCACGCGCTCCGGCGTGTCCTTCGCGCTGTCCGACGTGGTGGCCCCGCCGAACAAGGCGGAGATCATCGCGAAGTACGAGGCGAAGGCCGCCCAGGTGCAGGAGAACCGCGACCTGGGTCTGGTCTCCGAGGCCGAGCGCAACGTCGAGCTGATCGACATCTGGTCCGAGGCGACCAACGAGGTCGACAACGCGATGCGCGAGAACTTCGAGCGCACCAACACCATCTTCCGGATGGTCGACTCGGGCGCCCGCGGCAACTGGATGCAGATCCGCCAGATCGCCGGCATGCGCGGCCTGGTGAACAACCCCAAGGGCGAGATCATCCCGCGCCCGATCCTCTCCAACTACAAGGAGGGGCTCTCGGTCCTGGAGTACTTCATCGCCTCGCACGGCTCCCGCAAGGGCCTGGCGGACACGGCGCTGAAGACCGCCCAGTCGGGGTACCTCACCCGTCGTCTGGTCGACGTCTCGCAGGACGTCATCGTCCGCGAGGCCGACTGCGGCACCTCCAAGGGCCTGACCCTGCCGATCGCGGTGGAGGACGCCGGCGCCCTGGTGCCGGCCGACAACATCGAGACCACGGTCTACGGCCGCACCCTCGCCACCGCCGCCATCGGCGCGGACGGCGAGGAGGCGATGCCGGCCGGCTCCGAGGTGGGCGACGTGCAGATCGAGGCGCTGATCGCCGCCGGGGTGCGCGAGGTCAAGATCCGCTCCGTGCTGACCTGCGACTCCGCCGTGGGCACCTGCGCGATGTGCTACGGCCGCTCGCTGGCCACCGGTCAGCTGGTGGACATCGGTGAGGCCGTCGGCATCATCGCCGCCCAGTCCATCGGCGAGCCCGGCACCCAGCTGACCATGCGGACCTTCCACACCGGTGGTGTGGCCAGCGCCGACGGCGACATCACGCACGGTCTGCCGCGTGTGCAGGAGCTCTTCGAGGCCCGCACCCCGGCCGGCTTCGCGCCGATCACCGAGTCCGCCGGCCGCGTCGAGGTGGAGGAGAACGACAAGCAGCGTCGGATCACCATCACCCCGGACGACGGCACCGACCCCGTCACCTACACCGTCTCCAAGCGCGTGACCATGCTGGTGGCGGACGGCGAGCACGTCGAGGTGGGCCAGCAGCTCTCCCAGGGCTCGGTCGACCCGAAGCAGGTGCTGCGCATCCTCGGCCCCCGCGCCGTGCAGCAGCACCTGGTGGACGAGGTGCAGAAGGTCTACATCTCCCAGGGTGTGGACATCCACGCCAAGCACATCGAGGTCATCGTGCGGCAGATGCTGCGCCGGGTGACGATCATCGAGTCCGGGGACACCGATCTCCTGCCCGGTGACTTCACCGAGCGCGTCACCTTCGAGCGCGAGAACCGCAAGGCGCTGTCCGAGGGCACCCAGCCGGCCTCCGGCCGACCGGAGCTCATGGGCATCACCAAGGCCTCGCTGGCCACCGACTCCTGGCTCTCCGCGGCCTCCTTCCAGGAGACCACCCGGGTGCTCACCGAGGCGGCCCTGAACCGCAAGAGCGATTCGCTGGTCGGCCTCAAGGAGAACGTGATCATCGGCAAGCTGATCCCCGCCGGCACCGGGCTGTCCCGGTTCCGCCGGATCGCGGTCGAGCCGACAGACGAGGCCAAGGCGCAGATGTACCAGGTGCCCGGCTACGACGAGCTGGACTTCTCCGGCTTCGGCCAGACCGGCTCGGTGAACCTGGACGACATCGACTACGCGGACCCGTTCCGGACGGACTTCCGCTGACGCGACCGGGCCCGCGGCCCCGGCGGCCCATCCGCTGATCCGCTGAGTCCTCGCTCCCGGCACGGGGCGGTCCCACCTCACGGTGGGGCCGCCCCGTTTCCGTGTCCTGACCTGTGGCGGGGCCCACCCGGGGGAGCCGCGCAGGTGATGGGGGAGTGACGGGGGCGACCCCGAGTGTCATGCCTTCGTCAAGGATCGCTGGGAATCCCCCCAAAGCCTTCTGGTCACCCTTCCCCAAAGGTGTCGCGCCCGGAACGATGGATCCCGGCGGCACGAACGGCGCGATCTTCCTCCGCTGCGCCCCGGAACCCCCGGGGATGCGCTCGCGCCGCCGCCCCGCCCCGATCCGGGGCGCATGCGTGTCAGGGAACCAATGCGTCGGCCGCCCGCCGACGGTGGAAGAGGTGGATGCAGTGAAGAAGACCCCGTGGATCGTCGGTGCCGCGACCGTCGCCGTGCTGAGCATCGGCGGCGGCAGCGCCGCCTACGCCGTCTCCAACGAGGCCGAGGTGACCGTGTACGGCGAGCAGAGCTCCGTGCGCACCTTCAGCACGACCGTGCAGGAGCTGCTGGACGCCCAGGGCATCGAGGTCAAGGACACCGACCTGGTGATCCCGGACCTCGGCGACGAGGTCACCGACGGCATGGAGATCCACGTCGTCGAGCGCCGCCCCGTCACCGTCACCATCGACGGCGAGGAGCAGGAGCTGCTCACCACCGGCACCACCGTGCAGGACGTGCTGGACGAGGTCGACTTCGAGGCCGAGGACGCGCGGATCACCCCCGAGCCCGACGCGGAGCTCTCCGCCGAGGACGCCTCCGTGGAGATCGTCACCAGCAAGTCCGTCACCTTCAAGGGGCAGTACGGCAAGGGCACCTTCCAGGTGACCGCCCTGACCGTCGACGAGGCCATGACCAAGGTCCTCAAGAACATCGAGGACACCGACACCGCCTCCGTCGACCGCGACTCGATCCTCGAGGACGGCGCCACCATCACCGTCGAGCGCATCCGCGAGGAGGAGCGCACCGAGACCGAGGACGTCGACTTCGAGACCACGACCGTGGAGGACGACTCCCTGTACGAGGGCGAGACCGAGGTCCGCACCGAGGGCGTCAAGGGCGAGGTCGAAAAGGTCTACAAGGACACCCTGGTCGACGGCGAGATCACCGAGAGCGAGCTCGTCTCCGAAGAGACCGTCACCGAGCGCACCGACAAGGTCGTGGCCGAGGGCACCAAGGAGAAGCCGGCCGAGGACACCTCCTCCGAGTCCTCCTCCGGGAGCAGCAGCTCCGAGGAGAGCACCTCCGAGCGCGAGGACGAGTCCTCCTCCCGCAGCGAAGAGCGCGAGTCCACCGAGGATTCCGCCGAGGAGGAGAGCACCGAGGAGGAGAGCACCGAGGAGGAGAGCACCGAGGAGGAGTCCTCGAGCTCCGAGGAGGCCCCGGCCGTCTCCAACGGCTCCACCTGGGACCGTCTCGCCCAGTGCGAGTCCGGAGGCAACTGGTCCATCAACACCGGAAACGGCTACTACGGCGGCCTGCAGTTCAACAAGGGCACCTGGCTGGCCTACGGCGGCGACCAGTACGCCTCCTCGGCCCACCTGGCGACCCGCGAGCAGCAGATCGCGATCGCCGAGAAGGTGCAGGCCAACCAGGGCTGGGGCGCCTGGCCGTCCTGCACCTCCAAGCTCGGCATCCGCTGAGCCGGCGCGGGGGAGGCCCCGCCGCAGAACCACCGACGCGAGCGCGTCGCGGACCCCGGTCCGCGGCGCGCTCCGCGCGTGCTGGGGGTGACACGGAGCCCGTGCCGACCCGCTGTCCGGAGCAGGACACGCCCCGGCGCGGGGGAGCGTGTGATCTGCGTCGGACCTCCCCGCATCCTTTGACCGTGTCACGGGGCGTCACTAGACTGGCAGGTGCGTCCGGAGTGCCCTCTGGTCGTGACTTGGGACTGGTCTCGTCCCCGTCTCCCGTCTCCCGCCCCCGAGGCGGCCGGGAATACCGGGCGCCTCGCATCCGTTGAGGAGCCCGGGACGGCGGGCGAGACGCTGGGAGTCCCCCGTGAGGAGCGGATCCTCGCGGCGTGCCCGATTCCGGATGAGAGTGCCATGCCTCGGCGCCTCGCCCCCGGGCACCGATCACGGTCCTCGGACGCCCGACCGGTGCCATCACCGGACGGGCGGGTCGATCCGCCAGCTCCCCGGGCATGGGGACGGCGCATCGGGTCGCCGGCCGCGGTAGCGGTCGACGAAGGTGATCCGCCTGGTCCAACAGACCCGGCGGCCGAACAGGAAGAGAATCTGTGCCCACGATTCAGCAGCTGGTGCGCAAGGGGCGGAAGGACAAGTCCTCCGCCTCGAAGACGCCGGCGCTCAAGGGTTCGCCCCAGCGCCGCGGCGTCTGCACGCGCGTCTACACCCAGACCCCCAAGAAGCCGAACTCGGCGCTCCGGAAGATCGCGCGTGTGCGCCTCTCGAGCGGCATCGAGGTCACCGCGTACATCCCCGGTGTCGGCCACAACCTGCAGGAGCACTCGATCGTGCTCGTCCGCGGCGGCCGTGTGAAGGACCTGCCGGGCGTGCGCTACAAGATCGTGCGCGGCTCCCTCGACACCCAGGGCGTGAAGGGCCGTCAGCAGGCCCGGTCCCGCTACGGCGCGAAGAAGGAGAAGAAGTAATGCCTCGCAAGGGAGCAGCTCCCAAGCGCCAGCTCGTGGTCGACCCGGTCTACGGGTCCCCCCTGGTCACCCAGCTCATCAACAAGATCCTGCTCGACGGCAAGAAGACCGTCGCCGAGCGCATCGTCTACGGCGCTCTCGAGGGCTGCCGCGAGAAGAACGGGCAGGACCCCGTCGCGACCCTGAAGAAGGCTCTCGACAACATCCGTCCCTCCCTCGAGGTCCGCTCCCGCCGCGTCGGCGGTGCGACCTACCAGGTGCCGATCGAGGTCAAGCCGGGCCGTTCCACGACCCTGGCCCTGCGCTGGCTGACGAGCTACTCGCGTGCTCGTCGCGAGCACACCATGACCGAGCGCCTGATGAACGAGATCCTCGACGCGTCCAACGGCCTCGGCGCCGCGGTGAAGCGTCGCGAGGACACCCACAAGATGGCCGAGTCCAACCGGGCCTTCGCGCACTACCGCTGGTGAGTGGACCGGGGGTCCGCCATCCGGCGGGCCCCCGACCCACCCCCGGCCCACCGACCATCACCTGATCTCTCGAAAGGCACAAGCCCGTGGCACTCGCAGTGCTCAGCGACCTCACGAAGGTCCGCAACATCGGCATCATGGCCCACATCGATGCCGGCAAGACCACCACGACCGAGCGCATCCTGTACTACACCGGCGTCAACTACAAGATCGGTGAGACGCACGACGGCGCCGGGACGATGGACTGGATGGAGCAGGAGAAGGAGCGCGGCATCACGATCACGTCGGCCGCGACGACCTGCTACTGGAACGACAACCAGATCAACATCATCGACACCCCCGGGCACGTCGACTTCACCGTCGAGGTGGAGCGCTCCCTGCGCGTGCTCGACGGCGCCGTCGCCGTCTTCGACGGCAAGGAGGGCGTCGAGCCCCAGTCGGAGACCGTGTGGCGCCAGGCCGACAAGTACGACGTGCCGCGCATCTGCTTCGTCAACAAGATGGACAAGCTCGGCGCGGACTTCTTCTTCACCGTGCGCACCATCGTCGACCGCCTGAAGGCGAAGCCGCTGGTCATGCAGGTGCCGATCGGCGCCGAGAGCGACTTCAACGGCGTCGTGGACCTGGTGGAGATGAAGGCCTACGAGTGGCCCGACGTCTTCCCGGAGGACGCCCCCAAGCTCGGCAAGAAAAAGGGTGACGCGGCGCTGGGCCAGTACCAGGCCGAGATCCCGATCCCCGCCGACCTGCAGGACACGGTGGACGAGTACCGCGCCAAGCTGGTCGAGGACGTCGCCGAGAGCTCCGAGGAGCTCATGGAGGCCTACCTCGAGGAGGGCGACCTCACCGTCGAGCAGCTCAAGGCCGGCATCCGCCACCTGACCGTGAACTCCGAGGCCTACCCGGTCTTCGCGGGCTCCGCGTTCAAGAACAAGGGCGTCCAGCCCATGCTCGACGCGGTCATCGACTACCTCCCCTCACCCCTGGACGTGCCCCCGATGGTGGGTCACGACGTCAAGGACGAGGAGAAGGAGCTGACCCGTCGCCCCGACTGGGACGAGCCCTTCTCGGCGCTCGCCTTCAAGGTGGCCACCCACCCGTTCTTCGGCACGCTCACCTACGTGCGCGTGTACTCGGGCCAGGTCGCCTCGGGCCAGCAGGTCCTGAACGCCACCACCGGCAAGAAGGAGCGCATCGGCAAGCTGTTCCAGATGCACTCCAACCAGGAGAACCCGGTGGAGGAGGCCTTCGCGGGCCACATCTACGCGTTCATCGGTCTCAAGGACACCAACACCGGCGACACCCTGGCCGATCCGGCCAACCCGATCGCCCTGGAGTCCATGAGCTTCCCCGAGCCCGTGATCAACGTGGCCATCGAGCCCAAGACCAAGGGTGACCAGGAGAAGCTCTCGGTCGCGATCCAGAAGCTCGCCAAGGAGGACCCGACCTTCCAGGTGGAGCTGGACGAGGAGACCGGCCAGACCGTCATCAAGGGCATGGGCGAGCTGCACCTCGACATCCTCGTGGACCGCATGCGCCGCGAGTTCAAGGTCGAGGCGAACATCGGCAAGCCTCAGGTCGCGTACCGCGAGACCATCAAGCGGGTCGTCGAGAAGTTCGACTACACCCACAAGAAGCAGACCGGTGGCTCCGGCCAGTTCGGCAAGGTGCAGATCACCTTCAGCCCGCTGACCGATGCCGAGGACGGCGTGTTCTACGAGTTCGAGAACAAGGTGACCGGTGGCCGCATCCCGCGGGAGTACATCCCCAGCATCGATGCGGGCATCCAGGACGCCCTGCAGTCCGGCATCCTCGCCGGCTACCCGGTCGTGAACGTGCGCGCCTCGCTCATCGACGGCGCCTACCACGACGTGGACTCCTCCGAGATGGCCTTCAAGATCGCCGGTTCCATGGCGACCAAGGAGGCCCTGCACAAGGCGCAGCCCGTGCTCCTCGAGCCGGTCATGGCCGTCGAGGTGCGGACGCCGGAGGAGTACATGGGAGATGTCATCGGCGACCTGAACTCGCGACGCGGGCAGGTCCAGTCGATGGAGGACGCGAGCGGGGTCAAGATCGTCCGTGCTCTCGTCCCGCTGTCCGAGATGTTCGGTTACGTCGGCGACCTGCGGTCCCGCACCCAGGGTCGTGCGATGTACACCATGCAGTTCGACAGCTACGCGGAGGTCCCCAAGTCCATCTCGGACGAGATCATCGCGAAGACCCGGGGCGAGTGAGAAGTTCGGGGGGAGCAGGTAGCCTCTGCTCCGGCTCCCCCCGCTTCCGTCGGAGCCGCCCCCTCGGGTGGGATCCGATCCCGATCCACTGAAGTACCCAGAGATTCAACGTCCTAGGAGGACACCACCATGGCGAAGGCCAAGTTCGAGCGGACCAAGCCGCACGTCAACATCGGCACCATCGGTCACGTCGACCACGGCAAGACGACCCTGACGGCTGCCATCTCGAAGGTCCTGTACGACCGCTTCCCCGAGCTCAACGAGAAGCGCGACTTCGACCAGATCGACAACGCGCCCGAGGAGAAGCAGCGCGGGATCACGATCAACATCTCGCACATCGAGTACCAGACCGACAAGCGCCACTACGCGCACGTCGACGCCCCGGGTCACGCCGACTACATCAAGAACATGATCACCGGCGCGGCCCAGATGGACGGCGCGATCCTCGTGGTCGCGGCGACCGACGGCCCGATGGCGCAGACCCGCGAGCACGTGCTGCTCGCCAAGCAGGTCGGCGTGCCCTACCTGCTGGTGGCTCTCAACAAGTCCGACATGGTCGACGACGAGGAGATCCTCGAGCTCGTCGAGATGGAGGTCCGTGAGCTGCTCGGCTCGCAGGACTTCGACGAGGACGCCCCGGTCGTGCAGGTCTCCGCGCTCAAGGCCCTCGAGGGCGACGAGAAGTGGGTCAAGTCCGTGCAGGAGCTCATGGAGGCCGTGGACGAGTCCATCCCGGACCCGGTCCGCGACATGGACAAGCCCTTCCTGATGCCCGTCGAGGACGTCTTCACCATCACCGGCCGCGGCACCGTCGTGACCGGCAAGGTGGAGCGCGGCAAGCTCGCCATCAACTCCGAGATCGAGATCGTCGGCATCCGTGCGCCCCAGAAGACCACGGTCACCGGCATCGAGATGTTCCACAAGCAGATGGACGAGGCCTGGGCCGGCGAGAACTGCGGTCTGCTGCTGCGCGGCACCAAGCGTGACGACGTCGAGCGCGGTCAGGTCGTCGTGAAGCCGGGTTCGATCACCCCGCACACCAACTTCGAGGCGCAGGTCTACATCCTGTCCAAGGACGAGGGCGGCCGTCACAACCCGTTCTACTCGAACTACCGTCCGCAGTTCTACTTCCGCACCACCGACGTCACCGGCGTCATCGAGCTGCCCGAGGGCACCGAGATGGTCATGCCCGGCGACAACACCGAGATGACGGTGGAGCTCATCCAGCCCATCGCCATGGAGGAGGGCCTCGGCTTCGCCATCCGTGAGGGTGGCCGCACCGTGGGCTCCGGCCGCGTCACCAAGATCACCAAGTGATCGCCGCGGGGGCGACCCCGCAGCCGTGACGCCCCGCCTCGGCGGGTGCTGAGCACCAGAAGGGCCCCGGACCGGTAACGGTCCGGGGCCCTTCTGCATGCCCGGGAACGGGCGGGCTCCCGGGGTTGCCGGCGCTTCGGCCCCGCCCCGGCGCTCGCCCCCGCTCGTGGCGCCGCCGAGGCCCCTCGCGCCAGCGCCCTTGCCCCTCACGCCACCGCCTTGGCCCGTGTGCCACCGCGCGTCCCGGACGCACCGCGCCCCCGCTCCGCCGAGGGGCGGGACGGGGGCGCGGTGGAGCCGGGGGAGCGGTCAGCGGGAGGCGTCGTCCTCCGTGGTCGTGGACCCAGGGGCCTGCGGGGGCCGGTCGGCGCGCTCCGCCGCATCCTGCGCGGGGACCCGGCCCGCCTGCTGCGGCGCCGCCTGCTCCTCCGCGGCCGCGGGGCGCCCGTAGCTGGGCCGGTGAGCGGCCGGTGCGGAGGGCCCGGCCGGGGCGTCGGCGGTGGCGGGCCGCCCGTAGCTGGGTCGCGGCGCGGAGCCCGGGGCGGGAGAGGTCGAGCCCGTCGCGGGCGAGGCGGGGCCGTAGGGCTGCGCGGCGTGCGCGCCCGTGGTCGGCACCGCGGCCTGCGGGCCGGTGGGGGTGCGCACGCCCGGGCCGCCGCCGGACACGGGGCCCCCGGCGCCGGTGCGGGCCAGGATCTCCCGGGCGGCCTCGGCGTGGGAGTGCTCCACCATCAGCTCGTACTGCATCGGGATGGTCGCCACCATCGAGGTGAAGTCGCGCTTGCCACCGGTGGCCGCGTATCCGATCACCGCCCACACGGTGAAGAACACGATGCCCAGCAGCACGCTGGAGAGGATCACCAGCGGGCTGGAGGGATTGATCAGCAGCAGGATCAGGCCCACGAACAGCCCCATCCACACGCCCGAGAGCACCCCCTGGCCGATCACCCGCCCCCAGGTCTTGCGCCCGGTCACGCGCTCCATCAGCTTCAGATCGGTGCCCACGATCATCGCGTTCTGCACCGGGAAGTGGTTGTCGGCCAGGGTGTCCACCACGGCCTGCACCTCCGCGTAGGTGCTGTAGACCCCCAGCGACCGGGGGTACTCGAGCTTGTACAGTCGTGCGGTCAGCGGCGAGGCCGCCTGCGGTGATTGGCTCATGGCGCCACGGTAATCCCCTCACCACCATGTCTCCTGGACGTCGGGTGGGCGTCCGTGGGACGTCGGCAGGGATCGGGATGCCCGGTTCGCCGCCTCGTGACCGGTGGCGGGGGCCTGTGATGTGAGCCGGTGCACCGCCGGCCGCCTTGTGGGGCCTCGCGCGGCTCTGGCAGACTAGTCGAGTTGTCCGCGCGGGCCGCCATGCCCGGTTCCGTTCTCCGTGTCGCCCTCGGGCGCCGCGGCGAATGATCACCGGAGGAGGTCCGTCCCCAGGATGCGAACGACGCGAGACCGCGTCGAGAGCGCATCGCAGGAGGGATCAGACGCGGACGCTGCCGATCCTCGGCGGTCCGATGCTGGGCGCCCGTGCGCCCCGCGGAGGCCGACACGCCCGTCCTCGGGTGTCGGGAGGAACGGCATTCATGACAGACGAGAGAGAGACAGGACGCCATGGCGGGACAGAAGATCCGCATCCGGCTCAAGTCGTACGACCACGAGGTGATCGACAGCTCGGCGCGCAAGATCGTCGACACGGTCACCACCGCGGGTGCGACGGTCGTGGGCCCGGTGCCGCTGCCGACGGAGAAGAACGTGTTCTGCGTGATCCGTTCTCCCCACAAGTACAAGGACTCCCGTGAGCACTTCGAGATGCGCACGCACAAGCGACTGATCGACATCGTCGATCCCACGCCCAAGGCCGTGGACTCGCTGATGCGCCTCGACCTGCCCGCGGACGTCAACATCGAGATCAAGCTCTGAGGCAGGTCGACATGAGCAACGAACTGACGGGACAGCGTGCCCACGCCGTGTCCGGCGTGCTCGGCACCAAGCTCGGCATGACCCAGGTCTGGGACGAGAACGGCAAGTTCATCCCCGTGACCGTCGTGCAGACCGGCGCCAACGTCGTCACCCAGGTGCGGTCCGCCGAGACCGACGGGTACGACGCGGTCCAGATCGCCTACGGGCAGATCGATCCCCGCAAGGTGTCCAAGCCGCTGAAGGGCCACTTCGAGAAGGCCGGCGTGACCCCGCGCCGTCACCTCGCGGAGCTGCGCACCTCCAACGCCGGCGAGTACACCCTCGGCCAGGAGATCGACGCCTCGATCTTCGCCGCGGGCCAGAAGGTCGACGTGGTCGGCACCTCCAAGGGCAAGGGCACCGCCGGTGTCATGAAGCGCCACGGCTTCGCCGGCGTCGGCGCCTCCCACGGTGCGCACCGCAACCACCGCAAGCCGGGCTCGATCGGTGGCGCCTCCACCCCCGGGCGTGTGTTCAAGGGCCTGCGCATGGCCGGCCGCATGGGCAACGCCCGCACCAGTGTCCAGAACCTGACCGTCCACGCGGTCGACGTCGAGAAGGGCCTCGTGCTCGTCAAGGGTGCCGTCCCCGGCCCCAAGGGCGGCCTCGTGCTGGTCCGCTCGGCCGCCAAGAGCCCCGTGAAGGAGGCCTGAGCCCGATGGCAGAGAACCTGACCGTCGACGTGCTCGACCCGGCCGGCAAGAAGTCCGGGACCGTCGAGCTCCCCGCGTCGATCTTCGACGTCCAGACCAACATCCCCCTGATCCATCAGGTGGTCGTGGCCCAGCAGGCGGCTGCCCGACAGGGCACCCACAAGGCCAAGACCCGGGGCGAGGTCCGTGGCGGCGGCAAGAAGCCGTACAAGCAGAAGGGCACCGGTCGTGCCCGCCAGGGCTCGCTGCGCGCGCCGCAGTTCGCCGGCGGTGGCACCGTCCACGGCCCCGTGCCGCGCGACTACGCCCAGCGCACCCCCAAGAAGATGAAGGCCGCCGCCCTGCGCGGTGCCCTCTCCGATCGCGCCCGCAACGGCCGCGTGCACGTGGTCTCCGCCCTGCTCGAGGGTGAGGCCCCGTCCACCAAGGCCGCGCGCACCACGCTGTCGAACGTCTCCGACCGTCGCCACCTGCTGGTGGTCGTCCGTCGCGACGACGACGCCGGTGCGCTCAGCTCGCGCAACCTGCCCGCCGCCCACGTCCTGTACGCGGACCAGCTGAACACCTACGACGTCATGCTCAGCGACGACGTCGTGTTCACCGCCGGTGCGCTCGAGGACTTCGTGGCGTCGGCGACCCTGTCCCTGCCCACCTCCGGCTTCGCCGCCCAGCGCTCCGGCGCCGCGGCCGCCGTGGCAGACGAGGAGAAGTCGAAGTGACCGCGCTGAACAAGGATCCCCGCGACGTCCTCGTCGCGCCGGTGGTCTCCGAGAAGAGCTACGGGCTCATGGACGAGGGCAAGTACACCTTCCTGGTGGCTGCCGACGCCAACAAGACCGAGATCAAGATCGCCGTCGAGAAGATCTTCGACGTCAAGGTGGCCTCGGTGAACACCATCAACCGGCAGGGCAAGTCGCGTCGCACGCGATTCGGCATGGGCAAGCGCAAGGACACCAAGCGCGCCATCGTCACCCTGACCGACGGAGCCATCGACATCTTCGGAGGATCGGTCGCCTGAGCGGCCGGTCACCGAGGAATCGAAGAGAGTCTGAGGGAAACCCATCATGGGAATTCGTAAGAGCAAGCCGACCACGCCGGGCCGCCGCGGCTCGAGCGGTGCGGACTTCGTCGAGATCACCCGCGATTCGCCCGAGAAGTCGCTGGTCCGTCCGCTCTCCAAGAGCGGCGGCCGCAACAGCAACGGTCGGATCACCTCCCGTCACCGCGGTGGCGGGCACAAGCGGGCGTACCGCGTCATCGACTTCCGTCGTCACGACAAGGACGGCGTGAACGCGAAGGTCGCGCACATCGAGTACGACCCGAACCGCACCGCGCGCATCGCGCTGCTGCACTACGCGGACGGCGAGAAGCGCTACATCCTCGCCCCCGCCAAGCTGCGTCAGGGCGACTGGATCGAGAACGGCGCCGGCGCCGACATCAAGCCCGGCAACAACCTGCCGCTGCGCAACATCCCGCTCGGCACCGTGATCCACGCGATCGAGCTCAAGCCGGGCGGCGGCGCCAAGATCGCCCGCAGCGCCGGTGCCTCCGTGCAGCTCGTCGCCAAGGAGGGCCGCTTCGCGCAGCTGCGCATGCCCTCCGGCGAGATCCGCAACGTCGATGCGCGCTGCCGCGCGACCATCGGCGAGGTGGGCAACGCCGAGCAGTCCAACATCAACTGGGGCAAGGCCGGCCGCATGCGGTGGAAGGGCAAGCGCCCCCACGTCCGCGGCGTGGTCATGAACCCGGTGGACCACCCCCACGGTGGCGGCGAGGGCCGCACCTCCGGTGGTCGCCATCCGGTCTCGCCCTGGGGTCAGCCCGAGGGCCGCACCCGCAAGCCGGGCAAGGAGAGCGACAAGCTCATCGTGCGCCGTCGTCGGACCGGCAAGAAGCGCTGATAGGGAGCCAGAAACATGCCTCGCAGTATCGCCAAGGGCCCGTTCGTCGACGACCACCTGCAGAAGAAGGTGGACGCGCAGAACGAGAAGGGCACCAAGAACCTCATCAAGACCTGGTCGCGCCGCAGTGTCATCACTCCGGACTTCCTGGGTCACACCTTCGCAGTGCACGACGGTCGCAAGCACGTCACGGTGTTCGTCACCGAGTCGATGGTCGGCCACAAGCTCGGCGAGTTCGCCCCCACGCGGACTTTCAAGGGCCACGAGAAGGACGACAAGAAGGGCCGCCGCCGCTGACCCCGGTCAGCACGGCAGCACTTCTCGAATTCGAGAGAAAGCAGGAAACGATGGAAGCCAAGGCGCAGGTGCGGTACCTCCGCATGTCGCCCATGAAGGCTCGCCGCGTTGTCGACCTGATTCGTGGCAAGAGCACGGCCGAGGCCCTGGACACCCTGCGGTTCGCCCCGCAGGCCGCCAGCGAGCCCGTCCTCAAGCTCGTGCAGTCCGCGATCGCCAACGCTCGCGTGAAGGCCGATCAGGCGGGGGAGCGCTTCGACGAGCGCGAGCTCGTCGTCTCGGCCGCCTATGTCGATGAGGGCCCGACCATGAAGCGGTTCCAGCCGCGCGCTCAGGGTCGTGCCTTCCAGATCAAGAAGCGCACCAGCCACGTCACCGTGGTGGTCGCTCCCGTGAACAAGTAAGGAGTCCCGAATGGGCCAGAAGGTCAATCCGAACGGGTTCCGCCTCGGGATCACCACGGAGCACAGCAGCCGGTGGTTCGCCGATTCCACCAAGGAGGGCCAGCGGTACCGCGACTACGTGAAGGAAGACGTCGCGATCCGCAAGCTCATGTCCGAGGGGCTCGAGCGCGCCGGCATCTCCAAGGTCGAGATCGAGCGCACCCGTGACCGCGTCCGCGTGGACCTCCACACCGCCCGCCCGGGCATCGTCATCGGGCGTCGCGGCGCGGAGGCCGAGCGTCTGCGCGGCGAGCTGGAGAAGCTCACCGGCAAGCAGATCCAGCTGAACATCCTCGAGGTCAAGAACCCCGAGAACGATGCGCAGCTGGTCGCCCAGGGCATCGCCGAGCAGCTCGCCGCCCGCGTCTCCTTCCGTCGTGCCATGCGCAAGGGCATCCAGTCCGCGCAGCGTGCCGGCGCGAAGGGCATCCGAGTGGCCGTCTCCGGCCGCCTCGGCGGCGCCGAGATGAGCCGCAGCGAGTTCTACCGCGAGGGGCGCGTGCCGCTGCACACCCTCCGCGCGAACATCGACTACGGCTTCTACGAGGCCCGCACCGCCTTCGGCCGCATCGGCGTGAAGGTCTGGATCTACAAGGGCGACGTCACCGCCAAGGAGCTCGCGGCCCAGCAGGCCGCCTCGCAGGGTCAGGGTCCGCGCTCCGGCGGACGCGGCCCGCGTGCCGAGCGTCCCCGCGGTCGTCGCAACGAGCGCAACGCCAACGCCCGTCGCGGCGAGGGCGGCGAGGCTGCCCAGCAGTCCTCCGCCCCCGCCGAGCAGGCGTCGGCCCCCGCGCAGCAGCAGCCCGGAACGGAGGCCTGAGCGACATGCTGATCCCTCGTCGGACCAAGCACCGCAAGCAGCACCACCCGACCCGCAGCGGCATGGCCAAGGGCGGCACCGAGCTGGCCTTCGGTGACTTCGGCATCCAGGCGCTCGCGCCGGCCTACGTCACCAACCGTCAGATCGAGGCGGCGCGTATCGCCATGACCCGCTACATGAAGCGTGGCGGCAAGGTGTACATCAACATCTACCCCGACCGACCGCTCACCAAGAAGCCTGCCGAGGTCCGCATGGGCTCCGGCAAGGGCTCCGTGGAGTGGTGGGTCGCGAACATCAAGCCGGGCCGCGTCATGTTCGAGGTCGCCGGCGTCCCCGAGGAGGTGGCTCGCGAGGCGCTCCGCCTGGCGATGCACAAGCTCCCCATGAAGTGCCGCATTCTGAGCCGAGAGGGTGGTGACATCTGATGGCAGCGACCAAGCTCACCGCCGATGAACTCGACAAGCTGGACGACACCAAGCTGTCCGAGGAGCTGGCGAAGGCCAAGGACGAGCTGTTCAAGCTGCGTTTCCAGTCCGCGACCGGCCAGCTCGAGAGCTCCGGCCGCCTGCGGTCCGTCAAGAAGGACATCGCACGGATCTACACGATCCTGCGCGAGCGCGAGCTGGGCATCCGTCAGGCTCCCGGCTCGGCCGAGTGACCGCGAAGCGAGGAACAGTGATGACTGAGAACACCACCCCCGAGGTCGAGGAGCTCGAGAAGGAGAGCGCGCACGCGTCCTCCGGCGAGCGCCCCTACCGCAAGACCCTGCGCGGCTTCGTCACCTCCGACAAGATGGACAAGACCATCGTGGTCGAGGTCGAGGAGCGCGTGAAGCACGCCCTGTACGGCAAGGTCATGAAGAAGACCAACAAGTTCAAGGCCCACGACGAGGAGAACACCGCCGGCATCGGCGACCGTGTCCTCATCATGGAGACCCGCCCGACCTCCGCCACCAAGCGGTGGCGCCTGGTCGAGGTCCTCGAGCGCGCCAAGTGATCCCTCGGCGCCCGCCCCGACAGGGGAGGGCGCCGACCGGACCCGGCACCGGCCCGGTCACCCCTCACGGGGTGGCCGGGCCGTTCCCGTACCCGGGGGAGCGCGGCCGCTCAGGGCGCCAGGAGGACGAGCAGCGCCCCGGCCAGGGCGTCCTCGGCCCGGGGCGCCGGCACCTCGCGCGTCCCCTCCGAGGTGCGCAGCTCCACCAGGTAGCCGCCCGCCTCGGTGCGGCGCAGGGCGGCGAAGGCGTCGCCGAGGGCGTCCCGGAGCTGGTCCTCCCGGGGGATCCACAGCGCCTCGGACTGCTCCACGGAGTCCAGGGCCCACTCGGTGGTGCCGTTGAAGCGGAAGATGCGCTCCCCGACGCGGCTGTGGCCGAGCTCGATCACCATCGAGGACAGCATGAAGGGCTGCTCGCGCAGCTGCTCGTTGTCGATGACGAACCAGTCCCCCTCGGCGGGGTCCCAGAGCAGACCGGCGAGCTGGAGGCGGCGGGCGACGGCGATGTCGATCATGCGGCCAGTCTAGGAGCCCCGGGCGGTCGTGCCCGGTGCACGGGCGGGGATCGGCGAGGACCGCGCCCCGGGCGGTGCAGGCTCAGAACAGGGCGCGGAGCGCCAGGGCGCAGACGGCACCGAGGCCGGCCGCCGCGGGGATGGTGGTCACCCAGGCCAGGGCGATCGGCCGCATCAGCTTCCAGTTGGCCGAGCGGTTCACCAGGCCGATGCCGAGCACCGCGCCGATGAGGATGTGGGTGGAGGACACGGGCAGGCCCAGCAGGGACGCCCCCATCACGACGCTCGCGGCGGCCAGCTCGGCGGCGAAGCCGGAGGCCGGGTGCATCCGGGTGAGCCCGGTGCCGACCGTGGCGATGACGCGCTTGCCCACGAACCACAGGCCCACGATCAGCGCGATGCCGAAGGCCAGCAGGGCCGCGGTGGGGACGGCGGACTCCTCGCGCACCGAGCCGCTGCGGAGGACGTCGAGCACGGCGGCGAAGGGGCCGATCGCGTTGGCGATGTCGTTGGAGCCGTGGGAGAAGGCGAAGGCGGAGGCGGTGAACACCTGCATCCAGCTGAACAGCAGGAAGGTGGAGCGGGAGAGCTCCTGGTCGCGCAGGGCGCGGGCGGCGATGAACACGGCCATCCAGACGGCGACGCCGACCATCGCCATGATCAGCAGGTTGCCCTCGATGCCGATCTGCAGGTGGAGGTTCTTCAGACCCTTGAACAGCAGCATCGCGGTGATCACCACGGCGCCGACGGCGGCGAACAGCGGCACGAAGACGATCAGGGCGCGGTGCGCGTGGACCTCGCGGGCCTGCTGCTCGAGGCTCTCCAGGGTCGGGTCCGGCTCCGCGGCGTCCCCCGCCCGGGCCGCGGCGAGCTCGGCGGCGACCGGGTCCGCGTCGTGGACAGGGGTGGGGGAGCCGGTATCGGCCGACTGCTGGATCTCGTCGAGGCGCTCGTGGGCGGTGCGGTGGCGATGGGCGAGGTGCTGCTCGCGGGCCTCCCGCAGGGCGGCCAGGCGCTCGTCGACCTTCTCGTTGTAGACCAGGATGTGGTGCCGGATCGCGCCGTAGAGCAGGTAGGCGACCAGGCCGCCGAGGGCGGGGGAGAGGAACCAGGAGACGACGATCTGGCCGATCTCGCTCCACTGCACCATCTCCAGGCCGCCCACCCCGGAGACGATGCCGATGGTGACGGCGGCGCCGACGATGCCGCCGATGATCGCGTGGGTGGTGGAGACCGGCCAGCCCATGCGGGTGGCGATGAGCAGCCACACCGCGGCGCCCAGCAGGGCGGACATCATGATCACCACGAAGTCCATCGGGTCCCCGGCGATGGTCTCCAGGTCCACGATGCCGCTGCGGACGGTGTCGGTGACCTCCCCGCCGGCCAGGACGGCCCCGGTCACCTCGAAGACGGCGGCCACCAGCAGCGCCTGCTTCATCGACAGGGTGCCGGCGCCGACGCTGGTGCCGAAGGAGTTGGCGACGTCGTTGCCGCCGATGTTGAAGGCCATGAACAGGCCGAACAGGATCGCCAGCAGCAGGATGATCCGCGGGGCGTCCGCCAGCGCGTAGTCCAGCGTCCAGGCGGTGAACAGCACCAGGGTCAGCGCCCCGACGAGGCCGAAGGACAGGTTCCACCAGCGGTCGGGACCGAGCAGGCCGCCGCGGGCGCTGCCGTCCTCGGTGATCGGGGGAGGGGCCGTGGGGGTGGACATCGGCTCTGCCGTCTCCTGCCTGCCGGGCCGGAGGGCCCGTGCTCGCGGGTGGGGGCACGCGGGCGCGGGAGCGCGCGTGACGCGGGCGGTGGGGATGGTGGACGGGGGACGTCCGAGCGATGACGATACGGTGTCCGGGCGCCCGATGCCTCCCGACCCCGTGCCGCCTGCATCACGTCGGGCCCGTGGACGCCCTCGCATGAGCAAGGACACAGCCGTCCGTCCCCGGCCGCCCTTCCGCCCACGGGCGCGGAGCCCGTATGCTTGCAGGGTTGCACTTCCTGGTGCGCCCGTCCGCGGGATCACGAGGGAGGCGCGGACGGCAGCGTCCATCCCCCGACGGAGACCTCGCACCGCTCGCCCGGCCCCGGCCCAAGAGCATGTGCCCGAGTCCGACGGAGGGTTTTTTGATGCCCGCCGCCGTCCGTTCCGACGAGGACCCCCGCGGTGCTCCGTCGGGCAACGGTCCACCATCCGTTCCGCCAGGCTCGGTCCCGCGAGGCGGGTGAGAACCGGCGAGACGACAGGAGTACGGAGTGATTCAGCAGGAGTCGCGACTCAAGGTCGCCGACAACACGGGTGCCAAGGAGATTCTCTGCATCCGTGTTCTCGGTGGCTCCGGTCGCCGTTACGCCAGCATCGGCGACACCATCGTGGCGACCGTCAAGGACGCCATCCCCGGTGGCAACGTGAAGAAGGGCGACGTCGTCAAGGCCGTCGTCGTGCGCGCCACCAAGGAGCGCCGCCGCGCCGACGGGTCCTACATCCGCTTCGACGAGAACGCGGCGGTGATCCTCAAGAACGACGGCGAGCCGCGCGGTACCCGCATCTTCGGGCCGGTCGGCCGCGAGCTGCGCGACAAGCGGTTCATGAAGATCATCTCGCTGGCACCGGAGGTGCTGTGACATGGCAAAGATGAACATCAAGAAGGGTGACCTGGTCCAGGTCATCACCGGCCGCTCGAGCGATGCCGACAAGGCCGCCAAGCGCGGTCTCGAGGCCGGCGACAAGGGCAAGCAGGGTCGAGTGCTCGAGGTCTTCCCGGACACCGAGCGCGTCCTCGTCGAGGGCGTCAACCGCCGCACCCACCACCTCAAGCCGACCCAGGCCGGTGGCGCGGGCGGCATCGAGCAGCGCGAGGCGTCCATCCACGTCTCCAACGTGGCGCTGGTCGACCCCGAGGACAACAAGCCGACCAAGGTCGGCTACCGCGTCGAGACCGTCGAGCTCGAGGACGGCCGCACCAAGCAGGTGCGCGTGCGGTACGGCAAGCGTTCCGGGAAGGACATCTGAGATGACCGAGACCACCACCGCCGAGGCGCCCACCCCGCGCCTCAAGACCACCTACCGCGAGACGATCAAGGGCCAGCTCACCGAGCAGTTCGGCTACGAGAACGTCATGCTGGTGCCGGGTCTGACCAAGATCGTCGTGAACATGGGCGTCGGCGACGCCGCCCGCGACTCGAAGGTCATCGACGGCGCGATCCGCGATCTCGCCGCCATCACCGGCCAGAAGCCGCAGGTCACCAAGGCCCGCAAGTCCATCGCGCAGTTCAAGCTGCGTGAGGGCATGCCGATCGGCGCGCACGTCACCCTGCGCGGCGACCGCATGTGGGAGTTCCTGGACCGCCTGCTGTCCACCGCGCTACCGCGCATCCGCGACTTCCGCGGGCTGTCGCCGAAGCACTTCGACGGCAACGGCAACTACACCTTCGGTCTCACGGAGCAGGTCATGTTCCACGAGATCGACCAGGACCGCATCGACCGCGTGCGCGGCATGGACATCACGGTCGTGACCACCGCGAAGACCGACGACGAGGGACGCGCGCTGCTCAAGCTGCTCGGCTTCCCCTTCAAGGAGAACTGACATGGCCAAGACCGCCCTGATCAAGAAGTCGGAGCGCAAGCCGAAGTTCTCGGTGCGCGCGTACACCCGCTGCCAGCGCTGCGGCCGCCCCCACTCCGTGTACCGGAAGTTCGGGCTGTGCCGCGTGTGCCTGCGGGAGATGGCTCACCGCGGTGAGCTCCCCGGCGTGACCAAGAGCAGCTGGTAAGGACTATCGCCACAGGTCCCCTGACCGCCATCATGCGGCCGAGGGAAACCAGGTGAGGAAGAAGCGACAGACATGACCATGACCGACCCGATCGCGGACATGCTCACGCGGATCCGGAACGCCTCCGGGGCGTACCACGAGACCGTGACCATGCCGTACTCGAAGCTGAAGGCGCGTATCGCCGACATCCTGACGGCCGAGGGCTACATCCTGGGCTGGAGCGAGGCGGAGGCCGAGGTGGGCAAGAGCCTCGTCCTCGAGCTGAAGTACTCCGACAGCCGGGAGCGCGCCATCTCCGGCGTGCGCCGCATCTCGAAGCCGGGCCTGCGCGTGTACGCCAAGTCCACCAACCTGCCGCGGGTCCTCGGTGGCCTGGGCGTGGCGATCCTGTCCACGTCCTCCGGCCTCCTGACCGACAAGCAGGCTGCCCAGAAGGGTGTGGGTGGGGAAGTCCTCGCCTACATCTGGTGAGCGGGAGAGGAGCACTCTAGATATGTCCCGCATCGGATTCCGTCCGGTCCCCGTGCCGGCAGCCGTCCAGAACGTCACCATCGACGGCGACACCGTCACCGTGACCGGCCCCAAGGGCGAGCTCTCGCACCGGGTCCCGGCCCCGCTGACCATCGAGCGGCAGGAGGACGGCTCCCTGCTCGTCCGCCGCCCCGACGACGAGCAGGACAACCGTGCGCTGCACGGCCTGACCCGCACGCTCGTCAACAACATCGTCCTCGGCGTCACCGAGGGCTACGAGAAGAAGCTGGAGATCGTGGGCACGGGCTACCGTGTGACCGCGAAGGGCACCGACCTCGAGTTCGCGCTCGGCTTCTCCCACCCGGTCGTCGTGAAGGCCCCCCAGGGGATCACCTTCGCCGTCGAGAACCAGACCAAGTTCTCCGTCAACGGCATCGACAAGCAGCAGGTGGGACAGGTCGCCGCGAAGATCCGTGGTATCCGTCCGCCCGAGCCCTACAAGGGCAAGGGCGTGCGCTACGCGGGCGAGACCGTGCTGCGCAAGGCCGGAAAGGCTGGTAAGTGATCATGGGGTACGCACTCAAGCACACCAAGGGCAACCGCGGCAGCAAGCTGCGCTCCCGCGGGCGTCGTCACCTCCGCGTGCGTCGCCGCGTCATCGGGACCGCCGAGCGCCCCCGCCTGGTGGTCACCCGCTCCCAGCGTCACGTGTTCGTCCAGGTCGTCGACGACTCCCTGGGCCGCACCGTGGCCTCCGCCTCCACCATGGAGGCCGACCTGCGCGCCGCCTCCGCCACGAAGTCGGACAAGGCCCGCACCGTCGGCACCCTGGTCGCCGAGCGCGCCAAGGCGGCCGGCGTCGAGGCCGTCGTGTTCGACCGCGGCGGCAACCAGTACCACGGCCGCGTGGCCGCCGTCGCCGACGGCGCCCGCGAGGGCGGCCTGGCGCTGTGATCGCCCCCCGGAACCAGGACGAGAAGAGGATCTGAACATGGCTGCACAGCAGCGAAGCAACGGTCCCGCGGCCTCCGGCCGGCGGGACGACACCACCAGCGGCGGCAACGACCGTCGCGGTGGCAACGACCGCGGCGGCCGCCGCGGCGAGGGCCGCGGCCGCGGCCAGGACGCCGAGAAGTCGACCTTCCTCGAGCGCGTGGTGAGCATCAACCGCGTGTCGAAGGTCGTCAAGGGCGGTCGTCGTTTCTCCTTCACGGCCCTCGTGGTCGTGGGTGACGGCGACGGCACCGTCGGCGTGGGCTACGGCAAGGCCAAGGAGGTCCCCTCCGCGATCTCCAAGGGTGTCGAGGAGGCGAAGAAGAACTTCTTCCGCGTCCCCCGCGTCCAGGGCACCGTCGTGCACCCGGTCCAGGGCCACGACGCCGCGGGCACCGTCCTGCTGCGTCCCGCCGCCCCCGGTACCGGCGTGATCGCGGGCGGTCCCGTCCGCGCCGTGCTGGAGTGCGCGGGCGTCCACGACGTGCTGTCGAAGTCGCTCGGCTCGAGCAACCAGATCAACATCGTGCGCGCCACCGTCGACGCCCTGCAGCAGCTCGAGGAGCCCGAGGCCGTGGCCGCCCGCCGTGGTCTCTCCGTCGAGCAGGTCGCCCCGGCGGCCCTGCTGCGAGCGCAGGCCGAGGGCCGCGCGGCGGCTCGTGCGGAGAAGGTGGGTTCCTGATGCAGCTCAAGGTGACCCAGATCCGTTCCGACATCGGCGGGAACCAGTCCCAGCGGGCGACCCTGCGCGGCCTCGGCCTCAAGCGCATCGGTCACTCGGTGGTGAAGGAGGACCGCCCCGAGATCCGCGGCATGAT
This sequence comes from Brachybacterium squillarum M-6-3, assembly GCF_000225825.1. Classification (GTDB taxonomy): domain Bacteria; phylum Actinomycetota; class Actinomycetes; order Actinomycetales; family Dermabacteraceae; genus Brachybacterium; species Brachybacterium squillarum. Next base: position 8,779 of record NZ_AGBX01000001.1, on the reverse strand, counting down.
CCGCGCCGTCACCCACCTGGTGACGGTCGAAGAGGTGGACTGATTCCCCATGGTAGACACTGAGAAGAACCCGCTGAAGCTCCACGACCTGCGGCCCGCGCCCGGTTCCAAGACCGCGCGCACCCGCGTCGGCCGTGGTGAGGCCAGCAAGGGCAAGACCGCCGGTCGCGGCACCAAGGGCACCAAGGCCCGTTACCAGGTGCCTGCCGGCTTCGAGGGCGGGCAGATGCCGCTGCACATGCGGCTGCCGAAGCTGCGCGGCTTCACCAACCCCTTCCGCGTCGAGTTCCAGGTCGTGAACCTGTCGACCCTGCAGGAGCTGTTCCCCGAGGGCGGCACCGTGACGGTCGAGGACCTCGTCGCCAAGGGCGCCGTGCGCAAGAACCAGCCCGTGAAGGTGCTGGGCACCGGCGACGTGAGCGTCAAGCTCGACGTCACCGCCCAGAAGTTCTCCGCCTCGGCGGAGTCCAAGATCACCGCGGCGGGTGGGTCCGTCACCACCGCGTGAGTCTCTTTTGACGGGGCATCGCGGCGCAGAATAGCCTGTGCCGCGGTGCCCCGTCGCTGTGCCATCGGGGCCGGTGCGAGGGCGTGACCCCCGGCGGTGCCCGCAGGGACCGCCCCGTCGCGGGCGCGGACCCGGACCATCAGGAGGAAGATCCGTGAACTCGTTCGTGCGCGCGCTGCGCACCCCGGAGTTGAGGAACAAGATCCTCTTCACGCTGGGCCTGCTCGCCGTGTACCGGCTCGGGGTGTTCATCCCGACGCCCGGCTTCGACTACACCAACGTGATGACCTGCTCCGACCAGAGCCAGGCCGCCGGCAGCAGCAGCGTGCTCGGCATGGTCTCGCTGTTCTCGGGCGGGGCGCTGCTGCAGCTGTCGATCTTCTCCCTCGGCGTGATGCCCTACATCACCGCCTCCATCATCATCCAGCTGTTGCGGGTGGTGATCCCGCGCTTCGAGGCCCTGCACAAGGAGGGCCAGTCGGGCACCGCCAAGCTCACGCAGTACACCCGGTACCTCACCATCGGCCTGGCGATCCTGCAGTCCACCACGATCATCACCCTGGTGCGCTCGGGCAACTTCTTCCCCGGCTGCACCCTCGAGCTGATCCCGGACCAGTCGATCCCGGCCCTGGTCCTGATGGTCCTCACCATGACGGTCGGCACCGTGCTGATCATGTGGATGGGCGAGATGATCACCGAGCGCGGCATCGGCAACGGCATGTCCCTGCTGATCTTCACCTCGATCGCGGCGTCGTTCCCCGTGGCCCTCGGCCAGATCTTCGAGCTGCAGGGCTGGCTCACCTTCTCCCTGGTCATCCTCATCGCCCTGCTGGTGATGCTCGGCGTGGTCTTCGTGGAGCAGTCCCAGCGGCGGATTCCCGTGCAGTACGCCAAGCGCATGGTCGGCCGCCGCATGTACGGCGGCACCTCCACCTACATCCCGATCAAGGTGAACCAGGCCGGCGTCATCCCGGTCATCTTCGCCTCCTCGATCCTGGCGCTGCCCACCATGGCCGCCTCCTTCGGCGAGCCCGGCGAGCCGTGGGTCGACTGGATCAACACCCACCTGGTGATGGGCGCGAGCTTCTCCTGGATCTACGCCCTGGTGTACGTCGCCCTGATCATCTTCTTCGCCTTCTTCTACGTCTCGATCACCTTCAACGCGGAGGAGATCGCCGACAACATGAAGAAGTACGGGGGCTTCGTGCCCAACGTGCGCGCAGGCAAGCCGACCGAGCGCTACCTCCAGTACGTCATCAACCGCATCCAGACCCCGGGCGCGATCTACCTGGCGATCATCTCCCTGATCCCCCTGTTCGCGCTGGTGTACCTCGGGGCCTCGCAGAACTTCCCGCTGGGCGGCGCCTCCCTGCTGATCATCATCGGCGTGGGCCTGGACACCGTGAAGCAGATCGACGCGAAGCTGCAGCAGCACCACTACGAAGGGATCCTCCGATGAGCAGCACGACCCCGACCGCCCCCGCCCGTCGCCTGCTGATCGTCGGTCCCCCCGGCGCCGGCAAGGGCACCCAGGCAGCCCGCATCGCCGAGGAGCTGGCGATCCCCGCGATCTCCACCGGCGACATCTTCCGGGACAACGTCTCCCAGGAGACCGAGCTGGGCGTGCTCGCGAAGTCCTACATGGACGCCGGCGAGTACGTGCCCGACTCCGTCACCAACGACATGGTGCGCTCGCGCCTGGCCGAGCCCGACGCCGCGGAGGGCTTTCTGCTGGACGGGTACCCCCGCACCCTCGACCAGGTCGAGGCGCTCGACGGGATGCTCGCCGAGCTCGGCACCCCCCTGGACCGGGTGCTGCTGCTGGAGGCCGACACCGACACCGTCGTGGAGCGCCTGCTGGCCCGCGGCCGCGAGTCCGGCCGCAGCGACGACACCGCGGAGACCATCCGTCACCGGCAGAACGTCTACGCCGAGCAGACCGCGCCGCTGGTCGAGGTGTACGAGTCCCGCGGCATCCTGCGCCGGGTGGACGGCATGGCCTCGATCGAGGACGTCACCGCCGCGCTGCGGGAGGCGCTCGCCCCGTGATCGGACGCGAGCGGGTGGAGCTGAAGTCCCCCGAGCAGATCGCGCTGATGCGCCGCAGCGGGCTGCTGCTGTCCCGGGTGCACGACATGCTCGCCGCCGAGCTGCGCCCCGGCATCACCCCCGCCCAGCTCGACGCCCTCGCCGAGACGATGATCCGCGACGAGGGCGCCACCCCGAACTTCAAGGGCTATCACGGCTTCCCGGCGACCCTCTGCATCAGCGTCAACGAGGTCGTGGTCCACGGCATCCCGGGCGACGTCCCGTTCGAGGCGGGCGACGTGGTCTCCATCGACGGCGGCTGCATCGTCGAGGGCTGGCACTCCGACGCGGCCCGCACGCACATCGTGGGCGCGCCCCGCTCCGCCGCCGACGAACGCCTGGTCGAGGTCACCCGGGAGGCACTGTGGGCCGGCATCGTCGCGCTCGGCACCGCCCGCCGGGTCGGGGAGATCGGCGCCGCCGTCGAGGACCGCGTCGCCGAGCTGGCGGGGGAGGAGCTCTCCCACCTCGAGGACTTCGGCGGCCACGGCATCGGCACCGCCATGCACCAGCCGCCGGACGTGATGAACTACCGCACCCGCACCAAGGGGCCCGCCGTGCGCCCCGGCATGTGCCTGGCGATCGAGCCGATGCTGATCCAGGGTCCCGGGGACTGGGTGCTCGAGGACGACGACTGGACGATCCGCGCCACCGGCGGCGGCCGCGCCGCCCACGAGGAGCACTCCGTCGCCGTCACCCCGCAGGGTCTGCTCGTGCTCACCGCCGCTGACGGGGGAGCGGAGCGGCTGCGCGCCGCCGGCCTCGCCCCCGCGCCCGATCCGATCGCCTGAGCCACTCCGCGCCGACGTCGGCGCGTGAGCAGGGGAGTGACGTGACCGGCATCATCGCCCGGCCCCTCGCGGGTCCCGCAGGGGGCGTGTAGGCTGGTCGATCGGGTGTGTTCCGCGCGCGGACACGGCCCCGGACCCGTTCCGGAGCCCGACACCACCGGCCGTTCCGGCCCCGAGATCCCCTGATCCCGGTGGCCCCGGTCGCCCGCGCACCGGACCGCTCTCGCACCGTCCGGCCCCGCCATCCCGTGGGGCCCGGTGCGAACCGTCAGCGCGGAGATGAATGCGGAACCCGTGCGCCGGACGCCGGCGTCGGGAGATTGGGGAGGCATGGCCAAGAAGGACGGCGTGATCGAGGTCGAGGGCACGGTCACGGAGGCGCTCGCGAATGCGCGCTTCCGCGTCGAGCTCGACAACGGGCACAAGGTGCTCGCGCACATCTCCGGGAAGATGCGCCAGCACTACATCCGCATCCTCCCCGAGGACCGGGTGGTCGTCGAGCTGAGCCCCTACGACCTCGACCGGGGTCGCATCGTGTACCGCTACAAGTGATCGTCCCGGCATCCCCGGAAGCCCCCAACGAAGGAAGTCATGAAGGTCAAGCCGAGCGTCAAGCCGATCTGTGACAACTGCAAGGTGATCCGTCGCCACTCGCGCGTCATGGTCATCTGCTCGAACCCGCGTCACAAGCAGCGCCAGGGCTGAGCGAGGAGCTCATCCCCGGTCCGCCGTGACCACGCCACCGAAGCGGTGGCCGCCCCGGGAGTAGCCGGGGCACCCGCCCGCCCCAGGCGGGCACCACAAGTGAAGAGACGACACCACCGGGAGCCCGCGGGCGACCGGTCACCCGCAGATCGGAGGCTGCGGCGTCCCGGGAGCAGCCCGGCGGCGAGGTGTCGGATCAGGCCTCCGCACGAATGAGGAGTAACTGCACATGGCACGTCTGGTGGGAGTCGACCTTCCGCGCGAGAAGCGCCTCGAGGTCGCCCTGACGTACATCTTCGGCATCGGCCGCACCCGCGCCCAGGAGACCCTGGCCGCGACCGGCGTCCCGGGCGAGAAGCGGGTCCGCGAGCTCAGCGACGACGAGCTCGTCCAGCTGCGCGACCACATCGAGGAGAACTACCGGATCGAGGGCGATCTGCGCCGCGAGATCTCGGCCGACATCCGCCGCAAGGTGGAGATCGGCAGCTACGAGGGCCTGCGGCACCGTCGTGGTCTCCCCGTGCACGGTCAGCGCACCAAGACCAACGCGCGCACCCGCAAGGGCCCCAAGCGCACCGTCGCGGGCAAGAAGAAGGCTCGCTGACCCACGGTTCTCCGTGGACCGGTCCGGGGCTGGCGCCCCGGGACCCCCGAACTCGCGCCGCTGAGGGATCCGGCGCACCCCATACCCACCAGAGGAGTTCTGCCGCATGGCAACCAAGACCCGCCAGGGAGCCGCGCGCAAGCCGCGCCGCAAGGACAAGAAGAACGTCGTCAACGGCCACGCCCACATCAAGAGCACGTTCAACAACACGATCGTGTCGATCACGGACCCCACCGGCGCCGTGATCTCCTGGGCCTCCGCCGGCCAGGTCGGCTTCAAGGGCTCGCGCAAGTCCACCCCCTTCGCCGCGCAGATGGCCGCCGAGGCCGCCGCGCGCCGCGCCCAGGAGCACGGCATGAAGAAGGTCGACGTCTTCGTCAAGGGCCCGGGCTCGGGCCGCGAGACCGCGATCCGCTCCCTCTCCGCGACCGGGCTGGAGGTCGGCTCCATCCAGGACGTCACCCCGCAGGCGCACAACGGCACCCGCCCCACCAAGCGCCGCCACGTCTGATCCGCGTCGGTCCCCGGTGTCCTCACCGGCGGGCCGACCCCGGTTCCCGGCGCGCCCCGGCGTGCCCCGGGACCACCGCTCCACCCCTCCCGGACTCATCACCCCCTTCTGAGCGTCATATGGCGGACGCTCGCGGAAAGGACCCACAGTGCTCATTGCACAGCGCCCCACGCTGACCGAAGAGGTCGTGTCGGACAATCGCTCCCGGTTCGTCATCGAGCCGCTCGAGCCGGGCTTCGGCTACACGCTCGGCAACTCGCTGCGCCGTACCCTGCTCTCCTCCATCCCCGGTGCCGCGGTCACCTCGATCCGCATCGACGGCGTGCTGCACGAGTTCAGCACCGTCCCCGGGATCAAGGAGGACGTCACCGAGATCATCCTGAACGTCAAGAACCTGGTCGTCTCCTCGGAGAACGACGAGCCCGTCGTCATGTACCTGCGCAAGGACGACGAGGGCGCGGTCACCGCCGGGGACATCACCCCGCCGGCCGGCGTGGAGATCCACAACCCCGAGCTCCACATCGCGACCCTGAACGACAAGGGCCGCCTGGAGATCGAGCTGATCGTCGAGCGTGGCCGCGGCTACGTCTCCGCCGCCCAGAACAAGGCCCTGGACGGCGAGATCGGCCGCGTCCCCGTGGACTCGATCTACTCGCCCGTCCTGAAGGTCACCTACAAGGTCGAGGCGACCCGTGTCGAGCAGCGCACCGACTTCGACAAGCTGATCGTCGACGTCGAGACCAAGCCGGCCATCTCCCCGCGCGACGCGGTGGCCTCCGCCGGCAAGACCCTGGTCGAGCTGTTCGGCCTGGCCCACGAGCTGAACCAGGAGGCCGAGGGCATCGACATCGGCCCCTCCCCGACGGACCAGGCGATGGCCGCTGATCTGGCGCTGCCGATCAACGACCTGAACCTCACCGTGCGCTCGTACAACTGCCTGATGCGCGAGGGCGTCCATACCGTCGGCGAGCTCACCGCGCGCAGCGAGGCGGACCTGCTGGACATCCGCAACTTCGGGCAGAAGTCCATCGACGAGGTCAAGGCGAAGCTGGCCGAGCTCGGCCTGTCGCTGAAGGACTCCCCGGCCGGGTTCGATCCCTCGGCCCTGGACTCCTACTCCGACGACTTCGGCGACCAGTACTGACCTTCATCTGACCAAGGAGAACGACCATGCCTGCTCCCACCAAGGGCGCGCGCCTCGGAGGGTCCCCCGCGCACGAGCGGATGATCCTCGCCAACCTCGCCACCGAGCTGTTCCGCCACCGGGCGATCACCACCACCGAGACCAAGGCCAAGCGCCTGCGGCCCTACGCCGAGCGTCTCGTCACCCAGGCCAAGAAGGGCGATCTCGCCTCCCGTCGTCGCGTGTTGCGCACCATCCGTGACAAGGGCGTCGTGTACTCGCTGTTCGAGGAGATCGCCCCGATCTTCGCCGAGCGCCCGGGCGGCTACACCCGCATCACCAAGATCGGCCCCCGCAAGGGCGACAACGCCCCGATGGCCGTCATCGAGCTGGTGCAGGAGGAGTACTCCCCCAAGCAGGCCGTGGTGAAGGAGGCCGAGGGCGCCGCCAAGAACGCCGCCAAGGCCGATGCCCCCGCGGAGACCGCTGCCGCGGAGACCCCCGCGGAGGACACCGCCTCGGAGAACTGAGCGCCGCGCCACAGTGCGCGACCGCCCCGGAGGGCGGGATGTCGGGTTCGCCCCGATATCCCGCCCTTCTGGCATATCCGCAGCTCGCAGCCTCCACGGCCGGGCGGGGCGGGTGCGTTAGCGTGCCCGGTGGGTGCCGTCCCGGCGCCCGACCGTCCCCGACCCCGGAGCTTCCCCATGTCCGAGATCCGCCCCTCCGCCCCCGAGTCCCCCGCCCGCCGCGGACTGAGCCGTCGCGGCCTGTTCGCCGCCACCGCAGCCTCCGTCCCCGCCACCGCCGTGGTCGCCGGGACCGCCCCCGCCTGGGCCGACCCGGAGGACGAGACGCGCATCATCGACGTGGACCTCGCCGACGCGGCCACGACGACCGTCGACGGCACCACCGTGCGCGAGGTCGCCGAGGAGGGCGTCACCATGGTCGGTGCCACCTGGAAGGGCGACCACCCCGACGTGCTCGAGGTCCGGGGCCGGCTCGCCGCGGACGGCTCCTTCACCGAGTGGTTCGCGATGGAGGACCTCGTGAGCCTCGAGGCGGAGGAGGAGTCCGAGACCCAGGAGGCGACCAGTGCCCAGGCCATCTGGCTGGGCGGCGCCTGCTCCCTGGTGCAGATCCGTGCCGAGCTCGGCGGCAGCGAGCTGGGCGAGGAGATCACCGCGCACCTGATCGTGACGACCCAGACCGCGGCCGACGAGGAGCTGGCGGCGCAGACCAACCCGCGTGCCCGCATGACCTACCGCGACGGCGAGCGGCCGGGAGTCGGGGCCCCACTGGTCGTCATGCGGGACACCTGGGGAGCGAACGAGTCGCTCACCTCCGGCTCCCCCCGCTACGCCTCCGGACTGAAGGCGGCCGTGCTCCATCATTCCGGCGGGTACAACAGCTACACCGCGGCGGAGGTGCCCGGACTGCTCCGCGGCTACCTGGCGTACCACACTCAGACCAACGGCTGGGCGGACCTGGGCTACAACGCGCTGGTCGACCGCTTCGGCACGATCTACGAGGGCCGTGCGGGCGGCCTCGAGCGCCACGTCATCGGTGCGCACGCGACGGGATCGAACACCGGCACCGTCGGGGTCTGCATGATCGGCAACCACTCCTCCTCGTCCGCCTCGTCCAAGGCCCTCAACGCGGTCGCCTACATCATGGCGTGGAAGCTCGGCGGGGCCTACGTCTTCGACGTGGACGACCGCGTCACCATCGACTCCAAGAGCCAACGTCGCGTCTTCGGGCACCGGGATGCAGCCAGCGTCTCCACCGCGTGCCCCGGTGGCGCGGCGTACTCCCAGATCAGCGGCCTCCGGGACCTCGTGCAGCAACGGTTGGACGATGACTACCGCACCTCCGCCTACGACGCGTACCTTGCGGTCGGGGGTCGGTCCACGCTCGGCACCGTCTCCCGGATCGCCCGCGTCGTGGACGGGGTCGAACGCACCGATTTCTCGACGGGCTGCGCGATCCTGGTGGACGGGGACTCCGTCGTCGTTCTCGACCGCAACGGCGACCCCTTCGTCGACTACGACGTCTCGGGGGTCATCGAGGACAAGTGGCTCGAGAAGGGCGGCTTCGCCGGGCTGGGGCAGCCGACCAGCGAACAGCGCGAGGTGCAGGGCGGCCTGCAGCAGGACTTCGCCCAGGGCACGATCACCTGGTCTCAGGCCACCGACGCGCACGTCACCCTCGGCAGCATCGGGCGCAAGTGGACCCGGGCCGGGGGGATCGACTCCGTCTACGGGTTCCCCGACACCGATGAGTCGCGGGTGCTGAACGGGACGGCGATTCGGCAGGATTACGTGTCGGGGTCGATCTTCCATAAGCACGGGGTGGGGACGTTCGGTGCGCATGGTCGTATCGGTGAGGCGTGGGAGGACGCCGGGGGCATCGATTCGGTGTATGGGATGCCGATCAGTGATGAGCGGCG
>NZ_AGBX01000002.1 GCF_000225825.1 Brachybacterium squillarum M-6-3 | reverse complement strand
CGGAGCCCTCGACCGCGGAGCCCTCGACCGCGGAGCCCTCGACCGCGGAGCCCTCGACCGCGGAGCCCTCGACCGCGGAGCCCTCGACCGCGGAGCCCTCGACCGCGGAGCCCTCGACCGCGGAGCCCTCGACCGCGGAGCCCTCGACAGACCCCTCGACAGACCCCTCGACAGACCCCTCGACAGACCCCTCGACAGACCCCTCGACAGAGCCCGGATGCGAAAGCCCAGAGACGCATTCGCCCACGCCCACTCCCACCACCAGTAGTTCTCCATCTGCGGCTTCACCTCAGGAGGGCAATCAGGCCGGGGCCACGGCAGATTCCGTCGCACCTGATGAAGCCGAGCCGACGGAGTGCGATTCCGACGATGAGGCCGAATCCGGCGCTGGCGACGGGGATTTCACGGGTTCACCCGGTGGAAGCAATGGGGCAGGTAATAGCGACGACGCGGACGGGGACGATGCAACCTCCGACGGGTCGAGTGACTCCCGGGAGGACACCTCAGACTCCAGTGGCGGCGAGGAGACCTCTGGCGGCGGGTCGAGCTCAACCGATGACTCCTCCGGTGATTCCTCCGGCGGCAGCTCCTCCGGGTCGGACAGCTCCACGCCCGTCGAGGAACCGGCCCTCTCCGAGCCCAGCTCGCAGCCGCGCAGCACGCAGCAGCAGACCTCCGAGCCGGCGCAGGACGCCGAGCCCGCACCGCAGGAGCAGGAGCAGGAGCAGGAGCAGGAGCAGGAGCAGGAGCAGACTACCGAGGCGGAGGAATCCGAGGCGGCCAGCCCCGTCTCCGACTCCCGGCCCGTGACCTCCACCTCCGGATACGCCACCGCCGAGGAGTCGCCCACCGAGGAGGAGACCTCCACGCCCGCGCCGAGCGCTGGTTCGGGCTCCGGGAGCTCGAACGACGGCGGCCCCGTCGTGCAACTGCTGAACGCCATCACCGATGACTCCGGCTCCGGCTTCGGTCTGCTGCGTCAGGTGCTGGTGGCGGCCCTCGGCATCGGCTTCCTCACCGCCGCCGGCTTCATCGGCGCCACCTGGCGCAACCGCGGCCCGGGGGCCTGAGCCCGCGAGCCGCCGAAGAGGAGCTCAGCCCTTCCGCTCCTCCGTCTCCCGCATCCGCAGCCGCGTGTGCAGCAGGATCGAGGGCACCGCCCTCTGCATCGCCAGGATCGTGCGATCGAAGGCCTTCTGCCCCTGGTACCAGGGGTCCTTCACCCCCAGCTCCGCCTCCGTGGCGTCCACCCTGGCGCCCGGATCGAACTGACGCCATAGCACGATCTCCGGCAGGTCCGCCCCCTCGGGCGCCTGATCCACCATTCGTCGCAGCGTCTGCGCGTGCTCGGTGGTCATCGGCAGCACCAGGTCCCAGCGCAGCAGCTCGGTGACGTGGATCGTCGAAGCCGTGTGCGTGAAGGGCCGCTGGTAGCCGGCGCGCTCCAGGGCCAGCTCTGTGCGGTCGTCCATCGGATGGCCCTCCGCCTCCCAGCTGGTGCCGGCGGAGCCGATCTCGATGCGGTCGGCGAGACCGGCGAAGCGGACGCCCTCGCGCAGCATCACGGCGGCCGCCGGGGAGCGGCACACGTTGCCGGTGCACACGGTGAGGATGCGGTATCGGGCCATTGCCCCATTGTGACAAGAGGTGGGGGCGGATGCGGCGCGAATCCACTGCGCCCCGTACACTGTGGGGGACGTGAGCTCATCGGCCCCGGCACGGAGTCGGCGAGGACGTCCCGCAGGGCGCCGATCGCCCCTACTTCGCACTGACGGTTCAGGAGGACTGCGATGGCCGACATCATCCGCGCCCACGACGACGACTGGCCGCTGGTCCGGGAGATCCGACTGCGCTCCCTCAGCACCGATCCCGCCGCCTTCGGGCAGAGCTGGGAGAAGGAGTCCACCTACGAGGACTCCATCTGGCAGCAGCGCGTGCAGGACGCCGCCTGGTTCCTCGCCGTCGACGCCGGCCAGCCGGTCGGCGTGGTGGCCGTCCGCCACGAGGGCGACTCCCCCGACTCCGAGCGCGAGCTGCAGGCCATGTGGGTCACCCCGAAGTCCCGCCATACCGGTCTCGCGCAGGCCCTCGCCCAGGCCGTCATCGACTGGGCGCGCGAGGACGGTGCCGAGGCCGTCACCCTGTACGTCGGCCCGCGCAACACCATCGCGAAGTCGCTGTACGAGTCCCTCGGCTTCGAGGACACCGGCGACCGCTGGCAGATCGTCGACGACGACCCGGACGGCGCCTGGCTGAAGCTCTCCCGCGGGCTCTGAGCCGCCGAGCTCCTCACTCACTCGTGTTCCGCGACCTCTCCGGCGCGCTCCGTGCCCGCCGCGATCCCGAGGCCCGCTCCGACCGTCCCCACTGGGCCGCCCGCCTGGAGGACGTGAAGAACACCGTCGTCGGCGGGTTGCTCCACCGCGCCGGCTGGGACCTGCGCATCCAGCCCTTCACCGGCTACGGCACCACCGAGCGGGTGCGTATCCTCGCGAAGATCCGGTACGCCTCCCCGGGCACGTCGGCCGACCACCACGACCAGCCGGTGCACGACATGCGGCGGATGGCCGCGCGCGGCTGGCGGAACTTCGCCGGGCAGGTCGCCCCGTTCTCCCGCGTCCACGTGCGCCTCGGTGACGCCGAGCACGTCGTGCAGGCGGACCGCTCCGGCATCGTCGATGCCGAGCTCGACGTCGACCTCTCCCCCGGCCACCACGAGGCCGAGCTGTGGACCGACGGGCACGACCTGGTCACCGCCGACGTGATGGTCATCGGCCCGGACACCCGCCTCGGCCTGATCAGCGACGTGGACGACACGGTCCTGGTCACCTGGCTGCCGCGACCGCTGCTGGCCTTCTGGAACGCCTTCGTCACCCACCAGTCCAACCGGCGCGTCGTGCCCGGCATGGCGATGCTCTACCAGCGGCTGCGTCGCGCCCACCCGGACATGCCCGTCCTGTACCTCTCCACCGGCGCGTGGAACGTGTTCCCGGTGCTGCGGCGCTTCCTGTACCGCAACGGCTACCCCGACGGGCCCATGCTGCTGACCGACTGGGGCGCCACCAACACCGGCTTCTTCCGCTCCGGACGCGCGCACAAGGAGCGCTCGCTCGCACGCCTCTCGGAGATGTTCCCGCAGGTCCGGTGGATCCTGGTGGGCGACGACGGCCAGCACGACCCCGCCATCTACGAGGCCTTCACCGAGGAGCACCCGGACCAGGTCGCCGCGATCGCGATCCGCCAGCTCACCGAGCCCGAGCAGCTCCTGGCCCACGGCACCCTGCGCCCCCTGCGGCGCCGCCGAGGCGCCGGCTCGGGCCCACTGGAGGTGCGCGCCCCCGACGGCCACGGCCTGCTCCGCCAGCTCGAGGGAAGCGAGATCCTGCCATGAGCGAGATCGTCCTCCGCCCCGCCACCCCCGCCGACACCGAGGGCGTCATCGCCGTGGTCGAGGCGGCCTACCGCGGCGAGGGCGGCTGGACGACCGAGGCGCACCTGGTGGGCGGCACCCGCACGACGGCCCGCGAGGTCGAGGCGCTGCTGGCCGACGATGCCGTGGAGCTGCTGGTCGCCGAGGGCGCCGACGGCGGCATCGACGGCTGCTGCTACACCGCCGCCCAGGGCTACCGCGCCGAGTTCGGCCTGTTCGCCGTCGCGCCGCGAGCCCAGTCCGCGGGGCTGGGGCGACGCCTGCTCGGCGCCCAGATCGACCTGCGCACGGCCCAGGGCCTGCGGGCGCTGGAGATCCACGTGCTGCAGTCCCGGCCCGAGCTGCACGCCTGGTACCGGCGGCAGGGCTTCGCGGCCACCGGCTCCACCATCCCCTTCCCCGGGGACGCGGCCGATCTCCGCGTGGCCGGGCTGCGCATGGAGGTCATGGAGCTGGTCCTCGGCGACACCGCCTGACCGCCCGTCCCCACCGCCCAGCCGGAGAGCCCGACCTCTCGCCCGGCCCGGACCACGGTTCTCCTCGCCCCACTTCCACGGGTGGAAGCAGGGCGAGGAAAAGCTCGCACCCCGGCCGCACGCGCCTCCTCGAGCATGACGACGGCCCCGGGGCGGCGTCGCGCCTCCCCGGGGCCGTCGTGGCTCGCGCGGCCGCTCAGCCGGTGTTCTTCAGGCCCGCGGCGACACCGTTGATGGTGGTCAGCAGGGCCCGCTGCAGCTCCGGCGGGGTCTCCTCCCCCGCCGCCTGGGTGGCGCGGACCCGCTGGAGCAGCGCCACCTGCATGTAGGAGATCGGGTCGAGGTAGCGGTCGCGCACAGCCAGGGTGCGCTTGAGCACCGGCTGGTTGTCCAGCAGGTTCAGCACCCCGGTGAGGCGCTCGATCTCGGCCACGGTCAGCTCGTACTCGGCCTTGATGCGCTCGAACAGGGGCCACAGCCGCTCGGGCACCAGGGAGTGCACGTAGTGGGAGGCGATCTGCATGTCCGTCTTCGCCAGCGTCATCTCGACGTTGCTGATGACGGTGCGGAAGAAGTGCCAGTGGCGCATCATGTCGTGCAGGTCGGGCTCGAGGCCCGCCTCGCGCGCCGCCTTCAGGCCGGAGCCCGCACCGAACCAGCCCGGCACGATCTGGCGGGACTGGGTCCAGCCGAACACCCACGGGATCGCCCGCAGGCCGTCCAGGCCCTTGTCGGAGGTGGTGCGCTTGGAGGGGCGCGAGCCGATGTTCAGGTCGCCCAGCAGCTCCACCGGGGTTGAGGTCACGAAGTACTCCGGCAGGTCCGGGTCGTCCGCGAGGGTGCGGTAGCGGGCGAAGGCCGCGTCGGAGACGGTCTGCATGGCCTCGCCGAAGCGGTCCAGCTGCTCGCCCGTGGTGCGCGGCGTGGTGTGCAGGGCCGACCCCTCGATGACCGCGGCCAGGGACAGGTCGAGGTTCTCCCGCGCCAGGGTGGGCAGCATGTACTTGTCGGAGATGACCTCGCCCTGCTCGGTGAACTTGATCTCGCCCTCGAGCACGCCGTACGGCTGGGCCATGATCGCGTCGTAGGTGGGACCGCCGCCGCGGCCGACGGAGCCGCCGCGGCCGTGGAACAGGCGCAGGGTGACGCCGTGGCGGGCGGCCACATCGCGCAGACGACGCTGCGCCTGGTGGATCTCCCACTGGCTGGTCATCACGCCGGAGTCCTTGTTGGAGTCCGAGTAGCCGAGCATGACCTCCTGCCGGTCGCCGCGCAGGCGCACGATCTCGCGGTAGGAGGGGTCCGAGAGCAGCTGATCGAGGATCTCCCCGGCGCTGCGCAGCTCGCTGACCTCCTCCAGCAGCGGGGCGAAGCCGATATCCGCCCGGTTCTCGGTCTCGGCGCCGCCGGCGATGCGCACCAGCCCGGCCTCCCGGGCCAGCAGGGCCACGGCCAGCAGGTCGTCGGCGCCCTTGGTCATGGAGACGATGTAGGTCTCGATGGAGGCGGTGCCGTAGCGGCGGTGGGCGTCGCGGATCTCGCGGAACACGGTGTACGTGGTGCGGGTGGCGTCGTCCAGCAGGGTCTCGTCCTCGACCAGGGCGCTGCCGGCGAGCGGGCGACGGTTGGCCAGCTCGGAGGCGATCACCCGGGTGCGCTCCTCGCGGGTGAGCTCCGCGTAGGGGCGGTCCAGCTCGCCGAGGCGGTCGAACATGCGGGCCAGCAGCTCGTGGTGCTTCTCCGCGTGCTCGCGCACGTCGAGGGTGGCGAGGTTCAGGCCGGAGCCGGCCAGCACCTGCTGGGCGATCGCGACGGCTCCGTCGGCCACGCGGTTGCCACCGTGGCGGCGCAGCGCGGCGCGGAGGATCTCGAAGTCGTCCTGCAGCTCCTCGCCGTCGCGGTAGTCCTTGCCGTGCTCGTGGGCGTCGCCGGTCGCGAGGCGGCGCTTGGTGGCGCGCAGCTTGGCGCGCATGGTGCCGAGCTTGAGGCGGTAGGGCTCCTGCTCGAACAGGTCCTGCTGGTCCTCGGAGATGTCCCCGGTGTGGGTGAGGTCCTCAGCGATGCTGGCCCGCAGCTCCTCGTCGTCGCCGGTGAGGTCGCTGGAGATGGACAGCTCGGTGATGAGCTGGGTGACGACCTGGATGGCGATGTCGATCGCGGTCTCGGACTGCAGCTGCAGCACCTCGCGGGTGACCTCGGCGGTGACGAAGGGGTTGCCGTCGCGGTCGCCGCCGATCCAGGAGCCGAAGCGCAGCGGCACCTGGCGCTCCTGCAGGTCGGCGCCGTGGCCGCGCAGCTCCTCGCGCAGGTCGTCGAGGAAGCCCGGGATGGTCTGCAGGTAGAGCTGGCGCAGGTAGTAGATGGCGTTGCGGGCCTCGTCCTGCGGGGTGGGGCGCTGGCGGCGCAGCTCGTCGGTCAGCCACAGGCCCTCGATGGCCTCGGAGAGGTCCTGGTCCTGGCGGCGCCGGGCGACGGTTCCCTCCTCGGTGTCCGTCTCCAGCAGGTCGGAGATGCGGCGCAGCTTGGTCAGCACCGCCCGACGGGAGGCCTCGGTGGGGTGCGCGGTGAAGACCAGGCGCACGTCCAGGGAGTCGACGGCCTGCTGCAGGCCTTCGGCGCCGACCTCCTCGGCCACGCCCTCCACGGCGCGCGGCACCCAGGACTCGCCCGCGGGGCGCTCGGCCAGGGCCCGGACGCGGTAGACCTGCTCCGCGGCATTGGCCAGCAGGAAGTACTGGGAGAAGGCGCGGGTCAGGGCGGTGGCCTGCTCCAGCGGCAGCGCGGCCAGTCGCGCCTGCACGGCGGCGTCGTCCTCCGTGGTCTCGGTCGACTTCGCCTCCTTGGTCTGCTTGCGGACCTGCTCGACGAGCTCCAGCAGCTCGGGGCCGTGCTGATCGGCCAGGGTGCGGCCCAACAGGGTGGAGAGCCGGCGCACGGTGGCGCGCAGCGGGGCATCGATGTGCGGATCATCGCCAACTACTGGGAACTCGCTGGTCAGCGTGGGCACATGGATGGCGTCGTTCTGGGGCACGGAGTCTCCTGGTCTCGACGGCCGTCAAGGCGTGGTCGTCGATACGGCGGACGACCGCCTCGACGCGGGATCAACCCCTCCAGCCTAGCGCGCTCCCCTCCGGCGACCCCATCGGGCCAAAGTCCGGGACGGGATCGTGACGGGACCAAGGGCCCAGGTCACATCGGCGGCCGACGCCATGTCCGGAACGACGGAGCCGCGCCACCCGGGTGGGTGACGCGGCTCGGATCGGGCGGAGACGAGAGGATTTGAACCTCCGAGGCGGTTCTTCACCGCCTACTCCCTTAGCAGGGGAGCGCATTCGGCCGCTCTGCCACGTCTCCTGATGTCGCGCCCACGGGCACGGCATGCCGAGCCAGCATACGGGAGCGCCGGGGACCGCGCCAAAGCGGTGGACGGATCGGGGATCAGGTCACATCGGACCGGTACGGCGGGCGCCTTCGGCGTTCCGGGCGCCGGGTCGCCGCACCTCTCCCCCGTGACTCAGAGACCCAGCTTCTCCTGCAGCAGCGCGATGTGCTTGGGGGTGCCCACGCGGTACTTCACGAAGGTCAGCACGCCCTCGGCGTCGATCGCGAAGCTGGAGCGGATGGTGCCCTCGACGAGCTTGCCGTACATGTTCTTGGTGCCCCAGGCGCCGTAGGCCTCCATCACCCGGTGCGACTCGTCGCAGGCCAGGGTGTAGGGCAGGTCCTGCTCGGCGGCGAAGCGGTCCAGCTCCGCGACCGGGTCCGGGGAGATGCCGATCACCCGGTACCCCGCGTCGAGGAACATCTGGTGGTTGTCCCGCAGGTCGCAGGCCGGCTTGGTGCACAGCGAGGTGTTCGCGGCCGGATAGAACCAGATCAGGGCGGGGGCGCCGCGCAGCTCCTCCAGGCTCACCTGGCCACCGCCGGCCGTGGGCAGGTCGAAAGCAGGGGCGGCATCGCCGACGGCGAGCTTCACGGGATCGGGCACGGGGGCTCCTCGGGTCGGTCGGGTCGGGCCGGCTCAGCGCCGGGGCAGGCGCAGGTAGGTCTCGCGGAAGATCTGCTCGGCGTGGCGGTCGCCCAGCAGCAGCAGCTTCACCGAGGAGGAGGGGATCCGCTCGGTGTCGTAGCTGAGGGTGCCGTCCTCGTCGGTGACGGCGACGATGTGGCAGCCGGTGCGGCGGTGCACCTCGGAGTTCCGCACCGTGCGGCGCACCAGGGAGGTCGGGCAAGGGACCAGGAACAGCTCGTTGCCCTCGGCGATCAGCACGCGATGGCTGAGGCCGGCGTGGTTCCACAGGTCGGTGGCGCCGATGGTGGCGTAGGACAGCACGCTGTCGGCGCCCGCGCGGTAGAGGGTGGCGACGTTGCGCTCGTAGGTGGCGCGGGAGACGATCTGCAGCTCCGGGCGCAGGCGCCGGCAGTACAGGGTGAGGTACACGTTCAGGTCGTCGTCGTGCGGGGTGACCAGCACGGTGGAGGCGGTCTCGAGGCCGGCCTCGCGCAGCACGCGCACGTCGGCGGCGTCGCCGTGGACCACGCGGTACTCGGCGGTGCCGTCGACGGCGCCGGTGGAGTTCTCCACCCGGCCCGGGATCTGCTCGACGATCGTGTTGGGCACACCCTCCGCGGTGAGCGCGCGGGAGGCGGCGCGGCCCACGCGGCCGCCGCCGAGGATCAGCACCGGCGCCTCGCTCTGGTGGCCCACCAGGAACTGGGTGTCGAAGGCCTCCAGGTCGGGGTCCTCGCCCGCGAGGATCAGCACGGTGTTGTCGGTGATCTTCTGGTCCTGCTTGAGGGGGCGCAGGCGGCCCTTGCGCATGATCGCGAGGATCCGCACGCAGGAGGAGATGTCGTCCTGCGCCTCGCCGAGGGTGCGGCCCACCAGGGTCGTGCCGCGGGCGGCGGTCTCAGCGATGACGGTGCGGCCGAAGCGTCCGATGCGGCGCACGTGCCCGGTGGCGCCGAGCACGCGGCCGGCCATCTCGGTGCCCAGCTCGCTGCCGAGCTGCAGCACGTGGTCGGCGCCGGCCAGCCCCAGCACGTCGACGCTGGCCCACTTCTCGGCGGTCACGGCGATGTCGACGTCGCCGGAGACCTGACGGACCGTGAAGGCGACGTTGGTGTTCTCGGTGTCGGTGAGGGTGGAGGCGATCAGCCGCGCCCGGTCCGCGCCCGCATTGCGGTAGGTCAGCGCCGAGTCCAGGGGGCCGACGACCACCTTGATGCCGAGGTCGTGCAGCTTCATCGCCTCGATCGGGTCCGGCACCACCAGCACCGCGGGGGTGCGGGAGCGCTCGGCGCGGGCGATGAACGCCTGGGTGACGGCGTTGGTGCCGACCAGGATCACGTGGTCCTTGAGGTTCGGGTGCACCTTGCGGGGGGTGCGGGCGTGCTGGCGACGGTCCAGCCACGGCGTGACCATGTACGTGATGACGAAGTACGGCAGCAGCACCAGCAGGAAGACCACGCCGGTGAGCAGCACGACCATCGAGAACAGGCGGCCGAGGTCGGACTCGAAGGTCACGTCGCCGTAGCCGAGGGTGCTCATCGTGGTGATCGCCCAGTAGATGGCGCTCACCCAGGAGAACTGCCGCCCCTCGAGGTGCATCAGGTAGTGGAAGATCGCGGCGTACAGGGTGATCACGAAGACCCCCAGCAGGGTGGCCAGGATGAAGGGGCGCACCCGCTTGCGCGGTTTCCCCTTGTCGGCCGCCTTGTACGACACCATCGTGCCCATCAGCTCTCCTTCGCCGGTCACCGGGCAGGGTCGATCCCCGCGCGGTCACGAACGTCATCGGACAGCGTAGGACCGTCCCCGCCCGGTGCCTAACGCGGATTGGCCCACGTCACGATGCGCTCGGCGAACAGGGCGGGACGGGTGACGGGCGGTGTGCTCAGCGCTCGTCGACGCGGCGCACCAGGCGCCAGGCGGCGGGGATCAGCAGCGCCGCGAGGCCGGCCTTGACCAGGCCGCCGGCGATGAAGGGGACGACGCCGACGGCGAGGATGCCCGCCAGGTCGTATCCGAGGCCCATCACGCCGTTGAGGATCCACGCCATGTAGGGCACGCCGATCAGGAACGGCACCACACTGGCGGCGACGAAGCCGCCCAGGGCCAGCAAGGGCGTGCGGTCCCAGGCGCGCTCGGCGAACCAGCCGGCGACGAAGGCTGCGGGGATGAAGCCGAGGATGAAGCCGAAGCTGGGGGTCATCACGGCGGCGACGGAGCCGGTGAGGCCCGCGAAGACGGGGGCGCCCGCGAGGCCCACGGCGAGGTAGGTCAGCAGCGCGGCGGCGCCGCGGCGGGAGCCGAGGGCCGCGCCGACGACGATCACGGCGAGGGTCTGCCCGGTGATGGGGACGATCGGCAGGGGGATGGTGACCTGCGCGGAGAGCGCCACGACGAGGGTGCCGGCGAGCACGAGCGCCACGTCGGCCAGCCACGGGCTGGGCACCGCGCGGGACAGGCGCGGGGCGAGCGCATCGGCGAGGACGGGGCGGCGGGCCGGGATGGCGAGCGAGGTCATGGGGCTCCTCGGGGAGACGGGGCGGGTGGCCACCACCCTAGATCAGCGGCCCCAGACATCGTCACTGTCCAGCGGCTCGTGCCGAAGGTTCGGGCCGGCGGCTCAGAGCAGCGGCAGCGCGGGGCGGATCAGCAGCGCCGCCCCGACGGTGCAGGCCAGAATCACCAGGCCCATCAGGGCGATCCACAGCCCGGCGGGCAGTGGGGTGAGCCGGGCGAGCTGGCCGGGGTCGTCGCTCGCGCCGCCGTCGTGGGCCACCACGGCCAGGTGCCGCCAGGCGCCCAGCAGCAGGAACACCCCGAGCGCGAGGGTGACGATCGCGGCCACCTCGGGGCCGCCGAACCACCACACGGCGCCGGTGCCGAGCGCGGCGCCCAGCACGGCCAGCACCGTGGAGAAGGAGCGGGTGAACACGAGGGAGACCAGCAGTCCGGCGACGATCACGGCCAGTGCGGTGCCGGCCCAGCCCGTCCGCGCCACCAGCACCAGCACCAGCACCAGGCCTAGCACGGCCGGCGCCGGGTAGCCCGCGAAGGCCGAGAGCACCCGGCCGGGGCCGGTGCGGGGGCCGACGGTGATGGTGTGCCCGGACATGTCGGGGCTCACCACGAAGCCGGTGAAACGGCGCCCGGCGAGCACCCCGACCAGCGCGTGGCCGAGCTCGTGGACGATGGTCACGCCGAGCCGCAGCAGGCGCCAGACGGGGCCGAGCAGCACCGCGGCGGCGGCCAGGCCCAGGGCGAGCACCGCCCACCAGCCCGAGGCGGGAGTGAGGCCGGGCACGCTGCGCGCGGCGATCTCCTGGAGGATCTCGGAGGCGTTCACGCGGTCATGGTGCCAGGGGCGCCCTCGGACCCGCTGGGAACGGCGGTGGCGGCCAGCCGGTCGAGGGTCTGCGCCCACAGGTCCCGCTCGATGCGCAGCAGCAGGGCGACGCCGACGAGCACGGCGCCGACGGCGAGCTCGCGGGGGCGCAGAGCGGCGGCGGAGTAGACGGCGCCGCGCCGGATCAGGGCCAGCAGACGCAGCACGCACAGCCCGATCACCTGGAGACAGGCGATGCCGAGCACGACCAGCAGCAGCACCCCCAGCATGAGCGGGCCGGGACCGGCCAGGCCGCGCACGGCGGCCTGCAGGATCAGCACCTGGATGCCGGCGGCGCCGAGCAGGCAGATCACGACGATGACGCGAAGCGCCAGCAGGGTCCCGGCGGACGGGGCGGGCGCCGGGCCGGTGGGCGGGGCGGGGGTACGGGACACGGGGTCTCCTCCCGGGAGCGGGGAAGCGGGATGACCAGCCTGCCCCGCGGCGGGACGGGGTGCACCCCTGGCGGGCGGCTCCCCCGCGAACCCTCGCGGTGTCTTCACCGTCTGCACACGGCCGGGCACGTCTCCGCGGCCCCCTCCCGGCCTCGGCATCCTGTCTCAGTGCATCACGGCCTCCTGCTGCCCCGGGGACAAGGGTCGATCGGCGAGGACCAGCCGGATCGTGGCGGGATCGGGATGGCCGGCGTCGGGGCCGCGCAGCCGCAGCTCGAGCCCCACCTTCTTCGCCACCCGGCGCGAGGCGTGGTTGTGCTCGAGCAGGTAGGCGACCACCGGTAGCTCCGGTCGGTGCTGTCGGTCATGTCCCCCAGCGTGCCGCGGGGGTCCGACATCTCGTCCTTTCGGAGGAGATCCGGCCCGTGGCCTGCCGTCGTCGCCCGGGGCGCGGAAGACTGAGGGCATGTCCTCGTCCCCCGGCCCCGCCACCGCGCCCCGTGTCGCCGCCATCGCGCTCCTCGTCCAGGCTCTCGCCCTGCCCGCGGAGCTGCTCGCGATGGCGGCCTCCCGCGCGCCCTACGATCCCGTGGCGCAGACGATCAGCGACCTCGGGGCGCGCAGCTGCACCGCGATCGGCTATCCCTCGGGGCCGGTCGAGGTCTGCTCGCCGCTGCACGTGGTGCTGAACGGCTCGTGGGTGCTGGCGGGGATCGCGCTGGTGGTCGCTGCGCTCGGCCTGGCACGCATGCCCAGCCCTGCCGGCCGCCCGGCGCGTGCCGCCGCGGTGACGCTGCTGGTGGTCATGGGGGTGAGCACGGTGGCATGCGGGCTGATCCCGCTGGACGTGGACCTGGCCTGGCACTCCCTGGTGTCGCTGCCCGCGATCCTGCTGGGCCCGGCTGCGGCCGCCCTGGCCCTCGCCTGCTGGTGGTCCCGACAGCCCTCGCGCGGCCGGCGCCGGCTGTGCTGGCTGCTCGGGGCCCTGCCGACCCTGGCCGCGGTGGCGATGCTGCTGGTGCTGGACGGCCTCGGCGTGATGGGCCTGCTGGAGCGGATCGCGGTGTGGGTGCCGCTGCTCGCCCTCGGCGCGCTGGGATGGCGAGGGGTCCGCCACGGCTCCTCGTGAGCGGGCCCCTCGGAAGCGTCCTCAGGGACGCAGCAGCGACTTGATGGCGCGGCGCTCGTCCATGGCGGCGTAGCCCTCGGCGGCCTCCTCCAGCGGCAGCTCCAGGTCGAACACCTTGCCGGGCTCGATCTCGCGGGCGAGCACCAGCTCCAGCAGGCGCGGCAGGTACTCCCTCACCGGGGCCACGCCGCCGCGCAGGCCGACGTTGCGCCAGAACATGTGGCGCTGGTCGAGCTCGGCGTGGGGCACGCCCACCCAGCCGACCATCCCGCCGGGGCGGGCGCACTGCAGCGCCTGGTCCACGGAGTCCTGGGTGCCCACGCACTCCAGCACCGAGTAGGCACCGATCCCGTCGGTCAGGGCGCGCACGGCCGCGATGCCCTCCTCGCCGCGCTCGGCGATGATGTCGGTGGCGCCGAAGGCCCGGGCGATCTCCTGGCGGTCGGCGTGGCGGCTCATCGCGATGACCCGCTCGGCGCCCATCACCTTCGCGGCGAGCACGCCGCACAGCCCCACGGCACCGTCGCCGACGACGACCACGGTGCCGCCCTCACGCACCTCGGCGGAGACGGCGGCGTGCCAGCCGGTGCCCATCACGTCGGAGAGGGCGAGCAGGCTGGGGATGAGGTCCTCGGCGGGCTGTTCGGGGGTGGCGAGCAGGGTGCCGTCGGCCTGCGGGATGCGGATGTACTCGGCCTGACAGCCGTCGTAGCCGCCGCCGTGCTCGCAGTTGGCCTGCTGACCGACCCGGCACACGGCGCAGGTGTTGTCGGAGTACTTGAAGCCGCCGACGACGAACTGGCCGGGACGCACGGTGGTGACCGCGTCCCCGACCTCCTCGACCACACCCACGAACTCGTGGCCGATCGGGGTGGGCTCGGCGACGGCGGAGATGCCGCGGTAGCGCCAGAGGTCCGAGCCGCAGACGCAGGCGGCGACGGTGCGGACCACGGCGTCGGTGGGCTCGAGGATGGTGGGCTTCTCCCGGTCCTCGACGCGGACGTCGTGGGCGGCGTGGATGACGGCTCCTCGCATGAGGGGGCTCCTTCTGGGGGTGGGGTGCGGTCGTGAGGCCCGACCGCTCCCCCATCCTGACGGCCCGACCCGGACGGAGCCAGGGACTGTCGGTGCACGGCTCGCGGGACCGCCCCGATGACCGGCGGACGGGGGTGCCGGTGCGTCGGGGGCGACTGATACGTTCCACGGACCGCCGAGACCGACGAGCCAGGAGGCCCCATGAGCGTCATCGTCACCGCCGTGTTCCGTCCCGCCGAGGGGAAGAAGGAGGAGCTGGCCGCCGCCATGCACCGCGGCATCGCTGCCGTGCACGAGGAGCCCGGCTGCGAGCTCTACGCCATCCACGACGCCGAGGACGGCACCATCACCATGATCGAGAAGTGGACCCGCGTGGAGGACCTCGACCTGCACGGCGGCGGCGAGGCCGTGAAGATCCTCAACGCCGACATCGACGGGCTGCTCGCCTCCCCCGTGGAGGTCACCCGGATGACCGCGATCCCCGCCGGCACCAAGGCGCAGGGCGAACTCTGAGCGACGCGGGCGTCCCACCGGTGCAGAGGTGGACATAGCGCCCTCCCTGTGGATTTACACTGTCCTCACCCACGGGGGATCTCCTCCTCCCGGGCTCTCCCCTCCGAGCGCCCCCGTGCGTTCGCAGCGCGCCGCCCGGTGCGCCCGTGCAACGTCCCGGGGCCCCTGATCCCCGCCGTCAACGAGGACACCACATGACCACGACGACCGACGCGCCGAGCGGGTTCAACCCGCGGGTGGCGCTGCAGAAGGTCGGCACTTCCCTGTCCAACATGGTGATGCCGAACATTCCCGCCCTGATCGCCTGGGGCATCCTCACCGCCTTCTTCATCGAGAAGGGGTGGACCCCGAACGAACAGCTCGCCAGCGCTGTCGGCCCGATGATCCACTACCTGCTGCCGTTGCTCATCGCGAACACCGGCGGCCGGATGGTCTACGAGGCGCGCGGCGCCGTGGTCGGTGTCGTCGCCACCATGGGCGTCATCGCGGGCTCTGACTGGCTGGTCGCGCAGGAGAACGCACCTGCGCTTCAGGAGTGGATCGAGGCGGGCAACGACTCCTCGACCTTCTCGGGCCTGCCGCAGGTCCACATGTTCATCGGCGCGATGATCATGGCACCGCTCGCCGCCTGGTGCATGAAGAAGCTCGACGCCCTGTGGCGGGACCACATCCCCGCGGGCTTCGAGATGCTCGTGAACATGTTCTCGGCCGGCATCTTCGGCTTCGTGGCCCTGGCCGCCGGCTTCTTCGGCCTCGCGCCGCTGGTGAACGGTTTCATGTCGTTGCTGGCCAACGGCGTCGACCTCCTGGTGGAGCAGAACCTCCTGCCCCTGGTCTCGATCCTCATCGAGCCCGCCAAGGTGTTCTTCCTGAACAACGCCATCAACCACGGCGTGCTCACCCCGCTCGGCATCGCCCAGGCGGACGCGGAGGGGAAGTCGATCCTGTTCCTGCTCGAGGCCAACCCCGGCCCGGGCCTCGGCATCCTGCTCGCCTACGCGTTCTTCGGTCGGGGGGCTGCGAAGGCCTCCGCCCCGGGCGCCGCGATCATCCACTTCTTCGGCGGCATCCACGAGATCTACTTCCCGTACGTGCTCATGAAGCCGATCCTCATCCTCGCGGCCATCGGCGGCGGCATGACCGGCGTGGCGATCAACATGGTCTTCGACACCGGCCTGGTCTCCGCGGCCGCCCCCGGCTCCATCCTCGCGATCTTCGCCGTGGCCGCGCGGGACTCCTACCTCGGCATCGCCCTCGCGGTCACCGGCGCCGCCGCCGTCAGCTTCCTGCTCGCCGCGCTGTTCCTGCGCATCGGCAAGCAGGACGACGGCGACATCGCCGCCGCCACCGCCAAGATGGAGCAGATGAAGGGCAAGAAGTCCTCCGTCTCCGGCGCCCTGACGGGTGGCGCCGCGGGCGCCGCCGCGGCCGAGGGCATCGACGACTCCGGCCACACCGGCCCGATCTCCAAGATCGTCTTCGCCTGTGACGCCGGCATGGGCTCCTCCGCGATGGGCGCCACCGTGCTTCGCAAGAAGGTCCGCGCCGCCGGCTTCGACGACATCGAGGTCACCAACAAGGCCATCTCGAACCTCACCGACGAGTGGGACGTCGTGGTCACCCAGAAGGAGCTCACGGACCGCGCCCGACAGCGCACCGGCTCCGCCGTCCACGTCAGCGTCGACCAGTTCATGAACTCGCCGCGCTACGACGAGGTCGTGCAGATGGTCGAGCGCCGCAACAACGGCGGCTCCGAGGCGGCGCCTGCCGCTGCCGCCGGGGGCGCCGCCGCGGCAGGGTCCTCCGAGCCCGCCGCGGGCCACGGCCGTCGTGCCGCAGCCCCGGCGGACACCGACGACACCGCTGACAGCGGCCAGTCCGGTACCGCGGAGATCCTGTCCCGCGACAGCATCGTCCTGTCCGGCACCGCCACCAGCGCGGACGCTGCGATCGACGAGGCCGGCGCGCTGCTGGTCGCCGCCGGCGCGGTCGACCAGGGCTACGTGGAGGCCATGCACGACCGCGAGGCCTCGGTGTCCACCTTCATGGGCAACGGCCTGGCCATCCCCCACGGCACCAACGAGGCGAAGGAGTCCATCGCCCGCTCGGGCATGACCTTCACCCGCTACCCGGGCGGCATCGACTGGAACGGCAACCCCGTCACCTTCGTGGTGGGCATCGCCGGCGTGGGCAACGAGCACCTGGAGCTGCTGCAGAAGGTCGCCATGACCTTCTCGGACCCGGCCCAGGTGGCGCGCCTGGAGAACGCCTCCAGCGCGGACGAGATCCTCGAGATCTTCGGCGACGAGAAGGAGTGATCCCCTGATGAAGGCCGTCCACTTCGGAGCGGGCAACATCGGCCGCGGCTTCGTGGGCCTGCTGCTGCACGAGGCAGGCTACGAGCTGGTGTTCGCGGACGTGGCCGCCGGGCTCATCGAGGCCCTGCAGTCCGCCGATTCGTACACCGTGCGCACCGTGGGGCAGCACCCCTCGGAAACCGTCGTGGACGGCTTCACCGCCGTGAACTCGGCGGAGGACCCGGAGACCCTCACCGCCGAGATCGCCTCGGCCGACGTGGTGACCACCGCGGTGGGCGCGCACATCCTGCGCTTCGTCGCCCCCTCGATCGCCGCCGGCATCGCCGCCCGGCCCGCGGACGCCCCGCGGGTCGCGGTGATGGCCTGCGAGAACGCGATCAACGCGACGGACCTGCTGGAGGAGGAGATCCGGAAGAACTACACCGGGGACGACCTCGACGCCAAGGCGTTCTTCGCGAACACCGCGGTGGACCGGATCGTGCCGGTGCAGGACCCGGAAGCGGGCCTCGACGTCACCGTCGAGGACTTCCACGAGTGGGCCGTCGAGCGCGGCCCCTTCGCCGGGGACGAGCCGGACGTCCCCGGCATCACCTGGGTGGAGGAGCTCGGCCCGTACATCGAGCGCAAGCTGTTCACGGTGAACACCGGGCACGCCACGGCGGCGTGGCACGGCTTCGCCGCGGGCCACGCGACCATCGCCGATGCGGTGGCCGACCCGGAGGTCTCCGAGGCCGTGCAGGCCGTGCTCGCCGAGACCTCCGCCCTCCTGGTGGCCAAGTACGGCTTCGCCGAGGACACGCAGCGGGCCTACGCCCAGAAGGTGCAGGGCCGCTTCGCGAACCGGGCACTGCCGGACCCGGTGGAGCGGGTGGGCCGTTCCGTGATGCGCAAGCTGTCGCGGAACGACCGCATCATCTCCCCGGCCGCCGAGCTGGCCGAGCGCGGCATGCCCACCACCGCCCTGCTGGACTCCCTGGCGGCGGCCCTGGCCTTCACCCCCCAGGGGGACGAGGAGGTCACCCGCCTGCAGGAGATCCTGCGCAGCCAGGACGCCGAGTCCGCCACCGCCGAGATCACCGGCCTGGCGCCCGAGCACCCGCTGTTCGCGGCCGTGCGCGAGCGCGTGGCCGCCCGTCAGGCCCAGCTCTGACATCACGCCCGCCGGCGCCGGGGACCGATCGTCCCCGCCGCCGGCGCGGCAGGTCCGATATCGTCCTCCACGACCCATCCGTCGCGGGATCGCCCGCGCACCCCGGCCACCGGGAATCCGGTGGCCGCCGATCGAAAGGCACACTCATGGCCGAGCGCACCGTTTCCATCGCCAGCAAGTCCGGGCTGCACGCCCGACCGGCGACCATCTTCTCCAAGGCCGCCGCCGAGCAGCCCGCCCAGGTCACCATCGAGAAGGTCGGCGGCTCGCCGGTGCAGGCCTCCAGCATGCTGATGCTGATGACCCTGGGCGCCGGCAACGGCGACGAGGTCACCCTCCGCGCCGAGGGCGAGGGCGCCGAGGAGTCGGTCAACGCCCTGGCCGAGCTGCTCGAGAAGGACCTCGACGCCGAGTGATCCACCCGCCGGGCAGCGCCCGGCACGCCAGGAGGGGCGGGGACCACGCGGTCCCCGCCCCTCCTGTCTGTCCGGGCCGGTGATCCCGGCCAGGCACGGGTCAGAGGCCCAGCTCGCCCAGCACCGGCAGGCCGGCGCGCACGGCACTCTTGGCGGCGTCGGCGGAGGGGGCGGCAACGGCCTTGGCTGCGAGCTCCTTGGCCTGCTCGATGGTGACGGTGGAGAGCACCTTCGCCACGGCCGGCAGGGAGCGCGGGGTCATGGACAGGCTGTTCACGCCCAGGCCCACCAGCACCACGGCCAGGCCGGGATCGCCCGCGGCCTCGCCGCACACGCCCACCGGCTTGTTCGCCGTCTCGCCGAAGGACTCGGGGTCGCCGCCCGCGGTGCGCGCGCCGGTGCAGGTGGCCTGCACCAGTGCCAGCACGGCCGGCTGCCACGGGTTGTTGAGGTGCGCGAGGGAGCCGAGCATGCGGTCGGCGGCCATCGTGTACTGGGTGAGGTCGTTGGTGCCGATCGAGGCGAAGTCGCAGGCGGCGAGCTGACGGTCGGCGGTGATCGCGGCGGAGGGGGTCTCCACCATGATCCCGGCCGGGTCCAGGCCGCGCTCGCGGCACATCTCCACGAAGTCCTCGGTGTCCTCGGTGGTGGAGATCATCGGCGCCATCACCCAGGGCTTCGCCTCGGTGTCCTTGCCGGCCGCGGCGATCGCGTCGAGCTGGTTGGTCAGCACCGAGCGCTTCTCCCAGGAGGTGCGGTAGGCCCGCACGCCCAGCGCGGGGTTCGGCTCCTCCGCGTCGGTGAGGAAGGGCAGCGGCTTGTCGGCGCCGGCGTCGATGGTGCGGACCACGACCTTCTTGCCGGGGAAGTGGTCGAACACCTCGGTGTAGGCCTGGGTCTGCTCCTCGACGGTGGGCTCGTCGGCCCGGTCCAGGAAGAGGAACTCGGTGCGGAACAGGCCCACCCCGTCGGCGTGCGCGGCGGCGGCCTTGGCGGCGTCGGCCGCGTTGCCGATGTTGGCCAGCAGCTGCACGCGGGTGCCGTCGGAGAGCACGCCGCCCCCGCCCTCATAGGTGAGGGGGTTCTTCTGCAGCTCGGCCCAGGCCTCGGCGAAGCGGTGGTGCTCCTCGGTGACCTCGTCGGTGACGGTGCCGAAACCGGCGTCGACGAACACCTCGGTGCCGTCGGCGAACTCGTGGATGTCCTTGGCGGCGACGATGGCGGGCAGGCCGAGCTGGCGGGCCAGGATCGCGGTGTGCGACTGCGGGCCGCCGTCGGAGGTGACCAGGGCCAGCACCTTCGCCGGGTCCAGGGTGGCGGTGTCCGCGGGGGCCAGGTCGATCGCGGTGAGGATGAAGGGATCGTCCAGGTCGGGGATGCCGGGGGCCTGCTCCCCGCGCAGTTCGGCGACGATGCGGGCGCGGACGTCGCGCACGTCGGCGGCGCGCTCGGCCATGTAGCCGCCGAGGCCCTCGAGCATGGTGGCGACCTTGTCGCCGGCCTCCCAGACGGCCCGCTCGGCGGACTTGCCGGAGGTGAGCACGAGGCCCTTCGCGGTGGTGGCCAGGGAGGGGTCCGCGGCCATCTGCGAGGTGGCCTCGAGGATCGCCTTGCCCTCGCCGGTGGCGTGCTGGGCGCGGTGGGTGAGCTGCGCCTGCACCGCCTCGGCGGCCTTCTCGATGCGGTCGGCCTCGACGGCGGGCTCGACACCCTCCGGCACGGCCTCGGAGGCGGAGGGCTCGGTGACCGGCGGCGCCATCGTGCGGATGGTGCCGACCACACGGCCGGGGCTGACTGCAACACCTGTGTACTGGGCCATCTGTGTCTCTCCTGGTCTCGTGGGCCGGTGGGTCCCCGGCACCGTCGCCCGGGCGTGCCGCGCACCGCGCGCACCGTCCCCGGCGACAGGCACATGCTACGCGGCGCGAAGGCCCGTGAGGGGGCCGGAGGTCCGCCGTGGGACGAGCCGGGCCAAGACGACGTATCCGGCCTGCCGCCCGGCCCGCCGGAACCCGACCGCCTCCCCTGATCAGGAACCGTCGGACCCTAGGCTGGGACCCATGATCCTCACGCCCGGAGGCGGGCCCGTCGGCGGCCCCACCAGCAAGGACGGGGCCGGCTTCCTCGTCGAGCACTCGGTGCGCTACGACGCGCCCACCGGCGAGCGCAGCGAGGCCCCGTACCCCTACGAGGTCCTCGACGAGGATCCGCGCCTGCACGTGATCGAGGAGGGGGACCTGCTGCACGTGCATCTGTACCCCGAGCTCGATCCGGAGCTGGGCTGGGGCGCCACCTGGGTGGCCGTGGACCTCGAGTTCGACGACGGGCTGCGGCTGTCCGACCTCGGGGCGCTGGACCAGTACGGCTTCGGGGCCGACGCCGCCGAGCAGGGCGAGGAACGGGTGCTGGTCGCGGACCAGTGGAACGACGTGCAGGTGGACCTCTCCCCCGCGCTCGGCCACCGCATCGTCGGCGTGCACGTGGTCGCGGACCCGCCCGCCGAGGGCGACCACGGGCGCCCCGCCGCCGAACGCGCCACCGGCTGGATCGACCCGCCCCGCGTGGTCTCCGCCCCCACCCTGCCGCCGGAGGACGACCCGGTGGCCTGGGTGGACACCCGCCGCGGCACCAACTCCTCGGCCCGCTACTCCCGCGGGAACACGCTGCCCATCACGGCCCTGCCCCACGGCTTCGCGCGCTTCACCCCGGTCACCGACGCCCGCACCGGCCGCTGGCCCTACCGCTACCAACAGGACGGCGACCGCCGGAACCGGCCGCTGCTGCAGGGCATCGCCGTCACCCACCAGCCGAGCCCCTGGATGGGCGACCGCAACCGCTTCCAGCTGATGCCGCTCACCGGCGCCACCCCCGACGCCACGCCCGCGGGGCGCGCGGTGCCCTTCACCCACGCCGCGGAGACCGCCCGCCCCGACCTCTACGCGGTGCGGCTGGCCGACGGCACCCGCCTGCGGCTCTCCCCCACCGACCACGGCGCGATCCTCGAGGTGTCCTTCCCGGCCGGCGCCCGCGGCCGTCACCTGCTGCTGGAGGGCCTGGACGAGCAGGCCCGGATCGACCTGGCCGGCGCCGTCTTCGACGGGCACTTCACGGGCTGGGTGGACAACGGCACCGAGCACCCGGGCCGCACCGCGGGACGCTCGCGGATGTTCGTGGCCGGCTCGGTGGACCCGCAGCCGGACCGGGTGGGCCCCGCCGGAGGCGACCTGGACTCGGCCGGGCGCCTCACCTTCGGCGACAACGTCCGCACCGTCACCGTGCGCCTGGCCACCAGCTTCATCGGTACCGAGCAGGCCCGGCACGCCCTGGACCAGGAGCTGACGGGCCGCACCCCGGTGCAGGTGCGCAAGGCCGCGCACGACGCCTGGGCGGAGCGGCTGGGCGTGATCGCGGTGGAGGGCGCCACGCCCCCGCAGCGCCGCACCCTCTACGGCAGCCTTTACCGGCTGAACCTCTACCCCGCGTCGATGACGGAGAACGCGGGCACCACGCACGTGCCGCGGTACCTGCACGTCTCCCCGACCCTGCCGACCCGCGGCCGCGCCACGAACACCAGCACGAACGCCCCGGTGATCCGCGGGGAGCTGATGGTGGACCACGGCTTCTGGGACACCTACCGCACCTGCTGGCCGGCCTTCGCCCTGCTGTACCCGGGGCCCGCGGCACGGCTGATCGACGGCTTCGTGCAGCACTCCCGGGAGGGCGGCTGGATCCCCCGCTGGTCCGCCCCCGGCTACGCCGACTGCATGACCGGCACCAGCTCCGACGTGGCCTTCGCCGACGCCGCCGTGAAGGGCGTGGCCCTGCCCGACCCGCTGGGCACCTACCGCGCGGGCCTGCGCAACGCGACCGTCGCCCCGGACAGCCCGCTGGTGGGTCGCACCGGCGGCGAGCGCGCGATCTTCACCGGCTACGTCGACACCTCGGTGCCGGAGTCCGTCTCCTGGTCGCTGGAGGCGCACATCAACGATGCCGCGCTGGCCGCCCAGGCGCGGCTGCTGGGCGCGGACCCCGCCACCGATGCGGCCCTGCGGGCGCAGCTCGAGGAGGAGGCCGCCTACCTCGCCGCCCGCAGCGCGAACTACGCCCTGCTGTTCGACGAGCGGACCGGGACCTTCCGGGGCCGCGACCGCTCCGGCCGCTTCGCCGTGCCCGCCGCCGGCTACGACCCGCGGGACTGGGGCGGGGAGGTCACCGAGGCCAGCGCCTGGACCTTCGCCTTCCACGCCCCGCACGACGGGGAGGGCCTGGCGGCCCTCCACGGCGGCCCCGACGGGCTGCTGGCGCACCTGGAGGAGTTCTTCGCCGCGGAGGAGAGCGGCACCCGGCTCGGCGCCTACGAGGAGCCGCTGCACGAGATGGCCGAGGCGAGGGCGGTGCGGATGGGCCAGTTCGGCATCTCCAATCAGCCCGCCCATCACATCCCGTTCCTCTTCCACCATGCCGGGGCGCCGCACCGCGCCCAGGAGATCGTGCGGTCGGTGCAGCGGCGGCTGTTCACCGGTGAGCAGATCGGGCAGGGCTACCCGGGCGACGAGGACAACGGCGAGATGAGCGCCTGGTGGATCCTCACCATGCTCGGGCTGTACCCGCTGCAGCTCGGCACCGGCGTCTACCACCTGGTGGCGCCGCTGCTGGACGTGGCGCACGTGCGGCCGCTCGGTGGGGAGCCCTTCACGATCCGCGCCCTGGAGCAGGCTCCCGAGCACCCCTACATCCAGGGGGTGATGCGCGAGACCCACGGCGAGGGCACCCCCTCGACCACCGCGATCCGCCACGAGGAGCTGCGCGGCGAGATCCAGATCCTGCTGGGCCCGGAGCCGGGCTTCCCCGACGACCCGCCGCCCTCCCCCACTCCCGAGCGGCGCCTGCCCCGGCCCCTGGTGGACCTGCTGCCGCGGGTGGCCGAGGACCCGCTGCTGGACGATGACGCGACCACCGAACGCACGCTGCCGGGGCGCCGCGCCGCCACCGTGGTTGAGCTGCCGCCGCTGGAGGCGCCCGCGCTGCCGCTGTTCTACACGCTGACCTCGGGCGCGCAGGAGGGTCGGGACCCGGTGGCCTGGCGCCTGGAGGGCTCGGAGGACGGCGAGGAGGGCACCTGGGAGGTACTGGACGCCCGCGAGGGTCAGATCTTCCCCTGGCGCCGCCAGACCCGACCGTTCCGCATCGGCGGGCCGGAGGGTCGGGAGGGGGCGCGGCCGCTGCGGCACCACCGACTGGTGCTCACCGGACCGGCCGCCCCGGTGACCCTGGCGCAGGTGGAGCTGCTCGGCCACCGCTGAGGCGGCCCCGACTGCCGCGCCGACCGCTTCGGGACGGCCGGCGCGGGTACGGAGCGCGGCTCCCGGGCGGCGCACAGCGGATGCACAAGCTCGACTGTCCCCGGCCACAGGCCCGGGCGCGACGATTCCGGCATGTCACCGTCACACCGCGGACGCCCGTCCCTGCTCTCCCGCCCGATCACCTGGCTGCTGGTCACCCTGATCACCGTGCTGATCGCCATCGGCGCCATCGCCCTGGGCGGCTCCATGCTCACCGGCCAGGCCGCCGAGACCGAGGTGGCGGTGGTCTCCGCTCCCGTCAGCGGCGCGGCCCCGGTCTCGGTGGAGGCCCGCCCCCTCACCAGCAGCCGCGAGGAGCTCCCGGCCCTCACCACCGCCGCCTGACCCGGCACCCGGGCGCCGACAGCGACCACCCCACCGCCGACCTCTTCACGAATGCGCCCAAGCACCCCTATGGACGCAGATTCGAAGATCTCGATGCCGCAATGGGATCGAGATCTGCGTTCGGGTGGCCTTGGGCGCTCACAGCCATTCGACCGCAGATCTCGCCGGGCGGATCAGGGGATCGGTCGCATGCCCAGGGATTGTGCGGCGCCGGCGAGGCGGTCGTCGTAGGTCAGGATCTCCTCGGCGCCCAGCGCGACCGCGGCGGCCAGGTGGATCGCGTCCAAGGACCGGATCTGCGCCGGACCGACGCGACGGGCCCGGGTGAGGACCGCGGAGTCTAGGGAATGCCGGGCGACACCCGAGCAGGCGAGATCGACGTAGCGGTCGACGTCCTCGACCTCGGCACGGCGGAGCGCCCGCGCGACCTCGAGCCAGGCCAGCTCCGACGCGGCGATCAGCTCACCGGCTGCATGGTGCTCCACCAGGACCTCGCGGACGTCCGGCGACTCCGCCTCGGAGAAGACCCGCGTGAGCAGGGCGCTCGAGTCGACGTAGAGCATCCCTCAAACCCGGTCGTCACGGTCCAGCAGGTCGAGCGTGGACCGCTCGCCCGGGTGTCGCAGCGGGGGCGCCTGGTCCCGGAACGGGCTCGGCGGCCCGACGAGGCCCCGGCGCACGGCGGCGAGGAGCGGCGTCTCCGCGGAGGCCACGCCCAGTTTCTCGGCGAGCGCCTGCCGGACCACGGCCTGCTGTGACTCACCTCGTCGCGCCGCCTCGGCGCGCAGGGCCTCGGCGAGATCGTCGGGGAGCCGGAGGTTCATGGCCATGAACCCAAGGTACCGAGCACGGGCCCCGGCGGTACCGCTCCGTCACCCGGTGCACGGCTGACGGACGAGGCGCGCGGAGCCGTCGGGGCGCGAGGCGGAGGGTGCGGGATTCGAACCCGCGGTACAGGATCACTGCACAGTGGTTTTCAAGACCACCACATTCGGCCGCTCTGTCAACCCTCCCGGTGCCCGGAGGCACCCGTGGATCCTACCGGCGCAGGGCCTTGTCGAGCTCCACCACGGCGAACACCAGCAGGCCGGCGCCGACCGGGATCGCCCAGCCGAGCAGCCCCACGCCGGTGGAGTCGAAGGCGGCCTGCAGCGGCGGCAGGTAGACGAAGGCCAGCTGCAGCAGCAGCATCGCGCCGATGCAGATCCAGGAGATCGGGTTGGTCGTCAGCAGCTCCGGACGCAGGCTGGTGGTGCGGGAGAAGCGCGAGGCCAGCAGGTAGAAGATCTGGCCCACCACGATCGTGTTCACGGCCATCGTGCGGGAGACCTCCACCGGCACCCCGGCGGCCTGGCCCCAGAGGAACACCCCGATGGTGACGGCGCCCAGCAGCAGCGAGACGTAGACGATGCGGATCACGCCGGAACGCGGCAGGATCGAGCAGCCCGGGGCCCGCGGGGCGCGGCGCATGATGTCGGACTCGGCGGGCTCGAAGGCCAGCGCGAGGGCGAGGGTGACCGCGGTGATGGTGTTGACCCACAGCACCTGCACCGGCGTCAGCGGCAGCGTCATCCCCAGCAGCACGGAGACCAGCACCACCAGGCCCTGCGCGCCGTTGGTGGGCAGGATGAAGATGATGGCCTTCTGCAGGTTGTCGTAGATGGTGCGGCCCATCGCGACGGCATCGGCGATGGTCGCGAAGTTGTCGTCGGCGAGCACCACGTCGGCCGCCTCCTTGGTGGCCTCGGTGCCCTTGATGCCCATCGCCACGCCCACGTCGGCACGCTTCAGGGAGGGGGCGTCGTTGACGCCGTCGCCGGTCATGGAGACCACCTGGCCGTCGGCCTGCAGGGCCTGGACCAGGCGCAGCTTGTGCTCGGGGCTGGTGCGGGCGAACACCGAGTGGTCCCTGGCGTACTCAGCGAGCTGCGCGTCGTCGGCGGCCTCGAGCTGGGCGCCGGTGACGGCGCCGCCGGTGTCCTCGATGCCCATCTCGCGGCCGATGGCCCCGGCGGTGCCGGCGTGGTCGCCGGTGATCATGACGACCCGGATCCCGGCCTCGTGGCAGGCGCGGATGGCGGCGGTGGCCTCCTCACGGGGAGGGTCGATGATGCCGTAGAGCCCGAGGAAGGTGAAGCCGCCGGCGTCGACGTCCTCGGTGCCGACGGTGGTGGCGCCCTCGGCGGGGCGCACGGCGGCGGCCAGCACGCGCAGGCCCTGGGCGCTGAGCTCGTCGATCTGCGCCTCCCAGTGGGCGCGGTCCAGCGGCCGGCGCTGATCGGGGGTGGAGCCCTGGTGGCTGCAGCGGTCCAACAGCCGGTCGGGGGCGCCCTTGAGGTCGATCACGGTGCCGACGCCCTCCACCTCATCGAGGGTCGCCATGTACTTGTAGGCGGAGTCGAAGGGCACCTCGGCGAGGCGCGCCTCGTCGTCGCCGGCCACGCCCGCCTTCATCGCGAAGGTACGCAGGCCGCCGTCGGTGGGCTCGCCGGTGAGCTGCCAGCCCTCCCCCTCCCGGGTGACGGTGGAGTCGTTGGTGCGGGCGGCGATCTCGGCGAGCATCCGCAGGTCCTCGTGCTCCAGCAGCTCCACCACGCCGGTCTCGTCGCGGATCTCGCCCTCGGGCGCGTAGCCGGTGCCGGTGACGCGGTAGCGGCCGGCGGGGGTGACGACGGTGGTCACGGTCATCTCATTGCGGGTGAGGGTGCCGGTCTTGTCCGAGCAGATCACGGTGACCGAGCCGAGGGTCTCCACCGAGGTCATGCGGCGGGTGATGGAGTTGCGCCGGGCCATCTGCTGCACGCCGAGGGCGAGGGTGATGGTGAGGACGGCGGGCAGGCCCTCGGGGATCGCCGCCACGGCGAAGCCGATCGCGGAGAGGGTGAGGTCGCCGAGGGTGTAGTCGTACAGGAACCAGCCCAGGGCGAACATGGCGACCGCGGCGATCACCACGATGATCGAGAGGGTCTTGGAGAAGGCCGTCATCTGCCGCACCAGCGGCGTCTCCAGCGACTCGACCTCGTCGAGCATGGTGGTGATGTGGCCGATCTCGGTAGCGGTGCCGGTGCCGACCACGACGCCCTGCCCGGAGCCGGAGGCGACGGTGGTGCCGGAGAAGGCCATCGCGGTGCGGTCGCCCAGCGGGGCGTCGGCGGCGACGGGGGCCGGGTCCTTGCCGACGGGCACGGATTCGCCGGTCAGCGCGGACTCCTCGCAGGTGAGGTTCGAGGCCTGCAGGATGCGCACGTCGGCGGGGACCTTGTCACCGGCGGAGAGCCGCACCAGGTCCCCGGGCACCAGCTCCTCGGCGGGACGGGTCACCCAGGCGCCGTCGCGACGCACCTGCGCGTCCAGGGAGAGCATCGAGCGGATGCCCTCGAGGGCGTCGGCGGCGCGGCCCTCCTGGATATAGCCGATGGTGGCGTTGATGACGACGACGGCGAGGATGACGATCGTGTCGACCAGGTGGCCCATCGCGGTGGTGAGCACCGCGGCGCCGAGCAGCACGAAGATCATCGGGTCGTTGATCTGGCGCAGCAGGCGGCGCAGGGCCGACTCCTGCTCGGCGGCCGGGAGGGCGTTGGGGCCGTGGCGCTCCAGGCGCCGCGTGGCCTCGGCGGCGCTCAGGCCGTCGGGGCCGCTGCCGAGGGCGTCCTGCACGGCGGGGGCGCCTGCGGCGTGCGGGGCGGCGGGGAGCCCGGTGTCCTCGTCCAGAGCGACGGGCTGCGCGGTGGGCGAGGGGGAAGCGTCCATCCCCCCAGTATCCCGGCGTTCCCCGGAGCGGAGCAGGACGTCGGTCGATGCCGTCGTCGGCGCCCCGGGCTCAGTTGAAGCCGAAGCGGCGGCGCGCCAGGCGGTAGCTGACGCGCACCACGGCGTCGCCGGTGCGGCCGGGCAGGCACAGCAGGCGCCCGGTCGCGGAGCGGCGGAAGGCGCGGTGGGCGGCGGGGTCCCGCTCGCGCAGGTGGGCGCGCAGCTCCGCGGCGCCGCGCTCGGCCTCCTCGGTGCCGGCCAGCAGGCTCAGGGTGAGGGAGACGCTGGTGACGATCGAGGCGTAGTGCAGCAGGTAGCCGAGCTGCGCGGCATCCT
This sequence comes from Brachybacterium squillarum M-6-3, assembly GCF_000225825.1. Taxonomy (GTDB): domain Bacteria; phylum Actinomycetota; class Actinomycetes; order Actinomycetales; family Dermabacteraceae; genus Brachybacterium; species Brachybacterium squillarum. The sequence goes on along the minus strand of NZ_AGBX01000002.1, from coordinate 14,283 downwards.
CCAGCTCCTCGCTGCGCAGGCCGTCCACCAGCAGGCGGTTCACCCGCAGCTGCTGGTCCAGCCGGGAGATCATCACGGCCTCCGCCACCGACTGGTCGTCGCGGCCGATGAAGTAGCGGTACAGGTCCACGTCGAGGTAGGCCAGCGTCCTCACCGCGCGCAACGGGATGGAGGCCATCAGGTTGTCGACGTAGAAGGTGTGCCGAGGGAACTCGACGCCGCTGTCGCGCAGCACCGCGGTGCGGTACGTCAGGGCGTGCATGAGGAAGTAGCTGCCGGCGCGAGGGCGGCGCAGCTGGCCCCAGCCGCAGACCACGCCCTCGGGCATCGAGGAGGCGTAGCGCACCACCTTGCGGGTGCCGCGGGAGACGTTCTCGTAGACGTAGTTCGTGATCAGCGCGTCCGGCGCGGTGCCGGCGTCCACCCACTCCCGCAGCCGGTGCAGGTAGGCGGCGAAGGCCTCGGGGTCGAACCAGTCGTCGCTGTCCAGCACCTTCAGGTACTCACCGCGGGCGTGGGCGATGCCGGTGGTCATGGCGGCGCCGTGGCCGCCGTTGGCCTGGTGCACGGCCCGCACCCGCTCGGGGTGCTCGGCGGCGTACCGGTCGATCATCACCGCGGTGGCGTCGGTGGAGCCGTCGTCCACGAGCACCACCTCGACGTGCTCGGCGGTGCTCAGCAGCGGGTCCACGGCGCGGGAGAGGTAGGCCTCGGAGTTGTAGCAGGGCACCACCACGGTGAGCAGCGGGGCCGCGATCGGGGTAGCAGGGGAGGGCACCCGCACGGTGCGCGGGGCGGTCGACCGGTCCTCAGCGGGTGCCGTCGACCAGGTCGCGGACCGCTCCGGATCCAGCTGCGTCTCTCTCAGCACGAGCGAGGGACCCCTTCACCTCTGGACACTGTTCCCACGCCCGGGAGCCTACCCGCCGGTCGGGTCGATACGGTGGCGCCATGCGTGCCATGAGAATCACCCGGGACAACACCCTGGAGCTCGCAGAGCTGCCCGAGCCGGTTGCCGGCCGCGGCGAGGTGCTGGTGGACGTGCTGGCCGCGGGCGTGAACCGGGCCGACGTGGCGCAGACCGCCGGGCACTATCCCCCGCCGCCGGGCGCCTCCGAGCTGCCCGGCCTGGAGGTCTCCGGGCGCCGCCGCGACACCGGCGAACCGGTGGTGGCGCTGCTGGCCGGTGGCGGCTACGCCGAGGTGGTGGCCGTGCCCGAGCAGCAGCAGCTGCCGATCCCCGCGGGTCTGGACCCGGTGGAGGCCGCGGGCGTCCTCGAGGTCACCGCCACCGTCGTCTCGAACCTGGTCATCGAGGCGGGGCTGCGCGCCGGGGAGCAGGTGCTGATCCACGGCGGCAGCGGCGGCATCGGCACCACCGCGGTGCAGCTCGCGCGCCTGCTCGGCGCCCGGGTGCTGACCACCGTCGGCTCCCCGGAGGCGGCGGAACGAGTGCGGGGCCTCGGCGCCGACGTCGCCTGGGACCGGCACACCACCGACGTGCCGGAGGCGGTGCGCGCCGAGGGCGGGGCCGACGTCATCCTCGACGTGATCGGCGGCTCCGCACTGGCAGACAACGTGGGGATGCTGCGCGAGCACGGCCGCCTGGTGATCATCGGCACCCTCGGCGGGGCCAGCGGCGAGCTGCCCGTCGGGATGCTGATGGGCAAGCGGGCCCGGGTGATCGGGACGACGCTGCGCTCCCGCGACCCGGAGGCCAAGGGCGCAATCCTCGCCCGTACCCGGGAGCTGGTGTGGCCCTGGCTGGAGAGCGGGGAGCTGCGGGTGCCGATCCACGCCCGGCTGCCGTTGGCCGACGCCGCCCAGGCGCACCGGATGCTGCGCGAGGGAGGGCACTGGGGCACCGTCGTGCTGGAGGTCGGCGCCTGAGCCGCGGGGCCGCTCAGGCCAGCCGGCCGAAGCGCTCCGCCTGCCGGGTGGGGCCCGTGACCAGCAGGGTGTCCCCCGCGGCGAGCACCGTGTCCGCGGTGGCGGGCTCCCACTCCTGCCCCTCGTGCTTCACGGAGCTGACGGTGACGCCGTGCTCGCGGCGGATGCCGCTGTCCCCCAGAGCCCGGCCCACGAAGCGGTGCGGCACCGCGGTGCGCACCACGGCGAAGCCCTTGTCGACCTCCACGTAGTCCTGCACGCTGCCGGAGACCATGTGGGCGACCTTGCGGCCCATGTCCTTCTCCGGGAACACCACGTGCGGGATCCCGAGCTGCTGCAGCACGAGGCCGTGGGCGTCGCTGACGGCCTTCGCCCAGATGCCCTCCACCTCGAAGCGCAGCAGCAGGGAGGCCACCAGGATGCTGGCCTCGATGTCGCTGCCGATCGCGATCACCACCCGGTCGCAGTCCGGCACCGAGAGCTGCCGCAGCACCGCCTCGTCGGTGGCGTCGGCGCGCACCACGTGGGTGAGCTGCCCGTCCAGGGACTGCACCACCTCCTCGCGCTCGTCGATGCCGAGCACCTGCACGTCCTCGGCCATCAGCTCCAGGGCGAGGGACTGGCCGAAGCGGCCCAGGCCGATCACCGCCACCGAGTGCGCGGAGGGGGTGCGGGCGGGGTCGTCACGGCCGAACAGCCGGACGCGCGGGCCGGTCCGGCCGGGGGTGCGGGTCTGCGGGCTCTGCGGGCCCTGAGGGCTCTGCGTCCATGGCTTAGCCAATGATCGGCCTTTCCTTGGGGAGGTCGTAGAGGGGGCGCCGCGACTGCAGCGCCAGCGCGGTGGCGACCGTGATCGGGCCGAGCCGGCCCACGATCATCAGCACCACCAGGATCAGCTGCCCCGCCACCGGCAGCTCCGCGGTGATCCCGGTGGACAGGCCCACCGTGGCCAGCGCCGAGACCACCTCGAACAGCAGGGCGTCCAGGGCGATCGGGGTCATGATCATCAGGGTGACGGTGGACAGGGCCACCAGGCCCACGGCCAGCAGGATCACGGTGAGCGCCTGGCGGTGCACGGCCCGCGAGAGGCGCTTGCCGAAGACGGTCACGGCCCCGGCACCGCGCAGCTCGGCGAGCATCAGGAAGGCGAGCACCGCGAAGGTGGTCACCTTGATCCCGCCCGCGGTGCCGGCGGGGCCGCCGCCGATGAACATCAGCATGTCCATGCCCAGCCAGGTCGCCGGGTCCATCGCGCCGATGTCGACGTTGTTGAAGCCGGCGGTGCGGGTCTGCGCGGACAGCACGAAACCGTTGAGGATCCGCTCGGCCGGGGGCATCGCGCCGAGCGTCGCCGGGTTTGACCACTCCAGCGCCGTGATGTACACGGTGCCGAGCACCAGCAGCACCGGGGTCGCGGCCACCACGATGCGGGTGTTCATGGTCCATAGTCGCGGGGTGCCGAGGTGGCGGCCGAGCTGCACCAGCACCGGGAAGCCCAGGCCGCCCAGGATGGTGGCGGCGCTCGCGGTGAGCAGCAGCACCGGGTCGTCGGTGTACGACATGAAGCTGTCGCTGAACAGCGCGAAGCCCGCGTTGTTGAAGGAGGAGACGGCGTGGAACACGCCGAGCCAGGCGGCCCGCGGCCAGGACTCCCCGTGGTTCAGGGCGAAGCACAGGGTGAGGATCGCCGCGGCCACCGCCTCGATGGTCAGCGAGATCTTCACGATGCCGCGCACCAGCGAGCCGACGTCCTCGAGGTCCAGGGAACGCACCTCGGCGGCGGCGGTGAGCTTCGTGGTCAGGGAGAAGCGGCGGATCACGGTCAGGCCGACGACGGAGGCGAAGGTCATCACACCGAAGCCGCCCAGCTGGATCAGCAGCAGGATCACCACCTGGCCGAAGCCCGACCAGAAGACGGGGGTGTCCACCACGACCAGCCCGGTCACGCACAGCGCCGAGACCGCGGTGAACAGCGACTCCATCAGCCCCGCGCCGCCGGGGCCGGTGGTGGCCGCCGGCAGCATCAGCGCGCCGGTGCCCAGCACGATGGCGCCGGTGAGCAGGGCCAGCAGGGTACGAGCGGGCTTCGGGCGTCGATCGCGGATCGGCGAACCCGATCCTCGACGCCGGATCCGGAGCAGCACGAGCGGAAACACTACTCCCGCCGCCGGGCGGCGCCACCCCCTCCCGACGTGGCCTGCGCGACATGCGTCATCGCAGGTCGGGAGGGGTCGGGCGGATCGGACCGGGGCCCGGGGAGGTCAGGCGCCGAGCGCGTCCAGCACCAGGACGGTGCCGTCCTCGTAGACGGAGAGCGTGACCTCGTCGGCCACGTCCTTCACGCCCTGCGGGGCCTGGCCCATCGCCACGCCCACGCCGGCCCAGCCCAGCATCTCCACGTCGTTGAAGCCGTCGCCCACGGTGACCGTGTGCGCGGCGGCGATGCCGAGGCGCTCGCGCACCACCTCCAGGGCGCTGGCCTTGGAGACGCCGGGGGCGGCCATGTCCAGCCAGGCCGTCCAGCCGATCGCGTACTCCACGCCGTGCACGCCGGACTCGGCGACGATCTTCGAGAACTCCTGCGGGGAGAGGTCGGGGACGTGCACCACCACGCGCACCGCCTCGAGCGCCATCAGGTCCTCGAGGTCGGACTCGATGGCCTCGACACCGAAGCTGGCGTCCTGGAAGCCGGTGGTCGCGTAGAACTCGCCGCCCGCGGTCTCCACCGCGTAGTGGGCGTCCGGGGCGACCTCGCGCAGGGTGGCCAGGGCGTGCCCGGGCAGGAAGGTGCGGGTGTCGATCACCCGGTGGCCGGGCTCGGTGTCCGCGTCGATCTGCAGGGTCACGGCGCCGTTGGAGCACACCGCGTAGCCGTGCTCGATGCCGGCGGCGCGCACGATCGGCAGGGTCGCGCCGATGGAGCGGCCCGTCGCGATGACGACCGTGTGCTGCTCGGCGGCGTGCTGCAGGGCGGCCCGCATCGGGGCGGACATGGTGCCGTCGTGGTCCACCAGGGTGCCGTCCACGTCCAGGCCGATCAGCAGTTCCTGCCCGGTCAGGGCGCCGAGCGGTCCGGCGAGGCGGGCGACGGCGGCGCGGCGCTCCGCGGTGGGGTCGATGACGGGGGCGGGCGCGGTCGGGGTGGTGCTCATGGACCGCAGTCTGCCGCGACGCTCTGACATCCGGGTGAACCGGCGATGGCGGGCGGCCTCGCGCCAGCGGCGCCAGCGGCCGCCGCGCGCGGGCGCCGCGCCGGCGGAGTCGGTCGGGCCGGCGGGGTCGATCGGGTCGGAGGGATCGGGGGTGGAGGGCATCTCAGGCGACGACCTCGAAGACCTCGCGGCCGCCGAGGTAGGGGCGCAGGCCCTCGGGCACGACCACGGAGCCGTCGGGCTGCTGGTGGTTCTCGAGGATCGCGGCGATGAAGCGGGTGGTGCCGAGGGTGCCGTTGAGGGTCGCGACGGGGCGCAGGCCGTCCTCGGTGCGCTCGCGGATGTTCAGCCGCCGGGCCTGGAACTGGGTGGTGTTCGAGGTGGAGGTGAGCTCGCGGTAGGTCTCCTGGCTGGGCATCCACGCCTCGCAGTCGAACTTGCGGGCGGCGCTGGTGCCGAGGTCGCCGGCGGCGGTGTCGATGATGCGGTAGGGCACGTCGATGCGGGCCATCATCTCCCGCTCCCAGCCCAGCAGCCGCTCGTGCTCCGCGAAGGAGTCCTCGACGCTGCAGAAGGAGAACATCTCGACCTTGTGGAACTGGTGGACGCGGATGATGCCGCGGGTGTCCTTGCCGTAGCTGCCGGCCTCGCGGCGGTAGCAGGCGCTCCAGCCGGCGTAGCGCAGCGGACCATCGGAGAGGTCGAGCACCTCGTCGCGGTGGTAGCTGGCCAGGGCCACCTCGCTGGTGCCGACCAGGTAGAGGTCGTCGCCCTTGTCCAGGTGGTAGACCTCGCTGGCGTGCTCGCCGAGGTAGCCGGTGCCGTCCATCGACTCGGGCAGCACCAGCGTCGGGGTGATCATCGGGGTGAAGCCGGCCGCGGTGGCCTGGTCGATCGCGGCGTTGAGGATCGCCAGCTCCAGCTGCGCGCCGACGCCGGTGAGGAAGTAGAAGCGGGCGCCGGAGACCTTCGCGCCGCGGGCCATGTCGATCGCCTTCAGCCCCTCGGCGATCTCCAGGTGGTCCTTCACCGGGTGGTCGAAGGAGGGGGTCTCCCCCACGACCTCGCGCACCTCGAAGTCCTCCTCGAGACCCGCGGGGGCGCCCTCGGCGATGTTCGGGATCTCCCGCAGGAGGCCGTCGCGGCGGGCCAGGGCCTCCTCGGCCTCGGCCTGCATGCGCTTCACGGCGGCGGAGAGCTCCTTGGCCTCGGCCAGCAGGGTCTGCTTCTCATCGCCCTGGGCCTGGGCGACGCTCTTGCCGAGGGTCTTCTGCTCGGCGCGGGCGGCCTCGGCGGCGGAGGTGGACTCGCGCCAGGTGCGGTCGGCCTCGAGGACCTGATCCACCACGGAGGTGTCCCGGCGACGGGCCTCCTGGGCGTCACGGACCAGGTCGGGGTTCTCGCGCAGTTGCCGCAGATCGATCATCGCCCCAGCCTACCGGGGGTGCCCCGGTCGCTGTCGTGGCGATATCCGGGCCGGGGACGTGATGCTCCTCCCCACCTACGACGATTCCCCACGGCGCCCGTCCCAACGCGGATCCGGTTCGTCGGGTCCCCTCGGTAGTCTGGCGCGCATGGAACCGAGACTGGCCCTCGCGATCGCCACCGTCGTCCTCAGCGCGCTGGTGCTGATCCTGCTGGTGGTCGTGCTGGTCCGTCTCGGCCGTCACGGCAGCGAGCTGGTGGCGCTGCGCAGCCTCACCCAGGGGTCGCGCCGACCCGAGCAGGAGCCGGAGGACGAGGAGAACCCGCGGGAGGACGGCGAGCACGGCACCCGCCTCGGCAAGGTCGCGGTGGTGATGAACCCCGTGAAGTTCGCCGACGCCGAGCGGTTCCGCAGGCAGATCACCGAGGTGGTCGATGCGATCGAGGAGGCCGAGGTGGTCTTCTACGAGACCACGGTGGAGGACGCCGGGCAGGGCCAGGCCCGCCAGGCCGTCACCGAGGGCGCCGACCTGGTGGTGGCCGCCGGGGGCGACGGCACCGTGCGCATGGTCGCCTCGGTCCTCGCGGGCACCGACACCCGCATGGGCATCATCCCCTCGGGCACCGGCAACCTGCTGGCCCGCAACGTCGACATCCCCCTGGACGACCCCGGCTCCGCGATGACCGCGGCGCTCACCGGCCGCGACCGGATGGTCGACGTCGGCTGGCTGCAGGCCGGCAACACCATCGCCTCCGCCTCGGCCGCCGCCCCGCAGATCTTCCTGGTCATCGCCGGTTTCGGGGCCGACGCCGAGATGATCGGCCACACCGACCCGACGATGAAGAAGCGCATCGGCTGGCTGGCCTACGTGCTCGGCGGGGCCCGCACCATCCTGGGCCGCTCGGTGGACGTGGTGGTCGACGTGGGCGACGGGGTGCGGCACGCCCACCGCGCCCGCACCGTGCTGCTGGGCAACGTCGGCAAGCTGCCCGGCGGGCTGGTGCTGATGCCGGACGCGACCGTCGACAACGGCCAGCTCGAGATCATGGTGGCCGGCTGGCGCGGCGCCGCCGGGTTCAGCCAGGTGGTCACGCAGATCCTGAACCCGCGCCTGGTGCCGCAGAAGCGGCCGCGCTTCGCCACCCAGCTCTCCACGATGGAGCGCTACCAGACCACCTCGGTGAAGGTCGCCACCACCAAGGAGCAGCCCGTGCAGCTCGACGGCGACACGGACATCGAGGCCACCCACATGATCGCCCGCGTCGATGCGGGCGCGCTGCGGCTGCGGGTGCCGGTCAGCCCGCGCTCGACGACGGTGTGATCATCCCGCCGAGGTCCTCGATCCAGCGGTGCGCCTCGTCGTAGGTGACGTCCTCGAAGTCCTCCCGCACCTCGGGACGGGTGCCGTCGACCCGCGGGTAGGAGCCCAGGTAGTGCACCACCGGGCACATGCGGTGCAGGGAGCGCAGGGCCGCGGCGACGCGACGGTCCTCCAGGTGCCCCTCCATGTCGATGGAGAAGGAGTACCGGCCCAGGAAGTCCCCGATCGGCCGCGACTCGATGCGCGACATGTTCACCCCGTTGGAACGGAGCATCTCCAGGGCCTCCAGCAGCGCACCGGAGCGGTTGTGCGGCAGGTGGATCACGACGGTGGTCTTGTCGGCGCCGGTGCGGGCCGGGATGCGACCCTCCCGGGCGACCAGCACGAAGCGGGTGCGGGCGCCGGACACGTCCTCGATGCCCTCGGCGAGCACCTCCAGGCCGAAGTGCCGGGCGGCGAGCGCCGAGCAGACGGCGGCGCGTCCGTACGCCTCGTCCGCATCCATGGCGGCGAGGTCCCGCGCGGCGGCCGCGGTCGAGGAGGCGGCGGCGACATCCGCCTCGGGGACGTGCGCGCGCAGCCAGCCCTGCACCTGCGCCTGGGCGTGCGGGTGGGAGGAGACCACGGTCAGGTCCTCCAGCGCGGTGGGCTCCTTCGCGGCCAGCACGAAGCCGATCTGCACGATCTGCTCGGCGACGATGGTGATCGCGTCGGTCGCGGCGAGCACGTCGAGTGTGCCGGAGACGCCTCCCTCCACCGAGTTCTCGATGGGGGCCATCAGGGCGTCGATGTCCCCGGCGATGAGGTCGGCGGTGGCCGTGGCCACGGAGGCGAAGGGCACGATCTCGACCTCGGCGTCGGTCGCGCCGGCGGGACCCTCCGCGAGCGCCTGCAGCAACGCCTGGTGGGTGAAGGTGGTCTCGGGGCCGAGGAATCCGTACCGCATGACAGCCGAGCCTAGTGCGCGCGCGGCCCTCCGGCCGCCGCGGTCCAGCTCAGGCGGTGGGGCCGGTGGGGCGGGGGCCGGCGCCGAACCAGTAGCGGCGGACCCCGCCCCGGGCCTCCTCGTAGGCCCCGCCGGCCGATTCGAGCACGCCGCGGGAGCCCACGTTGTCCTCCGCGCAGGTCACCAGCACCGGGTCGATGCCCAGGGCCGCGCTCTCGGCGAGGCCCTGCAGCAGCGCGGCGCGGGCGACGCCGCGACGGCGCTGGGAGGGACGCACCGAGTAGCCGATGTGCCCGCCGAGGTCGAAGAGGTACCGGTTCAGCACGTGCCGGATGGCGAGGAATCCCAGCACGGGGCTGTTCGGCGGGGCCGTCACCGTGGCCCCGGGTTCGTCAGCGGCAGGGTCCGCGTGCCGTCCCTCGGTGACCTGGTCATCCTCCGGCCCTGTCCCGGCGGGCACGATCCAGCGGAAGCTGCAGGGCACAAGGCCCTCGGGCAACACGGTGCCGGGCTCCTCGGCGGCGCGCTGCTCCGCGATGAGGGCGCAGGCCTCCTCCTCGGTCCGGGGCGCGGTCGCCTCCCCGTGGATGCCCGAGCCGTCGAGCGGGCCGCCGTGCATCTCGGCCAGGATGTCGAGGTAGGCGGGGATCAGCGCAGTCGTGGGGCGGATCAGGCGGATCGCGGGGGCATCGGACAAAGCGGGCACGGCGGTCATGGGCTCAGCGTGCCACGGCCCGCACCCTCCCGGGCCGCCCCGGCCGCGCAACGCGTGCCGTGTCCATCCGAAACAGCCCAGGAGCAGGCGACCTGCATTATGCACGCGACGTGTCGCCTGAGTGTGTCTGCTGGACAGGGCACCCCGAGCAGGAGTACGGATGGCGCGAAGGGTCGGGACGCCGGGCGCCGAGGCCGACCGGGGCTGCGACGAAAAACGGGACCTTCAGTCGCCGAGACCGGTTGCGGCTGAGGTCGGGGCTGGGGCGGAGGCCGCGTCAGCGCCGCAGTGCCAGCTCCCAACGGCGGGCGCGGCGTCCACCGCCTGCCGGGTGGGGCTCCTCCCTGCCGGTGGCCGCGGCTCCGAGTTGGCGGGCCACGGCCTGGGAGGCGGGGTTGTCCGGGGCGATGCGCAGCACGAGTCGGTCGATTCGCGGGTCCTGCGCGGCCAGGGCCACGAGCGCTGCGGCCACCACGTGCCCGAGCCCGCGGCCACGATGGGCGGCCAGCAGCCAGTAGCTGAGCGTCGCCTCGCCGCGGTCGATCCCCGGGCCGAGCCGGGCGATCCCTCCCCCGCCGAGCAGCACACCCGTGCGGGTGTCCAGGGCGGCGAGCTCCCGCAGGGGGCCGTCCGTGCTCCACCCGGCGCAGCGCCCGAGGAAGGCGGAGAGGGTGGCGGGAGTCCACGGTGCACCGCTGATCTCTCGGGCCAGTGCGGGATCCTGACCAGCGAGGATCGCCGCGTCGTGCTCGGGTCCGAGCGGGAGGAGCCACAGACCGACCTGTCCCGTTCCAGCGTCCGCACCCGGCCGTGAGGGCCCGTCACCGCGGTCCGGGACGGTCATGTCCAGGCCCTCCGCGCAGCGCACAGGATCACGAAGGCACCCGGGCTCACAAGGGCACCCGGACTCACGCGGGATCAGTGCCGCGCAGCACCTGGCGCAGGGCGGCGGCGATCTCGTCGTCCCGGTACCCCTGCGAGCGGGCCTCCCGCACCGGTCCGGCGAGCAGCTCCCGCAGCTCGGTCGCCACCGGCGTCGCCGACCCCGGCGGGCCTTCCACCGTCCGCGCGGCACGCACGCCCTCCGGGGAGACGCGGGTGCCGGCGCCCCGGCGCGTGGTCACCCAGCCCTCCTCCTCGAGCTCCTTGTAAGTGCGGGCGACGGTGCCGGGGGCGAGGCCCAGCTCCTCGGCGAGCGCCCGGATCGCGGGCAGCCGGTCCCCCGCCTCCAGCACGCCCTCGCTGATCTGGCGGCGGATGCCGCGGCGGATCTGCTCGTAGGGCGGGGCCGGGTCGGCGGCGTCGAGGCGCAGCCCGCTCATCGCACGGCCCTCTCGGGGCGCCGGGCGGGCACGGGGCGGTAGATGCGGGTCAAGGTGCCTCCGGGGCGGGCTGGTCGGGGCGGGTCCTGGGCACCGTATGGCCCCCGCCCCGGGTGGTCAATGCGGCCGCTCCCGTCGTCCCCCGAGCCGCCGCCCGGGCGTGATCTCCGCACGATCCTCACCGTGCGGTCACCGCCCCCGCCGCGGCCCAGCGGGCCCCGCCTTTACGATCGATCCATGCCCTCCCTGCGCCGACTCCCCGCCGTCGTCACGGCCATGCTGCTGGCCCTCGGCACCCTGGGCGCCCTCCTCCTGGTCCCCGCCGCACCGGCCCGCGCCGAGGACACCGCCCACACCGATCCGGTGCGGCTGGTCATCGCCACCGCCGGCCTGAGCTGGGAGGACATCTCCGCCGAGGACACCCCGGCGCTGCAGTGCCTGGCCGAGCACGCGGGCGTGGCGGCCATGAACACCACCTCCACCACGATGGTGTCCACGAAGCGCCAGGGCATGGAGACGCTGCGCAGCGGCTACCGCGGCCTCGCCGAGACGGCCCCCGCCTCCTCCGGCATCCCCAACCCCGCGATCGACCAGTGGCAGCAGCTCGACGTCGCCACCACCGAGATCGACGCCACCACCGCGCCGGACACCGCCGCCCTCGAGGAGGCCCTGACCGGGGACGACATCGTCCTCGTCGACGCCGGAGGCCTGCCCACCCACGACGACCCGGACCGCGCCGCCGCCGTGCAGGACCTCGACACCCGCGTCGGCACGATCCTCGACGCCGCCGGCGGCTGCCATGCCGCCGAGCTGCCTCGCACCCTGCTCGCCTCCGTCGCCGCCACCGACCCGGAGGACCCGGTCGAGATGGAGCGCAGCGGCGCCGTCGCCTCCCGCAGCGTCGGCCTGCAGGTCGTGATGGACACCGGATTCGCCGGGACGGCCCTGACCAGCGGCGCCACCAAGCAGACGGGGGTCGTGACCCTCACCGACGTCCTGCCGACGATCCTCGCCTCCTACGGCGCCGAGGCCGAGGGGCTGATCACCGGGCAGCCCTTCCAGGGCGTGGCCGAGGAGGACCCGCAGCAGCTGGCCCTGGACCGCAGCCTCGCCGCGTCCCTGGTGGACGAGGGCACGATCGTGGCGCTGGTCAGCTGGGTGCTGCCGGGCCTGGCAGGCGTGGTGGTGCTGCTGGTGCCACGCCTGGCGCGCCGTCCGCGGCTGGCCTCGGTGGCGCGGGCGCTCGCGACCATCGCCCCGCTCGCCGCGCCCGCCGGGCTATACGCCTCGGCAGTGCCGTGGTGGCGCGCCGAGCATCCCGTGCTGGCGCTGACCGCCGTGGTCTGGGCGGGGGCCGCCGTGCTGAGCGCGATCGTGCTGCTGGGGCCGTGGCGGCGCTGGCGGCACGGGCCCCTCGGCGTCTCGGCGGCGCTGGTGACGGGGCTGGTGCTGCTGGAGTCCGCGACCGGCTCCCGCTTCCAGCTGTCCTCCCCGATGGGGGCGCTGCCCATCTCCGGCGGCCGCTTCTACGGCATCTCCAACCACCTGTTCGGCCTGGTGCTCGGCGCGGCGCTGATGACGATGCTGTGCCTGTTCACCGTGGTGCGCACGCCGCGCGCCCGGGTGATCTGGACGCTCGTGGTCGGCGCCGTGGTGGCGGGGATCTGCGTGACCCCCTCGATGGGTGCGGACTTCGGCTCGATGCTGGCGACGGTGCCCGCCTTCGGACTGCTGGCCCTGCTGGTCTCCGGCATCCGGGTGCGGCCCTGGCACGTGATCGCCCTGGCCGTCGCCGGCGGCCTGGCGGTGCTCGGGGTGTCGTTCCTGGACTGGCTGCGCCCCGTCGAGGACCGCACCCACCTGGGACGCTTCATCGACGACCTGCTCTCCGGGGAGCTGCTGCGGGTCATCACCCACAAGGTCACGCTGAACCTGTCGATGGGGATCGACTACCCCGGGCTGGGCGTGGTGCTGATCCTCGCGATCCTCGCCTCGGTGGCGATCCTGATGCCGCGACGCCTGGGCCTGCGCCGACTGGCGGCGCTGGATGCCGCCCACCCCGCCTCCTACGCCGTGCGGGTGGCGCTCGTGGTGGGCGTGTGGATCGGCTGGTCCGTCAACGACACCGGGCCGGTGCTGGTCGCCGCCGCGATGGGCATCTGGCTGGCGATGCTGCCGGTGGCCCTGCCGAGTCCGGCGGCGACACCACACATCGGGGACAGCCTCGATACGCAGGCATGACCTATTGGCAGTCGATAGATATCTATCGATACTCGATGCATGATCCCCGACCTTCCGCGCCCTCCCTTCGCCCTCGTCCTCGCGACGCAAACCCTGCTGGCAGCGCTCGCGCTCGTCGGCCTCCTGGTGATCGTCCTGTTGCCAGGCCTCTCCGCAGAGGTCGCCCGGGATCTTCCCGAGTACGCCGGCCTTCGTGACCCTCTGCTCACCATCGCCATCGCCATCACGGTCCTCGGGCTCGCCGCCCTCGGCATGGTCGCGCTGCTCGTGCAGCGGGTCTACATCGGCGCGGTGCTGACACGCCCGTCCCTGCGCCGCGTCGATGTGCTCATCGCCGCCCTCGGCGGTGCCGGAGCCCTGGTCATCGCATCGTTCGTCGTGATCAGCAACGGTCAGGCGGGAAGTCCCTTCGTGGCCCTCCTCCAGGCGATGACCTGCCTGACCCTCATCGCGATCGCCTGCGTCACGCTCGTCCTGCGCTCCCTGCTGCGCAGCGCAATCCGCCTGCGCACCGAGCTGGACGAGGTCGTGTGATGACGATCCGCGTGACGATCGATCGCATGCTGGCTGAGCGCGGGATGAGCGTCGGCGATTTCGCGGACGCCATCGGCATCACGCCCGCGAACGTCGCCGTGCTCAAGAACGGACGCGCGAAGGCGGTGCGCTTCTCCACCCTCGACGCCATCTGTCGGGTCCTGGACTGCCAGCCCGGAGACCTCATGTCCTACACGGCACCGGACGACGAGGACGAACCGTCGTCCGCCGAGCCATCCGACGGCCGCTGACGGGTGCTTCTCATGCGTTGCCGGCGTCGACGGCCGCGTGGATCACCAGCGAGGTGTACTCGTCGCCTGTGAGGGGGCCGCGGATCGAGGGCGGCAGCTCTGCGCCCGCCACGTCCAGGTGGGAGGCGATGATGACGGCCTGACCGGGGGTGAAGTCCTCCTCCACCGGCGCGGCGCGCAGCCGCTGGTCCAGCGCGGCCAGGGAGCCCGCGGGGAGCGTGGCCAGGTAGGCGATCTCGTCGGGCGCGTACTCACCGGCGACGGGCAGGCGCCGCAGGGCGGCGTCCAGCGCCTCGATGTCCTGGTCGCGGAGGGCGGCCAGGTCCTCCTCGTAGAACTCGCCGTCCACGGGCAGCGCCGCGAGGCGCTCGGCCAGGGGCCGCTCGCTCGCACCGGCCTCGGCGGAGGGCTGCGCCGGCGTCGCCGCAACGGCAGCTCGTTCCGCCGGGGCGGGCGTCGGCAAGGCGGGCTCGGGCTCGGGCTCG
>NZ_AGBX01000003.1 GCF_000225825.1 Brachybacterium squillarum M-6-3 | reverse complement strand
GGCGGCCGGTGCGGGCCAGCGGGTCGTGGCGGGCGTAGCCGGCGGCGAGCTCGTAGGCCGCCGGACCCACCGCGTAGCGGCGCTCCTCGGCCAGGTGCAGCACGAAGCCGTGCTCGACCAGGGTCGTGAGCAGGTCGTAGACCCGGGAGCGGGGCAGACCCAGCTCGGCGGCGAGGCGGGAGGCGGCGACGGGACGGCGCTGGGCGGCGAGGTGGGTGAGCAGCCGCAGGGCGGCGTCGGCCGCGGGGGCCTTCGGGGCCGGCCCGCCCGGCTGGGCGCTCACGAGGCGGAGTCCGGGCCCAGGGTGCCGCGCTCGAGGATGCCGACGGCGCGCTCCAGCACGGCATGCTCCTCCGCGGTCAGCTCGCCGAGCTGGGCGGAGAGCACCTGGCCCCAGCGCGCGCGGATGCGGGAGGCGCTGACGCGGGCGCGCTCGGTGAGCCGCAGGTGGACGCTGCGGGAGTCGGCCGCATCGCCGTGGCGCTCGATCATCCCCTTGGCCTCCAGCGAGCGCAGGGCGGCGCTGAGGTTGGGTCGGCGCAGGCCGGTGCCCTCGGCGGCGGCGCTCGGCGTGGACTCCGGGTGCCGGTCGATGTAGCGCAGCACCATCACCTCGGTCCCGGTCAGCGGCACCACCCCCTCCATGCCCTCGGAGCCGCGGTGCAGGCGGCGGGCGAGGTCCAGCACCTCGTCCGCGAGGTCGACGAGCACGGGGTCGTCGAACAGGAAGCGGTCCAGGGGCGGGGTCGGCGAGGTCACAGACCGATCCTAACGACGGCACCGCATGATTATGTTTTGATAACTACATGCGTTCCTCCTCGACCCTGACCGCTCCCGCGGCGGCGCCCACCGCGCCCCGCCGGGAGTCGCTCCCCCTCGTGCTGCTGCTCGTGCTCGGGCTGCTGAGCGCCATCGCGCCGCTGGCGACCGACCTCTACCTGCCGAGCTTCGTCCAGATCGCCGGCGACCTGGACACCTCCTCGGTGGCCGTGCAGCTCACCCTCACCGCCTTCCTGGCGGGCCTCACCGTCGGCCAGCTCGTCTTCGGGCCGGTCTCGGACCGCTGGGGCCGCCGCGGCCCGCTGCTCGTCGGCTCCGCCGTGTTCCTGCTGGCCAGCATCGCCACCGTCCTCGCCCCCACCATCGGCGTGCTGATCGCGGCGCGCGCCGTGCAGGGCCTCGCCGGAGCCGCCGGCACCGTGATCGCCCGCGCGATCATCTCCGACCTCGCCGCCGGGCCCCCCGCGGCCCGCGCCTTCAGCCTGATGATGATCGTCGGCGGCGTCGCCCCCGTGGTCGCGCCCGTGCTCGGCGGGGCCCTGACCGACGTCATCGGCTGGCGCGGCCTGCTGGCCATCGTGATGGTGCTGGCCGCCGTGATGCTGGTGGCCGTGCTGCTGGTGGTGAAGGAGTCCTTCAGCACCTCCCGGCGGTCCGAGCTGCGGGCCACCCGCGACCAGGCGGCGGGCCTCGGAGCCCTGCTGCGATCGCGCGCGTACCTGGGCCACACGATCACCTTCGGCTTCGCCTTCGCGGCGATGATGGCCTACATCTCCGCCTCCCCGTTCCTGTACCAGGAGATGATGGGCTTCGGCTCGCTCGGGTACGGGCTCGCCTTCGGCGTGAACGCCCTGGCCCTGATGATCGTCAGCGGCGTCTCCGCCTCGCTGACCTCCACGGTCCCGGTGGCGCGGCTGCTCCGCCTGGGCCTGGCCGGAGCGTCGATCGCCGTCGCCCTCGGCCTCGCGCTCTCCCTGAGCGGCGCCCCCGTGATCACCATGACGGTGCCGATCTTCCTGGCCGTGGCCAGCATGGGCCTGATCTTCGGCAACGCGACCGCGCTTGCCCTCGGTGCGGTGCCCGGCTCCACGGGCCTCGCCTCCGCCCTGCTGGGCGCCCTGCAGTTCGGCCTCGCCGCGGTGGTCTCCCCGCTGGTGGGCCTCGGCGACGGCACCTCGGCCCTGCCGATGGCGCTGGTGATGGCCGTGTGCGTGACTGTCGCGCTGGCCGGACAGGCGATCGCCCGCCGCGCCCGAGCGACCACCACCCCGATGCCATGATGAGGACGGGCCGCGCATGCCGCGCGGCCCGACCTCAGTCGCGGAAGGCACCCGATGAGCGCGAGCACCGACCCCTGGCAGGGACGCACCGACGGCGAGGGCGCCGAGCACGCCCGTTGGCACCAGCGGGTGCGCACCGCTCCCCCGGCACCGGGCGCCGAGCACGTGGGTCTGCTCGGCTTCCGCTCCGACGAGGGCGTGCGTCGCAACCGCGGCCGGGTGGGCGCCGCCGAGGGGCCCGCGGCGCTGCGCCGGGCGCTCGCCCCGATGGCCCTGCACGGTCCGCTCGCCACCGGCGAGGTCGCGCTCGTCGATCTCGGGGACGCCGTCACCGAGGGCGAGGACCTCGAGGGCGGGCAGGACGCCGCGACCTCGCTGACCACCACCGCGCTGGACGCGCCGGGCAGCCGGCTCACCGTGGTGCTGGGCGGCGGGCACGAGACCGCTTGGCCCAACTACCGGGCGCTGATGGCCTCCCGCCACGCCGGATCCCGCTGGGGCGTGCTGAACCTGGACGCCCACTTCGACCTGCGCGAGGAACCCCGCCCCACCTCCGGCACCCCCTTCGCGCAGATGGCCGTCGCCGAGCGCGCCGCCGGCCGCGCGCTGCGCTACACCGTGCTCGGCATCGCGGAGCCCTCGAACACCGGCGCCCTGTTCGCCCGCGCCCGGGAGCTCGGCGTCACCTGGATGACCGACGAGGAGTGCCTCGCCGCCCGCGCCGAGGGCATCCGCGCCGCGGTCGAGGACTTCACTGCCGATCTCGACGTGCTGTACCTGACGATCGACCTCGACCTGCTGCCCGCCGCCGTCGCCCCAGGGGTATCCGCCCCCGCGGCCTACGGGGTGCCGCTGCCGCTGGTGCAGGCGGCCGTCACCGCGGCCGCCGCCAGCGGGAAGCTCGCGCTGCTGGACGTCGTGGAGCTGAACCCCTCGCTGGATGCGGACGGCCGCACCGCCCGCACCGCCGCCCGCCTCGTCACCACAGCCGTGCACACCGCCCTCGGCGTCGGCCGGGCCTGAGCGGCGCGGTCAGCGCAGACGCACGAAGGCGCGCAGCCCGGCCGGGTGGTCGTGGACCTCCGTCATCCCGAGCGCCTCGTAGAAGGCCCGCTGACCGGGGTCGTCGCCGGTGAGCAGCACCTGCTGCCGCAGGTCCGCGTAGGGCTCGAGGACGGCCTCGACGAGGCTCCGACCCAGGCCCCGACGATGCATCCGGGGCGCGACCAGGACGTCCTGCAGGTAGGCGATGCTGGCGCCGTCGCTGATCACCCGGGCGAGCCCCACCAGCTCTCCGTCCTGGCGGGCGGAGACGACGCGGGCACTGCCGGCGATCGCCCGGTGCAGGGCCTCGGGGTCCTCGAGGTAGGCGGACCAGCCGACCGCCTCGTACAGGGCGAGGGTCTCCTCCCGCTCCGGCAGCTCCACGTGCAGCGTGAGCCCCGACCGGTGCCCGGCGCCGGCCGCGCTCGGCTCCTTCCAGGCGGGATGGACCAGCTGGAAGAGGCGGCAGTCGGTCCAGTCGCCGCCCAGGCGCAACATCTGCGGGGCGAGGCCCACCTCGGTGAAGCCGCAGCGCTGCAGCACGGCTGCGGAGGCGTCGTTGCCCACCTGCACCTCGGCCTGCAGCCGGTGCAGGCCGAGGCCGCCGAACGCCGCGGCGACCGCGAGCTTCACGGCGGCGGTGGCGATGCCCTGGCCGGACTCGTCGCGATCCACCCAGTAGCCGAGCGAGGCGGACTGCGCGGCGCCGCGGGTGATGCCGTTGACGGAGATCCGACCGACGATGCGGCGCCCCGCGGGCTCCTCCCGCATGATCACCATCGGCAGCGCGCGGCCCTCCTCCCGCTCGGTGCGCAGGGCGGCGATGGCGGCGCGCTGCCCGGCCTCGGTGAACCATGCGGGCTCCCGCTCGGGGGCGCCGATGCGCAGGTGTTCCCGGTTGCACTCCTCCAGGGCGGCGAGCTCCGCGGCGTGCTCGGGGGCGAGGACCACCAGGGTGATCTCGGGGGACGGGGCCGGGCTCATGCGCCCATCGTCGCAGACGGGTCGTGGCCGCCGGGGCGAGGGCGATCGTCGCCTAGGGTGGTCCTCGGTGCCGTCCGGCGCCGCATCCCCGAGTGAGGCGAGGTTCCCCGGTGTCGCAGCGGCGGGTCGTGTTCCTGGATTTCGACGGCACCCTGGCGGACCACGGGGTGGTGCCCGCCGCGCACGTGGAGGTGCTCGCGCGGATCCGCGCCGCCGGCCACACGGTGCTGCTGAGCACGGGACGCCCCGCCTCGATCGTCGAGGACGCGGTGCTGGAGCTGCTGGACGGCGCGGTCTGCTCCGCCGGGGCGCACGTCACCGTCGACGGGGAGCTGCTGCGGGACGACCTCTTCCCCGCTGAGCTGGCCCGTCACGCCGCCGAGGTGCTGCTGGACCTGGGCGCGCCCTTCGTGCTGGAGGCTCCCGAGGCGATCTACTGCCCGCAGCCGATGGCGGACTGGCTGCGCGCCCGCGCCCGCGAGGCCGTGCCCGGCCCGGCCGGCTCGGTGGGCGGCGGCAGCTGGGCCCTGGCCCGCGCCGCCGTGGTGCCCGAGGACCTCACGGCCTGCTCCTTCGCGAAGATCTCGCTGTGGCAGTCCCCGATCCCGGTGGACGAGGTGGCCGCCCGGATCGGCGATCAGGTCGGGGCGCTGCCCAACTCGATGTCCCGCGGCGACGGCAGCTCCGGCGAGCTGCACCTGCGCAGCATCGACAAGGCCGACGGACTGCGGCAGGTGGCCGAGCACCTGGGCCTGACCGTCGCGGACACCATCGCGGTGGGCGACGGGATGAACGATCTCGGGATGCTGCGGGCCGCGGGCACCGCGGTCGCGATCCAGGGTGCCCCCGCCGTGGTGGCCGAGGCCGCGGACCTGGTGGTGCCGGGCCCGGCCGAGGGCGGCCTGGTGCTGGCCGCGGAGCGCCTGGGCCTGGTCTGAGTCCGGCCCCCGGACCGGTGGCCGGCGGTCGCTCAGACGACGGGGCGGCGGTGCAGCCCCATCAGGGCCAGGCCCACGGCGGCCACGAGTGCACCGGCACCCATCAGGATGATCCCCTGACCGGTGACGTCCGTCGTCAGGCGCTGCTCGAAGACCTGCACGATGGGGCCGAGGAAGGCCGCCTGGTCCACCGAATCCGGGACGATGTCGGTGATGCGGGTGGCGATGAGCAGGGTGATGCCTCCGGCGCCGAGGGCGCTGAGCCCGGCCAGCAGGGTCATGGTGCGGCGGTGGGCGGCGATCACGACGGCGAGCACGGCCATCACCAGGGCGACCGGCCCGAGCCGCTGCCCCCAGGGGTCGAGCACCCCGGCCCGGTGCACGAGCGGCACGTCGGGGATGGTGGCGACGGTGACGGTGGCGTCCTCGGGGCGCGGGAGGTCGATGGGGAGGATCTCCTCCGCCTCGCTCAGGGCCCCGTCGATCACGGGCGCGAAGTCGACGTCGACGTCGGAGGCGCCGGGGGTGAACAGGGCGTCGTGCGTCTGCCCCATCGCCTCGGCCCACATGCTCGCGTAGGTGCCCGTGCCGGTGAGCTCGGCGAGCTGGTCCTCGGCGAGCGGGGTGAGCCGTTCGGCCGCCCAGTCGGGCACGCGGTCGCTGCCGAGCACCTGCTCGACGGCGCCGTCGGTGAGGCTGCGCTGGAAGGCGGCGTCCTCCCCCAGCGGCTCGGCGATGGAGAGGAAGCCCTCGCGGTCCACGACGTGGTGCTGGAGCCAGGTGGCGGGCAGCCAGAGCCCGCCGAGCACCAGGGCGCCCAGCAGCAGGATCACGGCGAGGAGGTCACGCAGGGAGGTCACCGCCCCACGGTACCGCCGGAAGAAGGCCCGGGCCCCGTCCCGGTGCCGGATGCACGAGGACCCCGCACCCAGGGGTGCGGGGTCCTCGCGGCGGGGGATCGGGATGCGGCTCCGACTCAGATCCGGTAGAAGGTCCAGTCGCCGGAGTAGATGTTGCGCTCGGAGGTGTCCACGCGGCTGTTGCCCGCGTCGACGAACTTGCCGTTGCCGGCGTAGATGCCGATGTGGCCCGGCTTGTAGACCAGGTCGCCCGGCTGGGCCTCGGAGCGGGGGATCTGGGTGCCCATCGCGGCCTGGCCGGCGGCGGTGTGGGGCATGGAGACGCCGTGCTGGGCGTAGACCCAGGCGACGAAGCCGGAGCAGTCCCAGCCCGAGGTGCTGGAGCCGCCGTAGACGTAGGGGACGCCGATGCCGGAGCGGGCGGTGGCCAGGATGGAGCTGTCGGCGGCCGGCACGTCGGAGGACTCCTCCTCGGAGCTGTCCTCGTCCTCGCTGGAGGACTCGGTGCTCTCCTCCTCGGTGGACTCCTCGGAGCTGTCGGTGGACTCCTCCACCGTGGACTCCTCGGAGTCGTCGGTGGACTCCTCGGAGGCGTCCTCCTCCTCGGTGCTCTCGCGCTCGGTGTCGCGGGAGGTGCCCTCGTCCTCGCGGGTCTCGGTGGACTGCTCCGAGGAGGTGTCCTCCTCGGCCTCCTCCTCGGTGGTCTCCGGCTCCGGCGCGGGCTCGGGCTCCGGCGCGGGGGTCACGGAGAGGGTCGAGGCGGGGGCCGCGTCGAAGGAGACGGCGGGGGCGGCGCTCTCGGACTCCTCGTCCTCGGAGCCCGCGGTGGGCAGGGTGACCGCGGCGGGGGCGGCGGCCTCGGCCGCGGCGGACCCGTCGGCCTGGGGCTCGGCCTGCGGCTCGGCGGTCGCGGCGGCGGCGCCGCCCAGTACGATGCCGGCGGTCATGGCGGCGCCGGCGGCCAGGCGGCCGGCGCGGACGGCAGGGGTCACCGGCCGCATGGCGCGGCGGTGGGTGTTCTTCACGGTGTTCGACACGTCAGCTCCCGTACCCCCGGGGCCGTGGCCCTGCGCGCGTCACCTCGCAGCCCTGTCCGGTGCGCCATGGGGGATTCCGGGGGGCATGCCGGACCAGGTCGCCGCGGCACGCCCTCGAGACTAGGGGCCGAGCCGCCCGCGACGCCCGCGGGTGGGGCCCTCTGGAGGAGACCTTGACGGAGGCTTTACTCGGCTGTCGCGGAGGTCACATGCAGCTGACCAGCCACGTCGCCGGGCAGGGCGATCTGCTCGCGGCCCTCGGCGCGCAGCAGGTAGGAGTCGCCGACGCGGTCCGCCTCGAGCACGACGCCCGGGACGATGCCGTGATCTGCGAGATCGCGCAGCATCTGCGGGTCGGACTGCAGCACCTCGCCGATCCGCAGCAGGCGCAGCCGCTGGGCGGAGCCCTCGGGCACGGCGGCCCCGAGCTCCTGGCCCCGCTGGGAGATTCCTTGACCTTCGGGGGTGAGCGCGGTCTCGTCGATGCCGAGCTGGGCGAGTCCGGGGATCGGGTTGCCGTAGGGGTCGACGTAGGGCGGCTCGAGGCGCTCGGCGATGCGGCGCTCCACCTCGAGGCTCATCACGTGCTCCCAGCGGCAGGCCTCCTCGTGGACCAGGGCGTACTCGAGGCCGATCACGTCCAGCAGGTGGCGCTCGGCGAGGCGGTGCTTGCGCATCACGTCCATCGCCATCTCGCGGCCGGCCTCGGTGAGCTGGATCTGGCGGTGCTCGTCGAGGTGCAGCAGGCCGTCACGCTCCATCCGGGCGACGGTCTGGGAGACGGTCGGTCCGGAGTGGCCCAGGCGGTCCGCGATCCGGGCCCGCATCGGCGCGGTGCCGGTCTCGTGCAGCTCGAACACCGTCTTCAGATACATCTCGGTGGTGTCGATGAGGTCGCCGCTCACTGGTTCTCCTCCGGTTCCGGGGCTGCAGGTGCCGTCCGCTGACGGCACCGTCCATCCTAGTGGGCGGGGCGGACGAACGTCCCGGCCGGGGTCGCCAGGGCCCGGATCGGCCTCGGTCGAGCCTGCTCCCCGGGGAGGGACGGCGGCCGTCTCCTCCCTGGGGAGGAGACGGCCGGGACGCCGGACGCCCCGGACCCGTCGGGGGTCCGGGGCGTCCGGTGACGACCATCAGGGCCGGTCGATGCCGTCCCCGCTCAGCGCGGGGTCGTGATCAGGCGAGGCCCTTGACGATCTCGCGCATCAGCTCGGCCGTCTCGGTAGGGGTCTTGCCGACCTTCACCCCGGCGGCCTCGAGGGCCTCCTTCTTGGCCTGCGCGGTGCCCGCGGAGCCGGAGACGATGGCGCCGGCGTGGCCCATGGTCTTGCCCTCGGGGGCGGTGAAGCCCGCGACGTAGCCGACGACCGGCTTGGACATGTTGTCCTTGATGTACGCGGCGGCGCGCTCCTCGGCGTCGCCGCCGATCTCGCCGATCATCACCACGCCGACCGTGTCGGGGTCGTTCTCGAAAGCCTCGAGGGCGTCGATGTGGGTGGTGCCGATGACCGGGTCGCCGCCGATGCCGATGGCGGTGGTGAAGCCGATGTCGGCCAGCTCGTACATCATCTGGTAGGTCAGGGTGCCGGACTTGGAGACCAGGCCGAGCTTCCCGGGACCGGTGATGTTCGCCGGGGTGATGCCGGCGTTGGACTTCCCGGGGCTGATCAGGCCCGGGCAGTTCGGGCCGATCACGCGGGTGGTGCCCTTCGACCGGGCGTAGGTGAAGAACTCGGCGGAGTCCCTGACCGGGATGCCCTCGGTGATGACGACCAGCAGCGGGATCTCGGCGTCGATCGCCTCGATCGCGGCGGACTTGGCGAAGGCCGGCGGCACGAAGACGACGGAGACGTTCGCCCCGGTGGCCTCCATCGCCTCGGCGACGGAGCCGAAGACGGGCACCTCGTGGCCGCCCTCGAAGGAGACGGACTGCCCGGCCTTGCGCGGGTTCACGCCGCCGACGACGGCGGTGCCCGAGTCGAGCATGCGCTGGGAGTGCTTCATGCCCTCCGAGCCCGTCATGCCCTGGACGATGACCTTGGAGTTCTCATCGAGAAAGATGGACATGGGGGTGCGTTCTCACTTTCCTGCGGCGGCCGCGGCGACCTTCGCGGCGCCGCCGTCCATGGTGTCGGCCTGGGTGACGAGGGGGTGGGCGAAGTCGGCGAGGATCTTCCGACCCTCCTCGACCTTGTTGCCGTCGAGGCGCACGACGAGCGGCTTGGTGGCCTGGTCGCCGAGCTTCTGCAGCGCGCCGACGATGCCGTTGGCGACCGCGTCGCAGGCGGTGATACCGCCGAAGACGTTGACGAACACGGCGGAGACCTGCTCGTCGCCGAGGATCACGTCGAGGCCGTTGGCCATCACCTCGGCGGAGGCGCCGCCGCCGATGTCCAGGAAGTTGGCGGGCTTCACGCCGTGCTCCTCGCCGGCGTAGGCGACCACGTCGAGAGTGGACATGACCAGGCCCGCGCCGTTGCCGATGATGCCGACCTCGCCGTCGAGCTTGACGTAGTTGAGGTCGAACTCCTTGGCCTTGGCCTCCAGCGGGTCCTCGGTGCGGGAGTCGACCAGGGCGGCGTGGTCCTCGTGACGGAACCCGGCGTTCTCGTCGAGGGTGACCTTGCCGTCGAGCGCGATGATCTCGCCCTCGCCGGTCTTCACCAGCGGGTTGACCTCCACCAGGGTGGCGTCCTCCTCGCGGTAGACGTCCCACAGCTTCTGCAGCACGGGGGCGACCTTCGCGCCGGTCTCGGCGTCGAAGCGCGCGGCCTCGACGATCTCGGCGGCCTTGGCCTCATCGATGCCGACCGTCGGGTCCACGGCCACGCGTGCCAGGGCCTCGGGGCGCTCGACGGCGAGCTGCTCGATCTCGACGCCGCCCTCGACGGAGCACATCGCCAGGTAGGTGCGGTTGGCGCGGTCCAGCAGCAGCGAGAAGTAGAACTCCTCGGCGATGTCGGCTCCGGCGGCGATCATCACCTGGTGCACGGTGTGCCCCTTGATGTCCATGCCGAGGATCTCGGCGGCCTTGGCCTCCGCCTCCTCGGGGGACTTGGCGATCTTGACGCCTCCGGCCTTGCCTCGGCCGCCGGTCTTCACCTGGGCCTTGACCACAACCACCGGGGTGCCGAGCTGCTGGGCAGCGGCCTTGGCGGCGGCGGGGTCTTCCGCGACGACTCCTCCGAGCACGGGCACACCGTGCTTCTCGAAGAGATCGCGGGCCTGGTACTCGTACAGGTCCACGGGGTTCGATTCCTCTCCAGTCGGCAGCGGGCGGCCGTGGGTCCGATCTCGGCATCCGGGCCGCCCCTGTGAACGTGACCACCCTAGCCCCTTCCCGGGACCTTCTCCGGATGGGCGGACCGGGGGTAAGCCCGATCACACGGGGGCACCGTCCCGCCCGGGACTCCCTCAGCCCGGCTCGGTACGCTGGGGCCCATGAACCGGCCGCCCCAGAGCCTGCTGGCCCGCATCCGAGCGCACCTCGGCTTCAGCGTGGTCGCGATCCTCGCGATCTTCATCGTGCTGCGGCTGCTGGGCGTGCGCTCCACGGTCAGCGGATTCGTGCTGAGCGTCGCCGTCACCCTGGCCCTGAACGTGGGCCTGAGCTACTACAACGACCGTCGCGCCCGCTCCGGGAGCCCGCGCCGCGACCCCGCCCCCGGCGGCGGGGACATCCGCTGGCGCGAGGACGACGGCCGCTGAGGAGGTCCCCGTGCCCGATTGGAAGACCTACGCGAAGGCGGCCCGCAACACCGCCCGCAAGCAGGCGCCCGGCGCGGCCGAGGCCGCCCAGCGCTCCGCCCGGGACCTCGGCGAGAAGGCGAGCGACTGCGCCCGCGCCGCCGGCAAGGCCGCGGGCGGCCAGGGACGCCCGGAGCGGACCGAGCGACCCCGCAGCACCGAGTCACGCGACACCGGACCCCGCACGACCGGCACCACCGCCCACGAGCAGGCCACCACCGCCTCCGCCCGCTCCAGCACCGGCGGCACGTCCTCGGGCACGCGTCCCTCCACCACGGCGGGTTCGGGCGGCGACTGGCGGAAGGACGCCGCCGCCTACGCGACCGTCGCCCATCGCCGCCTGCGCACCGCCCAGGGGCAGGCCCAGCGGGCCGACCTCGGCGGTCGGATCCTGCGGGCCCTGCGGGACGCCCTGCTGATCGGCGGCTCGATCCTGGTGATCTGGCTGGTGCTGCACACCGCGGGGATCATGATCCCCTTCACCGTGATGCTCGCGATCGTGCTGGTCATCGTGATCATCTCCTTCGCCGCCGGGGTGTTCGGGCAGATGCGCAAGGCCCGCCAGCAGGCCGCCGCTCCCCCGCCGCAGGGCTGAGCCCCCTCGCGCCCGGCCGCTCACGCAGGCCCGGCGGGGACCTGGGTCCCCGTGCAGGTGAGCGAGGCATTCCTAGCCTCGATGGGTGAGCCCCTCCCCTGCGTCCCCGACCGGAACCTCCCCCGCTCCGGCCCGCCCCTCCCGCTCCTCCTGGCATCGCCGGGTGTCCCGGCCCGTCACCGGGTGGATGATCGCCCTGCTGGTGGTGATCGTGGCGCATCCCTGGATCCCACAGTCCCGCTGGCTGCTGGTGCACATGGTGACGCTCGGCCTGGTGACCACCTCGATCATGGTGTGGGGCCAGCAGTTCACCGAGGCCCTGCTGAAGGTGCGGCTCGGCGAGGTGGACCGCCGCCGCCAGGTGCGGCGCATGCACCTGCTGACCCTCGGCATCATCGTCACCTGCGCCGGCGTGGTGGCGGGATGGCCGATCGCGGTGATGGTGGGGGCGACGATGGTGGGGGCGGCCCTGCTCTGGTATGCCCTGGGACTGCTCGCGCAGCTCCGGGTCGCGCTGCCCAGCCGTTTCGAGGCCACCGTGCGCACCTACGCGGCGGCGGCGGCCTGCTTGCTGCCGGTGGGCGCGCTGCTGGGGGCGCTGCTCTCGCTTGATCTCGGGGAACCCTGGCAGGGTCGGCTGCTGCTCGCCCATCAGCTGGTGAACGTGTTGGGCTTCGTGGGTCTCACGGTTCTGTCCACCCTGCAGACTCTCTGGCCGACGGTGCTGCGCACCCGGCTGGACGAGGGAGCGGCCCGTCGGGCCCCGGGCCTGCTGCGCGTCATGGTGGTCGCCGTGGTCGGCGCCGCCGCCGCGGCCACGCTGGGATCGGTCCTGATGGGCGCGATGTTCCTGGCGGCCTACCTGGTGTGCCTGCTCGTGCTGGCGGTGGACCTGGGACGGACGGCGGGACGCTCGGCCCGGGCCGTGCACCGGGATCCGCTGCCGCTGTTCCCGGTGTTGTCCATCGGCGCCGGCCTGCTGTGGTTCGTGGGCACCGTGACGGCGCTGCTGGTGATGTGGTGGCGTTCGGCGGACGAGGTCTGGGCGGCGACGGTGCTCGCCGCGGATCTGCAGCTGCTCACGGTGCCGCTGGTGGCGGGTTTCCTGGTGCAGGTGCTGTTCGGCGCGATGAGCCACCTGCTGCCCACCACGATGGGCGGCGGCCCGCGGGCGGTGCGCGCGGGCCTGGCCCGCATGTCCGCGGCCGCCCTGACCCGGGTGGTGGTGCTGAACCTGGCGCTGGGGCTGACGGTCGCGGCGGGCATGGGCAGCGACGGCGGGGACGCCGTGGTGGCGGCCCTCAGCCTCGGTACGCTGGAGGGCTCCGGGATCGGCTCGGCGGCGCGGGTGGTCCTCTCGGCGCTGTGCATGCTGGCGCTGCTGTCGATGCCGGTGACGATGGTGTTGGCCGTGCGGGAGCAGCGCCGACTGCGGCGCCCCGAGGGCCTGGGTATGCCGGGCATCGGCCGTCCCGGCGCAGCCCCGCAGCCGCAGCCGGGGTCCGCAGCGGGGACGGGGTCCACGGCGGAGCCGGAGCCGTCAGCGGCGGCCACCCGGGAGCCCGCGACGCCTGCCCCGGAGACCTCAGCGGTCTCGGATCCCACCGTGCTGGGGCGTCGTCGCCTCGGCGGGGCGGTGCTGGGGGCGGCTTCCGTGCTGGGGCTGACCGCCGCGGCCTCCTCCCTGGACCGGGCCTCCGGCTCCGCCTCCGCGAGGAGTGGCGGGATCGGTGCCGCGGTGACGGAGACCGGCGAGACCACCACCCTCGCCGTCTCGATGGCGGACATGCGCTTCACCCCGGACGTGCTGGAGGTGTCCGCCGGGGACGCCCTGGTCATCGAGCTCACGAACGACGACCCCTACGACGCGCACGACCTGGTGCTCGCCAATGGCGTCGCCTCCGGGCGACTGCGCCCCGGCGGGTCCACCACGGTCCAGGCCGGGGTGATCACCCAGGACCTCGACGGCTGGTGCTCGATCGTCGGGCATCGCGCAATGGGCATGACCCTGCGGGTGAGCACGCTCGGCGGATCCGCGACGGACGGCTCCGGCACCTCTCCCACCACGGAGCTGGACGACCTCACCCCCGTCACGGCCGACCTGCAGTCCGAGCCCGGCATCGAGGCCCGGGATGCGGCGCTGCCCGCCGCGACCGGTCCGGAGCAGCGCCTCGAACTGGTGATCAGCGAAGCCGAACGGGAGCTCGCCCCGGGCGTCGACATGGCGGCGATGACCTTCGGCGGGCAGGTGGTGGGCCCGGTGATCCGCTCGGAGCTGGGGGCCCGGCTCACCGTGGACCTGCGCAACGAGGGCTCGATGGGGCACTCCCTGGACCTGCACGCCGGCCGCGTCTCGCCCGATGAGGCGATGCGCACCATCCAGCCCGGGGACAGCCTGGAGTACGCGATCACCACGGATCACGCCGGGGTGTGGCTGTACCACTGCTCGACGATGCCGATGTCGGTGCACCTCGCCTCGGGCATGCTCGGCGCGCTGATCGTGCCGCCCGCGGGCATCGCGGAGGTGGACCACGACTGGGTGCTGGTGCAGTCGGACCACTATCTGGTGCCCTCGACAGAGGAGGACACGGCCCATGCGATCTCCTCCGCGAAGATCGCGGCGGGCCGCCCGGACTTCACGGTGTTCAACGGTCACGCCAGCCAGTACGTCACCGAGCCGCTGCAGGCCCGCGTCGGCGAGCGGGTGCGGATCTGGGTCCTCGCCGCGGGCCCGTCCCGCGGCATCTCCTTCCACGTGGTGGGCGGCGTCTTCGACACCGTTTACAAGGAGGGCAGCTACCTGCTCACCCCGGAGGAGGAGTCCGGGGGCGGTTCCCAGGCCCTCGACCTCGCCGCCGCCCAGGGCGGCTTCGTGGAGCTGGTCTTCGACGAGCCCGGCACCTACACCGCGGTGAACCACTCCTTCGCCGACATGGAACGCGGCGCCCGCGCCCTCATCCGCATCACCGCGTGAGGGGAGGGGCGCTCAGAGCCTCGTGATCGGGGCGTAGCGCAGCAGCAGGCGCTTGGTGCCGTGGGGTGCCTTGAACTGCACCTCCACCTGCGTCTTGTCGCCCTGGCCGGCCACCTCGGAGACGGTCCCCATGCCGAAGGAGTCGTGGGTGACGCGGTCCCCCACCGCGAGCTGCGGCAGGTTCGAGGTGGGCGTCGGGGTGCGGCCGGAGCCGAAGCTGGGCCGGCTGACGTCCCGGCGTCCGCCGCCGGTGCCGCCGCTGAAGGAGGGGCCGCGGCCCCCGCCGGAGCGGCTCGAGCCGCCGTAGCCCCCGCCGTAGCTGCCGGCGGAGCCGTAGCCGCCGCCGTAGCCGACCCCGCTGAGGGAGGAGCCGGCGCGGGCCACGTCCAGGGTGTCCTCGGGCAGCTCGTCGAGGAAACGGCTGGCGGGCATGAACTGCGGGGCGCCCCAGGTGGCGCGCATCTGCGAGCGCGTCAGGTACAGCTTCTCGCGGGCGCGGGTAATGCCCACGTAGGCGAGGCGCCGCTCCTCCTCCAGCTCCTGCGGGTCCGACAGGGTGCGCTGGTGGGGGAAGGTGCCGTCCTCCATACCGGTCAGGAACACCACCGGGAACTCGAGGCCCTTGGCGGTGTGGAGCGTCATCAGGGTGACGAACTGGTCCTCCCCGCCGGGCACCTGGTCGGCGTCGGCGACCAGCGAGACCTTCTCCAGGAACTGGTCCAGCACGGTGCCCTCGGGGTCGTCCACCCCGGGCAGATTGCTGCCGGCGCGGCCCCCGGCCGTGGGGGCGCGGCGCTCCTGACCTGCCCGGTCATCGGTGTCGCCGGCGGCATCCTCGTCGTCCTCCGCCTCGCTGGCGGCGGCCGCGGCGGCCTCCTGCTGGGCCTCGAACTCGGCGGCCACGCTGATCAGCTCGGCGAGGTTCTCCAGCCGCGACTCGTCCTGCGGGTCGTCACTGCCCTGCAGCTCCGCCTCGTAGCCGGTGCGCTGCAGGATCGTCTCGAGCACCTCTGCGGGGCCGTCGCCGCGATCGGTCAGCTCGCGCAGGTCGTCGATCATCGCCACGAAGCCGCGCACGGCGTTCAGGGAGCGGGTGGCGATGCCGGGGGCCTCCTCGGCGCGGCGCAGGGCCTCGCCGAAGCCGATCCGCTCCCGCTCGGCGAGCATCGCGACGGCCGCCTCGGCGCGGTCGCCGATGCCGCGCTTGGGCACGTTGAGGATGCGCCGCAGGTTGATCTCGTCCTCGGGGTTGGCGAGCACCTGCAGGTAGGCCAGGGCGTCCTTCACCTCGCGGCGCTCGTAGAAGCGGGTGCCGCCCACCACCCGGTACGGCAGGCCCACCCGGATCAGCTGGTCCTCCAGGGCGCGGGACTGGGCGTTGGCGCGGTAGAAGATCGCCACGTCCCCGGCCTGCCGGCCGGCGTCGACCAGGGCGTCGATCTGGCGGCCGATGTAGCGGGCCTCAGAGGCCTCGTCGTCGGCCACGTACAGGGTGATCTGCTCGCCGCTGCCCTGGTCGGTCCACAGGTTCTTGCGGCGGCGTCCCTCGTTCCCGGCGATCAGCGCGTTGGCGGCGCCGAGGATGTTCTGGGTGGAGCGGTAGTTCTGCTCCAGCACGATGGTGCGGGCCGAGGGGAAGTCCTGCTCGAACTCGACGATGTTGCGGATGGTCGCGCCGCGGAAGGCGTAGATCGACTGGTCGGAGTCGCCCACCACGGTGAGGTCGGCGGCCGGGTCGTCCCCCACCAGCTCCCGCACCAGCGCGTACTGCGCAGGGTTGGTGTCCTGGTACTCGTCGACCATGAGGTGGCGGAAGCGCCGCCGGTAGCCCTCGCGGATGGCCGGGTTCTCGCGCAGCATCGTCACGGTCAGCCCGATGAGGTCGTCGAAGTCCACGGCGTTGGCCTGCCGCAGCCGCTCCGCGTAGGCCGTGTAGATGCGGGCGAGGGTCTTCTCGAAGGGGTTCTTCGCGCTCTCGGCCTGGTCGGCGTAGTCGATGGGGTCGACCAGCTCGTTCTTCAGGGAGGAGATGCGCGAGGCGATCGCGCGGGGTGCGTTCTTCTTCGTGTCCAGCTCCAGGTCCTTGGCGATCGTGGTGATCAGCCGCAGGGAGTCGGCGCTGTCGTAGATGGTGAAGGAGCTCTTGAGCCCGGCCGCGGGGGCGTCCCGGCGCAGGATCCGCACGCAGGCGCTGTGGAAGGTGGAGACCCACATGGCACGGGAGGCGGGGCCGACCAGCTCCTCGACACGCTCGCGCATCTCGGCGGCGGCCTTGTTGGTGAAGGTGATCGCGAGGATCTCCCCCGGCAGGGCCTGGCCGGAGGCCAGCAGGTGGGCGATGCGGCGGGTCAGCACCCGGGTCTTGCCGGAGCCGGCGCCCGCGACGATCAGCAGCGGGCCG
This sequence comes from Brachybacterium squillarum M-6-3, assembly GCF_000225825.1. Lineage (GTDB taxonomy): Bacteria > Actinomycetota > Actinomycetes > Actinomycetales > Dermabacteraceae > Brachybacterium > Brachybacterium squillarum. The sequence continues at coordinate 153,237 of NZ_AGBX01000003.1, read as the reverse complement.
CCGCGGTGCTCGACGGCCTCGCGCTGCGGGGGGTTCAGCCCGTCGACCAGCTCGGCGAGGCGCTCCGCGCTCGCGGGCCGCACGGCGGGTCCGCCCCCGCCCCAGTGGGAGGCGGCGGCCGACGGCGCGGCGGGGACGGGGTCGCCTTCGAAGGGCGAGGTCTCCCCGGCCTCGGGGTGCCCGTCGTCCTCGGGCGGCAGCTCGTCCTCCTCCGGCGGCGGCTCCTCACCCCAGGGGGCGGCGCCGTCATCGTCCTGTGCGGACGCCTTGGCAGCCGGGTCGGCGGGGCCGTCGAAGCCCGGGTCCGCGGGCTCCCCCTTCCCGGCCGGCGGCGAGGCGTCGGCGCTCACCCGCACGCCCTCCAGGCGGCGGAAGGAGTCGGGCAGGGAGAGGTCGTCGAAGAGTGAGCTCATGGCCCCTCCAGGATAGGGGCGAGGCCCGACGATCCGTGATCGCCGGGCCCCGTGATCCGTGCCCGATCGGGCCGCGGGAGCGTCTCCGAGTCGGCTCCGGGGAGCTGGTGCCGTCGCTCAGACGAAGACGGCCACCACGATGTTCGCGACGATCGCGACGGGGATGCCGAACCAGATCGCAGAGGGGGTCTCGGGGCCGCGGTTGCGGGCCACGAACGCGAAGGCCGTGGCCACGGCGGCCAGCAGGAACTTGATGCCGAGCTTCACGTGGTCCGGGTCCCCGCCGATCGAGACCAGGACCATCAGCACCAGGCCGAAGACGAGGGCGCCGGCGGCGGCGTGGGCCATGCCCGGGTTGGGGGTGCGGGTGCGGGCGGCGGCCACCCAGGTGCCGAGCGCCACGGCCCAGCAGAGCATGTGGAGGACCACGAACAGAGAGATCAGGAAGGACATATCCCCAGGCTACCGGCGCCCTCGCAGGACCTCGGACCACCTGCGTGCGAGAATCACCGCATGCCCGCCCCCGCGTCCTCCCCCGGCGGCGCCACGCCCCGCCCCGCCGACGATGCAACCGGGGCCCTGCCATGGATCGCGGCGGAGGCGGACCTCGAGCACCGACCGCGCCTGGGCACCGGGCGGATCGTGCTGGCCGTCCTCTCCGTGCTGCTGGTCGCGGCCCTGGTGGCCTGGGGGCTGCCCTGGGTGACGGGTGCCGGCTGGTCCGAGATCCTGACCTCCCTGTCCGCGTTGCCGGCCTGGGCCGTGCCGAGCGTGGTCGTCCTCGGCGTGCTCGCCGTCGCCCTGGAGGCGCTGACCCTGCGCACCGCGCTGCGCGGCGCCCCCTACGGCGACACCCTGCGCGCCCACGCCGTCGGCTCGGCCGCCGCGACCGCGGTGCCCGGCGGCGGGCTGTTCGGTCCGCTGCTGCTGGGCTACCTGCTGCGCCGCTCCGGTCTGCCGCTGCGGGTGATCCTCACCGGCATCGTCGCCGGCTCCCTGGTGGAGCTCGCGGTGGCCTCGCTGCTGGTGCCGCTGCTGGGCCTGACCGCCTACGCCGTCGCCTCCCTCGGTGGGGTCACCGCGGTGCCGCTGCCCGGCGGGATCGGTGCGGCGCTGGCCGTGATCGTCCTGGGCGCCCTCGCCGTGGGCGGCATGGCGGTGCTCCTTCGCCGCTCGGTGCTGGCCGGGTTGCTGGATCAGTTCGCCGCGATCGTGCCGCTGCCCGCCCCGCCCGGTCGGCAGGAGACGGGCCCGGCCACCGACGACCGGGCGGACGACGGGGCGGCGCGCCCCGCCCTGGCGGAGGCGGTGCTCACCGAGCGCGACCACCTGGTGCGCCTGCTGCGCACCCGTCCGCTCGGGCTGCTGCTGCCGACCGCCGCGGCGCGCACCGCTCAGTGGCTCGCCCTGGTGCTGGCGCTGCAGGCCGTGGGCGCCGAGCTGCCGCTGCTGCTGACTGTCGCCGTGTTCGCCCTGGGGCGGGTGGCGGCGCTGCTGCCGCTCACCCCGGGCGGTGCCGGCATCGCCGAGACGGTAGGGGCCGCGGCCCTGGTGGGGCTCGGGGTGGGGGCCGGCCCGGCGGCGACCGCGGTGCTGCTGCTGGGGATCACCACCTGGGTGGTGCCGCTGCTGGGCGGCGGGATCGCAGCCCTGCTGCCCGGGCGCCGTCGCGGCTGACCGGCCGCTCCCCGGGGGCTCAGAAGCTCTCGGCGAACCAGGCGTCCAACAGGCGCACCGCACGGGAGCGCGCGTCGGCGTCCGAGAGGAACACCTCGTGGCGGGCGCCCTCGATCGGCTCGACCCGCACCCGCGGCCCCAGCCGGCGGGCCGCGGCGGAGATGGCGCGCACGTCCAGCACCCCGTCCGCGCGGCGCATCCGCTCGGAGAAGCGCAGGCCGAAGCGGGAGCGGGCGGCGTGCAGCACCAGCACCGGCAGGGTGATCGGCCCGGATCGTGCCAGCCGACGCTGCCCGTCGAGCACGGCGAGCAGGGTGGAGGCGGGGAAGCCGTGCCCCTCGGCCGGCTTCAGCGCCAGCTCGTAGTCGTAGCGTCCGCCGTAGTCGCGGTGGGTGGTGCGGGCGACGTGCGGGGCGGCCGTCGGCAGGATCGCCCGGTGCTGCAGCCGGGGCGCGACGGCCCGCACCAGCGGGTCACCGAGCAGCCGGGTCCAGCGCCCGCCGTGCATCTCCAGCCAGGGCGAGTTCAGGGCCAGGCCCGCGAACGCGCGAGGGTGCCGCTGGGCGTAGAGGGAGGCGATCAGCCCGCCCATGGAATGCGCGATCACCACAGGAGATCGGCCCCGCCCGATGATGCGCAGGGCGAGGCCGATCTCGTGGTCGTAGCGGCTGAGGTGATCGATCGCGGTGGGCGTCTGCCCGTCCCGCAGGCTGCGGCCGTACTTGCGCAGGTCCAGGGCCCAGACGTCGTGCCCACCCTCCCCCAGGTGGTCGAGCAGGGCCCGGTCCAGGACGTAGTCGGACCAGCCGTGCAGCACCAGCAGCGGCGGACTGCCGGGAGCCGCCTCCCGGTCACCGCGGCGATGGATGCGGTGGACCAGGGTCGCGATCAGCTCCCCCTCCTCGTCGGCCCCCAGATGGAGGCGGTGCGCGGTGTACCCGCGGCCGAAGAGGGGGTCCGGGGTCACTCGCCCCCGGTGCTCTCGCGCAGCAGCTCGTCGACCTCGTGACGGTGGTAGCGGCGGTGGCCGCCGAGGGTCCGCATGTAGGAGAGCTTGCCGGCCTGAGCCCACCGGGTCACGGTCTTGGGATCGACATGGAACATCTGGGCGACCTCGGCAGGGGTCAGCAGCTGCGCGGCGCGATCCTCGCCGTGGCTGTGGTGGTGGTGTTCCGTGGAACCGTTCATGGCGTGTGAGCGACCTTCCGGTGAGGATGAAGCGGGGAGAGAGAGCGGCGCTGGCCGAAAGATCCGGCGGACCGCTCAGAGCCCCCATCCTAATAGGTTTCCGGAGCATCACGTGAATACTCAGAGTCCTGTGACCTGCAATTAGCGGATAGTCCGGGCATGTCGAGACATGGGTTCGCGCACCCCCCGCACAGCGAGCGTTACCCAGGTCTCCCCGGGGCCGTTCGCCGGAGCGGATCACGCCCGTGTATTCTGTGGTTCCGAAACATTGCCATCGTCCGGGCCCGTTCGAGCGCCCGCCAGCCGACGCACAGGGGGTCAGATCCATGGGTCGTGGCCGACAGAAAGCCAAGCAGACCAAGGTGGCACGGGACCTCAAGTACTACAGCCCGCCCACGGACCTCTCCGCGCTGCAGCGGGAGCTGCAGCACAAGGAGGCCGAGGGCGGCGACTGGGACGAGGACCGCGAGGACTGGGCCGATGAGGACGCCCCCTCCGCCCGGTACCGCTGAGCAGGTCGGCGTCCCCACGCCACCGAGATCCCGCTGACCAGGGCCGCCCCGACGGGACGGCCCTGGTTCTCTGCGTGCGCCCCCATGTCCGGACCTGCCCCGACCGACCTCAGGACCAGCCGTGATGCTGGGAGGTCATGAGCACGGTGCCGCCCTCGACGCCCTTGGCGCCGCTCACCCGATGCTCCAGTCGTCCCTCCCCCGCGGGAAGTGCCTGCTCCGGGAGGACCTCGCCGATCACGGTGGCGGGCAGGTCCCGAGCGGCCAGCAGGGACAGGGTCGCCTCGGCCTGCTCGGGGTGGACCACGGCGATCATGCCGATGCCCATGTTCAGGGTGCCGTCGAGGTCGAGCTGCGGGACGTCGCCCCACTCGGCGACGGCGGCGAAGACGGGTGCCGGGGTCCAGGAGGAGCGGTCCACCACGGCGCCGAGGCCGGCGGGCAGCACCCGGGCCAGGTTCGCGGCCAGTCCCCCGCCGGTGACATGGCTGAGGGCGTGGACCCCGCCGCCGGCGGCCTCGTCCTCGAGCAGCGCGGCGACGTCCCCGGCGTAGATGCGGGTCGGCTCCAGCAGCTCCTCGCCGAGGGTGCGACCGAAGGCCTCGATCATCGTGTCCAGGCCCAGCCCGGCGCGGTCGACCACGGCGCGGACCAGGGAGAAGCCGTTGGAGTGCAGGCCGGAGGCGGCCATCCCGATCAGCACGTCGCCGACGCGGACCCGCTCCGGGCCCAGCATGTCCTCGGCCTCGACCACGCCGACGGCGGCGCCGGCCACGTCGTAGTCCTCGGGGGCCATCAGGCCCGGGTGCTCGGCGGTCTCCCCGCCCACCAGGGCGCAGCCGGCGATGCGGCAGCCCTCGGCGATGCCGCGGACGATGTCGGCGATGCGCTCGGGCACCACCCGCCCGCAGGCGATGTAGTCGGTCATCGCGAGCGGCCGGGCGCCGACCACGACGATGTCGTCCACCACCATCGCGACCAGGTCCTGGCCGATGGTGTCGTGCACGTCCAGCTCGCGGGCCAGGGCGATCTTGGTGCCCACGCCGTCGGTGGAGGAGGCCAGCAGCGGGCGACGGTAGTCCTTCAGCGCGCTGACGTCGACGAGGCCGGCGAAGGCGCCGATGCCGCCGAGCACCTCGGGGCCGTGGGTCGCGGCGACGGCCTCCTTCATCAGCTCCACGGCCTTGTCTCCGGCGGCCGTGTCGACCCCGGCCTCGGCATAGGTGACTCCACGGGGGGCGGGGGTGCTCATGCGGGTTCCTTCACGGAGAGCTCCTCGAGGGTGACCGGGAGGATGCCCTGGTCGCGGGCGGTCGGATCGGGCAGGGACACCGGGTAGGTGCCGGTGAAGCAGGCCGTGCAGAGGGTGGAGGGCTCCTGCGCGGTGGCGGCGACCATGCCCTCCTGGGAGATGTAGCCCAGGGAGTCGGCGCCGATGGAGCGGGCGATCTCCTCCGTGTCCAGGCCGTTGGCGATCAGCTCCGCCCGGGAGGCGAAGTCGATGCCGTAGAAGCAGGGCCAGCGCACGGGCGGGGAGGAGATCCGCACGTGCACCTCGGCGGCGCCGGCCTCGCGGAGCATTCGCACCACGGCCCGCTGGGTGTTGCCGCGCACGATGGAGTCGTCGATGACGACCAGGCGCTTGCCCTCGATGACCTCGCGCAGGGGGTTGAGCTTGAGGCGGATGCCGAGCTGCCGGATGGTCTGGCTGGGCTGGATGAAGGTGCGGCCGACGTAGGCGTTCTTCACCATGCCCTGGCCGTAGTCGATGCCGGACTCCTGGGCGTAGCCGATCGCGGCGGGGGTGCCGGACTCCGGGGTGGGGATCACCAGGTCCGCCTCGACGGGGTGCTCGCGGGCGAGCTGCCGGCCCATCTCGATGCGGGACTCGTTGACGCTGCGCCCGTTGATGTGGGTGTCGGGGCGGGCGAGGTAGACGTACTCGAAGACGCAGCCCTTGGGGCGCGGCTCCATCACCTGGCGGGACCGCAGCCCCTGCTCGTCGATGGTGATCATCTCGCCGGGGGCGACCTCGCGGACGAAGCTGGCGCCGCAGATGTCCAGGGCGGCGGTCTCGGAGGCCACCACCCAGCCGCGCTCGAGGCGGCCGAGGACCAGCGGTCGGATGCCCTGGGGGTCGCGCGCCGCGTACAGCGTGGTCTCGTCCATGATCGTGAAGCAGTAGGCGCCGCGCAGGTGGGGCATCACCTCGGCGAGGGCGTCCTCGAGGCTGCCCTCGGTGTTCAGCAGGGCGGTGACCAGGGCGGTGTCGGTGGTGTTACCGCGGGCGATCTCGCCGCGGGTGGTCTCGCCCTGGCGCTCCGTGAGCAGCTCCAGCAGCTCGGCGGTGTTGACCAGGTTGCCGTTGTGGGCCAGGGCGACCGTGCCGTCGGGCCGGGGGCCGAGGGTGGGCTGCGCGTTGGACCAGACGGAGCCGCCGGTCGTCGAGTAGCGAGCGTGCCCGATCGCGATGTGCCCCTGCAGGGCCTCGAGGCTCGCCTCGTCGAAGACCTGGGAGACCAGGCCCATGTCCTTGTAGACCAGGATCTGGGAGCCGTCGCTGGTCGCGATGCCGGCCGATTCCTGACCGCGGTGCTGGAGGGCGTAGAGCCCGTAGTAGGAGAGCTTCGCGACCTCTTCCCCCGGGGCGAAGACGCCGAAGACGCCGCAGGAGTCCTGCGGACCCTTCTCGCCGGGGAGGAGGTCGTGGGAGAGGTTGCCGTCGCCACGTGCCACGGCCCCATCATGACACAGCCGGAGCGGGGAGCCGTCCGGAGGTGACGCGGCTCCCTCGCTCAGCGGCGACGCTGCGCGATCGCCTCGACGAGGCAGGCCAGTGCCGCGAGCGGCACGCCGATGAACAGCCCGGCCAGCAGGCCGAGGTTCAGCATCGAGCCGGCGTCGGTGATGCCCAGCAGCGGGGCGCCGAGGAATCCGATGACGACGGGCACGACCAGCGCGAGCAGCACCCAGGTGAGCAGGCTCGGGGTGCGCCGGCGACGCACGTACACCGCGGTGGACTCCGCGGGGGCCTCGGCCGGGGAGGCGGGGCTCGTCGGGGCGTCCGCACTGTCAGGGGCGGACGGGGAGGGCTGGGAGGTGGTCACAGTGCTCCTGCGGCGTCGACGGCGGCGACGACGATCGCCGGGTCGGTCGCGGTGTCGGGGGCAGCGGCCTCGCGGGGCGAGGCGGCGGCGCGGCGGGCGGACAGGTGGACGGCCGGGACGCCGGTGGCGCGCACCAGCTCGGCCAGGTGGGCGGGGCGCACCCCGGCGCCGGCGCAGATCTCGATCAGCTCCTCGGATGCCTCGACCATCGCGGCGAGGTCCGCGGCGCCGTCGAGGGCGCGCAGGGCGCCGCCGGAGCTCAGCACCCGATGGAAGCCGAGGCCGAGCAGCTGCTGCACGGCCTCGACGCGGGCGTCCCGGTCGGGCAGGGCGTCCACGGCGCGATGGGCGGTCAGGCCCACCCCACGCAGCTCCTCCTGCCCGGCCTGCAGGGCGGCGTCGCGGATGCTCTCCAGGGCGGGCACGTCGAGCCCGCCGTGCTCGTTCAGGGCGCCGATGACGATGCCGTGCGCCCCGGCGTGCACCGCGGCGGCGGCCTGCGCGGCCATCTCGGAGACGGCGGGCCCCTCGTAGCGGAAGGGGGCGGGGTCGGTGGGGTCCACCTCGGCGGTGGCGCCGACGCGGATCAGGGCGTGCAGCTCGAGGCCGGGGCGGGCGCGCTGCTCGGTGAGCAGGGCGTCCAGGCGATGCCGGGCGGCGGCCACCAGCTCGGCGTCGGCGCTGGCGCCGCCCCGCTCGGGGGCGGTGCACAGCTCGATGCGGTGGGCGCCCGCGCGGGCGGCCACCTCGAGCCCGGCCACGTCGGCGACGGTGACCTCGACGGTCACGGGGGTGCGCTCGCTCATGCCGTGCCCTCCTCGCGGGCGGTGCGGGCGGCGCGGCGCGGGCCGGGCAGGGGCAGCAGCTCCGAGAGGTCGCTGCGCTCCCCGCTGGCGGTGACGGCCCCGGCCGCGCGGGCCTCGTCCCAGCTCATGGCTCCGGTGACGAGTGCCAACCAGGTGGTGGCGTCGGTCTCGACGACGGCGGGCGGGGTGCCGCGGGTGTGGCGGGTGCCGGCGATGGCCTGCACGGCCGCGTAGGGCGGGACGCGCAGTTCGACGGCGCCGCCCGGGTACTCCTCGGCGAACAGCTCCAGGGTGTGGCGCACGGCCGGGGCGAGCACGGCGCGGCGGGCGGCCGCGGGGTCGCGGGCCCAGGCGCCGAGGGCCTCGATCCCCGCCTGCGGATCGGTGCGACGGGTCACCACCTCAGCGGCTCGCCCCCGGCAGCAGGTCGTGCACCGCGATGGTGTCGTCGCGGTCCGGGCCCACGCCGATGGCGCTGATGCGGCAGCCGGCCAGCTCCTCGAGGCGCCGCACGTAGGCCTGCGCGTTCTCCGGCAGCTCCTCGAGGGTGCGACAGGTGGAGATGTCCTCGTCCCAGCCGGGCAGGGTCTCGTAGACCGGGGTCGCGTGGTGGACGTCGGTCTGCGTCATCGGCATCTCGTGGTGCAGCACGCCGTCCACCTCATAGCCGGTGCAGATCGGCACCTCGGCGATGCCGGTGAGCACGTCGAGCTTGGTCAGCACGATGTCGGTGAAGCCGTTGATGCGCACCGCGTGGCGGATCATCAGCGCGTCGTACCAGCCGCAGCGGCGCGGCCGGCCCGTGTTCACGCCCACCTCGTGGCCGGTGGTCTGCAGGAACTCGCCCCACTTGTCGAAGAGCTCCGTCGGGAAGGGCCCGGCACCCACACGGGTGGTGTAGGCCTTCACGATGCCGATCACCCGGTCGATGCGGGTGGGGCCGATGCCGGCGCCCACGCAGGCACCGCCGGCGGTCGGGTTGGAGCTGGTCACGAAGGGGTAGGTGCCGTGGTCGACGTCCAGGTAGGTGGCCTGGCCGCCCTCCATCAGCACCACCTCGTCGCGGTCCAGGGCGGTGTTCAGCAGCTCGGTGGTGTCGACCACCATCGGGCGCAGCCGTTCCGCGTAGGACAGCAGCGTCTCGGTGATCTCCTCGACCTCGACCGCGCGGCGGTTGTAGAGCTTGACCAGCAGCTCGTTCTTCTGCCGCAGGGCGCCCTCCACCTTCTGCGCCAGGATCGACTCGTCGAAGAGGTCCTGCACCCGGATGCCGAGGCGGCCCACCTTGTCCATGTAGGCCGGGCCGATGCCGCGGCCGGTGGTGCCGATGGCGCGCTTGCCCAGGAAGCGCTCGGTGACCTTGTCGAGGGTCTGGTGGTACGGGGCGACCACGTGGGCGTTGGCGCTGATGCGCAGCCGGTCGGTGTCCACGCCGCGGCTGGAGAGGGCCGCGATCTCCTCGAAGAGGGCCTCGAGGTTCACCACCACGCCGTTGCCGATCACCGGGGTGACGCGCGGGGAGAGGATGCCGGCGGGCAGCAGCTTCAGTTCGAACTTCTCGCCGTGCACGACCACGGTGTGGCCGGCGTTGTTGCCGCCGTTGGGCTTGACGACGTAGTCGACGCGCTCCCCGAGCAGGTCGGTGGCCTTGCCCTTGCCCTCGTCGCCCCACTGGGCTCCCACGATCACGACGGCGGGCATGGCGACTCCTCGGGGACTGCGGGCGGGGGCGGTGACGCGGTACGGGAAGGGACGGTGAGGCGCGGCGATCCTACCAAGCCCGGATCGGGGCGATCTGGGCGGGGCCGGGGCCCGCGGGGCGCCCCGTCCCGCCCGGCGCGATCAGCCCAGCAGGCTGGGGTCGGCCTCGCGCAGGAAGTCCTGCACCCGCTCGGCCTCGGCCTCGTCGCCGATGCGACGGGAGGTCTCCCCCAGCATCGCCAGGGCGCGCAGGAAGCCGCGGTTGGGGGCGTGGGAGGCGGGGATCGGCCCCTGGCCCCGCCAGCCGGCCCGGCGCAGGGCGTCCAGGCCCCGGTGGTAGCCGGTGCGGGCGAAGGCGTAGGCGCTGACCACGTCGTCGTCCTCGAGGGCCTCCTGGGCGAGCGTCGCCCAGGCCAGCGGCGAGTCGGGATGACGGGTCGCGACCTCGCGCGGGTCGCCGTCGGCGAGCTCCGCGGAGACCTCGACGTCGACGAAGTCCTCGCCCAGGAGGGTCTCGGGGATGCCGAGCAGGTTGGTGCGGGTGGGGTTGTCGGTACGATCAGCCATGCACGCATCGTAGGCACCGCGCCTGACGATCGGTTCCTCGACCCCTCCACCCCTTGGCGGCACCCACACATGGCACGAACCCAGGACGGCTCGGAGCTGCTCACCGGCCCCGGCGCCGGAGGCCTGCTCCGCTCGGCGGTCAGCAACTCCGGCGGGGTGCTGCAGAGCTGGCAGCTGGACCACGTCGACCACCGCCCCGGCCGCAGCACCAAGGCGCTGTACCGCACGATGGTGACCTGGCCGGAGCTGGACGGGCCCGAGGCCGCCGCCCGCGAGGAGCTGTTCGGCGCGAGCGCCCACATCGGCGAGCGCGAGAAGGACCTCTACGTCGCCGACCAGACCCTGATGATGACCGATGGCGACATCAACGTGCGGGTCTGGCGCTACCCCCACGACCCCTGGCTGCCGATGCTGCCGCAGGTCTGTTACCCCGACGTGGTGGGCCGCACGCTCGGCGGGCTCGGGGTGCGCCTGGGTCCGGACCCCTCGGTGCCGATCGCGATCGACGTGGTCTCCTACCGTCCCGGCCGCCGCGCCGTGCTGCGCGCCAGCCAGGGCGAGCACGCCGTCTACCTCAAGGTGATGCAGCCGCATCGCAGCGCCGAGATCGTCGACCGCCACCAGCGGCTGCTGGCCGCCGGGGTGCCGGTGCCAGAGGTGATCGCCCACCACGAGGGCCTGGTGGTGCTCCGCGAGCTGCCGGGCCGGCCGCTGGCCCGGGCCGTCGTCGACGAGGGCCGCGAGTCCTGCACCGCGCAGGACCTGGTGGCGCTGCTCGACCGGATGCCCGCCTCCATGTACTCGCTGCCGCTGAGGCCCCCGTGGACCGACTCGGTGGAGTTCTACGCCGGCATCGTCTCCTCCTCCGTGCCCTCCCTGGCCCCGCGCCTGGATGCGCTGGTGCGCTCGATCCGCGAGGGCCTGGCGGCGCTCGAGCAGCGGATGGACATGCGCCCCCACGACGTCGTGCACGGCGACTTCTACGAGGCCCAGGTGTTCGTGGCCGAGGGCCGCGTGGTGGGCCTGCTGGACATCGACACGGTCGGCCCGGGGCGCCGCGCCGACGACCTGGCCTGCCTGCTCGCCCACCTCAGCGTGCTCGCGGACTACGGCAACGTGGGCCGCATCGACCGCGAGATGCAGCAGCGGGTCGAGCAGGCCATCGAGGACTGGCACCAGGCATTCGCCGACCGGGTGGACCCCACCGAGTTGGGTCTGCGCTGCGCCGGGGTGGTGCTGTCGCTGGCCACCGGCCCGCACCGGCAGCAGGAGCCGGCCTGGGAGGCCGCCACCGAGGCGATCGTGCGGGTGGCCGAGCAGTGGGTGGAGCACGCCCGCGCCGCCGAGTCCCGCCGCCACCACGCCTCCGCCCCGCTGCCCCCGGCCCCGGGCTCGGCCGCCTCGGCGAGCTCGGGCCGCAGCGCCCCGGTCCCCTCCGCCGGGGACTCCCCCTCCACGCTGGAGTACACCGGCGCCACCGCGACCGCCGGGGAGGACACCCCCACGCAGGACCGGCCCGTGCCGACGCTGCCCGCATGAGGGCCGTCATCCAGCGCATCGACGGCGCCCGCGTCGAGGTCGAGGACGAGCAGCACGCCGAGACCGTCGGCGAGGTCACCGGGGAGGGTCTGCTGGCCCTGGTCGGCGTCACCCACGAGGACGGGCCCGAACAGGTCGCGACCCTGGCCCGGAAGATCTGTGAGCTGCGGATCCTGGACGGCGAGCGCTCCGTGCTGGAGGCCGGCGCCGGGGTGCTGATCGTCTCCCAGTTCACCCTGTACGGCGCGACCCGCAAGGGCCGTCGTCCCTCCTGGAGCGGCGCCGCGCCCGGTCCCGTCGCCGAGCCGCTGATCGACGAGCTGGTGCAGGCGGTGCGCGCCCGCGGGGTCGAGGTCGCCACCGGCCGCTTCGGGGCGCGGATGCGGGTGTCCCTGGTCAACGACGGCCCCTTCACGGTGCTGGTCGAGGCCTGAGCCTCCCCCGGCAGCCTCCCCGGCCCCGGGGGTGCGGAGGCGGACGTCCTGGGCACCCCCGGGCGGACCCCGTAGGCTGACCCCATGACCTACACACTCGTGCTGCTCCGCCACGGCGAGAGCGACTGGAACGCGAAGAACCTGTTCACCGGCTGGGTCGACGTGGCCCTCACCGAGAAGGGACGCGAGGAGGCTGCCGCCGGCGGCGCCCTGCTCAAGGAGTCCGGGGTCCTCCCCGACGTCGTCCACACCTCCCTGCAGCGCCGCGCCATCATGACCGCGAACCTCGCGTTGGACGCCGCGGACCGCCACTGGATCCCGGTGCACCGCGACTGGCGCCTGAACGAGCGCCACTACGGCGCCCTGCAGGGCATGAACAAGGCAGAGATCCGCGAGAAGTACGGCGAGGACCAGTTCATGGCCTGGCGCCGCTCCTACGACACCCCGCCGCCCGAGATCGAGTTCGGCAGCGAGTTCAGCCAGGACCAGGACCCCCGGTACGCCGCCCTCGGCGACCAGCTGCCCAAGTCCGAGTGCCTCAAGGACGTCGTCGAGCGCTTCCTGCCGTACTGGGAGGAGGGCATCAAGCCCGACCTGGTCGACGGCAAGACCGTGCTGATCGCCGCCCACGGCAACTCGCTGCGCGCGCTGGTGAAGTACCTCGACGGCATCTCCGACGAGGAGATCTCCAGCCTGAACATCCCCACCGGCCAGCCGCTGGTGTACGAGCTGGACGAGTCCTTCCAGCCCGTCGAGAAGGGCGGCCGCTACCTCGACCCGGTCGCCGCGAAGGCCGCGGCCGAGGCCGTCGCCAACCAGGGCAAGAAGTGATTTAGCCTCCGACTTCCTCAGAAACCGCGGGGGGCTTGCGATTGTAGAAATCGCAAGCCCCCTACACTCTTTCGCCGACATTAACGTACCCATAACCGCGGAAATAAACCGGGGCGCGCCGAGAATTAATAGTGCCAGGCGAACAGAGAGCTTCTTAACCATATAAATAGCCCGCGCGAAGAATTCGAGCCCGAAGTGAGTCACGACACCAATAGCAATGAGCGACTGGCAGACCTGTCACGAATTGCCTTCTCGACCAGACTATGGCGTGAAGTGGCACGAAACGGGTCCTCGAAAGAGCTCGATGATGCCCTACGGCGCGCCGAGCTCGAAATAGGGCTAGACCACCATTCGAGAGCAGAGTTACTCCGCACCATCCACGGATGGATGCTCCGCAGCCGCCGGCCCGATTACACGTATCGACAAGCATTGATCTCGCGCTTTGCACAACGCTCTCATAACGGTGAGGTACGCTTTCTGACAGAGCTCCATCTCCGTTCAAGCATTGCAGACCTAGTTCGTATCGGCGGACACCTTGAGACTTTTGAAATTAAATCCGATCGCGATAACACTAGCAGGCTACCTAATCAGCTCTGGAATGCCTATCTCGTGTCACCATACGCGTCGCTCGTCACGACTCCACCGAATGCGAGCCAGTTCCTCGCCCGAACACCGTCTACACCCGTCGGCGTATACACGATTGGCCCTCGCGGGGGCCTCCGCCTTCTGCGCCAACCAACCGCAAGGTGGCAAAGGCTAGAGTCCCCCGAGATTCTGAACCTATTGAGAGCCGATGAACGAGCATACGCTCTGCGTGACATCGCCCCGACGTTGCTGCAAGAACCGAACACCCTGCAGTACAGGATTGCCGTGGAGGCCGCCGCAGAGGTGAAGCCCAAAGAATTTTACCTCCGCGCCGTGCAAGCACTACGCAGGAGGCCCCCCATCAGGCTCGAACCTGACCTATACTACATCCATCCAATACTAGTGTCCATCAATCCTAATTCAGCGCAACTGGCGAGAATACATGTTTGGCTCAAGGAGGAAGCGGGATGATTAAATACTACCCGGTCTTAAGAGGGAAGCAGTACGAGCTTATTGCGCTTCGGGAGTTGGCCGGCTTCTTTCAATCTTCACCGTGCTCCATACATCCTGTGATTGAGCCAGTCAGATCTCGCACCTCGTCGCGACTGCGGACAACAAGCATAGCTTTAAATCAATCCGGGATCGATCACTCGATTATATTCAACCCACACGTTGGAGACTTTCAAGACGACACGCAGATTGGCAAGTATCCAGTAGTTGAGCAACTAGCTGAATCAGAGATCAATTTTGGGGCCATTCTAAGTTCCACCGAGGCGATTCCGCGCACACTATCAGATTATAGGACGTGCCTTGAAAGTTCCGAGTCGACCCTCCTACTCTTTGAGCGCGAGCTCGGCAATTCTCGGGAGCTGGAGACGTTTATAGAGGATTCGAACAACGTCGCACTTCTGCTACCACCAGCCGTTTCGGCGGGACGCTATCGACGCTTCAATCGAACCGCGACAGCAGTGCTCCTTAACGATAACTTCCGACCGCGATCGAGAAATCTTGACTACGTCACCGATGGTCCCGAGTTGTTCACGTCTTCCCACCTCTACGCCGAGCTAGATGGTTATGAAGGTGTCGCCGACTATCTCACAGTCGGAGAAGGCTTTAACGAAGGCGGCTTCCTTCCGCGAGTAGTCGCGATCCATTGGACCTACCTCAACGACAATGGTGAAGTTTGGATCCGCCATTTCACGTCCGGGGAGTCCAGTCGAGCTGGCGATGTTCCCGGGAAGTTCCTCATTGCCGCCTCGAAACTCGTCGAGTCATTGAGCGACGTCGATAACAACAACCCTGCGGCGCGTGCTATGAGAGATCTTGTGGCGAGTAGTAGATTTCCCGGGCTCGGTACGGTAAAAAAGATTTCGATGCTCAATCACATGATTGTGATGAACAGTGCGATCGCTCAAGCCGAACAGGCAGACTAGACATGCAGCTTTGCGAGAAATGTCTTCCATCTGACTGGTGGGGAGCCCTCGAAGGGGACGAGTCTCCGACGACTTCTCTCCCCTGCCTTTCCCACGGTGAGCATCCAACTGTCAAATCCAGCAGCCTCGCGTCACGACTGGAGGAGTTGCTGAGCATGTACCGTGCGACCTTGGAAGGTGACCCCGTTGGGGACGTCCTTGTTCGCGACTGGGGTTTTCCGGATGCAAACATTGCGTCCACTCTGGTGGCCGACTGCTTTCCAGACAGACGGATCGAGCCCTCAACCAAGGTCGATCTTTTGACTTCGAACGAAGCACTCGACATGTGGCAAACTTTGAAAGACGAATTACGCACTCGAAATAGATTCTTTGCGACACGAGTCCTGGACCTTGAGCTGATCAGAGATGCGATCGAGAACCAGGAGAACGTTATTAAGTCCGGCCAGAAGCTGTACCGTGGTCGATTAGCTCTCCCCGGGGTGCGGCGGCGCGCCAAGGAAATGGCGGCACCTCCGGCAGGGAAGGCGGCGGCGGGCCGCGCCAATCCCGACGGCATCTCGTATCTCTACTTGGGCGACTCCAAGGACACTTGCATCGGCGAGGTGAGGGCCTCGATAGCCGACGAAGTCGCAATCGCAGAGTTTAAGACGATCGCGGATCTACATATCGTTGACCTGTCTTTTGTCGATGGTGTGCAATTTTGTACGGCCGATTCCCCGAGCAGATCAATCCTCGCAGTACACTTGCTTAGGAAGCTCTCATATGAGCTCTCGCTACCTGTGCGGCGTTCTAGCGGATATGTCGATCAGCAGTATTCCTATCTTCCCACGCAGTTTCTATGTGAGTACATCAAGTCTTTGGGTTACCACGGCGTGCGCTACCCCTCGGCCTTGAACCCCGGCGGCACAAATTTGGTGCTATTTGAGCATGATCTGACACGGATAAACAACCGCACCATGAGGCACTATCGCGTAAGTGCACTATCGCCTAAAACGGAACTTGTTCCTTGAGCGCAAGAGCTATCTCCATATAAGAGTTGGACTAATCCTGGTTTATCCTGGACAGGCTATGGCCCCACTTTTATTGGGAGGTCAGCGGCGCTTGCGGGTCCCGAACAGTGAGCGGCTGATCTCGCGACCGAGCACCGTTCCTGCCGAGCGCAGGAAGGACTTCACGGCGGGGTTGCCCAGGAGCCCCTCGTCCTTCTTCCTGCTTGAGGACTTCTTCGGGGCGGCCTCCGCATCGGAGCCGCCCCCCTTCGCACCGGCGTCCTTCTCGGCGTCGGCGGCATCCTGGGCGGCGGCGTCCTTCTCCGCACGCTGCTGCAGGATCTCGTAGGCGGACTCGTTGTCCACCACCTGGCCGTACTCCTTCATCAGCGGCGAGGCCGCGGCGGACTCCTTGATGACCTGCTCGCCGGCGGGCTCCATCGAGCTCTCCGGGGCGCGCACCGCGGTGATCGCGACCGGCGTCGGGGCGCCGTCCTCGCTCATCACGGTCACGATCGCCTCCCCGGTGCCGAGCGCGGGGATGACCTCCTCGAGGTCGTGCTCGGAGGTGGGAAAGGTCTTGGCGGTGGCCTTGAGCGCCTTCGCGTCGTCCGGGGTGAAGGCGCGCAGCGCGTGCTGGACCCGGTTGCCGAGCTGGGCGAGGACGTCGCCGGGGATGTCCTTCGGGGTCTGGGTGATGAAGAAGATGCCCACGCCCTTGGAGCGGATCAGGCGCACGGTCTGGACCACCTGGTCCAGGAACGCCTTGGAGGCGTCCTTGAACAGCAGGTGCGCCTCGTCGAAGAAGAACACCAGCTTCGGCACCTCGGCATCGCCCACCTCGGGCAGCTCCTGGTACAGCTCGGCCAGCATCCACATCATGAAGGTGGAGAACAGCGCCGGTCGGGAGGCGACCCCGGGCAGCTCGAGGCAGGAGATCATGCCCGCGCCGTCCGTCGTGCGCAGCAGCTGCTGGGTGTCGAAGGCGGGCTCGCCGAAGAAGACGTCCGCGCCGGAGGCCTCGAAGGCGGTGAGGCTGCGCAGGATCACGCCGGCGGTCGCGCTCGAGATCCCGCCGATGCCCTTGAGCTCGTCCTTGCCCTCGTCGGAGGTGAGGAACTTGATCAGAGCGCGCAGGTCCTCGAGGTCCAGCAAAGCCAGGCCCTGGGAGTCCGCGTAGTGGAAGATCAGCCCGAGCGAGGACTCCTGGGTGGGGTTCAGCTCGAGCACCTTCGCCATCAGCACCGGCCCGAAGTCGCTGACGGTGGTGCGGATCGGGACGCCCTCACCCTGCCCGCCGAGGGTGAAGAACTCCGTGGGCGCCGCGCGGGAGACCCACTCCTGGCCGCGGGCCACCGCGCGCGCGGTGAGCTTGTCGGAGGCGGTGCCGGGCACGGCGATGCCGGAGAGGTCGCCCTTCATGTCGGCGACGAACACGGCGGCGCCTGCGTGGGCGGCCTGCTCGGCGATGACCTGGAGGGTGCGGGTCTTGCCGGTGCCGGTCGCGCCCGCGATCAGGCCGTGGCGGTTCAGCATCGAGACCGCGAGATTCACCGGCACGTTCGGGTCGGGCTCGTCCCCGTCGAGCATCGCGCCGAGGTGGATGCGCGCGCCCTCGAAGTCGTAGGCGGTGCGGATCGCCTCGGCCTCCTCCGAGCTCGCGGGCGGCGCGGCCGGGGCGTCCTGCGTATCGGGCGCGGCGGCGTCCTGTATCTCGGGCGTGCCGGGATCCTGCTGCGGGCTGGTCATCGTGGCCTCCTCGCCGGCGCACCGGCACACTCGTGGTCGGGACGCACCGATCGTAGCGGGAGGAGTCGGCTCACCCGTTACCGTGATCACATGAAGCCACCCTCGCCGGCCGGGATCCGCGCCGAGGACGAGCTCGCCGCCGCGGACGTGCACGTCATGCTCACCGCCCCCTCCCGCACCGCCCTGCTCGAGAACCTCGGGATCACCGACCAGGACGCCTCGGACCTGCTCCCCCTGCTCGACGCCGCCGCGGCCGACGAGGAGGTGCTCGCCGAGGTGACCGCGATCGCGAACCGTCTGCGCGCCGCCGCCGGACTCGAGGTGCCCGAGGTCGACCTCGCCGCCGTGAAGGACCGCCACGACGCGCTCCAGCGGCGTCTCGCTCCCGGGGAGGGTCTGGTCGCGATCCTCGCGCTGCTCGTCTCCACCTCGACGGTGCGCGCCTGGCACACCGCCCGCGGCCTCACCCGAGCGCAGTCCTGGGAGGTGCTCGCCGATCTCGGCCAGCAGATGCGGGTCCACCGCGCCGGCACGGGGCGCCTGGGCCTCCACCAGCTGAACTGGGTGAGCATGAACTGGGCGGGTCGGCTGGTGCACCTCGGGCGCCTCCAGTTCGACCTGCACCGCCAGAGGGCCGCCCTGCTCGCGGGCACCGGCTCGACGCCGTCGGCCGACGGATCGGCTCCCTTGGCCGAGGGGCCGCGCGGGCCGGTGGACGGCCCGGTCTCTCCGGCCGAAGGCCCTGCGCCGTCGGCCGGCGACCCCCGCCGCTGGGTGCTCGGCACCCACATCCCGGCGCGCGGTCCGCTGGATCCCGCGGAGGTCGACGCCTCCTTCGACGCCGCGACCGCGTACTTCACGGAGCACTACCCCGAGCTCGGCGCGGGGCGCGGCGCGGAGGAGCCCGCGTTCGGCCATGAGTTCATCTGCGACTCGTGGCTGCTGAGCGACCAGCTCGCCGAGATCACGGGAGAGGACTCGAACCTCGCCCGCTTCGCCGCGCGCTGGGAGATGCTCGAGCGCTCCCGGATGGACGATGGAGCGCTCTTCTTCGTGTTCGGCCGCCGGCCCCCGGTCGACGTCGCCTCGCTCCCCCGCTCCTCACGCCTCGAGCGCGGGGTCGCCGAGCGCCTCGAGGATGGGCGCGGCTGGACCGGCGGACTCGGCCGCCTGCTCCGCTGAGCCTGCCCACCACAGCCCGGGCTCGCGCGGGGCCTCCGGCTCAGATCTCGGTGTCCGACCCGTCGTAGAGAGTGAGCACCTGGTCGAAGGCGCGGACCGGGTCGATGCCGCGCCGCATGGAGATCGCGAACGCACTGCGGGTCAGGGCGAAGCTCACCTGCACCAGGATCACCGCATGATCGCGGGCGAACTCGCCCTCGAGCGCCTCGGCGACCTCCTCGGCCAGCTCGGTCTGCATCTCCTGGAGGTTTCCGCTGGAGACCAGGTGCAGGCTCGGCTCCTGCTCCATGACCTGTTTCTTCAGCTCGCGCAGACCACGGTCGACGGGGACGTTCGCAATCGCTTCGCGCATCATCGAGCGCATCGCCTCACGCGCCGGCATGACCAGGAGCTTCTCCCGCAAGGAGGCGATCGCCTGTGCACCCTCCCCGCCGTTGATCCCCAGGATCGCGGACTCCTTGGTCACCCAGTGGTTGAAGAAGGTGCGGGTGGAGACCCCGGCGCGCTCGGCGATCATCTGCGCCGTGACCGCCGAGAGTCCGTGCTCGACCACCAGCTCGAGGGCGGCGCGGTGCATCGCCATGCGGGTCTGGCGCTTCTTCAGCTCCCGCAGGCCGAGCTCCTCCGAGCCCGCGGGGTCATGGTCATCGGTCGTCTGCGCGGAAGTCACACCGCCATCCTAGGTCCGACACATCACAAAATCTGCACTCGATGCAATAGTGCAGTCAATGCAACAGTTCTGTATCGTTGCCGAGTCACAGCCCGACGGGGTGCTGCGGCCGCTCCCCCACCGCTCACTCCCGAGGACCTCATGACTGCATCCACCACCCGGGCACCGCACCCGGCCGCTGCGGAGCCCGCCTCCTTCGCCGGCCTCGACCGCCAGGGCACGCTCGTCTTCGTCGGGCTCATGCTCGGCATGTTCGTCGCCTCCCTGTCCCAGACCATCGTCGGCCCCGCGATGCCGCGCATCGTCGCCGAGCTGGGCGGGGTGGAGCACTACAGCTGGATCGCCACCGCCGCGATGCTGGTCTCCGCCGTCGCCGTGCCGATCGTCGGCAAGCTCTCCGACCTCTACGGCCGCCGCTGGTTCTACCTCGGGGGCCTGGCCGTGTTCATGCTCGGCTCGATCCTCGCCGGCCTCGCCCAGGGCTTCTGGTTCCTGGTCTTCGCCCGCGCCGTGCAGGGCCTGGGCATGGGCACCCTGATGCCGCTGTCGCAGACCATCATCGGCGACATCATCCCGCCGCGGCAGCGCGGCAAGTACCAGGGCCTGATGGGCGCCGTATTCAGCGTGACCAGCGTGATCGGCCCGCTCATCGGCGGCACCGTCACCGACAACCTGGGCTGGCGCTGGCTGTTCTACCTGACCCTGCCCATCGGCGTGGCCGCCTTCGCCTTCATCTGGCGCTTCCTGAACCTGCCCCGCGGTGAGCAGCAGGGCCGGATCGACTTCGCGGGCATCCTCACCCTCACCCCGGGCCTCGTGATCGGCCTGCTGGCCATCACCTGGGGCGGCAACTCCTACGCCTGGTCCTCCCCCGTCATCCTCGGCATGTTCGCCGTGGCGGCCGTGTTCCTGGCCGTGTTCGTGGTGATCGAGATCCGCGTCGAGGAGCCGCTGCTGCCGCTGCACCTGCTGGGCCGGCCCATCGTGGCCCTGTCCGTGCTGGCCTCCTTCGCCATCGCGGTCGCCATGTTCGGCGCGATCATCTACATCCCCGTCTACGCGCAGGGCGTGCTGGGCGTCTCCGCCACCAACTCCGGGGCCATCCTGATCCCGCTGTCCGTGGCCATGATCCTCACCTCGATCCTGGTGGGCATGCTCATCACCCGCACCGGGAAGTACAAGCCCTTCCTGCTCGCCGGCGGCGCGGTCCTGGTGGCCGGCTACCTGCTGCTGGCCCGCATGCAGTACGGCGACTCGCAGTGGCACCTCACCCTGGCGATGGTCGTGATCGGCCTCGGCCTGGGCCTGTCAGTGCAGGTCTACACGCTGATCGTGCAGAACGCGGTGGGTCAGCGCGAGCTGGGGATCGCCACCGCCGCCGTGCAGTTCTTCCGGAACATCGGCTCCACCGTGGGCACCGCCCTGCTGGGCACCGTGATGACCGCGCAGATGGCCACCGCCATCGAACGCCAGCTGCAGCAGCTGCCCGCCGACCAGCTCGCCGCCCTGGACTCCTCCGGCGGGGAGCTGGACGCCTCGGGTCTCCAGGCCGCGGTGCTGGACCCGGCGGCCCTGGCCCAGCTCCCCGAGTTCCTCGTCGAGCCGATCCGGATGGGCATGGGCGAGGCGATGCACGTGGTGTTCCTGACCGCGGTGCCCTTCGTGGCCCTCGCCCTGCTGCTGTCGCTGTTCATCAAGCAGGTGCCGCTGCGGGACACCCTGGCGCCCGCCGAGGACGCCACCGCCACCGGCACCGACATCGCGGGCACCGCCGGCACGGGTACCGACCAGGACGCGGAGCCGGACACCGCCGCCCCGACGCCCGCAGAGCAGCGCCGCGAGCGGGAGCTGGTGGGCACCTCCACGGGCCCCCTGCACTCGGTGATGGGCGCGGCCGGGTCGATGTCCGGCACCCACACCGGGCAGTTCCCCGCCGTGGACGATTCCGAGGACGAGCCGGAGGGGAGCGGGCGCGGCGTGGCACGATGACGGAGTGATCCTCACCGACCATGTGCCGCCCCGCCTTCCCTCCGCGCACGAGGGGAGCCTGAGCACCCGGCTGCCGCTGGAGCAGGACGTGCCCGCCGTGGTGGCCCTGCTCGAGGCCGACGACCGCAGCCACACCCCGGACGCCTCCGTCGAGGCGGCCGGGGTGCGCTCGCGTCTGGTGGGCCTGAAGTCCTGGTCCCGCCGCCAGCTGGTGGTGGTGCCCGCCGGGGCGGAGGGCCCCTCCCCCGAAGCACCCGTGGCCTGGGTGTCCGTGGAGGACCGTGCGACCGGCCGCAGCGACGTGGAGTGGGTGGCCGCCCCGGACCTGCCGGCCCGCGACGAGCTGGTGGCGTCCCTGCTGGGCTGGGCCGAGGAGGTCGCCGGCTCCTTCGCCCGCCACCGCGGCGTTCAGACCACCCAGCTCGACGCGAGCGCCAACGCCCTGGACGCCGACCGTCGCCGCCTGCTCACCGCGGACGGCTTCACCCAGGTGCGGGACTGGCTGCACATGCGCAGACCCGTCACCCTGGGCGAGGCCGCCGAGCTGCCGGAGCCCCGCCCCGGCACCCGGGTGCGGCCGGTGCACCGCCACCCCTCGGGCCTGCCCGTCGCGCAGGACGTGCGCACCGTGCACCGCATGCTGGAGGAATCCTTCGCCGATCACTGGGGCTCCTACCGCGAGTCCTTCCCCGAGTTCGTGCAGCGCCTGATCGAGAACCCCGAGCAGGCCCGCTGGGACCACTGGTGGATCGCCGAGATCGAGCGGGAGGGCCGCTGGCTGCCCGCCGGGGGCCTGGTGGCCGCCCCGATCCCCGCCCGCGCGGACGCCGCGGGCCTCGCCCACGACCCGGCGCGCGGCGAGGGCACCTACCTGGAGTACCTCGGGGTGCACCGCTCGGCCCGCGGCCACGGCATCGCCAAGTCCCTGCTGCGCGCCGCGATCCGCGATGCCGCCGAGCGCGGCCGCACCCGCGTGGAGCTGGAGGTGGACGCCGCCTCCCCCACCGGCGCGGACGGCCTCTACGCCGCGATGGGCTGGGAGCCGTTCGAGCGCACCGAGTCCTGGCAGCGCACCGTGACCGCCCACCCCTCGCGTCTGCTCGAGCCCCCGCCCGCCTGAGCCCGCCCGGCCCCGGCACCCCCGGACGCACCGCGGCCCCCGGCTCGCGCGGGGCGAGGCGGAGGCCGCGGGGCGGGCCGGGCGCGGGGCCCGGCTCAGCGGGAGGGACGGGCGGCGCGGGGCGCGCGGCGGGTCACTCCCACTCGATGGTGCCCGGGGGCTTGGAGGTGACGTCGAGGGCGACCCGGTTGATCTCCGGCACCTCGTTGGTGATGCGGGTGGAGATGCGTCCCAGCACCTCGTAGGGCACCTTGGCCCAGTCCGCGGTCATCGCGTCGTCGCTGGTCACGGGGCGCAGGATCACGGGGTGGCCGTAGGTGCGGCCGTCGCCCTGCACGCCCACGCTGCGCACGTCCGCCAGCAGCACCACGGGGCACTGCCAGATCTCGCGGTCCAGGCCGGCGGCGGTCATCTCGGCGCGGGCGATCGCGTCGGCGCGGCGAAGGATGTCCAGGCGCTCCTTGGTGGCCTCGCCGATGATGCGGATGCCCAGGCCCGGCCCCGGGAAGGGCTGGCGCCAGACGATCTCGTCGGGCAGTCCCAGCTCGGAGCCCACGGCCCGCACCTCGTCCTTGAACAGGGTGCGCAGCGGCTCGACCAGCTCGAAGGAGAGGTCCTCGGGCAGTCCGCCCACGTTGTGGTGGCTCTTGATGTTGGCCGCGCCCTCGCCGCCGCCGGACTCCACGACATCGGGGTACAGGGTGCCCTGCACGAGGAATGCCGTGGCCTCGCCGTGGGCGGCGTCCCCCTCGCCCTCGACGACGCCGCGCTCGCGGAGGATCTCCGCCTGGGCGTTCTCGAAGGAGCGGATGAACTCGCGGCCGATGATCTTGCGCTTCTGCTCGGGATCGGTCACCCCGGCGAGCGCGCTGAGGAACTGCTCCTCGGCATCGACCATGACCAGCTTCGCGCCGCCGGTGGAGGCGCCGAAGGCCTGCTCGATCTGTGCGGACTCGTCCTGGCGCATCAGCCCGTGGTCGACGTACACGCAGGTGAGGCGGTCGCCGATGGCGCGCTGCACGAGGGCGGCGGCCACCGCGGAGTCCACGCCGCCGGAGAGGCCGCAGATCGCGGTGCCCTCGCCGACCTGCTCGCGGATCCGCGCCACCTGCTCCTCGATGACGTTGCCGGTGGTCCACGTGGGCTCGATGCCCGCGCCGCGGTGCAGGAAGTTCTCCAGCACCTCCTGGCCACGGTCGGAGTGGCCCACCTCGGGGTGCCACTGCACGCCGTAGAGCTGCTTCTCGGGGTGCTCGAAGGCGGCCACCGGGGAGCCGGAGGAGGTCGCGACCACGCGGAAGCCGGTGGGGGCGGCGGTCACGGAGTCGCCGTGGCTCATCCACACGTTCTGGTCGAGGTCCTGTTCGCGCAGCAGCTCGGAGGCGGAGTCGATGGCCTCGAGGCGGGTGGCGCCGTACTCGCGCACCCCGGTGGGGGCGACGGTGCCGTCCAGCGCCGCGGCCATCGACTGGAAGCCGTAGCAGAGCCCGAGCACGGGCACGCCGGCATCGAGCAGGGCGGCGTCCAGGCGGGGCGCGCCCTCGGCGTACACCGAGGAGGGGCCGCCGGAGAGGATGATCGCCCGGGGCTGCTTGGCGAGGATCTGCTCCACCGGCATCGAGTGCGGCACGATCTCGGAGTAGACCCGAGCCTCGCGGACGCGGCGGGCGATGAGCTGGGCGTACTGGGCGCCGAAGTCGACGACGAGGACGGGGCGCTGGTCGGTATCACTCACGCGGGCGAGTCTACGGGGACGCGGCCCCTGCGGCCTGCCCGGACGCGGGCGACATGGGGCGCTTCACTCGCGGGCCGCGCCAGGACCGGTTCAGCCGCCCGCAGCCCTGAGCGGGGCTCGGGCGCCGGCGGCCGCGAACCGGGGTCAGGCGCCGGCGGCCCCCGCGGCGGGTCCCTCGGCCTCGTCCTGCAGGGTGGGGCGGCGGCGCAGCTCGTCCTCGACGCGGCCGTGGGTCCAGCGCTCCCCGAAGAAGGAGAGCACCGGGATCACGCCGAAGAACATCAGCAGCAGCATCCGCGGCAGGCCCCAACGCATCTTCAGCCACAGGTCGAAGGCGAGGATCACGTAGACCATGTAGATCAGGCCGTGGATCGGGGACCACACGGAGGAGATCTGCTCCCAGGTGTGGGAGGTGGAGGTCAACCAGGCGTCGCCGCCGAAGACGACGTAGCGCATCACCATGATGCACACCAGCACCAGCAGGGCGATGCCCTCGACGATCGAGGCCACCCGGAAGCGGGCGAAGGAGGTGCGCACCTGCACCTCATCGAGGGGTCGGGGTGCCGGCATCGGCGTCCTCCTGGGTCGGGGCGGCGTCCGCGGGGACGCCGGGGTCGGGTCGCTGATCGGGGTGCTCCCCGGCGGAGGCCAGGGAGCGCTCGAGCTCCTCGCGCTGGGCGGCGAGCTCGTCGAGGTGGGCGGTGCGCACGGTGCGCCCCCACAGGTAGAGGAAGAAGACGCCGAAGACGATCCACTGGGCGGCGTAGCCGATGTTCTGCCAGTCCAGGCCACGCTGGAAGGCCGACTCGGCGACCGGCATCGGGGACAGCCCCTCGGCCGCGGAGGTCTGGGCGACGTACCCGGCGTACATCGGGTCGCCCCAGGCGTTGACCAGCAGCGGGGTGGCGATCTCGGAGGCGACACCCTCGAAGATGCCGTCGGTGGCGGCCTCGCTGGCCTCCAGCCGGCCGCTGATCTCGACCTCGCCGCTCGGCGGGGCCGGGGCTAGGGCGGGGTCGAGCTCGCCGTCGGCGCCGGTGACCTGCTCGGCGGGCACCCAGCCGCGGGCGACGGGCAGGATCGCCTGCTCCCCCTCGGAGGTGGTGACCTCGAGCGCGGTCACGACGATCACCGCGTCGGTGCCGTCGATGTGGCGCCCGCCCACCAGGATCTGCCGCTCGGCGTCGAAGCTGCCGGAGGCGGTGACGATCCCACCGACCAGCTCGTTGGTGACGGGGTCGGCCAGGCCGATGACGTCCTGCACGGGGCCGAGCTCCTCGGCCACCGAGGTGTCCTCGGAGAGCGCCCGGTGCGCCCGCTCCCACTGCCAGGTGGCCAGCAGGCCGCACACCACGGTCGCCAGCACCATCAGGGCGAGCAGCCCCAGGAACCGGGGACGGAGGGCGACGCGGAGCATGGGCCCCATGGTAGGAGCGCCGCCTGGGCGCGGACCGTGCTCCCCCGCCGACCGGGTGGTGCGCCTCTCACCGGGGCCCGGGATCGGGGCACGTCCTCGCACGTCCGCCGGGCGATCCGCGGGACGGTGGGCCTCCCCTCCCCGGTGCCGCGCCCGTACAGTGTGAACCGTGACCCAGAGTGTGTATATCGCCAGCCCCGAGGGGAAGACCGGCAAGTCGATGGTGGCCTTCGGGCTGCTGGAGGCGCTGGCCTCGAGCTCCGATCGCGTGGGCGTGTTCCGCCCCGTGGTGCGCTCCGGCGGCGCCGCCGACGAGGCGGTGCGCCTGCTGACCAGCCACCCCGCCGTCGACCAGAGCTACGAGGACGCGATCGGGGTGGATTACGAGCAGATGCTCGCCGACCCCGAGGCCGCCCAGGAGCGGATCCTGCGGCGCCATCGCGAGCTCGCCGAGCGCTACTCGCTGCTGGTGGTGCTCGGCTCGGACTACGACGACCTGGCCAACCCCACCGAACTCTCCTTCAACGCGGAGGTCGCCGCGAACCTGGGCGCGCCCGTCGTCATCGTGCTCTCCGGCATGGGTCGCAGTCCCGAGCAGATCGGCTCCCTGGCGGCGGTGGCGGTCTCCGAGTTCTCCGGGCACCACGCCACCCCCATCGCCGTGGTCGTCAACCGGGCCGACCCGGAGCAGCTCGAGGTGGCCCGGGAGGCCGTCACCGCGAAGGTGCCGGACACCCTGGTGGCCGCGATCCCGGAGAACCCGGTGATCATGGCCCCGAGCGTGCAGCAGCTCAAGGACGCCGTGGACGGCACCCTGCTGCAGGGCAACCCCGAGTGGCTGGACCGCGTGGCACTGGGCACCCTGGTGGCGGCGATGAGCCTGCCCAACGTGCTGGAGCGGCTCACCGAGAACTGCACCGTGGTCGCCCCCGGCGACCGCTACGATCTGCTGCCCGGCCTGGTGATGGCCCAGCAGTCCGGCACCTTCCCGGCGCTGTCCTCGATCATCCTCACCGGCGGCTACGAGATCCCCGATTCGGTGACCCGCCTGGTGGAGGGCCTGCAGCAGGACCTCCCGGTGATCGCCACCGAGCTGCCCACCTTCGACACCGCCGTCCAGGTGGCCGGCACCGGCGGCCGTCTGAACGTGGACAGCCCGCAGAAGCTGGACGCCGCTCGTCGCGCCGTCGCCGAGCACCTGCCCACCGCGGCCGTGCTCGAGGCCTTCGAGGTCTCCCGCTCCGACGTGGTCACCCCGATGATGTTCGAGTTCGAGCTGCTGGCCCGCGCCCGCGGCGAGAAGAAGCGCATCGTGCTGCCCGAGGGCGACGAGCCGCGGATCATCGCCGCCGCCGAGGCGATCCTGGCCCGCGGCGTCGCCGACCTGATCCTGCTGGGCGAGGAGAACGCGATCCGGTCGAAGGCCTCCCAGCTCGGCCACGACATCTCCGAGGCCCGCATCGTCTCCCCGCACGACCCGGAGCTGGTCGAGCGCTTCGCCGAGGAGTACGCCCGGCTGCGCGCCAAGAAGGGCGTGACGATCGAGCAGGCGCGGGAGAGTATCCAGGACGTCTCCTACTTCGGCACCATGATGGTGCAGCTCGGGGAGGCCGACGGCATGGTCTCGGGCGCCGTGCACTCCACCGCCCACACCATCCGCCCCAGCTTCGAGATCATCAAGACCAAGCCGGGCGCGCAGATCGTCTCCTCCGTGTTCCTGATGGCGCTGCAGGACCGGGTGCTGGTCTACGGCGACTGTGCCGTGAACCCCGACCCGACCGCGGACCAGCTCGCCGACATCGCCGCCCAGTCCGCGCAGACCGCCGAGCAGTTCGGCATCGACCCGCGGGTGGCGATGCTGTCCTACTCCACCGGCAGCTCCGGCACCGGCGCCGACGTGGACAAGGTCCGCGAGGCCACCGAGCGGGTGCGCAGCGAGAACCCCGAGCTCAGCGTCGAGGGCCCGATCCAGTACGACGCCGCGGTGGACGTGTCGGTCGCCAAGACCAAGCTGCCCGACTCCGCCGTCGCCGGACGCGCCACCGTGTTCGTCTTCCCCGACCTGAACACCGGCAACAACACCTACAAGGCCGTGCAGCGCTCCGCCGGGGCGATCGCCATCGGCCCGGTGCTGCAGGGCCTGAACAAGCCCGTCAACGACCTCTCCCGCGGGGCGCTGGTCGAGGACATCATCAACACCGTCGTCATCACCGCGATCCAGGCCCAGGCCGCCGACGCCGAGGCCTCCGCCCCGACCACGAAGGACCAGGCATGAGCACCTCCCCCGTCTCCGGACCCGCCGACGGCGCCGAGCTGGGCGCCCCCGCCCCCGCCGCGGACGCCTCCACCGTGCTGGTGGTCAACTCCGGCTCCTCCTCGCTGAAGTTCCAGCTGCTGGACCCGGTCTCCGAGGAGGTCTTCGCCTCCGGGATCGTCGAGCGCATCGGCCAGGAGACCGGCACCGCCCGCATCTCCGCCGGCGACGCCTACGCCCCCTTCAGCGGCCCGGTGCCGGACCACGTCGCCGCGATGCGCGTGGTCACCGACCTGTTCGAGGAGGTCGGCCTCGCGCTGGCCGACGCGAACGTGGTGGCCGTCGGGCACCGCGTGGTGCAGGGCGGCGCCCGCTTCGCCGAGCCGCAGCTCATCGACTCCTGGGTGCGCGACCAGATCTCCGACCTGGGCTCGCTGGCGCCGCTGCACAACCCGGCCGCCGTCGACGGCATCGACGCCGCCCGCGAGATGCTGCCGGACATTCCGCATGTGGCGGTGTTCGACACCGCCTTCTTCACCCGCCTGCCGGAGGCGTCCCGCACCTACGCGCTGAACAAGCAGATCGCCTCCGAGTACCGCATCCGCCGCTACGGCGCCCACGGCACCAGCCACCGCTACGTCTCCGAGCAGGTCACCGCACTGAAGGCCGCCGAGGGGCGGGACACCGCGGACCTCAGGCAGATCGTGCTGCACCTGGGCAACGGCGCCTCCGCCTCGGCCGTCAAGGGCGGCGAGCCGGTGGACACCTCGATGGGCCTGACCCCACTGGAGGGCCTGGTGATGGGCACCCGCACCGGCGACATCGACCCCAGCGTGTACGCGCACCTGTCGCGCAGCGCCGGCTGGAGCATCGACGAGATCGACACCGTGCTGAACAAGCAGTCCGGCATGCAGGGCCTGTGCGGGATGAGCGACTTCCGCGACATCACCCGGGCCATCGAGCAGGGCGACTCGGAGGCGGAGCTGGCGATGCAGGTGTACGTGCACCGGCTGCGCAAGTACGTCGGCGCCTACGCCTTCGCCCTCGGCGGCCTGGACGTCATCACCTTCACCGCGGGCATCGGGGAGAACGTGCCCGAGGTGCGCGAGCGGGTGCTGGCCGGCCTCGAGGGCTTCGGCATCGTGCTGGACCCGGCGAAGAACACCGAGCGCTCCAAGGAGCCGCGCGACATCGCCGCCGCGGACTCGGCCGTACGGATCCTCATCGTGCCCACCGACGAGGAGCTGGCCATCGCCCAGCAGTCCCTGGAGCTGGCCCGCGCCCAGGCCTGACTCCGCCGGTCCCCGACGGCCGCTGTCCCCACCCGGGGGCGGCGGCCGTTCGTCTGCCGGGGTCAGGAGGGCAGGCGCGCCTCGAGCCCGGCGCGCACGCGGGGCCACTCCTCGGCGAGGATCGAGAAGTAGTCGATGTCGGCGAGGGTGCCGTCTGCGGCGGGGCGCAGGGAGCGCAGGGTGCCCTCGTAGCGCGCGCCGAGGCGGGCGATCGCGCGGTGGGAGCGGGTGTTGCGGTGGTCGCAGCGCAGGGCGACCCGCTGCACGCCGAGCTCCTCGAACGCATGGCCGATGAGCAGCAGCTTGCAGGTGGGGTTCACGACGCCGCCCCACACGGAGCGGGCGTAGATGGTGTTCCCGATGTCGACGCGCACCCCGGGCACGTGCTCGGAGTAGACGCTGCGGCCGATCAGCTCCCCGCCCTGCTCGACGGCGAAGGCGAACATGGCGGGGTGGTCGATGAGGGTGTCGAGGTGGGCTGCCATCGCCTCGTCGTCGGCGGGCAGCGGCTGGGACATGCCGGCCCAGCCCTCCTCGTCGACGATCGCGCGCAGCGCCGGGGCGTCCTCGCGGCGCAGGGGACGCAGGGTGATGTCGCCGCGGCGGAGGTGGATCCCGTGGTGCATGAGGGGAGTCTTCCCCATGCGCGGCGCTCGTGGCGGCAGGCATGGCTGGGTAGTCTCGGCGGCACGCGGCGATCGGGGGATCACCGCCCATCCGCACCTCGGCCCTCCCCCGCGGGCCACCCCTCGGACCGGACCGTTCCGACGGCCGGCCGACGAAGGAGACACCATGTCCTACCCCAGCCCGTACCAGTCCCCGCAACAGGGCTACCCGTCCTCGCAGCCCGGCTACGCGAGCCCGCAGGGCTACCCCGCCGCCGGCGGCGGCTACCCCGGCCCGGGAGGCGGCCACCCGGCTCCGCCGCGCAAGCGCCGCGGGATCAAGCGCATCATTGTCGGGTCGATCGGCATGGTGCTGAACTTCATCGGGCTGTTCGTGATGCCCCTGGTCGTCGGGATCCTTGTCGCCGGAATCTCCGTCGCCTCCACCACCCCGCAGGTGATCGGCTCCGACAGCGGCACCTTCAGCGCGTCGTCCTTCTCCCTGCACGGCGTGGGCGTCCCGGCCGACGAGGTCGCCGGTGCGTCCTGTGAGATCGACGGCCAGGACATCCAGGTGGACGACACCGCCGACGACGACATCAGCCTCGGCGACATCGACGGTGTCGAGTACGTCGAGATCCACGACGTCTCCGCCTACGGAGCGCAGGAGATCACCGTGGAATGCACCGGCACCACCTCGGTCGCGGTCCTGGACTACGGCATGGCGGGCACGGCACTCGGCATGGGGGCCGGGCTGCTGATCCCCATCGGGCTCGGCACGCTGTCCTTCATCCTGCTGGTCTGGGGGGTCATCGCCCGCGTGCGCTCCTGATCCCGGTCCGCGCGCCGCGCATTCGCCCCGTCCCCGAGGCCCCGGCCGTCCCGCACCGCGGGAGGCGGGGCCTCGGCGCGTCTCCGGTACGCGTCAGCGGGAGAGGGTCCTCGAAGAGATCCGCGGCCAGGGCGAAGCCATGCACCGCCTCAGCGATGACCGCCTGCTGCACGGCGGGATCCGTGATCCGGTCGAGGGAGTCGCGATAGCGGTCCTCGACCCGTTTCGGGGCGCCGACCGCCCAGAAGTCCCACATACTCAGCTGCTCGGCGGGCACCCCGTAGTGCCGGGCGACGAGCGCGCCGATGGCCTGGCCCCCGGAGAGGTCCCCGGGGTAGCGCAGGTAGTGGTGGGCGACGAGGGCGGGGGTGTCCGCGATGGCGAGCCGGGCGGTGTAGCGCTCGGTGGCGGGCAGCGGGGGTGCCGGGGTGTGGCCCTCGCCGAAGCGGGCGGCGAGGTCGGCGCGGATCGCGGCGGAGCGCTCGAGGCGGGGATCGTGCACGGAGGCGGCGAGGGGATCGACGGCCGCGATCTGTCGCATCCGCTCCTCCAGCGTGGCGTAGATCGGCAGGTACTGCTCGAGCAGGCGTCAGTCGTCGGCCTCGGCGAGCTCCCCGCCCATCAGCCGGGTGATGAAGCCGCGGTTCTCGGCGTCGCCGTGGTCGGTGCGGGTGGCCTCGCGGAGGAGGACGGAGAAGGCGGGGGCGTCGGTCATGATGCGGTCCTCCCGGGTGATCCGGAGGCGTCGGGATCCGAGGGCTCGCTTTTCTGACGCAGTGTCAGAACCATGATCTCCCCGCAGAGGCCGCCGGGCACGTCTCCGACCGGATTCCCCGCTCGGCACGGCCGGGCCGCCCCGAGCAATTATGCAACACGGAGCACGCGAATACTGGGCAGGGGCCGAGGACACCGGGATCAGCGCCGCCGGGACCCTCGGATCTGCGTGGACACACGGCGACCCCGGGCGCCGTGCGGCGGCGTCCCGGGGTCGCGTGCGAAGCGGGTCAGGAGGTCGTGACGACCTCGATGCGCTGCAGCTCCTTGAGGTCCGTGTAGCCGGTGGTGGCCATCGCGTGGCGCAGGGCGCCGATCAGGTTGGTGGTGCCGTCGGCCGAGATGGAGGGGCCGAAGAGGATCTGCTCCAGCGGGGCGACGGTGCCGACCTCGACCCGGTGGCCACGGGTGAGGGTCTGGTGGATCGCCTCATTGCCCCAGTGGTGGCCGCGGCCCGGGGCCTCCTCGGCGCGGGCGAGGGCGGCGCCGACCATCAGTCCGTCGGCGCCGCAGGCGATGGCCTTGACCAGGTCGCCGGAGCGGCCGAGGCCGCCGTCGGCGATGACGTGCACGTAGCGGCCGCCGGACTCGTCCATGTAGTCGCGGCGGGCGGCGGCGACGTCGGCCACGGCGGTCGCGAGCGGCACCTGGATGCCGAGGGTCTCGCGGGTGGTCTGGGAGGCGCCGCCGCCGAAGCCGACCAGCACGCCCGCGGCGCCGGTGCGCATGAGGTGCAGGGCCGCGGTGTAGGTGGCGCAGCCGCCGACGATCACGGGCACGTCCAGCTCGTAGATGAAGCGCTTGAGGTTCAGCGGCTCCCGGTCGGAGGAGACGTGCTCGGCGGAGACGGTGGTGCCGCGGATGAAGAACAGGTCCACCCCGGCGTCGACCACGGTCTTCCAGTGCTCCTGGGTGCGCTGCGGGGACAGCGAGCCGGCGGCGGTGACCCCGGCGTCGCGGAGCTGCTGGAGGCGGTCGCGGATCAGCTCGGACTTCACGCCCTCGGCGTACACCTCGCGCATCACGGCGACGGTGTCCTCCTCGGAGGCGGTGGCGATGCGCTCGTAGGCGGCGGTGGGGTCCTCGTAGCGGGTCCACAGGCCCTCGAGGTCCAGCACGCCGAGGCCGCCGTGACGGCCCAGCTCGATCGCCATCTCCGGGGACATGAAGGAGTCCATCGGGGCGGCGAAGATGGGGATGTCGAAGTGGTAGGCGTCCACCTGCCAGGCGGTCGAGACGTCCTCGGGGTCGCGGGTGCGCCGGGAGGGCACCACCGCGACGTCGTCGAAGCTGTAGCTGCGGCGTCCGCGCTTGTTCCGGCCGATCTCGATCTCGCTCATCACGCGAGGCAGTCTACCGGCGGGGCAGACGCCGCGCCCGCCGGCCCCTCACCTGGGCCGACACGCCACCGCAGGGCGCCGGCTCAGAAGGGCCGGCTCAGCGGCACGTCCGGGGTCTTGCCCTTGCGCTCGAGGAACTGGTTGAAGTTCTCGGCCCAGGCGCGGTGCCAGGCGATCTGCTCGCGGTGCAGGTCCTCCAGGCTGGAGGCACCGACCTTGGGGTGCGCGTCGACGATGGCGCGCAGCACGTCCAGGGTGCTGGAGACGTCGACGTCGGCGGTGTGCAGACGCCCGTCCTGCTGGATCCCGTAGTGCTCGAGCAGGTCCACCAGCTTGCGCTTGCCCTTGCGGTAGCGGTCCACGCCGCGGTCGATCACCAGCGGGTCGATCACGGGGACGATGTCGTGGCCCAGCCGCTCGGCGAGGGTGGGGAGCTGGTGACGGCGCAGCTCGTTCTCGAGGATCTGCAGGTCGAAGGAGGCGTTGAAGGCCACCACCGGGACGTCCTGGCCGAGGGAGTCGGCGAGCATCGAGGCCACCTCCTCCAGCGCCGCGGCGGGGGCCATGCCGTGGGCGGCCGCGTGCTCGGCGCTGATGCCGTGCACCGCCTGCGCCCCCTCGGGCATGGGAACGCCGGGGTCGATCAGCCAGGTCGCGACGGTCTCCTGCTCGCGGCCCGCCCCCACGGAGTGCACGAGCGCCACGGTGACGATGCGGTCGGAGGCGACGTCGGTTCCGGTGGTCTCGGTGTCGAAGCCCAGCAGGGGGCGCTGGATCCAGGACCCGGCGGCGCGGTCGGCGGGGGCAGGGGCGGCGGCGGTGCTCATGGCCCCACCCTAGGCCGCGCCCCTGACCAACGAGCCCGCCACCAGACCTCCGGGCCACGGCCACGGCGCACGCCCAGGCCCGGCCCACGGGGGCCTGTCCTTGAGATGGATTGTGAGCGACAGCGCCTCCGTATACGGCAGGCGCTGTCGCTCACGCTCCATCTGGTGGACAGCGCCGGGGCAGGAAGAGGCGCGACACGGGTGGGGGCGCCACCCGCGAGGTCGGCGCGGCACCAGGGCCCGGGCGGTGGACCGGGCTGGCGGCCCGGCATACCCTCACGCCATGAGCGCACCCACCCCGTACCTGATGTTCCCCGGCACCGCCCGGGAGGCTCTCGAGGCCTACGCAGCCGTCTTCGGCGGGGAGGTGGCGGTGAACACCTACGCCGAGTTCTCCCGCACCGACGGCCCCGCCGAGGCCGTCGCGCACGGGTTGCTGCACGGGCCCGTGCAGCTGTACGCCGCGGATGCTGCGGAAGGTGACGCCTCCCTCCACGTCACCGGCCTGATGATGTCGCTGCTCGGCCATGCGGAGCCGGCGACGCTGCGCACCTGGTTCGCGGCGCTCGC
Source organism: Brachybacterium squillarum M-6-3 (assembly GCF_000225825.1). GTDB lineage: Bacteria > Actinomycetota > Actinomycetes > Actinomycetales > Dermabacteraceae > Brachybacterium > Brachybacterium squillarum. The sequence continues at coordinate 119,099 of NZ_AGBX01000003.1, read as the reverse complement.
GGAAGCCGGGGAGGTGCGCGAGCCGCTGAGCCGTCGCCCCTGGGGCGCCTCGGACGGCGTGGTCACGGACCGTTTCGGGGTGACCTGGCTGCTCGGCTTCGAGCACGGCAGCGATCCCGACGGCGCCGCCACCTCCGACTGAGCCCCGTCGCCGGCCTAGTCACCGAGAAGGGCTGTCCATCCGATGCACCCAGGTGGCAGGTGGCGTGCATAGCGCACCTCACCTGCCACCTGAGTGCGTTCGGTGGAAGGCCCGGCGGGACCGACGCCTGCCGGGGGTCGGACGCGGGGACGGCGCGTCGCCCGGTGCCGGGGTCAGCGGGCCGAGTAGTTCGGCGCCTCCATGATCGCGGCCATGTCGTGGGGGTGGGACTCCTTGAGGCCGGCCGGGGTGATGCGCACGAAGTTGCCCTTGTCCTTCAGCTCCGGGACGGTGTGCGCGCCCACGTAGAACATGGACTGGTGCAGGCCGCCGGTGAGCTGGTGGATGACGCTGCCCAGCGGTCCGCGGTAGGCCACGCGACCCTCGATGCCCTCGGGCACGATCTTGTCGTCGCTGGAGACGTCGGCCTGGAAGTAGCGGTCCTTGGAGAAGGACTTCTTGCCGCGGGAGGCCATCGCGCCGAGAGAGCCCATGCCGCGGTAGGACTTGAACTGCTTGCCGCCCACCAGCACGACCTCGCCGGGGGACTCCTCGGTGCCGGCCAGCAGGGAGCCCACCATCACGGAGTCGGCGCCGGCCACGAGGGCCTTGGCGATGTCGCCGGAGTACTGCAGGCCGCCGTCGCCGATCAGGGGCACGCCCGCGGGGCGGCAGGCCTTGGAGGCCTCGTGGATGGCGGTCACCTGGGGCACGCCGACGCCGGCCACGACGCGGGTGGTGCAGATGGAGCCCGGCCCCACGCCGACCTTCACGGCGTCCGCTCCGGCATCGACGAGGGCCTGCGCGCCGGCCTGGGTGGCGACATTGCCGCCGATCACCTGGACGTCCGCGAAGTAGGGGTCGTTCTTGATGCGGGCGATCATCTCGCGGGCCAGCCGCGCATGGCCGTTGGCGGTGTCGACGACCAGCACGTCCACGCCCGCGTCCCGCAGGGCCCCGGCGCGCTCGAGGGAGTCGCCGAAGAAGCCGACGCCGGCGCCGACCAGCAGGCGGCCCTGGCCGTCCTTGGAGGCGTCGGGGTACTGCTCGGACTTCACGAAGTCCTTGACGGTGATCAGCCCGGTGAGGCGGCCCTGCGCGTCGACCAGCGGCAGCCGCTCGCGCTTGTTGCGGCGGAGCAGGGCGGTGGCCTCCTCGGGGGAGACGTCCTCGGGGGCGGTGAACAGCTCGGTGGTCATCACCTCCCCGACCTTGGTGGTGGTCCACTCGGCGACGGGGATGAAGCGCAGGTCGCGGTTGGTGCAGATGCCCAGCAGGCGCTGGTCGGCGTCGACCACGGGCAGTCCGGAGACGCGGTACTGGCCGCAGGTGGCGTCGAACTCCTCGAGGGTGGCATCCGGGCCGATGGTGACGGGGTTGGTGATGCGGCCGGTCTGGGTGCGCTTGACGAGGTCGACCTGGTGGGCCTGGTCCTCGATGGAGAGGTTGCGGTGCAGGATGCCGATGCCGCCGTGGCGGGCCATCGCGATCGCCATCCGCGACTCGGTGACGGTGTCCATCGCGGCGCTGGCCAGCGGCACCCGCAGGGAGATCTCCCGGGTGAGACGGCTGGTGGTGTCCACCTCGGAGGGGATCACGTCGGTCTCCCCCGGCAGCAGCAGCACGTCGTCGTAGGTGAGTCCGATGAAACCGAAGGGATCCGCGCTCGTCATGCCCCGATGGTAGTCGGGGCGCCCCGGGGGCAGGCGCGCCGCGGGACGTGGGACCGGCCACGTCCCGCGGGTCTGACGGCCGGTCCGAGGCGGCGATGACGGCGATGTCCGCGGCGCGGGCTCCGTGCAGGCGGATGGCGACGTCGGCGGCGCGGTCTCAGTGCGGGTGGTCGACCAGACGCCAGGCCGGGGAGGTGGCCAAGTGGGCCAGGGCCAGGCCCATGCCGGCAGCGAGCACGGTGAGCAGGGCCTCCTGGAGCAGCATCACCCCGCCGGTGAGGTCCCCGGCGTTCAGCAGGGCGAGCCCGCCGTACATCGCGAAGCCGGGGATCATGATCACCACGGCGGGCACGGAGATCGCGGTGCGCGGCAGCCGGTAGCGGCGGGCCAGCAGGTAGGCGAGCACGCCCACCAGCGCGGTGGCGCCGAGGGTGGCGAGCTGCACGGGGGCGCCGAGCTCGGTGAGCAGGAAGCGCAGGGAGTTGGCGAGGACGGACACCGAGGCCGCGGCGAGCGCGATCCGCCAGGGCGAGTTGAACAGGATCGCGAAGCCGAGCACGCCCGCGAAGGTCGCGAGGGCTCGTAGAGGCCATTCCACCGCGAAGGGCAGCACCAGGGATGCGGAGGGGGCCGGGTCGATGCCGGCGGCCAGCCCCACGGACCACACGGCGGAGGCGGCGCCGGCGATGATCACGGCCGCATAGGTGAGGCGGGCCAGACCGGCGGAGTAGTCCCCGCGCACCAGGTCGAGCAGGCCGGTGATCAGCGGGAAGCCGGGCACCAGGAACAGCACGGAGGCGAGGAAACCGCCCAGGTGGCCGGGCCCGATCAGGCCGAGGGCGACGGGCACCTGGGTGAGCAGCAGGTAGCAGGCGGAGGTGACGACGGCCGCGAGCACCGTGACCAGCAAGTGGTTCCAGCGGCGGCGCTGCACGGCGCGGCGGGTGGCCTGGCCGACGCCGGCGGCGAGTCCGGCGGCCAGCATCTCCAGCGGGCCGGCCTGGTTGAGGAAGGCGAAGGCGGCGCAGGCGACGGCCGCGGCGAGCACCGCCACCGGGCCGCTGTGCAGTGGGCGGCGGGCGCGGATGGAGCCCAGCCATCCGTAGATCTCGGCGGCGGTGGTGCCGCGCGCGGGCAGCTCCTCGACCATCCGCACGGTGCGGTGGAGGTGGTCGACATTGACGCCGACGTGGTCGGGGCGGGTGATGCGGGTGCGGTAGCGGCCGTCCATCGTGGCGGTCGCGGTGATGTCGGTGAAGGTGACGATGGCGGTGAAGGAGTCCAGACCGAGGGCGCGGGCGGTGCGGGCCATCGCGACCTTCACGCGGTAGGAGGCCATGCCGCTGGCCAGCAGGGTCTCCCCCACCGCGGCGGCGGCCTCGGAGCGCACCGTGAGCGAGTCGGGGATCCCGAGGGGGCTGGTGGCGGTGGAGGGCGCGCCCGGGGCCCGGTCGGGGTCGGCCGGATCCTCGTGGGGATGCGGGGTCTCCTCCGTGGGGTCCTGGGTCACCGTGCTCCTCCGGCCGTCGAGCGCCTCGCCCCGCCGCCGACGGCGGCCGGCTCAGGGCCGGGGGTCGCCGTCCTGGGCGGGCTCCTTGCCGCCGAGCACACGTCGCACCCGGTCGAACTCGTGCTGGAAGGCGGCCTCGTCCTCAGCGTACTCGGGCCGCCAGGGCATCCCGGCGCGTGCCGCCAGCTCGCGGTGCAGCGCCTCGCGGCGGGCGCGGCGGGCCTCGGCCACCAGCTCCTGGCGCTCGGGGGCGGGGCGCAGGCCGGCGTCCTCCTGCAGGGTCCGCAGACCGTCGAAGGCCGCGGAGTCCCAGCCGATCTCCGGCACCATCCACTCGCGCAGTTCGCCCCCGGGCTCCTCCACCAGGCCGATGCGGCCGAGGCTGCCCCGCTCGGCCTCCCCTACCGCGTGCACGACGTGCTCGAGCCGGGCGGTGCCCAGGGTGCGCAGCCCCTTGCGCAGCCGCAGCTCCCCGGAGCGGTCGTCGTAGAACACCACCTGGCGTGTGGCGAGCATGGGCATCAGCGCCCAGACCGCGAACAGCAGCCACAGCAGCGCGGCCCCGAGGAGGATCTGCGCCCACCCGGGAGCGAGGGCGGCCTCGATCCAGCCCTCGTGCCCGTCCACGAGCCGCATCCGGCGCCACTGGTCCAGCCCCGCCCCCGCGAAGGGGGACAGCAGCAGGGCGACCAGCGGCAGGCCGAGCACCGCGCCCGGCCCCCAGCGGGCACCGACGGTCGGGCCGATCACCACCGCCCCTTGGCGCGTGCGACGCGGCACGGGTGCGGCGGGATCGTCCTCGGCCGGAGCGGGAGGTTGAACCGTCATCCGTTCAGCGTACGTGCCCGGACCACCCGTTTAGGACGCTTTTGTCCCCCTGGTGGATAACAGAGGTACCCAAACCGGCCGTCAGCGGCCCGTGGGCCCGTGATCCAGGTCCTGGGCGCTGGTGAGGCTGCGCTCCTGGCCGGTGACGGGGTCGTGGAAGGCGAGGCGCCGGGCGAGCAGCTGCAGGCCCTGTCCAGGGATGTCCGGGACCTGCCCCGGGGCCCTCGACGTCCCGCCCGGCTCGTCCCTGTACAGCTCGTCGCCGAGGATCGGGGCGCCGCGGGCGGCGAGCTGGGCCCGCAGCTGGTGGGTGCGGCCGGTACGGGGGCGCAGGGACAGCAGCCGGGTGCCGTCGGACCCGATCGCGAGCAGCTCGACCTCGGTGACGGCGTTGGGCGCCCCGGCCACGACGTCGGTGCGGTGCACCCCGCGCGTCTTCTCCAGCCGGTCCGCCAGGACGGTCCGCTCCCCCACCGCCGCGGGCAGGTCCGCACCGGGCGCGGGCACGACCCGGGCGCGGTACTCCTTGGCGACCTCGCCGCGGGCGAAGAGCTGCTGGTAGGCGGCGCGCTCGGTCGGCATCACGGAGAAGGCGAGCACCCCGCGGGTGGGCAGGTCCAGGCGGTGGACGGGGCTCAGGGCAGTGATCCCGGTGGCGCGCCGCAGACGGACCAGGGCGCTGCCGAACACGTGGGCGCCGCGCGGCATGGTGGCCACCCCGGGCGGCTTGTCGATCACCAGCAGGTGCTCATCGTGCAGGAGCACGGACAGGGAGATGTCGGGCACGTCCTCCGGGGCCGGCTCGCGGTGGAACCAGAGCTCGTCGCCGGCGCGGACGGTCTGCCCGGCCGTCCAGGGCACCCCGTGGGCGTCGACCACCTCGCCGGCGGCGAAGCGCTGAGCGAGCGGGGTGGCGGCGGGATCGAGCAGGGGCGGGAAGCGGGCCGCGAGCGCCGCCAGGGCAGTGGCGCCGACCCCGGGGTCGGCGGGGCCGAGGCGGTGGTGCACGGGGTCCAGGCCGTCCCGCTGCGACAGCGGGGGCGGCGGACGTCGGGCCCGGCGACGGGCGGCCCGGCCGGGGCCCGCGCTCACAGGCCCCAGATGGCGAAGGTCAGCACGTTGTGGGCGAGGTAGAACAGCGCCAGGCCCAGCAGCAGCAGGGTGGGGTGCCGGTCCAGCACCGTGAGGGCCTGCGGCGCCCGCTCGCGCAGGTCCTTCGCGGTGATCGCGTCGATCTCCTCGACGGGCACCCCGGCGGCGCGGGCATGGCGCAGGGTGGCCTGCTGGGCGCGGGGGCCGAAGAAGCGGCTGGAGACGGCCAGCAGCCGGCGGTCCTGCTGGTCCAGCAGGTAGACGCCGTCGTAGGCGTTCTCGACGGCCTCGAGCATCTCGGCGGGGCTCGCGCCGCGCTCGATGTCGCGCACGGCCAGCACCCGGCCGACCCGCTGCCAGGAGCCGGCGACGCCGCGCCGTCCGAGGGCGCGCAGGCGGAAGCCGTGCTCGTCGACCTGCAGCCAGCCGGTCATCACCCGCAGCATGCCGATCACGACGACGGCCGCCACGGCGAGCCACACCAGGAAGGGCAGGGTGAACACGAGGTCGTGGCCGATCAGCGGGTTCCGCCACAGGCGCTGCCCGAGGAAGCTGATGATGACCAGGAACTCGAGGACCACCACGAAGACCAGGCCTGCCACCAGGGTGCCGACGACGACCTGCGGCGGGGGGCCGAAGGTGCGGGTGGGGCGGCTGTCCTCGGCGGGGTCGTCGCGGCGGGGATCCGGTGTCACCGTCTCCTCCTCGTGCCGCGGTGTCCTGTGGGCGGCTTCATCTTAGGCGGATCGGGGCCTCACCTGGCACACCGCGCCGATGGGCAGACGTCCCCACCCGGCGCGCCGACCGGGGACGCGAGAAGGGCGGGCGCTCCGGGGGTCTCCCGCAGCGCCCGCCCTCCCGGCGGACTGGACGATCAGTCGATCACTTCTCGTCCTCGTCGTCCTGCTTCTCGATCACGAGGGTCTCGGTGGTCAGCACCAGGCCCGCGATGGAGGCGGCGTTCCGCAGCGCGGAGCGGGTCACCTTCACCGGGTCGATGATGCCGGCCGCGAGCAGGTCCTCGTACTCGCCGGTGGCGGCGTTCAGGCCCTGGCCCGCGGGGGACTCCTTGACCTTCTCCACCACGACGTAGCCCTCGAGGCCCGCGTTCTCGGCGATCCAGCGCAGCGGCTCGACCACGGCGCGGGAGACGGCGCGGGCGCCGACGGCCTCGTCACCGGTGAGGCCGAGCTGCTCCTCGAGACCGGAGGCCGCCTGGACGATGGCGCTGCCGCCACCGGCCACGATGCCCTCCTCGATGGCCGCACGGGTCGCGGAGACCGCGTCCTCGATGCGCATCTTCTTCTCCTTGAGCTCGACCTCCGTGTGGGCGCCCACCTTGATGACGGACACGCCGCCGGAGAGCTTCGCGAGGCGCTCCTGGAGCTTCTCGCGGTCCCAGTCGGAGTCGGAGTTGGCGATCTCGGAGCGGATCTGCGCGACCCGGTCCGCGACGGCCTCGTCGTCCCCGGCACCGCCCACGATGGTGGTGGTGTCCTTGGTGACGACGACGCGGCCGGCGTGGCCGAGCACCTCGGGGCCGACGGTCTTGAGGTCCAGGCCGAGATCGGCCGTGACCACCTGGGCGCCGGTGAGCACCGCGATGTCCTGCAGCATCGCCTTGCGGCGGTCACCGAAGGCAGGGGCCTTCACGGCGGCGCCCTTGAAGGTGCCGCGGATCTTGTTGACGACCAGCGTGGACAGGGCCTCGCCGTCGACGTCCTCGGCGATGATGAACAGCGGCTTGCCGCCCTCGACGACCTTCTCCAGCAGCGGCAGGATGTCGGCGACGGCCGAGATCTTGCCCTGCACGAGCAGCACCTGGGCGTCCTCGAGCACGGCCTCCTGGCGGTCCCCGTCGGTGACGAAGTGCGGGGAGATGTAGCCCTTGTCGAACTGCATGCCCTCGGTGAAGTCGAGCTCCATCGCGGTGGTGGAGGACTCCTCCACGGTGATGACGCCGTCCTTGCCGACCTTGTCGAAGGCCTCGGCCAGCAGCTCGCCGATCTCGCGGTCCTGGCTGGAGACGGCCGCGACGTTCGCGATCTGCTCCTTGCCGTCCACGGGGGTGGCGAGCTCGCCGAGCTTGGCGGACACGGCCTCGACGGCCTGCTCGATGCCGCGCTTGAGGGCGGCGGGGGCCGCACCCGAGGCGACGTTGCGCAGACCCTCGTGCACGAGCGCCTGGGCGAGCACGGTGGCGGTGGTGGTGCCGTCACCGGCGACGTCGTTGGTCTTGGTGGACACCTCCTTCGCGAGCTGCGCGCCGAGGTTCTCGTAGGGGTCCTCGAGCTCGATCTCGCGGGCGATGGTGACGCCGTCGTTGGTGATCGTGGGGGCGCCCCACTTCTTGTCCAGGACGACGTTGCGGCCCTTGGGGCCCAGCGTCACCTTGACGGTGTTGGCGAGCTTGTCGACGCCGCGCTCGAGCGCGCGGCGCGCCTCCTCGTCGTAGATGATCTCCTTGGCCATAGCTTCGTATGCCTCAGTTCGCTCAGTCGGTGATGATGGCGAGGATGTCGCGGGCGCCGAGCACCAGGAACTCCTCGTTGCCGTACTTCAGCTCGGTGCCGCCGTACTTGGAGAAGACGACCTTGTCGCCCACGGAGACGTCCATCGGGACGCGCTCGCCCTTGTCGTCGAAGCGGCCGGCGCCGACGGCGACGACCTCGCCCTCCTGGGGCTTCTCCTTGGCGGTGTCGGGGATGACCAGACCGGAGGCCGTGGTCTGCTCCGCCTCCAGCGGCTTGACGACGACGCGATCCTCGAGGGGCTTGATGGAGACCGACATGCGGCTCCCTCCTTCATGAAGAGATGACTCGGTTCGAGTTCTGGGTCCAGGGATCCGGGGTCCCGTTCGTCGTCGCGGTGCCGAGCGGGGATGGATCCCTCTGGCAGCCTCTGGCACTCTCGGCCGTCGACTGCCAACGGAGCCAACTCTAGGACCGCTCTGGCACTCGTGCAAGACGAGTGCTAGGCCGTGGGCCGATGCCGGGGCGGACCCGCCGCGGCGATGATCGCGGCGACGGTCTCCGCGTCGTAGCGGTAGGCGGGGGTGGAGGGCTCGCCGTGGGTGTCCCCCGCGCTGGGGAGGACCGTGGTGGCGACGCGCGGGGCGGGCGCGGGGCCGTCCGCGGGCAGGGGTGCCAGCTCGATCCGGGTGGCGCCGCTGAGGGCGTGGGCGCGCTCGATGCCGTCGGGGGCGAGGGGGTCCATGACGGTGGTGACGCCGGGGGCGACCTGCACCGGGATGCCGGCCATCTCCCCGCTCATCGGGTGGTGGTAGTGGCCGCTGAGGATCAGTCGGACGTCGCCGCCGGCCACCGCCTCCGCGAGGGCGATGGGATCCTGCAGGCTGAGGGCCTCCAGCAGCGGGGTCGCCGCGGGCAGCGGCGGATGGTGCAGGGCGAGGATCGTGCCGTACCGCTCCCCCGCCGGACCGGCCGGGGCTGGCTCGGCGAGCACCTCCCGCAGCCAGGCGAGCTGCTCCGGGTCCAGGCGGCCGTAGCCGGCGCCCGGGACGCTGCTGTCCAGCACCACCACCCGGCCACCGCCGGGCAGCACGAGCACCCGGTCCTGCACCGCGTCCCCGCGGTCACCGGGGCCTCGGACGGCGGCGTAGGCGCCGGGGGCGTCGTGGTTGCCCATCGCGACCACCAGCGGCGCCCCGGCCGCGGCGGCCACGGGATCGAGGATCTCGTGCAGCAGGCGGTAGCTGGCCTCGCTGCCGTCCTCGGAGGCGTCGCCGGTGTGGACGATCAGGTCCAGCCCGGTGAGGTCGAGCCGGTCCAGCAGGCCGCGCAGGGCGGCGGCGGTGTCGATCCGCTCGTAGTGCCGGGCGTCCGGGTCGCCGAGCAGGTGCGTGTCGCTGAGGTGCAGGAGGCGCATGGGCGAAGGCTACGGGGCCGCCGGGGGCGGGTCAGCGCCGCAGGTGGTCCGGGGTGTCGGGGCCGAGCAGGCCGAGCACCGCGAACACGACGCCCGCGACGATCAGGGCGATGGCCAGCAGGGGCCGCAGGTCCAGGTGGGAGAAGCGGTCGGTCACGTCGCGGATGCGGTGGCCGAGGCCCGGGTAGCGGGCCCAGAGCACGGCCAGCAGCAGGTAGGGGCCGACGACGGCGACCAGGAAGATCGCGTACAGCCCGGCCTCGACGAGCAGGTCGCGGCTGGCGGAGGCGATCACGCGACCGGTGATGTACATGGTGGCCATGCCGCTGACGCCGATCAGGGCGTTCAGGGTGCCGGTGGCGATCAGCAGGGGCGGCGCCTCGGTGCGGGGCGTCGCGGCGGGCTTGGGCTCCCCGCGGGGGCGGCGCAGCCGGGTCAGCATCCACACCCCGGCGGCGATGAACAGGCCCGCCGCCACCAGGTCCACGGTGCGGCGGATGAGGAAGCGCTCGGCGCGGGCCTCCAGCAGCTCGGTGATGGTCTCCGGATCGACCAGGCGGAACACGAACAGCAGGACGGTGGTGCCGATCGCGACGCCCACGGTGATCCAGGCGACCGTGCGCACGGGCCGCGTGGTGGTGGAGAGCATCTTCATCACGATCGCGTACAGGGTGGGGCTGGTGCCCATCACCAGGCCCAGGCCCAGCAGGCTGACGGCGGCGCCGATCAGCGCGGCCATGTCGGAGATCACCCGAGCGCCCCCACCCATTCGTCGCTGCCGTCCGTGAAGTGCTGGTGCTTCCAGATCGGCAGCCGCGCCTTCACCGTGTCCACCAGGTCGTCGCAGGCGGCGAAGGCGGCCTTGCGGTGCGGGGCGGCGACGGCGCAGGCCAGGGCGGTCTCCCCGATGGCGAGGGGGCCGTGACGGTGGGCGAGGGCGAGCAGCACCTCGGGGTGCCGGGCGGCGACCTCGGCGGCGACGGCCGCGATCTCCTCCCCCGCGCCGGGGTGGGCGGTGTATTCGAGGCGGGTGACGCCGCGGCCCTCGTCGTGGTCGCGCACCACCCCGTCGAAGGTGACCAGGGCGCCGCAGCGCGGATCGGCGACGGCGGCGGCCATGGTGGCGGCGTCGACGGGCGCGAGGGTCACCTCGGCATGACGCACCCGGGCAGCCGGCACCTGCTCGTCGGACTCGGACGTGCTCATGCGTGGTCGCCTCCGTCGCGCTGGTCGAGCAGGTGGTCGAGGATCGGGTCGAGCACGGCGATGCCGTCGCGCACCCCGCCGCGGGAGCCGGGCAGGTTCACCACCAGGCTGCGGCCGGCCATCCCGGCCAGGCCCCGGCTGAGCAGGGCCGCGGGGGCGGTGCCGGCGCCGCGGCGGCGCACCTCCTCGAGGATGCCCGGCAGCTCGCGCTCCAGATGGGGCGCGGTCTGCTCGGGGGTGACGTCGCCGGGGGCGATGCCGGTGCCGCCGGTGGTGAGGACGACGTCGGTGCCCTCGGCGATGGCGCGGCCGACGGCCTCGCCGACGGCGGGCCCGTCGGGGACCACCTCGCGGTCGACGGGGTCCAGGCCGCGGCCGCGCAGCCACTCCACCAGCAGCGGGCCGGTGCGGTCCTCGTAGGTGCCGTCGGCGGCGCGGGTGGAGGCGACGATGACGCGGCCGCTGCCGTGCAGGGCGGGCGCGGGCGCCTCGTCGTCGCGGGCGCGGCAGTCGGCGTCGCTGCGGCGGGCGGGCATCTCCCTCATGCGCCCTCCCCCGGGCCGGAGGCGGTGCCGTGCTCGCGGCGCCAGGTGCCGCTGCGGCCGCCGGCCTTCTCCACCACCTCGACGTCCACGATCGCGGCGGCGCGGTCCACGGCCTTGATCATGTCGATCACGGTGAGGCCGGCGACGGTCACGGCGGTCAGCGCCTCCATCTCCACCCCGGTGGCGCCGGTGGTGCGCACGGTCGCGGTGATCTCGACGCGGTCCCCGGCGGGGTGCAGCTCCACCTCGATCCCGCCGATCGGCAGCGGATGGCACAGCGGGATCAGCTCGTGGGTGCGCTTGGCGCCCATGATCCCGGCCAGCCGGGCCGTGGCCAGCGCCTCACCCTTGGGCAGCTCGCCCTCGGCGATGCGGGCGATCACGTCGGCGCGGGTGCGCACGGCCCCGCGGGCGGTGGCGGTACGGGCGGTGGCGGGCTTGGCGGTCACGTCGACCATGTGGGCGGAGCCATCGGCGCGGACGTGCGAGAGCCGGTCGTCGCGCTGGTCGCGCTGATCGTGGTGCTCGGGTCGGGGTGCGGGGGTCATCGGCCACCTCCGGGCAGCAGCAGGGTCTCGAGCTCGTCGCCGTCGTGCACGGCGCCCACGCCGCGGGGAACCAGCACCAGGGCGTCGGCCCCGGCGAGCGCACCGAGCAGGTGGGAGGAGGGGCCGCCGGCCAGGCGCACCCGACCCGAGGGCAGCAGGTAGGCGCGGCGGTACTGGTCCAGGTGGGCCGGGGAGGGCTCGGGCGCCTCGAGCTGCAGGGGCAGGCGCAGGCGGGGCCGGGGCGGCGCGCCGAGGGCGGGGCGCAGGATCAGCTCGGCGCCGAGCAGGGCGGAGACGGGGTTGCCGGGCAGGGCCATCCACGGCACGGGGCGGTCGTCGAGTGCGAGGGAGCCGATGCCCTGCGGGCCGCCGGGCTGGATCGCGAGGGTGGGGAAGGCGAGGGTGACACCCTCGTGCGCGGCGGCCCGGCGGACCACCTCGTAGGCGCCCTGGCTGACGCCGCCGCTGGTGACGATCAGATCGGCGTCGTGGACGGCGGCGAGCTCGCGCAGGGTGGTCAGCAGGGTCTGGGCGTCGTCGGGGACGACGGCGGTGGCGACCACGACCGCCCCGGCCTCGCTGAGGGCGGCGGCGAGGCCGGGCCCGTTGGCGTCGCCGATGGTGGCGCGGGCGGGCGCGCCAGATTCTTCGGGGCACAGGGCTTCGGTGCGCAGGGCGTCAGGTGCGTCGGCGCCGACCTCGCTGCCGGTGGAGCAGACGACGACCCGCAGCGGCTCCCAGGCCTCGATCTCCCGGACACCGCAGGAGGCGAGGTGGGCGATCCGGGCGGCGGTCAGGGCCTGGCCCTCGCGCAGCACGGTGTCCCCGGCGCGGGTGTCGGAGCCGCGGCGGCGCACGTAGCGACCGGGCTCGGCGGAGGCGGGGGTGAGGGTGACGATGCCCGGATCGGACGTCCAGTCTTCGGGGTCCGCATCGGCGGTCCCCGCCGTGGGCTCGGCGGTGAAGGTGCCGCGGGCGCTCTCCTCGACGGGGACCACCAGTTCGGCCCCGGCGGGCAGCGGGGCGCCGGTCATGATGGCTCGGGCGGTGCCGGGATCGAGCGCGGAGGGGGCGTCGCCGGCGGCGATGGGGGCGCCGAGCGGCAGCGTGAGGGTGGCGGTGCCGCGCAGGTCGGCGGCGCGGAGGGCGAAGCCGTCCATCTGGGAGTTGTCCACGCCGGGCACGTCGATGCGGGCACGGACGGGCTCGGCGGCGATCCGGCCGAGGGCCGCGGCGTCCACGGCGACGGGGCGGCGGCCGCGCACCGCGTCGAGCAGCGCCCGCGCATCGGCCACGTGCTCGGCCAGGGGGATGCGCTGCGTCACGGGGCTCCTCGATCGGGGACGGGGCGGGCGGGATGGCAGTGAAGGGGACGGAACGGCCGGTGCGGCCTGTATCGCCGCGGGACGGCGATCGTCCGGTTCGTCGGGCCCTCGGCCGCCCCGTCCAGGATAGAGGCGTCCTATCCTGGTGGGGCGCCCGGACCGGACCGTGGCGGCCGCACCGCGGGGCCCTGCCCCGCCCGCAGCCAGGAGGTGGACATGGCACGCATCGCCCTCGGGATCCCCCGCCCGCGCGCGGCCGATCCCGCCCTGGCCGACCTGCCCGACACCGCGGACCGTCCCGCCTCCCCCGCCCTGGTGGACCGCTTCGGCCGCGCGGCGACCGACCTGCGGCTCTCCCTCACCGACTTCTGCAACCTGCGCTGCACCTACTGCATGCCCGCCGAGGGCCTCGAGTTCCTGCCCAAGGGCCAGCTGCTGGCCGCGGAGGAGCTGGTGCGGCTGGTGCGGGTGGGCGTCGAGCAGCTCGGGGTGCGGCAGGTGCGGCTGACCGGCGGGGAGCCGCTGACCCGCCCCGACCTGCCCGAGATCATCGCCGGCATCGCGGCCCTGGAGCCGCGGCCGGACATCTCCCTCACCACGAACGCGATCGGCCTGGACGCCCGCGCCGAGGGGCTGCGCGCGGCCGGGCTGGACCGGATCAACGTCTCCCTGGACACCGTGGTGCCCGAGACCTTCACCGCGATGGCCCGGCGGCCGCTGCTGCACCGGGTGCTCGCCGGGATCGAGGGGGCCCGCGCGGCGGGGCTGACCCCGATCAAGGTCAACGCCGTGCTGCTGCCCGGGGTGAACGGCCACGAGCTGCCGGAGCTGCTGGAGTGGTGCCTGCGGCGGGACCTGCAGCTGCGGGTCATCGAGCAGATGCCGCTGGACGCCGGGCACACCTGGGAGCGCGGCGCGATGGTCACCGCCGACGACGTCCACGAGATGCTGGCGCCGCTGGTGCGACTCACCCCCGTGGACGAGCCCCGCGAGGGCGCCCCCGCCGAGCTGTTCGAGGTGCACGACCGGGCGACCGGCCGGTACCGCGGCCGGATGGGCATCATCGCCTCGGTGACCCGGCCCTTCTGCGGGGACTGCCGCCGCACCCGACTCACCGCCGAGGGCAGCGTGCGCACCTGCCTGTTCTCCCGCGGGGAGACCGACCTGCGCGCCGCCCTGCGCGGCGGCGCGAGCGATCACGAGCTGGCCGAGATCTGGCGGGCCGCGCACTGGGGCAAGGCCGCCGGGCACGGCATGGACCGCCCCGACTTCGTCCAGCCCACCCGTCCGATGAGCGCCATCGGTGGCTGAGCCCTCCCCTGCGCCCGTCCCGCCCCGTTCGCCGCCACCCCGATCCCGCCGGAGGAGCCCATGCCCGTCGTCCCCGTCCGCCTCTTCGCCGGAGCCGCCGCCGAGTACGGCGCCGATGCCGCCACCGCCGAGGGAGCGACCGTCGCCGAGGCCGTCGCGGACCTCTGCGCGGGCGCGAGCGAGCGGGCCGTCACCGTGATCGGCCGCTCCAGCCTGCTGGTCAACGCCGTCGCCTGCCGCGACACCGCGCAGGTGCTGCACGAGGGCGACCGCATCGACGTGCTGCCGCCCTTCGCGGGCGGCTGACCGGCGCGAGGCGCGGGCCTCAGCCCGGCACGATCTCGATCCCCGCGGGCGGACCGGCGGCCCGCACCGCCTCCATGCCCCCGCGCAGGGACCGCACCCGGATCCCCTGCTCCGCGAGCAGCCGCTGCGCGCTCGCCGAGCGGGTGCCGGCGGCGCAGGTCAGCACCGCGCCGGCCAGCCCCGCGGGCGGCGCGGCGAGCAGCGTGCCCATCGGCCGGTGCTCGGCCCCGGCGACCATGCCGCCGACCACCTCCTCGGCCTCGCGGATGTCGATCAGCCGCACCCCGGCGGCGAGCAGCGCGGACAGCTCCGCGGCGGTGACCTCCTCGCTGTCCCCGCCGGGACCGGGCAGGCCGCAGCTCAGCCGCAGGTCCTCCAGCTCGGTGACGGGGGCGCGCCGCGGGTCGCGGGCCAGCGGCAGCTCGTCCCAGCGTCCGCGCAGGGCGTCGTGCAGCAGCACCCGGCCGTGCAGGCTCTCGCCGATGCCGGTCAGCACCTTCACCGCCTCCATCGCCATGGTCGCGCCGATGGTGCCGCAGAGCATGCCGAGCACTCCGGCCTCGGCGCAGCTGGGCACCTCCCCCGGCCGCGGCGGCACCGGGTGAAGGTCTCGGTAGGTGGGACCGGTGCCGGCGGCGCCGTGGAACACCGCCACCTGCCCGGCGAAGCCCAGGATCGAGCCCCACACCTCGGGCAGATCGAGAATCTCGCAGGCGTCGGAGACCAGGTAGCGGGTGGGGAAGTTGTCGGCCCCGTCGATCACCAGGTCGTGGCCGGCCAGCAGCGCGAGGGCGGTGCCGGGCACCACGGCGTCCACCACGGGCTCGACCTGCACCTCGGGGTTCAGCGCGGTGAGGCGCTCGGCGGCCACGCGGGCCTTCTCCCGGCCCTCGTCGGCGGCGGTGAACAGCACCTGCCGGTGCAGGTTGCTGGCCTCCACCCGGTCCGGGTCGATCACGGTGAGGTGGCCGACGCCCGCCGCGGCCAGGTAGGTGAGCACGGGTGCGCCGAGTCCCCCGGCACCGACCACCGCCACCCGGGAGCGGCCCAGGCGCTCCTGCCCCGCGAGGCCCAGCTCGGGCAGGCGGGTCTGGCGGGCGTAGCGCGCGGCGGCGGGGTCGGGGGTCATGGGCCCATCCTCCCTCGGAGGCGGCTGGACCGGACCGGACGGTTCACCCTTCAGGAGCCCCCGAGGGTGTGTCATGCACAGGAGCACCCTCCGCACCAGCCCTTTCCGGCATGTGGCAGCCCGAGGAGGTGACCAGCAGGGACGGAGGCTCGGTAACGATTCGAACATGGCCTCGCGAGAATGCAAGCGGGCACACGTGACGTGGCCTACAGTGCTGGAAATTACTCGCCGGTCCCCCACCGACGTGGGTCCGCGTTCCGACCATCCGAGGACTTCCCCCGTGCTCCACCAGCTTCGTCCGTCCGGGTCCCCCGCCCGGGACGTCTGCCCGGGAATCACCAGGGCCCCCGCCCCGACCTCCGGTCATCCGGAGGTCCGCGGATGACCACCTACATCCTGCGCCGCTTCGTCAACTACGCGATCCTCACGGCCTTCGCGACCGTCTTCGTGTACATCGCGGCGAGCCTGTTCTTCTACCCGCGCAAGCGCTACCTCGGCCGAAACCCCCCGATCCCGGAGTCGACGCAGGACGCCATCCTCTCCGGCTACGGGATCAACGACAAGGACCCCGTCCTGCTGCGCGCCTGGTGGTGGTTCGAGCGGATCATCACCGAGCCCTTCCCGGAGAAGCTCGGCCAGGACCTCACCGGCAACTGGGTGATCCAGGAGATGGGCACCCGGGCGGGGGTGAGCCTGCGCCTGCTGGTGCTCGGCTCCCTCATCGCGGCCGTGCTGGGCGTGGTGCTCGGCGTCTGGGGCGCCGTGCGGCAGTACAAGGCCTCGGACCAGATCGTCTCCTACGCCTCCTTCGTGCTCATCTCCACCCCCACCTTCGTCGGCGGCGTGGTGCTGATGATCCTGGCGACGGAGCTGAACAACCTGCTCGGCTTCCAGGCGATCCGCTTCACCGGCTCCTACACCCCCGGATTCACGGGCTGGGAGAAGTGGTGGGACTACGGCGTCCATCTGCTGCTGCCCACCATCGCGCTGGCCCTGTTCGGCGCCGCCGGGTACTCGCGCTACCAGCGCTCGATCATGCTCGACGTGCTGGGCAGCGACTACATCCGCACCGCCCGGGCCAAGGGCGCCACCCGCAGCCGCGCCCTGGTCAAGCACGGTGTGCGGGTCGCCCTGATCCCCATGTCCACCTACTTCGCCTACAACTTCGGGACCCTGGTCTCCGGCTCGGCCTTCCTCGAGATCGTCTTCTCCTGGCGCGGCATGGGCCAGTACGGCATCCAGGCGGTGCAGCAGTCCGATGTGAATGCCCTCGCCGGCACCGTCTGCTTCACCGCGATCCTGCTGCTGATCAGCTCCACCCTCTCCGAGGTGTTGTACGCCGCCCTCGATCCGAGAGTGAGGGTCTGAGCCTTGACGATGTCCACCACGCCCCCGGCCGACCGCGCCGGGGACCTCGCCGAGGACCTCGAGCCCACCGCGGGCCTCGCCCGGCACCAGAAGCGCAACCGTCGCCGGCAGGAGGACAAGCCCTATCGTCCGGTCTCCCGCTCTCGCCTGGTGCTGCGCCGCCTGCGCACCAAGCCGAACTTCTGGATCGGCGGCGTGATCGTCCTGCTGATCGTGCTGTTCGCCCTGTTCGGGGACCTGATCAACGTGTACGAGCTGAACCAGGCGGACCCCTACAGCTTCAACTCCCCGCCGAGCGCGCAGCACTACTTCGGCACCGACGCGATCGGCATGGACCTCTACGCCTCCATGACCGAGGCCCTGCGCATGTCCCTGCTGATCGGCTTCCTGGCGGCGCCCCTGGCCACCCTGGTCGCCGCATTCCTGGGCTCCCTCGCGGGGTACCTGGGCGGCATCTTCGAGACCCTCACCAACTCGCTGATCAACCTGCTGCTGGTGCTGCCGGTCTTCTACATGTTGATGATCATCTCCCCCGCACTCGCGACGCCGGAGACCCTGCCCGAATGGCTGCAGTGGATCGGCTTCATGCCCTCCTGGCTGCTGCTGGTCATCGCGATCGGCCTGTTCAGCTGGATGATCATGGCCCAGATCGTGAAGAACCAGACGAAGTCGCTGAAGGAGCGCGAGTACGTCAAGGCGGCCCGCTTCATGGGGGTGGGCACCCTCGCGATCCTGCGGCGCCACATCATCCCGAACGTCGCTTCGCTGCTGATCATCGACGCGGCCCTCGGCGTCGCGATGGCGATCCTCGCCGAGACCTCCCTGTCCTTCTTCGGCCTCGGCATCCAGGCCCCCGCCGTCTCCCTGGGCACCCTGCTCCAGGACGGCACCGGCGCCGCCGTCTCCCGCCCCTGGCTGTTCGTGATCCCGGCCGGCTTCCTCGTCGCCCTGCTGACCGGCGTCGCCCTGGTCGGCGACGCCCTGCGCGACGCCATCGACCCCACCAGCGAGGTGAACCGTGCCTGAGCCCCTGCTGCAGGTGAAGGACCTGACCGTCACCTTCCCGAGCACCTCCGGCGACGTCCGGGCCGTGCGCGGCGTGGACTACCGCGTCGACGAGGGCGAGTTCCTCGGGATCGTCGGCGAGTCCGGCTCCGGCAAGTCCGTCTCCTCCCTCGCCGTGATGGGCCTGCTGCCCACCTCGGCCCGCATCGAGGGCGACCTCCGATTCCGCGGCCAGTCCCTGCTGGGCATGACCGACCGGGAGCTCTCCGCCCTGCGCGGCGACCAGATCTCGATGATCTTCCAGGACCCCCTCTCCGCCCTGACCCCCGTCTACACGGTGGGCCAGCAGATCGAGGAGGCCCTGCACCTGCACCACAAGGGGCTGCGGGCGGACAGCGCCCACAAGCGGGCCGTGGAGCTGCTGGAGCTGGTCGGCATCCCCGGCGCCGAACGCCGCCTGAAGGCCTTCCCCCACGAGTTCTCCGGCGGCATGCGCCAGCGGGCCATGATCGCCATCGCGATGGCGAACGACCCCTCGCTGATCATCGCCGACGAGCCCACCACCGCCCTGGACGTCACCATCCAGGCGCAGGTGCTCGAGGTGCTGCAGACCGCCAAGGAGGTCACCGGCGCCGCGGTCGTGCTGATCACCCATGACCTCGGCGTGGTCGCGGGCAACGTCGACCGGGTCGCGGTGATGTACGCCGGGAAGCTGGTGGAGACCTCCGGCGTGGACGAGATCTTCGCGGCCCCGCACATGCCCTACACGATGGGTCTGCTGCGCTCGGTGCCGAACATGCTGACCGCGGGCGAGCAGCGCCTGGTGCCCCTGGAGGGGCGCCCGCCGAACCTCGCCAAGCCGCTGGTCGGCTGTCCCTTCGCTGAGCGCTGCCCCGCGGCGGTGGACCGCTGCCGCGCGGAGGAGCCGGAACTGGAGGCGCGTTTCGGCGACGGCCGCGCCGTGGCCTGCCACCGCGCCGAGGAGATCGCCGCGGGCACCCTCCGCCCCGAGGACGTCTTCCCCCGCCCCGAACCCGAGCAGCGCGAGGTCGCGGTCCGGGAGGACGCCGGGCCGATCGTCGCCGCCGAGGGCCTGGTGCGGCACTTCCCCCTGTACCGCGGCGCCGTGTTCCGCCGCGTGGTGGGCACCGTGAAGGCGGTCGACGGGGTCGACTTCGAGGTGCAGCCCGGCCAGACTCTCGGCCTGGTCGGCGAGTCCGGCTCCGGCAAGTCCACCACCAGCCTTGAGCTGATGGAGCTGGTGCCCCCGCAGTCCGGCTCCCTGGTGGTGGCCGGCAAGGACGTCTCCACGCTCGACAAGAAGAGCCGCCTGGCCCTGCGCAAGGACGTGCAGATCGTCTTCCAGGACCCGATGGCCGCCGTCGACCCCCGCCTCCCGGTGGGCGAGATCATCTGCGAACCCCTCACCGTGCACAAGGTGCCGCGCCAGGAGCGCGACCGCCGCATCGGGGAGATGCTGGAGCTGGTGGGTCTCGAACCCGAGATGGCCGACCGCTACCCCCACGAGTTCTCCGGGGGGCAGCGCCAGCGCATCGGCATCGCCCGGGCGCTGATCACCGAGCCGAAGGTGCTGGTGCTGGACGAACCGGTCTCCGCGCTCGACGTGTCCGTGCAGGCCGGGGTGATCAACCTGCTGGAGGACCTGCGCGACCGCCTCGGGCTGTCCTACCTGTTCGTCGCCCACGACCTCGCGATCGTCCGCGAGATCGCCGACACCATCGCCGTGATGTACCTCGGTCGCATCGTCGAGTACGGCCCCGTCGCCGAGGTCTACGAGAAGGCCCGCCACCCCTACACCCGGGCCCTGATGAGCGCCGTGCCGGTCCCCGATCCGGTGACCGAGCGCAGCCGCCGCCGGATCCTGCTGACCGGCGACCAGCCCAGCCCCACGGAGGACATCCCGGGCTGCAACTTCGCCTCCCGCTGCCCGCTGCTGCCGCTGCTCGACGAGGAGCGTCGCGGCCGTTGCCACGGCGAGGACCCGACCCCCGTCCGCCACGGAGCCTCGCGGGTGGCCTGCCACCACGTGGACTCCATCGACCGGCTCGACACCGTCGACGCCGCCCCCCAACCGTCCGTCACCCCCTGACGACGTCCCCACCAGGAAGAGGAATCCCCCATGAAGATCACGAGCACCCGCCGACTGTTCCTCGCCGGCACCGGCGTCGTGGGCAGCGCCGCCGCCCTCGCCGCCTGCGGCCAGCAGTCCGCCGAGGAGCAGGCCTCCCAGGCCGCCGCCGACAACGACGCCGCCGCCGAGGCGCAGGGCGACCTGCCCAACACCGGCTGGGAGAGCATGGACTACGCGGACGTGCCCGAGGGCGGCACCCTGACCCGCGCGGTGAACCAGCTCCCGAACAACTGGGTGTACCAGCACGCCGACGGCGCGCTGGCCGACCTCTCCGACGTGCTCGGCCCCATGGGCGGCGGCTCCGAAGCGCTCTTCATCCTGATGAGCGCGGACGGCGAGGCGAGCATCAACCCCGACTACATCGCCTCCGCGGAGCTGACCAGCGAGGACCCGCAGACCGTGGCGCTGAGCCTGAACCCCGATGCCGTCTGGGAGGACGGCTCCCCGATCGTCATCGACGACCTGATCTCCTTCTGGCAGGCTTGCAACGGCTCGAACGAGGACTACCAGGTGGCGACCACCACCGGCTGGGACAAGATCGAGTCGATCACCCAGACCGACGACGAGTACACCGCCGAGATGGTTTTCGCCGAGCCCTTCGTCGACTGGATCACCCTGCTGCACCCGGACGTGCCCGCCTCGATCTCCGGGGACGTGGACACCTGGAACGAGGGCCACGTGGACACCCCGACCCCCTCCAAGGGCCCCTTCAAGGTGGACAGCCTCGACCAGACCGGCGGCGTGGTCACCCTGGTGCCGAACGAGAACTGGTGGGGCCGCGCCCCCAAGCTCGAGTCGATCGTCTACCGCGTGGTGGAGCAGACCACCCAGCCCCAGTCCTTCGCCAACGGCGAGATCGACATCCTGAACATCGGCACCGGCGACGTGCTCTCCCAGGCTGAGGGCCGCTCGGATGCGACCATCCAGCGCACCAACGGCCTCACCTGGACCCACCTCACGCTGAACGTGGAGGGCGGCAACGGCGCCCTGGCCGATCCCCTGGTGCGTGAGGCCATCGCCCGCGGCGTGGACCGCGACGCCGTCGGTCGGGCCGTGGTGGAGCCGCTCGGCGCCCCGGTGGTGCTGAACGACAACTTCATCTACATGCCCGGCCAGGAGGGCTATGCCGACTCCTTCGGCGGCCTGACCTTCGACGCGGACGCCGCCGGCGCCCTGCTCGACGAGGCCGGTTGGACCCTGGAGGGTGAGAGCCGCACCAAGGACGGGGAGACCCTCACCCTGGGCATCGTGGTCCCCGCCGAGACCAAGTCGAACGCGGACCGTGCCAACCAGGTGATGACGAACCTGAGCGCCCTCGGCGTCACCGTCGAGATCCAGGAGGTTCCCGGCGACGCCTACTTCGACGAGTACGTGAACCCGAAGGCCTTCGACATGGTCACCTTCTCCTGGGTCGGCACGCCCTTCCCGGAGACGAGCTCCACCAACATCTACACCCCGGTGGACTCGCAGCAGAACTACACCAACTACTCGGACGACCGCCTCGCGGATCTCGACTCGCAGATCCAGGCCGAGTTCGACGACGCCGCCCGGCAGGAGCTCGCCAACGAGTTCTCCACCGTGCAGGCCGAGTCGTACACGGTGATCCCCTTCTACGCGACCCCCGAGGTGTGGGGCGTCAAGGAGGGCATCGTGAACTTCGGGGCGCACCTGTTCGAGTACCCGGACTGGACCCAGGTCGGCATCAGCTCCTGATCCCACCCGGACCCACAGGACGGGGCCCCTCCGCCGCACGGCGGAGGGGCCCCGTCCCTGTCTCGGGGGGACTCAGACGAGCAGTCGCACCGCCAGCAGGGCGGTGGCCGCCCCGAGGACGGCGAGCACCTCGACGTGCGGGCGGGTGGTCGATGGTGGCGCGGCGTCCGTGCCGGTGCTCGTGCCTGCGCGGTTCTCCCAGGCGTCCATCCGGCGTCCGAGCAAGGCCGAGGGGCTCGCCTGCTGGTCCCGTAGCAGGCGCTGCTCGGCGCTGGGCCGTTCCCGGCGCCGCTCCCGGGCGCCCCGGGGGGCCTCGCCGTGCCCGGTGTCGCGCCGCCGCCAGGGGGTGTCCCGCGGCAGCCCCGGCGCGTTCCACGCCGTGATCGTCCGCTCCTCGCCCTCGGCGCCCCGCACGTCGAGACGCAGCATCGAACCGAGCCGCACCCGCTCGATCGCGGCGAAGGGCACCCGGTGGATGCGCAGGATGTTCCGCACCTCCACGTGATCGTCGTCGATCACCAGGCAGGGCGCCCACAGCAGGGCCCACACCCCGGCGAGCAGGAACAGCGGCAGGGGCAGCAGCGCCACCCCGGCCCAGCCGGTCGCGATCACCGCCTCCGCGGAGAGCGCGAGCGCCACCACGGCGGCGAGCACGCAGATCACCAGGGCGCTGCGGGGTCGGAGGGTCACCCGGCCGCCCGGGTCGGGGGCGGGAGCGGAGGGGCTGAAGGGCATGGATCCACTCTAGGGGCGGCGCCCCGGGGTTGCCTGGGGATCGCGCGGGATGACCCAGGGCAGAGGTGCCGAGGTCAGAGCCGGATCGCGAGCGCGCTGCCGCGCTCCTGACCCTCCAGCAGCACCACCATCTCGGCACGGCCGTACGGCGCCAGGCGGCTGCCCTCGAGGATCTCCACCGCCTCGCGACCGTCGGCGCCGAGGCGGAGGCGTCCGGGCAGGGCCGTGGTGGTGCCGGGTCGGATCTCGGGCAGCGTGCCGGTGAGGTCGACGCGCCGCGGGCGGGCGTCGGCGCCGGGCAGCAGCGGCCGCACGAAGAGCTGCGCCCCCACGAGCGCCCCGACGGGGGTGCCGGGCAGGTGCACGACGGGCACCGTGGTGCCGGACGGGCCGGGCAGGGTGCCGGCGCCCTGGGGGCCGCCGGGGCGCAGGGCCAGGTGCACGAAGCGGGAGGTGCCGGTGCCGCGGGGGCCGAGGGCCGCCTTGACCACGTCGACGGCGCCCTGGCTGATGCCGCCGGTGGTGACCACCAGGTCGGCGCCCCGGGCAGCCCCGTCGAGCACGCGGTGGAGCTGATCGGGGTCGTCGCCGCTGCGCAGGGTGCGCACGGCGGCGCCCTCGGCCTCGAGCACGGCGCGCAGCATCGCCCCGTTGGACTCGCGCACCGCCCCCGGGACCTCCTCGCCGCTCAGCTCGTCGCCGGTGGCGACGACGGTGAGGCGGGGCCGCGCCCAGACGGGCAGGGTGGTGATGCCGAGGGTCGCGGCCAGGCCCAGCAGTCCGGCGCCGACGCGGTCCCCGGCCTCGGCGAGCACCTGCCCGCGGGACACCTCCTCCCCCGCGGTGCGCACGTGCCGTCCGCGCGGCGTCTCCCGCAGCCGCACCCGGCGGGGGGCCGGACCGGTGGGGCGGGCGTCGCTGTCCTCGACGGGCACGACCGTGTCGGCGCCGGCGGGGATCGGGGCGCCGGTCATGATGCGGGCGGCGGTGCCGGGCGGCAGCGGCGCCGGGACCCCCGGCCGGGCGGGCAGCTCGGCGGCGACCTCCAGCGGCTCGCAGCCGAGGTCCGCGTGACGCACGGCGAAGCCGTCCATCGCGGCGACGGGGTGCGCGGGCAGCGGATCGGGGGCCAGTAGCGGCGTGGCCAGCAGCCGGCCGCGGGCGGCGGCGAGCGCGACGGTCTCCCGGCGCGGGGCGACGGCGAGGTGGTCGAGCAGCCGTGCGCGCCAGGCCCAGGGGTCGGGTCGCTCGGGGCGCATCGGCTCCTCCTCGGCGCACGGGGACAGTGCTGGCATCTTCGCACGGGCACGCTGGGCAGGGCCGGGACTCTCCACCGTCGCATCCCGTCGCCACCTGCCGCTGCTCGCTCCTGCGTCCCCCGCCCGGTCAAGCCGTCCCGCGGGGCCTCCCCCACCCCTCGGCTCCCGGGTGCAGAATGGGACCATGCGTGAGATCCGCTTCGATCGCTTCGGCGGCCCCGAGGTCCTGACCCTGCACACCGACGCCCCCCGGCCCGACCCGGCGCCGGAGGAGGTGCTGGTCGAGGTGTCCTACGTCGGGCTGAACCCCCTGGACTACAAGATCCGCGACGGCTCCTCCGGGATGGCGAAGGATCTGGAGCTGCCCGCCGGCACCGGCCGGGAGATGGCCGGGGTGGTGGTCGGCTCCGGCGACGGCCTGGACGAGTTCGAGCTGGAGGCGCGCGGCCTCGCCCCCGGCACCCGCGTGTTCGGGATGCGCGCCCCGGGCGACCGCCGCGGCACCGCCGCCGAGGTCATCGCGATCTCCGCCGACGACCTCGCCCCGATCCCCGGGGAGGTCACCGCCGAGGACCTGCCCCGCTGGGCGGGGCTGGCCCTGGTCGGCCTGACCGCCATCGCCGCGATCCAGGATGATGCCGCGATCCGCGAGGGCGAGACCGTGCTGGTGCACGGCGGCGCCGGCGGCGTCGGCCAGCTGCTGATCCCGATGGCGCTCGAGGCCGGGGCCGCGCAGGTGTGGGCCACCGGCCGCGCGGCGAACGCGGAGCGCATCCGCGCCCTCGGGGCCACCCCCATCGCCTACGACGAGCAGGACTGGCCGGCCGAGATCACCGCCGCCACCGGCGGGCGCGGCGTGGACGTCGTGCTGGACACCCACTACTTCTCGACCTTCGGCCCGAGCCTGGACGTGCTCGCCGACGGCGGCCGCATCGTCGTGCTGCCCTCCCTGGCGGACACCGCCCCGGCGATCGAGCGCGGTATCGAGGTGCACGTGCCGCGCATCACGCCGGGCCGTGACCGCCTGGACCACCTGGTGCAGGGACTGCGTTCCGGCGCCTACCCGCTGGAGGCCTCGCAGGTGCTGCCGCTGGGCGAGATCGCCGAGGCGCACCGGCTGCTGGAGGAGGGCCACACCCGCGGCAAGCTGGTGCTGGACGCCCACGCCTGACCCGCGCGCACCCCAGCGCCTGACTCCCGTGGCGGGCGGCCCGTCCCGCCCGTCACCCGGTCCCCTGCCCGGGCCCGGGAGCCGCAGGTCCCGCGGGTAGGGTGACCGCCATGCCCTCCCCCGCCCCCGGTGACGACCTGCAGGCCATCGAGCCTTTGCTCCACCCCGAGGGCTGGGCGCTGCTGGCCTCCCTCCCGCCGTACCGGGAGCAGGACGCCCTGGCCCAAGGCGCCGCACTGCGGCAGGCCGGACACTCCCCCGAGCTGGTGGCCGCCGCCCTCACCCAGGCGAGGCTGCGCGCCAGCGGCGCCGAGAAGTTCGGCGAGTTCGCCGCCTCCATGCTGTTCACCGCGCAGGGCCTGGAGCAGGCGACCCGGCTGCCCGTCGCCGCCCTGCACGCCGAGCGCTTCCAGCGGGCCGGCGTCGCCTCGGTGGCGGACCTGGGCTGCGGCATCGGCGGCGATGCGATGGCGATGGCGGGGCTCGGCCTGGACGTGCGCGCCGTGGACCGCGACCCCCTCACGGTCGCCGTCGCCACCGTGAACCTGCGGCCCTTCCCGACCGCGGGCGTGCACCTGGGCACCGTCGAGGAGCACGACCCCTCCCTCACCGAGGGTGTCTGGCTGGACCCGGCGCGGCGCGCTCCCGCCCGCGGCGCGAGCCGCCGCACCCATGATCCGGAGGACTACTCCCCGCCGCTGTCCGCCGTGCTGGACCTCGCACGCAGGCTGGGCACCGACGGGGAGCTGGGTCCGCTGGGCGCGAAGCTCGGCCCGGCCGTGGAGCGGGAGGCGCTGCCGGAGGACGCCGAGGCGCAGTGGCTGTCCCTGCACGGTCAGGTGCTGGAGGCGGCCCTGTGGTGCGGCCCGCTGGCCCGCGCCGGGGTGTCATCCTCGGCACTGGTGATCGACCGGGGCGGCGCGCACCGCCTGGACCGGGGCACCGAGGGCCTGCCCGATCCGGAGCCGGGCCCCCTCGCCGGGCACCTGTACGAGCCGGACGGCGCCGTGATCCGGGCCGGGCTGATCGGCCGTCTCGCCGCGGACCTCGAGGCCCGCACCCTGGATCCGACCATCGCCTACCTGAGCTCGGACCGCCGCGTGGACACCCCCTTCGCCCGCGGCTACACGGTGCGGGACGTGATGCCCTTCGGGATCAAGCGCCTGGTCGCCTACCTGCGCGAGCACCGCCTGGGCGTGCTGGAGATCAAGAAGCGCGGCACCGCGGTGGAGCCGGAGGAGCTGCGACGCAAGCTGCGCCCCCGCCGCTTCGGGGACGAGAAGGCCACGCTGATCCTCACCCGCATCGCCGGGGAGCAGCACGTCATCATCGCCTCCCCCCACGCCGTCTGAGCTGCTCCCACACCCCTCCTCCGGCGCCCGGGCCACACCTCCCGCCCCCTTCTCGCCGCCGCGTGTGCACGAACCCGCTCCTGGTGGTCGCGCACCTGCACATGTGCAGGTGCGCGACCACCACAGACAGGTCTGTGCACGCCCCCGCGCACCGGACCTCCCGAATCCGGCCACCCTCCGGCGAGCCCACGAGCCGGTGACACCATGCGGTGATGCCGCCGGGGGCGCCAGGCTGGACGCCATGTACTGCACGGACTCGATCTGCACCCCGAGCCGCGCCTCGATCCTCTCGGGCACCTACTCGCACCTCCACGGCGCCGCCACCATCCACTCGAGCGTCGACGACCGGGTGCGCACCTTCCCGCAGGCCCTGCAGGACTGCGGCTACCGCACCGCCCTGTTCGGCAAATGGCACCCGGGGCATGCCCCGGAGAACGACCCGCAGGGCTTCGACGAGTGGAGGATCTACCGCGGCCAGGGCGAGTACTGGGGCTCCGAGATGTACGGCCTCGACGCCGCCGGGGACCGGGTGGACGAGCCCGTGCCGGGCTACGCCACCGACACCGTCACCGCCATGGCGCTGGACTGGCTGGACCGCACTCGCGCCGAGCACCCGGAGAAACCGTTCTGCCTGCTGCTGCACCACAAGGCGCCGCACCGCGAAGGGACCCCGCACCCGCCCCACGCGGAGCTCCACCCGGCCGGATCGATCCCCGAACCGGAGACGCTGTTCGACGACCACGAGGGGCGCAGCCGCGCCGTGCGGGACGTGCGCATGAGCATCGCCGACGACCTCACCGAGACGGACCTGAAGCAGCCGCTGCTGGACGACACCGCCGACGCGGCCACACGCGAGGAGTGGCCGGACGCCATGTACTACCGCTACCGGGAGCACGAGGACCCCAGCCACCACGCCCCGGCGCATGACGGCATCCGCGCCCGGCTGGAGCAGCGCCTCGCCGCCCTGCAGGAACACTACGGCGACCGTCCCTACGAGGGCCCTGACACCCCGGTGCCGGAGTGGGGCGGACGGCAGGAGGACGTCGGTTCCGCCATCGGCGCACAGGCCTGTGACGCCCGCGACGCGGGCCGCTCATCCGCCAGGACCCGCGACTACCGTGGCGGACATGTGGCAGATGATGGACCTGCTGTACGGGCACAAGAAGACGATGGTCAGCGCCGAGGAGGCTCTGCCGGGCCGCGAGCGCTACCCCTACCCGCTGGTGCGCGAGCACGAGGTGCTGGGCACCGACATGCTCGGCCCTGACGCGCCCACCGGGCCGCGGCCCTGGCCGGAGGACACCGAGGAGATCATCCTCGCGGGCGGCTGCTTCTGGGGCATCGAGCGGATCGCCTGGCAGGTGCCGGGCGTGCACACCACCTCCTCCGGGTACGCGGGCGGCTTCACCCCGCACCCCACCTACGAGGAGGTCTTCTCCGCGCAGACCGGGCACGCCGAGGCGGTGCGCGTGATCTACCGGGGCGGGGAGGACACCCTGCGGGCGCTGCTCACCCAGTTCTGGGAGCAGCACGACCCGACCACCGAGAACCGGCAGGGCAACGACGTCGGCACCGAGTACCGCAGCGCCGTCTACTGGACCACCCCCGAACAGGGCGAGGTCGTGATGGCGAGCAAGCGTGCGTACCAGGGCGCCCTGGCCGAGGCCGGCCGCGGCCGCATCACCACCGAGCTGTCCCCGCTGGCCGAAGCCGGCGACGGCGTCTACTACACGGCCGAGCCGGAGCACCAGCAGTACCTCGCCAAGAACCCGATGGGCTACTGCAACCACGGCTTCAACGGCGTGGCCTGCGCGATCGACTGATCACAGCCCGGCTCACGTGAGGGCTCTCACGCGGCCACGGAACGATCACACACCCCTGACCTGCACCGGGCAGCGCCCACGGGTCTAGCGTGAGCGGCATGCTCGACCTGCTGGCCGCCTCGCCCCTGCTGACCCTGTTCGCCGTGATGGCGCTCGGCTCGGCGCTCGGGGCGATCCGCTTCGGGCCGGTGCGCTTCGGCGCGGCCGGCGCGCTGTTCGTCGGCCTCGCGGTCGGGGCGCTGGATGCACGGCTCGGCGAAGGGCTGGAGCTGCTGCAGGCCATCGGCCTCGCCCTGTTCGTCTACACCACCGGCCTCGCGGCCGGGGCCACCGTGTTCCGGGACCTGCGCACCCAGACCCGCCTGATCCTCGGCGCGAGCGCCCTGCTCATCGCGACCGGTGTCGCCGCGGCGCTGGCCGCCTGGCCGCTGGGGCTGGGCTCCGGGATGGTCGGCGGCATGTACGCGGGCATGTTCACCGCCACCCCCGCGCTGGACACCGCCACCGAGGCCGCCGGCGGCTCCACCGACCCGGCCGTCGGCTTCGCCATCGGCTACCCGGTGGGTGTGCTGGTCACCCTGCTGATCCTCAGCGCCCTGGGCGGTCGCACCCTGCCCGGCCACCGCGACCCGGCCCCCGCCTCCGCGGCGGGCCTGATGAACCTCACCGTCGAGGTGGAGCACCCGATGCGGGTGCGCCGCATCCCCGGCATCGCCGCCACGGCGGGCCTGTCGGGCGGACAGGTGCGCATGTCCTACCTGCTGCGCGACGGCGAGCTGCGCGTCGCCCGGCCCGAGGACTCCCTCGAGGTGGGCGACCGGCTGCTGCTGGTGGGCGTGCCGGAGGCCGTCGAGCGCGCCGCCGACACCCTCGGCCACCGGGTCCCCGAGCACCTGGCCGACGACCGCTCCGTCGTCGACTACCGCCGCTACATCGTCTCGGACCCGCAGGTGGCCGGCCGCACCGTCGCCCAGCTGCGCATCCCCCACCGCTTCGGCGGGATCATCACCCGGGTGCGGCGGGGCGACCGCGATCTGCTGGCCCTGCCCGACATGACCCTGCAGCTCGGCGACCGGGTGCGGGTCGTGGTGCCGCGCGAGCGCAAGGAGGAGCTGTCCGCCCTCTTCGGCGACTCCGAGCGCAAGCTCACCGAGGTGGACTGGGTGCCCGTGGGCCTGGGCCTGGTGCTCGGCATCCTGGCCGGGATGGTGGCCCTGCCTCTGAGCGGCGGGGCGAGCATCGCCCTGGGCGCGGCCGCTGGCCCGTTGGTGGTCGGCCTGATCCTGGGCCGGCTGGAGCGCACCGGCCCCCTGGTGTGGGCGATGCCCGCCTCGGCGAACCTCACGATCCGCCAGTTCGGCCTGGTGGTGTTCCTGGCGACGGTGGGTCTGTCCAGCGGGCAGGCCTTCGCCTCCACCGCCGTCACCGTGACCGGCGCGCTGGTGGCGGGCCTCGCCGCGGTGCTGACCCTGGGCTCCGTGCTGGCCGTGTGGGGCCTCGGCCGCCTGGCCGGGATGAGCGCGCCCCGCACCCTCGGCGCCATCGCCGGCTTCATCGGGCAGCCCGTGCTGCTGGGCCACGTCGCCTCCCTCACCGACGACGAACGCGCCGACTCCGGCTACTCGGCACTGTTCGCGCTCGGGATGATCGTGAAGATCCTCGTCGTGCAGCTCATCGTGATGCTCTGAGCGCCCGTCGGACCCGTTCCGGCGCGCGCCCTCACGACCGATACCCTCACCGGGTGACCCCTGCCGACCCCGACCCCGTGGAGCCGACGACGGCGCACCGCCGGGCCCGGCTGCTGGTCCCGCTGGCCCTCGCGCTGCTGGCCACCGCCGCCTATGGGCTGCTCGGCACCCAGCAGTGGCGCAACCTCGTCGCCCCCTCCTGGGACCTGGGGATCTTCACCCAGCTCGCCAAGGCCTACGGCACCTTCTCGGCACCGATCGTGCCGATCAAGGGCGACGAGGTGAACCTGCTGGGCGACCACTTCCACCCGATCCTGGTGCTGCTCGCGCCCGTGTGGTGGATCTGGCCCTCCGGCCTCGCCCTGCTGTGGACCCAGGCGCTGATGTTCGGCGCCTCCGCGATCCCGCTCACCCGGCTCGCGATCGACCGGCTGGGCGCGCCGCTCGGAGCCCTGGCCGGGGCCGCCTACGCCTTCTCCTTCGGGCTCCAGTCCGCGGCGGCCGTGCAGTTCCACGAGATCGCCTTCGCGGTGCCGCTGCTCGCGCTGTCACTGACGGCACTGCTGCGGGGTCGGGTCCTGGCGGCGGCGCTGTGGGCGGCGCCGCTGGTGCTGGTCAAGGAGGACCTGGGGCTGACGGTGGCGGTGCTGGGCGCGGTGATCGCCTGGCGGCACCGGGAGCACCTGCGCACCGGGCTCGGCCTGGCCGTCTGGGGCGGGGCATGGTTCCTGGCCTCGACCTTCGTGATCCTGCCGGCGCTGAACACGGCCGGGCAGTACGACTACACCGACAACCTCGGCTCGGTGCTGGAGGTGTTCTGGCCGCCCGCGAAGTACCTGCTGGTGCTCATGCTGGTGCTGGCCGCGGGCGTCGTCGGGCTGCGCTCCCCGCTGATGCTGCTGATGATCCCGACGCTGGCCTGGCGCTTCACCGGCACCGTGGAGTTCTACTGGGACTGGTACTGGCACTACAACGCGGTGCTGATGCCGATCGCGCTGGCCGCGCTGCTCGACGCCCTCGGGGATCTCCGCAGCGGCCGCGCCGGCTCCTGGGGCCGCGGCGACCGCCCCCGGCCGGGCCGCACCGTGGCGGTGGTGGCGGTGTGCCTGAGCGCCGCCGTGACCCTCGCCCTCGGAGGCCGGATGCCGGTGCTGGACGTGCTGCGCCCCGCGTCCTGGGAGCTGAGCTGGCGGGCAGAGCCCGCGGCCGCAGCCCTGGAGGCGGTGCCCGACGGCGCCGTGGTCGCCGTGGACATCTCGCTGCTGGCCCCGGCCGTCACCGATCACGAGGTGCAGTGGATGCACGGCCCGAACACCCACGTGCCGGAATGCGTGCTGGTGGACGAGATGAACTTCGCCTGGGGCGGCACCCCGCCCGCCGATGCCGCCGCCTGGGCGGCCGAGGAGTGGGGCGTCGCCTACGAGACCCGCTACGAGGACGGCGGCTTCGTGGTGGCCTGCCGGCCCTGAGCCGGTTCCCGCCTCACCCCTGCCTCACACCTTCGCGGTGCGGTTCCGGCGCGCGCTCGGATCGGCCAAGGACTCCTGATGGCGGGTGCGTGCCCATTCCATGCGCAGCCGCCACGGCGAGAGCCGCTCGGCGGCGATCGCGAGCCGCAGCCCGCTGGTCAGCGTCGAGTCGGGACCCGTGGCGGGCAGCGCGGCGAGCTCGCGCTTCATCCCGGCCAGGTCGGCGGCCAGGCCGCTGGTGGCCCACCGGGCGACCACCTGGGCGAGCGGACCGCGGGTGTCCAGCAGTCCGTGCCCGGCGCCCGGGATCTCCAGCAGGGCGGCGCCGGGAATGCGGGCGGCGAGGTCCCGGGCGATCTGCGGCGGCCGCACCAGGTCCCGGGACCCGGCCAGCACCGTGGTGGGAGCCGTGATCGTCGCGGCCAGGGCGGGCATGTCCCAGGGCTCCCCGGCGAAGGGCGCCACGGCGCGGGCCTGGGAGCGGGCGAGCACCAGTGGGTCCATCGGCCCGCCGTCGGCGGCGTGGCCGTAGCCCAGCTCGGTGTGGGCGATGGGCGCGGCGAGCTCGTGCTCGACGACGTACGGGGTGGACTGCAGCCAGTCCTGGGCGAGCACCTGGCGGATGCTGGACCAGGTGAGGCGGCCGCGGCCCTGCACCAGCAGGTCCACCAGGTCGCGCACAGCGGCCGGCCCGCCGTGCTCGTGCACGGCCAGCACCACGGGCCCGGCGTGGCGTGCGTCGACCACGCCCTGCTCCACCATGCGGCGCAGGGCCGCCGCGGTGGTGGAGGTGGCGGGAACCTCGCCGTCCCAGTAGTGGGCGCGCAGGGCCCGCTGCCCGGCCCGTTCATCCTCCGCGGAGGTCAGCGGGGAGTCCAGCACCAGCGAGAAGACGCGGTCCGGGTGGAGCGCGGCGAGGGCCTGGGCGAGGTAGCCGCCGTATCCGGTGCCGTGGACGGCGACCTGCGGCACCCGAGCATGGTCGAGCACGGCCACCAGGTCCGCGAGCACCTCGGTGGCGTGCATGGCGTGCCGCGGCAGGTCGCGGCCCTCGGCGTCCAGGCGGGACAGGCCCACCCCGCGGTGCTCCATCATCAGGACCTCGACGCCGCGGCGGGCAAGCGCCCGGCGGGTCCCGTCGTAGGGCAGCACGGATCCCATGCCGGGGCCGTCCGGGATCAGCAGCAGCGGCACCTCGGGCGGGGCCGCCTCCCGGCCGCCGGTGCCGGTGACCGGGGCGCGGTGACGGGGCGTGGTGCGGGTGTAGCGCAGGGGGAACAGCCGCGGGTCGTCGGCGGAGACCTCCCGGTAGACCGTCATCAGGTCCTGCCGGATCGACAGCAGGTCGTCCTGGGCGGACCTGCTCAGCAGCGCGTCGGCATTCCTCATGCACGATCCCCGAGCTGATCCCACAGGAACGTGTACATCAGGGCGTTCATACGGGCGGCCTGCTCGTTGGTGGCGGCGCCGCCGTGGCCGCCCTCGATGTTCTCGAAGGCGCGCACGTCCGCGCCGATCGACTCCAGCGCCGCGGTCATCTTGCGGGCGTGGCCGGGGTGGACCCGGTCGTCGCGGGTGGAGGTGAGCAGGAAGGCCGGCGGGTAGGCGGTGTCCGCATCCAGCAGGTGGTAGGGGCTGAAGCGGCGGATGAACTCCCAGTCGGCGGTGTCGGGGTCGCCGTACTCGGCCATCCAGGAGGCGCCCGCCAGCAGGTGGGAGTAGCGCTTCATGTCCAGCAGCGGCACCTGGATCACCACGGCGCCGAACAGCTCCGGGTACTGGGTGAGCATGTTGCCGGTGAGCAGGCCGCCGTTGGAGCCACCGCGGACGGCGAGGTGGGCCGCATCGGTGACGCCGCGCTCGACGAGATCCCGGGCGACGGCGGCGAAGTCCTCGTAGGCGCGCTGACGGCGCTCGGTGAGGGCGGCCTGGTGCCAGGTCGGCCCGTACTCGCCGCCGCCGCGGATGTTCGCGATCACGTAGGTGCCGCCGCGCTCCGACCATGCCTTGCCGGTGGCCCCGAGGTAGGCGGGGGTCAGGGAGATCTCGAAGCCGCCGTAGCCGTACAGCAGCGTCGGGGCGGGCCCCTCCCCCGCCTCGGCGGGGCCGATCTGGAAGTAGGGGATGCGGGTGCCGTCGGCGCTGAGCGCGAAGTGCTGGGTGACCTCGAGGCCCTCCGCGTCGAAGCGGGCGGGGGTGGTGCGCAGGGTCTCGGGCTCCTCGGGATGCCCGCCGAGCGGCACCTCGACGAGGTCGGCGATCCGCAGGCCGGTGGGCTCGAGGAAGTCGGTGACGCTGAGCCAGATCCGGTCGTCCACCTCGGAGTCCACGGCCCGCACCCCGAGCGCCCCGGTGAGCTCCGGGAAGAGGTCCTGGTGCACCCAGGCGCCGTGCTCGTCGCGGTGGTGCACCTCGAGCCGGTGCACCACGTCCTCCAGCACCGTGAGCACGAGGGTGCCGCGGGTGATGGAGAGCCCGGCCAGGGAGGTGGTGGGGGTGGGTTCGAACAGCATGGTCAGCTCGGGGCGGCCGTCGAGGAAGGCGGCGAGGTCGCCGACGACCAGCGAGCCGGCGGGATAGGTGGTGCCCTCGACCTCCCAGTCGCTGCGCGGGGAGAGGATCGCGAGGTCGCGGTGGGCGCTGACCTCGAGGTCCCCGGGGACGTCGATGCGGATCAGGGCCGGCGGCTGCTGGCCGCGGTCCACCAGGTAGTGGGTGGAGTCGTAGAAGGCATGGGCCTGGATGACCCAGTCCCGCTCCCAGCCGGGGGTGGAGTCGTGAGCGGCGAAGACGGCCATGTCGGTCTCGGCGGCTTCGAAGACCAGCTCGGCCTCCGCCAGCGGGGTGCCGCGGCGCCAGATCCGCGCTTGGCGGGCGTAGCCGGAGGTGGTGAGCGTGTCCTCGCCGAAGTCGGTGGAGACCCAGACGGTGTCGCGGTCGATCCAGCTCAGGCCGCCCTTCGCGGCGGGGCGCAGGAAGCCCTGGCCGCCGTCCTCGGGCGGGGGCACGAAGGAGAGGGTCTCGAGGTCGAACTCGCGGGTGACGTCGGCGTCGGAGCCGCCGTGGGAGAGGTCGATGAGGGCGTGGCGGTAGGGCTCGCCCTCGGCGGGGCGCAGCAGCTGGGCGCCGTGCCACACCCAGTCCTCGTCCTCCTCGCGGTTCAGGTCGTCGACGTCCAGCAGGATCTCCCACTCCGGGTCCCCGCCGCGGTACTGCTCCATGGTGGTGCGGCGCCAGAGGCCGCGCTCGTGCTCGGCGTCGGTCCACAGGTTGTAGAGGTGCTCGCCGCGCAGGGTGACGGCGGGGATCCTGTCCTCGGCGTCGAGGATCGCGAGGATCTCCTCCTGCAGGGTCGCGGCGAGGGGCTCCCCCGCGGGCTCGTCCGGGTCGGGCACGGCGTCGAGCTCGGCGGCGGCGCGGTCGTTGCGCTCGCGCACCCAGGCCAGGGCGTCCTCGCCGGTGACCTCCTCGAGCCAGAGGTGCGGGTCGCTGCTGCCGTCGCTCGCGGGGAGCTGCGGGTCGGAGGGGGCGTGCTCGCTCATCGGGTCTCCTTCTGCTCGGCCACGAAGGCGTCGAGGGTGCGCTTCCAGGCGTCCTTCCAGACCTGCCGGGCCGCGGCGGTCTCCAGGCCCTTGTGCTCGACGGCCAGGGTGCTGCGGTCCTCGCCCTTGGCGCTGATGTTGATCGAGGCGCGGGAGCCGTCGTCGACGGCGGCGCGCCAGTAGCGCCACCGCTCGGTGGCGCTCAGCGATCCCTCGGCCATGCCCAGCTGCTCCCGGCGCGCAGGGGTCATGAAGGCGTCGAAGGCCTGCTGCACGGCGTCCATGTCACCGGGGACCGTGCGCGAGGCGGAGGCGGAGAAGTCGCCCTCGCAGCTCTGCCCGACGACGCGCCGTCCGATCACCTGCTCGTAGGCGACGGTGACGGCCTGGGCCCACCAGCCGTCCAGCTCGTGCTCCTCGGCCAGATGCCGGGCCAGGGCGGCGTGGTCGAGGTCCCTGCCGCCGCGCTCGTCCAACCGGGCGGTCCAGGTGGTCAGCGGCACGCCGGTGCCCGTGGCGATCCTGCGGGCCTGCGGGTGCTCGGCCGGGTCGATCACGTGCGGCGCGGGCACGTCGCCGGGCGTCTCGGAGCTCATGGCGCCAGCCTACGGCGCGGCCCCGACGATCCTCGCCCGTGTGTCCGGGAACGTCGGAGGAAAGTCCACTTTTCCACCATCTCGGGCGCGTATCCCGGGTGGGCGTGGAACACTGCCTCCATGCGTCGCCGACACCTGCTGGCCCTCGCCCCCGCGGCCGCCCTCGCCTCCTGCACGACCTCGCAGGGCGGCGGCACCGACAGCGAGGGCACCACCGGCACCTCCGACGGCGGCTCCGGCGGCGGGGCCTCCGACGGCACCGCCTCCCCCAGTCCCGAGCCGACGGCCGCGGAGCTGCTGGCCGAGGAGATGGAGCTGCGGGAGCTCGCCGGGCAGCTGGTGCTGGTCGGCATCACCGCGGGCGGCTCGATCGACGCCGAGCTGCTGGAGGAGCACCACGTGGGCGGCTTCTTCCTGCTGGACCGATGGGAGTCCGCCGAGGAGGTCGACGCCCTGGTAGCCGCCGCCGTGGAGGGCTCCCGGGAGGACCTCGGCCCGCTGCTGGCGGTGGACCAGGAGGGCGGGCAGGTGCGGATGCTGCGCGGCGACGCCGCCCGCGAGTCCGATTCCGCCGAGGCGCTCGGCGAGGCAGGCCCCGAGGCGGCCCTGGAGGCCTACACGATGATCGGCGAGGACCTCGCCGCCCGCGGCCTGCACCTCGACCTCGCGCCCGTGGCCGACGTGGTCGACCCGGCGCTCGGCGACGACAACGCGCCGGTGGGGCAGCTGGACCGCGGCTTCGGCACCAACCCGGAGATCGTGGCCGGCTGCGTGCAGGCCGCCGTCCAGGGCCTGGACGCCTCCGGGGTGGGCGCGACGCTCAAGCACTTCCCGGGGCTGGGTCGCGTGGAGAAGAACACCGACCACAGCGTCGAGGGCATCGTGGACGCGGTCACCGACGCGGACGATCCCTACCTGCAGACCTTCATGGCCGGCATCGCGGCAGGCGCCGAGGCCGTCATGCTCTCCTCCGCGGTCTACCCGCGGATCGAGCCGGACGTGCCCGCGATGTTCTCCTCCGCCGTGGTGCAGGGGGTGCTGCGCGAGGTGGTCGGCTTCGACGGCCTCGTGATCACCGACGACATCGGCGCGGCGGAGGCCGTGGCCGACGTGCCGGTGCCCGAGCGCGCCACCCGGCTGCTGGCCGCGGGCGGCGACGCCGTGCTGACCGCCGATCCGGGCATCGCCGGGGAGCTGGTGGACGCGATCGTGGCCTGGGCCGAGGAGGACGCCGCGCAGGAGGCACGGGTGCGGGAGTCCGCGACCCGCATGCTCACCGTGAAGCAGGGCCACGACCTGCTGGACGCCTGACCGGCTGCCCCGCGCTCCCCGGCACCCGGATCCTCCCCCGCGCACGCTCCTTCCCTGCACCTCTCCTCCCGGTCCATCACTGGAAAAGGGACGCAGGTGCACCCTCACGGCCTGGAAAGCCGTTGCCGGTGCACCCACGTCCCCTTTTCAGCGCAGCGAGCCACGTCAGGGCTGCCCGCGGTGGCGCGCGGAGGGGCGGTGGGACGCGCTGAAGGGCGGAGGGGAACGGGGCGGGGCCTGCCGGGTCCTGGGGCGCGGCGGGAGCGGTGAGTCCCGGGGCTCAGTCCATCCCGAGGGTGATGAGGTGGTTCAGCGCCTGGTAGCCCCCGGGGCGCCGGGCGATCTCCCAGTTCGCGCCGTGCTCCGTGGCACCGGCGACGAACTCGCGGGCGGTCGCGATGATCGTGACCATGTCGTCCTCGGCACCGGCGTCGCCGATCTCCCCGAGCTCCCCGGCGCGGGCGAACTCGGCGATCCGGGCCAGCTGCGCGGCGATAGCGGCGGAGAAGGTGGCGCCCGCGCCGCGCACCCGGCGCCCGGGCACGCGGGAGGCGCGCAGCAGGTCGGTGCCGCCGGGGTGGACCACCACGTCCACGGCGTCGTCTCCGGCGGGGAGGCGTCCGCCGGTGATCACGACGGCCTCGGGGCCGAGCGCCCGCAGGGCCAGCCCCTGCTCGCGCATCTCC
The DNA here is from genome assembly GCF_000225825.1 of Brachybacterium squillarum M-6-3. Taxonomy (GTDB): domain Bacteria; phylum Actinomycetota; class Actinomycetes; order Actinomycetales; family Dermabacteraceae; genus Brachybacterium; species Brachybacterium squillarum. Next base: position 81,726 of record NZ_AGBX01000003.1, on the reverse strand, counting down.
TCGATGGAGGTGGCGAGCGAGGTGCCCAGCAGCTGTGCCGCCTCGGCCATGTTCGGGGTGACCACGTCGGCGATCGGCACCAGCTGCTCGCGCACGGCCCGCGCGCCCTCGGCGGAGATCAGGGCGGTGCCGTCGGCGTCGACCATCACCGGGTCCAGCACGATCCGGCCCAGGCGCCCGCGATGCGTGCCCACGGTCTCGGCCACCGCTCCGGCGGCGGCGGCGCTGCCCAGCGTCCCGATCTTCACCGCGTCGATCTGCAGCCCCTCCACCACGGCGGCGAGCTGGGCGCGCACCACCTCGGCGGACAGCGGATGGGTGGAGGCCACGCCCTGCGGGCCGGAGGCCGTCACCTGCGTGATGCTCGAGGCGGCGTACACGCCGAGAGCGGTGAGGGTCTTGATGTCGGCCTGGATCCCCGCGGCACCGGCGGCGTCGGAGCCGTCGATCGTGAGGACGAGGGGCGGGCGCATGCGGATCTCCATCTGTCGGGTCGCCGCAGTGTATCGAGGGCCCCTGGGCCGCTCCCGAGGTCCCGGGCGCGGGAGGACCGCCGCCGCAGGAGGCCGACGTGCGAGAATCACGGGCGGGGGCGCGCCACGGTGGGCGCGCGACGACGGGGACACCGGGGAGGTGCGCATGGCCGAGGACCGACAGGGCGGCGACCCCCGCGGGACCCTGCCCGACTTCTCCTCCCAGGAGCCGGCGGGCCTGCCCGACTACTCCGCCCCCGAGACCCCCGTCGGCGAGCCCTCCCCCCGCTCGCGCAGGCGGGCCCTGGTCGTGATGCTCTCGGTGATCGGTTCGACCCTGGTGCTGATCGCGGTCGGAGCCCTGGTGCTCTCGCAGACGGTGTTCCGCTCCGCCCTGGAGGCCGACGACCCGGCCGAGACCACCGCTGGCGAGCGCACCGCCACCGGCCAGGAGGAGTACATCCCCGACGAGGACGACCCCGACCTGGCTCCCCCGCCGCCGATCTTCACCCAGGCCCCCACCACCGCCTGCACGATCCCGGACTCCGCCCCGGCGGCCTCCGCCGACCCGGGCACGGTGCGCGGCGGCGACCTGCAGTACACGATCCCCTCCACCTGGACCGCCCCCTGGGACTCGACCTCGATGCCCTACATGGACGAGATCGGCGCGCAGGCCCGCAACGTGGAGGGCAACTGGTACAGCGCGGTGAGCCTGGGCCGGGTGGTGTTCCCCGAGGACGAGGGCGGCTACCCCGGCCTGGAGCCCGCGGCGGTCGCGATCTTCCAGTGCTACGCCACCACCGCGGGCGTGATCGGCGCCTTCGGCGAGAACCCCGAGGTCACCGACTACCGCTCGGAGGCCATCACCGTCGACGGCGCCCCGGCCTGGATCGTGCAGGCCACCTACCACTTCGAGGACTCCGAGATGTACTCCACCACCAGCGCCTCCGTGGTGACCTCCATCGTGGTGGAGACCCCCGACGGGGCCAGCGCCCTGGCCTCGGACGTCGCCGCGGACCACGAGGACCACGTGGCCGAGCTGCAGGAGATGATCGACTCGCTGGAGGTCGTCGGATGAGCACCCCGACCCCCTCCCCTCAGGGACCCGGCGGCGGCCCGAACCCGCTGCTGGTCGGCGGGGTCTCCTTCGCGGCGGTGTTCGTGCTGATCGTCGGCGGGGCGCTGGGCTACGTGGGGTTGACGGGCGGGGAGAGCACGGACCCGCCGACGAGCTCGGCCTCCGCCTCCTCGACCCCGGAGAGCACCAGCGCCTCCCCCACCGAGGAGGAGCGCTGCTGGTCCCCGATGGACTACCAGCGCACCTCGACCAACCCCTCCGGCCGACTGCGCGGCGGCGGCCTGGAGATCGTGCCGCCCACCGTGTTCGACGGCCGCGGCTCCAGCAACTACGCGAGCTTCCTCAACGACGACACCACGGCCTCCGCGGTGGTGGAGGGCAACTGGGCCTCGATGATCACGGTCGGCCTCGTCGAGTGGCAGCCGGGCGTGGAGTACCCCGGCAACGAGGCGGCCTCGCAGCGCATCTTCACCTGCCTGTACTCCAACGGCGCCGCCTGGGGCGACACCTCGGGCCGCACCATGCACGACCAGCTCACGGAGGCGGTGACGGTGGCGGGAATGCCCGGCTACCGCACCACCGGGGAGCTGCGCTTCGGGCAGGACGACCTCGAGCTGACCGACGCCTCCCGGATCACCGTGGTGGTGCTCGAGAGCCCGCAGGGGCCCAGCGTGTTCCTCTCGGAGGTGGCCGTCGGCGTCACCGAGCACGAGGACGCGGCCCGGGAGGCATACGACTCGATCACCGGCGTCTCCGGCTGACGCCTCGCCGAGGGCCGCTCAGACGCTGGAGACCCCTCAGACGACGGAGGAGGCCAGGCGGCAGAGGTTGTCCAGCACGGCCTTGTGCCAGGGGCGGCGCTGCCACTCCTCGAGGGTGAGGATGCGGCTGCGGGAGCGGTAGACGTCCTCCACCTCGTGCATCTTCTCCATGAAGTCGGTGCCGCCGACCATCAGCGAGCTCTCCATGTCCAGCACGAAGGAGCGGATGTCCATGTTGGAGGAGCCGATCACGGTCACGGACTCGTCGATGGTGACGTGCTTGGCGTGCAGGATGGTCGGCGCCTGGTAGAGCCAGATGATCACGCCGGCCTCCAGCAGCGCCTCGTAGTAGGAGCGCTGGGCGTGGTAGACGAGGAACTGGTCGCCGATCTCGGGGACGAACAGCTCGACCTTCACCCCGCGGCGGGCGGCGGTGATGATCGCGGAGAGCATCGACTCGTCGGGCACGAAGTAGGGGCTGACGGCGACGATGCGGTTCTGCGCCGAGTAGAACAGCTGGTTGAACAGGGCCAGGTTGTTCTCGAGCACGAAGCCGGGGCCGCTGGGCACGATCTGGCACTCGTAGGTGCCGGAGAGGTCGGGGGCGCGGCGCACCTGCTCGTCCTCGTCGATCTGCTCCCCGGACTCGTAGTACCAGTCGGTGGCGAACAGCAGGTTCATCTCGGCGACGATGGGGCCCTGCAGCCGTGCCATGGTCTCCTGCCAGTGCAGGCCGCGGCGGATGTTGGAGCGCTTGTCGTAGTGGGAGGCGATGAGGTTCTGGCTGCCCATCCAGCCGACGACGCCGTCGACGATCAGCAGCTTGCGGTGGTTGCGCAGGTCGGGACGCTGGAAGGCGCCGTCGCGGAAGGGCTGGAGCGGCATCATCGGGTGGTGCTCGACGCCGTGGGCGTCGAGCTGCTGGCGCATCGAGCGGTAGGGGCCGCCGAACAGGTTGAAGGAGCCCAGGTGGTCGTAGAGCACGCGGACGCGGACGCCGCGGTCGGCCACCTCGCAGAGGGCGTCGAAGAAGTCCTGGGTGACCTCGTCGCGGCCCATGATGTAGAAGAGCACGTTGACGTCGTGCTGGGCGGTGCGGATGTCGGCGGCCATGCGGGCGATCGAGGTCTCGTAGTCGATCTCGAGGTCGCAGGAGTTGTTGCCGGTCAGGGGGAAGGCGCCGAGCTCGCGGTTCAGGCGCACGGCGCCCTGCAGCCAGCTGGGGCTGTCCTCGTCGAGGTCGGTGTCGGGGATGCGCTCGGCGCGCTCGCGCATGATCGTGTTGATCTCGACCTGCTTGACGCGGCGCTTCCGCGGCAGCTGCGCCTTGCCGAGGATCAGGTAGAGCGGGAAGCCGATGATCGGGAGCACCATGATGGCCAGCAGCCAGGCCAGCGCGGAGCCGGGGCGGCGGTTTCGGGGCACCACGATCAGCGCCGTGATGCGCAGGGCGATGTCGATCGTCCAGAACACGTAGGTCGCCACCTGGACCACCTGCACGGTGTTGTCCTGCAGCCACTCAGCGAATCCCACGGTGGTCGTCCTTCCCCGAGACAGCGGAACGGCGGGCCCCCGAGGGGACCCGCCGTTCAGCATACGGGGAGGTGACGGGCCGCTCGCGCGTCCCGCGTCCGGATCAGTCGCCGCGGAAGATCGCGAGGATCCGCAGCACCTCGATGTACATCCACACCAGGGTGGCGGCGAGCCCGAAGGCGCAGCGCCAGGCGTACTGGCGGGCGACGCCGGCGTTGGTGGCGCGCTGGACGTCCTCGAAGTCCATCACCAGCGAGTAGGAGGCCATCACGATGGCGAGGCCGCCGATGATGAGGCCGAGCATTCCGTCGCGCAGGCTGCCGCCGGTCATCAGCATGTAGCCGATGTTGAACAGCCCGAAGAGCAGGTAGCCGATCATGGCGACCATGAAGATCTTGGTCAGCAGCGGCGAGGTGCGCAGGACGCCGAGGCGGAACAGCACCAGCACGGTCGCGGCGACGCCGAGGGTGCCGATCACCGCCTGGATGGCGATGCCCGGGTAGACGGCCTCCATCATCGCGGAGAAGCCGCCCAGCAGCAGGCCCTCGAAGACGGCGTACAGCAGGGTGAGCACCGCGGAGGGCTGACGCTTGAAGGCGTTGACCAGGCCCGTGACCAGGCCGCCGATGAGGCCGATCACGAGGGCGACCATCGCGACCCCGTAGCCGAGGGACTGGCCGGAGTCGCCGGCGACGAAGCCCAGCAGCGCGGGCAGGGTCGCGACGGCCACGCCGATCACGATGATGGTGCCGAGGGTGGCGGTGATCGCGTTCAGCGCGTCCCGCATGGTCATCCGTCCGGTGTCGTGGCCGGAGGCGGAGGGGCGGGCGTAGATCGCCTCGAGGTCCTCGCCCTGCTGGTAGCCCTGCTGGGTCTGCTGACCGAAGCTGGGGGCCCACTGGGTCTGGGCGGAGGGCATCTGGGAGGCCGTGCCCTGGTTCTGGGCGTAGCCGTAGCTGGGCTGGGAACCGCCCTGCTGGACGGCCTGGTCGTGGCCGAAGATCGGATTGTGGCGTGCCATGGGGCTCCTTGGACGAGTCGTGGGGCAGGCGGCGGGGCGCGGGGGCCGACGTGGGCGCTCCCGATCGGCTCCGTCGGTGCCGATACCACCATCTTAGCGAGGGAACCCGAATCCGACCCGGGGAGGGGGTGGGTGTTCCGCCCAGGGCGCAAGGGCGCGGGGCGGACGCGATGGGCCACCTCGCCCTCAGCGGTCAGCGGGCGGCGGCGAGGGCCTGGTCGAGGTCGGCGATGAGGTCGTCCGCGTCCTCGATGCCGACGGAGAGGCGGAGCATCTCGTCGCCGATGCCGGCGAGGGACCGGTCCTCGGGGGCCATGGCCTCGTGGGTCATGGTGGCGGGGCGGCAGATCAGGGATTCGACCCCGCCGAGGCTCACGGCGAAGGCCGGGTAGCGCAGGGCGCGGAGGAAGGCCACCCGATCGAGGTCCTCGGCGAGCTCGAAGCTGACCACGGCGCCGGGGCCGTCGGCCTGCGAGGCGTGGATGCGGGCTTCCGCCTCACTGTGGCTGCCGGGGAACCAGGTGGCCGTCACGTCGGAGCGCTCGCGCAGGTGCTCGTGGATGCGGATCGCGTTCGCCTGCTGGCGCTCCAGCCGCAGCGGGAGGGTCTTGATGGCCTGGATCAGGCGGAAGGAGTCCTGCGGGGGCAGCACCCCGCCCGAGGCCTTCTGGGCCAGGGCGTAGGCCTCGGCGAGTCCCGCATTGTTGGTGGTGACGGCCCCGGCGAGCAGGTCGGAGTGCCCGGCGAGGTACTTGGTGGCGGACTGGACCACCACGTCGGCACCGAGCGTCAGGGGGCGCTGCAGCACCGGGGTCATGAAGGTGTTGTCCACCGCGACGATAGCGCCGTGGCGGTGGGCGAGCTCCACGATGCGGCGGAGGTCGGTGATGCGCAGGGTGGGATTGGCGGGGGTCTCCACGAACACCATGCGGGTGTGCTCGGTGAAGTCGGCGTCGGTGAGCTCGCCGAGATCGGCGACGTAGCGCCCGGTGAGGCCGCGCTGCGGGAAGATCCGGTCGACGAAGCGGAAGGTGCCGCCGTAGACCGTCGCCGGGAGGATCACCTCGTCACCCACCTCCAGGGGGGAGAACACGGCGGCGGTGGCGGCCATGCCGGAGGCGAAGGCGAAGGCGTGCTCGGCGCCGTCGAGGGCCGCGAGCACGGTCTCGAGCTGGGCGCGGGTGGGGTTGGAGCCGCGCTGGTAGGCGTAGGGCGCGTCCTCGGTGGCGGGGTCGAGCTCGAAGGTGGAGGCGAGGTGCACCGGGGGCACCACGGCCCCCAGCTCGTTCTCCCGCAGGGTCTGCACGGCGGCGGTGCGGATGTGCATGGGGCGCTCCTGGGACGGTCAGGACGGGCGGCGGGCGGCACGGACCGGCGGGGTCCGTGCCCGGCACGCTACGCGCGACGCCCCTACCGCCCCTTCCCGGATGACCGTCTGTGACGGTCCCAGGAGGAGAGACGAGGGGCGACGGGGGCGTCGGTGCGATACCGGCCGGTGACGCGCTCAGGCGTCGACGCGGACCACGGGGATGGAGCCGGTGGTGGGTACCTCGTGGCGGCGCAGCATGTCCAGGGTGCGGCGGGCGCGCACCCGCAGGGCGATGAGGGTCGCGGTGACCATCACGAAGCCGGCGGAGGCGAGCACGATGGCGACGGCCATCGGGGCCTCGTAGCCGAAGCCCGCCGCGATCACCGCGCCACCCAGGGCGGCGCCGAGGGCGTTGGCCACGTTGAAGGCGGCGTGGTTCAGGGAGGCGCCGAGCACCTCGGAACGGCGCGCCACCCGGATCAGCCAGGTCTGCATGGCGGGGTTCAGCACCGAGTTGGTGAGGTTCACGGCGAAGATGCCGATCATCAGCGCCACCAGGGAGACGTGGGCGACGGCGAACAGGCCCACCAGGGCGGCGATGTAGAAGGGGAAGCCGATCAGCAGGGTGCCGGTCAGGGAGCGGTCCGTGGTCGCGCCGCCGAGCACGTTGCCGATGGTCATGCCGAGGCCGGCGACGGCCAGCACCCAGGGCACCGCCGTCTCGGGGGCGCCGGTGACGCGGGTGGTGATGTCGGCGACGTAGCTGAACACGGCGAAGGCGCCGGCGAAGCCGATGGCGGCGATGCCCATCACGATCCACAGCTGCACGCGGCGCAGCGCGGCGAGCTCGTCGACCATGCGGCGGCCCTGGGGCTTGTCCTCCGGCGGGAGGGTGAGGCGCAGCGCCACGACGGTGATCGCGAAGATGACGGTGATCAGCAGGTACACGGTGCGCCAGCCCGCGGCCTGGCCGACGGCGGTGAGCACGGGCACGCCGAGCAGGTTGGCGACGGTGAGGCCGGACAGGGCCAGCGCGATGCCCTTGCCCTGGTTGCCGGGACCCATCAGGGAGGCGGCCAGCAGGGAGGCCACCCCGAAGTAGGCGCCGTGGGGGATGCCGGCCAGGAAGCGGGCCAGCACGGTCAGCTCGAAGGTCGGCATCACGGCGGACAGCAGGGTGCCGGCGGCGAGCGCCACGGCGAGCGCGATGATCATGCCGGTGCGGCTCCAGCGCACGGACAGCAGCGCGAGGGCGGGGGCGCCGACGACCACGCCGAGGGCGTAGGCGGAGATGGCCAGGCCCGCGTGGGCGATGCCGGTCTCCGGGTCGGTGGCCATGAGGTCGGGCATCAGGCCCTCGGCGATGCCGGGGAGCAGGCCCATGGAGACGAACTCGGAGCCGCCGATGCCGAAGCCACCGAGGGCGATGGCGAGCAGGGCGAGGCGGCGCCGGGCGGGGCTGAGGCGGGGCGCGGCGGGACGGGTGTCGTCGATGGCAGTCATGGGGAGACCTCGAAGGACGTCGGTGCGGGGAGCTGGCGGTACGGGGAGAGCGTGCAGGGTGTGCGGGCTCCATCGACCCGGGGCCACCAGAGTAATGCAACGCTGTTGCGATACGTCAAGGGGATCGCTCCACCGGGTGCCGCGAGGGGACGCGGATCACGGCAGGACGTGGCACGATGCCTCCCATGCCCTCACCCCGCCCGCTGGAGCGCGTGGCCGGCGCGCACGACGCCGCCGTCCTCGCCATCGCCCGGCGCGGGGAGCCGGTCTCCCGCGCGGAGCTGGCGGAGGCGCTCGCCGTCACCCCGCAGGCGATCTCGAAGATCCTGGCGCGCCTCATGGAGCGCGGCCTGATGGCGGAGGCCGGCACGCTGGTGCTCGGCCCGGGCAAGCCCACCACCCTCTATCGGGTCGTGCCCACCTCCCGCCGGGCCATCGGCCTGCACCTCACCCGGCGCCGCCTGCACGGCGTGGTCGTGGACCTGACCGGCGAGATCATCGAGCGTCGCGAGCAGGAGATCGGGGCCCCGCCGCCGATCCCCGAGCTGATCCCCGCCCTCGCCGCGCAGGCCCGCGAGCTGGCCGCCCAGGGCCCCGGCGAGCTGCTGGGGGTGGGTCTGGGCATGCCCGGGCCCGTGGACTGGCCGGCCGGGGTGTACCGCGGCACCTCCACCCCGGACCCCTGGCGCGGCGCCCCGATCCGCGCCCTGCTGGCCGCGGAGCTGGGCTTGCCGGTGCTGCTGGACCACGACTCCCGCGCCGCGCTGGTCGGCGAGGCCTGGTCGCAACCGGACCTGCTGCGCAACGCCGCCCTGCTGCTGGTGGAGGACGGCCTCGGCGCCGCCCTGTCGCTCGAGGGCACGACGGTGCGCGGCGCCCACTTCCAGGCCGGGGAGGTCGGGCACACGGTGGTGCGGATGGACGGCGCGGCCTGCACCTGCGGCCGCCGCGGCTGCGCCCAGGCCGAGTACCACGCGGCACTGGCGGCCGGGGACGAGGCGGCGGCCGCACGGGTGCTGGCCACCGTGGTGCTGGACCTGGTGCGCACGGTCGACGTGGACCGGGTGATCCTGGGCGGCCGCACCGTCTACGCGCAGCACGAGACCTCGATGGACGCGATCCGCACGGCCCTGCACGAGGGCTTCGCGGCCGAGCCCTGGGTGCACGTGGAGGTCATGCTCTCCACCCGCGGCACCGACCTGATCGCGGTGGGCGCCGCCTGCCAGGTCCTCGAGCACGAGTACGGACTCCCCCAGGCGCTCGTCGGCCCGGGCTGAGACGCCGGGCCGAGGCCTCTGGCGGAGGTCAGCTCGGGCGCGGCCCGAACACGGCCGAGCCGAGGCGGACGATGGTGGCGCCCTCCTCGACGGCGACCTCCAGGTCGGCGCTCATGCCCATCGACAGCTCGGTCAGCTCCGGATCGGCGAGCTCCTCGCGCAGGGTGCGCAAGCGGTGCAGGGACGCGCGCACGGCGCTCTCCTCGGTGGTGTTGGCGCCGATCGTCATCAGGCCCACCGGGCGCAGCCGCGGCAGCTCCCGCAGCAGCGCCACCGCCCCGGCGACCGCGGCGGCCTCCGGCGCGAAGCCGCCCTTGGACTCCTCCCCCGAGGTGTTCACCTGCACCAGCACCTCGCGGTCCACCCCGGCCAGGTCGGCCCGGTGGGACAGGGCGCGGGCGATCTCCTCACGGTCGACGCTGTGCACCAGGGAGGCGAAGTCGACGACGTCGCGCGCCTTGTTGCGCTGCAGGCGACCGATGAAGTGGCGCGGCACCCCCAGCTCCGCCTCCAGGGCGGCCAGCTCGGGATCGTCGTGCTTGGCGATCTCCTGGGCCCGGTTCTCCCCCACCGCGGCCCGGCGCCCGTCGGCGTGCAGCACGCGCAGGGCGGCGGCGACCTCGGCGGCGCTGCGGGTCTTGGTGGCCAGCAGCACCAGGATCTCGCGCCCGTCGCGGCCCGCCCGGGCGGCGGCGTCGTCGATGCGGGCGAGGGCGGTCTGGATGCGGTCGCTGAGCTGGGGATCCTCCGGCATGGGCGCCATTGTCCCAGGACTTTCGCCCTCGACGCACGGGACCCTGCGCCCTACAGTGCGCGCATGAACCACGAGGACGCTCGCCGCGGAAAGCCCCGCAAGCTCGACAAGGCCGCCTACGAGAAGGAGCTCGAACGGCTGCAGATCGAGCTGGTCGCCATGCAGCAGTGGGTGATCGAGCGCGGCGAGCGGGTGGTGCTGCTGTTCGAGGGTCGCGACGCCGCCGGCAAGGGCTCGGCGATCAAGCGCATCACGCAGTACCTGAACCCGCGGCACGCCCGTGTGGTCGCCCTGCCCGCCCCCACCGAGCGCGAGCGCACCCAGTGGTACTTCCAGCGCTACGTGCCGCACCTGCCGGCCGCCGGGGAGATCGTCATCTTCGACCGCTCCTGGTACAACCGCGCCGGGGTCGAGCGGGTGATGGGCTTCTGCACCGACGCCGAGTACCACCGCTTCCTGCGCCAGGCCCCGGACATGGAGCGGATGCTGGTGGAGGACGGGATCCGCCTGATCAAGTACTGGTTCTCGGTCTCCGACGACGAGCAGGAGGCCCGTTTCCGTTCCCGCGCGGAGGACCCGATGCGGCGCTGGAAGCTCTCGCCCATGGACGTCGAGTCGATCACCCGCTGGGAGGACTACTCCCGCGCCAAGGACGCCATGTTCGCGGCGACCGACCTGCCCGGCGCCCGCTGGGTGACCGTGGAGAGCGAGGACAAGAAGCGCTCCCGCATCAACGTCATCCAGGACATCCTCACCCGCATCCCCTGGCGCTACGTCGACCAGCCCACCGTCGAGATCCCGGAGCGCCCCGCCGAGCGGGACACCGGCTACGCCCGCCCCGACCGCTCGCACTACGAGTACGCCGAGGACGTCGCCGCCGCCCTGGAGAAGGCCCCGCGCAAGCGCTCCTCCTGACCCCGGGCCGCGTGGTGCCCCCAGCGGGACTCGAACCCGCACTGTGCCGCTTTTAAGGCGGCCGCCTCTGCCGATTGGGCTATGGGGGCAGGTCACCCAGCCTATGCTGGGGCGACCATGTGCGCTGCACCCCGCTCCCTCGCGGACTCCCTGCGACGGTTCGGCGACGACCGGCTCGAGGCCCTCCTCGTCGCCCGACCGGATCTCGCCTCGCCCGTCCCCCGCGGGATCGGTCCCCTCGCCGCCCGCGCCACCGGGGCCACCTCCGCCCGCCGGGCCCTGGACTCCCTGACCCTGCCGGAGCTGCACCTGGTGGAGGCCCTGGCCGTGCTGGCCGACGGCGCCTCCCCCGCGGCGCTGGGCGCGGCCGTCTCCTCGGAGCCGGCGACGATCACGAGCTGCGTGGAGCGACTGGAGACCCTCGCTCTGGTGTGGGGCGAGGACGAGCTGCACCTGATCCGGCCCCTGCGCGAGGGCCTGCGCTCCCCCGCCGGGCTCGCCCCCGAGGACCCCGCCGACCCCTCCGCCGAGGACGCCCGCCGCGCCGTCGAGCGGGCCCGGGAGGACCCCTCCCTCGCCGCGGCCCTGGACGCCCTGAGCTGGGGCCCGGCCGAGGTGACCGGGGAGGGCCGGCTGGCCGGGCAGCTTCGCCGCGCCGGCATCCTGCGCCCCGCCGACGGCGGCGGGCTGGTCATCCCCCGCAGCGTGCACCTGGCACTGCGCGGCGGCCGGGTGCGCCGGGTCCACACCGCCCTGCGTCCCGCCCCGCAGGGCGAGCCGGTCACCGAGCGCATCCCCGGCTCCCGCACCGCGCAGGCCGTGGAGCAGGCCTTCGAGGCGCTGCGGGTGCTGGGCACGGTGCGCGACTTCGACGACGACCCGCCCGGGGTGCTGCGCCGCGGCGGCCTGCCCCTGCGGGACCTGCGCCGTCTGGCCGAGCGCGCCGGGGTCACCCCCGTGGTGTACGCGACGGTGCTGCAGAGCGCCTGGCAGGGCGGGCTGATCGGCCACGACGGCCAGGAATGGCACCCCACCCGCGACTGGGACACCCACCGCGCCCAGCAGCTCGAGCAGCGCTGGGCGGAGCTCGTGCTCGCCTGGGCCCGCGGCCACCACCTGGCAGCGAACGCCGGTACCCCCGACCCCGCCGGCACGCCGCGCGCCCTGCTCTCCGAGCTGACCCGCCGCGACGGGGTCCGCACCCGCCGCGGCAGCCTGCTGCGCACCCTGCGCACCGCCCCGGGGATCGCCGCCACCGAGGACTCGCTGGCCGCCGCGCTGGCCTGGGCGTTCCCGCTGGTGCCGCCGGCCGTCATCACCGAGGAGACCGCGGCGCTGCTGGCCGAGGGCCAGGCGCTGGGCCTGCTCGACCGCGGCGCGCTGACGGTGCTCGGCGACGCCCTGGTGCAGGCCCTGGACGAGGACGTGGTGGCGGCCGACGCCCGCTTGGCCGGCACCCTCGCCGAGGTGGCGCCCGCCCCCGTGGACGAGGTGCTGCTGGACGCGGACCTCACCGTCGTGATCCCAGGGCGTCCCGCCGAGCGGCTGCTGCCGCTGCTGGACTGGACCACCACCGTCTCCCGCGGCGGGGCGCTCACCCTGCGGCTGGACGCGGGCTCGGTGCGGCGCGCACTCGCCGCGGGCCGCGACCCCGAGGCCCTGCTGGAGCTGCTGCGCAGCGCCTCCCGCACCCCGCTCCCGCAGGCCCTCGAATACCTGATCACCGACGAGCGCCGCCGCCACGGCCGGGTGCAGGTCTCACGCGCCACCACCGTGCTGACCGCCTCCGCGGAGGTGCTGGACCTGCTGCAGGCCGCCCCCGAGGCCTCGGCGCTGGGACTGCACCGGCTGGCACCCACGGTGGCGGTCACCCTGTCCGAGCCCGGCTTCGCGCTGCAGCTCGCCCGGCGCGCGGGCCTGGCCCCGGTGGCGGTCGCGCCCGACGGCTCGACCGCCGGCCCCGAGCTGACCCACGCCCTCACCGGCGGCCCCGTCGACGCGGACCTCGTGACCGTGGAGGGACCCGAGCTGCGCCTGAGCGCTACCGAGGCGGTGAGCCGGCTGCGCGCCGCCGAGGACGGCGAGGGCGACCTCAGCGTCACCGACCGCCTGCTGGAGGCCATCGCCCAGGGCAACGAGCTGGATCTCGGCATCGTCGACGGCCGCGGCGGCGTGGTGGTGCGACGTGCCCTGCCGCTGTCCCTGGAGGGCGGTCGGCTCCGCGCCCGCGAGGCGGGCAAGGCCGAGGAGTTCACCGTCCTCGTCCACCGCATCACCCTCGGCTGAGGACGGGGACCACGTCCCGGGGGGCATATCGGACATTGGTGTCCGGCACTGTCCGAGGTACCCATCAGTAACCCGGAAAGTTGCCGTTTCGCGGCCCGAAATGGTGTCGATCTGACGTCCGACCCCGCAGACTCGTCAGCGGGTGGGGACCCCTCCCCATCGCTCACACATACCGTGACCTGGTTGTCTGTACACGTGACCTCAGATCGCCGAGATCACCGGACCGACACCTCAGCGTCCGCCCCCGAATCCCGAAAGGCCCCCATCATGACCGCTCAGAATCCCTCCGCCGCCCCCGCTCCCGGCACCCCGGTGAAGAAGACGAAGTGGATCGTGCAGCTCGTCGTCGGCACCATCTGCCTGGGCAACATCTTCACGATGGTGTTCGCGATCCTCGGCCTGGTGAAGGCGGACACCGACCTTCCCCAGGCGAACAAGTTCTACAAGTGGGGCTGGATCGCCTACATCATCTGCATCGTGCTGTGGATCGTCTTCTGGATCATCATCTTCGCCACCGGCGGCTTCTCCTACTACGTGGAGACCTCCACCAACTGAGCGCTCCCGCGCCAGCACGCACGAGAGCCCGGACCGCATCGGTCCGGGCTCTCGTCCTGTCCGGCGGGCTCGGCCCGCCGGGATCATGCGCGGGAGGTCAGTCCTGACGGCTCTCGCGGCGGTCCTCGGACCACTCGACGTGGAAGGTGCCCTCCCCGTCGACGCGCTGGTAGGTGTGCGCGCCGAAGAAGTCGCGCTGCGCCTGCACCAGGGCCGCGGGCAGGCGCTCGGAGCGCACCGCGTCGTAGTAGGACAGGGTGGAGGCGAACACCGGCACCGGGTAGCCGTTCTCCGCGGCGTAGGCCACGACGCGACGCCAGGCCGGGATGCACTTGGCGATCTCGGTGGTGAAGTACTCGTCGGCCAGCAGCAGCGGCAGCTCCGGGTTGCGGTCGTAGGCCTCGGTGATGCGGTTGAGGAACTTGGCGCGGATGATGCAGCCGTCGCGCCAGATCTTCGCCATGTCGCCGAGGTTGATGTTCCAGCCGTACTCCTCGGCGCCCTTGGCGATCTCGTCGAAGCCCTGGGAGTAGGAGACCAGCTTGGCGGCGTAGAGCGCCTTCTGCAGGTCATCGATGAACCGCTCGGGATCGTCGATGGCCTGGGTCTCGGCCTCGGCCGGGAGCACGCCGCGGGCGGCCTCGCGCTGGGCGACACCGCCGGAGACGGAGCGGGCGAAGGTGGCCTCGGCGATGCCGGTGACCGGGACCCCCAGGTCCAGGGCGGTCTGCACGGTCCAGGCGCCGGTGCCCTTCTGGGCGGCCTGGTCGAGGATGATGTCGACGAAGGGCTTGCCGGTGCGGTCGTCCACGTGGTGCAGCACGCCGGCGGTGATCTCGATCAGGAAGGACTCGAGGTCGCCCTTGTTCCACTGGTCGAAGACGTCGCCGATGGCGGCGGCGTCCATGCCCAGGGCCTTGGACATCATGTCGTAGGCCTCGGAGATGACCTGCATGTCGGCGTACTCGATGCCGTTGTGGACCATCTTCACGAAGTGGCCGGCACCGTCCTCGCCCACGTGGGTGCAGCAGGGCTCGCCGTCGACGTGCGCGGAGATGTCCTCGAGCATCGGGCCGAGGCGCTTGTAGGACTCGGGGGTGCCGCCGGGCATGATCGAGGGGCCGTTCAGGGCGCCCTCCTCACCGCCTGAGACGCCGGTGCCCACGAAGTGCAGGCCGCGCTCGCGCAGGGCCGCCTCGCGGCGACGGGTGTCGGTGAACAGGGCGTTGCCGGCGTCGACGATGATGTCGCCCTCGTCCATGAGGTCGGCGAGCTCGTCGATCACGGCGTCGGTGGGACCGCCGGCCTTGACCATGATGATCGCGACGCGGGGCTTCTGCAGGGAGGCGACGAAGTCCTCCATCGTCTCGGAGGGGAAGAACTGCCCCTCGTCGCCGTAGGAGTCGATGACCTTCTCGGTCTTGCCGACGCTGCGGTTGTGGATGGCGACCTTGTAGCCGTGACGGGCGAGGTTGCGGGCCAGGTTGGAGCCCATCACCGCCATTCCGGTCACGCCGATGTCGGCGACATCAGCGGGGGACGGGGCGAAGCTTGCCATGAGTTCTCCTCACATCGGTGGCGGCAGATCCGGAGCCCTGGCCTCTCTCGCCCGGCGACCGACGAGGGCCGGGGCGAGGGGCGCGGAGCCCGGGGATTCGCCCCCATCCTAGGGAGGATCGGTCCTCCGTGTCGGCCCCGGTCATCGCGTTGCCCTCCGCCGGGCGCGGACGCTCGGCGCGGCAGGGCCGGGCCGATAGGCTCGCGGGACCGCACTGGATGCATGATCTCGACCGACCCGAGGAGCCGGCCCGATGACCACCACCCCGCCCCCGGGCGACCCGTACCGCAGCCCCGACCCCTCCGCCGCGCCCTCCAGGCAGGCTCCGGCCGAGGGCTCCGCTGCCGACGGCCCCGCCGGCAGCGCGCCGACGCCCTACGGCTCCCCCGCCCCCGAGGAGACTCGCTGGCGGGCGCAGCCCGGCGGGCAGCAGGACGGCCCGCTGCCGCAGGGCGGACAGTGGCAGAGCGGCTACGGCCCGGTGGTCAGCGGCCCGGAGCCCGGCACCGACCTGGGTGCGGACATCGCCGCCGCCTTCACCTTCTCCTGCAACGCGCTGCTGCGGAACCCGGTGTCGCTGCTGGTCAGCGGGCTGATCTACATGGCGGTCATCACCGTGGTGACGATCATCGGATTCGTCGCCATGGTCGGTGTGCTCGCCGCGCGGGCACCCCAGTGGGAGGACCCCGACACGTTCCCGGCGGGAGACTTCCTGCTCGCCTACGCCGCGATGATCCCCGTCCTCCTGCTCGCCATGGTGATCTCCTTGCTCTGGCAGTCCGGCTCGCTGCACGCGGCCACGATCATCGCCGAGGGCGGACGGCCCACCCTGCGCCAGGCGATGATCGCCCCGGGCCGGGTGATCGCCACGACCCTGCTGGTGGGCCTCATCGTCACCGTGGGTCTGTTCCTGCTGTACATCCCTGGCATCATCGCCGCGGTGCTGCTGGTCTACGCCGCCCCGGCCGCCGCGAAGGGCGCCTCGCCCGGCGAGGCGATCAAGCAGTCCTTCGCGCTCACGAAGGCTCACCTGGGCACCACGGTCGTGATGGTCCTGATCCTCGCGGCGATCGGCATGGTCGCCGGGTTCCTGGTCATCACCGTCATCGCACTGATCCCCTTCACCGGCCTCTTCTACGTGGCGGTCTTCGAGCGGCTCAACGGCCGGCGCCTGGTCGACCCCGTGCGGGCGGATCAGAGCCGCTGACCCCGGCCCGGCCCGACGCCCCCGGCGGCACCCCTTCCGGGAGCGCCGCCGGGGCGTTCGCCCGTCACGAACCACCCGCCGCCCGCTCCGCGCCGGAGCCGGCCCGGGCGTAGCCTGGCCGGATGACCGACGGCCCCCTGATCGTCCAGAGCGACAAGTCCCTCCTGCTGGAGGTGGGGCACGAGCGCGCCACCGCGGCCCGCGCCGCCATCGCCCCCTTCGCGGAGCTGGAGCGCGCCCCCGAGCACGTGCACACCTACCGCATCACGAATCTGGGACTGTGGAACGCCCGAGCCGCCGGCTACGACGCCGAGACCGTGGTCGCCGCCCTCGTGGAGAACTCCCGCTACCCGGTGCCGCACGCCCTGCTGATCGACGTGGCCGACACGATGGACCGCTACGGGCGGCTGCGTCTGGAGGCCCATCCCGAGCACGGCCTGGTGCTGCACGCCGTGGACCGCGCGGTGCTCGAGGAGGTGCTGCGCGCCAAGCGCGTGGCCGGGATGATCGGCGCCCGCCTCGACGAAGCCACCGTCGCCGTGCACCCCTCCGAGCGGGGCGCCCTCAAGCAGGCGCTGCTGAAGCTGGGCTGGCCCGCCGAGGACCTCGCCGGCTACGTGGACGGCGAGGCCCACCCCATCGCCCTGGCCGAGGACGGCTGGTCCCTGCGCCCCTACCAGCAGGAGGCCGTGGACGGCTTCCGCCACGGCGGCAGCGGCGTGGTGGTGCTGCCCTGCGGCGCCGGGAAGACGCTGGTGGGCGCCGGGGCGATGGCCGCGATGGGCCGCACCACCCTGATCCTGGTCACCTCCACCGTCTCCGCCCGGCAGTGGAAGGCCGAGCTGCTGCGCCGCACCACCCTCACCGAGGACGAGATCGGTGAGTACTCCGGCACCACCAAGGAGATCCGGCCCGTCACCATCGCCACCTACCAGGTGCTCACCGCCAAGCGGAAGGGCGTGCACCCGCACCTGGAGCTGATGAGTGCCCGCGATTGGGGCCTGATCGTGTACGACGAGGTGCACCTGCTGCCCGCGCCCGTATTCCGCATGACCGCGGACCTGCAGGCGCGGCGCCGCCTGGGCCTGACCGCCACCCTGGTGCGGGAGGACGGCCGCGAGGGCGAGGTGTTCTCCCTGATCGGCCCCAAGCGCTACGACGCGCCCTGGCGGGACATCGAGGCGCAGGGCTACATCGCCCCCGCCGAGTGCACCGAGGTGCGCGTCTCGATGCCGGCCGAGGACCGCATGGCCTACGCGATGGCCGAGGCGGAGGACCGGCCCCGGCTCGGTGCCGCCCACGGGGCGAAGGTGCCGGTGGTGCGGGCGCTCGCCGAGCGCCACCCGGGCGAGCCGCTCCTGGTGATCGGGCAGTACCTCGACCAGCTCGAGGAGATCTCCACCGAGCTCGGC
Organism: Brachybacterium squillarum M-6-3; assembly: GCF_000225825.1. Taxonomy (GTDB): domain Bacteria; phylum Actinomycetota; class Actinomycetes; order Actinomycetales; family Dermabacteraceae; genus Brachybacterium; species Brachybacterium squillarum. The sequence goes on along the minus strand of NZ_AGBX01000003.1, from coordinate 64,084 downwards.
GCGGAGCTGATCACCGGGCAGACCCCGGTCAAGCGACGCCAGCAGCTCTTCGACGCCTTCCGTGCCGGGGAGATCGACCGCCTGGTGGTCTCCAAGGTCGCGAACTTCTCCATCGATCTGCCCGAGGCCTCGGTCGCGATCCAGGTCTCCGGCGCCTTCGGCTCCCGCCAAGAGGAGGCCCAGCGCCTCGGCCGCCTGCTGCGCCCCAAGGCCGACGGCCGCGCCGCCCACTTCTACACCGTGGTCATGCGCGACACCGTCGACCAGGACTACGCCGCGCACCGCCAGCGCTTCCTCGCCGAACAGGGCTACGCCTACGCGATCATCGACGCGGAGGACCTGCCCACGCCGAGCGGCACCGCCGGTCAGGGCTGAGCCCCGGACGGACGGGCCGGGACCGGGCGGGACTAGAGTGGTCCCGCGCCCCAGGCGCCCGTATCCCCTTCCCCTCCCCGCCTCAGGAGTCGCCATGAGCACCGGCCCCCAGAGCTTCCAGGACCCCACCACCGGCGAGACCGCCGCGCAGCCGGCCCCGCAGGCCCCCGCCGCGCAGCAGCCCGCGCCGCAGCAGCCGGCCCCCCAGGCCCAGCAGGCGGCCGAGCCCGACATCGACACCCGCGCCGGCCGCACCGCCGGGGTGTGGGTGGCGCTGATCCTCGGCGCGATCGTGCTGATCGCCCTGCTGATCTTCGTGATCCAGAACAACGTCTCCACCCCGTTCCAGTACTTCGGCGCCGAGTTCTCGCTGCCGCTGGGCGTGGCGATGCTGCTCGCCGCCGTAGCGGGCGCCCTGGTCATGGCGCTGGTCGGCTCGGTCCGGATGATCCAGATGAGCATGACCATCCGCAGGCAGCGCAAGACCCTCGCGAAAGTCCAGCGCGTCACCGGTTGAGACGTCCAGCAGACGTCCAAGGGATTCCCAGGCGCCGGGAGCATGGTGATCCCATGACCACCGACCAGGATTTCGAGGCCCGTCTGCTCGTCGTCGACGACGAACCCAACATCCGTGACCTACTGGCCACCTCCCTGCGCTTCGCAGGCTTCGAGGTGTTCACGGCCGCGACCGGGAACGAGGCGATCCGCGAGGCCACCGAGCACCAGCCCGACCTGGTGGTGCTCGACGTGATGCTGCCCGACATGGACGGCTTCACCGTCACCCGGCGCCTGCGCGACCGCGGCGAGCAGTACCCGATCCTGTTCCTCACCGCGAAGGACGAGACCCAGGACAAGGTCAACGGCCTCACCGTCGGCGGCGACGACTACGTCACCAAGCCCTTCAGTCTGGAGGAGGTCGTGGCCCGTATCCGCGCGGTGCTGCGCCGCACCCACGGCGGCAACGAGGGCGCGGTCGAGAGCGCCCTGGTCGTCGGCGATCTCAGCCTCGACGAGGACTCCCACGAGGTCTACCGCGGGGACGTCGCCATCGACCTCTCCCCCACCGAGTTCAAGCTTCTGCGCTACCTCATGCTCAACGCCGGCCGCGTCGTCTCCAAGACCCAGATCCTGGACCACGTGTGGGACTACGACTGGTCCGGCGAGGTCGGCATCGTCGAGTCCTACATCTCCTACCTGCGCCGCAAGGTCGACGTGGTGGGCGACCCGATGATCCACACCAAGCGCGGCATCGGGTACGTCCTGCGCGCCGCCGAGGGCCACTGAGCCGGCGCCCGGGGCTGATCCGCGCGTGACCCTGCCCAGCCTCCGCGCCTCCCGCCCGGTGTCCCTGTGGACCCGGATCGTCGCCCTGATCTCCCTGCTGCTGATCGCGGGCACCCTGATCACCGGCAGCCTCTCGCTGTTCCTGCTGAACCGCACCCTGATCCAGTCGGTCGACACCAACCTCAGCTCCGGCATCGGCAACATGATCGACCGCGCCCAGGGCGGCTTCGTCGTCGACGAGGACGACACCCGCGGCGGCTCCATCCCCGTGGAGTACGCGGTGGAGATCCGCGACGAGAGCGGCCAGGTGATCGACCAGGACGTCGTGCTGTACCGCGACGAGGACGTCAGCATCGACTTCCCCGACCTCAGCGAGGACCAGATCCGCACGCTGGACGGGCAGCCCTTCACCGTCCTGGACTCCACCGAGAACCGCTGGCGGGTCGCGGCCCGGGTGAACACCGGCGAGGGCGGCGGCACCGTGTACGTGGCGCTGCCGCTGGACGGCGTGGACCGCACCATGCACGAGATGGCGCTGATCATCGTGCTGGTGGGCACCCTGGTGGTGCTGGTCGGGATGGGCGCGGGCGGCTTCATGGCGCACCGCGCGCTGGAGCCCCTGCAGGACGTGGAGGCCACCGCCTCCCAGATCGCCGGCGGCGACCTCTCCCGGCGTGTGCCCGTCACCGACACCAGCCTCGAGGTGGCGGCACTGGCGATGTCGCTGAACGAGATGCTGGTGCGCATCGAGCAGTCCTTCGCCGCGCAGGCCGCGAGCGAGGAGCACGCCACCCGCAACGAGGCCAAGATGCGCCGCTTCGTCGGCGACGCCTCCCATGAGCTGCGCACCCCGCTGGCCGCGATCCGCGGCTTCGGCGAGCTCTACCGGATGGGGGCGCTCAGCACCGACGAGTCGGTCGCCCAGGCCATGCGCCGCATCGAGGACGAGGCCCGCCGGATGGGCTCCCTGGTGGAGAACCTGCTGCGCTTGGCCCGGCTCGACGAGAACCCGGACCTCGACCTCGCCCCGGTGGACCTGGCCGACGCCCTGTTCGACGCCGCCCAGGACCTGCGTGCCCTGGACCCCGAGCGCCAGGTGATGGTGGTGACCCTCTCGGGGCTGCCGCTGCCGGTGGCGCCGCACCACGCGGTGGGGGTGCTCGGGGACGAGGCCTCCCTGCGGCAGGTGATCCTGAACCTGGTGGGCAACGCGAACCGTCACACCCCCAAGGGCTCCCCGGTGGAGATCGCGGTCGGCCCCACCGAGGCCGGCACGGTGCTGGTGGAGGTGCGCGACCACGGCCCCGGCATCGACGAGGACCAGCGCGAGAAGGTCTTCGAGCGCTTCTACCGCACCGACTCCTCGCGGGTGCGGGCGGCCAGCCAGGGCGGCGGCGCGGGCCTCGGCCTGTCCATCGCGGCGACCATCGTCCAGCAGCACCGGGGCAGCATCGGCGTGGCCGAGACCCCCGGCGGCGGCTCCACCTTCTGGGTCGAGCTGCAGGCCGCCGAGGTCGACGAGGAGCACACCGTCACCCCCGACCAGGCACGATCGGTCACCGAGCGGCCCGGAGCCCCCGAGGTCGGGGATCAGCCCGCCAGCTGAAGCACCTGCCCCGTGAAGCCGGGCCGCCCGGCGGCGCGCGCCAGGGCGTCCAGGTGCTCCCGCAGGGCGAGGCCCGCCTCGCGCCCGGCCCGGTCGGGCGCCTCGATGCGCGCCGCGGCGCCGACCTCCTCGCAGCCCAGCCGGAACGATCCCGGCGGGGCCTCGGCGGGCAGCGGGTCCGCGTGCCCGATGGGTCCGAGGACCAGGTCGGTCGGCACCGGCCGGAGGCCGAGCTCCGCGGCGTGCGCGGCGCTGCGGCGGGCCCGCGCGGCGGGTCGGTCCCGCAGCGGCACCCGCAGGCCGGAGGCGATCAGCCGCCGGGTGAGCTCCCCGTCGCCGACCGTGACCACCCCGGCGGTGGCGAGGTCGGCCTCGCGGCCCTCGGGCCAGTCGTAGTGGTCCAGGTCGAAGGCGCGTCCCGGCAGCCCGGCGCGGGCGGCCGTGGCGTGCAGCTCCTCGAGGGAGGCGTCGGAGACCAGATGGCCCCACAGCAGGCCGTGGCGCGGCCAGCGCGGGGTGTCGGCATAGACGGTCATGCGGGGGCGCCTTCCCGGGCGGCGCGGGGCACGGGGCCGGAGAGTCGTCGCAGCGCCCATTCGGCGGGTCCCCGTCGACCGCGGGACCGCAGCGCGGCGGCGGGCGGCAGCATCAGCAGCCAGCCGGCCGTGACCAGGGCCGCGGCGCCCGCGGTGCCGAGGCTCGCCCCGAGATCCAGGGTGTAGGGCGGTAACAGGGCCAGGGCCAGCACGGATTGGGCGAGGTAGGCGCTGAGCGAGACCATGCCGAGCGCCTCCAGGGCACTGGCCGCGCGGCGCAGCCCGCCCGGGGCGGCGGTGCGGGCACGCTCGGCGAGCAGCGCGGCCGCGGCGGCGAGGCCGAGCGCCCCGATCAGGCCGCTGAGCTGGTGCAGCACCCCGAGGGAGCCGAGCAGCACGACCGAGCCGATGGCCTCGTGGAAGGGATCGAGCACCATCACGGCCGTGAGCGGCAGCGCCCCCACCAGCCCGATCCCGAGACCCCAGCGGGCCAGCGGCGTCAGCAGGTCCCGGTGCACCTCGACCGCCTCCAGCAGCCGCACCCCCGCGGCCAGGGCGCCGAGCGCCATCGGGGCGAGCAGACCCAGGTCGTTGACCAGGGCGAGGCCGCGGCCGGTGGCGTCGAGCCGGATCAGCAGCGATTCGCCGTAGGTCGCGGCGGCCGCGGCCTCGTGGCCCGTCCCGCCGCCGAGACCCGCGACCCCGTCGGCCCAGCCCCAGACGGCCAGCATCGGGACCGTGACCATCGCGGCCAGCGGCAGGGCGATCCGGCCGCGGGTGGCCAGCACCGCGCACAGGGTCCCGATCACCGCGTAGCCCACCAGGATGTCCCCGTCGAAGAGCAGGATCCCGTGGAGCACGCCGATCGCGCCGAGCACCGTCATCCGCCGCAGCATCCGGATCCGGAAGTGCCCGGGCGTCTCCCCCGCCTCGCGGGAGCGGCGGTGCATCACCCCGATGCCGTAGCCGAACAGCAGGGCGAACAGCGGGAAGCCGCGGTTGTCGGCCAGCAGCGCGATCACCACGTCGGCGGCGCGGTCCCACGGCGCGGCATCGGCCTGCTTGGCCAGCACCGTCCAGGGGTGGCCGTGCAGCCAGCCCACCAGGTTCGCCAGGGCGATCCCCAGCAGGGCCAGGCCGCGGGCCAGGTCGGGCCCACCGGCACGCTCGGCCAGCGGCACCGGCCCGGCGGGCGTGGTGCCGGGGGCAGGGCGGGGCGCGGTGGACGGCAGCGTCCGTCCCCGCGTCCCCGCCCCGCCTGCCGGGCTCATCGACGCTCGGCGGGGGTGGCCTGGTGGTGGCGCAGCAGCCAGCGCTGCCCGTCGCGCTGCCACAGGGAGCTGCGGCGGACGAGGCCCTGCCGGTCGCGGGTCTCGTAGCGCAGCAGCACCACACCGGGCGACAGCTCCTCGGCACGGAACTCGGCGGCGTCCAGGCCGGGCAGCGGCGCCAGCTCGGCGAGCACCTCCTCGCGGTCCTGCTCGCGGCCGTCGACGCTGATCGCGGTGTGCTGCGGGTGCAGCAGGGCGGCGGCGCTGGGCGGGTCCTCCCGCAGCCGGTCCGAGAGCAGCGCGCCCTCGTGGGCGATGACCTGCTCCAGCTCGGTGCCGAGCTCCGCGCCGGGGAACACCCCCTCGGGCGCCCCGCAGTGCTCGGGCGGGCCGGGCACGTCCCCGGGGTCGGGCTCGGTGAACAGGGAGAACAGGTCCGACTCGGCCGTCGGCTCGGGCTCCGGCGTCGTCCCGCCGCTCGACGGGCCGGAGGCGGCGGAGGGCGCGTCCCCGCCGCGGTATCCGGGCCCCACCTGCGGGTCCTGCTTCTTCGAGAAGGCGGTGGCGGCGGCGTTCGCACGGCGGTCCGCGGCCTCGTTCATCGCGTGCCCGGCGTGGCCCTTGACCCATTCGAACTCGACGCTGCGCCCGGCCATGGCCCGGTCGATGGCCTGCAGCAGCTCGACGTTCAGCACCGGCTTGCCGTCCTTCTTGCGCCAGCCCTTGCGCTTCCAGCCCGGCATCCACGTGGTCACCGAGTTGATGACGTACTGCGAGTCGCACAGCACGTGCAGGTGCTGATCGGCGTCGACGGCGGTGGCCTCCAGCAGGTCGAGCACGGCCTTCAGCTCGCCCATGTTGTTGGTGCCGTGGGGCCAGCCCCCGGCGCGCCAGTTGTCCTCGTCGATGTACCAGGCCCAGCCGGCGGGCCCGGGATTGCCGAGGGCGGAGCCGTCGGCCGCAGCGGTGATCGTCATGGGAGGAATCGTTCCACACGGGGCCGACGGACCAGGACGTACCCTCGGGGAGCACCGTCCGCCGAGGAGAAGGACCCCGCATGGCCCGTATCTGGCACGGACCCCGCCGTCGTCTCGTCGCCGGGACGCTCCTCGGGCTGGTCGTCGGGGTGGTGCTCGCGATCACCACCGAGCCCGGGATCGCGATCATGGTCGGGATCACCGCGGCCGAGCTGGCCTACCTGGGGCTCTCCCTGGCGGTGCTGCTGCCGCTGGACGGGGACGGCACCCGCGCCTCCTCCGGCCGGGAGGACTTCCGCCCCGTCACCGACGAGATCCTGGTGGGGGTGGCCTGCGCCCTGGCCGTGGTGGTGATGGTGGCCCTGCACCTCGGCGCCGGCGGCCACGCCGTGGACTCCCTCGGCGCCGGCATCACGGTGCTGGGGGTCTTCGCCGCCTGAGCCTGCGTGGTGCAGACCTACGCCCAGCACTACGCCCACGAGCACTTCCGCTCCGAGCACGGCATCGACTTCTCGATGTCGGAGACCCCCGACTACACGGACTTCCTGTACTTCAGCGCCGCCATCGGCATGACCTACGGGGTCACCGACTGCACCGTCGGCGAGCGCCGCATCCGCCGCATCGTGCTGCGGCACGCCCTGATCTCCTTCCTGTTCGGCACCGTGCTGCTGGCGGCCGCGGTGAGCCTGGTCGGCGGCTGGGTCACCGGGGGCTGAGCCGTCCCGCCCGGCGTGACGGCGGGCGACTCCCCGTGCCGCTCTTACTGTTCATATTCACCATGGACAGCTGGCGGGGTGTGCGTCAGGGGTCGCGAGCCGCCCCGGGCCAGCGCAGCGGCTTCTCGTAGAGGGCGGAGACGCGGTACCGGGTGAAGCCGAGCCCGTCGTAGAGCCGGGTGGCGCCGGTGAGGGATTCCGCGTCCACCTCGAGCTTCGCGCGGGTGAAGCCGTCGGCCGCCGCTCCGGTCAGGGAGCGGGCGAGCACCGCCCGGGCGAGGCCGCGGCCGCGTCCCTCGGGCCGGGTGCCGACGAGCTGCACGTGCAGCTCGCCCGGGGCGTCCGCGGTGGTGTACGTGTACGCGAGCACCTCCCCGGCGTCGTCGAGGGCGATGGCGGCCAGGTCGGGCCGGGCCGCGTGGGAGGTCCACAGGTCGTGCCAGCGAGCGGCATCGGTGGGCGCGGAGCCCCAGTGGTCGGCGAAGGCGGCGTTGTGGGCCCGGCGCACCGGCTCCTCGTGCTCGGGGTCCGGGGAGCGCAGGGTGACGCCCTCCGGGACTGCGTGCTCGAGCGTCCCGCAGGGCAGGGGGCGCACCATCTCCAGGAAGCTGCGGACCCGGCGGTAGCCGCGCGCGTCCAGCAGCGGGCGGATGTCGGTGCCGCCGGGGGCGGGCGGGGCGGTGCCGGTCTCGGGGTCGCTCGCGTCGCAGGGGTCGAAGCCGCCGTCGATCCGCATGATCGCGGGGGTGTCGGGGAGCCGCTCGGCCGCGGTGCGGGCGGCGATCCGCTCCCCCGCCTCCAGCAGGGCGGTGCCGAGGCCGCGCCGCCGGGCCTGCGGGTGGACGCCGCCGATCAGGGTGCAGCGGGCGCGCCCCCGGTCGTCGCGGGCGGAGCGCACCTCCACCACCCCGAAGGCCAGCAGGCGGTCGCCCTCCCAGGCGGCGAGGGTGTCGTGAGCGAGGTCGAGGCCGGCCAGGGAGAGCAGCTCGCGGACGTCGGCCTCCTGCACCGGGTACTCGAAGGCCTCGTGCTCCTCGATCGCCTGCATCAGCGCGACCAGGGCGGGCAGATCCTCTCGGCGGAGCGGGACCAGCGGCGGGAGGGTGGCATCACGGCTCATGGCGGCACCCTATGCAGGCGGCCCCACCGCCGGCACGGGCTTTTCGCGGGCCGCGGTCAGTCCTGCTCGTAGGCGGCGGGGCACTGCTGGACGGCGCGCAGCCGGGACAGATCGAGCTTGCGACCGCGGGCGAAGTCCACCACGCCGTTCTTCTCCTGGAACACGTCGGTGAGCTGGGTGTAGCAGTAGCCGAACATGCGCGGATCCTCCAGCAGCACCCGGGTGAGGCCCTCGAAGCGCTCGTACAGCTCCTCCTCGCCCGCCACCCGCTGGCCGTAGCCCCAGGAGGCGGCGAGGTCGCTGCCGGCCTCGGCGTCCGCCGCGGCGCGGGCCTCGGCCTCGTTCCACCAGATGCCGCCGTACTCGGAGACGAAGAAGGGCTGGCCGGCGTAGGGCAGGGAGAAGGCACCGTCGGCGAAGGGCATCTCCTCCGGCTCCAGCGCGCGGCGGTTCACGAAGGGCTCGCCCTCGGCCAGGCCCGCCTGCTCGGCGCGGAAGGTCTCCGGGTCCTGCTCGTAGGAGTGGGAGTCGTAGACGTCGGCGCCGCGCACCCGGTGGGAGTAGCCGGAGGCGTCCAGCACGGGGCGACTGGGATCGGCGAGCTTGGTCGCGTCGTACATCGCCCGGGTGACGTCGTCGAGCACGGTGAGGCGGTCGTGCAGCACCTGATGGGTCTCGTTCAGCGGGCACCAGCCGATGATCGAGGGGTGGTTGCGGTCCCGCGCCAGGGCCTCCAGCCATTGGGCGACGAAGGAAGCGGTGGGCTGCTGGTTCTCCCCCAGCGGGCCGCGGCCGGAGACGCCCCAGTCCCCGAACTCGCCCCAGGTGAGGTAGCCGTGCAGGTCGGCCCAGAACAGCATCCGCTCCTCGAAGACCTTCTGGTGCAGCCGCGCCCCGGTGAAGCCGGCCGCGAGCGCCAGCCGGATGTCCTCGGTCATCGCGGCGTCCGTCGGGGCGGTCATCAGGGAGTCCTCCCAGTAGCCCTGGTCCAGCACCAGGCGCTGGAAGACCCTGCGCCCGTTGAGGCGGAACTCGTGGCCGTCCAGGGAAGTGGAGCGCAGGCCGGCGTAGGAGTCGACGGCGTCGAGCACGGCGCCCTCCGCATCGCGCAGCCGCACCGCGAGGGTGTACAGCTCGGGGGCGCCGACGTCCCAGGTGCGGAGGTGCTCGGCGGGGATCACGAGCTCCAGATGCGGGGCGAGGTCGAGGTCGGCGCGCACGGACGCCCGCGCCACCTCGGCGCCGCCGGGCACCCCGGCCACCACCTCGAGCGTCGCGCCGGGGACGCTGCGGGCCAGCGGCACGTCGATCGCGAAGGAGCCGGCCGCGAGGGAGGGGACCACGTGCAGCGAACGGATCTCGGCCTCGGGCACGCCCTCCAGCCAGACGGTCTGCCAGATGCCGGTGGTGCGGGGGTAGAGGCAGTGGGTGGGGCGGAACCAGACGGCCTGCTTGCCGCGGGCCTGGGCGCCCTCGCGGGGGTCGCGGGCCCGCACCACCACGGTCACCTCCGCACCGGGGCCGACGCCGGGGACCGCGGAGAGGTCGGCGCGGATCGGGGTGAATCCGCCGCGGTGGCGGGCGACCTCCATGCCGTTGACCCAGACGGTGGCGTCGTGATCGACGGCGCCGAGGTGCAGGATCGGCCGCAGGCCCTCCCAGGCGGCGGGCACGGTGAGGGTGCGGCGGTACCAGACGGCCTCGAGGAAGTCCTGCTCCCCCACACCGGAGGCGGCGGACTCGGGGGCGAAGGGCACGGTGATGGTGTCCGTCAGCTCGCGCTCCAGCAGGCCGCGCTCGCGCCCGGTGTCGCCGCGGTCGATCTCGAACTGCCAGGTGCCGTTGAGGTTCATCCAGGTGGGGCGGTGGAACTGGGGGCGCGGATGCTCGGGGCGCGGCAGGGAGGGGTCCGGCACCGCGGGGTCGAGCAGTCCGGCCAGGTGGTCGGCGCGGGCGATCAGCGCGGCCAGCTCCGCGGGCATCCCCTCACCGCCGGAGGGTGCGACGGGGGCGGGGTCGGCGGGGGTCGGTGTGCTCACGGGCGGGCTCCTGGGGTCGGCAGTGACGCGGATCGGCGGTGATCGGGCTCGGCCGCCGCGGGGGCCGCCGGCCGGGGTGCCGCCGCGTGCGACGGGCCACCCTGCCGGATCCAGTCAACCCCACCCCGCGCCGATTTTCAACGTGAGCAAAGCAGATGCCGGCGATGCGGGGCCGGGGGTTCGGGCGAGCACGTCGGGCGGTTCCGGCCCGTGCGTTCGGGCATCCCGGACGACGGTCGGACCGGTGCGCCGACGGGCCCCCGGTCCGCCCGGGCGGACCGGGGGCCCGGGCCAGGGCTTTGTCACATCCGTGCCCCGGATCGCGGACGCGCTGATCACGCGGCGGTAACGTCGACCCCGCGTGCCGTCACCCCGCCGCGGCACAGGCCCCACCCGTTGGGGTCCGCGCCGGTCGATCCCGCTCCCACGGATCGGCCCCGAGCGCTCCGGGCGGGACCCGCACGACGAACGGATCCCCCGTGACCACCCCCGATTTCGCGCGCCTCGGCGTGCCCGCGTCCCTCATCGAGGCGCTCGCCCCGCAGGGCATCACCACCCCCACCCCCATCCAGGCCGCCACCCTGCCGGACTCGCTGGCGGGCACCGACGTGCTGGGCCGCGGCCGCACCGGCTCCGGGAAGACCTACGCCTTCCTGCTGCCGCTGGTGGCGCGCCTGCTGGAGAACCCGCGCCGCCGCCAGGCCCGCCGGCCCCGCAGCCTGGTGCTCGCCCCCACCCGCGAGCTCGCCACCCAGATCGACGAGTCCCTGCAGCCGCTGGTGCGCGCCACCGGCCTGCGCAGCACCGTCGTCTTCGGCGGCGTCGGCCAGAACCCGCAGGTGCAGGCCCTCGCCGGCGGCGTCGACGTGCTCATCGCCTGCCCCGGCCGACTGCTGGACCTGATGGGCCAGAAGCACGCCGACCTCTCCGCCATCGAGATCACCGTGGTCGACGAGGCCGACCACATGGCCGACATGGGTTTCCTGCCGATGCTGCGCCGCATCCTCGACGCCACCCCCAAGGGCGGCCAGCGGATGCTGTTCTCCGCGACCCTCGACGGCGGCGTGCAGACGGTGGTGGACCGCTACCTGACCAAGCCCGTCACCCACTCGGCCGACCCGGCCACCAGCCCCGTCGGCACCATGGAGCACCACGTGCTCGAGGTCGACAGCGGCGACCGCTTCGACGTGCTGCGCGACCTCGCCGCCGCCCCCGGGCGCACCATCATGTTCACCCGCACCAAGTACGGCGCGAAGAACCTGGCCCGCAAGCTGCGCAACCAGGGCGTGAGCGCCGTGGAGCTGCACGGCAACCTGTCCCAGAACGCCCGCACCCGCAACCTCGAGGCCTTCAGCGACGGCACCGCCTCCACCCTGGTGTGCACCGACATCGCGGCCCGCGGCATCCACGTGGACGAGGTGGGCCTGGTGGTCCACGCCGACCCGCCCGTGGAGCACAAGGCGTACCTGCACCGCTCGGGCCGCACCGCCCGCGCCGGGGAGAGCGGCACCGTGATCACCGTGCAGACCCCGGACCAGAAGAAGGACGTGCTGGACCTGATGCGGAAGGCGAACATCCGCCCCACCCGCCACCAGCACGTCACCGTCGACAGCCCGGTGCTGACCCAGCTCGCCCCCGGTGAGCGGCAGATCTCCGAGGTCGCCGTCGAGGCCCCCTCCGCGGAGGGCCAGGCCCAGGGCGGCCGCTCCGGCGGCGGTCGCGGTCAGGGCGGTCGCGGTCAGAACGGCCAGGGCGGCCGGGGCGGTCGCTCCGGCGGCGGTCGCGGACGCTCGGGCGGCTCCGGCCGGGGCCGGGACGGCCAGGGCTCCGGCGAGGCCCGCGGCGGCCAGGATCGCTCCGGCCGCGGCGGCGAGCAGGGCCGTTCCGGCGGTCAGGGGCGCGGCGGTTCGGGGCGCTCCGGCGGCCAGGGGCGCTCCGGCCGTGGCGGCGAGCAGGGCCGTTCCGGCGGCCAGGGTCGCTCCGGCGCCCGTGGCGGCAACCGCGGCTCCGGCAGCTCAGGCGTCTACTCCACCTCGAGCGGCGAGGGCCGCTCCGGGGGCGGCCTGGCGGCCTTCTCCGCCGGTCGCGGCCGCTGACCACTCCCCGCTCGCACCATCCTCAGCGACTTTTGTGCGCTCACGAACCACCCATGGCTCGTGAGCGCACACATGTGTGAGGCGGGCCGATACTGGATCGATGGGCACGGGCGAGATGGGCACGGATGAGATGAGCACGGGGATGAGCGCGGGTGAGTTGAGTGCGGACGCGACCCCCGGCACCCCCGCGGGCCCGCTCCCGGGCCGCCCCGTCGAGGACATCGTCGCCGCCGCCCGGGAGGGCACCGACCGGGTGGAGCCCGGGGACCTCGCGGCCGCCCAGGCCCGCGGGGCGCACGTGATCGATGTGCGCTCGGCCGTCACCCGCGACGTCGAGGGGCATATCCCCGGCGCCGTGGTCGTCGAGCGCCTGGTACTGGACTGGCGGCTGGACCCCCGCGGCGCCTGGCGGATGGCCGGTGCCCCGGAGCCGGAGGACGAGGTGATCGTGGTGTGCAACGAGGGCTACCACTCCACGCTCGCCGCCCGGGACCTCCGCGAGCTGGGACTGCTCCGGGCCACCGACCTGGTCGGCGGCTTCCGCGCCTACCGCGCCGCGGGCCTGCCGACCGCGACGGAGCCCAGCCGCTACGTCGACTGAGCTTCGCGCCGTCCCGGCGGGCACCCTGGCTGCGCCGCTGCAGCGGACGGCCCGAGCGCATCGAAGGCTCGCACCCCGCGGCCGACCGCCGGCGTCGCCCGCCCGGTCTCAGCGCAGCTCGCGCTTGAGGATCTTCCCGGTGGAGGTCATCGGCAGGGACTCGGCGATGACGATGCGGCGCGGGTACTTGTAGTCCGCCATCTGGCCGCGCGCCCACTCCCGCAGCTCCTCGGCGGTGGCCGTGGCGCCCTCGGTGAGGATCACGTGGGCCTCGACCTCCTCGCCCATCCGCTCGTCGGCCACCCCGATCACGGCGGCCAGGGAGATCTGCTCGTGGGTCAGCAGCACCTCCTCCACCTCCCGGGGGTACACGTTGAAGCCGCCGCGCACGATCATGTCCTTGGAGCGGTCTACGACGTAGTAGAAGCCCTCCTCGTCACGTCGCCCCAGGTCGCCGGTGCGGAACCAGCCGTCCCGCATCACGGCGGCGGTGTCCTCGGGGCGGCCGAGGTAACCGGTCATGATGTTGTGGCCGCGCACGATGATCTCGCCGATCTCGTCGGTGCCCTCGACGCGGCCCCAGTCGGGATCGGTGGGGTCGATGAGATCCACCTCGACACCCCAGACGGGCAGGCCGATGGAGCCGGGGCGGGGCCGGTCGGCGAGGGAGAAGCAGGCCACCGGGGAGGTCTCGGAGAGGCCGTAGCCCTCCATGATCGAGACGCTCAGCTCCTCGCGCACCTCCCGCAGGATCTCCACCGGCAGCGGCGCCCCGCCGGAGACGCCCAGCCGCAGGTGCTCGGCGAGGTCCTCGGCGCCGCCCTCCTCCGCCGCGAGGCCGCGCAGCAGGCCCCACCACATCGTCGGCACCCCCGCGAACACGGTGACGCGGTGACGGCGCAGCAGGGCGAGGGCCTGTTGGGGGTCGAAGCGCGGCAGCAGCACCAGGGTGGCACCCATGGAGAAGCCGGCGTTGAGGTTCACCGTCGCCCCGAAGGTGTGGAACAGCGGCAGGGCCACCAGGTGGGTGTCCTCCCCCGGCTGCGAGCCGAACAGGCGATTGCAGACCAGCGCGTTCATCATCTGGTTGGAGTGGGACAGCTCCGCACCCTTGGGCCGGCCGGTGGTGCCGGAGGTGTAGAGCACGACGGCGGTGTCCGTCTCGCGACGCTGCACGGTCTCGAAGCGCGGGGACATCCCGGCCAGCGCCTCGGTGAGGGTGGGGGCGCCGTCGATCGGGCTGGGCGCGGAGGGGTCGGCGGTCATGATCACCACGCGCGGCGGGTTCGCCGCGGCGGCGGCTCCCTCGGCCACGCGGCGCCCGATGGGCAGATCCTCGCTGCCCTCGAAGGCGAAGCAGGCCTTCGCCTCGGCGTCGTCGAGGAAGTAGGTGACCTCGCGCGCCTGGTTCAGCACGTTCAGCGGCACCACCACGGCGCCCGCCTTCAGGGCGCCGTAGTAGACGATCGGGAACTGCGGCAGGTTCGGGCAGGCCAGCGCGACCCGGTCTCCGGGTTCGATGCCCCAGCTCACCAGCAGGTGCGCCACCTGGTTGGCGGCGGCATCGACCTGGGCGTAGCTCAGGGAGGTCTCCCCGAGCACGAGAGCGGGGCGATCGGGGGCGGTGCGGGCGCTGTCCTCCAGCACCACGGCGAGGTTGTACACGGGAGATACCTCCGGACGACAGTGTCAGGGGACGGGCTCACGATACGGGGTGGATCGCGTCCACCCCCACACTTCGTCACTTGCGTGAATGGCGAAGTGTGGGGGAAGGTGGGGTCGTGATCCCCGACCTCCCGCTCCGACCCTCCCCGGGCCCCGGCCCCGAGCCCGCCGAGCCGCAGCTCGCGGCCGCCGCCGACACCTTCTCGATGCTGGCCAGCCCCGCCCGGCTGCACCTGGTGTGGCTGATGAGCACCGGCCGCTTCGACGTCGGCACCCTCGCCGCCCGGGTCGGACTCAGCCTGCCCACCACCAGCCAGCACCTGCGCAAGCTGCGGCTGGCCGGGATCGTCGCCGCCGCCCGCGAGGGCCGCCACAGCTACTACACCGTCGAGGACCCGCACGTGCTCTCCGTCGTCGAGCAGATCTTCGAGCACATCGCCCCCGACGGCTCCCTCGCCCCCGACCCGCCGCGCGCCGCCGACCCGGCGGAGGCTGCCCGATGAGCGCGGTCACCGAGCCCAAGGTCGACCTGACGCGCTTCGCCTGGCTGTCGATCGTCGCGGCCATCGCCACCATCGCCCTGAAGACCGGCGCCTGGGCCGTCACCGGCTCCGTCGGCCTGCTCTCCGACGCCGCCGAATCCACCGTGAACCTGGTGGCCGCCGTCGTCGCCCTCATCGCGCTGCGGGTCGCGGCCCGCCCCGCCACCGACCGCTTCCTCTACGGCCGGGCCAAGGCCGAGTACTTCTCCGCGGCCGTCGAGGGCGTGATGATCTTCGTGGCCGCCGCCGTGATCCTGGTCAGCGCCGTCGAGCGCTTCGTGAACCCGCAGGGCCTGGAGAACGTCGGCTGGGGCCTCGCCGTCAGCGTCGTCGCCTCCCTGATCAACGGTGCCGTGGCAATCGTGCTGATCCGGGCCGGACGTCGGCACCGCTCGATCACCCTGCGCGCGGACGGCCGCCATCTGCTCACCGACGTCGTCACCAGCGCGGGCGTGCTGATCGGGGTGGGTCTGGTGGTGCTCACCGGCTGGGAGCGGCTGGACGCCGTGGTCGCCTTCGCGGTGGGGGTGAACATCATCGTCACCGGCATCGGCCTGATCCACGAGGCCGTCGAGGGGCTGCTGGACAAGGCCCTGTCCGATGAGGACCACGAGGTCATCACCGAGATCCTGCGCCGCCGCACCGACGGCACGGTCACCTTCCACGGTCTGCAGACCCGCGAGGCGGGGCAGGAGAAGTACATGAACGTGCACGTGCTGGTGCCCGACGAGTGGACCGTGAAGCAGGGCCACGACTACATCGATGCCCTGGAGGACGAGCTGCGCGGCTCCCTGCCCGACCTGACGGTGCTCACGCACCTGGAGCCGATCTCGGACCCGGCGAGCTATGCGGACATCCCCGAGGCGCACGTGCCGATCCACGACGACGACCACGACTCCAGCCGTCCCCCGGAGCCCGCTCCCGGAGCCGAGCGCTAGGCTGACGGTGACCGCCTCGGGGGAGGCGGACGAGGGGGGATCCTGCATGGAGCGGTCGCGCCGGCCCGCGCCTCGGTGGTCCGTCGGATCGGCTGTCGGCGCGAGCCGCCGCACGGCGCGGTACGCGCTGCGGACGAGTGCGCCTCCCCGGCGTCGCGGGGTCCCGGCCGCGCTCGTGGGGATCCTGCGCGCAGCTGCTGCTGGCGGCCTGCGCCGCGGAGCGGGAGCCGGACGAGCCGACATGGGTCCGCGACCAGCAGGCCGATCTCTACTACCTGCCGGAGGACGCCTCCACGGAGCTCGACGAACTCGACGACGACCTGCCCGCCCTCGCCGATGCCTCGACGGGGACCTGGATCGACGGCCGCTTCACCGACCCGCACGCCCGCGAGTGGATCCTTGCCCAGGACGACTACTGGATCCAGGCCGTGGTCGAGCTCGAACCCGCCCAGGCCGAGGAGCTGGTGGCCCGCGCCGGGGAGAACCCGACCGCCGTCGAGGCCGAGGAGGTGCGGGCCGCGATCGTCGCCCCCGTCGAGGAGGCGATGACCGACTGCGACGAGGACTGGGTGGCGATCGACCCCCTGACGCCGCTCGACACGGACGAGGAGGAGGGCACGACCACGAACCTCACGCCGACCGGGATGATGGTCTCCACCGCCGTCGCCTGCCCGGGAACCGGTCAGGTGGTCGTGGAGCTGCGGCAGATGTGAGCGCTCCGCGGCACGCGGGGCGACGGGTTTCGTGGACCGAGGCCTCGTCCGTCGGGGGTGATGCCTACGCTGGGGTCACCGAGGCCCGCCACGGGAGGCGGACCGGACCGAGGGGGTCCCATGAGCAGCTCACCGTACGGCCACGAGCAGGGCGAGTACGCCGGCGAGCAGCCGCCCACCCTGGCCGGGGAGATCGTCAGCCAGCACAGCGAGGGTCGGGACTACGACCCCTACGCCCCGGCGCCCGGCTACGCTCCGGCGCCGGCCGCCGCCCTGCAGCCCTACGCCCCGCAGCCTTATCCCGTGCAGCAGTACGCCCCTCCCGTGTACGCGGCGCCGCCGGTGATGGTGCTGCCCGCCCCCAAGAGCGTCGGCGTCGCCTTCGTGCTGACGTTCTTCTTCGGTGCCTTCGGGATGTTCTACTCCACCGTCACCGGGGCGCTGGTGATGCTGGGCATCGGCGTCGCGGCGGCGATCCTCGGCCCGCTGATCGCCGTCCTCACCATGGGGATCGGCATCATCGTGGTGCTGCCGCTGGTCCTCGTGATCTGGCCGGCCTGCATCGTCTGGGGCTGCGTGGCCGCCTCGAACCACAACTCGCGCCTGCAGACGATGGCGCTGCAGATGCAGCAGCAGGCCTACGCCCAGCAGCAGGCGGCCGCCGGGTACGGCCCCTGGCCGAAGCGCTGAGCGCGGACTCGCCGCGGGTGCCCATCGCCCCTATTCCGGCAGGCAGGGTCCGGAACCTCTCACCGCTGGTCCCGCCCCGTGCGGCCCGCACTGATTAGCATCAAGGCATGAGCACTCCGCACGTCCCGCTGTCCCTGCTCGATCTGGTCCCGATCTCGGAGGGCCAGAGCTCGAAGGAGGCGATCGATGCCTCCATGGCCGGGGCGCAGGCCGCCGACCGTCTCGGCTACGAGCGCTACTGGTTCGCCGAGCACCACAACACCGAGGCTCTGGCCTCCTCGGCCACCTCGCTGCTGATCGACCGCGCCGCCTCGCTCACCGAGCGGATCCGCGTCGGCTCCGGCGGCATCATGCTGCCCAACCACGCGCCTCTCGCGGTGATCGAGCAGTTCGGCACCCTCGCCCAGTTCCACGGCGACCGGATCGACCTGGGCCTGGGCCGGGCGCCCGGCACCGACCAGATCACCGCCGGGCTGCTGGCCCGCACCTCCGCCGAGCCGCAGGCCTTCATCGCCGCGGTGGAGCAGATGCGCGACTGGTCCCGCGAGCACCCCACCACCGACCTGCCGGTGGACGCCGCCGTGGCCCGCGGCACCGAGGTGCCGATGTGGATCCTCGGCTCCACCCCGAACGGGGCGCGCCTGGCCGCGCAGCTCGGCATGCCCTTCGCCGTGGCCTCCCACTTCGCGCCCTTCCAGTACCTGCAGGCCCTGAAGGTGTACCGCGACGCCTTCACCACCTCCTCCCCCGCCGCGCAGATCGAGCGGCCGCACACCATGGTCGCGGTGAACCTGCTGGTCGCCGAGACCGACGCGGAGGCCGATCGGCAGTTCTCGACCCTGCAGCAGATGTTCCTCGGGGTCATCACGGGGCAGCGCCGCAAGATCCAGCCGCCCCGCGACCTGGAGAACGCCGTGCCGGATCAGCTGCTGGCCCAGGTGGACCAGACCCTCTCCATCCGCGCCGTGGGCTCCCCCGCCACCGTCGTGGAGCAGCTGGAGCGGATCGTCCAGGCCACCGGCGCGGACGAGCTGATCCTCACCGCCTACCACTACGATCCGGCCGACCGCCTGCGCGGCCTGGAGCTGCTGGCCGAGGCCTGGGGCCTTCCCGCCGCCTGACCCGGCCGCCTTTGCCAGCTCGAACACTGAAAGCCGGCCCCCAGCGCACCTTCACCGCCTCCTGAGCGGTGATGGTGCACCCGGAGCCGGTTTTCAGCGTTGCCCCAGCTCCCCGCGCCCGCCCCGGATGACTAAAGAAGGGCTGCCGATGTGCAGCCACGGGCTGTGCAGCGCTCACCGCACACCCACGTCCCAGGCTCCGCCGCAAGGGCGCTCCCCAGGGGCCGGCGCGAAAGCGTGTCTCCCCGGGCCCCGCAGGAAGCTAGCCTGATCTCCGTGCCTACTGCCTTCAACCACGCCCAGTTCATCTGGTCTGCTGCAGACATCCTGCGCAGCACGTATAAGCAGCATCAGTACGGGGACGTGATCCTTCCGTTCACAGTCCTCGCTCGTCTGGACGCGGTGCTCGCGCCAACGAAGGATGCGGTGGTCCGGGAGCTCGAGGGGTTCGACCGTGACCGGATGCCTCCGGCGGCGATGTTGCGCAAGAAGGCCGGCCATGAGTACTCGTTCTTCAATGCCTCGCGCCACGATCTGCGATCGCTGCAAGGGGACCCGGACAACCTCGAGGAGAACCTGCGCGACTACGTGGGCGCGTTCTCGGAGAACGTGCGGGACATCTTCGAGAGGTACAAGTTCGAGGACGCGATCATCGACCTGGCCCGCAACGACCTGCTCCTGCAGGTGCTCCAGCATTTCGCCAAGGTGGACCTGCATCCGCAGGCGGTCGACAACGAGCAGATGGGCCACATCTTCGAGGAGCTGATCCGCAAATTCGCGGAAGCCTCGAACGAGACCGCCGGTGAGCACTTCACGCCGCGCGAGGTCATCGAGCTGATGGTAACGATCCTGCTGGACGGGGACCGGGACCTGGGCAAGGACCATGTGGTGCGCAGCGTGTACGACCCGACGGCGGGCACCGGCGGCATGCTCTCGGTCGCCGACGACAAGATCCGGTTCTTCAACCCGTCGGCGCAGGTGAGCTTGCTGGGCCAGGAGATCAACCCGGCGTCGTTCGCAATCTGCAAGGCCGACATGGTGGTGAAGGGACAGCCGATCAACAACATCGTGCTGGGCAACACACTCACGCAGCCCGCGTTCCGGGGGCAGTCGTTCCATTACGGGCTGTCGAACCCGCCGTTCGGCGTGGACTGGAAGCAGTTCAAGAAGACGGTGGAGGACGAGCACACCGTTCGCGGGTTCGCAGGGCGGTTCGGTCCCGGACTGCCGCGCGTGTCCGACGGGTCGCTGCTGTTCCTCATGCACCTGATCTCGAAACTGCGGGACCCGAAGCCCGACGAGGAGAACCACTCCGCCGGGCGCGGGGCGATCGTGCTCAACGGATCTCCGCTGTTCACGGGCGGTGCGGGCTCAGGAGAGTCGAACATCCGCCGCTGGGTGCTGGAGAACGACTACGTGGAGGCGATCATCGGCCTCCCCACCGACATGTTCTACAACACCGGCATCGCCACCTACGTGTGGATCCTGTCCAAGGACAAGACCCCGGAACGGCGCGGGAAGGTGCAGCTCATCGACGCGACGGCGATGTTCGAGAAAATGCGCAAGTCCGTGGGCTCGAAGCGGCGATTCCTGTCGGAGCAGAACATCCTCGAGATCTCGCGGCTGTACGGCGGGTTCGAGGAGGCGGAGCACTCCAAGATCTTCTCCACCGAGGAATTCTTCTACCGGACCATCACGGTGGAGCGACCGATGCGCCGCAACTACGCGGTCACCCCCGAGCGGATCGAGCGGGTGATGGCGGCCCGGCAGATCACCAAGCTCAAGGACCCGGAGCAGGCCGCCCTGCGCCGAGCGCTCGACGAAGCTGCTGAGGACGCGGGCGGTGTGGTCTCCACCAGTCGCACCGCCTTCACGAAGGACCTGCGGGCCACCCTGGAGCAGCACTCCGTGAAGCTCACGCCTGGCGCGCTGAAGGTGCTGATCAACGAACTGTCCGAGCACGATGAGGACGGCGAGCTGGTCACCGGCACCGGCGGCAAGACCGAGCCCGATGCGTCCCTGCGCGACACCGAGAACGTGCCCTGGGACGAGGACGTCGAGGAGTACCTACAGCGCGAGGTGATCCCCTTCGTCCCCGACGCCTGGATCGAGCATGCGAAAACCAAGGAGGGGGCCGAGATCCCCTTCACCCGGCACTTTTACGAGTACGTCCCGCCGAGGCCCCTCGAAGAGATCGACCGCGACCTGGATGAGGTGCTCGGACGCATCCGGGTGCGGCTGGCGGAGGTGAAGGGGTGAGCTTCCAGCCTTGGCGCAGCACTCGACTATCTCGAACGACGTCCATACGGAGCGGCAGAGACTTCGCAGAAGTTGCCGCCCCGGATGGCGACTTCCCTGTTTTCGGGTCGGGTGGAGTTTTTGCTCACGCCTCCGACTATCTCTACGACGGGGACGGAGTGATCTTCGGGCGCAAGGGAACAATCGACCGACCCATCCCCGTGAGCGGGAAGTTCTGGGTAACGGACACCGCCTACTTCGTCGAGCCGAAAAGCGAGATTCTGGATGCACGTTTCCTGGCCTACTGGTCTTTACGCTTTCCCTTCGAGTTCTACTCGACGGACACTGCTCTACCGAGCATAACCCGAACAGATATTGGCAGCGAACAGATTCAAATACCGCCGCTCAGCACACAGAGGGTGATCGCCGACTACCTCGACCACGAGACCGCCGAGATTGACGCGCTCATCGGAGATTTTACGGCTCTCCACACGACACTAGAAGAGCGCTGGAGATCTCAGCGCGACAACCTACTATGGAACCGTCCCGACGGCAGTGGTCAAAAACTCGCGCCCCTCAAACACTTCTTCACCATCGCCCTCGGGAAGATGCTCGACGAGAGTAAGCATAAACTGGATGGCGAGTACTTCCCGTATGTCCGTGCAGGCAACATCACAGATGGCGGAATAGACTTCACGAACATAAAACAAATGCCCTTCACCCCGGTCGAGCGAACCAGGTACAGTCTACTCGAAGGAGACATCCTCGTCGTTGAGGGCGGCTCCATCGGCACAAACGTCGTCTTGACAGAACATATTCCAGACACATACTTCCAGAAGACTATTCTCCGATTGCGCCAAACATCGAACATTATTCCCCGAGTATATGGCGAGGCCCTGAATTCACTCCGCGACAACGGCGCTCTCACACTGGAGACCGGGCGTTCCACCATCGCACATCTGCCTGCTGAGAAGCTTGCCGAGTTGAGGGTCCCGCATCTTCCGTATGCCGAGCAGAAGGAGATCGGCCGTCGACTCAAGGAATCCCGTGCGCAGACTGAGGCGTTGCAGGCCGACCTGAACCGCACCATCACCCTCGCAAAAGAGCGCCGCGCCGCACTCATCACCGCGGCCGTCACCGGCCAAATCGACGTCACCGCGAAGCACCGTCCCGCAGCAGAGCAGCTCGAGGACGACATCAAGGAGCTGACATGAGCACGTCCGGCCTGCACCAGGAGCTCGCCTTCCAAGAACAGATCTCCTCCCACCTCGAGGCCCACGGCTGGCTCCGGTCTCCGACGAGCGCGGGCTTCGACAAGGAACGCGCCCTCTTCCCCGAGGACCTGCTGGGCTGGCTGCGGGACACCCAGCCGAAGGAGTACGCGAAGATCGTCGCCCCGGACCTGAACGGCGAGGCCCGGGAGAAGGCCGAAGCGCGCATCCTCGACCGCCTCGTGAAGGTGCTCGCCATGGACGAGTCACATGGCGGCGGCACCCTGAACGTGCTGCGCAAGGGCTTCGACCTCGCCGGCCTGCGCCACGGGTTCAAGACACTGCAGATGCCACCGGCGGACGACCGGAACCCGGACCTCACCGCCCGGTACGGAAAGAACCGTCTGCGGGTCATGCAGGAGGTGGTGTACTCGAAGAACAAGGCCGACCGCATCGACCTGGTGCTGTTCTGCAACGGACTTCCCGTCGCGACCATCGAGCTCAAGACCGAGTACACGCAGAGTCTCGCCCAGGGCATCGCTCAGTACCGTGCCGACCGCTCTCCCGCGGGCGAGCCACTACTCACCGAGTTCCGCGGCGCCCTCGTGCACTTCGTCGTCACCGACACCCACATCGCGATGACCACCAAGCTCGACGGACCGGCCACCACTTTCCTCCCCTTCGACCACGGCCACAACAACGGCGCCGGGAACCCGCCGGAGACCGGCACGTCGTTCTTCTGGAAGGACGTGCTGGACCGCGACGCCTGGCTCGCGATCCTCTCCAAGTTCATCTACGTCAGCCATGAAACTCGCGAAGACCCGCTGACCGGCGAAGTGACCGAGACGCGGCGCATCCGCTTCCCGCGCTTCCATCAGTGGCGCGCCGTCACCCGCCTCACCGCCGCCGCGCGCGCCGAGGGGGCCGGTCACCACTATCTAATCCAGCACTCCGCGGGCTCTGGGAAGACCGACTCCATCGCTTGGACCGCGCATCGCCTGGCCACCCTCCACACCCCCGAGGGTGCCAAGGTGTTCGACAGCGTGATCGTCATTGCCGACCGACAGGTGCTCGACCGCCAGTTGCAGGACGCCGTCGACCAGCTCGTCACCACCACCGGGACCTTCCGGGCCGTGACCCACGGCTCCGGGGGATCCAAGACCACGATGTTGCGAGAAGCCCTGAACGCGGGCGTGCCAATCATCGGCGTCACCATCCAGACGTTCCCCTACGTCCTGCAGGCGATGAAGGAGGCGGCAGAGAAGGGTGAGGACTCCACGATCGTCGGCAAGCGTTTCGCCGTCATCGCCGACGAGGCCCACTCGTCGCAGTCCGGGGAGGCATCCGCCGCCGTCCGCAAGGTCGTCTACCTCAACGATCCCGCCGCTGGTCTCGAGGAGGACGCCGAACCCGGCGCCGACCAGGACGCCCTGGTCGCGATGGCCGCCAAGGCCGATGCCGACCATCGCATCTCCTTCTTCGCCTTCACCGCCACCCCCAAGGCCAAGACGCTCGAGCAGTTCGGTCGCCGCGGACCCGGCGGCAAGCACGTCCCCTTCGACCTGTATTCGATGAAGCAGGCGATCGAAGAGGGTTTCATCCTCGACGTCCTGAAGAACTACACCTCCTACGAGCGGGCGGCCCGGATCTCGCTGAAGGCCGGGGGTGAGGACATCGAGGTCGATGCCAGCACGGGCACCAAGGCGTACCTGACGGCGGTGAACCTCCACCCCACCAACATCGACCAGAAGGTCCGCGAGATCATCCGGCATTATCGCGCCACGGTGCAGCCGGAGCTCGGAGGCCGAGCCAAAGCCATGGTGGTCACCGACTCGCGGGCTGCTGCGGTGCGGTACGCCCGATCATTCCGCCGCATCTGCCGCGAGGAGGAGTTGGACCTCCACGCCCTTGTCGCCTTCTCCGGCGAGGTGCCGGACCCCGAGATCGACACCCTGCCCGGCGGCACCGCACCGACCGTCACCGAGACCAGCGAGAACCCGCAGCTCAAGGGACGCGACCTGGCCAAGGTCTTCGCCGGGCCCGACCAGCACGTGCTCATCGTCGCCAACAAGTACCAGACGGGCTTCGACGAGCCGTTGCTGGTGGGGATGTATGTCGACAAACAGCTATCGGGCATCGCCGCCGTGCAGACCCTCTCCCGGCTCAATCGCATGGCACCGGGGAAGACGGACACCTACGTGCTGGACTTCGTGAACGACCCCGAGGAGATCCTCGCCGCGTTCCGCGAGTACTACGAGGATGCAGAGATCACCACCGAGTCCGACCCGGACCTGGTGATGGACATGCACGCCAAGCTGGAGCAGGTCGGAATCCACACGCGGCAGGAGGTGGACCTCTTCTGGGAGGCATGGACGCGGCCGGGGGGCAAACACACGGATCCGGGGAGGCACCTGGCACCAGCAGTCGACCGATTCGGCGACCGATGGAAGCGGGCGATCGAGGGAGACCATCACGCCGAGCGCGACACCCTCATCGACTACCGCTCGACCCTTACCCAGTACCTCAAGGCCTACGCCTTCTTCTCGCAGTTGATCGACTACGGAAACCCGCGCTACGAGAAGTTCAGCGCCTACGCCGACCTGCTCGCCCGACGTCTCCGATCCTTCACCGAAGAGGACACGACCCCGGAGGAGGTCGACGTCTCCGACATCGTTCTCACCCACTACCGGCTGGAGAAGATCCGCGAAGACGACCTCACTCTCGGGACGACCGATCCCGAGGGTCTCCAAGGCATGACCGAAGCAGGCCTGGCCGCCGCGCGTGAGCGCAAACGACAGAGGAAGACCGAGATCATCGACAAGGTCAACCGGTACCTCGGAGGCCTCGACGTCCCGGACGACTACAAGCTCAGCGGCGTCGAGAACCTGCTGGCCGAGGTCGTCGCGGATGACACGATGCAGGCCATCGCCCACTCCAACTCCCGCATCGACTTCGCGGCGGCCCCGGGTATGAGGACTGTGGTCGAGAACGCCGTGTGGAACGTCGAAGAGTCCAGCGGCGCAGTGATCAAGCACCTGCGGGGCATGCCCTGGGACCAGCTGCAGGCGATGCTCATGGACGTGGGACTGTACGAGCGGCTGCAGACCTCCGCCTCGTGAACAGGGTCCATACCTCGAAAGCCGAGCGCTGAA
Organism: Brachybacterium squillarum M-6-3; assembly: GCF_000225825.1. Taxonomy (GTDB): domain Bacteria; phylum Actinomycetota; class Actinomycetes; order Actinomycetales; family Dermabacteraceae; genus Brachybacterium; species Brachybacterium squillarum. Next base: position 39,193 of record NZ_AGBX01000003.1, on the reverse strand, counting down.
AGTTGGCTCGAGGTGCACCATCACCGCCTCCTGAGCGGTGAGGGTGCACCTGGAGCCGGTTTTCAGCGCAAGGCGCCTCCCCCAGCACTCACCTCGCGCTCGGGCACGACTGGAAAAGGGATGCCGGTGTGCAGTCACCGGCCATACGGCGCTCACTGCACACCCACGACCCTTTTTCAGTCGTTCCGGGCGGGCACGGGGCAGGGGGGCACGGTTGGCAGCAAAGATCGGGCACTCAGTGCGGGGTTACCCCCTGCTGGAGGACGTGACCCCGCACCACGCGCCTGATCTTTGCAGCGCACCCGGAAGCTCAGCACCCCACCACCCCGGGCACGCGAACGGGCCCCGACCCTCGCCAGAGGATCGGGGCCCGTGCGGCTCCGGGGAGCGGCAGGTGTCAGCCGTGAGGCTGGATCACATCATGCCGCCCATGCCCCCCATGCCGCCCATCTCGTCGCCACCGGCCGGCGCCGCGGCGGGCTCCGGCTTGTCGGCCACGACGGCCTCGGTGGTGAGGAACAGGCCGGCGATGGAGGCGGCGTTCTGCAGCGCGCTGCGGGTCACCTTCACCGGGTCGATGATGCCGGCGGCCAGCAGGTCCTCGTACTCGCCGGTCGCGGCGTTGAGGCCCTGGCCGACGGGGAGGGACTTGACCTTCTCCGCGACGACGCCGCCCTCGAGGCCGGCGTTGACGGCGATCTGCTTCAGCGGCGCCTCGATGGCGATCTTCACGATGGAGGCACCGGTGGCCTCGTCGCCCTCGAGGGAGAGGGTGCCGAAGGTGTCGTTGCCCGCCTGCAGCAGGGCCACTCCGCCACCGGCGACGACGCCCTCCTCGACGGCTGCCTTCGCGTTGCGCACGGCGTCCTCGATGCGGTGCTTGCGCTCCTTGAGCTCCACCTCGGTGGCGGCACCGGCCTTGATGACGGCCACGCCTCCGGCCAGCTTCGCCAGGCGCTCCTGCAGCTTCTCGCGGTCGTAGTCCGAGTCGGAGTTCTCGATCTCGGTGCGGATCTGCTTGACGCGGGCCGCGATGCGGTCGGCGTCGCCGGCGCCCTCGACGATGGTGGTCTCGTCCTTGGTGACGACGACCTTGCGGGCCTGCCCGAGCTGCTCCAGCCCGGCGGTCTCCAGCTTGAGGCCGACCTCCTCGGAGATGACCTGGCCGCCGGTCAGGATGGCCATGTCCTCGAGCATCGCCTTGCGGCGGTCGCCGAAGCCGGGGGCCTTGACGGCCACGGACTTGAAGGAGCCGCGCAGCTTATTGACTACGAGCACCGCGAGGGCCTCGCCCTCGACGTCCTCGGAGACGATGGCGAGGGGCTTGCCGGACTGGATGACCTTCTCCAGCAGCGGCAGCAGGTCCTTGACGGAGGAGATCTTGGAGCCGACCAGGAGGATGTAGGGGTCCTCCAGCACGGTCTCCTGGCGCTCGGCGTCGGTGACGAAGTAGGGCGAGATGTAGCCCTTGTCGAAGCGCATACCCTCGGTGAGCTCCAGCTCGAGGCCCATCGTGTTGGACTCCTCGACCGTGATCACACCCTCCTTGCCGACCTTGTCCAGGGCCTCGGCGATGAGCTCGCCGATGGCCGGGTCGGCCGCGGAGATGGCGGCGGTGTTGGCGATCTGCTCCTTGGTCTCGATCTCCTTGGCCTGCGAGAGCAGGGTCTCGGAGACGGAGCCGACGGCCTTGTCGATGCCGCGCTTGAGCGCGATCGGGTTGGCCCCGGCGGCGACGTTGCGCAGGCCCTCCTTGACCAGGGCCTGGGCGAGGACGGTGGCGGTGGTGGTGCCGTCGCCCGCGATGTCGTCGGTCTTCTTGGCGACCTCCTTGACGAGCTCCGCGCCGATCTTCTCGTAGGGATCGTCGAGTTCGATCTCCTTGGCGATGGAGACGCCGTCGTTGGTGATGGTGGGGGCGCCCCAGGACTTCTCGAGCACGACGTTGCGCCCCTTGGGGCCGAGGGTGACCTTGACGGCGTCGGCGAGCTGGTTCATACCCCGCTCGAGGCCGCGCCGGGCCTCCTCGTCGTAAGAGATGAGCTTGGCCATGATTGGAATCTCTCCCGTGTCTGTGATGTCCACCCGACCCAGTGCCCGCGACGGACGGCACCCGGGGCCGTGTTCATGTCCCACGGCTCCGGATCCCTCACGGGGCCGGAATGTCTCTGGCCCGGTGCGAGGGGGCGACAGGGCTGTCACTCCCGAGCACCGAGTGCCAGATCATCATAAGCACTCGACCCCTGAGAGTGCTAACCCCCGTCCGCTCCCGGCGCAGGCGTGTCCGGCCGCCGTCGCGCGCCCGCCCCGGGGACCCCGGACAGACGGCGACGCCGCCCGGGAGCTGGTCCCGGACGGCGTCCCGTCATGGCGATGCAGGGGCCTGCGCCCCGGAGGTCACTCCTCGCCGTCGCCCTCCTCGGAGTCCCCGGGCTCGGAGACGGCGATGAAGGTGATGCGGTTGTCGTACTCGTCGCTCTGGGTGGCCTCCCCGGCGCCGACCTCCTCGGCGAGGGCCTGCGCGGAGGCGGCGTCGGCCTCGTCACGGTAGTAGACGGCGGCCTCGTCCTGGGGCTGGTTGGCGGTGCCGACGCCGACCTCGGTCCAGCCGTCCTCCTCGAGGGTGTCCTGCCAGGTGCCGGCCAGGCCGTTGATGTTGGCGGCGTTCATCACCAGCACGGGGGTGGAGCGGTCCGGCTCTGCGGTGGGCTCCTCCTCGGCGGTGGTCTCCTCGCCACCCTCCTCGGCGCCCTCGCCGCCGTCTCCGCCGACGCTGGCCTCGGCGCTGGAGGCGACGGGCCCGGTGGTGCCCTCCTCACCGTCGCCGCCCAGGCCGTTGATGAAGAACAGCAGCACGAGCAGGGTCAGGAAGGCGGCCCCGATGATGAGGATGTAGACGAGGTTCTGGCGCCAGAACGGCTCCTCGGCGCGGTGGGCGCCGTGGAAGGAGGCCGCGTCGGCCTCGTCGTCGAACCGGTCCGGCGGGTACGGGTACTGGGAATCGTCTGCCACGGGTCCATTACACCAGGGCCACGGGGCGACGCGCGGGAGCACACGCCCCGGGCGGGGGCGTCGGGGAGGTCACGCGGCGGGCGACGGGAGCGCCGGTCAGGCCACCTGTCCGGGGTCGTGGGCGGTGGTCCCGGCGTCCTCGCGGCGGCCGCGCAGCCGGTGCACCAGGGCGGGGGCGGCGCGCAGCGCGCGGGGGTCGTCGAGCAGGGAGTTGAGCCGCACGTAGTAGGCGGTGCGGGACAGGCCGATCTCCTCGCGGATGGCCCGCTCCTTGGCGCCGACGTAGCGGAAGGTGCGGCCCTCCAGCTCCAGGATCCGTCGGTCGCGGTCGCTCAGCGGCGCCGCGGCGGGGGCGTCCGCGGGCAGGGCGGGATCGACGGGGGACGGCATGGTCCGAGCCTACGGGCGGGCGCAGGGGCCGCCGTCCAGGCGCGCCGCGACGGCGACCGCCGAGCGCCCGCGCGGGGCCGTGCGGGCGCCTGGGAGACTGGCTCCATGTCCGCACCCCTCGCCGAGATCATCAGCCCCGACTGGGCCCGCGCCCTCGCCCCCGTGGAGCCCCGCATCCACGCCCTCGGCGACATGCTGCGCCAGGAGACGGAGGCCGGTCGCGGCTACCTGCCCGCGGGCAATGCCGTGCTGCGGGCCTTCACCCGGCCGATGGAGCAGGTGCGGGTGCTGGTGGTGGGCCAGGACCCCTACCCCACCCCCGGGCACCCGATCGGCCTGTCCTTCGCGGTGGAGCAGCACGTGCGGCCGCTCCCCCGCTCGCTGGGCAACATCTACAAGGAGCTGCAGCAGGACCTCGGCATCGAGCCTGCCGTCCACGGGGACCTCACCGCCTGGCAGGACCAGGGCGTGCTGCTGCTGAACCGGGTGCTGACCGTCGCACCCGGCGAGCCGGCCTCGCACCGCGGCCGCGGCTGGGAGGAGGTCACCGAGTGCGCCATCCGGGCGCTGGTGGAGCGCGGCGGGCCTCTGGTGGCGATCCTCTGGGGCCGCGACGCCCGCAACCTGGCGCCGCTGCTGGGCGACGTGCCGCGGGTGGAGAGCCCCCACCCCAGCCCCCTGTCCGCCTCCCGCGGCTTCTTCGGCTCACGGCCCTTCTCCCACACCAACGCGCTGCTGGAGCAGCAGGGCGCCGCGCCGATCGACTGGCGGATCCCGCCGGCGGCCTGAGCGCGCCGGTCACCGGAGCCCGCCGACCACCCGTGCCCGCCGCGTCCGGCATCGGGGAGGACGCCTCGCCCGTCGGGGGCGGGCACTACTGTGGGGACGAATCCGGCGGCCGCAGCGGTCGCCCCGCGCCCCGCTCACCCCGCCGATCCGACGTGGAGGATCCGATGCCCCTGAACGCCAGCCAGTTCTCCCCCCAGGGCCCCGGGGTGGACTACGACCCGCACTGGTACCGCCGCGCCGTGTTCTACGAGGTGCTGGTGCGCGCCTTCGCCGACGGCAACGGCGACGGCACCGGCGACTTCTCCGGCCTGATCGACCGGCTGGACTACCTGCAGTGGCTGGGCATCGACTGCCTGTGGCTGCCGCCCTTCTTCGCCTCCCCGCTCAAGGACGGCGGCTACGACATCTCCGACTACGAGGCGGTGCTGCCCGAGTTCGGCTCGATCACCGACTTCGAACGGCTGGTCTCCGAGGCGCATCGCCGCGGCATCCGCGTGATCATCGACCTGCCGATGAACCACACCTCCGACAAGCACCCCTGGTTCCTGGAGTCCCGCTCCGACCCGGAGGGGCCCTACGGCGACTTCTACGTCTGGTCGGACACCGACGAGAAGTACCAGGACGCCCGCATCATCTTCGTGGACACCGAGGAGTCGAACTGGTCCTTCGACCCGGTGCGCCGCCAGTTCTTCTGGCACCGCTTCTTCTCCCACCAGCCCGACCTGAACTTCGAGAACCCGGCCGTGCGGCAGGCGATGTTCGACGTGGTGAAGTTCTGGCTGGACAAGGGCATCGACGGCTTCCGCGCCGACGCGATCCCCTACCTCTACGAGGAGGAGGGCACCGACGGCGAGAACCTGCCGCAGACCCACGTGTTCCTCGCCGAGCTGCGCGAGTACGTGGACGCGAACTGGCCGGGCCGCGTGATCATCGCCGAGGCCAACCAGTGGCCCGCCGACGTGGTGGAGTACTTCGGCTCCGAGGACGACCCCGAGTGCCACATGTGCTTCCACTTCCCGGTGATGCCGCGCCTGTTCTACGCGCTGCGCGAGGGCTCCGCGAAGCACATCGTGGACATCATGGAGGACACCCCGGAGATCCCCGCGGGCGCCCAGTGGGGCACCTTCCTGCGCAACCACGACGAGCTGACCCTGGAGATGGTCTCCCCGGAGGACCGCTCCGCGATGCTCGGCTGGTACGCCCCGGACTCGCGGATGCGCGCGAACGTCGGTATCCGGCGCCGCCTGGCGCCGCTGCTGGACAACTCCCGCTCCGAGCTGGAGCTGATCCACGCGATGCTGCTGTCCCTGCCCGGCTCCCCCTTCCTGTACTACGGGGACGAGATCGGGATGGGCGACAACATCTGGCTCGAGGACCGCGACGCGGTGCGCACCCCGATGCAGTGGACCCCCGACCGCAACGCCGGCTTCTCGGAGATCACCGACCCCGGCAAGCTGTTCCTGCCGGTGATCCAGAACCTGGTGTTCCACTACGCGACGGCGAACGTGGAGGCGCAGATGGCGCACTCCGGCTCCCTGCTGCACTTCGTGCGCTGGATGCTCGCGGTGCGCAAGCAGCACGAGGCCTTCGGCATGGGCTCCTACCGCAACGTGCCCTCCGACTCGGACCGGGTGCTGGCCTTCACCCGCACCTACGACGGCGCCGAGTACGGCGAGGACGCGGAGTCGCACGCGGAGACCCTCCTGTGCGTGTTCAACCTGGCCTCCCACCCGGTGACGACGACCCTGGACCTGGGCGGCCTGGCCCGCCGCACGGTGCGCGACCTGTTCGGCGGCCACGAGTTCCCGGCCATCCAGGACGACGGCAGCCTGTCCATCACCCTGGGCTCGCACGGCTACTACTGGCTGCGGGTGCGCCCGCTGCAGGCCGACGGGGAGCCGATGACCCACACCACGGCGATGCCGGTCATCGCGCCGGAGGGCTGAGCCCGGCCCGCCCGGGACCGCCGCGAGGGATGTTTCACCCGAACCCTGGACCCGCGCTCGGGACTTTGCCTGCCCTGTGCACATTCGGGAGGCCCTCGTGGCCGGGGGCCGGGCGGCACCGGGTAGTGTGCTCGGCCGGGTCGGGCGAGGAGCGCCCGGATCACGAAGGGAGACCGGTGTGACCACACCCGCCTCGGCCGCCGAGGAGGTGCGCGACCCGCGCACCTCGCCCCAGCGTCTGCTGGTGCTCACCGAGCACCGCCCGGACCTGCACCAGGCGATCCTCGAGCACCCCAACTGCCCGCAGGCCGCGAAGGACTGGATCCTGGTGCGCGTCCGCCAGCAGGGCGGAGGCACACCCGTGCAGGTGAACGGCGGGGCCGTGCCGGTGGCCGGGACCCGGGACCCGCACGAGGCGGCGACCGATCCGGGCTTCGCGCCCGTCGCCGGCGGCGGGGACGACTGGGGCCTGGTCGGCTCCGGCGCGGCCGCCGGTGCGGCCGGGGGCACCGCCGCGGGGGGCGCCCCGCCCTCCCAGCAGGGCCGCGAGCGCCGCCGCACGGGCCTGGCCTGCGGCGGCTGCGCGATCCTGGCCCTGATCCTCCTGGTCGCCGGCGTGCTGATCGGCAACACCCTGCGCACCGGCGGCGACTCGACCGCGGACTCGGGATCCACGACGAGCGCGGAGGAGACCACTCCGGAGGAGGAGTCCTCCAGCGCCGAGGAGACCACCAGCGAGGACCCGGTCTCCCCCGCCCCGGACGACGCGGTCGAGGTCGGATCCTTCGCCTCCCCCACCGGCAACATCCGCTGCTCCCTCGAGGAGGACTCCGCCTCCTGCACGGTGGTGGACTGGGACTACGGCGACGGCGAGGAGAACTGCGCGGATGCGGACACCTTCGCGATCACCGTCGCCGGGGAAGACCCCTCCGTGGACTGCGGCGGCTCCTACGGCAGCACCGGAACCACCCTGGAGTACGGCACCACCAGCGCGGTCGGCGACATGGCCTGCACCAGCGAGTCGGACGGCATGACCTGCTGGAACGTGATGACGGGCCGCGGGTTCATGGTGAACCGCTCCTCCTACGACACCTTCTGACCCGTCACCGGACCAGACTCGGGCATCCCGGGCGCTACGGTCGGGGCATGGACCTCGATGCCGGGCGACGCCGCACCTATCGGGCCGTGGCCGGGGGCGGTACCTGGGTGCTGGAGGGCGAGGACGGGCCCTGGCAGCCCCTGCGCCTGGAGCCGCCGCGCACCCTGGAGCGCTGCACCGTCCCCTGGACCCAGGGCTACCGGGTCGGGCAGGGCGACGCCCGCCGGGACGCCCTCTTCGACACCCTCGACCGCGGGGCGAAGCGGGTGCTGCGCAGCTGGGCGCCTGAGCCCGCGGGCCCGCCCCGCTCAGGCGCCGAACAGGGCCTGGCCGAACATGGTGTCGGCCTCCCCCACCCCGGGCAGGATCGCGAACAGCCCCGAGCCGATGTGCTGGATGTACTCGACCAGCGCATCAGTCCCGAGCACATCCAACACGTCGCACCGCGGATCACGCTTACTACACGGCGTGCAGTTCGCCAGTAAGTTGCATTCGCGCGAGTCACTAGCGTCGCGCCCCTACTCCCTTGCAGGAGTACAAAGCCGCCCGGGGTGGTCAGCTAGCCCTTGCGAACCTCGGCCTTGACCAGCGGGTTTGCGAGATCACATTTACGAGTTGACGACGTAGGAAGATCTGTCAAGTCTGACACGCCACGGTGTGCCACTTTTCACGCAGGCCGCAGGCTTGTATCCCTTCGGGCAGGTGTGCTATGACCCCGCAACCCCATACCTTTGCCGCAGCAAACACGACTTCGTGTGTCGACTTAGCGGCTGGCGCTGGCTCGAGTGTCGTGGCGATCAGTCAGACAGCTCGGTAAGATGGGATCCACCTCCACTTGGAGGCATTCGCGAGGCTCCGCCGGCTACTCCGGTGGTCGGCGGATGCCTCTACAACGAGAGGAGGTGATGGGTATGGCTAATGGCTTCGAAGGTCATGGCCGTCGGGCTCGACGGTCGCCTTGCAACAAGAAGACCACGATCGCCGCGGTCACTCGTGGCTGGGTTCCGCGGCTGATCGTGGCTCTTGTGAGGCTGGCAATCCTCATTATGTCGACCTTCTGAGGAGTCTCAGTAAGTCGACCGGTGGGCCCGTCACCGATGCCAGTGGCATCGGGGCGGGCCTGCTTCTCTCAGTCGGTGGACGATGCAGGGTCCTCTGGGAGTGTTCCGTCCATGCAACAAGCATAGCCACTTTTGGGAGATTCTCAAAAGGGCCAGTCCGGTACCGGAGCCGACTTGCCACCCTGAGCAGCGACTATGCCTCGCTCACACCCGGAGCTTCACACTTGCGAACCACAAGCAGTGTGGGCTGTACCAGCGACGCCCGACGACCGTGGCACTCAGAATGTGCTCGTGTTCGTTGAGTTCGATCGGCTCAGGCGGGCCAGGCGCGACTCAAGACAGGAGAGCTGGAGACGGGAATCGAACCCGCAACCACCTGTTTACAAGACAGGTGCGCTACCGTTGCGCCACTCCAGCGGACGGGGCCGGTCGGATCACCGTCCGGCCCCCTGAGCGTATCCGAGCAGGCTCGGATACGCCGTGGGTGAGGGGCGGGGCTCAGCCCTCGCCATCGTCGGAGGCGCCGCCCGCGTCGGACGCGCCGCCGGCATCGGAGGCGCTGGAGCCGCCGGCCGCGAGGACCGCGTCGTAGAACGCGCCCTCGGTGGTCCAGTCGCCGAACTCCTCACCGTCGATGGTGACGTAGGGGGTGCCGCCGCCGGTCTCCTCGCCGTAGGGGTTGGCGACGTCGTCGACCCAGTCCTCGTAGGTGCCCGCGCTCATGCACTCCTCGACGGAGTCGGAGGCGCCGGCCTCCTGGGCGTAGCCCCAGATCTCCTCGTCGGTCAGACCCGCGGAGTTCTCGGCGGGCTGGTTCTCGAACATCAGGGTGGAGAAGGGCAGGGCGTTGGCCGGGTCGTCCTCGTAGACGCAGACCAGGGCGTTGGCCGCGCGGGTGGAGTAGTCGCCGGTGGTGGAGGCGGTGTCCAGGAAATTGCGGGGCACCAGACGGATGGTGGCGGCCTCGTCATCGGCGAGGGTCTGCATGTCCGCGGTGTTGATCTGGTCGAACTGCCCGCAGTAGGGGCACATGAAGTCGAACTGGATCTCGACCACCGGGGCGCCCGAGTCCTCGGGGGCACCCACGCTGAGGGAGGTCTCGTCCTCGCTCATGCCCGCCGGCACGGCGACCGGGCCGGCGGGTCGCGTGGCCTGGTAGATGAGGTACACGCCGCCGGCGACGATCAGCAGCGCGAGCACGGTGACCACGGCGATCACGACGTTGCGGATGCCGCGCTGGCGACGGAGCTCGGACTGGCGCTGCTTGCGCAGGGCCTCGCGCTGCGCCTCGCGGCGCTCGGCCGCGGACTGCGGGGAGTTCGAGGGGGGCATGGACGCTCCTCACGCCGGGGGCGGCGACGGGTGGACGGTGGGCCGCGGGCAGTCTAGCCGGGCGGGCGTGGACGCTCCCTGGCAGGGAGTCCCGGGCCACACGGGCGCATCCCGCGGTCCGGCACCCGGGGAACGGGGTGCGCTCAGAGGCGCCAGACGGCCACGTCCTCCAGCCGGAAGCCCCCGGCGAAGGGGAAGTAGTCGACCATGCCCTGGCGGGCCAGGATGGTGGCGATCACGGCGCCGATCATCAGCAGCAGGAGCACGCCGAGCACGGCGGTCCAGGTGCGGTCCGGAGCGGCGGCGTCCATCACCCGATGGGCCCCGTGGCGGGTGGTGGGGCTGCCCAGGCCCACCCAGGTGACCAGCACGGTCACGGCCATCGCGGTGCCGAAGGCGACGCCGTCGGGCAGGGCCTGGTTCAGCCCCAGCCAGGCGATCGCGTCCACCGCGATGCCGACCACGAGGCCGAGGATCAGCGGCAGCAGCGCCTGCAGGGCCGTCTCGACCAGACCCCAGAGGAAGCGGAAGGGTGCGGCGAAGCCGACCTGCACGCGGGGGCCGGAGCCGGTGGCCCCCTTGAACCGGCGGTTCTCCACGGCCCGGTGCGAGCGCTCCCAGGTGCGGGCCAGCGCACCGAGCAGCAGCAGCGCCGTGAGCGCCACGTAGGGGGCGAGGGCGCCGAGGGCGATGAGCAGGACGTTGCCGGCCCACACCAGCAGGGTGCGCTTCGGCGCGGCGGCCGCGGCAGGCCAGGGACCGGCCTGGCCGGGCTGCTGACCGGGGTAGCCGGGGTGGGGAGTCATCTGCTGCCCGGGCGGCGGCGCCACGGGACGCTGCTGCGGGGCGTAGCCCTGCGGACCGTATCCCTGCGGCGGGCGCCCCTGCTGGGGGTAGCCCTGCGGGGGATACCCCTGCTGCTGGGGCGGAGGCCCGCTCAGGCCCGCGGTGGGCTGCTGGCGCTGCGGCATCGGCGCCCGCACGACGGGCATCGGGGTGGTGGCGGGGCCGACGGCGGGCAGGGCCTCGGTGGGGTCCGGTACCGGGGTGGCGGGCAGGGCCTGCGTGCGGTCGGCGTCGTCTCGGATCGGCGGGAGGGCTTGGGTGCGGCCCTCGTCCTCGCGGATCGGCGGCAGCGCCTGGGTGCGGTCGGGGTCCGGGGCGGCGGCCCGTTCGGCGTCGAGGGCGCGGGGGCGCTCCTCGCCCACCGGGTCCATCGCCGCCGTGGGCGGACCGGCGTCGTCGTCCTCGTCGAGGATCGGGGCCATCGCCTGGGTGGCGGCGAGGTCGTCCTCGTCCGTGGCCGCGGCAGCGGAGGCCAGGGGCGTCGTGGCCCCGGCGGCGGCCGCCCCGGCCACGGCGCCGGCCGCGGCACCCGCGGCGGCTCCGGCGGGGAAGGCGGCGGTGCGGCCCTGGGTGTCGAGCGCCTGGGTCTCCCCGGCGTCGTCGTAGCGCTCCAGGTCGAGCCCGGCCAGGCGCTCGATGAGCTCCTCGGGGTCGGGGCGGGCGGCCGGATCGGCCTGCAGGGCGTCGCGCAGCCAGGCGTCCAGCTCGGTCGGCACGCCCTCGACATCGATCTCGCCGCGCTCGGCGCGCAGGAAGACGAGGTCGGCGCGGCCGGTGCCGAAGGGCGGGCGGCCGGTGGCGGCGAAGGCCAGCACGGCGGCCCAGGCCCACCAGTCGCCCGCGGCGGCGGTCGAGTTGGTCCGCACCACCTCGGGGTCGAGGTAGGCGGCCGTGCCCATCACCAGGCCGGTGGAGGTCAGGCGGGACTCCTCGGCGGCCACCGCGATGCCGAAGTCGATGATCACGGGATCGAGCCGGTTGCCCTCGGGGTCGAAGCCGTCCAGGTCGGCAGCCTCGGCGCCGCGCAGCAGCACGTTGGAGGGCTTGAGGTCGCGATGGATCACCCCGGCCTCGTGGATCACCCGCAGGGTCTCCCCCAGGGTGGTGCCGATCTCGCGCACCGCCTCCGGGTGCAGCCCGCCGCGCTCGATCACGGCGTCCTCGAGGGTGGGGCCGGGGACGAACTCGGTGACCACGAAGGCCTCGGAGGACTCCAGCTCCGCGTCGAGGATCCGCACGATGTTCTCGTTGCGCACGCTGCGCTGGGCGGCGACCTCGCGGGCCAGACGCTGGCGGGCGCGGGGGTCGTCGGCGATGTCGTGGCGCAGCAGCTTGATGGCGACGTCCTGGTGGTCGGCATCGCTGGCGCGGTAGACGATGCCCATGCCGCCGGCGCCGATCCGCTCCCCGATCCGGTAGCCGGAGTCCTGGGCGAGCGCGACCAGCCGCGGGTCGGCGCGGGGCACGCGCGGGCGCGAGGTGGAGTCCATGCCCGCCATGCTACGGAAAGCCCCGTCGCCGCCCCGGCGCGCACACCCGCTCCTCCCCTCCCGCACACGGAACCGGCACATCCCGGGGACCGTCGACCCTCGCCACATACCCCCGCGGGGTATAGAATCGAGCCCGACCGCCGCCACCGAACCTCCCGGGAGGACCAGCATGAGCACCACCGCCGTCGCCGTCGAGGGCCTGACCTGCGGCCACTGCGTCGGAGCCGTCACCGAGGAGGTCTCGGCCCTGCCGGGCGTCACCGAGGTCCGCGTGGACCTGGTCGCGGGCGGCACCTCCACCCTGCACGTCGAGGCCGAGCGGGAGCTCGCCCGCGAGGAGCTGGCCGGCGCCCTCGACGAGGCCGGCGACTACCGCCTCGCCTCCGCCTGACCCGCTCCTCGCTCCCCAGGCCGGGCCCCCGTGCGAGCGCGTCATCGCTGGTGACGGGGCCGCATGGGGAGTCCTCCCCCACCGCCGGCCGGACACGACCGTGAGACGATGCGCACAGCGGCACGGTGGGTGCCGCCGGGCGCGTCCGCCCGATCCCGGGCGCGGAAAGGTGGACGACCATGCGCTCGAACCTCTTCGACGCCTCGAACCAGGAGCGACAGACCACGGACCGGTGGACCCTGCAGTCCTCCAAGATGCTGCGCTGCGCCCTCCAGCCGCAGTCCCCCGAGATCATCTCCGCCCAGGGAGCCATGGTCGCCTACCAGGGCCAGATGGACTTCTCCTACCAGGGCTCCGGCGGCGGCATGAAGCTGCTGAAGAAGATGGCCACCGGCGAGGGCGGCAACCTGATGCGGGTGAAGGGCCAGGGTGAGGTGTTCTTCGCCAAGCGGGCCGAGGACATCTTCCTGATCCAGCTCGAGGGCAACGACGCCCTCACCCTGAACACGAAGAACCTGCTGGCCTTCGACTCCTCCATCCAGTGGGACATCCGCTCCCTGGGCGGCTCCGGCTTCATGGCCGGCGGCCTGTTCAACCTGCTGCTCCAGGGCGCGGGCATGGTCGCCGTGACCTCCGACGGCCCGCCGATGCTGCTGGACTGCTCGCAGCAGCCCACCTACGTGGACCCGCAGGCCGCGGTGTGCTGGTCGGCGAACCTCACCCCGAACATCAAGAGCGACTTCAAGATGGGCTCGCTGATCGGTCGCGGCTCGGGCGAGTCCTTCCAGCTCGGCTTCCACGGCCCGGGCTTCGTGGTGGTCCAGCCCTCGGAAGGCGCCCCCGTCGTCTCCGGCTCCTGAGCCGCGGACTCCCCGAGGCCCCGGTCGGACGTCGATCCGTCCGGGGCCTCGTCATGCCTACGATGACGGGGTGAGCATCGCCCCTCCCCCGACGCTGGTCGACGCCCTCGAGGCGCTCGGGCCCGACGGTCGCCGACGCGCCGCCGCCGCCGCGGGCGGCATGGTCGCCGCGGACGTCTCCGGCGCCACCCCGCTGCTGGACCCGGTGCCGGTCGTGCTCGACGCCGAGGCATGGGAGCAGCTCTCGGCCGGGCTGGTGCAGCGCGCCCGCCTGCTGGACGCCCTCTACGCGGACCTCTACGGTCCCCGCACGATCTTCTCCACCGACGTGGCCCCGAGCAGCGCGCTGCTCGCCGACCCGGCGTACCTGCGGCCCGTCACCGGCATCCCGGCCCGCGGGGACCACCACCTCTTCGCCCTGACCTGCACCGTCGAGCGCACCGTCGGCGGCGAGTGGAGGGTGCTGGCCGACGAGCTGGACGTGCCCGGCGGCGCGGGCCTCGCCCTCGAGGTGCGCCGCTCCCTGTCCCGGGGCGCACCGAGCCTGTACGGCTCGACCCCGCTGCGGCGCCTGCACCCCTTCTTCGACCGGGTCCGCTCCGCCCTGCACCAGCGCACCCGGGCCGACGGCCGGGCCGGCCGCGCCGTGGTCATCACCGACGCCGGGGCCGAGCCGCTGCGGGCCTTCGACCAGCACTGGCTGGCGAACCTGCTGGGCACCCCCGTCGTCTCCCCCTCCGACCTGCGCACCGGCTCCGGCACCGTGACCCTGCGCCTGCCGGGGGCGGAGCCGGACCCGAGCGAGACCGTCGACGCGATCATCCGCCTGGCGCCCTCGGCGCGGCTGGACCCGCTGGACCTGGGGCCCACGCCGCTGGGCGGGGTGACGGGGCTGGTCGAGGCCGCCCGCTGCGGCGACGTCGAGATCCTGAACCCCCTGGGCAGCGGTCTGCTGGAGAACCCGGAGCTGGGGGCCGCGCTGCCGGACCTGTGCCGGCAGATGCTCCACGAGGACCTGCTGCTGCGCCCCGCCGACCCCGCGCAGACCGAGCCCGCCGCCTGGCCGGGCCTGGACCCCGCCGGCGGGCATGCCCTGGTGCCCCGCCCGCTGCGGCTGCAGCTGCTGGTGATGGCCACCGAGGACGGCTTCGAGGTGCTGCCCGGCGGCGTGGCCCGCAGTCACGACGAGCACCCCGAGGTGCTGCGGGACGTGTGGGTGACGATGCCGGAGAGCTCCGCGCCGGCCGCCGCGGCCCCCTCCGGGGGCGTCGGCCCGCTGGAGGCGCCCTCCGCGGAGGTGGAGGCCATCTCCTCCTACCCGGCGATGACCCGTTCGATCGCCTCGGACCTGTTCTGGTTCGGCCGCTACCTGGAGCGGGTGGACTCCACCGCGCGGCTGCTGCGCACGGTCCTGGACTCGACCAACGACCTCGCCGCCGAGTCCGGGCCCGCTTCCCGCACGGCGCTCGGGGTGCTGCTGGGCGCGGTCACCGACGTCACCACCACCTATCCCGGCTTCCGCAGCGTGGACGTCGAGGACACCACGGCGGTGCGCACGGAGATCGCGAGCCTGCTGACCGACCTAGGCCGCCCCGGCTCGCTCGCCCAGTCCTTCGCCTCCCTCGCCCGGACCACCCGCGGCCTGCGCGACCTGGTCTCGGACAGCGTCTGGCCGGTGATCGCGCGGATGCGCTCGCGGATCCGCGGCCTGGACGGCGAGCAGCCGCTGGAGCAGGGGCTGACCGACATGGTGGAGGGCTGCCTCGCGCTCTCCGGCGCCGTCTCCGACTCGATGCCCCGCAACCTGGGCTGGGACCTCACCCAGACGGGCCGCCGGCTGGAGCGGGCCCTCGGCCTGCTGGCCCTGCTGCAGGCCGCCCTCGGGCGTCGCCGCACCCGCCAGGCGGAGAGCCGCATCGCGGGGGCCGTCGCCGGGATCACGGAGTCCGGCGCCACCTACCGCCGCACGTACCACGCCTCCATCCAGGCGGAGCTGCTGGTGGAGATGCTGCTGGGGGACGCGACGCTGCCCCGTTCGATCGCCTTCCAGCTCGAGCAGCTGGCCGAGTCCCTGGACCGTCTGCCGGAACCGACGCCCGCCGTGGAGCTGCGCGCGCCCCTGGCGGCGCTGCGGGTGCGCGTGGGCTCCTGGGAGCCGCGGGAGCTGCTGCGCCCCGCGGACCGCAGCGTCGGCTCCCCCACCCCGCTGATCGAGGAGGCCGCCGAGGCGATGCGGACCCTGCGCGAGCTGGCCACCGCGGTGGAGAACCGCTACTTCCGGCCCTCCGAGGCCACCTCCCCCTGGGGGGTCGACGATGTCTGAGTCACCAGAGACTCCGGGGACCCCGGCGACCCCGCCGCCGCTGCCCGTCGTGCCGCTCCGCGTCGAGGGCGTGGAGCCGGCCGGCCTGGACTACCGGGTGCACCACCTGACCTCGTACCGCTACGCGAAGCCGGTGACCCGCAACTACGGCCGTGCGCACGTGGAGCCGCGGGCCACGCCCTTCCAGCGGGTGCTCTCCCACGAGGTGACGGTCGATCCGGCCCCCGCCCGGCTGACCGCGCACACCGACTTCTACGGCAACTCCTCCACCTATCTGCTGGTGGACGAGCCCCACGAGCGGCTGGACGTGCACTCCCGGGCGCACGTCACCGTGCAGGACCGCCGCTACCCGGCCGAGACCATGCAGCGCCCCTGGGAGCAGTGCACCCCGGAGCACTGGGGGCCGCTGATGCCCGCCTCCAGCCTGGACTTCGTGCACCCCTCCCCGCGGATCCCGGCGGTGTCCGGGGCGCGGGAGATCGTGGACGCCGTGTTCACACCGGGCCGGCCCATCGGGGAGGCGCTGGCCGCGCTGACCGGGCTGATCCACACCGACTTCACCTACGACCCGGCCGCCACCACCGTCGCCTCCACCCTGGAGGAGGTGCTCAGCGCCCGCCACGGCGTCTGCCAGGACTTCTCCCACGTGGGCCTCGCGGTGGCCCGCGCCGCCGGCCTGGCGGCGCGCTACGTCTCCGGCTACCTGCGCACCGCGCCCAGCGCGGAGGGCCGGCTGGGCACCGAGCCGGCCGGGGAGATGATCGGCTCGGCCGCCTCCCACGCCTGGCTCAGCGTGGTGGTGCCCGGCACCGGCTGGGTGGACATCGACCCCACCAACCGCACCTTCGTGGACCAGCGTTTCGTGACCACCGCCTGGGGCCGCGACTACGCGGACGTGCCTCCGCTGAAGGGCATCGTGATCGGCCCGCCCGGCGCCAGCTCCACGCTGCAGGTCGCGGTCGGGGTGGTGCCGGTCCCCGCCGGGTCCTGATCCCGCCGGGTCCTGATCGCACCGGATCCTGATCCCGTCGGGGACCGAGCCGAGGGGCCCGGGCCGAGGGGCCGGACGGTCGGGCGTGGTCCCCGTGCAGGCCAGCAGGACCTTCCGCGGCCCGGGGCACGGCCGATGCTCCTACCCTGGGAGCACGCCGGGAATGCCCGGTGCCCTCACCTCCGCCCGGAAGGGATCCCATGAGCCACGCCGCCCTCGCCCCCGCCGCCCCCAGCGGGGACACCCGCATCCCCAAGCCGCCGCTGCTCGCCCGCGAGCTCGAGGACGCGATGCTCGCCAAGGCCACCTCGCCGCTCGGCCGTATGTTCGTCCTCGCCCTCACCGGCGGCGGCTTCATCGCACTGGGCTTCGTGTTCATGGTGACCTCGCAGCAGGGCATGGCCGAGGTCCCGCTGGGCATCTCCAAGCTCCTCGGGGGCGTCGTCTTCTCCGTCGGCCTGGGCCTGGTGGTGATCAGCGGCTCGGACCTGTTCACCGGCACCACCCTGACCACGATGCCGTGGCTGTCCAAGCGACTGAGCAGCGGGCGGATGCTGCTGCACTGGGGGATCTCGCTGCTGGGGAACCTGCTGGGCGCCCTGACCATCGTGATCCTGGTGATGCTCGCCGGCACCCCCACCACCAACGGCTCCGCCTGGGGCCTGGTGGTCCTCAACATCACCCAGGGCAAGCTCGGCTACGAGTGGCACCAGGCCTTCGTGCTCGGCATCCTCGCCAACCTCGCCGTCTGCCTGGCGGTGTGGGTGGCCGCCTCCGGCCGCACCATGACCGACAAGGTGATCGCCGTCGTCGGACCCATCGCCCTGTTCGTGGCCACCGGCTTCGAGCACTCGGTGGCCAACATGTTCATGCTGCCGATGGGCTGGGTGGTCCACGAGTTCGCGGGCAGCACCTTCTGGACGGGCGAGGCGATCGCGACCGCGGGCGTCACCCCCGCGGACTTCGACATCACCGTCGGCGCGATCCTGGCCGACAACCTGGTGCCGGTGCTGCTGGGCAACATCGTCGGCGGCGCCGTCTTCGTCGGCGTCTACTTCTGGGTGGCCTACCGCAAGGACGCCGACGACCGCTCCTGACCCCGTCGAGCCGGCCGTCAGTGCGGCGGTGGGGCCGCTCCCACCTGCGTGTTCATACTCGGGTTGATCCCGTTCACACGACGTGGGCGTGGCTGAATATCGCGTATAGAGTGGAGCGGAATTCCATGCGCCGCCTGACGCACCCGACCAGGCGCCCCACCCCGGGCGCCGTGAGACCGAGGTGAGATGACCTCTCCGCAGCCCCAGTCCCCTCAGCCCTTCCGGCTCGCCGTGATCGGCGCGGGCCCGGCCGGCGTCTACGCCGCCGAGACCCTGCTGCGCTCCGCGCCCGTGAAGAACGGGGAGCTCGAGGTCGAGATCGACCTCTTCGACCGCTTCCCGGCGCCCTTCGGGCTGATCCGCTACGGCGTCGCCCCCGACCACCCGCGCATCAAGGGCATCATCACCGCCCTGCACCGCATCCTCTCCCGCGGCGACATCCGCTTCCTGGGCGACGTGGAGTTCGGCACCGACCTCACCCTCGAGGACCTGCGCACCCACTACGACGCCGCGATCTTCGCGACCGGTGCCCTCAAGGATGCCGACCTCGACGTGCCCGGCATCGAGCTGGAGGGCTCTTTCGGCGCCGCCGACTTCGTGGCCTGGTACGACGGCAACCCCGATTACCCCCGCGAGTGGCCGCTGGAGGCCGAGCAGCTCGCCGTCATCGGCAACGGCAACGTGGCCCTGGACGTCTCGCGCGTGCTTGCCAAGGGCGCCGACGAGCTGCTGAAGACAGAGATCCCCGACGCCGTCTACCAGGGGCTCGCCGCCGCGAGGACCACCGACGTGCACGTCTTCGGTCGCCGCGGCCCCGCGCAGTCCAAGTTCTCCCCGCTGGAGACCCGCGAGCTGGCCCACCCCCAGGGTGTGCAGATCGTGGTGGACCCCCGCGACCTGGAGCAGATCGGCGAGGCCGAGCGCGAGGCCATCCGCGCCGACAAGCGCACCGACCAGATCGTCACCACCTTCGAGGGCTGGGTCGAGCAGCAGCGCGAGCGCGAGGCCTCGGGCGCCGAGCCCACCGACGCGCACGGCGGCCCCGTGAAGCGCCGTCTGCACCTGCACTTCTGGCACCGCCCCGTCGAGGTGCTCGGCGAGGACGGCGCGGTCACCGGGATGCGCTTCGAGCGCACCCGCCTGACCGAGGACGGCTCCCTCGAGGGCACCGGCGAGTTCGTGGACTACGAGCTGGGCGCCGTGTACCGCGCGGTGGGCTACCACGGCTCCGAGCTGCCCGACCTGCCCTACGACGCGACGCGCGGCGTGATCGTCAACGAGGCCGGCCGCGTGGTCGACACCGACGGCACCGTGCTGCCCGGGCTGTACGCCAACGGCTGGATCAAGCGCGGCCCGATCGGCCTGATCGGCGCCACCAAGTCCGACGCCCTGGAGACCATCTCCAGCCTGCTCGAGGACCGCGAGGCGGGCACCCTGCCGGTCGCCCGGGAGCGGGACAACGACGCGATCCTGCGCGTGCTCGACGAGCGCGGCGTGGAGTACACCAGCTGGGACGGCTGGACCGCCCTGGACGCGCACGAGGTGGCGCTGGGCCAGGACGCCCTGGACGCGGAGGGCAGCCCCCGCGCCCGGGTGAAGGTCGTCGAGCGCGAGGAGATGGTGCGCGTCTCCCGCGAGGCGATGGCCGCCGCCGAGACCGCGGAGCCGGAGCCGGCCCAGGTCTGATCCGCTCCTCCTGCCGCGCGGGCGTCGTCCATCCCGGACGGCGCCCGCGTCGCGTTCCTTCGCGCACATTCGCCGGGGCCGCCGCCCCGCGGGATCGCCCTCCCCTTATAGTGGAGTGACTGTTCCACTATCGAAGGAGGCGCCATGCGCACCCTCATCCACGACACCTTCGGCGATCCGGCCGAGGTCATCACCGTGCGCGAGGTCGAGGACCCCCGCCCCGCCGCCGGCGAACTGCTGCTGCGCACCCTGCTGGCCCCGATCCACCACCACGACCTGTGGACCATGCGCGGCAGCTACGGTGTGGAGCCCGAGCTCCCGGCCCGCCCCGGCAGCGAGGCCGTCGCGATCATCGAGGAGCTCGGTGAGGGCGTGGAGGGCCTCGAGGTCGGCCAGCGCGTGGCCGTGGCCTCCGCCCCCGGTGCCTGGTCCGAGCGCTTCACCGCCCCGGCCGCCGCGGCCGTCCCGCTGCCCGACGCCCTGCCGGACGAGGCCGCCGCCCAGCTGGTGGCGATGCCCTTCAGCGCCGTCTCCCTGCTGGACTTCCTGGACCTCGAGGCCGGGGACGTGCTGGTGCAGAACGCCGCCACCGGCGCCGTGGGCCGCCTGCTGGCGCAGTTCGCCGTGGCCCGCGGGGTGCGCGTGATCGGCCTGGCCCGCCGCGAGAGCGGCGTGGAGGAGCTGGCCGCCCAGGGCATCACCGACGTGGTCGCCACCGACACCGAGGGCTGGGAGGACCGCGCCCGGGAGCTGATCGGCGAGGGCACCGTGCGGGTGGGCCTGGACTCCGTGGGCGGCGAGGCCGCCACCCAGGTGCTGAACCTGCTCAGCGACGGCGGCCGCCTGGTCGTCTTCGGCGCGATGGCCGCCTCCACGATGGCGCTGCCCTCGGGCCCGATCATCTTCCGCGGCCTCACCGTCGAGGGCTTCTGGGGCGCCCGGGTCTCCGCCGAGATGGAGCCCGCCCACCGCGCCGAGCTGATGCGGGAGATCATCACCCGCCTGCTCAGCGGCGAGGCCACCCTCCCGGTCGCGGCCACCTACCCCCTCGAGGAGGCCGCCGAGGCCGTCCGCGCCACCCTGGGCGACGCCCGCGGCGGCAAGGTGCTGCTGCGCCCCTGAGCGCCATCGCGTGATGCGCGGCCCCGGCGGATCAGTTCCGCCGGGGCCGCGGCCTGTCCGGCACCCGGTGCCCGGTCCCCGACACCCGAACGCACCCTGAAGCCCGGTTGAGGCACGACGGCGTCCATCCGACACAGGCAGGCGGCAGGTGGCGTGCACGATGCACGTCGCCTGCCGCCTGGATGATCCGGGTGGACAGGTGCCCCCGACCGGGGTCAGTCGTCGGAGACGGAGACGTTCACCGGAATGTTGCCCCGGGTGGCGTTGGAATAGGGGCACACCTGGTGGGCGGCCTCCGCCAGCTGCTGGGCGGTGTCGTGGTCCAGCTCGGGGATGACCACCTCGAGGTCCACGGCGAGGGAGAAGCCGCCCTCGTCGGTGGGGTTGATGGACACGCGGGCGCCGACGCTCGAGCCCTCGATGGAGACCTTCTTCTGGCGGGCGACCATCTGCAGCGCGGAGTGGAAGCAGGCGGAGTAGCCGGCAGCGAAGAGCTGCTCGGGGTTGGCGCCCTTGCCGGAGCCGCCCATGGCGACCGGGATGGCGAGGTCGAAGGCGAGGTCGGACTCGGCGACCTCGACGTGGCCGTCGCGGCCGGCGCCGGTGGCGAGGGCCTCGGTGGAGTAGAGCGTGCTCATGGTGGTGTCCTTCCGTTGGATGGTCAGGCGATGGGGTGCGGGCGGCGGAGCAGGGCGAGCGCGGATTCCAGGAACCCGGCCGCCGCCTCGCCGTCCACCCGGGTGAGGGCCAGCGCGGCGACCAGGGAGGCCACGCAGGTCCGGGTGAGGTGCTCGCGGTCGGCCGCGGAGGCCTCCGGGAACCGCGCCGCGATGCCGCGCCCGAAGGACTCGGCGAGCTCGGAGCGGTAGGCGGAGACCACGGCGGCCACCTCGGGGTCGCGGGCGATCCCGGAGCAGGCGGTGTTCACCAGCAGGCAGCCGTCGGGCAGGGTGTGCCCGGCGGGGTCGAGCACCAGCTCGCGCACGGTGGCGAGGTAGTCGACGATCGCCTCGGGATCCACCTGCTCGGCGCGCAGCCGGGCCAGGCCCGGACGCACGACGCTCGCGAGGTAGTCCTCGATGGCGGCATCGAACAGGCCGCGCTTGGAGCCGAAGGCGTGGTAGATGCTCGAGGAGTTCAGGCCGGTGGCCTGCTGCAGGGCGGACACGGAGGCGCCCTCGTAGCCCTCGCGCCAGAACAGCTCGCGGGCGGAGGAGACCACCGCGGCGGTCTCGAAGCGGGGGAGCCTGCCCATCTCACATCCTTGCCTGTCGGTGACGGTGCCCGACCAGACTATAGTGGAGTGAGCGTTTCACAAAAGTCTCGCGCCTGATCCGTCCGCCACATCGGCGTGCTCGCCGCACCCGCCACGCGCGGCACCTCGCCAGAGCATCACCCTCAATCCCCTTGGAGCCCCACCGTGCTGATCCTCGCCGCCGTCCTCGCCCTCGCCGCCGCCGCGCTGCACGCGGTGATCTTCCGCCTCGAGTCGCTGGTGTGGGGCTCCCCCGCCGCCCAGGCGATCTTCGGCGAGCAGTCCGCCCAGGAGGTCGCCGCGACGAAGGAGATGGCCTTCAACCAGGGCTTCTACAACCTGTTCCTCGGCATCATGGCGGCGGCCGGCGCGGTGGCGGCGCTGCTGGGCGCGACCACCGTGGGCCTCACCCTGATCCTCGCGGGCACCGGCGCGATGCTCGCGGCCGCGACCGTGCTGCTGCTGAGCTCCCGCGCCCACCGCTCCGCTGCGATCAAGCAGGGCACCCTCCCCCTCCTCGCGGTGATCACGAGCCTCCTCGCCCTCGCCCTCTGACCCGGACCGCACACCGGGCACCGGGCACCGGCACCTCGGTCGCCCCGGACGCCCCGGACGCCCCGGACGCCCCGGACGAACTTTTCACCGTCTCACTTCCACCAATGGAAGTGAGGCGATGAATAGTGTGCGGCCCCGGCGCCACCGATCCGGCCGACGCTCCGCACCGCGCCCCCGACCTTTTGACCTTTGTGCGCTCACGAACCGTGCACGGTTCATGAGCGCACAAAAGCGCGAGAAGGCGGCCCCGGATGGGTCCCACCCAGGAGGCCGGGCGCGGTGCACGGGCGGCGGGCGGCCGGGCGCGCACGGGCGAAGCAGACCGCCCACGAGGCCGGGCGCGGATGAGGCCGCGCGCCCCGAGGCGCCCGGCCCCGCCCGTCAGCGGCGGATGGAGGCGAGATGGTCGGCGATGCGGTCGACCGCGTCCTCGAGCAGGTCCACGCCAGGCAGGGTGACCAGGCGGAAGTGGTCGGGGGTCGGGTAGTTGAAGCCGGAGCCGTGCGTGACCAGCAGCTTCTTCGAGCGCAGCAGGTCGTAGGCGAACTGCTCGTCGTCCTCCATGCGGTACATCTCGCGGTCGACCTTCGGGAACATGTACAGCGCACCCTGGGCCTTGACCACGTCCACGCCGTCGATCGCGCTGAGACCCTCGTAAGCCACGTCGCGCTGCTCGCGCAGGCGACCGCCGGGCAGCAGCAGCTCGTGCACGGACTGGTACCCGCCGAGCGCCGTCGCCACCACGTGCTGGGCGGGGACGTTCGGGCACAGCCGCATGTTCGAGAGCACGTCCAGACCCTCGATGAAGCTGGCCGCCTCCTCCTTCGGACCGTACAGCGCCATCCAGCCGGCCCGGAAGCCCGCCACCCGGTAGGCCTTGGAGAGCCCGTTGAAGGTGATGGAGAGCAGGTCGGGGGCGAGGCGCGCGATGGGGGTGTGCACGGCGTCGTCGTAGAGGATCTTGTCGTAGATCTCGTCGGCCAGGATCATCAGGCCGTGCTTGCGGGCCACCTCGACGATCTCGCGCAGCACCGGCTCGGGGTAGACCGCGCCGGTGGGGTTGTTGGGGTTGATGACGACGATGGCCTTGGTGCGGGGGGTGACCTTGTCGGCGATATCGCTGACGTCGGGCTGCCAGTCCTGCTCCTCGTCGCAGCGGTAGTGCACGGCGCGGCCGCCGGCGAGCGCGACCGAGGCGGTCCACAGCGGGTAGTCCGGGGAGGGCACGAGCACCTCGTCGCCGTCGTCCACGAGGGCCTGGCAGGTCATCTGGATCAGCTCGGAGACGCCGTTGCCGAGGTAGATGTCGTCCAGCTCCATGCCGGGCATGCCGAGGGTCTGGTAGTACTGCGCGACCGCGCGGCGGGCGGCGGGGATGCCGCGGGAGTCGGAGTAGCCCTGCGCGGTGGGCAGGCTGCGGATCATGTCGACGAGGATCTCGTCGGGCGCCTCGAAGCCGAAGGGGGCGGGGTTGCCGATGTTCAGCTTGATGATCTTGTGCCCCTCGGCCTCCATGCGGGCTGCCTCGGCGGGCACCGGTCCTCGGATCTCGTAGCAGACGTCGCGCAGCTTCGAGGACTGGGTGAAGAACATCGGGCCTCTCCTTCGACCGGCCGGACACCCCCGACGGGGCGCCGCGGACCCGCGCGCCGTGCGCGGGACCGGCCCAGGCTATCCCCGCACCGGGCGTACCCCTTGACGTGACCGCCCAGCGGTATTACTTTCGGCGCGTAAGTAACCACGGGCGATGCTGACCGTCTACGCCGGGACGGGTCACCGATGCCCCGACGACGATCCCTCCCGCCGACACCCGGATCACCGCCGACCCCGCCCCCACACCACCCGGCCCGCCCCGCCCCGCACCGCACCGCCCCAGACGACGAGGACTCCCCCGCATGCCCGCTGCCTCCCCGCTCCTCCCGGCCGCCGATCCCCGCGCCGAGGCCACCGGCCCCACCCAGCGCGTGCACCTGCGCGCGGCGGGCGTCTCCGTGCTGCTCGACGTGACCGGTGGGCGGATCCCCGCGATCCTGCACTGGGGCAGCGACCTCGGCGCGCTCGACGAGCCGACAGCCCGGGCCCTCGCCGCCGTCGCCACCCCCGCCATCCCCCACAACGCCCCCGACGTGCCGCTGCGCGTCGGCGTCCTCCCCCAGAACGCCGACGGCTGGCTGGGCCGACCCGGCCTCTCCGGCGCCCGCGACGACGGCTCCGGCTTCGCCCCGCGCCTGACCACCACCGGGCTGGACCTGGCCGTCCCCGGCGAGGAGAACGTCGAGCCGGTCACCGCCGCCTTCACCGCGAGCGGCCCCGCCCGGCTGCGCTGCCACCTCGAGGACCCCGCGAACGGCCTGGCCGTCGCCCTGGACCTGGAGCTGCTGCCCAGCGGCCTGCTGCGCAGCCGCGCCACCGTCACCAACACCGGCGCGACGCCGTACACGGTGCAGGACCTGGTCACCGTGCTGCCGGTGCCGCTGGATGCCACCGAGGTGCTCGACTTCGCCGGCCGCTGGACCAAGGAGCGCACCCCGCAGCGGCACGCCATGGTCACCGGGACCCACCTGCGGGAGAACCGCCGCGGCCGCACCGGCCCCGACGCCGCCCACCTGCTGCACCTGGGCACCGCGGGCTTCGACTTCCACACCGGCGAGGTCTGGGCCGTGCACACCGCCTTCTCCGGCAACCACCTGCACCTCGCCGAACGCCTGTCCAGCGGCGTGCAGGTGATCGGCGGCGGGGAGCTGCTGCTGCCCGGCGAGGGCCGCCTGGCCCCGGGCGCCGCCTACGCCTCCCCCTGGGTGTACGGCGCGCACTCCGCGGCGGGCCTGGACCCGATCGCCCACCGCTTCCACGCCCACCTGCGCGACCGCGCCACCTGGAGTGGCCGCCGCGCCGTGGACGCCGAACGGCCCGTCACCCTGAACGTCTGGGAGGCCGTCTACTTCGACCACGACCTCGACCGCCTCACCGACCTCGCCGACCGCGCCGCCGACCTCGGCGTGGAGCGCTTCGTGCTGGACGACGGCTGGTTCGGCTCCCGCCGCGACGACACCTCGGGCCTGGGCGACTGGGTGGTCTCCGAGGAGATGTGGCCCCGCGGCCTCGGCCCGCTGATCGATCACGTCACCGCCCGCAGGATGCAGTTCGGCCTCTGGTTCGAACCGGAGATGATCAACCCCGACTCGGACCTCGCCCGCGCCCACCCCGACTGGGTCATGGCGCCCTCCCCCGAGCGGATGCCCCTCGAGTCCCGCCACCAGCAGGTGCTGAACCTCGCGATCCCCGGCGCCTTCGACCACGTGTTCACCCAGATGGACGCGCTGCTGCGCGAGTACGACATCGCCTACCTCAAGTGGGACCACAACCGGGACCTCATCGAGGCCGCCACCCAGGCCACCGGCGCCGCCGCCACCCACGCGCAGACCGAGGCCGTCTACCGTCTGCTGGACGCCCTGGAGGCCGCGCACCCCGGCCTGGAGATCGAGTCCTGCTCCTCCGGCGGCGCGCGCGTCGACCTCGGCGTGCTGGAGCGCACCGACCGCATCTGGGTCTCGGACTGCATCGACCCGCTGGAGCGGGCGCAGATGAACCGCTGGACCAGCCAGCTGGTGCCGCTGGAGATGATGGGCAGCCATATCGCCTCCGGCGGCTCCCACACCACCGGCCGCCTGCACAGCCTGGGCTTCCGCGCCGCGAGCGCCCTGCTGGGCCATCTCGGCATCGAATGGGACCTGGCCCGTGCCTCCGCGGCGGAGCTCGCCGAGCTGCGCGAGTGGATCACCCTCTACAAGCGGCTGCGCCCGTTGCTGCTGACCGGCGACCTGGTGCGCGCCGACCGCGGCCAGGACGCCCTGTGGATCACCGGCGTGCTCTCCCCCGCCCGCGACCACGCCCTCTACACCGTCACCGCGGTGGACACCACGGACCTCTCCCCCGTCGGCCGGCTGCGCCTGCCCGGCCTCGACCCGGCCCGCCGCTACCGGCTGCGGATCCTCGAGCCCGGTGAGCGCCCCCAGGGGCTGGCCTGGCCCGCCTGGGCCCGCGCCGACGCCGACCCCGCGACCGACGCCATGCACCCCGGCATCCCCTCCGCGCCGCTCGTGGAGCACGTCGACCTGCCCGGCTCCGTGCTCGTGCACGCCGGCGTCACCGCCCCCGTGATGTGGCCCGAGACGGCCGTGCTGCTCGAGGTCACCGCGCTGGGGGACGCCCCCACCCCCTGACTCCCGCCCCATCACGGAACCACACGAGAGGACGACGATGTCCACCACCGCCCCGCCCCGCCCCGCGGCGGCCGCGCCCCCACGACGACGCCGCCGCGACGACACCCGCCTGGCCCTGCTGTTCATCCTGCCCGCGAGCATCGGCCTGCTCGTCTTCCTGGTCTGGCCGCTGCTGACCGGGCTGTACTACTCCTTCACCGAGTACGCGATCCTCACCCCGCCGCAGTGGGTGGGGCTGGAGAACTACCGCACCCTGCTGGCGGACCCGGTCTTCTGGACCTCGCTGCGGGTGACCGTGGTGTACGTGCTGATCAACATCGGCGTGCAGACGGTGGCGGCGCTGCTGATCGCGGTGCTGATGCAGCGGCTCACCCAGTCCACCTGGCTGCGCTCGCTGGTGCTGGCCCCGTACCTGGTCTCGAACGTGGTGGCCGCGATCGTGTTCCTCTGGCTGCTGGACTCGCAGCTCGGCATCGTGAACCTGGCGCTGCAGGGGCTGGGCGTGGACCCGATCTCCTTCTGGGCCAACGAGTCCTGGGTGATCCCGACGATCGCGCTGGTGAACGTGTGGCGGCACATGGGCTACACGGCGCTGCTGCTGTTCGCGGGGCTGCAGTCGATCCCCGAGCAGCTCTACGAGGCGGCCCGCACCGAGGGTGCCGGGGAGCTGGCGATGTTCCGCCGCATCACCCTGCCGCTGCTGCGGCCGATCCTGGCACTGGTGCTGATCATGACGATCATCGGCAGCTTCCAGGTATTCGACACGGTCTCGGTGACCACCCAGGGTGGCCCCGCCGACGCCTCCAAGGTCCTCCAGATGTACATCTACGAGAACGCCTTCGCGCAGTACGAGTTCGGCTACGCCTCGGCCCTGTCGGTGGCGCTGCTGCTGATCCTCATGGTCATCACCTTCGCCCAGTACTGGCTCAGCCGGGCCGGGCAGTCGGACCTGGACTGAGGGAGGAGACCCGTGATGACGACGACCACCGCCGCGGCCGACCCGGCCGCCACCGCCCCCGCTCCCCCGGAGCCCCGTCGCCGGCGCCGCCTGACGCCCGGCCGCGTGATCGCCTGGATCGTGATGATCGTGATCCTGGTGGTGACGCTGTTCCCCTTCTACTGGATGCTGCGCACCGCGCTGAGCTCGAACACGGCGCTCGCGACCGACCCCACCAGCCTGCTGCCCGTCGGCTTCTCCGCCGGCGGCTTCGAGCGGGTCTTCGGCCTGCAGTCGGTCGAGGAGGCCGTCGCCCAGGGCGGCTCCGGCGCCTCCATCAACTTCTGGCGCTACCTGCTGAACTCGGTGATCGTGGCGACCACGATCACCGTGGTGCAGACCTTCTCCTGCGCGATGGCGGCCTACGCCTTCTCCCGGCTGCGCTGGAAGGGCCGCGACACCGTGTTCCTGATCTTCCTGGGCGCGATGATGATCCCCCAGATCTTCACGCTGCTGCCCAACTTCATCCTGATCAAGAACCTGCACCTGGTGGACACCCTGGTCGGCATCATGTTGCCGACGCTGTTCATCTCGCCCTTCGCGATCTTCTTCCTGCGGCAGTTCTTCAACAACATCTCCCGCGAGGTGGAGGAGGCCGCGCTCATCGACGGCGCCAGCAAGGTGCGGGTGTTCTTCACCCTGATCCTGCCGATGGCGGGCGCCCCGATGGCGACCCTGGCGCTGCTGACCTACATGACCGCCTGGAACGAGTACTTCTGGGCGCTGATGGTCTCCTACACGGACTCCTCCCGGGTGCTCACCGTGGCGCTCGCGGTGTTCCGGGCGCAGTCGCCGCAGTCCGGCACCGACTGGGCGGGGCTGATGGCCGCCACCCTGGTCGCGGCCGCCCCCATGCTGATCCTCTTCGCGGTCTTCGCGAAGCGGATCGTGAACTCCATCGGCTTCAGCGGGATCAAGTGAGGCACCGACGATGACACGACGACACACCCCCGACACCCCGACCCGATCCACCCTGGGATCACCGCGGCCACCGCGACGTCGGGTCCTGACCGGCACCGCCGCGGCCCTCGCGGCCGCCGCCGGGGCCGGCACCCTCACCTCCTGCGGCAGCGCCGCCGCCGAGGGCACCGTGGAGCTGGACTATTGGCTGTGGGACGCCAACCAGCTGCCGGGCTACGCCGAAGCCATCGACCTGTTCATGGCACAGAACCCCGACATCAGGGTGCGGATCACCCAGATGGGCTGGGACGACTACTGGACAAAGCTCACCGCGAGCTTCGTCGCCGAGGCCGGCCCGGACCTGTTCACCGATCACCTGGGCCGCTACCCCGAGTTCCTGCGGCTCGGCGTGATCGCGCCGCTCGGGGAGTACCCGGAGGTCGCGGCCCTGGAGGAGGGCACCTTCCAGGAGGGCCTGCGGGAGCTGTGGACCGGGCAGGACGGCCTGCTCTACGGCGTCCCCAAGGACTTCGACACCATCGCCCTGATGTACGACCGCACGGTGATCGAGGAGGCCGGGCTGACCCCGGAGGACCTGGCCGACCTGGACTGGAACCCCGAGGACGGCGGCAGCTTCGAGCGGGTGCTGGCGCGCCTGAGCGTCGACGAGAACGGGGTGCGCGGCGACGAGGAGGGCTTCGACCCGGAGCACGTGGCCGTGTACGGGATGGCGGCCGACGCCGGCATCGACTACACCGGCCAGACCTCCTGGTCCCCCTTCGCCCTGTCCACCGGCTGGTTCTTCACCGAGGAGGACACCTGGGGCACCCGCTTCCGCTACGACGACGAGCGCTTCCAGCAGACCCTGGACTGGTACTTCGGGCTGGTCGACAAGGGCTTCTTCCCGCCCTTCGGCCTGTTCGGCGACTCCAGCCCCGCCCAGACCCAGCTGCAGGGCGGGAGCTCGGCGATCGCGGTGGCGGGCTCCTGGATGATCGGCACCTACGCGAGCCTGGAGGGCGTGGATCTCGGGATCGCCCCGCTGCCCCGCGGACCCATCGGCACCCCGATGTCGATGTTCAACGGCCTGGGCGACTCCCTCTCCGCGCAGAGCGAGCACCCGGAGGAGGCGGCCCGGCTGGCGGCCTTCCTCGCCTCCCCGGATGCGCAGGAGATCATCGGCGGTCGGGCCGTGGTGTTCCCCTCCACGCCGGTGGGCACCGAGGCCGCGGTCGCCGCCTACGAGGAGCAGGGCCTGGAGGTCTCCCCCTTCACCGACCGGGTGGACCAGGGCGAGACGGGCCTGTACCCGCTGGTGGAGAACGCGGCGCAGATCGCCTCGGTCCTGCAGCCGGTGATCGACCGGCTGTGGATGCGCCAGACCGACGCCTCCGCCTTCACGGAGTACAACGAGCAGGTCAACGCCCTGTTCGAGTGAGGTGACCGCGACGATCGGAGACCGTCCCGCGACGAGCTCGCGGGGCGGCCTCAGCCGTCCGCAGCGTCGATGAAACGGCGGACGGCCAGGACGCCCGCACCGCGGGCCCAGTCGTCGAAGTCGTCGGGCAGCAGGCGCAGGTCCACGTCGCGCATCACCCGGGAGAGGCGCGAGCGCAGGGTGTCCTCGAAGCCGGGGTCCAGGCGCAGCAGCCCGACGCCCTCCCCGCCCAGCACGAGGGCCTCGGGGTCCAGCACACCGACCAGCCCGGCCCCGGCGACGGCGACGCCGTGGGCGACGTCGGCGGCGACGGCGAGCGCCCGCTCATCGCCCGCCGCCCCCGCGGCGAGCAGCGGGGCGAGGCCGCCGGCGGGGTCGAGGTCCAGGCCGCGGGCGCGGGCGGCCTCGAGCACGTGGGCGGTGCTGGCGAGGTCGCGCAGCGGGAGGCCGCGGCCGTCCCGGGTGATGGTGGGCAGGCTGCCGGTGACGCCGGCCAGGTGGCGGCGGCCCCGGTGCACCTGACCGTCCTGCACGCTGCCGACGCCCACCCCGGCGCCGATGGTGACGACGGCGAAGGAGCGCAGGCCGCGGGAGGGGCCGGACCAGGCCAGCCCCTCCAGCAGGGCGTGGAAGTCGTTGCCGAGGGTGACGGGCACCCCGAGGGCCGCCTCCAGGCGAGGCCCGAGCGCGACCGGCTGGGACCAGCCCAGCATCGAGGAGGAGACGACGGTGCCTGCGCCGTCGACCTGCGCGCCGATGCCGACGCCGACGCCCGCCACCCGCGGATGGGCGGCCAGCAGCTCCCGGCACAGCTCCGCGGTGGTGGCCTCCACCAGCTCGGGGGCGGGGCGGGACAGCGGGACGCTGCGCTCCTCCAGGGGCTCCCCGCGCACGGTCACGACGGCGGCGTGCACGGAGTCGGCGGTGATCTTCACGCCGAGGAAGCGGGCGTGGTCCTCGGCGACCTCGAGCGGCTGCTGGGGGCGGCCCTTGGCCTGCGGCACGGGCGGCAGCTCACGCAGCAGGCCGCCGTCGAGCATCTCCCGGGTGAGGCGCGTGATCGTGGGGCCGGAGAGCCCCAGTCCGGCGGCGAGGTCGGTGCGGGCACGCGGCCCGTGGTGCAGCAGGTCGCGGTACACCTCGGCGGCGCTCGGCGAGGAGGGCGCGGCGACGGGACTGCTCGTCGGCATCGGGTCCTCCCTCCGGTCCGGGCCCCGCGGTCGGGAGCCGTGAGGCCATGATGCCGCAGGTCGCGACCGGAGGCGCGACGGTTCACGGGGGCGGGGCGGTGGTCCTCCCCACCCGGGCCCCGTCCACGCCGCGCGCCCGCCGTCCCCGCGTCCAGGCGTCTCTGACATCCTGGCGGGCGAGCACGGAGTGACCCATCGAGAGGACCATCGGGACATGTCGCAGAGCACCGTCGGGGCCAGCGCCGAGGACGATCCGACCATCTACACCGCCTACGAGCTGGACTTCATGCTCGGCCTGCGGCCCAGCGAGGCGGGCACCATCACCCGCGAGCAGGTGGGCCTGCGCAGCGCCCCCGAGGAGGCGCGGGAGTTCGTCACCGCCGCGGTCACCTCGGGTCTGCGGGCCCGCGGCAAGGTGGAGCGTTCGGCCGACGGGCAGTGGCTGCTCGGTGAGGAGTGCCAGGTCATCGCGACGGCGCTGACCGGTGCGGACCGCTGGCTGGGCCTCGCGCTCACCGAGGGCGAGGCGATGCGCATGGCCTTCGTGGTCAAGGCCGGCCAGGCCGTCCTCATGCTCACCCAGGACGAGCTGGACTCCTTCGTGGTCTCCGCCCTGCCGGATCCCGCGCAGGTGCCCGCCTCGATCGCCGACGTGGTCACCGCCTTCCTGGAAGAGGGCCACGAGCGCACGGTCTCGCTGCGACGCACCGACGTCACCTCCCCCGAGGAGCAGACCCCGCTGATGTTCCACGTCGAGGCCGACGGCTCCTGGCAGGCGGGGCACCTGCCGCTGGACGCCGAGGGCGTGCTCGCGGTCTCCCCCATCACCCCCGACCGGGTGGGCCCCGCCGTCGCCGCGCTCTGGGAGGCGGGCACCAGCTCCGTCACCGCCTGAGCCGCCGGACCCGGACCGGTCAGAGCAGGGTCCGACCCCGGTCGGCGCGGGCTTCCGCGCGGGCCTCGCGGAGGCGGCCGCGCAGCCCCCGGTAGGTGCGGTGCACCCGGACCACGAGGAACGCCCCGATGCCGAGCAGCACCAACGCGAGCAGCGCGGCCAGCGCCGGCAGCAGCACGGTGAGCAGGCCCATGCCCAGCACCGCCACGTCCTCTCCCGCGGAGACGACGGCGTTGGAGACGGGCTCCGGGGAGACGTTCACGGCGGCCCGGGTGGTGGCCTTGACGGCGTGGGCCCCCAGCGCGGTCCCGGCGCCGATCACGGCCATCACGATCGCGGTGCCGGTGTCGGTCTCCCCGCCCAGCAGATAGCCGATGGCGCCGCCCGCGACGGGGCGGATCACCGTGTGCAGCTGGTCCCAGAAGGAGTCGAGGAAGGCGATCTTGTCGGCCGCGAAGTCCACCAGCAGGAGGATCGCGGCGATCACCAGCACGTCGGTGCGCTGCAGCACGGCGGGCACCTGCTCGATGCCCAGCACCCGCCCGGTCAGCCCCAGCAGGAAGATCATGAAGTAGGGGCGCACGCCGCTCACCCAGCCGGAGCCGAGCGTCATCATCAGGGCTTCCACGTCGATCCTCCTCGATCCCGGTGGCGGCCCCGCGGGAGCGTCAGGGCCGGGGTCCGGCGCGGCGCCGCACCCGTCGCCGCAGGGAGCGCAGCTCCTCCGAGGAGGGCCGGCCGGACGCCCAGAAGGGGCGGTCGAACACCGGCAGGATCACGCGGGATCCGTCGCGCAGCCGCAGCGCCGCGGTGAGGCCGTGCACCGGGTGCCACACCCGGGACTCCACCGCGGCCACATCATGCCAGGCCACGCGTCGACGTCGCAGCGCCCCCTGCACGAGGAGGTGCTGTTGTCCGAGCTCGAGGCGCGAGCGGACGGCGGCCAGCGCGAGCAGCAGCAGGCGCAGGCCCACCACCCCGAGCAGCGCGGCGATGCCCCCGATGCCGGCCAGCACCATCAGCAGGTCCAGGCCGGGCGAGTGGCCGTCCTCCAGCCGCCACAGGAGAACCGCCGCGAACAGCAGCAGGAGACCGGCGGGCCCGAGGGCGAGCGCGGCCCCTGCGGACCGCAGCGCCGTCTCCGTCCCCCGCCGGGCGGGCAGTACGGTGCGGCTCGCCTCGGGGCGGGGCCGCATCGTGGAGGCCCCCTCGGGGTCGTCCAGCGCCCGGATCATCCGCTGCACCGTCGCCTCGCTGCGGCGGAAGTCCGGCAGGGCGCGCCGCGGGGATCCGTTCTCGTCGCCGGACTGCCGGGGGATGGTCATGGCGGCAGGCTAGGGAGGCGCCGGCCCCGGGGGCGATGGGGTGAACTCACCACCCCGCGGGTCGTATCGTGCAGGTCATGTCCGCCACCGGCTCCTCCGAGACCCCCCGCTTCCGTCGCCCCGCCTCCCTGTTCCCGGCCACCGCCGAGGCGATCCCCGGCGCCCCGGACCCCTCCACCGCGACCGATCTCGCGCACGACTCGGCCTCGGCGCTGCTGGACGGGGTGTTCCACAGCGCGGACCCGGAGGTGGTGCAGCGGGTGGTTACGCTGGCGACGACCGAGGGGCTCGGAGACCTCGCGGCCCTGTGGTCGACCTCCCCGGCGACCTCCCTGCCCGGCGCCCTGTGGCGGCTGTACGTGCTGCACACCTGGGTGCAGCGCTCCGGCGACGAGGTGGTGCGGCGCTACCGCGACGGCGCCCGCACCGTGCCGGGGCTGCGGTACCTGGCGGGCTTCGCGGAGCCGCCGGACGTGGACCAGGTGCGCCGCACGATGGACGACATCCTGCGCGGCGCCTTCACCGGCGACCTCGGTCTGGCGCTGATCCGGGCCGGCTCGGTGGCGACGATCATCGCCCACGGCACCGCCCACCTGGCCGACGACGACCCCGATCCGACGCTCACCGCCCAGGCGAGCCGGCTGCTGCGCACCGGCGAGGAGCTGGTCGCGGCCGGGCGCCACGCGGAGGCCGGCCACCTGGAATGATGCGCCTGATCACATCCGTGATCCGGTCCGCGAGGATGCATCGTCCCGCCCCGGTGGCCTAGAATGGTTCCCGCGTCGGGCCGCGGTTGCCCCGGGCTCCAACATTTGCCGCTTCGAGCGGCCTTCGCGCCGACAGGCGCATCCCGGTCCGGCGCATCAATCTTCCAGGGCGCCCCTCCGTCGGGCGCCGCGGGCGAACGCAGCGCCCCCGGGCGCGAGGAGGCGTCGGGACGTGGTGCAGCTCTTCCCCCGGCGCGTCGAGCGCCCCATGAACACCCTGTTCACCGAACTCGCGGAGCTGCAGGTGCAGGCCGCCGACGTCCACTCGAAGATGCTCGGCCACGGCTACCGGGAGCGGGCCCGGCTCGCACCGCGACTGCACGACCTCGCCACCCGCGCCGAGGAGCAGTGCCGCCGCATCGCCAACCGGCTCTCGGACTCCCTGATCACGCCCTACGAGGCCGAGCTGATGTACGACCTCGCGCTCACCCTGGCTGATGCGGTGGACGCGATGGAGAACACCGCCGAGCTGCTGGTGCTGTTCCGCGTCGGCCGCCTGCCCACCTCCCTGCTGGAGGTCGCCAAGGGCCTGGAGCGGGCCGCCGAGGTGATGGTGACGGCCACCTGGAAGCTGGACCGGGTACGGGAGCTCGACGAGATGTACGCGCAGACCCGGAAGATCAAGCGCCAGGGCGACCGGCTGATCCGGCAGGCCCAGGCGGAGATGGTCAAGCAGGGCGGCGCGGCCACCGACCTGGTGCCGCTGCGGGAGGTCACCACCTCCATCGCCCGCACCGTGGACCTGCAGGAGCGGGCGGCGCGCCGCGTGGATCTGCTGCGCGTCAAGGACGCCTGAGTGTCCCCGCTGCTGCTGGCGCTGGTGGCGCTGCTCGCGCTGGTCCTGGCCTACGTCAACGGCTTCCACGACGCTTCCAACGCGGTCTCCACCACCATCTCCACCCGGGCGCTCAGCGAGCGGGCGGCCCTCGGCCTGGCGGCGCTGCTGAACCTGCTGGGGGCCCTGCTGGGGCTGCTGGCGGTGACGGTCACGGCCGACTGGGCGCTGCGGCTGCTGGGACTCACCCACGTCGCGGAGGCCACCGCGGGCGATGCGGACCTGCTGGGCTGGGCGCTGGTGGTGATGACCCTGGCGACCCTGGCCTGGGAGATCCTCACCTGGTGGCTGGGGATGCCGTCCTCGACCTGGCACGCCTTCTTCGGCGCCGCGATGGGCACCTCCCTGGCCGTCGGCGCCCATGAGGCGTGGCCGGTGGTGATCGGGATGCTGCTGGGGGCGACGCTGCTGGGGCCGCTGCTGGGCTCGGTGCTGAGCTTCGCGGTGATGCGCGTGGTGCTGGCCCTGGGCCGCTCGGAGCGGGTGCGCATCGGTCCGATCCGCTTCGCGCAGACCGTCTCCGCGGGCGCGGTCGCCACGGCGCACGGCATGTCCGATGCGCGGCTGCCGCTGGCCCTGGTCGTGATCGCCTGCGCCACCGCGGGGATCCCCGCCGCCTCGGCCACCGTGATGCTGCTGCCGGTGGCCCTGGCCGTCGCGGCCGGCACCCTGGTCGGCGGGCACCGCATCATCCGCACCCTGGGTCGTCGGCTGACCTCGCTGTCCTCCGCGCAGGGCATGGTCGCCGAGTCGACGGCCGCGGCGATGCTGGGCCTCGCGGTGGTGGGCTTCGACATGCCGATCTCCACCTCCCACACCCTCGGCGCCTCCGTGGTCGGGGCGGGGGCCGCGATCGGCCGCCGCCACGTGCGCTGGACGGTGGCCGGACAGATGATCCTGACCTGGCTGCTGACGCCGCTGGCGACGGCCGTGATGGCCCTGGTGGCGGTGATCATCCTGCGGGATCTGGTCTGAGCGGATCCCCGACGGAAGGAGGGGGTTCCCGGCCCGGGCGCACGGATATCCTGGCCCTGTCCCTCCCGGAAGGAGCCCCGATGACCGACGCCGACCCGAGCGACGGCGCCTCCCGTCGACGCCCCAGCTACGGCCTCCCGGACCCGCAGGCCGGTGACCCCGCCGCCGGGCAGGGCCAGCAGTCCTGGTCCCCCGCCCCGCAGCAGGGCGCCTACGGCCAGCCCGCCCCGCAGGGCTACGGCTCGCCCGCACCCCAGGGCGCCTACGGCTCCCCCGCCCCGCAGTCCCACCAGGGCTACGACGCCCCGCAGGACGTGCCCGCCCAGCCCGGCCACGGCGGCTACGCCTCCCCGCAGCCCGGCTACGGCGCCCCGACCGGCGGATACGGCGGCGGCCCGGCCGCCCCGGGCAAGCGTCGCGGCGTGTGGCCGCTGGTGATCGGCATCGTGCTGCTGGTCGTCTCCGTCGTCGTCTTCATCGGCGGCATCGTGTGGTCGATGAGCTCCCTGGTGGGCGACACCATGGAGGGCCCGATCGCGATGGAGGGCGGCACCGCGGAGATCCAGCTCGAGGCCAACGAGATGGTCATCGTCTACGTGCCCAGCGAGGACACCTCGGCCACCTGCACCGCCGAGGGCGACGGCGTCAGCACCGTGCCCACCTCCGGCAGCGTGCAGTTCCCCGACGGCACCAGCTACGAGCAGTCCCTCGGCGTCGTCTCCACCACCGGCGGCACCATCACCATCTCCTGCACGGACACCGAGGCGCCCGGCTACCTGGGCCCGTACAGCCTGTTCGGCATCGCGGCGCCGCTGATCATCGGCCCCGTGATCGGCATCGTGCTGGGCCTGATCGGCCTGATCCTGGTCATCGTCGGGATCGTGAAGCTGGTGCGCTCGCGCCGCTGACGCGCCACCGCTCCCCTCCCCCGCCGCCCCGGACGCCGCCCGCGTCCGGGGCGGCGGTCGTCCGGCCTCCGCTGCCGCGGTTCGGGCCGGCGGCGGCCGGCCGTCTCAGGGATGGACCTCCGTCGGCGCGCCGCCGGGGTTGTGCGCCTACAGTGGCGGGAAGATCCCGATTCCGAGGACGGAGTGGTGAGCATGCACCCGCGCGCAGGACAACTGGCTCTTCCGGAGGACCTCGTCGACGTCGACGCCCTCCTGGACGCCTACTACGACCTCCACCCGGATCCCCATGATCCGGACCAGCAGGTCGTCTTCGGCACCTCGGGGCATCGCGGCTCCTCGCTGGATGCCAAGTTCAACGAGGACCACATCGCCGCGACCACCCAGGCCATCGTCGAGTACCGCGACGGGCAGGGCATCCACGGCCCGCTGTTCATCGGCCGCGACACCCACGCCCTCTCCCGCCCCGCCTTCGACACCGCGCTCGAGGTGCTGGCCGGCAACGACGTGGCGGTGCTGATCGACTCGGCGGACCGCTACACCCCCACGCCGGCCGTCTCCCACGCGATCCTGGTGCACAACCGGGGCCGCTCCGAGCAGGATCCGGGCCGGGCCGACGGCATCGTCGTCACCCCCAGCCACAACCCGCCCCGCGACGGCGGCTTCAAGTACAACCCGCCCCACGGCGGCCCCGCCGGCTCGGACGCCACCGGCTGGATCGCGGAGCGCGCCAACCAGCTGCTGGCCGCTGGCCTGCAGGGGGTGCGCCGCACCGGTCGCCAGAAGGCGCTGCAGGACGCGGGCCGCTACGACTACCTGCACACCTACGTGCGCGACCTGCCGGACGTGGTGGACATCGAGGCCATCCGCAAGGCCGGCGTGAAGATCGGCGCGGATCCGCTGGGCGGTGCCGCGGTGGACTACTGGGCGATGATCGGGGAGCTGCACGACCTCGACCTCACGGTGGTCAACCCTGAGGTCGACCCTCAGTTCTCCTTCATGACCCTGGACCGCGACGGCAAGATCCGGATGGACTGCTCGAGCCCCTGGGCGATGGCCTCGCTGCTGGAGCGCCGCTCCGAGTACGA
Source organism: Brachybacterium squillarum M-6-3 (assembly GCF_000225825.1). Lineage (GTDB taxonomy): Bacteria > Actinomycetota > Actinomycetes > Actinomycetales > Dermabacteraceae > Brachybacterium > Brachybacterium squillarum. The sequence continues at coordinate 1,410 of NZ_AGBX01000003.1, read as the reverse complement.
CATCGCCACCGGCAACGACACCGATTCGGACCGCCATGGCATCGTCACCCCGGACGCCGGGCTGATGAATCCCAACCACTACCTCGCGGCCGCGATCACCTACCTGTTCGCGCACCGTCCGGGCTGGCCGGCCTCCACCAAGGTCGGCAAGACGGTGGTGTCCTCCTCACTGATCGATCACGTGGTGAAGGACCTGGGCCGGGAGCTGTTCGAGGTGCCGGTGGGCTTCAAGTGGTTCGTGCCGGGCCTGATCGACTCCTCCGTCGGCTTCGGCGGCGAGGAGAGCGCCGGCGCCTCGTTCCTGCGCCAGGGCGGTGGCGTCTGGACCACCGACAAGGACGGCATCATCCTGGCGCTGCTGGCCTCCGAGATGCTGGCCGTGACGGGGCGTTCGCCGAGCAAGCTCCACGGGGAGCTGGTGGAGCGCTTCGGCGAGAGCGCCTACGCGCGCATCGACGCCCCGGCGGACCGCCATCAGAAGGCGAAGCTGGCGGCGCTGAGCGCCGACCAGGTGACGGCCACCGAGCTGGCCGGCGAGCCGATCACCGCGGCGATCACCGAGGCACCCGCAGGTGGTGCGATCGGCGGCCTGAAGGTCTCCACCGAGTCCTCCTGGTTCGCGGCGCGCCCCTCCGGCACGGAGGACGTCTACAAGATCTATGCCGAGTCCTTCCGCGGCGAGGACCACCTCGCCGAGGTGCAGCAGGCGGCCAAGGAACTGGTCGACGGAGTGCTCGCAGACTGAGACGTTTCGTTCCGCATCCTGGATAACAGGAGAGGCCGGGCCGGACGAAGCGGACGCCCCCGGCGCCCCGATCCCGCAGCGGCGGGCGACCCCATGGTCGCCCGCCGCTTCGCTGTCCGCGGACAGTATCGCAGACGGAGTCCCCTGACCAGCGGGAACACGTCGGATAGCGCTCGTCTCCGCACGCCGTCACGGACGTGGCGGTTTCCACACCCCCTTGCGGGCACCCCCGACCCCCCGCACCATGAATGGGAAGGTAAAGAGTCCGTCGGGTAAGCTTCTCGGCCGGATCACCGAGAGTGCTGCCGCCAAGCCCCGCGCCCGCGCGCGGGAATCACACGGAGAGGGGGTGGCCGCCTATGCGCCTGCGTGCCCGCGTGTGTGCCTGCACCGCCGCCCTCGCCATCTCCCTCCCCACCGTCGGCCTCCCAGCCCTCGCCGGGACCGAGGAGCCAGAGCAGACCCAGGGCACTACGCAGGACATCCAAGAGTCACGCGGTGTAGATGCCCAGGTCGAGATCACGCTCGGCGGAGCGGACGCAGATTCAGAGCACGATTCAGTAGGCTCGGAGCCCTCGGCGGAGCCCTCGACCTCGGCGGAGCCCTCGACCTCGGCGGAGCCCTCGACCTCGGCGGAGCCCTCGACCGCGGCGGAGCCCTCGACC
>NZ_AGBX01000004.1 GCF_000225825.1 Brachybacterium squillarum M-6-3 | reverse complement strand
CGGAGCCGCCGCGGCTCGCCGCCACGGCCGCCGTGCCCGCCGCGACGCCGTCGAGCAGCCTCCGGCGCCCGCTCCCTCCCCGCGTCGCCGTCCCGACCCCACCCCTGGGCGTGACCGGGACGAACGCGACCTCTGGACCGGAGACGCCGCGCCCACCCCCGCCACCGCGGCGTCCCCCACCACGGCGGGGACCGCGCCCACGGCACCCACCGCCGACTCCCCCGCCTCCGCCCACGAACCGGCCGAGGACGCCCCCCGCGGGGACCGACCGGCGCAGGCCGCCGGGACCGCCGCGGCCGCCACCGCCGCCGGGGCCGCGGCTGCCGCCCCAGGACCGCGCCGCCCCGCCGTCGCCCGACGCCGCGCCGCCCGTCCGGTCTCGCCGGTCTCCCCGGCCCGCCCGGCCTCCGCGGCCTCCGCCGCGTCCGCCGCGTCTGCGGCCTCCGCCGTGTCGGCGAGCAGTCCCGCCTCCCCCGCCGCGCCCGCCGGAGCTACCTCCCCCGCCACTCCGGCCGAGGCCCCGGCGCGTCACGTCCCCGCGGGAATCGCCGCGCGGACCGCCTCCCCGTCGAGCCCGGGAGAGGAGGGCCCGGATCGCGCCGCCACCGAGGAGCCCCGCCGTCGCCCCGGGCAGCGCCGCCGCGCCTTCGGGATCGTGGCGCTGTGGACCCTGGCCACCTCGGTGCTGCCCGGGATCGGCCTGCTCACCACCAAGCTGCGTCCGCTGGGCTGGGCCCTGCTGGGCCTGCTCGCCGCAGGGGTGCTGGGCCTGGGCGCCTGGTTCCTCCTCGGCGACCCGATGACCAGCGGCCTCATGCTGCTCACCCGCCGCGGCGTGCTGATCGGGCTGCTGGTCTTCGCGGTGCTCGCGGCCCTGGTCTGGGGTGCGCAGATCCTGCTCACCTCGATGTCGCAGTCCACCCGGCAGCGGCTGCGCGGCCGCCCCCGGGTGGCGGCCCTGCTGCTGGCCGCCGTGATCGTCGCCGTCGGCGCCGTGCCCGCGGCCCGCGGCGTGCAGTCGCTCTGGGCCACCCAGGGACTGCTCGGCTCCGACACCGTCTTCGCCGCCGGCGGCGGCTCGCCGCTCGGATCCGGGGCGGACCCCTGGGAGGGCGTGGGCCGCATCAACATCATGCTGCTCGGCCAGGACTCCGGGGACGACCGCACCGGCACCCGTCCCGACACCCTGATGGTCGCCTCGATCGACACCGAGACCGGCAGCACCGCCCTGTTCTCCATCCCCCGCAACCTGGAGAACGTGCGCTTCCCGGAGGGGACCGTCGCCGCCGAGGAGTTCCCCGACGGCTTCGACTACTACGGCAGCAACCAGAACCTCATCAACGCGGTGTGGACCTGGGCCGAGGAGCACGAGGACCTGTTCTCGGGCGAGGACGCGGAGAACCCCGGCCTGACCGCGACCACCTGGGCGATCGAGGAGACCCTCGGCCTGGAGATGGACTACTACGCGATGGTCAACCTGCAGGGCTTCGAGGACCTGGTGGACGCCATCGGCGGTGTGGAGATGGTCGTCGAGCGGCGCATCCCCATCGGCGGTGGCACCAACCAGGCCACCGGCGGCAAGTACCCGATCGAGGGTTACATCGAGCCGGGGCTGCAGACCCTCGACGGCTATCACGCCCTCTGGTACGCCCGCTCCCGCGAGGGCTCCGACGACTTCGACCGCATGTGCCGCCAGCAGCGCATGGTGCAGGTCGTCGCCCAGGAGGCCAACGTCCCCACCCTCGCGATGTCGATCCCGCGCCTGGTCACGGCCACCGAGGAGAACATCCAGACGGACATCCCGGTGGGCGACCTGGACGCCTTCGTGGTGCTCGCGCAGCGGATACAGGAGGCCGGCTTCACCTCCTACCCGATCACGCAGGAGGTCACCCACACCTACGACGCCGACTGGGACTACCTCAAGGAATGGACCCAGGAGTCGATCGACGAGTCGATGGAGAGCGTCGAGGCGGAGGACGTGACCGGGGAGACCGAGCCCGGCTCCACGGAGCCCGCCGAGACCGGCACCACCGAGGACGAGACCACGGCCGAGGAGACCACGGAGCAGGCCACCACCGGGGAGGAGACCTCGGAGGAGGAGACCACGGCCGAGGAGAGCGCCGAGGCCGAGGAGGAGAACCCGCTGGAGTCCTGCCTCCCCGGCGCCGGCGAGGAGGGCTGAGCGCCTCCCCTCCACCACGCCGCGGGCCCCCTCCACCGAGGTGGACGGGGCCCGCTGCGTGGTGGAGGGTCAGTCGGTGAGCTGCAGCAGCGCGTTCTCGATCAGCTCGGGCAGGGCCGGGTGGATCCAGAGCTGGGTGCGGGCCACGTCCCGGGCGGTCTGCCCGGTGCTCATCGCCTGGATCAGCAGCTGGATCAGCGCCGTCGCCTCGGGGCCGATCAGGTGGGCGCCGAGGATCTCGGTGGTGTCGGCGTCGGCGATGATCTTCGCGAAGCCGGTGGTGTCCTGCATCGCCCAGCCGTAGGCGATCGAGGCGTACTCCTGGGTGGCGACGGCGATGCGGCGTCCGCTGCGCTCGGCCTCGGCACGGGCGGTGGCCTCGTCGGGGCCGACCCAGGCGATCTGCGGATGGGTGAACACGCCGAAGGGCACCGGCAGGGTGTCAGCGCGGCGCAGCTCCCCGTCGGCGGTGACGTTGTGGCGCACGATGCGCTGCTGGTGGTTGGCGACGTGCTTGAGCTGGGCGGCGTCGCAGAGGTCGCCCAGTGCCCAGACGCCCTCACGCACCCGGCCGTTCGCGAGCACCCGCAGGTAGGGGTCCACGGCCACGCGGCCGTCGTCGGTGACGTCGATGCCGACGCCCTCGGCGCCCAGCAGGTCGGAGTTGGGGCGCCGGCCGGTGGCCACCAGGATCTCCTCGCTGCGCACCTCGACCTCGGCGCCGTCGCGGGTGCCGCGCAGCAGCACCCCCTCGGCGTCGCGGGTGACGCAGGTGGTGTCCAGCTCGGTCTCCAGCCGCACCCGGCGGCCCAGGATCTCGGTGATCCGTGCGGAGACGTCGACGTCGGCGGCGCGCAGCAGCCGGGGCGAGCGCGCCACCACGGTGACCTGGACGCCGAGGGCGTCGAAGATGTGCGCCATCTCCACCGCGATCACCCCGGAGCCGAGGATCGTCATCGAGGCGGGCAGGGCCTCCATCCGCATCACCGTGTCGGAGGTGAGCGGCGCGGCCTCGTCCAGGCCCTCCACGGGCGGCAGCTCCGGCCGGGAGCCGGCGCCCAGCACGATGGTGTCGGCGGTGACCTCCTGCTCCCCGCCGTCGGCGAGCGCGACCCGCAGCCGCTTCGGCCCGGTGAACACGGCGGTGCCGCGCAGCAGGGTGAGGTTCGCGTTGTCGGGATGGGAGGCGCGGTACTCCTCGCCGCCCGCCGAGATCGCGTCGATGCGCCCGAAGACGCGGTCACGGATGACCGGCCAGTCCACGCCGTCCAGGCTCTCGGTGAGCCCGAAGGAGCCGGACTCGGCGGGCACCCGGGCGAGGTCCGCGGTGTGCACGAACATCTTGGTGGGGATGCAGCCCAGGTTCAGGCAGGTGCCGCCGAAGACGTGGTCAGGGCCCACCCCGCGGTCGATCTGCACGATCGACCGTCCGGCGAGGTCCGGGCCGGGGAAGGAGTTGATCGAGCCGGAGCCGATCAGCGCGATGTCGTAGTGCTGCGCCGGCCGCTCCGCGGGAGGGGTGTCGGTAATGTTCTGCTGCGTCGATGCGGTCACCTCACCAGGCTAGTCGCCCACCCCGACACACGGTCCGCCGATGCCGCCGGACCGTGGACCCGTCCGACCCCGCCGCCCCGCTTCTCCCCGCGACCTCCAGGAGCCGACGTGACCAGCCCCGCCCCGCATGCCGCCGACGGCCATGACCTGATCCGGGTGCGCGGTGCCCGCGAGAACAACCTCCGCGGCATCGACCTGGACCTGCCCAAGCGTCGCCTGACCGTCTTCACCGGCGTCTCCGGATCCGGCAAGAGCTCCCTGGTGTTCGGCACCATCGCCGCCGAGTCCCAGCGGATGATCAACGAGACCTACTCCTCCTTCGTGCAGGGATTCATGCCGAACCTGGCGCGGCCCGACGTGGATTCCCTGGAGGGGCTGACCACGGCGTTCATCGTGGACCAGGAGCGGATGGGCGCCAACGCCCGCTCCACCGTCGGGACCGTCACCGACGCCAACGCCTACCTGCGGACCCTGTTCTCCGCCCTCGCCGAGCCCTCCGCCGGCGCACCCGGCGCCTACTCCTTCAACGTCCCCAGCGTCACCGCGGCCGGCGCGATGACCGTGCAGAAGGGGGACAGGACCATCGCCGAGAAGACGACCTTCTCCCGGGTGGGCGGCATGTGCCCGCGCTGCGAGGGCATGGGGCAGGTCACCGACCTCGACCTCACCGAGCTGTACGACGAGAGCAGGTCCCTCGAGGACGGCCCCTTCACCATCCCCGGCTACACCGCCGACGGCGGGGCCGTGAAGATCATCGCCAAGAGCGGCTTCCTCCCCGCCGACACGCCCATCGCCTCCTTCACAGCCCGTCAGCGGCACGACTTCCTCTACAAGGAGCCGACGAAGGTCAAGATCGACGGCATCTCGATGACCTACGAGGGCCTGATCCCGAAGATCCAGAAGTCCATGCTCTCCAAGGACCCCGATTCGATGCAGCCCCATATCCGGGCCTTCGTGGAGCGCGCGGTGACCTTCATCACCTGCCCCGAGTGCGAGGGCACCCGGTTGGCGGAGCACGCCCGGGAATCCCGCATCGACGGGGTCTCCATCGCCGACGCCTGCGCCCTGCAGATCACCGACCTGCGGGACTGGGTGGGGGGCCTCGAGGACGGCGGCGCCCCGGGCGTCGGCCCGCTGCTGGCCAACCTGCACGCCCTGCTGGACGCCTTCGTCACCATCGGCCTGGGCTACCTGTCGCTGGACCGACCCTCCGGCACCCTCTCCGGCGGCGAGTCCCAGCGCACCCGCATGATCCGCCATCTCGGCTCGGCCCTGACCGACGTCACCTACGTCTTCGACGAGCCCACCATCGGGCTGCACCCGCACGACGTCGGCACCCTGAACCGGCTGCTGCTGGAGCTGCGGGACAAGGGCAACACCGTGCTGGTGGTGGAGCACAAGCCGGAGACCATCGCCATCGCCGACCACGTGGTCGACCTCGGGCCCCGGGCGGGCACGGCCGGAGGCACCCTGCAGTACGAGGGCGACGTGGCCGGGCTGCGCGCCTCGGACACCCTCACCGGACGCCACCTCGACACCCGGGTCGCGGTGAAGGGCACCGTGCGTGAGCCCACCGGGACGATCGCGGTGCGCGACGCCCGCGGCCACAACCTGCGCGGGGTGGACGTGGACATCCCCCTGGGCGTGCTCACCGCGATCACCGGCGTGGCCGGCTCCGGCAAGAGCTCCCTGCTGGAGGCCGCCCGCGCCGTGGAGCCCTCGATCACGGTGGTGGACCAGGGCGCGATCCGCGGGTCACGGCGCTCGAACCCCGCCACCTACACCGGGCTGCTCGATCCCATCCGCAAGGCCTTCGCGAAGGCCACCGGGGCGAAGCCCGCCCTGTTCTCCAACAACTCCGAGGGCGCCTGCCCGCAGTGCAAGGGCGCCGGCGTGATCTACACCGAGCTGGGCTTCATGGAGACCGTCTCCACCCCCTGCGAGGACTGCGGCGGCCGCCGCTTCCAGCCCGCCGTGCTGGAGCTGACCCTGGCCGGGGCCTCGATCGCCGACGTGCTGGAGATGTCGGTGGCGCGGGCCCGGGAGTTCTTCTCCACCGCCGAGTCCTCGGTGCCCGCGGCCCGGAAGCTGCTGGAGCGGCTGGAGGCGGTGGGCCTGGGCTATCTGACCATCGGGCAGCCGCTGACCACCCTCTCCGGCGGCGAGCGGCAGCGGCTGAAGCTCGCCACCCGGATGGGCGAGGACGGCGGGGTGGTGGTGCTGGACGAGCCCACCACCGGCCTGCACCTGGCCGATGTGCAGACGCTGCTGGACCTGCTGGACACCCTGGTGGACGGCGGCACCTCCGTCATCGTCATCGAGCACCACCAGGCCGTGATGGCCCACGCCGACCACCTGATCGACCTCGGCCCGGGCGCCGGGCACGAGGGCGGCCGGGTGGTCTTCGAAGGCTCCCCCGCGGCGCTGATCGCCGAGGCCTCCACCCTCACCGGGCAGCATCTGCGGGACTACGTGGGAGCGGGGACGGCCGCGACCCGCTGAACGGTCGGGCTCACGGCTCGGCCGGACCCGCGTCCGAGACCGTCCGTGAGGCGGGGCCGCAGGTCACGATCTCCCCATCCGGGACGTCCGATTGGCCTGACTCGGGGGGTGGAGCTGGTAGGTTCCGGGGCGGACCATGACGTCGTCGGGCCCCGTGCCGCGGGGCGCCGCCTGGTCCCCACCGTCCCGGCGGGCCCGCGCGCCCCGCCCCACTGGAGAAGGCGAGACCATGACCGACACACCTCTTTCCGGCACCTGGACCATCGACGAGGGCCACAGCCGCATCGGCTTCGCGACCCGCCATGCGATGGTCACCCGGGTGCGCGGCGCGTTCAACGACGTGGCCGGCACGGCGGTGTTCGATCCGGAGGATCCCGCCAGCTCCCACGTCGAGGTCACGGTGCAGATGGCCAGCATCGACACCCGCAACGAGTCGCGCGACGAGCACCTGCGCAGCGCCGACTTCTTCGACGTGGCGACCTACCCGCTGATGACCTTCGTCTCCACCTCCGTCGAGGAGGTCGACGAGGGCGGCTACATCGTGACCGGCGACCTCACCATCCGCGGCATGACCCGCTCGATGAGCATCCCGCTGCGTCTGGTCGGCATCGACACCGACCCCTTCGGGAACGAGCGCGCCGGATTCGAAGGCACCCGCCGCCTGGACCGCCGCGACTGGGGCATCACCTGGAACACCCCGCTGGACTCCGGCGGCCTGCTGGTCGGCGACCGCATCCGGCTCGAGTTCGAGCTGTCCCTGGTGCGCGCCGGCGAGGACGAGGCCTGAGCCGATCCCCCGCGGGCACGCCCCGCTGATGCGCCTGCACCACCTCGACGCCGGGCCCCTCCGGGTGCCCGGCGCCTCCATGGTCTGCCGGGTCCTGGTGATCGAGCTGCCGGACCGGCTGGTCCTCGTCGACTCCGGATTCTCCGCGGCCGATGTCGCCGACCCCTCCCGGCTCGGCCCCTCCCGCTGGTTCCTGCGCCCCGACCTGCGGATCGAGCGCACCGTGCGGGCCCAGCTCGCCGCCCGGGGGCTGGACCCGGAGACGGCCGGCGACGTGGTCCTCACCCACGCGGACGTCGACCACGCCTCCGGAATCCGCGACTTCCCGGCCGCCCGGATCCACCTGGCCGCCGCGGAGCACCGGGCCTGGGCCGCCCGCCGCACCCTGCTGGACCGGCTCCGCTACCGCCCCCACGCCTTCGACGGGGTGCGACGCCTGCTGCTGCACGAGCCCGGCCCCGGCCGCTGGGAGGGCCTGGACGGGGTGACGGACCTCGGGGACGTCTGCCCCGGCATGCGCCTGGTGCCGCTGCCCGGCCACACCGACGGCCACGCCGGCGTGGTGATCGACGGTCGCGGAGGACTGCGGGTGATCCACACCGGCGACGCCGCCCACTCCCAGCTGGCCCTGACCAGCGGTCGCACCGCGGCGGACGTCCGCTTCCGGCAGGCGCTGCTGGCGCACGATCGTGCCGCCCTGACCTCCACCCGGCGTCGCCTGGAGCGTCTGCTGGCCCGTCGCCCCGAGCTGCGCATGGTCGCCTCCCACTCCACCGACGACCTGCGACCCGGGGAGTCCCTGGAGGCCTGAGAGCCCTCGGGGCGCGCTCCCGGCCGAGGACATGCCCACCAGGGGCGTGACGGGCCGCTGTCCCCGGTCCCGCAGGGCCGTACCGTGGGTCCGTGACCGCCGCTCCGCCTCCCGCCCTGCTGGACGTACTGCCGCTGCTGCGCTGCCCCGTCTGCGCGGAGCCGCTGCACGCGGAGGGCTTCAGCCTGCGCTGCCCCGCCGGGCACAGCGCCGACCTCGCCCGTTCCGGGGCGGTGACCCTGCTGCACGGCAATCGCCCGCGCAGCGGCGACGACGACGCGATGGCCCGCGCCCGCGACCGCTTCCTGGCCACGGGCGCGTACGCGCCGCTGCGCGCCGCGATCCTCGACCTCGCCGGCGCGGCCGCGGAGGTGACGGGCGACGGCCCCGGGCGCACCGTGCTGGACGTGGGCTGCGGCTCCGGCTGGTACTCCGCGGGCCTGCTGGAGGCCGAGCCGGGCGCCCGCGGGATCGGCCTGGACTCCTCGCCGCGCTCGCTGCGCTTCGCGGCCCGGGCCCATCCGCGCCTGGCCGCGATCGGGGCGGACGTCTTCGCCCGCCTGCCCCTGGCCTCCGACGCGATCGACCTGGTGCTGGACGTGTTCTCCCCGCGCAACCCCTCCGAGTTCGCGCGGGTGCTGCGCCCGCAGGGTCGCCTGCTCGTGGCCCGGCCGGGCCCCGGGCACCTCGCCGAGCTGCGGGAGGCGGTGCCGGGCATGCTCGGCATCGACCCCCGCAAGGAGGAGCGGCTGGCCACTGCGCTGGAGCCGTTCGTCACCGCAGTCGCGGAGCGCACCGTGCGCTTCACCGCGGAGCTCACCCCGGAGGCGGCCACCGACCTGGTGGCGATGACACCGAGCGCCCGCCACCTGGATCCGGCCGGCGCGGCCGGGCACGCCCCGGGCGCGGTGACGGTGGAGGTGCAGCTCGGGCTCTACGCGCCGCGCGCCTGAGCAGGGAGGCGTCGGGGCCGAGCTCCACGGCGGGATCGGCGCGGACGCGCACCTCCAGCCCGGTGCCGCGGAAGGACTCGGCGATGGCCTCGACGGCCGCGATCCCTTGGCCTCCGGGTCCGCGCACCGCCCTCGCCTTCCCGCCGTCGTCCGCATGATGCTGACGCTGATCGCGTACATGGCCGGCGCCTGGGCGATGGTGCCGCGGCTACCTGATGCAGTCGCTGCGCTCCCGCCCGGTGCTCGCGGTCCTCGGGGCCGCCGTCGTGGTCACCATCCCGCACCTGCTCTCCCAGGGCGGACAGGAGAAGCTCGGGGAACGCTTCGCCTACCTGGCGATCCCCTTCGGCTTCGCCCTCACCGCCGGCGTGCTCGGCATGGCTCTGCGCTCGGTGTGGGCGGCCGTCGGGATCCACGGCGGGCTGCACGTGGCGAACACCCCGGTCTCCGAGCCTGGGCTCAGCGTCGACGGGCCTGCGCAGTGGATCCTCATCGGCGCGCTGTTCACCCTGCTGGCGGTGCTGATCGGACTGCGGCTCCCCCGCGAGCGCTGGGTCGAGGTCCGCGACCGCGGCCCCTGTGCCCGCGCCCTCTCGTGAGACGAGGTCGGAGCCCGCACCTCCCGCCGCACCCCGCGCAGACGTGACCCACCCCCGGACACCCGGGGGGGGGTCACGGTCGTGTCGCCGAGAGCCGCCCCATCCGACACCGACGTGACGTGCCTCCGCGGATTACCGCACGAACGTGACGGGTCCGCTCCGGCAGGGCGACGGCCGGGCCGTGGGGGTCGCTCCCCGTGCGGCTCAGCGCAGGCGGCCCACCACGCCCTCGGCGGCGGCGAGCACGCTGCCGTCGAGCAGGCGCGCCTCGGCCTCGGCGATGTCGGGGGCCAGGAAGCGGTCCGGGCCGGGCCCGTCGACCGTGCGGCGCAGCACGTCGATCGCGGCGATCGAGGCCGGGGAGGGGGCCAGCGGCCGCCGCAGGTCCACGGCGCGGGCGGCGGTGAGCAGCTCGATGGCGAGCACCCGGCGCAGGTTCTCGACGCTGGTGCGGAGCTTGCAGGCGGCGTGCCAGCCCATGGAGACGTGGTCCTCCTGCATCGCGGAGGAGGGGATCGAGTCGACGCTCGCGGGCGCGGCCAGGCGCTTCATCTCGGAGACCAGGGCCGCCTGGGTGTACTGGGCGATCATGAAGCCGGAGTCCACGCCCGGGTCGTCGGCCAGGAACGGGGGCAGGCCGTGGGAGCGGGCCTTGTCGAGCATCCGGTCGGTGCGGCGCTCGGCGATCGAGGCGAGGTCCGCGGAGACCACGGCCATGAAGTCCAGCACGTAGGCGACCGGCGCGCCGTGGAAGTTGCCGTTGGAGGTGACGGTGCCGTCCTCCAGCACCACGGGGTTGTCGATGGCGCTGGCCAGCTCCCGCTCGGCGACGGTGCGCGCGTGCTCGATGGTGTCGCGGACGCCGCCCGCGACCTGCGGGGCACAGCGCAGCGAGTAGGCGTCCTGCACCCGCGAGCCGGCGGCGGCGACCTCGGAGAGGATCGGGGAGCCCTCCAGCAGGGCGTAGATGTTCGCGGCCGACGCGGCCTGACCGGGGTGGGGGCGCAGGGGGCCGTGCAGCTCGGGACGGAAGACGCTGTCGCGTCCGCGCAACCCCTGCACGGTGAGCGCACAGGTGAGGTCCGCGGTGCGCACCAGCTCGTCGAGGTCGGCGAGCGCCATCAGCAGCATCCCGAGCATGCCGTCGGTGCCGTTGATGAGGGCCAGGCCCTCCTTCTCCTCCAGCACCAGCGGCTCGATGCCGTGCTCCAGCAGCAGCTCGCGGGGGTCGCGCTCGGTGCCCTCGGTGTCGCGGGCGCGGCCCTCCCCCATCAGCACCAGCGCGCAGTGGGACAGAGGGGCGAGGTCCCCGGAGCAGCCCAGCGAGCCGTATTCGTGGACGATCGGGGTGATGCCCGCGTTCAGCAGCGCCAGGATCGTCTCGACCACGACGGGGCGCACGCCCGTGCGGCCCGAGGCGAGAGTACGGGCGCGCAGCAGCATCAGGGCGCGCACCACCTCCCGCTCCACCTCGGGGCCGGCCCCGGCGGCGTGGGAGCGGATCAGGGAGCGCTGCAGCGCCTGCCGCATCGGCTGCTCGATGGCGGTGTCGGCCAGGGCGCCGAAGCCGGTGGAGACGCCGTAGACAGGGGTCTCCTGGTGGGCGAGGGCCTCGATGTGGGAGCGCACGGCGGCGACCTGCTCGCGGGCTTCGGGGGTCAGCTCCACGCGGGCGCCGCGGCGGGCGACGGCCAGCACCTCGGCGGCGGCGAGGCCCGCGGAGGCGAGGTGGACCGTCTCGACGGCGGTCGTGCCGGCGGTGTCGGGGGCGATGGTCATCGTGGGGGTACCTCTTCCAGGGGAGAACGGACGGGTCAGACGGCGCGCACGCCGGCGCGCCACACCTGGTGGGTGAGCGGCATGCCGGGGCGGTAGGCGAGGTGGATGGCGGCGGGGGCGTCCAGCACGTGCAGATCGGCGCGGGCGCCGACGGCGAGGTGGCCGACGTCGGAGCGGCGCAGGGCGAGGGCCCCGCCGCGGGTGGCGGCGCGGACCGCCTCGGCGAGGCTCAGCCGCATCTGCAGCACGGCGGTGGCCACGCAGAAGGCCATCGAGGAGGTGTTCGAGGTGCCGGGGTTGGCGTTGGAGGCGATCGCGAGCTCCGCGCCGGCGTCCAGCAGGTCACGGGCCGGGGCCAGCGGCGCCCGGGTGGAGAGGTCGCAGGCCGGCAGCACGGTGGCGACCGTCGGACCCGCGTGCACGTCCAGCAGCCCCTCCCCGGCCGCGCGGACGGGGCGGGCGGCGGTGGCGGCGAGGGCTTCGAGGTCGGCGGGGCCGAGGTGGTTCACGTGGTCCACGCTCGCGGCCCCGTGTTCCACGGCCAGGGCGACGCCCTCGTGCTCGGGGCCGAGCTGGTTGCCGTGCACCCGCAGGCCGAGACCGGCGTCGCGGCCGGCGCGCAGCACGCGGGCGGACTGCTCCCGGGTGAAGGCGCCGCGCTCGCAGAACACGTCGATCCAGCGGGCGTGCTCGGCGACGGCGGTGAGCATCTCCCCCACCACCAGGTCGACGTAGGCCTCGGCGTGCTCGGCCTCGGCGGGCACCACGTGGGCGCCGAGGAAGGTCACCTCGTCCAGCTCCCCGGCGTTGACCAGCCCGGCGGCGAGCGCGGCCGCGCGGGTCTCCTCGGCGACGGTGAGGCCGTAGCCGGTCTTGGTCTCCAGGGTGGTGGTGCCCCCGGCGCGGGCCTCGGCGATCCGGGCCCGCACCAGGGCGCGCAGCTCGGCGTCGGGGGCTGCGCGGGTGGCGGCGGTGGTGACGGCGATGCCGCCGGCGGCGTAGTCCTGCCCGGCCATGCGCGCCTCGAACTCGGCGGAGCGGTCCCCGGCGAAGACGAGGTGGGTGTGGGAGTCCACCCAGCCCGGCAGCACGGCGCGACCGCCGAGGTCGTGGTACTCATCGGCGGCGGGCGCGGCGGAGGCCGGCCCGGTCCAGGCGACGCGGCCGTCCTCGATCACGAGGGCGGCCTCGCGCAGCACCTGGCCCTCGGCGGCGCCGTGGCGGCCGGGCTCCCCGGGGGCCGCGTCGAGCGCGGGGTCCAGGGTCCACAGCTCGGAGATGCCGGTCAGGACGGTGGTGGGCATGCTCAGTCCTTCCGCGGGGTGCCGGCGGTCGCGAGGCGGTCCAGCACCTCCCGCTGGGCGGACTCGGCGTCCCCGGCGTCGCGCACGGTCGGCGCCATGGGGACCCGCACGCCGCGCTCCGCGGCGACGTCGGCGGCGCGCTCGTAGCCGGCGTCGACGTGGCGGATCACGCCCATCGCGGGGTCGTTGGTCAGCAGCGCGGTGAGCTTGGCCTCGGCGAGCGGGGTGCCGTCGGCGAGGCCGACCTGCCCGGCGTGGATGGAGCGGCCCATGCCGACGCCGCCGCCGTGGTGGATGGACACCCAGGTGGCGCCGGAGCTGGTGGCGGTGAGCGCGTTCAGCAGCGGCCAGTCGGCGATGGGGTCGGAGCCGTCGAGCATCGCCTCGGTCTCGCGGTAGGGGGAGGCGACGGAGCCGGAGTCGAGGTGGTCGCGGCCGATGACGATGGGGGCCTTGACCTTGCCGTCGCGCACCAGGTCGTTGAAGAGCCTGCCGGCCTTGGCGCGGTCGCCGTAGCCGAGCCAGCAGATGCGGGCGGGCAGGCCCTCGAACTCGACGTACTCGGCTGCGGCGTCGAGCCAGCGGCAGAGGTGGTCGTTGTCGGCGAAGAGCTCCTTCAGCGCGGCGTCGGTGACGGCGATGTCCTCGGGGTCGCCGGAGAGCGCGACCCAGCGGAAGGGGCCGAGGCCCTCGCAGAACAGGGGTCGGATGTGGGCGGGCACGAAGCCGGGGAAGGCGAAGGCGCGGGCGTAGCCGGCGCGGCGGGCCTCGTCGCGGATGGAGTTGCCGTAGTCGAAGACCTCGGCGCCGTCGTCCTGGAAGCCGACCATCGCCTCGACCTGGCGGGCCATCGCCTCCCGGGCCTTCTTGGTGAAGCCCTCGGCGTCGGCGGCGGCCTCGGCCCGCCAGTCCTCGACGGTCATCTCGGCGGGCAGGTAGCTCAGCGGGTCGTGGGCGCTGGTCTGGTCGGTGACGACGTCGATCACGAGGTCCCCGGCGCGGTGGCGCTCCAGCAGGGCGGGGAACACCTCGGCGGCGTTGCCGACGATGCCGATGGAGACGGCGCGGCGCTCGGCGCGGGCGGCGGCGGCGCGGGCCACGGCGTCGTCGAGGTCCTCGGCGATCTCGTCGAGGTAGCGCTTGGCGAGGCGACGCTCCAGGCGGGTGCGGTCGACGTCGGCGATCAGGCAGACGCCGCCGTTGAGGGTGACGGCGAGCGGCTGGGCGCCGCCCATGCCGCCGCAGCCGCCGGTGAGGGTGATGGTGCCGGCAAGGGTGCCCTCGAAGCGCTTGCGGGCGACGGCGGCGAAGGTCTCGTAGGTGCCCTGGAGGATGCCCTGGGTGGCGATGTAGATCCAGGAGCCGGCGGTCATCTGGCCGTACATCATCAGGCCCTCGGCCTCGAGGCGGCGGAACTCGGGCCAGGTGGCCCAGTCGCCCACCAGGTTGGAGTTGGCCAGCAGCACGCGGGGCGCCCAGGGGTTGGTGCGCAGCACCCCGACGGGCTTGCCGGACTGCACCAGCAGGGTCTCGTCGTCCTCGAGGTCGCGCAGGGTCTCGGTGATCGCGTCGAAGGCCTCCCAGGAGCGGGCGGCGCGGCCGGTGCCGCCGTAGACGACGAGGTCGTCGGGGCGCTCGGCGACCTCGGGGTCGAGGTTGTTCATGAGCATCCGCAGCGGCGCCTCGGTCTGCCAGGACTTCGCGCTGATCTCGGTGCCGCGGGGGGCGCGGACGGGGCGGGCTCCGGGAAGGGTCATGGCGGGCTCCTGAGTGCTCGGGGCGACGGGTGAGCCCAGCAGACCACGGCGGCGTGCGCGGCGTCGGGGCCGACGACCAGGAGGTGTCCGGGATCCCGGACGGTCACCCTTCCGCCGTGGGGATCAGCCGGCGGCGCGGGCGACCTCCGCGGCGACCTCACGCACGGTGCGGGCCCGCTCCTCGCGGACCTCCGCCTCCTGCTCGCCCGCCCCCCAGGTCCCCGCCTCCCAGGTCAGCGCCACCCCGGCGATCGGCCAGCCGGCGGCGTCGCGCGCCGGGGCGGCGACGGAGACGAAGCCGGGGGTCACCTCGCCGTCCTCCCAGGCCACACCCTCCTCGCGGATGCGGGCGCAGGCGGCCACGAGCTCGGGGCGGGAGGTGATGGTGGGGGCCTCGGTGCGGCGCTCGAAGGGGGTGCGGGCCGGGTAGAGGCTGCGCAGCTGGGCGGGCGGGAGGGCGGCGAGCATGGCGCGGCCGCTCGCGGTGAGGTGGGCGGGCAGGCGCACGCCGCGCTCGGTGACCAGGCTGGGGCGGCGCCGGGCGCGCTCCTCGACCAGGTAGAGGGCGTCGCGGCCGTGCAGGACGGCCAGGTGCCCGGACTCCCCCGCCGCATCGACCATACGGGCCACGGCGCGGCGGCCGATGCGGGCCAGCGGGTCGTGGCGGGGG
>NZ_AGBX01000005.1 GCF_000225825.1 Brachybacterium squillarum M-6-3 | reverse complement strand
GGTGCCGGTGGGCGCCCCGGGGCGGCGGGGGGTGGAGGGGCGGCGGGCCATCACGCCTCGGGCTCCCCCGCGTCGGTGACGGGAGCGTCCAGCGTGGCCAGGAGCTGCGGGGTGGTCTCGACGACGTCGCCGGCGCCGAGCATCAGCAGCAGGTCGCCGGGACGGGCCGCGGCGCGGACGGAGGGGATCACGGCCCCGGCCTCGTCCAGCGGGGTCAGGGTGGGCTGGTGGGCGGTGATGGTGCGGGCGTCGACGCTCGGATCGGGGTCCTCGCGGGCGCCGTAGACGGGCATCACCCAGGCGAGGTCGGCGGCGGCGAGGGCCGCGGCGAACTCGGCGCCGAAGGCGCGGGTGCGGGAGTACAGGTGGGGCTGGAAGACGGCGAGCACCCGGCCCGGGCCGGGCTGCTGGGCGACGATGCCGCGGGCGGCCTCGAGGGTGGCGGCGACCTCGCGCGGGTGGTGGGCGTAGTCGTCCACCACGGTCACGCCGCCGACGGTGCCGGCCACGTCGAAGCGGCGGGAGGCCCCGGTGAAGGAGGCCATGCCGGCGGCCAGCAGGGCCGGGTCGGCGGCGGGCAGGGCGGCGGCGCAGGCGGCGAGCGCCCCGAGGGCGTTCAGCACGTTGTGGTGGCCGGCGACGGCGAGGCGCAGGGTGAGCGGGCCGCTCGGGGTGCGCAGCTCGGCGACGGTGCCGCCGGCTGCGGCGTCCTCCGCCCGCAGCTCCCAATCGGCGTCCGCGGCGGTGCCGTACTCCTGCACCGCGATGCCGCGGGCCCGTGCCCGCTCCCCCAGGGCGCGCGCCCCGGGATCGTCGGCGCAGACCACGAGGGTGCCGCCGGGCACGACCCGGTCGGCCAGGGCGTCGAAGCCGGCGATCAGCGTGGCCTCGTCGCCGTGGAAGTCGAGGTGGTCGGCCTCGAGGTTCGTGACCACGAGGGCGCGGGGCGCGAAGGCGAGGAAGGAGCCGTCGGACTCGTCGGCCTCGACCACGGCGGGCTGACGGTCGGCGTCGGCGGGCAGGCGCGTGCCCGGGGCGGACGCGGCGCCGAAGCCGGCGTTGCGGCCGAGGTCGGGCACGGCGGCGCCGAGGGCCCAGGCGGGGTCGGTGCCCGCGCCGCGCAAGGCGGTGACGGCCATCCCGGTGGTGGAGGTCTTGCCGTGGGTGCCGGCGACGGCGATCAGGGGCCGCTCCCCCAGCAGCCCGGCCAGGGCGGCGGCGCGGTGGATGACGGGGATGCCGCGTTCGCGGGCGGCGAGCAGCTCGGGGTTGTCGGCGCGCACTGCGGTGGAGACCACGACGAGGTCGCAGTCGGCGGGCAGCTGCGCCGCGTCGAAGCCGATCCCGATGGTGGCGCCGGCCTCCCGCAGCGGGCCGATGAACTGGCCGTCCTGCGAGTCGGAACCGGAGACGGCCAGGCCGGCCTCGAGGGCGAGCCGGGCCACGGCGGACATCCCGGCACCGCCGATGCGGATCACGTGGAGCGCGCGGGGCTCCTGCTCGGCGGGCCAGTCGGCGCGGGAGACCACCGGTCCCGGGGCGAGGATCGTGCGGGGCGCGATCGGGCCCGGGGACGCGGCATCGGAGCTCATGGGGCCACGGTAGTCGGCGCTCGCGAGGGCTCCGGTCAGGCGCGGCGTGCGGCGCTGATCACGATGTCGGCCATGACCTCGGCGGCGTCGGTGATGCCGAAGGCGCGGGAGGCCTCGGCCATCGCGGCGCGCCGCTGCTCGTCCTGCAGCAGGGGCAGCACGGTGGAGCGCAGGTAGGCGGCGTCCAGCTCGGCGTCGGGGATCATCAGGGCGCCGCCGGCGGCGACGACCTCCTCGCCGTTCAGGGCCTGCTCGCCGTTGCCGACGGGCAGGGGCACCAGCACCGCGGGCAGGCCGACGGCGGTCAGTTCGCAGACGGTGCCGGCGCCGGAGCGGGTCAGCGCCAGGTCGGCGGCGGCGTAGGCGTCCTCCATCGCGTGGACGTACTCCACGACGTGGTAGCCCTCGCGGGCCGTCAGACCCTCGGCCTTGCCGCGGCCGGTGATGTGCAGGATCTGGGTGCCGGCGGCCAGGAAGTCCGCGGCGGCCTCGGAGACCTGGGCGTTCAGCCGCTGGGCGCCGAGGGAGCCGCCGGTCACGAGCAGCACGGGGCGCTCCGGGTCCAGGCCGAGCCGTTCCCTGGCCTCGGGGCGGCGGGCCTCGCGGTCCAGGTGGGCGACGGCCTCGCGCATGGGCATGCCGATGCGGCGGGCGCCGCGCAGGCTGGAGCCGGGGAAGGCGGTGAGCACGGCCTCGGCGCGGCGGGCGCCGAGGCGGTTGGCCAGGCCGGGGCGACGGTTGGCCTCGTGCACCACCAGCGGGGTGCGGCTCGCGGCGGCGGCGAGGTAGGCCGGCGGGCAGACGTAGCCGCCGAAGCCGGCGACCACGTCGATGTCGCGCTCGCGCAGCAGGCCGCGGACCTCGCGCAGGGTGGCCCCGAAGCGGGCGGGGAAGCGCAGGGCGGCACCGTTCGGGCGGCGCGGGAAGGGCACCTTCTCGATGGTGACCAGCTCGTAGCCGGCGGCGGGCACGAGGTCGGCCTCGAGCCCGTCGGCGGTGCCGAGCACGAGCACCTCGGCCTCGGGGGCGCGGCGGGAGATCCGGTCGGCGGTGGCCAGCAGCGGGGAGACGTGGCCGGCGCTGCCGCCTCCGGCGAGCAGGACTCGGGGGGTCATCGGCGTCCCTTCGGGGGTCGGGGCGAGCGGTCGGCGGTCCGGGCCGCGCCGCGGCGGGCGGCGGAACGTCGGCGGGAGCGCCTGGAGCGCTGCGGGGCGGGGGTGTCGCGCGGGGCGGGCAGCACGGTGGCGGAGCTGCGCACGGCGCCCATGCGCGCGGTGATGGCCTCCTGGGCGCCCGGTTCGTGGCGGGCGAAGGAGAGCAGCACGCCGAGGGCGGCCATCGAGGCCAGCAGCGCGGAGCCGCCGGCGGAGATGAAGGGCAGGGGCACGCCGATCACGGGCAACAGGCCGGTCACCACCATCATGTTCACGAAGGCCTGGCCGATGATCCAGCAGCTGATCCCGGCCACCGTGATCTGCATGAAGTGGTCGTCGATGCGGGTGATCATGCGGAACAGCAGGAAGGCGAGGGCGGCGAAGAGCAGCACCACGGAGAGCGTGCCCAGCAGGCCCAGCTCCTCCCCGATGATCGCGAAGATGTAGTCGTCCTCGGCGGCGGGCAGGCGGCCCCATTTCTGGCGGCTCTGGCCGAGGCCCACGCCCCACCAGCCGCCGCCGGCGAGGCCCATCAGGCCCTGGGTGGACTGGTAGCAGCTGTCGCCCTCGCAGGTGCCCTGCAGCCAGTTCTCGATGCGGCCCATGCGGTTGGAGCTGGTGATGGTCAGGGCGATCACGCCGAGCAGTCCGGCGCCGCCGGCCAGCAGGAACCAGCGGCGGGGCACCCCGGCGACCCAGACGGCGCCGGCGACGAGCATGCACATCACCAGGGTGGTGCCGAGGTCGTGGCCCCAGACGACGAGGACGAGGGCGAGGAGCACCCCGGGCACCAGCGGCACGATGAGGTGGAAGGGCTTGTGCAGCAGGGGGCGCTTGGTGGAGAGGACCGCGCCGATCCAGACCGCGAGCGCGAGCTTGAGGAACTCGGAGGGCTGCATGCGCTGCCCGGCGATCTGGATCCAGTTGCGGTTGCCGTCGACGTCGACGCCGAGCGGGGTGTGCACGAGCATCTGCAGGGCGAGGCCGAACAGCAGCAGCGGCCAGGCGGCCTTGCGGTAGAAGCTCGGGGGCAGGCAGGCGGCGACCACCAGCAACACCAGGCCGGCGACGGCGAAGGTGCCCTGGCGGATCAGGCCCGCGTAGCCGGAGTCGCCGCGGGCGATGTTCAGCACCGAGGAGGAGGACAGCACCATCACCAGGCCGATGCCGATCAGCAGCGCGCCGACGACGATGAGGCCGTAGAAGTCCAGCGCCGGGGACCGCAGCCAGCTGCCGAGGCCGGAGCGCACGCGCCCGGAGATGTCCCCGAGCGGCTGCTGCTCCTCCTCGGGCCGCACCACACGGGTGGAGCGGCGGCTGTCCTGCATGGTCATCGGGAGGCTCCTGGCAGTCGGGACACGGCCGCCGCGAACAGCTCCCCCCGTTCCGCGTAGTTGCGGAACTGGTCGATGGAGGCCGCGGCGGGTGCCAGCAGCACCACGTCCCCGGGGGCGGCCAGCGCGTGGGCGCGGGCCACCGCCTCCTCCATCAGCCGTTCGCGTCCGGCGACCTCGCCAGTGTCGCCCGGGTCGATGCGGGCGACGGGGACATCGGGGGCGTGTCGGCGAAGGGCCTCCTCGAAGGGGCTCGCGTCCACGCCGAGCAGCACCACCCCGGCGAGGCGAGCGGCAGCATCGGCGACCAGCGGCTCCACGTCCGCGCCCTTGGTGTCGCCGCCGGCGATCCAGACGATGCGTTCGGCGGCGGCGAGGGAGGCCCGGGCGGCGGCGGGGTTGGTGGCCTTGGTGTCGTCCACGTAGGCCACCTCCCCGACGCGGCCCAGCAGCTCGGCGCGGTGGCGGCCCATGCGGTAGCCGCGCAGGCCTTCGCGCACGGCGGCGGGCTCGACGCCGTGGGCGCGGGCCAGGGCCGCGGCGGCCAGCGCGTCGAGCACCACGTGCGGCGGGGCGCCTTCGGGGCCCAGGTGGGCGAGGTCCTCGAGGGAGGCGAGCTCGGCGGCCTGGGTGCGGCGCTCGGCGAGGAAGGCGCGGTCCACCAGCAGCCCGTCGACCACGCCCAGCTCGGAGAGGCCGGGGGCGCCGAGGCCGATGCCGATGGCGCGGGCGCCCTCGACCACGTCGGCCACCTCGACCAGCGACATCGTCACGGGGTCGCCGGCGGTGTAGACGCAGGCGCGGGAGACGCCCTCGTAGATGCGGCCCTTGGCGGCGGCGTAGGCCTCGGCCCCGCCGTGCCAGTCCAGGTGGTCGTCGCTCACGTTCAGCACCACGGCGGACTCGCAGTCCAGGTGCTCGGTCCAGTGCAGCTGGAAGCTGGACAGCTCGATCGCGAGCGCCTCGAAGCCCTCGGGGTCCAGGGCGGCCTCGATCACCGGCAGGCCGACGTTGCCGCAGGCCACGGCGCGCAGCCCGGCGGCCTGCAGGATCGACTCGAGCATGGTGACGGTGGTGGTCTTGCCGTTGGTGCCGGTGATGCCGAGCCAGGCGGGGCCGTCCGGCGCCTGCATGCGGCGGGCCAGCTCGATCTCGCTCCACACGGGGATCCCGGCGGCGGCGGCCGCGGCGAGCAGGGGCTGCTCGGGGCGCCAGCCGGGCGAGGTGACCACCAGGTCGATCTCGCGGTCGGCGGGGAGGGCGGCGGTGTGCTCGGCGCCGAGGCGCACCTCGACGCCGAGGACCTCGAGGATGCGGGCGCGCTCGCGCAGCTCCTCGCCCTGCCCGGCGTCGACGACGAGCACCCGGGCCCCGCGCTGCATGGTCTGGTCGGCGACCGCGTAGCCGGAGACACCGAAGCCGGCCACCAGGATGCGCACGCCGGCGACGTCCAGGCCGGGCCAGGGACGGTCCTGGACCGGGGTGGTGGGGTCGGAGCCGTGCTGCGGGGCGGTCACGAGGTGACCCACGGCAGCGCGTCGAGGTAGAAGAAGCCGAGGCCCACGCCGGCCAGGACGCCCGCGACGATCCAGAAGCGGACCACGATGGTGACCTCGTTCCAGCCCTTCAGCTCGAAGTGGTGCTGCAGCGGGGCCATGCGGAACACGCGTTTGCCGGTCGCCTTGAAGCTGGCCACCTGGATGATCACGGACAGCGAGATCGCGACGAAGAGGCCGCCGATGATGGCGCCGAGCACCTGGGTGTGGGTGACGATGGTCAGGCCCGCCAGGGCGCCGCCGAGGGCGAGGGAGCCGGTGTCGCCCATGAAGATCTTGGCCGGGGAGGTGTTCCACCACAGGAAGCCGACCAGGGAGCCCATGATCGCGGCGCACAGCACGGCGGTGTCCATCGGGTCGCGGGCGTCGTAGCAGTGGACCAGGCCGCCGGCCTCGAGGTCGATGTTGCAGACCTGCCGCCACTGCCAGAAGGAGATGATCAGGTAGGCGGCGGTGAAGATGATGGTGGCGCCGCTGGCGAGGCCGTCGAGCCCGTCGGTGAGGTTCACGCCGTTGGACCAGGCGGCCACCAGGAAGTTCGCCCAGACGGCGAAGAGGATGATGCCGACCACGGTGCCGCCGAAGGCGAGGTCCAGCCAGGGGATGTCCCGCACGAAGGAGATCTGGGTGCTGGCCGGGGTGTTCCCGCCGTCGTCCGGGAAGAACAGGGCGAGCACGGCGAAGGCGGTGGCCACGAGGAACTGGCCGATCAGCTTCTGGTGCGGGCGCAGGCCCAGGCTGCGCTGGCGGGAGATCTTGATGTAGTCGTCGAGGAAGCCGACGACGCCGAGCCCGACCATGAGGAACAGCACCAGCAGCACGGTGACGCTGGGCAGGCTGGGGCTCGGCGGCACCGCGTGGGCGATGCCGTAGGCCAGCACGGTCGACAGGATGATGGCGACGCCACCCATGGTGGGGGTGCCGCGCTTGGTGGCGTGCGAAGTCGGTCCGTCGTCGCGGATGAACTGGCCGTAGCCGCGCTTGACCAGCAGGCGGATGTACAGCGGGGTGCCGAACAGCGACAGGATCAAGCCGGCGGCGCCGGCGATGATGATCGGGATCATCCCTGCTCTCCTCCGTCCGAGGGGCGCTGGGGCCCGGCGTCCTGCGCGAGGTGTTCGAGCAGGGGTCGTGCGAGCTGCCGCAGACCGGCATCCCGAGACGACTTCAGCAGCACCACGTCCCCGGGCGCCACGGTCCGTTCTAGCACAGCGAGGGCCTCCTCGACGGTGTCGAGGTACTCCGACTCCCCGCCGAAGCTGCCCTCCAGACTGGCGCCGTGGTGCATCGGGGCGGCGCCCTCCCCCACCACGTAGAGCTGGGAGATGTTCAGCCGGACGGCGAGGCGCCCGATCTCGTCGTGCAGTCGCGCGGAGTCGGGGCCGAGCTCGCGCATCTCCCCCAGCACGGCGATGGTGCGGTGTCCGCGGCCGAGGTGGGCGAGGGTCTTCAGGGCCAGCCGCATCGCATCGGGGTTGGCGTTGTAGGCGTCGTTGATCACGAGGACGTCCCCGGCGCGCTCGGCCTCCATGCGCTGCCCGGAGGCGAGCGTGGCGCCCTCCAGGGCGGCGGCCGCGGCGGCCGGCTCGGCGCCGGCCAGCAGGGCGCCGGTGAGGGCGGCCAGGACGTTGCCGGCCTGGTGCTCGCCCAGCAGGTCGGGGCGCACGGGGACGCTGCCGGCGGGCACGGCCGAGCCGTCGAGCCGGGTGAGGCCCTCGGGCACGGTGAGGGTGAAGGTGATGCGGGCCTCGGCGTCGAGGTCGAGCTGCTCGCCGCGGACGTCGCCGGAGGACAGCCCCCAGGTGACCACGGGCGCCTCGGTGCGGGAGGCCATCGCGGCCACGCGCGGGTCCTCGGCGTTCAGCACGGCGCGGCCGGTGGCGGGCAGCGCCTCGACCAGCTCGC
Organism: Brachybacterium squillarum M-6-3; assembly: GCF_000225825.1. GTDB lineage: Bacteria > Actinomycetota > Actinomycetes > Actinomycetales > Dermabacteraceae > Brachybacterium > Brachybacterium squillarum. The sequence continues at coordinate 173,511 of NZ_AGBX01000005.1, read as the reverse complement.
CCTTGGCGCGGGCGATGGCCTCGACGCTGCCGAACTCGCCGAGGTGGGCGCTGCCCACGTTCAGGACCAGGGAGATGTCGGGGCGGGCGATGTCGGTGAGGTGGCGGATGTGGCCGACGCCGCGGGCGCCCATCTCGAGCACCAGGAAGCGGGTGTCGGGGGTCAGGCGCAGCACGGTCAGCGGCAGGCCGAGCTCGTTGTTGAAGCTGCCGGCGGGGGCGATGGTGGGGCCGATCCCGGACAGCACGAGGCCGAGCAGGTCCTTGGTGGAGGTCTTGCCGGCGCTGCCGGTGACGGCGAGCACGACCGGCGGCTCCGCGGCGGCGCGGGCGCGCTCGATCTGCTCGCGGGCGAGGTCGGAGAGGGCCTGCTGGACGTCGGCGACGCGCACGGCCGGCATCCCGACGTCGTCCCGGGTGACCAGGGCGAGGGCCGCGCCGGCGGCGGAGGCGGCCGCGAGGTAGTCGTGGCCGTCGACGTGCTCGCCGGCGAAGGCGGCGAAGAGGTCGCCGGGCTCGACGGCACGGGAGTCGATGCGGGCCTCGCCGGTGACGGTCTCGTCCCCGCTGGCGCCGCCGACGAGGCTGCCGCCGGTGGTCTCGGCGATCTGTCGGGCCGTGGTCTGGAACATGTCAGCGTCCTCCGTCCGCGTCGCTGCCACCGCTCGCGGCGAGGGCTTCGCGCAGTCGCAGGCGGTCATCGAACGCATGGACGATACCGCCGATGGTCTGTCCGGTCTCCGCGCCCTTGCCCGCGACCAGGATGGTGTCACCCACGTCGGCCAGCTCCGCGGCCAGGTCGATGGCGGCGCCGCGGCCGTCGACCACGTGCACCACGGCCGCGGTGTCGGCCGGGACCCCGGCGCGGACCTGCTCGCGGATGCTCGCGGGGTCCTCGCTGCGGGGGTTGTCGTCGGTGATGATGACCACGTCGGAGCCGCGGGCGGCGACCTCCCCCATCACGGGCCGCTTGCCGCGGTCGCGGTCTCCGCCGGCGCCCATCACGGTGAGGATGCGGCGGGTGCCGGGCACGGCGCGGAGGGTGTCCAGGGCCTGCTGCAGGGCGTCGGGGGTGTGGGAGTAGTCCACGACGCCGCGGACGGGCGCGGTGGCGACCTGCTCCATCCGGCCGGGCACGGTGCCGGCGTGGCCGATGGCCGCGTCGACCTCGGGGCCGCGGACGCCGACGATCTCGAGCAGCAGGGAGGCGGCGAGCGCGTTGGCGACGTAGTGGCGACCGGGCAGGGCGGCGGCCAGGGGCCGCGAGTCCTCGGGGCCCTGCACGGTGAAGCCGGTGCCGAAGCCGTCCGGGCGCAGGTCCACCGCACGGTGGTCGGCGGCGATGCCCGTCGTGGAGTAGGTGGTCACGGGGATCTCGGCCTCGCGGGCCAGGCGACGGCCCCATTCGTCGTCCACGCACACCACGCCGCGGGAGGCATGGGCCGGGGTGAACAGGCGGCGCTTGGCGAGGTAGTACTCCTCCATCGTGCCGTGGAAGTCGAGGTGGTCCTGGCTGAGATTGGTGAAGCAGGCGGCGTCGACCACCACCCCGTCGGCCCGGTGCAGCACGAGGGCGTGGGAGGAGATCTCCATCGAGGCGATCCGCACCCCGTCCTCAGCCATGCGGGCCAGCAGGCCGTGCAGCTCCGGGGACTCGGGGGTGGTGCGGACGGTGCCGATGACGTGCTCGGCGCCCGCGGGGTCGCGGTAGAGGGTGCCGGAGGTGCCGACCACGCCGGCGGGCACCCCGAGGTGCTCCAGCACGGCGGTGACGATGGTGGTCACCGAGGTCTTGCCGTTGGTGCCGGTGACCCCGATCGTGGCCAGCTTCGCGGCGGGCTCGCCGTACACGGTCGCGGCGGCGGTGGCGGTGTCCCGGCGCGGGTCCTCGACCACGAGCACCGGCAGGCCGGCCTCGCGGCAGCGGGCGGCACCGGCATCGTCGGTGAGGGCCGCGGCGGCGCCGAGGGAGGCGGCCTGGGCGGCGAAGTCGGCGCCATGGGCGTTGGCCCCGGGCAGGGCGCACCACAGGTCCCCGGGGCGCACGGCCCGCGAGTCCAGGGTGACGCCGGTGAGGTGCACGTCCACGTCCGGAGCGGGGGCACCGAGGAGGCGGGCGAGGGCGGCCGCGTCGACGCCCTGGGGGCTCTCGGGACGCGGCGGCTCCGTGACGGGGGCGCTCACCACTCGTTCTCCAGCTCGCGGCCGGGCACGCCGGTGGGGGCGATGCCCTGGTTCTGCAGCGCGAAGGTCATCACGTCCGAGAACGCCGGGGCGGCGGCGCGGGTGCCGGAGATGAAGGTGTTCAGGCCGAAGAGGTAGACGCCGACGACGAGCTGCGGGTCGTCGGCCAGGGCGACGCCGATGAAGGAGGAGGTGTAGGTGCCGTCGGGCACCTCGGCGGTGCCGGACTTGCCGCCCACGGCGTAGCCCTCGACCCGGGCCCCGGACTCCTCGTCGTCGATGTTGTTGTCCATCATCGCGAGGATCTCGTCGGCGGTCTCCGCGGAGACCGCGCGCGTCCGCTCGGGCTTCTCGACGGGGCTGATCGAGCCGTCGTCCTCCCGCACCCCGGCGACGATCTGCGGCTGCACCCGCACCCCGTCGTTGGCGAAGGCGCCGATGGCGGAGACCATCTGCAGCGCGGTCACGGAGTAGCCCTGGCCGAAGGAGGTGGTGTAGCGGGTGCGGCCGGTCCAGTCCTCGGCCGGGCGCACGATGCCGGCGGACTCGCCGGGCAGGCCCACGTCCGTGGTCTGGCCCAGCCCGAAGGCCATCAGGTAGTCGTACCGGGTCTCGGGGGTCATCGTCTCGGCGACCTGCACGGTGCCGGTGTTGGAGCTGTTCTTGAGGATCCCGGCCATGGTGAGCTGCTGGTCGGGGTGCGAGTGGGAATCCTTGATGCGCTCCCCGTTGAAGTCCATCGTGTAGGGGACCTCGTACTCGCTGTCGACCTCGGCGGTGCCCTCCTCGAGGGCGGCGGCCATGGTGAACAGCTTGCCGGTGGAACCGGGGTCGAAGACGCTGGAGACGGAGCGGATGCCGAGGTCCTCCGAGGAGGCGCTGCCCACGTCGTTGGGGTCGAAGGTGGGGGCATCGGCCAGGGCCAGCACCTCGCCGGTCTTCGGGTCGTAGACCACGGCGGCACCGCCGGTGGCGCCCCACTGGTCGATGGTGGCCTGCAGGACCTCCTGGGTCTTCCACTGCAGGTCCCGGTCGATGGTCAGCGCGAGGTCGGAGCCGTCGACGGCCTCGGTGGTGGTGCTGGGGGCGGTCGAGATGACCTGCCCGCCGGCGCCCTGCTCGTAGGTCATCTCGCCGTCGGTGCCGGCGAGGACGTCGTCGTAGGTGAGCTCGGCGCCGCCCAGGGCGGTGCCGTCGGCGCCGACGTAGCCGAGGACGTTGCCGCCCACGGAGCCGGCCGGGTAGATGCGGTCGGCCACCCGGTCCCCGCCGATGCCGGGGATGTCCAGGGAGAGCACCGCGTTGCGCACGGCCGGCTCGACGTTCTTCTCCAGGTACTTGAACTGGTCGTCGCCGGTGAGGACCTCCGTGGTCTCCTCGACGGTCCAGCCCAGCACGGGCGCGAGGTCCTCGGCGGCGGCCTCGACGCCCTTGACGTCGGTGGAGGTCCAGTTCTCCTTGTAGGAGGTGACCTGGACCTGGTTCACCCAGAGGTCGTAGCGCTCCACGGAGCTGGCCAGCACGGTGCCGTCACGGTCGGTGATGTCGCCGCGCAGGGCGGTGATGGGCCGGGTCACGGAGCGCTGCTCGTAGGCCTCCTGGGCGAGGGCCTGGGAGTTCAGCCCCTGCACCCACAACAGGCGACCGGAGAGCGCGAGCACGGCGACCATGATCATGGCCAGCACGAGGCGGTGGCGGACCTTCGGGGCGCCGAGGCCGGAGCGGCGGGGGCGACGACCGCCGGGGCCTCCGCCGCGGGCGGGGCGGGGACGCGGCGCGGCACCGTCGCGGGATGCCCGGCTGCGCGTCTGCCGCCCGCGGGAGGACTGGCTGCGGGGTCGCTGCGCGCCGCCGCCGCCGCGACCGCCCGCGGATGCTCGCGTCGATCGACGGGGGGTGGCCACTGTCAGACTCCCTCGTTGCCCATGCCGTGGTAGGTGCTGGGCTGATCGTAGATCTGGGCGGGCGGCACGGCGGTCTCCGCGCTCGGCGTGTCGGCATCGGCGGCCGCGGCGGCCTGCTCGGTCTCCCCCATCACGGTGCCGGACTCGAGGTCGATGTAGGCGGGATCGGTGACCGGCACCATGCCGAGCTCCCGGGCCTGCTTCTCGAGCTCCTGGGGGGTGCCCAGGCGCTCGTCGGTCTCGGCGAGGGCCTGCTGCTCCTCGGTGAGGCGCTGCGACTGGCCCTGCAGGCGGGTGATCTCGTAGCTGGCGTCCGACATCTGGATGCTGAGGGTGAGCAGCGTGGCGAGGGTGGCGACCACGATCAGCGTGCACAGCGCCACGAAGGGCAGCGGGCTGGTGCGCGTGCGGGGCTTGGCGAGGACCGTCAGGCGCGGACGCGGGGACCGGACGGTCTGCGGCCCGCGGACGGGACGGACCGCGGTCGCGCGGACGGCGGAGGTGCTGGCCATGTCAGTGTGCTCTCTCGGCGGTGCGGGTGCGGGTCAGGGCGCGCAGGCGGACGCTGGCCGCGCGCGGGTTGCGCTCTCGCTCCTCGGGGTCCGCCTGAAGGGCGCCCCGGACGAGCGGAGTGAACGTGGGGCGGTGTTCCTCGAGCTCGACCGGGAAGCCGACCGGCGCGCTGGACCGGGTCCGGCGGCCGAAGGCGGATTTCACGATTCGGTCTTCTCCGGAATGGTAGGACTCCACGACGATGCGGCCGTGGAGGCTCAGCGTGTCGAGGGCGCCGTCGAGGGCGCGGGTGAGGATCTCGAGCTCCTCGTTCACCGCGATCCGCAGCGCCTGGAAGCTGCGCTTGGCGGGGTGTCCCCCGGTGGCGCGGGAGGCGGCGGGGATGGCCTGCTCGACGAGCTCGACGAGGTCGCCGCTGCGCAGCAGCGGGCGCGCGGCCCGGCGCTCCACCACCCGGCGGGCGATGCGGCGGGCGAAGCGCTCGTCGCCGTAGACGTGCAGGATGCGGGAGATCTCGGCCTCGGGGAGCGTGGCCAGCAGGTCGGCAGCGGTGGGCCCCTGGGAGGAGGTGTCCATGCGCATGTCCAACGCGGCGTCGGCCACGTAGGAGAAGCCGCGCTCGGGGGTGTCGATCTGGAAGCTGGACAGGCCGAGGTCCATGATCACGCCGTCGACCGCCTCGATGCCGAGGTCGGCGAGCACGGCCGGGATCTCGTCATAGGTGGCGTGCACGAGGGTGGCGCGCTCGGCGTGTCCCGCCCGGGCGATGCGCTCGCGGGCCAGCTCGAGGGCCTGCGGGTCGCGGTCGATGCCGATCAGGTGGGCCTCGGGGGCCGCCTCGAGCACGGCGAGCGCGTGGCCGCCCATGCCGAGGGTCGCGTCGACGTGGATCGCGCCGGGATGCTGCAGCGCGGGGGCGAGCAGTTCGACGCAGGTGTCCAGGAGGACGGGGAGGTGGCGGTCCGCGGTGGTGATCGCCTCGGGGGTCACCGCCTCGCTGGGCGTCGTGGGTGACGTGGCGTCCTCGGTCATCGTTCCCCCTCCCCTGGTGTCGTGCCGGTCGTGCTGGTCGTGCTGGTGATGCGCGGTGGCGGGCCGCCCCTGCGGTCCCGGTCGGGGCCGTCCTGCCAGATATCCCGTCGTTCCCGACCCGCCACCGGGGAAGTTGCGTCGGGGCGGGAACGACGAGAGACCTCGCGGGACGGAATCCGTCCGGGAGCCTCAGAACAGACCGGGAACCACCTCTTCCGCGGTCTGGGCGAAGCCCTCCTCCTTCTGCTCGAGGTAGGTCTCCCAGGCCGGGTAGGACCAGATCTCGAGCCGATCGAGCGCGCCGATGACGGCGCATTCCCGGTCCAGGTCCGCGTAGGAACGCAGGTGGCCAGGGATCGTGATGCGGCCCTGCTTGTCCGGGATGACGTCCTCCGCACCGGACAGCAGCACGCGCAGGTAGTCGCGGGTGCGCTGATCGGTGGTCGGCGCCCGACGGGCCTCCTCGAGCTTCTGGCGGAACTCCTGGATCGGGTACACCGCGATGCAGTGCTCCTGACCCCGGGTCATCACCAGTCCCCCGGCGAGGTCGTCACGGAACTTCGCAGGGAAGATCAGGCGGCCCTTCTCGTCGAGCTTGGGCGTGAAGGTGCCGAGGAACATCCCGACCCCCTTCTGCTGCCGTCACTCCCGATCCGAACCGATCTCCTCCCTACGCCCTCCACTTTACCCCACTACTCCCCACCCCGCACGGGGAACACCGCGATTCCGGGGGATCTGAGCAAGGAACTAGCAGGTCAGAGCAGTGGGTGTGATGTGGAGGGGATTTCGCGTCCCGCGTCGCTGCCGTCGACACCGACGGGCGCCCGGCGCACCCTGCTCTTCCCCACCCTCATTCGTTGCCGCAGGTCAGTGCGCCGGAGACGGGATGGGGGTGCGGGGTGGGGGGAGGGGGAGGGATCCGGTGGAGGGAAGTGGGGGGCTGGGAGGAGCCTGTGGACGGCGGAGGCCGGGGGCCGACATCGAGAGCGGGGGCTCGGGCGGTGGCAGGGGTCAGGACGACGGAGGGGGCCGGGCGGCGCTGAGGGTCCGGGCGGCGGTCGGGGTCCGGACACAGCAGGACGCCCCGACCCTCAAGGGGTCGGGGCGTCCTGGAGGTGGTGGGCCGGGCGGCTCAGCGCCGGGTGTCGGGGCCGGAGCGCTTCTCCCAGCGCTCCTCCATGCGGCGCATGAAGGCGCCGCCGTCGCCCTTGGGGGCGCCGGGGCCGCCATGGCCCCCGCCCCCGCCGCCCTGGCCGGTGTCGCCGGTGGATCGGGTGGGGGTGGTGACCGCGTAGACGGCGCCCGCGAGCATCAGCAGGAAGGCGATCACGCCGAGCCAGATGGCCGGCAGGGAGACCGCGAAGACGAGCAGCACGAGCCCGAGGAGGACCCCACCCAGGCCCAGCAGGATCCGGCGGCCGCTGCGGCGCGGCCCCCGCCGCGGCGCGAAGGCCCGCGCGAGGCGCGGGTCATCGGCGAAGAGCTGACGCTCCATCTCGTCGAGCATCTTCTGCTCGTGCTCCGACAGCGGCATGATCCCGCTCCTTGTCCCCGTTGCCTCACGCCCCAGGGGGCGTCTCCGCCGCACGTCCGTGTACGTCCGTCCCGTACCTCTGCCTCCGTCGGCGGTGCGACAAGTCTAGTGCGCCGTGCGGGGGGATGGGAACCGCTGGGGGCCGCTCACAGCAGCCGCCCCTGGGCTTCGTCATCGCCGGCGGGGGCGGAGTGCCCGTCGGGACCGGCGTCGCGCCGCGGGAGCTCACCGGGACGCAGCGGGGCGTCACCCTGTCCGCCCTGGTCATCGTGCCCCTGCGCGGAGCGCGACGGAGCGCCGTCCGCAGCGGCCGCGCCGCCGCGGAGGGTGGAGCCGCGCCCGAGGCTCGTGGACCCGAAGCGGTCCAGCGCGCGGTCCATCGCCTCCTCCAGGTCGTGCCAGCCGGCCGTCCGACCGGTCAGCTCCTGCTGCGGGGTGGCGGCGGAGGTGGAGAGGAGATGGGCGGCCCGCACACCGGCCAGCCGGACCCGGGGCATCGCGGGGCGCTCGCGCTCCCAGAGGGCGACGACATGCTCGCGCAGCCGCTCCCCGGTGTCAGTGGGCTGGGCGAAGGTGGAGGACCGGGTGCGCGTGGTGCCGTCCGGGGAGCGCAGCTTGAGCACCACGGTGCGGGCGAGCAGCCGCTGGCGCCGCAGCTGGCGGGCGGTCTCGTCGGCCATGCGGGTGAGGCGGCGCCGCACCTCGGCAGGATCGGTGAGGTCCTCGTCCCAGGTGCGCTCGGTGCCCAGGGAGCGGTCCCGCACGAGGGTGCCGAGGCCGGTGCGGTCGCTGCCGTCCGCGAGGCGCGCGACCTCGGGGGCGCGGGGGCCGAGCACCCGCGCGAGCGGACCGGGCGGCAGCTCGCGCAGCTGGCCGACGGTGTGCACGCCGAGGCGTTCGAGCCCGGCGACGGCCTTGGGGCCGATGCCGGAGATGACCGAGACGGGCAGGGGGGCCAGGAAGGCCGCGGTGTCCGCCGCCGGGACGATCAGCATCCCGTCGGGCTTGGCCCGGGCGGAGGCGATCTTCGCCACCGCCCGGGAGACGGAGCCGCCCACCGAGCTGGGCAGGCCGAGCTCCTCGCGGATGCGGCCGCGCAGCAGGGCCCCGATCTGCTCGGGCCCGCCGAAGAGCCGCCGGGCGGGGCGCACGTCCAGGAACGCCTCGTCGACGCTGATCTGCTCGATGTCGGCGACCACGGTGCGCAGCAGGTCCATCACCTGCACCGAGACCTCGCGGTAGCGGTCGATGCGGGGCGGGACGATCACGAGGTCCGGAGCGAGCCGTCGCGCGGTGGCTATCGCCATCGCGGAACGGATGCCGCGGGTGCGGGCCGGGTAGCTGGCCGCGGCGACCACCCCGCGGGCGCCGGAACCGCCCACCACCACGGGTCGACCGCGGAGCGCGGGGTCGTCACGGATCTCGACGGAGGCGAAGAAGGCGTCCATGTCGAGGTGCAGGATGCCGGGCACCTCCGGCTCGCCACGCTCCGGACCGGCGGCGGGGCCGGGGCGTGCGGGACCGGACTCGCTCATGCGTGCTCCCTCCGCTCCCCGGGGAGACCCCGGACTGCTGTGCTGGCTCTCGTGCTGCCGCCTCGGCACTGTACCGGCGCGGCCTCAGCCGCTCAGGGCGACCATCGCCGCGGGCAGGTCCGAGAGGATCTCCTCGCGCACACGGGCGAGGTGCGCGGACGTGTCGTGGAGATGGCGCCGGAGCAGCTCCGGGTCGGGCCGGGCCGCGGGGTCCCGGTCCAGCCGGTCGCGCTCGCGCACCAGCTCGTGGATCTGCTCGGCGCGCTCGCGGGCGGGGCCGCCGAGGCGGTCGAGCGCGGTCCAGACGTTCAGGGGCAGCTTCCGGCGCCGCTCCCGGTTGGCACGGGTCACCAGCACCCCCGCGCCACGGAGGGCCGCGCGATGGGTCAGCTCGAAGGCCGACCGGGGATCGCTCGCCTGCGCGGCGCGGGCACGGGCCAGCAGCGCCTCGGCGCGCTGCAGATCGGCCTGGTCCGCATCGAAGCGCGCGAGGGCGCCGCGGCGGGAGGCGACGGGAGCCGCTCCTCCGCGGGAGGCACGCCGGGGCGCCGTGGGGCGGGGTGCCGGCAGGGTGGGCTGGACGGGACGGGACGCGGGGATGGTGGTCATGGCTCCTCCTTCGTCCGGGGTGCCGAGCGGCCGCTGCGCGGGGTGCGGAGCCGTCGCCGCTCGTCGTGGTGCCCACGCTAGGCAGGGGGTCCGACGAACGAGCGCGGGTGCCCTCCCGGAGGACGATCCCCCGGTGGGGAGGGACCGCCCTCCCCACCGCTCCCTCGTCCCCGGACGATGCCCGGGGCGGGACTCCCTAGAGTGGGACGATGCCCCGCCGCGACCGTCCCCGCTCCTACGCCCCGACCGAGGCCTTCCCCCGGCTCGGCCCCGTGGACACCGCGATCCCCACCTCCACGGGCAGCGTGCGCCTGATCCGCGAGAGCGACGGCTCCGTGCTGCTCGAGGTCAACGGCGTCCCCTCCTCCCAGCAGCACCCGGACCCCGCCCACCTCGTCTTCGAGTACATGCGCTGGATGGCGCTGGTGGTCGGGCTGCACCTGGAGCGCGAGGAGGTCCGGGCGGCCCTCGCGACCTCCCCCGCCCCGCTGGAGATCGCCCATCTGGGCGGCGGGGGCTGCTCGCTCCCCCGTGCCCTGGCGGCCACGCATCCCGCCGCCCGGCAGCTCGTCGTCGAGCTGGACGGACAGCTGGCCGAGCTCGTGCGCACCTGGTTCGAGCTGCCGCGCTCCCCCCGGCTGCGGATCCGGGTGGACGACGCCGCCGAGGCCCTCGCCGCCTGGCGGGAAGACCGCTTCGAGGTGCTGATCCGCGACGTCTTCGCCGGGGACCGCACCCCGGCGGAGCTGATCACCCAGGAGACGGCCCGCCAGGCCGACCGGGTGCTGCGGCCCGGAGGGATCTACCTGGCCAACTGCGCGGCCCCACCCGGGTCGGGGATGATCGCCGCCGAGATCGCGACCCTGGCGGAGGTCTTCGCACACGTCGGGGTGATCGCCGAACCGGCCCACCTGGGCAACAAGCGCCGCAGCAACGCCGTGCTGCTGGCCTCGCAGGAGCCGCTGCCGGAGGGGGTGGACCGGGCTCTGCGCTCGGATGCGGTCTCGGTGCGCCTGGCCCCGCGGGACCAGGTGGAGAACCTGCGTCGCTCCGGTCAGGTGCTGCGGGCGGGGGCCTGAGCCCTGGTCCGCGCGCGGGCCGGACGGACGACGGGCCGGTCCGGGCGTGGCGCCCGGGACCGGCCCGTCGGGTGGATCCCTGCGGGATCGGAGTCGGAGAGGGTCAGAGCGGGCGGACCTGCTCGGCCTGCGGCCCCTTGTCCCCCTGCGTGACCTCGAACTCCACGCGCTGACCCTCGTCGAGAGAGCGGTAGCCGTCCATGTCGATCTTGGAGTGGTGCACGAACACGTCCGCGCCGCCCCCGTCGATCTCGATGAAGCCGTAGCCCTTCTCGGCGTTGAACCACTTGACCGAGCCCTGTGCCATACCTCTGTCACTTCCTGTGTCGTCCATCGTCGGCCGCGTTCGCGACCTCGGTGCCGCGCGACGCCGTCCCCCACATCTCACGGGTGGCATCAGGTGTGCCGTGCGTGGGGTGCCGGGGCACCGTCTCGACGGACCGTCCTGTGGGACCTGCATCACCGCAACACCCACATTCTGTCACCGGTGGTGGCGCTGTTCACACGAACCCCGGCACGGGGGCGTCACGAAGCAGTAACGGTCGTATAACACTCAACGGTGGAGGTCAGGGCCCGATGACGCCTCTCGGGGCCTGCCGCGGTCAGTGGTGGAGACTTCCACTGTCCAACGTGCCCGGTCACGACCGGGTCGGCGACTCCGGCCCCTCGCCGTCGCGGTCGGCGAGGAAGCGCTCGAAGCGATCGCCCAGCTCCTCGGCCGTGGGGAGGTCCATCGCGGTCGCGATCGACGACTCGTCCTCCTCGCGCGCCGCGTCGTACTGCTCCTCCAGGGCCGCGACGATCTGGCGCACCTCCCCGTTCTGCGACAGCGTGCCCTCCAGGGCGGTCCCGGCGGCATCGGTGAGGTCGCCGAGGGTCACCAGCGGCAGGTCGAGCTCCGCGGCGCCGCTGACCCGGCGCAGCAGGGCGAGAGCGGCGGCCGGGAAGTCCGTGCGCGTGAGGTAGTGGGGCACCTGCGCGGCGTAGCCCATCGCGGCGTGACCGGCGTGGCCGAGCTCGACCTCGAGCAGGGAGCCGAAGCCGGCGGGCACGACGATCTCGGCCTCATCCTCGGGAGGCACCGACCCCTCAGGGGGCTGCAGTTCGGTGCGCTCCAGCAGGGAGGGGTCGTTGGCGTGCGCGAACAGGCCGATGGGCCGGGTGTGGGGCACGGCCATCGGCACCGCCTGCATGCCCACCACGCGACGCACCCCGAAGTACTCGACGAGGTCGATGAGGGCCTGGGAGAGCCGCTGCCACTGCAGGTCCGGCTCGGGGCCGTCCAGGAACAGGAAGGGGCGGTCGGCCTCGTCGTACATCAGGGACAGCCGCAGCGAAGGGATGTCGACGCTGCGGTAGGAGACGCCGTCGAACACGGCCTGGGGTCGCGAGCCCCGGTAGTCCAGCAGCTCGTCGATGTCGAAGGTGACCAGCGGCAGGTGGCGCAGCTCGTCGCGCAGGTAGGTGGCGGCGATCCGGCAGGCGTTGCCCGCATCGACCATCCCCGGCAGCGCGTGCACGAGGGTCAGGTCCTCCCGCGGCACCGCGGCGAGCACCTCGGCATCCTCGAAGGTGTACAGGTCACGCGGGTCTCGCATCACCCTCTCCTTCCGTGGCGGGCCGGATGTCACGCACACCCAGGCCCGTCCACCATAATGGACCACCGCGTTCCGCCGTCCGGGCCGGGCCCGGAGCGGACGCCCGCAGCATCCGCACGTGGGGGGAGCAGGTCCGTGGACGAGTCCGAGCAGCAGATCAGCCGTGAGATCGCGCGGGAGCAGGACCATGCCGACCGGCTCTACCACCGCCTCGACGAGCTGATCGAGCAGGTGCAGGCCAACCTCACCGGGGTGCAGGCCTCCCAGCACGCCTCGACCCACCAGAACCGCTCGGAGCGGGACTCCTTCCTGGCGCTGTACGAGGACCGCCTCGCGCTGCTGCGCTCCGTCAGCCAGAACGTCGTCTTCGGCCGCCTGGACACCGAGGACGAGGCCCGGCGCTACATCGGCCGCATCGGCCTGTTCACCGCGGACCGCGAGCAGCTGCTGGTGGACTGGCGCGCCCCCGCCGCGGCGGCGTTCTACCAGGCGACCAGCGCGGACCCCCAGGGCGTGCGTCTGCGCCGGCACCTGATCAGCCGCGGCCGAACCGTGGTGGGCCTCGAGGACGACGTGCTGGACTCCTCCGTGCTGGAGGGCGCCGAGGACGTGGTGCTGCAGGGCGAGGGCGCGCTGCTGGCGGCCGTCTCCGGGCAGCGCACCGGCCGCATGGGCGACATCGTCGCCACCATCCAGGCGGAGCAGGACCGCATCATCCGTTCCGACAACCGCGGCGTGATGGTGGTGCAGGGGGGACCCGGCACCGGCAAGACCGCCGTCGCGCTGCACCGCGCCGCCTACCTGCTCTACACCCACCGGCGCCGCCTGGAGCACACGGGCGTGCTGATCATGGCCCCCACCGAGGGCTTCCTGCACTACATCGAGCGCGTGCTGCCGAGCCTCGGCGAGTCCGGCGTGGTGATGATGACGCCGGGCACGCTGTTCCCCGGCGTGGAGACCACCCGGCACGACGCCCCGGCCGTGGCCCGGGCGAAGGGTGACGCCGCGATGGCCGAGCTGCTCTCGCGCGCCGTCAAGCAACGCCAGCAGGTGCCCGAGCAGGACGTGCCGCTGCGGATCGACGGGATCCCGCTGCGCCTGAGCCGGGGGGACCTGCGCGCCGCCCGCCGCGAGGCCCGCGCCACGCATCGCCCCCACAACGACGCCCGCACCGTGTTCGTGCGCGCGGCCCTGGACCGGCTGGTGGAACGGTACGAGACGGCGCTGCGGGCGCACGGCCGCACCGTGGTGCCCGAGGACCGCCCGGACCTGCTCGCCGATCTGCGCCATGACCCCACGGTGCGACGGACGCTGAACCTGGCCTGGCTCCCCTACACCCCGCAGGGCTTCCTGCGGGTGCTGCTCTCCCGCCCCGAGCGTCTGCGCGAGGCCGCGCCCCGGGACCTCGCGGGACAGGTCGAGCGGCTGGTGCGGGACAAGGACGCCCCCTGGACGGTGGAGGACGTGCCGCTGCTGGACGAGGTGGCCGAGCTGCTCGGGGAGGACTCCGCCCCCGAGGAGGCCCGCGCCCGCGACGCCGCCGAGCGCCGCGCGGCCGACGTGGACTACGCCCGCAGGGTGCTGGAGAACGTCGACACCTCGGGCATCGTGCGCGCCGAGGACCTGGCCGACCAGGTGACGCGGGTGCGCGACGGCCGGACGCTGGCCGAGCGGGCCTCCGCGGAGCGCGGATGGACCTACGGCCACGTGGTGGTCGACGAGGCACAGGAGCACTCGGCGATGAGCTGGCGCGCCCTGATGCGCCGCTGCCCCACCAAGTCCTTCACGGTGGTGGGGGACGTCGCCCAGACCTCCTCGGCCGCCGGCCCGGGCTCCTGGGAGCGGGCGCTGGCCCCGCACGTCCAGGACCGGGTGCAGATCGAGCACCTGACGGTCAACTACCGCACCCCGGCGCGGATCATGGACCGGGCGCTGGCGATGGCCGCCGCCCACGACCTCCCCGTCACCGCCGTCACCTCGGTGCGCGAGGGCGAGGAGGATCCGATGCTGCGGCGCACGGAGCCCGCCCGGATCGCGGAGGACACCGCCGCGATGGTGGCGGGCCTGCACGCCGAGGAGGTGGGCCGCATCGCGGTGATCGCGGATCCCGCCCGGGAGCCGGAGCTGCTGGCGGCGATCCGCGAGGCGCTGCCGGGCATCCGCATCGGCACCGGATCCGCCGGTGTGGACGACGAGGTCGCCGTGATGGGGCCGCAGGACGCCAAGGGCCTCGAGTTCGACGCGGTCGTCCTCGCGGAGCCCGCCGAGATCCTTCAGCGGCACGGCGCCGGAGACCTCTACGTGGCGATGACCCGGCCCACCCGGCACCTCGGTGCGGTCCATGCGGCGGCGCTGCCGGCCGGCATGTCCGAGGCCCCGATCGCCGCCTGACCTCGGGCGGCGGTCTTCTCCGGAGACGGGGAGCAGACAGGGAACGGCGGCCGTGGCTTCCCCTCCACGACCGCCGTCCGATCGTGCGCTGCAAGAGCGCACGATGGGTATCTTAGCCACATCCGCAGGCGTCCCGGACCACTGTCCACCGCGCCCGTGAGGCACCCCTCGCGCCCCCTGCCCGGGGTCAGCTCGCAGTGCTGGTCTCCGCGCCCTGCTCCCGCAGCCGCTGGATGGCGGCCTCGAAGTCGTCGAGGCTGTCGAAGGAGCGGTAGACGCTCGCGAAGCGCAGGTAGGCCACGAGGTCGAGGTCCTGCAGGGGCTGCAGGATGGCCAGGCCCACGCCGTGGGCGTCGATCTCGGCCTGGCCGCTGGCGCGGATGTCCTCCTCCACGCGCTGGGCGAGCACGGCGAGCTGGTCGTCGGTGACCGGACGTCCCTGGCAGGCCTTGCGCACGCCGGAGATCACCTTGGCGCGGCTGAAGGGTTCGCTGACCCCGGAGCGCTTGATGACGGCGAGCGAGGCGGTCTCGCTGGTGGAGAACCGCCGCGAGCAGTTCGGGCACTGGCGACGGCGACGGATCGTGGAGCCGTCGTCGGAGGTGCGGGAGTCCACGACCCGGGAATCGGGGTGGCGGCAGAACGGGCAGTGCATGGGCCCCAGGGTACCGCCGACGCCCTCCCCGCCGATCCGTGCTGGGGACGGGGCGGTGCGGCGGGAAGGGCGCGGGTCGATTCGGTGGGCGGGGGTGGTGATCACGAGCCGACCGGGAGCGCCGCGGAGCGTGCGGGGGCGAGCGCGACGCGGGACGGTGTCAGAGCGCCTGCGCGTCCACGGCGGGCAGCTCGAGCTCCTGGCCCTCCACGATCCGGCCGGTGGGCAGGTGGTTCAGGGCCCGCACCTGCACGACGTACTCCTGCGCGCTCACGCCCTCGGCGGCGTAGCGGTCGGCGTAGTCCCACAGGGTCTCCCCCGCGGCGACGGTGACGCTGTGATCGGTGGTCTCCTCACCGCCGGCGAGGGCGCTCGGCACGTCGAGCACGAGCAGCGCGGCCGCGGCGACCAGGAGGCCCAGCACGAAGGCGAGCAGCGTGATCAGGGCGCGGCCCCGGCGGGTGACCTCCAGTCGAACACGCGGTCGAACGGCCCCCGGGGTGCCCTGGGGGGCGGTGCGGCCGTGCTGCGCGGGGAGGGCGATGACGGTGGCGTTCTGGGTCTGCATGTCCGAACTCCTGTTCGATCGAAACTGTGTGCGACTCTAAGCGGGATGGGCGCGACACGCAAGAGAAATCTCGAACACCTGTTTGGTATCGCCTGCGTGTCGCCCTACTCTGGGTGACAGCACCACCGAACCGCGGGGGTCCGACAAACGAACTCCGCGGCCCGTCCCGGGACCGCCGTCGGACTACCGCCCACGGCACCGCCCGCCCAGGCCAGGAGGCCCGCCATGACCCCGCGCACCCCGTCGAGCCGCACCGCTCGGACCGCCCCCGCCCCGGCGGCCCTCGCCGAGGTCCCCCCGGGTGCCGCCGACGTGCCCGAGGGCGGGGAGAGCTCGCTCACCCCGCGCCAGCGCCTGGTGCTGGAGACCATCACCGCCGCCATCGCGAACCGCGGCTACCCGCCGAGCATGCGGGAGATCGGCGAGGCCGTGGGCCTGACCTCCTCCTCCTCGGTGTCCCACCAGCTGCAGGCCCTGGAGCGCAAGGGCTACCTGCGCCGGGACCCCAAGCGTCCGCGGGCGATGGAGGTGGTGCTCCCGGGCGAGGACGGCGCCCCCGACGCCGAGCTGGCCGCGGCCGACGACCTCTCCGCGGGCCCCTCCGTGCCGGTGCCGCTGGTCGGCCGGATCGCCGCGGGCGTGCCCATCACCGCGCAGGAGCAGGTCGAGGACGTCTTCACCCTCCCCTCCCGTCTGGTGGGCAGCGGGGAGCTGTTTCTGCTGCAGGTGGTGGGCGACTCGATGATCGACGCCGCCATCTGCGACGGCGACTGGGTGGTGGTGCGCTCCCAGCCCACCGCCGAGAAGGGCGAGATCGTCGCCGCCATGATCGACGGCGAGGCCACCGTGAAGACCTTCGCCCAGCGCGACGGCCACATCTGGCTGATGCCGCACAACCCGTCCTTCACCCCCATCCTCGGCGACGACGCCGAAGTGCTGGGCAAGGTGGTGGCTGTGCTGCGCTCGGTCTGAGCCGCTGCCGACCGGGCGACGCCGTGTCCCGAGAGAGGTCGGTCGCTGCGTTCCGTGGCGCGCTCAGGCGCCGCTGAGCCTCCGCAGGGCGCCCAGCGCGACGCCCGGGTCGGTGGTGTCCCACAGCGGCGGCATCGCGGCCCGTAGGAAGCCCGCGTAGCGCGCGGTCGCCAGGCGCGCGTCGAGCACCGCGACCATGCCCCGGTCCTGCTGGGAGCGGATCAGGCGCCCCGCCCCCTGGGCCAGCAGCAGCGCGGCGTGCTGCGCGGAGACGCCCATGAAGCCGTTGCCGCCGTGGGCGGTGATCCGCTCCTGGCGCGCCGAGGTCAGCGGGTCGTCCGGCCGCGGGAAGGGGATGCGGTCGATCGTGACCAGGCGGCAGGCGTCCCCGGGCACGTCCACGCCCTGCCAGAGGGTGAGGGTGCCGAACAGGCTCGAGTCGGGGTCCTGCCGGAAGTCCCGCACCAGGTTCGCCATCGAGTCCTCGCCCTGCACGCCGATCGGCAGGTCCAGCCGGGCGCGCACGTGCTCGGCGGCCAGCTCGGCGCCGCGGCGGGAGGAGAACAGGCACAGCGCCCCGCCGTGGGAGGCCTCGACCAGCTCGGTGAGGTGCTCGAGCATCGCGGGCGCCGGGCCCTCCCTGCCGGGCGGGGGCAGGTGGCGGGCGATGTAGAGGATGCCCTGGCGGCGGTAGTCGAAGGGGCTGCCCACGTCCAGCCCGGCCCAGGCGCCGCGGTCCTCGCGGGCGGGGACCTGCTCGGGGGCGGTGCGGGCGGCGCGGGCCAGGCCCACCTCCCCCGCGGGCGGCTCGAAGCGGCCCCCGAGAGCGAGGGTGGCGGAGGTCAGCACCACGGTGCGGTCCTCGAGGATCGCCCCCCGCATGGCCCCGGCGACGCTCAGCGGCGCCACCTGGATGCTGGAGCGGCCGGTCGCGGTGGAGTGGGAGACGGAGACGACGTCGTCCTCGGCGGGGGCCAGCAGGCGTTCGGAGACGTCCATCAGCTCCTGCAGGGTGGCGCGGGCGGCCTTGCGGGCCCCGGCGGTGCCGGCGGCGTGCTCGTCCCCGGCGTCCTTGGCGTCGCTGTGGGCGGTGCGGGCCTCGTTCCGGATCATGGCCAGGGCGTCGCGCAGCCGCTCGGGCAGCTCCGCGATGACCCGGCCGTCGGGCACCAGCTCGAGGGCCTCCCGCAGCTCCTCCCCCGCGTCGTCCAGGGCCGTGGCGGCGACGCCGAGGCTCCGCAGCTCCCGCACGACGCCGCGGACGGCGCCGGGGTTCAGGGACTCGGTGACGGCGCCGGTGACGCGGGCGGTGAGGTCGTGGGCCTCGTCGAAGACGACGACGTCGTGCTCGGGGATGATGCCGTGGCGGTCGAAGGCGTCGATCGCGAGCAGCGCGTGGTTGGTGACGACCAGGTCGACCTCGCGGGCCAGCTCGCGGCTGCGCTCGGCGAAGCAGTCCCCCACCATCGGGCAGGTGGAGCCCAGGCACTGGGTGCCGGTGACCGACACCTGTCGCCAGGCACGGTCGGAGACCGCGTCCTCCAGGGAGTCGCGGTCGCCCGTCTCGGTCTCCTCGGCCCAGGCGCGCAGCCGCCGCACCTGCTCGCCGAGCCGCTCCCCGCCGCCGCGGGCGGGATCGGCCGAGGCCTCGGAGAACAGGGCCCGGGGGTCGAGGTCCTCCGGGTAGCCGCCGTCGACCTTGTGGCGGCAGAGGTAGTTCGCGCGGCCCTTGAGCAGCGCGAAGGTGGGGGTGCGCGGCAGGTGCGCGGCGAGGGCCTCGACCAGTCGCGGCAGGTCCTTGCGGACGATCTGGTTCTGCAGGGCGATGGTGGCGGTGGAGACCACCACGGGCCGCCCCGTCACCAGGGCGTGCCGCAGGGCGGGCACCAGGTAGGCCAGGGACTTGCCGGTGCCGGTGCCGGCCTGCACGAGCAGGTGGCGACCGCCGTCCATCGCGGTGTCCACGGCCTCGGCCATGGCGGTCTGGCCCTCGCGGGGGCTGCCGCCGACGGCCGCGACGGCGGCGCGCATCAGGGTGTCGAGGTCGGCGACCGGGGGTGCCGCGGTGGCCGAGGAGCTCATCGGATCAGGGTATCGGCGCCCCGGCCGCGGGCGGTTCAGGCCGCGCCGCGGAGCTCCGCGGCGAGGGCCTCGTCGACACGGGCGTGCAGGTGGGTGCCCTCGGCGAGATGCTCCTCACGCAGCACCTCCCCGGTGCTGTGGGCCCGGGAGACCAGGTCCCCGCGGTCGTAGGGCACCACCAGGTCCACCTCGACGGCGGGCCGCGGCAGGTGCTCGGCGATCTGGCGGCGCAGCTCCTCGATGCCCTCGCCGGTGCGGGCGGAGACCACCGCGTGTTCCCCGACCTGGCTGCGGATCCGCGCCAGGGTCTCAGGGGTGGCGAGGTCCGCCTTGTTCAGCACCACGATCTCGGGCACCTCGAAGCCCTCGATCTCGCCGAGCACGGTGCGCACGGCGCGGATCTGCCCCTCGGGGTCGGGATGGGAGGCGTCCACCACGTGCAGCACCAGGTCGGCGTCGCCCACCTCCTCCAGCGTGGAGCGGAAGGCCTCGACGAGCTGGGTGGGCAGGTGCCGCACGAAGCCCACGGTGTCCGCGAAGGTGAACTCGCGGCCGTCGGGGGTGGTGGAGCGCCGCACCGTCGGGTCCAGGGTGGCGAACAGGGCGTTCTCCACCAGCACCCCGGCCCCGGTGAGCCGGTTCAGCAGGGAGGACTTGCCGGCGTTGGTGTACCCGGCGATGGCGACCGACGGCACGGCGTTGCGGTGGCGGTCGGCGCGCTTGGCCTCGCGCCCCGGGGTCATCGCCTTGATCTCGCGGCGCAGCTTCGCCATCCGGTCACGGATGCGGCGGCGGTCCAGCTCGATCTTGGTCTCGCCGGGACCGCGGGAGCCCATGCCGGCGCCCCCGGCCGCCACGCGGCCGCCGGCCTGGCGGGACATGGAGTCGCCCCAGCCGCGCAGGCGCGGCAGCAGGTACTCCAGCTGGGCGAGCTCCACCTGCGCCTTGCCCTCGCGGGACTTGGCGTGCTGGGCGAAGATGTCCAGGATCAGCGCCGTGCGGTCCACGACCTTCACCGTGACGATGTCCTCGAGGGCGCGGCGCTGGCTGGGGGCCAGCTCACCATCCGCGATCACGGTGTCGGCGCCGACCTCGGTGACGATCTCGGCGAGCTCGGCGGCCTTGCCGCGACCCAGGAAGGTGGCGGGGTCGGGGTGGGCGCGGCGCTGCATGACGCCGTCGAGCACCTCGGAGCCGGCGGTCTCGGCGAGCGCGGCGAGCTCGCGCAGGCTGTTCTCGGCCTCGGCGACGTCGCCACGGGTGTAGAGCCCGGCCAGGACCACGCGCTCCAGGCGCAGCTGGCGGTACTCGACCTCGGTGACGTCCTCGATGTCGGTGCGCAGCCCGGCGACGCGGCGCAGGGCGTGGCGATCGGCGAGGTCGAGCTGCTCCCCGTCGGCCTCGGAGACCGTGGTGGTGCGGGCGATGGAGGCGTCCCCCCGGGCGAGGATCCGCTCGGTGAGGGGGTCGCGGCGGCGGGAGGCGGGGGCCTGCTCGGCGGTGGTCTCCTCGGCTCCCGCGGTGTCCGTGCCGGGGGCCTCCGCGCCGTCGGCGGCGTCGGTGGTGGGCTCGGGGTCGGGATGGAAGGCGATGGGCACGAGCAGGGTTCTCCTCACGTCGGGGTGTCGGAGGTCCAGAATCCCACGGCGCCGCGGAGGGGTCGAGGGATTTCTCCCTGGGCGCATCCCCGACCTCCGTCCGGTCGGCGCGGGGGCGAACGGCTCCCTATCCTGGGCGGGTGGACCAGCACTACTTCACCCCCTCCCCCGACACCGCGGACGTGCGCTTCCCGCTGCGGGTGCGCCTGGCCGGCGCGGAGCGTCAGCTCGTCTCCAGCTCCTCCGTGTTCTCCGGGCGCGGCCTGGACAAGGCGACGGCGGTGCTGCTGGACCGGCTGGACGAGGTCGCGCCGGTGCCGCCGGGCGCGCGACTGCTGGACCTGGGCTGCGGCTGGGGGCCGATCGCGCTGACTGCCGCGCTGCTGCACCCGGACGCCGAGGTGTGGGCGGTGGACGTGAGCGAGCGGGCGCGGGACCTGACCCGGGAGAACGCGGCCGCGCTGGGCCTGGAGCGGGTGCACGTGGCCGCCCCGGAGGAGGTGCCGGCGGAGCTGCGCGTCGACGTCCTCTGGTCGAACCCGCCGATCCGCATCGGCCGCGAGGCACTGGACGCGCTGCTGCGGGAGTGGATCGCCCGGCTGCGGCCGGAGGGAACCGCCGCGATGGTGGTGGGCAAGAACCTGGGGGCGGACCCGCTGGCCCGTCGGCTGGACGCGGACCTGCCGCGGCGGACGGTCACGAAGGTGGCCAGCGCCAAGGGCTTCCGGATCCTGGAGGTCGGCCCGGAGCGGTAACGACCGGGGGCCGACGTCACCCGTCGCGGCTCAGGCCAGCAGTTCCCCGTCGGCCACCAGCTCGGCCGGGCCGGTGAGGGTGACTTCGCCGTCCTCGCGCCAGGCGACCTCGAGGGTGCCGCCGGGCACGTCCACGCGCCAGGGCTCCCCGCTGGTGTCGCCGGCGCGACGGGCGGCGGCCACCGCGACGGCGGCGACGCCGGTGCCGCAGGACTGGGTCTCCCCCACCCCGCGCTCGTGCACCCGCATCGCCACGTGGCGCCGTCCCCGCTCGGCGACCAGCTCGATGTTGGCGCCCGCGGCCGGCTCGGGGTCCAGGGCGGGGCGCACGGTGAGGTCGAGCTCCTCCAGGGCGGTGCCCGCGGGGAGGAAGGCGACGGCGTGGGGATTGCCCATGTCGACGTCGGCGACGGGCAGCTCGAGGCCGTGGACGGCGACGGTGCGGCCGATCTCGGCGTAGCCGGCCTGTCCCATGCCCACGCGCACCGTGTACACGGCGGGCTCACCGGGGGCGGGCTCGGCGAGCACCTCCACGCCGCGCACCCCGGCGCGGGTCCAGACGGCGAAGGGGCCCTCGCCCACGTGCCCGGCGCGGCGCAGGTGGGCGGCGAGCACCCGCACCCCGTTGCCGCACATCTCGGCGATCGAGCCGTCACCGTTGTGGTAGTCCATGAACCACTCGGGGGCATCGGCCGGGGCCTCGATGCCGGCGTCTCGGGTGCGCACGGCGCGGATCACGCCGTCGGCGCCGATGCCGCCACGGCGGTCGGCGAGCGCGGCGACGGTCGCGGCGTCGAGCGCGAGCTCACCCGCGGGGTCGTCGAGCACGACGAAGTCGTTGCGGGTGCCGTGGCCCTTGGTGAAGCGCAGCGCGGAGGTCATGGAGCGAGCCTAGGCCAGCGCGGCGAGCGCGGCGCCGAGGAGTCCCTCACGTGCCCCGGCGGCGGTCGGGTCGGTGGGGCCGTCGATCCAGCGCACGCGGTCGTCGCGGTGGAACCAGGTGTCCTGCTTGCGGACCAGGCGGCGGGTGCCGACCACGGTGGCCTCGATCGCCTCCGCGCAGCCCATGCGGCCCTCCAGCACGGCCAGCGCCTGCTCGTAGCCGATGGCGCGGCGGGCCGTCGGGGAGTCCGCCAGACCCTGCTCGCGCAGTGCCCGCACCTCCTCCAGCAGGCCGTCCGCCACCATGTTCTCGACCCGGCGGGCGATGCGGGCGTGGAGGTCGGCGCGGGGCAGGCGCAGTCCGAGCTGCACGGTGTCCGGCTCCCACAGCACGGGCCGCGGCAGGAAGGCGGCGAAGGGCTGGCCGGTGAGCTCGCCGACCTCGAGGGCGCGGACGATGCGGCGACGGTCGCCGGGGCCGATGCCGGCGGCCGCCTCGGGGTCCCGCGCGGCCAGCTCGGCGTGCAGGGCGGCGTCACCCTCGGCCTCGGCACGGGCCTCCAGGCGCGCCCGCACGGCGGGGTCGGTGGGCGGGAAGGCGATGTCGTCGATCGCGGCGCGGACGTAGAGGCCGGAGCCGCCGACCAGGATCGGCACCCGGCCCCGCCCCCGGATCCCGGCGGCCGTCTCGCGGGCGGCCTGCTGGTAGGCGGAGACGCTGGCCTCCTCGCGGATGTCGAGCACGTCCAGCAGGTGGTGGGGCACCTCGGCGCGCTCGGCGGGCGTCACCTTGGCGGTGCCGATGTCCATACCGCGGTAGAGCTGCAGGGCATCGGCGTTGATGACCTCGCCGTCCAGCGCGCGGGCCAGGTCGATCGCGAGGGCGGACTTCCCGGTGGCGGTGGCGCCGACGACCGCCAGCAGCGCGGGGCACCGGGGGGCGTCCGGCGGGCTCGCGGGGGCCGTGGGCGCGGGGGACGCGGCGGGGTCCATACGGCCACCGTATCCACCCCGCCGCCTGCGCTCCGAGCCGACGCGGGGTCGCGGGGTCGCGGGGATCACGCCCGGGCACCTGCCCTCTCGCAGGCACGGGGAGTACGCTGGCGAACGGTCCGTCCCGGACCCGCCGTCCTGGTCCCCGATCCGTCCCGAGGTCGCCCGTGAGAACCGCGAACGAGTCCCCGCTGCTGTCGGACTCCGCCGAAACCCTCGCCCCGCTGTCGCTGGCCCGGGTGCAGGAGTGCCTGAGCCGTCACGGCTACGCCTTCGTCGAGGACGAGGCGCATCCCGAGATCCTGCGGGCCCGCTTCGACGACTACCGCTTCCAGTTCATGCTGAGCGGCGAGGACCACGGCATCCTGCAGACCCGCGGCCGCTGGAACCACTGCGTGGACGTCTCCCGCAAGGTGCAGATGGTCAAGCTCTGCAACGAGTGGAACATGAACCGGATCTGGCCGAAGGTCTACGTGCGCCGCGAGTCCGAGGGCCTGCTGGGCGTGTACGGCGAGCTGGCCGCGGACTTCCGCGCCGGCGCCCTGGACTCCCAGCTCGACAGCGCGATCACCTGCGGCCTCAGCACCGTGATCGCCTTCTTCCACAGCCTCGAGGAGCGGCTGGGCGCGGAGCTCGAGGAGCTCGACACCTGAGCGCCCCTCCCCCGCGCCGCGAGGACGGCCCCACCCGCTCGGGTGGGGCCGTCCTGATGTCGGGAGGGGATCAGGGGCGGCGCAGGGTGGGGATGCCCAGGGTGACCGGGCCGGCGGGGGCCGCCTCCCCCTTCCCGCAGCCGGTGCCGCAGGCGGATCCCTCCTCCAGCCCGGTCCCCCCGGCCTCCCAGGCGTCCCCGGAGCGGGTGCGACGCAGGGAGAACTGGGCCGGGCTCAGCTGCTCCCGCGGGGCCGCGAGGGCGCTGTCGGCGATCAGGTAGTACGGGGCGGCGCGGGTGACGGTCGCGGTGACCAGGTCGCCGGGGCGGGGGCGCTCGGCGTCGGGGAGGTCCGCGGGCAGGGCCAGGTGCACCAGGCGGTGGTCGCGGGCACGACCCGAGAGGCGGTGGGTCTCGCGGTCCCGGTCACCCTCGCCCTCCGCGATCAGCACCTCGACGGTGGTGCCCTCGAGGCGCCGGTTCTCCTCGTGGGTGATGCGGTCCTGCAGGGCGACCAGCCGCTCGTAGCGCTCCTGGACGACCTCCTTGGGCACCTGAGCCTCCATCTCGGCGGCGGGGGTGCCGGGACGGATCGAGTACTGGAAGGTGAAGGCGCTGGAGAAGCGGGAGACCTCGACGACCTCCAGGGTGCGCTGGAAGTCCTCCTCGGTCTCGCCCGGGAAGCCGACGATGATGTCGGTGGTGATCGCGGCCTCGGGGATCCGCTCGCGGACCTTCTCGAGGATCCCGAGGAACTTCTTCCCGCGGTAGGAGCGCTTCATCCGGCGCAGCACGTCGTCGGAGCCGGACTGCAGGGGCATGTGCAGCTGCGGCATCACGGCGGGGGTCTCGGCCATCGCCTCGATCACGTCGTCGGTGAACATCGCGGGATGCGGGGAGGTGAAGCGGATCCGCTCCAGGCCCTCGATCTGTCCGCAGGCCCGCAGCAGCTTCGCGAAGGCGCCGCGGTCGCCGAACTCGACACCGTAGGAGTTCACGTTCTGCCCCAGCAGGGTCACCTCGATGGCGCCCTCGGCGACGGCCTGGCGCACCTCGGCGAGCACGTCGCCGGGGCGGCGGTCGCGCTCCTTGCCGCGCAGGGAGGGCACGATGCAGAAGGTGCAGGTGTTGTTGCAGCCCACCGAGATCGACACCCAGGCGGCGTAGGCGGACTCGCGGCGGGTGGGCAGGGTGGAGGGGAACACCTCGAGGGACTCGAGGATCTCCACCTCGGCGGCGGCGTTGTGCCGGGAGCGGTCCAGCAGCACCGGCAGGGAGCCGATGTTGTGGGTGCCGAAGACGACGTCCACCCAGGGGGCGCGCTCGGTGATCGCGGCCCGGTCCTTCTGAGCCAGGCAGCCGCCCACGGCGATCTGCATCCCCGGGTTCGCGTCCTTCGCGGGGCGCAGGGAGCCGAGCGTCCCGTAGAGCTTCTTGTCGGCGTTCTCCCGCACCGCACAGGTGTTGAAGACGACGACGTCGACCTCCCCGGCCCTGGCGTCGGCCCCGGCGGGCGCCGCGACGTAGCCGGCCTCCTCGAGCAGGCCGGTGAGGCGCTCGGAGTCGTGCACGTTCATCTGGCAGCCGAAGGTGCGCACCTGGTAGGTGCCGCGCGGGGAGTCCGCGGTCTCGGCGGGGGCGGAGGGATCCAGCGTGATGCTCATGGTCCCTCCAGGGTACGGCGCGCGAACCCGGCGCCCGGGGCAGGACGGACGCTCCCGGCGAAGGTCACGCGGAGGTCACGATGCGGTGTCGGTGTCCCGCCGTCTCCACCCGCCCGGGTCTCCTGCCCTAAGGTCCACTCCATGACGCAGACCACATCGGGTCCCGCGGCGGCGGGCGGCGCGACCGCGCCCCCGCTCGTCTCCCTGCGCGGGGTCCAGAAGCACTTCGGCGATCTGCACGTGCTGCAGGACATCGAGCTCGACGTGAGCCCCGGCGAGGTGGTGGTGGTGCTCGGCCCCTCGGGCTCGGGCAAGTCCACCCTCTGCCGCACCATCAACCGCCTGGAGACCATCGACGAGGGCGAGATCCGCATCGACGGCGAGGTGCTGCCCACCTCCGGTCCGGGCCTGGCCCGGCTGCGCGCCGAGGTCGGCATGGTCTTCCAGTCCTTCAACCTGTTCGCGCACAAGACGGTGCTGGAGAACGTCACCGTCGCCCCGATCAAGGTGAAGAAGGAGTCCAAGAAGGACGCCGAGGCCCGCGCGACGGCGCTGCTGGAACGTGTGGGCGTGGCCAATCAGGCCCACAAGCTGCCCGCGCAGCTCTCCGGCGGCCAGCAGCAGCGCGTCGCCATCGCCCGCTCCCTGGCCATGCGCCCCAAGGTGATGCTCTTCGACGAGCCCACCTCCGCCCTGGACCCCGAGATGATCAACGAGGTCATCGAGGTGATGACGGGGCTCGCCCAGGAGGGCATGACCATGATCGTGGTGACCCACGAGATGGGCTTCGCGCGCCGCACCGCCGACCGGGTCGTGTTCATGGACGCGGGACGCATCCTCGAGGTCCGCACGCCCGAGGAGTTCTTCTCCGCCCCCGAGACCGAGCGCGCCCAGGACTTCCTCTCCAAGATCCTCGCCCACTGACCCCGACCCGACACTTCCCTTCCCCGATGTCCCACGATTGACCCAGGAGCACCCCATGAGCACCAGCCGTCGTCTCTTCCTCACCGGCACCGCCGGCGCCGCCGCCACCCTCGCCCTCGCCGCCTGCGGCGGTGGGGACAGCGAGGAACCCGAGGTCGCGGAGGTCGACGCCTCCGAGTTCCCCGAGGGCTCGACCATGGCCGCCCTCGCCGAGGCCGGCAGCATCACCATCGGCACCAAGTTCGACCAGCCGCTGTTCGGCCAGGCCGGCCCCGACGGTGACCCCGCGGGCTTCGACGTGGAGATCGGCAAGATCATCGCCGGCGCGCTCGGCATCGCGGCCGACGACATCGAGTGGGTGGAGACCGTCTCCGCCAATCGCGAGCCCTTCATCGAGAACGGCAACGTCGACATCGTCGTGGCGACCTACACCATCAACGACGAGCGCAAGGAGGTCGTCGACTTCGCCGGGCCGTACTACGTCGCCGGTCAGGCGCTGATGGTGGCCGCCGACAACGAGGACATCACCGGGGAGGACTCCCTGGACGGCAAGACCGTCGCCTCCGTCGAGGGCTCCACCCCTGCGCAGTACATGCTCGACAACCACCCCGAGGCGGAGCTGCAGACCTTCGACACCTACTCCAACTGCGTCACCGCCCTCACCAATGGCCAGGTCGACGCCGTCACCACGGACAACGTGATCCTGGCGGGCTTCGTCGCCGCCGACGAGGAGAACCTGAAGCTGGTGAACGACGGGGAGACCTTCACCGAGGAGCCCTACGGCATCGGCCTGGCCCTCGGCGACGACGAGTTCCGCACCTTCATCAACGACACCCTGCAGGCCGCCTACGACGACGGCACCTGGGCCGCCGCCTGGGAGGAGACCGCGGGCGTGGTGCTGCCGACCCCGGAGCCCCCGGAGATCGACCGCTACTGATCCCGCCCCGGGGCGACGGGCGACCCGTCCGCCGCCCCCGTGCCCACACTCCCCGGGCACGACTCTCTTCTCTCCCCTCCCCTCACCGTCCCCGCGGGCCGCTGACACGGCGGCCCGCGGGGCCCCAGGAGTTCACGCATGGGAAGTCTTCTCGCCGAGCGGGACATGCTGTGGGACGCGTTCACGACCACACTGACCCTCGCCGCCATCTCCGGGCTGATCGCCCTCGTGGTCGGCACGATCGTGGCCGGCATGCGGGTCTCGCCCTACGTGCCGCTGCGCACCCTCGCCACCGTGTACACGGAGTTCCTCCGCAACACCCCGCTGACGATCGTGTTCTTCTTCTACGTCTTCGTCACCCCGTCGATGGGCTTCACCTTCGACTACAAGGTGGCGGCGATCATCGCCCTGTCCTGCTACACCTCGGCCTTCGTGGCGGAGGCGGTGCGCTCGGGCATCAACTCGGTCTCCCTGGGGCAGGCGGAGGCGGCGCGCTCCCTGGGCATGAGCTTCTTCCAGAACCTCACCATCGTGGTGCTGCCGCAGGCTTTCCGCACCGCGATACCGCCGCTGATCAACGTGTTCATCGCGCTGGTGAAGAACACCTCGGTGGCGGGCGCCTTCAGCGTCTTCGAGCTGTTCGCGATGTCGCGGCGGATGACCAACGTCTACTCCGGTGACGTGCTGGGCATCCTGGCCGGGGTGGCGCTGTGCTACCTGATCGTCTGCATCCCGCTCGGCCAGGTGGCCGGGCACCTCGAACGGAAGGTGGCGTTCGCGCGATGAGCAGTGGACCCGTGCTGTACGACGTCGCCGGCCCCGACGAGAAGCGCCGCGAACGGATCATCTCGGTGGTGATCGGGGTGCTGGTGGTGGCCGGCCTCGGCCTGATCGGCTACCGCCTCTCCCTCAACGGCGTCTTCGACGACCGCTGGCTGGTGCTGGTGGACGTGCCGCCGAACTTCGCCGGCTACGAGACCCATCACGTGTGGGCAGCCGTGTTCCGGGGCCTGGGGAACACCCTGCTGGCGGCCGTGTTCGCGCTGCCGCTGGCGGCGCTGCTGGCCGTGGTGCTGGTGTCCCTGCGCGCGTCGACCATCGCCCCGGTGCGCTGGCTGGTCACGGGCGTCATCGAGGTGTTCCGCGGCCTGCCCGTGGTGCTGATGATGTTCTTCGCGATCTTGGTGCTGCCGGGTTCGACCCCGCTGATCGCGGTGGTCTTCGGCCTGGTGGTCTACAACGGCGCGGTGTTCGCCGAGATCCTGCGGGCCGGCATCAAGGCCCTGCCCGCCGGCCAGACCGAGGCCGCGCAGTCCGTGGGGATGGGCCCGTTCCTGATCTACCGCGACGTCCAGCTGCCGCAGGCGGTGCGGATGATGCTGCCCTCCCTGATCGCGCAGGGCGTGGTGCTGATCAAGGACTCCTCGCTGGGATACATCGTGAGCTACGCGGAGCTGCTGCGCTCGATCAGCCGCGTGGCCGACGCCCTCACCAACGCGGCCTACCTGTTGCCGCTGCTGACGGTCGGCGCGGCCGTGTTCATCACCCTGAACGTGCTGCTCTCGCGGCTCGCGGTGTGGGTGCAGCGCCGCGGCGGGCAGCGCCGGGTGGCGGGCGCCGCCGTCGCCGTGCCGGAGGACTGAGCCGCCCGGGGGCCGAACCCCTCCGGAAGCGTCCCCGTCGGACCGCGCCGCCAGGGCCCGGGGTGGGGTCGGCGGCCGGATCAGCGGGCGGCGGGCTCCTCGCGGGCGGCCCGCACCTCGGCGGCGATCACCCGCACGGCGAGGTCGCCGGGGTAGCCCTTACGGGTCAGCAGGGCGTCCAGGCGGCGGGTGACGCGCTGGCGGGCACTGCCGTCGCGGTCGGCGCGCAGCTCCGCCCGGTCGCGCTCGCGCAGCCGGGAGCGGACCAGCGCGCGGCAGCGCTCGGCCTCGGCCTCCTCCCGCTCGGCCGCATCGAGCTCCTCCTCGCCTGCCACCGCGGCGAGGCCGGTCGTGTCGTGGAGGGGCTGGGCGAGGGCCTGCTCGATGAGGGCGGGATCGACCTGCTTGCCGCGCAGCTCCCGGCGCAGGGCCTCGTCGGAGAGGGCGCGCAGGCCGCGGCGCTGGCGCACCCATTCCGCGGCGAAGGCGGCATCGTCCAGCAGGTCGGCACGCTGCAGGCGGGCCATCGCCTCATGGGCCACGTCCGCGGGGACCTCGCGCTCCCGCAGCCGGGTGCGCAGCTCCCCCTCGGAGCGGCGGCGACCCGCCAGCAGACGCATCAGGTAGCGGCTCTCGTGGAGCACCGCCTTCTCCTGGGCGGCGCGCTCGGGGTCCGGGGCCGGGCGCGGGGTCTCGAGGATCCGCCGGGTGCGCCGGGCCAGGTCCTCGCGCAGCGCCGCGTCCTCGTCGTCGGCGGGGACGCGGAGGTCTCCGGGCCCGTCGCCCTGCTCCGGATGCGCCGCGGGCGCGGCGGGAGGGCCCGCAGGCTCCTCGCCGCCGCGCCCGGGGCGTGCGGTGGGGGTCATCCTCAGATGGCCGCCGGGACGTCCTCGTCGAGGAACTCGGCCTCGCCGAGCTCCTCCGCCTCATCGGCGGCACCGGCCTGCTCGGCGGCGTACTTGCCCACGCCGAGTGTCCGCAGGATCTTCTCCTCGATCTCCGCGGCGAGGTCGGTGTTGTCCTTGAGGAACTGGCGCGCGTTCTCCTTGCCCTGGCCGAGCTGGTCCCCCTCGTAGGTGAACCAGGCGCCGGACTTGCGGACCACGCCGTGCTCCACGCCGAGATCGATCAGGCCGCCCTCGCGGGAGATGCCCTCGCCGTAGAGGATGTCGAACTCGGCCTGCTTGAAGGGCGGGGCCATCTTGTTCTTCACGACCTTGACGCGGGTGCGGTTGCCCACGGAGTCCTGGCCGGACTTGAGGGTCTCGATGCGACGGATGTCCATGCGCACGGAGGCGTAGAACTTCAGCGCCTTGCCGCCGGTGGTGGTCTCCGGGCTGCCGAAGAACACGCCGATCTTCTCGCGCAGCTGGTTGATGAAGATGGCGGTGGTGCCGGAGGCGGAGAGCGCGCCGGTGAGCTTGCGCAGCGCCTGGGACATCAGGCGGGCCTGCAGGCCGACGTGGGAGTCGCCCATCTCGCCCTCGATCTCGGCCTTGGGCACCAGGGCCGCGACCGAGTCGATGACGATGACGTCCAGCGCGCCGGAGCGCACCAGCATGTCGGCGATCTCGAGGGCCTGCTCGCCGGTGTCCGGCTGGGAGACCAGCAGGGCGTCGGTGTCCACGCCGAGCTTCTTGGCGTACTCCGGGTCCAGCGCGTGCTCGGCGTCGATGAAGGCGGCGATGCCGCCGTTGCGCTGGGCGCTGGCCACGGCGTGCAGGGCGACGGTGGTCTTGCCGGAGGACTCCGGGCCGTAGACCTCGACGATGCGCCCGCGGGGCAGGCCGCCGATGCCGAGCGCGGCGTCCAGCGCGACGGAGCCGGTGGGAATGACCTCGACCGGGGGACGGGTGTCCTCACCGAGGCGCATCACGGAGCCCTTGCCGAACTGGCGGTCGATCTGGGCGAGCGCGGCGTCCAGGGTGGAGGCGCGCTCCTTGGGGGCGTTCTTCTGTGCAGGCATGGGATCTGTTCCTTCCAGGGGACCGGGGGTGCCGACGTGGTGACCGTGCGGCCACCCTAGGACTCACCCCCGACGAACGAGCGCGACCCCTGCGGGGTGTGCGTTCCCGGGCGGTGGGGAGGGACGGCGGGCGGGCCGACGCGGATCACGATACCCGAACAGACGTTCGAATGCGCGACACGCCGGGAGCACGGGGCTCCCGGCGTGTCGCGGGAATCGGAGGGTGGGGACCCTTCGGTGTCCCGGGGTTGGGGCACGGGCGGCTCAGCGTCGCCGGACTCAGTGCCTTCGGGCTCAGCGCCGCCGCAGCGCGGGCGGGATCTCCCAGCGGTCCCCCTCGGGGACCTCCATCGCGTCGCAGAGGGCGGTCCACACCCGCCGCACCGGGTACCCCGCCTCGAGGGCGGCATCGGCGCTCAGGCCGCCGACCTCCTCGAGGACGAGGTCCCGGGTGTAGGTGCGGGCGAGGGTGGGGCCGAAGACGTGGTCGGCCAGCTCGCTGAACTCGCTGCGGCGCACCTCAGTGCGCGCCCACCAGCGGGCCGGTCTCCTCGGCCAGGCCCTCGGGCACGGTGTCGGGCACGGTGACGCCCTCGGCGGCGGCGATGCGGTCGGAGACCTCCCGCAGCACGAAGGACAGCGGCATGCCGAGGGCCTCGGTCACCGAGAGCAGCAGCTCGCTCGAGGCCTCCTTCTGCCCGCGCTCGATCTCGCTGAGGTATCCCAGGGACACCCGGGCGTCGGAGGACACCTGTCGCAGGGTGCGCCCCTGGGCACGGCGGGCATCCCGCAGGACGTCCCCGAGCTCCTGTCGGAACAGGACCATGGCCTTTCCTCCCGTCGGCTCGTTCTGCACGGTCAGCACCTCACGGGTGCGGGGCGTGGGGGTGGCGGTCGTCATCGACGCCCGCCGGGTCGGGGCCGCCGCCGTGGGGGCGGTCGGCCGCGTCTCGTGGTTCGACGTACTCATCCTCGTGGTCGTTCTCGGATTGATCACGTCGGGTCCAACGCCGTCACCGCTCGGTGTGTTCCCGGCAGTGTAGTGGGCGAGACCTCATCGCTCCTGGGAGTCGTCCGGGAGGTGGACGGAGCCCTGGAGTCCGAGCTCCGCGGCGAGCAGGGCGATCGCGGCCTCCACGCTCTGCGCGCGGACGGCGGCGCGGTCCCCCGGCAGGTGCACCAGGCGGGTGAGGGTCGCGCCGCCGCGGCGGGCCAGGCCCAGCCGGACGGTGCCGGCCTCCACGCCTCGTTCATCGGGACCGGGCCCGGCCACCCCGGTGGTGGAGACGGCCAGGTCCGCGGCGTAGAGGGCGAGGGCGCCCTCGGCCATCGCGGCGGCCACCGAGGGGGTGACGGCGCCGGTGCGCTCCAGCTCGGCGGCGTCGACGCCCAGCACGCGGTGCTTGGCGGCGTAGGAGTAGCAGGCCGCTCCCCCGGCGACGGCGGCGCTGGAGCCGGGGACGTCCACCAGGCGGGCGACGACGGCGCCGGCGGTGAGGGACTCGGCGGTGGCGAGCAGCCAGCCGCGCTCGCGGGCGGCGGCGATCACCGCGGCGGGGTCGACGGCGGCGTCACCGGCGCGCGGGCGGGCGGCCGGGTCCGAGGCCTCGCCGGGGGTGCCCATCGTGTCCGGCGGCTCCTCAGGCGGCGCCGCCGGCCAGGGCCTCGCGGCGCAGGCGCAGCCCGTCCTTGAGGTTCACCAGGCCGGACCAGATGGTCAGCACGAAGGCGATGGTGACCAGCGCCAGACCGATCCAGCGGGCCGGGGACCACCACAGCTCGAAGGGCATCAGGCAGAAGGCGATCGCGATGGACTGCATCATCGTCTTGGCCTTGCCGGCCATGTTCGCCGGCAGCGCCCCGTACTTGAGGATCGTGAAGCGCATGATCGTGATGCCGAACTCCCGCACCAGGATCAGGATGGTCATCCACCACGGCACGTAGTCCCACACCGAGAGCATCACGAAGGCCGCGCCGGTCATGCCCTTGTCGGCGATGGGGTCGACGATCTTCCCGAAGTCGGTGATGAGGTTCCGGGAGCGCGCCAGGTAGCCGTCCAGGAAGTCGGTGAACATCGCGATCACGAAGATCGCGGACACCAGGATCCGGCCGCCGACGTCCTCGGGGTAGATCGCGGCCAGCACGATGAAAACGGGCACCATCACGCAGCGGGCCATCGTGAGGATGTTCGCGATGTTCCACAGCGGGGCGGGGGCGGTCTCGGTGCTCATGTCTCTCCGGGATCTCTCGGGACGGGGCGGGCGGCTGGACGGGGTCCGGGCGGGTCAGGGGCTCAGCGGCCCGTGAGCTGCCAGGCGTCCTCCCCGTCGGGCTCGTCGGCGCCGTCGTCGTACTCGGGGGCGATCTCGTCGTCGTCGTGGGACAGCGGGTCGCCGGCGTAGCGGTCCTGCGCCGGCTCCTGGTCGACGTCGCTCGCCTCGTCGAAGGGGGCCGGGTCCTCCCCCGCCGCGGCGGACGGCGCCGGCGAGGTGTCCCCGCCACGGATGCGGGCCATCGCGGAGGCGAGGTCGTCAGGGTGGACCAGCACGTCGCGCGCCTTCGAACCCTCGGAGGGGCCGACGATCTCGCGGGACTCCAGCAGGTCCATCAGGCGACCCGCCTTCGCGAAGCCCACCCGCAGCTTGCGCTGCAGCATCGAGGTGGAGCCGAACTGCGTGGTGACCACCAGCTCGGTGGCCTGCAGCAGCACCTCGAGGTCGTCGCCGATGTCGTCGTCTATCTGCTTCTTGGCGGTCTCGACCGTGACGTCTTCGCGATAGGAGGGCTTCATCTGGTTCTTCACGTGGTCGACGACCTTGTGGATCTCCGACTCGTTCACCCAGGCGCCCTGCACACGCATCGCCTTGGACTTGCCCATCGGGTGGAACAGGGCGTCGCCCTGACCGATCAGCTTCTCCGCACCCGGGGTGTCCAGGATGACGCGCGAGTCCTGCAGGGAGGAGGTCGCGAAGGCCAGGCGGCTGGGCACGTTGGCCTTGATGATGCCGGTGACGACGTCGACCGAGGGCCGCTGGGTGGCCAGGATCAGGTGGATCCCGGCGGCGCGGGCCAGCTGGGTGATGCGCTGGATGGATGCCTCCACGTCGCGCGGGGCCACCATCATCAGGTCGGCGAGCTCGTCGACCACGACCAGCAGGTACGGGTACGGCGCGAGGCGGCGCTCGCTGCCCGGGGGCGGGGTGACCTCGCCGGCGCGCACCGCCTTGTTGAAGTCGTCGATGTGCTTGAAGCCGAAGGCGGCCAGGTCGTCGTAGCGGGCGTCCATCTCCCGCACCACCCATTCGAGGGCCTCGGCGGCCTTCTTGGGGTTGGTGATGATCGGGGTGATCAGGTGCGGGATGCCCTCGTAGATGGTGAGCTCCACGCGCTTGGGGTCCACCAGCACCATGCGCACCTCCTCGGGGGTGGAGCGCATCAGGATCGAGGTGATCATGGAGTTCACGAAGCTCGACTTGCCGGCGCCGGTGGCGCCCGCCACCAGCAGGTGCGGCATCTTGGAGAGGTTCGCGACCACATAGCCGCCCTCGACGTCCTTGCCCACGCCCATCACCAGCGGGTGCTCGTTGCGGCGGGCCACGGAGCTGCGCAGCACGTCGCCGAGGACCACGGTCTCGCGGTCGGCGTTGGGGATCTCGATGCCGATCGCCTTCTTGCCGGGGATCGGCGACAGGATCCGCACGTCGGCGCTGGCCACCGCGTACGCGATGTTCTTGTCCAGGGCCGTGACCTTCTCGACCTTGGTG
The DNA here is from genome assembly GCF_000225825.1 of Brachybacterium squillarum M-6-3. Classification (GTDB taxonomy): domain Bacteria; phylum Actinomycetota; class Actinomycetes; order Actinomycetales; family Dermabacteraceae; genus Brachybacterium; species Brachybacterium squillarum. The sequence goes on along the minus strand of NZ_AGBX01000005.1, from coordinate 139,078 downwards.
CCCGGGGCCAGCTCCACCTCGTAGCGGGTGACGGTCGGGCCGCGGGTGAAGCCCACGACCTCGGCGTTGACCTTGAACTGCTCGAACACCTCGCCGAGGGCCGCGACGACCTGGTCGTTGGCCTCGGAGCGGGTCTTGTGCGGGGGGCCCTCGACCAGGTAGTCCGACTCGGGGAGGGTGTAGACGATGTCCCCGGCCAGCTCCAGCTGCTCCCCGGCGCGGGGCAGCTCGCCGAGCGGCGGTGGCACCAGCTCCGGCTCCTCCTCCGCCGGGGCGGTGGCGGCGGCGCTCGCGGGCACCTTCTTGGTGATCCCGCCGGCGGGCATGGGGCGGGTGGCCCCGGCGGCGGCCTGGCCGATGTCCTCGGTGGGCGCCTCCTCCGCGGCGGTGGGGAAGGTCTTGGCGCGGCCGTTCTCGGCCTGCGCACCCTCGGCGGCCTGCTCGGGGTCGGTGGCCCGACGGGAGGCCTTGCCCTTGCGCCCGCCCCTGGCCTTGCCGGCGGCGGGCTCGTCCGCGTCCCCGGCGACGCCCTGCTCGAAGGCCTCGTCGCCCACATAGCCGAAGCCGTCGTGGTCGCGGGCCTCGGCCTCGGCGGCCTCCTGCTTCTCCTTGCGGGTGCGGCGGCGGGCGCGGGTGGGCTGCGCCTCGGTGGGTGCGTCCTGCACGGCGGCGGGGTCGGGGCGGCGGGGGCGCAGGCCGAAGGCGGTGCGCTCCTCGTCCTCCTCGACGCTGCGGCCGACCATCACCTGGTAGACGTCCTTCAGACGGCCGGGGATCGACTCGACCGGGGTGGCGGTCAGCACGAGCACGCCGAAGGCGATGACCAGGGCGTAGACGACGATCACGGCGACCGGAGGCAGCAGCGCCACCAGGGGCGCGGCCGCCAGGTAGCCGAGCACGCCGCCGCCGCGGGCCAGGGCGGCGATGCCGTCCGCCGGGGCGGGGAGCTTCGCGGTGACCGAGGCGATCGCGGCGATCGCGGTGAGGATCAGGGCCACGCCGAGGGCGATGCGGGTGTTGGCGCGCACGTGGTCGGGATGGCGGAACATGCGCAGCGCCCAGCCGGCGGCCAGCAGCGGGATCGCCATCGAGGCGATGCCGAAGGTGCCGGCGACCACGGTGTGCACGGCGCCGAGCACGGGGCCCGAGGCCTGCCACCACTCGACCACGGCCACCAGCACCGCCAGCAGCAGCAGGAAGAAGGCGTAGCCGTCGCGGCGCATCTCCGGCGGGACCTCCCAGCGGGCCACGCCGATGCCGCGGATCAGACCGCCGACCATCCGGGCCACGCCGAGGTAGCCGGAGCGCACTGCGCGCACCGGCAGGGGGAGCGTCGACGGATCGTGGGCGGCGGTCCCCTTCGTCCGGGAGGAGCCGGAGGAGGAGGACCGCGACGAGCCTTTCGACGCACGTGCGGGGGAAGACGTACGTGTCGCCATGTTCCCAGGGTAACGCCCCGCCCCCGACGCGCCCGGGAGGCGGGGAACCGGCTAGGCGGGGGCGCGTGGCCGGGATCGCGCCCCTGCTGTCCACGGAATGGAGCGAGGGAGGCACGGCCTGGCCTATGGCCGGGCTGTGCCTCCCTCACTCCGTCTCATGGACAGGGGGCCAGGCTGCCTCAGGCGGTGCTGTCCTGCCTGATCTCCTACCGCTCGCAAGCTCGCAGCACGTCGATCAGGCTTTGTCCTCCTGCCTGATCTCCTACCGCTCGCAAGCTCGCAGCACGTCGATCAGGCTTCGACGACCACCGGGATGATTATCGGCTTGCGGCGGAGGCGCTGGGAGACGTAGCGGCCGACCACGCGGCGCATGACCTGCTGCAGCTGGTGGGTGTCGCGGCGGTTGGACTGGTCCGCGACGGCCTGCTCGAGGGCCTTGACGATGTCGGGACGGATCTTCTCGAACACCTGGTCGTCCTCGGCCACGCCGCGGGCGTGGATCTCCGGACCCGCGATCAGCGCGCCGGTCTCGGAGTTGACCACCGCGAAGATCGAGATGAAGCCCTCGTCGCCGAGGATCCGGCGGTCCTTGAGGTCCGCCTCGGAGATCTCGCCCACGCTGGAGCCGTCGACGTAGACGTAGCCGTTGGGGATCTCCCCGACGACCTTCGCCTTGCCGTCCTTGAGGTCGACCACGTGGCCGTCCTTGGCCAGCACGACCCGCTCGGGCGGCACGCCGGTGGCCTCGGCGATCTTGCCGTTGGCGATGAGGTGGCGCACCTCGCCGTGGATCGGCATCACGTTCTTCGGGCGCACGATGTTGTAGCAGTACAGCAGCTCGCCGGCGCTCGCGTGGCCGGAGGTGTGGACCTTCGCGTTGCCCTTGTGGACCACCTCGGCGCCGAGCGCCATCAGGCCGTTGACCACGCGGAACACGGAGTTCTCGTTGCCCGGGATGAGCGAGGAGGCCAGGATCACGACGTCGCCGGGACCGACCGAGACCCGGTGGTCGCGGTTGGCGATGCGGCTGAGCGCGGCCATCGGCTCGCCCTGGCTGCCGGTGCACATCAGCACCATCTTGTCGTCGGGCAGGTCGTCGATCTTCTTGACGTCGACCAGGGTGTTCGGGGGCACCTCGAGGTAGCCCATCTCGGCGGCGATGCCCATGTTGCGCACCATCGAGCGGCCCACGAAGGCGACCTTGCGTCCGTACTTCGCGGCCGCGTCGAGCACCTGCTGGACGCGGTGCACGTGGCTGGAGAACGAGGCCACCACGATCTTCTGCTTCGAGCGGGCGAAGACGGAGTCCAGCACGGGGCCGATCTCCTGCTCGCCGACGGTGAAGCCGGGGACCTCCGCGTTGGTGGAGTCGGTCATGAACAGGTCCACGCCCTTCTCCCCCAGGCGGGCGAAGGCGCGCAGGTCGGTGATGCGGCCGTCCAGCGGCAGCTGGTCCATCTTGAAGTCACCGGTGTGCAGGACGGTGCCGGCGCCGGTGGTGACGGCCACCGCGAGGGCGTCCGGGATGGAGTGGTTCACGGCGACGAACTCGCACTCGAAGGGACCGAAGGTCTCGGTCTGCCCCTCCTTCACCGCCAGGGTGTACGGGGTGATGCGGTGCTCCTTGAGCTTCGCCTCGATGAAGGCGAGGGTGAGCTGGCTGCCCACCAGGGGGATGTCGGGCTTCATCCGCAGCAGGTAGGGGACGGCGCCGATGTGGTCCTCGTGACCGTGGGTGAGGACGATCGCCGCGATGTCGTCGAGACGGTCGGCGAGCATGTCGAAGTCCGGCAGGATCAGGTCCACGCCGGGCTGGGAGTCCTCGGGGAACAGCACGCCGCAGTCGACGATCAGCAGGCGGCCGTTGTACTCCAGGACGGTCATGTTGCGGCCGACGTCGCCCAGCCCGCCGAGCGGGGTGATGCGCATGGTGTCCTTGCGCAGCTTGGGCGGCTGGTTCAGCCGCTGGGCGTAGGGGGTGCTCATGCGGACCTCCGGGTCGTGTCGAGGGTGGGGATGCCGTCCACCGTCTCCAGCGCCGCGGCGAGCGCGCGCAACTGGTCGGGGTCGGCGGGAAGCAGCGGGCCGCGCATCGCCGCATGCGGCAGCACGCCCTGCAGGTGCAGGGCTGCCTTCGCTGCGACGGCTCCCGGCATGCGGGACATCAGCGCCTCGACCAGGGGGGCGAGGCGGGTGTGGGCGGAACGGGCGGCGGCCAGGTCGCCGCGGTCGACGGCGTCGACGAGCTCCCGCTCCAGGGGGCCGGCGACCTGGCCGACGACGGAGACGACGCCGGCGGCGCCGATGGACAGCCACGGCAGGTTCAGGGCGTCCTCTCCGGAGTAGTAGGCCAGGCCCGTCGCGGCCATCACCGCGGTGGCCTCGGCGAGGTCGCCCTTGGCATCCTTCACGGCCAGCACCTGCTCGTGCTCGCCGAGGCGGAGCAGGGTGTCGCGGGCGAAGGGGACGCCGGTGCGGCCGGGGATGTCGTAGAGCATCACCGGCAGCTCGGTGGCGTCCAGCACCGCGCGCACGTGCGCCTCGACGCCGGCCTGCGAGGGCCGCGAGTAGTAGGGGCTGACGACGAGCAGGCCGTCGAGACCGAGGTCCGCGTGGGCGCGGGCCATCTCCACCGAGTGGGCGGTGTCGTTGCTGCCCACCCCGGCGATGACGGTAGCCCCGGGGGCGGCCTCGCGGACCACGCGGGCCAGCTCGACCTTCTCTGCGTCCGCGGTGGTCGGCGACTCCCCCGTGGTCCCGGAGACGACGAGCTGGTCGTTGCCGGTGGCCACCAGGTGGGCGGTCAGCGCGGCGGCGGCCTCGTAGTCGATCGCCGAGCCGTCGGGCGTGAAGGGGGTCACCATCGCGGTGCCGACGGCGCCGAAGGGGCGGGTCGGGACGCTCTCGCTCACGGTCATGCTCTCCTCCGGGTGGTCGTGGGTCCGGCCGCGGGCCCACCCCCGAGGGTATCCGAGGGGTGTCGGCCCGACAGACCGTGACGCGGCGTCGGGGCGGCGGTGGCGGCCCGGGTCACTCCCCGAGGTCGACCAGCACGGCCATCGGGGTGCGCTGGCGGCCCTGGCCCAGGGGGTTGTCGGCGAAGGTCGCCTCCATGACCTCGCCGGGCACGTCGAGGTCGGAGCCGAGCTGGTTGCGGCCGATGTCGTTGGCGTCCATCACCACGGTGCCGGCGAAGGAGTCGCGCAGCGCGGAGGGGATGTCGGCCTGTCGGATCGCGGTGGACAGGCGGGCGGCGACCTGGTCCGGATCCTTCGGCGGCAGCTTCGCGGAGACGTTCGAGGGGAAGGCCGAGTAGGGGGTGGGGCCGTCGATGGCGCGGACGTTGTCCCCCACCACCTCGTAGAACACGCCCCGTCTGCCCAGCACCTTGCCGGCCGCGCCGGCCGCGGCGGCGACCGTCACACGGGGCAGGCCGACCTCGCGGATGGCCAGCTCCATGGTGGTGGGGTCGCCCAGGCCGATGCCGGCCGGGGTGCGGCTGACGAAGCGGCTGAGCACGCGGGCGGAGAGGCGGGGGCGGATCTCCCAGGTGAACCAGGAGCGGCCCTGGGTGATCGCGACGATCTTCTCGCTGATCACGAAGTACCAGGGGGCGCCCGCGGGGACGGTGCCCTCCGGGATGGCGGCGGCGAAGTCCTCGATACGGGCGGCGACGGCGGCGGTGAGGTCGTCGCCGCGGGCCACCAGGGCGGTCTGCAACGGCAGGCGGCGCCAGCGGTGCCCGTCGACCTCGGAGACCAGGTCCAGCTCCTTGCCGGGGTTGGCCTCGTGGTCGGGCTTGTCCTGCTCGATGCGGTCGGGGTCGGTCTCCTCCGCGGCGGGCTCGGCGGCGGTGCCGGCCGGGTCGTGTCCGGCGGTGGCGGCGTCGTCGCAGAAGGCCCGCAGCCACAGCTCGAGGTTCAGCAGGCGCCAGAACACGGCGGTGTCGTGGGTGCCGGGGTTCTGCACCAGGTCGTCGAACAGGGCCAGCACGCTGCGGGCGTCCACGTAGGGGCGGGCGGCGAAGGACTCGGAGGCGAAGATCTCGCGGATCTGCGGGGCGAGCCGCACGAACCAGACGTCCTCGGGGACGGTGACCTCTCCGGCCTCGCGGCGGCGGGCGATCCTCTCGGGCAGCGCCTCGGCGGTGAGCTCGCGCAGCAGGTGCCCGGCGCGTCCGCCGTGGACGAGGGCGGAGGCGTCGAGACCGGCCACCAGGCGGAGCAGCTCGAGGTCGAGGAAGGGGGTGCGGCGCTGCAGGCCGAAGCGGCTCGCGGTGCGCTCGGCGACGCGCAGGCGCGCCGGGAGGGAGTCGCGCAGGACGTCCGCGGCGAGCCGCTCGCGCAGGTCCGCGGCGGGCCGGGGCGCCTTCTCGGTGCTGTGGGCGGCGACGAAGGCCGAATTCATCAACGCCGCGGTGGGCACCTCGGTGCGGCCGCTCAGGCGCTCGCGGGCGCCGCGGGCCAGCAGCTCGCGGGAGCCCAGCACCTCGCGGGCCAGGGCCCGGGGGTCGCGGCGGAGCTGGCGCAGCCGCACGGGCACGTAGCGCTCGTCGGCGGCGAGGACCTCCTGGGCGCCCAGGCCGTCCAGCAGCAACTCGACGTGGCCGCTCGCCTCTCGGGAGGCGGCATAGCGGGCGTAGGCGGCGGAGCTGGGGGCGGGCTCCTCGAGGGTGCGCACGAGGTCCTCGAGGTCGGCCAGGAAGGCCTCGGCGTCGGGGTGAACCGGGTGCGCCTGGATCTGGCCGGGGAAGTCCGCGGCGAGGGCGCCGAGGTCGCCGGCCTGATCGCCGCCGGAGCCGGGCACCACTGCGGAGACGGCGTGCAGGCGGGGGCCGACGGCGCCGAAGGCCTCGTCGGCGGGAAGGGAGCGCAGGCGCGCGGCGACCTCCGCGGCGAGCGCCGAGGAGCCGAGGCCGCCGGCGAGGGTGACGCCGACGGTCTGGTCCGCGCGCAGACGGAGCCGCAGGGCCTCCTCGAAGCGAGCGCGTACCTCGGCGAGGGCGGCCTCGTCCAGGGGACGGCCGGGCCGCGAGGCGGCGTCGGCGAGCTCCTCGCGCAGGCGGGTGTAGGAGGAGCGGTCGGCACCGTCGGGGCCGATCACCAGCGCCTGGCCGGGCAGGACGCGGCGGATGCCGCGCAGGAAGCTCTGCTCCTCCTCGTCGTGGGCGTCGAGCCGCAGGTAGCGGTACACGGCGCGGTCGTCGGGGGCGGGGGTGAGCCGGTCCGCGGCCAGCAGCGCGGTGAGGGAGGAGGCGAACAGGAAGGCCCCGTCGAGTCCGTCCGAGCCGTCCTCGGTCCGCTCCCCCGCGACGAACAGCGGGCGGATGCCGAGGTGGTCGCGACCCAGGGTGAGGGTGTCGGCCTCGCGGTCGTGGAGGGCGAGCGCGAAGGGGCCGCGGAAGCGGTCCAGGGCCTCGGGGCCCCAGGCGCGGAGCGCGGCGAGCGCGAGGTGCGCAGCGCCGTCACCGTCGATCGCCTGTCCGGCGGCCTCGAGCTCCGTGCGCAGCTCGGGGTGGTTGTGGATCGCCCCGTCGAGGACGAGGGCGTGGCGGCCGTCCGCGCTGATCGCCGGCTGCTCCGCGGCGAGGGTGCCCAGTCCGGTGTCGCCGTCGACGGCGAGGCGGGGCTCGGCCTCCGCCCCGCCGGGGGCGAGGCCGGCGGTCATCGCGCGGGTGATGGCCTCGGTGTCGGCGCCGAAGCCGTGGCTGCCGGAGATTCCACTCATGGAGGGTCCTTTCGCGGGGGTCGACGCCGGGGCGCGGGGCGGTCCGGCGGGGTGTCCCCGGGGCGCGGCACGGCCGGGGAGCGGCCGCCCGAGCCTATCAACGGGGCCAGAACGGACCCGGCAGATCGCCGGGAGTCGGGCGGGCTCGTGCCGGCGGGGGGCGGCTTGGGTTCAGGGGGCTCAGGCGCCGCGGCGGCCGAGCAGCAGGGCGCCGTCGTGGACGTGCACCTCGAGGTCGTCGAGGCTGGTGACGAGGCCGTCGGCCAGCGGCGTGAGCACGGCGGCGGGCGTGGTGGTGGTGACGGCGACGGTGCGCGCCCCGGCGGCGGCGCCCGAGCGCAGGCCGCCCGCCGAGTCCTCCAGCACGATGGCGGTGGCGGGATCGGCGCCGAGACGCTCGGCGCCGAGCAGGTAGGGCTCGGGGTCGGGCTTGCCCGCACTGACCTGGTCGGCGGTCACCAGGTGGTCGGGGGTGGGCAGGCCGGTGCGCGCCCAGCGGGCCTCGAACAGCGGCCGGGTGCAGGAGGTGACGATGGTCCAGGTGGGGCGGCCGAGCTCGGCCGAGGCAGCCTCCAGCTCCTCCAGCAGCCGCTGTGTGCCGGGCAGGGTGAGGATGCCGGAGACGTCGGCGACCTCGAGCTCCTCGATGCGGCGGTGGGCCTGTTCGACCTCCTCGCCGGAGAGCTGGGGCAGCAGCTCGGCGATGACCTGGCGGGCGGGCTGGCCGTGCATGGTGTGGGGGAAGCCGTCGGTGTTGCCGTGCTCCCGCAGCAGCTGATCCCAGGCCCGCTCGACGGCGGGGCCGGAGTCGATGAGGGTGCCGTCCATGTCCAGCAGCAGCACGGAGCCGGTCAGCGGGAAGGCGTCGGGGAGGTTCTCGGCGCCGTCGGCGACGGGGGCATCGGTCATGCGCCTACCGTCTCACACCGACAGGTGGACGCCGCGGTACCCATCGTCCCTGGTGACCGTACAGTGGGCAGCATCATGAGCACGGCCCACCCCTCCCCCGCGGAGCCCGTCGCGGACGAGGTCCGCCGGGTCCGCCGCACCGGCTGGTCGATCGGCCTGGCCACGGGGCTGTACGGCATCTCCTTCGGGGCCCTGGCGACCGCCTCGGGTCTCGACGTGTGGCAGGCGATGGTGCTGGCCGCGGTGATGTTCTCCGGCGGCAGCCAGTTCGCCTTCGTCGGCGTGATCGGTGGGGGCGGCTCGGTGGTCGGCGCCTCCCTGGCCTCGCTGCTGCTGGGCGTGCGCAACACCCTGTACGGCTTCGCGCTGACCACCACGTTGCCGCGCGGCGGCTGGAGGGGCCTGGCGCGTGCTCAGCTGACCATCGACGAGTCCGCGGCCAACGCCGCCACCGCCGTCTCGCCCGAGGCGCGCCGGGCCGGCTTCTGGGCGGCCGGCGTGGGCGTCTACGTCTTCTGGAACCTGTTCTCCCTGCTGGGGGCGCTGGCCGGGCAGTACGTGGCCGATCCCGGCGCCTGGGGGCTGGACGCCGCCGCGGCCGCGGCCTTCCTGGCGCTGCTGTGGCCGCGCCTGCGCCGCGCGGAGGCCGTCGCGGTCGCGGTGGCGGCGGCCTTCGTGGCGCTGCTGACCACCCCCGTGCTCCCCTCGGGCCTGCCGGTGCTGGCGGCCGCCCTGGTGGCGGTCGCGGCCGGGCTCCTCCCCCGCCGCGCGGCGACGACCGCGGAGGTCGGCACCACCGAGGAGGAGGCACGATGAGCCTGCTGTGGATCGGGGTGATCGCCGCGTCGCTGGGCACCTTCGTGCTGAAGTGGCTGGGTTATCAGGTGCCGCCCGACGTGCTGGAGCGGCCGCGGATCGCCCGCATCACCGCCCTGCTCCCCATCGCGCTGCTCGGCGCGCTGGTGGCGACCCAGGGCTTCACCGACGGTCAGGCCATCGTGCTGGACGCCCGGGTGGCGGGCCTGGCCGTGGCGGCGGTGCTGCTGGCGCTGCGCGCCCCGTTCCTGGTGGTCGTGGTCGCCGCGGCCCTGGCGGCGGCAGGTCTGCGCATGCTCGGCTGGGGCTGAGTGAAGGAACCGCTGACGTCTTCCCTCTCAGTAACTTCGCCGGCTAGCTGGCTCGGCCTGCCACACATCCTGTCAAGGCTTGGCTAGACACAGTGACCACCCGGCCCTAGACTCAGCATCGGTAGCTGGAGGTGAAACAGTCCTCTGAGCGCCAACCCGGGAAGCCCGCGCTACGGCGCGGGCTTCCGCGTTTAGTGCCACAATGTCGACATGCTCTTGGCCTACATAGATGAAATCGGCGAACCTGGCGCTTTTGTGTCACGCCAGGACGCACGATTTAACACAAGCCCAGCCTTCGGCTACGCAGGCTTCATAATCCCCGAGCAACGCGCCCGCGACTTCGGGTCCGTTTTTGCCGAGCAGAAGCGCACGCTCTTCAAGAACGAAATCAAAAAAGCAGACCACCCGGGCCGCTGGGAGAAAAAAGGGGCGAGCATTTTTAGTGCCCTCGCCCCAAGAGATCACCCTTCCCAACTCAGAGTATTTGATCACTTAGTTAGAACCGTCACCCAAATGGGCGGCAATCTCTTTTATTATGCCGACGAGAAGCCAATAGGTACTCCGAAACAGGTTCAGCTCGATCCCGCAAGGACCGAGAGAGAAGCCATGGAGGAGACGCTAAATCGAATCGCGAGACATGCGGCGCACTCGAGCTCCAATGTAATGATAATCATCGATCAGATCAACGAGAAAACTCGGGCCGAGCGACTACCAAACATGTACGGCCACATCCTCGGTCGCTCGTCAGACTATCAAGAAATGCAAAGAATCCTCGAACCTCCGATGCATGTCGACAGTCAGCTAAGCGCTAACGTGCAGTTCGCTGATTGGATTGCGGCATGCGCTGGGCGCGCCGTGGACTACCAGCTCATCGTAGATTCCCGCTACAACTGGATCGCGGACGAAAGATCCCTAAAGAGAATAAGGGGGTCTTTTACTTCTGAATCCAAGCTCCATTATCACAGGCGGGCAATCGAGGACCTCAACCACTCGCGCATATTCAATCGTGATCGCCCTCTCTTTCCGAAAGCGGAAGGGCAGTTACTTGGCTCGAACATTAACCCAAGACAGGCAGAAAAAATCCGCGCGGTCGCGGCTGCCGCAAAATCTCGCAAATCTTAGACCGGTTAGCCTCGAGTCTAAACTGTGACCATTAGGGCGGCCGCTATTATCTGACAAATGCAGCCGTTCCGTACCTCCCGCCGCCACCGACGGCGAAGACTTGTGCACTGCAAACGCTGGAGCCGCGTGGAATTTCCACCGGGAGTTGGCATCCGCAAAAAGTACTCACTACTACACGAAGAGCGGGCAGGCCCGGGCTTCTCCTGATCTCGCCCGTCGCTGCACTGACGGCGGAGGGGCTGCGCCTCCGCAGCTGAGGCGATGGGTGGCGCCCCGACGCCCAGATGTCCGTGGCCTCAGTTGTCCTCGCCGCGTAGGTAATACCCCGGAGATGCTTGCTCACCGTCCCGATCATCGTCGCCCTCCGCGGTGGCGTCCTGCTCCTGCTCGACGGCGCCGAGCGGGGCGCCCTGGCGGTCGTCGCGGCGCAGCTTCCGGTACCACTCGCGCTGCTTCTCGCTGGCCTGCCGGGAGGGCCGTTCGCGCGCGCTGAGCGGGTCCTCGCCCAGCACCGGGTCGTCGCCGGCCTGGTAGCGATCGGTCCACACCTGGATCAGCGTCCACGCCATCGCCGTGTAGGGCACCGCCAGGATCGCGCCGAAGATGCCGCCGACGATGGTGCCGATGGTCAGCGCGAGCAGCACGATCAGCGGATGCAGGCTGAGCGCCCTGCCCATCACGACGGGCTGCAGCAGGTTGCCCTCGATCTGGTTCACCGCGATCACGATGACGATGACGATGAGCGCGGTGAACGGTCCGTTGGTGACCAGGGAGACCGCGGCGGCGAGGGTCCCGGCGACGGTCGCGCCGACCACGGGGATGAAGGCGCCGAGGAACACGATGACGGCCAGCGGCACCGCGAGCGGCACCCCCAGCAGGGCCAGGCCGATGCCGATCAGCACGGCGTCCACCAGGGCGACGGTGGCGGTGCCGCGGACGTACCCGCCGAGCGTGGCGGCGGCCCGGTCGATGGACTCGGCGAGCTTGGCGCGGCTCTCCCCGCGGAACCAGCGCAGGGTGAAGTTCCACATCGCGCTGCCGTCCTTGAGGAAGAAGAACAGCAGCACCACGATGAGCACCAGGCCGGTGAGGACCTCGGTGGCGGCGGAGACCCCGGCCAGGGTGCTGGAGGCGAAGTCCGCACTGGTCACGAACTCCGTGGCCTGCTGGACCGCGTCGTCGATGACCCCGGTGTCGATGGGCAGGGAGGTGGAGGCGATCCAGTCCCGCAGCTCGTCCCAGGCGCCCAGCGCGGAGGAGACCAGGGAGTCCCACTCGCTGCGGATGGCGAGGACGACGCCCGTGATGGCGCCGCCGGCGACCGCGACGATGGCCAGGAAGGAGGCGAGGGTGGCCAGCAGGTCGGGCCAGCCCTTGGAGGTCAGCCAGTGCACCATCGGGGAGACGGCGGCGGCGAGGATCAGGGCCACCAGCACCGCGATCACCACGACGGTGACCTGCTGCAGCAGCCAGACGGTCCCCGCGGCGACGGCGGCCAGCAGCAGGACCTGGCCGGCCCGGGACCCGGCGCGGCCCAGCGGATCCGCCCAGGTGCCGGCGGGCGGGTCGGGCATCTGGCTGGGCTCGGTGGTGCTCACGGCGGTCCTCCCGGGGGCGCTGACGGCGGTTCGCGGACCGATCCCGGGCGACGTCTCCCGAGGGGGTGGCGAGGGGCCGCGTCGCGGCCCCGCAGGCCATCATAGGCGCAGGCCCCGACAGCGGTCGGCCCGGCCCGGAGCTGCTCCGGGCCGGGCCGACCGTCGGGTCAGGCGAGCGTCGGCGCGAAGGGGTCGAAGTCGACGGGCACCGCGGGCACCGGCTGCACCCGGCTGTCCACGGTGACGACGCTGCCGGAGGCGGCGGACTCCTCGGCCGAGAGCATCACGTCGAGCACGTGGTAGCCGAGCTCGCCGGAGGCCACGTGGGGGCGGTCCTCGGCGATGGCGCGGACCATGTCCAGCGCGCCCAGACCGCGTCCGGTGACGACGCCCCGCGAGGGGACCTCGACCCACTCCTGCGGCGGGGGCACCTCCCCGAGCTGCTCGAAGGGCCGCACGTAGGCGACCTTGCCCCCGAACATGTTGGGGTCGGGCACCACCAGCGAGCCCTCGGTGCCGTGGATCTCGACGATGCCCTGGCGGGCGAGCGGCGAGTCGAAGCTGACCAGGGAGTTCGACTGCTGGCCGGCCTCGAAGGAGGCCAGCACGGACATGGTGGAGGGCACCTCGACGGGGAAGGTCTCCCCGGCGCGCTCCCCCACCTGGATGGCGCGCTCGGCGTGGGCGCGCAACCCCATCGCCGCCACCGAGGTGATCGAGCCGAACAAGCTGACCAGGGTGGTCAGGTAGTAGGGGCCGATGTCCAGCAGCGGGCCCGCGCCGCGGGCGAAGAGGAAGCCGGGGTTGGGGTGGAAGACCTCGGGACCCTGGTACTGCATGGAGGTCTGGGCGAACAGCGGTCGCCCGATGACGCCCTCTGCGATGGCGCGCTTGGCGGTCTGCACGCCCGGGCCGAGCACGGTGTCGGGGGCGACGCCGACGCGCAGACCCGCGCGCTCGGCGCCGGCCAGCAGCGCGGCGGTGGACTCGCGGTCCAGGCCCAGCGGCTTCTCGCTCCACACGTGCTTGCCGGCCTCGATGGCGGCGAGGGACACCTCGGCGTGGACGGCGGGGATGGTCAGGTTGACCACCAGCTCCACGTCCGGGTTCGCGAGGACCTCCTCGGCGGTGCCGGCGGCGGCGATGCCGTGCTTGGCGGCCTGGCTGCGGGCGCGCTCGACGTCGAGGTCGCCGAGGGCGAGCACCTCCACGTCGGGGAAGGAGCCGAGGTTCTCCAGGTAGGTGTCGGAGATGACGCCGACGCCGATCAGGCCGACGCCGACGGGTCCGGTGCGACGGCGCGCGCTCATGCCGCGAGTCCCTTCTCGATGAGGAAACGGTAGCTGTCGGCCACGTCCTCGAAGACGTCGCCGGGGGCGTGGTCGTACTCGATGACGGCGTAGCGCAGGTCGGTGGCGGCCTGCAGGGCCTCGACGGTGGGCACGTCACCGTCGCCGGCGTGGCGCTGGTCCAGGCTGTCGGAGCGGAACGGCGGGGCGTCGGGGGCGAAGGGGTTGCCGGCGGGGGCGACGCCGTCCTTGACGTGGATGGCCAGCAGCCGGTCGCCGAGCTCGCCGACGAGGCCGACGACGTCCTGCCCGCCGACCAGGGCCCAGAACAGGTCCAGCTCGAGGCGCACGGCGGGCTCGGCGAGGGAGAGGAACAGCTGGTAGGCGGTGCGACCCTCGAAGTCGGCCAGGAACTCCTGGGCATGGTTGTGGTAGCCGACGGTGAGGCCGTAGCCGGCGGCCTTCTCGGCGGCGGCGTTCATGCGCTCGGCGATGTCCTTCACGCCGTCCTCGGTGAGCCAGCGCTCGGTGGGGACCATCGGGTCGATGACGGTCTGCATGCCGATCGCGGCGGCGGCCTCGAAGACCTCGTCCTGGCTGGGGGTGGGGATGGAGCCGTCCGGGGTCCACAGCTCGTCGGAGAGCAGGGGCGCGTGCCCGGTGGGCGAGGCCAGGCCCGCCTTGTCCAGGGCGGCACGGATCTCGGCGGGCCGGCGCACGAAGTCGAAGGCCTCGACGTACTCGAGGCCGATCTCGGAGAGCTTGGCCAGGGAGCCGTCCATGTCGGCACTGAAGGCGGAGGCCAGGGAATAGAGCTGAACTGATGCGCGGGGCAATGCCATCGCGGAACCTCTTCCACACGTCGTCGTCTGGGTCCACACGCACGGAGCGGCGTGATGCACCCCACCCTACGGGAGAAACCTCCACGCGGAGGTTTTGTCTGTAGTGTGGATCACGTGACGCGTCCGGACCCCTCCCCGCAGCCCGCTCCCCCGCCGACGGAGGTCGGCGGCCGGGGCCGTCCCGGCGCCTACGCCAAGGGGGTCGCCCGCCGCCGGCAGATCCTGGACCGGGCCATCGAGGTGTTCCGCGAGCGCGGCGCCGAGGGCACCTCGCTGCGCCGCATCGGCGAGGCGATCGGCGTCTCCCACGCGGCCCTGCTGCACTACTTCCCCTCCCGCGAGCAGCTGCTGCTGGCCGTGCACGAGCACGCCGAGCAGGCCCGCCCGGAGACGGCCGGGCCGGAGCCGGGGGCGGTGGAGATCATGACCACCGCGGCGCGGCTGAACGTCGAGGTGCCCGGCCTGGTGGAGCTGTACTCCACGCTGCTGGCCGCCGCCCTCCGGGCCGAGGCCAGCCCCACCCAGGAGTACATCGGCGGACGCTTCGAGGCGGTCCGCGCGGACCTCGCCGAGCGGCTGCGCCGCGATCAGGCCGCCGGCACGGTGCGGGACGACGTGGACGCGGAGGACGTCGCGGCCCTGCTGGTGGCGGCCTCGGACGGCCTGCAGATCCAGTGGCTGCTGGCCCCCTCGATCGACCTCGAGCGCACCCTGGAGACCTTCACCCGGCTGCTGGCGCCCTGAGCACGCCTCAGCGGGTCTCGCGCTCCACGGCGATGGCGCGGCGGGTGTGGCGGCGGGCCTGGCGGCGGTCCCGCAGGGCGTCGTAGGCGTAGGCCAGGCGCAGCCAGTCCTGCCAGGTGACGGGGTCCCCGGCCTGCTCGAGGCCCTGGATGCGGGCGCGGGCGACCTCGAACTCCTCGGCGGGGTCCTCGAGCGGCCCGGCCGGCGGCGCGTAGCGACGGGCCAGCCCCCCGGCGGCCAGGCCGAACATCACCTCCCGCCAGGTGACCCACACGGTCAGCGCGAGCAGCACCACCAGCGCGGCGGCCAGGCCCCAGCCCACCACGCCGCCGGCGCGGGAGAAGCCCCAGGCGATCCAGCCCAGCCCCCAGCAGTAGGCGGCGGTGATCAGCAGCAGGGCGAGGACGAAGAGCTTCTGGCGCATCGGGCGAGGGGTCCTGGGGGTGTCGGCGGCGGGAGGGGACGGTGGATCGGGGCTCAGCCCAGGTCCATGTAGCCGTCCAGGCCGACGGTCAGGCCCGGGTGCGCGGCGACCTCGCGGACGCCCAGCAGCACGCCCGGCATGAAGCTGGCGCGGTCGAAGGAGTCGTGACGGATCGCGAACTGCTCCCCCACCCCGCCGAACTGCACGACCTCATGGGCGACCAGGCCGCGCTGACGCACCGCGTGCACGTGCACGCCGTCCACCACGGCCCCGCGGGCGCCCTCCGGGTCCTTCTCGGTGGCGTCCGGCACCGGGCCGAGCCCGGCGGCGGCGCGCCCGCGGGCGATCGCGGCGGCGGTGTGGGCGGCGGTGCCCGAGGGGGCGTCGAGCTTGTCCGGGTGGTGCATCTCGATGATCTCGGCGCTCTCGTAGTAGCGCGCCGCGACCTCGGCGAAGCGCATGGCCAGCACCGCCCCGATCGCGAAGTTGGGGGCGATCAGCACACCGACACCGGGATGCGTGGACAGCTGCGCGCGCACGGCCTCGCGGGAGTCCTCGTCCCAGCCGGTGGTGCCGACCACCGCGTGGATGCCGTGCTCGATCAGGAAGGCGACGTTCTCGCGGGTGGCGGCGGGCACGGTGAGGTCCACGGCCACCTGCGCGCCGGCGTCCACGACCTGCTGGAGGTCGTCGCCGCGGCGGAGGCTCGCCACCAGCTCCAGGTCGTCGGCGGCCTCGACGGCGGCGCAGGCCTGCGAGCCCATACGGCCGGCGGCCCCGATCACGGCGACGCGGATCGGCGAGGTGGGGGTGCTGCTCATGGCTGCTCCTTGCGGGGGTTCGGGGGGCTCTGGATGCTCAGGATTCCGGGCCGACGTCGACCCGGGTGGAGAAGGAGGAGGCGAGCTGCGCGGCGAGGCGGCGCACGTCCTCCGCCTCGACGGCGGCGATGCGGGAGAGGGTCTCGTCGACCCCGGTGTAGGTGCCGTGCACCAGCTCCACGGTGCCGAGGCGGCCCATGCGGCTGCTGGTGTCCTCCAGGCCCAGGGCGAAGGAGCCGGTGATCTGGCCGCGGGCGCGGCGCATCTCGGCCTGGTCCACGCCGCGCTCCCCCATCGTCGCGAGCTCCTCGCCGAGCAGCTCGACCACCTGGGCGGTGCGGGCGGGGCGGCAGGCGGCGTAGAGGCCGAACAGGCCGGCGTCGCGGTAGGCGGCGCTGAAGGAGTAGACGGTGTAGGCCAGGCCCCGCTGCTCGCGGATGTTCTGGAACAGCCGGGAGGACATGCCACCGCCGAGGATCGACATCAGCACCGACAGGGCGTGGCGGTCCTCGTGGACGGCGCTGAGTCCGGTGCCGCCGAGGTAGATGTGGGTCTGCTCGGCGGGGCGTGCCAGCAGGTGCGGCCGGATCGCGGCGACCTCGTGCCCGCCCGCGGCGCCCCCGAGCATCATCTCCGGGTGGGCCTCACGACGGCGGACGGTCGGCACGGCGCCGTCCTCCAGCACCCAGCCACCGCGTCGCAGCCCGGCCACGAGCTGCTCGGAGAGCTGCTCGTGGTCGACGTCGCCCACGGCGGTGACCAGCAGGTTCTCCGGGCGGTAGTGCTCGGAGAAATGGGCGCGGACGTCCTCGATGCCCAGGGCGTTCACGCTCTCGGCGGTGCCGCCGACGGGTCGGCCGATGGGGGTGTCCGGACCCAGCACGTCGGCCAGGAAGGTCTCGTAGCCGACGTCGCCGGGGTCGTCCTCGGCCATCGCGAGCTCCTCGAGGATCACCTCGCGCTCGGTGGCCAGGGCGTCCTCCTCCAAGGAGGGGGCGGTGATCATGTCCGTGAGCACGTCCAGCGCCATCGGCAGGTCCGCCGAGCGCACCCGCCCGTAGTACAGGGTGTGCTCCTTGGCGGTGACGGCGTTGGACTCGCCGCCGACCTCGTCGAAGGCGGTGGCGATGTCCATCGCGGAACGCCGGGCGGTGCCCTTGAACAGCAGGTGCTCCAGCACGTGGGTGGAGCCCGCATGCTCGGGCCGCTCGTCCCGGGAGCCCACCGGCAGCCACATCCCGAGGGTCGCGCTGCGCACGCTGCGGTCGGTCTGGGTCACCAGGCGCACCCCGCCGGGCAGGATGCTGCGGCGCACCCCGGCGGCGGCGTCGAGCACCTCGTCGGAGCGGGGGTCGTCGAAGGACAGGTCAACAGGCATCGGTCGATTGTTCCACGGTCCCCGGCCGGTGCCGGATCGGCGTGGGGCGGCTCACGGAGCGGTCCGGCGGGGACCGCGAGCCGGGCTCCCCGTCCGCGCCCCGGGACGCGGAACGGGCGGCACCCCCGGCAGGGGATGCCGCCCGTCCGCTCAGGCGGGGATCAGACCCGGATCACTCGGAGGCGGACTCCGACTCCTCGGAGCCCTCGGCCTCGTCCTCGATCACGGCGAGGCTGATCTTGCCGCGGGCGTCGATCTCGCGGATCTCGACCTCGATCTTCTGGCCGACCTGGGCGACGTCCTCGACGTTGTCGACCCGCTTGCCGCCGTTGAGCTTGCGCAGCTGGGTGACGTGCAGCAGGCCGTCCTTGCCCGGGGTGAGCGAGACGAAGGCGCCGAAGTCGACCACGCGCACCACGGTGCCGAGGTAGCGCTCGCCGACCTCGGGGACCATCGGGTTGGCGATGGCGTTCACGGCGGCGCGGGCGGCCTCCGCGGAGGGGCCGTCGGTGGCGCCGATGTAGACGGTGCCGTCGTCCTCGATGGTGATGTCGGCGCCGGTGTCGTCCTGGATCTGGTTGATCATCTGGCCCTTGGGGCCGATGACCGCACCGATCTTGTCGACGGGGATGGTCACCGCGAGCACGCGGGGGGCGTGCGGGCTCATCTCGTCGGGGGTGTCGATGGCCTCGCCCAGCACACCCAGGATGTGCAGGCGGGCCTCGCGGGCCTGGGACAGCGCGGCGGTCAGCACGGAGGCCGGGATGCCGTCGAGCTTGGTGTCCAGCTGGATCGCGGTGACGAACTCGGAGGTGCCGGCCACCTTGAAGTCCATGTCGCCGAAGGCGTCCTCGGCGCCGAGGATGTCGGTCAGCGCCGCGTAGCGGGTCTCACCACCGACCTGGTCGGAGACCAGGCCCATGGCGATGCCGGCCACCGGGGCCTTCAGCGGCACGCCGGCGTTCAGCAGCGCCAGGGTGGAGGCGCAGACCGAGCCCATGGAGGTGGAGCCGTTGGAGCCGAGGGCCTCGGAGACCTGACGGATCGCGTAGGGGAACTCCTCGCGGCTGGGCAGCACCGGCACGATGGCGCGCTCGGCGAGCATGCCGTGGCCGATCTCGCGGCGCTTCGGGGAGCCGACGCGGCCGGTCTCGCCGGTGGAGTACGGCGGGAAGTTGTAGTGGTGGATGTAGCGCTTGCGGTCGACCGGGCCGAGCGAGTCGATCTGCTGCTCCATCTTGAGCATGTTCAGCGTGGTGACGCCCAGGATCTGGGTCTCGCCGCGCTGGAACAGGGCGGAGCCGTGCACGCGGGGCAGCACCTCGACCTCGGCGGAGAGCTGGCGGATGTCGCGCAGGCCGCGGCCGTCGATGCGCACGCCCTCGGTGAGGATCTTCTGGCGCACGAGCTTCTTGGTCAGGGCGCGGTAGGCACCGGTGACCTCCTTCTCGCGGCCGGCCAGGGCGGCGCCCTCGGCGGTCAGCTCGGCCTGGACCTCGGCGAGCAGCTCCTCGGTGCGCTCCTCGCGCTCGGTCTTGCCCGCGATGGACATGACCTGGCCGAGGCGCTCGGAGGCGGCGCCGGACACGATCTCGTAGGCGTCGTCCTGGTAGTCCAGGAACAGGGGGAACTCGCGGACCGGCTTGGCGGCGGTCTTGGCCAGCTCCTGCTGGGCTTCGCACAGGGTGCGGATGAACACCTTGGCGGCGTCCAGGCCCTCGGCGACGACCTCCTCGGTGGGGGCGATGGCGCCCTGCTCGGAGATGAGGTTCCAGGAGTGGTCGGTGGCCTCGGCCTCGACCATCATGATGGCGACGTCGTCCTCGACGATCCGGCCGGCGACGACCATCGAGAAGACGGCCTCGTCGAGCTGGGTGAAGGTCGGGAAGGCGACCCACTGGCCGCCCTGAACGGTCGGCATCAGGGCGATGCGGACGGCGCCGATGGGGCCGGAGAAGGGCAGACCGGAGATCTGGGTGGAGGCGGAGGCGCCGTTGATGCCGACGACGTCGTAGGCGTCGTCGGGGTTGCAGGCCATCACGGTGAGGACGACCTGGACCTCGTTGCGCAGGCCCTTGACGAAGGCCGGGCGCAGCGGGCGGTCGGTGAGGCGGGCGGCGAGGATCGCGTCGGTGCCGGGGCGGCCCTCGCGACGGAAGAAGGAGCCGGGGATGCGGCCGGCGGCGTACATCCGCTCCTCGACGTCCACCGTCAGCGGGAAGAAGTCGAACTGGTCCTTGGGCTTGTTGGACACCGCGGTGGCCGAGAAGACCATCGTGTCGTCGTCGAGGTAGACGGAGACGGCGCCGGCGGCCTGCTGGGCGAGCCGGCCGGTCTCGAATCGCACCTCGCGGCGACCGAAGGAGCCGTTGTCGATGACGGCGGTGGTGGCGGTGATGTCAGGGCCTTCCATGGCCATGGGGTTCTCCTTGGTGAAGGGGGTGCCCCGGCCGGTGCGGCCTTCGTCAGTCATCCGCGGGGCGGGATCCGGGGATCCCTTCCGCAGGTCACTGCCGAGGACCGAACTCGGTGGGGCGGGTGGTCGTGGGCGCTGCGGGCCGTGCGGCCCGGGCCCGTGCCCGACCGGGTCGGCGGGCACATGCAACCGCCGCCCGCCCGAGGGGCGAGCGGCGGAGGGGGTCAACGGCGGATGCCGAGACGCTTGATCAGCGAGCGGTAGCGCTCGATGTCGACACGCTGCAGGTACTGCAGCAGGCGCTTGCGCTGACCGACCATCAGCATCAGACCACGACGGGTGTGGTGGTCGTGCTTGTGGGTCTTCAGGTGCTCGGTCAGGTAGGTGATGCGGTGGGTGAGCAGCGCGATCTGGACCTCGGGGGAACCGGTGTCGCCCTCGGTGGTCCCGTACTCCTTGATGATCTCCTGCTTGGTGGCGGTGTCGAAGGCCATGGCTCTCCTGAAATCGTTGCGCGGCGCCCGGATCCTGCTGACCCGGGCTCTCTGGGCGAGCGGTCGCATCCCTGAGGGCACCCGCGCCGGGGTGCGCCTCCCGATCGGGGAGGGTGTGCACGAGGCGGTGGATGCCGGTGACGGGTGCGGGATCGCTCTCCGCGGCCGTTCTGACGGCGGGACGAGGATATCAGTCGGCCTGTGCGGGCCGGGAGTCCGCCTCGGCGAGAGTGCGCCGGGTCACCTCGACGTCGTGGTGCATCTGGGCGACCAGGCTGTCGATGCCGTCGAACTTCAGGGTGGGGCGCTGGAAGTCGACCAGCTCGAGACGCACGGTGTCGCCGTAGAGGTCCAGGGTGTGGTCGTCGTGCACGTAGGCCTCGACGGTGCGGGCGGGCACGCCCTCGGCGGCGAAGGTGGGGTTGGTGCCGATGGAGACGGTGGCGGGCACGCCGGCCAGCGGCGATGTGCCGGCATGGGTGGGGTCCTGGTCGATCACCGTGAGGTAGGCCGCGTAGACGCCGTCCGCGGGCACCAGGCCCTGGGGCTCGGGGCCGAGATTCGCGGTGGGGAAGCCCAGCTCACGGCCGCGTCGGAACCCGTGGTGGACGACGTCGGTGACGGTGTGCAGGCGGCCGAGCATCGCGTTGGCCTCGGCGACGCGACCCTCGAGCAGCAGGGAGCGGATCACGGAGGAGGAGATGCGGTCGCTGCCCTCGCCCGTGGCGCCGAGCTCCTCGACGGTGACCACATCGAAGCCGTAGCGCTCCCCCAGCTCGCGCATGGTGGAGATGTCGCCGCTGTTGGCCTTCCCGAAGCGCGCGTCCTCGCCGAGCACCACGCAGCGGGCGCCGAGGGCCTCGACCAGGAAGATCCGCACGAAGTCCTCGGCGGAGTGCTGGGCGAACTCCCAGGTGAAATCGAGATCGAGGACCCCGCCGACGCCGGAGAGCAGCAGCAGCCGGTCGCGGTCCTGATGGCCGGTCAGCAGCGGCGGATCGCCGGGGGTGTGCATGACGTGGCGCGGGTGCGGCCAGAAGGTCAGCGCCACCGGGGTGAGGGAGCGGCTGGCCGCCTGGTGCAGCAGCTGGTCCAGCACGAAGCGGTGGCCGCGATGGATGCCGTCGTAGTTGCCGATCGACACCGCGGTGGGCCCGAGGTCGGCGGGCACCTCCTGGACGGAGTGCCAGATGGGCGTGCGGCTCACGGCGGGCGGGGTCCTTCCCGGGACGGCTGGGGGGGCGACGGACGGCGGTGCGACGGGGCCGGCTGCACGACCACGGCGCACACTGTAGCCCCCTCGGCGGCTCCCCGCGGGCGTCCGGGAGGGACGGATCGTGCCCGAGCTGTGACGAACATCGGGCACAGGTGCTCTGATGCCCGGATACCTCCCTCCAGTATGGTGGCGGGAACGGCGGCACCCCGGGACCGACCCTGTCCATCTCGTGCGCGCGTCAGGGGGCGTGCGCACGGCGTGGACCCGTGGCCGCCAGGATGGGAACCACAACATGACCAACGTGACCGATCCGGCCACGGCCGGAGGGCCCTCGGGCGCCTCCCGCGGTGGTCGCCGCCGGGTCACCCTCGTGCTGCTCGCGATCGTCGCGGTGCTGGCCGTGATCCTCACCGGTGGCGCGCTGGCCTACGCCAAGCAGTTCGAGGGCAAGGCGCTCCCCGGCACCACCGTGCTCGGCCAGGACGTGTCCGGCCAGACCCCGGCGCAGATCTCGAGCATGGTCGCCGAGCGGGCGGAGGGCGTCACCGTCTCCGTCACCGCCGACGACGAGGTGCACGAGGTCTCCCTCGCCGACCTCGGGGCGAGCGTGGACGCGGATGCCACCGCTGCCGCCGCCGTCGAGCGCGAGGACGACTTCGGCGCCGTCATCTCCTCCACCTGGTCCGGGGAGCACCCCGTCGACCCGGTCGTGTCCGTCGACGAGCAGGCCGTCTCCGACTTCGCCTCCTCGCTGGTGCCCGAGGACCGCACCGACCCGGTGAACGCGTCCGTCAGCTACGACGAGGACGCCGACGAGTGGTCCGTCTCCGAGGCCACCCCGGGGCTGGGCGTCGACCCGACCGAGCTCGTCGAGACCGTGACCGCGCAGGCCGCGACCCTCTCGGACTTCTCCGTGGAGCAGCCGATCGAGGAGATCGCCCCGGCCATCACCACCGAGGAGGCCGAGGAGACCCTGGCCTCGATCGCCTCGGTGCTCGAGCAGTCCATGACCGTCACCGACCCCGAGGGCGACACGCTGGAGATCTCCTCCGAGCGCCGCAGCTCCTGGATGTCCGTCGCCGAGTCCGAGGACGGGAAGAGCCTCGAGCTCTCCGTCGACGAGGACGCCGTGCGCGAGTGGGTCTCCGAGCGCGCCGCGAAGTCCACCGTCGAGGCGAAGGACGGCATCGAGCAGGTCGACGCCGACGGCGAGGTCGTCGAGGTGGTCGCCGAGAAGACCGATGGCCTCGAGGTGACCAACACCGATGCCGTCGCCGATCAGCTGATCGAGGCGCTGAAGGGCACCACCGCCCTGGAGGCCACCTTCGAGTCCCGCACCGTCGAGGCGGACGTCGAGCAGGTCGCCGCCCCCGAGGAGGAGGACGAGGCCACCGAGGAGGAGTCCTCCGAGGAGGAGGCCACCACCGAGGACGAGGAGGAGGCGACCCCGACCGGTGAGAAGTGGATCGACGTGAACCTCTCCGACAAGAGCGTCACCGCCTACGTGGGCGACACCCCGGTGTGGGGCCCCCGCAGCATGGTGGACGGCGGCGAGGGCTACGAGACGGTCACCGGCACCTACGAGATCTACCTGCGCTACGACATGCAGGACATGACCAACGCGTCCCGCTACGACGAGGACGACGAGGAGTACTACTACACCGAGGACGTCCCCTGGGTGCAGTACTTCCACGGGGGCTACGGCTTCCATGGCGCCCCGTGGCGCTCGTCCTTCGGCTACTCGGGCTCGCACGGCTGCATCAACCTGCCGGTGTCCGACGCCAAGTGGCTGTACGACTGGGCCGGGATCGGTGTCCGGGTGGAGTCGCACTACTGAGCGACCGCCCCCGGAGCCGGCCCCGCCGGTGAGCACGAGCAAGGCCCCGTCCGATGATCGGACGGGGCCTTGCTCGTGCCCGGGATGTTGCCGGGGGCGAAGCTCAGCAGCGGGCGTCGACGGGGACCACGAGCTGCGGCTTCCAGCGCCGACCCTCGGGGCGCAGCACGGCGCACAGCGCACCGTCGGCGGCGAGGGCGGCGACGGCCTCCTCCTCGCGGTGCCGGGGCAGCGGCGCAGGGGCGGGCTCGACGGTGCGGGGGATGCGGCGGCCGTCCGCGAGGTCGGCGGCGCCGGCCGCATCGACGGGAACGGTCGGCAGCACCGCGGCGGCGGTCTCCCCGAGCCCCCGCAGCGGCAGCGGCACGTCGTCGCCCTCTCCGCGGGCGGGCACGTGCAACCCGTCCGCGACGGCGAAGGGGCCGACGGCGGTGCGGCGCAGCGCGGTGAGGTGCCCGCCGAGGCCGAGGGCGTCCCCGAGGTCGCGGGCCAGCGCCCGCACGTAGGTCCCGGACGAGCAGGTGACGGTGACGTCGAGGTCCGTGAACGGCCCCTCGCGGCGGCTCCCGTGCACGGTCAGCTCGGCGATGCGGACGGGGCGGGCGGCGAGCTCGACGTCCTCCCCCGCCCGGGCGCGGGCGTAGGCGCGCTTCCCGTCGACCTTGATCGCGGAGACGGTGGAGGGCACCTGCAGGATGTCCCCGCGCAGGCCCTCCAGCGCCGCCTCGAGGGCGGCGGGGTCGATCCCGGCGGTGTCGCGGGGATCGCCGATCGCCTCGCCCTCGCGGTCGTCGGTGGTGGTCGCCTGCCCGAGGCGGATGGTCGCGGTGTAGGTCTTGTCCAGGCCCACCAGGTAGGTCAGCAGCCGGGTGCCCTGGCCGACGCCGAGCAGCAGCAGCCCGGTGGCCATCGGGTCCAGGGTGCCGGCGTGGCCGACCTTCTTGGTGCCCAGCAGCCACCGCACCCGGGCCACCACGTCGTGGCTGGTGCGGTCCGGGGCCTTGTCGACCAGGAGGATGCCGTGGGAGGCGCTCACGCGCGGGGCTCCGCGCCGTCCTCCTGGTCGTCCTCGTCGAGGTCCTCGTCCTCGTCGCGGGGCGCCCTGTAGGGGTCGGCCTCACCGGCGTAGGCGGCGCCCTCCTTGGTGCGGGCCAGCTCCTCGTCGCGGCTGCGGGCGGTGACCAGCAGGTCCTCGATGGCGCGGGCGTTCTCCGGCACCGCGTCGGGCACGAACTCGAGGGTGGGGGTCAGGCGCACGCCGGTCTGACGGCCGACCTCGCGGCGCAGCATGCCGGTGGCGCTGGCCAGCGCCGCGGCGGTGCCCTCGCGGTCCTCGTCCCCGCCGAACACGGTGTAGAAGATGGTGGCGTGCTGGAGGTCGCCCGTCACGCGCACCTCGGTGACGGTGACGCTACCGAGCCGCGGGTCCTTCACCCGGGTGTCGAGCATGGTGGCGACGATCTGCTGGATGCGGCCGGCGAGGCGTCGGGCGCGGGGGTTCTCGGTCATGCGGGGTCCTCCTGATCGGGACGGGTGAGCGGGGTGCGGCCGAGCGCCTCGAGCTGCTCGCGCCGCGGGTGGCGGGCGGGGACCGCGAGCAGCACGTCGCGGTCGATGGACTGGTCCACGCGGTGGCGGAAGGCGCCGTCGGCGCTGACCAGGCGGAGGTCGGCGGCGGCGAGGGCGTCCGCCGCCTGCTGGTGGTCGAGGGTGTGGCGGTTGGCGGCCAGGGCCACGGCGCCGCCCTCACGCAGCAGCCCGGCCCAGACGGGGGCGAGCTCGGCGAGCAGCTCCCGCGGGGAGCGCTCCCAGCGTTCGCGGCCCTTCGAGCCGTGCTGCACGCCGTAGGGCAGGTCCGCGACGATCACGTCGAGGGAGCGGGCGGGCAGCAGCTCACCGAGGCGACGGGCGTCGCAGCCCAGCACGGTGAGCGACTGGCCCTCGCCGGCCTTCTGGGCCTGTTTGTCGGGGGCGAGCTCCACGTCGAGGCGGCGGCCCAGGCGCCGACCGTGCAGGCTCAGTGCGCCCTCCTCGAGGCGGTGCTTGAAGCGGTGAGTGCGCAGCCAGGTGGCGAGGGTCGTGCGATAGGCCTCGACGTCGCCGGCGTCGATCTCGGCCCCGATCGGGCTGAGACCGAGCCGCAGGGCCCGGCTGAGAGTGGTGCCGCGGCCGCACATGGGGTCCAGCAGGTCCAGCTCCCCCGTCAGCAGCCGCTCGCCCCGCGTGGAGAGGGCGGCGGCGAGGTTCACCAGCAGCGCGGTGAACTGCTCGTTGGTCTTGCCGGGGTAGCGCTGCACCGTCTCCAGGTCGTCGGGGTGGCGCAACGCGGCGGGGACCTCCAGGGGGCGCAGCAGCGGTGCCCCGCCCTGCTCGTCCTCCCGCACGACCTCGAGCAGGCCGTGGCTGGCCGAGAGCCGTCCCAGCCAGCGCAGGGTCCGCTCCCGCTCCGCCTCGTCGTCGGCGTCCGGCAGGGTCACCTCGAGGGCGTCCATGCCGGAGACGAGACGCTCCCGCACCGTCGGGGCCTGGCCGCCGGTGCGGGCGCCGAGCACCCAGTGCGCCTCGGCGTGCGAGAGCGCCCCGGCCGACCGCGTGTACACGCGATTGGTCGAGGGCGCTCTCAGCACGAGGACGGTGCTCGTCATGGGGTTCCGTTCCCGGGGGCCGGCCGGGCCACCGTGGTGGCGGCCCGGCCGGCCAGGGGATCAGCTGCGGGGCTTCTCCCGCGTCTCGTAGGTCGTGATGACGTCCTCGAGCTGCAGGTCGTTGAAGGACCCCAGGTTGATGCCGCACTCGAAGCCCTCGCGGACCTCGGTGACATCGTCCTTGAAGCGGCGCAGACCGGCGATCTCGATGTTCTCGGTGACCACCACGCCGTTGCGGGTGATGCGCGCCTTCGTGCCGCGGCGGATGGTGCCGCTGCGGACGATGGAGCCGGCGATGTTGCCGAACTTCGAGGAGCGGAAGATCTCGCGGATC
This sequence comes from Brachybacterium squillarum M-6-3, assembly GCF_000225825.1. Taxonomy (GTDB): domain Bacteria; phylum Actinomycetota; class Actinomycetes; order Actinomycetales; family Dermabacteraceae; genus Brachybacterium; species Brachybacterium squillarum. The sequence goes on along the minus strand of NZ_AGBX01000005.1, from coordinate 112,716 downwards.
TCGGCGGACCCGGTCTCGACCTCCTCGTACTCCGGCTTGAGCATGCCCTTGAGCGCCTGCTCGATCTCCTCGATGGCCCGGTAGATCACGCTGTAGTACTTGATCTCCACGCCCTCGCGGTCGGCGTAGTCCGCGTTCGGACCCTCGGCCCGCACGTTGTAGCCGATGATCACCGCGTCGGAGGCGACCGCCAGGTTGATGTTGTTCATCGTGATGGCGCCGACACCGCGGTCGATGATCCGCAGCTGGACCTCCTCGCCGACGTCGATGCCGAGCAGCGACTCCTCGAGCGCCTCGACCGCGCCGGCCGCGTCGCCCTTGAGGATGAGGTTGAGCGTCTCGACCTTTCCGGCCGCCATGTGCTCGGTGATGTCCTCGAGGGAGATCCGCTTGCGGGCCTTGGACAGCGAGGCGGCGCGCTGGGCGGCCTCCCGCTTCTCGGCGATCTGGCGCGCGGTGCGCTCGTCCTGGGCGACCAGGAAGTTGTCACCGGCGCCGGGCACCGAGGTCAGGCCGAGCACCTGCACGGGACGGGACGGACCCGACTCCTGCACTGGCGAGCCGTTCTCGTCGAGCATCGCGCGGACACGGCCGTGGCCGGTGCCGCACACGATCGCGTCGCCGACCCGCAGGGTGCCCTGCTGCACGAGCACCGTGGCGACCGGGCCGCGACCGCGGTCCAGGTTCGCCTCGATGGCCACGCCGCGGGCGTCCTTGTCGGGGTTGGCCCGCAGGTCGAGGGAGGCGTCCGCGGTGAGCAGGACGGCCTCCAGCAGCGCGTCGATGTTCTGGTTCTCCCGTGCGGATACGTCCACGAACATCGTCTCGCCGCCGTACTCCTCGGCGATCAGGTTGTACTCGGTGAGCTGCTGACGGATCTTCTGGGGGTTCGCACCCTCCTTGTCGATCTTGTTCACCGCGACCACGATCGGCACGTCGGCCGCCTGGGCGTGGTTCAGCGCCTCGATGGTCTGGGGCATCACGCCGTCATCGGCCGCGACCACGAGGATCGCGATGTCGGTGACGTCGGCACCACGGGCACGCATGGCGGTGAACGCCTCGTGGCCGGGGGTGTCGATGAAGGTCAGGGCGCGGTCCTGGCCCTCGTGCTCCACATCGACCTGGTAGGCGCCGATGTGCTGGGTGATGCCGCCGGCCTCGCCCGCGGCGACCTTGGCGCTGCGGATGGTGTCCAGCAGACGCGTCTTGCCGTGGTCGACGTGGCCCATGACGGTGACGACAGGCGAGCGCGGCAGGCGGTCCGCATCGTCCTCGTCGGCGAGCTCCTGGTCGAGGTCGATGTCGAACTGCTCGAGCAGCTCGCGCTCCTCGTCCTCCGGGGAGACGATCTCGATCTTGTAGCCGAGCTCCTCGCCCAGCAGACCGAAGGTGTCCTCGTTCAGGGACTGGGTGGCCGTGGCCATCTCGCCCATCGCGAAGAGCACGGTGATCAGCGAGGCGGGGTTGACGTCGATGCGGTCGGCGAAGTCGGTCAGCGAGGCGCCGCGACGCAGACGGATCGTCGCGCCGTTGCCGCGCGGGATCGAGACGCCGCCCGGCGCCGGGGCCTGCTGCTGCTCGAACTCCTGACGCTTCGCGCGCTTCGACTTGCGGGAGCGCGCGGGCTTGCCGCCGCGCCCGAAGGCGCCCTGGGTGCTGCCGCGACCGCCGCGACCGCCACGGGGGCCGCCACCGCCGCCGGGGCCGCCGCCACCGGGGCCGCCGCCGGGACGGGCACCGCCACGACCGCCGCCACGGGGTCCGCCGCCGCCCTGCTTGGCGTCGGCGAGGCCGCCGCTGGAGTGCTGGCGCATGATGCCGGGGGTGGGCATGCCGGGACGGGGGGCGCGCTGGCCGCCGCCCTGACCGCCACCCTGGCCCTGGCCGCCCTGGCCCTGACCGGTGCCCTGCTGGCCGCCGGGACGGGGGCCGCCGGGACGCTGGCCGGGACGGGGCATGCCCTGGGAGCTGGCGAAGGGGTTGTTGCCGGGACGGGCGCTGCCGCCGTCACGGCCGCCCTGTCGGCCGCCGCCCTGGCGACCGCCGGGGCGCTGACCGGGACGGGGCATGCCCTGCGAGGTCGCGAAGGGGTTGTTGCCGGGGCGGGCACCGCCGGGCTTGGGCGCGGCGGGACGCTCCCCGCCGGGCTTGGGCGCGGAGGGGCGCTCCTCGGAGGCGGGCGCGGCGGGCTCGGAGGCCGGGACCTCGCTGCTCGCCGGGGTCTCCGCCGGGGCGGACTCGGCCTGCGTGGCCGGCTTCGCCCCGGGCTTGGGGGCGCCGCCGGGCTTCGGGCCGGTGGGCTTCGAGGAGGGCTCCTCCTCGGAGGCGGGTGCCGCCGCAGGGGCGGGCTTCTCGGCCGGCGCGCTCTCGGCGGCCGCGGGCTCGGAGGCCTTCGCGGCGGCCGGCTTGGCGCCGGACTTGGGGGTGCTGGGGGCGCCGCCGGGGGCGGCGGGCGCGTCGGCCTTCGGCGCGGGGAACTCCCCGCGGAGGCGACGGGCGACGGGTGCCTCGATGGTCGACGAGGCGGAGCGAACGAACTCGCCCATGTCCTGCAGTTTCTGCAGAACGACCTTGCTCGGCTGTCCGAGCTCCTTGGCGAGCTCGTGGACGCGGACCTTAGCCACAATTCTCCTGTCCCGGTCCGGCCGACAAGAGGGCGCGGACCATTAGTTCCTGAGGGTGCTCATAGGTGAGTACTCATCGGATGTCCATGTGTTCTTCTACCTGTTCCACGGGATGGTGGGCTCGTACTGCTGGAGGTCGCCGGTGAGGGCACCGGCATCGACCCTGCCCCGGAAGGACCGGGCGAGGCCGCCCCGCCGCAGGGCGAGGTCGAGGCACGATGCGTCACGGTGGAGCCAGGCCCCGCGTCCCGAGGCGGCCCCGGTGGGGTCGAGTCGGACGCGCGGCGCACTCCCGTCGGGAGTCTCCTCCCGGACCAGACGCACCAGCTGCGCGCGCGGCGCTGTCTGCCGACAGCCGACGCACGTGCGTTCGGGACGGTGGGGTGAGGGGCTCTGCATGGCCGCTCCTCCTCCATCCCGGACGTCCTCCCGGGTCCGCGCGACCCCCGGAGGGAGCGCCGCCGACCTGGATGGACAGCCGGTTCAGTGTAGCCGACCTCCGCCGGGCGCCGCGCACCGGGGAGGCGTGGGACACACCCGATTCGCCCGGGGCGGACGCGCCCGGCGGACACCCCGGCGACCCGGGACGCGCCCGGGCGCGGGTGGTGCCGCGGACGCTCAGTGCCCTGTTCAGTCCCCGGTGGGCTCCTCGTCGGGGCGGATGTCGATCTTCCAGCCGGTGAGCTTCGCGGCCAGGCGCGCGTTCTGCCCGTCCTTGCCGATGGCGAGGGAGAACTGGGCGGCCGGCACCGTGGCCCGCACCGCGCGGGCGACCTCGTCGATCACCACGACGCTGGAGATCTTCGCCGGGGAGAGCGCGTTGGTGACGTAGGCCGCGGGGTCCTCGTCGAAGTCGACGATGTCGATCTTCTCGCCATTGAGCTCGTTCATCACCGAGCGCACGCGGGAGCCCATCGGGCCGATGCAGGCGCCCTTGGCGTTCAGCCCCGGCACGGTGGCGCGGACGGCCATCTTGGTGCGGTGCCCGGCCTCGCGGGCCACGCCCGCGATCTCCACGCTGCCGTCGGCCACCTCGGGCACCTCGAGCGCGAAGAGCTGGCGCACCAGGTTGGGGTGGGAGCGGGACAGGGTGATCTGCGGGCCCTTGGGGCCGCGGCGGGTCTCGGTGACGTAGGCGCGCAGGCGGCGGCCGTGGGTGTAGTCCTCCCCCGGCACCCGTTCGTGCGGGGGCAGCACGGCCTCCACGTCCCCGAGGTCCACCAGCACCATCCGGGGGTCACGGCCCTGCTGGATGACGCCGGAGACGATGTCGTCGGCCCGGTCGGCGTAGACGCCGAGCACGGCCTCGTCCTCGAGGTCCCGGATGCGCTGGAAGATCACCTGGCGGGCGGTGGAGGCGGCGACGCGGCCGAAGTTCTCGGGGGTGTCGTCCCATTCCTCGACGACGGTGCCCTCGCTGTCGGTCTCGCGGGCGAGCACCCGCACCTCGCCGGTGCGCTCGTCGATGATCACCTCGGAGTCCCGCACCGGGTGGTCGGTGTGCAGGTAGGCGGCGTGCAGCGCGGTGCGGATCGCGTCCAGCAGCACGGGCAGGCGGATGTCCCGCTCCCGCTCGAGGGCGCGCAGGGCGCTCATGTCGATGTCCATCTCAGCTCTCCTGCTCGTCGTTCTCGGCCTCGGCGATCAACGCCTCGAGGTCCTCCGGCGGGTCGAACTCGACCTCGACCCGGGCATGCTCGACGTCGTCCACCGAGATCTCCAGGCGGTCGGGCGCGCCCTTCGGCAGCTTCACGGGGCGACCCTTCTCGTCCCGGCCCGGCTCGGGGCGCAGCACCAGGGTGCCGTCCTCGCGCACGGCGAGCATCCGTGCGCGGTGCACCTCGCCGTCGTGGCGGGAGAGCACCAGCAGGCGCCCACGGGCGCGTCGGAAGTGACGGGCGGCCGTCAGCGGACGGTCCACGCCGGGGGTCGTCACCTCGAGCACGGCCGGGTCCGGGCCGAGCAGGGAGTCATCGGCGTCGATGACCGCGTTCAGATCGGTGGTGGCGGCGGCCACCGCGTCGAGGTCGGCGCTGCCGAGACGGTCCTCGGGGAGGTCCACCACCAGGGAGACCTCGGGGCCGCCGGGACGGGGCCGCACCACCAGTTCCTCGAGGACGAGATCGTGCTGGGACAGCACGGACCGGGCGGCCTCCTGCAGGGCAGGGTGGGCGTCGGCTCCACTCATCGCTCGCTCACCTCCTGCCTATGGACTTGTCGGGGCCGGCGGGGCATGCGCCGGGATGCCCTCCAGGATAGAGCGGCGGGGGCGCGCGATGTCGCCCCGGGACGGGCCGATGCGAGAATCATCCCGTGTCCGGTCCCCGCCCCCTGCCGTCCCCGCCTGTCCCCTCCGCTCCGCCCGCCGAGTGCTCGCACCCCGTCCCGGCCACCCGGTCCCTGGTGCCACGGCGCGGGCTGCTGCTGGGCGGCGCGCTGCTGGCCCTGGCGGGCTGCGGGCAGGTGGAGCTCGGCGGCCCGGCCGCCTACACCCCTCCCCCGCCGGGCATCGACGACATCTACCGCGCCGAGCTGCTCGCCCTGCTGGACGCGGCGCGCGCGGCCGCCGACGGCCTGGAGGACCCCGGGGGCGCCGACGCCGAGGCGACGGCCGCCGCGGTCGAGGGCCTGGCCGCGGCCCTGCCGGTGCAGCGGGCCGCGCTGCTGACCGGCGCGGAGTCGGAGACGGAGGACGGTGAGCGGACCGGGTCCGCGGCGGGCGCCTCCCCCACCGAGGTGGCCGCCGACGTGCCCGGGCTGCTGGCGCTGCTGCTGGAGCTGCGCGAGCTCACCACCGATGCGGCCCGGCAGGTCTCCGGCTCCCTCACCCGGCCGGTCGCCGCGATCGGCGCGCACATCCAGTGGGCCGCCCTGCGCCTGGCCGCCGCCAGCGGCGAGGGCGAATGGTCCGCCCCGCGGGAGGCGGAGGACATCGAGCCCGCCCGGGAGGTGCCGGAGACGGACCCGCCCTCGATCGGCGCCGAGTCCGACTACCACCTGACCCTTGAGCAGGCCCAGCAGGAGGAGTGGTACGCGGGGTACGTGCACGAGGTGCTCGCCGCCCGCAGCGAGGACTCCGTCCGCGAGGACCACGAGCAGGCCGCCGCCCTGCACCGGGAGCGGGCCGAGCAGCTCGCCGCGATCGCCGAGCAGGACGGCGGTCCGGTCGTGACCCGCGCCGCCGTCTACGCCCTGCCCACGGAGCCGCTGGACGAGGCGACGGCCGCGCAGCTGCCCACCCAGGTGGCGCAGTCCCTGCTCACCGCCCAGCTGGCCCTGGCGGGCGCGGCGCCCTTCGGGCGGCGCCCGCTGCCGATCGCGGCCTCCCTGCAGGAGGCGGGGACCCTCGCGGGGCTGGTGGGCGAGCTGGACCCGCTGCCCTCCCTCGCGGTGGACGAGGAGCTGGCCGCCTCGGACCGCGGCGCCTGAGCGACGGCCCCTCGCGGCGGTGCCCGGCGGGGCCGACCGCCGGGCATCAGCGGGTCGCGGGGGTCAGCTCTCGACGCGGGCGCGGACGGTCTCGACCACCTGCGTGGGGGCGACCTCCTCGACGGTGCCGTCGGCGCGCTCGCGCACCTCGACGATGCCGCCGGCCAGGCCCCGGCCGACGATCACGGAGGTGGGGATTCCCAGCAGCTCGGCGTCCTTGAACTTCACGCCCGGGGAGACCTTGGGGCGGTCGTCCAGCAGCACCTCGTAGCCGGCCTCCTCGAGGGCGGCGGCGATGCGGGCGGCCTCCTCGAACACCTCGGCGTCCTTCCCGGTGGCGAGCACGTGCACGTCCACGGGGGCGACCGAGCGCGGCCAGACCAGGCCCTTCTCGTCGTGGTAGGCCTCGGCGATGGCGGCCACGGCGCGGGTGACGCCGATCCCGTAGGAGCCCATGGTGACGGTGACGGCCTTGCCGTTCTCGTCGAGCACCTTGAGGTCCAGCGCCTCGGCGTACTTCCGGCCGAGCTGGAAGATGTGCCCCATCTCCATGCCGCGGGTCAGGCGCAGCGGGCCGGAGCCGTCGGGGGCCGGGTCGCCGTCGTGCACGGCGGCCGCCTCGATGGTGCCGTCGGCGGTGAAGTCGCGGCCGTAGACCAGGTCGTAGACGTGCCGGTCGGCCTCGCCGGCGCCGGCGACCCAGCGGGTGCCGGGCACGACGCGCGGGTCGACCAGGTAGCGGATCTTGGAGGGGGCGTCCAGGCCCAGCCCGGCGGGGCCGATGAATCCCTTGCGCAGCACCGGGTGGCGCCCGAAGTCCTCCTCGGTGAATGCGGTGGCGATCGCCGGGGCGACCGCGGTCTCCAGGCGCTTGGGGTCGACCTCGCGGTCGCCGGGCAGGGCGATCACGAGCGGCTCGGTGCTGCCGTCGGGGTGCGTGAGCAGGTAGACGAGGTGCTTGAGCATCTCGTAGCGGGTCCAGGTGCCGTCCTCGGTGGTGGTGCCCAGGCCCGGGAAGGCGTGGTTGGAGAACTCGGTGAGGGCGGCGATGGTGCTCGCGCCCGGGGTGTCCTCGACGTGGGAGGCCGGCAGGGCGGCGATATCATCCTCGCCCAGCGCGGCGGGGGCGACGGTGGTGACGGCCTCGACGTTCGCGGCGTAGCCGCCCTCGGAGACCACGAAGGTGTCCTCGCCGATGGGGGTGGGGTGGAGGAACTCCTCGGAGCGGGAGCCGCCCATCGCCCCGGCGTCGGCCTGGCAGATCACGGTGGGCAGGCCGAGGCGGTCGAAGGTGCGCTGGTAGGCGCCGCGCTGCTTCTCGTAGGAGCGGTCCAGGCCCTCGTCGGAGACGTCGAAGGAGTAGGCGTCCTTCATCACGAACTCGCGCACCCGCAGCAGGCCGGCCCGCGGGCGGGCCTCGTCGCGGTACTTGGTCTGGACCTGGTACAGCATGACCGGCAGGTCCTTGTACGAGTTGAACAGGTCCTTCACCGCGAGGGCGAACATCTCCTCGTGGGTGGGGGCCAGCAGGTAGTCGGCCTGCTTGCGGTCGTGCAGGCGGAACAGGGTGGGGCCGTACTCCTCCCAGCGCCCGGTGGCCTCGTAGGGCTCGCGCGGCTGCAGCGCGGAGAACAGCAGCTCCTGACCGTCGATGCGGTCCTGCTCCTCGCGCACGATCTGCTCGACCTTGCGCATCACCCGCAGACCCAGCGGCAGCCAGGTGTACACGCCCGGCGCGGAGCGGCGGATGTACCCGGCGCGCACCAGCAGCTTGTGGCTGGCGACCTCGGCGTCCGACGGGTCCTCGCGCAGGGTGCGGATGAAGGAGGAGGACATGCGGATCATGGAGGAGCCTTTCGGACGGTGGGGCAGCCGCCGCGTCATGGCGCGGGTATCCGACCCATCGTACTGGTCAGGGACTGGTCCGTTCGCCGGGTCCGCGGGCATTCCTCCCGTGCCCCCACGCACGCGCCGGGGCGGCCTGTGCCACGCCGCGGCGGCGCCGTCGCGGGCTCACCCCGGGCACGCCCCCCGCGCGGCCACTCCCCTCGTGGGCCGTAGGCTGGTCCGCGCCCGCCTGCCGTCCGGCAGGGGTGGGGCACGAGCTGAGGCAGGAGGGGCGATGGCCGGCATGTCGAGACCGGGCCGAGGGTCCGCGCCCCGCGCCTCGACGCCCCCGGAGCCCGAACCGCAGACCGACCTCGCGAGGCCAGCCCCGGCAGACCGGGCGACCCGCTCCCCGCGCCGACGCGCAGTGCTGCTGGGGGCACCCCTGCTCGCCGCAGGCCTGGGCGCGAGCGCCTGGCGGCTGCGGCACCGGGCGGTGGACCCCCGCACCGTCGTGCCGCTGTACTCCGGCACCGTGGCGATGGACGCGGACGGTCGACGCCGCCTGATCGGCGGACGCGGCGAGGGCGGCGCCCTGCACCCGGGCACGCGTCTGCTGGCGACGGTGCCCACCGGGGCGGCGGTGTCCGCCCGCGCGGAGGAGTTCGCCGCGGGCACGGCGGCCTGGCGGGAACGTCTGGACCCGGGTCGGCGGGAGCTGGCCGAGGCGGCTCTCGCGGACCTCTGGGTGCTGCAGGACGGCCTGCCCGCGCCCGTGGCGGGATGGTCCCGGAACTGGCGCTTCGTCTGGCCCCGGGACGCCGCCTTCTGCGCCGTGGCCCTGGCCCGGGTGGGGCATCGTGAACGGGCCCTGGAGGTCCTGGCGCACCTGCAGGGGCTGCAGGAGCCCGGCGCCTGGTTCGAGGCGCGCTACGTGCCGGGCACGGCGAACGCCCCCGACGGCCGTTCCCCCCAGTTCGACGGGGCGGGGCTGCTGCTGTGGGCCGCCGGAGAGGTCGTCGCGAGCCTCGACGAGGCGGCCCGATCGTCGGCGCTGACCCGGCTGGAGCCGCTGATCGACCGCTCCGGGGCCCTCCTGCACGAGACCACCCGCGGCGGCACGGTGCTGCCACCGGCCTCCCCCGACTACTGGGAGGTGCCCGAACGCACGGTCACGCTGGGGGTGGCGGCCGCGACCCTGGCGGGGCTGCGCGCCGTGGAGACGCTCGACCCGGCGGGCGCGATCGCCGCGGCGGGCTCCGCCCAGGCGCAGTCGGTCCTGCTCGGGGACACCTTCGGCGCCCGCGGCATGCAGCGCTACCCCCGCCGCGGCGGGGCGGACTCGGCGCTGGCGCTGCTGGGGGCGACCGGGGATGTCGAGCACACCGACGTCACGGCCCTGCGCGCGATGCAGCAGGAGCTGGCGCGCCACGCCGGGGGCATCGCCCCGGGCGCCCGCTGGAAGCACGACGGCATCTCCTGGACGCCCTCGACCAGCCTGCTCTGCCTGGCCTTCGCCCGCCTCGGCGCCGCGGATGACGCGGGCGGCGTGCTGGACTGGCTGGACGCCCACCGCACCTCCGAGGGCTCCCTGCCGGAGAAGGTGCTGTTCGACGGCCGCCCCGCCGCGGTCGCCCCGCTGGCCTGGACCGCCGCGAACACGCTGCTCGCCCTCGACGCGCAGCTGCCCGCCGACGCCCCCGCCTGAGCCCGTGCCCCGGTGTCCGCGAGCACGTCAGAACAGGATCGTGCTGAGCTCACCGACCTGGCGGTATCCGGCGGCGGCGTAGGCGCGGCGGGCCGCCTCGTTGTAGGCGTTGACGTAGAGGGAGACCTGCGGGGCGTGGTCGCGGCGCACCAGGGTCGCCAGCTCCGCCATCGCCGTCCGGCCCAGGCCGTGGCTGCGCCGGTCGGGCCGCACCCATACCCCGTGGATCTGCGCCACCGGACCGAACACCGCGCCGACGTCGGCCTTGAAGACCACGCGGCCCGCCTCCATCACCACGTAGGTGCGGCCCGCACGGACCAGGTCCGCGACCCGGCGGCCGTAGGAGCGTCCGCCGTCGCCACGGGTCGGGTCCATGCCCACCTCCTCGCGGAACATCGCGACCGAGGCCGGGAAGACCGCGGCCTCCTCCCCCGCCCGGGCGGGGCGCAGCCCGGCCGGTCCCGCCGAGGAGGGCTCGGGGGACTCCCCTGTGTCGGGGTCGGCGGTCGGGGCGGGATCGGCCAGCAGCAGCGGCTGGCTCCAGCGGTACTCGCGCACCTGCGGGCTCCAGGCGTCCCCGAGCGGCGCCCACAGCCGCTCCACCGCCCGGCGCGGCCCCACCACGGAGCTCGCGCGGCGCGGACCTCCGGCCAGATGGCGGCCGAAGTCCTCGAGGGCGCGGTCGGTCGCCGTGAGCGGGGAGATGTTCACCCCGTGCCAGAGCAGCCCCTCGGGTGCGCCCTCCTCCCCGGCCAGGGAGAACTCGGCGCCAGGGCTGCCGTGGCGGGTGAGGTCCAGCAGCCGGGCCCCCGCCAGGGCGTTGGCCACCGGCTCGCGCAGGGCCAGGCGGCGCGCCGTCTCCAGCTCGGCGCCGCGCAGGGCGCGCACGCGGCTCCCCCGTCGGAACATCGCCACCTCAGCGCCCCCGGACGGCCCGTGCGGCGGGGCGCCGGTGCGCACGGCGGGTCGCCGGGGCGGGGTCGGGAAGCATCCGTCCATTATCGCCCCGCAGCCCCCCGCCACGGGGCCCTCCCGGGAACGAGGACCCCGGACGGTCAGAACAGGGTGATCGGATTGACGATGTCCGCGTAGAGCAGCAGCAGGGTCATGCCGATGAAGACGAGCGCGACGGCGTTGGTCACCGGCAGCATCCGGGAGATGTCCACCGGGCCCGGGTCGGGGCGTCCGCGCCAGCGGGCGATCCTCCGCCGCGCACCCTCCACGAGGGCACCGGCCACGTGCCCGCCGTCCAGGGGCAGCAGCGGCAGCAGATTGAAGACGAACAGGGCCATGTTCAGGGAGGCCAGCATCGAGATCAGGGTGCCGACCTTCTCCCGCAGCTCGAAGCCGGGCTGGTCGGCGGAGGCCACCTCCCCGGCCAGGCGGGACACGCCCACCACCCCGAGCGGCCCGTTCGGGTCGCGCTCCCCGCCGCCGAAGGCCGCGACCGCCACGTCGTACAGCCGCACCGGCAGGGTCACCACGATCTCGGCGGTGCGCACGAAGGCGGTGCCCACCAGTCCCGGCACCGCCGCCGGGGACTGCCGCACCAGGTCCGGGGTGCCGGCCACGCCGAGGAAGCCGACCTCCTGGGTGTGCAGGGTGCCGTCCTCGGCGTAGAGCACCTCGCCATCTTCGTCCAGCGCGGGACGCTCGTCGACGATGGGCGTGGCCTCCAGGGTGAGCATCTGCCCGTCGCGCTCGACGACCACCTCGACCGTACGGTCCCCGGCGCCGCGCACCGCAGTGGTGACGTCGTCCCAGGTGGAGATCTCCTGGCCGTCGATGCTGCGCAGCACGTCCCCGGGCAGGATGCCCGCCGCGTTCGCGGGGGCCTCCGGCTGTCCCTCGCAGGAGGTGCCCTCGGGGGCGTCCGCCGGCAGCACGCACTCGGAGACGGACTGCACGGTGGGGGTCACCGCGGGCAGGCCGATGCCGCAGGCCAGGATGCCCATCAGCACGGCGGAGATCAGCAGGTTCATCGTCGGTCCCCCGAGCATCACCACCAGCTTCTTCGGCACCGAGAGGGCAACGAAGGTGCGGTGGGAATCGGCCGGATCGTATTCTGCGGTCTCCGCCTCCTTGGCCTCCTCGGCCATCTGCTGGAAGAAGCCCGTGGAGTCCTCGCGGACGGTGCCGGCCGGCTCGCCGCGGTGCGGCGGGTACATGCCGATCATGCGGATGTAGCCACCCAGAGGGATCGCCTTGATGCCGTACTCGGTCTCCCCGCGGCGGCGGGAGAGGACCGTCGGCCCGAAGCCGATCATGTACTGGGTGACGCGCACCCCGAAGGCCTTGGCGGGCACCAGGTGCCCGATCTCGTGCAGGGCGATCGACAGCGCCAGCCCGAGGGCGACGACGAGGATGCCGAGCGCGAACAGCAGCACGCTCATCGGAGCGGCGCCCGCTCCTCGGCCCTGGTCATCGCAGGGATCACGGCACGGAGGCCATCACGTCCGCGACATGGTCGAGGTAGACGTCCACCACGGCCTCGCGGTAGCCGTCGGCTCCGCGGCGGCGGCGGAAGGCGGCCCGGCGCACGTCGTCGACGCTCATCGGCAGGCCCTCCGTGAAGTAGGCGACGAGCTGGTCGCACAGGGAGTCGACGTCGGACTTGTCGTAAGCAGGCTCCCCGGCGGCGGCCGGGGCGAAGCGCTCCCCGGCGGGACGCTCCAGGCGCTCCTTGAGCACGTCGGCGCGCTCGGTCAGCTCCGCCACCCAGGCCGACTCGCCCTTGGCGGCGATGGCGTCGTCCCGCGACTGCAGGGCAAAGGCATCGGAGAGGCGGTCCAGCGCCTCGTCGACGATGCGCATGTCGTAGCCGCCGCGCTCGGTGCCGAAGCTGGCGGTGGTGATGTCGGCGCCCTGGAAGTCGGCCTCCCGCCCCTCGTAGGCGGTGCGGGCGCGGGCCAGGAACTCATCGACCTCGTTCATGTCGTAGCCGACGCTGAAGCGGGAGACGCGCTCGAAGGAGTTGCTCACCAGGGGGTCCTTTCTGGCCCGGGAGGGCGGATTCGCTCCCCCACTCTAACGGGGCGGGCTGGCGCGGCCGTGCAGGCCACGCGGGTCAGGAGACGGCGCCGGCCACGGCCTCGACGCGCGCCACCCGGGCCTCGCGGTCCTCGCGGTGGGAGTCGGACTCGATGACCTCCGCGGCGAGCTGCCCGCAGGCGCCGTCGATGTCCGAGCCGCGGGTGTCGCGGATGGTGGCGGAGATGCCGTGGTCGCGCAGGGTCTGCACGAACTGCTTCTCCACCAGCGGGTCCGAGGCGGTCCACTTGGAGCCCTTGACGGGGTTCAGCGGGATCGGGTTCACGTGCACCCAGTGGGCGCCGCCGTGCTCGATCAGCCGCTCGGCCAGCAGGGCCGCCCGATGGGCCTGGTCGTTGATGTCCCGGATCAGGGCGTACTCGATGCTGACCCGGCGGCCGGTGGCCTCGAAGTACTCGTGGGCGGCATCGAGGATCTCGTCGACGTCGAAGCGGGTGTTGATCGGCACCAGCTCGTCGCGCAGGGCGTCGTCGGGGGCGTGCAGGCTCACCGCGAGGGTGACCGGGATCTGCTCCTTGACCAGCTTCCGCACCGCCGGGGCCAGGCCCACGGTGGAGACGGTGATGTGGCGGGCGCTCATGCCGAAACCCTCGGGGCCGGGGGCGTTCAGGCGCTTGCAGACGGTGGCGACGGGCCGGTAGTTGGCCAGCGGCTCCCCCATGCCCATGAACACGATGTTGGAGACGCGGCCGGTGCCGCCGGGCAGCTGGTCGGTGGCCAGCAGGTGGTTGGCGATGCGCACCTGCTCGAGGATCTCGGCGGTGGAGAGGTTGCGGGTCAGGCCCATCTGGCCGGTGGCGCAGAAGGGGCAGTTCATGCCGCAGCCGGCCTCGGAGGAGATGCACAGGGTGACGCGGTCGCTGTAGCGCATCAGCACCGACTCGACCATGGAGCCGTCGAAGAGCTGCCAGAGGAACTTCTGGGTGGCGCCGTGGTCGGCGGACTGCCGGGAGACGGGCGTCAGCAGCGTCGGGAAGAAGCGGTCCACCAGCTCCTGGCGGCGATCCTGCGGCAGGTCCGTGAGGTCGGCCGGGTCGGTGGTGTACCGCTCGAAGTAGTGCACGGAGAGCTGCTTGGCGCGGTAGCCGGGCAGTCCCATCTCGGTGACGGCCTCGATGCGCTCGGCCATGGTCAGGTCGGCCAGATGCGCCGGCGGCTTGCCGCGGCGGGTGGGACGCAGCTGCAGCTGGCCGGGCGCGAGCGCGATCTTCTCCCCGGGCACGGCCTCGCGGGAGAGGTCGGGGTTGCCGACGCGGGGCTGGGGCAGGGCGGTGACCGAGTCGGTTCCGCTCGCGGCGGGCGGGGTCTGGCTCATGGCAGCAGCACCTCCAGGAGGATGAATGTGGTGGGGGCGGCCAGCAGCATGGAGTCGATGCGGTCCAGGATGCCGCCGTGGCCGGGCAGCAGGTGGCCCATGTCCTTGATGCCGAGGTCGCGCTTGAGCAGGGACTCGCAGAAGTCGCCGCAGGTGGCGATGACGACGAGCACGACGCCGATGACGGCGCCGATCCACCAGGGCAGGTCCAGGGCGAGCACGGACAGCGCAACGGCGCTGCCCACGCCGAGCAGCAGGGAGCCGGCGAAGCCCTCCCAGCTCTTCTTGGGGCTGATCGACGGGGCCATCGGGTGGGCGCCGAACAGCACGCCGGTGATGTAGCCGCCGACGTCGTTGCCCACCGGCACCAGGATCGCGAGGAACACCAGCATCGGGCCGTTCTCGCGCTCCAGCAGCAGGATCGTGAAGCAGCCCAGGAAGGGCACCCAGGCCAGGGCGAACACGCCCCCGGCGACGTCGCGCAGGGCGGTCAGCCCCATCGACTCGGTCACCCGCCACAGGATCAGCACGCAGACCGCGGCGGCGGTGGCGATCAGCAGCCCGTCGGCGCCGAGCACCACGGTGGAGACCACCATCCCGACCACGCCGACCAGCAGCGGCACCGGCGGCACCCGCAGCCCGCCCTCGCCGAGCGCGCGGATCAGCTCGATCATGGCGAGCACGAAGGCGAGGGCCGCGAGCGCCGGGAAGGCCTGCGGCAGCAGGAACAGGGTGCCGACCAGCAGCGCGCCGAGGCCGAGGCCCACGGCGATCGCGGCCGGCAGGTTCCGTCCGGGTCCGCGGCGCTTCGGCTCCGCCGGGGGCGCCTCGTCCTCCGCGACCTCGGCGCCCGCCGCCTGCGACTGGGCGGTGTCCTCCTCGAGCAGCTCGTCGTCGGGCTCGCCGATGACCGCCCCGAAGCTGCTCGGGGCGGTCGGTCGACTGGAGGACGGCGTGCTCACGGCGCGAAGGCTCCTGGCGTGGGTGTCGGCGCGGGGCGGAGGATCAGACGGTGGTCAGCTCGGTCTCCTTGGCGGCCAGCGCCTCGTCGACCTGCTCGACGTGCTTCTTGGTGACGGCCTCGAGCTCCTTCTCGGCGCGCGCGCCCTCGTCCTCGCCGATCTCCTTGTCCTTGACCAGCTTCTCGATGGCCTTCTTGGCGTTGCCGCGGGTGCCGCGCACGGCCACCCGGCCGTCCTCGGCCTTGGTCTTGGCGAGCTTGACGTACTCGCGGCGGCGCTCCTCGGTCAGGGCCGGCAGCACGATGCGCAGGGTGTCGCCGTTGTTGGCGGGGTTCACGCCGAGGTCGGAGTCGCGCAGGGCGGTCTCGATGGCCCCCATCGCCGTCTTGTCGTAGGGGGTGACGATGACGGTGCGGGCCTCGGGGAACTGCAGGGAGGCGAGCTGGTTCAGCGGGGTGGGCGCGCCGTAGTACTCGACGGTGATGCCCTGGAACATGGCGGCGTTCGCGCGGCCGGTGCGGATCGCGGAGAACTCCTCCTTGGTCACGTCGATGGTCTTGGCCATCTTCGACTCGGCGTCCTTCAGGATGCCAGGGATGTCATCGCTCATGTCGCTGCTCCTCGCGAGGTTCTCGGGGTGTGGGGTCCATTGTCCCGCACGCGGGGCGGGACCGGGGTGCGCCGCGGGCCGGGCTTCGTCGGTCCGCGGCGCGCTGCGGGTGGAGGCGCTCAGCCGCCGGTGACGACGGTGCCGATGCGGTCGCCGACCATCGCGCGGGTGATGGCGCCCGGGTCGTCCAGGCCGAAGACCATCATCGGCTGGGCGTTGTCCATGCAGAGGCTGAAGGCGGTCGCGTCGACCACCTTGAGGCCGCGCTGCAGGGCGTCGTTGTAGGTGATGTGCTCGATCTTGGTGGCGTCGGGGTCCTTGCGGGGGTCCGCGGTGTAGACGCCGTCCACGCCGTTCTTGGCCATCAGCACCTCCTGGCAGCCGATCTCCAGCGCGCGCTGCACGGCGACGGTGTCGGTGGAGAAGTAGGGCATGCCGGCGCCGGCGCCGAAGATCACGACGCGGCCCTTCTCGAGGTGGCGCACGGCACGCAGCGGCAGGTACGGCTCGGCGACCTGGCCCATGGTGATGGCGGTCTGCACGCGGGTGGAGATGCCCTTCTGCTCCAGGAAGTCCTGCAGGGCCAGGCAGTTCATCACGGTGCCGAGCATGCCCATGTAGTCGGCGCGGCGGCGGTCCATGCCGCGCTGGGACAGCTCGGCGCCGCGGAAGAAGTTGCCGCCGCCGACGACGACGGCGCACTCGACGCCCTGGGTGACGCCCTCGGCGATCTCCCCGGCGATGCGGGAGACGATGTCGGGGTCCACGCCCACGGCGCCGCCGCCGAAGGCCTCGCCGGAGAGCTTGAGGAGGACGCGACGACCGTCCTCCTTCCTCGGCAGGACGGGGATCTGCGAGGTGATGGTCTGGGTCATGGGGGTCCTTCCAGGCGGCGGGCTCCCGGCCGATGATACCGACGCGGCCCCGCACCGATGGTGCGGGGCCGCGAGCTGGTGGCCACGCTCACGCGGGCCGGTCCGGCCGCCCGGGGGCGGCCGGCGGGATGTCAGTTGCCGACGCGGAACCGGACGAAACCGGTCACGGTGCCGCCGGCGGCCTCGATGACCTTGCCGACGGTCTGCTTCGGGTCCTTGGCGAACGCCTGGTCCAGCAGCACGTTCTCCTTGAAGAAGCCGTTGAGGCGGCCCTCGACGATCTTGGGCAGCGCCTTCTCGGGCTTGCCCTCGTTCTTCGCGGTCTCCTCGGCGATGCGACGCTCGTTCTCGACCGTCTCGGCGGGGACCTCGTCGCGGGTGAGGAAGGCCGGGGAGTAGGCGGCGATGTGCATCGCCACGTCCCGGGCCACCTCGGCGCCTGCGGCGTCGGAGGCGACGATCACGCCGACCTGCGGGGGCAGGTCCTTGTTGGTGCGGTGCATGTAGGAGGTGACGACCTCGCCGGTGACGCGGCCGATGCGACGCACCTCGATCTTCTCGCCCATGGTGGCGCCGGCGGTGGTCAGCGCCTCGCCGAAGGGGGTCTCGGCGAGCTGCGCGGGCTCGGTGGCGCCGGACTCGACGGCCGCGGCCACGGCCTCGTCGCCCAGGGCGACGAACCTGTCGTTCTTGGCCACGAAGTCGGTCTCGCAGTTGATCTCGACGAGGGTGCCGGTCTGGCCGCCCTCGGCGTCGCGCACGTCGACGGCCACGAGGCCCTCGGAGGCGTCGCGGGACTCGCGCTTGGCGATGCCCTTGAGGCCCTTGACGCGGATCAGCTCGACGGCCTTGGCCTTGTCGCCGTCGGCCTCGTCGAGCGCCTTCTTGACGTCGAGCATGCCCGCGCCGGTGGTCTCGCGGATCTCCTTGATGTCGGCTGCCGTGTAGTTAGCCATGGTCCTCTTCCTGATGGAGGGGGTGAATGAGGGGCGGGCGCGCAGGCGCCCGGGTGGGGTCGGGGGCGGGATCGCCGCCCCCGACCCGGGGGATCACTCGGCGGCCGGGGCCTCGGTGGACTCGGCGGCGGGGGTCTCCTCGGCGGGGGCCTCGGTGGACTCGGCGGCCACCGACTCCTCGGCCGGGGCGTCCTGCTGCTGGGTCTCGGACTGCTCGAGCAGCTCGCGCTCCCACTCGGCCAGGGGCTCCGCGTCGACGGCGGAGACGTTCTTCTCCCCGCCCTCGGACTTGGCGTAGCGCTCCTGCAGCCCGGCGGCCACGGCATCGGCGATGACGCGGGTCAGCAGGGTGACGGAGCGGATCGCGTCGTCGTTGCCCGGGATCGGGTAGGCGACCTCGTCGGGATCGCAGTTGGTGTCCAGGATCGCGACGATCGGGATGTTCAGCTTCTGCGCCTCGTCGACGGCGAGGTGCTCCTTGTTGGTGTCCACGATCCAGACGGCGCTGGGGGCCTTGCCCATGTCGCGGATGCCGCCGAGGGTCTTCTCGAGCTTGTCCTTCTCGCGGCGCATCATCAGCAGCTCCTTCTTGGTGCGGCCGGAGGAGGCCACATCGTCGAAGTCGATCTGCTCGAGCTCCTTGAGGCGGTTCACGCGCGCGGAGACGGTCTGCAGGTTGGTGAGCATGCCGCCCAGCCAGCGGTGGGTCACGTAGGGCATGCCCACGCGGGTGGCCTGCTCCTGGATCGACTCCTGGGCCTGCTTCTTGGTGCCGACGAACAGCAGGGTGCCGCCGTGGGCGACGGTCTGCTTGACGAAGTCGTAGGCCTTGTCGATGTACGACAGGGTCTGCATGAGGTCGACGATGTAGATGCCGTTGCGCTCGGTGAAGATGAAGCGGCGCATCTTGGGGTTCCAGCGACGGGTCTGGTGCCCGAAGTGGACGCCGCTCTCGAGGAGCTGGCGCATGGTGACGACTGCCATGATCGTTCCTTCTCTGGCCCTGGGCTCGCACGACGCGCCCCGCGGGGCGTCCGTGGTCCTCGCGCAGGACCTGCTTTCTCGGTTGTCCCCCGCCACCGGTCGGTGCGAGGCCTGGTGCCCGGGATCGCAGGCCGCCCCGGATCCTCGCGGCGGGCCGGAGCTCGCTGCGGGGCGGACGGGGACCGTCGGCCGGCGGGCCCTGGTGGGCACGCGAAGTCATCTGCCGGGCACGGAGCACAGGGATGCAGTGGGATACACAGCGAAACCACGACTGCGGACCCAGCGGATGCTGTTGCCAGTCTATCCGACGCCCCGACACGGGAGCGCGCGTGATGCGTCACCCCGGCCCGGCGCATCGGGGTCGGTCGGGTACCCGTCGAGGGGCTTCCCTCGCGGGGCGCGGGTCCTCCCCAACGGCCCATGGTCCCCCGTTCGCCAGCCGGGCTGGCCGGGTGGGCTCCGGCGGTCTGCGATGGAGGGATGGATGCCCTCTCGCCACGATCCGTCCGCTCCTTCTCACCCGCCGTCACCCACCCACCGTCCGCGCGCGCGGTCGTGGTTGTCGCAGCAGCCGTCCCCCGGCCATCAGTGCCGGTTGCGCGCACCCGGAAGGGCCCGCACGATCCCCCGACGCGCGGCCGGGGACTCCCCCGGATCGTCGCAGCCGCGTCCGCCCTGGCTCTGGGACTGCTGCTCGCGATGGCGTCGGGCGGCGCCGAGGGGCCGCGCTGGCGGTGGCCCGTGGCGGGGCCGCCCCCGGTGGCGGCGCCCTTCGAGGCGCCGGAGCACCGCTATGCGGCGGGGCATCGGGGCCTGGACCTGGGGCCGGTGGAGGCGGGGACGGAGGTGCGGGCCGTCGAGGCGGGCACGGTGCGCTTCGCGGGGACGGTGGCGGGGCGGGGCACGGTCTCGGTGGTCCACGCGGA
Organism: Brachybacterium squillarum M-6-3; assembly: GCF_000225825.1. Taxonomy (GTDB): domain Bacteria; phylum Actinomycetota; class Actinomycetes; order Actinomycetales; family Dermabacteraceae; genus Brachybacterium; species Brachybacterium squillarum. Next base: position 93,449 of record NZ_AGBX01000005.1, on the reverse strand, counting down.
CGGGCTGCTGTCCACCTATGAGTCGGTGGACGCTGCCGTGGCGGAGGGCGACCGGGTGGAGACCGGGGACCTGCTGGGCACCGTCGCCGACGCGGCAGGGGCCTCGCACTGCGCGCCGGAGCTGTGCCTGCACCTGGGGGCGCGTCGCGGCCATGACTACCTGGACCCGGCGCTGCTGCTGGGGCTGTGGGGGCCGAGCGTGCTGCTTCCCTGGGAGGGCGATCGGGGCACCGGTCCCCCGCTGACGGCGGCGGTACCGGCAGGAGCGTCGAGCGCCGCGCGGCTCAGGCGCGGGGGTGCGCCTGCTCGACGGTGCGGCGGAGGCGCTCGGCGCTGACGTGCGTGTAGATCTGCGTGGTCGCGAGTGAGGAGTGCCCGAGGAAGTCCTGGACGCTGCGCAGGTCGGCGCCGCCCTCGACGAGATGGGTGGCGGCGCTGTGGCGCAGGGTGTGCGGGGAGACGTGGCGGGCGATGCCGGCGTCCCGGGCCCAGCGGTCCACGATGTCCCGCACGGCGCGATCACCGAGGCGGCGGCCGCGCACCCCGAGGAACAGGGCGTCCCCCGGAGCCGCGCCGGCGACGGCGGCGAGGACGGGGCGCCCCTGCTGCTCCCAGTCGTCGAGGGCGGCGACGGCGGGTCGGCCGACGGGGACGACCCGCTCCTTCGCGCCCTTGCCGAGCACGCGGACGGTGGCCTCGGCGCGGTCGATGCCGTCCCGGTCCAGTGCCACCAGCTCGGAGACCCGCAGCCCGGAGGAGTAGAGCAGCTCGAGCACCGCGGCGTCCCGCAGGCGCACGGCCTGCGCCTGCGGGTCCGCGCTCTCCTTCGTACCCGGAGCGGTGGCGGCTGATGGGTCGGCGGTGTCGGCGGGAGGTGGCTGGCGATGCGCGTCCAAGAGGTCGCCGGCCTGGGCGGTGCTGAGCACGGTGGGCAGGTGGCGTCCGCGGCGCGGCGCGCGCAGGCGGCCGCCGACGTCGTGCGGGATGCGACCGGTGGTGGCGAGCCAGGTGACGAAGGTGCGCGCGGCGGCGGCCGAGCGGGCCAGGGTGGGCGCGGCTGCGCCGGTCTCCGCGCGCGCCGACAGCCAGGAGCGCAGTGCCGCCACGTCCACCTCGGTGACCTCGATCCGCTCGGCCGCGCGCAGGTGGGTCAGGAGGTCGGCGGCCTCACGGCGATAGGCGCGCAGGGTGTGCTCGGAGCGTCCGCGCTCGAGACGCAGATGGTCGACAAAGGCGTCCAGCAGCGCGGCGTCCTCACGCGGCCTGTCCCTCTCCTCGCTCATGCCCCCATCATCGCGCACCGCCGAAGGGCGTCATCATCGACGGGCCCGACGCACCCGCTCCCCGACGGTCTCGACCAGACCGAGCAGGGACAGCCGGGCCACGGCCGCCTCGACCCGGGCGGGGTCGATGCCCGTCTCCCGCGCCAGGTGGGCGGGGCTCGCGGTGGAGCGGGGCGGCACCGCGTCCAGCACCCGTCGGTCCGCGGGCTCCAGCAGGTCCAGCTCGTCCTGCACGGGAGGCTCCTCCCCCGGCGCGATGCCGGACATCAGCTCGAGCGCCTCGGGCAGGTCGGTGACCAGCACCGCACCGCGCTCCCGCACCAGCCGGTGACAGCCGGCGCTGGCCGCGGAGGACACCGGGCCGGGCACCGCCCCCACCGGGCGGGACAGCTCATCGGCGTGCCGGGCCGTGTTCAACGCCCCCGAGCGCCAGTTCGCCTCCACCACCACGACCGCGCCGGACAGGGCCGCGATCAGACGGTTGCGAGCCAGGAAGCGCCAGCGGGTGGGGGCGGTGCCCGGCGGTGCCTCCCCCACCAGCAGGTGCCGGTCCCGGATCTCCCGCAGCAGCGTGGTGTTGCCGCGGGGGTAGAGCCGGTCCAGGCCCCCGGCGAGGACGGCCACCGTCGCGCCCTCCTCGGGGGCGAGGGCCCCGCGATGGGCGGCGGCGTCGATGCCGTAGGCGCCGCCGGAGACGACGGTGCCACCGCGGGCGGCCAGCCCGGCGGCGAGGGAGGTGGCGGTGTCCTCGCCGTAGGGGGTGCTGGCGCGCGAGCCGACCAGCGCGAGGGTCGGCGGATCGACGAGCGCTCCGAGGTGGCCGGGGCCGCTGAGCCAGAGGCAGTGCGGAGCGCTCTCCTGCAGGTCGTCGAGGCGCGGAGGCCATTCCTCCTCGCCGGGCACCACGGTGCGGATGCCCCGCTCGGCCGCGTCAGCCAGGACCGCGGCGACGTCCAGGCCCTCGGCGCGGCGGCGCCAGCGTTCCAGGGCCAGGCGGGAGCGTTCGGCGGGCTCCGGGGAGGCGGCTTCGGTGGCGTCCCGGGGCAGGGTGTCGCCGATGGCGCGGGCGAGGTCGGTGGCGGTGGCGCGGCGTACCAGGGCGAGGGCCTCGGCCGCGCCGAGCAGGCGGCAGGTGTGCAGGGCCATCGCGTCGGAGGGCTCGGCCAGCAGGGACCAGGTGACCCGGGCGCGGTGCTCCGGCGACGCGGCCGCGCCGAGGGGTCGGTGCGCAGTGGTCATGGGCGGTCTCCTTCACGGAGGGTGAGGGCTTCCCCGATGTGCTCGGCGGTGGGCCGCTCGTGCCCGTCGAGGTCGGCGATCGTCCAGGCCAGGCGCAGCACCCGGTCGTGTCCGCGCAGGGTGAGGCGCCCGGTCTCCACGGCCCGGTCCAGCAGTCGACGGTCCCCGGCCTCGGGGGCGAACTCGCCGCGCAGGCTCGGCCCGGGCAGCTGCGCGTTCAGGGCCCAGGAGCGACCGGCGAAGCGTCGCCGCTGCCGGTCCCGGGCCGTCGCGACCCGTGCGGCGATCGCGGCGCTCGTCTCCCCCGTGGCGCCGCCGACCGCGTGCACGTCCACCGCGGGCACCTCGATGCGCATGTCGATGCGGTCCTTCACCGGGCCGGAGAGCCGTGCGAGGTAGCGCCGACGCTGCAGCGGGGTGCAGGTGCAGTCGGTGCCCTTGCCGACCGCCATCCCGCAGGGGCACGGGTTGGCGGCGAGCACCAGCTGGAAGCGGGCCGGGTAGCGGGCGACGCCGCGGGCACGGTGCAGGGTGATGTCGCCGGTCTCCAGGGGTTCGCGCAGCGCCTCCAGCACCCGGGCGGGGAATTCGGGGGCCTCATCGAGGAAGAGCACCCCGGCGTGGGCGCGGGAGATCGCGCCGGGCCCGGCGATGCCCGCCCCGCCGCCGACCACCGCCGCGGGGGTGGCGCTGTGATGGGGACTCTCGAAGGGAGGGCGACGGCGCAGGCCCCGGGCGGCGTCGAAGTGTCCGGCCACGGAGTGGATCGCGGAGACCGTGAGGGCGTCCTCCAGCTCGAGCCCCGGCAGGATCCCGGGCAGGCGGGAGGCGATCATCGTCTTGCCCGAGCCGGGCGGGCCGACCATCAGCAGGTGGTGTCCGCCCGCGGCGGCGACCTCGGCCGCGCGGCGTGCCTGCCGCTGCCCGATCACGTCGGCGAAATCGGGACCGTCCGGGCCCGGGGTGTCCTCGCTCGGGTCGTCATCGACCGGCGGCGGGGCCAGGGCGGCGGGGCCGGAGCCACCCGCGGGGACGTCCGCGCCGAAGCGGTGCAGCAGCTCCCCCAGGTCCTCGGCGGCGTCCGCCTCCAGTCCCTCCACCAGGCGGGCCTCGGCGAGGTTCGCGGCGGGCACCACGGCGCGGGCGATGCCCTGGGCTCGGGCGGCGATCAGGGCCGGGAGGACCCCGGGCACCGGCCGCAGGCGTCCGTCCAGGCCCAGCTCCCCCAGCAGAAGTGTCGAGTCCAGTCCGCCGCCCGGGCCGGCACCGGGCAGGGCGCCCTGGGCGGCGAGGACCGCCAGGGCGATGGCGAGGTCGAATCCGGTGCCGTGCTTGGGCCGCCAGGCCGGGATCAGGTTCACCGTGAGTCGTCGCGGGGCGAGCGCGCAGCCGACGTGCGCGGCGGCGGCCCGCACCCGTTCCCGTGCCTGCAGCGTCGAGGAGTCCGGCAGCCCCACCAGGTGGAAGGCGGGCAGGCCGGGAGCGACGTCGGCCTCGACCTCCACCAGGGTGCCTTCCAGGCCGGTGAGGGACATCGACAGGGTGCGGGCGTGGCCCATCTCAGCCCACCGCCCGCAGATGCTCCACGGTGCAGGTGTCGTCCCCATGGGCGTGCACGGCGATCACGTCGATCCGCACGTCCCGGTGCGGCGTGGAGTGCTCCATCAGGTAGCGGCCCACGAGCTGCCGCAGCCGGGCGAGCTTGCGCGGGGTGACGGCGGCCTGCGGCACCCCGGTGACGTAGCTGCGACGGGTCTTCACCTCGAGGAAGACGAGGGTCTCGCCGTCCAGCGCCACCACGTCGATCTCGCCGGAGCGGCCCAGGCGCAGGTTGCGGGCGACGATCTGCCAGCCCAGGGCGCGCAGCCGGTGCGCGGCGAGCGTCTCCCCCATCCGGCCGAGCTCCCCGCTGGTCATCCGCCGCACGGGACGGGGCAGCTCCGGGGCGTCGTCGGGAGCCGGGGGCGGGGGCCGTCGTCGGGAGCCGGGAGCCGGGGGCGAAGCGGTCGCGGGGGCGAGGGGCGGATCGGAGGAGAGACGAGGATCGGAGGCGGGGGCGGTGTCCATGCCCCCAGCCTTCGGGCCCGCGCGCTGCGTGGCGAGGCCTTGCACGATTCTGGGGACACCCCACCAATGGGGAGGACCAGCGGGTGGCTACGATCCCCGCATGGAAATCCCCGAGACCCGAGCTCCCGGACCCTGCAACGTCGAGGAAGCCCTCACGCAGCTTCCCGGCCCCTGGCAACCGCACCGCCTGGCGAGCCTGAACGATCACGAGGTGAAGGTGGTGTCGCTGCCGGGCGAGTTCGTCTGGCACACGCATCCCGGGACCGATGAGCTGTTCCACGTGATCCAGGGCGAGGTGACGATCCAGCGGCGCGACGGGAACGTGGTGCCGGGCCCGCAGGAGGTCTTCGTGGTCCCCCGCGGCGTGGAACACTGCCCGGTCCCGACCGAGGGTGCCCAGGCGATCCCCATCGAGCGCGCCGGGGCGATCAACACCGGTGACGCCGGAGGCGATCTCACGTCCCCACTGCGCGAGCTCCCGTGATGCCCGCGGCGCGCTGCCCGGGCGTCAGGGCAGGGAGATGTCCGGCTTGGAGAGTTCCTCGACGTTGACGTCCTTGAACGTCACCACCCGCACGGAGCGCACGAAGCGGTTGGAGCGGTAGATGTCCCACACCCACACGTCGGCCAGCCGCAGCTCGTAGAACACCTCGCCGCCGGCGGAGCGCACCTGCAGGTCCACCTGGTTGGCCAGGTAGAAGCGGCGCTCGGTCTCGACGACATAGGTGAACAGGCTGACCACGTCGCGGTACTCCCGGAAGAGCTGCAGCTCGAGGTCGGACTCGTAGTTCTCGAGATCCTGGCTGTTCACCGACGCTCCTCACCCACGGGGTTCTGCTGTCCCGCCGTCGGCGGGGGATCCCACCGTACTCCCCCGCGGCCGGGAGCCGGCCGGGAACCGAGCCTCCAGCTGCGGCGGTGTCGCCCGTGCGGTCCGAGCCGGTCGATGGCCTCGCGGTGCGCCGCGGAGCCGTAGCCCTTGTTGCCCGCCCAGCCGAACTCGGGCGCCTCGGCGTCCAGCTCCACCATGTGCGCGTCGCGGGCGACCTTGGCGAGCACGCTGGCGGCGGCCACACTCGCGCAGTCGCGGTCCGCGCCCACCCGCAGGCTCACCCGCGGCACCATGCCGCCGCGGGCGGCCAGGGCCGGGGTCAGCACGTCGGTGTTGCCGTCCAGCAGGATCGCGTCGGGGGTGATGCCGAGCCCGTCCAGGCCGCGCAGGGCGGCCAGGGTGAGGGCGGGGACGATGCCCTCGGCGTCGATCTCCTCGGCCGTGGCCCAGCTGACGGCGCTGGCGATGGCGGCCTCTCGGATCGGCTCGACCAGGGCCTCGCGACGGCGGGCGCTGAGGGCCTTGGAGTCGCGCACGCCCTCGGGCAGCGACCCGGCGATGCCGTCGCTGACGAGGACGGCGCAGGCACCCATCGCGACGGGGCCGGCAAGCGCGCCGCGGCCCACCTCGTCGATGCCGACGACCAGGCGCGGCCCGGGGCCGCAGGCGGCGGCGAGCTCCTGCTCCACCTCCAGGGTGGGGAGGACGGGGCTCACTCGGAGGCGGGGACGTCGGCGAAGGCCTCGCGGCCGCTGCCCAGGCCCGACCAGCGGTCGGCGGGCCAGAAGATCACCACGGCCCGGCCGGTGACGTCGTCCATCGGCACGAAGCCGTCCTCGCCCTGGGACTCGTGGTATGCCGAGTCCGCGGAGGAGTAGCGGTTGTCGCCCATCACCCAGACGCTGTCCTCGGGCACGGTGACGTCGAAGGCCACCTGGCAGGCCGGGGTCTCCGGGTTGATGTAGGGCTCCTCGAGCTCCACCCCGTTCACCGTCAGCGTCCCGCCCTGCTCCTCGCAGACGACGTGGTCGCCGGGCAGCCCGATCAGACGCTTGACCAGGTGGTCCTGGGAGGGATCGGGGGCCAGCCCCACGGCGGAGAGGATCATCATCAGCCGCACCCGCGGGGTGGGGTCCTCGGTGGCGTCGCCGGGGATCCAGTCGGCGGGGTCCTCGAAGACGATCACGTCGCCCCGTTCGAGGTCGAACACGCCCGGGCTGAGCTTGGAGACGAGGATCTTGTCGTCGTTCAGCAGCGTCGGGTTCATCGACGCGGAGGGGATGTAGAAGGGCTGGATCAGGAAGGTCTTCACCAGGACGGCGATCAGCAGGGCGATCACCATGGTCACCACGGTGTCCAGCCACAACGGCATGCGCCGGCGCGCGGAATGGCTGTGGCCGTGGCGCGCGGTCTGCTCGCCGGAGGCTCCGCCGTCGGGCGCGGCCGTCTCGGCGCGGGGGCTGGGTTCGGGCTCGTTCATCGCGGCGATCCTAGCCCCGAACGGGGTACGGGGCTCTCAGGACGCCCCGGCGATCGGGCCGCGACGCGAGGCAGGCCACACCACCTCGTGGACCTCCCCCACCACGTGCTCGACGCGGATCATGCCGCCGCCGGGCGCACCCAGCAGGTTGCGCGAATCGGTCGAGTCGTCGCGGTTGTCGCCGAGCACGAACATGCGGCCCTCGGGCACCTCCAGGTCGAAGGTCACCTCGCTGGGCGCGGTGCCCTCGGGCAGGTAGGTCTCGTCGAGCACCTCGCCGTTGACGGTGATCGCCCCGGCGTCGGTGCAGCAGGTGACCCGGTCGCCGCCGACGGCGATCACCCGCTTGACCCAGTAGCGGCCCCCGGCGGAGCCGTCCTGTCCCAGGGAGTCGGAGCCGTCGAACACCACCACGGCGCCTCGCTCGGCGGTGCCGCGGGTGGAGCGGTCGGCGAGGATCACGTCCCCCACCTGCAGGGTCGGCGCCATCGAGGAGGAGGGGACCCGGAAGGGCTGGGCCACCAGGTGGCGCACCAGCCCGGCGGCGACCAGCAGCAGGACGACGCAGACGGCGGCGACCACCAGGGTGTGGGGTCGCCGCCGTCCGTCGGAGGCAGGGGCGGGCGCCGGGGTGCTCACGGGGTGATCCGCAGTGTCCGGGCGCCGCCGTGCGCGCTCAGGAGTGTTCGCGCTTCTCCTTGATGCGGGCCTTCTTGCCGGTGAGGCCGCGCAGGTAGTACAGCTTCGCGCGGCGCACCTCGCCGCGGGAGAGGATCTCGAACTTCTCGATCGAGGGGGCGTGCAGCGGGAACACGCGCTCCACGCCGACACCGAAGGACACCTTGCGCACGCGGACGGTCTCGCCGATGCCGTGGCCCTGACGGCCGATGACGTAGCCCTGGAAGACCTGGACGCGGGAGCGGTTGCCCTCGACGACCTTCACGTGGACCTTGACGTTGTCGCCGGCGCGCAGGGCCGGGACGTCCTCGCGCAGCGAGGCCTTGTCGAGCTCATCGAGCTTCTGCATGATGTGTCTCCTGCCCTCCGCCTCAGGTCGGACGGCGTCGTTCGCGGGGCGCCCCGTCGGGGTGCCCGTGGTGAACCAACGATCCGGCGGGCGGGGACCGGGGTCCCGCTCCCGTGCCGGTGTGCTGGGCCTCTGGCGGCGACTCCCATCGCCACGGATCTGCCCGGCCGTCTGTCGCGTCCCTCCCCTGAGGCAGAGGGGCGCACGGCGTGCACAAGGGGCCATTGTGCCAGGCGGTGCACCGCCCGGCAAGCCTCGCGGACGGTGGGAGCGCAGGTCAGCGCCGGATCGACCTGTCGAGTGCGTCACCCCGGGGGTGCTCAGCCCTCGGTCGGCGCGGGGCCCAGCAGGTCGGGACGGCGCTCGGCCGTGCGCTCGAGGGAGCGTTCCCGGCGCCAGGCCGCGATCTTCGCGTGGTCGCCGGACAGCAGGATCGGCGGCACCTCGCGGAGGGTCCCGGCCGGGTCCGTCCAGGCGGCGGGCCGGGTGTACAGCGGGTACTCCAACAGGCCCTCGGCGTGGGACTCCTCGCGCAGGCTCTCCGCGTTGCCGACGACGCCCGGCACCAGGCGCACCACGGCCTCGGTGATGGCGAGCACGGCGACCTCACCGCCGTTGAGGACGTAGTCGCCCAGCGAGGCGAGCGCCACCTCGTAGCCCTCGGCGTCCAGGTGCTCGTAGACCCGCTCGTCGATGCCCTCGTAGCGGCCGCAGGCGAAGACGATCCACTCCCGCTCCGACCAGGCCTGGGCGGTGGCCTGGGCGAAGGGCGCCCCGGCGGGGTTCGGGAAGACGACCAACGGCTGCGCCTGCTCCCCCATCTCGGCCCGGCCCGCGGCGCGGACGGCCGCGAAGGCCTCCGCCCACGGCTCGGGCTTCATCACCATGCCGGCGCCGCCGCCCAGCGGGCTGTCGTCCACGGTGCGGTGGCGGTCGTGGGTCCAGTCGCGCAGGTCGTGGACGTGCAGGTCGACCAGGCCCTGACGGCGGGCCTTGCCCAGCAGGCTCAGCTCGAGCGGCGCCAGGTACTCGGGGAAGATGGTGAGGACGTCGATCCGCACGGGATCAGCCCTGCTCGACGGGTGCGTCGGCGGGGCCGTCGGTCTCCCCGTCGGCCTCGGGCAGCTCCTCGAACAGGCCGCCGGGCGGGTCGGCGGTGACGACCCCGGCCTCGAGGTCGACCTGGGGCACCAGCTGCTCGACCAGCGGGAGCTGCACGCGCGAGCCGTCGGCGGTGCGCACGACCAGCAGGTCCTGCGCCGGGTAGTGCTGGACGGTCTGCACGGTGCCGAGCTCCCGGCCGGCGGTGTCGACCACGCGCAGACCGCGCAGCTGCGAGGGGTACCAGGCGTCGGGGTCCTCCTCGGCCTCGGTCTCCTCGTCGACCTCGACGGCCAGATCCGTCTCCCGCAGGGCCTCGGCGGCGGTGCGGTCGGGCACCTCGGCGAAGCGGGCGTACCAGCGGTCCTGCTGGACGCGGGTGCCGGTGAGGGTGAGGCGGCGACCGCCGGGGAGCTCGAAGACGGTGCCCTCGAGCAGGCGCTCCTCGGGCTGGTCGGTGCGCAGGCGGAGGGCGACCTCGCCGCGCAGTCCGTGGGCGCGGCCGATGGTCGCGACGATGACCTCACGGGTGCTCATGGTTGTCCTCCGTGCTGCTGGGGGCTTCTCGGGCGGGGCCGGGCCCCGGGACGACGAGAGCGGCACTGCCGTGCAGTGCCGCTCTCGACGGTGATGCGATGGGGCTGCTCAGCGCCGATCGACGTCCACGATGTCCACGCGCACGTCCTCGTCGGAGATCGCCGCGGTGACCGTGCGCAGGGCGCGGGCGGTGCGACCGGAGCGGCCGATCACCCGGCCGAGGTCGGCGGGGTCGACCCGGACCTCGAGCAGCGGGCCACGACGGGTGGACTTCTCGGCCACGCGGACGTCGTCGGGGTTGTCGACGATGCCGCGGACCAGGTGGTCGAGGGCCTCGGCGCGGGCGCTCATCTCAGGCCTCGTCGGTGGCGGCGTCGGCGTCCTCGGTGGTCTCGCCCTCGGCGGGAGCCTCCTCGGAGCCGGCCTCGACCTCGGCGGTCTCGGAGTCGGAGGACTCCTTGGCCTTCTGCGCACCCTCGCGGGAGGCGGCGGCGGCCTTGTCGGCCTCGGCGATGAGGTCCTCGGCGGAGGTCTTGGCCTCGGCGGACTTCAGGGAGCCCTCGGAGCCCTTCTCGCCCTTGAAGGTCTGCCAGTCACCGGTCACCTTGAGCAGCGCGGCGACCTGCTCGGTGGGCTGCGCGCCCACGCCGAGCCAGTACTGCGCACGGTCGGAGGTGACCTCGATCAGCGAGGGCTCCTCGGTGGGGTGGTACTTGCCGATCTCCTCGATCACGGCGCCGTCGCGCTTCTTGCGCGAGTCGGCCACGACGATGCGGTAGTACGGTGCACGGATCTTGCCCATGCGCTTCAGACGGATCTTGACGGCCACGGTCGTGGACTCTCCTTCAGGATGTTCGGGTGAGCCCCGCCGCTGCCTGTGGGGTGATGCGGGCGCTGACGGTGCTCGGGGTGCCGTACCTGGACGGGTAGAGGGCCGGTCCGGGCACATACAGGAAGCGATTATGCCAGGCCGTGGCCCCGGGGTTCCACCGGCAGGCATGTGCGGCGGGGCACAGCTCCGGGTCCTTGCGGTGCGGCCTCAGCCGGCGAGGGTCGAGATCAGCTGCTGCACCCCGAGCACCAGGAACAGCACCGCCACCAGGGCCAGCACCACGTTCGCCGGCCAGTGGTTGCGCCAGCGCTCGGGCACGTGCCGCGAGTTCAGCAGGAACAGCAGGGTCAGCGCCAGGAACGGCATGAAGAACGCCCCGAGCACGCCGTAGGCGATGATCACCTGCACCGGCCGCCCGAGCAGCAGCAGGAGCATCGGCGGGAAGGTCAGCCACAGCACGTACCAGCGGTAGTAGCGTCCGCCGATGTGCCGGTCGGGATGGTCCTCGGGCAGGCGGCGCAGGTGGCCGAAGAAGTCGGCGAACATCACCGGGACGCCGTTCCACACGCCCAGCACCGAGGAGAACGACGAGGCCCAGAAGCCCAGCAGGAACACCCAGCTCATCACGGTGCCATAGCGGTCGGCGAGGACCGCGGCGAGGTCGAGCAGGCCCTGGTCGCCGTCCTCGATGGCGATGCCGGCGGAGTACAGCAGCTCCGCGCCGACGATCAGCATCGAGATCACGAAGACCCCGGAGATCACGTAGGCCATCGCGTTGTCGATGCGCATCACCCGCATCCAGCGAGGGCTGGACCAGCCCTTCTCGCTCAGCCAGTAGCCATAGGCGGCCAGGGTGATGGTGCCGCCCACGCCGCCGGCGATGCTGAGGGCGTAGACGAGACCGCCCTCGGGGATGCGCGGGACCAGGCCGCCGAGGATCTGGCCCAGGTGCGGCACGGTCACCGCGGCCGCCCCGACGACGGTCACGAACATGACGCCGACCAGCACGGCGATGATCTTCTCCAGCCCCTTGTAGCGGCCGGTCCACACCAGGGCGGCACCGATCAGGCCGGAGAGCACGGCGTAGGCGAGGAAGGGGATGTCCTGCACGACGGCGAGGTCGCGCAGGCCGGGAAGCTGCGGCACCAGGGTGGCCAGCGGCAGCGCGGAGGCGGACATGGCGGTCGCGCCGTACACGAAGCCCCACACGACGATGTAGGGGCCGAAGTACCAGGAGGTCCACCGGCCCAGCCGCCGCCAGCCCTCGAAGACGGAGTGCCCGGTGGCCAGCGTCCAGCGGCCCGCGCCCTCGACGAGCACGATCTTGATCAGCACACCCGCGACGGCCGCCCAGAGCAGGGCGTAGCCGAAGCGGGAGCCGGCGACCAGGGTCGCGACCAGGTCGCCGGCGCCGATGCCGGTCGCGGCGACGACCAGGCCGGGGCCGATGAGCTTCCAGCGGGGCGGGGCGTCGGATGCCGTGGCGGGGGCGGTCGAGGTGGACGGCGCGTCCCGCTCCGGTCCGCCCGGGGTCTCGGAGGCGTTGCCGCGCCCGGCGTCGGGGCGGTCCGGGCCGTGGTCGGGGGTGCGGGGGCTCTGCGCTGCGTCCTCGGAGTGCATGCCCCGCACGCTATCGCCTCGCCGGGTGCGCGCCGTGGTCGTGCACAGCCCGATGCCCCGCCGCGGTGGTGGCGGGGCCGTCGATGCCGGGCTCAGCCCACGCGGCGTCCGGCGAGCAGGATCAGTTCCGGCTCCCGCAGGGCGCGATGGTCCTCGCGCGGATCGGTGGGGAGCACCAGCAGGTCGGCGGGGGCGCCGTCCTCGAGGGCGGGGACGCCGAGGAACCGACGGGGGCCCCAGCTGGCCGCCTCGAGGATCGCGATGGGGCTGAGGCCCGCGGCGGCGAGCTCGTCGAGCTCCTGGTGGACGATGCCGTGGCCGAGCACTCCCCCGGCGTCGGTGCCCACCAGCAGGGGGACCCCGGCGTCGTGGGCATCACGGGTGCGGCGGTAGCGATCCGCGCGCAGCCTCCGCATGTGCGCGGCATAGCGGGGGAACTTCCGCTCACCCTGGGCGGCGTAGGCCTCGAACTCGCCGACGTTGACCAAGGTCGTCACCACGGGGATACCGGCCGCGGCGGTGGCGCGGATGGTCTCGTCGGTGAGGCCGGTGGCGTGCTCGAGGCAGTCGAACCCGGCCGCGAGCACCAGCGGCAGGGTCTCCTCGTCGAACGTGTGGGTGGTGATGCGGGCCCCGGCGGCGTGGGCGGCCTCCGCGGCGGCGTCGAAGTCGGCGCCGGACCAGGTGGGGGTGAGGTCCCCGGCGTCACGGTCGATCCAGTCCCCCACGAGCTTCACCCAGCCGTCGCCCCGACGCGCCTGGGCGGTGACGGTCGCGGCGAGGTCGCCCGGCTCGACCTCCTCGGCGTAGCCGATCAGGTAGCGGCGGCTGCGGGCCACGTGCCGCCCGCAGCGGATCAGCCGCGGCAGGTCGGCCTCGGCCTGCAGCGGCGCGGTGTCGGTGATGGAGCCGGCGTCGCGGATCAGCAGCACCCCGGTGTCGCGGTCGGTGCGTGCCTGGGCCCGGGCGACGTCGAGGCTGGTGCCGGTGCCCTCGTCGCTGATCCCGATGTGGCAGTGCAGGTCCGCGAGGCCGGGCACCGCGAAACCGTCGATGCTCGTGACCTCGGTGCCCGCCGGCAGCTCGGGCCGCTCGTGCAGGATCCTGCCGTCGACCACCCACGCCTCGGCCAGCTCCTCCCCCGGACCCGTGAGGACCGGCCCCCGCAGGTGCCACACCGGGCCGTCGACCCCGGCGGCCGCAGCACCTGCCGCGCCGGCTGCCGCATCCCTCCGGTACGAGGGCGTCTCTCCGGCCTCCGGCCACCTCACCACCGCGTCATCGCTCATCCCGCCACCCTACCGAGCCTCCTCCGCCCCGGGTGGGGCCTGCCCCCGCCTCAGCACTGCCAGCCGCGGCCCCAGCCCCAGCCCCAGCCCCAGCCCCAGCGTCTTGCCCGCACCTCACGTCAGGCCCCGCACCTCGGCCGTGCCGCTCCGATGTCGGGGAATCTTCCACTCTCGCGGAAGCTCTGTGGACATCGCCTGACGAGTGGGGTGCTCCGCAGACCGCGCATGCTCCAGCCGGCGGAGGAAGCGCTCCGGGTGGCGGTAGTCGTCGACACTCGCCCTCAGCACCGTCCACCCGAGCTGATGCAGCACCTCGTTCTTGTGCAGGTCTCGGCGCCACTGCCGGGCCTCGGTACGGTGCCCGTCGCCGTCGTACTCGATCGCGACCATCCATTGCTCGTACGCCATGTCGATGACGAACATCTGCCCGGTCGCAGGATCGCTGACCTGCAGGTTCATCGTGGGGCACGGAAATCCCGCGGCGGTCAGGAGCAGGCGGAACCGACTCTCCATGGGAGACCACACCCGTTCCCGAGCCTGCGCCACCGCCGCTCGCAGCCGGGCACTGCCGGGCCCTCGCAACGACTCGGCTTCCTCCCTGACCCGCTCAAGCGGCCGGTCCAACAAGGCTCCCCTGCCCTGTGAGACGAGGGCATCGACGCAGGCGACGAGGTCGGGATGGGTGAGCCGCGGCGCCAGGTCGCGCAGGGTCGAGACCGGGTCGGTCAGCCAGAGCCCTCGGAGAGGCACCGGCTCCCGGTCTCCCTCGGCCGCGTGGACGACGACGAGATTGCCGGCGGTGCGAGGAGCGCCCCCCGGGCCCCGACAGTGCAGGGCCGCGCCGCCAGCGTGCGTCATGGGGATCGGCAGCGGGAATCTCAGCAGCTCGGCCGCTGTCTGATGGCTGATCAGGCATCCCGGACGCAGCGTCTCCTGCAGCACCCGGGCGATCTCGCCGAGCGTCGGAAGCGCATCGCTGCGTGCCCAGAACCCGGGCAGGACCCGAGTCATCTTCGCCGAGGCAATCTGCCTGGGGTGCATACCCGCGCCCAGGAGCGTCGCACTGGCGTAGATCGCGCCGCGGCGGAGATCCTCTGGGCGAACGGCCATGGACGCACCGTAGGCACGACGACGCGGTATGGCCGATGCCTCGACGCGTCGGTGGACGACGAGCCCGTGTGGAGGACTGGCGCCGCTAGGGCAGCACGGCGATGTCCGAGAACCTTCCACTCAGGTGGAAGAAACCCGGACGTCGCGGAGGCCGTCCTGCCAGCGCCGATGAGCTGCAGGGGGCGCACGGGTCGTGCAGACGGCGATGCCCGGGAATCTTCCCCTCACGTGGAAGATTCCCGGGCATCGAAGGCGGAACGGCGCCAGGGGCAGGTGAAGGGCCGGGCCGGCGCCGGGCGGGCGGGAGTCAGCGGCCGCCGAGGAGCTTCTGCATCTCCGGGGGTAGCTGGCTGGGGTCGAGGTCGGAGAGGTCGGGGGTGCCCTGCTGGGCGTTCCCGCCGCCGAAGGCCGAGCCGCCGCCGTTCGAGGCCCGCTCGGCGGCCTTCTTCTCCGCCTCGGCCGCCTCGCGCGCGGCCTTCGCGGGGTTCTTCGACTTCGCCTTCTTGCCGCGCTGCGCCGGGGCCTGCTGACGCCCCTTGGACTTCTTGCCCATGCCCATGCCGGGTCCGCCGGGCATCCCCGGCATGCCGCCGCCGGCCATGCCCTTGCCCATGCTGCGCATCATCTGCTGGGCCTGCTTGAAGCGCTCGAGGAGCTGGTTGACCTGCTGCACCGTGGAGCCGGAGCCCTTGGCGATGCGGGAGCGGCGGGAGCCGTTGATGAGCTTCGGCTCGCGGCGCTCGGCCGGGGTCATGGAGCGGATGATCGCCTCGACCCGGCCGATCTCGGCCTCGTCGAAGTTCTCCAGCTGCTCGCGGTACTGCCCCATGTTCGGCAGCATGCCCAGCATCTTCTTGATGGAGCCCATGTTCTTGAGCTGCTGCATCTGGGCCAGGAAGTCGTCGAGGGTGAAGTCCTCGCCGGAGGCCAGCTTCTGGGCGGCCTTCTCGGCCTCCGCCTGGTCGAAGTTCTTCTCCGCCTGCTCGATCAGGGTGAGCACGTCGCCCATGTCGAGGATGCGGTTGGCCATGCGGTCCGGGTGGAAGCGCTCGAAGTCGTCCAGGCCCTCACCGGTGGAGGCGAACAGGATGGGGCGCTCGGTGACGCCGGTGATCGACAGGGCCGCGCCGCCGCGGGCGTCGCCGTCCAGCTTGGAGAGCACGACGCCGGAGAAGCCCACGCCGTCGCGGAAGGCCTCGGCGACGCGGGCGGCGTCCTGGCCGATCATCGCGTCGACCACGAACAGGGTCTCGTCGGGGTGCACGGCGTCGCGGATGTCGCGCGCCTGCTGCATCATCTCCTCGTCGATGCCGAGGCGACCGGCGGTGTCGACGATGACCACGTCGTGCTGCTGGAACTGCGCGGTGGAGACGCCGTTCATCGCGACCAGCACGGGGTTGCCGACGCCGTTGCCCGGCTCGGGGGCGAAGACCGGCACGCCGGCGCGCTCGCCGACGATCTGCAGCTGGTTGACGGCGTTGGGGCGCTGGAGGTCGGCCGCGACCAGCAGCGGGGTGTGGCCCTCGGACTTCATCCAGCGGGCGAGCTTGCCGGCCAGGGTGGTCTTGCCGGCGCCCTGCAGGCCGGCCAGCATGATCACGGTGGGCGGGTTCTTCGCCCAGTGCAGCTCGCCGGTGGCGCCGCCGAGCACGCCGACCAGCTCGTCGTTGACGATCTTCACGACCTGCTGGGCCGGGTTCAGGGCCTTGGAGACCTCCTCGCCCAGGGCCCGCTCCCGGACGCGACCGGTGAAGTCGCGCACGACGGAGACCGCGACGTCGGCGTCGAGCAGCGCGCGCCGGATCTCGCGGATGGTCTTGTCGACGTCCGCCTCGGAGAGACGGCCGTGACCGCGCAGCCCCTTCAGGGAGGCTGTGATGCGATCGGAGAGGTTGTTGAACACGGAGCGATTCCCCTCGGTGGTGTGGACCGCACCAGTGTAGTGGCCGGGTCGGCGCCGCCCCAGGACGCCCGGGGAGAGAACGCCCACGCCCGTCCGCGGGCACCGGTCCGACGACGCGATCCGGCACGGGCATCGGCGTTCGCCGGCCTCCGCCGCCCGACGGCTCAGGTGGCGGCGGCGTCCATCAGGGCGGCGATGATGCGGCCGACGGTGGGTGCGTCCAGGGCCCTCCCCCGCGCATCGGTCAGGTAGAGCACGTCGATGGCGCGCTGGCCGAGGGTCATCACATGGGCGCTGCGCACCTGCAGCCGGTGCAGGGTGATGGTCTCGGCGACGTCCGCCAGCAGGCTGGGGCGGTTGCGGGCGTTGACCTGCACCACCGTCGCCTCGGAGGAGGCGCCCGGCAGCAGCGTGACCACGGGGGTGTCGTCGGTGGTGCGGGGCGGCTCGGCGGGCTCCAGCTCCAGCACCCGGGCGTCGGCGCGGTCGCGGTGGGCCAGTTCGCGGTCCAGGGCGGTGCGCAGGGCGCTGGGGTGGGGCAGGTCGTCCTGGGTGCCGGAGACCCACCAGGTGTTCACGGCCACGCCCTCCATGGTCACCACCACGGCGGAGCGGACGTCGATGCGCTGACGGGCCAGCACCCGGGCCATCGCCGCGAACACCCCGGCGCCGTCGGGAGCGCCGAGGCAGATCTGGGAGATGGGCTCGTCCTCGGTGGGGGCCGGGTAGAGCACCTGGGCGCTGTCCGAACGCCGCACGGCGGCGAGCACAGCCTCCTGGGCGGAGCGCTGCGGGGCCAGCAGCAGGCGCGGCGCGGGGGCGGTGCCGGTGAGCTTGTCCCTGGCCAGGGCGGTGAGGTGGTCCACCAGGGCGGAGCGCCAGGAGGACCAGGCGGCGGGACCGGCGGCGATCGCGTCGGCCTCGGTGAGGGCGCGCAGCATCTCCAGGATCAGCGGGTCGAAGCGCACCGCGGCCAGCAGCTCCTGCAGGGTGGCCGGGTCGGCCAGGTCCCGCCCGGTGGCCAGCGAGACCAGGGTGAGGTGCTCGCGGACCAGGGTGGAGATGGTGCGCACGTCGGTGTCGTCGAAGCCGAGGTGGCGGGCGGCCTCCGCGGCCAGCGGGGCACCCTCGGCGGAATGGTCGCGGGCGTCGGCGCGCTTGCCGAGGTCGTGCAGCAGGGCGGTGACCAGCAGCAGGTCGGGGCGCTGCACCCGAGGCAGGAAGCGCTGGACCTCCTTGACGGTCTCCAGCTGGTGGCGGTCCACGGTGAAGCGGTGGACGGCGGAGCGCTGCGGGCGGTTGCGCACCGCGTCCCAGCCCGGCACCCAGCGGGCGAAGATGCCCTTGATGTCCAGCGCCTCGTACACCTCGGCGATGTGCTCCCCGGCGAGGGCGTCGACCAGGGTGTCGCGCTGGGCGGGGGTGAAGGGGACGATGGGCGCCTCGGCCATGCGGGCCAGGGTCGCGTCGGCGAGGGGCAGCCCGCGGGTGGCGGCGTGGCGGACCGCGGCGAGGTCCCGCAGCGGGTCGTCCTCGCGGGGGTCGACGGAGACCTCCCCGCTTTGCACGAGCACGCCGTGTCCGTGGCGGGTGATGGCGGGGCGACGGTCGGTGCCCTGGCCGCGGGTGCCGGAGCCGCCGCGGGCCGCGGCCGCCTCGGCGGCGCGGATGGTGCGGTGCAGCTCCCAGCTCACGGAGCGGGAGGCCTCGGCGAGCACGGCGAGGTGGTCGTCGGCGGTGTCGTGGCCGGTGAGCGCGGCGACGGCGTCCTGGTCGGCGCGGCCCAGGCGGGTGCCGGAGCGGCCGGTGACGGCCTGCAGCGCGTCGCGGGCGTCGCACAGGGTGCGGGCGGCGGCGTCGACCACCGCGTGGTCGTGGTCGGCGAGCCAGCTCTCGGCGATCGCGCGGATCACGGTGACGTCGCGCAGGCCACCGCGGTCGGACTTCAGGTTCGGCTCGGTGGAGTGCGCCAGCGGCCCGTAGCGGTTGGAGCGGTCCGCGGCGAGCTCCACCAGCTCGCCGATGCGGCGACGGGCGCCGCGGCGCCACTGGTCGCGCACCCGCCGGGCGGCGTCGCTGACCAGCTCGGCGTCGCCCACGACCAGCCGAAGGTCCAGCAGGGACACGGCGGCGCGGAGGTCGTCGCGGGCCACCTGCTCGCACTCGAGGGGGCTGCGCAGGGCGTGGTCCAGGGAGGTGCCGGAGTCCCAGATCGGGTACCAGAGGGCGCTGGCGAGGCGGGAGGTCTCCTCGCGACCGAGCTGGTCGGGGTCCACCAGCAGCACCAGGTCCAGGTCGCTGCCGGGGCCGAGGTCGCGCCGCCCCAGGGAGCCGATCGCGGCCAGGGCGGCCCCGGACGCCGGGGCGCCGGCCCCCTGCCAGAGCCCGATCAGCCAGTCATCGACGAGCGATGCCTGATCGAGCCTGCGCTGGGGGCCGGCGTGGGCGTCCGCGAAGCCGGCGTGGAGGACCTGGGTCAGCCGGCGGCCGGGAAGCTCCTCAGAGGGCATCCGTGTCCCGTTCACCGGTGCGGACCCGGACCACGGTGCCGACCTCGGTGCTCCAGACCTTGCCGTCGCCGATGCGTCCGGTGCGGGACGCGGCGACCACGAGGTCGATGATGTCCTTCTCGTCGGCGTCGTCGGCGAGCACCTCGACCTTCACCTTGGGGATGGTGTCGATGGTGTACTCGGCGCCGCGGTAGACCTCGGTGTGGCCGCCCTGGCGGCCGTAGCCGGCGACCTCGGTGATGGTGATGCCGCTGACCCCGTACTCGCGCAGGGAGTCGGTGACGCCCTGCAGGGCGTGCGGCTGGATGATGGCGGTGATGAGCTTCATCGGGCGTCTCCTGCGGTCGCGGCCGGGGTCTCGGCGCGGGTGGGGGTGGCGGGCGCGGGACGGGCGGCGCCGCGGTCGCGTCGGGTGAGGGATCCCCCGGCCAGATCGTAGCCGGACTCGGCGTGGTGGGTGATGTCGATGCCCGCCACCTCGTCGTTCTCGGGGATCCTCCAGCCCATGACGGCCTTGAGGACCAGGGCGAGGATCGTGGTGAGCACGCCGGAGTAGATCATCGCGGAGAGCGCGACCAGGATCTGCACGATCAGCAGGCTGACGCCGCCGCCGAAGGTCAGGCCGCCGTCGGTGGCGAGGACGCCGATGAGGATGGTGCCGACGAGGCCCCCGACCAGGTGCACGCCGACCACGTCGAGCGAGTCGTCGATCCCGAAGCGGTACTTGAGCCCCACGGCGAGGGCGCAGCAGATGCCGGCGATCAGGCCGATCACGATGGAGGTGACCGGGTTCAGGGCGGCGGCCGCCGGGGTGATGGCGACCAGGCCCGCGACCACGCCGGAGGCGGCGCCGAGGCTGGTGACGTGCTTGTCGCGGATCTTCTCCACCAGGGCCCAGCCGAGCATCGCGCCGGCGGTGGCGACGGTGGTGTTCACCCAGGCCAGACCCGCGGTGGCGTCGGCGGTGCCGGCGGAGCCGGCGTTGAAGCCGAACCAGCCGAACCACAGCAGGGCTGCGCCGAGCATGACCAGCGGCAGGTTGTGGGGCTTCATCGGCTCCTTGCCGAAGCCGCGGCGGGCGCCGACGATGACGGCGAGCACGAGGCCGGCGATGCCGGCGTTGATGTGGACCACGGTGCCGCCGGCGAAGTCGACGGGCTCGGCGATCGAGGCGAAGACTCCGTCGCCGCCCAGCAGGCCGCCGCCCCAGACCATGTGGCACAGGGGTGCGTAGACCAGCAGCACCCACACCGCGGCGAAGACCATCCAGGTGCCGAGCTTGATGCGGTCGGCCACGGCGCCGGAGATGATGGCGGTGGAGATGATCGCGAACGTCATCTGGAAGCCGGCGGCCACCAGGAAGGGCACGCCGCTGCCGGCGAGGATGGACTGCTCGTCGGTGCCGTTGAGGCCGAAGAACTCCAGCGGGTTGCCGAACAGCATGCCGATGTCGCTGCCGAAGGCGATCGAGTAGCCGCCGAGCACCCAGGCGATGGCGACGACGCCCATCGAGGTGAACGACATCAGCATCATGTTGAGGACGGTGCGGGCGCGCACCATGCCTCCGTAGAACAGGGACAGGCCGGGGGTCATCAGCAGCACGAGGGACGCGCTCATGAGGATCCAGGCGGTCGCCCCCGTGTCGAGGGTGAAGGGCTCCATGTCGGCTCCTGGGTGGGAGGGGCGGCGGGCACGGCGGGCCGTGCGCGGCCGTCCGACCGGGGTGGTCGTGCGCTCATCGTCCGAGCAGAAGGCCCCCTCCCGCATGCCGGGAGGGGGCCGTGACCATTCCGTGATGGGGCAGGTCGCAGGGTGGACGTTCCGGGGTGGCGGTGGACACGATCCCGGTGGCGATCCGGGGAGGAGAGTCCGGTTCCTCCGGGTTCGCCTCGACGCCGGCGGTCTCAGGCGTCCAGCAGGGCGTCCACGAAACCGTGGGGGTCGAAGGGCGTGAGGTCGTCCATGCCCTCGCCGAGTCCGACCATCTTCACCGGCACCCCGAGCTCCCGCTGCACGTTGACGACGATGCCGCCCTTGGCGGTGCCGTCGAGCTTGGTGAGCACGATGCCGGTGACGTCGACGGCCTCGCGGAAGACGCGGGCCTGCTGCATGCCGTTCTGGCCGGTGGTAGCGTCCAGCACCAGCAGCACCTCGGCGACGTGGTCGCCGTGCAGGCCCTTCTCGGCGACGCGGCGCACCTTGCCGAGCTCGTCCATCAGGCCCTTCTTGTTCTGCAGGCGGCCGGCGGTGTCGATGATGACGACGTCGACCTGCTGCTCGATGCCCTGCTTGACGGCGTCGAAGGCGACGGCGGCGGGGTCGGCGCCGTCGCGGTCGGCGCGCACGGTGTCCACGCCGACGCGGGCGCCCCAGGTGGCGAGCTGGTCGGCGGCGGCAGCGCGGAAGGTGTCGGCGGCGCCGAGCACGACGGTGCGCTCGGCGGCGACCAGCACCCGGGCGAGCTTGCCGACGGTGGTGGTCTTGCCGGTGCCGTTGACGCCGACCATGAGCGCGACCGAGGGGACGGTGGTGCCGTCGGGGGCGGTGCGGGAGGTGGCGGCGAGGCGGCGGTCCAGGGAGGGGTCGACGAGGGAGACGAGCTCCTCGCGCAGCACCTCGCGCACGGCGGCGGGGTCGTCGGTGCCGAGCACCTGGATGCGGCGACGGAGGTTCCCCAGCAGCTCGTCGGTGGCGTCGGGGCCGAGGTCCGCGAGCAGCAGGGTCTCTTCGATCTCGTCCCAGGTGTCCTCGTCCACGGTGGAGCGGGTGAGCAGGCCGAGGATGCCGCGGCCGAGGGAGCCGGAGCGCGCCAGGCGCTCGCGCAGGCGCACCATGCGGTCGGCGGGGGCTTCGGGGGTGTCCAGCGCCGGGGCGGCGGGGGCCTGCTCGGTGGTGGTGGCGTCCGCCGGGGCGGCCTCGGCCGGCGGGGCCGTGTCCGCGGGGGCGGTGTCCGCGGGGATGGTGTCCGCAGGGACCGCGGCGGGGGAGGTCTCCTCGACGGGCGGAGCGGCCGCGGCCTCGGGAGCGGCGGTCCCGGCGGCGGTCTCGGCCTGATCCTCGGGGCCGCGCACGACGGGGCGCTCCGCGGCCGCCGGGGCGTCCTCGGGCGCGGCGGGGGTGACGGGCTGTGCCTCGGGGGCTGAGGCGGGCGCCTGCTCCTCGACGGTCGCCGTGCCGTCCGCGGAAGCCGCATCGGGCTCCCGACTCGGGGCGGGGGCAGAGAGGGTGTCGGCCCAGGTGGGAGCCGCGGGGCGCTCCTTGACGGCGGTCGCGGTGCCGCCGGACTCCTGCTCACCGGACGGTCCGGTCTGCTGCTGCTCGGTGTCGTCGGAGGAGCGGCGGTGGCGACCGCGGAAGCCGTACCAGGCGCCGGCGCCCATCACCAGCAGGGCGCCGCCGCCGCCCGCGACGAGCGCAAGGATGTCGTTCGGATCCACGGGTCACCTCCGGGGTCGGGGACGCCGCAGCCGCGGCGAGGTCAGCCGACAGTCTAGGGGGCGTCCCGGCCCCGGACCTGTGGGGAGGACCCGCCCGGTATGCCCGCTCCCCGGCGACGGGTCCGTGCCGGGACGGCGGGGGCGCTCAGGGGCGGCCGGTGCGGGAGCGGTGGCGCTCGGCGCTGCGGGCGGCGGTGCGCTGCTGTTGGTGGCGCTGGGCCCGCCGGAGGGGGTCGTCCCCCTGCTCGTCCCGCATGTTCGGCAGGGCCACGACGGCGACGATCCCCACCGCGACCACGAGGGCCAGCAGCAGGAACACGACGGTGACGAGGCTCAGGGGCATGGGCACATTGTGCACCGAGCGGACGCGCAGCGCGGGAGGCGGTGGACGACGCGGCGTGGTGCGATCGGGATCACGTCGCCGCCCGCCCATCGAGCGGCCCAGGACGGGGCGACCCCGTCCTGCGGACAGGACGGGGTCGCGCGGAGAATGGCGGGGATCAGCCCAGCTCGGGGAACCAGATCGCGATCTCGCGGGCGGCGGACTCCTCGGAATCGGAGCCGTGCACGAGGTTCTGGATCACCGGCAGGTCGCGCTCACGGGCGAGGTCGCCGCGGATCGAGCCGGGCGCGGCGGCGGTGGGGTTGGTGGCGCCGGCCAGGGAGCGGAAGCCGGCGATGACTCCCTCGCCCTCGACGACGATCGCGACCAGCGGAGCGGAGCCCATGTACTCGACGAGGCCGGGGTAGAAGGGCTTGCCCTCGTGCTCGGCGTAGTGCGCGGCGAGCTCCTCGGCGGTGGCGGTGCGCTGGACCAGGGCCACGATGTCGTAGTCCTTGGCCTCGATACGGCGGATGATCTCCCCGCGCAGGCCGCGCTGGACGGCGTCGGGCTTGAGCAGGACGAGGGTGCGCTGAGCGGTCATGCCCCCACTGTATCCAGAGGAACCGGGCGCCCCGCACGCCGGCCCCGGCGCGGTCGGGTGCTCAGGGGTCCGGCGCTCAGGGCTCGCGGCGGTAAGTGCGGGGGTCACGCTGCGGGTCCTCGGCGGCGATCTGCTCCTCGGAGCGCGGGTCCTCGACCCGCTCCCCCGCGGCCTCCTCGGCGGCCAGCACCCGGGCGTCCACGGCGTCCTTCTCCGCGTCGAAGCGGTGCCCCGCGATCACGCCGTAGACGTAGAGCGCGGCGAAGGCGCCGCCGATCAGCCACATGGCCGGCACCTGCAGGCCCAGCAGCACCACGGGGATCTGCAGCACCATGCCGAGCAGGTAGGTCCAGGCGCCGCCGCGGCGCAGCATCCCGGCGCAGGCCAGCAGGGCGAGGCCGGTGCCGAGGCCCCATACCCAGGTCAGGGAGCGCTGGTCTGGCACGAGCTGGTGGGCGACGAGCACCGCGAAGAACACGACCAGTGCCTCGACCACCAGGGTGGTGGAGGAGAACATGCGCTGCGCGCCGTGCGGACGGGGCGAGGGGGTGAGGGCGCCGCGGCGGACCCGCTCGCGGCCGGTGGGCTTGGCGCTCATCACTCGCCCTCCGCGCCGAGCAGGTCGCGGACCTCCGCGGCCAGGGTCACGGAGCCGGCGGCGACGACCCCGCCGAACTGATCGCCGTCGCTCTCGGCGAGGTCGACGGCCACCTGGATGGCGTCGGGCAGGGCGGCCACCTCGAGCACCCGGTCCTCGTCGGCGAAGACGTCGCGGGCGATCTCGGCGAGCTGGTCGGCGGGGATGGCGCGCGGCGAGGAGGAGCGGGTGATGACGACGTGGTCCAGCAGCGGCTCGAGCACGGCGAGGATCTGTTCGGCATCCTTCTCCTCCAGGATGCCGACCAGGCCCACGGTGCGGGTGAAGCGGAAGTTCTCGCGCACCGTCTCCACCAGGGTGAGGGCCCCGGCGGGGTTGTGGGCCGCGTCGACGATGACGGTGGGCGACTGCCGCACCACCTCGGCGCGGCCCGGGGAGGTGACGGTGTCGAGCGCCGCGGAGAGCAGCTCCCCGTCCAGCGCGCGCTCCCCGTCGCCCAGCATGGCCTCGGCGGCGGCGACGGCCATCAGCGCGTTGTCGGCCTGGTGGGCGCCGAGCAGGGAGAGGAACACCTCCTCATAGCGGCCGGCGATGCCCTGCAGGGTCAGCAGCTGCCCGCCGACGCCGGGGGTGCGGGCGATGACGCCGATCTGCTCGTCCTGGAAGGCGACCTCGGCTCCGAGTGCGGCGATGCGCTCGCGCAAGACCATCGCGGCGTCCTCCTCGCCCTGGACGGCGATCACGGCGGTGGCGCGCTGGGTGAGGATGCCGGCCTTCTCCCCCGCGATCTCGGCGATGGTGTCGCCGAGGTACTCCTGGTGGTCCAGGCCGATGGGGGTGATGACGGTGACGTCGGGGTCGACCACGCCGGTGGCGTCCCAGGTGCCGCCCATCCCGGTCTCGACGACGGCGACGTCGACGGGCGCCGAGGCGAAGGCCTGGAAGGCCATCGCGGTGAGCATCTCGAAGTAGGTCAGGCGCACGCCGCCCGCGGCGAGGGACTCGGCGTCGACCATCTCGGCGAAGGGCAGCACGTCCTCGTAGGCCTGTACGAAGCCCTCCTCGTCGATGGGTTCGCCGTCGATGGCGATCCGCTCGGCGGGGCTGCGCAGGTGGGGGCTGGTGGTGCGGCCGGTGCGGAGCCCGGCCTCCCGCAGGATCCGCTCGAGGATGCGGGCGGTGGTGGTCTTGCCGTTGGTGCCGGCGATGCGGACGCTGCGGTAGGAGTTCTGCGGGTCGCCCATCAGCTCCATCAGCCGGGTGATGCGGCCGAGGTCGGGGGCGATCCGGTTCTCGGGGGCCCGCTCCAGCAGGGCGGCGTAGACCTCACGCAGCCGGGGGGACAGCTCCGGACGGGACGGACGAGGCACAAGGGCTCCTGGGAACGGATGGGGCGGGGCGCGGGCCAGTCTACGAGCCGGGCCTGGGCGCGGTCCCTCCCCATCGCGGGGCCGTCCCCCAGGGGTGACGAGGGCCGCTCCCCGTCCCGGCGGGTCCTTATGCTCCGGGCCATGGGGAACCGGAGGACGAAGGGCGGGAGGGGGCGAGCGGACGCGGACGCCGCTCTCGTCCTGCCGCGCCCGAGGCAGCGCGGGGCGGACGCATGAGCGGCGTCGCGACCCCGGGCTTCTGGGGCATGGACACGGCCCGGGTGCAGGAGGCGGCCGAGGCCTGGGGTCGCGCCGCGGAGGTCGTCGCGGCACTGCGGGACCGCCTCGCGCGACGCCTGACGGGGACGGCCTGGCACGGGGCCGACGCCGAGGCCCTGCGCGGACGGTGGTGGAAGCAGGAGGCGCCGGTACTGGACGCGCTGGGGCACGAACTCGCCGATCTCGCCGCCGGGCTGCGGGAGCACGCCGCGCAGCAGGACGAGACCTCCGCCGTCCCGGCCGCCGCCTCGGCTCCGGTGCTCGGCGGAGCCATGGCAGCACCGGCCGGCGCTCGGGCGGCGGGGCCGTCGCCGACCGCGCCGTCGCCCGCCAGACCACAGTCGACCGCTCCCCCGCCGACCCTGCCCACGCCCGCGGCCGCCCTCCCGCAGGCCTCCCCCGGGTACCTCCACCGGGACGCGCTCTGGCTGCCCGACGGGGTGGAGGCGCCGCTGGAACTGGCGGGGTCTCACCTGGCCGGGCACGTCGCCGAACGCCTCGACCGAGGACTGGCGACGCAGGTCGGGCTGCTGAGCGCGGGCGGGGAGCTGCTGGGCCTGTGGACCGCGGACCTCGGCCAGCTCGAGGGCGACGCGTCCCATCTGGGTGATCTGGTCGAGGCGTGGGCCAGCGGGCAGCGGGTGCCGACGGTCGCCGAGCTGGGGGCGGCGGGCCTGGTGACGACGGGCTCCGCGGCAGTGGTCGGGATGGAGGCGCTGACCGGGCGGGATTCGCCGCTGCTGGACGACCGCCCCGGCGGCCGGCTCACGGACGTGCGGATCACCTCCGGTGGGACGGCGCCGCAGGACCTGGTGGACCTGGTGCTCGGCAACGACGCCCTGCGCGTGCCCAATCCGGAGGGCGATGCCCTGGCCGCCGGGAACATCGGCGTGCAGACCCTGCGCCCGGCGGACGGCGGGGAGCCGGTGTTCCTGGTGCAGGTGCCGCCCACCGAGGGCGCCCGGATCTGGGAGGCGCCCGGAGCCTGGGGCCAGCAGGGCGCTTCCCGGGACTGGGCCTCGAACCTGCGCATGGTGGCCGGGCAGGACACGGCGGCGATGGACGACGTGCGCGCCGCGATGCAGGTGGCCGGGGTGCCTGCCGGCTCCCGGGTGATGCTGGTGGGGCACTCGCAGGGCGGGATCGTCGCCGCGCGGCTCGCCGCCGACCCGACCTTCAACGCACCTGACGGTGCGTCGGGAGGGTACGAGGTGACGCACGTGCTCAGCTACGGCTCCCCCGTGCAGACGGTGATCCCGGCCCGGGCCGACACCGCCACGCTGAACGTCTCCCACGCCCCGGGGCTTGCCGGGCTCGGGATCGCCGGGGACCCGGTGCCGCTGCTGGACCTGCAGGGGATCGGCGTCGACGGCAGTCTGCCGGTGGGCTCCCGACACGCGGAGGTGGTGCTGCCCGGCTACCCGAGCGACGTGGCCGGGTGGCTGCCCGCCAACCATGACGCCACCGGGGCCGGGGACGACCCCGTCGGCGGCTACGCCGGCTCGATCGCGCGCGCCGCCCGCACCGACCCGGACCTCGTCACGCTGCAGGCCGAACTGGAGGGCACCTACCTCGGGCCCGGGGTGCTGGTGGAGGAATCGGCGGTGGTCACCGTCGGCCGCGGAGCGGTGGGCAGCGGATGAGCGCCGAGGACGGGGCGAAGGAGTCGGCAGCTGACGTCCCGTGGTGGACGTCAGCCGCCGACAGGTCGGGACCGGGCGGGGCCGGCCTGGCCAGGCCCTGTCGTCCCCGCCTCCCGATCAGGCCTTGGCGACGGAGAGGCGGACGGTGCCGCCGGTGACCTTCTCCTCGGCGCGGTGGGCACCCGCGGCGGGCTCGGCCGGCACCTCGATCACGCGGGCCAGCACCTCCCCAGCCACCAGCTCGCGATGCGCCTCGACGGCGGCGACCACCTCCGGGTCCCCGGCGACGGTCAGCACGATGCGGTCCGAGACGTCCAGCCCGGCCTCGCGGCGGGCCGCCTGGATCGCGCGGATCACATCACGAGCGGTGCCCTCGGCGGCCAGCTCGGGGGTGACCCGGGTGTCGAGCACCAGGAAGTCCCCGCCGCGCAGCACGCCCACGGCGCGCCCCTCCAGGGCGGCGGACTCCCCCGCCACCAGGTCCAGCGAGAACTCGCTCGCGGCCAGCTCCAGGCCGCCCGCGGTGACGGTGCCGTCCTCGGCCACGGACCAGTCGCCGGACTTGGCGCCCTGGATGGCCTGCTGCACCTGCTTGCCCAGCCGCGGCCCGGCGGCGCGGGCGTTGACGGACAGCCGCTGCTCGACGCCCATGCCCTGTGCCTCGGGGCTGGCCACGTCCAGCAGGCGCACGGCCTTGACGTTCAGCTCCTCGGCGATGATCTCGACGAAGGGCTCGAGCTGGCCGGGGTCGTGGTGGACCACGGTCAGCTCGGCGAGCGGCAGGCGGGCGCGCAGGCCCTCCTTCTTGCGCAGCGCGTTGCCGGCGCTGGCCACCACGCGCACCTGCTCCATCGCGGCGACCAGGGCGTCGTCGGCGGGGAACAGCTCGGCGTCGGGCCAATCGGTCAGGTGCACGGAGCGGCCGCCGGTGAGCTGCTGCCAGATCTCCTCGGTCACCATCGGCAGCAGCGGGGCCGCCACCCGGCAGAGGGTCTCCAGGCAGGTGGCGAGCACGTCGATGGCCTGCTCCTCGCCCTCCCAGAAGCGGTCGCGGGAGCGGCGCACGTACCAGTTGGTGAGCATGTCCAGGTAGCCCTGGATGTCCTCGGCGGCGTCGGCGATGGCGAGCTCGCGGAAGTGGGCGCCGGCCTCGCGCACCAGCTGCCCGGTGCGGGCCAGCAGGTAGCGGTCCATCACGGCGGTGGACTCGTGGCGGTCCTCGCCGAGGTACCCGGCGGGGCGGCCCTCGGCGTCCTTCTCGCCGGCCGCGTTGGCGTACATGGCGAGGAAGGACCACACGTTCCACAGCGGAAGCACGGTCTGGCGGACGGCGTCGCGGATCTTCGGCTCGTCGACCACCAGGTTGCCGCCGCGCAGGATCGGCGAGGACATCAGGAACCAGCGCATCGCGTCGGCCCCGTAGAGGTCGAACATCTCCCGCACGTCCGGGTAGTTGCGCAGGGACTTGGACATCTTCTGCCCGTCCTCGCCCAGCACGATGCCGTGGCAGATCACGCTGGAGAAGGCGGGCCGGTCGAACAGCGCGGTGGACAGCACGTGCATCACGTAGAACCAGCCGCGGGTCTGCCCGATGTACTCGACGATGAAGTCGGCCGGGTTGTGCCCCTCGAACCACTCGGTGTTCTCGAAGGGGTAGTGGACCTGCGCGAAGGGCATCGAGCCGGAGTCGAACCAGACGTCGAACACGTCGGTGACGCGGCGCATGGTGGAGTTCCCGGTGGGGTCGTCCGGGTTGGGGCGGGTCAGCTCGTCGATGTAGGGACGGTGCAGGTTCACCTCCCCGAGCTCGTCGGTGGGGACCCGCCCGAAGTCGGCCTCCATCTCGGCGAGGGAGCCGTAGACGTCGGTGCGGGGGTGGGCGGGGTCGTCGCTCTGCCACACCGGGATGGGGGTGCCGAAGTAGCGGTTGCGGGAGATGGCCCAGTCGCGGGCGCCCTCCAACCAGCGGCCGAACTGGCCGTCCTTGACATTCCCGGGCACCCAGTCGATCTGCTGGTTCAGCTCCAGCATCCGCTCGCGCTGGTCGGCGACCTTCACGAACCAGGAGCCGACGGCCTTGTAGATCAGCGGGTTCCGGCAGCGCCAGCAGTGCGGGTAGGAGTGCACGTAGCTGGTCTCGGCGAACAGCCGGCCCATCCGCTGCAGGTTACGGATGATCGGGCGGTTGGCCTCGAAGACCTGCAGCCCGGTGATCTCGTCCAGGGCGGTGCCGCGGAAGTAGTCCAGGAACTGGGCGGCCTCGTCGACGGAGACGATGACGGGGATGCCGTAGGCGGCGTTGACCTTCTGGTCCTCCTCGCCGTAGGCGGTGGCCTGGTGGACCACGCCGGTGCCGTCGGTGGTGGAGACGTAGTCGGCGACCACGACGACCCAGGCGTTCTGGGTGCCCCACTGCTCGCGGTCGGCGGAGTACACGTCCCACAGCGGCCGGTAGGCCAGGTACTCCAGCTCGGCGCCGCTGTAGCGCCTCTCCCCCGCGGCGGCGAGCGCGGCCTCACCGTCGCCGCCGTAGCCGAGGTTCGTGGCGTGAGCGGCGACCAGGTCGGCGGCGAGCAGGAAGGTGCCCTCACCGGCGGCGGTGCCATCGGCGGCGCCCTCGGGTCCGGCGGGCACGGTGACGTACTCGATCTCGGGGCCGACGGCGAGGGAGAAGTTGGTGGGCAGGGTCCAGGGGGTGGTGGTCCAGGCCAGGGCCTTCACACCCTCCAGCCCCAGCTGGGCGGCTTTGTCCCCCTCCAGCGGGAAGGTGGCGACGACGGAGGGGTCCTGCCGGTCCTGGTAGACGTCGTCGTCCATCCGCAGCTCGTGGGAGCTCAGCGGCGTCTGGTCCTTCCAGCAGTACGGCAGCACCGAGTAGCCCTCGTAGGCGCGGCCCTTGTCGTACAGGGTCTTGAAGGCCCACAGCACCGACTCCATGAAGGTGGGGTCGAGCGTCTTGTAGTCGTTCTCGAAGTCGACCCAGCGGGCCTGCCGGGTGACGTACTCCTCCCACTCCTTGGTGTACTTCAGCACCGAGGCGCGGGCGGCGGCGTTGAACTGCTCGATGCCCATCTGCTCGATCTCGGCCTTCTCGGTCATGCCGAGCTCCCGCATCGCCTCCAGCTCGGCGGGCAGGCCGTGGGTGTCCCAGCCGAAGCGACGGTCGACCTTCAGCCCGTCCATGGTGCGGAAGCGCGGCACCACGTCCTTGACGAAGCCGGTGAGCAGGTGGCCGTAGTGCGGCAGGCCGTTGGCGAAGGGCGGGCCGTCGTAGAAGACGAACTCCTCGGCGCCCTCGCGCTGCGCGATCGAGGCGCGGAAGGTGTCGTCGATGCGCCAGAACTCCAGCACCCGGTTCTCGAGCGCGGGGAGGTTCGGCGAGGGGACGAGGGCGGTGCCGGTGCGCGGGTACGCCATGACGAGGGGCCTCCGGGTGGGGCGGCGGGAGCGGGTCCCGCGACGGACAGGTCTGCTGCCCGAGGACGCTCCCGGCGGGCGGGGGCGCGGTACCACCTCGGTTGGGGCCCACGACGCCGGACGGACCGACGCGGGGGGCCTCCCCTCGTTCCTCAGCTGTGACGGGCTGGTCCCGGCGGGTTCTACAGGGCCGCCCACGGAGGGTGGCCGTTCTTCCCGCGGCTCGCCGGTGATGGCCGGGTCGATGCCGATGCGACCAGTGTAGCCACGCGGCCGGGTGCTCAGGCGGGCAGCAGCGGTAGGGTGAGGGTGAAGACGGTCTCGCCGGAGCGGGATGCCACCGCGACGCCGCCGCCGTGTGCCTCGGCGATGGCCTTGACGATGGACAGGCCCAGCCCGGTGGTGTTCTCGCTGCCGGAGCGTGCCCGGTCCGCGCGGGTGAAGCGGGAGAAGATGTCCGGCAGCAGCTCGGGGTCGATGCCGGGGCCGTCGTCGCGCACCTGCAGCCGCGCCGTCGCCGGGGCACCCTTCGTCCCGGGGGCCGCCGCGACGGTGTCCAGGCGCACGGCCACCCGGGTGCCGGCCGGGGTGTGCTTGCGGGCGTTGGAGAGCAGGTTCACCACCACCTGAGTGAGCTGGCGGGCGTCGCCGTGCACGGTCACCGGGGCGTCGGGCACGGAGACGTCCCAGCCGTGGCCGGGGGCGGTGGCGCGGGCGTCCATCACGCTCTCCAGCACCACCTCGCCGAGGTCCACGTCCTCCTCGCTGCGGGGCGCGCCGTCGTCGAGCCGGGTCAGCAGCAGCAGGTCCTCCACCAGGGAGGTCATGCGGGCGGACTGCGCGTCGAGCCGGTCCACGGACCGCAGGCCCTGGGCGCTGAGCGGCTCGGCGAGCCGCAGCATCTCGGTGTAGCCGCGGATCGCGGTGAGCGGGGTGCGCAGCTCGTGGGAGGCGTCGCCGATGAAGCGGCGCATCCGCTCCTCGCTGCGGTGGCGGGTCTCGATGGCGCCCTCCACGTTGTCCAGCAGGTGGTTCAGGGCGCGCCCCACCTCCCCCACCTCGGTGCCGGGCACGGTGTGGCGGGCGGGCACCCGTTCGGCGAGGGTGACGCTGCCGCGGTCCAGCGGGGTCTCGGCGACCTCGGAGGCCAGGCGGGCCACGCCGTCCAGGGGGCGCAGGGCGCGGCGGATCAGCAGGGAGCCGCCCACCCCGGCCACGATCACGGCGCCGAGGCCGGCCGCGAGCAGGGTGAGGTCGAGCTGGCGCAGGGTGTCCCGCACGGAGTCGAGCGGCAGGCCGGTGACCACGGCGCCGCCGTCCCCGGAGTCCTCCGACAGCACCCGGTAGGAGCCGATGGAGAGGTCCGCCGTGGCCGTGACGGTGGGCTCCTCGCCGTCCTCGCCGGCGTGGTGCTCCCCCTCGTCCAGGGCCGCCTCGAGGGCGGCGACGTCCGCGGCGTCCAGGGCGCGCAGCTCCCCGTCCTCGTCGCGCCACCCGGCCGAGGTGACCTGTCCGTCCTCGACCAGGGCGGTCAGCTCGAACTCGCCGCTGCCGGGCACCTCCCCCTCGGGCATGGCCGGCGGGGTGCCGCCGCCGTCCTCGCCCTGCTCGGGCAGCTCCCGGTCCACGGCCCGGGAGGAGGCGCGGTCGAGCTGGTCGTCGAGCTCGGCGTGGAGCTGGGTGCGCACCGAGGCGTGGGTCAGCAGCCCCACCGCCAGGCAGATCACGGCGACGGTGGAGACCAGCAGCGCGACCAGGGTGGCGCGCAGGCCGGGGCGGCGCCGGGCGCGCTGCGGAGGGGCGGGGGTGCTCATCCGGCGGGCTTGAGCACGTAGCCGGCGCCGCGCACGGTGTGGATCATCGGCTCCCGGCCCACGTCGATGCGCTTGCGCAGGTAGGAGATGTACAGCTCGACGATGTTGGCCTGGCCGCCGAAGTCGTAGTTCCACACGGCCTCGAGGATCTGCGACTTGGAGAGCACCCGCTGCGGGTTCTCCATCAGGTACTGCAGCAGCTGGTACTGGGTGGCGGTCAGGGTGATCTCCTCGCCGCCACGGGTGACCTCGTGGGTGTCGAGGTTCATCACCAGGTCGCCGACCACCAGCTCGTTGCTGCCCTGGGCGACGACGCCCGAGCGCTGCACCAGCCGGTGCAGCCGCAGCAGCACCTCCTCGATCGTGAAGGGCTTGGTCACGTAGTCGTCGGCCCCGGCGGCGAGGCCGCCGATACGGTCCCCGGGCGCGTCCATCGCGGTGAGCATCAGCGCGGGCACCTCGGGGTGCAGGGAGCGGATGCGGGTGAGCACCTCGACCCCGTCGATGCCGGGCAGCATCCGGTCCAGCACCAGCACGTCGGGGCGCTGCTCGCGGGCGGTGCGCACGGCCTCGAGGCCGTCATCGCTGATCCGCACGTCCCAGCCGATCATCTGCAGCGGGAAGCGCAGCAGGTCGGCGATGGTGGGCTCGTCCTCCACGATGAGCACCCGCACGGGGCTGCCGTCGGGGTGCTCCAGGCGCGGCAGCGCGGCGAGGGCGGAGAGGGCGTTGTCCGACACGGGGACCTCCAATGCGGTGCGGATGCCCCGAGCGTACTGGTCACGAGCCACCCGGAGCCCCCGCGCGGGCCCGGTCTCAGCGAGCTCGTGCCGGATGCACAGGCGCGCCACAGGCGGCGGCGGTCCGATGGGTCCCGGCGACGCCGCCGGCCCGACCCGCGGTCGAGGGCATCGCCCACCCGAGAAGGAGACCCGATGAACACTCCGACCGACCCCTCCTGCGCCCTCGTCGTGCGCGAGGTGCCCCAGCCGCCCGCGACCGTGGTCCGGGCGGCGACCCTCGATCCCCGCCCCTCCCGCACCGCCGCCGTGCTCGCCGCGATGGGCGGCAGCGTGGCGGCCCTCGGCGCCACGGCCGCCCTGGTGCTGAGCTTCGGACCCGCGGTGCTGGAGCTGGCGCCCTCCGGCGCGGTGCTCGGCGCCGCGGCGACCGTCCAGCAGGCGGACGCGCCCCCTCCCCTGTGACCGCGCGTGACCGGGAATGACACCCCTGGTCACCAGCCCCTCGGTCCCGTGACGGAGCCCCGGTGAGGTCCTCCTCACCCTCTGCCCCGCGCCCGCACGTGGGATGCTGGGGGACCAGCGGATCCACCCGTGCGATCCGCCCTGCCAGACAGCAAGGAGCGAGCATGTCGCTGTTCGGAGAGCCCTTCACCGCGAAGTGCCGGAAGTCCGACGTGACCATCGAGGTCGCCGAGGGCCAATCCCTGCTGCAGGCCCTGCTCGACGCCGGGATCTCGATGGACTACTCCTGCGAGGGAGGCGTCTGCGGCACCTGCGTGGTGCCCCTCGTCGAGGGCGAGGTCGAGCACATGGACGAGTTCCTCACCGAGGACGAGCAGGAGTCCCAGCTGACCACCTGCGTCTCCCGCGGCATCGGCGAGATCGAGATCGACGTCTGAGACCGCGCACCCCTGCAGCACACGACGCCCCCGGCCCCCGGCCGGGGGCGTCGCTCATGCCGGGCGTCGTGCGGGTCTCAGGCCATCTGCCTCAGAGCCCCTGGTGGCGTGCCACCTTGTGGGCGGCGGCCTGGGCCAGCGGGCGCACGATGACCAGGTCGAGGTTCACGTGGTGCGGGGCGTTCAGCGCGTAGGAGATGACGTCGGCGCAGTCCTCGGCGGTCAGCGGCTGATCCACCCCGTCGTAGACGGCGTCGGCGGCCTCAGGATCTCCGAGCCGCACCAGGGAGAACTCCTCGGTGCGGACCATGCCGGGGGCCACCTCGATGACGCGGACGGGCTCGCCGTTCAGCTCGAGCCGCAGGGTGCGGCCCAGCATGTGCTCCCCGGCCTTGGCCGCGTGGTAGCCGGAGCCGCCGGGGTAGACCTCGGTGGCGGCCACGGAGGTCACGAACAGCACGTCGCCGCGGCCGCTGCGGCGCAGGTCGGGCAGCAGGGCGCGGGTGACCCGCAGCGAGCCGAGCACGTTCATGGAGAACATGCCCTGCCACTTGTCCAGGTCGGCCTCGGCGACCGACTCCACCCCGAGCGCCCCGCCGGCGACATGGACCACGGCGTTCAGCGTGCCCCCGAACAGCTCGCGGCAGCGGGCCGCCAGGCCGTCGACGGAGGCCTCGTCGGTGACGTCGACGGCGAGCACCTCGCAGCCGGTCTCCGCGGCCAGCTCGGCGAGGCGGTCCGCGCGGCGGGCGACGGCGAGAACCCGCCAGCCCTCGGCGACGAGGCGGACGGCGGTGGCGCGCCCGATGCCGGAGGAGGCCCCGGTGACGACGGCGGTGAGCGGGGCGGAGGACGGGGCGGGCTGTGAGGCGGTCATGGGACCGACCCTACGACCGGTCCGGGGGCGGCGCGGCGGCTGGTCCGGGCCGCGGGCGACGCGGAAGGATGGCGGGCATGACCGCCTCCCCCACCGACCCCGCAGACCCCGCCGACCGAGCTGACCCCGCCACTCGCGCCAGCGCCGTCGAACTCACCGGGTCCGGCCTGCCGTTCCCGGTGGTGCTCTTCGACCTCGACGGCACCCTGGTGGACTCCATCGCCCTGATCCTGGACTCCTACCGGCAGGTCTTCGCGCACTTCGGGGTCGAGGACGTCGACCCGGGGTCGATGCGGCCCTGGATCGGGCTGCCGCTGGAGGACTCCTTCCGGGCGCTGGATCCGGCGCGGGCGGAGGCGATGACGGCCCACTACCGCGAGGTGATGCTCGCGGCGCACGATGCGATGATCCGCCCCTTCCCCGGCGCCGCCGAGCTGGTCCGGGCACTGGACGCGGCCGGGGCGCGGCAGGGCGTGGTCACCTCGAAGCGGCGTGAGCTGGCCCGGCGCGGCATGGTCGCGACCGGCCTGCCCGCCATCGATCTGGTGATCGGCCAGGAGGACTCGGACCGCCACAAGCCGGACCCGGCCCCGCTGCGGATCGCCCTCGAGCACCTGGGCACCGCCCCGGCGGAGGCGGTCTACGTGGGCGACGCCCCCACCGATCTGCAGGCCGCGCACGCGGCGGGCATGGCCGCGATCGGCGTCACCTGGGGCGCCGCCGACCGCGCCACATTGAAGGCCGAGCGGCCACGGGCGGTGGTGGAGGACATGTCCGCGCTGCGGGCGCTGCTATTGCCGCCCTGAGGCGCCGGCCGCCCCGCCCGAGGGCTCACCAGCGGGACTCGGCCTCCGTGTGATGGTCGGCGGGCTCGATCTGCAGGGTGCAGTGGTCCAGCCCGTGCTCCCGGCGCAGCACCGCCTGGGCGGCGTCGAGCACGGCATGGCCGTCCCCGTCGACGGTGAGGCGCAGGTGCGCGGAGGCGACCTCCATCCCGGAGGTGAGGGTCCACAGGTGCAGGTCGTGCACCTCGGCGACGCCCTCGACGGCCGCGAGGTCGGCCTCCACCTGCGCGGCGTCCAGGCGCGGCGGGGTCTCCTGGGCGAGCACCCCGAAGACCTCCCGGCCCAGCATCACCGCGCGCACGGCCACGAAGACGCCGATGGCGAGGGCCACCACGGTGTCGGCGAGCGCGGAGCCGGTCACGGCCACCAGGATCCCGGCGACGATCACGCCGATCGAGCCGACGGTGTCGGCGAGCACCTCGAGGTAGGCGCCCTTGAGGTTCAGGCTCTCCCGCGCCCCGGAGGCCAGCAGCCGCATCACCACCAGGTTCACCACCAGGCCGAGCGCACCGACCACGAGCATCGGGCCCGTGTCCACCTCGGCGCCCTGCCCGAGCCGGCCGGTCGCCTCGATCACCACCCAGGCGGCCACGGCCAGCATCACCATCACCGCCAGCAGGGAGGCGAAGACCTCCACCCGGTACAGGCCGAAGCTGCGGCGGCCGCCGCGGTCGGGCCGGGAGGCGAGCACGGTGGCGCCGAGCGCGGCGGTGAGGGTGACGACGTCGGCGGCCATGTGCCCGGCGTCGGAGAGCAGGGCGAGGGAGCCGGTCAGCAGCGCGGTGACCAGCTCGACGAGGAAGAAGCCGCCGATCAGCACGAGGGCCGCGACGAGGCGGCCGCGGTGGCGGCCCGCCGCGGACTGCGACCTTCCGCCACCCTGGTCGGCCCGCGGGCCGTGGCTGTGGGAGTGACCCATCAGTGCTCCCCCCGCTCCGGGTGGCTGGCCTCGGTGTGGGCCGTGTGGGCGAGGGCGAGGTCCAGCAGCATCCGCACGTGCGGGTCGTCGAGCCGGTAGTAGACGCGGCGGCCCTCACGGCGGGGCGCGACGACCCGGTGGGCGCGCAGCAGCTTCAGGGCGTGGGAGGTGCCGGACTCGGACTGCCCGGCGACCAGGGCCAGGTCGTGCACGCACAACTCCCCGTCCAGCAACGCCAGCAGCAGCTGCAGACGGCCGGGGTCCCCGAGCAGGGAGAACACCTCGGCGGTGTCGGCCACCTCGGCCTCGCCGGGCATCCGCTCGCGCGCCAGGGCGACGCGGCCGGGGTCGACGGCCTCCTCGCCCGTCGCCGCGGACGGGACCTCTATCTGCACATCTGATGACGTGTTCATATATTCAGCCTAAAGAGAGGGCCGGTGAGGGGTCAACCCCCACCGGCCCGGTCCTCCGTGCGAGGTGCGCCTCAGATGCCGCGCACCGCGGCCTCCTCGGCGGGCCCGGCCGCGGCCTCGATCCGGCCGCGGGACAGGCGCGCCATCACCGCGGCGATCGCGCCGTCGCCGGTGACGTTGGTGGCGGTGCCGAAGGAGTCGATCGCGATGTACGCGGCGATCATCAGGCCCACGGCGGCCTCGTCGAAGCCGAGCATGCTGGAGAGGATCCCGGCGGCG
Organism: Brachybacterium squillarum M-6-3; assembly: GCF_000225825.1. Lineage (GTDB taxonomy): Bacteria > Actinomycetota > Actinomycetes > Actinomycetales > Dermabacteraceae > Brachybacterium > Brachybacterium squillarum. Next base: position 56,160 of record NZ_AGBX01000005.1, on the reverse strand, counting down.
GCCATGATCGCGCCGCCGGGCACGCCCGGCGCGGCCACCATCACGACGCCCAGCATGAAGACGAAGCCGATCAGCGCGCCGATGTCCAGCGGCATCCCGGTGACCACCATGATCGCCACCGCGAAGGTGGTGATCTTGAGGGTGGATCCCGCGAGGTGGATGGTCGCGGCGAGCGGGACCACGAAGCCGGCCACGGGGGCGGGCACGCCGTTGCGCTTGGTGCACTCGAGGGTGACAGGGATGGTCGCGGCCGAGGAGCTGGTGCCGAGCGCCGTCGCGTAGGCCGGCAGCATCGTCCACAGCATCCTCAGCGGATTGCGGCCCATCGCCCAGCCCGCGATCGTGTACTGCACCAGCAGCACGATCAGGGTCATCGCGAACACCAGCAGCACCACCACCAGGAAGGTGCCGATCACGGCCCAGATCTGCCCGTTCAGGGTGAGGCCCAGGAACATGCCGAAGATGTAGATCGGCAGCAGCGGGATGATGACCGCCTCGATGGTGCGCACGACGATGGTGCGCAGCTGCTCGAAGGACTCCTGCAGGGCGCCGCGCGGGATCAGGGTGAGGCCGATGCCGAGGCAGAAGGCCAGGATCAGCGCGGTCATCACCTCGAAGACCGGCGGGATCTCGATCTCGAAGTAGGCGGCGAGCGCCGTGTCCTCCGGGTTGTCCAGGCTGGAGATGCCGGCGCCGTCCAGCAGGCCGGGCAGCACCAGCATCGCGACGGCGAGGGCGAACAGTCCGCACAGCACGGTGGAGGTGTAGGCCAGGCCCGCGGTGGCGGCGAGCATCCTGCCGGCGCCGCGTCCCAGCTCGGCGATCGCCGGGGTCACGAGCCCCACGATGATCAGCGGGATCAGGAAGCCGAGGAAGGCCGAGAACAGGCCGTTGAAGGTGGTGAACACGCGGGCCAGGGCCTCGGGCATCACCAGCCCCAGCAGGATGCCCAGCACGATCGCCAGGAGGATGCGCGGCAGCAGGCCGAATCGGCGACGGCGCGGGGTCGCCGCGCTCGCCTCGGCGGCGGGGCTCGGGGAGCCGGGGGAGCTCGAGGAGGAGGTCATCGGGGGTCCGATCCACTCGGGGGCGGGGTGCTGCGGGGGCGGGGTGACGCTCCCCGGAGCGGGGCCCGGTCAGGGTATCCGTGTCCCGGCCCTGGACGCGGGCGGATCGTCGTAGGCTCGCCGGGTGTCTGCCCTGGGAACGATCGCCACCGCCTCGTTCCGGCAGTACTCCACCTATCGCGTCGCCACCGCCGCCGGCGTCTTCACCAACACCGTCTTCGGACTGATCCGTGCCTCGATCATGCTGGCCGCGATCTCCGCCGCGGGCGGGGAGCTGCGCGGCTACGACGCCCTGCAGGCCGCCACCTACGTCTGGCTGGGCCAGGCGCTGATCGCCCCGATCGAGACCTTCGGGACCCGTGAGCTCGGCGAGCGGGTGCACCAGGGCGAGGTGGCCGTGGACCTGCTGCGCCCCACTCCCCTGCTGCCGCTGATGTACGCCCAGAAGCTGGGCCGGTCGAGCTTCCTGCTGCTCGCCCGCGGGGTGCCGCCGCTGCTGGCCGGGGCGGTCATCACCGGCATCGCCCTGCCGGAGAGCCTCTGGTCCTACCCGCTGGGGCTGCTGTCGCTGCTGCTCGCGGTCACCGTCGCCTTCCTCGCCGACACCCTGGTGAACCTCGCCGCCTTCTGGGTGCTCGAGACCCGCGGGCTCGGCGTGCTGTACATGGCGGTGATGAACCTGCTCTCCGGCTTCCTGATCCCCATCGTCTGGTTCCCCGACTGGCTGCTGACCATCGCCCGCGCCACCCCCTTCCCCTCGATGATCCAGACCCCCGTCGACGCCCTCTCCGGCCGGGTGGGCCCCGCGGAGTCCCTGCTGCCGCTCGCGGTGCAGGCCGGCTGGGTGGCGGTGCTCGCGCTCGCCGCGGTGCTCGCGCTGCGGGCCGGGGAGCGCCGTCTGGAGGTGCAGGGTGGCTGAGACGTCCTCCACCCCGCGGTCCGCACGCCCGGAAGCCGCGCAGCGCCCCGGGTCCACGTTCGGCATGGTGCGCGCCCTGTACGGCTCGCGGCTGCGCTCCCAGGCCAGCTTCCGCCTCAGCTTCCTCGCGGACCTCGGCGGGCAGGCGCTGATCGTGGCCGTGGAGTTCCTCGAGCTGTGGGTGATCCTGTCCCAGGTGGGCGTGCTCGGCGGGATGACCCTGCCCCAGGTGGCCGTGGTCTACGGCCTCGGCGCCCTCGCCTTCGGCATCGCCGACCTGCTGCTCGGCGAGGTCGACGGCCTCTCGCCGATGATCCGCTCCGGGAAGCTGGAGACCCTGCTGGTGCGGCCGGTGCCGATGCTGCTGCAGATCTCCAGCCTGGACCTCTCCCTGCGCCGCCTCGGCCGCATCCTGGTGGGCCTGGCGATGTACGTCGTCGCCCTGGGCCTGGCCGGCTTCTCCCCCACCCCGACGCTGCTGCTGCTCGCCGTGCTCGCCCCGCTCGCCGGGGCCGGGATCTTCTCCGCCCTGCTCACGATGGCCGGGGCGATGCAGTTCTGGCTGATCGAGGGCCGCGAGTTCGCCAACGCCTTCACCTATGGCGGCAACTACGTCGCCACCACCCCCGGCGCCGTGTTCGCCCTGCCCATGCGGGCCTTCTTCACCTTCGTCATCCCGGCGACGCTCGTCGCCTATGCCCCCACCCTGGCCCTCCTCCACCTGCCCGGACCCGCCCTGATCCCGGGCTGGGCCGGCTGGATGGGCCTGCCCACGGCGATCCTCGCCTGGGTGCTCGCGGCGCTGCTGTGGAGGGCCGGGATCCGTCACTACACAGGAGCCGGCGGATGAGCCAGCACGACACCCCCGACACCCCTGCCCCCACCACCGCCGAGCCCGCCGTCCTCCTGGAGGGGCTGCGCCGGGACTACCGGGTGCGCACCGCCGCGCCCGGCGAGCGTCGCCGCCGCAGCCGGATCGTCCGCGCCGTCGACCGGCTCGACCTCACCGTCGCGCGTGGCGAGGCCGTCGGCTTCGTCGGCGCCAACGGGGCCGGGAAGTCCACCACCATCAAGATGATGACCGGCATCCTGCAGCCCACCGCCGGCGGCGTCCGGGTGCTGGGCCGCGAACCCGTCCCCGAGCGGCGGCGCCTGGCCCGCGAGATCGGCGTCGTCTTCGGGCAGCGCAGCCAGCTGTGGTGGGACCTGCCGCTGCGCGAGTCTTACCGGATCCTCGCCGCGATGCACCGCATGAGCGAGGCCGCCCGCGAGGCCCGGCTGGAGCGCCTGGTCGAGGGGCTGGACCTCGCCCCGTTCCTCGACCGTCCGGTCCGTCAGCTCTCGCTCGGCCAGCGGATGCGCGGGGAGGTCGCCGCCGCGTTGCTGCACTCCCCCGCCCTGGTGATCCTCGACGAACCCACCATCGGCCTGGACATGATCTCCAAGGAGGGGCTGCGGCGCTTCCTGCGCGAGGACCGCGCCGAGCGCGGCACCACCTTGTTCCTCACCACCCACGACATGGGCGACGTGGAGCGGCTCTGCGAGCGCATCGTCGTGGTCTCCGAGGGGAACGTCGCCTACGACGGGGCGCTGGAGCGCTTCCGCGACCACCTGGGCGCGCCCCGCGAGCTGATCGTGGACCTCGCCGAGCCCCGCGACCGGCTCGAGCTGCCGGAGCGGGCCGAGCTCGCCGCGGTGGAGGCCGAGGGCATCCGCCACCGCATCCGGTTCCGCGGCAGCGAGCTGACCGTGCCCGCGCTGCTGTCCCGCATCGGCGAGCAGGCCGAGGTCGCCGACCTCTCCCTCGCCGAGCCCGCCATCGAGGACCTGGTGCGCGAGATCTACGGCCGCCGTCCCTGAACCCGCTCTCCTGAAGCGGGTCCGCTGGGTACGGTGGGCGCATCGTCCCGGCCCGTCCCCAGGAGGCACCGATGGCCACCACCCCGTCCCTCGGCCCGATGATCACCAGCGGACTCGAGGCGGTGCCGCGCTCGACGCGGCCCGGCGCCCCCCGCACCCGCCACGAGGCCATGGCCCGCGGCATGCTCGACCACCTGCTGCGCGACCGCAAGGCCCGGCGTCGCTTCGCCCGCCACATCGCCGGCATCGACGGGGGTTCCCCCGTCATCCGCACCTCCGCTCGCTCCGCCGCCGACTCCTACGACCTGCTGGCCCAGCGCGACACCGGCCCGGGCGCCGCCGGCACGGTGGCGATCACCCTGGTGGTCGACGGCCCGCTGGACCCGGAGCGGGTGCAGGGACTGCTGGACGACCTGGATGAGCACTCCGATTCGCGGCTGCTGCTGCTGGTGCCGCACGCCCGCCGCAAGCAGGCCCTGTCCGGGGGCTCGGGCAAGGGCAAGGGCAAGAAGAAGGACGCGAAGAAGAGCAAGGGCAAGGAGGAGGCGGTGGCCGAGCCCGACCCGCGGCTGCTCCAGGTCACCTGGGCGCAGCTGGCCACCAAGCTCGCCGCCAAGGACGAGGACCGCGCCGTGCTCTGGCAGGCCCTCGGCGAGTTCGGCGAGAACCAGGCCGTCGAGGAGGCCCGCCAGCCCGTCGCCCCGAAGGTGCTGCTGGACGAGGACCTCGCCGGGGAGTTCCGCGAGCACCTGCGCACCATGCTGCTGGTCTCCCAGGAGCTCATCGGTCGCGCCCCCCGCTTCTCCTCCAGCCGCAGCCACGAGCACGCCTGGCTGCACGCCGGGGCCAGCGGCAGCGACCTCGGCGTCGAGTTCGACGCCGTCGAGGACGGCGCCGCGATCTGGCTGGTCGGCTCGCGTCCCGCGCGGACCTACCCCCTGGGCATCGGCGCCCTCACCGATCCCGAGCAGCGCGAGGCCGCCGTCGAGCGGTTGCGGGCCCTGGCCGCGCAGCCCGACTGGCGGGACCGCGAGGCCCCCGAGCTGGACCCGGAGCCCTTCCTCGGCTCCCCCGCGACCCGCAAGCTGGAGGACGCGCGCAGCCTGCTGTGGGACGTGTTCGACCCGGCCCGGCTCGAGGGCGCCGGCTTCCCCCTGGTGCCCCGCAGCCAGCCCGACCTCGAGGACCGGCAGCTCTCCGTGCGGGTGCACGCCCCCGGCATCGAGCGCTCCGGCACCTTCCTGGTCTCGATCGGCGGCTCCAAGCGCTGGAAGACCCTGCTGCCGCGGGTGACCCGCGAGTACGACGGCCGCACCTACGTGGTGCAGGCCGCCAAGGGCGACACCGCCGGCGACCTCGTCACCGCCGTCCACCAGGCCCTGCGCTCCCTGGCCACCAAGCCCTGACCCGCCCGCCGTCCCCTGCCTGCCGGCGCCGCGGAGGTCACACGGCAGCGGGTCCGACGGCTGGGACAATGGAGGCATCAGGTACCGCCCTGCCCGGGCGGCGGTCGATCCCGGAAGGAATCACGAGAGTGCACGGCTCCTACAAGGTCCGCGGCGGCAAGCTGGTCTCCGTCGAGCTGGAGGCCCGCGACGAGCGGATCTCCTCGGCCCACGTCTTCGGCGACTTCTTCCTGGAGCCCGACGACGCCCTCGAGGACATCGACGCGGCCCTGGTGGGCCTGCCCGTCACCGCGAGCGCCGCCGAGATCGGCGAGGCCGTCGACCAGCGCCTGGCCGCCCGCGAGGGCGAGGTGCAGTTGATCGGCTTCGACACCGGCGCCGTCGCGATCGCCACCCGCCGCGCCCTCGGCCATGCCTCCCGCTGGGAGGACCTCACCTTCGAGGTGATAGGAGCCGTCTCCCTGCCGCCCGTGATGCACGTGGCCCTGGACGAGGTGCTGCCGCACGAGGTCGCCGTCGGCCGCCGCTCCCCGCTGCTGCGGATCTGGGACTGGGACACCTCCGCCGTGGTGATCGGCTCCTACCAGTCGCTGCGCAACGAGATAGACGCCGAGGGCGCCGCCCGCCACGGCACCCGCGTGATCCGCCGCATCACCGGCGGCGGCGCCATGTTCATGGAGCCCGGCAACTGCATCACCTACTCCCTGATCGTGCCGACCTCCCTGGTGGAGGGGCTCAGCTTCGAGCAGGCCTACGCCTACCTGGACGACTGGGTGATGGGCGCGCTCGCCGAGGTCGGCATCAGGGCCCGCTACGTGCCGCTGAACGACATCGCCTCCGAGGCCGGGAAGATCGGCGGCGCCGCCCAGCGCCGCTTCGCCGGCGGGGTGCTGCTGCACCACGTGACGATGGCCTACGACATCGACGCGGACGCGATGGGCGAGGTGCTGCGCATCGGCCGGGAGAAGCTCTCCGACAAGGGCACCACCAGCGCCAACAAGCGCGTGGACCCGATGCGCTCGCAGACCGGCATGGCCCGCGAGGACATCATCGAGGCCTTCCTGACGCACTTCCGCTCCCGCTACGACACCGTCGAGTCCGGCTACACGGAGACGGAGCTCACCGAGGCGCAGCGCCTGGTGGACGTGAAGTTCGGCAGCGAGGCCTGGACCGCCCGCGTCCCCTGAGCCCGCCGCGGCCGGCGGTGCCGCCCGCGCCATTGGTGGGCCTCCCCGTTACCTTGTGAGCACCCCGATGGACGGGGTCTGGTCGCTCGGCCGGGTATGGCTTTGTTGCCCTGCCATCAATGGTCCGGGGGGTGTTGCCGCCCGGCCGGGAGACACGCGTTGACCGCTGATAGGGACACGGCCCAGCATTGCTGAGGTCTCTTCGTAACGTGGGTGCCGGCACCGGGTGTCAAGACTGCGACCAGCAATGATGCTCCAGGGAAGGACAGCATCATGGACACACGATTCGCGGTCGTCGTCGGCCTCGACGTCGGGAAGAGCAGTCATCATGCCTGCGCGCTAGATCCCGCCGGGAACAAGCTGTTCGACAAGCCTCTCCCGCAGGACGAGTCCGAGCTCCGCGAGCTGTTCACCCAGCTGCAGAACCACGGTGAAGTACTGATGGTGGTCGATCAGCCCAACACCATCGGAGCGTTGCCGATCGCGGTCGCCCGCGACGTCGGCTGCTCCGTCGCCTACCTGCCGGGCCTGGCGATGCGGAAGGCCGCAGACCTCTATCCGGGCAGGTCAAAGACCGACGCGCGGGACGCGTTCATCATCGCTGACACGGCCCGGACCATGCCCCACACCCTCCGACAGGTCGACCGCGACAGCGACGTCCTCTCCGCTCTGAAGGTGCTCGCTGGCTTCGACGAGGACCTCGCCCACGAGACCACGCGGGCGCTGAACCGGATCCGGTCTCTGCTCACGCAGATTCATCCCGCGCTCGAGCGAGTCTTCGTCGGCGGGACCCTCTCGACCGGGCTCGTGCTGGACCTGCTGGAGAAGTTCGGAGGCCCGACCGGGTTCAAGAGTGCAGGCCGGAGCAGGGTTCTACGGTTCGCCCGGACCCATTCGCGCCGCAACCCCGAAGTACTGATCGACCAGATCTTCACCGCGCTCGCGGAGCAGACCGTGATCGTGCCAGCGACCGCGGCAGTGGAGCTCGTGATTCCCAGAGTCGCTGGTCAGGTGAAGGAGCTGAAGGAGCAGCGGGCGACCGTGGCGAGGGAGGTCGAGACCATGCTGGAGGACTTCCCTCTCGCCTCGGTCTTGATGAGCATGCCGGGGATCGGCATCAAGACCGCCGCCCAGATCCTCCTGACCATCGGCGACGCCTCCGCGTTCGAGACCCCAGGCCACCTCGCGGCCTATGCCGGAATCGCGCCGGTCACACGAAGATCCGGCACCTCGATCCGCGGAGAGTTCCCCGCACGTTCAGGCAACAAGCGGCTCAAGAACGCGCTGTTCTACTCCGCCTGGGTCGCCTCTCACTCGGACCCGATCTCCAAGGCCTACTACGATCGCAAACGCGCCGAGGGCAAGCGCCACAACGCCGCCGTGATCTGCCTGGCCCGCCGCCGCTGCAACGTCATCTTCGCGATGCTCCGCGACGGCACCTACTACCAGCCCCCGACCACCACCCCGACCCCAGAGCCGGCCGCTCTTGCGGCTTGACTCAGAACATAGGGACACCCCCCCAGCGGTGCGGCCGGGCCGTCACCTCGGCGAGCCCGCTCAGCGCATCCCGCGCCGCGCGTGCAGGCCCCGGTACACGCCGGTGCGCAGCTCGATGCCCCAGGCCCGCGCCTGCGGCATCCCGGCCCGCTCGGCCACGGCGATCTCCGCCTCCACGTCGTAGGGCACTCGCACGAACTGCACCCCGAACGGCGCGACGGCGGTGCCCTCCGGCTCGCCCTCGAGGATCACGTAGGAGGGCGTGGGCTCGTCCAGCGGATTGCCCACGCTGCCGGTGTTCAGCAGCATCGCGCCCGGCCGCACCGCCAGGTAGGCGTCGTGGATGTCGCCGTAGGCCACCACGTCGGCGCGGCCCCCTCCGCCGGTGAAGGCGGTCGGCTCGAACATCATCGCGAAGGTGTCCGGATCGGGCTCGCGGTGCACCCGGGTGAACTCGTCGACCGGGGAGGCGTGCAGCAGCCGCACGGTGCGCCCGGACAGGCGCAGGTCCAGGCTGCCGGGCAGGTCGCCGAGCCAGGCCCGCTCCCGGGCCGGCAGCTCCTCGCGCCACCACTGCATGTCCGGCGGCCGCGGGAAGTCATCGCGGACGAGCATCGTCTCCCAGTTGCCGCGCACCGTGGCCTCGCAGCGCTCCCGGGTCAGGCGGGCGCAGGCGCCACCCCGCGGTCCCTTGCCCACCACATCCCCGAGGTTCACGGTCCGGGTGATGCCGCGGGAGGCGATGTCGGCGAGCACCGCCTCGTAGGCGCCGAGGTTGCCGTGCACGTCGGAGACCAGGGCCAGGCGTTCCAGGGACATGCCCCCACGCTACGCCGCTCCTCCGCCCCGCCACCCAGTCCGTCACTCCCCGCCGGCCAGACCAGCACCGCACCGGCTGCCTCCGCTCGGCTCTGCCCGGTGCATGACGGAAAAAGGGTCGTGGGTGTGCACTCATCGCTCCATAGCGGTCGAGTGCACACCCACGACCCATTTTCAGCGCGGTGCCGGGCGGACGGGGCGCGGGTGGGCTCCGGGAAGGGCGGCACGGCACGGACGGGCCGGGCGGTGGGGGCGTCCCGGGGCGTGGCGGACCTGACGCCCGCTCGCGTTGCTTCACGCGAAAGGCCTGGGAGAATGTGCCCATGACCGATACCGCACCGCGCCCCGACCGCACGATCCCCGACCGTCCCTCGCTCGAGGGCCTCGAGGCCGCGTGGGACGGCGTATGGAGCGAGCAGAAGCTCTACGCCTTCGACCGGGAGACCACCCGCGCGCAGGTGTTCAGCATCGACACCCCGCCGCCCACCGCCTCCGGCTCCCTGCACGTGGGCCACGTGTTCGGCTACTCACAGGCGGACATGATCGCCCGCTACCAGCGGATGCGCGGCAAGAACGTGTTCTACCCGCTGGGCTGGGACGACAACGGCCTTCCCACCGAGCGCCGGGTGCAGAACTACTACGGGGTGCGCTGCGACCCCTCCCTGCCCTACGAGCCGGACTTCACGCCCCCTCAGGAGGGCGGCGACAACAAGTCCGCCAAGGCCGCGAACCAGCAGCCGATCTCCCGGCGCAACTTCATCGAGCTGTGCCTGGAGCTGACCCGCATCGACGAGGCGGCCTTCGAGGAGGTCTTCCGCACCGTCGGCCTCTCGGTGGACTGGGCCTACGGCTACCAGACCATCGACGACCGTTCCCGCGCGACCTCTCAGCGGGCGTTCCTGGAGAACCTGGCGGCCGGCCAGGCCTACCAGTCCGAGGCCCCCACCATGTGGGACGTCACCTACCGCACCGCGGTGGCGCAGGCCGAGCAGGAGGACCGCGACCGCGAGGGCGCCTACCACCGCATCGGCTTCACCCGCACCGACGGCTCCGGCGAGCAGGTGTACATCGAGACCACCCGTCCCGAGCTGCTGGCCGCCTGCGTCTCCCTGGTGGCCCACCCCGACGACGAGCGCTACCAGCACCTCTTCGGCACCACCGTCACCTCCCCGCTGTTCGGCGTCGAGGTGCCCGTGAACCCGCACCCCCTGGCGCAGGCCTACAAGGGCGCGGGCATCGCGATGATCTGCACCTTCGGCGACTCCACCGACGTGATCTGGTGGCGCGAGCTGGACTTGCCCACCCGTTCGGTGATCGGCCGCGACGGCCGCTTCCTGCCGGAGGCGCCCTGGATCGCGACCGCCGGGGGGCAGGAGCGCTACGCCGAGCTGGCCGGGCTGACCGTGTTCAGCGCCCAGAAGCGCGTCGTGGAGATGCTGCGCGAGAGCGGCGACCTGGTCGGTGAGCCCTCGAAGATCTCCCACCCGGTGAAGTTCTACGAGAACGGCGACAAGCCGCTGGAGTACGTCACCTCCCGCCAGTGGTACCTGACCAACGGCGGCCGCGACCAGAGCGAGGACGGCCTGCGCGCCGAGCTCATCGCCCGCGGCCGGGAGCTGACCTGGCACCCCGCGCACATGGAGTCCCGCTACCGCAACTGGGTGGAGGGCCTGTCCGGCGACTGGCTGATCTCCCGCCAGCGCTTCTTCGGGGTGCCCTTCCCCGTCTGGTACGGCGTGGACGAGCACGGCGAGACCGACTACGCCCAGGTGCTGACCCCGCCCGTCGAGGCGCTGCCGATCGACCCCACCATCGACGTGCCGGAGGGCTTCACCGAGGCCCAGCGCGGCGAGCCGGGCGGCTTCGTGGCGGACCCCGACATCCTCGACACCTGGGCCACCTCCTCGCTGACCCCGCAGCTCGCGGGCGGCTGGAACGGGGACGAGGACCTGTTCGGCAAGGTGTTCCCGATGGACCTGCGCCCGCAGGGGCACGACATCATCCGCACCTGGCTGTTCTCCACCATCGTGCGCTCCCACCTGCAGCAGGACGCACTGCCCTGGCACCACGCCTCGATCAACGGCTGGATCCTGGACCCGGACCGCAAGAAGATGTCGAAGTCCAAGGGCAACGTGGTCACGCCGATCGGGCTGCTGCAGCAGCACGGCTCCGACGGGGTGCGCTACTGGGCCGGACGGGCCCGGCAGGGCGTGGACACCGCCTTCGACGAGGGGCAGATGAAGATCGGTCGCCGCCTCGCGATCAAGGTGCTGAACGCCTCCAAGTTCGCCCTCGGCTTCGGCGAGGCCCCCGCCGATCCCGCCGGCCGCCTCGCCGCGGACCCGGCGCTGGTCACCGATCCGCTGGACCGGGCGCTGCTGGCCCGGCTCGCGGACGTGGTCGACCAGGCGACGGCCGCCTTCGAGGACATGGACTACGCCCGCGCCCTCGAGGTCGTCGAGCCCTTCTTCTGGGCGTTCTGCGACGACTACATCGAGCTGGTCAAGGAGCGCGCCCACGGCAACTCCGCGAGCGGCGAGGCCGGCGCGGCCTCCGCGCGGGCGGCGCTCGCGATCGCCCTGGAGGTGCAGCTGCGCCTGTTCGCCCCGGTGATCGTGTTCGCCACCGAGGAAGTCTGGTCGTGGTGGCGCGAGGGCAGCGTGCACACCCAGCCCTGGCCCACTGCCGAGGGACTGCGCGAGGCCTCCGCCGGGCAGGACGCGGCGCTGCTGGACGCGGTGGCGCAGGCCGCGATCGCGGTGCGCCGCATCAAGTCCGACGCGAAGGTCTCCCAGAAGACCCCGGTGCTCGCGGTGCAGGTGCTGGCCCCGCAGGCGGCGGTGGCGCACTTGGAGGCGGCCGCCGCGGACCTCACGGCGCTGGGTCGGATCGAGGCGCTGACGCTCACGGCCGACGAGGGCGAGGGCATCCGCACCGCCGACGTCGAGCTCGGCGAGCCGCCCGTGAAGCAGCCCCGCAACCAGGGCTGACCTCCCCGCTCGACGGGACCCGCCGACCGAGCTAGGACCCGTCGCTCCGGCGCCGCACCACCTCCCGGTGGGTGGCGTCGAGGCGGCGGGTCCAGCCTTTGCCGTCGAGGTGCTCGAGCAGCGGGATGGCGACGCGGCGGGTGGTGTCCCAGGCGCGCCGGGCCTCGGCGGCGGTGAAGGGCCGGCCGAGGGCGGCGAGCTCCCGCATGGCCAGTGCCGGGGCGGTGGGCAGCAGGATCACCTCGCCGGGCAGGCGCAGCACGCGGCCCTGGCGGGCGGCGGCGGCCAGCGCCCGGGTGTCCAGGTCGAGGGCGGTGAGGTCGTGCGCCTCGGGGGCGTGGAAGGGCGCCTCCCGCAACCGGGCCTCCAGGGTCGCCAGGGCGCTCTCCCACTCCCCCATGCCCTGCTCCTCGCCGCGGAGCCGGCCGTCCTGCTCCCGCAGCCCGGCGGCGGCGACCACGGCGGGCAGCAGCGCCGGATCGGGCAGGCCGAGGGCGCGGATCGCGGCGGCGCGGGGCAGGCCCGCGCTGAGCGGCTCGGCCCGGTGATGCGCGGCGACCTGCGTGGTGAGGGCCTGTGCCCAGGCCTGCAGGGCGGACGTGTCGACCAGCCACTCCCCTACCCGGCGCAGGCTCTGCGGCAGGTGCTCGGGCACGGGCAGGCCGTGGCGGCGGGCGGTCGCCGCGCGCAGGGCGCCGCGGCGGGCCACCTCCCCGGTGAGGTCACCGGCCGGGGGCATGGCCTCCAGGGTCTCGGTCCGGCGGTGGCCGTCGCCGCGGCGGCTGAGGGTGGGCGGGTCCACGTCCAGCACCGCGAGGCCCGCGCGGACGCGGCGGCTGTCGGTGCTGCGCAGCACCAGGCGGTCGCCGAGCCTCAGCGGCAGGTGGCGGTCCAGGGTGAGGCGGACGTGCCCGGCGCCGAGCGGCCTCGCCCGGGCGGGCACGGCGGCGGTGCCGCAGTGCACGACCACCTGCGCGGGCAGCTCGGAGAGGTCGGCGGCGCCGAGGGCGCGGGCGTCGAGCTGCGCGGTGAGGGTCCAGGCGCCGGGTGTGAGCAGCACGTCGCCGCGGCCGACGGAGGCGGCGTCCATGCCGCGCAGGTTCACGGCGGCGCGGGTGACGGGCGTCAGGGTGTGCTCGTCGCCGCCGCGGCTCTGCAGGCCGCGCACGGTGACCTCCCCGTGGTGCTCGGCGCCGAGCAGCTCGAGCCGGTCGCCGCGGGCGAGGGTGCCGGCGCCGAGGGTGCCGGTGACGACGGTGCCGGCCCCGGCGATGGTGAAGGAGCGGTCCAGCCACAGCCGCAGCGGGGCGGCCGGGTCGGGGGAGGGTGCCTCCGCGACCACCTGGTCCAGCAGTCCGCGCAGCTCGTCGATGCCCTGGCCGGTGGCGGCGGAGACGGCGAGCGCGGGGGCGTCGGCGAGGCCGGTGCCGGCCAGCTCGTGGCGGGCGCGGGCGATCACGGACTCGGCCGCATCGGGGGCGAGGTCGACGCGGGTGACGACGATCAGGCCGCGGTCGATGCCGAGGGCGGCGATCGCGTCGCGGTGGTCGGAGGTCTGCTCGCGCCAGCCCTCGTCGGCGGCGATGACGAGGGCGACGATCGGGGCGGCGCCGAGTCCGGCGAGGGTGTTGGCGAGGTAGCGCTCGTGGCCGGGGACGTCGACGAAGGCGGCCTCGGCGCCGGAGGGCAGGGTGGTCCAGGCGAAGCCGAGGTCGAGGGTGAGGCCGCGCTCGCGCTCCTCGGCCCAGCGGTCGGGCTCGATGCCGGTGAGGGCGCGGATCAGGGTGGACTTGCCGTGGTCGACGTGCCCGGCGGTGGCGATGACCTGCCGGCGGGGGCCGTCGCTCACGCGGGGGCCGCCGCGTCCCGGGCCCGTTGCACGGCTGCGACCAGGCCGTCCTCCTGCTCGGCGGGGACGCAGCGCACATCCAGCAGGAGACGCTCCTCGCGGAGGGTGCCGACGACGGCGGGGTCCCCGGTGCGCAGCGGCGCGGCGAGCGCGCCGGGCAGGGCGACGGCCCAGCCGGGCAGGGGCACCTCGGCGCCGCCCCCGCCGCCGACGCGGCCCTCGTGCGGGACGAGCTCCCCGTCGAGCCGGGTGGCCAGCGCGGCCGTCCTGGTACGCAGGGCGTCGGGGTCGGTGCGCAGGGCCGCGCGGACCGGTGGCAGGGGACCGCGGAGGGTGGCCTCGAGGGCGGCGAGGCTCAGCTTGTCGACGCGGACGGCGCGGGCGAGGGGGTGGCGGCGCAGGCGGGCGATGAGGTCCTTGCGGCCGAGGAGGATGCCTGCCTGGGGGCCGCCGAGCAGTTTGTCGCCGCTCATGATCACGAGGTCCGCGCCCTCGGCCAGGGCCGTGGCGGCGTCGGGCTCCTCGGGCAGGAGGGGCTCGGGGGCGAGCAGCCCGCTGCCGAGGTCGGCGATCAGCGGCACCTCCCGGTCGTGGCAGAGGCCGGCGAGCTCGGGCAGGGGGACGGTGCTGGTGAAGCCGGTGATGCGGTAGTTGCTGGGATGCACGCGCAGCACGCAGCCGGTGTCCTCGCCGATCGCGTGGTCGTAGTCGGGCAGGTGGGTGCGGTTGGTGGTGCCGATCTCGGACAGGCGCGCCCCGGTGGAGGTGATCAGCTCGGTGAGGCGGAAACCGGCGCCGATCTCGATCATCTCCCCGCGGCTGATCACCACCTCCCATCCGGCGGCGAGGGCGGTGGTGGCGAGCACGAGCGCGGCGGCGCCATTGGTGACGACCAGGGCGTCCTCCGCGCCCGGGCAGGCGGCCAGCAGCGCCTGGCGGGCCCCGGCGCCGCGATCACGGGAGCGCAGCCCGGAGCCGAGGTCGAACTCGACGTCGGTGTACCCGGCGGCATCGGCCAGGGCCTCCCGGGCGGCCGGGGACAGCGGGGCGCGGCCGAGGTTGGTGTGGACGAGGACGCCGGTCGCGTTCAGCACCGGGCGCAGCGAGGACGGCCGGGCGGCGGCGAGGGCCTGCTCCAGGCCGGGCAACACCTGCTCGGGGGCGATCTCCCCGGCCCGGGCCCGTTCCTGGGCGGCGCGCACCAGGTCCGTCACGGCCTGCTCCCCGAGCCGCTGCCGGGCGGCGGCCACGGCCGGCTCGGCGAGCAGCGCATCGGTGCGGGGGATGCGCCGGCGGGGGTCCTCCCCCGGCCCGCCAGGCACGGGCGTCTGCTGCTGCACGGGGCCTCCTGTCGCCACGGGTCGCGGAGGCGGACGGGAATCGAACCCGCCGGGCCGAGATCCTCGACCTCACCGGTTTTGAAGACCGGGGTGCCCACCAGGACACGGACGCCTCCTCGGGCGATCCGCTCCGTCCGCCCGCTCCGGCGAGCGGATCGCAGGAGCGGGCACGGCGCGGGGAACGCCCGCCCGACAGCGTATCGCCCACCGAGGAGCACCGACTCTCGTTGCCTTCCCCGGCGGGCTACGGTGGGAGCATGCCGTCCACACTCCGCGTCCCGCGACGGCGCGGAGGAAGACAGTCATGTCCGGCGTCTTCGTCTCGGCCATCGTCAGCGGCGCGCTCATCCTGCTCGGCTCGATCCGGGGGAACCGGGTCGGGGAGCGCAGGCGACGTGACGCCGAACAGGAGGACGAGGCCCAGCGCACACGCCTCGGGCACCAGTGGGGCCGCCGAGACGAGGATTCCCCACCGGCGGGATGACCCCCTGGCGCAGGACGGCGCCCCTCGCCGTGGTTGCGTCGCATTGCTAGGTTCGGGGCATGAGCGTCCCCTCCGCCGCCCCACGTCTCACCTCCCTCGCCCATGGCGGGGGCTGCGCCTGCAAGATCCCCGCCGAGGAGCTGGAGCAGGTGGTCTCCGGGCTCACCGGACAGCAGCACCCCTCCGTGCTGGTGGGCCTGGACGACGGGGACGACGCCGCCGCCGTCCGCATCGAGGCCGGCCCCTCCGGCAGCACGGCGGTGCTGTCCACCGCGGACTTCTTCACCCCGGTCGTGGACGACGCCTACGACTGGGGGCGCATCGCCGCCGCGAACGCGCTCTCGGACGTCTACGCGATGGGCGGCACGCCCGTGGTGGCGATCAACCTGGTGGGCTGGCCGCGCTCCGTGCTTGGCCCCGAGCTGCTCACCGAGGTGCTGCGCGGCGGCCTCGCCGTCGCCCAGCAGGCCGGGGTTCCGCTGCTGGGCGGGCACAGCATCGACGCCCCCGAGCCGCTGTACGGCATGGCCGTCACCGGCACCGCCGACCCGGAGCAGCTGATGCGCAACGACGCCGCCGAGGGGGGCCTGCCGCTCACCCTCACCAAGCCGCTCGGCGTCGGCATCCTCAACAACCGCCACAAGGCCACCGGCGAGGTCTCCGCCGCGGCGATCGACACCATGACCGCCCTGAACCGCGAGGCCGCCGAGGCCGCACGCGCCGCCGGGGTGCGGGCCGCGACCGACGTGACCGGCTTCGGTCTGCTCGGGCACCTGTTCAAGATGTGCCGCGCCTCCGGGGTCGGCGCCGAGGTCGACCTGGCCGCCGTGCCCCGCGTGGAGGGCGTCGACGCGGCCCTGGCGGAGGGCTTCGTGCCCGGCGGCTCCCGCCGCAACCTCGACTGGGTGCGCCCCCACCTGCGCGCCGAGGGCATCGCCGAGGAGGACCTGATCCTGCTGGCCGATGCGCAGACCTCCGGCGGCCTGCTGGTGGTCGGCGAGGTGCCCGGCTACCCGGTGATCGGGCGGACCACGACGGAGCCCGGTCTCCGGGTGACCTGAGCCCTGCGGCCGGGGCGGGGCGTCAGCAGACGCCCGGAGGCCGCGCCGCTCAGCCCGCGGTGGTGATCGCGTCGTCGGAGATGCCGGCGGCGCGGCGCGCGGCCAGGCGGGCCTTCTGCGGCTCGATCACGCGGCGCGGGTCCTTCACGGACTCGAGCCCGGCGTTCAGCACCCCGAAGCGGGTCAGCGCCGAGGCGGTCAGCAGCGCGGCGCCGCTCGCCGCCGCGATCACGCGGCTGCGCCCGCCGAGGAGCGTGCCGACGCCGCCCGCGATCGCGAGGCGCTCCGCCCAGGTCAGGAGCTTGCCCGGCGTCCCGGTCTCGAGCGGCTCCCGCTCCAGGGGATGCATCGACTCCTTCATCAGGTGCATGCTCGCCACGTCCCCGGCGACCCCCGCGGCCGCGAGGAGCCGGGCGGGACCGGCCTCGGCGACAGGGGTGGTGACCATCGCGGCACCGCCGGCGGCGAGGCTCGCGGAGGAGGCGAAGAGGTACGGGAGGTGGCCGCGGCCTGCCTCCCAGGTGGGGACCACGGTGTTGCCCAGCAGCGCACCGGTGTACGAGGCGAGCGCCGGGGCGAGGGCGACCTGGCCGAGGGAGGCCGGCCCCTCGGCGGCCCTGAGCAGGGGGCGCAGCGCCCCGAGCGGGAGCTTCTCCCCCGCCAGGCGGTCGACCTCGAGCGCGCCGAGCACGCCGGACAGCGAGGCGAAGCCTCCCACCACCCAGGTGCCGAGGCTCATGGGGCTGGTGACCTTGACGGTGCGCATCATGTTCAGGAACCGCTCGGGGCGGCCGAGGTCCTCGATGAGCGCCAGGGTGCCGAGGCCGACGGTGCCGAGCGCCGTGAGGCGCGCGCTGCGGCGCAGCACCGGGCGACCGGTGCACTGCGCCCCGAAGGCCAGCAGGCCCGAACCGCCGGCGACGCCGCCGAGGAACAGGTAGACGGCGATCGGGGCCTCCCACGGCGGTGCCTTGACCACAGGCCGGCCGTAGTAGGAGTCGAACTGCTCGGACCGTTCGATCTCGACGTCCTCGACGACGGCGCCCTCGCGGGAGCCGTCGCCCATCCCGACCTCGGCGAGGCCGCGGCGGCGGCGCTTCCCTCCGCCGCCGCGACGGCGGGGCTTCTCCGGCGGCCGGTCCGCGTCGTACTCGGTGATGCTCATCGACGCGCCCCCAGGAAGGACAGCGCGACGGCCGCGACCATGCCCGCGGCGGCGAGTCCGGTGCGGGCGTAGAGCTTCGGCAGCGACTTGGTGGGCACCTGTGGGTCCGGCGGGAGGCCGTACACCTCGGGCTCGTCCAGCAGCAGGAACACCGAGCCGGTGCCGCCCACGCCGTCCTTGGGGTTCGCGCCGTACAGGCGCGCCTCGGTCATGCCGCGCTCGTGCAGGTCGGCGACCCGCTGCTTCGCGTCGGCGGTGAGATCGGGATGATCGCCGAAGGTGATCGACTGCGTGGGGCAGGTCGCGGAGCAGGCGGGCTGCTCGCCGTCGACCAGGCGGTCGTAGCACAGCGTGCACTTGCTCGCGGTGTTGCGGCGGGGGTCCTCCTCCTCGCGCACGGCGAACGGGGAGACGGTCCCGTCGTCGCGGCGCTCGATGACGCCGAAGGGGCAGGCGCTGACGCAGGTGCCGCAGCCGTTGCACACGTCCTGTTGCACGACGACGGAGCCGTACTCGGAGCGGAAGATCGCCCCGGTCGGGCAGACGTCCAGGCAGCCGGCGTTGGTGCAGTGCTTGCACACGTCCGACGACATCAGCCAGCGGAACTCAGGGGTGTCCGGCGGGGTGCGGTCCACGTCCGAGAGGTCACCGGCGGGGGTCGCGCCGCGCGGGCCGGAGGACTTCGGGCCGATCCCCGGCATGCCGAGGCTGACGAGCTTGCGCCCGGACTCCCGCGCCTCCTCGATCCGCTCCTGGCCCTGCTCGACGAAGGCGACATGGCGCCAGGTGTTCGCGCCGAGCTCGCCGGTGTTGTCGTAGCTCGAGCCGAGGATCTCGAGGTTGCCGTCGATCGGGTTGCGGTTCCACTCCTTGCACGCCACCTCGCAGGCCTTGCAGCCGATGCAGATCGAGGTGTCGGTGAAGAACCCCTTGCGCTCGTGGTCGTGGTCCCATCCCGCCTCCGCGGAGGGTCCTTCCGGTCCGGCGAGCAGGCTCATCGGTTCCTCATCTCCTTCATCGACGGCTCCCCCGTGGGCACGGCGGTGGCCTCCTCCGGACCGCGCACCTCGTGCGGGGTCCCGCCCGCGGCCGGGCCGGCACCAGGAGCGCCCTCGGCCCCGTCGACCTGCGGGTGCAGCGCGGGGATCAGCCCGGCCCTGCGGCGGTACTCCTCCACCAGCTCGGCGCGGCCCGCCCCGCGGGGGCGGCGTCCCGGGAGGATCGTGCACGAGTTGTTCTTGCTGTTCTGGATCTGCGTGTTGGCGTCGAGGTTCATCCCGATCAGGTCGTTCGCGCCGTCACCCTGGACGACGGCCGATTCACCGCGGCCCCAGTGGAAGGGCAGGCCGATCTGGTGGACGGTGCGCCCGCCCACCTGCAGCGGGGTCATCCGCTCGGTGACCAGGACCTTCGCCTCGATCGCGTTGCGCGCCGAGACGATCGTGGCCCAGCCGTACGGTTCGAGCCCCAGCTCCTCGGCGAGCTCCGGGGAGACCTCGCAGTACATCTCCGGCTGGAGCTCGGAGAGGTAGGGCAGGAAGCGGCTCATGCCGCCCGCCGTGTGGTGCTCGGTGATCCGGTAGGTGGTGAACACGTACGGGTACACCTCGCCGCCCGCGCCCATCGCGCCCGGGGAGCTGAGGTTGTCCTCGTCCTGGAAGGTGACGCGCGTGGGGTTGGACTGCTGGGGGTACAGAGGATTGGGGATGTTCGACTCCGGCGACTCGTAATGGGTCGGCAACGGCCCATCCACCATGCCGGTCGGCGCGAAGAGCCATCCGCGCCCGTCGGACTGCATCGTGAACGCATCGGTTCCCGCCAGCGCCGCCACGCCGCCCTTGCCCGGGTCCCCGGGGTCGTCGGGACGCTTCGTGGGCGGGAAGTCGGGCACGTCCTTCCCGGTCCATGTCCCGGACTCCTCGTCCCACCAGACCCACTTCTTCCGCTCGCTCCACGGGCGGCCCTCGGGATCGGCGGAGGCGCGGTTGTAGAGGATCCGACGGTTCGCGGGCCAGGCCCAGCCCCATTCGGCGGCGGTCTCGTCCTGCTCCTGACCGGGTGTCCGCTTCCGGGCACGGTTGATCCCGCCCGCGTAGACGCCGGAGTAGATCCAGCAGCCGCCGCTCGTGGAGCCGTCGTCCTTCATCTCCCCGAAGGAGGCCAGCGGCTGCCCGGCCCTCTCACCGGAGATGTGTCGGCCGTTGATCTCGGCGAGCACCGCCTCGGCGTCCGGCTCGCCGTGCTCGTTGACAGGATAATCCCAGGTCAGTTCGAGGATCGGCCGGTCGCGAGGGTCGGAGGAGTCCTTGAGCTTCTCCCGCACGCGGCGTCCCAGCTCGTACATGAACTCGAGATCGCTCTTCGCGTCGCCCGGCGGCTCGACGGCCTGGTCGCGCCACTGCACCATGCGCTGGGTCTGCGTGAACGACCCGGCCTTCTCGGTGTGGTTCGCGGCCGGGAGGAAGAACATCTCGGTGCCGATCTGCTCCGGGGAGAGCTCCCCCGACTCGATCTCGGGTCCGTCCTTCCAGAAGGTCGCCGACTCGATCATGTAGAAGTCGCGCACCACCATCCACTTCAGATGCGTCAGGCCCAGACGCTGCATACGCCCGTTGGCCGAGCCGACAGCGGGGTTCTGGCCGAACAGGAAGTACCCGTCGACCCCGCCCTCGAGCATCCGCATGACGGTCTGGTATGTGCCGTGCGCACCGGTCAGCCGGGGCAGGTAATGATACCTCCAGTCGTTCTCGGCGGTGGCGTGCTTCCCCCACCAGGCCTTCAGCAGATTGATCGTATAGATGTCCGCATTGGCCCAGAAACCCTTCTGCTCCTTCTTCCCCACCAGTCGCGTGTACTCGTCGAAGTCGTCCTGTCCGGCCTTCGGCATCGGAAGGTAGCCGGGCAGGATGTGGTAGAGCGTCGGGATGTCGGTGGAGCCCTGGATGGTGGCGTGTCCGCGCAGCGCCATGATGCCGCCGCCGGGTCGTCCCATGTTGCCCATGAGCAGCTGGAGGATGCCGGAGGTGCGAATCATCTGCGCACCGCCCTGGTGCTGGGTCCAGCCCAGCGCATAGGCGAACATCGTCGTCTTCTCACGGCCCGAGTTCTCCGCGATCGAACTCGCGAGGTACTCGAAGTCCTCCGGAGCGATACCGCAGGTCTCCTGCACCATCTCCGGGGTGTAGCGCGCGTAGTGACGCTTCAGGATCTGGAAGACGGTGCGGGGGTGCTGCAAGGTCTCGTCCCGCTCGGGCAGGCCGCGCGCGATCGCGTCGGGATCACCCGCATACGCCCAGGTGGAGTTGTCGTAGGTGCTGGTCTCCGGGTCGTAGCCGGAGAACAGGCCGCCGAGGTCCTCGGGGTCGCCGTACGCCTCGGAGACGAGCGTCGAGGCGTTCGTGTACGCCTGCACGTACTCCGTGAAGTACAGCTCGTTCTCGAGCACGTGCCGGATCACGCCGCCGAGCAGCACGATGTCCGTGCCGGTGCGGATCGGGATGTGCCGATCGGCGTTGGCGGAGGTCCGCGTGAACCGCGGGTCGACGTGGATGACCCGGGAGCCGCGCCTGCGCGCCTCGATCACCCATTGGAAGGCGACCGGATGGGCCTCGGCCATGTTCGAGCCCTCGATGACGATGAGGTCAGCGTTGGCGAAGTCCTGCACCGTGTTCGTGGCACCGCCACGACCGAACGAGGCTCCCAGACTGGGAACCGTGGCGGAGTGTCATATGCGGGCCTGGTTCTCCATCTGGATGGCGCCCGCGGCGGTGAAGAACTTCTTGATCAGATAGTTCTCCTCGTTGTCGATGGTCGCGCCGCCGAGGCTCGCGATGCCCATCGTCCGCCGGAGGGGGTTGCCCTGCTCGTCCTCGTCCTCCCAGTGCTTCCGACGCGCCTCGAGGAAGCGGTCCGCGATCATGTCCATCGCGGTGTCGAGGTCGAGGTCCTCCCACTCGGTCCCGTAGGGGCGGCGGTAGCGGACCTTCGTCTGGCGCAGGTAGGAGTTCGCGAGCTGCTCGCTCGCGGCGCCCTTGGGGCACAGCCGGCCCCGGGAGACCGGGGAGTCCGGGTTGCCCTCGATGTTGATGACGCGTCCGTCCTTGTGGAAGACGCGCTGGCTGCAGCCGACGGCGCAGTACGGGCAGACGCTGTCGGCGACGCCATCCGCCTCTGCGGTGCGCGGCGTCGTGCTGCGGGTCCGCGGGGACGTGACGGCGGTGCCGCGTCCCGTCGGATCCGCCCCGCGCAGCTGCCGGATCACCGGCCAGTCGAGGAACGTCTTTCGAGCCATGCCCCGGATGTTATCAGCGGTTTCGTCCCGAAGTGCGCGTTCGACGAGGTCCGGGCCGGGTCAGGCCTCGGCGGCGCCCTCGTCGCGGATCCGCTCGTGGTGGCGGATCACCTCGGTGACGATGAAGCGCATGAAGGCCTCGGCGAAGACGGGGTCCAGCCCCGCCTCCTTGGCCAGCGACCGGAGCCGGTCGATCTGCTCCTGCTCGCGGGAGGGGTCCGCCGGGGGCAGGCCGTGGGTCGCCTTGAGCACGCCGACCGTCTGGGTGTGGCGGAAGCGCTCGGCCAGCAGATGCACGAGCGCCGCGTCGATGTTGTCGATGCTGCGCCGCTCCTGCAGCAGCAGCTCGCGGGCGCGCTCGACCGGGTCCGCCGCGGCGGGGCCCGGCACGGGCTCGCTCATCAGGCGCTGCGCTCCTCGGCCTCGGCGTCCTCGCGCTCCACCTCGGCGCGGGTCACCATCAGCGGGGCCCGGCCGGAGGTGACCACGCCCTCGGTGATGACGACCTTGGCGACGTCCTCACGGGAGGGCACCTCGAACATGACCGGCTGCAGCGCCTCCTCGAGGATGGCGCGCAGGCCGCGGGCGCCGGTGCCGCGGGCGATGGCCTTCTCGGCGATGGCCTCCAGGGCGCTGCGCTCGAAGTCCAGCTCCACCCCGTCCAGGGCGAACATCTTCTGGAACTGACGGACCAGGGCGTTCTTCGGCTCGGTGAGGATGGTGATGAGGGCGTCGCGGTCCAGGTTCGCCACGCTCGTGATGACGGGCAGGCGGCCGATGAACTCGGGGATCAGGCCGAACTTCAGCAGGTCCTCGGGGACCAGCTCGCCGTAGAGCTGCTCCTGCTCCATCGGGGTGTGCAGCTCGGCGCCGAAGCCGATGCCGCGCTTGCCGATGCGGGAGCCGATGATGTCCTCGATGCCGGCGAAGGCGCCCGCCACGATGAACAGCACGTTGGTGGTGTCGATCTGGATGAAGTCCTGGTGGGGGTGCTTGCGGCCGCCCTGCGGGGGGACCGCCGCGACCGTGCCCTCGAGGATCTTCAGCAGCGCCTGCTGCACGCCCTCGCCGGAGACGTCCCGGGTGATCGAGGGGTTCTCGGCCTTGCGACCGATCTTGTCGACCTCGTCGATGTAGATGATGCCGCGCTCGGCCTTCTTCACGTCGTAGTCGGCGGCCTGCAGCAGCTTCAGCAGGATGTTCTCGACGTCCTCGCCGACGTAGCCGGCCTCGGTGAGCGCCGTGGCGTCGGCCATCGCGAAGGGCACGTCGAGCATCTTGGCGAGGGTCTGGGCGAGGTAGGTCTTGCCGCAGCCGGTCGGGCCCACGATCATCACGTTGGACTTGGCGACCTCGACGTCGCGGTAGGCCTCGGATCCCTGCTCGGCGGGCCGGGCGGCGCTGGGTCCGGGGCCGGCCTGCTCGGCCTCCTGGGCGCGCACCCGCTTGTAGTGGTTGTACACGGCGACGGCGAGGGCACGCTTGGCGGGCTCCTGGCCCACCACGTACTCCTCGAGGAAGTGGAAGATCTCCTGCGGGGCCGGCAGCGGGGCCTGGGCCTCCTCGGCCGGCTGCGCCGCCTGGACCTCCTCCGCGATGATCTCGTTGCACAGCTCGATGCACTCCTCGCAGATGTACACCTGCGGGCCGGAGATCAGGCGCTCCACCTGCTTCTGCGACTTGCCGCAGAAGGAGCACTTGAAGACGTCGGCGCCATCGCTCGTGCGAGCCATGTGGGTCCTCTTTCCTCGCCGATGGACAGGGGAAGACGGCCGCCGCTGGGGCGACCGCGGTGACCACCGTAGCCCAGCGGGCCCCGGGGTCCGGGGAGACGCGCGGCCCCGGTGGATGAGCACCGGGGCCGCGCGGGGTGGGTCACCCGCGGGCGACCGGGAGGGGTCGGGTCAGCGGCCGATCTGCGGCGCGGCGTCCTTGCGCGAGGCCAGCACCTGGTCGACCAGGCCGTACTCGAGGGCGTCCTTCGCGGTGAGGATCTTGTCGCGCTCGATGTCCTTGCTGATCTGGTCCTTGTCCCGGCCGCTGTGGTGGGCCAGGGTCTGCTCCAGCCACTCGCGCATACGCAGGATCTCGTTGGCCTGGATCTCCAGGTCGGAGGCCTGGCCGCCGCCCTGACCGCCCATCGCGGGCTGGTGGATCAGGATGCGGGCGTTCGGCAGGGCGAGCCGCTTGCCGGGCGAGCCGGCGGCCAGCAGCACGGCGGCGGCGGAGGCCGCCTGACCCAGGCACACCGTGGTGATGTCGGGCTTGATGTACTGCATGGTGTCGTAGATGGCGGTCAGCGCGGTGAAGGAGCCGCCGGGGCTGTTGATGTACAGCGTGATGTCGCGGTCGGGGTCCTGGGACTCCAGGACCAGCAGCTGGGCCATCACGTCGTCGGCCGAGGCGTCGTCCACCTGCACGCCGAGGAAGATGATGCGGTCCTCGAAGAGCTTGGTGTACGGGTCCTGGCGCTTGAAGCCGTAGGCGGTGCGCTCCTCGTACTGGGGCAGCACGTAGCGGGAGCTGGGCATCGGGGCGGTCGGCATGCCCATCGGGGCGCCGGCCTGCGCGTAGGGGGCGAGTCGGGGGTCGAAGGTCACGGGGTCTCCTTGACGAAGAGGTGTCGATGAGGTCGAGAGGGGCGGGTGGCGGGCCCGGCGCCGGGGCGCCCGGGCCGCCGAGGTGACGGGGAGGTCAGGCCTCGGTGCCGCCGCGGCCCGTGACGTCGTCCGCGCGGGTCACGATCTTGTCGACGAAGCCGTACTCGAGGGCCTCGGCGGCCGTGAACCAGCGGTCGCGGTCGGAGTCGGTGGTGATCTGCTCGACGCTCTTGCCGGTCTGCTCGGCGATCAGCTCGGCGAGCTGACGCTTCATCGAGAGGATGAGGTCGGCCTGGATCTTGATCTCGGAGGCGGTGCCGCCGAGGCCGCCCAGCGGCTGGTGCATCAGCACGCGGGTGTGCGGGGTGGCGAAGCGCTTGCCCTTGGCACCCGAGGACAGCAGGAACTGCCCCATCGAGGCGGCCATGCCCATGCCCACGGTCACCACGTCGGGCTGGATGTACTGCATGGTGTCGTAGATGGCCATGCCGGCGGTGATGGAGCCGCCGGGGCTGTTGATGTAGAGGTAGATGTCCTTCTCGGGGTCCTCGGCGGCCAGCAGCAGCATCTTGGCGCAGATGGCGTTGGCGTTCTCGTCGCGGACCTCGGAGCCCAGCCAGACGATGCGCTCGCGCAGCAGGCGCTGGTAGACGTTGTCGTCGAGGCCCATCGGGGTGTCCCCGGCCGCGTTGACGGGCCGGGTCTCGGTGCTCTGGGAGGTCACGGTGTCTCCTTCGTGGCGGATATGGCGATGGCTCGACTCTAGGCGGTGCCCTTGACGATCCGGGGCCCTGTTCGCCGCAGGCGCATCCCCCTCCGCCCTGCGCGGAGCACGGCCCGTCCCGCGCCGCTCCCCCGCCCGGGGATGACACCCCCGTTCCTCCGCCCCGGGAGGCCCCCGTGCGCCCGACCAGGCATTCCGGTGTGTCCCGCACCACAGCGAAGGGTCAAGCCGGGCCTTCCAGTGGTCACGAACCCCGGCCGGAGGTAAAGGGTCGGGCAAGGACCCCGCCGGGCTCCTTCAAGCCCCATGACCCGAGCACCCGATCCCTCCTACGGTTTTCAACATCCCCTCGGGACCCCTGAAGACTGCCCCACTCCTCGAGCCGCCTCGAGGCCGGAAGGAATCACGAACATGGCTACGCACAACACCCACCGCGCCGCCGGTCGCGCGGTCACCCCGATCGTCTCCGCGAACCGCGCCGCCCGTGGCGTCGCCGGCACCGCGGCCCTCGGGACCGTCCTGGTCGGCTCCGCGATCGCCGGCACCGCCGCGCAGGCCGCGCCCGCCTCCACCACCGCTCCCGCCGCCCCGGTCGCCGCCGAGGCCGCCCCGGCCACCCCGGTCGCCTCCGTCGCGCTCTCCAGCACCGAGAAGCTGCGCTTCGGATCCCGCGGCGACGCCGTGCGCGATCTGCAGGAGGCCCTGAACGACAACGGCGCCAGCCTCTCCGTCGACGGCGTCTTCGGCCCCAAGACCCTTTCCGCCGTGAAGTCCTACCAGGGCAGCGCCGGCCTCGCGGTCGACGGCGTCGTGGGCCCGAACACCCGCGGCGCGCTCAACGGCGGCGTCTCCACCTCCGGCGCCTCCGCCTCCTCGAGCAGCTCCTCCTCGAGCTCCTCCTCCATCGTGGACCGCGCCCGCTCCGCGAAGGGGACCCCCTACTCCTGGGGCGGCTCCAGCCTCTCCGGCATGGACTGCTCCGGCCTGGTGAAGTACGCCTACGAGGGCACCGGGATCTCCCTCCCGCGCACCTCCTCCGGCCTCGCCGCCGGCGGCACCCGCATCTCCCAGTCCGAGGCGCAGCCCGGCGACATCGTCGTGTGGCCCGGCCACGCCGCGATCTACGCCGGTAACAACACCATCATCGACGCCTCCGGCTCCAAGCAGAAGGTCGTCGAGCGGCAGATCTGGGGCAACCCCACCTTCCGCTCCTACCGCTGATCCAGCGCGTCGCCGGCAAAAGGCCCGGTCCCCTCGCGGGGCCGGGCCTTTTCGTGTGCCGGCGTGCGACGCCGGGCAGGGGGCGGGGGCATCCCGGGGCGCCGGTGCCCCGGCGCGCTCAGCGTGGTCGGTAGCGGCGGCCCCCGGCGGCCTCCGCCCCGGGGATCGGCCCGGCGTCCACCCAGTCGATCCGGCGCCCGCCGGGCACGGAGAACACGCGGGTGCCGTCCCCCAGCAGCACGGGCGCCAGGAACACCTGCATCTCCTCGATCAGGCCGTGCTCGAGGGCCTGGCGCGCGATGTCCGCGCTGATGATCTGCACGTCCCGCTCCCCCGCCGCCTCCCGGGCCCTCTCCAGGGCGGTGACGACGTCGGCGTCCAGCGCGATCACCGTGGGGTCGTCCGCGAGCTCCTCGGGGCGGTGGGTGAGGACGAACTCGGTGCCCTGCCAGGCGCCGCCGTAGGCCTCGGCGGTCAGCTCCCCGCGCTCCGCGCGCTGGGCAAGGGCGGCGTCGTAGCCGCGGCGGCCGGAGAGGATCGCGCCCACCGCCGCGGCGAGCCGTTCCGGAACCTCAGGATCCGCGGGAGGCATCTCCTCGAGCCACCGCATGTCGTGCCCCGGACCGGCGATGAAGCCGTCCAGGGACATCGTGAAGCCCCACACCACGCGTCCCATGCCGTGTCCTCCTCGCTCCCGGCGCCGGGCGTGTCCTCAGGCGCACTGTCCGCCAGCCTCGCACGCACCCGGGCGCCACGGCGAGCCCACTCCTGTCACTCGGCGTGCAGAAACCTGGCTCAGGTGGTGGCGCACCTGCCCATGTGCAGGCTCGCGACCACCTGAGCCAGGTCTGTGTACACCCTCGACCCCAGGACAGCGGAACGGCCGCCACCCCGGGTGGGGTGACGGCCGTGCGCGGGGGTGAGCGGCTCAGGGAGCGCTCACCGGGGCCGGATCACTTCGCGGCGTCGTCTTTCGCGGCGGACGCCTTCGAGGTGGTGGCCTTCTTGGCCGGAGCCTTCTTCGCGGGCGCCTTCTTGGCCGGGGCCTTCTCCTCGTCGCCCTCCGCCGTCGCGGCAGCGGTCTTGGAGGTGGAGGGCTTCGCAGCGGTCGTCTTCTTCGCCGGAGCCTTCTTCGCGGGCGCCTTCTTGGCCGGGGCCTTCTCCTCGTCGCCCTCCGCCGTCGCGGCAGCGGTCTTGGAGGTGGAGGACTTCGCGGCGGTGGTCTTCTTCGCCGGGGCCTTCTTGGCCGGGGCCTTCTTCTCCTCGGCCTTCTCCTCGTCGGCCTCGGTGGCGGCGGCCTTCTTGGCGGGCGCCTTCTTGGCCGGGGCCTTCTTGGCGGGGGCCTTCTTCGCGGCCGGCTTCTCCTCGGCCGGCTTCTCCTCGGCGGCCTCGCCGTCCTCGGAGTCGTCGCCGGAGGCCAGGCCCAGGTCGACCACGTCACCGTCGGTGTTCTTCACGGTGATGTCGGCCAGGACCACGTCGAGGGCCTTGGAGCGCTGCACCTCGCCGAAGATCTGCTCCAACTGGCCGGACTGGGCCAGCATCTGCAGCAGCTGGTTCGGCTCGATGCCGTACTGCTGGGAGAGCTGGGTCATGTAGCCCATGAGGTCGTTCTGGTCGACCTCGACCTCGCGGGTCGCGTTGAGCTCGTCCAGCAGGAACTGGGCGCGGACGGCCTTGACGGTGTCCTCGCGGATCTCCTCGCCGTGGGGGTCGCCGGCTTCCTTGCCCTCGTTCTCGAGGTGGGCGTTGATCTCGTCCTCGACCAGGGCGTCGGGCACCGGGATCTCGAGCTCGTCGAGCAGCTTCTCCAGCAGGGCGTTGCGGGCCAGGGCCACGCGGTTGCCGGAGGCGTCGTTCTCGGCCTGGGTGCGCAGGTCGGCCTTGAGCTCGTCGATGGTGTCGAACTCGGAGGCCATCTCGGCGAACTCGTCGTCGGCCTCGGGCAGCTCGCGCACCTTCACGGACTGCGCGGTGACCTTGATCAGGGCCTCCTCACCGGCGCGGTCGCCACCGGCGAGCTTCGAGGTGAAGGAGGTGGACTCGCCGGCGGAGAGGCCGGTCAGGGCCTCGTCCAGGCCGTCGAGCATGTTGCCCTCGCCGATCTGGTAGGAGACGCCCTCGACGGACTCGATCTCCTCGTCGCCGATGGTGGCGGTCATGTCGAGGGAGACGAAGTCGCGGTCCTCGGCGGGACGGTCCACGCCCACCAGGGTGCCGAAGCGCTCGCGCAGCTCGGTCAGGCGCACGTCGACGGCGTCGTCGTCGACGGCGGGCTCCTCGATCTCCACCTCGACGGCGGAGAAGTCGGGCAGCTCGATCTCGGGGCGCACGTCCTGCTCGACGGTGAAGGTCAGCTCACCGGTCTCGGAGCCGTCCAGGCCCGGGATCTCGGTGACCTCGACCTCGGGGCGGCCGACGGGCTTGATCTCGGCCTCGGCGGCGGCCTGCTGGTAGAAGTCGGGCAGGGAGTCGTTCACGGCCTCCTGCAGGATCGCCGGGCGGCCGAAGCGCTGCTCGACGAGACGGCTGGGAACCTTGCCCTTGCGGAAGCCCGGGATCTGCACCTCGTTGGCGATCTTTGTGGTGGCGGCCTCGATGGCCGGCTTCAGCTCGTCGAAAGGCACCTCGACGGTGAGCTTCACCCGGGTGGGGCCGAGCTTCTCGGACGCGGTCTTCACTGGTCAGGTCTCCCTAGTGATTGCGGTGACTGATGGTCTGTCGGTGGTCGCCGTCGTCCGGGGGCGCGCCCTGGCGAGCGACCCGGCGCCGGAGTCGGGGTGACAGGATTTGAACCTGCGACCTCCCGCTCCCAAAGCGGGCGCTCTACCAAGCTGAGCTACACCCCGGAGGGCAACCCTCACGATGGTAGCGGTTCGGCCCCGCACGGCCCCGATGCGCCCGGATCGCTGTGATCGGGGCCATGCGGGCGGCGGGGCCGCTGAGCGTGCGTGAGCAGGGGCGATCTGGTGTAATGACGGGGACCGAACCGGTCCGGATCCCGCGCGCACCGCGCCGCGTCGCCACCCCGGAACCCGGCGTTCTCCCCGGTCACGCGGATGTAGCTCAATGGTAGAGCCTCAGTCTTCCAAACTGATGACGCGGGTTCGATTCCCGTCATCCGCTCCCGCTCCCGAGCCGCGCACCCTCCACCAGGGGCGCGGCTCGCGGCATGTCCGGGGCCGGTCCACCGACGGCGCGCCGCTCCGCTCCGTGGGACATGCCGGAGGTGCCGGTGACGTGCCAGGAAGCCGGGTATGACCTTCCCGCTCCTCGCCGTCGCCGCCGAGCGCGGCTTCCTCGCCGCGGCCACCGCGAGCCGCTCCCAGGCGGTCGGCAACTCCACCCTCGCCCTGCTTCCGCAGCTCGGCATCGTCTGCACGCAGGCCTGGACCAACCGGGAGCTGAAGCCCTGGGCGATGATCGCCCTGTCCCGCGGCGCGGAGGCGGAGGACCTGGTGCAGGCGCTGCCGGACCGCGACCCCGACCGTCCGCTGGAGATCCTGCTGACGATGTTGGAGTCCCGGCTGCGACTGGAGCACCCGGGCCGCGACGACGCCCTGGGCACGGTGGACCCGGCCCCGCCCTCGGTGTTGCCGCAGGGCCATTCCTGAGCCGACTGCGCTGGCCGGATCCCGCTGGCGATGCTGGCCAGGACGGGGTTCACTGGTGGGCATGGAGACCTTGGACGACGAGCAGCGCTACGCGGCGATCGCGGCCCGCGACCCCCGCTTCGACGGGGAGTTCTTCACCTGCGTGCGCACCACCGGCATCTTCTGCCGCCCCTCCTGCCCGGCCCGCACCCCGGGCCGCGTCTCCGTCACCTTCGTGCCGAGCGCCGCGGCGGCCGTCGCCGCCGGATACCGGGCCTGCAAGCGCTGCGGACCGCTGGCCCCACCGCGCGGGGCCGACGCCGACCCGGGCGGGGACCTGGCCGCGCGGGCCCTGGACCTGATCGCGGCGGGCGCCCTGGACGCCGAGCTCGGCACCGACGCGCCCGCCCCGCACGTCGCCGATCTCGCCGCCCTGCTGCACGTCTCCGAGCGCAGCCTGCACCGGGCGCTGCTGGAGCACACCGGGGCCTCCGCGGTGGCGCACGCCCGGATGGCCCGCGCCCGACGCGCCCACGAGCTGCTGCGCGGCACCGACCGCCCGCTCGGGGAGATCGCGGCGGCCGCGGGCTTCGGCAGCGAGCGCCAGCTCCACGACACGGTGCGCGCGATCTACGGGGTGGCGCCCTCCACGTTGCGCCCGCGGTCCGGGCGACCGCTCGCCGACACCGGGACCGCGACCGCCGAGCTGCGGGTGGACCTCGCCGTGCGCCGCCCCTTCGACGGGGCGGGACTGGCCGCCTGGTTCGCCGCCCGCGCCGTGCCGGGCGTCGAGAGCGTCGAGGGGCTGCGGTGGTCGCGGGCGGTGCGACTGCCGCACGGCCCCGCCGTGCTGGGGGTCGACCTGGGGGTCGCCGAGGGCCCGCTGCCGCTCACCCTGCGCCTGGCCGACCTGCGGGACTACCGCGCCGCCGTGGCGCTCGTCCGTCGCCTGCTGGACCTGGACGCCGACCCCCGCGGCATCGACGCCGGCCTGACCGCGGCGGTGCCCGCGCTGGCGGGGCTCGTGGCCGCCCGGCCCGGGGTGCGGATCCCGGGCACCACGAGCGTCGCCGAGGCGCTGCTGTGGGCGGTCGTCGGCCAGCAGGTCACCGTCGTCCAGACCCGCGAGCAGATCATCCGCGCCACCGATCTGCTCGCCGAGCCCCTGCCGGAGCCGCTGAGCGGGGGCGGGAGCACCCGTCTGCCCGTCGACCCGGCCCGGGCCGCCGACCGCGCCGAGGAGTGGTTCCGAGGGCCCGCCGCCCGTCGCCGCACCCTGGCCGCGGCGCTGGGCACCGATGTGGACGCCGAGGCCCCGCTGGCGGAGCTGGAGGCACAGCTGCTCGCGATCCCCGGCGTCGGCCCCTGGACCGCGCACTACGCGCTGCTGCGAGGCCGCCGCGCCATCGACCAGGCCCCGCCCCGGGACGCCGCCCTGCTGAACGCCGCCCGCGACCTGGGGATCGCCGAGGACCACGCCGCCCTGCAGCGAGCCCTCGCCGACGCCTCCCCCTGGCGGTCCTACGCCGCCCTGCACCTGTGGCACCACGCCGCCACCCCGACCCGGAAGGACACCCCATGACCACTTTTGAGGCCCCCGACACTCTCGGCACTCCGTCCCCGATCCGGCACCGCTGGGTGGAGACCGCCGTCGGCCGGTACCTGCTGGCCGCCACCGACGACGCCCTGGTGGGCGTGTGGCGCCAGGACCAGGCGCACTTCCCCCGCCCCGAGCGCTACGGCGACCCCGCGGACGGGGCCTCCGCCCTGCTGGACCGCGCCGAGGAGCAGCTGCACGCCTACCTGGCCGGCGACCGCGAGGACTTCGACCTGCCGCTCGCCCCCGCCGGCACCGCCTTCCAGCAGCGGGTCTGGGCGCGGCTGCGGGAGATCCCCCGCGGCTCCACCACCACCTACGGGGACATCGCCCGGGAGCTGGACGCGCCGCGGGCCGCCCAGGCCGTCGGTGCCGCCGTCGGCGCTAACCCGCTGTCGATCGTCGTGCCCTGCCATCGGGTGCTGGCCGGCAGCGGCGCCCTCACCGGCTACGCGGGCGGGATCGACACGAAACGTCGGCTGCTGGTGCTCGAGCGAGCCCTTCCCGCGTGACAGCATGAGCGGCATGGACCGCCCCTCGTCGACCCCGTTCCGCTTCCCCGTCGCCGCCCGCTACGCCGGCATGGAGTCCTCCCCGCTGAAGGACATCTTCGCCCTGGCCGCGAAGGAGGGCGTCACCTCCTTCGCCGGCGGCATCCCGGACCGGGAGCTGTTCGACCTCGGGCCGGTGCAGGAGGCCTACGACTGGGTGCTCACCCACCGCGGGCACCGCGCCCTGCAGTACGGGGTCAGCGAGGGCGAGGCGGAGCTGCGCGAGCAGGCCGCCCGCCGCATCAGCCGCACCCTGCCCACCGACGCCTCCCAGATCCGTGTCACCTCCGGCTCCCAGGAGGGGCTGTTCGTGGTCGCCGAGGCGCTGCTGGAGCCGGGCGACGTGGTGCTCGTGGAGTCCCCCACCTACCTCGCCGCGGTGCAGGCCTTCGCGGTGCACGGCGCCCGCATGGTCGGCGTGGACACCGACGAGGAGGGCGTGATCCCGGAGGCGCTGGAGGAGGCGATCCGCACCCATCACCCGCGGATGGTGTACCTGATCCCCACCTTCCAGAACCCCACCGGGCGCACCATGGGGGTGCTGCGCCGCCGGCAGGTGGCCGAGGTGCTGCAGCGCAGCGACGTGCCGCTGATCGAGGACGACCCCTACGGCGAGCTCAGCTTCACCGGCTCCACCTGGGCGCCCATCGCCTCCCTCCCCGGCATGGGCGAGCGCACCCTGCTGCTGAACTCGATGAGCAAGCTGATGAGCCCGGGCGTGCGGATCGGCTGGATCCGCGCCGAGGGGCCGATCCTGGACACCCTGGCCGTCGCGAAGGCCGCGATCTCCATGCAGTCCTCCGTGGTGGACCAGTTGACCGTCGCCCGCTACCTGGAGACCGCGGACCTCGACGCCCACGTGCGCACGGTCGCGGAGGTCTACCGCGAGCGCCGCGACGCGATGGCCCGCGCGATCGCCCCGATCCTGCCGGAGGGCGCCCACGTCACCCACCCGGACGGCGGCATGTTCCTGTGGGCCGCGCTCGGCGAGGGCTACGACGCCCAGACCATGCTGGCCGACGCGGTCGAGGCGGGGGTGGCGTACCTGCCGGGCTGGTCCTTCTTCGCCGAGCACGCGGACCGCTCCACGATGCGGCTCAGCTTCGTCACCCACTCCCCCGCCGTGATCGAGGAGGCCATCGCCTCCCTCGGCGAGGTCATCGCCCGCCACCCTCGATGAACACGGAGGCGACGGCTCCGTCGTCCGTGCCGCGGCGGGTGATTCTCGGCGGGCTCCCGGCGACGGGCAAGACCACGGTGGCCCGCCGGGTGGCCGCCCTCGGCGCCGCGATGGTCCGGGTGGACACAGTCGAGACAGCCCTCGCGCGCGCGGCCGGGGTGCACGGCGCCCGCGTGCTCGAGGTGGAGCTGGTCTGCACGGACGTCGACCTGCACCGGCGACGCCTGGAGAGCCGGGTGCTGGACCTCCCGGGCCTGGAGAACCCGAGCTGGGAGCAGGTGACCGGAGGCGAGCACGAGGGCTGGCATCGGGACCACCCGGAGCTGGACACCGCGGTGCACTCCGCCGAACAGGCCGCACGGCGGATCCTCGAGGTCTGCTGAGGAGCACCCGACCCCCGCTCTCAGCGACGCAGCGCCCGGAGCCTTCCGAGGGCGAGTACGGCCAGCAGTGTGAGGGCGAGCAGGGCCCCGACGACCGCGGCGAGGGGGGCGACCGCGGTCGCCAGGAGCACCAGTACCAGACCGATCCCGAGGTGGAGCAGCGGGGCGTCCGCCTGCCAGATCAGCATCGCGAGCACGGAGGCATCACCCTGCGGGGTGGGCATCGGCATCGTGAGCGAGAGCGGCATCGGGGGCTTGGCCGCGTCCCAGACGCGGCCGAGCAGCAGCAGAGGGGCCAGCAGCATCGGCACCAGCACGGCCGCAGAGAAGGCCCCGGCGCCGAGCAGGAGGGAGACCGCCAGGGCAGACCCTCCGGTCACGGTCAGGATGAGCAGAGCCGGCGCCGGTAGATGCAGCAGGAGCTGCGCGCCGAGGCCCTGGCCGAACAGGGGCGGCGACCCGAGCGTGTGGATCGCGTGCCGGAGACCGTCGACCACCGTTCCGCTGCCCCACCAGAGCAGCAGGCACCCCATCCCGGCGAGCAGCCAGCTCGGCAGGCCCAGCTCCAGGAGAATCGCCGCGACCAGCAGCGCCGTCCCGATCACGGCGAGTCCGAGACCTCCGAGACTGCGCGCCGGACTGCGCAACCATGCCACCGCGTCGCGGCGGGCATAGGCGAGCAGCAGACCACCTCGGCCCACGGCCGGCAGCCGCCTCCCGACGGCAGGTGGTGGCCGATAGGCCACGGCAGCACCCGCGAGGTCCCCGGTCTCCGCGCTCATCGTGGCGCTCTGCCATCGCAGCGCCTGCTGGCGCAGCACCCGGCCCCGCAGTCGATCCAGCAGTGGCAGCGAGGCAACCGTCGACAGCGCACCCAGACCCAGAGCCACCACCGACGCCGGGAGCAGAGGGAGTGACGGGACGGCCCGGATTCCCAGGGCCACACCGGCCCCGAGCGCCACCAGCACCAGCGCGAGCAGGACACGTGCCGGTCCGGTCAATAGTTGGCCCGCCAACCAGCAGACACCCAGCAGCAGCCCGAAGCCGAGGGCGGCGAGGCCCGCGAGAAGTGCGAGGGGCATGCCCAGACTGCCGACCTGCAGCAACGTGGCTCCGGCCAGTGCGGCGGCCAGCACGCAGCACAGTGCGGGGAGCACGATCGCCCGCAGGTAGGGACGCCGCAGCACCCGGCGGCGAGGTATCGCACTGCTGGCGAGCGTCTCGGTGAGGAACGGGGACAGCAGGGCCGGACCGCGGGTGCCGCCCAGCAGCACGAGTACCGCGGCGGCGATGCCCAGCGCCATGGCCAGCCCCACGGGCGCATGGGGGTGCTGGAGCAACGGCAGCACGTCGGGGCGGGCCAGGACCGCCCCACCTGCACGCAGAGCCGGGACGAGCAGCACCAGCACGGTGAGAAGCGTCAGGTAGACGGCGTACAGCAGGTCGCCGGTGGTGCGTGCGCCTCGCCGCTGCGCCCAGACGCCCGAGGCCGCACGGAGCTCGGCGTTCACGTCGGGCCCTCCACTGCGATTTCCAGGTCCGCGAGCTCGTCCACCACCCGCCGGGCATGGGTGGCCAGCAGGATCGCGGTGCCCTGCTCCGCCCTGTCCCGGAGGAGGCCGAGGACCAGACCGAGACGGTCCGGATCCAGGCGCTGCTCGGGCTCGTCCAGCAGCAGCACCCGTCCGGGCCGGGCCAGGGTGAGCGCGATCGCGACCAGCTGGGATTGTCCGCTGGAGAGTTCATGGGGATATCGCTCGCTGAGGCCTTCCAGGTGCAAGCGGCTCAGCAGCTCGCGCCCCTCCACCAGTGCCTGCTGGGAGTCCAGACCCCAGGTGGCACCGAGGAAGCGCAGGTGCTCGAGCACGGTGAGGTCCCGCGCCGTCTGCGGGACGCCGATCAGAGCGGCCAGATCACGGCGGAAGCGGCGATCGCGGTCGTCCGGCGCCCGTCCGGCGACACGGACCGTGCCGGCGGTCGGCTCGATGAGCCCGGCCAGCACGCGCAGCAGGGTGGTCTTGCCGACGCCGTTGGGTCCGGTCACCGCCCCGACCTCTCCAGCACCGAGGCGGATATCCGCATCGAGCAGAAGCACCTGCCCGTCACGCACCACCCCAACCCCTTCGGCCTCGATCGCGGAGGGCGGGGGCGGGGCGGGCGGTCTCATGGACTCATCCCAGCACGACCGGTCCTCACGAGGCATAGGCCGGAGGTCGATGCCTGCGGTGTTCGCCCGGGTCACGGAAAAAGGGATGCAGGTGTGCACCTAGCCGCTCTACGGCGGTGAGTGCACACGGGCATCCCTGTTTCCGGCAGCGCGTTCGGCCGGTGCGCTGAAAAAGGGCTCCCGGTGCACCATCTCGGCCGTATACGCGGTGATGGTGCACTGAGCGCCCGTTTTCAGCGGTGCATGGTGGGAGGCGGGCTGAGGCAGCAGGAGGGAATCAGCCGCCGAGGCCGCCCACGTTCACCATCCAGTGGATCGCGAAGCGGTCGATCACGGCGCCGTAGTGGTCGCCCCACATCTGCTGCTGGAGCACCATCTCGACCTCGCCGCCCTCGGCGAGGCGGTCGAAGGCGGTGCCGGGGAAGTTCAGGTAAGCCCGCAGGATGACGGACATGGGGACCTCCGGGAGACGGGGCCGCGGAACGGCCCGGTGGGTGGACCGGCATGGGCGGCGCACACCGGACATCCCGGGGCGACGGTGCCGCGCTCATCGTAGCCCCGGCCCGCCGGGGCCGGAGGGGGCTGCGCCCGGCTCCCGCCGTGCCGGGCCACCCGGCGCACAGCCGGAGGACGGTGCTGGGTCGCCCGGCGCTCAGCGCGGGGCGGTGCCGCGGGCGGCGCCGCGGGTGCCGCCCGCGGGGGTGACGCCCGGCAGCACCCGGGCCAGCCAGGCGCCGCCGGCCAGGCACAGCGCGCCGGTGGCCGCGCCCGCGACGGTCACCGGCGCCACCAGGGTGATCGCGGAGACCAGCAGCGGGGCCAGCACGCTTCCCGTGCCCAGCAGGGTGTTCCACCAGGCCAGGTAGCCGGTGCGGCCGTGCACCGGGGAGAGGTCGATGCCGAGGGTCATGACGATCCCGGCGCCCAGCCCGTTGCCCAGCGCGATCAGCAGGCTCGGCAGCAGCAGCGCCGCCATCGCCGTGCCGGGGCCGCGCTCCCCCAGCGTCGCGGCGGCCACGGCCAGCAGCACGTACCCGGCCCCCATCACCAGCGCGCAGGGCACGGCCACGGCGGCGCGGCCGCGGCGGTCCATCAGGGTGCCGGCGGGCACCACCATCGCGATCTCCACCAGCGCGCTGATCCCGAACACGAGGGAGACGGCGGCGGCGTCCAGGCCGAGGGCCGCCCCCAGCAGCGGCACCACCACCGGTCGGTTCACCCGGGACATCATCACCGGGGCGATGCCGAGCCCCACCCGCACCATCCGGGCCAGTACGGCCCGGTCCAGGCGGCGCCGCAGCGGGGTGCGGACGGAGCGCGCCACCCCGGCGACGGCCCCCTGCCGGGCGCGCTCCCCCGGCGGCAGGAAGACGGCCACCATCACGGTGGCGAGGGCACCCGTTCCGGCGTAGAGGAGGAAGGCGGCGGTGTCGTGCCCGGTGGCGAGCACGGCCGCACCCGCCAGCGGGCCGATCACCTGGCCGATACGGATCATGCCGCCGAACAGGGTCATGCCCCGGGCCCGCATCGCCGGGGGCAGGGCCGAGCCCAGGTAGGCCTGCCGGCCGAGCTTCCACACCTGGGTGCAGGCGGCGATCACCACCAGCACCGCGAGCAGCGCGGCCCGGTGCGAGGCCTCCGGTGCACCGGTCAGCCCCGGCGTGATCACCACGAAGGCCGCGCCGTCCGCCGCCACCAGCACCGCGCCGGAGACCACCAGGGCCGGGCGCGCGCCGACGCGCTCGATGAGCCGCCCGGCGGGGATCGGCCCGAGCACCGAGAAGACACCGAGGACCAGGGCCAGCGCCGCGGCCTGCGGCACCGCGAAGCCGAGCTGCAGGGCCAGCAGCGGCACCACCGGCAGCAGGGCCGACTGTCCGATGAACTCGAGCAGGGTGGGGACGTAGACGGAAGGCGCGAGGCGCCGCAGCACCCGGGCCGGGGATTCCCCGGCCGACGTCACGAGGTGAGGGAGGCGGCGCCGTAGGCCGCGGCGGTCTCCTGCTCGCCGCGACGGGCGGTCTCCTCGTCCACCCCGGCGGCGACGGCCGCGGCGGCCCAGCGCACGGACCAGGCGCGCACGTAGGCCGCGCCCTCCTCGCCGGCCAGCCAGCTCGGGCTCGGCGCGGGCACGGAGCCCAGGCAGGTGGTGCGCCAGCCATCGGTGGCGGCGGCGAGGCCGAGCAGGGCGATCTCCCAGCCCACCGCCATCGCGCCGGGCCCGAAGCGGGCGAAGGTGGCGTCGTCGATGAGCAGGGTGTGGCGCAACCGCAGGGAGGTGGTGCCGTCGTCCTCGGGGTCCAGGCGCAGCGACAGCGGAGTGGTCACGCCGCCGTACTCCCAGCCGAGCTCGAGGCGGTGCGGGGCCTCGACCGCCTCGATGGTTCCCCCGGCGCCGCCCGGGGCCTGGAAGCGGCCGCCCTCGCGGAGGTCGCCGCTGACGGGGCCGTACCAGGCGGCGAGCGCCTCGGGACGGGTCAGCAGCGGCCAGAGCTGCGCGGGCGCCGGGTCGTAGGGAGTGGTGAGGGTGAGCACGGTGCGCACGGCGCCGTCCTCGGGGGTGAGGTCCAGGCTGCGGCGCACCGCGTCGATCGCGGGCGGCGGCTGCGTGGGCGTCATGGGCTCCCTGCTCCCTCGGGTGCGGCGGCCGACACCCCTCGGGCGCGGCGCGGTCGTGGGAAGGGTAGCCCACGCCCGCCCGCCACGGACAGCGCCCCGGGGACCGCGCCCGGGTCACGGCCCGGACACGGATCGAGGGATTCGCCCTGGTGGAAACGCTTCGTCCTCCACAGGACCTAGCATGACCACCGTGAATGCGAACCCTGCCTTCCGACCGAGCGACGTCACCGCGCACCTCTTCGACCTCGACGGGGTGGTCACCCCCACCGCCGAGGTCCACATGCGGGCCTGGGCGCGCATGTTCCAGGAGGTGCTCGCGGCCCGCGGCGTCGCCGAGCCCTACTCCGACGCGGACTACTTCGCGCACATCGACGGCCGCCCCCGCTACGACGGGGTGCGCGCGATGCTCGCCTCCCGCGGCATCGAGCTGCCCGAGGGCGAGGACACCGACCCCGGCGACCAGCCGCAGGCCGAGGAGACCGTGCGCGGCCTCGGCAACCGCAAGAACGCCCTGGTGATGGAGATCCTGCGCACCGAGGGCGTGGAGCCCTACCCGGGCACCATCGCCTACCTCGACTCCCTGCCCGCGGGCGCCCGCATCGCCATCGTCTCCTCCTCCCGCAACGCCGAGGAGGTGCTGCGGGCCGCGGGCATCCGCGACCGCTTCGAGCACGTGATGGACGGGAACGTGGCCGCCGCCGAGGGCATCGCCGGCAAGCCCGCCCCGGACACCTACCTCCGCGGCGCCGAGCTGCTGGGCGTGCCCTCCACCGAGGCCGTGGTCTACGAGGACGCGACTTCCGGGGTGCAGGCCGGGGCGGCGGGCGACTTCGCCGCCGTGATCGGGGTGGACCGCGGCGTGGGCCGCGAGGCCCTGCTCGAGGCCGGGGCCGACCTGGTCGTGGACGATCTGGGGGAGCTGGCATGAGCCGCCTGCGCACGGTCCCCGCCGATCCGGTGGACCGCACCCATCTGCCCGTGGACGAGTGGCGGCTGGTGGAGTCCCGCCCCAACGGGGACCTGGGCCACATCGAGACCATCTTCGCGGTGGCCAACGGCTACCTCGGCATGCGCGGCACCCCCGAGGAGGGGCGCGACGCGGAGGCCCACGGCACCTTCCTCAACGGCTTCCACGAGACCTGGCCGATCCACCACGCCGAGTCGGCCTACGGCTTCGCCCGCACCGGCCAGACGATGATCACGGTGCCGGACTCCTCGGTGATGAAGCTGTACGTGGACGACGAGCCGCTGCTGCTGACCGTCGCGGACCTGCTCTCCTACGAGCGCTGGATCGACTTCCGCGAGGGCGTGCTGCGCCGCGAGCTGGTCTGGCGCACCCCCTCCGGCAAGCGGGTGCGGGTGCGCACCGCCCGCATGGTCTCCTTCACCCAGCGCCACCTGGCGCTGATGGAGTACGAGGTGGAGATGCTGGACGGCTCCGCGCCGGTGGCGATCTCCTCCCAGATCATCAACCGCGAGGACATCACCGACGACTTCGGCCACGGGGTCGACGGCCCCGTCACCGACAAGGGCGACCCGCGCCGGACCACGGCCTTCACCCACCGGGTGCTGGAGCCGCAGGACGACTGGCACAGCGAGCGGCGGATGCTGCTGGGGTACCGGGTGGCGAACTCGGGCATGACCCTCGCCGTGGGCGCCGACCACGAGGTGGAGTGCTCCGCCGCGGTGGACGCCTTCATCGACACCTCCCCGGACCGCGGCCGGCAGGTGGTCCGCACCCACCTGGAGGCCGGGGACACCCTCACGGTGCGCAAGGCCGTCGCCTACCACTCCTCCCGCTCCGTGCCGAACCGGGAGCTGTTCGACCGCTGCCGCCGCACCCTGGACCGGGTGCGGGAGGAGGGCTTCGCCGCGCATTTCGCCGACCAGGCGGAGTACCTGCGGGCCTTCTGGGAGCGCTCGGACGTGGAGCTGCCGGGCCAGCCGGCCGCGCAGCAGGCCACCCGCTGGTGCCTGTTCCAGCTCGCGCAGGCCGCGGCCCGCTCGGACCAGTGGGGCATCCCCGCCAAGGGCCTCACCGGATCCGGCTACGAGGGCCACTACTTCTGGGACACCGAGGTCTACGTGGTGCCCTTCCTGATCTTCACCTCCCCCGGATGGGCCCGCAACGCGCTGCGCTTCCGCACCAAGCTGCTGCCCAGCGCCCGCGAGCGCGCCCGGGAGATGAACCAGCGCGGCGCCCTGTTCCCCTGGCGCACGATCAACGGCGAGGAGGCCTCGGCCTACTACGCGGCCGGCACCGCGCAGTACCACATCGACGCGGACATCGCCTACGCCTTCGCGCTGTACGCGGACGTCACCGGCGACCTCGATTTCGCCCGCCGCGACGGCGTGCGGGTGCTGGTGGAGACGGCCCGGCTGTGGGCGGATCTGGGCTTCTGGCGGATCACCGCCGAGGGCGAGGCGATCTTCCACATCCACGGCGTGACCGGCCCCGACGAGTACACGGCCGTCGTGAACAACAACCTGTACACGAACGTGATGGCGCGCTACAACCTGCGCCGCGCCGCGATGGCGGTGCGGGACCTGCGGGACGCGGACCCCGAGGCGTACGCCCTGCTCGTGGCCGAGCTGGAGCTCGACGAGCTGGAGCTGGACGAGTGGGAGGCCTGCGCCGAGGGCATGGTCGTCGCCAAGGACGAGGCCCTCGGCATCCACCTGCAGGAGGACCGCTTCCTGGAGCGCGAGGTGTGGGACCTGCCCGCCACACCGGAGGAGTCCTTCCCGCTGCTGCTGCACTACCACCCGCTGGTGATCTATCGCTTCCAGGTGCTCAAGCAGGCCGACGTGGTGCTGGCCCAGTTCCTGCGCGGAGCCGACTTCACCGCCGAGGAGAAGCGCGCCGACTTCGAGTACTACGACCCGATCACCACGGGCGACTCCTCCCTCTCGGCCGTCGTGCAGTCGATCATGGCCGCCGAGGTGGGCCACCAGGCCGCCGCCCTGGACTACTTCCGGGTGGGCCTGTTCGTGGACCTCGGGGACCTGCACCACAACACCTCCGACGGGGTGCACATCGCCTCCGCCGGCGGGGTGTGGAACGCCCTGGTGCACGGCTTCGGCGGTCTGCGCGTGGACGGGGAGGTGATCTCCCTCGACCCGCGGCTGCCGGAGGGCTGGGAGGGCCTGGACTTCCCGCTGACCGTGCGCGGCTCCCGCGTCCGGGTGCGGCTGCGCCCGACCGAGGTCTCCTTCGTGCTCGAGACCGGTGAGGAGCTCGAGGTCGTCGTGCGCGGCGAGCGGGTGCGGGTCACCGGCGCCGGAGCCACGGTGCCGCTGGCCGATCAGGGCCCCGTCCTCGACGACGCGGTGCTGCAGGCGCCCGTCGGTGTCGGGGGGCCCCGCTCGGACGGCTCGATCGTCACCTCGGGCGTCCCGACCGATCCGGAGGACCCCTGGGAGTACCCGGTGCACCCCGATCCGGAGGACGGCGCCCCGCTGGGCTGAGCCCGGTCGCGCCCGGCGGGGACCCGTGTCCTCCCGGTCGGGCCCGGCGGCCTCGCGTAGGCTCCGAGGTCGTCCCCACCCGTCCCCGCCGAGGAGCACCATGCGCGTCGCCCCTGCCCCGGCCGCCCCGCGCACCCCGGGACGATGAGTCCGCGTCGCGGCCGTGAGCGGCCGCCCGTGGAGTACGTGCGGCCGCGGCTGAGCATCTGGCACGTGCTGAACCGGGTGCGGATGCGGATGCTGGAGATCCAGGTCTGGGACGTGGCCGGCACCATGACCTTCTATTCGCTGCTGTCGGTGTTCCCCGGCGCGGTGGCGGTGGTGTCCCTGATGTCGATGATCGGCATCGGCGAGCAGCCGCTCCTGGCCGCGGCCTCCCTCATCACCGAGGTGTTCCCCACCTTCGACCCCGATCCGCTGATCCGCACGATCCTCGCGGTCTCCTCCACCAGCGGCGGCCTGTGGGGCCTGGCGCTCGGCACCGCCGGCTCGCTGCTCTCGGCCTCGAACGGGGTGGCGGCCTTCCACCGCGCCATGCACCGGGTGTACGACACCCGCGAGGGGCGTCCCTTCCTGCTGTTCCGCACCATCGTGTTCATCGAGACGGTGCTGATCACCTCGGCGGTGCTGCTGGCGCTGGGCATGCTGGTGCTGGGCTCGGAGGTCTCCCAGCAGCTCGGCGAGTTCATCGGCATCCCCCGCATCGCCTTCGAGGCCTGGAACCTCGTGAAGTGGCCGATCCTGCTGCTGATGATCATCATCGGGGTGTCGCTGGCCTACTACCTGTTCCCCAACGTGCGGCTGCCCCGCTACCGGGTGATGACCCTCGGCTCCACCCTCTCGGTGCTGACCCTGTTCGGGGCCGCGCTCGGCATCGGCCGGGTGATGGAGGTCGCCACCCGGGTGCCCGAGGTGCTCACGGTGCTGAACGGCCTGATCGGGATCCTGCTGCTGCTGTGGGCGGCGAACATCGTGATCATCGGCGGGGCCGCCCTGGACGCCGAGTTCCTGCGGGCCCGGCAGATCGCGAGCGGGCTGGACGCCTGGCACCACATCGCGCTCGAGCCACAGGCCATGCACACCCTGGACTTCCTGGCCGGGGACGCCGAGGAGGCGGAACGGCTGGGCCAGACCGTCGCCGGCGCCGCCCGCACCGGGCGCCCGATCTGGCGGCCCCGCTCCCCCTGGATCGTAGAGGCCGGCAACCTGTTCGCCATCAACCCGCCCGCCCGGCGCCGGGTGACCAGCGCCCCGCGCGACGGCGAGGACGCCCCGGAGCCGGCGACCCCCGGCTCCCCCGCCCCTGCCGCCTCCGCGCCGGTCCCGGAGGCGCCGCCCCGGCCCGC
Organism: Brachybacterium squillarum M-6-3; assembly: GCF_000225825.1. GTDB lineage: Bacteria > Actinomycetota > Actinomycetes > Actinomycetales > Dermabacteraceae > Brachybacterium > Brachybacterium squillarum. Next base: position 12,776 of record NZ_AGBX01000005.1, on the reverse strand, counting down.
CGAAACCGATCAGCCGGCCCCCACCCCCCACCTGCGCGCCCCCGCGGAGAGCACCACCCCGAAGGACCCCACCCCATGACGATCCGCCCCATCACGATGATCGGCCACCGCGCCCTCGAGCAGCGCACCCGCAAGGTCCGCGAGGTCACCGACGACATCCGCACCCTGGTGGCCGACATGATCGAGACCAACGACGCAGCCGACGGCGCGGGCCTGGCCGCCCCCCAGGTCGGCTCCCGCTGGCGCCTGTTCGTCTACGCCTGCGAGGACGCCACCGGCACGCTGCGCCGCGGCGTCGTCATCAACCCCGTCCTCACCCGCCTCGGCCCGCTGGAGCTGGACGAGGAGACCATCGAGGGCTGCCTCTCCGTCCCCGGCGAGGGCTACCCGACCGCCCGCCACCGCGGGGCCCGCGTCACCGGCACCGACCTCGAGGGCGAGCCCGTCGAGGTGGAGGACACCGGCGGGGTGCTGGCCCGCGCCCTGCAGCACGAGGTCGACCATCTGGAGGGCTCGCTGTACCTGGACCGGCTGAGCCCCGCCCGGCGCCGGGAGGCGCTGGACGCCGTCACCGCCCGCGGCTGGCGCGCCCGCGGCGTGCTGAGCTGGGACCCGAGCCGCCTCACCGCCGACCGGGTGTGAGCCGGGGGTGTGAGCCCCGATGTGATCCGGGACCCCCTCCTCCGCCCCCGTCTGGGAGCCGCCGTGAGGACCCGCCGTCCTATCCTGGAGGCATGGATCGCCCCTGCCTGTCGCGCCGTCTGGCGCTCGCGCTGCCCGTGACCGCCGCCGGCGTGGGAGGGCTCGCCGCCTGCGCCCCCGAGGACGAGGGCTTCGGCAGCTCCGCGCCGCTGCGCGCCGAGGAGGACGGGGAGATCGCGCTCAGCGACATCCCCGAGAACGCCTCCACCCTGGTGAACTTCGGCGGCCAGCAGCCCTTCGTGCTCATCGTCCGCGGCAGCGGCGAGGACATCGAGGCCTACTCCGGCTACTGCACCCACAACGGCTGCGCCCTGCGCCAGGCGGAGACGGAGCTGGACTGCCCCTGCCACGGCTCCCGCTTCGACGCCGCCACCGGCGAGGTGCTGGTCGGCCCGGCCACCACCCATCTGCCCGCCGTGGCCGTCACCGTCGAGGACGGGATGCTGCGCCGTGCCTCCTGAGGTCCCCGGCGAGCCCGCCGGGCCCGAGGGCCCCCGCCGCGAGACCGTCTCCTTCGTCCGCCGCGGCGACCGCCTCTCCGCCAGCCGCCAGGACGCCTGGGACCGCCTGGCCGACACCTACGTGCTGGACCTCCCCCGCGGGGAGCGCGACACCCTCCCGGCCGAGGGCGTGCACCTGGACCTGGAGGCCGTGTTCGGCCGCCGCGCCCCGCTGGTCGTCGAGGTCGGCAGCGGCCAGGGCGAGAACGTCGCCGCCGCCGCGGCCGCCCACCCCGAGCGGGACCACCTGGCCGTGGAGGTGTACCGGCCCGGGCTCGCCCAGTCCCTGGACCGCATCGAGCGTGCCGGCTCCCCGACCAACGTGCGGCTGCTGCCGCTGGACGCCCAGCGCGCCCTGCCCGCCCTGCTCCCCGCCGGCAGCGTGCAGGAACTGTGGGTGTTCTTCCCCGACCCCTGGCACAAGTCCCGCCACCACAAACGCCGCCTGATCAACCCGCCCTTCCTGCAGGCCGTGCTGCCGCTGCTGGCCGAGGGCGCCACGCTGCGCCTGGCCACCGACTGGGCGCAGTACGCCCACCACATGCGCGAGGTGCTCGAGGCGACCCCCGGCCTGGTCAACGCCCACCGGGAGGGGCCGCGCCCCGCCGGCACCCCCGCCGACCCGGTGCCGGAGGGGATGGCCGAGCGCGGCTGGGCGCCGCGATTCGCAGGTCGTGTGAAGACCAGCTTCGAGAACAAGGGCGAGCGCGCCGGGCGCCTAGGATGGGATCTCGCCTACACCCGGGTCGCCGCCCCGACGGACTGACCGCCGCCCGGCCCCGGACCGTGCGATCCTTCCCCTCACCTGCCCTGCGTGCCGAGACCGGCACCGGATGAGAGCGAGTCCGCGATGAGCCCCACCGACGACGTCGACCTCCCCTCCGACTGGGAGGACGAGGACACCCCCGACCCGCGGCAGCGGCGCGGCAAGCGCCTCGCCCTGCTGGGCCTCGGCATGGCGGCCGTGCTGGTGATCGGCGCCGGCATCGTCGCGGCCGTCTACCTGAACTCCCTGCGCACCGCCTATCAGGACGTGACCACGGTGGAGATCACCCGCGGCGCCTCCGACGGCGCCCGCCCGGGGACGGAGGACGGCACCGGCCGCAACATCCTCCTGCTGGGCTCCGACAAGCGCTCCCCGGAGGACGCCGAGGGCGTCAGCGGCCAGCGCTCCGACGTGGTGATGCTGGTGCACATCCCCGAGGACAACTCCGCGGCCTACGTGACCTCCTTCCCCCGCGACCTCTACGTCGACATCCCCGGCCACGGGCAGGGCCGCATCAACGCCGCGCTCGCCTACGGCGGCCTGCCGCTGGCCGTGACCACCGTGGAGAACTACACCGGGGTGCCCATCGAGCACGTCGCCCTCATCGACTTCGACGGGATCCAGGGCCTGGTGGACACCCTCGGCGGCATCGACGTGGAGGTGCCCGAGGACTTCGAGGCCGACGGCCACCAGTTCACCGCCGGCACCCAGTCGATGGACGGCGAGGAGGCCCTCGCCTTCGTCCGCGCCCGCAAGCAGTTCTCCGACGGCGACTTCCAGCGCAACCGCAACCAGCAGGCCGTGCTGGCGGGGATCGCGGAGAAGCTGCTCAGCCGCGACACCCTCACCGACCCCGGCACGCTGCGCGAGACCATCGCCTCGATCGCCCCCTACCTCACCACCGACGACGCCCTGACCAGCACCGCGATGCTGGACCTGGGGATCTCACTGCGCTCGGTGCGCTCCTCCGACCTGTACTTCCTGGGCGCCCCGCACGGCGACCCGATGACCACCGACGCGGGGGCCAGCGTGGTCGCCACCGACGAGGCGGCGATGGAGGAGCTGCGCGAGGCCCTGCGCACCGACGACATGGGCACGTACTACGCTCAGAACGCCGGCACCTACTGACCCGTCCGCGAGGAGGACCCGTGGCCAACCCCATCGTCAACATCGTCGTGCCCCTGGCGGGCGTCGCCGCCAGCGTGATCGGCAAGAAGGCCGCGGCCGCCGGCTGGGGCGCCGTCTTCGGCGAGGACGCCCCCACCGCGAAGAACACCAAGGCCTCCCAGAAGGAGACCGCGAAGCGTCGCAAGCAGGCCCGCAAGGACGGCGCCTCCAAGGCCGAGGCCAAGGAGATCTCCGACCCCATGGACGAGACCCCGGTGTGGAAGATCGCCCTGTGGACCCTCATCTCCGGCGTGCTGCTGCAGTCGCTGCGGCAGCTCGCCCAGCGCGGGGCGAAGAAGGGCACGGAGAAGATGATCTCCCGCCGCCCCCGCAGCAACCGCGGCTGAGGACTCCGCTCGCCCGTCCACGACTCGGGCCCCCGACCTCGCGAGGTCGGGGGCCCGAGTCGTGCCGGGGACGGCGTGACGTCCCGGCAGCGGTGGATCAGATCTCGCCGACCTCCACCGCGGAGCTGCGGGTGTCCAGGGCGTCGCCTGTGACCAGGAAGCCGATGCGCCGCACCAGCGAGACGGCGTGGTCGCCGATCCGCTCGTAGAAGCGGATCAGCAGGGTCATGTCCGCGACCTGGGCGTTGGTGTAGCCCTCGGTGCTGGCCATCTCCCGGGCGATGTCCTGCAGCAGCGCGTCGATCGCCTCGTCGTTCTTCTCGACCTGGGCGGCCAGCGCCAGGTCGCGGTCGGCGATCACGGTGCCGGCGTCGCGCAGCGCCGCCAGGCCCAGGTCGGCCATCTCGCGGATCTGCGCGCGGTGCTGCTCGGGCACGGCGAGGTCGGGGTGGGTGCGCCGCGCCACCAGGGCCACGTGGGCGCAGAGGTCGCCCATGCGCTCCAGCGAGGAGCTCATGCGCAGGCTGGCCACCAGCAGCCGCAGGTCGGTGGCGACGGGGTTCTGCCGGGCCAGCAGCTCGACGACCTTGGAGTCGAGGTCGAGCTGGCGCTGGTCGATGTGCGGGTCCGCCGCGATCACGCGCTCGGCGAGGCCGAGGTCCCCCTCGAGGAGGGCGCGGGTGGCGTCCTCGAGGGCGGTGGCGACCATGTCCGCCATGTCCAGCAGATCGTCGACGAGATGCCGCAGGTCGCTCTGGTACGCCTCGCGCATGGGTGCACTCTCCTAGGTGTAGGGGGTCTTGCCGCCCGCCGAGTCTGGCAACGTCGGGTGAACGCGGCCCGGGTCCCGGTGAACGCCGGACGGAGTCCTGGTGAACTCCTGGCCCCAGTCTGGCCCCGCACCCCGGACGACGCGAGTCGGGCGCGCGGGGAGCCTAGGCTGTGGGGGTGTCCACGTCCCTGCTCCTGCTGGCCGCCGTCATCGGCCTGGTGATCGGCGCCGCCGCCACCTGGGCGATGCTGCGCGCCGAGTCGCGCGGCCCCCGGGACGCGGACGGCCCGCTGCCGGTCGTGCCGGAGCCCGCCGCCGAGGTGCTGGCGATCCTCTCCTCCGCCTACGTGGTGCTGGACTCCAGCGGCGACGTGCTGCGCGCGAGCCCGCTGGCCTACTCCTACGGCATCGTGCGCGCCACCGGCAGCGACTACCCGCGGCTGGCCGGCAGCGAGCTGATCGAGCTGGCCGCCGACGTGGGCCGCAACGGCGGCTACCGGGACGAGCGGCTCACCCTGCAGCGCTCCACCCAGGGCGACGACGAGGCCGTGATCGACGTGCGCATCGGCGCGCTCGGCACCTCCGGCGTGCTGCTGCTGGCCGACGACCTCACCCGGCAGATCCGGGTGGAGGAGACCCGGCGCGACTTCGTCGCCAACGTCTCCCACGAGCTGAAGACCCCCGTCGGCGCGATCACCCTGCTGGCGGAGACGATGGAGGACGCCGCCGAGGACCCGGACGCGGTGCGCCGCTTCGCGGAGCGGATGCAGAGCGAGTCCCGCCGCCTGTCCCACCTGGTGCAGGAGATCATCGAGCTCTCCCGGGTGCAGGGAACCTCCGCGCTGCCCACCGGTGAGCCCGTCGAGATGGACGAGGTGATCGAGGAGGCGGTCTCGCTGAACCGCAACTTCGCCCTCGGCTCCCGCATCACCGTGAAGACCGGCGGCCCCTCGGACCTGCGGGTGTACGGCTCCCGGGCGATGCTCACCACCGCCCTGTCGAACCTGATCTCCAACGCCGTCTCCTACTCCGAGCCCGGCACCACCGTCGGCGTCTCGGTGCGCCGCGAGCACGGCATGGTGGAGCTGTCCGTGAAGGACCAGGGCATCGGCATCGCCAAGAGCGACCTGGAGCGCGTCTTCGAGCGCTTCTTCCGGGTGGACAAGGCCCGCTCCCGGGAGACCGGCGGCACCGGGCTGGGCCTGGCCATCGTCAAGCACATCGCCGCCGACCACGGCGGCGAGGTCACCGCCTGGTCGCTGCCCGGCCAGGGCTCGACCTTCACCCTGCACCTGCCCGAGATGGGCAGCACCGAGACCGTGAGCACCGCCGGCGCGGACCCCGCCCGCCGCGCGGACGAGGACAGGGACGCCGAGCGCGTCCCGGGAAAGGCACGCTGAGATGACCCGCATCCTGATCGTCGAGGACGAGGAGTCCTTCTCCGATCCGCTCTCCTACTCCCTGCGCAAGGAGGGCTACGAGGTGGCGGTCGCCGACGACGGCACCGAGGGCCTGCGGATCTTCTCCGCCCACGGCGCGGACCTGGTGCTGCTGGACCTGATGCTGCCCGGCATGAGCGGCACCGAGGTGTGCCGGGAGATCCGCCGCACCTCGACGGTGCCGGTGATCATGCTGACCGCGAAGGACGACGAGTTCGACAAGGTGCTGGGCCTGGAGCTGGGCGCCGACGACTACGTGACCAAGCCCTACTCCTCCCGGGAGCTGCTGGCCCGGATCAAGGCGGTGCTGCGGCGCCGCAGCGACGTCGGCGAGGACGAGGAGGGCTCGACCCTCACCGCCGGGCACATCCTGATGGACGTGGAGCGCCACGTGGTGCAGGTGCACGGCGAGGACGTGGCGCTGCCGCTGAAGGAGTTCGAGCTGCTGGAGATGATGCTGCGCAACGTCGACCGGGTGCTCACCCGCGGCCAGCTCATCGACCGGGTGTGGGGCGCCAACTACGTGGGCGACACCAAGACCCTCGACGTCCACGTGAAGCGGCTGCGGGCGAAGATCGAGGACGACCCGAAGAACCCGGTGCATCTGGTGACGGTGCGCGGCCTGGGATACAAGTTCGAGTCCTCCGCGGCCTGAGCCGGCCCGCACCCCCGACGACGGCGGCCCCCGGGATCTCCCGGGGGCCGCCGTCGTGCTGGCACGGGGTGGGGGTCAGTGCCCCGCCTCCTCTGCCTGCTCGGCCTCGGCCTCCTGGTTGCCGTCGGACTCGGAGGTGCCGCCCAGGTCCGAGGCGCCGCCCGCGTCGGAGGGGTCGCCGTAGTAGGCGAGGGTGGTGTCGGTGACCGGCAGGGAGGCTTCGACGGTCTTCCCGGTGGCGGTGACGACCAGGTCGATCACGTCGCCCGGCTCGACGCTGAGGCCCTCGATGGCGACCTCCTGCTGGCCCTCGTCGGGTCCGAGCTCGATGACCTCGCCGGGGGCGACGGTGACGCCGGCGGAGAAGGCGGGGCTGCCCTCGACCTCGCCGGTCAGCTCGACGGTGGCCTGCTCGGTGGAGTAGTTCACGACGGAGCCGCGCAGGGCGGCGGTGCCGTCGTCGTCGACCACGACGATCGCGTTGCGCACGCCGATCTCGAAGGTGCCCTGCTCGTCGACGATGCTGGCGTTGGTGCCGTCGGCGGTCTGGTAGAAGTCCTGGGTCTGCACCGGGCTGAAGTACGCGCAGCCGGAGGCGGCGGCCGCGAGACCGAGGGCGGCCGCGGCGAGGACGGGGCGGCGGAGTCGACGCACGAGGGGCTCCTGTTCGAGACCACGCGAGGCGGCCGGGGACGAGCGGGGATGGCTGTGCCAGGGTACCGCACGGACCCGGTCCGACCGGCCCCGACGGCTCCGCTCCCCCGCGGCTCTCCCGCGCGCGAGAGGCGTCCGCGCCGGTCGCGGGCGGATCGGGGCGGCGATTCGACCGCTCCCGACGGAAAAGCGGCGAAGAGTAGCACACCCTCCCGGTGATAGACTGGTCTCCGGAAAGGGGACCACCACATGAATTTTGTCGTCGGCGAGACCGTCGTCTACCCGCACCACGGGGCGGCGCTCATCGAAGAGGTCAAGATCCGCACCATCAAGGGTGAGGACCGGACCTACCTGAAGCTCAAGGTCGCCCAGGGCGACCTCACCATCGAGGTCCCCGCGGACAACGTCGACATGGTCGGCGTCCGCGACGTGGTGGACAAGGAGGGCCTGGACGAGGTCTTCGACGTCCTCCGCCAGCCGTACACGGAGGAGCCCACCAACTGGTCCCGCCGCTACAAGGCGAACGTGGAGAAGCTCGCCTCCGGCGACGTGAAGAAGGTGGCCGAGGTCGTCCGCGACCTCTGGCGCCGCGACCAGGACCGCGGTCTCTCCGCGGGCGAGAAGCGGATGCTGGCCAAGGCGCGCCAGATCCTGGTCTCCGAGCTGGCCCTGGCCGAGAAGACGGACGAGGCCTCCGCCGAGTCCACCCTCGACGAGGTCCTCGCCTCCTGATCTCCGCCTGACCTGCGACGCGGGCCCGCCCCACCGGGGGCGGGCCCGCGTCGTCGTCCGGGCGGCGGCCGTCCGCGTCCGGACGGGGCGGGGACCGGAGGCGTGGACCCTCCCCGCGGGCCGTGCCAGAATCGTGGGCGCCCGTTCCCGGGCCGCCCGTCCCGTCCGCGACCTCGAGGAGCCTGCATGCTCACCATCGCCATCGTCTGCGGAGCCGGCATCGCCACCTCCGCCCTCATCGCGGAGCAGGTGCGCGAGCACGTCTCCTCCGCCGGCCGCCCGGCGACCGTGGTGCAGGCGACGGTGATGGATCTGCTCTCCGCCGACTTCGAGGCGGACCTGGTGGTGACGACGGTGGACCTGCCCGATGCGCTGGGCATCCCGCGGGTCTCCGGCATGCCGCTGCTGCTGGGCACCAACCCGCAGGTCACCTACGACGACATCGATCGCATCCTGGCCCGGATCGACCGGGGCGAGGGATGAGCTCCGGCACCACCTCGGGCTCGGTCGCCCCGCACGACACCGCCCCGCACGACGCCGTCCCGCAGGCCCCGGCCCTGCCGCTGACCGCGCAGGACGTGGAAATGGCCGCGGGTCGGCTGGATTCCGTGGTGCGCCGCACCCCCGTGCAGCGCAGCGAGCGACTCAGCGAGATCGCCGGGGTGCCGGTGTGGCTGAAGCGCGAGGACCTCCAGCCGGTGCGCTCCTACAAGCTGCGCGGCGCACACCTGTTCCTCGCCTCCCTGGACGCGGGCTCCCGCGGCGCCGGCGTGGTCGCCGCGAGCGCCGGGAACCACGCCCAGGGCGTGGCCCGCGCCTGCCGCGCCCTCGGCATCACCGGCCGGATCTACGTGCCGGGCACCACGCCCCGCCAGAAGCGCGAGCGGATCGTCGCGATCGGCGGGGACCAGGTGGAGCTGGTGCTGATCGGCGACACCTTCGACGACGCCGCCCAGGCCGCCGAGGAGGACGTGGAGCGCACCGGCGCCACCCTGGTGCCGCCCTTCGACCACCCCCGCATCATGGCCGGTCAGGGGACGGTGGCGCTCGAGGCGGTGCAGCAGCTGCGCAGCGAGCACGGGCGTGAGGCCGGGACCATCGTGCTGCCGGTGGGCGGCGGCGGCCTGCTGGGCGGCTGCGGCGCCTGGCTGCGGGAGCGGGTGCCCGCGATGCGGATCGTGGGCGTGGAGCCCGCCGGGGCCGTCTCGATGGCGGCGGCGATGACCGCCGGCCGCCCGGTGGCGCTGGCCGAGCTGGACCGCTTCGTGGACGGCGCCGCGGTGCGCCGGGTCGGCACCGCCCCGCTGCGGATGGCCCAGGCCATCGTGCCCGAGCTGCGGGCCGTGGACGAGGGCGCCGTGTGCACCGAGATGCTCGCGCTGTACCAGGTGGACGGCATCATCGCGGAGCCCGCCGGGGCGCTGGCAGCGGCGGCCGTGGCCACCGGTGCCGTGACCGCCGGGGACGAGGGCCACGGCGAGGGCGGGGACATCCTGGTGGTGGTCTCCGGCGGCAACAACGACGTCTCCCGCTACACCGAGATCGTCGAGCGCTCCCTGGTCCACGAGGGCCTCAAGCACTACTTCCTGGTGACCTTCCCGCAGGAGCCGGGGGCGTTGCGGCGCTTCCTCGACCGGGTGCTGGGGCCGGACGACGACATCGTGCTGTTCGACTACATCAAGCGCAACAACCGCGAGGAGGGCCCGGCGCTGGTGGGCCTGGAGATCTCCCGCCGCGCGGACCTGGAGCCGCTGATGGGGAGGATGGCCGCCTCCGGCATGCAGATCGAGCGGATCGATCCGCAGGACCCGATCTATCGCTACCTCACCTGAGCCGCCCGGCCCCGGGAACGATGCCGCCCCGCCGACCGTGACGGTCGACGGGGCCTTCCTGTCCGCGGGGCGGGAGAGACGGCGGGGCGCTCAGGCCCGTCGGCGGGCCTCGCTCATGCCAGGCGACGGGCCTGGACGGCGGAGGTGACGATCTCATCGAGGTCGTGGGTGGCGCGCCAGCCCAGGGTTTCCTCGATGCGGTCGGTCGAGCAGACCAGGCGGGCCGGGTCGCCGGGGCGGCGGGGGGCGATCTCGGGGGTGATCTCCGTGCCGGTGGCGCGGGCGATCGCGTCGAGCACCTCGAGCACACTGGAGCCGGTGCCGGTGCCGACGTTGAACACCCGGTGGGGGCGGTCCTCGCCGCGCAGGTAGTCCAACGCGGCCACGTGCGCCTCGGCGAGGTCCTCGGCGTGCACGTAGTCGCGGATGCAGGTGCCGTCGGGGGTGTCGTAGTCGTCGCCGAAGACCCGGGGCTGCTCGCCGCGGTCCAGGGCGTCCAGCACGATCGGCACCAGGTTCATCACCGCGGTGTCGGCCAGCTCGGGGTGCCCGGCGCCGGCCACGTTGAAGTAGCGCAGGGCGACGGTGCGCATGCCGTGGGCGCGCTCGGCGTCGGCCAGCATCCACTCGCCGACGTACTTGGTGGCGCCGTAGGGGTTGATCGGCGCCGGAGTCAGGTCCTCGGTGACCAGGTCGACGTCGGGCACGCCGTAGACAGCAGCGGACGAGGAGAACACCACGTCCCGCACCTCGGCGTTCGCACAGGCGGCGAGGACGTTGGCGAGGCCACCGATGTTGTCGTGCCAGTAGAGCTCGGGCTTCGCGACGGACTGGCCCACCTGCTTGTGGGCGGCGAAGTGGATCACGGCATCGGCGCCCGAGGCCCGCAGCTGGAAGGCCAGCTTCTCCGCGGCGTCGGGGCGGGTGACGTCGAGCTCGACGAGCTCCACCAGGTCCGAGCCCTCCACCCGGGCGCGGAGGCCCGTGGAGAGGTCGTCGACCACGATCACCCGCTCCCCTCGGTCGCTCAGAAGGCGCACCACGTGCGACCCGATGTATCCGGCACCACCGATCACGAGAGTCGTCATGGGTCCGAGCCTACCGGGACACCCGGGCGCGAGGACCGGTGCGGTACGGCGGACATTCCGGACGAGTGGGGCACCTCATGGCGGATCGCCCTGGGGTCAGCTCCAGGAGGTGGCCAGCGGACGCCCCTCGGCGTAGCCCGCGGCGCCCTGCAGGCCGATCACCGCGCGCTCCCGGAAGGCGGCGGTGTCCTCGGCCCCCGCATAGGTGTACGAGGAGCGGACTCCGGCGGTGATCTCGTCCAGCAGGTCCTCCACGCCCCCGGCGCCCTCGGCCAGGTACATGCGGGAGCTGGAGATGCCTTCCTCGAACAGGGCCTTGCGGGCCCGGGCGAAGGCGTCCTCGTGGGCGGTGCGGGAGGAGACGGCCCGCTTGGAGGCCATCCCGAAGCTCTCCTTGTAGCGGCGGCCGCGCTCGTCGGTGCGCAGCTCTCCGGGGGACTCGTAGGTGCCGGCGAACCAGGAACCGATCATCACGTTGGAGGCCCCGGCGGCGAGGGCGAGGGCCACGTCGCGGGGGTGGCGCACCCCGCCGTCGGCCCAGACGCACCCGCCCAGCCGTCGCGCCTCGGCGGCGCACTCCAGCACGGCGGAGAACTGGGGGCGGCCCACGCCGGTCATCATCCGGGTGGTGCACATGGCGCCCGGCCCCACGCCGACCTTCACGATGTCGGCGCCGGCCTCGATCAGCTCGCGGGTGCCCTCGGCGGTGACCACGTTGCCGGCCACCAGGCGCACCGCGGTGCCCTCGCGGGGACCGAGCACCCCCCGGGCCAGGCGCAGCGCCTCGAGCATGCGGTCCTGGTGGCCGTGGGCGGTGTCCAGCACGATCACGTCGGCCCCGGCGGCGACCAGCGCCTCGGTGCGGGCGGCGACGTCCGCGTTGATGCCGACGGCGACGGCGATCCGCAGCCGGCCCTCCGCGTCGACGGCCGGGGTGTAGATGCTGGAGCGCAGCACGCCGAGGGCGGTGAGGACGCCGCGCAGGGTGCCGTCCTCCTCGACCACCAGAGCGGCATCGTGGTGGGTGGCGGCGATACGAGCGTGCAGGGCGGCGGGCTCGACCTCGAGGTCGACGGGGCGCAGCACCGGCACGTCCTCGCTGAGGTTCTCGCCGACGGGGGCGAAGGAGTCGCGCCCCGTGATCTCGGCTGCGGTCACCACGCCCAGGGGGCGGCGCTCCTCGTCGAGGACGACGACGAGGCCGTGGGGACGCTTGCCGAGCAGGGCCGCGGCCTGGCCGAGGGTGCCGCGGGCGGTGAGGGTGAGGGGGTGGTCCACCCGCAGGTCGCGCTGCTTCACGGAGCGGACGATGGAGTCGATGCGCTCGGGGGCGAGATCCTGGGGCAGCACGGCCAGCCCGCCGCGGCGGGCCATCACCTCGGCCATGCGACGCCCGGAGACGGCGGTCATGTTGGCGGCCACCAGGGGGATGGTGGTGCCGGTGCCGTCGTCGCTGCCGAGGTCCACGTCGAAGCGCGAGGTGATCGCGGAGCGGGCGGGCAGGAAGAAGCAGTCGTCGTAGGTGAGGTCCGTCGACGGGGTGTGGATCAGGCGCATGGCCGCCACGATATCGGCGGCGCCCGGCGCGACGGCGCGCGGAAGGAGGGCGGATGCGACCTGCGGCACGCCACCGGCGTCCCGTCGTCCGCTTGGCGCCGGTTCCTCCCGGTATCGGGCGCCCGCGCCGGTCGCGGGGGCCGCGGGAGCCGTCCGGAATGCCCCCGGGCTCCACGAAGCCCTCACACGGGCCTGCGACCTGCGCGGCAGGCGACGACCTAGGATGGCCCGCATGACGGATTCGGCTTCGTGGCGACGACGCCGTCGGGGCGGCAGGCATCAGGAGCCGATCCGACGGTCCTCGTCGCGTCCCTCCCCACCCGAGACCGCCCGACGCAACCGCGCCTTCGCCTTCGGGCAGGACAAGCGCACCTGGCTCGGCACACCGGAGCCGACCTCCCCCGACCCGGAGGACGACGCGCCGCGCGAAGAGCCCGCCGAGCAGGCGACGGAGTTCCACGACGCCGTCCCCGCCTCCCCGGATTCTCCGGCCCCGGCACCCGCACCCGAACCCGCGCAGGACGAGCCGCGCTCGGCCTCCGGACCCGCCACCACCACCGGCGCG
>NZ_AGBX01000006.1 GCF_000225825.1 Brachybacterium squillarum M-6-3 | reverse complement strand
GGGGCGGGGCCCCCGGGGGGCGGGGGCGGCGCGGCGGACCCCGACACCGGGGTCCCCGCGGGGGAGGCCGGCGCAGGAACGGGGCGCGCGGGGCGGGTGGTGGTCACCGGTGTGCTCCTCCCACGGGTGGCCCCTGCTCCCTGCGCGGGGCGGTCAGCGACCGGGGCGCCAGGCGGGGGAGATCGGGGCGTCGATCAGGCGTGTGAGCAAGGGTGCCAGAGGGCAGCCGGGCTGGGCCTCCAGCAGCTCGTCCACGAGGTCCCCCGCGCTGGCGAAGCGATGGTTCCACCACTGCAGGAGGACCAGCACGGCGGTCAGGCCGCGCCAGGCGGAGTCCCCCGCCCCGGAGGCCGGCCCGGCGGGCGCCAGGGCGAGCTCCTCGCAGACCAGGCGGAGCCTCTCGAGGTCCCGGAACCAGTCCCCACCTGCACGGACGTCGGGATGCGGGACCATGTCGGGGTCGTCGACGAGGCGGTCCAGCAGCTCCTCGACGGGGGTCTCCTCCGCCCGACCGTGATCGACGCAGAGGGCGAACAGGCGCCAGTCGAGCGTGCCGATGCCGAGCAGCAGGATCAGCTCGGCGAGGGGTTCACAGTCCGTCACGGAGACCGCGGTGGAGCCCTTGTCATCGGCGACCGGACCGCCGGGTGCGGCGGCAGGACCGGCCCCGGCGAGGGGAGAGGGATCGGCGGTGCCGCCCCCGCCGAGGTCGACCACCCGGTGCAGCACCTCCCGCGCCGCCGCGAGGACGCGGGGCAGGTCCCGGGCCCGCTGCTCCTCGTCGGCGGCGCCGCGACCGATGGCGCGAGCGGCCGCCGGGAGTGAGGAGAGGGTCCCGTGCCCGGACAGGGAGGCGCCGAGGGCGCACAGCAGACGCTGCTCGGCCGGGCCCGGGTCTCCCTCGAGGACCTGCGCGACGGCCTGCCCCTCCAGCACGGCGTGGGCCGCGGCGGCGGTCTCCGCGCACGGGACCAGGGGGCAGAGGGGGGAGACAGCCACCTCCTCGCCGTCCCGGGTGAAGGCGCCGGGAAGCACCCGGTGCCCGACCCCGGCGCCGAGCACCCAGCAGGCGTCGACGGCGACGGGCTCGGGCAGCAGCTCGCGGGCGGAGCGCAGCAGCAGGGCACCGAGCATCGCCGCCGCCTCGCCCGGCAGACCGGGCGGGAGGTCGTCGTGGCCGTCGCCGAGCACGAACAGGGCCACGGCGCGCGGATGGCCGTGCTCGCGCACCGCCGTGAGGTGGTGCTCGACGTGCTCGGGGGCGGACGGCCCCGCGACGTGGCGCAGGTCGGTGCGGGAGAACAGCGGTCGACCCTCGCCGCCGTGCCCGATCAGCACCAGGCTGTCGCGCAGATCGGCGTGCATGGCCAGGCGCGACTCGGCCAGCAGCTCGGAGGGTTCGCCCACGCGGAGGACGCGGAGGCCGGCGGGGTCGGACGGGGCGGAGGGGTCAGAGGGTTCGGTGGGATCTGTGGGGTCGGTGGCGGCGGGTGCGGGGCGAGGTGCGGTCGTCATTCCCCGAGCCTTCCGTGCGGAGCCCGCCGGGACGAGGTCCGCGCCGCGACGGGGGATGGCCCCCGGTGGGGAGGGACCGCGCCTTCCTACGGCCACGGCACCGGGGGACCGCGGTGACGAGTCCGGGATGCCCGGGGCGATGGCGGGCGACGCGACGGGGTCGGTCGCCCCGACGTGGCAGCGGGCGGGGCCGGATGACCGTGAAAGGATCTCGGGACCCCTCCCCCGTCACCCCCTGGAGCCGTGATGACCCCCGCCGATCCCGCCACCTCCCCCGCCGCGGAGGCGCTCCGCCTGGACGCCGTCCTGCTCGCCCGCCTGGAGGCGGTGCGCGACCGGGAGCTGGCCGCGCGCCGGGCCGAGGTCGTCCGCATCGCGCCCGAGGCGGAGACCCTGGTGGACCGGCTCACGGAGTACCTGGACGGCGGGAAGCTGCTGCGGCCCCGCTTCGCCTTCCATGCCGCCGTCGCCGCGCTCGGCCGGGAGCCGGAGGACGCCGAGCTCGAGTCCCTGGCCTGCATCGGCACCGCGATCGAGCTCGTGCAGGCCGCCGCGCTCATGCACGACGACGTCATCGACCACTCGGATACCCGGCGCGGGCGGCCCGCGCTGCACGTGGCGGAGGCGGCGGACCACCGCGCGCAGGGCTGGGCCGGCAGCGCCGAGGACTTCGGTGCGGCCACCGCGATCGTGCTCGGCGACCTCACCCTCACCTGGGCAGAGCAGCTCGCGGCCACCGCGGGGCTCACGGGTTCCGGCCGAGCGGAGTTCGAGGCGCTGCGCAGCGAGGTGATGGTCGGGCAGTACCTGGACGTGCTCCATCAGGCCGGGGGCTTCGCCTCCCCCGCCTCCGCCGAGGAGGCGGCACTGGCCGTGATCCGGTGGAAGACCGTCCCCTACACGACGCAGCGACCGGTGCGGATCGGTGCCGCCGGCGTGGGCGCCCCGGCCGCCGTGGTGGACGGGCTCGATGCCTGGGCGGTCGAGATCGGCACCGCCTTCCAGCTCCGCGACGACCTGCTCAGCGTCGCCGGCGACACGGACGCGACCGGCAAGCCGCTGGGAGGGGACGTCACCGAGGGCAAGCGCACCGTGCTGCTGGCCCGCACCGAGGAGGCGAGCGACGCCGCCGGGCGCGCCCTGCTCGACCGGGTGGTCGGGGATCCGGATGCCTCCCCCGAGGACGTCGCCGCGGTGCAGCGACTGATGGTGGACACGGGCGCCGTCGCCTCCGTCGCCGCGCAGGTGCAGGAGCAGTCGGGGCGCGCCACGGCGATGCTCACCGGTCTCCCCGACCTCGGGGAGACCGGCCGTGCCGGGCTGCAGGCGCTCGCCGACCGGGCCACCGACGTCCGGGAGTTCCTGGACCCCCGGGGCTGATTCGGCGCCTCGGACCGGCCGGGCCCGAGGCGGACCTCAGCGGGCGGGAGGCCCGGTGCTCAGAAGGCCAGGGCGAGGGCGCGGCGGCGCACCTCTCCGCGCTGGCCGGCGCGGAGCTGGTCGATGGGGCGCCCCGGCAGGGTCTCGTCCTCGGTGAACAACCAGGTCAGCAGCTCCTCATCGGAGAAGCCGCCGTCGCGCAGCACCGTGAGGGTGCCGGCCAGATGCGGGATCAGCTCGCCCTCCAGCAGCATCTCCGCGGGCACCGAGCGCACCACGGGGGTGCCGCGGCGCACGGCCACGAGCTGACCGTCCTCGATCAGGCGGCGCACCTGGGAGACCTCGATCTCCATCTCGAGGGCCACGTCGGGCAGGGTCAGCCAGCTCCCGATCACGGCCTCGTAGGTCGGCGCGTCGGTGGGGTTGGGGGTGGGGGCGGCGTCCTCGGACGCGGGGGTCTGCGGGGTATCGGCGTTCACGCGCCCAGGGTGCCACGCGAGGGCCGGCGCAGGCACGTCCCCGCGGGCGCGCGGGCGGCGCGGGGAGACGGAGGCGACACGGCGTGTCGGGGCGCGACCTTCCGCGTCCGACTCGCCCGGCGCTCCTACAGTGGGCCTCGTGAGCCCGGCGACGTCGACTTCCCCCGACATCGACCAGCTCCTCGATCACCGCTATCGGGTCGAGGAGCTGATCGCGCGCGGCGGCATGGCCGCTGTGCACCGCGGCCACGACCAGCGACTGGATCGCGTCGTGGCCCTGAAGATCATGCATCCGCACCTCGCGGCCGACGAGGACTTCCGCCGCCGCTTCGGCCGGGAGGCCCGCGCCGCGGCGCGGCTGGCCCATCGCAACGTGGTCGGGGTCTTCGACCAGGGTGAGGACGAGGACCGCATCTACCTGGCCATGGAGCTGGTGGAGGGCCAGACCCTCCGGGCGCGGCTGCGCGAGCAGGGCCCCCTCTCGCTCGGCGAGACCCTCGACGTCACCGAGCAGGTGCTGCAGGCGCTGGTCGCCGCGCACGGCGCGGGGATCGTCCATCGCGACATCAAGCCCGAGAACATCCTGCTGGACCCCGAGGGCGTGGTGAAGGTGGCCGACTTCGGCCTGGCCCGCGCGATCGGCACCGCGAACTCCTCGGCCAGCGCCACCCTGCTGGGCACCGTCGCCTACATCAGCCCCGAGGTCGTCACCCGCGGGCAGAGCGACGAGCGCAGCGACCTGTACTCCCTCGGCGTGGTGCTGTTCGAGATGCTCACCGGGCGCCAGCCCTTCGTCGGCGAGCAGCCGGTGCACATCGCCTTCCAGCACGTCCACGACGACATCCCGGCTCCCTCCCGGCGCGCCGCGGGCGTCCCTCGCGAGCTGGACTCCCTGGTCACCTGGGCCGCCGCCCGCACCGTCGAGCACCGCCCACATTCCGCCGCGGAGCTGCTGCGCAGCGTCCGCGAGCTGCGGGCCGCCCTGCCCCAGGAGATGCTCGAGTCGCGGCCCGAGCCGCTGGACGCCGAGGAGATCGAGGCGCAGGACACCGGCGACGCCCCGCGCATCACCACCCGCATCGAGCGCGCCCTGGACGGGAAGGATGCCGACCCGCGCTCCTGGCCCGGGGTGCTCGGCGCCTCCGCGGCCGCCGCGGCCCTTCCCGGCGGAGCGACCGACGACGCCGCGCGCGACGCACCGTCCGACTCCCCCGACGCCGCATCCGGGGCCTCGACCGCCGACACGGAGGACGAGGACGGCGAGGGCACCCGCAGTGTGCAGGCCGCCGCACCGCGCAGCCGTCGCGGCCGTCACCTGCCCGAGGGCACCCGCCGCGGTTCCCGCCCCGTGGTGCTGCTGGCCACCGGCGCCCTGCTCGCGACCTTCGGCGCGGGCGCCTGGACCAGCGCCGACTGGTACCTGAACACCGGACCCGGCGCGGACCGCACCGTCCCCGTCCTCGCCGGCACCGAGCTGGCCGACGCCGAGGACGCCCTGGACTCCGAGGGCCTCGCCGTCTCCACCACCCAGCAGTACGACGACGAGGTGCCGGCCGGGCACGTCATCTCCTCCTCCCCCGGCTCCGGCACCGACGTGAAGAAGGGCGACGAGGTCGCCCTCGTCGTGTCCCGCGGCGAGGAGCTGTTCACCGTCCCCGACCTCACCGGCAGCGACGTCGGGGAGGCCGAGGCCTCCCTGTCCGAGCTCGGCCTGGTGCTGGTGGAGGACGACCCCGCCTACTCGGAGACCGTGCCCGCCGGGCAGGTCATCTCCCAGAGCCAGTCCGCCGACGCCCTGCCCGAGGGCGGGGAGGTCTCCGTGGTCGTCTCCCAGGGCCGGCAGCCGATCTCGATCCCCGATCAGACCGGTCGCGCCGAGGCGGATGCGAAGGCCTCCCTGGAGGACTCCGGCTTCACCGTCACCACCTCCTCGGAGCACTCCCCCGACGTGCCCAAGGGCGACGTGATCTCCCAGTCCCCCGGCTCGGGCAGCGGCTACCGCGGTGACACCGTCTCGATCGTGGTCTCGCAGGGCCCGGAGATGGCCACCGTCCCCGACGTCTTCAAGATGACCGAGGACGAGGCGCGGGCCGCGATGGAGTCGGCCGGCTTCGAGGTCGCCGTCGAGTACGACAACGAGGACCCGGTCTTCGGCCAGGTCTACGAGCAGTCCGCCGCGGCGGGCGACGAGCTCGCCAAGGGCTCCACGGTCACGTTGACCGTGTTCTGATCCCCTTTCCCCCGCGACCCCCGCAAAGGGACGGGCCCGGTCGACGCGAGGCGTCGGCCGGGCCCGTCCGTGGGCGGCGGTGTCCTCAGCGGCGGGAGAGCATCTCCGCCACCAGGAAGGCCAGCTCGAGGGACTGCTGGTGGTTCAGGCGCGGATCCACCAGGGTCTCGTAGCGGCGCTCGAGACCGGCCTCGTCGATGTGGCCGGAGCCACCGAGGACCTCGGTGACGTCGTCGCCGGTGAGCTCCATGTGCAGCCCGCCGGGCACGGTGCCGGCCGCCTGGTGCACCTCGAAGAAGCCGACGACCTCGTCGAGGATGTCCTCGAAGCGGCGGGTCTTGTAGCCGTTGGAGGAGGTGATGGTGTTGCCGTGCATCGGGTCGGTGACCCAGGTGACCTGGGCCCCGGCATCGCGTACGCCTTCCACCAGCGCAGGCAGGGACTCGCGGATGCGGGAGGCGCCCATGCGGGTGATGAAGGTGAGGCGGCCGGGCTCGCGCTCCGGGTCGAGTCGGTCGAGCAGGCGCAGGGCGTCGTCCACGGAGGCGTTCGGGCCGAGCTTGACCCCGATGGGGTTGCGCAGCTTGGCCATGAAGTCGACGTGGGCGCCGTCGAGCTGGCGGGTGCGCTCCCCGATCCACAGGAAGTGGCCGGAGCAGCCGTAGATCTCGCCGCTGCGGGAGTCGACGCGGGCCAGGGCCTCCTCGTAGTCCAGCAGCAGGGCCTCGTGGGAGGAGTAGAAGTCGACCACGGTGAGCTCGTCGAAGTCGGCGCCGATCGCGTCCATGAAGCGGATCGCCTTGTCGATCTGCGCGGCCAGCTCCTCGTAGCGGTCGTATCCCGGCCCGGCGGTGAAGCCGCGGTTCCAGGCGTGCACCTGGCGCAGGTCGGCGAAGCCGCCGCCGGTGAAGGCGCGCAGCAGGTTCAGGGTCGAGGCGCTGGTGTTGTACATCCGCAGCAGGCGCTCGGGGTCGGGCACGCGGGCGGCCTCGGTGAAGCCGAAGTCGTTGACGGCATCCCCGCGGTAGGTGGGCAGGGTGAGGCCGTCGCGGGTCTCCTCGTCGGCGGAGCGGGGCTTGGCGAACTGCCCGGCCATGCGCCCCATCTTCACCACGGGCACGGAGGCGCCGTAGGTCAGCACCGCGGACATCTGCAGGATGGTGCGGATCTTGTTGCGGATCCGGTCGGCGGTGGAGTCGGCGAAGGTCTCGGCGCAGTCCCCGCCCTGCAGCAGGAAGGCGTCACCGGTGGCCGCGGCGGCGAGCTTGGAGCGCAGCACGTCGACCTCCCCGGCGAAGACCAGGGGCGGGGCGCCGCGCAGCTGGGAGAACACGCGGGCGCGGGCGTCCTCGTCCGGCCAGGTGGGCTGCTGCACCCGGGGATAGTCCCGCCAGGCCCCGAGCGAGGCAAGACCCTCATGGGCCTCGGACAGGCTGAAGTCGTGGGCGCGGGCAGGAGCGACGGGGCTGAACTGGGTCACTCGGACAGGGTACTGATGATCCGGGGGTGCGGGTGCACGGTCCGGGCCCCGGACCGGCGCGGATCACGCCCCCGGGTCGGCCTCGGAGCTTGCGGACCGCCCCGTGCGTCGCGCGGAGCGCTGGGCCCGCAGGCGCCGCTTCACGTCGGCGGCGTACTCGTCCACCCGATCCTGCCCGGACAGTTCGGTGATCCGCTCCATCACGTGATCGGTCAGCGCCCGCAGCTGCTCCGCCTCGGAGGCCTCCGGCAGCGCGGCGACGACGGCCTCCGGATCGATGGGCTCCCCTACCCGTACCTCGATCCGGGGGTGACGGCGCGGCAGGTAGCGGCGACCCCGTTGGGCCTCGAAGCTGCCGACCATGCCGACCGGCACGATCGGCGCGCCGCCGGCGAGCGCGAACCGGGCCACGCCGGTCTTGCCGCGGTGCAGGCGCCCGTCGGGGCTGCGCGTGCCCTCGGGGTAGATGCCCAGCACCTTTCCCTCGGCGAGCACCGCGAGGCCCGCCTCGATCGCCGTGGAGGAGGCGGGGCCGCCGCTGCGGTCCACGGGCATCACGTGCAGGCCCCGCATGATGCGCGCGAAGAGCGCGTTGAACGGGTTGCCGCCGGTGAAGATATCGGACTTGCCGAGGAAGAAGACGGTGCGCTCGATGGAGGCCGGCAGGATCACGGTGTCCGAGTAGGCCAGGTGGTTCGAGGCCAGCACCACGGGGCCGTCCTCGGGGACGTGGTGGGCGCCGGTGAGGGCGGGGCGCCACACCGCGCGCATCAGCGCCCGCACCGGCGGTTTGGCGATCTCGTAGAGCACTCGGGTCCCCCTGGGGTCGTCGGGGGCGGCGGGCCGCCCTGGCGTCCCCCGCGGGGCCGCCGACGGGACCGGGCGGTGGACCGGGATGAACTGTACCGGTGCGAGTGCGACCATGTGCGCATGGCCTTCACCGCACGCTCCGCCCCCTACCGCGTCCACGACCGCACGTCGCCGCGGGGCGGTCTGCTGCTGTGCCACGGCTTCACGGGCTCCCCGCAGTCGCTGCGGCCCTGGGCCGAGGACCATGCCGCTCGCGGCTGGGCGGTGGAGCTGCCGCTGCTGCCCGGGCACGCCCGGACCTGGCAGGAGATGGCGCGCACCGACTGGACGGACTGGTACGGGCACCTGCGCGAGGCCGCGCTGGAGCTCTCGGAGCGCTACGGCCCCATCGCGATCGGTGGCCTGTCCATGGGCGGCGCCCTCACCCTCGCACTCGGGGAGGACCCGCGACTGCGGGGCCGGATCGCGGCCCTGGTGGCGGTGAACCCAGGGATGACCCTGCCGCCCGTGGCACGGTTCGGGCATCTGCTGTCGCGGGTGAGGCCGACGATGGCGGGTATCGCCGACGACGTCGCGAAGGAGGGAGTCCACGAGGAGGCCTACGACCGGATCCCGCTGCGCTCCGTGGGCGAGCTGCACCGACTGTTCAGCCGCACCCGTCGTCATCTGGATCGGGTGCAGGCACCGCTGTTGCTGGCCACCTCCGCCGTGGACCACACGGTCCCGCCGACGGACAGCGACATCGTCGCCGCCGGGGTGAGCGGACCGCTGGAGCGGCTGGCCCTGCCGGACAGCTACCACCTGGCGCCCCTGGACCACGACGCCGAGCGGCTGTTCGCGGCCTCCGCGCGGTTCCTGGACACCCACGTGCCCGCTCCGGAGGCCGTCTGATGGCCGCCACCCGACCCGAGCAGCACGACCCGCGGGACGTCGACGCCGAGTTCGCGCGGATGCTGCGGAGCGAGGGCATGTCCCTCAGCCCCGGGCAGGCGCCCCGCGAGCCGGCCGCGCCCGAGCCCGCGGACCGGGAGGACTGGGCCTCCTCCGGCGAATCCCCCGCCGGACCGCCCGACGAGGACGCCCGGGCCCGGGCCCGTGCCGCCCACCCCTCCGCGGGCGCCCGTGACGCCGCCCCGCACCCGGACGACGACGATCCCTTCCTGCCGCGGGAGTTCGTGCCCCCGGACCCGGATCTCCCGGAGGCCTCCTCCGGGACGCTGTGGTCCTGGGCGGCGCTGCTCGGCGGCCTGGTGCTGATGCTGGTGGTGGCCGTCTCGGCGACCCTGCCGATCTGGCTCGGCGGGCTCGGCGGCGTGGCCGCCGTCGGTGGCCTGGTCGCCCTGCTGTGGCGCGTGCCCCGCTCCCGCGACGACGACCGCGGCGACGGCGCCGAGGTCTGAGAACCACCCCCGTCCGGAAGGACCCCCGCATGGCCGAGTAGCCCGACCGCCTGGAGCTCACCCCCGACAGCTCCGCCGTGGAAACCGCGGCAGTGCTGAACCAGCGACCGACGGCGTTCCCTCCGCTGCCCGGCGGGCTCACCGCCCTGCACGGCGACTCCCGCGAGTCGATGGCGATGATGAGCGAGGCCGTCGACGAGGCCGCGCGCAGCGTGCACGTCGCGATCGACATCATGAGCCCGGACCCCTTCACCCGGCCCTTCGTCGACGCTCTCGGGCGGGCGGCCGGGCGCGGCGTGGACGTGCGGGTGGCCTGCACGGGTTCGATGAACATGATCGACCCGCACGACGAGAACCGCGGCAACGAGCGCTCCGGACGGCAGTGGGTCGACACCATGGGCCGCTACGAGGGCCCCACGACCCCGCCTCGATGACACAGATCGTCCCCTCCGGCCCCGCCTGCACCACGTTCCCGGACCTGCGGATGTTCACCTCCCTGGCCCACGGGGCGCGGCGCAGCATCCGCGTGGTCAGCCCCTACTCCGTGCCCGAGGAGTCGCTGCTGGGCGCCCTCACCGGGGCCGCCATCAGCGGGGTCGACGTCGAGGTGTACGTCAGCGAGGAGGCGGACCAGGCGATGGTCGACAACGCCCAGTCCTCCTACGACGAGCAGCTGTTGGAGGCCTGGGGGCGGACCGAGCAGTACCCGAAACCGGCGGTGCTGCACACCACGTGCATGATCGTGGACGAGGAGGCCGACGTGTTCGGCTCCTCGGACATGGACATCCGCTCCTTCGTACTGGACTTCGAGATCAGCGCCCTGACCACCGACGCCGCCTCGGTGCGGATGATCGCCGCGGTGGTCGGCGAGTACCGGGCACTGTCCCGCGTGCTGGACCCTCGGGCCTTCCGCCGTCGGCCCCTGCGTCGCCGCTGGACCGTGCCGTCGTCGTCGCGGCGCAGCACCTGCTTCAGCAAGCCGGGGCGGAGTTCGTTGATCTGCTGGCAGGGGGTGCGCAGCCCGGCCGCGGCGAGCGCGGTGAGCAGCTCGGCGTGGGTCATCACGGCCTCCCCGCCCGTTCCATGGCGGCCGGGTATCCGTCCGCCGTCAGGTCCAGCATCTCCGGCAGGCGGAAGCCGTGGCGCTCGTGGAGGGCGCGGCTCGCCGCCGTCGTCGCCTCGAGGTGCGCGGGAGCTCCGGGACGCCCCGGCAGGGCGCCGTCGATCCGGGCGAGGCGATGGCGCAGCAGGGCCGAGCCCACGCCTCGGCCGCGCGCGGCGGGGGCCACCGCATTTTGCCGAGGTACCGGTGCGGAGCTGTCGGACGGGCCTTCTCGAGCCCCCCCCTCGGCGAGGCACAGCCGGGGCCCCGCCTCGTACACGGTGGTCAGGCGCCGCTCCCGGTCGTGCGCCCCCGGGATCAGGACACCCACCACCGGGTCGTCGCGGAGCGCCCGCGCGATCATCCGGGCGGCCGCGGGCACGTCGGCCGGGACGCCGGGGACGATCTCGACGCCCACCCCGTTGCGGGTCGGTTCCCACGGTGATGCCGACAGGTGGACCCCGCTCCCCCTGCTGCTCAGCGCGCCAGGTCCGCCGCGCCGACGATGCCGGCGGTGTTCCCCATGCGGGCGAGGGCCCAGCTCGGCATGTCGCGGTGGCGGCCCGCGGTGACCTCCCGCTCGAAGCGCTGCCGGGCTGGCTCGACCAGCAGGTTGCCGGCGGCGGCCACGCCCCCGCCGACGACGACCACGTCGGGGTCCAGCAGCGCGGCGATGGAGGCGACGCCCACGCCCAGCCAGCTCCCGAGGTCGGCGATCAGGTCGATCGCGCCCGGGTCGCCCTCCTGGGCGAGGGTGGTGATGAGCGGACCGTCGATGTCCTTGCGTCGACCGCCGGCGGCGGCGACCAGCGGCTCCAGCAGCGGGTCCCCGGACTCGGCGCGGCGCTTGGCGGAGCGCACCAGCGCGGTGCCGGAGGTGTACTGCTCCAGACAGCCCCGCAGGCCGCAGCCGCACCACTGGCCGTCGGGCACGGCGATCATGTGGGCGATCTCCCCGGCGAAGCCGCCGGCCCCGCGGATCAGCTGTCCGTCCAGCACGATCGCGCCGCCGAGTCCGGTGCCGACGGTCAGCATCAACATGTGGGCGGCGTCGGTCGCGGCCCCGAAGCGGTACTCGGCCCAGCCCGCGGCGTTGGCGTCGTTCTCCACCACGACGGGGAGCCGGACCAGCTCCTCCAGCTCGGCGGCGAGCGCACGGTCTCGCCAGGCGAGGTTGGGGGCGAAGCGCACGGTGCGACGGTCGGCGTCGACGAAACCGGCCGCGCCCACGCCGACGCCGGCCACCTCGTGGTCGGCGGTCAGCTCGGCGACCGCGTCCGCGACGCCGGCCTCGATCAGCTCCGGGTCGGTGGCAGGGGTGCGGCGGGTGGTGGAGGCGACGATGCGCCCCTCCTCGTCGACCACGCCGACCGCGATCTTGGTGCCGCCGATGTCCACACCGATGGAGAGCATGCTGTCCGTCCTTGGGGTCGATTCCGTCGTCCCGGGCCCTCGTCCGCGGTGCGGGCCCGCTGTCGGCGACGAGGCGGAGGGTTCCGGGGTCGCAGCGGCCTGGGCTCGGGCTTCACCGCTGAGCGTGCGGCACCGAGGATCCGCCGTGACCGGTCCGTGACCGCTGAACCGCGCGCCACCTCGTCGTTCACCGCCATCCTAGGGGGCGCTGACGTAGAATCGCGCCGATACCCACCCGTGCTCCCGGGCAGGATTCCGCCCTGGCGGACGGCGCCCCGACCCGGATCGAAGGAGATTCGATGAAGCAGTTCGCGACGCCCGCTCAGCACCAGAGCCGCGAGGACGAGAACACCACCGACCTGCTGCTGGGCCGCCTGGCCGATTCGCGCGACGTACCGATCTTCGAGCGCGCCGACGCGAACGGCCGCTACGTGCCGATGACCACCGCCGCCTTCGTGGACGAGGTGAAGGCGCTCGCCAAGGGCCTGATCGCCTCCGGCGTCGAGTCCGGGGACGTCGTCGCCCTGCTCTCGCGCACCCGCTACGAGTGGGTGCTGGCCGACTACGCGATCTGGTTCGCCGGGGCCGTCTCGGTCCCGATCTACGAGACCTCCTCCCCCAGTCAGATCCAGTGGATCGCCTCCGACTCCGGGGCCCGCTTCGCGCTGGTCGAGGCGGACCGCCACCGGGAGGACATGGAGTCGGTGCGCGGGGAGCTGCCCGCCCTGGACCGGATCGGCGTGATCGAGGACGGCATCCTCGAGGAGCTCGTCGAGCGCGGCAACGACGTCAGCGACGAGGAGCTCGAGGCGCGTCGCACCTCCCGGACGCTCGCCGACGTCGCCACCATCATCTACACCTCCGGCACCACCGGCCGCCCCAAGGGCGCCGAGCTCACCCACG
This sequence comes from Brachybacterium squillarum M-6-3, assembly GCF_000225825.1. Taxonomy (GTDB): domain Bacteria; phylum Actinomycetota; class Actinomycetes; order Actinomycetales; family Dermabacteraceae; genus Brachybacterium; species Brachybacterium squillarum. The sequence continues at coordinate 377,665 of NZ_AGBX01000006.1, read as the reverse complement.
GCAACTTCGTGGACACCACCCGCAGCGCCGTGACCCTGCTGGGCGACAAGGTGCTGCCCCCGGGCTCGCGGCTGCTGATGTTCCTGCCGATGGCGCACGTCTTCGCCCGACTGATCACCGTGCTGGCCACCGCCTGGCCGGTCACGACCGCCTTCACCCCGGACACCAAGAACCTGCTGCCGGACCTGGAGGCCTTCAAGCCGACGTTCCTGCTGGCCGTGCCGCGCGTGTTCGAGAAGGTCTACAACGGGGCCGAGGCCAAGGCCATCGCCGGGGGGCGCGGAAAGATCTTCGCCGCCGCCGCGGACAACGCCATCGCGTACTCCCGCGCCACCACCGGCGGGGCGAAGGCGCCGCTGCTGCTGCGCGCCCAGCACGCCCTGTTCGACCGCCTGGTCTTCGCCAAGCTGCGCGCCGCGATGGGCGGGGACGTCCGCTACGCCGTCTCCGGCGGGGCGCCGCTCGGGACGCGCCTGGCACACTTCTTCCGCGGCATCGGGGTGACCGTGCTCGAGGGCTACGGCCTCACCGAGACCACCGCCCCCATCGGCGTGAACCTGCCCTGGAACGTCAAGCCCGGCACCGTCGGCCCGCCGCTGCCCGGTTCGGCCGTGCAGATCTCCGAGGACGGCGAGATCCTGGTCAAGGGCGTGATGGTCTTCGCCGGCTACCGCAACAACCCCGAGGCCACCGCCGAGTCGATCCAGGACGGCTGGTTCCACACCGGCGACCTCGGATCACTGGACGAGGACGGCTACCTCTCGATCACGGGCCGCAAGAAGGAGGTCATCGTGACCGCCGGCGGGAAGAACATCTCCCCTGCCCCGCTCGAGGACGCCCTGCGCTCGCACCCCCTGGTCAGCCAGAGCATCGTCACCGGCGACCAGAAGCCCTTCGTCGCCGCGATCCTCACCCTGGACGCGGAGATGCTGCCGACCTGGCTGACGAACAACGGCCTGCCGGAGATGACGGTGGCCGAGGCCGCCTCCGACGAGCGGGTGCGCGCCGAGCTGCAGGCGGCCGTGGACCGCGCCAACCAGCTCGTCTCCAAGGCCGAGTCGATCCGTGTGTTCGAGGTCATCGACACCGACTTCACCGAGGAGAACGGCTACCTCACGCCGTCCATGAAGCTCAAGCGCAACGTGGTCACCAAGGACTTCTCCGAGGTCATCGACAGGATCTACTCCTCCCCGAAGCCGCAGGGCTGAGACCCGACCCCGCACCCGGCGCCGAGGGACCGGCGGCCCGCGCCGCTGGTTCGTCGGGGCCGCGTCGTAGCCTGCCGACATGCCCGCCCGCCGCCAGCTGAGCTTCGACGACCTCGGCACCCCGCTCGCCGAGGCCACCCTGGTGGTGGTGGACCTCGAGACCACCGGCACCGACCCGCAGCAGGACGCCATCACCGAGATCGGCGCGGTGAAGGTGCGCGGCGGGGAGGTGATCGGCGAGTTCCGCACCTTCGTGGACCCGCGGCGCCCGATCCCCGCGTACATCGCCTCCCTCACGGGGATCACCGATGCGACGGTGCGCGACGCCCCCGAGATCGCGGTCGCGCTGCCGATGTTCCTGGACTTCCTGGGGGATGCGGCGGTGGTCGCCCACAACGCCCGCTTCGACATCGGCTTCCTCGCCGCGCAGGCCGCCCTGCTGGAGCTGCCCTGGGGCCGCCCGACGGTCCTGGACACCCTGGCGCTGGCCCGCACCGTGTTCCGCCGCGACGAGGTGCGCGACCACAAGCTCGGCACCCTCGCCGCCCACGTCGGCGCGGCCGTGACCCCCGACCACCGGGCCCTCTCCGACGCCCGCGCCACCGTGGACGTGCTGCACGCGATCATCGAACGGCTCGGCCCCGCCGCCGCCACCCTGGAGGACCTCTCCGGCGCGCACCGCCGCATCAGCCCCGTGCAGCGGCGCAAGCGGCACCTCGCCGAGACCGTGCCCTCGGTGCCCGGGGTCTACGAGTTCCAGGACGCCGCGGGCCAGGCGCTGTACGTCGGCACCTCCCGCAACCTGCGAAGCCGGGTGCGCACCTACTTCACCGCGGCGGAGACCCGCAGGCGGGTGCTGGACATGCTGCCTCGAGCCGAGCGGATCCAGGTGATCGAGTGCACCACCCCGCTGGAGGCCGCGGTGCGGGAGCTGCGCATCATCGCCGCGAAGCAGCCGCCCTCGAACCGTCACGGGCTGAAGCCCGAGAAGGCCCTGTGGCTGCGCCTGGGCAGCGGCCGGGAGGGGCTGCGGGCCGCCCGGATCGCCCGCGGCGAGGGCGACGGCTCCGCGCAGATCGGGCCGCTGGGCTCCCGCCACGACGTCGAGCCGATGCGGGCGCTGCTCACGGAGGCGGTGATGGGCCGCGGGGTCTCCTTCGAGCAGGGCCGCGGCACGGTGTCGGTCGAGGCGGGGCACCGGGCGCGGATCCGGCGCGCCCTGCTGGAGGACCCCACGGAGGTGCTGGACCACGTCGCCGGGCGGATGCGCCGGCACGTCGCGGCCGGGCGCTACGAGGAGGCGGAGAAGCTGCGGCGGACCGCCCTGGGGTACCTCGCCGCGGCCCGGCGGGCCAGCCGGCTGCGGGCGATCGCCTCCGTGGAGCTGCTGATCGCGGCCCGACCCAGCACCGACCCGGTGATCGGCGGGAGCGGCTGGGAGCTGCTGGCACTGCGGCACGGACGCTTCTCCGGCACCACCCTGGTGCCGCGCCGCGGGGACCCCCTGGCCGCCGCGCGGGCGCTGGCGATGACCGGGGAGGGCGAGGCGGAGCTCGCGGCCCCGCTGTGCCAGGGCTACCACCAGGAGGCGGAGCTGCTGCTGGGCTGGCTGGACGGCGAGGGGATGCGCACCGTGCTGGTCGAGGGCTCCTGGCGGATGCCCGCCCGCGCCCGCTTCACCCCCGAGCACCTGGCCGAGCGCTTCGCCCGCACCCAGCAGGCCGCCGCGGAGGCCGGGGTCGCCGACCTCGCGGAGGCCGCGGGGGCATAGGCTCGGGAGCGCCACCGACCCCGCGCCCCGGCGCCGCCCGAAGGAGAGCCCATGATCACCGCGATCGTCCTGATCGACGTCGAGTCCCGCCGCATCCCCGAGGTCGCCCAGGAGGTGGTCGACATCGCCGGGGTCGAGCAGGTGCACTCCGTGACCGGCGACGCCGACCTCATCGCCGTGGTCGCGGTGCGTCGTCACGAGGACCTCGCCGAGGTGATCGCGGACCGGATCGGGAAGGTGGAGGGCGTGCTGGACACCCGCACCAACATCGCCTTCCGCACCTACTCCAAGCGCGACCTCGACGTCGCCTTCGACCTCGGCCTCGACGGCTGAGACCCTCGCCCCGCGGCGGGGACCGGCCCCGCCGCGGGGATCAGCCCGCGGCCCGCTGCGAGGCGGCCGCCCAGCGCTCGACCAGCGCCGCGGGGCCGCCTGCGTCCAGCGCCTCGCCCGCCAAGGCGAAGGCCGCGGCGTAGCGCTCCTCGAAGGAACCCTCCGTCGTCGCCGCGGGCGCGGGCGTCTCCCCCGGACCGGCGGGGATGCCGTCGTGGGCGAGGATCCCCGCGGCGGCGTTCAGCTGCACGGCGTCTCGGATCGGTCCCATCCGGCCCTCCCGATCCCCCGCAAAGAGATCGCGGGCCACCTGTGCGTTCTCCTCGGCGGTGCCGCCCCGCAGGGCTTCCCAGCCGGCCCGCGGCACGCCCAGCAGCGCCTCCGGGTCCAGCACGTGCCGGACGACCTCGCCGCCGGCGACCTCCCAGACGTCCGAGGGGGCGGCGACGCTCAGCTCGTCCAGGCCGTCCTGCCCGCGGAACACCAGCGCCGAGGCCCCGCGCTCGGCGAACACGCCGGCCACGATCGGCGCGACCGCGGGGTCCGCGACCCCGACCGCGCTCGCGCGAGGTCGGGCGGGGTTGGTGATCGGGCCCAGGATGTTCATCACCGTGGGCACCCCCAGCCCCTTGCGCGCCTCGGCCGCGAAACGCATCGACGGATGGAACACCTGCGCGAACAGGAAGGTCATCCCGACCTCCGCCACCAGCGCCTCGACCTGCTCCACCGGCAGGTCCAGCCGCACCCCGAGCGCCTCGAGCACGTCGGCGGACCCGGAGGCGGAGCTGGAGGCGCGGTTGCCGTGCTTGACCACCGTGCGCCCGGTGGAGGCGATCACCATCGCGGCCATCGTGGAGATGTTCACCGTGTGGGCGAGGTCTCCGCCGGTGCCGACGATGTCCACCGCGCGGGAGGGGGCGCGGACCTCACGGGCGTGGGTGACCATCACCTCGGCCAGCGCCGCCAGCTCCGCACTGGTGACGCCCTTGGCCTGCAGGGCCACCAGGAAGCCGGCCAGCTGCACGGCCGTGGCCTGGCCCGACATGACCTCGTCCATCGCCCAGGCGGCCGTCCGCGACGGCAGGTCCTCCCCGCGCACCAGGGACTGCGTGATCCGGGGCCAGCTGGGGGTGTTCTCGCTCATGGGCCGATCCTCCCACCCGCGGCCGGACGGGCGGTCGGGATGGTCACGGAACGGATCACGGTCGCATCACGACCCGCACGCGCGGAGCCGTGACCGGGCACGGGGGCCCGAACCGGCCCGCCACCAGGACCGTCGGGTGCGTGTCTGGGTTCGTGACAGGGCGTCAGGAGCGATATGCTGGCCGAGTCCGCCCGGGGCAGTGCCCTGCGGGGTGCTCGGAAGTCGTGAACCGAGCACGCCGAATCTGACGACACGACATAATGGTGACGTGAGTACTGCGACCCTGTCTGAGCGCCCCGCCGCCGCGGCCCCCGCGGTCGGCCGCCCCAACCCGACGCAGATCGGCACGATCGTCTGGCTCTCCAGCGAGCTGATGTTCTTCGGCGGCCTGTTCGCCATGTTCTTCACCCTGCGCTCGATGGTGCCGGAGGTCTTCGCCGACGGCGAGTCCAACTTCACCCACGGCTTCGCGATGCTCAACACCGCGATCCTGGTCGCGAGCTCCTTCACCTGCCAGATGGGTGTGTTCATGGCCGAGGGTCGGCTGCCCGGCGGCCGCGTCTTCGCCCCCCGCAAGCACCGCACCGGCTCGATCCTCAACGTGGGCGGCTGGGGCACCGTGGAATGGTTCACCCTCACCTTCGTGATGGGCGCGATCTTCCTCTCCGGCCAGGCCTACGAGTACACCGAGCTCGTCCACCACGGGGTGACGCTCTCCTCCTCGCCCTTCGGCTCGGTCTTCTACCTCTCCACCGGCTTCCACGGTCTGCACGTGCTCGGCGGCCTCGTCGCCTTCCTCCTCGTGCTCACCCGCATCTTCTCCGCCAAGGAGTTCACCCAGCACGAGCAGATCTCCGTGATCTGCCTGTCCTACTACTGGCACTTCGTGGACGTGGTCTGGATCGGCCTGTTCTTCATCGTCTACCTGCTGGACCCGATGATGACCCTGATCAACCCCGAGCACGTGATCCCGGTCGACTTCGTCTGGCACATCTTCTGATCGGTCCCGACGGCTTCCCGGCCGCCCGCGGATCGCGCACCCCGTCCCTCTTCCCCGACCGTCCCCTCCACGAATCGAGGTTCGAACCGTGAAGGCACTCGCCGCACGTCGCCATCATCCGATGGCTCTACTCGTGATACTGCTGCTCGCGCTCGTCGCGACCGGCGGGCTGTACGTCGCGTTCCAGCCCCGCGACGCCCAGGCCGAGGCCTACACCGAGGAGGATGTCCAGGCGGGCGAGGCGCTGTTCCTCGCCAACTGCGCCACCTGCCACGGCCGCAACGCCGAGGGCCTCACCGACTCCGAGGGCAACACCCTCGGGCCGTCGCTGATCGGCGTCGGCGCCGCCGCCGTCGACTTCCAGGTCGGCACCGGCCGGATGCCGATGCAGGCCTCCGGCCCCCAGGCCCAGGGCAAGCCCGCCCAGATGGACGAGGAGCAGACCCGGCAGCTCGCCGCGTACGTCGCCTCGCTGGGCCCGGGCCCCTCGGTCCCCGATGAGGAGGCCCTCGACACCTCCCTGGGCGACGCCGAGGCCGGCGGCGAGATCTTCCGCGTCAACTGCGCCATGTGCCACAACGCGGCGGGCGCCGGCGGCGCCCTCACCCGCGGCAAGTACGCGCCCGCCCTGACCGGCGTCGAGCCCAGGCACGTCTACCAGGCCATGGCGACCGGCCCGCAGAACATGCCCGTCTTCAACGACACCAACCTCTCCCCCGAGGACAAGCGCGACGTCATCACCTACCTCGAGTCCCTCGAGGAGACCGGCTCCCCCGGCGGCATCTCCCTGGGCTCGCTCGGTCCCGTGACCGAGGGCCTGTACGCGTGGACCATCATCCTCACCCTCCTCACCGGCTGCGCCGTGTGGCTGGGGGCGAAGGCGAAGTGAGCAGCGGCATGAACCAGAACCTCGACGGCAGCTTCCCCGCCCGCGGCGTGAGCGCGATCGCCCCCAAGGAGGACGGCGGCTTCCCGAACCCGGGCCTGCCCCCGCACGTCCACCGCCAGGCCGACATCGACCCGAAGGCCGAGAAGCGCGCCGAGCGCATCGTGGCCGCCATGTTCGGCATCTCGGTGATCGGCACCGCGATCTTCATCGCGTCCTACTTCGTGGTCACCCCGACCGGCACCAACCTGTTCGCGGAGACCGGCTCGACCAGCGCCCTGTGGTGGTCGAACCTCATCACGGGCCTCGGCCTCGCCATCGCCGTGTTCTTCATCGGCGCCGCCGCCGTGCACTGGGCCAAGACCCTCATGCCCGACGAGGAGATGGTCGAGGAACGTCACGAGCTCAAGGGCAGCGAGGAGACCCGCGCCGCCGCGGTCGGCATCCTCACCGAGGGCATCCAGGAGGCCGGCATCGGCCGTCGCCCCCTGATCGTCACCTCGATGGTGGCCGCCCTGGTGGCGCTGCCCATCGCGATCCTGGCGCCGCTGTCCACGCTGGGCCCGCTGCCCGGCAACAAGCTGCACCACACCTTCTGGCGGGCCGGCATGCGCCTGGCCCGGGACCACGACGGCACCCCCATCCGCGCCGCGGACGTGGCCATGAACTCGATCTTCCACGTCATGCCGGAGGAGCTCACCCACGAGACCCCGCACTACCTGGAGGAGCGGGCCAAGGCGGCCACGGTGATCGTGCGCATCGACCCCGCGCTGGGGCAGAACGAGGAGAGCCTGGCCAACGGCTACGAAGGCATCCTGGCCTTCTCCAAGATCTGCACCCACGTCGGCTGCCCGGTGGCGCTGTACGAGCAGCAGACCCACCACATGCTGTGCCCCTGTCACCAGTCCACCTTCGACGTCACCGACGGCGCCAAGGTGATCTTCGGTCCGGCGCACCGTCCCCTCCCCCAGCTCCCCATCGAGGTCGACGCGGAAGGCTACCTGGTGGCCACCGGTGACTTCCCGGAGCCGATCGGTCCCAGCTTCTGGGAAATGTACAAGGAGAAGTGATCACGACGATGACCACGACTTCCGATTCCCGCACCACCGGCACCGGGGAGAAGAACGGCCGCATGATGAAGCTCGGCGCGGTCGGCGGCGACTGGCTGGACCAGCGCGTCGGCGGCGCCGGCCTGGTGAAGTTCTTCGCCCGCAAGATCTTCCCCGACCACTGGTCGTTCATGTTCGGCGAGGTGGCGCTGTACAGCTTCGTCATCCTGCTGATCTCCGGCACGTTCCTCACGATGTTCTTCGTGCCCTCGATGGACGAGGTCGTCTACGACGGCCCCTACGAGGCGCTGCAGGGCGCGGAGGTCTCCCGGGCCTTCGCCTCCACCATGTACATCTCCTTCGAGCTGCGCGGCGGCCTGCTGTTCCGGCAGATGCACCACTGGGCGGCCCTGGTGTTCATGGTCGCGATCTTCGTGCACATGTTCCGCGTGTTCTTCACCGGCGCCTTCCGCAAGCCGCGCGAGCTGAACTGGCTGGTCGGCTTCTCCCTGATGGTGCTGGGCATGGTCGCCGGTTTCACCGGCTACTCCCTCCCCGACGACGTGCTCTCCGGCAACGGCCTGCGCGTGATCGACGGCCTGATGAAGGCCATTCCGATCATCGGCACCTATCTGTCGATGCTGCTGTTCGGCGGCGAGTTCCCGGGCACCGACATCATCCCGCGCCTGTTCACCATCCACATCCTGCTGGTCCCGGCCGCGATCCTGGGCCTGATCGCCATCCACCTGGTGATGCTGGTGGCCCACAAGCACACCCACTACCCCGGGCCCGGTCGCACCGACCGCAACGTGGTCGGCTTCCCGCTGTTCCCGGTGTACACCGCGAAGGCCGGCGGCTTCTTCTTCCTGGTCTTCGGCATCATCACCCTGATCTCGGCGACCACCGCGATCAACGCGATCTGGGTGTACGGCCCCTACGACCCCTCCCCCGTGTCCGCGGGCTCCCAGCCCGACTGGTACATGCTGTGGACGGACGGCGGCCTGCGCCTCATGCCCGGCTGGGAGTTCACGGTCTTCGGCTACGTGATCTCCCTGAACATGCTGATCCCCTTCGCCGTCTACGGCGGGCTGCTGGCCTTCCTGGCCCTGTACCCGTTCCTCGAGGCCTGGGTGACCGGCGACGACCGCGAGCACCACGTGCTGGACCTGCCCTACAACACCCCGGTGCGCACCGGCATCGGCGTGGCCTGGATCAGCGTCTACCTGATCCTGGCGCTCGGCGCGACGAACGACCTCATCGCGCTGAAGCTGCAGCTGTCGATCAACGACCTCACCTGGCTGTTCCGGATCGGCATCTTCGTCGCCCCGGTGCTGCTGTTCTGGATCACCAAGCGCGTGTGCCTCTCCCTGCAGCGGCAGAAGCGCAACACGGTCCTGCACGGCGAGGAGACGTCCCGCGTGGTCCGCACCGAGAGCGGCGAGATGCTGGAGATCCACGAGCCGCTGAACGAGTACGACCGCTGGGTCCTGGTGCAGCACGACGACTACCGTCCGCTGAAGGCCGGCAACGGGGTCTCCTCGCTGCGGGCCAAGGCCACCTCGTTCTTCTTCAAGGACCGCATCGAGCCCGTCACCCCGACCGAGCTGCGCGAGGCCATGGAGCACGCCGGCCACGAGAAGCACGTCATCGACGAGGCCACCGGCGGCGACTACCGCATCCCGGCGGAGAAGGCGCACCACTGACGCCCCTCTCCCCCACCGGAGCCTGAGCAGCGCCCCGGGAGACCCTCACCGGTCTCCCGGGGCGCTTCTCCGTGCCGTGCTGTGTGCGCGCAGGACAGGGCGCTGCCGCACACGGAGATGATGTCCGGATACCGTCCAGCTGAGTGGAAGTTCCCCGGACGGGGCTGTACTCGTCGCGCTCCGGGACGGTCTGCTCACCACGCCCATCGGCGCCGCACGCGCAGGCGGGGCGGCCGACGCCCCCGTCGGCGTCCGAGGCCTCAGCGGCCTCAGGGAGGCTCAGGGAGGCTCAGTGCAGCAGCGGGCTGCGACGGCGGGGCGGCTCGCTGCCGTCCTTGCGTCCGGCGGCCAGCTCGACGAGGTAGCGGGCGGTGACGCGGCCCAGGCGCGGGTCCGCGTGGCGCAATGCGCGCGCGGCGGCCATGGGCCGGGTCCCGGCATCGATGCGGAACTCCCGGAGCACGTCGCGGGCCCAGAGCCGGGCGGCTGCGAAGGGATCGGCGTCCTCGCCATAGAGACGGCGCAGCTGCCCCTGGGCGCGCTGCTCGGGCTGCTTCCACGGACCGATCATCACGTACTCCCTTCCCCTGTCCCGTGCACGGTGGCGGAGACGGCGGCCTCGCCGCGTCCTCCCCTCCCCTGCCCCGTGCCCGTGCGTGAGCCGGAATTCCGCGGGGAGGTTCCCGTGTTCCCGAGACTACCCCTGCGGACCACGCGAAACGGACTCCTCGGACCGACCGCTCGGGTCGCCGTCCCGAGCGGGCCGATGGGCCCCTGCACCGTGGACACGGCGAGGAGATGCTCGAACGCAGCAACCCGACGCGCGACAACCAGCACCCGACACCCGGTGGCGGCCGCTGACCCATTCCCCGCCATCTACGCGTCTTACCGTACGCTTGAGTGGATACAGCCTCATTCGTGAGTGCGAGGTGTTCGCGTTCCGAGCCGGGCACTCCCGACAGGACGTCATGACCCGTATCCGCGCCCCCTCCCATCACCTCCGTGCGGGTATGGCCTCGGGGGCGTCACGTTCGCGTCGGATGGACCTCGTTCATCCAGCACAAGCGTGTCACGCACCGGAGCCGAAGCGACGGGGACCCTTGCGAGCCCATCCCGGCGACGAACAGCGCACGGCCCCGCCTCCCGGAAGGGAGACGGGGCCGTGAGACGTGTCGGGGATCAGTGCTGGTGCTGCCCCGTGGAGAACTCGAGCACCCAGCCGATGATGCCGAAGAACGCGAGGATGAAGCCCAGGGCGAAGATCCACCAGCCGGCGGCGACACCCAGGAAGCAGAGCGCGGCGCCCGCGGCGGCCCACAGGGGCCACCAGCTGTAGGGGGCGAAGCTGCCCTGCACGCCGGCCTCGTCCTCGACCTCGGCGTGGAGGTTGTCCTCCGGCCGGTCCGGGTGGGCCTTGACGTTCATCGACAGGTAGATGGCGATCATCAGCGCCAGGCCGCCGGCGCCCAGGATCGCGGCGAAGCCCACGGGCTCGATGCCCATCGGCTCGTTGCGGCCGGTGATGATGCCGTAGGCGATCCCGACCACCACGAAGAAGGCGGAGAGGATGTAGAAGATCCGAGCGGTGCTCTTCATGGGTCAGTTGCTCCTCGGGGTCTTCTCGGGCTCTTCCTCGAGCATGTGGTCCAGGGCGGCGATCTCCGGGTGGTGGAGGTCGAAGGCGGGACGCTCGGAGCGGATGCGCGGCAGCGAGTGGAAGTTGTGCCGCGGTGGCGGGCAGGAGGTCGCCCACTCGAGCGAGGCGCCGTAGCCCCAGGGGTCGTCCACCTCGACCTTCTTGCCGCGGGTGTGCGTGAGCACGACGTTCAGGATGAACGGCAGCGTCGAGGCGCCCAGGATGAACGCGCCCACGGTGGAGATCTGGTTCATCCAGCCGAAGTCGTCCTCCGCCAGGTAGTTCACGTAGCGGCGGGGGGCGCCCTCCACACCCAGCCAGTGCTGGATCAGGAAGGTGGTGTGGAAGCCGATCATCAGGAACCAGAAGTGGAACTTGCCCAGGCCCTCGTGCAGCTTGTAGCCGAACATCTTGGGCCACCAGAAGTAGAAGCCCGCGAACATCTCGAAGGCCACGGTCCCGAAGATCACGTAGTGGAAGTGGGCCACCACGAAGTAGCTGTCGGAGAGGTGGAAGTCCAGCACCGGGGAGGACAGGATCACGCCGGTCAGGCCACCGAAGGTGAAGGTGGACAGGAAGCCGAGGGTGAACAGCATCGGCGTCTCGAAGGTGATCGAGCCGCGCCACATGGTGCCGAGCCAGTTGAAGAACTTCACGCCGGTGGGCACCGCGATCAGCATCGTCATGAAGGAGAAGAAGTCCAACATGATCGCGCCGGTGGTGTACATGTGGTGCGCCCACACGGTCACCGACAGGGCGGCGATGGCGATGGTCGCGCCGACCAGGGTCTTGTAGCCGAACATCGGCTTGCGGCTGAAGGCCGGGATGATCTCGGAGGCGATGCCGAAGAAGGGCAGCGCCAGCACGTACACCTCGGGGTGGCCGAAGAACCAGAAAAGGTGCTGCCAGAGGATCGGGCCGCCGTTCTCGGGGTTGAAGACCTGCGCGTCGAAGCGGCGGTCAGCGCCAAGCGCCAGCAGCGCGGACGCCAGCGGCGGGAAGGCCATCAGCACCAGCACGGCGGTGATCAGCACGTTCCAAGTGAAGATGGGCATCCGGAACATGGTCATGCCGGGCATGCGCATGCAGATGATCGTGGTGATGAAGTTGACCGAGCCCAGGATCGTCCCGAAGCCCTGCAATCCGAGTCCGAAGACCCACAGATCACCACCCAGGCCGGGACTGAACGTCGTGTCGGACAAGGGGGCGTAGGCGAACCAGCCGAAGGCTGCGGCGCCCTGCGGGGTGAGGAAGCCGGCCACCGCGATGACGGAGCCGAACAGGGTCAGCCAGAAGGCGAACATGTTCAGGCGCGGGAAGGCCATGTCCACGGCGCCGATCTGCAGCGGCACCAGGTAGTTGGCGAAGCCGTTGAACAGCGGGGTGCCGAACATCAGCAGCATGATCGTGCCGTGCATGGTGAACAGCTGGTTGTACTGGTCCTTGGAGACCACGACCTGCAGGCCGGGCTCCCAGAGCTCGGCGCGGATCATCAGCGCGAGGAGGCCGCCGAAGCAGAAGAAGGCGAAGGCCATCCCCATGTACATCATGCCGATCAGCTTGTGATCGGTGGTGGTCAGCAGGTTGAAGACCTGCTTGCCGAGGCCGGTGCGCTCACGGCTGGTGTCGAACCGTGCCGGCGCGGGGGCGGGACGGGTCTCGGTCTGGGCGCTCACTGCCCCTCCTCCGCGGTCTGCTGGTCACGCTGGTTCTGCTGTTCGACGCCCTCGTCCCACTCCTCACGCATCTCCCAGTCCTCCTGGTTGCGGTTGAGGTCGACGCCGAGCTCTCCGGTCAGGCCCTGGGCCTCGAGCTCGTCGAGGTGGGCCTCGAACTCCTCGACGGAGACGACCTCGACGTTGAAGAGCATGTCCGAGTGGTACTCGCCGCACAGCTCGGCGCACTTGCCGGCGTAGGTGCCCTCACGGGTGGGGGTCACCTGGAAGGTCGAGGTGTGCCCGGGGATCATGTCCTTCTTGTAGAGGAAGTCGACGATCCAGAAGGAGTGGATGACGTCGCGGGAGTCGAGCTGGAACTCGACGGTCTCGCCCTCGGGCAGGTAGAGCACGGGCAGGGAGTCCGCCGCGCCGGGCTCGCCGGTCTCGAAGGACTGCACGCCCGCGGGCTCGTGGACCACCTGGTCGCCCACGGTGTAGGAGAAGTCCCAGCTCCACTGCTTGCCGACCGCGCTCACGGTGACGTAGGGATCCTCTTCGATGGCCTCGATCTCGTGGATGTCGCGCTGGGTGAAGTAGAAGAAGGTGAGGATCATGACCACCGGCAGCAGGGTGAACATGAGCTCGAGCGGCACGTGGTAGCGCAGCTGCACCGGGAAGCCGGTGTCGTTCTTGCGACGGCGGTAGGCGACGGCGCACCAGATGGTCAGGCCCCACACGATGAGGCCGACGACCACGAGGGCGGCCCAGGAGCCGACCCAGAGGGTGGTGATCCGCTCGGTCTGATTGGTGACCTCGCCGTCGGTGTAGCCGGGGAGGAAGCCGCGCTGCTGGGCCTGGCTGCACCCGGCAAGGACCAGAACGACCGCGGCGGCGATGCCGACGGTCGCCGTGCGACGCAACCGCCGCGAGCGCTGGGGGGCCTGGGGGATCACAGAGATGACCTTCCGCTCGTCGTCCCCGCCGCCGGGGTGCCGGGGCCCGCGCGGGGCGGGGCGGCTCCGTGGCGACGGAGTGGGTACTCGCGCGGGCCGGGAAGCCCGCGGCGCCGCGCTCCTCTGAGGAAGGAGCGGCGACGGGCGCAGGGCGCCCGCCACATGACGGCACGCTGTCATCATACGGGTTCCGCGGGGTGCGCGGACCATCGGCACGCAGGTCGTGCGGGCCGATGCGGCACCGTGATCCGCCGCGTGATAGGGCGCGCGTCGGAGGCTCGTCGAGCACCGCGGCGCCCGGGGTTGGCGCACGGGGACGACGTCTCGGAACGCCGACGGGCCCGCCGGGCGACGGGATGTCGCCGGGCGGGCCCGGGGTGGGCGGCAGGGGTGCCGCCGGGCGGATGCGCGCACGTCGACACGATGCGGGCCCCGCGGTGTCTCAGGTGGGGCGGTGCCTCAGGAGAAGGAGTCGCCGCAGGCGCAGGAGCTCTGCGCGTTCGGGTTGTCGATGGTGAAGCCCTGCTTCTCGATGGTGTCGGCGAAGTCGATCACGGCACCGGAGAGGTAGGGGCTGGACATCTTGTCGACGACCACCTCGACGCCGTCGAAGTCGACGGTGAGGTCGTTGTCCATCAGGCGCTCGTCGAAGTAGAGCTGGTAGATCAGGCCGGAGCAGCCGCCGGGCTGCACGGCGATGCGCAGGCGCAGGTCGTCGCGACCCTCCTGCTCCAGCAGCGAGCTGACCTTCGAGGCGGCCTCGGTGGTCAGGGTGACGCCGTGGGCGGCGCTGGGGGCCTCGGTGGTGGTGGTCATGCGGTCCTCCTCGGGCACGGATGTTCCCCTCCAGCCTACGCCCGTGCGAGCGGGGATGCGAGGACGTCCGCCCGCGGCGGAGGCCACACCGGCTCCCGGCCTCCCGGGCGACGAGGCGGGACAGGGCTCAGAACAGGACGCCGCGGAAGAAGGCCAGCGCCAGCACGACCAGGTAGCCGATCACGGTGCCCACCAGCAGCCCGGTGACGGCGTCACGGTTGCGACCCAGCAGCACCCAGGAGAGGGAGAGCACCAGCACCGCGGCGACCACCAGGGCGCCCCACCACAGCAGCACGTAGCCGGCGAGGAAGCCGATCACGAGGCCGAGGAACAGCAGCGGCACCATCAGGGCCGAGACCGGTTCGCTGCGGCGGTCCCCCTCCGGGCGGCCGGGGGCGCTCATCCCCCGGCCCCGTCGGCGCCGGCGCGCAGGCGGTCGGCGCCGCGCAGCACCAGGGCCTCGGCGACGCACACCCGGGCGAACTCCCCCAGGTGCAGGGACTCGTCGAGGCCGTGGGCCCGGGAGGAGGGGTCCTCGACGCCGGTGACCAGCACCTCGGCGGAGGGAAACACCTCCAGCAGATCGGCGATGAAGGGGATGGAGCCGCCGAGCCCGGTGTCCACGGGCGCGGTGCCCCAGGCGGCGCCGAGCGCCTCGCGGGCGAGGTCCATCGAGGGGGCGTCCTGGCGGGCGCCGTAGGGCTTGCCCTGCTCACCGCGGCGGATCTGCACCTGGGCGGTGTCGGGGGCCTGCGCCTCGAGGTGGGCGATGAGGGCGTCCATCGCCGAGGCGGGATCCTCCCCGGGCGGGATGCGCAGGGAGATCTTCGCGGAGGCGGCGGGGACCAGGGTGTTGGAGGCGTCGCGCACCCTGGGGGCGTCGATGCCGATCACCGAGATCGCGGGACGGGCCCAGAGCCGGGCGGCCAGCGGACCGGTGCCGGAGAGTGCCTGCCCCTCGGGCACGCCGGCGTCGCGGCGGTAGTCCTCCTCGGGCATCTCGACGGAGGGATCCGCGGCGCGCACGAGGCCCGGCACCGCGACCTCGCCGCGCTCGTCGTGGAGGGTGGCCAGCAGCCGGGCGAGCTGCGTGGGGGCATCCAGCACGGGTCCGCCGAACAGGCCCGAGTGGACGGCGTGCTCGAGCACCCGCACGGTGACCACGAGGTCCACCACGCCGCGCAGGGAGGTGGTCAGCGCCGGGGTGCCGACGGCCCAGTTGGCGGAGTCGGCCACGATGATGAGGTCGGCGGCCAGCTGCTCGCGGTGGGCCTCGATGAAGGGGCGGAAGGTCGGGGAGCCGGCCTCCTCCTCCCCCTCCACGAAGACGGTCACGCCGATGCCCGCGGCGGCGAGCTCCTCGCCGACCAGACGCAGCGCGGTGACGTGGGCCATCACCCCGGCCTTGTCGTCGGCGGCGCCGCGCCCGTAGAGGCGGTCCCCGCGGCGGGTCGGCTCGAAGGGCGCGGAGCTCCAGGCCTCGGGGTCCCCGGTGGGCTGGACGTCGTGGTGGGCGTAGAGCATCACGGTGGGGGCGCCGTCGCGGGCGGGGAGACGACCGATGACGGCAGGGGCGCCGTCCTCGACCGAGCGGATGACGACCTCGGGCAGGCCGGCCTCGCGCAGCAGCCGGGCGACCTCCTCGGCGCTGCGGTGCACCGGGGCGCGGTCGTAGCCGGGGAAGGCGATCGAGGGGATCCGCACCAGGTTCTCGAGGTCCTCGATCGCGGCGGGGAGCAGGGGCTCGAGGCGCTCGTGGAGAGCGCGGGCGGCCTGCTCGTCGATCGGGGGCTGGGAAGGTCCGGCGGAGGGGGTGCTCATGGCCTCCACCGTACCCGCGGCGCGCCTCACCCGGATGCGCGGCCGGGCGGGGCGGTCACCTAGAATGCCCTGGTGATCTTCCGCAAATCCGACGAGAACTCCACCTCCCAGCCGGAGCCGGTCGCCGAGACGCGCCCCGGGGCGAAGGGCCGGCCCACCCGTACCCGCAAGGAGGCCGAGGCCGCGCGCCGTCGACCCCTGGTGGTGCAGGACCGCAAGCAGGCCCGCAAGCGCGACCGCGAGCGCGCCTCCCGGGAGCGCGCCGAGTCCCAGCAGGCGCTGGTCAGCGGCGACGAGTCGAAGATGCCGCTGCAGCACCGCGGCCGCGACCGCCGCCTGGTGCGCGACGTGGTCGACTCCCGGCACAACCTCGCCGAGTACTTCTTCCCTGTCGCGCTGGTGTTCTTCGTGGTGGCCCTGGTGGTGCCGCTGATCAACGCTGACCTGTACACCTCGGTGAGCTTCGCGATGATCCTGGTGCTGTGGGGCGGCATCGCCCTGTGCGTCATCGACTCCTTCCTGCTGCGCCGCCGCCTGCGCCGGGAGCTGACCGAGGCCTTCGGCGCGGTGGGCTCGGGCCTGGTGGGCTACGGCATCATGCGCGCCATCCAGATCCGCCGCTTCCGGCTGCCGCGCCCGCAGATCAAGCACGGCGAGCAGCCCCGCTGACCCGCTCCCCCGACCCGGGAGGACCCGAGAAGGCCCCGCACCGACCGGTGCGGGGCCTTCCTCGTGCTCGGGCGGCGGTGCCCGGCGTCAGGCGGAGGCGGCGGCCCCGTCCTGCGTCTCGTCCTGCTTCCCGTCCTTCTGCTGCTCGGTCTTCTTCGCGGCGGGCTTGGCGTCCACGCCGGTCTCCTTGCGCTGCTGCGCGGGGATCGGGGCGGGGGCCTGGGTGAGCGGGTCGTAGCCGTTGCCGGTCTTCGGGAAGGCGATGACCTCGCGGATGGAGTCGGTGCCGGCCAGCAGCGCGGCCACGCGATCCCAGCCCAGGGCGATGCCGCCGTGCGGCGGGGCGCCGAAGGCGAAGGCGTCCAGCAGGAAGCCGAACTTCTCCTGGGCGGCCTCCTCGTCGATGCCCATCACCTCGAAGACGCGCTCCTGCATCTCCCGCTGATGGATACGGATGGAGCCGCCGCCGATCTCGTTGCCGTTGCAGACGATGTCGTAGGCGTAGGCCAGCGCGCTGCCGGGGTCGGTATCGAAGGTGTCGGCGAACTCGGGCTTGGGCGCGGTGAAGGCGTGGTGCACCGCGGTCCAGGCGCCGGAGCCGACGGCCACGTCGCCCGCGGCGACGGCGTCGCCGGCCGGCTCGAACATGGGGGCGTCCACGACCCACACGAAGGCGAAGGCGTCGTGGTCGATGAGGCCGAGGCGCTCGGCGATCTCGTCGCGGGCGGCGCCGAGCAGGGCGCGGGAGGCCTTCGGCTCGCCGGCCGCGAAGAACACGCAGTCGCCGGGCCGGGCGCCGACCTTCTCGGCGAGGCCGGCCTTCTCCGCCTCGGAGAGGTTCTTGGAGACCGGGCCGGTGAGGGTGCCGTCCTCCTGGATCAGCACGTAGGCCAGGCCCTTCGCGCCGCGCTGCTTGGCCCACTCCTGCCAGGCGTCCAGCGTGCGGCGGGGCTGGGAGGCGCCGCCGGCCATCACCACGGCCCCCACGTAGGGGGCCTGGAACACCCGGAAGGGGGTCTCGGCGAAGTACTCGGTCATCTCGGTGAGCTCGAGGTCGAAGCGCAGGTCGGGCTTGTCGGAGCCGTAGCGGCGCATGGACTCGGCGTAGGTGATGCGCGGGATCGGGGCGGCGATCTCGTGACCGGCGACCTTCCACACGTTCACCAGCAGCCGCTCGGCGAGCGCGATCAGGTCCTCCTGGTCCACGAAGGCCATCTCGATGTCGAGCTGGGTGAACTCGGGCTGGCGGTCGGCGCGGAAGTCCTCGTCGCGGTAGCAGCGGGCGAGCTGGAAGTACTTCTCCACGCCGCCGACCATGAGCAGCTGCTTGAACAGCTGCGGCGACTGCGGGAGGGCGTACCAGGAGCCGGGGGCCAGGCGCGCGGGCACCAGGAAGTCGCGGGCGCCCTCGGGGGTGGAGCGGGTCAGGGTGGGGGTCTCGACCTCCACGAAGCCGTCCTCCAGCAGGGTGTCGCGCGCGGCGCGGTTGATGTCCGAGCGCAGGCGCAGGGCGCGGGCGGGGCCTTCGCGGCGCAGGTCGAGGTAGCGGTAACGCAGGCGCGCCTCCTCGCCGACCTCGGTGTGGGCGTCGAGCTGGAAGGGCAGCGGTGCGGCCGAGTTCAGCACCTCCACCTCGGTGGCGGTGACCTCGACCTCGCCGGAGGGCAGGGCCGCGTTCTCGTTGCCCTCGGGGCGGCGGTCGACGGTGCCGGTCACGCGCAGCACGTACTCGTTGCGCAGGTGCATCGCCTCGTCCTCGCGGACCACGACCTGGGCGACGCCCGAGGCGTCGCGCAGATCCAGGAAGGTCACGCCGCCGTGGTCACGGCGTCGGCCGATCCATCCGGTGAGGGTGACGGTCTGTCCGATGTGCTCCGGGCGGAGCTCGCCGGCGTGGTGGGTGCGCAGCACGGGGTGTCCTTCGACGTGGGACGGGCGGTGCCCGCCCGGCGGATGGGGTGCTCGCGTCCGGGGGCGCGAAGGTCTCAGCGTAGCGCCCGGGGTGAGGGATGTCGCCACGGCGGGCCTGGTCGGAGACCTCCCTCATCCGTAGACTGGATCACTGTCCGACCTGCACCATCGTTGTGACCTGGCCGCCACGGGAGATCCCGGGCGAGGCCGTCGTGAAGTGTCCGTGCGGGTCCTCTCCCGAGACGTCGAAGCCCTCCCGCGCTGTGCGGGGACCGGCGCGGGAGACCATCCACCCCCTCCGCCGAAGGACGCCATGAGCGACGTTTCCCCTGCCCACTCCCCTGCCGAGGACCCGGCCACCCCCGCCGACACGGCCACGGCCACCCCCGCCCCCGAGGACGCGGCCGACGCCGCCGCGGCGGACGACGCGCCCGCCGCCCCGGCCGCCCCCGCCGGATTCGATGCCCTGGACCTGCCCCCGGCACTGCGCCGCGCGGTGGAGGACCTCGGCTTCACCACCCCCTCCGCCATCCAGGAGCAGGCCATCCCGCCGCTGCTGGAGGGCCGCGACGTGATCGGCGTCGCTCAGACCGGCACCGGCAAGACGGCCGCCTTCGGCCTGCCCCTGCTGGCCGCGGTGGACCCCGAGCTGAAGGCGGTGCAGGGTCTGGTGCTGGCCCCCACCCGCGAGCTGGCCATGCAGGTCGCCGACGCGATCTCCTCCTTCGCCACCTCCATCGGCGGGCTCGACGTGGTCGCCGTCTACGGCGGCTCCCCCTATGGCCCCCAGGAGCGCGCCCTGCAGCGCGGCGCCCAGGTGGTCGTCGGCACCCCCGGTCGCGTGATGGACCACATCCGCCGCCGCTCGCTGCGCCTGGACGCGGTGCGCTTCGCGGTTCTGGACGAGGCCGACGAGATGCTGCGGATGGGCTTCGCGGAGGAGGTCGAGGAGATCCTCTCCCACTCCCCCGAAGAGCGTCAGGTGGCCCTGTTCTCCGCCACCATGCCCCCGGCGATCCGCAAGGTCGCCGACGACCACATGCGCCACCCGGTGCAGGTGAGCGTCACCCCGCAGTCCTCCACCGTCTCCAGCGTGCACCAGACCTACGCGCTGGTGCCCTTCAAGCACCGCACCGGTGCGCTCTCCCGCGTGCTGGCCACCTCCGACGCCGAGGCCGCGATCGTCTTCGTGCGCACCCGCGCCGCCGCCGAGGAGGTGGGCGCCGCACTGGTGGCCCGCGGCCACGTGGCCGCCACCATCAGCGGCGACGTACCCCAGAAGGAGCGCGAGAAGCTCGTCGAGCGGCTCCGCGACGGCTCCCTGAAGATCCTGGTGGCCACCGACGTGGCAGCCCGCGGCCTGGACGTCGAGAAGATCGGCCTGGTCGTGAACTTCGACGTGCCCCGCGAGCCGGAGGCCTACGTGCACCGCATCGGCCGCACCGGCCGCGCGGGCCGCACCGGTGAGGCCCTCACCTTCATCGGCCCCCACGAGCGGCGCACCCTGAAGAACATCGAGCGCGCCACGAAGCAGCGCCTCGAGGAGGCCGTGATCCCCTCCCCGCGGGACGTCTCCAAGCACCGCATGGCGAGCCTGCTGGCCGAGGTGCCGGCGCGCCGCGAGCGCGGCCGGCTGGAGCTGTACCGCGAGCAGGTCGACGCCTTCCTCGCCGAGCACGAGATGGACGCCGCCGAGCTGGCGACCGTGCTGGGCGCGATGAGCGTCGGCGACGGCGGCCCGGGTAGCGCCCCCGAGGAGGAGGAGTTCACCCAGCAGCGCGGCGGCGATCGCGAGGACCGCGGACGGGACGACCGCCGCGGCGGCTCCGACGCCCCCCGCGCGGAGAACGGCTACACCCAGTACCGCATCGGGGTGGGCCACAGCCACGGCGCCAAGCCGCCGTCGATCGTCGGCACCATCACCGGCGAGGGCGGTGTCAACGGCAAGGACGTCGGCAAGATCTCGATCTTCGGCTCCTTCGCCCTGGTGCAGATCCGCGGCACCCTCAGCGAGGAGCAGCTCTCCTCCATCGGCCGCGCCAAGATCGCCGGTCGCACCCTGCGGATCGCCCCCGACCACGGCCCCAAGGGCGGCAAGGGCGGCCCGCGCGACGACCGTCGCGGCGGCGGGGACCACCGTGGTCCTCGCGGCGGCGACCGCCCCTTCCCCAAGGGCGGGGACCGTTCCTTCCGCAGGAACGAGGGCGGGCACCGCGGCCACCGCGACTGACCACCGCATGACCCGGGCCCGGCCCGGAGCGCGGGAGGGCCCGCACCGAGCGTCGGTGCGGGCCCTCCTGCACGGTCAGCCGGCCGCGGCCGCGGCCTCACGCCGTCGTCGCCGACGTGCGCGCAGGTCCGGGAACTCGTACAGGGACCACGACCAGGGCCGCAGCCGGACCGCCACCACCCCGGCTCCCAGCGACAGCGCGACCATCACCAGGTAGTTCAGGACACCGTCGGCGGAGAAGCCGATCTGGTGCCAGGCGAACATCGAGGGGAAGTGCACCAGGTAGATCACGATCGAGTTCCTCCCCATCCACTCGAAGGCGCGCGCCACTCGTCCGCGCGGCACCCGGGGGGCGAGCCACACCACCACGATGAGACCCACGGCGGACATCAGCGCGGCGACCACTCCCCCGTTGAAGGTCTCGCTGACGCGGACGGTGTGGACCACCCAGGGCACGGAGGCGAGCGTGGCGAGGGCGATCACCCAGCCGCGCAGCCCGATCACCCGGTTCAGGTGCGGCTGCAGGGCGGCTCCGAGGAAGAAGAAGAAGCCGTACCAGGGCCGGTGCCAGACCATCCCGGGCACGTCCCCCGGGTAGGAGAAGACGGCCAGGGGGACCGAGAGGGCCAGCAGGGCGAGAGCCGTGACGAGGGGCGGGACGCGGCGCAGCAGCAGCCCGAGCAGGTAGTACATCAGCAGGGCGTTGAGGTACCAGACGTGGGACGGCTCGGCGAGCAGCCACCAGCGCCAGGTCAGCCCGAGCTCGGGGCCGAAGATGCCGAGCATCACCGCGGACCACACCAGGCAGGGCCAGGCGATGAGACGGAGCTTTCCGCTGATGAACACGCCGGTGGGCTTGGTCAGGGACCGCGGAAGCAGGATCCCGGACAGCAGGAGGAGGGCCGGCATGCGGTAGTCGCCCAGGGCGGCCATCACCCCACGGATGGCCTCGCTGGTGCTCTCGTCGGCCGCGTGGTTCGCGGTCACCAGGACGACGGCGAGTCCTCAGAACAGGTCCATCCAGGTGAAGCGGGAGCCGGAGGAGGACGTGTCGGGCGATACGGACGAGACGGACGATACGGCCATGGGTCCGGAGCGTCACAGGGCGTCGCGCCGCCCCGGTGCGGCGCGGGACGTCGCCGTGACCGTCCTGGCACGGCAGGGGCCCCGCACCGATCATCGGTGCGGGGCCCCTGCTCGTCCCGGCCGTCCGGGCGGAGCGGTCAGCTGTTGGCGTCCTGCTGCTCCTGCGCCTCGGCGTAGGCCTTGCGGACCTCGTCCATGTCGAGGCCCTTCACCTGGCCGATGAGGTCCTCCAGGGCGGAGGCGGGCAGGGCGCCGGCCTGGGAGAACACCGGGATGCCCTCGCGGTAGGCGACCAGGGTCGGGATCGAGGTGACGCCGTAGCGCATGGCCAGCTGCTGCTGGTCCTCGGTGTCGACCTTGGCGAAGGTGACGTCCTCGTGCTGCTCGGAGGACTCCTCGAAGATCGGGGCGAAGCGCTGGCAGGGAACGCACCAGCCGGCCCAGAAGTCGATCAGGACGACGCCGTCCTGGACGGTCTCGTCGTGGTTCTCGGTGGTCAGGGTGACGGTAGCCATGTCCCGCCCAACGCCGCCGGGCGCCGGTGCATTCCCTCCTGGCCGCAATGTGCGAGCCCTCACACGTCCCGGGCCGGGACGGCGTCAGACCTGCGCGACGCCCACCAGCCGCACCGTGCGGTCCGCGGCCGGGGGCTCCCAGCTCGCGGCGTCGGCCGAGGTCTGCTCGCCCGAGCGGATGTCCTTGACCTCGTCGCCGTCACCGCCGGGGAACCAGACGAAGGGGATCCCCCGCCGGTCCGCGTAGCGGATCTGCTTGCCGAGCTTGGCCGCGGTGGGGGCGACCTCGCAGGCGATCCCGCGGGAGCGGAGGGACCGGGCGACGGCCTCGCTGGCGGGACGCGACTCCTCCTCGGCCACCGAGACCAGCACGCAGGTGGGCACGGGGCGGCTGGGCCGGGCCAGGCCCGCCGAGATCATCCGGGAGACCAGGCGCGAGAGGCCGATCGACAGGCCCACCCCGGGGTAGCGGTGGCGGTTGTCGGCGGCGAGCTCGTCGTAGCGGCCGCCGGAGCAGATCGAGCCGAGGGACTCGTGGCCCTCGAGGAAGCTCTCGAAGACGGTGCCGGTGTAGTAGTCCAGGCCGCGGGCGATGGAGAGATCGGCGAGGATCACCCCGGGCACGGCAACCTCGACGCGCTCCAGCACGGCGGTGAGCTCGGCGATGCCCTGCTCGAGCATCTCGCCGGTGCCGCCGAGGTCGCGCACCTGCTGGGCGAAGGAGGCGTCGGCGGTGCGGATGCCGGCGAAGGCGAGCGCAGCGGCGGCCTGCTCCTCGGTGGCGCCGGCCTCCTCGCGCAGCAGGCGGGCCACGGCCTCGTCGCCGATCTTGGGGAGCTTGTCCAGGGCGCGCAGCACGGGGGTGTGGTCCGCGAAGCCGATGGAGCGGAAGAAGCCCTCGGACAGCCGGCGGGTGTTGGCGTGGATCCGCACCGGGGGCAGGGGCAGGCGGGAGAGGATCTCGGCCATCACCACGGCCACCTCGGCCTCCACGTGCCCGGGCAGGCTGTCCTGGCCGATCACGTCGAGATCGGCCTGGTAGAACTCCCGGAAGCGGCCGTCCTGGGGGCGCTCCCCGCGCCAGACCTTCTGGATCTGGTAGCGGCGCAGCGGGAAGGCCAGGTCGTTCTGGTGCTCCAGGACGTAGCGGGCCAGCGGCACGGTGAGGTCGAAGTGCAGGCCCAGGGTGCGGGAGGGGTCCGCGGTGGCGTCCTCGGTGCCGTCCTCGGCCTGCAGGCGGCGCAGCACGTACACCTCCTTGTCGATCTCGCCCTTGCGCAGCAGCTGGTCGAGGGGCTCGACCGCGCGCGTCTCGATGCCGGAGAACCCGTGCAGCTCGGCGACCTCGCGGAACACGTCGATGACGTGCTGCTCGAGGAGTCGCTCGGAGGGGAGCCACTCGGGGAAGCCGGACAGGGCGGAGATCTTCGCCATGCGGGGAGGTCCTTTGCTGGGGTCGACGGTGGAGCCGTGGCCCGCGTCCGGTCGCCCGGCGCGGAGCCCGACCCATTATCCCCGTCCGCGCCGGTCGGTGGGGGCGGGCGCCGCCTCGTGCCGGCCCGCGTGCGCGGTAGAGTTCCGTGACGTGTCCCTCCCCGCGGGGGCATGCGTCCCGACCGCCCGGCCATCGACCCCGATGGCTCGTCCCGCCCGCCGAGGGCGGATCCGATCGAAGGAGCTCCCCGTGAGCGAGTCCGAGACCCCGACGACCCCCGCCTCCTCCCCGGAGACCGCCGCCGAGCAGGCCCCGGATCCGACGGCGGCGACCGCCGAATCCTCCGCGGAGACGACCGCGGAGACCGCGGTCTTCGTCACGGACGATGCCGGGAACGGCCCCGCTGACGAGGCGGCGACGGCAGAGCAGCCCGCGCCGGGCCCGCGCCCCGCGGTGCCCTCCCCCGCCGCCCTGGCCGGGAAGAAGCCGGCCGCCCCGCTGCTGCCCGCCGCTCCCCCGGCCGCCGAGTACGACGCCGAGCAGATCGCCGCCGCCAAGGAGTTCGGCGCGGTCGCTGAGGACGGCACCGTCACCGTGCAGGACGGCACCCAGGTGCGCACCATCGGCAGCGTCGACGCCGCCGCCGAGGGCGACCCGCTGGAGCCCTATGCGAAGGGCTACCTGGACCTGGTGGCCTTCCTGGACCTCACCGAGGAGAAGCTCGCCGCGCCGGAGCACACCCACAACGAGCTGAACCGACTGCTGGAGAACCTCCGCAAGAACATGAAGGAGCCACAGGTGGTCGGGGACATCCCCGCTCTGCGCCAGCGCGCCCACGACCTGCGGGAGCAGGCCAAGTCCCTGATCGCCGGGCTCGAGGCCCGCCGCGCCGAGGCGCGGGCCGGTGCCGTCGAGCGCCGCACCGCCTTCGTCGAGGAGATCGAGGCCCTGGTCGCGACCCCGCCCGAGCAGATCTCCTGGCGCAGCGCCGGGGAGACGATGCGCCAGATGGTGCCCACCTGGAAGCGGATGCAGACCGAGGACGTCAGCCTCGACCGGCCCACCGAGGACGCCCTGTGGAAGCGGCTCTCCGCAGCCCGCTCCACCTTCGACCGGCACCGCAAGCAGTTCTTCGCGCAGCTCGACGAGAAGCACGAGGAGGCGGCCCGCACCAAGGAGCAGCTCATCGCTCGCGCCGAGGAGATGCAGGACTCCACGGACTGGGGCCCCACGGTCCGTGCCTACAAGGACCTGATGGACCAGTGGCGCCGCGCGCCCCGCGGCTCCCGCAAGAAGGACGACGCCCAGTGGGCGCGTTTCAAGGCCGCCCAGGACACCTTCTTCGCCGCCCGCAACGCGGACCTCGAAGCCACCGAGTCCGAGCAGCGGGAGAACCTCGCCGTCAAGGAGTCCCTGCTGCAGGAGGCCGCGCAGATCGACCCCTCGACCGACCTGGATGCCGCCAAGGAGACCCTGCGCTCCGTGCAGGACCGCTGGGAGGACGCCGGCAAGGTGCCCCGCAGCGACCTGCGGCGCGTGGAGGACAAGCTGCGTGGCATCGAGCGCTCGGTGAAGCAGGCCGAGGAGGCCGAGTGGCGCCGCACCGATCCGCGCACCAAGGCGCGCGTCGAGGGAGCCTCCTCCCAGCTGCAGTCCGCGATCAGCGGCTACGAGGAGGCGCTGGAGAAGGCGCAGGCATCCGGCGACCCGCGGCGCGTCGCCGAGGCCGAGGCGGCGCTGGAGGCCCGCCGTGAGTGGCTCGCCGTGATCGAGCGCTCCGCTCGCGACCTCGGCTGAGCACGACTGCTCCTCCCCGACCACGGGGCCCGTCCACACCGGGACGGGCCCCGTTGTCGTCCCGGCCGCGAACCGGGAGGCTCGGGGCATGGACTCCCTCGACCCCGGCACCCCGCCCCCGCGACTGCCCGCCGCGGCGCGCGCGGAGTTCGGCCCGAGCCCCGTCGGCGACCGGGACGCGGAGACGTCGGAGACCCGGGTGGGGGCCGGCGCCGCGACCGACGGACGCCGTCGGGAGCCGCGCGTCGCCTGCGCCGCCTGGTCGCGGCACGCGGCCGAGCTCGCGCAGCCCGTGGCGGCCGCCGTCTACCCGGCCGCGGAGAGTCCCTCCACCGCGGTGCTCGTGGCCGAGGGACTGCTGGTGCGGCTGCTGCCGGGCATCTACCTGCCCCCGGACCTGCTGGACAGCGCCGTCGGGCGCGCGCTGGCGATCGGCTGCGCGCTCGGCGAGCACCTGCGACGGGACCATGTGCTGGCGGGGGCCTCCGCGGCCTGGGTGGTGCTGGGCGGCCCTCCGCCGGCCGGCGTCGAGCTGTTCTCCACCGCCCACCGGGCGACGATCCCGGGGGTGACGGTGCGCTCCTCGCGGCTGGGCGCCGAGGAGGTGGAGACCCGCGGCGGGGTGCCGATGACGGTCCCGGCCCGCACCGGCGCGGACCTGCTGCGCTCGGACCCCGACCGCGACCGGCTGGCGCTGGTCGCGGAGCTGGTGTGCAGCGGCCACACGGACCTGCGCGGGATCGCGGAGCGGCTGGGGCGGCTGCCCCGGCATCCGCGCGCCCCCGGGGCACGGCGCTGTCTGCGGACGCTCCGCGCGGAGCTGGAGCGGGAACAGGGACGGGCGCGGGAACAGGCGCGGGAGGTCGGGCCCACCGTCGAGCAGCGGTGCCGGGAGGCCCCGCCGCGGATCGAGGAGGAAGAGCCGCCGTCGCCGGACGGCCGTCCCGCGCCCCGACGGATCATCCCGCCGCCGCGGGACGGGCTCCCCGGAGCGACCGGGGCGATCGGGTCCGTCGCCGGGGATCAGACCACGGTCAGCGGCTCCGAGGCGCCCACGGCCTTGCCGTCGGCGGTCACCCGGTAGACGTCGTAGACGCCCTCCACCTTGCGCACCTGGGAGAGCACGGCGGCCAGATGCGTCGGATCCGCCAGCTCGAAGGAGAAGTAGGTCGCGGCGAGCCGGTCGGCGTTGGACTGCGCCGAGGCCGAATGCAGGTTCACCTGCTGATCGGAGATGACCAGCGCGAGGTCGGTGAGCAGCCGCGGCCGGTCCAGGGCCTCCACCTTGATGTGCACCAGGTAGGCGGTGCTGTGGCGGCCCGACCAGGAGACCGGCACCATCCGGTCCGGCTGCTGCTCGGTGAGCTGCACGGCGTTGGAGCAGTCCCGGTGGTGCACCGAGATGCCGTTGCCGCGGGTCACGAAGCCGACGATGGGATCGCCCGGCACCGGGCCGCAGCACTTGGCGAGCTTCACCCACAGATCGGTCTGGCCGTCGACCACGACCCCTTGATCGGTCTGCGCGGTGCGGCGCTCGGAGCGGTCCTTCGGCGCCGGGGGGCGCACCCAGGTGGGGACGGTGGACTCGGCCACGTCCTCCTCGGCGCCGTCGCTGCCGCCGAAGGTGGCGCGCAGCTTCTCCACCACGTTCTGGGCGCCGGTGTGGCCCTCCCCGATCGAGGTGTACAGGGCGTCGATGGAGCCGAGGTTGAGGTCCCCCGCCACGGCGTTCAGGGTCTCGTGGGTGAGCAGGCGCCGCATCGGGATGTCCTGGCGGCGCAGCGCCTTGGCCAGCTCCTCGCGGCCGCGCTCGAGGGCCTCCTCGCGGCGCTCCTTGGTGAACCACTGGCGGATCTTCGAGCGGGCCCGCGGGGACTTCACGAAGCCCAACCAGTCACGGCTGGGCCCGGCCTCCTGCGATTTCGAGGTGAAGACCTCGACCACGTCGCCCGTGTCCAGCGTCGACTCGAGGGAGACCAGGCGGCCGTTGACGCGGGCGCCGATCGTGCGGTGGCCCACTTCGGTATGCACGGCGTAGGCGAAGTCCACCGGGGTGGAACCCTGCGGCAGGGCGAGCACGTCCCCCTTCGGCGTGAAGACGTACACCTCCTGCGTGTTGATCTCGAAGCGCAGCGAGTCCAGGAACTCCCCGGAGTCGGTGGTGTCCTTCTGCCAGTCCATCAGCTGGCGCAGCCAGGCGCCCTCGCTGGCGATCGGCTGGGCGGCCGCTCCCCCGGGAGCGCCGCCGGCCATCGCCTTGTACTTCCAGTGGGCGGCGACACCGTACTCGGCGCGGCGGTGCATCTCCCAGGTGCGGATCTGGATCTCCACCGGCTTGCCGGTGGGGCCGATCACCGTGGTGTGCAGCGACTGGTAGAGGTTGAACTTGGGCAGGGCGATGTAGTCCTTGAAGCGCCCGGGCACCGGGGACCAGCGCGCGTGCAGGGTGCCCAGCACGGCGTAACAGTCGCGCACGGTGTCCACCAGCACCCGCACCCCGACCAGGTCGTAGATGTCGGCGAAGTCGCGGCCGCGGACGATCATCTTCTGATAGATCGAGTAGTAGTGCTTGGGGCGCCCGGTGACCTCGGCCTTGATGCGGGCCTGCTTGAGGTCCTCCAGGATCTGGCCGGAGACGCTGCGCAGGTACTGCTCGCGGGCGGGGGCGTGCTGGGCGACCAGCGCCACGATCTCCTCGTACACCTTGGGGTAGAGCACCTGGAAGGAGCGGTCCTCCAGCTCCCACTTGATGGTGTTCAGGCCCAGGCGGTGCGCGAGCGGCGCGTAGATCTCCAGCGTCTCCTTGGCCTTGCGCTCCGCGGAGGCGGCCGGGACGTACTTCCAGGTCCGGGCGTTGTGGAGGCGGTCGGCGAGCTTGATAAGCAGCACCCGCACGTCGCGGCTCATCGCCACGATCATCTTGCGCACGGTCTCGGCCTGGGCGGCCTCGCCATAGGTGACCTTGTCCAGCTTGGTGACGCCGTCGACCATCACGGCGATGACCTCGCCGAAGTCGGCGCGGAGCTGATCGAGGGAGTAGTCGGTGTCCTCGACGGTGTCGTGCAGCAGCGCCGCGGCGACCACCTCGGCCGGGGAGCCCAGCTCGGCGAGGATCGTCGCCACCGAGACCGGATGGGTGATGTACGGGTCGCCGCTCTTGCGCTGCTGACCGCGGTGGGCGCGCTCGGCCACCGTGTAGGCGCGCTGGACCAGGCCCAGGTCCTCCTTGGGGCTGACCGAGCCCATGGTCTCCAGCAGGGGCGCCAGCAGAGGGTCGACGGCGGTGCTGCCGCCGCGGGAGCCGAAGAAGGCCAGGCGGGAGCGGGGGCGCCGGATCGCGCCGGTGCTGGTCGCCGGGGAGGGCGGGGAGGTGGGGGTCTCCGCGCGGGCACCGGGCGCCGGGGCGGCCTGGGTCCGGGCCGCGGAGTCCTCGGACTCGGGTCGATCCGTCATCGCACGCCTCCTGCCTCTGTGATCGGACAGTCTACGCGCGCGGGAGAAAGGTCCCGTCCCCAGCCACGGAGCCGTGACGAAGCGGTAACCCTCCCGGGGCGGGGACGGCGATGCCCGCGGGCACGGCGACGGGCCGGCGGGCGGGGCTCAGTTCGGGAAGGACCAGACCGCGGAGACGGGCACGTCGGCGGGGATGGCCTCGCGGCCGCCGAGACCCTCGAGCTCGATGAGGAAGGAGGCGCCGAGCAGCTCGACGTCGAAGCGGCGCACCAGCTCGATGGTGGCGGCGGCGGTCCCGCCGGTGGCCAGCAGGTCGTCGATCACCACGGTGCGGGCACCGGCGGGCAGGCAGTCCTCGGGGATCTGCACCTCGGCGCTGCCGTACTCCAGGTCGTAGCGCAGGCTGGCCGGATTGCCGGGCAGCTTGCCGGCCTTGCGGACGGGGATGAAGCCGGCGCCGAGCTCGTAGGCCAGCGGCGCGCCGAGCACGAAGCCGCGGGCCTCGGTGCCGACGACGTACTCGATGCCCTCGGGCAGCAGGGTGCGCCAGTGGGCGATGATCTCGCGCAGCGCGCCGGCGTCACGCAGCAGCGGGGTGATGTCGCGGAACAGGATCCCGGGCTGCGGGAAGTCGGGGTACTCCCCGATGTGGCTGCTGCGCAGCTCCTGGACGCGGTCGAGGGAGGGGCTGGGGGTGCTCATCTGGGGTTCCTCACCGGGAGCTGGAGCGCCCGCGCCGCGTGCTGCGGCGGGGCTGACGACGGGCCGGGGCGGCCGCGGCGGCGCGGGAGCGAGCGGTGTCGCCGGAGGCCGAGCCGGTGGAGGGGGTGCCGGCCGCAGTGGCCTCCGAGGAGGAGGCGCCCTCCGGATCGTCCCCGGTCTCCTCGGCCTCGGTGCCGCGCCGCGGGGCAGCGGCCCGGCGGCCCGCGGGGGCCTCCGCCGGATGCGCGGCCTTGCCGCGGCGCCGGCCGCCGATGCGGTGCAGGTCCACCAGCAGGCCGGGGGCCAGGAAGATCGAGGAGTAGGTGCCGGCGAGGATGCCGACGAACAGCGCCAGGGAAATGTCCTTCAGGGTGCCGGCGCCCAGCAGGAAGGCGCCGATCACGAGGATCGAGCCGACCGGCAGCAGGGCCACCACGGAGGTGTTGATGGAGCGCACCAGGGTCTGGTTCGCGGCGAGCTCCACCCGGCCCGCGTAGGCGGGGCCGCGGGTGTCGGACATGCCGGCGGTGTTCTCGCGGACCTTGTCGAAGACGACGATGGTGTCGTATAGCGAGTAGCCGAGGATGGTGAGGAAGCCGATCACGGTGCCCGGGGTGATCTCGAAGCCGACCACGCCGTACACGGCGGCGGTGATCAGCATGTCGTGGAACAGGGCGATCATCGCGGCGCCGGAGACCCGCAGGTCTCGGAAGTACAGCGCCATCGCGGCGGCCACCAGCACCAGGAACACCAGGATGCCGCGGAGCATCTTCTGGGTGATGTCGGCGCCCCAGACCGGGCCGATGTACGAGGTGGAGACCGCCTCGGCCTCGACCCCGTACCCCTCGGCGAGCTCCTGGGCGATGGTGGCGGTCTGCGTGGAGTCCAGCTGGGTGGTCTGCACCCGCAGGGTGTCCCCACCGATCACGGTGATCTTGGGCTCGGTGTCCGGCAACTCCTCGCGCACGATGTCGCGGGCGGCGGTCTGGTCGGTCGAGGAGACCCCGGCGACCTGGAACTCGGAGCCGCCGGTGAACTCGATGCCGAGGTTCGGGCCGCGCAGCAGCGCCAGGGCGCCGAGCACGAGCACGACGGCGACGCTGATCAGGTACCAGGTGCGGCGGCGACGGACGATCGGCACCGAGCGGGTGCCGTCGTGCAGGGCGTTGCCGGCCCGGGAGAGCGTGGCGGTCATCGCTCCTCCTCACGATCGTCGGGACGGTCGGCGGGCGCCGTGGATCCGTCCTCCGCGGCGGCGGCCTCCTCGCGGGCGAGGCGGGCCTTGCGCTCGGCGAGGGTCTCGCGGGCGGCCTCGCCGTCGCGGCCGCGCTCGGCGGCCGAGCGGACCCGGCCGCGGCCGGCGTAGGCGGGGACGTCCCGGCCCAGCAGCGCCGGGTCCAGGCCGCTCATGGGGTGGCCCTTGCCGAAGAAGCGGGTGGTGACCAGGGCTCGCAGCACCGGGTGGGTGAACAGGAACACCACCAGCAGGTCGAGCACGGTGGTCACGCCGAGCACGAAGGCGAAGCCGCGCACGCCGCCGGTGGACAGCAGGTACAGCACGACGGCCGCGATGAGGTTGACCGCGTCGGAGGCGAGGATGGTGCGCTTGGCGCGGTTCCAGCCGTGGTCCACGGCCGCCGCGATGCCGCGTCCCTCGCGGATCTCGTCCCGCACGCGCTCGAAGTAGACGATGAAGGAGTCGGCGGTGAAGGCGATCGCGACGATCAGGCCCGCGACGCCCGCCAGCGAGAGCCGGTAGCCGATGTCGGGGATGTTCGAGAGCACGGTCAGCACGGAGTAGGTGAGCAGGCCCATCACCAGCAGGCTGGAGGTGGTGACGACGGCCAGCACCCGGTACTGGGCGAAGGCGTACAGCACCACCAGGGCCAGGCCGATCAGCCCGGCGATCAGGCCCATCTCGAGCTGGTCCTCGCCGAGGGTGGCGGAGATCTGCTGCTCGGAGGCGACCTCGAACTCGAGCGGCAGGGCGCCGAAGCGGAGCTGGTCGGCGAGCTGGCTGGCCTGCTCCTCGGTGAACTCGCCGGAGATCTGGGCCTCGCCGTTCGGGGAGGGCTCCTGCACCTGCGGGGCGGAGATCACCTGGCCGTCCAGCACGATGCCGAAGGCGGCGGTGGAGCCCTCGCCGTCGTACAGGGCGCTGGTCATGTCGGCGAAGGCCTGGGCCCCCTCGTCGCCGAAGCTCATGTTCACCACGTAGTAGCCGGTGGCCTGCCCACTGGAGGGATTGGTCTCCGCGCCGGCGGTGGCGTTCTCGATGCTGGAGCCGGCCACCACCTCGGGGCCGAGCAGGAACTTCTGGGTGCCGTCGGGGTCGCAGGCGACCACGGGCTCGTCGGCCGGGGCGTCGGCCACGGCCTCCTGCTGCGCGGCGGGGTCGGTGCAGTCCACCGTCATCAGCTCGGTCTGCAGCTCGGTGGTGAGCCAGTCCAGGGACCAGGCCGGGTAGGCGAGCTCGCCGCCGTCGGTGGAGGTGGCGGGGGCCATCGAGGTGTCCTCGCTGACCAGGCCCTGGAACTGCAGGGCGGAGGGGTCCGCGGGGGCCTCGGACTCCTCGGTGGCCTCCTCGAGGGCCTCCTCGCCGCCGGCGTCGGAGGCGCCGCCCGCATCGGAGGCTCCCCCGGCGTCGGAGGCGCCGGAGTCGACGCCCTCGGGGGCGACCGCGCCGAGCACGGGACGGAAGCTCATGGAGGCGGTCTGGCGCAGCGCCTCGGAGGTCTCCTGGTCCAGGGTGCCGGGGATGTCCACGACGATGTTGGTGCCGCCCTGGATGGAGATCTCGGTCTCCGAGACGCCCAGGGCGTTCACCCGCTGGCTGATGATCTGGCGGGCCTGCTCCATCGACTCGCGGTCGATGGTGGAGCCGTCGGTGGTCTGGGCCTGCAGGATCACCTGCGTGCCGCCCTCGAGGTCCAGGGCGAGCTGCGGGGTGGGCGACCAGCCGCCCTTCCAGACGCCGGCCCCGATCCCCCCGCC
This sequence comes from Brachybacterium squillarum M-6-3, assembly GCF_000225825.1. Lineage (GTDB taxonomy): Bacteria > Actinomycetota > Actinomycetes > Actinomycetales > Dermabacteraceae > Brachybacterium > Brachybacterium squillarum. The sequence goes on along the minus strand of NZ_AGBX01000006.1, from coordinate 344,895 downwards.
GAGCAGGAGGATCAGGACGGCGAGGACCATCAGCGGGATGCGGCGTGCGGACATGGAGGTGCGTTCCTGTCGGGGGAAGCGGGGAGGCGGGCGCTCAGCGCTCGCGGCGCGCGTCGGCGTCCTCGTCGCGGGCGGTGACGCCGGGGACCTCGTCCGAGGCGTCGGCGGGAGTGGCGGTGCTGTCGACGGTCTCACCGGGGGCGGCCGGGGTGCCGTCCTCGGCCAGCTCCTCCTCCGGGGTGGGGTCCACGCTCATGGCGATGGCCTGGCGGGCCCACTTGGACTGGGTGCCGTCCTCGGACTCGAGCACGACCAGGTCGTCGTACTCCTCGACGATCAGGCCGTAGAAGCCGGAGTGGGTGCGGACCTCGTCGCCCACGCCGAGCTGGCTGATGCGCTCCTGCTGCTCGCGCTGCGCCTTGCGCTGGCGGTTGGACATGAACAGCATCGGCAGCAGCAGGACGGCGAAGATGAGCAGCAGGGGCAGGAGTTCCACAGGGTTCCTCTCGGTGGACGGGCCGGCCCCGGCTCCTCGGCCGGGGCGGCACCACGGGCAGGCCCGGGCCGATACGGCCGCACGGGAGCCTGCCGCGGACGGCTGACCGGACCACTCTACCCGCCGTGCCCGCGCGCGCCCCGGCAGGGCGTCCAGGAGGGGACGACCCTCACCCGGGCTGCACGGAACCCCGGGTCACGACGTCAACCGCGGACCGGCGAGCGGGCTCCGGCGCGGCGTCGCGGGGCCTGCGGAGGGGCAGTGCTCAGAAGCGTCCCAGCATCGGGGACTGCTCGGGGCCGGTCTCGGGGACGGGCAGGCCCAGGTGGGCCCAGGCGGCGGGGGCGGCGGCCCGGCCGCGGGGGGTGCGCAGCAGGAAGCCCTCGCGCACCAGGTAGGGCTCGACCATGGTCTCCACGGTCTCGGTCTCCTCCCCCACCGCGACGGCGAGGGTGGACAGCCCCACCGGTCCCCCGGCGAAGCGGGTACACAGGGCGGAGAGCACGGCCCGGTCCAGCCGGTCCAGCCCGCGGGCGTCGACCTCGTAGACCTCGAGGGCGGCGCGGGCGGCGGGCAGGTCCAGCGCGCCGCTGCCGCGCACCTGGGCCCAGTCCCGCACCCGCCGCAGCAGCCGGTTGGCGATGCGGGGGGTGCCGCGGGAGCGGGAGGCGATCTCGGCGGCCGCCTCCCCGGCGATGTCGACGCCGAGCTGCCCGGCGGAGCGGCGCACCACCCGGTCCAGCTCCTCGGGGCGGTAGTAGTCCAGGTGGCCGACGAAGCCGAAGCGGTCGCGCAGCGGCGCCGGCAGCAGCCCGGCGCGGGTGGTCGCGCCGACCACGGTGAAGGGCGGCAGCTCCAGCGGGATCGAGGTGGCGCCGACGCCCTTGCCGACCACCACGTCGACCCGGAAGTCCTCCATCGCGATGTAGAGCATCTCCTCGACGGGGCGGGCGAGGCGGTGGATCTCGTCGATGAACATGACCTCGCCCTCCTCGAGGGAGGAGAGGATCGCGGCGAGGTCCCCGGCGTGCTGCACGGCCGGGCCGGAGGTGATGCGCAGGGGCGTGCCGAGTTCGGCGGCGATGATCATCGCCAGGGTGGTCTTGCCGAGGCCCGGGGGGCCGGAGAGCAGCATGTGCTCGGGCGGGCGGCCGCGGCCGCGGGCGGCGTCCAGCACCAGGGAGAGCTGCTCGCGCACCACGGCCTGGCCGACGAAGTCCTCCAGCCGCTTGGGGCGCAGCGCGGCCTCGGCGGCGCGCTCCAGGGCGCCGGACTCGGCGCTGGTCAGGGAGCGGTCCTCCGCCTCGGCGGTGGCGTCGACGCCGTCCGCGTCCGGGAAACCCTCGTGCTCGCCGAGCCTCATCGGGCACCGCCCAGGCGGCGCAGCGAGCCGCGCAGCAGCTCCCCGGCCTCGGGGGCACCGCCGAGCTCGGCAGCGGTCTCCTCGACGGCGGTCGCGGAGGCCTTCTCGGGCCAGCCGAGGCCGACGAGGGCCTCGACGACCTGCGCGGTGGCGGCGTCGACGGGGGCGGCAGGGGCGGCCTGCCCGGCGGCCGGGGCGGCATCGGCGGGCGGGGCGAGCTTCCCGCCGAGCTCCAGCATCATCCGGCCGGCGACCTTCGGGCCGATGCCGGGGACCTTGGTGATGGCCTTGGTGTCCTGCGCGGCGACCGCGCGGGCGAGGTCCTCCGGGGAGAGCACGGCCAGCACCGACAGCGCGAGCCGCGGCCCGATGCCGCTGACGGACTGCACCACCCGGAAGGCCTCCGCCTCGGCGGGCGCGGGGAAGCCGAACAGGGTCATCGAGTCCTCCCGCACCACCAGCTCGGTGTGCAGGGTCAGCTCGGCGCCGTGGCGGGTGTGGGCCAGCGCGGCGGGGGTGGTGCGGACGAGGTAGCCGACGCCGCGCACGTCGAGCACGAGGGAGTCGAGCCCGAGGGAGGAGACGGTTCCGGTGAGGGTGGCGATCACGCGGACACCCTAGAACATCTGTTCGATCAGAAGCGGGAGGTGGAGGATTCCCGCGCGCGCCGCGCGGAGCGCTCCGCCTCGGCCCAGACGGCCTGCGCGCTGGTGCGGGCCCCGCCGGTGGCGTCGGTGCGGACGGGGCCGGGGCCGCGCCAGAGCTGGGTGAGGGCGATCGCGACGGCGTCGGCGGCGTCGGCGGGCTGCGGCGGGGCGTCCAGCCGCAGGATCCGCACCAGGGTGGTCTGGATCTGCTTCTTGTCGGCGCGGCCGCTGCCGGTGACGGCGGCCTTCACCTCGGAGGGGGTGTGCATGGCGATGCGGATGCCGCGCTGGGCGGCCAGCAGGATCGCGATGCCGGAGACCTGGGCGGTGCCCATCACCGTGGAGATGTTGTTCTGGCTGAACACGCGCTCCACGGCGACCACGTCGGGGGCGTGGCGCTCGATGGTCTCCTCGAGGCCGCGGGAGATCGACAGCAGCCGCTGGTCGATGCCGTCATCGGGGGCGGAGCGGATCACCCCGGCGTCCACCAGGGTGGCGCCGCGGCCGCGGCCGGCATCGAGCACGCCGATGCCGCAGCGGGTGAGGCCGGGGTCCACGCCCAGCACCCGGAGGCTCATCGCGCCGGGCCCCTCACTCCTCGTCGTCGAGCTGCGCGGCGACGTCGGCGGGGATGTCGAGGTTGGAGTAGACGTTCTGCACGTCGTCGCTGTCCTCGAGGGCGTCGATCAGGCGCAGCACCTTGCGGGCGCCGTCGAGGTCGACCTCGGTGCGGATGTTCGGCACGAACTGCGCCTCGGCGCTGTCGTAGTCGATCCCGGCCTCCTGCAGGGCGGTGCGCACGGCGACCACGTCGGCGGCCTCCGAGATGATCTCGAAGGTGTCGCCCTCCTCGGAGATCTCCTCGGCGCCGGCGTCGAGCACCACCTCGAGCAGCTCGTCCTCGGTGTTGCCCTCGGCGGGCAGGGTCACCACGCCCTTGCGGTTGAACATGTAGGACACCGAGCCGGAGTCGGCCATGTTGCCGCCGGAGCGGGTGAAGGCCAGGCGCACCTCGGAGACGGCGCGGTTCTTGTTGTCGGTGAGGCACTCGACCAGCAGCGCGACGCCGCCGGGGGCGTAGCCCTCGTACATCAGGGTCTGGTAGTCGACGCCGCCGCCGTCCAGGCCGCCGCCGCGCTTGACGGCGCGGTCGATGTTGTCGTTGGGCACCGAGGACTTCTTCGCCTTCTGGATGGCGTCGAAGAGGGTGGGGTTGCCGGCCGGGTCGGGACCGCCCACGCGCGCGGCCACCTCGATGTTCTTGATCAGCTTGGCGAACAGCTTGCCGCGCTTGGCATCGATGGCGGCCTTCTTGTGCTTCGTGGTCGCCCACTTGGAATGCCCGGACATGGGTCTCCTCCCGGCTCGGTCAGGTCGCGGATTGCCGCCCCATCATACGGGCTGGACGCTCGGTGCCGGGACCTCGACCGGGGGCGCGGCGCGCACCACGGGCACGGTGAGGGCGCCGATCAGGCGGCGGTCCGCGGTGATCCGCTCCAGCAGCTCCGGCTCCCGGCGCCGGGTGCGCTCGGTGGGTCGGCCGTACAGGGCGCTGTGGCGCTCCATGCCCAGCGCGATCGCGGAGCGGATCAGGTCGCGCATCCCCATCCGGGCCACCGCGCCGTGGCGGGCGGCCCAGCGCTCCGCGCGGCGGCGGCGACGCATCGAGACCAGCATCTCGACCTCCGCCGGGGAGAACCAGCCGGCGCGGCCGTAGTCGGAGAGCTGGCGGCGCAGGATCCGCGTCTCCCGCAGCCGCAGGGTCAGCACGATCCCCACCAGCAGCAGGAAGATCGGCACCTGCACGGTGGCGTAGTAGCGCAGGAAGGCCGCCATCGGGGCCTCCGGGTCGGCCGGCAGGAAGAAGGAGGAGCCGTTCCACAGGGCGTGCAGGCCCATACCCAGACCGAGCCCGCCGAGGCCCAGCCCGAAGGAGAGCATCAGCGAGCGCCGCTCGGCGGCGATGCCGAGGCCCAGGCCGACCAGCGCCGTGAAGGAGACGTGCGCGAAGGGCGAGAGCAGGCCGCGCAGCAGGAAGGTCTGCCAGAACACGGCGACCTCCCCGGCCGCCTGGTACTCGTGGAAGGACCGCGCGAAGTAGAGGATGTTCTCGGTGAAGGCGAAGCCGCCGGCGATCAGCGCCGCGTAGACCACCCCGTCGATCGGCCCGGCGAGGAAGCGCCGCCCCCAGATCAGCAGGCCCACCAGGCCCAGCGCCTTCATCGACTCCTCGACCACGGGCGCCTGGATGGTGACGTTGAGGAAGTTCATCACCAGCTCGCCCGGGTCCTCCGCCGGGGCGATCCAGGCCACGAACAGTCCGCCCAGCAGGAAGGTCAGCGCCACCGAGCCGGCCGCGCCCCAGACGAAGGCGTAGACCAGGGTGATGCGCGGCTGCGGGGTGTAGCGGTCCAGCCACCAGATCGCGGTGAACACGATCGCGACGGGCACCAGCGCCGCCGTGAACGCCACCAGCGAGGTGCCCATGCCCATCGGGCGGAACACGAAGATCACCAGCAGCACCGCGGCCAGCGCGAGGGAGGCCAGCGACAGGATCCAGAACAGCCGCTGCACCCAGCGGCGGCGCGGCCGGGCCCGCGGCGGGGTGGGCGCACCCACGGAGCCGGGGGCGCGCGGGTCGGTGCGCGGCACGTCGTAGCCGTACCCCGTCGGGGCCGGGATGGCCCGCGGCCCGCCGGGTCCCGCTGCCGGGTTCGTCATGGGGCGCTCCTCCCGCGTCCGCGCGCCGCCCCTCCCCCGGGCGCGGCGCCGCTGCCGGTCATGCTAGTGCGTCGGTCGTCCCGGTCCCTTGCGCCTCCGCGGGCCAGGCCGCGGCGTACTGCGCGCGGGTGTCGGCGAGCAGCAGCGGCAGGGCCTTGGTGCGGCCGACGATGGGCAGGAAGTTCGCATCGCCCATCCAGCGCGGTACCACGTGTTGGTGCAGGTGGTGGGAGATCCCGGCGCCGGCCACCTCGCCCTGGTTCATGCCCAGGTTGAAGCCGGCGGGGTTCGAGACGGCCCGCACCACCCGCATCGCGGTGCGGGTCAGCTCCGCCACCTCGGCCACCTCGGCGCCCGTCAGCTCGGTGTAGTCCGCGACGTGGCGGTAGGGGCAGACCATCAGGTGGCCCGTGTTGTACGGGTACAGGTTCAGGATCACGTAGGCGACCTCGCCGCGGTGGACGATGAGGGCGTCCTCGTCGTCGCGGCGCGGGCCGGCGCAGAAGGGGCACTGCTCCCCGTCGTCCGGGTCGGTGGGCTTGTTCTGCCCGCCGATGTACGCCATCCGGTGCGGCGTCCACAGGCGCTGCATCCCGTCGGGCTCGCCCGGGAAGGCCGCGGGGTCCACCCGCTCGGGCGGAGCGCTCTCCGCCCCGGACCCCGCGGCCTGCCCGGTGCCGGGCTGCTCGCTCACACCTGCGCCTTCTCGCGGATCGCGGTGACGATGCGCTCGACGGCCTCGTCCACGGGGATGCCGTTGTCCTGGCTGCCATCGCGCATCCGGAAGGAGACCGCGCCCTTGTCCTGGTCCTCGCCGCCGGCGATGAGCAGGTAGGGAACCTTCTCCTTGGTGTGGGTGCGGATCTTCTTCTGCATCCGGTCGTCGGAGGCGTCGACCTCGACCCGCACGCCGTGGGCGCGGAGCTTCGCGGCGACCTCCTCCAGGTAGGGGGTGTACTCCCCCGCCACCGGGATGCCGACCACCTGCACCGGGGACAGCCACACCGGGAACGCCCCGGCGTAGTGCTCCAGCAGCACGCCGAAGAAGCGCTCGATGGAGCCGAACAGGGCGCGGTGGATCATCACCGGGCGCTGCCGGGAGCCGTCGGGGGCGGTGTACTCCAGCTCGAACAGCTCCGGCTCGAAGAAGTCGAGCTGGATGGTGGACAGCTGCCAGGTGCGGCCGATGGCGTCCTTGGCCTGCACGGAGATCTTCGGGCCGTAGAAGGCGGCGCCGCCCGGGTCGGGCACCAGCTCCAGCCCGGAGGCGCTGGCGACCTCCTCCAGGGTGCGGGTGGCCTCCTCCCAGGTGGAGTCGTCGCCCACGGACTTCTCGGGGTCGCGGGTGGACAGCTCCAGGTAGAAGTCGTCCAGGCCGTAGTCACGCAGCAGGTCCAGGACGAAGCCGAGCAGGCTGGAGAGCTCCTCCTTCATCTGCTCGCGGGTGGTGTAGATGTGGGCGTCGTCCTGGGTGAAGCCGCGGGCGCGGGTCAGGCCGTGGACCACGCCGGATTTCTCGTAGCGGTAGACGCTGCCGAACTCGAACAGCCGCAGCGGCAGCTCGCGGTAGGAGCGGCCGCGGGAGCGATAGACGAGGTTGTGCATCGGGCAGTTCATGGGCTTGAGGTAGTAGTCCTGGCCCTGCTTGGTGACGTTGCCCTCGGCGTCGACCTCCTCGTCTATGTGCATGGGCGGGTACATGCCCTCCGCGTACCACTCCAGGTGGCGGGAGGTCTCGAAGAGGTTCTTCTTGGTGATGTGCGGAGTGGAGACGAAGGAGTAGCCGCTGTCGACATGGCGCCGCCGCGAGTAGTCCTCCATCTCCATCCGGATCATCGCGCCCTTGGGGTGGAACACGGGCAGCCCGGAGCCGATCTCCTCGGGGAAGGAGAACAGGTCCAGCTCGCTGCCCAGGCGTCGGTGGTCGCGGCGCTCGGCCTCGGCGACGCGCTCCTGGTGCGCGCGCAGCTCCTCCTTGGAGGGCCAGGCGGTGCCGTAGACGCGCTGCAGCATCGGGTTCTTCTCGCTGCCGCGCCAGTAGGCGGCGGCCGAGCGGGTCAGCGCCACGCCGGTGCCGATGAGCTTGGTGGAGGGCAGGTGGGGGCCGCGGCAGAGGTCGGTCCAGACCACCTCGCCGCGCCGGTCGACGTTGTCGTACATGGTCAGGCCCCCGGCGCCCACCTCGACGCTCGCGCCCTCGGCGGCGTCGTCGGCGGTGGACTTCAGACCGATCAGCTCGAGCTTGTAGGGCTCGCCGGCCTCCTCGGCGCGGGCCTCGTCGTCGCTGACCTCACGGCGCACGAAACGCTGGCCCTGCTTGATGATGCGGCCCATCTCCTTCTCGAGCGCCTTGAGGGACTCGGGGGTGAAGGGCTCGGCGACGTCGAAGTCGTAGTAGAAGCCGTCGGTGATCGGGGGGCCGATGCCGAGCTTCGCCTCGGGGTTCGTTTTCTGCACGGCCTGGGCGAGCACGTGGGCGGCGCTGTGGCGGAGGATGGCCAGGCCGTCCTCGCTGGAGATGTCCACGCCCTCGACCTGCTGGCCGGTGGTGAGGGTGGTGTCCAGGTCGCGCAGCTCGCCGTCGACCCGGAGGGCGACGATGGTGGGCTGTCCCTCGAACAGCTGGGTGCCGGTGGTCCCGGCGGCGGCCACCTGAGGGGATCCGTCGAGGGTGATGTCGATCTGCGCGGGGTCTGCCACGGGGTGTGCTCCTTGGTGTGCGGTGCGAGCCGGCCGACGATGCCGGCTCCGCCCCCGATCGTATCGGCCACGGGGCGGGCGTCCGGCATCCTGACCGGGGCCCTGGGGCCCGGACCATGGCCCTCGATAGGCTGGAGGCCTCGCGCGGCCCCGCTCGCCGCCCGCGCGGGGACCCGTCCCGGACGCTCGACCGAGGCGGGGACCGATCCGACGGAGGTGTCGCATGTGCGGAGAAAGGCAGCCGTCCCCCGCGCGGCAGTCATCCCACGCACGGGCCGTCACCCACCGGCGCGGGCTCCTGCCCGCGGGACCCGTGCTGGTCGCGGCGGTGCTTCTCGCCTCCTGCCTCCCCGAGCCCGCCTCCGCACCGACCACGGCGGCCGCCGAGGTGATCGGAGCCACCCGTCTGGAGACCGTCATCGGCGGGAGCACGGAGCAGACCACGGACGGCGTCCCCCTCACCCTGCTCAGCCTCGAGGAGTTCGAGGACTGGGCGGAGACCGCGCTCGATGCCGAGCAGACGGAGGCGGCCGCCGCGGACCTCTCGACGGTCGATCTCGAGCAGTCGGTCCTCGCGGTCGAGGTGTTCGATGCCTGCGATCGAGCCGTCCGCTTCGTCGCCGGAGAGCCCGGGGAGGTCATCGTCGATCACTACGACCCCACGCCGGAGAGCTCGCACCTCTGCGAGGCGCCGGAGATCACCCTCGTGGTCGCCGAGGTGGGGATCGACGAGGTGGGAGCGGAGTCCCCGTCGGACGTCCGGATCCGACGCGGCGAGGTCTCGTGACGGCTGGGGGACGGGATCGGACCACCGAAGCGTGACCCGGCCCCGCACTCCCCTGTCCAGGTGGTGGAGCTGAGCGGCAGGTGAGTCGCATAGTGCGCCCCACGTGCTTCCTGATTCCAGCAGATGGACAGGCCCGCGACGTCCTCCGGCCGCGTGGCGCCTCGGATGGGCGGGACCCGCGGTGTCCGGCTCACCGACGGCGCTGCCGACGCTCGCCGTCCTCCCGCGGCCCCGCGACCGGCAGCCGCAGGATCACGGTCGAGCCCTCGCCGGGCCAGGACTCCAGGTGCGCGGCGCCGCCATGGCGCTGCAGGATCGCCCGGACCATGGGCAGGCCGAGGCCCGAACCGGGCACGTCCCGAGCGTCGGGGGCGCGTCCGAGCTCCTCCCACACCAGGTCGTGGTGCTCCGGGGCGATGCCGCGGCCGGTGTCGGCGATCTCAAGGACCACCGCGTCGCCGTCCTGACGGGCGCGGACCTCGATCGCGTCGCCGGGCGCGCTGTACTTGAGGGCGTTGCCGAGCACGTTGGTCACGGCCAGGAACAGCAGGTCCTCGTCCGCCCGCACGGCGGGCAGCGGCCGCGGGGCGCGGGGCACCGAGAGGGAGAGGCGTCTCTCGCCGGCGCCGGGGGCGTCCTCCAGCCCGGCCAGGGCCTCCTCGAGCAGGGCGGGGACGTCCACCGCGGTCAGCTCCAGGGCGGTGTGCTCGACCTCCCCGATCCGGCGCAGGTCGGCCAGCAGCCCGGTGAGGCGGCGGGCCTGGGCGTCGATGCTGGCGCGCTGGTGCTCGGAGGGTTCGTCGGCGACGGCCGCCCGGATCCCCTGGACGGGGTTCTTCAGCTCGTGGTCGAGCCGGCGCAGCAGACGGCGGTGGCGCTCCTCCTGCGCCTCCAGCTCCCGCTGGTGCCCGCGCGCGGCGGCCCGCCGCAGCGGGATCGCGCCCAGCAGCACGACGACGGCCAGTGCGGTCAGGACGGCACCCGCCGCGGCCGGCAGCCACGGCAGGGCCAGGGTGGCGATCAGCTCACGGCCGGTGGCCAGCAGCCGCCACAGCAGCGAGATCGCGAGCCCCGCGAGGAGCGGGGCGGCAGCCAGCAGGGAGAGTCGGAGCACGTGCGGCCCGCGCCGTGCCGGGCCCGCGGTCCCGCTCACGCCCGCACCACCGGGGCGCGGAAGCGGTACCCGGCGCCGGGCACGGTCTCCAGGTAGCGGGGATCGGCGGCGTCGTCCTCGAGCACCCGCCGGATCTCCGCCACCCGATGATCGACGGCCCGCGTGGTGACCACGGCTTCGAAGCCCCAGACGGTCTGCAGCAGACGCTCGCGGGGGAAGGCCTCCTGCGGGTGGGACATCAGGAACTCCAGCAGGGCGAAGGCGCGTGGGGTCAGAGAGCGCTCGCGGCCGGCGAGGTGGACCCGTCGCGCGGGACGGTCCAGGCTCAGCTGCCCGGCGCGCAGGCCCGCTGCCGCACTCAGCGGGACGGTCCCGTCCCCGCTGCGGCGCAGCACCGCACGGGCCCGGGCCAGCAGCTCCACGGGGTCGAAGGGCTTGGTGAGGTAGTCGTCGGCCCCCTCGTCCAGCGCCGCGGCCCGCTCGAAGGTCTCCCCCACCTCGGTCAGCAGGATCACCGGCAGCCAGCGGTCGTCGGCCCGGATCCGCCGCAGGGCCTCACGTCCGTCCATCCGGGGCATCAGCACGTCGAGGACCACCAGTTCGGGGCGGGAGCGGGCGATGCTCTCCAGCGCCTGCACCCCGTCCTCGGCGACCTCCACGTCCAGGCCGCTGCGTGCCATCACCGCGGGCAGGTGGGCGGTGATGGTGGCATCGTCGTCGACCAGCAGCACCCGCGGACGGTGCTCGGGAGCCGGCGCCGCGCTCATCCCCCGTCCCCGTCGTAGCGGATCTCCACCCGGCGGTTCTGGGCCCGGGCCGCGGCCTCGTCGCCGTCGGCCACGGGACGGCTCTCCCCGTACCCCGCGACCTCGAGGTCGAGGTCCGGCCGGGCCTCGGTGATCACGGCGGCCACGGCGTCGGCGCGGGACTCGGACAGGGCCTGGTTGCCCCCCTGGCCGGAGAAGGGCACGTCATCGGTGTGACCGGACACGGAGACCTCCGCGCCCTCCGGCACCTCCTGGACGAGGTCCTCGATGCGGGTGGCGGCGGCCTCGCTGAGCTCCGCCGAGCCGGTGTCGAAGAGGACATCCGAGCTCAGGGTGATCGTGGTGCCCTCCTCGCCCTCCTCCACCTCGGCCAGCGGTGTGATGTTCGTGGCCAGGGGCACGATGTTGGTCGACAGCGGGATCACGTCCTCCTCGGCGAGCGCCGTGGGGGCAGCGAGCAGCAGCAGCCCCAGGGCGCCGAGCGCTGACGGGATGCGGCGCCTCATCGGATCGGGACCTCGGTGACCAGCGGCGCCCCGCCCACCATCATCACGTCCATGGTCTCGACGTCCTCGGCAGGGGCGGCGAAGGAGGCGTAGGCGTAGAAGGCCTGACCCGGCCGGAACTTCGCGCCCTGGTAATCGGTCATGGCCAGCTCCGGGTAGTCGCCCAGCACGCCGTGGCGGTTGAGGTTCGCGGAGTCGATCAGGTACGGCTCCCAGGCCTGGTTCCCGAGGTAGTGGTAGATCCAGCGGTCCTCGGTGCTGTCGCTGTGCACGAGGAAGCTGTAGGTGGCCACGACGGTCTCCCCCTGCCGCTCCAGGCCGTACAGGGAGACGGTCATCGTGGCCTCGTCGTCGCCCTCGACCACGGCCTGGATCTCGGCCGTGGCGACCGGCTCGCCGAGGTCGGTGAGGTCCACGCCCGCGGCCGCGGCCCCCTCGTCGACGACGGCTTCCTCGTCGCCCTCGGAGTCGCTACCGCCCCCGTCCGAGGCGGCCTCTCCGTCCTCCGGGGCGGCCGCGCTCGTCGACTCCTCCTGCGACGCGCCGCCGCTGCCGCCGTCCAGCCCGAGGCTGCACCCGCTCAGCGCCAGCCCCGCCACCACCAATCCGCCCAGGGCACGTGCTCGGATCCCCCGGACCCGGTGTCGCGTCGTCGTCTGCATGTCCGTCCCCTCCGTCACCCGGCGACCCGCTGCCGCCGTCCTGGTCACGACCGTACCGGCGTGCAGGTCGGTGGATGTCGCGGTCAGGTCGCGATCAGGTCGCGGTCCCGCGGCGGCCGGTCGCGATCCTGCGACACGACACCGACCGGCGAGCCCACGCCGTGCCGGAACGCTCGGCCCCGGCCTCGCGCCGGCCGTGAGAGGCCCTGTCCATCCGATGCACCCAGATGACATGTCGCCTGCCACGTGCACGCCGCCTGCGATCTGAGTGCATCCGATGGACAGCGACCGGTGAGGCGAGGGCGCGGCGGCGGGTGGCGGGGCGGCGCGGGACCCGGGCATGCGGAACGGCCCCGGTCGGGGGACCGGGGCCGTTCGTGGGGGTGGGCGATACTGGGTTCGAACCAGTGACCTCTTCCGTGTCAGGGAAGCGCGCTACCGCTGCGCCAATCGCCCGGGCCGCCGCCCGGGGGCGACGGTGGAGGTGGGTACGGGATTCGAACCCGTGTACACGGCTTTGCAGGCCGTTGCCTCGCCTCTCGGCCAACCCACCAGGATGCTGGTGCATCTGACGACACGGCGCCCCCGATCCACGATCGGGAGCGCCGCCTCATCGGAGCGGACGACGGGACTCGAACCCGCGACCCTCACCTTGGCAAGGTGATGCTCTACCAACTGAGCCACGTCCGCGTACCGCAGGGGATGCCGGGGCATCCGGTCTGCGTGGGCGATACTGGGTTCGAACCAGTGACCTCTTCCGTGTGAAGGAAGCGCGCTACCACTGCGCCAATCGCCCGGAGGTCATCCGTCCCGCCACCCGTGAGAGGCGCCGTTTCGGACCTGGACCAGCCTACACGAATCCCGGGGGTGCACCGGACCAGGCGGCGTGTGACCTACGTCCACCCGTCCCTCCACCCCTCTCGTGCCGCCGCCGTCGACCCTGGTCACGTGCACACGCTCCGGCGGTGACCTCGGACACGGGCGGGCCCGACGGTTTGCGCCCACCCCGGGGCGGCCCTACAGTGGTCCCTCGTCGGCATCGCCGATACGCGGACGTGGCTCAGTTGGTAGAGCATCACCTTGCCAAGGTGAGGGTCGCGGGTTCGAGTCCCGTCGTCCGCTCCAATCCTTCCCACCCTCGGGTGCACGGGCGATTGGCGCAGCGGTAGCGCGCTTCCCTGACACGGAAGAGGTCACTGGTTCGAACCCAGTATCGCCCACCCCTTGATGAACGGCCCCGGTCCCACGACCGGGGCCGTTCCGCATGTCCGGCTCCTGCGCGCGACGAGACGCCCCGCGACCTGTCCATGAGATGGAGTCAGGGAGGCAGTGCCTCGCCATAGGGGAGGCACTGCCTCCCACGCTCCATCTCATGGACAGCACCCCGGCCACCGACCCCTCGAGCCGGCGCCCACACGGGGTGACCGGGCCCCACGCGGGGCGACCGGGGTCAAGGACCGGAGACGAACACCGCACGGGCGGTCACCTCCCGCGGGAATCCGGACCAATGCGGTTAGCCTGGGCCCATGCAGATCTGGCCCGGTCAGTCGTACCCCCTGGGAGCCACCTTCAACGGTTCTGGCACCAACTTCGCCCTCTACTCCGAGGTCGCCGAGCGCGTGGAGCTCTGCCTCTTCGACGACGACGGCACCGAGTCGCGGATCGACATCGAGGAGGTCGACGCCTTCGTCTGGCACGTCTACCTGCCCTCGGTGCAGCCGGGACAGCGCTACGGATACCGCGTCCACGGCCCCTTCGACCCCTCGCAGGGACACCGCTGCGACCCCTCCAAGCTCCTGCTGGACCCCTACGCCAAGGCGATCTCGGGAATGGCCAGCAACCATGCCTCGCTGTTCAGCTACGACTTCGAGGACCACGACCAGCGCAACACCGAGGACTCCGCGGAGCACACCATGCACTCCGTGGTGGTCTCCCCCTTCTTCGACTGGGGCAACGATCACTCCCCCGCCCACGAGTACCACGACACCGTCATCTACGAGGCCCACGTGAAGGGCCTGACGATGCTGCACCCGGAGATCGACGAGTCGATCCGCGGCACCTACGTGGCGATGGGCCACCCCGCGATCATCGAGCACCTCACCTCGCTGGGCGTGACCGCCATCGAGCTGATGCCCGTGCACCAGTTCGTGCAGGACGGCCACCTGGTGGAGCGCGGCCTGCGCAACTACTGGGGCTACAACACGATCGGCTTCTTCGCCCCCCACAACGAGTACTCCTACGCCGGTGACCGCGGTCAGCAGGTGCAGGAGTTCAAGCAGATGGTGAAGAACCTGCACGAGGCGAACATCGAGGTCATCCTCGACGTGGTCTACAACCACACCGCCGAGGGCAACGAGATGGGCCCCACCCTCAGCTTCCGCGGCATCGACAACGCCTCCTACTACCGCCTGGTGGACGAGGACAAGGCGTACTACTACGACACCACCGGCACCGGGAACTCGCTGCTCATGCGCACCCCGCACGTGCTGCAGCTGATCATGGACTCCCTGCGCTACTGGGTGCAGGAGATGCACGTGGACGGCTTCCGCTTCGACCTGGCCTCCACCCTGGCCCGGGAGCTGCACGAGGTGGACCGCCTCTCCGCCTTCTTCGACATCATCCAGCAGGACCCGGTGATCTCCCAGGTCAAGCTCATCGCGGAGCCGTGGGACCTCGGCGAGGGCGGCTACCAGGTGGGCGGCTTCCCGCCGCTGTGGTCGGAGTGGAACGGCCGCTACCGGGACACGGTGCGCGACTTCCACCGCTCCCAGCCCGGCGTGCTCGGGGACTTCTCCTCCCGCCTGGCCGGCAGCTCGGACCTGTACCAGCACACGGGTCGCACCCCGATCGCCTCGATCAACTTCGTCACCGCGCACGACGGCTTCACCATGCGGGACCTGGTCTCCTACAACGAGCGCCACAACGAGGCCAACGGCGAGGGCGGCAACGACGGCGAGAGCCACAACCGCTCCTGGAACTCGGGCGCCGAGGGCATGACCACGGATCAGGAGATCCGCGACCTGCGCCTGCGCCGCGCCAAGAACCTGATGGGCACCCTGCTGGTCAGCCAGGGCGTGCCGATGATCCTGCACGGTGACGAGATGGGCCGCACCCAGGGCGGCAACAACAACACCTACTGCCAGGACAACGAGATCTCCTGGGTGGACTGGGAGCTCGACGTCGACCGGCAGGACATGCTGCGCTTCACCCGCGCGATGATCGCGCTGCGCCGCGCCCACCCGATCTTCCGCCGCCGCCGCTTCCTGCAGGGCGAGGTGCGCGACGGCTCCGGCTCGACCCTCGCGGACGTCGCCTGGATCGGCACCGACGGCACCCCGATGACCGAGGAGGACTGGCACGACCCGCTGAACAAGTGCCTGACGGTGTTCCTCAACGGCCTGGCCATCCCCGAGCCGACGCTGCGCGGCGAACGGATCCTGGACGACTCGGCGCTGATCCTGTTCAACGCCTCCGGCAACCCGGTGGAATTCGTGCTGCCGGACGCGACCTACGGCGAGGAGTGGACCGTCGAGGTCGGCACCGGCGGCGTGATCGACATCGGCGAGACCGTCACCGCGGGCACCACCCTGACCCGTCCCGGACATTCGCTGCTGGTGCTGATGCGCCCCGCGGAGCTGCCCGAGGACGTCGTCGAGCCCGAGGAGCCGAAGGTCGACCACCGCAGCCGGGCCTGAGCCGGCCCACCCCACCCCCGGGGGCGCGGCCCCCACGAAGGAGCGGAGCACGATCGTGAACGCCACCGAGGGGGCCCGCCCCCGTCCCGACACCCGCACCGCCGAGCTCCCCACGGCCTCGGCCGCGGCGGTGCCCAGCTCGACGTACCGGCTGCAGCTGCACGCGGGCTTCACCACGGCCGACGCGGCCGCGCTGGTGCCCTACCTGGCGCGGCTCGGCGTGGGGCACCTGTTCTGCTCCCCCGTGCTGCAGGCGGCGCCCGGCTCGATGCACGGCTACGACGTGGTCGACCACTCCCGCATCAGCGAGGACATCGGCGGCGAGGACGGCCTGCGGGCCCTCGCCGCGACAGCGCACGAGCACGGCATGGGGATCATCGTCGACGTGGTGCCCAACCACATGGCGATCCCCACCCCGATCTGGCACAACGGCGCCCTGTGGTCGGTGCTGCGCGACGGCCCTGCCTCCCCCTATGCCGAGTGGTTCGATCTGGACCCGGCCGAGAGGGCCGTGCTGGTGCCGGTGCTGGGCCGGCCGATCGGCTCCGTGCTGGCCGACGGGGAGGTCACCGTGGGCCGGGAGGAGATCCCCCAGCCCGACGGCGGCCTCGCCGAGGAGCCGGTGGTGCGCTACTACGACCACGTGCTGCCGATCGCGGCGGGCACCGAGCACCTGGGGCTGGCGGACCTGCTGGAGCGGCAGTGGTACCGCCTGGCGTACTGGAAGGTCGCCGACGACGAGCTGAACTACCGGCGCTTCTTCGACGTGGACACCCTGGCCGCGGTGCGCGTGGAGCTGCCCAGCGTCTTCGAGGCCACTCACGCGACGCTGCTACGACTGCAGGGCGAGGGAGTCATCGACGGCTACCGCATCGACCATCCCGACGGCCTGGCCGACCCGCGCGGCTACCTGCGCGATCTGGAGGCCGCCACCGGCGGCGCCTGGACCGTGGTGGAGAAGATCCTGGAGGGCGAGGAGCAGCTGCCCGGGGACTTCCCCTGCGCGGGCACCACCGGCTACGACGCCCTGTGGCGGGTCGGCGGCCTGTTCCACGACCCTCACGGCGCCCTGGGGCTCACCCACCTGTGGCAGCGCCGCACCGGCGACCTGCGCCCCTTCGACGAGATCGCCGCGGAGTCCACGGACCTCATCGTCACCACCAGCCTGTGGGCGGAGATCGAGCGCCTCACCTCGCTGATCCACCGCATCTGCCAGGACGACATCCGCCTGCGCGACACCACCCGGCGCAACATCCAGAAGGTCGTCGTCGCGCTGCTGGCCTCGATGGACCGCTACCGGGCGTACATCGTGCCCGGCGAGCCCGCCCCCGGCTCCGAGCGGGCGGTGATCGAGCAGGCCGCCGCGCGCTCCCGGGACCGCCTGGGCGAGGACGAGGACGTGGTGGCGACGCTGGAGACCGTGGTGGCGCTGGTGTGCGGCGACGAGATCGGCAGCGCCGGCCGCACGGCGAGCGCCCAGCGCGCCGAGGTGATCATCCGCTTCGCGCAGACCTGCGGGCCCGTGCACGCGAAGGCGCTGGAGGACACCGCCTTCTACCGTTACCCGCGGTTCCTGCCGGTCACCGAGGTGGGCGCGGACCCGGACCGGATCGGCGTGGACCCGGACGACCTGCACGACCACGCGCTGGACATGGTGCGCACCCGCCCGGACTCGATGACCACCTTGTCCACCCACGACACCAAGCGCAGCGAGGACGTGCGGGCGCGTCTGGCGGTGCTCACGGAGCAGCCGCTGGAGTGGGCCGTGGTGGTGCAGGACCTGGACCGCGCCACCGCCGAGCACCGCGGGGACCGGGTGGACGGCGCCGTGGAGCTGCTGCTGTGGCAGACCCTGGCCGCCTGCTGGGACCTGCCGGGCGCCGCTGCGGAGCGGATCACCGCCGAGCGGATCACGGACTACCTCACCAAGGCGATGCGGGAGGCGAAGACCCACACCACCTGGACCGACCAGGAGCCGGAGTACGAGCAGCAGGTGCTGGACCTGGCTCGCGCGTCCGTGGCCAGTCCCGCCGTCGACGAGATCCTCACCGCCTGGACCCGCCGCACCCTGCCGGTGCAGCGCTCCGCGATCCTCGGCCAGAAGCTGGTGCAGCTGACCATGCCGGGCGTGCCCGACATCTACCAGGGCAACGAGACCGTGGACCTGTCCCTGGTGGATCCGGACAACCGGCGTCCCGTGGACCACGCCGCTCACGCCGAGCGGCTGGACCGCATGATCGCCGGACGCCGCCCCGACGGCATCGGCGACGAGAAGCAGTGGCTGACCCATCGGGCGCTGGTGCTGCGCCAGGAGCGGCCCGAGCTGTTCCGCGGCCGCGAGGCCACCTACCGTCCGCTGCCCACCTCCACGGCGCACGCCCTGGCCTTCGGCCGCGGTGTCGGGGAGGGCCCCCTGGAGGCCGTCACGGTCGTCACCCGTCTGGCCCACGGCCTGGCCCAGCGGGGCGGCTGGGGCGATGCGCGCCTGGAGCTGCCCGAGGGCCGCTGGCGCGACGCACTGACCGGCCGGGAGATCGCCGGCGGCACCGTGCGTCTGGCCGAGCTGCTGACCGACTGGCCCGTGGCGCTGCTGGTGCGCCGCGGCGAGACCACCATGACCGAGGTGTTCCGCACCGTGAGCGCGGACGAGCTGCCCGAGGAGGAGACCGCCTGATGGCACCCCAGGACGCGACCCCTGCCCCGCTGCCTGCCGTGGACCGCGGCCGCTACGCCCTGTGGGCGCCCGCCGCCGAGCAGGTCGAGATCCGCCTCGGCGACGCGGCGCGGCCGATGACCCGCAGCGAGGACGGCTGGTTCACCCTGCCCGGCGTCGCCGCCGAGCCCGGCACCCGCTATGCCTTCCGCATCGACGACGACGGCCCCTGGATCCCGGACCCGCGCTCGCTCTCCCAGCCGGACGGCGTCCATGGCCCCAGCGAGGTCGTGGACCTGGCCGCCCTGCGCGCCGAGGCCGCGCCGTGGGCGGGGGCGGACCTGCGCGGCGCCGTGATCTACGAGCTGCACGTGGGCACGTTCACCCCGGGGCCGGACGGCCGCGGCGGCACCCTGGACTCCGCGATCGAGCGGCTGGACGACCTGGTCGCGCTCGGCGTGGACGCCGTGGAGCTGATGCCGGTGGCGACCTTCCCGGGCGACCGCGGCTGGGGCTACGACGGCGTCGGCCTGTACGCGGTGCACGCCGCCTACGGGGGCCCCGCCGCCCTGGCCCGCTTCGTCGACGCCGCGCACGCCCGCGGCCTGGCGGTGCTGCTGGACGTGGTCTACAACCACCTCGGCCCCGCCGGGAACTACCTGGGCATGCTCGGGCCCTACTTCACCGACCAGCACGAGACGCCCTGGGGCCAGGCCGTGAACCTGGACCAGGAGGGCTCGAGGGAGGTGCGGGCCTTCCTGCGCGCCGCCGCCCGGCAGTGGTTGGTGGAGTTCGGCCTGGACGGGCTGCGCCTGGACGCCGTGCACGAGCTGCAGGACGACTCCCCGCTGCACCTGCTGGCCGAGCTGAGCCTGGACACCCTGGTCTGGCAGGAGGACACCGGCCGCCCGCTGACCCTGATCGCCGAGTCGGACCGCAACGACCCCTGCACCGTCACCCCCGTCGCCGCGGGCGGCCTGGGGATGGACATGCAGTGGGCCGACGACGTGCACCACGGGGTGCACGCCTGGATCACCGGCGAGCGCGAGGGCTACTACGGCGACTTCGGCACCACGGAGGTGCTGGGCCGCGTGCTGCCGCGCATCTTCGAGCACGCCGGCACCTACTCGAGCTTCCGCGGGCAGGTGTGGGGCGCCCCCGTGGACCCCGCCTCCCCCGACTACGACGGCCACTCCTTCGTGACCTTCCTGCAGGACCACGACCAGGTGGGCAACCGCGCCACCGGCGACCGCATCCACGCCTCCCTCACCCCCGAGCAGCACGCCGCCGCGATCGCGCTGGTCCTGCTGGGCCCCGGCACCCCGATGCTGTTCCAGGGCGAGGAGTGGGCGACCTCCGCCCCTTTCGCCTTCTTCACCGACCACGACGAGGAGCTGGGCCCGCTGGTGAGCGCCGGCCGCGCCGAGGAGTTCGCGGAGATGGGCTGGGAGGGCACGATCCCCGACCCGCAGGCCCGGGAGACCTTCACCGCCTCGATGCTGCCCTGGGACGAGCGCGGCGAGGGCGAGCACGCCCGCATCCTGGAGTGGTACCGGGCGCTGATCGCTCTGCGACGCGCCGTCCCGGCCCTGCGCAGCGGCGACCTCGCGGACACCTCGGTGCAGGCGCTCGGCGAGGAGACGGTGCTGCTGCGCCGCGGGGACGTCACCGTGCTCGCCCACCGCGGCGAGGGCCCGGTGTCCCTGCCGGAGGCTCCCCCGCGCGGCGAGGAGCTGGCGTCCTTCGGGACCACGACCGCGGACCCGCAGGGCCTCCCGGGGCTGAACGGTCCCGGCGTGCTGGTGGTGCGCTGACCCTGCGGCAGGAGACGCGCGCGGCCGCCTCGGCCCGGGTGCCGAGGATTCAGGCCCGGAGCTGCCGGGCCCCGTCGTGGGCGAGGGAGGCCAGGCGCGACAGCGCCCGGTAGTACTTCTTGCGGTAGCCGCTGCGCAGCAGCTCCGCGGTGAACAGCTCCGCGACCACCTCGGCGTCGTCCGCGGCGGACAGCGGGGTGGGCACCTCGCGGTCGTAGAGCCGGTCCACGAGCACCACGAAGCGCAGCGCGTCGTGGTGGTGGGTGAGGGTGCGCAGCCCGGTCAGGTGTGCGGCGGAGACCTCGTCGATCAGCGCCCCGTAGCGGGAGGGGTGCACGTGGCGCAGGTGTTCCAGCAGATCCTCGAAGCCGTCGAGGGTGGCGGCGTCCTGGGCCTCGGCGTGCTCGCGGACGGTCTGTTCGGGAAGGGCGCGGATCTCGGTGACGCCGTCGCGGCGGCGGTAGTCCTCGCCGTCGATGCGGAGCACCTCGAAGCGCTCGGACATCGACTGGATCTCCCGCAGGAAGTCCTGGGCGGCGAAGCGTCCCTCCCCCAGCGCCTCGGGCAGCGTGTTGGAGGTGGCCACCACGGCCACGCCCCGGTCGGAGAGCTCGCGGATCAGCCGGGTCATCAGCAGGGTGTCGCCGGGGTCGTCGAGCTCGAACTCGTCGATGCACACCAGCACCGACTCCCCCAGCAGGTCCACGGCCCGCTGGAAGCCGAGCGCGCCGACGAGGTCCGTGTACTCCACGAAGGTCCCGTACACCCGCTTGCCGTCGACGGCGTGGAACAGCGAGGTCAGCAGGTGGGTCTTGCCGACGCCGAAGCCGCCGTCGAGGTAGATGCCGCGGGCGGCAGCCGGCTTGTTGCGGCGCAGCAGGCCGCGCAGGCCCCCGGCGGCGGGCCAGCCGAGACCGGCGGCGAACTCGCCGATACGCTCCTTGGCCTCCTGCTGGGAGGGGTGCGCAGGATCCGGCACGTAGGTCTCCAGGCGGGCCTCGGCGAAGCGCGGCGGCGGCACCAGGTCGGCGAGCAGGCGGTCCAGGGAGGGGTTCGGCCGTCGGTCGGCGAGCGCATCGGTCACGCGGGCCAGTGTAGGGGCGCGTCCGACCCCGCACGGCGCATGCGGGAGGATGGTCCGGCCGGCGGGAGGGACCCGCGGCGTGCGGAGGTGGGTCGATGCAGCTGCTGCTCCAGGACGGGTCCGCGCTCGCGGCGCCCCGCCCGATCACGGACGACGCCGCCGGGGCGGAGGCGCTGGCCGCCCTGTACGCACCCGGGCCGGGCCTCACGGTGCGGGCGATGATGAACACGACGATCGACGGAGCCGTCACCGGCTCCGACGGCTCCAGCGGCACCCTGCGCAACGCCGACGACTCCCTGGTCTTCGCGGTGCTGCGATCCCTGGCGGACGTGGTGCTGGTGGGCGCCGGCACCGTGCGCGCCGAGGACTACACGCAGCCGACCGGGCATGCGGCCCTGGACCCGCGGGCGCACCGTCCCGGCGGGGCGGGGCGCCCCGAGCTGGCGGTGCTCACCAGCACCGGGGACCTCCCGGAGGAGCTGCTCGGCGACAGCGCCGGCTGGCCCGTGCTGGCCCTGTGCCCGCCCGAGCACCGGGACCGGGTGATCAAGCGCAGCGGGCTGGCCGCCGAGCGGGTGCTGCCGGCCGCGGACGCCGCCGAGGCGGTGGAGCGGCTGGCCACGCGGGGGCACCGGCTGATCCAGGCGGAGGGCGGGCCCGGCACGCTGGGCCGTCTGGCCGCGGCGCGGCGGCTGGACGAGCTGTGCTTCTCCACCACCCATCGCACGGTGGGCGGGGACGCCTCCCGGGCGATCACCGGGGCGGCCGCGGAGCAGGACTGGCGCCTGGCCTCGCTGCTGGTCGGGGCCGAGGCGACGATCGGCCGCTACCGCCGCGCCTGAGCCGGGCGGGTCCGTTGCAGGAGCTCAGGAGGCGCGGGCCTCAGAGCCGCATGCCGATGGCGTCGGCCTCGGGGGCGGCCCCGGGGTCGCGCACCGGGAACGCGGTGGGCACCTGCGCCGGATCGAGGTCGAGGCTGCGCTGCAGGAAACCGGTGAGCAGCCGCTCCCAGCGGGCCGGGTCACGGTTCCATTCCCGGGTGTGGGAGGCCCCCTCGACGGGCTCGAAGGTCACCAGGTCCGGGCGCAGCGAGGCCAGGCGCCGGCTGGGCGCGGGCGGCACGGTCGCGTCGTCGAGGGCGTGGAACAGCAGCACCGGGTGGATCAGGGTGCGGGCGTAGTGCTCGGGCCGCATCTCGTGCAGGGCCAGCGGCTCGTGCAGCCGCACCATCCGCGCACCGAAGGAGGAGGTCATCATCCACAGGGCGAGGCGCCGCATCGGCTGCGGGGCCTTCAGCGCGGTGGCGTGGTAGATGAGGATGTCCTGCCAGTCCACGGCCGGGGAGTCCAGCACCAGGGCGGCGATGCGGTCGCGGTGGGCGGAGCGCACGGAGGTGCGCAGGGCGATCCCGCCGCCCATCGACCAGCCCAGCAGCACCAGGCGTTCGGCGCCGTGCGCGAGGGCGTACTCGATGGCGGCCTCGACGTCCTCCCACTCGTCGGATCCCAGGTGGTGCATGCGGTCGGCGGAGGCGGGACCGCCGATGTCGTTGCGGTAGGTGACGGTGAGGCTGGTCAGGCCCAGGCGGTGCAGCAGAGGCAGCACCCGCAGCGCCTCGCCGCGGGTGGCGCCGTGGCCGTGCACGAAGATCGCCCAGGTGCGCTCCTGCCCGGGGGCGGAGCCGGCGGCGGGGTCGGGACGCACCAGCCAGGCGGGCATCGGGCCGACCGGGGAGTCGATCTCGACCTCCTGGGTGGGCAGGCCGTGGGCGGTGGCGGGGGTGCCGGCCCAGAAGAAGCCGTTGACCTTCGCCCTGTCCACCCGCAGCTCCTCGGCGGTGTCCTGCGCCAGCAGGGGACGCGCCACAGTGGTGGGGGTGGGCTGTCCGGTGACGGGGCCGAGGCGCACGTGGGTGGCGCCGCCGGACTGCCGCAGCGCCAGGTACCCGCCGCGGCGGGACTCGGCGGTGGAGTCCAGGTGCACCCGGTCCTCGAACACCGCCCGGACCCCGGTGTCGGGGCGCTGGCGCACGCCGAGCTGCGGCACCAACGGCAGGCGGGCCAGCAGTCGTGCGCCGACGGTGAGGGCGCCTGCGCTGAGCGCGAACGTCACCCCGGCGCCGGTGAGGCCGACCGCCGCGGCCTCCGCCCATCTTCCCTGGTCGGAGCGGGGACGCAGCCGCAGGGGGCCCCGTCGGAGCAGGCCGCGGGGGGTGGGGTCGGCGCCGTCAACACTCATGGCCACAGTCTAGGGACCGCGCGTAGGATCGAGTCCCAGGGTCCCCGTGGGACCCGTACCGTCGCACCCGTCTTCCCCGAAGGGATACCCCGTGTCCACCGACGCCATCGGCAGCCGTCCCTACCCGGTCGCCATCAGCTCCGAGGAGTGGCGCGAGCGCCTCAGCCTCGCCGAGTACCAGGTCCTGCGCGAGGGCGGCACCGAGCGGCCCTTCACCGGCGAGTACGAGGAGGTCCGGCCCGCCGGCACCTACGCCTGCCGCGCCTGCGGGGCCGAGCTGTTCTCCGCCGACACCCAGTTCGACGCCCACTGCGGCTGGCCCGCCTTCTGGGCGCCCAGCGACTCCGACGCGGTGGAGCTGCTGCAGGACTTCTCGATGGGGATGCGCCGGATCGAGGTGCGCTGCGCGAACTGCGGCTCCCACCTCGGCCACGTCTTCGAGGGCGAGGGCTTCGACACCCCCACCGACGAGCGCTACTGCATCAACTCGATCTCCCTGGTGCACTCCGACGACGTGCCGCGCGAGGGCGGCGGCACCGCCCCGCGGGAGGGCTGAGCCACCCCCTCCCCCGCGCCCGGCGCGCCTGCCGCCCTGGGGCGCCGGGCCGCACTAGCCTCACGGGCGTGTCCGTTCACCGTTTCCGCAGCGGCGACGACGCCTTCCGGGCCGCCGTCGACGCGATGACGCGTAGCCCGCACCGCAGCGACTTCGTCTGGCGCGAGATCCCCGCCCCCTCGAAGATGGCGCCCTCCGCGTGGGCCGCCACCGGGGAGATCGAGGTGCACGACGAGGAGCTCGCCGGCGGCCGC
The DNA here is from genome assembly GCF_000225825.1 of Brachybacterium squillarum M-6-3. Lineage (GTDB taxonomy): Bacteria > Actinomycetota > Actinomycetes > Actinomycetales > Dermabacteraceae > Brachybacterium > Brachybacterium squillarum. Next base: position 320,838 of record NZ_AGBX01000006.1, on the reverse strand, counting down.
CTGGTGATCCTGCACGATCCCGCCGGGCAGGAGTCCTGGGACGGCACCTGGCGCATGGTCGCCCTGGTGCAGGCGCAGCTCGAGCCGGAGTTCGCGATCGAGTCGATGCTCGGGGACGTCGCCTGGTCCTGGGTGACCGAGTCCCTCGAGCTGCACGATGCGGAGACCCGCGAGCTGGGCTGCACCGCCACTCGGGTGGTCTCCCAGTCCTACGGGGCCCTGGCCGGCCGCGCCTCCACGGTGGACGTGGAGATGCGGATCTCCTGGACGCCGGCCGACGACGACCTCGCCCCGCACTTCGCCGCCTGGATCGCGATGCTCGCGGCCGCGGGCGGCCTGCCCCCGGCCCCGCCTCGGGTGGCTCCCCTGACCCCGTCCCATCGGGCCCGCGCGCCCCTCTCCCCGTCCCCGGAGGACGTTCGGTGACCTCCTGCAGCACCACCAGCCCCACCCCCGCCCCCGAGACCGCCTCCGAGGGCTCTTCCGCCCCGGAGCAGTCACGCCCGGCCCCGGTGCCGCTGACCGCCCCGCGCGACGGCATGGTGCCCGTGATCGACCGGATTCAGCCGCTGCTGGCCTGGTGCGAGGCCGCCGCCACCGCCCCCGAGGAGCCGGTGGCGGTGGACGCGGAGCGCGCCTCCAGCTTCCGCTACAGCTCCCGCGCCTACCTGATCCAGCTGCGCACCGAGGCGGCGGGCACCGCACTGATCGACCCGCTGGCCTTCACCATGCCCTCCACCCTTCCGGCGCTGCTGGCCGAGCGCGAGTGGGTGTTGCACGCCGCCGTGCAGGACCTGCCGAGCCTCGCCGAGCTGGGCCTGCACCCGGGCCGCCTGTTCGACACCGAGCTGGCGGCGCGCCTGCTGGGGATGTCCAAGGTCGGCCTCGGCGCCGTGGTCGAGGAGACCCTCGGCCTGTCGCTGGCCAAGGAGCACTCCGCCGCGGACTGGTCCAAGCGACCGCTGCCGGCCGCCTGGCTGGTCTATGCGGCGCTGGACGTCGAGGTGCTGGTGCAGGTGCGCGACGAGCTGGAGCGGCGCCTGCGCGAGGCCGGCAAGCACGAGTGGGCGCTCGCCGAGTTCGAGCACGAGCGCACCCGCGAGGTCGGGCCGACCCGCTCGGCGGACTGGCGGGGCCTGCACGGCATCGGCTCGCTGCGCAGCACCCGGCAGCTCGCCGCGGCGCGCGCCATGTGGACCGCCCGCGACGAGATCGCCGCCCGCGAGGACCTCTCCCCGCACCGCGTGATCCGGGACCGCGAGATCGTGGCCGCCGTGAAGGAGGCGCCCCGCGGCCGGGACGCCTTCGACAAGGCCCTGCCCGCGAAGATGCGCCGCAAGGACTCCTGGTGGAAGGCGGCCCGCTCGGGCCTGGACCTGCCCGCCGCGCACCTGCCGGAGCGAGCCGAGGCCTCCTACCCGCCGCCGCACAAGCTGTGGGCCAAGAAGTACCCGGAGGCCTGGGAGCGCTACAAGGCCGTGCGGGAGGCAGTCGCCGCCCACGCGGAGACCCTGGACCTGCCCACCGAGAACCTGATCCAGCCGGCGCTGCTGCGCACCTGGGTGTGGGAGCACGAGCAGGCGGGCACCGTCACCGAGGTAAGGACGGAACTCGCCGCCCTGGGCGCTCGCCCCTGGCAAGCCGAGTTGGTGGCCCCGGTCCTCACCGCAACGCTTCACACCCTCCCAACCGCCCCAGCGGAAGGCTGAGCTGGCGTTCGCACCCTGCTTCGGGGCAGCACGACGACTTGCCACCTCTACGTCTCCCGGGGTCAGGCCCGAGCCGGCAGCGAATTCCGTCAAACGCCCCCGGATGGTGACAGCTTTTCGGCGAGCGAACATAAGGCTTCGACTTTCCCTTGGAACTATTGCTGACGGAAGGATGGACATCCCCGTGAAAGCTTCGCAAGGAAGTGTTCGCATCAAACTGCTAACCGCTCCTAGGTGATGCGCGACGGCGTCATACCCACGTCGAGGGACCTTGAAGCCGCTGATTAAGAGTCTGGAGTCGGGCACCGTTGGGTCGCTGATCGAAGTCAACTTCAGCGAAGCCCGGGGGCGACGCACCATCGCTGGGTGACTCTTGGATGCTTCCTCTGGCAGACCAGCCCCTGTAACAGCGCCCCTGCACCTACTTCCCTCCACACACCCCAACTATCCCCAAACCATCGGAGCCACTCGAAACCAGACAGAGCTGTCGGGCAACGTGGAACCCATGGACGTCATCGCACAACTCCCTCTCTGGACGGCCTGGCTTCGTGCCTCAGACCGCTCCGAAACGACTGTGAGACTGCGCGAATACCACGTCCGGCGCTACCTGAGTAGTGTTCCCGCTGAGACGGATCCGCTAGATCTTGAGTGGCTTATCGCCTACCTCGCGAATCCTTGTTGGAAGCCCGCAACCCGCCGCAGCGCCCGCACATCCCTGCGGATCTGGACCACTTGGCTCCATTGCACCGGCAGGATCCTCGCGGATCCACTCGCACTCATCCCGCCAGCCAGAGCTCCCAAATCTGTCCCCAGGCCATGTCCAGACCCGATCATCCGAAAGGCGCTCCTCAGCTCAAACACGAGAGTTCAAGCGATGATCACCCTTGCGGCCGAGGCAGGGCTACGACGTGCAGAGATCGCGGTGGTTTCCCGCGCCGACGTCATCGAAGAACATGCCGGAACCTCGCTCATCGTTCATGGTAAGGGCCGGCGCGAACGTACAGTGCCCTTGACGCGGGCCGCAGCCGACGCCGTCGGACGACAGCTCAACGATGTCTCTCCTGAGCTTCCTTGGCTTTTCCCTTCAACGGGACGCTACGCAGATTCACACCTCCAACCGATTCGAGTTGGCGAGCTAATCAACGAGGCGCTCTCAGGCCGCTGGAGCGCACACACCCTACGCCATCGATTCGCAACAGAGGCATACAGAAGATCCCGAGATCTCCTATTAGTTCAGACGCTCATGGGTCACTCGAAGCCTGAGACCACAGCAATCTACGTAGGCCTTGACACCGCCCAAGCCCGGTCGATCATCGACGGAATAAGTTTGGTCGCATAGACGATGCTATAGCAGTAAACAAGTCCGCTCACCGGAGAAAGGCCAGAGCATGTCTAATCCACCGCCGGTCCTGAAGCGCCGATTTATCACGCTCGAGAATGTCCGTGAGGTGCTCAGCATCAGCCACGCGCAGGCATACGCACTCGTTCGATCGGGCGATCTTCGCGCGATCCGTGTCGGAGGCCGGGGACAGTGGCGAATTGAAAACGCTGAACTAGAAGCTTACATCCTGCGCTCTTACCATTCGCCGCACACAAACAAGTAACACGCAAACGCCTGAAGAATCCCAACGACTTCCTGCTGCACGTGACAGGCCGCATCAGTAACGTTGCATCACACATCCCGAAGGAGACTATCTCCAGCGCGCGCCCGAAGCACCCTCCCGTAAGTCGTCATCCCTTCCCAATCGACCTCGACGACTCCTCGCTCATCAGTAATGACAGGTACCATTATACGCGTCGCTCGAAGGCGGTTGAGAGATGCTCCGTTTCCCCATTTGAACTTACTCATTTGCCGACGCAAGATTGCTACCAGCACCGGCCCGTTCGAGGAATTAAGCTTCGGATGCCTGAGAACCTGTATTTCCTTGCTGGTATAGAACCCGACAGGCTGATAAAAGACCGTCGACGTAGAAACCCCAATAGTAAGGCAATTACCGCCATTGGGGACGTCAAAACGTTGATGCGGAAGATAGGCCACGATGCCGTTGTTTTCTCCCGAGCGGGCAACGTACGGATAGCATGCGTTACCGATTCGTTCTGCTTTACTCAGATCGAACCACTTCCCGGCAGCTCCTATGGACTCAAACACATCCGTAATGCGCAATGCGCCAAAAGAGAGCTCTGGGAGCACTTCGGACGTTTTCACCATTTCTCTGCGGACAAACTCATTTACCCTCGCCGACGCGGCAGAAGTGATCTCTTGACCTAGAGCATCGAGACCCTCCCAGTCCACCTCGACATTGCCGCCCTTGTCGCGCTGAGCGGGAACTAATATGCGGGTGCGCGCGAGCCTCTTCATCGACACCCCATACCCCCAGGAGAACTTGGCCATCGCGTGCCGCATTGCAGCAACGAGCACCAGCCCGCTGCCGCTATTCATTCTTGGGTGCCGGAAGATTAGGAAGTTCTGTGCGGTATAAAATGGTTGTGGCTGATAGAACGTGGACTGCGTCTTGAGTGTGACGGTGATGCAATTTCCCGGCACCGGCTGGCTCTCTTGGGCCCCCACCACTGCCGCAATCCCATTATTGCCATAAACCTGACTGAGGTAGAAGTACTCTCCTGGACCATCTTGAAGATCTGCCTTGTCATACCAGGAAGCCGAAGCCTTCATTGTTTCGAAAACTTCTGGGATGAGCATTGGCTCGAAGTTAATCTCCTCGTAGACACTCATTCCTCGACACCCTCTTTCGTCGTTCCGTTTGCGAGAGGGTCAATAAGGTGTCCAAGTCCATGTGAATGCATACCAACTTGCCACGTGACATAATCAGCTACCGTATCGAGAAGCTCTTCGTAGGTCGGCGGCTGATCATTAAAGTAGAAGTAGGAGTGTTGCCACTCGTCATCCGCAGTGACCTCAGAGCGCACGATGAACGAAGTGTCATCCTGAGCGTCTCCGCTCAGGACTTCCAAAAGATGCTTGCGACGAGCCTCGACTGTGCCATCAGCGACTAGTCCACGATGCTGGGCGACAACCCATCCATCCTTTTCAAAGTTAATGAATTTGACTTTCGACTCAGCCTTGTGCGGCCTCCCGGCAGTTAGAATCACAATCACCGTATGGGGAGTATGGCCCGAATTATGAAAAGTCATCGGGTTCATGGTGATGACGCTCTCTAGCGTGTTGTGGCGCAGTATGCTCTTCTTTCGGGCTCGGTCCTCCTTCGTCTTCCCCACCATCGCTGATTGCGGAACAATAGCTGCAAGCCGACCACCCGGATTGAGGAACTCTAACGCCTTCTCGACAAAAGCGATCTCAGACAGGTGTCGTGTATTCTTGTCCTTGGACTGTGAATACGGCGGATTCAAAAGCACCTTAGTGAATCCGTGCCCAGGCTCGACGCTCCCGTCACTAAGTACTCGGTCCCCACGCATTTCGGACATTGGGGCCTCAAAGATGGAATCGCGGCGAAAGTTGGCGCGACCGTCTCCACGAAGAATCATGTTCGTTGTGCCAATGGCGAACAGCTTGTCTTGAAGTTCAATGCCATGAAGCCGATGCTCCCGTATTACATTCTTCAGATGGGCGTCGTCGCCAGCATCACTGAACATGCGCTGCATTGCAGCAATGAGAAACGAGGCTGTACCAGCTGTCGGGTCGAGAACATAGTCACTAGCGCTAACGTCAATAAGTTCTGTCATCAGTGTTGTGACATGCTCAGGAGTAAGAACAATACCGAGTCCAGCCCCATCACCACCACCATACGAGATGAACTCGTGGTAGAAGTTGCCGAGCACATCGAATGCGCTCATCGAGGGGTCGACTACTACGTGAAGTACATCATTCTTTAGGATACGAGCGATCCACTTAAGGGGGGACTCGTCGAGGTCCCGATGTCGGCGATTAAGTTGCGGGGCGTTCCTGATGAAGGCGAATTGGTCTAGCAGGGTGCCGATTTTCTGATTCGGCATTAGTGACTCAGCTCGCATGAACTGTTCTGCCGCATCGTAGATTATTCGCCCGTCCCAAACCTGGCTATTGTTACCTGGCGTGCGAGCGTGAAGATTCTCGATGCTGAAGAATTCGTTGCGCAGGGCTAGGAGAATCGCAGAAACGAGAGGGGCTTTCCGGTCGTTCTCGACGCTGCCGTAGTTCCTCATACCTTCATGGAGCCGTCGGGCGACCGACCGCAGATCATCAAGGCGAGCTTCAGATTGGGGCCTGCGCTCGAGTACTTGCACCGAGTGATATTCGCTAATCTGATCGGTCGCGAAAACATCGAGATTGCTCAAGTCATCGAGTTGCTTAACGACGCCTTCATTTACGTAGACAACAGATATCTCATGGTGGATTTCGTCCCCGCCAATCCCGACAGCAAAGATTCCCTTAGTGTGCGGAATCCCATTGCTGATCATGGTTTTCGCGTAGTGCACGGCGCCGTTCAATGCATAGTCGGCGCGATACGGATAGGCTGTAGTCACCTCGCCGCCATCGAGGTAGCGCGTGCGGCTGACCTCGCGCTTGTCCTCAATCACCACAACAAAGCCATCGACCTCAAACACGAATTCTGGCTTACCCTCAGCGAGAGCGGATGCGGACTTGGATCCGCCTCTTAGCGCGTCGCGCTTCCATGCCGGACCGCCATCCTGCTCCCACGGCCGGAGAACATCGATGTCTCGCAACATGTCGCGAACAAACTGGTCGGTGGACTTCTCGTTTGTCATGGTCTCTCTTGTCAATCGCTAGATTGTGACTCCTCGAAGGGGCCTAGCCTGCTTGCGTCGGCTCGCCCGTACCCGTTCAGGGTACGCGCTGTGCTCTGTGCACCTACGCAGCTCTCTAGACGTCTGTAGCCGGGGCGCTAGCGCCGACTGTCAGACGCCGGCTCACCTCCGCTCGTCCTGTGCCAGAAACGGTCGTTGAGCACTGCCTGGGTCACCGCCGGAGTCGCAGGACGGTCTCCCTGGTCGACGTGTGTCACAACGGCGTGCCAGATCTACTCGTGCCAAAAGTCGATCGAATCGGTTCGTTGTGGCACAGGAGGGTCCCGTGACGATGCACGACCACGCGCACGTGTCCACCGAGGACCAGTCTCTCTGTCGGCATCTGTCGCTCTCGCTGTGGGAAGGATCGACCCTAGTTAGCGGATGCCCAGAGGGCACTCAGCGCGACTGCGAGTCGTCCCGTCCTCAATGTTCTCGACTCCGAGTTTCAGGTCGCCGGCGGCGCTCAGGTCTTCACCTACCTGAGCTGTCTCTCCCGGCACACCGACCGGTTGGTCCCTAGCAAGGTCGGGCTCCCGAGACCCGGCGACGAAGTCGAGTTCCTGTGTGCGCATGGTTATCGCAGCCCCATGTCTTCACATCCATTCGGTTGCCTTACAGGCATCCGGCCAGTCCGCGGGGCAGCTGACCCCCGATGTCACCCCGCTTCTCGACCGCCCCCACCCCACCGGCTGGGTCGACACCGTCCTCTCCGCCCCGGCGGTCCGGCAGCTCGTGATCTTCTGGTCTGAAAAGCTGGATGACCCGCACTCCACGGACTAGCCCGACTGGTGCATGATGATGCATCGGCCTCCCGCGCCACCTTGCCCGTGCAGCCCGAGGATCCCTAAGCCCCGCGGGAGTGGCAGGCCGATCCCGGTCGTCCGCACATGTTGCTCCGCCTTGTCATCTGGGTACGTGACCTGGACGCCGCGTTGCGCAACGCAGAGGCGTGGCGTGTGCGCTTCGCTGGGTTCCAGCCGTAAGGGAAGTCCATGTGCTGCTGGATGCGGTCGGGCATTCCTTCTGCCTGTACCTGGATGAAGTCTGACCGGCGGTGTCGCTCACCGCGCGGCGGGTTAATCGCGGCCGGGACGCTCCGGGAACGGCGTATCGGCCGGGCGCAGTGCCGCTTGGTCCTCCCCACCTGGCACGGCGCGCAGCGCCAGCAGGGCCGCCACCGTGGTGGCATTGCTGATCTCCCCGGCGAGCACCGCGGCGACGGCCTCCTCCAGGTCCACCCAGCGCTGCAGCAGCTCGGCCTCCTCGTGCTCGCGCGCGAAGTCGAGGTCCTCGGCGGGGCGCACGTCGGTGGCGAGGTAGACGCGCAGCACTTCGTCGCTGCCGCCGGGGCTGGGGCGCAGGTCGATCAGGCTGTGCAGGGTGCCGGCCGTAAATCCGGTCTCCTCGGCGAGCTCGCGCAGGGCCGCGTCCTGCTCCGGCTCGTCGCCGTGGTCCAGCAGACCGGCGGGGATCTCCCACAGCTCGTGGCCGACGGGGTGGCGGTACTGCCGGATCAGCAGCACCCGCCCCTGCTCGTCGAGGGCCAGCACGGCGACCGCCCCGGGGTGGCGCACGTACTCGCGGTCGAAGCGCACGCCGGGGGCGAAGTCGATGGTGTCGCGGCTGAGGTCGAAGACCATCCCGTGATGGGAGGTGCGGCGCTCGGCGACGGGGCGCTGCCCGGGCAGGTCGCGCAGCGGGGCCTCCGCGTCGGGGCCGGTCGCCGCGCTGCCGTCCTGCTCCGGGCCAGCGGTCATGCTCAGTCCTCGGCCGGGGTAGTCGCCTCGGCGTCCTCGACGCCGGTGGGCTCCACCTCGAGCAGGCGGGTGGACTTCTGCACCTCGAGGGCCGCGCCGATCAGCCCGGCGAACAGCGGGTGCGCGCGGGTGGGGCGGGACTTCAGCTCGGGGTGGGCCTGGGTGCCGATGTAGTACGGGTGCACCTCGGTGGGCAGCTCCACGAACTCGACCAGGGTGCGCTCGCCCTCCAGCGCGGACTCGCCGGAGATGCGCAGCCCGGCCTCCTCCAGCTCGCCGCGGTAGGCGTTGTTGACCTCGTAGCGGTGGCGGTGGCGCTCGGCGACCTGTCGGGAGCCGTAGACCTCGGCGGCCAGGGAGCCCTCGGCGAGGGTGTGGTCGTAGGAGCCCAGGCGCATGGTGCCGCCCAGGTCCCCGCCGCCGTCGACGATGTCCTGCTGCTCGGCCATGGTGGCGATGACGGGACGCGAGGTGGTGGGGTCGAACTCGGAGGAGTGTGCGTCGGCCCAGCCCAGCTCGGTGCGGGCGTACTCGATGACCATGCACTGCATGCCCAGGCACAGGCCCAGCGCCGGGATGCCGTGGCGGCGGGCGTGGCGCAGGGCGCCGACCTTGCCGTCCACGCCGCGCACGCCGAAGCCGCCGGGCACGACGATCGCGTCGACGTCGCGCAGCTGCTGGCGGGCGCCCTCCTCGGTGGTGCAGGAGTCCGACTCGACCCAGCGCAGGTGCACCTTGGCGGCGTGGTGGAAGCCGCCGGCGCGGATGGCCTCGGAGACGGAGAGGTAGGCGTCGGGCAGGTCGACGTACTTGCCGACCACGGCGACGGTGACCTCGTAGGAGGGGTGGTGGACGCGCTGCAGCAGCGAGTCCCAGACGCTCCAGTCCACGTCGTGGCTGAGCAGGTCGAGGCGGCGGATCGCGTAGGCGTCCAGGCCCTCGTCGTGCAGCACGTGGGGGATGTCGTAGATGGAGGGCGCGTCGGGGCAGGTGACGACGGCGTCGAGGTCGACGTCGCACATCGAGGAGATCTTCGCCTTCACCGAGGTGGGCAGCTCCCGGTCGGCGCGCAGCACGATCGCGTCGGGCTGGATGCCGATGTTGCGCAGCGCGGCGACGGAGTGCTGGGTGGGCTTGGTCTTCAGCTCCTGGGAGGGGCCGATGAAGGGCACCAGGGAGACGTGCACGAAGAAGACGTTGTCGCGGCCGACGTCCTGGCGGACCTGGCGGGCGGCCTCGAGGAAGGGCTGGGACTCGATGTCGCCGACGGTGCCGCCGATCTCGGTGATCACCACGTCGATGTCCTCGCCGGCCTGGGAGCGCATCGACTCCTTGATGGCGTTGGTGATGTGCGGGATGACCTGCACGGTGTCGCCGAGGTACTCGCCGCGACGCTCCTTGGCGATGACGCCGGAGTAGACCTGGCCGGTGGTGACGTTGGCGTCGGCTGTGAGGTTCTCGTCGAGGAAGCGCTCGTAGTGGCCGATGTCCAGGTCGGTCTCGGCGCCGTCCTCGGTGACGAAGACCTCGCCGTGCTGGAAGGGGTTCATGGTGCCCGGGTCCACGTTCAGGTACGGGTCGAGCTTCTGCATGGTGACCGTGAGGCCGCGGGCTCGCAGCAGCATCCCGAGGGAGGAGGCGGTCAGGCCCTTGCCGAGGCTGGAGACCACACCCCCCGTCACGAAGATGTGCTTGGTGGTGCCGGGGTTCCTGAAGGGCTTCGCGGCGGCGCTCTGGCCGGGGCGAGGGAGGGGACCGGGGCCGTTGACGGGGGTGCTCACGCTGGTGTCTGCCACGGGCTGTCAACCTACCATCGCACGCCGGTCGGAGCCAGGAGGTCCACCAGCTGCGCGGTGAGATCCGTGGCATCGGGCAAGGTCAGAGCCCGTTCCCGCGCGGCACGCTCGGCGCGGCGACGGTGCACGGGGTCACGCTGGGCGACGATCGCCGCAGCCAAACCGGACGGATCACCGACGGGCACGAGCGTCGCGGCGGCGCCGGTGACCCAGCGGGTGCCGCCGGCGTCGGTGGCGACCACGGCGCGGCCGGCGCGCAGCGCCTCCTGCAGGCCGACGGGCTGGCCCTCCCAGCGCGCGGCGGAGACCACGAGCTGGGCGTCCGCGAGCAGGGCGGGGACGTCGGCGCGGTGGCCGAGCAGGGTGACGGGCAGGCGCTCGGCGTCGATCCGGTCCTGCAGGGCGGAACGCAGCGGCCCCTCCCCCGCCACCTCGATGCGCACCTGGCCGGGTTCGAGCAGGGCGGCGGCGTCCAGCAGGTTCTCCAGGCCCTTCTGCGGGGCCAGCCGGGCGAGGACCAGCACCCGCAACGGGCCGGGGTCGAGCGGCTCGGCCTCGGGCGGCACCGGGTCCGGCACCCCGGCAGCGGGCGGGGCGGGGATGACGGCGTGGCGGACGTCCCGGGCGCCGGCGCGGTGGGCCTGCTCGGCGAGGTCCGGGGAGACGGCCAGCACGGTGTCGGCGCCGCGGGCGAGGATCCGCAACAGCAGCGCGCCGATGGCGCGCACCGGGAGGGAGCCGAGGGTGCGGTTGTGCAGGGTGACCACGAGCCGCACCCGGCGGTCGCGGCGGGGGCGGGCGAGGGCGGCGAGCGCCCCGGCGCGCAGGCCGTGGGCGTGCACGCCGAGCGGGCGGGCGGCGGTGCGCATCTCGCGGCGCAGGGTGCGCCAGCTGGCGAGGTCCGCGCGGGGCGCGGGGCGCTCCTGGATGCGGGCGGCGGACTCGGTGACGTCCAGGCCCGCGGCGCGCAGCAGCTCGCGCTCCTGGTCGACGTGGGCGGCGAGGCCCCCGGTGGCGCGGGGGCGCACCAGCAGCACGCTCACGGCCGCTCCCTGGGGTGCTCGGCCTCCTCGGGTGTGGCCACGCGCTCCTCGGCGCCCAGGTCCCCGGGGGCGGCGGGACGGGCCGGCGGCGTCGGGGTCGAGTCCACCGCGACGGCGGATTCCGCGTCGGCGGGACCGGCACCAGCAGGGTCGGCACCCGCGGGATCGGTGACGCCGGGATCCGTGGCGGTCTCCCCCTCGGCTGCCGTGGCCTTCGACCGGCGCAGGCGTCGGCGCAGGGTGGTCAGCAGGGTCGGGTCGGCCGCGAGCAGCACCAGGGCCGCCGGGACCGCCCCGACCAGTCCGGCGAGCGCGCCGACGGCGATGGTGGTGACCAGGCCGCTGCCGAGGTCCACCAGCAGCCGGCACAGCAGCAGGCCGGGCACGGCCCCTGCCACGAGGGCCAGGGGCGCGAGCAGGGCGGAGCGGCGCACCTGCGGGGCGCCGCCGCCGGGCTCGATCACCGGGGCGATGCGACCGAGGCCCACCAGAGCGGACAGGGCCATGCCGAGGGCGATGGTGAGGCCGAAGGTGGTGGCCGCCTCGGAGGCGGGGCGCAGCGGGGAGGGCACGATCAGGGCGAGGATCGCGGCGCCGGCGATGACCCAGCCCGCGGAGCCGACCAGCAGGGCGTCCCGGGCGCGCAGGGCGGCGGCGAGGATGCGGGTGCACTGGGTGGCGACCGCGTAGCCGGGCAGGCCCAGGGCGAGGGCCGCGGTGGTGGAGCCGACGCCGGCGGCGCCGGCCCGGTCGATGAGCCGGAAGAACTGCTCGAGGGCGGGGGCGGCGGCGATCAGCGCCGCGGCGCCCAGCACGGACAGCCCGATCACGGTGCGCACGGAGGCGGCGGCCGCGCGGGCCAGGCCCACGGTGTCGCCGACCAGGCGCATCTCGGCGAGCTGCGGGAACATCGCGGTCATCAGCGGCACCACGAGGATCGCGTAGGGCAGCAGGTACAGCGCCTGGGCGTACTGGAACACGGGCAGGGTGCCGGTGCCGCCGGCGCGCATGGCCAGGAGCATCACCAGGGCCAGCACGCCCTGCTGGGCGGCGACCGCGCCGAGGCCCGCGCCGCCGAGGCCCAGGGCGCGGCGGCCGTCGCCGGCGGGCAGGCGCAGGGTGGGTCGCAGCCGCAGGCCTGCCCGGTGGGCGGCGATCGCGACGCTGAGCGCCATCACGGCGACCCCGGCGGTGGTGCCCCAGCCCAGCCACGCGATCGCGGCATCGGGCACGGTGGTGGAGGTGGCGACGGTCGGCACCAGGGCCGCGTAGACGCGGTAGGAGGCCATCACCACCAGGGAGGACAGCAGCGGCATCATCGCGGGCCAGAGGAAGCGCTTGCGGGCCTGCAGGTAGGCGGCGAGCACCACGGCGATCGCGTACAGCGGCAGCTGGGGGGCGAAGATCCGCAGCAGCGCGGTGCCGACGGTGACGGCCCCGGCGCTGGACTCCCCCGCCCCCAGCAGCAGCGAGGCGAGCTGCGGGGCGAAGACGATCAGCACGGCCGTGAGCGGCAGGGTGACCAGCAGCGCCCAGCCGAGCAGGCCGGAGACGATGCCGGCGGCGCGGGCGGAGCCCTCGGTCTTGGCGGCGGCATTCGCAGCGCCCGCCGTGCCCCCCGCCCCGGGTCGCGGGGCGCCCTCGGGGACCAGGCCCGCGACCAGCGGCACCACCACCGCGGCGAGCGCGCCGCCGGCGACGATCTCGAACATCACCGAGGGCAGCAGGTTCGCCGTCGCGTAGGCGGTGCCGACGTCGCCGGCGCCGACGCTGGCGCCGAACACGAGGTAGCGCAGGAAGCCGGCGAGGCGGGCCAGCACGGTGACCACGAGGATCACCCCGGCGCCCCTCAGCACGGTGCGCAGCAGGGAGGAGGGGGGCGAGCCGGCGCCGGTGGGGACGACGGCCTCGGGGGCGCTCACGCGGCGGTCCCGGGATCGGGGTCGGGGACGGGGGCGGGGCGGCGGCCGAGCCGGTCCAGGCGGTCCAGCACGGGCGTGGCGGCGATGACGGCGCTGAAGCTGTGACGCTCGCTGGCCAGCGTGAGGGCGGTGACGCCGGCCAGCAGGGCGAGGCGCGCCGGCACGGGCAGGCGCCGGGCGGCGGCGGTGCCCAGCGCGGTGCCCAGCACGTTGGCCCCGGCGTCGCCGAGCATGCCGTGCTCTCGCAGGTCGGCGGGCAGGGCCAGGGCGCCGGGGAGCAGGGCGGCGACGGCCAGGGCGCGGCCGTCGGCGTCGCGGGCGGCGCGCGCCGCGTCCTCCGCCACCGAGGGCAGGGCGAGGGCCGCGGCGGCCGGCAGCACGACCTTCAGGGCGCGGCCGGGCCGCAGGTCCAGCAGGTTGGCGAGGTTCGCGGTGCCGGCGGCGAGGGCCGCATCGGCGAGCACCATCGGGCCGTTCCGGGGCGCGGGTGCGGTGAGCGCGGCGGCGCCGGCCAGCAGGGGGATGCCGAGCGCCTTGGCGGCGCCCGTGGTCAGGTGCCCCTCGCGCAGACGGCCCAGGTGGCCGCGCAGGCCCTTGGAGACGGGGTGCCCGGCGGTGCGCAGCCGCGGCTCCAGCACGTCGTCGGCCAGGCCCAGGGCGGTCACGCCCGCCAGCACGGCGGCGTCGCGGCCGCGTCCGCGGGCGGCGAGGACGGTGACGCCGAGACCCACCAGGGCCCCCTCGGCCAGGGTCACCTCTCGCCCGGCGAAGTTGCGGCGCCGCAGCTCGGCGCGGAGGGCGCGGATCACCCCTGCTCACCCCCGTCGGAGGCGGCGGGCGCGGAGGCCTGCGTCTCGGGCAGGGAGGGCAGGCGGGACTCGGCGTCGGAGGTGGTGCCGTAGGCGCCGGAGCCGCCGCGGTCCTGCTCGATCAGCGCCAGCACGGCCAGCAGCGGCCCGTCGGGCTCCTGCAGGCGGTCGGTGGAGGACAGTTCCCCGAAGCGGCCGTCTCCGCGGACCGTGCGCAGCAGACCGGTGGTGCCGTCGTTGTCCGGCGTCACCCCGGCCACCACGGCGGGCATCCCGGTGCCGGCGAGCTCCTCGAGCAGGGCGGTCTGGGCGGCGAGCTGCTGCTGGGCGCGCTCGGTGGCGGTGGCGTCGTCGTCGGTGGCGACGGCGAAGCGCTCCGGCTCGGCGGCGGCGTAGATCAGCGCGTCGACGGAGACGGGGATGTCGCCCTCGGTGGAGACGAGCTGGTGCTCGATGAGCACCTGCCAGATCTGCCCGCGGAGGTTCTCGTCCAGGCCGGAGGCGGAAGCGGGGGCCAGCAGGTCCACCACGACGGCGGCGAGCTGCTCGTGGTCCTCCAGCTCGGGGTCGAGCACGGCGGGGGCGATCGCGGCGATCTCCTCGAGGGCGTCGGCGCGGGTGGAGGCCCGGTCGGGCGCCCACAGGGCGCGCTGCAGCTCGACCTCGACGACGGTGGCGGCGCCGGCATCCTGCAGCAGGGAGGTCGTGGTGTCCACGGCGGTGCCGGTGGAGGCGTCGTCGGTGATCACGGCGACGGTGCTGTCCTCGAGGGTGCCGGCGACGACCTCGGGGCCGATCTCGGTGACCAGGGAGGCGAGCTGGTCGTTCTGCCCCTCGAGGTCCTCGACCTGGCTGCGCAGGTTCTCCTGCTCGGTGCGCAGCTGCTCGACCTGCCCCGAGAGCTGGTCGCCGAGGCTGTCCTGCAGCGGCCCGGCGCCCAGCACGATGCCCACCGCGAGCGCGAGGAACACGGAGATCAGGGAGACCAGGTGGTAGCGGAAGTCGATCACGGCGGCAGTCCCTCCTACGACCCGCTGGGCCGGGGCTCGAACAGGTGGGTGAAGGCGGACAGGGCGGCGTCCAGGCGCGCCCCGATGATCTGGAAAAGGGCCTGGCCGCCGTCGGTGGACCACAGGGCGACGCCGAGCGCGACCAGCCCCGCCAGGGCCAGCAGCACCAGCTGCAGGGTGGAGATGCGCTGGCGGTACAGCCGGGAGACGCCCTTGGCGTCCACCAGCTTGGACCCGATCCGCAGGCGCGTGAGGAAGGTGGAGCTCATCCCGGCGCGCCCCTTGTCCAGGAACTCCTCGAGGGTGCCGTGGGTGCCGACGGCGACGATCACGCTGGCGCCCTTCTCGTCGGCCAGCAGCATCGCGATGTCCTCGCTGGTGCCGGAGGCGGGGAAGACGATGGCCTTCTCCCCCAGGCCGAGCTTCTGCAGCCGCTCCAGGCCGGGGGCACGGCCGTCGCGGTAGGCGTGCACGACGAGTTCGGCGCCGCTGCGCAGGGCCAGGTCGGAGACGGAGTCCATGTCGCCGATGATCAGGTCGGGGCGCACGCCCGCCTCGAGCACCGCGTCGGCGCCGCCGTCCACGCCGATCACCACGGGCCGGTTCTCCCGCAGGAAGGGCCGCAGCGTAACGAGGTCCTCCTTGTAGTGGTAGCCGCGCACCACGATCAGCACGGGGCGTCCCCGCAGGGCGGTCCGCACCTCGGGGGCGCCGATGCCGTCCAGCAGCAGGTCCTTCTCGCGGAGCATGTACTCCATGGTGTTCCGGGCGAACAGTTCGAGCTGCTCGGAGAGGCCCTCACGGGCAGCGGCGAGGTCGCTCGCGACGGTGCCGGCGTCCTGCGCGGTGCCGTGCAGGACGGTGCCGGCGCCGCGGTGGACGATGCCGTCCTGCACGATGATCTCGTCGCCCTCGCGGAGGGTGGCGAACAGCTCGGGGCCGAGCCGGTCCACCAGGGGGATGCCGGCCTCGACCAGGATCCGGGGGCCGGCGTTGGGGTAGCGGCCCGAGGTGGAGGCGGCGGCGTTGAGCACCGCGGCGGGCTGGCGCTCGACGAGGGCCTCGGCGGCGACGCGGTCGATGTCCTCGTGATCGATGACGGCGACGTCCCCGGGGACCAGCCGGGAGGTGAGGTCCTTGGTGCGGTGGCCGAGCCGGGCGACGCCGGCGACGGCGAGCGCGTCCGGGTCGGGCACGACGGGGAGATCGCTCATCCGCTCCCCCGCCCCGGGGCCCGTCGGGCCTCCTCGAGCAGCTCCTCGGCATGGGCGAGCGCGACGTCGGAGTCCTCGTCGCCGGCGAGCATGCGGGCCAGCTCCCGCACCCGGCCGGCGCCCTCGAGGGTCTCGACGGTGGAGCTGGTGCGCTGCTCGTCGCGGCTCTTGACGATCCGCAGGTGGGTGCCCGCGTGGGCGGCGACCTGCGGCAGGTGGGTGACGACGATGACCTGCGCGTGGCGTGCGAGCTGGGCGAGGCGCTGGCCGACGGCGAGGGCGGCGCGGCCGCCGATCCCGGCGTCGATCTCGTCGAAGACGAAGACGGGGGCGGCGCTGCGGTCGCGGCGGGAGGCGGCCAGGGCCGCCTCGAGGGCGAGCATCACGCGGGAGAGCTCGCCGCCGGAGGCGGCCTGGGCGACGGGACGGTGCGCGGCGCCGGGGTGCGGGGCGAGCAGGATCTCGACCAGGTCCTTCCCGTGCCAGCGCTGGGCCTGGGCGGTGACGTCCACCCGGATCCCGGCGTCGGGCATCTCCAGGTGGCGCAGCTCCGTCTGCACGGCGGCGGCGAGGGCCTCGGCGGCGCCGGTGCGGGCGGCGGTGAGGTCGGCGGCGGCCTGCTCCAGCTCGCCCTCGAGGGTCTCCAGGCGCGCGGCGGCCTCCTCGCGCTCCCCGCGGGCGCGGGCGTAGCGGTCCAGGTCGACGGCGGCGCCGCGGGAGGCGGTCAGCAGCGTGGTGACGTCCTCGGCGGGGCCGTCGGGGCCGGGCAGCAGGGCGCCGAGGTCGCGGACCAGGGCGGTGAGCTCGGCGAGGCGCTCGTTGGCGGCGTCGCTGCGGCCGGGCGAGGCGTCGATGCCCTCGGCGTAGCGGGACAGCTCGGCGGCGAGGTCGGAGATCTCCAGCCGCAGCGCCTCCAGTCGCTCGGTGAGCGGGGCGAGGGTGGCGTCGGTGCGGCGGGCGCGCTCGGCGGCCTGCGCGGCGATGTCCACCAGCGCCGCGGCGGAGGGGGCGTCGTCGCCGACCAGGGCGTCGGCGGCGGTGGCGGCGGCGCCGCGCAGCTCCTCGGCGCTGCCCAGCCGGTCCAGCTCGCGGCGCAGCTCGGTGTCCTCGTCCTGCTGCGGGTCGACGGCCTCGAGGCGGTCCAGGGCCTCCTGCATGACGCGGCCGCGGCGCTCGCCCTCGGCCAGCAGTGCGTCGATCTCGGCGAGGCGCTCGCGCAGGGTGCGGCGCTCGGTCCACAGCTCCCGGTGGTGCTCACGCAGCGGCTCGATCTCGGCGCGGGCGGAGCGGTCCAGCGCCTCGCGCTGGGCGTCGGCGTCGCGCAGGCGCTGCTGGTCGGACTGGCCGTGGACGGTGACGGCGGTGCCGACCAGGCGGGAGAGGGTGCCGATGGGTACGGGGACCCCGCCGATCTGGGCGCGGGAGCGGCCGTCGCGGGTGACGCGGCGGACCACCAGCACCTCGCCCTCGTCCTCCTCGGCGCCGAGCTCGTCGAGCGCGTCCGCGAGCTCCTCGTGGCCGGTGAGGGCAAGGCTGCCGTCGACGGTGGCGGACTCCCCGGCGCGGCCGCGGTCCAGCCGCTCCCCCAGCAGCATCCCGAGGCCGGTGACGATCATGGTCTTGCCGGCTCCGGTCTCGCCGGTGAGCGCCGTGAATCCGGGGCCGAAGGCGAGGGTGGCGTCGTCGATCACGCCGATGTGGCGGATCCGCAGGGTGGAGAGCATCCCGCCCCCGCTCAGACGTCGCGGCCGACGCGCCCGCGCCAGCCCACGACCGGCAGTTGGAACTTCTCCACCAGGCGGTCGGCGAAGGGGGTGGAGGTCAGCCGCACCAGGCGGATGGAGCGCGGGGAGAGGCGGCCCTCGACGCGCATCCCGGCGGTGATGTCCACGACGCGGCGGCCGTCGAGGGTGAGCACGCCCTGGTCCCGGTTGTCCACGGTCATCTCGATGGCGGCCTCGGAGGAGCGGCCGAGCACCAGGGGGCGCGCGAACAGGGCGTGGGCGGCGAGCGGCACCAGGAGGAAAGCGTCGACCTCGGGCCAGACGATGGGGCCGCCGGCGCTGAAGCCGTAGGCGGTGGAGCCGGTGGAGCTGGCCAGCAGCACGCCGTCGCAGCCGAAGGAGGAGACGGGGCGGCCGTCGATCTCGATGACCACGTAGATCATCTTCTGCCGGTCGGCCTTCTCCAGGCTGGCGTCGTTCATCGCCCAGTCGGTGTGGACCACGCGGTCCTCGTCGTCGAGCACGACGATGTCGAGGGTGGCGCGCTGCTCGATGTCGTAGTCGCCGTCGAGCAGGCGGTGCACGGTGGTGGACAGCTCCTCGGCCTCGCTCTCGGCGAGGAAGCCGACATGCCCGAGGTTCACGCCGTGCAGGGGCACCTCGGCCTCGCGCACCACCTCGAGGGCGCGCAGGATGGTGCCGTCGCCGCCGAGGACGATGCCGAGCTCGACCAGGTCCGCCGCGGAGACCGCGTCGACCACGTCGACCTCCTCGGAGTCGAGGATGTCCAGCAGGCCGGCGGGCAGGCGCCCGGCCTCGGCGCCGCGGATCTCCTCGTACTGCTCGTCGGTGATGACGGCGCGGACGCCGCGGGAGCCGAGCTCGGCGAGCACGGTCATCATCGCGGTCAGCGCGGAGGCGCGTCCGGAATGGACGTACAGGAGGAACCGTCTCATCGCTGGGTGTCCTCCTGGGGCGGGTCCGGGTGCTGGTGCGGGTCGGGCCGGCGGCCCCGGCGGTCCCCCGCCGCCGTGCTGCCGCGCGCTGCATCGCCGCGGGTCCCCACGGCGGACTCGATCATGTCACAGGCCTCGGCGGTGAGCGTGCAGGTGGCGGCCTCGGGGCGCAGATGGACGAAGAACTCACGGTTGCCGTCCTGGCCGGGCAGGCCGCTCGGGTGGACGGCCCGCAGGGCGATTCCGGCCGCGGCGGCGGCCTCGACCACCCCGGTGACGGCGCGATGCTGGGCGACGGGGTCGGTCACCACGCCGCCGCGGGGCAGGGCCTCGCGGCCCACCTCGAACTGGGGCTTGACCATGAGCAGCAGGTCTCCCCCGGGCCGGACGACGCCCGCCAGCGCGTCGATCACGGTGCGCAGGGAGATGAAGGAGAGGTCGGCAACGACCAGGTCGACGGGGCCGCCGACCAGCTCGGGGGTGAGGTCGCGGACGGAGGTGCCGTCGTGCACCCGCACCCGGGTGTCCTCGCGCACATGGGCGGCGAGCTGGTCATGCCCGATGTCGACGGCGAGCACCTCGGCGGCGCCCTCGCGCAGCAGCACGTCGGTGAAGCCTCCGGTGGAGGCGCCGGCGTCGAGGCAGCGGGCGCCGCGGATGGGCAGGGGTGCGAGGTCCAGGGCGCTGCGCAGCTTGTGGGCGGCGCGGGAGGCGTACTCGACGCCGTCGGGCACGGCGACCACCTCGAGCTGGGCGTGCTCGGCGACGGGCTCGCAGACCTTGGTGGCGGGGCGGCCGTCGATGCGGGCGCGTCCCTCCTCGACGATGCGCCGGGCGTGGGTGCGGGAGCGGGCGAGGCCGGCCGCCGCGAGCGCCACGTCGAGGCGGCGGGGGCTCACCGGGTGGGCAGGGGCAGCTCGGCGCCCTCGGTGTCGCGGAGGGTGCCGGTCCAGGCGGTCTCGGGGCTGCGAGCCGCGAGCAGGGCGAGCACGGCGCGCAGGCTGCGCGGGTCCTCGACCTCACCGTGCAGCCGCACGTCGCCGTCGTCCCAGGTGGCGGAGACGGGGCCGCAGCGGACCCGCTCCCCCTCGGTGACGGGCAGCGCGAAGGGCGCGGTGAGGCCGGCGAGGTCGGGCAGGATCCAGGTGGGGCGGCGCACCGGGTCGGCACGGAGCGCCTCGGCGACGCCGTCCACGCCGGTGAGGGTGAGCAGGGAGGGCATCTCGGCGCGGTTGGCACCCTCGATGTCGGTGTCGAGGCGGTCGCCGACCACGAGGGGGCGGCGGGCGCCGATGCGCTGCGCGGCGACGGTGAACATGCCGGGCTCGGGCTTTCCGGCCACGGCGGGCTCGACGCCGGTGGCGTGGCGGAGGGCGGCGACCATGGAGCCGTTGCCGGGGGCCAAGCCGCGCTCGGTGGGCAGGGTGGCGTCGACGTTGGTGGCCATCCAGGTGGCGCCGCGACGGATCGCGTAGGAGCCCTCGGCCAGGCGCGCCCAGTCCAACTCGGGCGCCCAGCCCTGGATGACGGCGGCGACGGTGTCGTCGTCGCGGGTGACGGGGTGGAGCCCGGCGGCCTCGACCTCGGCGGCCAGGGCGGGTCCGCCGACCACCAGGACGGTGGAGCCGGCGGGGATGCGCTGGGCGAGCAGGGTCACCGCGACCTGCGGGGAGGTGATGAACTCGCCCGGCTCGGCGGGGATGCCGATGCCGGCGAGGTGGTCGGCGGCCTGCTGCGGGGTGCGGGAGGCGTTGTTGGTGGCGAAGACGACGTGGTCGCCGGCCTCCCGGGTGGCGGCGATCGCCTCGGCGGCGTGCGGGATGGGGGTGCCGCCGTGCATGAGGGTGCCGTCGAGGTCGAACAGCAGCGCGTCGTGCTGCTCGAGCAGGGAGGAGTCGAGCCGGCGGGTCACCGGGCCACCTCCGCGTCGAGCTCGCGGGCCGAGTCCTCCGCGTCCGCGGGCTCTTCCGTCGACGGTTCGCCGTCCACGGCTGCCTCGGCCGGGGCGACCTCGTCCTCGGCCGAGGCCGCCTCGACGTACTCGTCGGCCGGGGCCTCCGGCTCAGGGGTGTCGTCCGCGGACGACTCCGCCTCGGCGTCCTCTGTCAGGAGGGCGTCCTCGGCTGCGTGCTCGCCGGTCTCGAGATCATCATCCGAGGACTCCGCATCCCGGGGCTCGTCGTCCTCGTCCTCGTCGAAGGCGTCGAGCACGGCGATCTCCTCGTCGTCCTCCCAGGCGGGCTGGGGGGCGGGGACCGGGGAGGGGCGTCCCAGGCGCTCGGCCGCGTCGGTGACCTGCTCGGTGTCGGCGTCGGCCGCGAGGGTCAGCCAGCGGTGGGCCTCCTCGCCGCGACCGGCCTTCTCGAGCAGGTCGGCGTAGGCGACCCAGAGGCGCACCTGCCAGCGGCCGTCCACCTTGTGGCGCAGCGCGGGCACCTCGAGGGTCTGCAGGGCGGTCTGCACGTCGCCGGTGTCGGCGTAGGCGCCTGCCACGACGATCATCAGCTCGATGGTGGCATCCACCTCGAGCTGGTCGGCCTCCGGGGAGGAGGCGACGTCGAGGGCGCGCTCGGGACGGCCCATGCCGCGCTCGCAGTCGGCGATCATCGGGAGCACGTCGGTGCGGCCGGTGATGCGCAGGGCGGTTCGCAGCTCGCGCAGGGCTGTCTGGTATTCGCCGGCGCGGTAGGCGAGGGCCCCGTAGATCTCACGGACTCCGCCCACGCGGCCGCCGAGGCGCGCGGCGAAGCGGGCGTGGGCCAGCGCGGTCTCGGGATCCTCGTCCTCCAGCAGGGTCGCGGAGACGAGGTGGCGGCCGACGCGCTCGGCGGTCTCCTTGCTCAGGCCGCGCAGCTCGGCGCGCAGGTCGCCGTCGAGCTCCCGACCGGTGATGCCCTCGGGCACGCGCGGCTCGATGGGGCGGTCGGCACGTGCCTCCTGCCCGGGACGCGAGCCGCGGTCTTCGCGGCGCTCCTGGCGACCGCGGTCGTCGCGGGAGTTTCCCCGACGGTCGTCGCGGTGCCCGCCGCGCCGGTCATCGCGCGGGCCGCCACGACGGTCCCCGTCGCGGCGACGATCATCCCGGTACCCCCCGCGTCGGTCATCGGAGCCGCCCGGACGGCGGTCGTCCCGGTGGCCATTGCGGCGATCCTGACGGCCGCGGTCGTCACGGGAGCCGTCCCGACGGTCTCCGGCGCTGCCCTGCCGACGGTCATCGCGGTATCCGCCTCGGCGGTCGGCGGTTCCGCTCGGGCGGCGGTCGTCGCGCGATCCGCCGTGCTGAGCGCTGCGGGAGCGAGGGGGGCGGCCGTCGGAGGAGCCAGCACGGCGCAGACCGGACGAGCCACCTCGCAGGTGGTCGCGTCGGTCGTCGCCGCTGCGGCGGTCACTGTCGTTGCTGCTGTGGTCAGCCACGCTGCCCGTCCCTCTTCAGTTGATGCGATACGCGTTCCACTGTAGGGGAGCCGATGAGGGTGAATCGCGGGTAGCCGGTCCTTCCGTGACTGCTTTCACCAGGTCAGAATGCCGCGAGGCGCGTCGCTCACAGCCCGTGGGTCAGCGCGGAACGCACGGCGCCGGCACGTGGAGCACGCCGACGGCCTCCGCGGTTGCCCCGAAGCTCGCCGGAAGCGCAATCGCCGCACCTTCCGACCGGAGCGCGATCGATCGAGGAGGACATCTTCGCTGGCGCCTCGTCCTGAATACGGGCCGGGCATGTATGGGCAGGTCCAGAGGGGCCGGTCATCGAAGCGACACGGGGAACAGTTCGATGCGGGCGACGGCCTGGTCCCTTTCCTCTGCGAGAGCCAGACGCGCGGGATCAGCGAAGTACGCGTCGAGCGTGGTCTGGTTCGGGAAGGGCAGAAGATGGACCTCGTGCGGACGACCGTCCGATCCATTGCTCAGAGCGCGACGGACGACCTCTCCCCCATGGGTGGGAACAAGGGCGAGCACCCTGTCCTCCGAGGGCAGAAAGACTGGCCGACGGGCCTTCGTGCGCCCCGAGGGGACAGCAGAGCTCGATCTCGATGTCGTGGGCCATACGCTGATCCGAGGGAGTGCCTTACAGCCTCTGCCGACGAGCTCAGACTTCTTCGCCGTGAGACCGCACTGACGCAGCCGCGCACGATACGCCGCCGTGAACAGACAGCTCTACTCCGCGAGGGACCGACCTCGACGTCCTCCCCCGGACACGGAAGATCCCGCACACCCCGAGGGGTGTGCGGGCATGAAAAAGGGGCGAGGGCACGGCGAGACCCACAAGATCTCTGCGTCGTGTCCTCACCCCTTGATCGGTGAAGATGTCCGGCGGCGACCTACTCTCCCACACCCTCCCGAGTGCAGTACCATCGGCGCAATCGAGCTTAGCTTCCGGGTTCGGAATGGAACCGGGCGTTTCCTCGACGCTATGACCGCCGTAACACGATGAGACCCAACCGATCCACGAACACCCAGACCCCCGCAAGGGCAGGTGTCCCGGGGTTGTTCCTCCAGAACCACACAGTGGACGCGAACACACAAGAAGCACAAGAAATGTGTTGATAAGTCATCGGCCATTAGTACCAGTCAGCTCCACACGTTACCGCGCTTCCACATCTGGCCTATCAACCCAGTCATCTACTGGGGGCCTCCCACACACAAGGTGCACGGATATCTCATCTTGAAGCAGGCTTCCCGCTTAGATGCTTTCAGCGGTTATCCCTTCCCGACGTAGCCAACCAGCCATGCTCTTGGCAGAACAACTGGCACACCAGAGGTCAGTCCATCCCGGTCCTCTCGTACTAGGGACAGGTCTTCTCAAATATCCAACGCGCGCAGCGGATAGGGACCGAACTGTCTCACGACGTTCTAAACCCAGCTCGCGTACCGCTTTAATAGGCGAACAGCCTAACCCTTGGGACCAACTCCAGCCCCAGGATGCGACGAGCCGACATCGAGGTGCCAAACCATGCCGTCGATATGAGCTCTTGGGCAAGATCAGCCTGTTATCCCCGGGGTACCTTTTATCCGTTGAGCGACACCCATTCCACAATGAGGTGCCGGATCACTAGTTCCTGCTTTCGCACCTGCCCGACATGTCTGTCTCGCAGTCAAGCTCCCTTGTGCACTTACACTCAACACCTGATTGCCAACCAGGCTGAGGGAACCTTTGAGCGCCTCCGTTACTTTTTGGGAGGCAACCGCCCCAGTTAAACTACCCATCAGACACTGTCCCTGATCCGGATCACGGACCGAGGTTAGGAATCCAGAACGACCAGAGTGGTATTTCAACAACGACTCCACACTCACTGGCGTGAATGCTTCCCAGTCTCCCACCTATCCTACACAAGCCGTCCCGAACACCAATATCAAACTATAGTAAAGGTCCCGGGGTCTTTCCGTCCTGCTGCGCGTAACGAGCATCTTTACTCGTAATGCAATTTCGCCGAGTTCGCGGTTGAGACAGTGGAGAAGTCGTTACGCCATTCGTGCAGGTCGGAACTTACCCGACAAGGAATTTCGCTACCTTAGGATGGTTATAGTTACCACCGCCGTTTACTGGGGCTTAAATTCTCAGCTTCGATCCGAAGATCTAACCGGTCCTCTTAACCTTCCAGCACCGGGCAGGCGTCAGTCCGTATACAGCGTCTTACGACTTCGCACGGACCTGTGTTTTTAGTAAACAGTCGCTTCTCCCTGGTCTCTGCGGCCCACAGGGCTCTCACCCCGAGGGCCCCCCTTCTCCCGAAGTTACGGGGGCATTTTGCCGAGTTCCTTAACCACGATTCTCTCGAACGCCTCGGTATTCTCTACCTGATCACCTGAGTCGGTTTAGGGTACGGGCGACCGTATTCGTCACGCCGGAACTTTTCTAGGCAGTACAGGATCACTCACCTTCGCCCATACGGGATCCCCATCACGTCTGACCCTCATGACCCCAGCATTACCCGGGGTCGGGCTGCACGCTTAGACGGACTATTCCATTAAGTCCGCGGAAGCTACCTCTCTGCGTCATTCCATACGCTGACCTACTACGGCCTTGGTTCCCAGCCTCACCATGACACCCGCCCCGAAGGGCGGGAACACAGATCGGGTGGTTAGCATCAGCCGCCTCGGTATGGGTCCTCCTACGATCGGTTCGGGAATATCAACCCGATGTCCATCGACTACGCCTGTCGGCCTCGCCTTAGGTCCCGACTAACCCAGGGCGGATTAACCTGGCCCTGGAACCCTTGATCAATCGGCGGACGGGTTTCTCACCCGTCTTTCGCTACTCATGCCTGCATTCTCACTCGAACAGCCTCCACCACTGGGTTACCCCGCGGCTTCGCTGGCTGCTCGACGCTCCCCTACCCATCCCGGCACAAACCGGAATGACACAGCTTCGGCGGTGTACTTGAGCCCCGCTACATTGTCGGCGCAGAATCACTTGACCAGTGAGCTATTACGCACTCTTTCAAGGGTGGCTGCTTCTAAGCCAACCTCCTGGTTGTCTCAGCAACTCCACATCCTTTTCCACTTAGCACACGCTTAGGGGCCTTAGCTGATGTTCTGGGCTGTTTCCCTCTCGACCATGAAGCTTATCCCCCACGGTCTCACTGCTGCGCTCTCACGTACCGGCATTCGGAGTTTGGCTAAGGTCAGTAACCCGGTGGGGCCCATCGCCTATCCAGTGCTCTACCTCCGGCACGAAACACGCAACGCTGCACCTAAATGCATTTCGGGGAGAACCAGCTATCACGAAGTTTGATTGGCCTTTCACCCCTATCCACAGGTCATCCCCTCCATTTTCAACTGAAGTGGGTTCGCGCCTCCACGCGGTCTTACCCGCGCTTCACACTGCCCATGGATAGATCACTTCGCTTCGGGTCTAGAGCCGGCGACTGAACGCCCCGTTCAGACTCGCTTTCGCTACGGCTACCCCACACGGGTTAACCTCGCCACCGACCACTAACTCGCAGGCTCATTCTTCAAAAGGCACGCCGTCACCCCTCAAGGCTCCGACGGATTGTAAGCGCACGGTTTCAGGTACTATTTCACTCCCCTCCCGGGGTACTTTTCACCTTTCCCTCACGGTACTTGTCCGCTATCGGTCACGAGGTAGTATTCAGGCTTACCAGGTGGTCCTGGCAGATTCACACCGGATTTCACGGGCCCGGTGCTACTCGGGAACAGCAATAACGCCGCGTCACAGTTTCGTCTACGGGGGTCACACCCTCTACGCCGTCGCTCTCAACACGACTTCGACTACCATCACACGTCCACGCCGGCCTTCCGGTAGAAAGACCACATGCGTCCCACAACCCCCAGCCTGCAACCCCTACCGGGTATCACACAGACCAGGTTTAGCCTCATCCGCTTTCGCTCGCCACTACTCACGGAATCACTATTTGTTTTCTCTTCCTGCGGGTACTGAGATGTTTCACTTCCCCGCGTTCCCTCCACACCACCTATACATTCAGTGGCGGGTACCGAGACATGACTCCCGGTGGGTTTCCCCATTCGGACATCCTCGGATCACAGGTCGGTTGTCACCTCCCCGAGGCTTATCGCAGACTCCTACGTCCTTCGTCGGCTCCTCGTGCCCAGGCATTCACCGTGCGCCCTTTAAGACTTGGCAACACACAAAGACACTAAAATTGCTTACAAGATGCTCGCGTCCACTATGTAGTTCTCAAGAAACAACCCCACACCCCCACCACCTGCACCACATGCAGACGATGACGGGGAGGACCAGCCACACACCCACCAGCCACCCGAAGATGACGGCAGGCCGCGTGCAGCCTCACAACCCAATAGCGTGTCTCCACCTCAAACCCACTCGAACCAGCACGTTTCCATCCACAAGGGAGTACTCCATGCCTCGCCGAGCCGGCGAAGTGCCCATTCGTTGATGTTCCACCCATGAGCAACCACCCCCACCACACGCGGGTGAGCAGATGGCCACCATTACTTGGTGATGCTCCTTAGAAAGGAGGTGATCCAGCCGCACCTTCCGGTACGGCTACCTTGTTACGACTTAGTCCCAATCACCGATCCCACCTTCGACAGCTCCCTCCACAAGGGATGGGCCACTGGCTTCGGGTGTTACCGACTTTCGTGACTTGACGGGCGGTGTGTACAAGGCCCGGGAACGTATTCACCGCAGCGTTGCTGATCTGCGATTACTAGCGACTCCGACTTCATGGGGTCGAGTTGCAGACCCCAATCCGAACTGAGACCGGCTTTTTGGGATTCGCTCCACCTCACAGTTTCGCAACCCATTGTACCGGCCATTGTAGCATGCGTGAAGCCCAAGACATAAGGGGCATGATGATTTGACGTCGTCCCCACCTTCCTCCGAGTTGACCCCGGCAGTCTCCCATGAGTCCCCGCCATTACGCGCTGGCAACATGGAACGAGGGTTGCGCTCGTTGCGGGACTTAACCCAACATCTCACGACACGAGCTGACGACAACCATGCACCACCTGTGCACCAGTCCAAAGAAAACCCCATCTCTGAGGTCGTCCGGTGCATGTCAAGCCTTGGTAAGGTTCTTCGCGTTGCATCGAATTAATCCGCATGCTCCGCCGCTTGTGCGGGCCCCCGTCAATTCCTTTGAGTTTTAGCCTTGCGGCCGTACTCCCCAGGCGGGGCACTTAATGCGTTAGCTACGGCGCGGAAAACGTGGAATGTTCCCCACACCTAGTGCCCAACGTTTACGGCATGGACTACCAGGGTATCTAATCCTGTTCGCTCCCCATGCTTTCGCTTCTCAGTGTCAGTAATGGCCCAGAGACCTGCCTTCGCCATCGGTGTTCTTCCTGATATCTGCGCATTTCACCGCTACACCAGGAGTTCCAGTCTCCCCTACCACACTCTAGCCTGCCCGTACCCACCGCACGCCCGAGGTTGAGCCTCGGGTTTTCACGGCAGACGCGACAAGCCACCTACAAGCTCTTTACGCCCAATAATTCCGGACAACGCTTGCGCCCTACGTATTACCGCGGCTGCTGGCACGTAGTTAGCCGGCGCTTCTTCTGCAGGTACCGTCACTTTCGCTTCTTCCCTACTGAAAGAGGTTTACAACCCGAAGGCCGTCATCCCCCACGCGGCGTCGCTGCATCAGGCTTTCGCCCATTGTGCAATATTCCCCACTGCTGCCTCCCGTAGGAGTCTGGGCCGTGTCTCAGTCCCAGTGTGGCCGGTCGCCCTCTCAGGCCGGCTACCCGTCATCGCCTTGGTGAGCCATTACCTCACCAACAAACTGATAGGCCGCGAGTCCATCCCCCACCGAAAAACTTTCCAGCACCCACCATGCGGTAGGAGCTCATATCCGGTATTAGCCCCGATTTCCCGAGGTTATCCCAGAGTGGAGGGCAGGTTACTCACGTGTTACTCACCCGTTCGCCACTAATCAGACCGTGCAAGCACGGTCGTCATCGTTCGACTTGCATGTGTTAAGCACGCCGCCAGCGTTCGTCCTGAGCCAGGATCAAACTCTCCATGAAAAAATGAAAAATCATACCTGGCAAACAACAAACAACCAGCATTTCTGCTAATCATCCGTAATATCTGCCAATCAAAATATTGGCATCAACAAACAAACACGCTATTGAGATATCAAGCAACACGCGCACTCAGTGCTCCGAACTCTCTGAGTTCCTTGCTCCGAGGCAACCCCTATAACTTAGGGGATCCGGTTCTCCATGTCAACTCGGTGCGGTGTGATCCGCGCCTCGCCGGCTCTTTCCGAGACCGAAGTGCCTGGTGGGAGTCCGTTTCGGTGGTAAGCCATTGCTGGCCTTCCCTCCGTGCCGTTGTCCCGGGCACAAGAGAAAACACTACGCGGACCCCGGGGTGCCGTCAACTTGAGAGGGCCGTTTCCGTAGTGGCCTCGGCCACATCACCCGCTCTCTCAACGTTTCTGCAGGTCAGAAGCACCTTCAGGCTGCTGGTCCGTGGAGAGCGAGGTCGATGGCCGCCACGAGGCCCGATCAACCCGTGACCGCGGGCACTCCGGCCCCCTGCGGGACGTATCCGCGGTGCAGGGCCACGATGCCGCCGGTGAGGTTCCGGTACTGCGTCCGCTCGAGCCCCGCCTCCAGGAACCATCCGCGCAGCGCCTCCTGGTCGGGCCAGTCGAGGATGGACTCGGCCAGGTAGTCGTAGGCCTCGGAGGCGCTGCCCGCGCGGGAGGCCACCGCGGGCAGCGCCCGCAGCAGGTAGCGCTCGTACACGGTGCGGAAGGTGCGGGAGCTCGGGGTGGAGAACTCGCAGACCACGACCCGTCCCCCCGGGCGCACCACCCGCACCATCTCCGCGAGGCCGGCCCGGGGATCCTGCACGTTGCGCAGACCGAAGGAGATGACGGCCGCGTCGAAGGAGTCGTCCGCGAAGGGCAGGTGCTGGGCGTCGGCGCCCACGAAGGGGACCGGTGCCCCGCGCCGTCGTCCCTCACTCATCATCCCCAGCGAGAAGTCCGCGGCGACCACCCTGGCGCCCGCCTCGGCGATGGCGGTGGAGGAGGTGCCGGTCCCCGCGGCCAGGTCGAGGACCGCGTCACCGGTCTCCAGCTCCAGGGCCTCGACCATCTTCCGTCGCCACATGCGGGTCTGGCCCATCGAGGCCAGATCGTTGATGAGGTCGTAGCGCCCGGCGACCGAGTCGAACATCCCGGCGACGTCGTAGGGCTTCTTGTCGAGATCGGCGCGGCTCATGCCCCTGATCCTGCCAGAGTCCGCCGTGGCCGGGCTGCTCCGCTGCCCCGGGCGCCGCTCGCCCCCCGGACCCTGCGCGAGGTCCCTCCCCCGCGCTGGCAGGATGGACGATGCCCGTGGTCGCCCGCAGCCGAGCCGGCGGCCGTCGAGATTCAGGAGAACCCCCATGAGCGATGCCCGCACCGCACGCGCCGAGGCCATGGCCGGCCTGCAGATCCCCGCGGAGCTGCTGCCCGCGGACGGTCGCTTCGGTTCCGGTCCCTCCCGTCTGCGGGATGCGCAGGTCGATGCGCTGGGCAGCACCTACCGGGATGTCCTGGGCACCTCGCATCGTCAGCGTCCCGTCAAGGACCTGGTCGCCCGCACCCGGCGCGGCCTGGCCGAGCTGTTCTCCCTGCCCGAGGGCTACGAGGTGGTGCTCGGCAACGGCGGTTCCACCGCCTTCTGGGACGTGGCCACCGCCTGCCTCGTCGAGCGCCGCTCGCAGCACCTCGCCTTCGGGGAGTTCTCCCAGAAGTTCGCCACCGAGACCCGCGAGGCGCCCTTCCTGGAGGACCCCTCCGTGATCTCCGCCGAGCCCGGCACCCTCGCCTCCCCCGTCGCCGACCCCCGGGTGGACGCCTACGCCTGGCCGCACAACGAGACCTCCACCGGCGTGATGGCCCCCGTGCGCCGCCC
Organism: Brachybacterium squillarum M-6-3; assembly: GCF_000225825.1. GTDB lineage: Bacteria > Actinomycetota > Actinomycetes > Actinomycetales > Dermabacteraceae > Brachybacterium > Brachybacterium squillarum. Next base: position 290,773 of record NZ_AGBX01000006.1, on the reverse strand, counting down.
CGCCGGCGCCGGTGCCGATCAGCTGGTGCTGGTGGACGCGACCTCCGCCGCCGGCGGCGTGGCCGTGGATGTCTCCCAGACCGACGCCTACTACTTCGCCCCGCAGAAGAGCTTCGCCTCCGACGGCGGGCTCTGGCTCGCAGTCCTCTCCCCCGCCGCCATCGAGCGCGCCGCCCGGCTCGAGGCGCGCGGCGACCGCTGGGTGCCTGCCTTCCTCTCGCTGACCACCGCGGTGGACAACTCCCGCAAGGACCAGACCCTCAACACCCCCGCGGTGGCGACGCTCGCGCTGCTCGCGGACCAGGTGGAGTGGATGCTCGCGCAGGGCGGCCTGGACTGGTCCGATCGCCGCACCCGCACCACCTCCGGGATACTGCAGGACTGGGCCGCGGGCCGGGAGGAGATCACGCCCTTCGTCGCCGATCCCGCCGCCCGCTCCCAGGTCGTCACCACCCTGGACGTCGACGAGGCCATCGACGCCACCGCCATCACCTCGGTGCTGCGGGCCCATGGCGTCGTCGACATCGAGCCCTACCGGAAGCTGGGCCGCAACCAGCTGCGGATCGCGACCTTCCCCGCGGTGCCCGAGGAGGACGTCGCCGCGCTCACCGCGGTGCTGGACCACGTGCTGGACCACAGCGCCTGACTGAACCCTCCGACGAAGAACGCGGCCGGTCCCCGAGGGGGCCGGCCGCGTTCGCGTCGTCGAGGAGAGGATCAGAGGAACAGGCCCTCGAGCGCCCCGCGCAGGAAGTAGATGACGAACAGGACCGCGATCAGGTACATCAGCCAGTGCACCTCGCGCGCCTTGCCGCGCACCATCCGGATCAGCACGTACATGATGAAGCCGGCGCCCATGCCCACGGTGATCGAGTAGGCGAAGGGCATCAGGATGATGGTGAGGAAGGCGGGGATCGCCAGCTCCGGGTCGGAGAAGTCGATCGAGGTCACCTGGGTCATCATCAGGAAGCCGACCATCACCAGCGCCGGGGTGGCCGCCTCGTAGGGCACGGCCCCCACCAGCGGGGAGAGGAAGGTCGTGAGCAGGAAGGCGAGGCCGGTGACGACGGCGGCCAGGCCGGTGCGGGCGCCGTCGGCCACGCCGGAGGTGGACTCGACGTAGCTGGTGTTCGAGGAGACGCCGCCGATGCCGCCGCCGATCGCGCCGAGCGAGTCGACCACGAGGATGCGCTGGGCGTAGGGGATGTCGCCGTGCTCGTCGAGCAGGTTGCCCTCGGAGGCGACGGCGACCATCGTGCCCATGGTGTCGAAGAAGTCGGCCAGCAGCAGGGAGAAGACGATGACGCTCGCCCCGACCACGCCCGCGGCGGTGAAGCCGGCCAGGGGGTCCACGGTGAGCAGCGTGGCGAAGTCCGGCATCTGCAGGGCGGAGCCGTCCAGGGACGGCACGTTCATGCTCCAGCCGGAGGTGTTCGCCGCCGAGCCGTCGCTGCCGTCGCTGTAGGCGCCGATCGCGAGTACCCGCTCCAGGACCACGGCCAGCAGGGTCGCCGCGACGATGGCGATGAGGATCGCGCCGGGCACCTTGCGCACCCACAGCACGAACATGAGCACCAGGCCGACGACGAAGACCAGGGTGGGCCAGCCGGTGAGGGAGCCGTCGTTGCCGAGCTGGACGGGGGTGCCGGCGGCGTGCGTGACGAAGCGGGCGTTGTACAGGCCGATGAAGGCGATGAACAGGCCGATGCCGACGCTGATGGCGGTCTTCATGAAGGGCGGCACCGCGTCGAAGACGGCCTTGCGGAAGCCGGTGAGCACGAGGATCAGCACCAGCACGCCCTCGATGGCGACCAGGCCCATCGCCCCGGCCCAGGTCATGCCCGGCAGGGGCACCACGGAGTAGGCGAGGAAGGCGTTCAGCCCGAGGCCGGTGGCCAGGGCGAGGGGGAACTTGGCCCAGGCGCCCATGAGGATGGTGAGCACGCCGGCCACCAGGGCGGTGCCGGCGGCGACGGCGGCGAGGTTCGGCTCGGTGCCGCCGCCGAGGTACTGGCCGGTGGAGTCCGGGACGGTGCCGATGATCAGCGGGTTCAGCACCACGATGTAGCACATCGCGAAGAAGGTGACGAGGCCGCCGCGGACCTCACGGGCCACCGTCGAGCCGCGCTCGGAGATGCGGAAGAAGCGGTCCAGGCCGGAGCGCGGGAGCTGCGGGGACGGGGTCGCCGTGGGGGCGGCGGACCCGGGAGAGGAGGAGGACGAGGGGGAGGATTCTGCCTGCATGCCGCGATCGTATAGGCCTCGCCAGGCACGGCCGGAACCCGGATCCCCGCACGAGGCCGGACCGTGACCGTCATCGCTCCGAGGCCGGGACGGGGCCGGTTCACGGGAGCGGCCACCGCCTCCCGACGGTCAGTCGGCAAGCACCTGCTGCGCGGCGCGGTAGTCCTCGGCGAGCTCGAGCCGGGAAGCGGCGGCCTCGTCCACCACGACGGTCACGGCGGGGTGCAGCTGCAGGCAGCTCGCGGGCCAGCGGGCGCTCACGGCGCCCTCGATCATCGCCGCGACGGCCGCGGCCTTGCGCTCCCCGGTGGCGGTGAGCACGATCCGGCGGGCCTCGCGCACGGTGCCGAGCCCCTGGGTGAGGACGGTGCGGGGGACCTCGGAGGCATCCGCGAAGAAGCGGGCGTTGGCCTCGATGGTGGCGCGGGTCAGGGCCGCGTGGCGGGTGCGGGAGGACAGCGAGCTGCCGGGCTCGTTGAAGGCGATGTGGCCGTTGGTGCCGATGCCCAGCACCTGCAGGTCGATGCCGCCGGCCGCTGCGATGGCGGCGTCGTAGCGGGCGGCCTCCGCGCTCGGGTCGGCAGCGGTCCCGTCCGGAGAGAGCACGGCGGCGTCGGGGATGTCGACGTCGGCGGTGAAGTGCTCGCGGATGAAACGGTGGTAGCTCTGGGCGTCGGCGGGGCCGAGGCCGACGTACTCGTCCAGCAGGAAGGCGCGGCCGGCCGCGAAGGAGAGGCCCTCCTCGCGGTGGCGGCGGATCAGCTCGGCGTAGGCCAGCACCGGGGAGGAGCCGGTGGCCAGGCCGAGGGTCGCGCCCTGCTCCCCCGCCCCGCGGACGACCCGCTCGAAGCGGTCGGCCACCACGCGGGCTCCGGCCTCGGCATCCGGCACGATCACGATCTCCACGGCGTCTCCTCCGCTGCGGCCCCGTCCGCTCCGCACCACCCTGGATATCGTGTGCGCGTTTGCGACGGAACATCGACTGAACTGCTCATGTTCAGGCACAGCATACGGGGTGCGGGCGGCGGATGCCATGCCCTGGCGTGTGATCCACCCGGGATCGGCCCCGCACGACGCAGGGCCCCGGACCAGGAGGTCCGGGGCCCTGCGGGCGGTGGGCGCGAGCTCAGCGGCTCACGCCGTCGCGGTCACTTCTTCTTGGGTCCGGAGTTCGCTGCCAGCTCGAAGGCGGCGCGCGGGTCCCCGCTCTGCGGGATGCCGATGATGTCGCGGCGCGAGACCAGGTTGGAGACCCAGTCGGCGATGACGGCGACCTTCCGGCCCACGGTCGGCATCGCGTACACGTGGTAGGCGCGAGCGGCGGCCCAGGCGGGGAGGCCGCGCACGTCGACCTCCTTGTCGCCCAGCATCAGGCGGGCGACGCCCTTGTACATGCCGAGGGTCGCCATCACGCCGAGGTTCTTGTGGTAGTAGTCCACCAGCGGGCGGCCCTGCACGGCGCGGGCCAGGTTGTCGGCGATCCGCTTGCCCTGACGCACGGCGTGCTGGGCGTTGGGCGGGCAGAACTTGCCCTCGCCGGAGGCCAGGTCCGGCACCGCGGCGCAGTCGCCCGCGGCGAAGACGTTGTCGATCGGGCCCTCGGCGCCGTTCACGCGCAGGTCCGCGAGCACGTCGAGCTTGCCCATCAGCGGGCCGCGCTCGGTGACGACGGGCAGGTCCGAGTTCTCCTCGTCCATCAGCAGCGGGTTCGGCTTCACGCCGGCGTTCCACACCAGCAGGTCCGTCTCGAACTCGTCCCCGTCGCTGGTCTTGATCAGACCGTTCTCCGCGGAGTTCAGGAAGGTCTCGAGCTTGACCTCGATGCCCCGCTCGCGCAGCTGGTTCAGCACGTAGGCGCGCTGCTCCTCGGTGAGCTCGGGGAACACGAAGGGCGCGGCGTCGATCAGCACGAAGCGCACGTCGGAGGCGTGCAGGTCGGGGTAGTAGCGCAGCGCGTCGCGCACCATGTCCTCGGCCTCGGCGATCGCCTCGCCGCCGGCGAAGCCGCCGCCGATGAAGGTGAAGGTGAGCAGGCGCTTGCGGACCTTCGGATCCTTGGTGGTGGCCGCCTCGGCGAGGTTCGCGAGGATCCGATCGCGCACGGCGATGGCCTCCTCGACCCACTTGAAGCCGATGGCGTTCTCCGCCAGGCCCGGGATCGGCAGCAGGCGGGGCACGGAGCCCAGGCCCACGACGAGGTAGTCGTAGGCGATCTCGATCTGGGAGTCGTCCTCGGTGGTGACGACGACGGTGTTGTCCTCGCTGCGGATCGCGGAGACGGAACCGGTGACGACCTTGGTGCCGGTCAGCGCCTTGCGCAGGGGCGCGAGGACGTTGCGGGGATCGATGTTGCCGGCGCCGACCTCGGGGAGGAAGGGCTGGTAGGTCATGTAGGGCCGCGGGTCGACGACCGTGATCGCCACCTCCGAGCCGAGGGTCTTGCGCAGCTCGGACGCGGTGGTGAGGCCGACCGCGCCGCCGCCGAGGATCAGGACATGGGGCTTGCCGCCGAAGGTGGTGTTCATGGGGCCAGGGTAGGTCGGTCCCGGCCCGACCGCCAAAACCTGTGCACCCTGCGGACGAGGGAGAGCCAGGTCACAGCACCCCGTCCCGGGCAGGCAACGGGACCTCAGTCCCGGTCTGCGCGGGCCTCGGCGCGGTCCAGCACGTCCAGGGCGAGGCCGTCGAGGATGTCGTGCTCGCTGGTGCGGGCGCGGTCGATCCCGGCGGCCTCCCCCACCCGACGCAGGATGGTTGCCCAGATCAGGGCTCCCGCGCCGATCACGTCGATGCGGCCGGGATGGATGATGCCCAGCGCCGCGCGCTCCTCGCGGCTCATCGCCAGCAGACGCTCGCAGGTGCCGATGGCGTGCGCGAGGGAGAGGTCCGCGCCGTGGGTCACGTCCGGGCGGTAGGCGGTCAGACCCTCCGCGACGGCGGTGACGGTGGTCACGGTGCCGGCCACGCCGATCATCGCCTCCGCCTCGGGGATCGGCAGCCGCGCGAAGGCCTCCTCCAGCATCGCGTCGATGTCGGCGGTCGCCTCCGCGATCTCCTCCGCGGTGGGCGGGTCGGAGTGCAGATGGCGCTCGGTCAGCCGCACGGAGCCGATGTCCATGCTGATGCGGGCGGTGGGCTCCTCGGTGCCGATCACGAGCTCGGTGGAGCCGCCTCCGATGTCGGCCACCAGGCGCGGACCGGCAGGGAGCCCGTCCAGGGTGCTCACGGCGCCGCGGAAGGACAGCGCCGCCTCCTCCTCCCCGCTGATCACCTCGGGGGTGACGCCGAGGATCTGCTGGATGCCCGCGATGAACTCGTCGCGGTTGGCGGCATCGCGGGTGGCGGAGGTGGCCGCGAAGCGCAGCTCGGTGACGCCGTGCCGCGCGATGAGCTCGGCGTAGCGGCGGGCCGCGTCGAGGGTGCGCTCGATGGCGGCGGGGTCGAAGCGGCCGGTGCGGTCCACGCCGTAGCCCAGCCGCACCATCTCCAGCTCCCGCTCGAGGTCCACCATCGCCCCGGTGTCCGGGTCGCGACGGGCGATGAGCAGACGGATGGAGTTGGTGCCGCAGTCGATGGCGGCGACGGTCGGGCTCATCGGGTCTCCCCCACGGTGTCGGTGGCGTCCTCGGCGCAGCGGCACACCAGCTCCGGGGCGGCGCCCGGGATGGTGGCCAGCACCTCATCGGCCACGGGGTTGATGCCGGGGCCCTCGGCGAGGGCCTGGCCGGCGAGGGCGTGCAGGCACTTCACGCGGCTGGGCATGCCGCCGGCGCTGACGTGGTCCACCTCGGCGGCGGTGCCGAGCTCCTCGCGGCGGGCGATGTAGCGCTCGTGGGCGCTCCGGTAGGCGGCGGCCAGTTCCTCGTCATCGTCCAGGCGCGCGGTCAGCTCGGCCATCGTGCCGGTGGCCTCGATGCGGGAGATGTCCAGCGTCAGCCAGGGCAGCGTCAGGTACAGCGAGGTCGGGAAGGGGGTGCCGTCCTCGAGGCGGGGCCGGGTGCGCACCACGGCCGGGCGGCCGCAGCCGCAGCGCCGGGCGATGGAGACGACGCCGCGCATGTCGCGGCCGAGCTGCTCGCGCATCACAGCGAGGTCCTCCGCCGTCGCGGGGCTCTCGAAGGGCAGCGGAGGCAGGGGGGATCCGGGGGCGCCGGCGGTCCGAGGGTCGTCGGCGGCGGGGGTGGTGGTCACTCGGCGGTGTCCTCGTCGGTCTCGGGGGCGTCGGTGGTGATCTCCTCGACCGGGTCCTCCTCGCCCTCGTCCTCCGGGGAGTCGGCACCGGTCTCGTCCGGGATGTCCTCGGCGGTGAGCTGGCTGGAGGCCTCCACGCTCGACCACAGGGTCGCGAACCACTCGCCCTCGGCGGCGGCCTCCGCGGCCTGCTGCTCCTCGGTGAGGGGCACCTCCTGGCCGGAGGTGTCGGTGAGGCGGTACTGGGTCTCCCCCGGCATCGCGAACAGCAGGCGCTCACGGGCCTGGGCGGCCACGAAGGCCGGGTCCTCCCAGCGGTCCACCTGCTCCTGCAGGGCCTCGACGTCGGCCTCCTGCTGGGCGACCTCCTCGCGCAGCGCGGCGAGCTGCTGGCGCTGGGCGACGTAGGAGTTCACGGTCGGGACCAGGGCGGCGAGCGCCACCACGACCAGGGAGACCAGCACCAGGGTGCGGCGGGTGAGGGTGATCCCCGGGCCGTCGGAGCCGGGCTGCCGGGCGCCGGCGCTGCGGGGCCGGGCGGCCGCGGCGGGGCCGCGCGAGGAGGCCCCGGAGCGCGAGGAGCTCCCACGCGAGGAGGGGCCGCTGGAGCGGCTGGAGGTGCCGCGGGCGGTGGGTCGCGCCGCGGGGCGTCGGCCCCCGGACGCAGCAACCGGGCGCCTCGCTGATCGCGGGGCGCCCGGTCGCTTGGAGGTCATGCCCGAAGGCTACCGCCTCAGGCCGAGAAGCGCGGGAAGGCCGACGCGCCGGCGTACACCGCCGCCTCGTCCAGCTCCTCCTCGATGCGCAGCAGCTGGTTGTACTTGTTCACGCGCTCGCCGCGGGCGGGGGCGCCCGACTTGATCTGGCCGCAGTTGGTGGCGACGGCCAGGTCGGCGATGGTGGTGTCCTCGGTCTCACCGGAGCGGTGGGACATCATGGCCTTGAAGCCGGCCCGGTGGGCGAGCTCCACGGCGTCGAGGGTCTCGGTCAGGGAGCCGATCTGGTTCACCTTCACCAGCAGCGCGTTGCCGGCGCCCTCGGCGATGCCGCGGCCCAGACGGGTCGGGTTGGTGACGAACAGGTCGTCGCCGACCAGCTGGACCTTGTCGCCGAGCTGGGTGGTGATGGTCTCCCAGCCGCTCCAGTCGTCCTCGTCCAGCGGGTCCTCGATGGAGACCAGCGGGTAGGCGTCCACGAGCTCCGCGTAGTAGGCGCTCATCTCCTCGGAGGACTTCTTGGCGCCCTCGAAGGTGTAGGCGCCGTCCTCGAAGAACTCGGAGGCGGCGACGTCCAGGGCGAGGGCGACGTCCTTGCCCGGGGTGTAGCCGGCCTTCTCGATGGCCTCGACGATGAGGTCCAGGGCCTCGCGGTTGGAGTCCAGGTTGGGGGCGAAGCCGCCCTCATCGCCCAGCCCGGTGTTCAGGCCGCGCTCCTTGAGCACGGACTTCAGCTGGTGGTACACCTCGGCGCCCATGCGCACGGCCTCACGGAAGGAGTCCGCGCCGATCGGGGCGATCATGAACTCCTGGATGTCGACGTTGGAGTCCGCGTGGGAGCCGCCGTTGAGGATGTTCATCATGGGCACGGGCAGCACGTGGGCGTTGGGGCCGCCGACGTACTGGTAGAGGGGGACCCCGGCGGAGTCCGCGGCGGCCTTGGCCACCGCGAGGGAGACGCCGAGGATGGCGTTGGCGCCCACGGATCCCTTGTTCTCGGTGCCGTCGAGCGCGATCATCGCGGCATCGAGGGCTCGCTGCTCCTGCACGTCCAGGCCCACGACCGCCGGGCCGAGGTCGTCGATGACGGCCGCGACGGCCTGCTCGACACCCTTGCCCAGGTAACGGCCCTTGTCCCCGTCACGTCGCTCGACGGCCTCGAAGGCGCCGGTCGAGGCGCCCGAGGGAACCTCGGCGCGCGCGAAGGTGCCGTCGTCCAGCAGCACCTCCACCTCGACGGTGGGGTTGCCGCGGGAGTCCAGGATCTCGCGGGCGTGGACGGCATCGATCAGAGCTGCCATGTGCTGTTCCTTCCATCGAATGACGATCATCATGGCCGGTCGGCGCTGACCGTCCGCGGACAGTCTAGGCGCTGCGGGCGGCGTCCGCGCAGGGACGGGTGTCCCGTGGGGAGCGGGCCGATCCGCGCCACGCCGACGCCACCTGCGGCGCCCGGGACGCCGGAGATGACGGAACAACGGATGTGGGTGTGCAGCGACCGCTCCTGAGGCGCTGGCTGCACACCCACGTCCCTTTCTCAGCGCGTGCCCGGGGTGGATCCGGCGGGGCGGCGCGAGGTGGCGAAGGCGGGAGCGGGGTGGCGGCGGCTGGAAGGGGGCGGCGGTGGCGGGTACGGGGCGTGCGCTCCCGCTGCCTCGACCGCACACCGACCCTCCCGGGGTGCGTCACGCCCATGCTGGATGGAGGGGCGCTATCCGACACAGACGTGGTGGGCCCCAGCCACCGCGGGGGCCAGGTGTGTGGGGCGCGGGAGCGGTGGGCTCGGGGGCAGAGAGGTGGGCGCGGGGTAGCGGGGCTGGGCCGCGGGCGTCTGGGCCGGAGGCGGTGGGCCGATCGCGGGTGGGCCGAGCTGTGGGCAGCGGGCTCGGCGCTGAGACCTGGCGTCAGGTGCACCCTCGTCGCGTATATGGCGATGGTGGTGCACCTGACGCCAGGTCTCAGCGCGGGGCGAGGGGGCCGAGGCGGGTGAGGAGGGAGCGCAGGGCGGACTCGGGGTCCACGTCCTGCGCCTCGGCCGCGACCACGAGGTCCAGCAGCGCCCGTCCCAGTTCGTCCGGGTCGGGAGCGGCAGCACGGTCGGCGGCGGCGAGGAGCTGGTCGAGCTGACCGGCGGAGCGGGCGCGATGGACCATCTTCGCGGCGCGCTGCAGAGCGGGCAGCCGGGCCGGGATGCCCGCGGACCAGGGATCGGAGGGATCCTGCTCTGCTGCGGCAGCCGCCGCCGTCTCCGCCTTCTCCGCGGCCTTCACGGCGTGCCACTGGGCGATGATCTCCTCCACGTCGCCGGGGTCGGCGAGCGCGGCGTCCCGCTCGGGCCCGAAGACGTGGGGGTTGCGACGCTCCATCTTCGCCACGAAGGAGCGGGCGACCGTGTCCACGTCCCAGGCCGGGTCCTCCTCCTCGCCGAGGCGGGCATGGAAGAGGATCTGGAACAGCAGGTCGCCCAATTCGTCGGCGAGCGCGCCGGGGCCGTGGGCGGCGGGGTCCTCGATCACCTCGAGCACCTCGTGGGTCTCCTCCAGCAGGTAGCGGGCCAGGGACGCGTGGGTCTGGGTGTGGGTCCAGGCGTCCCCGTCCGGCGCCCGCAGCGCCTCCATCACCGCGACCGCGCGCAGCAGCTCCTGCCCACGAGGCGGGGCGGCATCGGGGCGGGGGTCGGCTGCGGGCTCGCTCACGCCTGGGAGGCTACCGGCGCGGAGGCGGGCACGAGGACCCCGATCACCTCACGGGCCCAGGCCAGCAGCTCCTGGTCGCGCAGCTCGGTGCCGCCGAAGCGGGAGGTGGTGGGCCGCGGCACCAGCACCTGGCGCAGCGCCGGCTTCAGCATCGTGCCCGGGTACAGGCGCTTCATCCGCATGGCCACCGAGTCGGCCGGCTCCAGGTGGGCGAAGCGGATCATCTTGCCCTGCGCCTGGATCTCGTCGATCCCGGCGGCACGGGCGGCGATACGGAAGGCGGCCACGTCCAGCAGCAGCTGCACCGGAGCGGGAGGCTCGCCGTAGCGATCGGTGAGCTCGGCGCGGATCTGCGCGATCTCGTCCTCGCTGCGCACCGCCGAGAGCTTGGAGTAGGCCTCCAGCCGCAGCCGCTCGGAGCCGATGTAGTCGTGGGGCAGGTGGGCGTCCACCGGCAGCTCCACCCGGATCTCCTTCTCGGGCGCGGTGGACTCGCCGCGGAAGGCCGCCACGGCCTCCCCCACCATCCGCACGTACAGGTCGAAGCCCACCCCGGCGATGTGGCCGGACTGCTCGCCGCCCAGCAGGTTGCCGGCGCCACGGATCTCCAGGTCCTTCATCGCCACCTGCATGCCGGCGCCCAGGTCCGTGTTGGTGGCCAGGGTGGTGAGCCGGTCGTGCGCGGTCTCGGTGAGCGGCTTCGTGGCGTTGTACAGGAAGTAGGCGTAGGCGCGCTCGCTGGAACGGCCCACCCGGCCGCGCAGCTGGTGCAGCTGGGAGAGGCCGAACTTGTCGGCGTTCTCCACGATGAGGGTGTTGGCGTTGGCGATGTCCAGGCCGGTCTCGACGATGGTGGTGCACACCAGCACGTCGAACTCCCGCTCCCAGAAGTCCACGATGACCCGCTCCAGCTGGGCCTCGTTCATCTTGCCGTGGGCGACGGCCACGCGCGCGTCGGGCACCAGCTCCCGCAGGTGCGCGGCGACCCGGTCGATGTCCTCCACCCGGTTGTGGATGTAGAACACCTGGCCCTCGCGCAGCAGCTCGCGGCGGATGGCGGCCGTGACCTGCTTGTCCTCCTGGGCGCCGACGTACGTGAGCACGGGGTGGCGCTCCTCCGGAGGGGTGGCCAGGATCGACATCTCGCGGATGCCGGTGACGGCCATCTCCAGGGTGCGCGGGATCGGCGTGGCGGACATGGCCAGCACGTCCACGTCGGTGCGCAGGGCCTTGAGGGTCTCCTTGTGCTCGACGCCGAAGCGCTGCTCCTCGTCGACGATCAGCAGGCCCAGGTCCTTGAAGCGCACCTGCCCGGTGAGGAGGCGATGGGTGCCGATGACGACGTCGACCTCGCCGGTGCGCAGCCCCTCGACGGTGCGCTCGGAGTCCGCGGCGGGCTGGAAGCGCGACAGGCCCCGCACGGTGACGGGGAAGCCGGTGTAGCGCTCGGTGAAGGTGTCCAGGTGCTGCTGGGCCAGCAGCGTCGTGGGGGCGAGCACCGCCACCTGCTTGCCGTCCTGCACGGCCTTGAAGGCGGCGCGCACGGCGACCTCGGTCTTGCCGTAGCCGACGTCGCCGAGGATCAGCCGGTCCATCGGGACGGTTTTCTCCATGTCGGCCTTGACGTCGTCCAGGGTGGAGAGCTGGTCGGGGGTCTCGACGAACTCGAAGGCGTCCTCGAGCTCCCGCTGCCAGGGGGTGTCGGGGCCGAAGGCGTGGCCGGGGGCGGACTGCCGGGCGGAGTACAGCCGCACCAGCTCGTCGGCGATCTCGCGGATCGCCTTGCGGGCGCGGGACTTGGTCTTGGCCCAGTCCGCCCCACCCATCCGGTTCACGGCGGGCTCCTCGCCGCCGACGTACTTGGTGACCTGGTCGAGCTGGTCGGAGGGCACGTAGAGGCGGTCGCCGGGCTGGCCGCGCTTGGAGGCGGCGTACTCGATGACGAGGTACTCGCGGGTGGTGGCCTTGGCGCCGGTGCCGACGGTGCGACTGGTCATCTCCACGAAACGGCCGACGCCGTGGTGGGCGTGGACGACGTGGTCGCCGGGGCTGAGCTGCAGCGGGTCCACGACATTGCGGCGGCGGGAGGGCATCTTGCGCTCCTCGCCGCGGCGGGCGCCGGACTTGCCGGTGAGGTCCCGCTCGGAGACCAGCACCAGCTTGGCCTCCTCGTCGATGAGGCCCTCGGGGAAGGGGCCGACGGTGACGACGGCCTCCCCCGGCTCGACGGGCCCCTCGAGCTGGGCGGCGAAGACGGCGGGCAGGCCCTCGGCGCTCAGGTTCTCGGCGGCGTGGCGGGCGCTGCCGGAGCCGGTCATGGTGGCCACCACGGACCAGCCGTCACGGCGGCGCTGCTCGAGGTCGCGGGCGGCCTCGGCGGGGCGACCGGAGTAGCCGGGGTGGGTGCGGGCGGAGGTGCTCAGGTCCACGTCGGCGTCCAGGCCGAAGGCGGCCAGGGTGAACCAGGGGCGGCCGCCCTCGCGGGCGTGGCCCTTGGCCTCGTCCAGTGGCACGAAGCTGGCGGCGCCGACGTCGATGGGCAGGCCCCCGCCGGCGGCGGCGGAGGACCAGGCCGCGGCGAGGAACTCGTCGGTGGTGGCCACCAGCTCCTCGGCGCGGGCCCGCACCCGCTCGGGGTCCAACAGCAGGAAGCGGGTGCCGGAGGGGAGCACGTCGGCGACCTGCTCCATGCGCTCCACCAGCACCGGGGAGAGGGACTCCATGCCGTCCACGGCGATGCCGGCGGCGATGCGGCGCAGCATCTCGTCGACACCGGGCAGCTGCTCGGCCATCTCCCCGGCGCGGCGGCGCACGTCCTCGGTCAGCAGGATCTCGCGGCAGGGCGGGGCGTCCAGGCCGTGCGGGGCCGGGTCGAGGGAGCGCTGGTCGGCGACGGAGAAGTAGCGCACGTCGTCGATCTCGTCGCCGAAGAGGTCCACGCGCAGCGGGTGCGGCTCGGTGGGCGGGAAGACGTCGAGGATGCCGCCGCGGACGGCGAACTCGCCGCGCCGCTCGACCATGTCCACGCGGGCGTAGGCCGCGTCGACGAGGTCCCGCTCGAGGTCCTCCAGCGGGTAGGTGTCGCCGACGGCGGCGCGCACGGGCACCAGGTCGCCGAGGCCGGCGGCGATCGGCTGCAGCAGGGAGCGCACGGGCATCAGCAGCACGTGCACGCCCTGCTCGGACTCGGGGTGGGCGATGCGGCGCAGGGTGGCCAGGCGGCGGGCGACGGTGTCCGCACGCGGGGAGAGCCGCTCGTGGGGCAGGGTCTCCCAGGCGGGCAGCTCGGCCAGGTGCTCGGTGCCGACCAGCGCGGAGAGCGCGGCGCGGGCGTCCTCGGCGGCGCGGGTGGTGGGGGTGATGACCACCAGTGGCTGCTCGGGGGTGGCGCGGCGGGCCAGGTCGGCCATCGCGAAGGGGAACAGGCCGGTCGCGGCGACGATGCTGCCGCCCTCGCCGGTCTCGGCGCCCTCGGCGACCAGGGCGCGGATGCGCTCCAGGTCGGAGGTGCGGGAGACCTGCTCGAGCAGCGGCGCGAGCGGGGCGGCAGGGGTCTGGGAGGGGGTGCTCATCGGGCGTCCTTCGCGTGAAAGCGCTGCTGGGCGGCGAGCAGGCCCTCGAGGACCAGCTGCTCCACCGCGTCGGCGGCGTCGGAGACGAGCAGGTCCAGGGAGCGGCGCTCGGTGGTGGTGAAGGGGGCCAGCACGTGGTCGGCGGTGTCGCGCTGGCCTGGGGGACGGCCGACGCCGACCCGCACCCGCAGGTAGTCCTTGGTGCCGAGCGCCTTCGTGATGTCGCGCAGGCCGTTGTGGCCGCCCTCGCCGCCGCCGCGCTTGACGCGGATCGTGTCGAAGGGGATGTCGACCTCGTCGTGCACGACGACGATCCGCTCCGGAGGGATGTCGTAGTAGGAGGCGAGGGCCTTCACGGGACCGCCGGAGGTGTTCATGTAGGTGGTCGGCTCGGCGAGGACCACGCGCTCGTCGGCGCCGGGCAGACCGAGGCGGCCCTCGACGACGACGGCCTGGGCGCGGCGGGCCGCGGAGAAGCGGGCGCCGGCGGCGGAGGCGATGTGGTCCAGCACCATCTGGCCGACGTTGTGCCGGGTGGCGGCGTACTTCGGGCCGGGGTTGCCGAGGCCCACCACCAGGTGGGTGCCGGGGGTGCGATCGATGCTGGTCACGGGCTGCTCCTCGGCGAACGGGGGGACGGTGTGGCGACGACGGCGCGGCGGGCCGGCCTCGCGGACGGCCCCGAGAAACCTACCGGGGCGCCGCGCGGTGCGCGACGCCCCGGAGGCGGGAGTGACGGATCGGTCGCGGGCGGTGCCGCTCCCGCGCGTCACAGGGGTTCAGCGGGAGGTCACTCCTCCTCGTCGGAGCCCTCGGACTCCTCCGAGCCCTCCTCGGCGGACTCGGCGTCCTCGCCCTCGGTCTCCTCGTCCTCGGGCTCCTCCTCGACGCGCGGGATCTGGATCGCGACGACGAGCAGCTCGGGATCGGTGACCAGCTCGACGCCGGAGGGGAGGGTGACGTCACCGGCGAAGACCTGGTGGCCCTCCTCGGTGCCCTCCACGTCGATCTCGATGACCTCGGGGACCTTGAGGGCGTCCACGGAGATGGTGAGGGTCTGCAGGTCGAGCACGGAGATGGCGGGGGCCACCGGCTCGCCGTTGACGGAGATCGGGATGTCGACCTCGACCTTCTCGCCGCGCTTCACGATGATGAGGTCCAGGTGGGTCAGGGTACGGGACAGCGGGTGGCGCTGGATCTCCTTGATCAGGGCCAGGTTGCTGGTGCCGTCGGCCTGCTCGAGCTCGAGCAGGGCGTTGGCGTTGCGGGCCGCCAGGGCGGTCTCGTGGCCCGGCAGGATCAGGTGCACGGGGTCCTCGCCGTGGCCGTACAGGACGGCGGGGATCTTGTGCTCGGCGCGGATACGGCGGGCGGCGCCCTTGCCGAACTCCTCACGCAGCTCGACGTTCAGCTTCTCGGCCATGGGGGTTCTCCTCGGTGACGGGTGGTGGTCGGGCATCGGCGTCGAGCAGGACCACGGCACCCGGGAGCGCCCGGGGAACCGCACCGCGTCGATCACGGAACGGACGGATCCGTCCCCTCGCCGAAGTGACTGCGCGATGCTAGCACGCCCCGACGGCCGGGCGACGGGACCCGGGGTCGGACAAAACCGGCTCCGACCTGCGTTGATGGAGCCGAAGGTCCCGGTCAGGAGGGGGTCGCGGGGAGCAGGACGGTGGTGACAGGACGCACATCCCCCTCGCGGTTCCCGGCTCCTCGCGGAGACCCCGCAGCCATCCCCGGGACCGCCCCGATGAAAGGTCTCCCCAATGACCACCGATACCACCGCCGCGCAGAGCACCACCGGCACCACCGGTACCACCGCACCCCGCCGCTGGGGCCTGACCCTGCTGGGCCTGGTGCGGATCCTGCTGGGCTTCTACTTCCTGTGGGCGTTCCTGGACAAGACCTTCGGGCTGGGCTACGCCACCCCGGCGGAGAACGCCTGGATCCGCGGCGGCTCCCCCACCACCGGCTTCCTCGGCGGCTCGATCGAGGGCGGCAACCCCTTCGCCGGGCTGTGGGAGTTCCTCCTGGGCCTGAACCCGCTGGTGGACATCCTGTTCATGGCGGGCCTGCTCGGCATCGGCGTGGCCCTGCTGCTGGGCATCGGGATGCGCATCGCCGCCGTCTCCGGCGCCGCGATGTACGGCCTGATGTACCTCGCCGCCTTCCCGATGACCACCAACCCGATCATCGACGACCACGTGATCATGGGTGTGCTGATGCTGGCCCTGGCAGGTGTCGGCGCCGGACAGTACCTGGGCCTCGGGAAGACCTGGCGCCGCACGGTCGGCGCGAAGGCCCCCTGGCTGATCTGAGCCGATCCGAACCGCCGCGCTCGTCCCGGACGAGGGAACCCCGCGACCCGAGGGTCGCGGGGTCCCGTGCTGTCCGGGTTCAGATCGGCGCCGGGCGGGGCGGGTCAGACCTCGCCGTCGAAGAGGCTGGTCACCGAGCCGTCGTCGAAGACCGCGCGGATGGCGCGGGCCAGCAGCGGTGCGATGGAGAGCTGGGTGAGGCCCTCGAACTGCTTCTCCTCGGGGATCGGCAGGGTGTTGGTGCAGATCACCTCGCGCACCCCGGCGGCGCGCAGGCGGTCCGAGGCGGGGTCGGAGAGGATCGGGTGGGTGGTCGCCACCACCACGGAGGAAGCGCCGTTGGCCTTGAGCGCCTCGACGGCCTGCACGATGGTGCCGGCGGTGTCGATCATGTCGTCCACCAGGATGCAGGTCTTGCCGGAGACGTCGCCGATCACGCGCTTGGCGACGGCCTGGTTGGGCCGCTTGGGGTCACGGGATTTGTGCACGAAGGCCAGGCCCACGCCGCCGAGCTTCTTGGCCCACTGCTCGGCCACGCGGATGCGGCCGGCGTCCGGGGAGACCACGGCGATGTCCTCGGTGCCGTAGTGCTTCCAGACGTAGTCGGCGAGGATCGGCAGCGCCATCAGGTGGTCCACGGGCTGCTTGAAGTAGCCCTGCACCTGGGGGGCGTGGAGGTCCACGGAGATCATGCGGTCGGCGCCGGCGGTCTCGAAGAGGTCCGCGACCAGGCGGGCGGAGATCGGCTCGCGGCCGCGGTGCTTCTTGTCCTGCCGGGCGTAGGGGAAGCTGGGGGCGATCGCGGTGATGCGCTTGGCGGAGGCCCGCTTCAGCGCGTCGATCATGATCAGGTTCTCCATCAGCCAGGTGTTGATGGGAGCCGGGTGGGACTGCAGCACGAAGGCGTCGGAGCCGCGCACGGACTCGCCGTAGCGCACGTAGATCTCGCCGTTCGCGAAGTCCCAGGCGTCCATCGGGAGCACCTCGACTCCGAGCTCCTCCGAGACCTGCTGGGCGAGCACGGGGTGCGCCCGGCCCGAGGCCAGGACCAGCCGCTTCTCCCCCGTGGTGACGATTCCGCTCATCGCTGCTCGTGCTCCTTGCTCTCCTGGGCACCGGATCCGGATGCGGCATCACCGGGGGCGTGCTCGCCGAGTGCGGCCCGTGCGGCCTCACCGGCCGCGGTCCCCGCGCGGCGTCGCAGGGCCCATCCTTCCATGTTCCGCTGGGCGGAGGCGTTCACGGCCAGCGCCCCGGGCGGGACGTCCTTGCGCACCACGGTGCCGGCGCCGGTGTGGGCGCCGTCGCCGAGGCTCACCGGGGCCACCAGCACGCTGTCGGCGCCCACCCGGACGTGAGACCCGACGGTGGTGCGGGACTTGGTGACGCCGTCGTAGTTGGCCACGATGGTGCCGGCGCCCAGGTTGGTGCCCTCGCCGATCTCCGCATCGCCCACGTAGCTCAGGTGCGGCACCTTGGTACCGTCGCCGATCTGCGCGTTCTTGGTCTCGACGAAGCCGCCGATCTTGCCCTTCGTGCCGAGCACGGTGCCGGGCCGCAGGTAGGAGAAGGGGCCGACGGAGGCGTCCTTGCCGATCACGGCGAGCGTCGCCTGGGTGCGCACGACGCAGGCGCCGGGGCCGACCTCGGTGTCGGTGAGGGTGGTCTCGGGGCCGATCTCGGCCTCCTCGCCGATGTCGGTGGCGCCGTGCAGCTGCACCCAGGGACGGATGATCGCGTCCTGGCCGATGGAGACATCGGCGTCGATCCAGGTGGACCCGGGGTCGACGACGGTGACGCCGGCGCGCATGTGGCCCTCGAGGATGCGGCGGTTCATCTCGGCGCCGAGCTGGGCGAGCTGCACCCGGTCGTTGACACCCTCGACCATCATCTGGTCGTCGGTGACGACGGCGCGCACGGAGCGTCCGTCCTGGCGGGCGATGGACAGCACGTCCGTCAGGTACATCTCGCCCTGGGCGTTGGTGGTGGTGATGCGGTCCAGGGCGTCGCGCAGGACGGCCAGGTCGAAGGCGTAGATGCCGGAGTTGATCTCGACGATCTCGCGCTGGGTGTCGGTGGCGTCCTTGTGCTCGACGATGCCGAGCACCTCGGCGCCGTCCTCGGAGCGCAGGATCCGGCCGTAGCCGGTGGGGTCGGGCACGGTCGCGGTGAGCACGGTGACCGCGGCGGCGGCCTCCTCGTGGGCGGCGACCAGGCCGCGCAGGGTGGCTGGGTCCAGCAGGGGCACGTCGCCGTAGGTGACCAGCACGGTGCCCTCGGTGGCGGTGACCTTGCCCAGTCCGCACTGGACGGCGCGGCCGGTGCCGGGGATCTCGTCCTGATCGGCGATCAGCACCTCGGGGGCGTGGTCGGCAAGGTGGGCGGCGACCCGCTCGCGCTCGTGCCGCAGCACGGCCACCAGCTCGGCGGGGCCGGCGCCCTCGGCGGCGGTGAGCGCGTGGATCAGCAGGGAACGCCCGCCGATCTCGTGCAGCACCTTGGGGGTGCGGGACCGCATCCGGGTCCCGGCGCCGGCGGCCAGGACGACGACGGCGGCGGGGGCGGGGTTGTTCACGTCGGCTGCTCCTCGTGATCGACACACAACGTGCGGTGACCCCGCGACGGGGGCGGTGGTCGTTCCGCCATCAGGACTCGAACCTGAAACTTCAGAACCAAAATCTGAGGTGTTGCCGATTACACCATGGCGGAGGGGCGCCACGGGCGCGCGACGATCCTACCGGCCGGGACGGCGCCGGACCGCCGCCCGGGGACGGTGCCAGGGCCGGTCCCCCGGGGCGGCGCGGGGCCTGTGACAGACTCGCCGCATGGCGATGCAGGAGGCTCCCCGGGCGCGCACCCCCCGGATGACCGGCCGCGAACGGCGCGAGCAGCTGGTGACGATCGGCCGCACCCTGTTCGCGGAGAAGGGCTACGACGCCACCAGCGTGGAGGAGATCGCCTCCCGCGCCGGGGTCTCCAAGCCCATCGTCTACGAGCACTTCGGCGGCAAGGAGGGGCTGTACGCGGTGGTGGTGGACCGGGAGGTCTCCACCCTGCTCGCCTCCCTGGAGTCCTCCCTGCGGGACCAGCGGGCGCATCCGCGGGTGCTGATGGAGCGGGCCGCGATGGCCTTCCTGTCCTACATCGACGAGCACGAGGACGGCTTCCGGATCCTGGTGCGGGACTCCCCCGTCAGCCAGACCGGCGGCACCTTCTCCTCCCTGCTGACCGACGTGGCCCGCCGGGTGGAGGAGATCCTCGCCGCGCAGCTGCGCCAGCACCGCTACCCCACCACCGACGCCCCGATGTACGCCCAGATGCTGGTCGGGATGGTGTCGTACACCGGGCAGTGGTGGCTGGAGACCCGGCAGCCCTCCAAGGAGGAGGTCGCCGCGGGGATGGTGAACCTGTCCTGGTTCGGACTCTCCGCCATCGAGCGCCGCCCGCAGCTGCGCGCCCGGGCGTCCTGAGCGCACGGCACGGGCCGCGCGGCTCGGTGCCGCGCGGCGTCCGCCCCTAGACTCCCCTGCATGTCCATCCCCGCTGATCCCGGCGCCGAGCGCCGCCCCGTCACCCCCGAGCCGCCCGTCGGCGAGGCCGCGGAGCGCGACGAGGTGGATCGCATCGTGGCCGGTTGGACGCAGGCCCGCGGCGATCTGGACATCGCCCCGCTGGCGGTGTTCTCCCGCATCTCGCGGCTGTCGCGGTTCCTGGAGTCCGCCCGCCGGGAGGCCTTCACCGCGGCCGGCCTGGAGGGCTGGGAGTTCGACATGCTCTCGGCGCTGCGCCGCAGCGGCGACGATGCCCTCTCCCCCGGCGAGCTGATGCGGCAGACGCTCGTGACCAGCGGCACCATGACCACACGGATCGACAAGCTGGTGGCGCGCGGCCTGGTCTCCAAGGCGCGCAGCCCCCGCGACGGCCGCGCCGTGGAGGTGCGGCTGATGCCCGAGGGCACCGCCCGGGTGGATGCCGCGATGGCGGCGCTGCTGGCCAGCGAGCGGGAGCTGCTGGGCCCGCTCGGCGCCGAGCAGGAGCAGGCGCTGGCCGCGACCCTGCGCCGCCTGCTGCTCACCTTCGAGGCGGAGGAGCCGCCGCGCGGCTGAGCCCCCTCCCTCGGCGCCGCGTGCCCGGCGCCTCTCGGCGGCCCGCGCCCGCCCCCCCTTGTTCTTCGTCTCCCGATCCGCTCTGCGAGGTTCCCACCCATGGCCCATCTGCTCGGCGCCCAGGCCCTGCACGTCGCCCTGCCCGACCGCGTGCTGCTGGACTCCGTCACCCTCGGCATCGACGCGGGCGACCGCATCGGCGTCGTCGGTCGCAACGGCGACGGCAAGTCCACGCTGCTGCGCCTGCTGTCCCGTCAGCAGGAGCCCGACGACGGCCGCGTCACCGTGCGGGGCGGCACCCGGGTGGGCGTGCTGGACCAGCAGGACCGCCTCGGCGACGGCACGACCGTGCGCAAGCGGGTCGTCGGCGACCGTCCCGAGCACGAATGGGCCTCGGACCCGCGGGTCCGCGACGTGCTGTCCGGCCTGCTGGGCGGCATCGAGCTGGACGCGCTGCTCACCGCGCTGTCCGGCGGACAGCTGCGCCGCGTGCACCTGGCGGAGCTGCTGGTGGGCGACTGGGACGTGCTGCTCCTGGACGAGCCCACCAACCATCTGGACGTGGAGGGCATCGCCTGGCTGGCCGAGCACCTCAAGCGCCGCTGGTCCCCGCGCGACGGCGGCCTGGTGGTCATCACTCACGACCGCTGGTTCCTCGACGCCGTCTGCACCCGCATGTGGGAGGTGCACGACGGGGTGGTCGATCCCTTCGAGGGCGGCTACGCGGCCTACGTGCTGCAGCGGGTGGAGCGCGACCGGCAGGCCGCCGCGGTCGAGGCGAAGCGACAGAACCTGATGCGCAAGGAGCTTGCCTGGCTGCGCCGCGGCGCCCCGGCCCGCACCTCCAAGCCGAAGTTCCGCATCGACGCCGCCAACGAGCTGATCGCCGGGGAGCCTCCCGCCCGCGACACCGTCGAGCTCACCCAGCTGGCCACCTCGCGCTTGGGCCGGGACGTGATCGACGTGCTCGACGTGGACGCGGGCTACGGCGAGCGCACCGTGCTGCACGACGTGACGGTGCACTTGGGTCCCGCCGACCGCATCGGCGTGCTCGGGCCCAACGGCGCCGGCAAGTCGACCTTCCTCGGGCTGATCACCGGCACCGTGCAGCCGCAGGCCGGGCGCGTGAGGAAGGGAAAGACCGTCACCGTGCGGCAGGTGTCCCAGCGCCTCGAGGGGCTGCAGGACGTGCTGGACGAACGGGTCAGCGACGTCATCGGCCGCTACCGCAGCAGCTTCCGGGCCGGCAAGGACGAGGTCTCCCCCGGGCAGCTGCTGGAGCGGCTGGGCTTCACCACCGCCCACCAGAAGGTGCGCATCGGCGCCCTCTCCGGCGGGCAGCAGCGACGGCTGGACCTGCTGCTGACCCTGCTGGAGGAGCCCAACATCCTGGTGCTGGACGAGCCCACCAACGACATGGACACCGACATGCTGGCCGCCATGGAGGACCTGCTGGACACCTGGCCGGGCCCGCTGGTGGTGGTCTCCCACGACCGCTACCTGCTCGAGCGCGTCACCGACACCCAGTACGCGGTGCTCGACGGGCACGTGCGGCACCTGCCCGGCGGCGTCGAGCAGTACCTGGCGCTGCGCGCCGAGCAGGAGGCCGCGGGCTCCGGTGCCCCCGCTGCTGCGGCCGGTTCCCCGGAGCCGGTCGCGTCCGCCGCGACGGCCCTCTCCGGCCGCGAGCTGCGCGAGGCCCAGAAGGAGGTCTCCGCGCTGGAGCGCCGCATCGACAAGCTCGGATCCCAGATCGAGAAGATCCATGCCCGCATGGCCGAGCACGACCCCGGCGACTACGAGGGCCTGCAGAAGCTCACCGCCGAGGCCGGCGCCGCCGAGACCGAGCGCGCCGAGGCCGAGGAGCGCTGGCTGGAGCTGTCCGAGCAGGTGGGCTGAGCGAAGGCATCACGGTCCGGAGAGCGACCGATCGGTGACGGCGACGAGCAGACCCTCGCGATGGTCCGCTCCCGCGTCGCACACCGTCGCCAGTCTGTTGCTGAACCGTCGACGGTGGCGCGCTGACCAGCCGATGCGACGGCCCAGAAGGGCACGACGTGAACATTGATCACGACACCCACCGCGTGCGCTGGTCCCCCGAGGACGAGGCGCACGTGGCGACCGGTGCGGGTCACCCCCGAACTGCACCGACGACTCGCCACCGAAGCCGCCGAGCAAGAGGTGTCGCTGAATCGCCTCGTGTCAGCTCGACTCGCCTCCGCCTGACGAGGCGGTGCCGGGACCGCACCTGGCGCAACCCATCGAGAAGCAGTCCGACGACGGCCCGGCGGGTGCTCATCGCGAGGCGCCGAGCCGCCCTTCCAGCAGATGCTCCACGAGGGAGCCCTCGGGCACGTCGTCGTACTTGTCGCTGAGCTTCTGCAGGGTCATCACGCGCAGCATCTGGCGGACGGTGCGCTCACGGTAGGGCTACGGCCGAGGAGGAACGGGGCGACATGGACATACCGTAGCCGGGGTCCGTCGCGCCCCGTCCCGCCGTGGGTCCGGCCCGCACCCAGGACGGCGTTCTACGGTGCGGGGATGACGACCCCGCGCCTCGACATCCCCTGCTGGGAGCATCTGCCCCGGCCCGACCTGCACGGCTCCACGGTGGTGCTCACCGGCGGCAGCGACGGGATCGGCCGCGAGGCGGCGCTGCGACTCGCCCACTGGGGCGCCCGCCTGGTGCTGCCCGTGCGCACCCGCCACAAGGGCGAGGCGGTGGCGGCGCGGCTGCGACGGGAGACCGGCCGCGAGGACGCCGCGACCCTCACCGACCTGGACCTCGCCGATCTCGACCGGGTGCGATCCGGGGCCGCGGAGATCAAGGAGGCCACCGCCGACACCGGCATCGACCTGCTGGTCCATGTGGCCGGCGGTGTCACCCGGCGCCGCGAGGAGACCGTGCAGGGCTTCGAGTGGATGACCGGGGTCAACGCCCTGGCTCCGGTGCTGTTGACCGAGCTGCTGCTGCCGGCCGTGCGCGGCCGGGTCGTGATCACCGCCTCCGCGGCGCACCACTTCGGCCGGCTCGACGGGGACGACCCGCACTTCCGGACCGGCGGCTGGTCGTTCACCGCCGGCTACGGCCGCTCCAAGCTGCTGGCGATGCTGTGGGGCCTGGACCTCTCCGAGCGGCTGCGCGCCGTCGGCTCCCCCGTGGACGTGCAGCTGGTGCATCCCGGCTGGGTGCTCACCAACCTGCAGAACGCCACCGGTTCGGTGCGGCTGGACGCGCTGCTCACCGGGGCGACCCGCCCGCTCGCGATGCCCGCAGCCCGCGGCGCCGAGTCGGTGCTGGTGGCGGCCACGCAGCCGCTGCCGGCCGCCTCCTACGTGGGGCCGGACGGGCCGCGGGCGCTGCGCGGGGACCCGACGCTGCTGCCCCGCAGCGCGGAAGCCGCCGACGTCCGGCTCGCCGCCCGCACCCACGCCTGGATGCGGGCGGAGCTGGACCTGCAGGCCTGACCGTCGGTCCTCGCGGAGCGCGGGATCAGCGCTCCTCGAGGATCGCGGCGCCCGGCACGGAGCCGCGCAGCAGGTGGCACTCGCGCACCAGGTCCGCGCCGCGCAGGGCGGCCTCGACCTCCTGGCCGTGCACGGAGTCCTCCACCAGCACGGCGACGGCCGGGCCGGAGCCGCAGACCATCGCCCCGGCGGCCCCGGCCTGTTCGGCGGCCTCCACCAGGGCCTCCAGCCCGCCGTGCAGGGCGAAGGCGGCGGAGGTGAGGTCGTTGTGCAGGCCCTGGCCGAGCAGCTGCGCGTCCCCGGCACCGAGGGCCTGCAGCACCCGCTCGTCGACGGCGGGGCGCTCCGGGATCTCCCGGCCGACGGCCGCAGCGATCTCGTCGTGGCGGGCCAGCACCTCCGCGGCGACCAGCGACCCCTCGGGCAGCGCGAGCAGCCAGGTCCAGTGGCCGTGGGTGAGCACGGTGGTGAGCTCCCCGCCGTGGCCGTGCATGGTGTGGCCGAGCATCGCGAAGGGGACTTCGGCGTCCAGGCCCCGGCCCAGCTCGCGCAGATCGGCGACGGGCAGGTCCAGCCCCCACAGCCGGTGCAGCGCGACCAGAGTGGCGGCGGCGTCGGCCGATCCCCCGCCGAGTCCCGCGGCGATCGGCACCCGGGTGTGAAGGTGCAGGGCGGCGCCGTGGCCCTCGCCGCTGTGCTCACGCAGCAGGGCGGCGGCGCGCAGCACCAGGTTGGTGGCGTCCCGCGGCACCTCGCCGGGGCCCTCGCTGTCGACCTCCAGGTGCAGGCCCTCGGCGCGCTCGGCGGTGATGGTCTCCTCGAGGTCCATGGCCTGCAGCACCGTGGCGCGCTGATGGTGGCCGTCCTCGTCGGCGGCGCCGAGGGCGAGGTACGGGGTGACCCGGCCGGGGGCGCGGACCACGACGCGGCGCAGGGCGCTCACCCGGTGGCCGCCGCGCGGGCGATGGCCCGGAACTGGTGGACCTCCAGGCGCTCCCCGCGGGCGCCGGGGTCGATGCCGGCGGCGCGGAGGATCTCCTCGGCGCGGGCCGGGGAGCCGGCCCAGCCGGACAGGGCCGCGCGCAGGGTCTTGCGGCGCTGCGCGAAGGCGGCGTCGACCACCGCGAACACCTGTGCCCGCTCGGTCTCGTCCCCGAGCGGCTCGGCGTAGCGCTCCAGCCGCACGAGGGCCGAGTCGACGTTGGGCACCGGCCAGAAGATCTGCCGGGAGATGCGGCCGGCGTGGGTGACGGTGCCGTACCAGGCGGCCTTCACGCTGGGCGCGCCGTAGGTGCGGGAGCCGGGCCCGGCGCACAGCCGCTCGACCACCTCGGACTGCACCATCACCACAGCGGTGCGCAGGCTCGCGAAGCGCTCCAGGGCGGTCAGCAGGATGGGGGTGGCGACGTTGTAGGGCAGGTTCGCGACCAGCGCGGTGGGCGGCCCGACCCCGGGCACCTCCGGCAGCTCGGTGACCTGCAGGGCGTCGGCGTGAACCAGGCGGAAGCGGTCCTCGCCGATGCCGCGGGCGGCGAGGGTGGCGGGAAGCAGCGCGGCCAGGCCCCGGTCCAGCTCGACGGCGGTGACGGCGGCGCCGGCCTCCAGCAGGCCAAGGGTGAGGGAGCCGAGGCCGGGCCCGACCTCGAGCACGGCCTGACCGGGGGTGACGTGGGCGCGTTCGACGATGGAGCGGACCGTGTTGGGGTCCACCACGAAGTTCTGGCCGCGCTGCTTGGAGGGGTGGATGCCGGTGGCGTCGGCCAGCTCGCGGATGTCGCGGGCGCTCAGCAGCTTCCCGGGGCGCTCCCCGTCCGTGCCGGTCATGCGGCGGGCCCGGCCGGGATCGGCCCGTACACCTGCTCGGTGGTCGCCCGCACGGCACGGCAGGCCTCCTCCAGGGTCGCGCCGGTGACCTCGGCGATCGTCGCCATGGTCAGCGGGATCAGATAGGAGGAATTGGGACGGCCCCTGTAGGGCACGGGGGTGAGGAACGGGGCGTCGGTCTCGACCATCACGGGGCCGAGGCCGACGGTCGCGAGGGCCTGCCGCAGCGGGTCGGCGTTCTTGAAGGTGACGGTGCCGGCGAAGGAGAGGTAGAAGCCCCGCTCGACGCAGGCGCGGGCGAACTCGGCGTCGCCGGAGAAGCAGTGCAGCACGGTGCGATCGGGGGCGCCGTCGGCGTCGAGCACGTCGAGCACGTCGGCGTGGGCGTCGCGGTCGTGGATCTGCAGCGGCAGGCCGCGCTCCTTGGCCAGGGCGATGTGGGCGCGGAAGGAGTCGATCTGGGCGGCGCGGGCGGCCTCGTCCTTCTTGGAGGTGCGGAACCAGTCCAGGCCGCTCTCCCCGACGACGACCATGCCGGGGGTGGCGAGCTGCTCGGCGACCTCCGCGATGGCGGTGTCGAGGTCGATCAGGGCGGTGCCCTCGTGGTCGTGGCCGCGGGCGTGCAGCGGCGCCTCGTTGGGGTGGATGGCGACGCCGCCGCGCAGGCTCGCGGGTCGATCCGGCGAGGCCATCAGCGCGGTGGTCCAGCGGTTCGCGGCCAGGTCGGAGCCGATGGTGATCTGCGCATCGATGCCGGCCTCGCGGGCCAGGCGCACGTGGTCGTGGACGCTGAGCTCCGTGTCGCCGTCGGAGAAGTCCAGGTGGCAGTGGTTGTCGATCACCGGCAGCGGCAGCGGCTCCGGGGCGGGCGGCCAGGAGCGGTCGCGGGAGCGGCCGCGCGGGTCGATGTCCTCGCGGGAGCGCACGGCGGGCGGCACGGCGGCGCCCCGGTCGGGGGAGGTCGGGGACGACATGCGACCATCGTAGAAGGCCCCGGCACCGCCGCCGTCCCGCCGTCCGGCACGGCCCCGCGGCGCGCGGGCCTGCGGGAACGGTGGGCTACCTCACCCGGCCCGGGGGCGAGGCCTCGGCGCCGCTGTGGCACAATGGACCGTTGTCGCGCACCCCCTCGCGCACCCGAGCGCCCCACCCCTGTGGGTCCGGGTCGCTGCTCGGGCCGGGTCGCGGCGCATGTTCATCCTCCGGACCGTCAAGGAGCGTTCCTCATGGCAGTGCCCAAGTTCAAGATGTCCCGGGCTCGCACCCGGTCCCGCCGTGCGCAGTGGAAGGCCTCGAACGCCGACCTCGTGCAGGTCACCGTCCGCGGTCGCACCGCCGCGGTGCCGCGTCGCCTGGCGAAGGCCTACCAGCGCGGTCTGATCTCCATCGACGACTGATCGCCCGCGGGCCCGTCCCGCGCGTTCGTCTCCACGAGAGCCCCCGACCCTGTGGTCGGGGGCTCTCGTGCGTCCTGGGCCTGTGCGGACGGGGAGGCGGGTTCCCAGAGCTGAGTCAGCGACGGGCGAGGGCCGCGTCGTACAGCTCGCGGGCGCTGACGCCCTCGGCGCCCGCGGCGACGGCCTTGGCGGCGTCCTTCATCCGTTCCCCCGCGGCGGCGCGGGCCAGCACCTGTTCCAGCAGCGCCTCCGGGTCGGCGGCGACGGGCTCGGCGCCGGCGACGACGATCACCACCTCGCCCAGCACCTCCCCCGCCTCGGCCCAGGCCACCAGCTCGGCGAGGGTGCCGCGGCGCACCTCCTCGTAGGTCTTGGTGAGCTCGCGCGCCACGGCGGATTCCCGCTCGGGGCCGAACACCTCGGCCATCGCGGCGAGGGTGGCGGCGGTGCGGCGCGGGGACTCGAAGAACACCATGGTGCGCGGCTCGTGGCGCAGCGGCTCGAAGGCGGCGTGGCGCTTGCCGTCGCGGCGCGGCGGGAAGCCCTCGAAGGTGAAGCGGTCCGGAGCGATGCCGGAGGCGGCCAGCGCGGTCAGCACGGCGGAGGGGCCGGGGATCACGGTGACCGGGTAGCCCGCGGCGGCGGCGGCCCGCACGGCACGGTAGCCGGGGTCGGAGACGACGGGCATCCCGGCATCGGTCACGATCAGCACCCGCCGTCCCTCGGCGAGCGCGGTCAACAGCTGCTCGGTGCGGTGCTCCTCGTTGTGCTCGTGGTGGGAGAGGACCTTCCCGCCGAGCGTCACCTCGAGCGCCGCGGCCAGGCGGTGCAGGCGGCGGGTGTCCTCAGCGGCGATGAGATCGGCCTGCTCCAGGGCCCGCAGCAGCCGCACCGAGGCGTCCAGCGGGTTGCCGATGGGGGTGGCGGCGAGGGTGAGGACACCGGGGGAGAGCATGCGCCCCATGCTAGGTCTCCGCAGGTGTCGGGGGCGGGCCCGCCCTCGGCGTCTGCCGGGCCGCGCAGCGGCGATGACCTAGCATGACCGGGTGCAGAGGGCCCAGGACGACGACGCGGCGACCGCGCGCGATCAGACCGCCGGGTCCGGGAGCCCCGAGGCCGACGCCGTGGCCCCCGGGACCGGAGCCGCGACCCCAGAGACCGAGCCCACCCCCACCACCGTCGCCGTGGACGAGTCCCCCGTCGATGCCGAGGAGCAGGCCGCCGAGTTCGCCGCCACCCATGCCGCGCTGCGCCGTCGCCTGCGCCTGCCCGAGCGGGTGGGCGCGAACGCCGCGGGCCTGGCCTGGGCGGGCGCCTTCGCCGTCTTCGGCCTGGCCCTGGTGCTGCGCATCTGGGGCCTCGGCACCATCGACGAGCTGATCTTCGACGAGACCTACTACGTCAAGGACGGCTACACCCTCACCCAGCAGGGCGTGGAGATGGACTGGCCCGAGGAGCCCGATGCCGCCTGGGAGCGCGGCGAGGTGGACGGCTACCTCGACACCGGCGCGTACGTCGTCCATCCGAGCCTCGGCAAGTGGCTGATCGGCGCCGGGATGACCGCGCTCGGGGCCGACAACCCCTGGGGCTGGCGCATCGCCGTGGCGCTGCTGGGCTCCCTCAGCGTGCTGATGCTGGCCCGCATCGGGCGGCGCCTGTTCCGCTCCACCACCGTCGGCCTGATCGCCGGGCTGCTGCTCGCCATCGACGGGCTGCACCTGGTGCACTCCCGCACGAGCCTGCTGGACCTGCCGCTGACCTTCTTCGTGCTGGCAGGCTTCGGGGCGCTGCTGATCGACCGCGACCGGCACCGGGAGCGTCTGGCCCTGGAGACGGCGCGGCTGCGGGTCGCGGGCCTGGCCCCGCCGAGGCTGGGCCTGCGCGGGGGGTGGCGGCCCTGGCGGATCACCGGCGGGGTGCTGCTGGGCATGGCCTGCTCGGTGAAGTGGTCGGGCATCTACTTCCTGGCGGTCTTCGGGATCATGATCGTGCTGTGGGACTGGTGGGCCCGGCGCACCATCGAGCAGCGGGACTGGCTGCTGGGCGGGCTGTGGCGCGACGCGATCCCCGCCTTCCTCGCCACCGTCGGCACCGCCGCGGTCACCTACCTGCTCTCCTGGTCCGGCTGGCTCCTCACCTCCATCGGCTACGGCCGCCACTGGGCCGCCGAGCAGGAGGGCGGCGGCACCGGGTTCGCGCCGCTGGACGCCCTGTGGTCGCTGTGGCACTACCACCGGCAGGCCTACGAGTTCCACGTCGGCCTGGACTCGGAGCACCCCTGGCAGTCGAACCCCTGGGGCTGGCCGCTGATGCTCCGCCCCACGAACTTCTACTACCGCTCCTACGACTACGGCGAGATGGGCTGCCAGGTGGAGCGCTGCGCCTCCCACATCCTCTCCGTCGGCAACCCGCTGATCTGGTGGCTGGGCACCCTCGCGGTGATCGTCACGCTGCTGCTCGGCCTGTGGTTCCGCGACGGCCGGGCCCTGGCGGCACTGAGCGGCATCGTCGCCGGCTACCTGCCATGGGTGCTGCTGTACGAGGAGCGCACCGTCTTCACCTTCTATGCCGTGGTGTTCGAGCCGTGGCTGATCCTGTGCCTGGCCTACGTGCTGGGCCTGGTCGTCGGGGGGCGCCGCGCCGACCCGGAGCGGCGGCTGGCCGGGGGCCTGTTCGTCGGCTCCCTGCTGGTGCTGATCGTGCTGGTCTCCGCGTTCTTCTGGCCGGTGTGGACCGGCCAGGTGATCGACCTGGACCAGTGGCAGTGGCGCATGTGGCTGCCGTCCTGGACCTGAGCCGCGCCAGATTCCCGCCGGCCCGCGCGGCCGCCGCCCGAGCCGGGGTCCGGCCGGTGTCCGGAACGTCGGCCCCGTGCAGGTACCCTGGTCCCATGGCGCTGCTCTCCTCCACCCTGCGTGATCTCGCCCGTGACCTCGGTGTCGGGACCGACTACTGGGGCTACGACGGGTCCAAGAAGGACGTCTCCGACGACACCCTGCGGGCGGTGCTCGCCGCCCTCGGCGCGGAGGTCGACTCCGAGGAGGACGCGGCCCGTATCCGCGCCGAGCGCGAACTCGACGCCTGGCGCGCCGTGCTGCCGCCCGTCACCGTGCTGCGCGAGGACCGCGTCGGCTCCGTGCCGGTGCACGTCGAGGCCGGCACCGGCGTGGGCGCCCGCCTGCTGCTGGAGGACGGCTCCGTGCGGGAGCTCCCCCAGGGCGAGGACAACACCCCGGCCCGCGAGGTCGACGGCCGCTGGCTGGGCCGCGCCCGCTTCGTGCTGCCCGTCGGTCTGCCGCTGGGCTGGCACCGGGTGCAGGCCACCACCGCCGACGGCGAGTTCGAGGCCGACGTCGTCATCACGCCGCGCCGCGTCACCGTGCACGAGCAGCTCGGGGAGCACCGCGCCTTCGGTCTGCAGGCCCAGCTCTACTCGGTGCGCTCCGAGCGTTCCTGGGGCATCGGCGACCTCGCCGACCTGCGGGACCTCGCCGCGATCACCGGCGCCCACCACGGCGCCGACTTCGTGCTGGTGAACCCCCTGCACGCCTCCTACCCGACCGTGCCCATCGAGCCCTCCCCCTACCTGCCGGTGACCCGCCGCTTCACCGGCGCCCTGTACCTGCGCGTCGAGGACGTCCCCGAGTACCGCGACCTGCCCGAGTTCGCGCGTCAGCGCCTCGCCCTGCTGCGCCGCGACGCCGCCGTCTGGAACGAGCGCACCGACCGCCTGGAGCGGGACGCGGTGGTGACCGCGAAGCTGGACGCGCTGGAGGAGCTGTTCGCGGTGCCCCGCACCGCCGGCCGCGAGGCCCTGTTCACCGCCTTCCGCCGCCGCGAGGGCCAGGGCCTGGTCGACTTCGCCACTTGGAGCGCGATCGCCGAGCAGCTCCACGGCACCGAGGATGAGCCGCGGCTGCGGGACCTCACCGCCGCGGACGTGGAGGCCGCCCGCGCCGAGCTCGGGGAGCGCATCGAGTTCCACACCTGGGTGCAGTGGCTGCTGGACGAACAGCTCGCCGCCGCCCAGGACGCCGCCCTCGAGTCCGGGATGCGGATCGGCGTCATGCACGACCTCGCCGTCGGCGTGGAGCAGGTCGGCGCGGACTCCTGGCGCCTGGGGGACGTGCTGGCGCGCGGCATCGCCGTCGGCGCCCCCGCTGATCAGTACAACCAGCTCGGCCAGAACTGGGACCAGCCGCCCTGGCACCCCGAGCACCTGCGGGAGGCCTCCTACAAGCCCTGGCGGGACATGTTGCGCTCGCTGATGCGGCACGCCGGTGCGCTGCGCATCGACCACGTGCTGGGCCTGTTCCGGCTCTGGTGGATCCCGCAGGGTTCCGTCGCCGCCGACGGCACCTACGTGTTCTACGACCACGAAGCGATGATCGGCATCCTGGCGCTGGAGGCGCAGCGCTCCGGCACCCTGGTGATCGGCGAGGACCTGGGCACCTTCGAGCCGTGGGTGAGGGACTACCTCTCCGAGCAGGGGATCCTGGGCACCTCGATCCTGTGGTTCGAGAACGACGGCAACGGTGACCCGCTGCCCCCGGAGACCTACCGG
Source organism: Brachybacterium squillarum M-6-3 (assembly GCF_000225825.1). Lineage (GTDB taxonomy): Bacteria > Actinomycetota > Actinomycetes > Actinomycetales > Dermabacteraceae > Brachybacterium > Brachybacterium squillarum. The sequence goes on along the minus strand of NZ_AGBX01000006.1, from coordinate 259,674 downwards.
CGCCTGTGCATGGCCTCGGTCAACACCCACGACCTGCCGCCCACGGCCGGCTACCTGCAGGGCGACCACGTGCGGCTGCGCGCCGAGCTGGACCTGCTGGAGCGTCCGCTGGACGAGGAGATCGCCATCGACGAGGCGGCCCGCGAGAAGGTGCTGGCCGGGCTGCGCCGCGAGAGCCTGCTCGCCGAGGACGCCGACATCGAGGAGACGGTGCTCGCGCTGCACCGCCACCTGGCGATGACGCCCTCGCTGCTGCTGGGCGTGTCCCTGGTGGACTGCGTGGGCGAGCGGCGGATCCAGAACCAGCCGGGCACCGACGAGGAGTACCCGAACTGGCGGATCCCGCTGGCCGACGAGCTGGAGCGGCCGGTCACCATCGACCAGCTCGCCACCGATGAACGCACCGCCCGCCTGCTGGGGACGGTGCGGGAGATGCTCAGCTCGCGCTGACCTGCGCCCACTCGGCGCGGCGGTCCAGGAACGTGCGGGCCGCGGCCTGCGCGCCCTCCAGGGTGTGGTGGGCGCCCCAGCCGCACTGCACCTCGTTGGCGGCGGGCACCTCGGTGGCCGTCAGCAGGTCGGTGAGGGTCGCCTCGAGCACCGGGGCGAAGCCCTCGACGTCGTGCTCGCCCTCCAGCAGCACGTAGAAGCCGGTGCGGCAGCCCATCGGGGACACGTCGATGACCTGCGTGGAGTGGTTGCGCATGTGCTCGGCCATCATGTGCTCGAGCGAGTGCACGGTCTCGGAGCCGAGGTGCTCGACGTTGGGCTGGGAGAAGCGCACGTCGAACTTGGTCAGCACGTCCCCGGCGGGCAGCTGCTTGCGGTCGGCGATGCGCAGGTAGGGGGCGGCCACGGTGCGGTGGTCGAGGTTGAAGCTCTCGACGTTCATGTGCGGGGTCTCGGTCATCGGGTCCTCCTGGGGCCTGTCGGGGTTCTCGGGTGCTCTACGGGTGACGGGTCAGCGGCCGCTGCGGGCGGTGCGTCCGCGGACCACGCCGACGAACTCCTGGCGCAGCTCGTCATCGGCCTCGCGGGGCCACACCAGGGCGATGCGGGTGGGGTCGGCATCGGCCAGCGGCCGGTGCACGGCATCCTTGCGGTGGTGCAGGCGGGCCAGGGACAGCGGCATCCGGGCGTAGCCCATACCGTTGGCCGCCAGTTCCACCCGCTCCTTGGCGTCGTCGAGGTGGCGAGCGGGGATCTCCGTCTCCCCCGCCAGGTCCGCCTCGGTCAGCTCCTCGGCGACGCTCAGCAGATGCTCGTCGCCGACGACGACGGCGGGCCGCTCCTCCCACAGCGCCACCACGTGCAGCTCCTCGCGGGTCGCCATCGGCAGCCGCACGAAGGCCATGTCGACCTCCCCGGCGCCGATCGCCTCGGTCTGGCGGGACCAGGGCACGGGGGTCAGCTCGAGCCAGGCGGCGCGGCGCCCGGACTTCCAGCGGCGCAGGAAGCGGTCGGGTTCGACACCGGGCACGAAGCCGACGCGGAGGGTGGGGCGGTCCATAGGGCCAGCCTACGGGCCGCGGCGCGGGTCGCGACTCAGCGCCCGCTCCCGGTCCAGCTCGCCGAGCAGGCGGACCAGGTCGCGGGTGAAGCGGCGCGGCCGGGAGAGGTTCACCAGGTGGGTGCCGTAGGGCAGCACCTCGAGCCGTCCCTGCGGGGCGGCGGCCGCGAAGGCCCGCTCCTGGACGCGGAGCTGGTCGAAGCGGGGGCTGAGGATGATGACGGGCACGTCGATGCGGGCGAGGTCGGCTCGCAGGTCGAGCGCGGCGACGGCGCGCATGGCGGGGGCGATCACCTCGGGGCCGGAGCGGGCGCCGAGCAGGTGGGCGTGCCGCGTCCGGGGGGCCCGGTCGAGACCGGCGAGCATCTTTCCGTAGAGGGCGGCGGAGCGGGGTCCGGGCTGCACGGCGGCGCCGGCGGCGATCAGGGAGACCAGCTGCGGCAGGGTGCGGTTGGCGGCGACGTGGATGGCGAGCATCCCGCCCAGCGAGGTGCCGACCAGGTGGGTGGGGCGGTAACCGGCGGAGGCGACGGCCTCGGCGATCGCGTCGGCGGCCGCGCGCAGGGTGAAGGGCTCGGCGGTGCGGGTGCCGTGCCCGGGCAGGTCGGGGGCGATCACCCGGTACCCGGCGGCCCGCAGCCCCGGCACCTGCGGGTCCCACTGGCGGGAGGACGTGCGGGTGCCGTGGACGAGGACGACGGCGGGCTCACTCATGAGGACATGATCGCCGATCCCGTGGCCGCGTGGCGGCGACGCTGCTCGGGCGGCCCGATGCCGGCCCGGTGCGTCACCGTGGCCTGCGCCTCCCCGTTGGGGCCGGTGGGAATCGGCGGCAGCGGGTGATCGTTGCCGGGCCATGAGCCACCCCTCCCCCGCCTCCCCCGAGCGCCGTGCCACCGTGGTGGTGATCGGCGCCGGGCAGGCCGGGCTGTCCGCCGGGTACCACCTGCTCCGCCGCGGCTTCGTGAGCGCCCTGGAGCAGCCGGGCGCGGAGCGGTCCGTGGTGGTGCTGGACGCCGAGGACGCCCCCGGCGGGGCGTGGCGGCACCGCTGGGCCTCCCTGACGATGGAGACCGTCAACGGCATCTTCGACCTGCCCGGCATGGCGCAGGAGCCCGTCGCCCCTGCCGCCCCGAGCCGTGAGGCCGTCCCGGCCTACTTCTCCCGCTTCGAGCAGGCGATGGACCTGCCGATCCTGCGGCCCGTGCGCGTGCGGTCGGTGAGGGAGGCCGATGCCGACCCGCACGGCGACCTGCTCGTGGAGACCACGGCGGGCACCTGGCGCACCTGCGGCGTCATCAACGCCAGCGGCACCTGGAACAGCCCTCGCCTGCCCGCGTTCCCCGGTGCCGAGACCTTCCGCGGCCGCCGGCTGCACACCCGGGACTACGTCGCCGCCGAGGAGTTCGCCGGGCAGAGGGTGGCCGTGGTGGGCGGCGGGATCTCCGCGATCCAGCACCTCGAGGAGATCTCCCGCGTCGCCCGGACCCGCTGGTACACGCGGGGCGAGCCCGTCTTCCGGGAGGGCCCGTTCGAGCCGGAGACCACGGGCCGTGCGGTGATCGCCCGCGTCACCGCCGACGTGGAGGCCGGGCACCCCACAGGCAGCGTCGTCTCCTACACCGGGCTCGGCTGGTTCCCGGCGGCCGTGGCGGCCCGGGAGCGCGGCGTGCTGGTGCGGCATCCGGTGTTCACCCGGATCGTGCCCGAGGGCGTGGTCGAGGTCGACGGCACGGTGACGGAGCTCGACGCGATCCTCTGGGCCACCGGCTTCACCCCGTCGATCGCTCATCTGGACCCGCTGGGCCTGCGGAATGCGGAAGGCGGGATCGTGCTGCGCGGCACCCGGGTGGCGGCCGAGCCGCGACTGCACCTGGTGGGCTACGGGCCTTCGCAGTCCACGGTCGGCGCCAACCGGGCGGGTCGCCGCGCGGCGCGGGAACTGGATCGCTTCCTCACCGGGACAGGTGGCTGAGGCGCTGGCCCCCGGGAAGCGCGGCCGCGGGGGCGATTCCCCCGACGGCCGGCCGTCCCGGTGTCGCCTCAGCGCGCGGAAGGCTCCTCGTCGGGAGCGGGCTCCTCGCTGGCAGCGGGGCTGGGCACCAGCTTCAGGCCGATCACGCCGCCGATGATGCCGAGCAGGAACACGATCTTGGCGGCGGAGACCGCCTCGGCGCCGGTGGCCATCACGGAGCCCACGGTGAAGGCGGCGCCGATGCCCACCCAGAAGGCGTAGACGGTGCCCGTGGGGATCTCGCGCATGGCGACGGCGAGGCCCGCCATGCTCAGCGCCATGGCGACGAGGAAGACGACGGTGGGGACGGGGCGCTTGAAACCCTGTGAGTCGGACAGCGCGGTGGCCCAGACGGCCTCCAGCATCCCCGAGACGATCAGGATCACCCATGTCATGACGAAGCGGGCGCGCCACCCCGAAGCCCTGGCGGCCCGCCTCTCCACCCCGTTGCCGGCGCCGACGCCGTCCCCCTCTCCCACCCGGCCCCACGATCCGCCCCGGACGCCGAACTCTTCGGAACTGCGTCGGGGAACTTTCATTCACGCACTCTCGAAGTGCTCGGCGACGGGGTGCTGGCGCCCGGGGGCCGGATACCGTGGAGCATGGCCGAGCAGCGCAGCACCGAGCACCAGATCCCCGTCATCGGGGCCACCGTGCACGTCTGGGACAGCGGTCCCGTCGACGGCCCGGTCGTGGTCCTCACCCATGGCGCGACGATGGACCACCGCATGTTCGACGCCCAGGTGCCCGCCCTCACGGCGGCCGGGTACCGGGTGATCACCTGGGACCTGCGCGGCCATGGCGCCTCCCGTCCCCTCGGCGCGGAGCCCTTCACGGTGCCGCTGCTGGTGGAAGACCTGCTCACCGTGCTCGACCATCTCGGCGTGACCGGGCCCGTCGTGGCCGGTGGGCAGTCGCTCGGCGGATACGTGGCCCAGGAGCTGGTGTTCCGCCACCCCGAGCGGGTCGCGGCGCTGGTCATCATCGGCTCCACCTGCCTGACCCTGCCGATCAGCCGCGCGGAGGACTGGGCGCTGCGCAGCTCGCCGTGGTGGTTCCGCCCCTGGCCGTGGCGGCTGCTGACGCAGGTGGTCGCGCGCTCCACCGCCCGTGACCCCGCCGTCCAGGCCTACGCCGGGGGAGCCATCGGCGTGATCGGCAAGCGGGACTTCCTGCGGATCTGGGAGGGCGTCGCGACCTGCCTCCACGCCGAGCCCGGCTACCGCATCACCCAGCCGATCCTGCTGCTCCACGGCGCCGAGGACCGCACCGGCACCATCGCCCGCTCCGTCCCCGCCTGGGCGGCCCGCGACCCGCACTGCCGCTACGCCGTGATCCCCACGGCCTCCCACAACGCCAACCAGGACAACCCGACGGAGACCAACCGGCTGCTGCTCGAGTTCCTGGACGAGCACGTGCCGGACTGAGCGGGGCCAGGCCGTCGAGAACGACTTTCGGGTTGCCCTGAGCGCTCACAGCAACCCGAACGTAGATCTCGGGGAGCCCGGGGCATCGAAGGGGTGCCCTCCCAGGGCCTCCCTCGTCGGCGACGACACGCCTAGCGTCGAGGACACCCACCGCAGAGGAGAGAAACCATGAGCGAGAGCACCGAGAGCACCGAGAGCACTGAGGGCACCGAGGGCGGGTGGACCGGCGGCAAGAACGCCTTCGGCGACTTCGCCCCCGGGATGGTCCACTACACCGACCGCGTCCTGTTCGACGAGGTGTGGGAGCGCGAGGGCCTGTCCACCCGCGACCGCAGTCTGGTCACCGTCGCGGCGCTCACCGCGATGGGCAAGATGGAGCAGCTGCAGTTCCACCTCGCCTACGCCCGCCAGAACGGCGTCACCGACGAGGAGCTGCAGGAGGCGCTGCTGCAGCTGGCCTTCTACGCCGGCTGGCCCAACGGGATGGGCGCCACCACCGTCCTCAAGGACATCATCGAGGGCGAAGGCTGATCTCCCCCCCGCGGCGGCGGTCACTCGCAGCCGATGCCGTCCCCGTCGCGGTCGAGCTTGCGGGAGTAGCCGGGGTCACCGGCCATGATCGGGTCGGCCCCCGCGGCGCGCACCGCGTCGCAGTTCTCGTAGTACACCGAGCCGCCGTCGTCCTCGGACTCCTCCTCGGCGGGTGCCTCCGTGGAGGGCTCCGGCTCCTGTGTCGTGGGTTCCGGCTCCTCCGTGGTCGGCTCCGGCTCCTCCGTCGTCGGCTCCGGCTCCTCCGTGGTGGGCTCGGGTTCCTCGGTCGTGGGCTCCGGCTCGGGCGTGGGAGAGGGCTCCTCGCGCGCCCCCTCCCCCTCGCCGGGCGCGGGCACGGCCTGGTCGTCGGCGAAGGCGGGCTGCTCCGGGCAGTCGGTGAGCACCTCGGTCATGGCATCCACCTCGGCGGGCTTCACCCACAGCTCGTACTTCTCCTTGACCGCGATCTGCCGCGCCACGTACTCGCAGCGGTAGCCACTGTTCGGCGGCAGCCAGGTGGCGGCGTCGCCGTCGCCCTTCTGGGAGTTCAGGTCGTCCTCGACGGCCAGCAGGTTCAGCGGGTCGTTGGCGAAGGCGTGCCGCGTCTGCTCGTCCCAGGAGTCGGCGCCGGTCTGCCAGGCGTCCGACAGGGCGACGACGTGGTCGATGTCCAGCGCCGGGTCGTCCTGCTTCACGAAGTCCACGGCGTCCCCGCTGTACGGGGAGGTGGCGAGCTCGCCGGAGAGCACCACGCAGCCCTGTGTGCCGTGCACCAACAGGATGTCGCGCAGGTCGCGGCGCAGCACGTCATTGCGGGTGTCGCAGCCGTTGCCGTCCACGTCCTGCCGCCAGCCGAACAGGTCCCGCTCGTAGCCGGTCTTGGGGGCGCGGCCCTTGACCTCGAGCGCGGCCAGCACCCCCAGCGCCGTGCTGGTGTCCGGGGTGGGGGTCGGCTCGCCATCATCCGAGGCGGCCGAGCTGGTCGCGGTGGGGGCCGGAGCGGTCACGGTGTCCTCGGCATCGAGCACCGCTCCCAGCACGCCGAGCGCGATGATCAGCAGGACGGCGAGGACGGAGCAGCCGCAGCAGGAGACGAGGGCGCCGAGGCCGATCTTCTGGCCGCGCGAGAAGGAGCGCACTCGGGCGGGGAGGCGGGAGGTCATGGGGAGAGGGCCTTCGCGACGGGAGAGGGGATGCCGCCCCGCGGCCGTGCGGCGTCCCGAGACGGCACGGGTGGACGGCACCGTCGATTCTCCCGGCCGACCAGCAGCGATCGACGATGCGACGCGGCACGACGGGTCTCGGAACGGTCTCGAACCGGGCACTCGGGGTCACGCCGTCCGACCGGTCGGATCGGGCGGGATCGCTGTCGTTCGTCGGACCCCTGCGGGAGGGTGAAACATGGCTCGACACACCGCAGACCCCGCCCGCCTCTCCCCCACCGACGCATCCGCCGCCGCCGTGTGCGGCATCGTCCCGCCGCACCTGCTGCAGCACCTCGCCCAGGACGCCGACCCGCAGGTGGCCCGCATGGCGCGGCGATCCCTGCAGAGCCGCCAGCGCGTCGGGGGTCTGCGACGGGTGCGCGGCTCCAGCGGGTCCGGCCGCTCCACCCCGGGTGCCACCGGCTTCGTGCCCGGCAACCTCACCGGCGCCGTAACGGAGGCCGAGGCGCCCGCCGCCACCGGCACTCCCACCCCGGAGCGCCGCATCCACGACGCCGAGCACACCACCGAGCTGCCCGGCACCCTGGTGCGCGCCGAGGGCGCCGAGCCGACCGGCGACGAGTCCGTGAACGAGGCCTACGACGGGCTCGGTCACACGTTCGATCTGCTCGCCGCGGTCTACGGCCGCAACTCCCTGGACGACGAAGGCCTGCCGCTGATCGCCACGGTCCACTACGACCGCGACTTCGCCAACGCCTTCTGGGACGGCGCGCAGATGGTGTTCGGGGACGGCGACGGGGAGATCTTCTCCTCCTTCACCGACAGCCTCGACGTGATCGCCCATGAGCTGGCCCACGGCCTCACCCAGTACACGGCCGGCTTCACCTACGTGGCCCAGCCCGGGGCGCTGAACGAGTCCGTCTCCGACGTGTTCGGCTCCCTGGTCAAGCAGCGCCTGCTCGGTCAGAGCGCCGAGGAGGCGGACTGGCTGATCGGGGAGGACATCTTCGTGCCGGGCGTGAACGCGAAGGCGCTGCGCTCGATGAAGGCGCCCGGCACCGCCTACGACGACCCGCGCCTGGGCACCGACCCGCAGCCCGCCACCATGGACGACTACGTGGTCCTCCCCCACGACGACGAGAACGACAACGGCGGCGTCCACATCAACTCCGGCATCCCCAACCACGCCTTCTACCTGGCCGCGACCGCCCTCGGCGGGAACGCCTGGGAGCGCGCCGGGCAGGTCTGGTACGACACGATCACCGGCCGCGGCATCCCCCAGGACGCCGACTTCGCCACCTTCGCCGGCCTCACCCTCACCCGCGCCGCCGAGCGCTACGGCGAGGACAGCGCGGAGCACACCGCGATCGCGGAGGCTTGGCGGAGCGTGGGGGTGCTGGACGCCGCCGGCGAGACGTCCGGGATCGACACGTCGGGGACCGAGACGTCGGGGGCGGAGTCGTCGGGATCGGGCCTTCCGCCGGCCTGATCCGATCCGGCGCTCAGACCGGGCGCGGCCCCGGCAGCGCGGCCTCCAGCTCGGCGAGCCAGGGGTCGAGGTCCCAGGCCTGGGCTGCCACCCAGTCGTCGTCGAAGTAGGTGTCGCGGTAGCGGTCCCCGCTGTCGCACAGCAGGGTGACGATGCTGCCGCTCTCCCCGCGGCGGCGCATCTCGGTGACGAGCCGGGCGACGGCCACGAGGTTGGTGCCGGTGGAGGCGCCGACGCGGCGGCCGAGCGCCGCGGAGAGGTGGCGTGCACCGGCCACGGAGGCCGCGTCGGGCACCTGGATCATGCGGTCGACCACCTCGGGCAGGAAGCTCGGTTCGCTGCGGGGCCGGCCGATGCCCTCGATGCGGGAGCCGCGGCCGGTGTCGATGCCGGTGCCGCCGTGCAGCCAGGTGGGGAAGAAGGCGGAGTTCTCGACGTCGGCGACGCAGAGGCCGGTGGCGTGGCGGTGGTAGCGGACGTAGCGGCCGAGGGTGGCGCTGGAGCCGCCGGTGCCGGCACCGACCACGATCCAGCGCGGGATGGGATGCGGCTCCTCGGCCAGCTGTTCGAAGGTCGAGGTGGCGATGTTGTTGTGGCCGCGCCAGTCGGTGGCGCGCTCGGCGAAAGTGAACTGGTCCATGAACAGGCCACCGGTGTCCCCGGCCAGGCGCCGGGCCTCCGGGGCCATCTGTTCGGCGGTCTCGACCAGGTGGCAGCGCCCGCCCTCCCCTTCGATGAGCGCGATCTTGGCGGCGCTGGTGGAGTGGGGCACCACCGCCACGAAGGGCACGCCGAGCAGCCGGGCCATGTGCGCCTCGGAGACGGCGGTGGATCCGGAGGAGGCCTCGATGACGTTCATGCCAGGGCGCAGCCAGCCGTTGACCAGGGCGTACATGAACAGGGAGCGGGCCAGGCGGTGCTTGAGGCTGCCGGTGACGTGGGTGGACTCGTCCTTGAGGTAGACCTCGATGCCCCAGTCCTCGGGCAGGTCGAGGCGCAGCAGGTGGGTGTCGGCGCTGCGCCGGTCGTCGGCCTCCAGGCGCCGGATGCGTTCGGCCACCCATTCCCGCGTCTGCGCGTCGAGGCGGTCGACGTCGTTGAGCTCCGCGAGGGAAGTCGGGGCAGGGTGCGCAGGATCGGCGGGTATGCGCCCCATCCTGGCAGGCCAGCGCTGCCCTGGCGGACCGAGGGCTCTCAGACCCCGAGGACGATCCGGGAGGAGAGCACCAGGCGCTCCACGAGGACCGCGGGGATCGGCCGACGGGGCGTGAAGGCGACGCCGGTCTTGGTGGCCGTGAGCCCTGCCGCGGCGGCGATGTGGGCGTCGTGGTCGGCGGTCTCGTCCATCAGCCCATTCTCCCTGCGTCTCTGGTGTCAGGCGCGAGACGCGGACTGCACCTCGGCCTGGATCTCCCGGACGGTCCCGGCCAGCGAGGCGGCGGTCAGCAGGCCCGGTCCGAGCGGACCGGAGGAGTCCTCCCCCAGCAGCGGCAGCCGCGCGAGGGCTGCGCAGGCGTCGTCACCCAGGTGCTCGATCTGCCACTGCACCTCCGCACGGCGCGCCGCCTCGGCGTCATCGCCGGCGAGCGCGGCGGCCTTGGCGGCATACGCCGCAGCTCCCAGGGCATGAGCCCCCATGTGGGCGACGCCCGAGGCCTGGCCGGCGGCGCGCGCCGCGGCGACGGCGGCCGGGGCGCTCACCGACCGCGCGGCACGTCCCGCCTCGAAACGTCGCCGGATCTCCCCGGCCGCGTCCAGCTCTCCCCGGCCGAAGGCGCGGGTCCGTTCGATCCCCTCGCGTGCCCGACCGTCCCCGGATCCCTCGGCCTCGAACAGCGGCAGCGCCCGCTCGGCGCAGTCCGCCGCCCACAGGGCCACGATCCGCCGGTCCGATTCGCTGAGGGTCTGCGGGGATGCCATGACCTCAGCGTGCCACTCGCGCACCGCGGCGTGGACGCAGGAGACTGACGACATGGCACTCTGCGACAGCCTCGAGGCCCCTGCTCTGCATCCGGCGCTGGCCGGTCGATTCAGCCCGACGCGCTTCGATCCGACCGCGGCCATCTCGCCGTCCTTGCGGGTCGTGAACCTGGCGCACGTGCTCGTCGAGGACTCCCCGCAGTGGGAGTTCTCGGAGTTCTCCCGCTACGACCTCGGCCAGGCCGTGGCGCACATGACGATCCAGGGCCTCGCGATGGGCCTGGACGCCCACCAGTTCCGCGCCTTCGACCGCGCGGGCATTGCCGCGAAGTTCTCCATGCCCGCCATGGGGAGGTGACCTCGATGACCGCCTTCGGAGTGGCCGCACCCGGGGACGCGGGCACGGCGTCCCCCGGCACGAGCCGGGAGCGGATGGGCCTCGAGGAGCTGGCCCGGGTGAGAGGAACTGAGTCCCTGTCCCGGGACGTCAAGGGTCTCGATCCGGTCCCCGAGCGCTCAGGTCACCGGACCGGAGAGGGGCAGCGCGACGTCGCAGCGGGGGACCTCCTCGTCCGCAACGGGCACGTAGACCTCCCGGGGAGGTCCCGCGGGCGTGAGTCCGAGGTGGGCGGCACGCAGCTGGACCGCGTCGAAGGCGGCGAGGATGCCCGGAAACTGGACGTCCTCCCTGCGGACCCGGGTGAACAGCTCCCGGTGGGCGGGCTCGATCCGGTGCGCCCGCTCGGGGTCCCCGATCGGGACGCACACCTCCACGGGGCCGTCGGATTCCCAGCCGACCTGCCCGTGGTAGATCACGCTGAGCCGACCCGCCACGCCGCCGCGGTCCTCGGCCAAGGCGACGAGCCGGGCGGCCTGCTCCCGGATGACGTCGGGGAGGTCCTTGGCCGCGGTGTGACGGGTCGCCGTCAGGAGCGCGACCGCGGGAACCTCGCGGAGAGAGACCTCGTACGCCGCCACGGCCGACTGCCCCTGCCCGGTGAGGGACCCGGCGTCGAGGGCGCCTTCGAGGTACCGGGCCAGGGACTGTCGCCGGGCGTGCTGCTCCGCCTCGCGTTCGCGATGCCGGGCGATCAGCGCCGCCCGCTCCCCCGGGTCCCGTCCCACCACCTCCCGGACCTGGTCCAGGGGCATGTCGAGGCGACGGAGCAGGGTGATGAGCCGGGCGGTCTCCACCTGCGCCCGACTGTACCGCCGGTACCCCGTATGCGGGTCCGTGGCGTCGGGCGTGAGCAGGCCCTTCTCGTCGTAGAGGCGCAGCGCCTTGGTCGAGAGCCACGTGGCCGTCGCGAACTCGCCGATGGTCAGGTGGCCGCTCATGGTTCCGCGCCTCTCCTCGATCGCCGTGGCTTCGTCCGACTGTGCGCTCACGCGGTCGCGTAGAGCAGCTCGGTCACCCATCGGGAGGTGTCGGGCTCCTCGGCCGGGTCCGTGAGGTAGTGCTCCGCGTGGCCCGTCCAGGGGGTTCTGTGGTCGTCCCGTGCCGCCTCGAGTCGGTGACCGTGGGTCTCGGCCCAGGTCCTCACCTCGGCGTCCGCGGCGGGGATCTCATCCGGCGCCCCCTCATATCGGCCGACGATGTAGGTGCCGGCGGGCAGGCTGCCGAGCACGAGACCGTTCGTGGGCGTCACCGGCTCGGCGACGGGGACCGCGACGGTGAGGTCCACCGGATCCTCGGGGCCTCCCACGTGGCGGTAGACGAACAGCGGGCCGCTCTGCGGCACGATCTGGTGCTCCGCAAGCCACTGGAAGACGCGCGGCACCATGTCGTTGGGCCCGTCGGGTGCGCCGAACTCGGAGTACCGGGCCGTGACGGGGATGCCGACGTAGTGGATCGTGGGTCGGTCCTGGGTGGAGACGCTGAGGGTCATCGGAATGCTCCTGTCGATACGGGGACGGCGGCGGTCCCGCCATCTGCACCCACCCCACGGCTTCCCCCAAGGGCGGGGTCAAGCGGAATCAGCCGAGCCGAACAGTCGCCTGTCTCGCAACCCGAGAACTCACGAAAAAACCTGAGCCGCGGCACCCTCGGTCGAGGATGTCGCGGCTCAGGCCAGAAGTGGAGCTAGGGGGATTCGAACCCCCGACCTTCTCATTGCGAACGAGACGCGCTACCAACTGCGCCATAGCCCCATGTCGTCGAGCGACCACGACAGATTAGCACTGCTCAGGGGCCGTCCGCCCGCTCAGGGGCGGGCCTTGACGAGGATCACAGGCCCGCCACCGGGCTCATACCCGGGCGTCGCGCAGGGCCTGCACCTCGTCCAGCAGGGTGTCCAGCAGCTCGAGGCGCTCGGGGCCGGTACAGGCCGCGTAGGCGGGGCGCAGGTGGTCGGGGCGGTCCGCGGGGCCGGTGCCGGGCCAGGTGCGGAGGGAGCCGCCGGCGCGGGTGAGCAGGTGGAAGCCGGCGGCGATGTCCCAGGCGTTGATGGAGGCGAGCGCCGTGGCGTCGGCCCGGCCGGCCGCGACGTAGGCCAGCTCCAGGGCGGCGGTGCCGAGGTGGCGCACGGCGGAGAACTCCTCGTGCACGGCGATGTTCATCCGGCCGGCCTGCTCGGGCAGCTCGCGGCTGATGCGGTGGCCGGGGAAGCCGGACAGCACCAGGGCGTCGCGGGCGGGGCGGGTGGCGCGCGGCTCGACGGGGACACCATTGACCATCATCGGGCCGTCGGCGGCGGTGAAGACCTCCCCGAGGATGGGCGCGTCGATCACCCCGGCTACCAGCTCCTCCCCCACCGCGATGCCGATGGAGACACAGAACAGGGGCAGGCCGGACGCGAAGTTGCTGGTGCCGTCGATGGGGTCGACGTAGAACGTCACCACGTCCGCGGGATCACCGGACCCCGGGGCGTCATCGTCCGCGGAACGCTCCCCGCCCTCCTCGCCGACGATGCGGCAACCGGGCAGCTCGCGGCGCAGGGCGGCGACGATGATCTCCTCGCTGGCGCGGTCGTGCTCGGTGACGATGTCCTGGCTGGAGGTCTTGTACTCGCGGGAGATGTGGTCGCGGTCCAGGGAGCGCAGGTAGTCGGCGGCCTCCGCGGCGGCGGACTCGGCGATGCGGAGGAGTTCGGCGGGGGCCGGCACCTCCGCGGTGGGGACGGACGGGGCCTCGGGGCGGGGTGCGGTGCTCATCGCCGCCAGCCTATCGAGCCGCGCCTCAGCACAGACGATCCTCAACACGAGGACGGGGCCGGGACGCGCGATGCGTCCCGGCCCCGTGGCCTGCGAGTGTCCGCTCAGGCGCGGCGGCGCTCCAGGATCTCGTCGAGGTGGAGGTCGACCGCGGGCGCGGCGATCGCCTCGTCCTTGGCCTCGATCTCCTCGATGCCCTCGCGCTCGAGCGGGGTGCCGCCCTGGCGCATGCCGGCGCGGTGGGCCGCGTGGCGGGTGGCGAGGTCGTCGACCTCGCCGCGCAGGGTGTAGGTGGGCTGCGGGACGGGCCGCGGCATCCACTCGCCGGGGGTGGTGACCTGGACGGTGGCGCGCTCGGCGGTGTCCTCGAGGTCCGTGCGAGGCGCGGCGGTCGCGGTGCGCTCGCGCTCGAGGGCCTTCTGCGCCTCGACGCGGTCGGCTTCCTCGATCTTGGCCAGCGCCGCGGCGCGCTTCAGGCGGGTGCGGCGCTGCAGCTCGGCGCGACGCAGGCCCACCAGGTAGGCGGTCAGGCCCACGCCGGCGACGACGGGCAGGGCCCAGTGGACCATTCCGGCGACGGCGAGGCCCGCGAGGGCGAGGGTGGCGACGATCAGGCCACCGAGGACGAGGCCGAGGGTGCGGCGGGAGCGGGCGCGCTCGGCCAGCGGGTCCAGGCGCTCGCCCGGCTCGGCGTCGAAGCGGGGGCGGCTGGTGGGATCGGCGGGGCGCATCAGCAGACGGTCCTGGGACATGCGGGAACTCACCTCACGGGAAGGGCGGGCGGTGTGGACGGCCGCGGAGAGATCGCGGGCGGCGGAGGGGGACGCGGCGTCCTGGGATGCGCGGGCGCGCCCCATCACGTCGCGGCGGGCCGCGGTGCGCGGCAGGGCATAGCCCAGCCACAGCAGCAGCAGGAGGACGAACAGCACGGCCCCGAGATTGAAGGACTCCACCCGCCCAAGGGTAATGACACCGATGTGATTCGGCTGGTCACGCGGTGGGCGTGTCGGCCACGGACTCCATCGGATCGTCGGTGGGGCCGGTGAGGCGGGCCATCATGCCGTGGCCGGCGTCGTCGGTGTCCAGTTCCTCGGCGGTGATGGCGAAGACGAGGTGGTCGCGCCAGGCGCCGTCGACGTGGATCGCGCGGGGCCTCAGCCCCTCGGCGCGCAGCCCCAGCTTCTCGACCACGCGCAGGCTGGCGGTGTTCTCGGGGCGCACGGTCACCTCGATGCGGTGCATGCCCATCTCGGTGAACAGGTGGTCGATGACCAGGGCGGCGGCGCGCGGCACGAGGCCGCGACCGGCGGCGGCGCGGTCGATCCAGTAGCCGAGCACGGCGGTGCGCACGGCCCCGTACTGCAGGGGCCCGGCCGTGATCTGGCCCACGATCTTCCCCTCGACGACCATCACCAGGGGCAGGCCGACGCCGACGCGGGCCTGCTGCTCGTTCCAGCGGCGCAGCGCGGAGAAGGAGGGGCGCTGGGCGGGATGCTCGGGGTCGGTGGCGTCCCAGGGCCGCAGCCAGTGGCGGTTGCGCTGGCGCAGCGCCTCGAAGGCGAAGCGGTCCCGCCGCCGCAGCGGGCGGAGGACCAGCTCGCCGTCGCGGAGGACCAGGGGCCAGGTGTGCGCCATCGCGTCATCGTAGACGCGGCTGTGGCACGCTTCGGGCATGGAGCAGCGAGGGGGCGAGGCGGGACACGGGCCTGATGGATCCGTAGCGGTGGACGACGAGGATCCGATGGCCCGCAAGGCCGCCTGGCGCACCCGGCTGCGGCGGGCCCGCCGCGAGCGCGCGACCCGCCCCGGAGCCGCCCGCGAGCGGGAGCTGCAGGCGCGGCTGCTGGGCGGCCACGCCGGGGCGCTGCTGGCCGGGGTCCCCGGGCTCGACGGCCGCCCCTCCCCCGACGGCGTCTCCCGCGGCCGCGCTGCCCCGCGGGTGGCCCTGTTCCATCCACTGCCGAGCGAGCCGCCCGTGCTGCCGCTGGCCGCGCACCTGCGGGCCCGCGGTGCCGAGCTGCTGTTCCCGGTGCACGCGGAGGGCCCCGAGCTGGGATGGGTGGTCTGGGACGGCGAGGACTTCGCCCCCTCGTCGGGACGCGGCTTCGGCGCCGAGCCCGGCGGCACCCGACTCGGCCCCGACGCCCTGGCCACCGCCGCGCTCGTGCTGACCCCGGCGCTGGCCGTGGACCTCGCGGGCACCCGGCTCGGCCACGGCGGCGGCTACTACGACCGGGCGCTCGCGCACGTGCGCGAGGGTGTGCCCGTGGTGACGATCGTGCACCCGCACGAGGTGCTGCCGGCGGGCGCCCTGCCGCGGATGCCCCACGACCGGCCGGTGCCGCGTGCTCTCACCGCGAGCGGCCTCACACGGCTGGACCGGGGCGTCCGGGCCGGCGGCGCGGAGTCGTAGAATCGTCCGCGGCCCCGGCGACGGGCGCCCCCGCCCGCTCATCCCCGGAGGAACCCAGGTGCCCACCTACGCCTACGCCTGCAAGAACTGCGGTCACCGCTTCGAGCAGTACCAGTCCTTCAGCGAGGACTCGCTGACGGTGTGCCCGAACTGCGGCGAGCCGACCCTGCGCAAGGTGTTCGACTCGGTGGGCGTCGTGTTCAAGGGCTCCGGCTTCTACTCCACCGATGCGAAGACCTCCGGGGCGAACAGCGTGGGCGGCTCCGGCGAGAAGGGCTCCACGGGATCGACGGAGAAGAGCTCCTCCGAGAGCAGCGGCTCCTCCTCGGGCGCCTCGACCGGCGGCTCCTCCGCCGGGTCCTCGTCCTCGACGGGCTCCTCCTCGAGCGGCTCCGCACAGGCCGCCTCCTCCTGACCCGCGCGGTTCCTCCCCATCGGGGGCCTGTCCCCCGCCACTCGGCACCTCCGCCGACGGTGACCGCTGCTGCGTAGCGTGCGGCCATGCTCACCCGGATCCGCGCCCAGCTCCCCTCCTGGCGGCGTGCCCTGCGCCGTCGCCGCCGCCTGCTGGTGTTGCTGCTCTGTGCCTGCCTGATCGCCCTGGCGCTTCCGCCCCTGGCCGCCGCGGTGCAACCGGCCGACCGCCGCGGGGTCGCCGTGGTCGCGGCCGCAGTGGACGTGCCCGCCGGGACGGCGCTCGGGGCCACGGACCTGACCACGGTGCGGGTCGCCGCCACCCTGGTGCCCGCGGGCGCCGCCACCGACCCGGATGCGCTGCTCGGCACCCGCACGTCCACGGCGATCCCCGCGGGCAGCCCGATCCTCCCGGCCATGCTGCGAGCCGAGGCCGCGGCGGAGCTCCCGGCGGGCGAGGTGGCGATGGTGATCACCGCCCCGGGCTTGCTGGCGGGCCAGCTCGGCCCCGGCACCCCGGTGGAGCTGCTGGCGGGAATGCCCGAATCGGGCGTGCCGCGTCACATCCCGGCACATGTCGTGCAGATCTCGTCGGCGAGCGGCGGGGAGCTGCCGATGGGCGAGGATGCGGGCCTTACCTCGGCAGACGAGGTGGAGGTGGTGGTGCGCCTGGCGAGGGAGGACGCCGGGGACCTCGCGCGGGCGCAGCGGGAGGGCTGGTTGACCGTCTCCGTCGTCGGTTAGAGTCCGCTCGGGCTGCGCCGGTGACCGCCCGGTCGAACGCACGGCCTTCCATCCCACCCTTTCCCAGTTAGGAAGATCCCCATGAAGGGCTTCAAGGAATTCATCATGCGGGGCAACGTCCTCGACCTCGCGGTCGGCGTCGTCATCGGCTCCGCCTTCACCGCGCTCATCACCGCCTTCGTCGACAATCTGATCCAGCCGGTCATCGCCGTTTTCGGCGGTACGAACGTCAACGGCCTCGCCTTCTTCATCCGTGAGGAAAACGAGGCGACCCTGGTGAACTTCGGCGCCGTCATCTCCGCCGTGATCGCCTTCCTGATCACCGCGGCCGTCGTCTACTTCGTGTTCGTGCTCCCCGTGAACACCGCGACCAAGATGGACCGCAAGCGCCGCGGCCTGCCCCCGGAGGAGGAGACCCCGGTGGCCGAGGACATCGCGCTGCTCACCGAGATCCGCGACGCGCTGCAGACCCAGAACCAGGCGGCCGCGACCGACCAGCGTCCGCAGGCCTGATCGGCCGCACGCTCGCCGGACGCATTCCGGCTCCCCACGGCGGGGCGGGACCACACGGTCCCGCCCCGCCGTTCCTGTGCGAGGACCGCCTTCGCGGTGAGGTACGGTCCCCGGGTGCCCCACTCCCCCGCTCCCGCCGCGCCGCCCGTGCTGGACGACGCCGCGGTCGACGCGGTGCTGGACTGGTACCGGGCCGAGGCGCGCGACCTGCCCTGGCGGCACGAGGACGCGAGCGCCTGGGGGATCCTGGTCTCCGAGGTGATGCTGCAGCAGACGCCGGTGGTGCGGGTGCTGCCCCGCTGGCTCGCCTGGATGGAGGCCTGGCCGACCCCGGCCGACCTCGCCGACGCCCCCATCGCGGAGGTGCTGCGGGCCTGGGACCGCCTGGGGTATCCGCGCCGCGCCCTGCGCCTGCAGGAGTGCGCCCGCGCGATCGTCGCCCGCCACGGCGGCGAGGTGCCCTGCGGCGAGGACGCCCTGCGGGCCCTGCCCGGGATCGGGGAGTACACGGCCGCCGCGGTCACGGCTTTCGCCCATCACGGTCGCGCGGTGGTGGCGGACACGAACATCCGTCGGGTACTGGCCCGCGCCGCGCTCGGCACCGCGCTGCCGGCCCCCTCCTACACGGCGGCCGAACGGGCCGTGGTCACCGCGAGCGTGCCCGGGGACACAGTCCGCTCGGTGCGCTGGAACCAGGCGGTGATGGAGCTGGGGGCGCTGGTGTGCACGGCCCGATCGCCGCGCTGCGCGGTCTGCCCGCTGGCGTCGGGGCACTGCGCCTGGGTGGCGGCCGGGTCCCCGGCCGCACCGGCCGATGCGCCGCGCCGGGTGCAGCGCTTCGAGGGCACCGACCGGCAGCTGCGCGGGCAGATCATGGCGCTGCTGCGGGAGCACGGCCGGGCCGATGCCGCGGCGATCGCCGCCCTGGACACGGAGGACCCGGAGCGGGTGGCCCGCTGCCGGGCCTCGCTGCTGGCCGACGGGCTGGTCGCCGCCGACGGCGAGGCGCTGCGCCTACCCTGACCCGACTCCCCGGACGGGCCCCGGCAGGCGTCAGAGCTGCGCGATCATCCGGGTGTTGCCCAGGGTGTTGGGCTTGACCCGCGCCAGGTCCAGGAACTCCGCGATGCCCTCGTCCGGGGAGCGCAGCAGCTGGCCGTACAGCTCCGGGTCCACCGCCTCCGCCATCGGCACGAAGCCGTGGCGGGCGAAGAACTCCGTCTCGAAGGTCAGGCAGAACACGCGCGCCAGGCCCAGCTCGCGGGCGCGGCCCAGCAGCGCCTCGAGCATGCGGTGCCCGGTGCCGGTGCCGAGCACCCGCTCGCTCACCGCGAGGGTGCGCACCTCGGCGAGGTCCTCCCACATCACGTGCAGGGCGCCGCAGCCCACCACGGTGCCGTCCTCGTCCACGGCCACCTGGAACTCCTGGACGGCCTCGTAGAAGGAGACCAGGTCCTTGCCCAGCAGGATCCCGCGGTGGGCCAGCGGCTCGACCACGTCGTTGATGCCGCGCACGTCGGCGGGACGGGCAGGGCGGATGGTGATGCTCATCGGTGCTCCCCCTCGGCGATGGAGGCGTCCTTCGTCGACACCTCGGACGGGGAGGCGGGCGAGGAGACGGCCTCGCCCTCGGCGTAGGTGGCGGAGGGCTCCTCCCCCGGCAGGGAGGTGCGGTCGGTCGGGACCTCCCCGCGGCGCTCGGCGCGCAGGTCCAGCACCCGGTGCAGGGCGCTGATCAGCCGTTCCACCACCAGGGCCAGGACCACGGCGGCCACCAGGGCCACGGTGATGGCCAGCAGGTGGTTGTCCTCGAACCAGGCGCCGGCCACGGCCCCGATCGCGCAGGAGTAGACGGCCCACACGAAGGTGGACAGCAGGGAGCGCGGCCAGAAGCGGGCGTGCGGGTAGCCCACCGCGCCGGCCACCAGGTTCACAGCGGTGCGGCCGAAGGGGATGTAGCGCGCGGTCATCAGGAACAGCAGTGCTCGGCGCTGCAGGCCGCGGTCGGCGGCCTCCACGGCGCGGCGGCCCTTGCCCTCGCGCAGGAAGCGGAACCGCTCCCAGCCCACCTTCTTGCCGATCCAGAAGCCCATGTTGTCGCCCGCCCAGGCGCCCATCCAGGCGGCCAGGCAGATCAGCCAGATGTACGGCTGGCCCGAGGAGGACCACAGGGAGGACAGGGTGACGATGGTGGACTCGCTGGGCACCGTCGGGAAGAAGCCGTCGAAGGCGGCGAAGCCGAGCACCACCAGGTAGACCCACCAGGCGTCGGCGACGAGCAGCACCCACTCCTCGAGCTGGCCGCTGAAGTGCAGCGCCCAGTCCAGCAGCTCCCGCAGGGTATCCACGTGCGATCTCGCTTCCCCGGGCCGCGCGCCCGGATACGACGGAACCGGCCCCACACGTGGTGGGGCCGGTTCCCCCGGCTCAGTTGGCGGTCGCCTCTGCGTCCTCGGAGGCCCCCGAGGAGTCGGCGGCGTCATTGTCCGGGCGGGCCACCTCGTCGGCGCGGGCCTCGGTCATCGCCTCGAGGTCGACGGTGTCGCTGATCGCCTCCAGCTCGCCGTTCTCGCCGCGGCGGGCGAAGGTGAGCTCGCCGAGCAGGCCCTCGCCCTCGGCGCCGACGACGATCTCGTCGCCCACGCGCACCTGGCCGAAGAGGATCTTCTCGGAGAGGGTGTCCTCGATGTCGCGCTGGATGGTGCGGCGCAGCGGCCGGGCGCCCAGCACGGGGTCGTAGCCCTTCTCGGCCAGCAGCGCCTTGGCGCCGTCGGTCAGGGTGATCGCCATGTCCTTCTCGCTCAGGCGGGTCTCCAGCTTCGCGACCATGAGGTCGACGATCTGGATGATCTCGGACTGGGAGAGCTGCGGGAACACCACGATGTCGTCGACACGGTTCAGGAACTCGGGCTTGAAGTGCTGCTTGAGCTCCTCGTTCACCTTCGCCTTCATCCGCTCGTAGTCGGTGGCGAGGTCGCCGCCGGCCTGGAAGCCCATGGACACGCCCTTGGCGATGTCCCGGGTGCCGAGGTTCGTGGTCATGATGATGACGGTGTTCTTGAAGTCCACCGTGCGGCCCTGCGAGTCGGTCAGGCGGCCGTCCTCGAGGATCTGCAGCAGCGAGTTGAAGATGTCGACGTGGGCCTTCTCCACCTCGTCGAACAGCACCACGCTGAACGGCTTGCGACGCACCTTCTCGGTGAGCTGGCCGCCCTCGTCGTAGCCGACGTACCCGGGGGGCGAGCCGAACAGCCGCGAGGCGGTGTGCTTCTCGCCGAACTCGGACATGTCCAGCTGGATGAGGGAGTCCTCGTCGCCGAACAGGAACTCCGCCAGCGCCTTGGCCAGCTCGGTCTTGCCGACGCCGGTGGGGCCCGCGAAGATGAACGAGCCGCCGGGGCGCTTGGGGTCCTTCAGACCCGCACGGGTGCGGCGGATCGCCTGGGACAGGGCCTTGATGGCCTCGTCCTGACCGATGACGCGCTTGTGCAGCTCGTCCTCCATGTGCAGCAGGCGCGAGGACTCCTCCTCGGTCAGCTTCACGATCGGGATGCCGGTCGCGGCGGCCAGCACCTCGGCGATGACCTCCTCGGAGACGGTGGAGACGACGTCGGAGTCGCCGTGGCGCCAGGCCTTCTCCTTCTCGTCCCGCTCGGTCTTGAGCTGCTGCTCGGTGTCGCGCAGGGAGGCGGCGAGCTCGAAGTCCTGCCCGTCGATCGCCTCCTCCTTCTGCTTGCGGGTGTCCTCGATCCGGGTGTCGAACTCCTTGAGCTCGGGCGGGGCGGTGAGACGACGGATCCGCAGGCGCGCACCGGCCTCGTCGATCAGGTCGATCGCCTTGTCCGGCAGGAAGCGGTCGTTGATGTAACGGTCGGCGAGGTTCGCCGCGGAGACCAGCGCCGCATCGGTGATGGTCACCTTGTGGTGGGCCTCGTAGCGGTCGCGCAGCCCCTTGAGGATCTCCACCGTGTGCACGATGGAGGGCTCGTCGACCTGGATCGGCTGGAAGCGGCGCTCGAGGGCCGCGTCCTTCTCGATGTGCTTGCGGTACTCCTCCAACGTGGTGGCGCCGATGGTCTGCAGCTCGCCGCGGGCCAGCATCGGCTTGAGGATGCTGGCGGCGTCGATCGCACCCTCGGCGGCGCCCGCCCCGACGAGGGTGTGGATCTCGTCGATGAACAGGATGATGTCGCCGCGCGTGCGGATCTCCTTGAGCACCTTCTTCAGACGCTCCTCGAAGTCGCCGCGGTAGCGGGAGCCGGCCACCAGGGAGCCGAGGTCCAGCGTGTAGAGCTGCTTGTCCTTGAGGGTCTCGGGGACGTCCCCGGCCACGATGGACTGGGCCAGGCCCTCGACGACGGCGGACTTGCCGACGCCGGGCTCGCCGATCAGCACCGGGTTGTTCTTGGTGCGGCGGGAGAGCACCTGCATGACACGCTCGGCCTCGTGCTCGCGGCCGATCACCGGGTCCAGGTTGCCGTCGCGGGCGGCCTGGGTGAGGTTGCGGCCGAACTGGTCCAGCACCAGCGAGCCGGAGGGCTGGCCCTCGGCGGGGCCGCCGGCGGTCGCGGGCTCCTTGCCCTGGTAGCCGGAGAGGCGCTCGATGACCTCCTGGCGCACCGCGGCGGGCTCGGCCTTCAGCCGGGAGAGCACCTTGACGGCGGTGCCCTCGCCCTCGCGCAGCAGACCCAGCAGGATGTGCTCGGTGCCGATGTAGTTGTGGCCCAGCTGCAGCGCCTCGCGCAGGGACAGCTCGAGCACCTTCTTGGCGCGGGGGGTGAACGGGATGTGCCCGCTCGGGGTCTGGTTCCCCTCGCCGATGATGTCGCGGACCTGCTCGCGGACCGCGTCGAGGGTGACGCCGAGGGCCTCCAGGGCCTTGGCGCCGACGCCCTCGTTCTCGTGGATCAGGCCGAGCAGGATGTGCTCGGTCCCGATGTAGTTGTGGTTCAGCAGACGGGCTTCGTCCTGCGCCAGGACGACGACGCGGCGAGCCCGGTCGGTGAAGCGTTCGAACATGGTCCTCCCCCATTCGGGTGTGGTGATGGATCGAGACTACGCGCCGGATCCCGGAAGGTCGCGGGTGTTCGCCGCGGGCGTGACAGCCTGTGACGGCGCGGTGGACGGGCCGGTCGCGGAGCGTGTGTGCTGGGCGCGCGACCCTCCGGAGCCGTTCCATACGGCCAGGCGCGGCGTCTTCCGCCCGATGTCCGGCGCGCTCGGCCCGGAGCGATACCCTGGGAGGCAGAACCGCCCGGCGCCGCGCGAGGACTCGCGAGCATACGCCCGGGCACGCCCCGGGACGGGGCGCACCCATCACCGAGAACGGAGTGTCATGGCGCAGATGCGGCTGGAGGTCACGCGCGCGGACGCGGTGTTGATCGGCGGGGGCGTGGCCAGCGCGACCCTGGCGGCGCTGCTGAGCGAGCTGGAGCCGGACTGGGACATCCAGGTGCTGGAGAAGCTCGACGGCCTGGGCCTGGAGTCCAGCGACGGCTGGAACAACGCCGGCACCGGCCACAGCGCGCTGTGCGAGCTGAATTACACCCCGCAGGACGTGGACGGCTCCGTCAGTCCGGCCAAGGCCATCTCCATCAACGAGCAGTTCCAGGTCAGCCGCCAGTTCTGGGCCCACCTGGTGGAGAACGACCGCATCGGCGACCCCTCCGACTTCATCCGCACCGTGCCCCACATGAGCTTCGTGCACGGCATGGAGAACGTGGACTACCTGCGCCGCCGCCACGAGGCCCTGAGCGCGAACCCGCTGTTCGACCGGATGCGCTTCACCACCTCCCACGCCCAGCTCGCGGAGTGGGCGCCGCTGATCACCGAGGGCCGCCCGGTCACCGAGACCATCGCCGCCACCCACTCCCCCGACGGCACCGACGTCGACTTCGGCGCGCTGACCGGCCTGCTGTTCGACTACGCGCAGCGGGTCGGCACCACCGTCTCCACCGGCTCGGAGGTCGTGGACCTGCGCCGCATGGGCACGGACTGGGGCGTGATGTCCCGGGACGCCACCGGCGCCACCCGCGTGATCCGGGCCCCCTTCGTCTTCGTGGGAGCGGGCGGCAACGCGCTGCCGCTGCTGCAGAAGTCCGGCATCGAGGAGATCCGCGGCTTCGGCGGCTTCCCCATCTCCGGCCAGTGGCTGCGCTGCACCGACCCCGAGATCATCGACCGCCACCAGGCCAAGGTCTACGGCAAGGCCGCAGTCGGCGCCCCGCCGATGAGCGTGCCACACCTGGACACCCGCGTGGTCCGCGGGCAGAGGTCCCTCATGTTCGGCCCCTACGCCGGCTGGTCCCCGAAGTTCCTCAAGACCGGCTCCTACACGGACCTCTTCGCCTCCATCAAGCCCGACAACCTCACCCAGATGCTGGCCGTGGCCCCGCCGAACCTGGACCTCATGACCTACCTGGTCGGCCAGCTCGCCGCCACCGAGGCGCAGCGCTTCGAGGCGCTGCTGGAGTTCATGCCCTCGGCCCGCCCCGAGGACTGGGAGCAGGTCACCGCCGGACAGCGCGTGCAGGTGATCGCCCCCGACAAGGACAAGCACGGCGTGCTGCAGTTCGGCACCCAGCTGATCTCCGCGGCCGACGGCTCCATCGGCGGCATGCTCGGCGCCTCCCCCGGCGCCTCCATCTCCACCGAGATCCTGCTGAAGCTGCTGGAGCGGATGTTCCCCGAGCGCCGCGAGTCCTGGGCCCCGACCATCCGCCAGATGGTGCCGAGCTGGGGCACGGCGCTCGCCGACGACCCGGCCGCCGCGCACGAGTCCCTGGCCCGCACCGCCACGGCGCTCGGCCTGGACCACGACTGACCACCCGCGGCGGGGCGCGCCCCGTCGCCCCTCCGGCCGGCGCACCCCGCCGACCCCGGACCCGGAAGGGACCCCATGCGTATCTCGCTGATGACCACCTGCCTGGTGGACGTGATGGCGCCGGACGTCGCCCGCTCCACCGTGCGGCTGCTCGAGCGCCTCGGCCACGAGGTCGTCTTCGACAAACGCCAGACCTGCTGCGGCCAGATGCACACCAACACCGGCTACTACACGGAGGCGGCGCCCGTGGTGCGCTCCTTCGTGGACACCTACGAGCCGACCCTCGACGAGGTCGACGCGATCGTGATGCCCTCGGGCTCCTGCGCCGGCTGCGTGCGCGACCAGCACCGCCTGGTGGCCCGCCACGAGGGCGACACCGAGCTGGAGGAGCGGGCCGAGGCGGTCGCCGCGAAGACCTACGAGCTCTCCGAGCTGCTGGTGGACGTGCTGAAGGTGACCGACGTGGGCGCCTACTTCCCGCACACCGTCACCTACCACCCCACCTGCCATTCGATGCGGGTGCTGAAGGTGGGGCCGCGCCCCCTCAAGCTGCTGCGCGCGGTCGAGGGCATCACCGTGGTGAACCTGCCCGAGTCCGACACCTGCTGCGGCTTCGGCGGCACCTTCTCGGTGAAGAACGACGCCACCTCCGACGCGATGGTCACCGACAAGGCCTCCAACGTCGTCGCCAGCGGCGCGGACTTCGTGGTCGCCGGCGACGCTTCCTGCCTGATGAACATCGGCGGGAAGCTGCATCGCACCGGCGCGCAGCCGAAGCCTGTGCACCTGGCGCAGATCCTCGCCTCCACCCAGGAGGAGCCCTTCATCCCGGCCGACACCATCCTCGGGAGGGCCTCATGAGCACCGTCGACCTCGGCATCCCCACCGTCCGCCCCCAGCATGCCTCCCCCTCCTCGCACCTGCGCGGGTCCCGCGGCTTCCCCGCGGCCGCCCGGGACGAGCTCGGCAATGAGACCCAGCGCGGCAACCTCCACCACGCCACCTCCTCCATCCAGGCCAAGCGCGCCGGGGTGGTGCGCGAGGTGCGGGACTGGCAGAAGCTACGCAACGCCGGCAGCGCCGTGAAGTGGCAGGTCACCGACCACCTGCCGGAGATGCTGGAGCAGCTCGAGGCCTCCGTGACCGCCGCCGGTGGCGTGGTGCACTGGGCCCGCGACGCCGAGGAGGCCGGGGAGATCGTCACGGCGCTGGGCATCGAGCGCGGCGCCGAGGAGATCCTCAAGGTCAAGTCGATGGCCACCCAGGAGATCGCGCTGAACGAGACCCTGGCGCACGCCGGGATCCGCGCCATCGAGTCGGACCTCGCCGAGCTGATCGTTCAGCTCGCCGACGACACCCCCTCGCACATCCTGGTGCCGGCGATCCACCGCAACCGGGCCGAGATCCGCGAGATCTTCCTGGCCGCGATGCCGGATCTGGACGCCTCGATCACCGACGACCCGGCGGAGCTGGCCGGGGCCGCCCGCCGCTTCCTGCGCGAGAAGTTCCTGGACATGCCCGGCTCGATGGCGGTCTCCGGGGCGAACTTCGCGGTCGCCGAGACCGGCACGATGGTCGTCGTCGAGTCCGAGGGCAACGGCCGGATGTGCCTGACCCTGCCGAAGACCCTGGTCTCGGTGGTGGGCATCGAGAAGATCGTGCCCACCTTCGAGGACCTCGAGGTGTTCCTGCAGCTGCTGCCGCGCTCCTCCACCGGCGAGCGTATGAATCCCTACACCACCCTGTTCACCGGGGTGCACGAGGGCGACGGCCCCGAGGAGTTCCACCTGGTGCTGCTGGACAACGGCCGCAGCGCGGTGCTGGAGGACCCGGACGGCCGCAGCGCCCTGCACTGCATCCGCTGCTCGGCCTGCCTGAACGTGTGCCCCGTGTACGCCCGCGCCGGCGGCCACGCCTACGGCTCCACCTACCCGGGGCCGATCGGGGCGATCCTCTCCCCGCAGATGACCGGCACCTCCGGCACCGACGACCCGAACTCGACGCTGCCCTACGCCTCGAGCCTCTGCGGCGCCTGCTACGACGTGTGCCCGGTGAAGATCAACATCCCGGAGATCCTGGTGCACCTGCGCGCCCAGGACGTCGACCGTCGCCGCGGGGAGCGCGGGGAGTTCCACGGGCAGTGGGACATCGCGATGAAGGGCGCCAGCACCCTGATGTCCTCCCCCAAGGCCTACGACCTGGCGGTGCGCTCCGCCGGGCCGCTGTCCAAGGTGCTGCCCGGGAAGAACATCGGCAAGGTGCCGGGCATGCTGCCGCTGGTGCCGGGCTGGACCGACCACCGCGACCTGCCCAAGCCCCAGCAGTCCTTCCGCTCCTGGTGGGAGCAGCGCGAGCAGCCCGCTCCCCCGGAGCCGGAGCCCGGTGCCGGGGCGGACGGCTCGGCCGAGGACGAGGAGGGGCGGCGATGAGCGCCCGCGCCGAGCAGCAGCGCCCCACCCGCACCCCCGGGATGAGCGCCAGGGAGGAGATCCTGGCGCGGGTGCGCACCGCCCTGCAGGCGCCGCGCCGCGACGAGGTCACCACCGCGGCCGACGTGCCCCGCGCCTACCAGCGGGCCGACGACCGGCAGGAGACCTCCACCGACCCCGCGAAGGTGCGCGACGTGCTCACCCAGCGCATCGAGGACTATCGCGCCACGGTGCACCGCACCATTCCCTCCTCCCTCGCGGCCACGGTCGCCGAGGTGCTGGCCGCATCCGGCTCCGTGATCGTGCCGCCGGGGCTGCCCGAGGCCTGGCGCGAGCAGGTCGCCGCCGAGATCACGGTCGACGACGGCTCGGCCAGCCCGCGCGAGCTGGACGGCATCGACGCAGTGCTCACCGGCTGCCACACCGCCATCGCGATCACCGGCACCCTGGTGCTGCGCGGCGACGATCTCTCCGGCCGCCGCGCGATCACCCTGGTGCCGGACCTGCACGTGGTGGTGGTCGAGGCCGAGCAGGTGGTCCTCGGCGTCCCCAAGGGCATCGAGCGGATGAACGAGGACCCCACCGCCGCCTGGACCATGATCTCCGGTCCGAGCGCCACCAGCGACATCGAGCTGGAGCGCGTGGAGGGGGTGCACGGCCCGCGGCAGCTGCACGTGGTCCTCGTGGACCCCGAGCCGGAGCCCGAGCCCGAGGACAGCACCGCCGAGGCATCGACCGGACAGGCCACCACCCCCCAGGAGCAGGCATGAGCACCCCGACCCCCGCGCCCCGCGACCGCGGCGAGCTGATCACCCTCGCCGCCGGGGGCTACCGCGCGGAGGTCTCCACCCTCGGCGCGATCCTGGAGTCCCTCACCCTCGGCGGCCGCGACCTGCTGGTGCGCAACCCGCCGAGCGGGCCGATGCGGTTCTACCGCGGCGCGATCGTCGCCCCCTGGCCCAACCGCATCGGCGACGGCTGCTACACCTGGGACGGCCAGGAGCTGCAGACGCCGATCACCGAGGTCGAGCGCGGAAACGCCCTGCACGGCCTGGTCTCGTTCCAGGCCTTCGCGGTCACCGCCCGGGAGGAGGCCGCGGTGGAGCTGGTCACCGAGCTGTTCCCCACCCCCGGCTACCCCTTCCACCTGCTGCTGCGGGTCCGTCACGCGCTCGACGCGGAGGCCGGGCTGCGCACCACGGTCACGGCCGAGAACGTCGGCCGGGACGACGCCCCCTACGGCGTCTGCCCCCACCCGTACCTGGTGGCCGGGCCGGAGCCGCTGGACACCTGGAGCCTGCAGGTGCGCCTGGGCAGCGTGCTCACGGTGACCGAGGACCGGCTGCTGCCCACCGGCACCGCGCCGATCGCTCCCGGGGACCCTTTCGACTTCGCCGCGCCGCGGGTGATCGGGGACCTCTTCATCGACCACGCCTTCACCGACCTCGGGGACGGCGACGGGGTCACCGTCACCGTCACCGCGCCCGGCGGCACCGGGGTGGAGCTCACGGCCGGGCCGGACCTGCCGTGGCTGCAGATCCACACCGGGGACCGCCCGGAGCCGGAGGACGACCGGCTGGGCCTCGCGGTCGAGCCGATGTCCTGCCCGCCGGACGCCTTCCGCAGCGGCACCGACGTGATCCGCCTGGAGCCCGGCACCGCTCACGAGACCTCCTGGGCGATCCGCGGCCTCTGAGCCCACCCCGCCACGGACGCCATTGCGCCCGGTCCGCCGCACATCCGCGGACGCCGCGCAGACACCGAGGGCCGGGTCCACCATCGCTGGTGGACCCGGCCCTCGGGGTTCTGCGGGAGGGTCGGCTCAGGAGCCGTTGGCCTCCTCGTAGGCCTTGCGGATGTTCCCGGCGACGCGGCCGCGGTCCGACACGTCGTAGCCGTTCTCGCGGGCCCACTCGCGGATGCGCGCGGATTCGTTGCTGCCGCGCGAGGAGGAGCCGGCGGACTTGGTGCTGCGGCGACCGCCGACGCGGCGGGCCTTCGCGGTCCAGGCGCCGATCTCCTCGCGGAGGGTCTCGGCGTTCTTCTCGGACAGGTCGATCTCGTAGCTCACGCCGTCGAGGGAGAAGGTGACGGTCTGGTCCGCCTTCTCGCCGTCGATGTCGTCCACGAGCTCCACGTAGGTCTTTCGGGCCATGAGTGACTCCTCGGTATTGATGGGGTTTGGGCGCCGGATTACGACGTTCAATCCCCAGCAGTATGCCGATCTCCACCTGGGAAATCAATCCGAGAATGGTAAAGAGTGATTTTACCCGTCGGTTTTCGGGGGCGTGGGGGAGGAATCTCCCTCGGGATGCCGGGCGCGATAATCGGCCTCGGCCTGCTTATCGGCCTCGCGCTCCCGGCGGTCCGCACGCAGAATCGCGCGGATCACGAACCAGAACAGCAGCCCCACCCCGATGGAGGGGACCAGGGCACCGGCCTCGAACCAGAATCCGCTGTCCATCTCAGGCCTCGGGCTTCACCAGCGGGAAGAGGATGGTCTCGCGGATGCCGAGGCCGGTGATCGCCATCAGCAGCCGGTCGATGCCCATGCCCATGCCGCCGGTGGGCGGCAGGGCGTACTCCATGGCCTCGAGGAAGTCCTCGTCCAGGCGCATCGCCTCGTCGTCCCCGGCCGCGGCCAGGGCTGCCTGCTGGGCGAAGCGCTCGCGCTGGATGACGGGGTCGACCAGCTCCGAGTATCCGGTGCCGAGCTCGAAGCCGCGGACGTACAGGTCCCACTTCTCGACCACGCCGGGCGTCTCGCGGTGGGCGCGCACCAGCGGGCTGGTCTCCACCGGGAAATCCCGCACGAAGGTCGGGGCGTACAGGTGATCGCCCACCCGGTGCTCGAAGAGCTCCTCGACCAGCTTTCCGTGGCCGAACTTCGGGTGGTCGAGGTCCAGCTCCAGGGAGCGGGCGATCTCGCGCAGGCGGTCCGGCGTGGTCTCGGGGGTGATCTCCTCGCCGAGGGAATCGGAGAGGGATCCGTAGACGGTGATCGCGTCCCAGGATCCGGAGAGGTCGTATTCGGTGCCGTCGGCGAGGGTGACCACCTGGGAGCCGGTGGCGGTCTCGGCGGCGTTCTGGACCATCCGCCGGGTGAGATCGGCGATGGAATCATAATCACCGTAGGCCTGGTAGGCCTCGAGCATCGCGAACTCCGGGGAATGCGTGGAATCCGCGCCTTCGTTGCGGAAATTCCGGTTGATCTCGAAGACGCGCTCCATCCCGCCCACGGCGGCCCGCTTGAGGAACAGCTCCGGGGCGATCCGCAGGAACAGCTCCATGTCGAAGGCGTTCATGTGGGTCCGGAAGGGCCGGGCGGCGGCGCCGGAGGGGATCGTCTGCAGCATCGGGGTCTCGACCTCGACGAAGTCCTCGCCCTCGAGGGTGGCGCGCAGGGAGCGCATCACGGCGGCGCGCTGGCGCACGGTGTCCCGGGCCTGCTGGCGCACGATGAGGTCCACGGAGCGCTGACGCACCCGGGACTCCTCGGAGAGCTCGGCGTGCAGCACCGGCAGCGGGCGCACGGCCTTGGCGGCCATCTGCCAGGAGTCCGCGAAGACGCTCAGCTCGCCGCGGCGGGAGGCGCCCACGCGGCCGTGGAAGAAGACGTGGTCGCCGAGGTCCACATCGGCCTTGAGGGCGGCCAGACGCTCCTCGCCGACGGCGGCGAGGGAGACCATGACCTGCAGGCGCCGGCCCTCGCCGTCCTGGATGGTGGCGAAGCAGAGCTTGCCGGTGTTGCGCTGGAAGACCACGCGGCCGGCCACGCCGACCTCGTCCTCGGTCTCGACCCCGGCCTCGAGGTGGCCGTACTGCTCCCGCACCGCGGCGATGGTGGTGGTGACGGGCACGGAGACCGGGTAGGCCTCCTCCCCGCGCGCCAGCAGCCGCTCCCGCTTGGACTTGCGCACCGCGACCTGGTCGGAAGTGTCCAACGGCTCGGCAGAGGTGGGGTTCTGGCTCATGGCCTCGATTGTTCCACGAGCCCCGCGGGGTGTCCCAGCCGAGTCAGGCTGCTGTCACGGACACCACGGCGGCGTCCAGCAGCCGGGTGCCCTCCACATACCCGGCGAGCACCACGAGGGTCTCGCCGCGGTGCTCGGGGCCGACGGGGGCGAGGGTCACCGGGTCGACGGCGAGCGCGTAGTCCCAGGCGACCGCCGAGTCCTGTCGGGCCGTCTCCAGCGCCGCCTGCACGGCGCCCAGCGAGGGGGCGGCGAGCTCGGCGGCGGCGATGGCGCGGGACAGCGCCAGGGCCTGCGCGCGGCCGTCAGTGCTGAGGTAGGCATTCCGGCTGGAGCGGGCCAGGCCGGTCCCTTCCCGCTGGATGGGCACGGCCTCGATCCGCACGGGCAGGTTCAGGTCGGCCACCAGGCGGCGCAGGATCGCGAGCTGCTGGGCATCCTTCTGGCCGAAGACGGCCACGTCGGGGGCCGTGATCTGCAGCAGTTTGGTGACCACGGTGACGACGCCGTCGAAGTGGCCGGGGCGGGCGGCGCCCTCGAGCACCCGGCCGGCCGCTCCGGCGCTGACGCTCACGGTGGGCGGCAGCACCGGGTACATCTCCTCCGTCGAGGGGGCGAGCACGAGATCGACCTGCCCGTCGACGGCGGCGAGGTCGGCCTCGAGGTCCCGCGGGTAGGCCGTGAAGTCCTCGCCGGGGCCGAACTGCAGGGGGTTCACGAAGTCGGTGAGGATCACGTGGTCGGCGACCTCACGGGCCCGGGCCACCAGGGCCAGGTGCCCGGCGTGGAGCGCGCCCATGGTCATCACCACGGCGACGGTGCCGGGCAGGGCGGCGCGGCGGGTGCGCAGCTCCTCGATCGTGGTGACCAGGACGGTGTCTCGAACGGGGGCGGCGGTCATGCGGTGGGCTCCTGCGGGTGGGGCGGGTTCGGCGGGGAGGTCGGGGCGGGATCCGTCGCGGGAGGCGTCGTCTCCAGCAGCGCACGGATGCGGGCGTGGGTGTGGGGGTCCAGGCCCGCGCGTTCGAGGGCGGCGCGGGCGAGGGCCCGGTAGGTGGCGCCGGTGTCGTGCTCGTGCTCGAGCACGGCGGTGTCGTCGGCCTCGTCGAGGGCCGCGAGGTGGGCGGCGACGGTGCCGGCGTCCCCGCGCACGACGGGCCCGGTGAGGGCGGTGGCGCCATGGCGCAGGGCATTGTCCAGGGCCGCCTCCAGCAGGGGGCGCAGGGTGGCGCCGGGGTCCTGGACGCCGATCCGGGCGAGTGCCTCGCGGGCCTGGTGGACGAGCACCACCAGGTGGTTGGCGCCGTGGGCGAGGGCCGCATGGTAGAGCTCGCGGTCCCCCTCGGGCAGCACGAAGGCGTCGCCGCCGAGCTCGACGGCGAGGGCCGCGGCCACGGGCAGGAAGGCCTCGGCGGCGGTGATCGCCATCGGGCAGCCCTGCAGGCGGGGCAGGTCCTCGGCGGTACCGGTGAAGGTCATGGCGGGGTGCAGGGCGAGGGTGGCGCAGCCGGCGGCGGCGAGCGGCGCGAGCACCTCGGTGCCGTAGCGGCCGGAGGTGTGCACGACGAGCTGCCCGCCCGGCACGAGGCCGGTGGCGGCGATCCCGGCGGCGAGGTCGGCGAGCTGGTCGTCGGGCACGGCCAGCAGCAGCAGCTCGCTGCGCTCGACGAGGGTGGGGACGTCGAGCAGCGGCGCCCCGGGCAGCAGGTCCGCGGCCCGCTCCCGGGAGGCCTCGGAGACGGCGTAGGCGCCGGTGACGGCGTGGCCTTCGGCGCGCAGGGCGGCGCCGAGCACGGCGCCCACGCGGCCGGCGCCGATGACGCCGATGCCGAGGCGGGGGGCGCTCATCGGATCTGCTCCGGGGTGCCGGTGCCGGCGAGCACCGGGGTGGGCCAGGAGGCGCGCTCGGTGTAGCGGCGCCGGCGGGCGGCGTCGCGGGCGAGTACGGCCTGCAGGGCGCAGGCGCCGGGGCGGGCGAGGCCTCCGAGGGTGACGGTGTGCCCGCCGACGGCGACGTGGAGGTCCAGCAGGCCCAGGCGCTTGTTCAGCGGCCCGTCGGCCAGGCGGAGCTCCTGGATGCGGTCACGCGGGATGATCTGGACGCGCTTGGCGAGGATGCCGCTGCGGTGCAGCACGGCGCCGGGCAGCGTCACGGTCACCTCGGTGCGGCGGGCGATCCACTGCACGGGCGAGGGCGGGTGGTAGCCCTCGATCTCGCGGGCCGGTCGGGTGAGGAACCGTTCCAGCAGGGCGAGGTCGTCCTCGCTGCCCAGCGGAGGGGCGAGGTGGCCGAGGGTGCGGGCGACCTCCTCGCGCGTGCCGACGGGCAGCACGCTCTCGGCGCCGCCCTCGGTGTCCTCGATGCCGGCGACGGTGACCTGGACGGCGGTCCAGCCGGGGCCGCGCCACAGCAGGGGCCGGCGCAGGTCCAGGCGCTGGATACGGCCGGAGGCGATGTTGTCGCTGCGGGTGTTGGCCAGGCCCCGGCGCATCCGGAGCCCGGAGTCGGTGAGGCGGGAGACGAAGCCCCAGCCGGCCTCGACGCGGCCGAACACGAAGCGGGGCAGGGCGATCAGGGCCGGCAGCAGACCGACCAGGAGGGCCGGGGAGAAGCCGTCGGCGATCGCCCCGGCGATGATCGCGGCGCCCACGCCGAGCACGGTGACCGCGGCGCCGATGAGGAACTCGGGGTCGCGGAGCAGGGAGCGGACCAGGCGCTCGGTGGGGATCTCGGCGATCAGCTCGCCCTCGGTGACGCCGTCGTGGAGGATCTCACGCAGGGTGTCGCGGCGGGTGGGGGCGGGCTCGGCGTCGCCGCGGGTGGGGGCGGCCTCTGCGTCGCGGCCGGGGGCGGACCGACCATCGGTGCCGCATCCCTCCCTCACCGTCGCGTCCTCGGCGGTCGCGCGGTCCTCGCCGGGGACCGTCGCGGTGCTCGTCCCGCCGTCGCGGGCCGAGGCGCCCCCGCCGGCGGCGACCTGCAGGATGCCGCGGCGCAGCCGCTCGGCCTCCTCGGAGCGCACATAGGCGATGTCCAGGTGGGACTCGGAGCCGCCGGCCACCTCGATCCGCACCTTCGCCAGGCCCAGCAGCCGCGCCAGCAGGGGCCGCTCCACGGAGACCGATTCGATGCGGGCGCGGGGGGCGAACTGGCGGGTGCGGGAGATGAGCCCGGAGTGCTTGGCCACGCCGTCCCCGGTGAGGGCGAAGGTGGTGGCCCGCCAGGACAGGAAGGAGATCGCGATGGTGCCGAGCACCACCACGGCGAGCACGCCGAGGCCGATCAGCGCGCGGCTGAGGGTGAAGTTCTCCACCAGCGCCGCGATGTTCTGCACGGTGAGCACGGCGAGGATGCCCGCGATGACCTTCCAGCCGGAGATCAGCGGCGTGATCGGATGGGTGCGGCGGTGCTCCGGCGCCTGCTCGGGGGCGTCGCCGGAGTCCGAGGGCCGGGCGGCGTCGGGGGGCTCGACGGGGGCGGGCTGCTCGCTCAAAGGGCCGCCATCAGCTCGACGCCGCGCTCGGTGAGCATCACCCGCAGCCGTTCGGCCTCGTCCCGCGGCAGGCCCGGCAGGGTGACGTCCGCGCCGTCGGAGGCGGTGGTGACGGTCAGCTGGGCGAGCCCGAAACGGCGGTCGACCGGTCCCTCGTCGATGGTCACCGACTGCACGCGGCCGTAGGGCACGGTCTCCACGGAGCGGAACATGACGCCCGAGGCGACGACGAGCTCCTCGGGACCCTCCAGGTAGCCGATCGCGCGGACCCGGCGCGGGGTGAGGGCGAGGCCCTGGCCGGCGAGGATCGCGGGCAGCAGGGCGGTCAGCCCGAGCCACCACCAGCCGGTGAGCACCGCGGCGACGATCGCCCCGGCCACGGCGAGCAGGGCGATGAGGTAGCCGGGGATCCCGGCGAGGTAGCGGGCGCGGATCAGCAGCGGGGAGACGGCGCGAAGCCCCTCGACGTGCAGGCGGCGGCCGTCGGCGCGCACGAGCACCGGCGGGGCCTCCTCCGGGGCCGTCGCGGGGGGCACCGCCGTGCCCGGCTTCGTCCCGTCCCCGGGCGCGGGAGTCGGCGACACGGCGTCCGCGGGGGCGGGGGTCGCGGGCGAGGAGGGATCGGGCGGGAGGGTCATGGGGTCCATCGTGTCACCTCGGCGGTGCCTCACCCTCCGTCCGAGGGCGTGATCCGCGGCGCCGACACCCCTCGATGGTCGGGGCCGGTCAGGAGCCCGTCGCGGCCTCCTCGGCGGCCTCGCCGTCCTGCGGCGGCAGGGTCCCCCAGCGCTCCACGATCACCCCGAGCACGCCCAGCACGGTGCCGGCCAGGGCGGCGGAGCCGGTGGGGAGCACGGCGGTGAGCACGTCGCCGGTGCCGGAGAGCAGCAGGTACAGCGCCTGCCCGGCGAAGAGTCCGCCCATCACGGCGCCGGTGTAGGCGCAGGCGTGGGCCAGCAGCACCGTGCGGAAGGCGGTGGGCAGGTCGAGCTGGTGGCGGCGCGGCGCGGCGGTGGGGTGCTCGGCGCGCTCCTCGCTCTCGCGCATGTACCGCCGCAGCGGCAGCGCGTTGACCAGCAGCACCGCGATCAGCACCACCTCGACCAGGGTGGTGAGCCAGCCGGTGACGGGCAGGGAGTGCCCGCGGGTGGCGAGGGTCTCCATCACCTGCGCCCCGAAGCCGGCGCCGGCGGCCCAGATCAGCACCAGCAGGACGATGTTCAGCGGCTTCACGGCTGGTCGAACCCCTCGATCACCGGGCCGGGGCGGATCTCGGCGCGGTCCGCGGCCTGCTCCAGGAGGGCGGCGAGCGCGCCGTGGCCGGGCAGCTCCGCCTCCGGGCGGGCACGGTGCCAGGGGTCCAGCACGAAGGCCCGCTGGTGGGCGCGGGGGTGGGGCAGGGTCAGCACCGGGTCGGCGCTGCGGTGCTCCCCGTAGGTGATCACGTCGACGTCCAGGGTGCGCGGGCCCCAGCGCACGGTGCGCACCCGGCGGGCCTCGCGCTCCAGGCGGGCACAGACGGCCAGCAGCTGGGCGGGGGCGAGCACGGTGCGCACTCCCGCCACGGCGTTGAGGAAGGCGCCCTGCCCCGCGGGGCCGCCGACGGGCGCGGTCTCCACCACCGGGGAGGTCCAGGCGACCTCGACGCCGGGCGCGGCGGCGAGGGAGGCCAGGGCGGCGGCGAGCTGCGTCTCCCGCTCCCCCAGGTTGGTGCCGAGCGCGAGCACGGCCTCGCCGGGCGGGGCATCGCGGGTGATGGTCACCGCGACGTCGTCCACGGGCAGTCCGACGGGGGCGGCGGGCTTGTGCACGGTGACCTCCACCCGGCGCAGCAGCGGCGCCCCGCACTCGGCGAGGGTGCGCTCGGCGATGCGGGCGGCGAGGGTCTCGATCAGCAGGTGGGGGCCGGCGGTGATCTCGGCGGCGGCCACGGCGGCCACTTCCGCGTAGTTCACGGTGGCGCCCAGCTCGTCGCCGCGTCCGGCGGCGGAGGTGTCCAGGCGCAGCACCACGTCCACGGTGAACGCCTGGCCGAGCTCCTGCTCGGCGGCCAGCACCCCGTGGCGGCCCCAGCCGCGGATGCCGGTGACGGCGATCCGGTCCAGCCCCGCCAGGGGGTCGTGCGTGCTCGGGTCGATGCTCATCGGCGGCTCCTGCGCAGTCGGTCCCCCACCCGCACGGCGGCCAGGGTCGGGGCCACCTCGTGCACGCGCACCGCCCACGCGCCGTGCTCGGCGGCGTAGGCGCTGACGGCGGCGGTGGCGTGGTCGCGGTCCACCCCGAGGGCGCCGAGGAACCGCTTGCGGGAGGCGCCGATCAGCACCGGCAGGCGGTGGGAGGTGATCGATGCCCAGTCGGCCAGCAGCTCCCAGTTCTGCTCCCCGGTCTTGGAGAAGCCCAGGCCGGGATCGGCCACCAGGAAGTCCTCGTCCACCCCGGCGGCGCGCAGGGCGTCCAGCCGCTCGGCGAGCTCGGCGGCGCTGTCGAGGGCGACGTCCGCGTAGTCGGTGAGCTCGTTCATCACGTCGCTGTGGCCGCGCCAGTGCATCGCCACGAACACCGGCGGGGTGCCCAGGCGGGTGCGCAGGTGCGCGGCGAGGGAGCCCATGTCGGTGTCGGCGCGGCCCGCGGAGACGTCGTTGACGATCAGGGCGCCCGCGGCGACGCTGGCCTCGGCGATCTCGGTGCGCATGGTGTCCACGCTGATCACGGCGCCCTCGGCGGCCAGGGCCCGCACCACGGGCAGCACCCGGCCGCGCTCCTCCTCGGCGTCCACGCGGGGCGCGCCGGGGCGGGTGGACTCCCCGCCGATGTCCAGCAGGTCGGCCCCGGCGGCCAGCAGCTCCCGGCCGTGGGCGATCGCCCGCTCGGGCTCGAGGTACAGGCCGCCGTCGGAGAACGAATCGGGGGTCACGTTCAGCACCCCCATCACGAGGGTGTCCTCCCGGTCCAGGTGCTCGGGCAGGCCGCGGGGGCGGCGGCGCGGGCCGGTCACGGGCTCAGCCCCGCAGGATGAGGCTCATCGCCTCGGACCGGGTGGCGCTCTCGCGCAGTTGCCCGCGCACGGCGCTGGTCACGGTGCGGGAGCCGTCCGCCCGCACCCCGCGCATCGACATGCACATGTGCTCGGCCTCCAGCACCACGATGGCGCCGGCGGCGCCGATCTCCTCCATCAGCGCGTCGGCGACCTGGGAGGTGATGCGCTCCTGCACCTGAGGGCGGCGCGCGTAGACGTGCACCAGGCGGGCGAGCTTGCTCAGGCCCGCCACCCGCCCCTCGCCGGGGATGTAGCCGACGTGGGCGCGACCCACGAACGGCAGCAGGTGGTGCTCGCACATGGAGTGGAAGCCGATGTCGCGCACCAGCACCAGCTCCTGGTGGTCGATCTCGAAGGTGGTCGCCAGCGGCTCGTGCGCGTCCTGGTCCATACCCTGGAACACCTCGGCGTACATGCGGGCCACCCGGTCGGGGGTGTCCCGCAGGCCGTCGCGGTCGGGGTCCTCCCCCACCGCCAGCAGCAGCTCTCGCACCGCCGCGGCGGCGCGGGGACGGTCCACCGTCATGGCCGCCGGCCTCAGGCGTCCGTGCCCAGCGGGCCGGACTGGCCGGGGGCGCCGGGGATGTCGGGGCCGTCGCCGCCGGGCTGCGGCAGGCTCGGGTCGCCCGGCTGCAGCGGCTCGCCGGCGTCGGAGGCCTCCGCACCGGTGGCGGTGGTGGTGGCGCCGACGCTGGGGGCGGCCAGGGCGGGACGCTCGTGGCTGGACAGCCAGACCTCGCGCACGGGCAGCTTGGTGACGTCCGCGAAGATCGCCGCCAGCTCCTGCTCGTTGAGGGTCTCCTTCTCCAGCAGCTCCGCGACCAGCCGGTCCAGCACGTGACGGTTCTGCTCGATGACGCGCCAGGCCTCGTCCAGGGCGGTGTCCAACAGCCGGCGCACCTCCTGGTCGATCTGGGAGGCCGTCTCGGCGGAGAAGCGTGGCCCCTGGCCCTGCTGCATGCCGACGAAGACCTCGTCCTGATCGCCGGAGAGGGCCACCTGTCCCACGGCGTCGCTCATGCCGAGCTGCATCACCATGGTGCGGGCGATCTTGGTGGCGTTCTGCAGGTCGGAGCTGGGGCCGGTGGTGACATCGTGGAAGATCGACTCCTCCACGGCGTAGCCGCCCATGGCGTAGGCCAGGCGGTCCAGCAGCTCGTTGCGGGACTGGTAGTTGCGGTCCTGGGTGGGCACCACCATCGTGTAGCCGCCCGCGCGGCCGCGCGGCAGGATCGTCACCTTGGTGACCGGGGCGGAGTTGTTCAGCGCCGCCGCCACCAGGGCGTGGCCGCCCTCGTGGTACGCGGTCATCTGCCGCTCCCGCTCGGTCATCACCTTGGAGTAGCGCTGCGGGCCCATCGAGACGCGGTCGATGGCCTCGTCCAGCGCCCGGTTGTCGATGATCTGGTTGCCGGAGCGGGCGGTCAGCAGCGCCGCCTCGTTCAGCACGTTGGAGAGGTCCGCGCCGGACATGCCGATGGTGCGCTTGGCGACGGCCTCGAGGTCGACGTCGTGCGCGAGGGGCTTGCCCTGGGCGTGCACCTTCAGGATGTGCAGACGGCCCTTGAGGTCGGGCGCCTCCACCGCGATCTGGCGGTCGAAGCGGCCGGGTCGCAGCAGCGCCGGGTCCAGGATGTCCACGCGGTTGGTGGCGGCGATGAGGATGACGTTCTGGTTCTCGTCGAACCCGTCCATCTCCACCAGCATCTGGTTCAGGGTCTGCTCGCGCTCGTCGTGGCCGCCACCCATGCCGGCGCCGCGGTGGCGGCCGACGGCGTCGATCTCGTCGATGAAGATGATCGCCGGCGAGTTCTCCTTGGCGGTGGAGAACAGGTCGCGTACGCGGCTCGCGCCGACGCCCACGAACATCTCCACGAAGTCCGAGCCGGAGATCGAGTAGAAGGGCACGTTCGCCTCGCCGGCGACGGCGCGGGCCAGCAGGGTCTTGCCGGTGCCGGGAGGGCCGTACAGCAGCACGCCCTTGGGGATCTTCGCGCCCACGGCCTGGTACCGGCCCGGGTCCACGAGGAACTGCTTGATCTCGTCGAGCTCCTCGACGGCCTCCTCGGCGCCGGCGACGTCGGCGAAGGTGACCTTCGGGGACTCCTTGTTGAACAGCTTGGCCTTGGACTTGCCGAACTGCATGGCGCGGCCGCCGCCCTGGGCGTTCATGATCAGGAACCAGAACAGGCCGATGAACAGCAGCAGCGGCAGGAAGGTGACCAGCAGGCTGGACCACCAGGAGCTGGTGGCGATCTCGTCGGTGTAGCCGTCGGCCGGGTCGGCGGCCTCGACGGCGGCGACCACGGCCTCGCCGCGGGCGTCGACGTAGGAGAACTGCACCTGGGTGCCCTTGTTCTCGTCGCCGTCCACGAAGTCCTCGGACAGCACGAGGTCCACGCGCTGCTGGTTGCCGTCGATGATCTTGGCCTGCTCGACGGTGCCGCCCTCGAGCAGCTCGAGGCCCTGCTCGGTGTCGACCTCCTGGAAGCCGTCACGACCGAAGAGGGAGAACAGGGCCATGCCCAGCAGCAGCGCCACCAGGATCCAGATCGCCACGGAGGCGAGGGGGCGGCGGCGCCGGCCCCCCTTGCGGGGGTTCTTGGCGGTCTGGTTGTTCGAGGAGTCCTCGGGCATGCTCAGCCTCCGTAGACCGAGGGCTTCAGCACGCCCACGTAGGGAAGATTGCGGTAGCGCTCGGCGTAGTCCAGTCCGTAGCCGATGACGAACTCGTTGGGGATGTCGAAGCCGACGTAGCGCACGTCGATCTCGACCCGGGCGGCGTCGGGCTTGCGCAGCAGGGTGCACACCTCGACGCTCTTGGGCCCGCGGGAGCGCAGGTTGGACAGGAGCCACTTCAGGGTGAGACCGGAGTCGATGATGTCCTCGACGATCAGCACGTGGCGGTCCGAGATGTCGGCGCCGAGGTCCTTGAGGATCCGCACCACGCCGGAGGACTTGGTGCCGGAGCCGTAGGAGGAGACGGCCATCCAGTCCATCTCGGTGGCGAGGTCGATCTCGCGGGAGAGGTCGGCCATCACCATCACGGCGCCCTTGAGGACGCCGACCAGGATGGGGGGCTCGTCCGCGTAGTCCGCGGCGATCTGCTGACCGAGCTCGTGGAGCTTGTCGGCGATCTGCTGGGCGTCGAGCAGCACGTGATCGACGTCCGGGTGAAGGTGCGTCTCGGGCACGCGGTTCTCCTGGGTGAGGTTCGGGGAGCTCTCGTCGCTGCTCAGGGATCGGGACGGCGCCAGACCAGCAGGCCGTCGCGACGAGCGACCTCGATCCTACCCGGAAGGGGCACCGCTGCCTGACCGTGCCATGTGAGCACCAGGGCGTCCGCGGCGAGCACGTGGCGGCGCAGCAGGGACTTGTCGGAGGGGCGGCCCCCGGCCTGCTCGGCGAGGCGGGAGGCGTCGCGCAGCACGCGGGTGCGCAGCGCCGTCGGGGCGGCGGCGAGGGCGTGCACGTCCAGCAGCAGCAGGTCGCCCTCCTCGCGCAGCTCACCGCCGTCGCGGCGCAGGTCGGCCAGCAGCTCCCCGGCCTCACCGTCCAGGTGCTCGGCGTCGGGGCGCAGCAGGTCCGCGGTGCGGGCGAGGTTCTCGTCGATCTGGGTGCCGAGCACCTCGCGCAGCAGCGGCAGGGCCCGGTGGCGGACCCGGGCGCGCAGGTGGGCGGGGTCCGTGTTCATCGGGTCCTCCCACCACTCCAGCTCGTGCAGGCGGCAGATCTCCTCGGTGTCCTCGCGGCGCAGGGCGGTGGCCTCGTCGCGGCCGCTGCCGAGGAAGGGGCGCAGCAGCGGGCCGCGGCGGCGCGGGATGCCGGCCAGGGCGCGGGGGCCGGCGCCGCGGGCCAGGCCCATCAGCACCTGCTCGGCCTGGTCGTCCAGGGTGTGGGCGAGCAGCAGCGCGAGACCGCCCTCCTCGGCCAGGCAGGTCTCCAGGGCACGGTGGCGGGCCTCGCGGGCGGCGTTCTCCACCCCGCCGGGCGCGGCGGCGTCCACGGCGACGGTGAGCACGCGGGCCTCGACGCCGAGCCACTCGGCCTGGCTGCGGGCGCGCTCGGCGACCTCCGCGGAGCCTTCCTGCAGGCCGTGGTCGACGATGGCGGCGCGGGTGGTCAGGCCCATCCGGGATCCGACCCAGGCGGTGGTGGCCAGCAGCGCGAGGGAATCCGCGCCCCCGCTGAGTCCCACCAGCAGGTGCGGGGACAGCTGCCCGGCGGCGGTGTCGTCGGCGAGCTCCTCGAGGCGGTCGGTCAGGGCGCGGCGCACCGCGGTGCGGGCGCGGGCCACCACCGGGGGCGGTCCGGCCATCAGGAGCCGCTCACCAGCTCGGCGGCGACCTCGTCGACGGCGGCGCGGGCGTCGGCGGCCTCGGAGCCCTCGAAGCCGTGCACGATGATCGAGTAGCCGACGGTGCGGCCATCGGGCAGGGTCGTGATCCCGGCCAGGGTGGCGGCGCCGCCGAGGTAGCCGGTCTTGCCGCGCACCAGGCCCGCCGCCTGCGAGGTGTCCTCCGCGTCGAAGCGGTCCGCGAGGGTGCCGGAGAGCGCGGCGATGGGCACGTCGTAGAGGATCTGCTCGAGCTCGGCGACGTCGCCGGAGGCGACCTCGCCGAGCACGGAGGCGAGCACCGTGGGCGGCACCCGGTTGTCCCGGGAGAGGCCGGAGCCGTCGGCGATCTCGAAGGCCTCGAGGTCCTCCTCGGGCACGCCCAGCTCGGCGGCGAGCTCGCGGATCTCCGCCTCCACGGCCGCGGCCGCGGCCTCGGGGGTGGTGTCCTCGCCCCGGGCCTGCGCCACCAGGTGGGCGAGCAGCTCGGCGGTGGTGTTGTCGGAGATCAGCAGCGTGTGGCGGACGATCTCTCCGAGCGGGGCGGAGGTGACCTCCGCGGCGGCCGCTCCCGTCGGCGCCTCGGCGGAGGCGACGTCACCCTCGACGGTGAGGCCCTGCTCCTCCAGCAGCTCCCGGAAGCGCTCGGCGACGTCCCCGACCGGGTCGGCGGACTTCGCGCCGTACTGCTCCCCGTCCAGCCAGCCCTCCTCGAGGGCCATCGCGGCGGTCGGCGTCACCCAGCCGCCGTCGATGCCGTTGTCGCCCCAGGCGGGGTTCTCCCCGCCGGTGAGGGCGGTGGTGTCCACGGCCAGGGCGACGGTGTCGGTGTCCTGCTCGGCGGCCAGCGTCGCGGCGTCCTCGGCGAGGGAGGTCAGCTTGTCCTCGGTGAGGGTCATGTCGCCCTCGCCGACCAGGGTGATGGTGCCGTCGCTGACGACGGCGGAGGTGGTCAGCACCTCGTCGGCATCCCGCACGCGCAGCACGGCGGCGGCTGTCAGCAGCTTGAGGGTGGAGGCGGGGATGCGGGCGGTCTCCGCGTCGCGGGCGGCGATCTGCTCGCCGCTGTCGGCGTCGACCACGCTGTAGGCGAGGTTCCCCTCCACCACGGGCAGGCCGGCGTGGGCGTCCATGCGGGTCGCGACGTCGGCGGCGGCCTCCTCGTCGACCTCGGGGGCGACGTGCCCCTGCGGGGCGGGGGTGGTCACCCGCTCCCAGTCCTCCGCCTCGGCGGCGGGCCCGGCGCCGGGTTCGGACTGCTCGCTGCGCACGGTGAGCACGCCCGGGAAGGCGTCGGCGAGGTCCCCGAGCAGGTAGAAGCTCGCCGGCACCGCGATGCACAGGGCGATCGCCGTGTTCCGCCAGATGCGCTCAGGGACCATGCCCTCACGATAGAGTGTCCGGCGTCCCAGGAAGTGCCCCACGGGGGGCCGAGAGCAATGGAGCGGCTGTCGTGGAATTCGACGTGACCATCGAGATCCCCCGGGGGAACCGGAACAAGTACGAGGTGGACCACCACAACGGGCGGATCCGCCTGGACCGGATGCTGTTCACCGCCACCCGGTACCCGGACGACTACGGCTTCATCGAGGGCACCCTCGGTGAGGACGGCGACCCGCTGGACTGCCTGGTCCTGCTGGAGGAGCCCACCTTCCCGGGCTGCCTGATCCGCTGCCGCGCGCTGGGCATGTTCCGCATGCGCGACGAGGCCGGTGGCGACGACAAGATCGTCGCGGTGCCGGTGGGCGACCGCCGTCAGGTGCGCCGTCAGGAGCTGACCGACGTCTCCGAGTTCCACCGCCTGGAGATCCAGCACTTCTTCGAGGTCTACAAGGACCTCGAGCCGGGCAAGAGCGTCGAGGGCGCCCACTGGGAGGGCCGCAGCGACGCCGAGGCCGAGATCCGCCGCTCGTACGTGCGCGCCCTCGGCACCGAGCACGCCAACGAGTTCACCCAGGACCACTCCTGAGCCGCTGAGCCAGCCGCCCGCTCCGCCGGGCGATGGACGAGGGCCCCGGATCCGCACGGATCCGGGGCCCTCGTCGTGGATGCGGAGGTCAGTCCTCGATCGCCGGGCGGGCGGAGCCCTGCAGCGTCTCGGGGGCCTCCTCGAAGATCTCCTCGAGGGCGTCGACCACGGAGCGGGAGACGAGCCGCGCCCCGACGCCGCCGATCACGGCGCCGACGCCGAAGGGCAGCAGCCGGCCCAGCCAGATGCCGCTGGTGCGAGCGAGCACGCGGCGGCGCACGTAGCGGGAGACCTGCCGGGTGACAAAGCCGGGGACGACTCCCCCGCCGCCGAGCACGGAGCTCCACTGCATGCCCTGCTGGCCGAGGCTCTTGGCGATGATCTCGGCGCCGCGCTCCCCGGAGAGCACCGCCATCAGCACCAACCGACGGGTCTCGGCGTCGCGCATGTCGACGTCGTGGATGTCGGCCGCGGCGAGCGTGAGGAAGGCGCTGGCCTCGGCGAAGACCAGACCCTCGCCGACGGTGAGTCCGAGGGCGGTGGCGGTGCCGATGCCGGGCATCGCGGCCACGCCGCCGATGCCCGCGCCGGCGCCGGTGGCCAGCACCGAGTAGCGCAGGGTGAGGGCGCGCATCAGCTCCTCGGTCGAGGCGCCGGGCTTCTTGGCGCGCAGGCCCTGCACGTAGCGACGGGCGACGGGCGCCTGTGCGCGCAGCGCGGTGTCGAGCAGCGAGATCCAGCGGTCGTCGAGCTCGGGGGAATCCCCGGCGGGCAGGTCGGCCGGGCCGGGGGTGTTGTCACGGCTGGTCACGGGGTGGCTCCGTTCTGTGGTCGGCGATGGTCACACGCTACCGGGCGGGGTGCTCAGGCCCCGGCATCCGCGGCGCGCGCCGGGCGCGGCAGCACCACCTGCTCGGGACCGAGCTCGGCGATGGGACCGGTCAGGCCGAGGCGGCGCACGGCCTGGGGGATCTCGGCGTAGTGGTGGACGTAGGCCTCGTCGACGTAGGAGCGCGGCACCATCCGGTCGTGGCAGAGCACGCCGTGGAGGTGGTCGGTCTCGTGCTGCAGGATGCGGGCGGTCCAGCCGAGGTGCTCCTCCTCCACGGCGGTCCCCTGCCCGGCGGCGTCGAGCTCGGTCGCGCGCAGCCGCACCCGACGGGCGCGGGGAACGATCGAGCGCCAGCCGCTGACGGAGAGGCAGCCCTCCCAGGCCACCACGTCCTGCTCGCCGAGGGGCTCCAGCACGGGGTCGGCCAGGGTGCGCAGCGGCAGCGGGCGGCGCTCCAGCAGGTCGTCCTCGGGGTCCTCCCCGGGGGTGGAGGCGTGGGCGTCCT
Organism: Brachybacterium squillarum M-6-3; assembly: GCF_000225825.1. GTDB lineage: Bacteria > Actinomycetota > Actinomycetes > Actinomycetales > Dermabacteraceae > Brachybacterium > Brachybacterium squillarum. The sequence continues at coordinate 214,981 of NZ_AGBX01000006.1, read as the reverse complement.
CGACCACCACCAGGCGCAGCGGGATGCCGACCTGCGGGGCGGCCAGGCCCACCCCGGGGGCGCGGCGCATGGTCACGGTCATCGCCGCGGCCAGCTCGGCCAGCAGCGCCGGCTCCACCCGCTCGGCGGGGCTCACGGCGCGGCGGCGCAGGGCGGGGTGCCCGGCCTGGACGATGCGCAGCGGGGCCCCGGGCTCGGGGCGGCGGTCGAGGGTGCGGCGGATGAGATCGGCGAGGTCCACCCGGCCAGTATCGCCCGGGCGCCGGGTCCGCGAGGGACCGTGCCGCCCCGGTCCCGCTCGGGCCGACGGGCGGCTCGGCAGCGGGCGACGCGCCCACGGGACGAACGGGTGGCCACGATCACATGCGAGCTGGGCTACACTCTCTCCAGCCGGTGCAAAGGTGCACAGCTGCATCCTGCGACAAACCGGTGATCATCACTTCACAACGGACCGTCCGGCACGTACCTGCCGGTGAAGGAGAACCACCATGGCAACAGTCACGTTCGACAACGCCTCGCGCATCTACCCGGGCCAGGAGCGCCCGGCCGTGGACAACCTGAACATCGAGATCGCCGACGGCGAGTTCCTCGTGCTGGTCGGTCCCTCGGGCTGCGGCAAGTCCACCTCCCTGCGCATGCTCGCCGGTCTCGAGGAGATCGACGCGGGCCGCATCCTCATCGGCGATCGCGACGTCACCGACGTCCCGCCGAAGGACCGCGACATCGCGATGGTGTTCCAGAACTACGCGCTGTACCCGCACATGACGGTGGCCGACAACATGGGCTTCGCCCTGAAGATCGCCGGCACCCCGAAGGCGGAGATCCGCAAGCGCGTCGAGGAGGCCGCCAAGATCCTCGACCTCGAGCAGTACCTGGACCGCAAGCCGAAGGCCCTCTCCGGCGGTCAGCGCCAGCGTGTGGCCATGGGCCGCGCGATCGTGCGCTCCCCCCAGGTGTTCCTCATGGACGAGCCGCTGTCCAACCTGGACGCCAAGCTCCGCGTCTCCACCCGCACCCAGATCGCCTCGCTGCAGCGTCGCCTGGGCGTCACCACCGTCTACGTGACCCACGACCAGACCGAGGCGATGACGATGGGCGACCGCGTGGCGGTGCTCAACGGCGGCGTGCTCCAGCAGATCGACTCGCCGCGCCGCATGTACGACCACCCGAACAACGTGTTCGTGGCCGGCTTCATCGGTTCCCCGGCGATGAACCTGCTCGAGGAGAAGCTCACCGACCAGGGCGTGCAGTTCGGCGGCGCGGTGCTGCCGGTGGACCGCTCCACCCTCACCGACACCAACGAGAACTCGGTCACCGTGGGCGTCCGCCCCGAGGACCTGGAGCTCGTCACCGACGGCGAGGGCCTCGCCGTCGAGGTGGACGTGGTCGAGGAGCTCGGCGCCGACGCCTACGTCTACGGCCGCCTGGCGGGCGACGACTCCGGCAAGGAGATCATCGCGCGCGTCGACGGGCGTCGTCCCCCGGCCAAGGGCGAGACCGTGTACTTCCGTCCCAAGCAGGGCCACCTGCACCTGTTCGACGTGAAGTCCGGTCAGCGCCTCGGCGACTGATCCCCACCGCCCCGCGAGGCGGTGAACGCACGGGCGTCCGGCTGCGGCCGGGCGCCCGTGCGTCGTCCTGCGGGCACCGGTCGTGCCCGGGCCGACGGTCGTGCGGCGGGCGTCCCGCACCGGCGGTCGGCCCCGTCCATCTCGGGAAAAGGACGACCCGGACGAAGGTCACGATCCCGTCCGTGTGGTGCCGAGGTACCCGGTGCGGGCCCCTTCGTGGGGGACAATGGACGCATGGCACCCTTGGAGATCACGGCCTCCCGAGCGGATCCGGCACTGCTGGACCTGCCCTGGGAGCGACCCCTCGAGGAGTGGCCGGAGGACATGCTCGCGGCCCTCCCCCGCGGCATCTCCCGGCACGTGGTGCGCTTCGTGCGGGTCTCCGGGCGGGTGCTGGCGCTCAAGGAGATCAACCACGACCTCGCTCGCCGCGAGTACGACATGCTGCGGATGCTGGCCCGCATCGGCATCCCCGCCGTCGCCCCCTTCGCGGTGATCTCGGGTCGGACCGACGCCGCCGGGGAGCCGCTGGACGCGGTGCTCATCACCCGGCACCTGCAGTTCTCCCTCCCCTACCGGGCGGTGTTCAGCCAGCTCTCGCAGGAGGACACGGCCCACCGGCTGCTGGACGCGCTGGCCGTGCTGCTGGTGCGGCTGCACCTGGAGGGCTTCTACTGGGGCGACGTCTCCCTCTCGAACACCCTGTTCCGTCGCGACGCCGGCGCCTTCGCGGCGTACATCGTGGACGTGGAGACCGGCAGCCTCCACGAGCAGCTCACCGACGGCCAGCGCCTGTACGACCTGGACCTGGCGCGCACCAACATCATCGGCGAGCTGATGGATCTGCAGGCCGGGGAGCTGATCGACCCGGAGTCCGACCCGATCGAGGTGGGCGACACCCTGGTGCGCCGCTACACCGAGCTGTGGGACGCCCTCACGGCCCGCGAGCAGTTCTCCACCGAGGAGCGCTGGCGGGTCGCGGCGCGCGTGGAGCGGCTGAACGCGCTCGGCTTCGACGTGGACGAGCTGGACATCACCACCGACCTGGACGGCACCACCCTGTCGATCTGGCCGAAGGTGGTCGACGCCGGCCACCACGCGCGGCGCCTGCAGTCCCTCACCGGGATCGACGCGCAGGAGAACCAGGCGCGGCGCCTGCTGAACGACCTGGACCAGTACCGGGCCGTCACCGAGCAGCAGGACGAGGATGAGGAGTTCGTCGCCCACGAGTGGCTGCAGCAGCAGTACGAGCCGGTGGTGCGGGCGATCCCCCGCGGCATGCGCTCGAAGCTGGAGCCGCCGGAGTTCTACCACGAGGTGCTCGAGCACCGCTGGTACCTCTCCGAGCAGCGCGGGGTGGACGTGAGCCTGGACGAGGCGGTGCGGGACTACATCCTCACCGTGTTCGTGCACCGGCCGGACGAGCGCTCCCTGGTGACCACGGAGACGTCCGCCCTGCCGATGTTCGAGGGCTGAGCGCCCCGCCGCTCAGGCGTGGCCGTGGGCGGCGCGGACCCCGGAGATCTCATAGAGGGCGATCGCGGCGGCCACGGAGGCGTTCAGCGACTCGGTCTGCCCGCCCATCGGGATCGATACCACCTGGTCGCAGGTCTCGCGCGTCAGGCGGGACAGGCCCTTGCCCTCGGCGCCGACCACCAGGGCCACCGGCTCGGTGCCCAGCTCCAGCTCGCGACTGGTCACGTCGCCCTCGGCGTCCAGGCCCAGCACGAACACGCCCTGGGACTTCAGCGCGGACAGCGCCCGGTTGAGGTTGGTGACCTGCGCGACCCGCACCCGCCCGGCCGCGCCGGCGGCGACCTTCCACACGCTCGCGGTCATCGAGGCGCTGCGGCGCTCGGGGATGATCACGCCGTGCGCGCCGAAGGCGTCGGCGCTGCGCAGGATCGCCCCGAGGTTGCGGGGGTCGGTCACGCCGTCCAGCGCCACCAGCAGCGGCGGCTCGAAGGCGTCCTGGGCGATCTGCACCAGGTCCTCGACGTCGGCGTACTCGTAGGGCGGGATGGTCAGCGCCACGCCCTGGTGGACGGCGTGGTCGGTCATCCGGTCCAGGTCGGTGCGGGAGGCCTCGGCGATGGGGAGGTTGCGGGCGCCGGCCAGGCGCAGGATCTCCCGCACCCGCTCGTCGACCTCGATCCGCGCCATCACCGTGAGCTGGGTGACGGGGACGTCCTCCCGCAACGCCTCCAGCACCGCGTTGCGCCCGGCCACCTGGTCGGCGCCGGGGCGGCCGCGGTCGTCGCGGCGGGCCTTCTTCGTGCCGCCCTGGTAGGCCTTGTGATGGGGGCGGTCGGCCGCCTTGGGGGTGGGGCCGCGGCCCTCGAGGCCGCGACGGCGCACGCCGCCGGAGCCGGCGGTGGCGCCCTTCTTGCCGTGTCGCATCGCGCCGCGGCGTGAGCTGTTGCCTGCCATGTCTCTCCTTGTCAGTTCGCGGGGGCCAGCGTCCAGCGGGCCCCGTCGGGGCCGTCCTCGACGCGGATCCCGGCCGCGGTCAGGGCGTCGCGGATCGCGTCCGCGCGGGCCCAGTCCTTCTCCGCGCGGGCGGTGGCCCGCGCGTCCAGCTGGGTGCGGACGAGGGCGTCCAGCGCCGTGTGCGCCGCGTCCCCGTCCTCGGTGTCGCCGCCCCACTGGGGGCCGATCGGGTCCAGGCCGAGCACGTCGAGCATGGCCCGCAGGCGGCCCAGGCCCGCCGCGACCAGGGTGGGGTCGGGGGCGGCGGTGGCGAGCAGAGTGTTCAGCGCGGCCTGCTCGCGGTGGATCACGGCCATCGCCTCGGGCACCGCGAGGTCGTCGTCCATCGCGGCCACGAAGGCCTCCGGCAGCTTCACGGACTCGAGGTCCGCCGACGGCTGGGCGAGGGCCTCCCCGGGCACCAGTTCGGCGGCGCGTCGCACGGTCGCGCCGAAGCGCTCCCAGACCACCTGCGCCTCGGCGACCGCGGCGTCGTTGTACTCGACGTTGGCGCGGTAGTGCCCGCCGACCAGGGCCAGGCGCACCACCGGGGCGGGGGCCGCGGCGAGCGCGTCGGCGGCGGAGACGAAGTTGTCCAGGCTCTTGCCCATCTTCATGCCGTCCACGGTGAGCATGCCGGAGTGCACCCACTGGCGGGCGAAGCCGTATCCGGCGCCGTGGGACTGCGCCTGCTCGTTCTCGTGGTGCGGGAAGCGCAGGTCGCGTCCGCCGGCATGGATGTCGAAGGTCTCGCCGAGGTACTTCAGGCTCATCGCCGAGCACTCGAGGTGCCAGCCGGGGCGGCCGCGCCCGAAGGGGGTGTCCCAGCTGGCGGTCTCCGGCTCGGTGTCCCTGGCGGCCTTCCAGAGGGCGAAGTCGCGGCGATCGCGCTTGCCGGGCTCCATCTCCTCGCCGGCGTCGAGCATGTCCTCGAGGCTCTGGCGGGTCAGGGAGCCGTAGTCCGGCAGGGAGGCGACGTCGAAGTAGACGGAGCCCTCGCCGTCGGCGTAGGCATGGCCGCGCTCGATGAGGCGCTCCATGAAGGCGATCATCTCGGGCACGTGCCCCGTGGCGCGCGGCTCGTAGTCGGGACGCAGGGTGCCGAGTGTGGCCAGGGTGTCCTGGAAGTCCCGCTCGAAGCGCAGCGACCAGGCCCACCAGGCCGCCTCGGCCTCCGCGGACTTCACCAGGATCTTGTCGTCGATGTCGGTGACGTTGCGGACGTGGGTGACCTCGTAGCCGGAGCGGCGCAGCCAGCGCACCAGCACGTCGACCGCGAGGAAGGTGCGCAGGTGGCCGAGGTGCGGCGCCCCCTGGGTGGTGGGGCCGCAGACATACAGCGACACCGCCCCCTCGCGCACCGGGGTGAAGGGTGCGGTGGTGCGGGTGGCGGTGTCGTGCAGGTGGAGGCTCACGCCTGCCAGGGTACTGCCCACGGGGGCCGGGAGCAGCCGTTCAGGGGCTCCCGGCCTGCGAGATCACTCGCTCGAGGCGGTCTCCGCGCGCTTGCCGTAGAGCTCCTCGAAGGTGTCGTCGTAGGTGACCGCGTTGCTGCGGCGCTTGCCCTGGACGGCCCCGACCGCGGACTGCGCGGTCTCGATGGTGGTCTCGGGGGCCTTGAGCTTCTTGGAGATCAGGAAGGCCACCAGCCCCGCGATCGCGGCCAGCAGCACGAAGACGCCGGCGACGATGAGGAAGGAGGCCCAGTCCGGCAGGCCCGCGCGCTGCAGGCCGGTGGCGGCGGCGAACAGCAGCATCACCCAGGCCGAGAGCAGCAGGAACAGCAGCACCGCGGCGCAGGCGGCGATGATGCCGATCTTGATGCCGAGGGCGGTGAGCTCCTTCTTGGCGATGTCGATCTCGGCGTGGACGACGCCCAGCAGCTCATCACGGATGGACTGGACGAGCTCGCCGATGGACCGCTGGGTCGGCGGCGTGCTCGGGTCGTTCGTGGTGTTGATCATGGGTGGGAGCCTAACGCAGGGGAATCGGACAGAGGGGACGTGCGCGCACAGGTCGGGACTCGACCCGCTCTCAGTCGACGGAGATCCGCTTGCGCCGCGGCGACTCGGCGCGGGGGCCGGCGGAGCTGGAACGGCGCACCACCACGGAGGGTGCGACGGCGACGTCGCGGGCGTCCTCCTCGTGGCCGGAGACCCGCTCCACCAGGAACTGGGCGGCGAGCGCGCCGATGCGATCGGAGTTGGGGTCGACGCTGGTCAGCTGCGCGATCCCGGAGGCACCGATCGAGGTGTTGCCGTAGCCGGCGACGGCGAGCTGCTCGGGCACGGAGAAGCCGGCCTCGCGGGCGGCGGACATCACACCGACTGCGGTCACGTCGTTGGCGCAGGTCACGGCCGTGGGGACATGGCTGCCGCGCAGCAGCATGTTGCCGGCGGTCTGCCCCACCTGCTCGGTGAAGTCACCGGGCTCGATGCGGGCGGAGTCGCCGAGGCCGTGGCGCTCCATGGCCTTGCGGAAGGCGGCGGCGCGCTCGGTGGCGACGGCCGAGCCGACCCCGCCGACGTGCGCGATCTCGCGGTGGCCGAGCCCGACCAGATGGTCCACGAGCAGGCCCTGGCCGACTTCGTCGTCGATGCGGACGGTGTCGATGCGCCCGACGAACTCCTTCGAGCAGCCGATGCCGATGATCGGACGGTCGCCGACCACCTCCATCACTCGCTGGTCGTCGGCGAGGTCGGAGATCATCAGGAAGCCGTCCACGCCGAGCTGGACGAGGGACTCGATGGCGTCGGTGTCCGCGGCGATCGGGTACTCGGGCACGCGGCGTCGGGTGGGCACCACCACGGCAGAGCGGCCGGTGGCGGTCAGCTCGATGCGGATCGCGCGCACCAGGTCGGAGATCCAGGTGTTGCGCATGGTGTTCACCAGCACGGCGACGACGCCGCGGTGGTCTGCCTCCCCGGCGAGCTCCTCGAGGGGGAAATGGAGGCGCTCGGCCTCTTCGCGCACCCGCTCGGCCAGGCGGGGACGGATGTCGTCCGTACCGCGCAGGGCGCGCAGCGCGACGGCGCTGGAGATGCCCAGGGAGTCGGCGACGTCGCGGAGGGTGCCGCGGCTGGGACCGGAGTCCTGCGCGATGGACTCGGTGACCTCCTCGCCCTGCTCGACGACCTGACCGGTGGTGCCCTCGGTGCCGGTGCCGTCCTCGGCGCCGAGCGTGGGGTCGATGCTGCTGGAGTTACTCGCCATGGCCCCATTGAACCGCATCGGCACCGCACCGGGGGCCGCCCCTCAGGCGATCCCTCATGGCCGGGCGGGGGTTTTCCCCCGCCCGGGAGGCGGGACGCCCCGGTGGGAGCGGAATTTCTCCGCCCGTACTGTCGTCCCCATGGACGCCGAGCACTCCCCCCAGACCTCCCCGTCGCCGGATCCCGTGCCCGCCCAGGAGCGCCGGGACACCCGTTCCTCCGACCGCGGTCGCCTCACCGTGGCCGCCGTGCTCGGGGTGCCGCTGGGCGGATTCCTGTTCCTGACCTGGTTCTGGATCTCGCTCTCCCTGCTGAGCGCGGGGCTGGGCTCACTGCTGGCGGCGGGCGCGGGCCTGCTGCTGCTGATCCCCTGGGTGCTGCTGATGCGCGGTGCGATCGCGCTGGAGCAGCGCCGCGCGGTCTCGGTGCACCGGATGCCGGTGATCACCCCGCGGCGCCGCCGCAGCACCCGCGAGGGCTTCACGGGCTGGCTGCACGGCCTCTGGCTGGACGTGACCTCCGGGGCGTTCTGGCGCGGGGTGCTGCACCACCACCTCGCGATGGTCGTGGCCGGGATCTTCTCCCTGCTCGCCCTCGCCCTGCTGACCACCGCGTGGATGGCGGTGGACATCGCCGTGCGCTATGGCCCGCTGGAGATCAGCGGCGTCGAGCTGTCCCGCCTCGCCCTGGTGGTCGTCGCCGTGCTCATCGCCGTGCTGGCGATCGGGGTGCTGATCCTGGGGGCCCTGGCCGACCGCGGACTCGCCCGAGGGCTGATCTCCGGCAGCGAGGACGAACTGCGCGAGCAGGTCACCGAGATGTCCCTGCGCCGCCAGGGCGCGGTGGACGCCGCCGCCCAGGAGCGGCTGCGCATCGAACGCGACCTGCACGACGGCGTCCAGCCCCGCCTGGTGGCCCTCGCGATGACCCTGGGCCGCGCGAAGCAGGCCATCCCCACCGACCCGCAGCGCGCCACCGCCCTGGTCGACCACGCCCACTCCGAGGCGAAGGCCGTCGTCACCGACCTGCGTCAGCTGGCCCGCGGCATCCACCCGGCGGTGCTCACCGACCGCGGCCTGGATGCGGCACTCTCCGCCCTGGCCGCCCGCTCCCCCGTCCCGGTGCGGATGCAGGTGCGGATGACCGGACCGGTGGACCGCGAGCAGGAGGCCGTGGCCTACTTCGTGGTCGCCGAGGCGCTGACCAACGTCGCCAAGCACGCCGCGGCCACCACCGCCGAGGTCACCGTGCTGCGCGAGGGCCCCGAGGGCGAGCTGCGCGTACGGGTGGCCGACGACGGCCGCGGCGGCGCCGCGATCCGTCGCGACGGCGTCTCCACCGGCCTGGCCGGCCTCGCCGACCGGGTCCGCGCCACCGGCGGCCGCCTCGAGGTGTCCGCGGCCGCCCCGGGCACGGAGCGTCCCGGCACCGTGCTGACCGCCCTGATCCCCCGTTCCACCGCACCCGCCGCGCCGACCGGCCGGCCGCTCCCCCAGGAGGCCACCCGATGAGGATCGTGATCGCCGACGACGCCGTGCTGCTGCGCGCCGGCCTCGAGCACCTGCTGACGGAGGCCGGCCACGAGGTCGTCGCCGCCGTCGGCGACGCCACCACCCTGCTGTCCGCGGTGCGCGAGCACCGCCCCGACCTGGCCGTGGTGGACGTGCGGATGCCGCCCACCTTCACCGACGAGGGGGTGCGCGCCGCCACCCTGATCCGCAGCCAGGACCCGGAGGTGGCGCTGGTGGTGCTCTCGCAGTATGTCGAGGAGCGCTACGCCTCCGAGCTGATCGCCGACTCGCCCCGCGGTCTCGGCTATGTGCTGAAGGACCGGGTGGCCGACGTCGAGGACTTCCTCGGCGTCGTCGAGGAGGTCGGCTCCGGCGGCACCCGGCTGGACCCCGAGGTGGTGCAGCAGATCTTCGTCCGCTCGCGCCGCCGCCGCACCCTGGAGGGCCTCACCCCCCGGGAGCGGGAGGTGCTGGCGCTGATGGCGCAGGGCCGCTCCAACCAGGCCATCGCCGAGACCCTGTTCGTCTCCCCCGGCAGTGTGGAGAAGCACATCTCCTCCCTGCTCACCAAGCTCGACCTGCCGCCCGTGGACGGCGAGAACCGCCGTGTGATGGCGGTCCTGCGCTATCTGGAATCCGAGGAGAAGTGATGACCGCCCCCGATCCCCGCCCCCGCTCCTGGCAGCGCGGCGGCGCCCGCCGCCTGACCCCCGCCGCCGACGGCTCGCGCGCGCTGCGCTGGGCGGTGCTGCTGCTCGGCCTGGTCCTGGTGATCGGCGCCGCCGGTTCCCTGGCCACCGTCACCTGGGCCACGAGGGTGGCCGACGGCGAGTACGACGACATTCCCGCCGCCCACGAGCTCGGCACCCCCGACTCCCTCGCGGTCGCCGCCGAGGTCACGGACATCACCGCGGTCCGCGACCCGGAGGCCACCCAGGTCACGGCCGCGCTGGTCGAGCCGGGCGCCACCACCCTGCCGGCCACCGGGGAGACCGTGCGGGCACGCGTCACCCTCGGGGGCACCGAGGCCGACCGCGAGGTCGAGGTCGACGTGCCGCGCACCAGCCACCCGGTGCCGTGGATGACCACCCAGCGCGACCTGCTGGTGGTGATCCCCCCCGAGCACGAGCTGGCGCTGGAGGCCACGAACTGGGTCGGCGACATCGAGGCCGAGGGCGCCTTCACCCGGGTGATGGCCCGCACGTCCGCCGGCGACGTGGAGCTGCGCGACATCTCCGTCGCCAAGGACGTGTCGGTGACCTCCGAGGTCGGCGACGTGGAGCTCTCCCTCGCGGACTCGGTGCCGGGCGGCATCGACGTCGCGAACCCCCTCGGCGACACCTCGGTGCGCCTGGCACCCGAGGCCGAGGGCGACCTGACGGTCGCCGCCGGCGTCGGGGACGTCGAGGTCGCCGCCCCCGGCTCCGGCCGCTACGCGGTCGAGGCGCACTCCGAGATCGGGGAGACCACCATCGACCCCGACCTGGTGAGCGGCGACGGGGAGGTGCTCGGCACCCTCATCGCCAGCAGCAGCAGCGGCGACGTGACCGTCGGGCGCTGAGCCCGAGCGGGCCCCCACGGCACGCGGCGGCCCCGCCCGACCGTCGCGGTCGGACGGGGCCGCCGTCGTCTGCGGTGCGGGCGCGGGTCAGGAGCTCGTGCCGGAGAGCCCCCGCTGGATCTTGTCCATCACCGAGGAGTCGGCGAGGGTCTGGGTGTCGCCGACCTCGCGGTCCTCGGCGACGTCCCGCAGCAGACGCCGCATGATCTTCCCCGAGCGGGTCTTGGGCAGCTCGTTGACCAGCAGCACCTTCTTGGGACGGGCGATCGGGCCGATCTCCGTCTTCACGTGCTCGCGCAGGGCCTGCGCGGCGGCCTCCTCGCCCCCGGCCGCGGCGACCGCGTCCTCGGTGCCGGAGCGCAGGATCACGAAGGCCACGGCGGCCTGCCCGGTGGTCTCGTCGCTGGCGCCGACGACGGCGGCCTCGGCCACCCATTCGTGGCCCACCAGCGCCGACTCGATCTCCATCGTCGAGAGCCGGTGTCCTGAGATGTTCATGACGTCGTCCACCCGGCCCAGCAGCCAGATGTCCCCGTCCTCGTCCTTCCGGGCGCCGTCGCCGGCGAAGTAGCGGCCCGGGAAGCGCGACCAGTAGGTGTCCTCGAAGCGCTCCGGGTCGCCCCAGATGCCGCGCAGCATGCCCGGCCAGGGCTCGGTGAGCACCAGGTAGCCGCTCTCGCCGTCGGCCACGGGCTCACCGGCCTCGTCCAGCACCTCGGCGCTGATGCCGGGCAGCGGCACCTGCGCGGAGCCGGGCTTGGTGGAGGTGATGCCGGGCAGCGGCGAGATCATGATGCCGCCGGTCTCGGTCTGCCACCAGGTGTCCACGATCGGGCAGCGCTCGCCGCCGATCACCCGGTGGTACCACATCCAGGCCTCGGGGTTGATGGCCTCGCCGACGCTGCCGAGCAGCCGCAGGGAGCCGAGGTCGTACTCGGCGGGGATCTGCTCGCCCCACTTCATCGCGGTGCGGATCGCGGTGGGCGAGGAGTAGAACAGCGAGACCTGGTGCTTCTGCACGATCTCCCACCAGCGGCCCTGGTGCGGGCTGTCGGGGGTGCCCTCGTAGATCACCTGGGTGGCGCGGTTGGTCATGGGGCCGTAGACCACGTAGGTGTGGCCGGTGACCCAGCCGACGTCGGCCGTGCACCAGTAGACGTCGTGGGAGGGCTTGAGGTCGAACACCGCGCGGTGGGTGTAGCTGGCCTGGGTGAGGTAGCCGCCGGTGGTGTGGACGATGCCCTTGGGCTTCCCGGTGGTGCCCGAGGTGTAGAGGATGAACAGCGGGTGCTCGGCCTCCACCCAGACGGGCTCGTGCTCGGTCGAGGCCTGCTCGCGGGCCTCGTGCCACCAGATGTCACGGCCCTCGGTCCAGTCGACGTCCTCACCGGTGCGCCGCACGACCAGCACCTTCTCCACGCTGGGGGCGCCGGCGGCGAGCGCCGCGTCGACGGCGGGCTTCAGCGGCAGGGCCTTGCCGCGGCGGAACTGGCCGTCGGCGGTGATGACGGCGCGGGCCTCGGCGTCCTCGATCCGCGAGCGCAGGGCGTCGGCGCTGAAGCCGCCGAAGACCACCGAGTGGGGGGCACCGATGCGGGCGCAGGCCAGCATCGCGAAGACGGCCTCGGGGATCATCGGCAGGTAGATCGCGACCCGGTCGCCGGTGCGCACGCCCATGTCGGCGAGCACGTTGGCCATGCGGGAGATCTCGTCCTTGACCTGGGTGTAGGTGTAGGTGGTGGAGGTGCCGTCCTCGTACTCGCCGATCAGGGCGGTCTGGCCGCCGTGGCCGGACTCCACGTGGCGGTCCACGGCGTTGTAGGCGGCGTTCAGGGTGCCGTCGGCGAACCAGCGGGCGACCGGGGCCTGGGACCAGTCCAGGGTCTCGGTGAAGGGGGTCTTCCAGCTCAGCAGCATCGCTCGGGAGCGCCAGAAGGCCAGCCGGTCCCGCTCCGCCTCCTCGTAGAGGGAGGGTCGCGCCACCGCGTTCTGGACGAAGTCGGTGGGCGGGGAGAACGTGCGGCCCTCGGCCTGCTGATCGGTCCCGGTGGCGGTCTGGTCGGACATCGGCACTCCTGTTCGCGGGGCCCCGGAGGGGCGGTGACGGACCCGCCCACCCTATCGCGCTGAGACCTGCCTCACGCGACCGGGAGGTCTCTCCCGGCGGGTCCGTCCGCCTCCTCCCGGATCGCGAAGGGCGCGGATCACCGCTGGGCATCGGCGCGGCGGAGCCTCCGATCCGACTACGGTTGGGGCATGGCCAGCACGTCGGGCTCCTCGACTTCCCCCTCCCTCTTCGATGGCGCACAGCTGCGCTCCCTGACGCTGCGCAATCGCACCTGGCTGGCCCCCATGTGCCAGTACATGATCGAGGCCGAGGACGGGGTGCCGACCGACTGGCACCTCATGCACCTGGGCGCCCGGGCCGCCGGCGGCTTCGGCCTGCTCGTCACCGAGGCCACCGCGATCAGCCCGGAGGGGCGCATCAGCCCCCTGGACGCGGGCCTGTGGAACGAGGACCAGGTGCGCGCCTGGTCCCGCATCATCGGCTTCTGCCGCGCCCAGGGCGCCGCCGTCGCCGCGCAGCTCTCCCATGCCGGCCGCAAGGCCTCCACCTGGCCGGTGCTCCCCCGCTACGCGGCCCGCCGCGGCACCATCCCCGAGTTCGCCTCCGGCTGGCGCACCGTCGGCCCCACGGAGGACCCCTATCCCGGCCTGGACGCGCCCGAGGCGATGACCTCCGCCGACATCCAGGGCGTGGTCGACGACTTCGCCGTCGCCGCCCGCCGGGCGCGCGATGCCGGCTTCGACGCCCTCGAGCTGCACTTCGCCCACGGCTACCTGGTCCACGAGTTCCTCTCACCCCTGATCAACACCCGCACCGACGAGTACGGCGGCAGCCCCGAGGCGCGCCGCCGTCTGGCCCGCGAGGTCGCCGCCGCCGTCCGCGAGGAATGGCCCTCCGACCTGCCGATCATCGTGCGTATCAGCGCCTCCGACTGGATCGACGGCGGCTGGGACGTGGGCCAGTCCGTGGACCTCGCCCACGAGCTGGCCGGGGTGGGCGTGGACTGCCTGCACGTCTCCACCGGCGGCGCCGTTGCCGCGGACATCGCGGTGGGCTCCGAGTACCAGGTGGGCTTCGCCCGCACCATCCGGGACGCCACCTCGATGCCGGTGGCCGCCGTCGGCCTGATCGCCGAGCCCCGGCAGGCGCAGGAGATCATCGCCCGCGGCGACGCCGACTTCGTGGCCGTGGGTCGGGCCGCGCTGCGCGAGCCCTCCTGGCCGCTGCGCGCTGCCCACGAGCTGGACGCCCGCGAGCCCCAGCTCTACCCCGGCCCCTACCGTCGAGGGGCCTGGTGATCGCGCGATGAGCCCTCTCCGACGCTCCTCCGGCGGGACCCTGCAGGCCCGCCGCATCCTCGGCCGTCGCGCCTTCGCGCGTCCCGGCGCGGTGGTGCTCACCGACACCCGCGGCCGGCTGACCGCGGAGGACCTGCACGGCCAGCTGCAGCTCATGGAGCAGCGCGACACCCGGCCCCCGCGGCTGTCCGAGCTCCCCGCCGCGGCTCCGCTACGGCAGGTGCTGGTCACCGCTCTGGCCGGGGACGGTCAGCTCGACCTGCGCTCCAGCGGCGCCACCGGCGCGCCACGGGTGCATCACCGCGGCCCCTCCACCGCGGCCCAGCAGCGCACCTGGAACGACCTCGCCAAGCGCATCGGCCTGCGCCGCCACGCCGTGGTGGCCACCGCCCTGCCCGGTGTCCACGGCCTCGGGCTGCGCCTGGCCCTGGAGTCCCTGGCTGCGGGGGCGCCGCTGGTGGACCTCAGCCACCTCAGCGTGCAGCGCCGCCTGGCGATGCTGCACCGGACCACGCCGCACCTGCTGGTCGGCACCCCGATGCACCTCGCGGACCTGCTCGAGGCCGACGGGGAGCTCAGCGGGCACCGGGCGCTGCGGATCCCCCGCATCGCCTCCGGCGCGGACCGGCTGGACCCGGAGCTTCACGCGGACCTCGCCCGGCACTGGCGGGCCCGCGTGCACGACGTCTACGGCACCACCGAGACCGGGATGCTCGCGGTGGACGGCACGCCCCTGCGCGGGGTGCGCATCCGCTCCCGCGACGGGGTGCTGCGCGCCCGCACCCCCGTCACCGGGCGCCGCTGGCTGGTCACCGACCGCGGCGAGGTCGACGAGCAGGGTCGGGTGACCGTGCTCGGGCGCCTGCCGGGCGACCGGGAGGACGAGGGCATGGCCCCGGACCCGAGGGCGGTGGTGCGTCTGCTGCAGACTCAGCCCGGGATCCTGCGCGTGCGGCTGCGGGTGGTGCCGGACGCGCAGCGCGTGCGCCGCACGATCGCCCACGTCACCGTCGACGAGTCCGTCGGCGTCACCCACACCGCACCGGGCGTCCAGGCACTGGTGCACGACCGGCTGGGCGCCGCCTCGGTGCCCTCCGAGGTGCGGATCAGCAGTCGGGGACGCTGACCGGCACCGCCGTGAGGGCGAGGCCGCCCATCGCGGTCTCCTTGTAGCGCTCGTGCATGTCCTTGCCGGTGCGGCGCATCGTCTCGATCACCGTGTCCAGGGAGACGAAGTGGTCGCCGCTGCCGCGCAGCGCGAAGCGCGCCGCGGTGATCGCCTTGATCGCGGCCATCGCGTTGCGCTCGATGCAGGGCACCTGCACCAGACCGCCGACGGGATCGCAGGTCAGCCCCAGGTTGTGCTCCATCGCGATCTCCGCCGCGTTCTCCACCTGGGCGGGCTTGCCGCCCATCACCTCGCACAGCGCGGCGGCGGCCATCGAGCAGGCGGAGCCCACCTCGCCCTGGCAGCCCACCTCGGCGCCGGAGATCGAGGCGTTCTCCTTGTAGAGGGAGCCGATGGCCCCGGCGGTGAGCAGGAAGCGCACCACCACGTCCTCGACGTCGACGTCCTCGAGGTAGGTGGTGGCGAAGTAGAGCACGGCCGGGACGATCCCGGCGGCGCCGTTGGTGGGGGCGGTGACGACGCGGCCGCCCGAGGCGTTCTCCTCGTTCACGGCGAGCGCGGCCAGGGACACCCACTCCAGGGCGTTCAGCGGCAGGTGCTCGGGGTCCTCCGCGGTCAGCGAGTCGTGCCAGGAGGCGGCGCGGCGCTTGACCTCGAGTCCGCCGGGCAGCACGCCGGTGCCGCGCATGCCGCGGTCGATGCAGCCGCGCATGGCCTCCCAGATGGCCAGCGCCTCGCTGCGCACCTGCTCCTCGGTGCGCCACTGCCGTTCGCGGCGCAACATCGCCTGGGAGATCGACAGACCGCCCTCCTCGCACACCCGCAGCAGCTCGGCGGCGGTGGAGAACACGGCCAGGCGGCGCTCCCGCTCGGCGTCGCGTCCGGAGGGCAGGGGGATCATCGCCTCGGCGGCGCTCTGGTCCATGTCGGCCTCGTCGATCACGAAGCCGCCGCCGACGGAGAACATCGGCCGCCGCTGCAGCTCCTCCCCCTCGGCGTCGAGCGCCACGAAGGTCATGCCGTTGGAGTGCTGCGGCAGGAAGGTGAGCGGGTGCAGCATGATCCCGGAGGGGCGCAGATCGATCGGGAGGGTGCCGTCCAGCAGCAGCCCGCCCCGCTCCTCGATCGCGGCGACCCGCTCGCGGCCGGCCACCGGATCGACGACGGCGGGGTCATTGCCCTCCAGACCCATGATCACGGCGTCGAGGGTGCCGTGCCCGGCACCGGTCGCGGCCAGCGAGCCGTACAGGTGCACGGCGACCTGCGCGACCCGGGGCGCGAGCTCCGGATCGGCCATCAGGTCGCGGGCGAAGATGGCGGCCCCGCGCATGGGGCCGACGGTGTGGGAGCTGGAGGGCCCGATCCCGATCTTGAACAGATCGAAGAGGCTGATGCTCACCGCGACCCCTTCCGGCGGGGTGCGCCCGAGCCGCCGGAACGGCCCTGCCCCCCGGAACGGCCCTGACCACCGCTGCGGCCCTGGCCACCGGCGCGGCCCCCGCTGCGGCCGCCGGAGCCCTGCCCCCCGCGTCCGCCGCGGGCCTGGCCGCCGCCGCGCTCCTCGCTGTCGCCACGGCCGGAGCCGCCCCGGGCGCCGCGGGAGCGGGTGCCGCCGCTGGAGGGTCCGGCGCTGCTGCCCCCGCGGGTGGAGGCGCCGCGCTGAGCGCCGCCACCGGAGCCGCCTCGGCCTCCTCGTCCGCCCCGGCCACCGCGACCGACGTCCTGGGACGGCTCCTCCCAGGAGGCACGGCGCTCCTCGTTCGCGCGCCGCTCCTCG
Source organism: Brachybacterium squillarum M-6-3 (assembly GCF_000225825.1). Lineage (GTDB taxonomy): Bacteria > Actinomycetota > Actinomycetes > Actinomycetales > Dermabacteraceae > Brachybacterium > Brachybacterium squillarum. The sequence goes on along the minus strand of NZ_AGBX01000006.1, from coordinate 198,385 downwards.
GCCTGGCGGGTGCTGGCCCCGGACCTGCGGGAGAGGTCGAGCTTGCGCGGGGCGCCCTTGTGCTTGACGGTCGCCGGGTCCTCGGCGGGCTCGCCGCTGGGAGGCCGGCCGCCGAGCTCGGCGATCGCCTCGACCCCGGCGCTGTCGGCGTCCGCCCAGATGCTCTCAACGTGCGCGCCCTCGAGGATCGAGCGGGTGGACTTCACCTGGTGCGGCAGGGCGAGGGTGACGACGGTGCCGGCGGCCCCGGCACGGGCGGTGCGGCCCGAGCGGTGCACGTACTCCTTGACGTCGTCGGCGGGGTCCACATGCACCACCATCGAGACGTCGTCGATGTGCAGGCCGCGGGCGGCGACGTCGGTGGCGACCAGCACCGGGAACGCGCCCTCACGGAAGCCGGCCAGCACGTTGGTGCGCAGGCCCTGCTGCTTGTTGCCGTGCAGGGCGGCGGCGGGCACCCCGACCTCCACCAGCTCCTGGGCGACGCGTTCGGCGCCGAGCTGGGTGCGGGTGAACAGCAGGGAGCGTCCCTCGCGGGCGGCGAGCGCGGCGGTGACCTCGCGCTTCGCACTCGGCGCGATGGCCAGGGCATGGTGGTCCATGGTGGTCACGGCCGCGGCCACGGGGGTGGTCTCGTGGGTGACGGGGTCCACCAGGAAGGTGTCGACGATCTGCTCCACCTGGCCGTCGAGGGTGGCGGAGAACAGCATCTTCTGGCTGCCCATCTCGGTGGCGGCGAGGATGTCGCGCACGTCGGGCAGGAAGCCGAGGTCGGCCATGTGGTCGGCCTCGTCGATCACGGTGGTCTCGACCCGGTCCAGGAACAGGTCGCCGCGCTCGGCGAGGTCGATCAGGCGGCCGGGGGTGGCCACGATGATCTCGACGCCGCGCCGCAGGGCCTCGGCCTGCTTCTCGATGTTCATCCCGCCGGCGACGAGCTGGGCGCGCACCCGCGAGGCGCGGGCGAAGGGGTGGATGGTGTCGACCACCTGCACGGCGAGCTCACGGGTGGGCACGAGCACCACGCCGAGGGGGCGACGGCGGTGCACCTTGCGGCCGCGGAAGCGGGCGGTCATCGCGAGGGTGAAGGCGAGGGTCTTGCCGGAGCCGGTCTCTGCCCGGGCCAGGACGTCCCGTCCCGCGAGGGCGTCCGGCAGGATCGCCTCCTGGATCTCGAAGGCGCGGTCCAGCCCCTGCTCGGCCAGGACGGCCAGCAGCTCCTCGGGCAGCGCCATGTCCTCGAAGCGGCTCGAGCGGTGGGTGCTGCGGCGACGCGCCTTGGGCATCGTGATCCTCCTGACGGACGGGGTGCACCCATTCTCGCTCATGGGACACTGGTGGCGTGTTGCGCACCCTCATGACCTCGAAGATCCACCGCGCCACCGTGACGCAGGCCGACCTGCATTACGTGGGCTCGGTGACCATCGACGCCCAGCTGGCGGACGCCGCGGGCCTGGTGGAGAACGAACAGGTCACCATCGCGGACATCACCTCCGGTGCCCGCCTGGTGACCTACGTCATCCGCGGCGAGCCCGGCAGCGGCGTGATCGGCATCAACGGCGCCGCCGCCCACCTGGTCTCCCCCGGCGACCTCGTGATCATCATGGCCTACGGGCAGATGAACGAGGCCGAGGTGATCGCCCACGAGCCGACGGTCGTGCACGTCGATGCCGACAACCGCATCGTCGCCGTCGGTGAGGACGCCGCCGAGCCGGTCCCCGGCGCCCCCGATCAGATCAGCGGCCGGGAGAGCATCGGCATCCGCTGACCACCTCACCCGGTCACCGGCCCGCCGCACCGCGGGCCACACCGCGGACAGCGCTTCCCCGTCGTCGCACGACCCATATAGGATCCACGGGTGAGCTTCCCTGACCCCCGCCTCCCCCGATGAGCGGGGTGCTGGCGGGGTTCTTCATCGTCTGGTCGATGATCGGCGTGGGCTGGGTGGTCGGACGCACCGGGGTGCTCGGCCCCCACGGCCGCTACGTGCTTAACCGCACCACCTTCTTCGTCGCCTCCCCGGCCCTGGTGCTCTCCAGCCTGCTGGACACCGATCCACGCGAGGTGTTCTCCCCCGCGATGGCGGTGGCCGGCGTCTCCGGCCTCACGACCGGTGTGCTGCTGTTCCTCGGCCTGCGGCTGTTCACCCGCCGTGACGCCTCCGAGGTGACCGTCGCCGCGATCAGCGGCTCCGTGGTCAACGGCGCCAACATGGGCTTCCCCATCGCGGCGTACGTGCTCGGCGACCTCTCCTACGCGATCCCCGTGATCCTGTTCCAGCAGGCCGTCTACACCCCGCTGTACCTGTTCGTCCTGCACACGACGACGCAGAAGGGCTCCCCCGGCCTCGGCGGCGTGACCCGCTCGATCGGCGCGAACCCCACGATCATCGCCTCGGTGATCGGCATGGTGCTGTCCCTGGCCGGGGTGCGCCTGCCCGAGGTGGTGCTGGAGCCCTTCGCCTCCCTCGGCCAGATGGCGATCCCCGCGATGCTGCTCGCCTTCGGGCTCTCCCTCAACGGCTCGAAGCCCCTGGCCAAGGCCGACGGCTATCGCGGCCTGATCGCGATCTCCTCCACCGCGAAGCTCGTGCTGATGCCGCTGATCGCCCTCGGGGTGGGCCTCGCCCTGGACCTGCGCGGGCACGACCTCTACGAGGTGGTGGTGATGGCCGCGCTGCCGACGGCGCAGAACGTCTTCGTCGCCGCCGCCCGCTACCAGGCCGGCGAGAACCTCGCCCGGGACACCGTGCTGATCACGACCATCGGCACCGTGGTCGTGCTGCTGCTGGTCTCCGGCCTCCTCGGCGTCTGAGCACGCCCGCAGCGCCCCCCCACCTGCCCCTCGCGCCCCGCACGTCCCGACCACCCCTCGCCCGCACGGGGGTGCGCCACGTTCGCGTCGGATAGGAGGGGCTATTCCGACGCGTTCGTGACGCACCTCGGCGGATACCCGCACGGACGTGACGCACCCCGGTCCGAGGTGCCACGGACGCCGCCAAGGTGCGTATCGCCGGTGCGCTAGGCTGAGCACGTGGCTCGAGAGCTCCTGCTTCCCTAGCCGCGACGGATCACCGCCCGCACCCGCGGCGCCCCCGGCGCCCGATGCCGGCACCGCCGCGGCCCCCTCGCCTGTGCGGGGGTTTTTTCATGTCGGCGACCCGTCGGCGCAGGAGCACCCCGGCAGCACCCACCCGAACCGAAAGCGAAGGATCCATGAGCGAGGCATCGCACCGCTACACCGCCGCCGTGGCGGACGAGATCGAGCGCCGCTGGCAGCAGCGCTGGGACGAGGAGGGCACCTTCTGGGCCGCCAACCCCGTCGGCGCCCTCGCGGACGGCCGCAGCGCCGAGGAGCTGGGCGAGAAGATCTACATCATGGACATGTTCCCCTACCCCTCGGGGTCGGGGCTGCACGTGGGTCACCCGCTGGGCTACATCGCCACCGACGTGGTGGCTCGCCACCAGCGGATGCTGGGCAAGAATGTGCTGTACACGATGGGCTACGACGCCTTCGGCCTGCCCGCCGAGCAGTACGCCGTGCAGACCGGCACCCACCCGCGCACCACCACCGAGGCGAACGTCGCGAACATGCGCCGCCAGCTGCACCGGCTGGGGCTCTCCCACGACGCCCGCCGCTCCCTGTCCACCACCGACCCCGAGTTCGTGCAGTGGACCCAGTGGATCTTCCTGCGGATCTTCGACTCCTGGTACGACCCGGAGGCGACGAACGTCGACGGCATCACCGGGCGCGCCCGACCCATCGCCGAACTGCGCGAGGAGCTGCGCGCGGGCACCGTGGACCCCATCGCCCTGGCCGAGCGGCAGGGCATCGAGCTGCCCGCCCGCTGGCAGGGCGCCGACGCCGCCGCCGTCACCGCCGCGACCGATGCCGAGATCGCCGAGCTGGCCGACTGCTTCCGCCTGGCCTACATCTCCGAGACCCCGGTGAACTGGTGCCCGGGCCTGGGCACCGTGCTGGCCAACGAGGAGGTCACCGCCGACGGCCGCAGCGAGCGCGGCAACTTCCCGGTCTTCCGCCGTCGCCTGCGGCAGTGGAACATGCGCATCACCGCCTACGCGGACCGCCTGGCCGACGACCTGGACCGGGTGGACTGGCCCGAGTCGATCCGCATCATGCAGCGGCACTGGATCGGCCGCAGCGAGGGCGCCCAGATCACCTTCCCCGTCGTGGGCACCGCCGACGGGCGGGAGCACACCTTCGACGTCTTCACCACCCGCGCCGACACCCTGTTCGGGGCGACCTTCTGCGTGCTCTCCCCCGAGCACGAGCTGCTGTCCGACCCCGCCGTGCTGCCGGCGGCCTGGCCCGAGGGCACGAAGGACGCCTGGACCGGGGGCGCCGCCGACCCGCGCGCCGCCGTCGCCGCCTACCAGGCCCGCGCCGCGGCGCTGGGCGAGGAGGAGCGCACCGCCGAGGACCGCGAGAAGACCGGCGTGTTCACCGGCCTGCTCGCCACCAACCCGATGGACGGGCGCCAGGTGCCCGTCTTCACCGCCGACTACGTGCTGACCGGCTACGGCACCGGCGCGATCATGGCCGTGCCCGCCGAGGACGAGCGCGACTTCGCCTTCGCCGAGCGCTTCGAGCTGCCCGTGATCCGCACCGTCCGCCCGCCCGAGGGCTTCGACGGCGGCGCCTGGACCGGCGAGGGCGAGAAGATCAACTCCGCCAGCGCCGACCTGGACCTGAACGGCCTGGACAAGGACGAGGCCAAGCGCCGCGCCACCGTGTACGCCACCGAGCGCGGCTTCGGCCGGGCCCGCACCACCTACCGGCTGCGGGACTGGCTGTTCTCCCGCCAGCGCTACTGGGGCGAGCCCTTCCCGGTCGTCTACGACCCCGCGGACCCGCTCACCCCCATCCCGCTGCCGGAGTCGATGCTGCCGGTCGCCCTGCCGGAGATGGAGGACTTCTCCCCCAAGACCTTCGATCCGGAGGACGCCGACACCGAGCCGCAGACCCCGCTGTCCCGCGCCACCGACTGGGTGGAGGTCGAGCTGGACCTGGGCGAGGGCCCGAAGACGTACCGCCGCGAGACCAACACGATGCCGCAGTGGGCCGGCTCCTCCTGGTACCAGCTGCGCTACCTGGACCCCAGCGACACCGAGCACCTGGTGCGGCCCGAGAACGAGGCCTACTGGCTGGGCCCGCGCGAGGACGGCTCCGTCGGCGGCGCGGACCTGTACGTCGGCGGCGTCGAGCACGCGGTGCTGCACCTGCTGTACGCCCGCTTCTGGCACAAGGTGCTGTTCGACCGCGGCGACGTGAGCAGCCAGGAGCCCTTCCACCGCCTGTTCAACCAGGGCTACATCCAGGCCTACGCCTACACCGACGCCCGCGGCGTGTACGTCCCCGCCGAGGAGGTCGTGGCCGAGGCCGACAGCACCTTCACCTACCGCGGCGAGCCCGTCACGCAGGAGTACGGGAAGATGGGCAAGTCGCTGAAGAACGCGGTCGCGCCCGACGACATGTACGAGGAGTACGGGGCCGACACCCTGCGCGTCTACGAGATGTCGATGGGCCCGCTGGACCTCTCCCGCCCCTGGGAGACCCGCGCCGTGGTCGGCTCCCAGCGATTCCTGCAGCGCCTGTGGCGTCTGGCCGTCGACGAGGAGACCGGTGCCCTGCGCGTCACCGAGGAGGAGGCGCCGCTGGCGACCCGCCAGGCCGTGCACCGCACCATCGACGGCGTCACCCGCGAGATGGCGGGGATGCAGTTCAACACCGCGATCGCGAAGCTCATCGAGCTGGTCAACCACCTCACCAAGGCGGGCGCCGAGGGCACCCCGCGCGAGGCCGTCGAGCCGCTGGTGCTGATGGTCGCACCCGTCGCCCCGCACCTGGCCGAGGAGCTGTGGTCCCGCCTGGGCCACGAGGGCTCCCTGGCGCGCGCCGCCTACCCGGTGGCCGATCCGGCGCTGGTGAAGGCCGACACCGTCACCTGCGTGGTGCAGGTCAAGGGCAAGGTCCGCCACAAGCTGGAGGTCGACCCGGAGATCGGCGAGGCCGAGCTGGAGACCCTGGTGATGGGCGAGGAGCGGGTGCAGCAGCTGCTCGAGGGCCAGAGCGTCCGCAAGGTCATCGTGAAGGCGCCGCGGATCGTGAACATCGTGGTCTGAGCACTGTCTGCTGGGCGCCGCGGTCCGAGGACCGCCGCGCGCACCGCGGAACCGCCGGGGGCGGGCATCGGGAGACCGGTGCCCGCCCCCTCCGGTTGCGCCGGTCCTCCCCACCGCACCGTCGTCCACCGCCGCCACCACCGGGGCGCGGCCGGTGGAGCCGCTGCCTACGGTCAGGCCATGGACAGCACATTCTGGGGTTGCGACCCGCACCAGTTGGACGAGCACGCCGAGCGTCTCCTCGAGGGGGCGCGCCGCATCCAGGAGCTGGTGGATCTGCTGCAGGGCAGCTCCTCCTCCACCCGCTGGGACGGCCCGGACGGGGACGGCCACCGGGAAGGGACCCGCACCGCCACCCAGGAGATGGACCGGCTCGGCGGGGACCTGCTCGGCATCATGCGCATGATCCGCGAGGACGCCGAGCAGCAGGAGCTGACCTCCTCCCCCGACGAGCACGGGCTGTGGCAGGTGCGGGCCGGCCTGTTCGGCGAGATCAGGGACTGGGAACCGCCCGAGGGCTGGAACGATCCGGTCGGGAGCCCGGGCGGGCCGATCCGGCTGCCGGGAGGCGCGGATCCTCAGAGGTGGAGGGACGCCTGGGAGGAGGCAGGGAAGTACCGGGGCACGCCCTTCGCATACCCCTTCGCTGCGGGAGCGGCGCCGACCGGCCCGGTCGACGGCCCCCTCCCCGAGGACAGCACCGAGCTGAACCCGGAGCTGGTCGGCGCGGTGAGCCGGGTCCGGAGCGCCGCGGTCACGAAGATCCCCGTGGTCGGCACGACCATCGGGGCCGTCCAGGGCGCCATCGCCATGCACGAGCAGGCCGGCTCCGGGCTGGACGCCCTGGAGACGCGGATGGAGGACAACGGCTTCGGGGCCTTCACCCCGGCCGTGGACGCCGTCCGCATCCCCTGGGCCGCCTCCGGAGCCGTGCTCGGTCAGGACGGTGCGATCAATCAGACCCTCGAGGGCGTGGACCGGCTCGTCGCCAACAACATCCAGACCCACGTCGAGATCGGCAGCGCACTCGCGGACGGTGATCCGGGGGGAGCCGTCGCAGCCGCCGAGAAGGGCGTGTACCGCGGGATCGACGCCGGCTCGGACGCCGTGATGCCGGACAGCATCAGTCCCTGGCTGGGTGCCGGGGCGGACACCGCGGACGCGGCGGCCGGGGTCGTCGAGCCCTTCGCTCCCGGGTACGCGGCGACCCTGCAGACGGCCGGGAGCACGCTCGAGGGCTGGGAGGACGGCATGCAGGCTGCACGGGACGACCACACCGGGGCCCAGAACCTCTACGACGCCCGCAGACGCCACGTGCCCCTCCCCTACGACGACCGAGGGCCGTCATGAGGAAGGGGCACGGGTCGGGACCGGGAGCCGGGCACCGCGGAGACCGCGCCGCCCGTCCCCGGGTGGGGCGGGCCGCGACGCGGGGATCACTCCTCGCGGCGGGCACCCTCGTCGGCATCGTGGTGATCGCCGGCGGAGCCGTCCTCCGCGTGCTCGGGGCGCTGATCGCCCTCGCGCACCCGCAGGGACAGGCCGTCGCCGGACTCGGCGCGGGTGACCAGCACGGTCTCGTCGTCGTGGACCTCGCCGCGCAGGATCATCCGCGCGAGCGCGTCCCCGATCTCCTTCTGCACCAGGCGCTTGAGCGGGCGCGCCCCGTACAGCGGGTCGAAGCCGACCTCGGCGAGCCACTCGGTGGCCGCGTCGTCGACCACCAGCGCGATGCGGCGGTCCCGCAGCCGCTCGGCGACGGAGGCCACCTGCAGCCGCACGATGTGGGAGAGCTCCCGCTGGGTGAGCGCATCGAACATGACCACGTCGTCCAGCCGGTTCAGGAACTCGGGCTTGAAGGAGGCCCGCACGATCTCCATCACCTTCTCGACCTTCTCGGCCTCGCCGAGCACAGGGTCCTGCAGCACGTGCGCGCCCAGGTTCGAGGTGAGGATGAGGATCGTGTTGCGGAAGTCGACGGTGCGGCCCTGGCCGTCGGTCAGCCGACCGTCGTCCAGCACCTGCAGCAGCACGTCGAAGACGTCGGGGTGGGCCTTCTCGATCTCGTCCAGCAGCACCACCGAATAGGGGCGTCGCCGCACGGCCTCGGTGAGCTGGCCGCCCTCGTCGTAGCCGACGTACCCGGGAGGGGCGCCGACCAGGCGGGAGACGGTGTGCTTCTCGCCGTACTCGGACATGTCCACGCGGATCATCGCCCGCTCGTCGTCGAAGAGGAACTCCGCGAGCGCCTTCGCGAGCTCGGTCTTGCCCACGCCGGTGGGGCCGAGGAACAGGAAGGAGCCGGTGGGGCGGTTCGGATCGGCGATGCCCGCCCGGGAGCGGCGCACCGCATCGGAGACCTCGGCCACCGCGCGGCGCTGCCCGATCAGGCGGTCGCCGATGATGTCCTCCATCTCCAGCAGCTTCTGGGTCTCGGACTGCAGCAGCCGGCCGGCGGGGATGCCGGTCCAGGCGCCCACCACCTCGGCGATGTCGTCCGCACCGACGTGGTCGGCCACGAGCGGCCCCTCGCCCTCCAGCTCCCCGCTGGCCTCGCTCTCCTCGGCCTGACGCAGCTGCGTCTTCAGCTCGGGGATGTCGCCGTAGAGGATCTTCGAGGCGGAGGACAGGTCGCCCTCGCGCTGGGCGCGGTCGGCCTGCATCCGCAGCTGCTCGAGCTGTGCCTTGAGGTCGCCCACCAGGTTCAGCCCGGCCTTCTCCCGCTCCCAGCGGGAGGAGAGCGCGCGCATCTGCTCCTCGCGGTCGGCGAGCTGCCCGCGCACGGCGTCGAGCTGCGCGCGGCTGCCCGCGTCGTCGCTGCCGGCCAGGGCCAGCTCCTCCATCTTCAGCCGGTCCACCTGGCGGCGCAGCATGTCCAGCTCCTCCGGGGAGGAGTCCAGCTCCATGCGCTGTCGGGAGGCGGCCTCGTCGACCAGGTCGATGGCCTTGTCGGGCAGCTGCCGGCCAGGGATGTAGCGGTCGGAGAGCCCGGCGGCGGCCACCAGGGCGCCGTCGGTGATGGAGACCTTGTGGTGGGCCTCGTACTTGTCCTTGAGCCCGCGCAGGATGGTGATGGTGTCCTCCACGCTGGGCTCGCCCACGAACACCTGCTGGAAGCGGCGCTCCAGCGCCGGGTCCTTCTCGATGTTCTCGCGGTACTCGTCCAGGGTGGTGGCGCCGACCATCCGCAGCTCGCCGCGGGCGAGCATGGGCTTGAGCATGTTGCCGGCGTCCATCGCGCCGTCGCCGGTGCCCCCGGCGCCGACCACGGTGTGCAGCTCGTCGATGAAGGTGATGATCTGGCCGTTGCTGGAGCGGATCTCGTCCAGCACCGCCTTCATCCGCTCCTCGAACTCGCCGCGGTACTTCGAGCCGGCGACCATCGAGGAGAGGTCGAGGGAGATCAGGCGCTTGTCGCGCAGCGAGTCGGGCACGTCGCCCTCGACGATGCGCTGGGCGAGGCCCTCGACGACGGCGGTCTTGCCGACGCCGGGCTCGCCGATCAGCACGGGATTGTTCTTGGTGCGGCGCGAGAGCACCTGCACCACGCGACGGATCTCGGTGTCGCGGCCGATGACGGGGTCGAGCCGGCCCTCGCGGGCCTGGGCGGTCAGGTCGACGCCGTACTTCTCCAGGCTCTGGAAGCTGCTCTCGGGATTCTCGGTATCGGGTGCGGTCATGGTGTCCTCTCCGGCGGTGAGTCGGGTGATGGCATCGCGCAGGTGCTCCGGGGTCGCGCCGGCCTCGGCGAGGATGCGGGCGGCGTCGTCCTCCCCGAGTGCGATGCCGAGCATCAGGTGTTCAGTGGACAGGTAGGTGCGGCCGGCCGCGTCCGCGGCCTTCCGGGCGGCCTCGAGCGCGTCGAAGCCGGGACCCACGAAGGTGGGGTGTCCACCGGCCTCGCCCTGCACACGCGGCTGTCGGGCCAGGGCCTCCTCGGTGCGGCGGGCCACCTCGGCGGGGTCGGCGCCGGCGTCCGCAAGAGCGGCGCGGCCGATGCCGTCGGGCTGGTCGACCAGGGCGGCCAGCAGGTGCAGGGACCCCACCTGGGGGTTCCCCGCCTCCGCGGCGCGCTGGGCGGCCGCCGCGACCGCTTCCTGGGATCGGGTGGTGAACTGGAACTCCATCGGGCTCCCTCCTGTGGTCGTGGTGGCGATGGGTGCGGGGACGCGGGGATCGGTCCGGGTGTCCGCGGGATGTCCCCGCTCGTGGTCCGGGTGTCCGCCGGTCGTCCTCCTCGCCGGTCCTCCGTGTCAACGACATTAACTTTGAGCGTATTCCGCTCAACTTTCAGATCCTCCGCCTATCGAGTGGTGACTCCTCCCCACATCTGGGCCATGAGGGCCACGACCAGCACAAACACCCATCCGCCCGCGCGGGATACTTCCCGCGGTGGCGCAGATCACCTGTAGCATCGCATCATCGCGACGCGCTGTGAACTCGCTTCGTCCCGCCGGGGGTCGGGACGGACGGATCGGGGTCCCCGATCCGCGTCGTGATCCCCACCGCCGTGGTCCTCCTCCGGGTCGAGGTCCGCACCGGGCCCGACCCGTTCCCCGCACAGAGAGTTCGAGCATCCGATGACGCAGCCGCCGTACCCGGGCCCCGGGTCCCCGCAGCAGCCCGGGCAGCAGCACCCCGGCCCCGCCCCGCAGCACGCAGGCGGCCCTCCTCCCGGCCACGGTCCGCCCGCCGGCCAGGTCCCGCCGTCCGGGCAGGGTCGGGGACCCGTGATGCCCAATGGCCGCCCCCGTCCGGGCGCCCCCTCCGGTCAGGGGCCGGGATCCGGGCCCGCGCCGCGCTACGTGGACTACGGCAACCCTCGGGCGTACGACACCTCGATGCGGCCCGCCCCGGGTCTCACCGCGGCGCGCTACGCCCCCGCCCCGCTGCACCCGCCGCAGCAGGCCCAGCCCGCCTCCGCCTGGAGCACCCAGACCCGGCGGGTGCAGGAGGTCGCCCAGACCAAGGCCGTGGTGCCGAAGGTGTCCATCGCCGCCTGGATCATCGTCACCGTGCTCGCGATCGCGCTGCTCCTCGTGCTCGGCTTCTTCTTCGTGCTCTTCGCGATGGGCAACACCGGCGGCTCCGGCACCCTGATCTGGTGGCCGGCCACCGCCTTCCTGGCCCTGGTCTCCCTGCTGGTGATCGCCGGGGTGATGCTCCTGGCCGACCGTTGGGACCCCCAGCCGATCCCGCTGCTGCTCATCGCGATCTTCTGGGGTGCGGCGATCGCGACCTTCATCAGCTTCTGGGTGAACACCTTCGTCGGGATGATCGCCTACGACATCTCCGGGAGCATGCGCACCTCCGACATCGTCGGCGCCGTGTTCAGCGCACCGCTGGTCGAGGAAACGACCAAGGGCCTCGGCCTGGTCCTGCTGCTGCTGGTGGGACGGCGCTACTTCAACGGCCCCCTGGACGGCCTGATCTACGGCGCGCTCATCGGCGGCGGCTTCGCCTTCACGGAGAACATCCTCTACTACTCGAGCATCGCCACCGAGTACGGGGCGCAGGGCGTGGTCACCCTGTTCATCATGCGCGGCGTCCTGAACATCTTCGGGCATGCCATCTACACCTCGATGACCGGCGTGATCATGGGGTACGTGGTGCGCAGGTGGGGCACCCTCCCGGGCGTGCTGGTGATCGTGGTGGCGCTGATCCCGGGCATCCTGCTGCATGCGGGCTGGAACCTCGGCGCGAGCCTGATGACCGGCGGCCTGGCGATGCTGGCCCAGTTCGGCGTGAAGGCGCTGCTGTCCCTGTGCTGGCTCATCCTCATCGGCATCCTGGTCTGGGACGAGGCGCGACTGACCCGGGTGCGACTGGGCGACTACGCCAACATGGGCTGGTTGACCCACGAGGAGGTCGACATGCTCGCCACCTGGAAGGGCCGTCGGGAGGGTCGCCGCTGGGCCGCGCAGATCGGTCAGAAGCCGGTGATGAAGCGGTTCATCCGGGAGAGCGCGGACCTCGCCTCGGTGCGCCAGCGGCTGCTGGCCGACGGGGCCGCCCCGAAGGCCGTCGCGCAGGAGGCGGCGCTGCTGCAGCGTCTCTCGCTGAACCGGCAGGCCCTGCTGCAGGCCGCCTGAGCGCTGCGCGCCGGCCGGGCACCGACGAGGAGGTCGGCGTCCGGGCGGTCGTCTGCTCAGTCCGGGGTCGCGTCCGTCGTGAGGTCCGGGTCCGACGATTCCGGTCAGGCCTGCGGGTCGCGGCCGCGGAGACGGTCCAGTGCGCGCCGCTCGCGCTTGGTGGGCCGGCCCGCTCCCCGGTCGCGACGCGGCGGGGCGGCGAGCAGCTGCGGCGGCGGCGGGGGCGGTGTGCGGTCCTCGTAGGCCAGCCGCGCGATCGGCGCCCCGACCCGCTTGCCCAGCAGCACCCGCACCTCGACGATGCGTTCCCGGCCCGGGGAGCGCACCCGCAGCTCCTCCCCCGCCTCGATCCGCTGCGAGGCCTTCAGCGGCTCGCCGTCGCGGCGCACGTGTCCGCCGCGGCAGGCGGCGGTGGCGGCGCTGCGGCTGGGATACAGGCGCACGCTCCACAGCCACACGTCCGCCCGCACCGTGGTGACCGCGAGGCGCTGCGCGGCCGAACGGTCGGGCTCCGTCGTCTGCTCCGAGTCTGCCGCCTGCCCAGGTGCCACCACCTGCCCCGGTGTCGTCGTCTGCTCCGGCTGGGGCGTTCCCTCGGGCGGGACAGCCGCGGCGCGTTCCGGTGCCGGGCTCATGCCGCCGGCTCCGGCGGGAGGAGCGGCCAGGGGTCGGTGGCCTCCAGCTGCGCGGCGAGCGCCAGCAGCTGCGCCTCGGTGCCGGGGCGGGTGCCGCCGAGCTGCACGCCGAAGGGCAGCAGGGTCCCCTCGATCTCCTCCCGGTGCAGGGGCACCGAGATCGCGGCCCAGCCGAACATGTTCCAGCTGCTGGTCCAGGGCGTGAAGGCGCACTGGGCGTCGAAGTCGTCCGCGCCGGAGGGCCGCTGCAGGGTCTCGGGGAGCGCGGGCGGCGCGGCGAGGGACGGCGTGAGCACCACGTCCAGGCCCAGCTCCGCCCAGGCCTGCCCGGTGCGCCGCACCAGCGCCTGCACCCCGGCGAACGCTGTGGCCAGCTCGGTGCCGCTGCAGTCGCGGCCCTGCGCGCGCAGCCAGCGGGTGAGCTCCATCAGTTCACCCTCACGCTCCTCGGGCACCTCGATGGTGGCGGCGCCGACGGTCCACAGCGGCATGAAGCTGCGCCACTGCTCGGGGGTGAAGGGGGCGGGCACCTCCACCAGCTCGTGGCCGAGCGCCTCCAGCAGGGCCCGGGCACGCTCCACCCCGCGCAGCGCGGCGGGATGCACGGCGGTCTCCGCGGCCAGCGGCGCGGTGAGCACGCCGATGCGCAGCGCCTGCGGCTCCGGCCCCTGGGCGGCGGCCGTGAAGGCACCGGGCGCGAGGGCCGATCCGGGGGCGCTGAGGTAGTCCCCCGGTCCGGGGCCCGCGATCAGGTCGAGGCCGGCAGCGGCATCGACCACGGAGCGGGCGAGGATCCCGTCGGTCACCAGTCCCATTCCCTCCCCGCCATGGGGGCCCGGACTGATGCGGCCCCGGCTCGGCTTGATCCCGACCAGACCGCAGCAGGCGGCGGGGATGCGCACCGAGCCGCCGCCGTCGGAGCCATGGGCCAGGGGCACCACGCCGCTCGCGACCGCTGCCCCGGCACCACCGCTGGAGCCCCCGGCGGTGCGACGGGGGTCCCAGGGGGTGCGGGCGGGCGCGCCGGTCGCGGGCTCCGTGTAGCAAGGCATCCCGAACTCGGGGGTCGAGGTCTTCCCGATGGTGACGGTGCCGGCATCCAGCAGGCGCTGGGCGACCCCGTCGGTGACCTCGGCGCGGTTGCCACGCAGCAGCACGCTGCCGGCCTCGAAGGGCTCCCCGGCGATGCGCGTGAGGTCCTTGATCGGCAGGGGCACCCCCAGCAGCGGCCGGCGGGCGGCCAGCTCCTCCAGGGTTCCCGCGCGGCAGGCAGCCGTGATGACGGCATGGGCGGCCTCGGCCTGGCGGTGGGAGCGCTCCTCCAGCAGGTGGGCGAAGGCTCCGTGGGCCGCGCCGCGATCGTGGGCGGCCGCGAGGGTGGTCCCGATGAGGTCGCGGGCGTCGAGCTCGCCGCGACGCAGCGCGGCGGCGGTCCCCAGCGCGCCCAGCGGGGGCACGGACGCGGACGGGGCGGCGTGCTGCCCCGTCATCGGGGCTCTGCCGCGCTGTCCCCGCTCGCGGGATCCCGCGGGGCGAGGCGCTCCTTGATGGCGGGCACCAGGCCCTCGGTCGCGGCGGTGATCTGGTCCCAGACGGTCTGGAAGTCCTCCTCGCCGCCGTACCAGGGGTCGCGGATGCCGGTGTCCTCCGGCTCGGCCGGGTCGAAGTCGCGCAGCATGAACAGGGTGTCCTCGGCGCGGTCGCCGAGCATCCGCCGCAGCGGGCCGAGGTGGTCGTGGTCCAGGGCGAGCACGAGGTCCGCCCCGGCCAGCTCCTCGCGGGTGGTGGCGCGGGCGCGGTGGGCGGAGGGGTCCAGGCCGTGCTCGCGCAGGATCGCCCCGGCGCGGGGATCGATCGGGTTGCCGACCTCCCAGCCGGTGGTGCCGAGAGAGGCCACCTCGACCCGGTCCCCGAGGCCCTCCTGCTCGAGGGCGTCGCGCAGCACGTACTCGGCCATCGGGGAGCGGCAGATGTTGCCGGTGCAGACGGTGAGGACGCGGAAGGGGGCCGCGGTCATGCCCGTCCCTCGCCGGTCCCGTCGGCGCCGGGCGAGCCCGCGCCGGTGTCCTCATCCGCGAGCAGCCCCGCCGCCTCGGGGTGGCGGTCGATCCAGCCGCGGGCGAACCAGCAGGTGGCGCGGAGCCGCAGGCCCCGTTCGCGAGCGTCCTCCACGGCGGCGGACACCAGCATCGAGCCGATGCCGCGGCCGGAGCGCTCCGGCGAGACCACGGTCGAGCGCAGGTCGCGCACGGGCTGGGCGGAGCCGTCGTCGTCGATCAGCACGGAGTCCTCCGCATAGGCGAGCACCCCCAGTACGGCGGTGCCCTCGAGCACCTCGAAACGGTCCCGATCCTCGTCGTGGATCACCTGCGGCCCGTCCCCGGACCCCCCGTTGTGCACATGGCTCTCGTCCATGCCGATCACGCTACACTGCCGACCATGCCCGCGCCCCTGATCTGGCACATCACCGAGCAGACCGCCTGGGAGCAGGCGGTCCGGGATGGCTCCTACCGGCGCTCCACGCGCGATGTCGAGCTGGCCGAGTCCGGCTTCCTCCACGCGTGCTGGCCCGAGCAGGTCTCCATGGTCGCCAAGCGCGTCTACCCCGACCGCCCCGAGGGTCTGGTGATCCTCGAGATCGACGTGGCCCGGGTCGAGGCCGCCGGGATCGCCGTGGACATCGAGGCGGACCACCAGGACGCCGGCCGCGGCTACCCCCACATCAAGGGACCGCTGCCCGTGCAGGCCGTGCTGCGGCTGCGGCGCACGAAGTGGATCGGCCGCGAGTTCGTCGTCGTGGCCTGAGCAGGGCGCCGCGGACGTACCATCGGGCATGGCGCGATATCTGGACATCCACCCCGTCGACCCGCAGCAGCGCAACGTCGACCAGGCCGTGCGGGTGCTGCGCGAGGGCGGGCTGATCGCCTACCCCACCGACTCCTGCTACGCCCTGGGCTGCACCTTGGACTCCCATGAGGGGCTGGAGCGGATCCGGCGCATCCGCCAGGTCGGCAAGAACCACCACTTCACGCTGGTGTGCGCGGACTTCGCGCAGCTCGGGCAGTTCGTGATCGTCTCCAACCCGATGTTCCGGCTGGTCAAGAACTCCACCCCGGGGCCGTACACCTTCATCCTGCCGGCCACCAAGGAGGTGCCGCGGCGGATGTCCCACCCCAAGAAGCTCACCGTCGGCGTGCGCATCCCCGACCACCGGGTGGCCCACGCGCTGGTGGAGACCCTGGGCGAGCCCATCGTCTCCTCCACGCTGCTGCTGCCGGGCCAGGAGGACCCGCCCTCGGAGGGCTGGGTGGTGCAGGACCTGCTGGACCACCAGCTCGACGTCATCATCGACTCCGGTCCCGTCGGGGTGGAGCCGACGACGGTCGTGGACCTCTCCGGCGGTGACGTGGAGATCGCCCGCGAGGGCGCCGGGGACGTCTCCCGCTTCTGATCCCGGGCCGCTGCAGCTGCCGCTCCCGGACTGCACTGCTCGGGCGCAGCGTCGTGCCGGCTACCGCTCCCCCGTCGCCTGCTCCCCCGCGGCCTGCTCCCGCGGGGCGCGGCGCCCCTCGAGCGCGCCGGAGAAGGCGAGGATCCCCACCGCGTAGACCGGCACCAGCCACAGCGCGTAGCGCAGGGTCAGGGCGTCGGCCAGCACTCCCACCAGCGGCGGGGTGAGGAAGAAGCCGAGCCGGGCGAACCAGCCGACCACCGTGATGCCCACGCCATGGGGCACGCCCTCCATGTCGTCGGCCGCGCGGTAGGCGGCGGGGAACAGGGTGGCGATGCCCCAGCCGGCGGCGGCGAAGCCGATCACTGCGGTCAGCGGGCTCGGCCACAGCAGCGCGAGGGACATGCCGAGCGCGGAGACCACGGCGCCCACCCGGGCGGTGAGCCGGTCCCCCAGCCGGTCCACCACGGCGTCGCCGGTGAAGCGGCCGATGGTCTGCGCGCCCTGCAGCGCCACGAAGGCCAGGCCCGCCACGAAGGGCGTCACCGTGAAGGTCGAGTCCATGAACAGGGCGCCCCAGGTGCTGCCGGCGTCCTCGGTGGAGCCGGCGAAGACCAGCAGCATGCCCAGCGCCGCCACCAGGCCGAAGGCCCTCAGGGTCATGCCGCCGATGCGGCGACCCACCGCGGCGTCGGGCATCGCCTCGGGCACCTCCGCGGCCGAGGCCGGGTCGGGGCTCGCGGCGGCCGGGCGCTCGGTGCCGTCGGGGCCGGGCAGCATGCCGCGCAGCGACAGCGCCGCGAGCGCCCCGAAGACCACCAGCCCGATCACTCCCTGGGCGGCCAGCGGCAGCCCCGCCTGCGCGCCGGCGGCGCCGAGCAGGCCGCCCGCGACGGCGCCGAGGGACCACCAGCCGTGGTAGCTGTTCATGATGGAGCGGCGGTAGCGGCGCTCCACCCGCATCCCGTGGGCGTTCATCGCGATGTCGGTGAAGGCGTCGGCGGCGGTCGCGCACAGCAGGGCCAGGGCGAACCAGAGCCAGGAGTCGGCCAGGTAGATCCCCAGGTGCACGGTGGAGGCCACGAGCTGGGCGAGCACCGCCACCCGCGCGGAGCCGAAGCGGCGCATCGCCCGCGCCACGAACAGGCCCGCGGCGAGCCCGCCGAGCGGCCCCAGCCCCACCGCGAGGCCGAAGGCGGCATTGGAGACGTCCATCCGCTCCACCAGCTCCGGGTAGCGCGGAAGGATCGCGCAGAAGGAGGCGCCGTTCAGGGCGAACAGCAGGGAGACGGACCAGCGGGCGCGCCGGGCCTCGGCGGGGACCGGGATCCGGGCAGGGCGCGGGGCGGAGGAGGGCGTGCTCACGAGGCACGATTCTCCCGTGCCGCGGCCCGGGAGCGGTGCCGCCCCGCCGTAGGCTGAGGCCATGTCGACCCATATCGGTGCCGCCCCCGACCAGATCGCCCCCTACGTGCTGATGCCCGGTGACCCCTACCGGGCCCGCTGGATCGCCGAGACCTTCCTCGAGGACCCGGTGCTGTACAACGACGTGCGCGGGATGCTGGGGTTCACCGGCACCTACCGCGGCGTGCGGGTCTCGGCGCAGGGCTCCGGCATGGGCCAGCCCTCGCTGGGCATCTACGCCCACGAGCTGTTCGCCGAGTACGACACCCATGCGATCATCCGGGTGGGAACCTGCGGGGGCCTGTCCGAGAAGGTCAAGGTGCGCGACGTGATCCTGGGCGTCGCCGCCTCCACGGACTCCGCGATGAACCGGCCCCGTTTCGGGGACGTCACCTTCGCCCCCGCCGCCGACTTCGAGCTGATGCGGATCGCGGCGGAGGTCGCCGAGGAGCGGCTGCTGCCGATGGTCACCGGCGGCCTGTTCTCCTCCGACCAGTTCTACAACCCGAACTCCACGATCGCCTCGACCCTCGCGGGTTACGGCGTGCTGGGCGTGGAGATGGAGGCCGCGGCGCTGTACACCCTGGCCGCGCAGTTCTCCCGTCGCGCCCTGGCCGTGTGCACCGTCTCGGACCACCTGCTGACCGGGGAGGAGACCTCCTCCCAGGAGCGCCAGGAGACCTTCGAGGACATGATCGTGATGGCGCTGGAGACCATCGTGCGGCTGGACGGCGGCGCCTCCTGAGCACCTGCTGACCTCCCCCGGACACGACGGAGCCCGGCACCCACGAGGGGTGCCGGGCTCCGTGTCGTCGGTGGGGCCGCTCAGGTGAGCAGGCGCGGCACCGTGTCGAAGGTGAGGTAGAGGGCCAGCAGCACCATGCCGAGACCCACCAGGAAGGTGACGGTGGTGAACAGGCTCATCACGTACAGGCCCGCGCAGAACAGGACGAACAGCAGGGCGAACAGCACCACGGAGACGACCAGGCTGTTGCCCTCGCTGGTGGCGGCCTTCTCGCGCTTCTCGGCGGGGATGCCGGTGGGGTCGCTGCTCATGGGGGTGGTTCCTCCGCTCGTGCCGGGTGCGTGCGGCCGCGGGATGCCTGGGGACGGACCTCAGGGCGCGGCCGGGTGACGACTGACGTCCCTCATCCTAGACCAGCGGCGGAGCGGGCGGAGACCGCCTCGCCCTGGGCGATCACCCGGAGGAGGGCTCCGAACAGGCCCTCTCCGGGGTCGGAGCCCTCCAGCTCGGGGTGCCACTGCACCGCGATCACCGGGGAGCCGGAGGTGGCCTCGACGGCGAGCGGCAGCCCGCTGGCGTGGCGGGCGACGACCCGCAGGTCCCCGGCGACGGCGGCGACGCCCTGGTGGTGGAAGGCGGTGACCTCGGCGCGGATGCCGAGCGCGAGGGCGGTGTCGCTGTCGGCGTCGATCTCCGCCTCGACCGTGACCGGGGCGAGGCCGGTGGTCGGGTGGGCGGGGACGTCCGCGGGCAGGTGACGGTGCAGGGCGCCGCCCTCGGCGATCGTGATGATCTGCAGGCCGCGGCAGATGCCGAGCACGGGCACGCCGGCGCTCCGGGCGGCGCGGTACAGGGCGGTCTCGAAGGCGTCGCGATCGGGGTCGGGGGTCATGTCGGTGGGCAGCGCCTCGCCGCCCCAGGCGGCGGGGTCGAGGTCGGTGCCGCCGGTGAGCACGATCCCGTCGAGCTCGGCGATCTCCTCCTCGCTCCACGCGTCCTGCGGGGCGATGATCACGGGGCGGGCCCCGGCGGCGCGGACGGCGCGCACGTAGTGCTCGGTGAGGGTGACGGCGGCGTGGCCCTCCCAGGCGCCGGTCATCATGCGGCCGACCCCTGCGGTGACGCCGATGAGCGGGCGACGGGTGGTGGTGCGCTGCGCCATGAGTGGTCCTTTCCGCGAGCTGGTCCGCCGCCGATCGGCGACGGGCACAGTCCACGGCACGGACGCATCCGGGGGCGAGGTTCGTGGCCGAATGTGACGGCGCCCCGTCACGGAGACGTCCCGTCACGGAGAGGTCCCGCCACGCAGGAGCTCAGCGGGCCGCGGCTCCCGTGGCGGCGTGCGCGGCGAGGGCGCTGCGGTAGTGCCCGCGCAGCTGCTCGGCGAGCACGGGCCAGGTGCGGCGCTCCACGGCGGCGGTGGCGGCGCGGCCGAAGGCCTCCCGTTTGGCGTCGTCGAACAGCAGGTCCACGGCGGCCTCCCGCAGCTCGTCGAGCATGCCGGGGGTGTAGAGCCAGCCGGTGCGGGAGGGGTCCACCAGGTCGACGGGGCCGCCGCGGCGGGGTGCGATCACCGGCAGGCCGGAGGCCATCGCCTCCTGGATGGTCTGCCCGAAGGTCTCCAGCTCGCCGGGGTGGACGAAGAGGTCGGCGCTGGCGAGGTGGACGGCGAGATCCTTCCCGCCGCGGAAGCCGGTGAAGCGGGCCCGCGGCATCCGGCGGCGCAGGACCTCCCGTTCGGGGCCCTCCCCGACGATCACCAGGCGCGTGCCGGGCATGTCGTGCAGCACCCGCAGGTCTTCGACCTGCTTCTCGGCCGCGAGCCGCCCCATGCACATGTCGATCCGCTCCCCCGGCTCGGCCAGCCGCTCCCGCAGCCGCTCGCTGCGCAGCGAGGGGGAGAACCGGGAGGTGTCCACGCCGCGGCGCCACAGCTTCACCCGTTCCACGCCGTGCGCGTGGAGCTGGTCCCGGGTGGCGGTGGAGGGGGCGAGGGTGAGCCGGGCGCGGTTGTGCACGTCCCGCAGCAGCTGCCAGGAGGCGGCCTCCAGGAAGGACATGCCGTACTTCGCGGTGTAGCCGGGGATGTCGGTCTGGTAGACGGCGACGGTGGGCACCCCGGCACGCTGGGCCGCCACGGCGGCGCGGCCGCCGAGCACGGTGGGCGAGGCCAGGTGGATCACCTCGGGGGCGATCTCGCGGATCCGGCGGTGCAGGGCGGCGGCGCTGGTGGCGGCGACCCGCACCTCGGGGTACCCGGCCAGCGGCACTGAGGCGATGCGGTGCACGGGGATGCGGTGCCCGGTGGGGGTGCGCCAGTGCTTCTCGGCGCGGGGCCACTGCGGGGCGATGATCTCCACCTCTTCGCCGGTGGCCGCGAAGTGCTCGACGGTGCGGAGCACCGAGTTGGTGACCCCGTTCATGTGCGGCAGGAACGATTCGGCGACGGCGAGGATCCTCACGCACCCCAGCCTGGGCGGCGCCGGTGTCCTGGCCCCGGCGGCGGCGTGACGGCTCCGCGCCGGCTCCCCGACGCCCCGGTGAACGACGGCGCCCCCGCGCCCGGGCGGGTCCAGGGGCAGGGGCGGTCGGGGGGGGCGGAGGGGTCAGAGCCGGGCGGAGGCGATCTCGGCGCCCTGCACCAGGGAGGCGAGCTTGGCCCAGGCGATCTGCGGGTGGATGCGCCCGCCCAGGCCGCAGTCGGTGGAGCCGATCACGCGCTCGGGGCCGACCAGGCGGGCGAAGCGCTCCAGGCGCTGGGCGACCAGCTCGGGGTGCTCGACGACGTTGGTGGCGTGGGAGACGATGCCGGGCACCAGCACCTTGTCCTCCGGCAGCGCGAGGTCCTCCCAGACGGTCCACTCGTGCTCGTGGCGCACGTTGGCGGCCTCGAAGCTGTAGTAGCGGGCGTCGATCTCCAGCAGCAGCGGGGCGAGGTGGCGGAACTCGATGTCGGTGGTGTGGGGTCCGTGCCAGGAGCCCCAGCAGAGGTGGAAGCGGGTCTGCTCGGTGGGCACGTTCACCAGGGCCCGGTTCACGGCGTCGACCCGCTTGCGGGTGAAGGCCAGGTAGTCCTCGATGCTGGGCTCGGGATTGATCTGGTCGAAGTTCTCGGCGATGGAGGGGTCGTCGACCTGCACGGTGAGCCCGGCGGCGGCGATCGCCTCGTACTCGGGGCGCATCACCTCCACCCAGGCGTCCAGGAAGGCGTCCTCGTCGCCGTAGTGGTCGTCGACGATGCGGCTGCCGGAGCCCGGGGACAGCGCGGCCAGGTAGCCGCTGTCGTAGCCGGCGGCGTCCAGGGCGGCCCGGAAGTTGCTGATGTCCTGGCCGACAAGCTCACGACCGGTCTCGGAGTAGGCGATGGGGCCGATCGCGGCCGGGAAGGTGGGCTGGGAGCCCACCGTGATGCCGGAGCTGGGGTCCTGGTAGGCCTCGGCGAAGATCGTCCAGTCGCGGCGGTCGGGGAAGGTGGTCAGGCGGACGTTCCCGGGCCCGGAGCGCACGGGCTCGCCGTTCAAGTGGTCGTCGCCGGTCAGCGCGAGGCCGCTGACGCGGTCGAAGATGTAGGACCACCAGGAGCCGTAGTTCACGGCGGAGCCCATCAGGTGCCCGTACTCGCCGTCGTTGGGGACCGCGATGCCGATCTCGTGCTGCTTCGCGACGACGTCGCGCACGGCCTGGGCGAGCACCTCGCGGAACTCGGCGGTGGGCTCGGGGGTCAGGCCGTCCTCGCCGACGGGGCGGGCGGCGTTGGCGGCGATCAGCTCCGGGGTGCGGGGCAGGGAACCGGCGTGGCTGGTGAGGATCCTGGAGGTGGTCATGCCGTCGAGGCTAACGGCGCCGCCCCGGCCTCTCGACCGGGGCGTCACAGCAGTTCACAGTCGTGCGGAGGTTCCGGGCGGATCAGTCGCGCGGCCAGGTGGGGACCAGGTGGCGGTCGCCGTGGGCCTGGTCGATGCGGCGCACCGGGGGCCAGTACTTCGACTGCACCCGCATCCCCGGGGTCACGTGGTCGCCCTCGGCGGGAGCGGCCTGCGTGGCCGGGTAGACGGCGGTCTCCCGGCTGTAGGGGTGGGTCCACTCCCCCACCGCGATGGAGGCGGCGGTGTGGGGGGCGTTGACCAGCGGGTTGTCTTCCGCGGGCCAGGTGCCGGCCAGCACCTCCTCGGCCTCGTGGGCGATCGCGAGCATCGCCTCGACGAAGCGGTCGATCTCGGCGAGGTCCTCGGACTCGGTGGGCTCGACCATCAGGGTGCCGGCCACCGGGAAGGACATGGTGGGCGCGTGGAAGCCGTAGTCGACCAGGCGCTTGGCGACGTCGTCCACGGTGATCCCGGTGCGGGCGGTGAAGGGCCGCAGGTCCACGATGCACTCGTGGGCCACCAGCCCGTTCTCCCCGGTGTAGAGGATCTCGTAGGACTCCTGCAGCCGCCGGGCCACGTAGTTCGCGGCCAGCACAGCGGAGGCGGTGGCGTGGCGCAGGCCCTCGGCGCCCATCAGGCGGATGTAGGTCCAGGAGATCGGCAGGATCGAGGGCGAGCCGTAGGGGGCCTGGGCGACGGGGGCGCCGCCGTGGGCCTGCGGCGCCTGCCCGGCGACGGGATGCTCGGCGCGCTGCGCGGCCGGATGCCCGGGCAGGAAGGGTGCCAGGTGGGCGCGGGCCGCGACCGGGCCGACGCCGGGGCCGCCGCCGCCATGCGGGATGCAGAAGGTCTTGTGCAGGTTCAGGTGGGAGACGTCGCCGCCGAACTCGCCGGGGCGCGCCACCTCCAGCAGCGCGTTGAGGTTGGCGCCGTCGACGTACACCTGGCCGCCGGCGTCGTGCACCAGCTCGCAGACGGTGCGCACCTCCGCCTCGTACACGCCGTGCGTGGAGGGGTAGGTGATCATGATGGCCGCGAGCTGCTCGCCGTGGTCCTTGATCTTCTGCTTGAGGTCGTCGAGGTCGATGTTGCCGCGGGCGTCGGAGGCGACCACCACCACGCGCAGCCCGGCGGCTACCGCGCTGGCCGCGTTGGTGCCGTGCGCGGAGGAGGGCACCAGGCACACCTCGCGCGCGGCCTCGCCGCGGGAGGCGTGGTAGGCGCGGATGGCCAGCAGGCCGGCGAACTCGCCCTGGGAGCCGGCGTTGGGCTGCAGGGAGACGGTGTCGTAGCCGGTCAGCTCGATCAGCCAGGTCTCGAGCTGCTCGATGAGGTCGAGGTAGCCGGCGACGTCCTGGGCCGGGGCGAAGGGGTGGATGGCGCCGAACTCCTGCCAGGTCACCCCGGCCATCTCGGTGGCGGCGTTGAGCTTCATCGTGCACGAGCCCAGCGGGATCATCCCGCGGTCCAGCGCGAAGTCGCGGTCGGCGAGGCGGCGCAGGTGCCGCATCAGCGCGGTCTCGGAGGCGAAGGAGGAGAACACCGGGTGCTGCAGGAACGGCTCGGTCCGGGCCAGCTCGCCCCAGCCCTCCCCCGGCTCCACGGCGGTGAGCTCGGCCCCGGGGTCCGGGGCGAAGGGCGCGAACACGGCGGCGATCGAGGCGAGGTCCGCCGCGGTGACGGTCTCGTCCAGCGCCAGGTGCACGGTGTCCGCGTCGACCTGGTGCAGCAGCCAGCCGGCCTCGGCGGCCGCGGCGACGATGTCGGCGGCCTGGCCGGTGGCGCGCACCTCGAGGGTGTCCACGAAGCTCTCGTGCACGAGGGTGAAGCCGGAGGCGCGCAGCTGCGCGGCGAGGCTCGCGGCGCAGGCGGCGACGCGGCGGCCGATGCGGGCGATCCCCTCGGGGCCGTGGTGCACGGCGTACATCGCGGCCATCACGGCCAGCAGCACCTGCGCGGTGGTGATGGAACTGGTGGCCTTCTCGCGGCGGATGTGCTGCTCGCGGGTCTGCAGGGAGAGGCGGTAGGCGGGGTTGCCGTCGACGTCGCGGGAGATGCCGACCAGGCGGCCGGGCAGCTGCCGCTCCAGCCCCGAGCGAACGGCGACGAAGGCGGCGTGGGGGCCGCCGAAGCCGAGGGGCACCCCGAAGCGCTGGGAGGAGCCGATGGTGACGTCGGCGCCCATCGAGCCCGGGGAGGCGATCTGGGTGAGGGCCAGCAGGTCGGCGGCGACGATGGCGAGCGCCCCGGTCTCCTTGACCTGCGCGATGACCTCGCGGGGGTCCCAGAGCCGGCCGGAGGCGCCGGGGTACTGCACGAGCGCCCCGAAGTAGTCGCCCTCGGGGACGCCCTCGGTGGCGAAGTCGACCTCGCGCAGCTCGATGCCGAGGCCGGCGGCGCGCCCGGCGAGGACCGCCTTGGTGGCGGGCAGGGCGTCGGCGTCCACCAGGAACAGCGGGCCCTTCCGCTTGGCGTGGCGGCGGGCCATCATCAGCGCCTCCGCGGCGGAGGTCGCCTCGTCCAGGGTGGAGGCGTTGGAGACGTCCATCCCGGTGAGGTCGCAGATCATGGTCTGGAAGGTGAGCAGCGCCTCCAGCCGGCCCTGGGAGATCTCCGGCTGGTACGGGGTGTAGGCGGTGTACCAGGCGGGGTTCTCCAGCACGTTGCGCTGGATCACGGCGGGGGTGTGGGTGCCGTGGTAGCCGAGCCCGATGAGTGGCCGGCGGACCCGGTTGCGCGCGGCGAGCGCCCGCAGCTCCTCCAGGGCTGCGGGCTCGGTGGCCCCCTCCGGCAGCGGCGAGGCGGCGTCCTCGTCCAGCAGGATGGTGCCGGGCACCGCCTGCTCCAGCAGCTCGGCGAGGCTGCCGAGGCCGAGGGCGGCGAGCATCCTCTGCTGCGCCTGCTCGTCGGTGCCGACGTGGCGGCGCACGAAGGACTCGTGCCACGCGGACGGGGTGGGGCCGGCCTGGTGCTCGGGGCTCACGCGGTTCCTCTCGGGGTCAGGAGGCGGTCAGCGCCGCGTACTCCTCGGCGCTCAGCAGGTCGTCCGGGAGGGCGTCGAAGGACGCCTTGATCAGCCAGCCCTCGCCGAAGGGGGCGGAGTTGACCAGCTCGGGGGCGTCGACGACGGCCTGGTTGACCTCGAGGACGGTGCCGTCGATCGGGGAGAACAGGTCGGAGACGGACTTGGTGGACTCGATCTCGCCCATCTCGGAGCCGGCGGAGATCTCGTCCCCGGCGGCGGGCAGGTCCACGTAGACGACGTCGCCGAGCTGTCCGGCGGCGAAGTCGGTCACGCCGATCACGGCGTGGCCGTCGGCGTCGAGGCGGACCCACTCGTGGTCCTTGCTGTAGCGGAGCTCGTCGGACATGACGGTGCCTTCCTGGTGCGGGAGCGGGTGCTCAGTGACGGGTGTAGAACGGCAGGGGGACGACGCGGACCGGGAGGTCCTTGCCACGCACGTCGACCACGAGGGCGGTGCCCTCGGCGGTGTGCTCGGGGTGGATGAGGGCCATCGCGATGGGGTGGCCGAGGGTCGGGGACAGCGCGCCGGAGGTGATCGCGCCGATCGTCTCGCCGCCGGTGGTGCGGACCTCGGCGCCGGCGCGGGCGGCGCGGCGGCCCTCGGCAGCGAGGCCCACCAGCACGGGCAGGCCCTCGGTGGGGGCGGACTCGACGCCGGCGCGGCCGACGAAGTCGCCCTTGGTGCGCAGGGCGACGACCTTCCCCAGCCCGGCCTGGACGGGGTAGAGGTCCCGGGAGAGCTCGTGGCCGTACAGCGGCATGCCCGCCTCCAGGCGCAGGGTGTCGCGGCAGGCGAGGCCGCAGGGCACCAGGCGCTCCCCGCCGACGGCGAGCAGCCGTCGGGCCAGGGACTCGGCACGGTCGGCGGGCAGGTACAGCTCGAAGCCGTCCTCCCCGGTGTAACCGGTGCGGGCCACCAGCAGCTCGGCCTCCTCGTAGGAGCCCTGCAGCACCCGGTAGTAGCCGAGCGCGGTGAGGTCCTCGGCTGCGACGCCCGCGATCGTGCCGCCCGCATCGGTGAGCAGGTCGCGCAGGATCGCCTCGGAGGCGGGGCCCTGCACGGCCAGCAGGGCGGTGTCCGCGGATTCGTCGGCGACCTCGACGTCGAAGCCGACGGCGCGGGCGGTCAGGGCCTCGCGGTCCACGGCGACGTTGGCGGCGTTGGCGACCACCAGGAAGTGGTCCTCGGCGAGGCGGTAGACGATGAGGTCGTCGAGCACGGTGCCCTGCTCGCTCAGCAGCAGCGTGTACTTGGCGCGGCCCACGGCGATCGCGGAGAGGCGACCGGCGAGCGCGTGGTCGAGGGAGTCCGCGGCCTGCGGGCCGCGCAGGTGGATCTCGCCCATGTGGCTGAGGTCGAACAGGCCGGCCGAGGAGCGCACGGCGGCGTGCTCGGCGAGGTCGGAGGCGTAGCGCACCGGCATCCGCCATCCGGCGAAGTCGGTGAAGGTGGCTCCCAGGGACTCGTGGAAGGCGTCGAGCTCGGTGCGGCGCGGCTCCGTCGCGGGCATGGGGCTCCTTCGGGGAGAGGGGCGTGGTGCGCCGACGTCGTCGGGGGCGCTCCCTCACTGTACCGCCCGGATCGTGGACACCGGACGCGGCGGGGCCGTCCGTGTGGGTCGACCCGGCGACGCCGGACGGGGAACCGGACAGAGCGGACAGGAGCGGCCGGGCGGGGCGGCGAGCGGTTCCCGGTGGGACGGCGGAGCGGGCGCCGGGCCGACCGAACGGCAGGACCGATGGTCCGGTCCGACCGGCTGCGGCTTGTACCGTGGAGGGGTGACGAGCGAAGGGACGACCCAGTGGCCGGTGCGCCTGACCAGCGCCCGCCTCGCGATCCGTGAGCCCGGCGACGCGGATCGGTCCACCATGATCCGGCTGATGACGGATCCCGTCACCCGTGAGTACCTCGGCGGCGCCGTGGACTACGCCTCCAGGCAGGCGCTGGAACTGTCCCCGCTCGGGCTGAGCTGGGGACGCTGGGTGCTGGCGCGCCGCGAGGACGACACCATGATCGGCTCGATCACGCTGGACTACGACCGCGGGGAGCTGGAGCTGTCCTACGCGCTGCTGCCCGAGTGCACCGGCCAGGGCTTCGCCGCGGAGGCCTGCCTGGCGGTGCTGGGCTGGGCTCAGGAGACCCTGGAGGACGGCCACGTCATCGCCGTCACCCAGACCCGCAACAAGCGCAGCGTGGTGCTGCTGCGCCGGCTCGGCTTCACCGTGCGCAAGGGGCTGGAGGAGTTCGGTACCCAGCAGCTGCTGATGGAGCGATCGCTGGCCGATCCGCTGCCCAGCCGGGACGGCCCGGTGCAGTCGCCCTCGGACCCGCCGCCGCCGCAGCAGACCTGACCGGCCCGCCGCGCGGGTCCGCCGCTCAGCCGCGGGAGACGGGGCAGCTCATGCAGCGCGGACCGCCGCGGCCGCGTCCCAGCTCGTCGCCCACCAGCTCCAGCACCTCCACGCCCTGCGAGCGCAGGTAGTCGTTGGTGGCGTGCGCCCGCTCGTAGGCGACGACCTTCCCGGGCGCCAGGGCCAGCACGTTGCAGCCGTCGTCCCACTGCTCCCGCGCCGCCGAGTAGGCGTCCAGCGGCGGGGTGAGCACGCGCAGGGCGTCCACGCCGAGGCCGCCGGCGAGCACCGTGTCCAGCTCCTCGGGGCCGCGGGCGCGGGAGACCAGGCGGCCCTCGTGACGTCGGATCTCGTAGGTCTCCAGCCCGCCCAGCGGCCCGTAGCGCAGCATCGACTCCTGGTCGACGACGGTGGTGACGGTGTCCAGGTGCATCATGGCGCGCTGGTGGGGCAGGGCGATCGCGATCACCCGGTCCACGGTGCCGTCCTCCAGCAGCCCGGCGGCGAGGTGCTCGACGCCGACGGCGCTGGTGCGCTCGGACAGGCCGACGGCCAGGGTGCGCGGGGACAGCATCATCACGTCACCGCCCTCGACGGTCGCGAGACTGCCCCGGCCCCGCGGCGGGGCGATCACCCGGCGGGGCGCACGGGACCCGGTGAACAGGGGGTGCTCGCGGTAGATCGCCTCCAGGTGGAGGCTCTCGCGACGACGGGCGGCGTGGCGCATGGGGCTCACCGAGACGCTGTCGCCGATCCAGGCGGAGGGGTCGCGGGTGAACAGGTGGTTGGGCAGGGGGTCCAGCACCAGCTCGTCGCCGCCGGCGAGCTGCAGGGCGATGGAGCGGGGCTCGAGGCCGAGGCCGCGCAGCTCGGAGACGGTGATGCCGGAGACCAGCACCTCCACCAGGGCGGCGGCGTCGAGCTGGGCGAGGGCCTGGCGCAGGTCCTGCGCGGCGATGTCGCCGAGGATCTCCGGGTGCAGGGTCTCCCCCAGCAGCTGCTCGCGCTGCTCGGGTATCTCCACCAGGTCGGTGAGCAGGTCCGTCAGGCGCAGCACCTGCACGCCCTCCCCCTCCATCAGGGCGATGAACTGCTCGTGCTGCTCGCAGGCGCGGTCGCGCCACAGCACCTCGTCGAACAGCAGCCGCTCCCGGGTGTCGGGGGTGAGGCGCTCGAGCTCCCGGCCGGGGGTGTGCACGAGCACCTGCCGCAGCGGGGAGATCTCGTCGGGCACCCCGAGCGGCGGGGCGGTGGTGGCGTCCATGGCGGATCTCCTCGCGGGTCGGTGCGCGCACGCTACCAGCAGGGTCGCCGAGAACCGGGGCATGTCCGGCCCCCGGGCGATCCGGGCGGGACGGGCGTGCGTGCATGCCGGCACAGGTCGGTACGGGCCAGCGGCGTGCCGGCCCGCGGGGCCGTCCCGTCACGGGGCGGGCGCACGGGTCTAGCCTGGAGGCATCCGCGCGACGTCGACCCGCACCCCAGGAGGCCCCATGTCCGCCCCGCAGCTGACCATCCCGCACACCGCCCTCGCCGACGGCACCCCCTTCCCGCTGATCGGCTTCGGCACCGTGAAGTTCCAGGGGCCCGACGGGGTGGAGAAGATCGCCGGCGCCATCGAGGACGGCTACCGCCTGCTGGACACCGCCGCGCAGTACGGCAACGAGGCGACCGTCGGCGAGGCCGTCCGGGTCAGCGGCGTGGACCCCTCCGAGCTGATCGTCACCACCAAGATCGCCGGCGGCGACCAGGGCCGCGAGGCCGCTCGGACCGGCCTGACCGAGTCGCTGCGCCGCCTGGGCCTGGAGAGCGCGGGCCTGGTGCTGATCCACTGGCCGAACCCCTCCCGGGGACTGGCGGTGGACACCTGGCGCACCCTGGTGGAGCTGAAGACGGAGGGCCTGGCCGCGCACATCGGCGTCTCCAACTTCCGGCCCGAGCAGATCGAGGAGCTGGTCGAGGCCACCGGTGTGTGGCCCGAGGTGAACCAGATCCAGCTCTCCCCCGCCCTGCCCCGGCAGTCGGCGCTGGCCTTCCACCGCGAGCACGGCATCGTCACCGAGGGCTGGGGTCCCCTCGGCGGCCGCGAGGGCCTCGCCTCCCAGTTCGCCCTGCAGAAGGTCGCGGAGAAGCACGGCGTCTCCCCCACCCAGATCTCCCTGAAGTGGGCGGTGGACCAGGACGTGGTGGTGATCCCCCGTTCCTCGGACCCGCAGCGGCGCCGCGACAACGCGACCCTGGACGCGATCACCCTGGATCAGGAGGACCTGGCGCTGCTGGGCTCCCTCGACCTCGGGGAGGACGCCGCCTGGGACTCCCGCGAGCACGAGGAGTGGTGAGCCCGATCCCCTCCGGCGCCTTCGTGCCCGGTCCCGGGCACGAGCGCATGGTGGTGCTCACCGGGGCCGGGCTCAGCGCGCGCACGGGCCTGGGCACCTTCCGCGGCCCCGAGGGGATCTGGGCGCTGCGCCCGGAGCTGGAGCGGGCGATGCACGCGAGCGCCCTGCCCGGCTCCCTGCCGGACCTGTGGAGCACCTGGGGCGGGATGATGTCCGTGGCCGTGGCGCACGGCCCCACCCCGGGGCACCGGGCGATCGCCCGCATGGGCGCCCCGGTCATCACCCAGAACATCGACGGCCTGCACCAATCGGCCGGCAGCGAGGTCGTCGCCGAGCTGCACGGCAGCGCCCTGCGGGCCGTGTGCATGAATCCGCGCTGCGACTGGAGGGCCCCCATCACCCCCGGGGACGGCGACCGCGCCGAGGACCACGGCGTGCCCGGGCACTGCCCCCGCTGCGGCGAGCCCACCCGACCCGACGTGGTGCTGTTCGAGGAGGCGCTGCCCGAGGAGGACCTGGAGCTGGGGATGCGACTGGCACGCGGCGCGGACCTGATGGTCGCCGTCGGCACCTCCGGGGTGGTCTTCCCCGCCGCGCAGCTGGTGCCACTGGCCAAGGAGCACGACGCCACGACGGTGCTGATCGACGTGGACCCGCCGCTGGACCCGCGGCTCCGGTCGATCTACGACCACGTGATCGCCGCGGACGCCCACGAGGTACTGCCCGCCTGGGAGCGCGCGGTCAACGGCGGCGGGGAGTCCTCGTTCCTGGACCCCTTCGGCGGCTGAGCCGGCGCCTCCGCTCGGACACGGGCCCTCAGATGTAGATCGCGGGGTCCATCTGCGGCTCCTCCGGATGGGCGGCGCCGCTGCGGATCGTCGCCGGCACCCCGACGGCGGTGGCCTGCGCGGGCACGTCCCGCACCACCACCGCGTTGGCGCCGATCTGGGCGCCCTCGCCGAGCACCACGGGGCCGATCACGCGGGCCCCGGCCCCGATCACCACGCCGTCCTCGACGGTCGGGTGACGCTTGGTGCGCTCCATCGAGCGGCCGCCCAGGGTGACCCCGTGGTAGAGCATCACGTCGTCCCCCACCTCGGCGGTCTCCCCGATCACGACGCCCATGCCGTGGTCGATGAAGAAGCGGCGGCCGATGGTGGCCCCGGGATGGATCTCCACCCCGGTCACCGAGCGGGCGCCCTGGGCGAGCACCACGGCGGGCGTGCGGACGCCGCGGCTCCACATCTCGTGGGCCACGCGATGCACCCAGATGGCGTGCAGGCCGGGCGAGGTCAGCGCCATCGTGAGGGCGTCGGTGGAGGCCGGGTCGCGACGTCGCGCCGCCGCGACATCCTCGCGGACGGTCGCGGCGGCGCTGCGCACCCGATCGGAGAGCCGGGAGAGCTGATTCACGGAGGAATCAGTCCATGTACTCGGCGTACAGCGGGGTGGAGAGGTACCGCTCGCCGAAGGACGGGATGATCACGACGATGGTCTTGCCGGCGAACTCCTCGCGGGAGCCGACGCGCACGGCGGCCTCGATGGCGGCGCCGGAGGAGATGCCCACCAGCAGGCCCTCGCTGCGGGCCACGGAGCGGGCGCGCTCCATCGCGGTCTCGGCGTCGATGTCGAAGACCTCGTCGTAGACCTCGCGGTCCAGGATCGAGGGCACGAAGTTCGCGCCGATGCCCTGGATCTTGTGGGGGCCGGGCTGGCCGCCGTTGAGGATGGCGGACTCCTCGGGCTCGACGGCGAAGACCTTGGCCTCGGGCTTGCGCTCCTTGAGCACCTCGCCGACGCCGGAGATGGTGCCGCCGGTGCCGATGCCGGCCACCAGCGCGTCGACCTCGCCCTCGGTGTCCGCCCAGATCTCCTCGGCTGTGGTGCGGCGGTGGATCTCCAGGTTGGCGGGGTTGTCGAACTGCTCGACCTGCACGGCG
The DNA here is from genome assembly GCF_000225825.1 of Brachybacterium squillarum M-6-3. Lineage (GTDB taxonomy): Bacteria > Actinomycetota > Actinomycetes > Actinomycetales > Dermabacteraceae > Brachybacterium > Brachybacterium squillarum. The sequence continues at coordinate 166,393 of NZ_AGBX01000006.1, read as the reverse complement.
CCGGTCTCGGCGGCGATCTCCGCGGCCTTCTCGACGGCGCCCTTCATACCCTTGGGGGCCTCGGTCAGCACCAGCTCGGCGCCGAAGGCGCGCAGCAGGGCCCGCCGCTCCTTGGACATCGACTCGGGCATGGTGAGGATGACCTTGTAGCCGCGGGAGGAGCCGATCATCGCCAGCGCGATGCCGGTGTTGCCGCTGGTCGCCTCGACGATGGTGCCGCCGGGCTGGAGCTCGCCGGAGGCCTCGGCGGCGTCGATCATGGCCACGCCGATGCGGTCCTTGACGGAGTTGGCGGGGTTGTAGAACTCGAGCTTGGCCAGGACGGTGCCCTTCACGTCCTCGCCGAGGTGGTTGAGCTTGACCAGCGGGGTGCGACCGACGAGCTCGGAGACGTTCTCGTAGACGGGCATGGATCCTCCTCGGATCGTTCAGACGGCGGGTGTGCGGTGCCTGTCCGGTGCAGGGACCGCTCTGCAAAGTGACGCTTGGGCCGATCATAACCAAATGTGTCCGAGGGACTCCTGGGCGTCCGTCACACCCCGTCACGCGGGGCCCACCGGGGGACCCGGGCCGTTCCCGCGGACCGGACGGTTCGTCGGCTGCGTCCGTTTCGTGGGGCAGTCTTCCCGCGCGCGCGGGCGCGACGTACCGTGCCGCCATGACCTACGACCTCACCGAGTCCATCGCGCTCTCCGCCTCGCCCGAGCAGGTCTACGCCCTCGTCTCCGACGTGACCCGCACCGGGGAGTGGAGCGAGCAGACCGTGCGCGCCGACTGGGATTCCTCCGCCCGCGGCGTCGGGGCCACCTTCACGGGCCACAACCGCACCGCCGAGCGCGAGTGGAGCACCGTCTCCACCGTCGTCGTCGCCGAGGCGGGCCGCGAGTTCGTCTGGGAGGTCGGCGGCGGGCGGGCCGTCTGGGGCTACCGCATCGAGCCGCGCGGCGACGGCTCCCTGCTGACCCTGTTCACCAGCACCAGCGAGGTCACCGAGCAGTTCTTCGAGGGGACGTACGGCGAGGACGCGCACGACCAGCTCGCCCAGCGGCAGAACGCGGCTCGCGCCGGCATCCCCCGCACCCTCGCCCGGATCGCCGACATCCTCGGCTGAGCACCCGCTCCGACGGTACGACCCCTGAGCAGGCCCCGCATGCCCTGCACGACCGACACCATCCGCGAGAACTCCCTTCCGGCCACCACCGCCCCGCGCCGTCGCTGGATGTCGCGCCTCGCGGTGGCCGGACTCCTCGTCCTCGCGATCGTGGGGTCATGGGTGATCGGGGGCCGGTTGTCCCGGCGACCGGGCCGCCGGCCCGCTCGGTGACGGTCTCCAGTTTCGAGGCGCCGGCGGAGGTCACCTTCCCCCCGTGACGTCGACCTGTTCGTGATCTTCACCGATGTCGCCGAACGGGGATTCGTGACCCACACCCCGCAGGCGCTGCCCCCGCCGCGCTCCAGCTCGCGGCCGACGGATACCCCGAGCTGATGGACCTGCCCGCGGGCCGGGTCGGCGAGCACACCCTGATCCTGGCGATCGACCCCGCTTCCGGTCAGACCGCGGCCGTCGCCGGCGAGGGGCTCGGCCTCACGGTCGAGGACACGGAACGGTTCGCCGCCGCCATGACTCCGGAGGCATCGATGGCCTCGTGGTTCAGCGCCCCGACCGTCGGCGCCGAGCTCGCCGGGATGCTGATGCCCCCGCCCTGGCAACGCCCCGTGGTCCTGGTCCCGGTGGCGGCGGCCGTCCTGGTCATCGTCGGGATCCTGGTCATGCCTCCCCTCCGCCGGCGCACGGGACCGCGGAGGTGAGCACTCCGGGAGGGAATGGCGGCGCTGCGCGAGGACTGCGAGCGCGAGGAGGCCGCCGCCCCGGCCCTCCCCGTGGACTCCCCCGCCACCGCGGACCTGCTGTGGCGCCGCGGCGACGGGGAGTCGACCCGGCAGGCACGGCTCGATGCCGTCCGGAGACGCGCGCCCTCGCCCCACGGAGCAGGGTGGGGGCATGACGGCACGGTCCACCGCCCGACCCGCCCCGAGCTCGACGCCCCCGGACCTGGTCCTGCTGACCGGCGGCCCCCGCTTGGTCCTGCTCCTGGTGATCGCCGCGGTGACCGCGCTGACGACCGTGGTCCCGGTCCCCGCGCAGGCGATGCCGCCCCGCTCGGTGGAGGTGATCGACACCCTGGACGCGGTCGACGCCCCGGCCCTCACCGAGGAACTGGACGAGGTGGGCTTCCGCTCGGAGGTCGACCTGCGGGTGCTGGTCCTGGACGTCACCGCGCAGGGCCGCTCCACCTCCGACGACCGCGCCCTGAACGACGCCGTGCTGCTGTACGCCCGGGACTTCCGCCCCGACCTGCTCTCCGAGGACGGGGACCACTGGGCCGACGGCACCGTGATCCTGGCCCTGGTCCCCGGGAACCGGTTCCTGGGCACCTATGCCGGGGAGGACGTGAAGCTCACGGACGGCGGCTTCGAGGCCGCGCAGGAGGACATGCGCGAGGAGGCGCAGGACGGCGACTGGGAGGCGACGATCTTCGCCGGGGCCGCGGAGTACGCGGACCGACTGGACGGTCCCGCCTGGCAGCACCCGCTGGCGCTGCTGGTCATCATCGCCGCTCCGGCCGCCTAGATCATCGTGCTGGTCTCGCTGCTGGTCGCCCGCGGGCAGGCCCGCGCCCACGTGGACCGCGCCCGGGAGACCGTCACGGCGGTGCGCGGGGCGCGCGCCGCGACCGATCGCGCCGCCCGGGAGCTGGAGGAGGCAGCCCGTCGCCTCGACGAGCTGGACGACGTCGTGGTCGAGGCGCGGGACCTGCTGCTGCAGCGGGGCGACTGGCGCGCCCTGTGGGAGCGGGAGCTGGCGCCCTTCCGGGCGGGCTTCGAGGCTCTGCCGGATGCGCTCGAGCTCGACGTCGAAGCCACCGACGGCGAGCGCGAGGCCGCAGAGGAGCTGCGTCGCGTCGCCGGGGAGGTCGAGGACGAGCTGCCGGGCCTGACCGCGGACCTAAAGGCCCGGCGGATCACCCCGCAGGAGGCGCTGGACCGGCTGGATGCGCTCACGGAACGCCTGTCCACCGAGGCTCGACTGTGCCGGGACCTGGGCGTGGCCCGCCTCGCGGACGACGAGGAGGAGACGGAGCTGCTGCGCGGCGACGCCGACTTCACCGAGGCCCGGGAGTACGGCACCCTTCGCGAGGTCCGCCGCCGCGGACAGGCCTCCGATTCGGCGACGAGCAACGACGTGTGGCCCATCAGCCCGGTGCTGTGGCTCTCCGACTGGCGCACCTCGGCGCCTGACGAGCTCGCCGAGCACCGCGACCCGGGATCGGTCTCCGGCAGCACCGGCGGCTACTCCCCCGGCGTCGCGGGTGGCTTCTCCGGTGCGGGCAGCTCGGGTCGTTTCTGAGCGGCCCGCCTCTCGAACGGGGTCAGCGGGTCAGTAGACCATCCCCATCACCTCGCGCACGTGGGCGAGGGTCTCCTCGGCCACGGCGTCGGCGCGCTCATTGCCCGCGCGGAGCACGGAGAACAGGTAGCCGGGGTCCTGCTCCAGCTCGGCGCGACGGGTGCGGATCGGGGACAGGTGCTCGTTGAGCGCCTCGGCGGTCATCACCTTGAGGGTGCCGGCGCCCTTGTCGCCGATCTCCTCGGCGAGGGCCGCAGGATCCTGCCCGGTGCACAGGGACGCGATGGTCAGCAGGTTCGCGACCTCGGGCCGGTTCTCCGGGTCGTAGGTGATGTGCCGCTCGGCGTCGGTCTTGGCCTTCTTGATCTTCTTGGCGGTCTCCTCGGCGCTCATCCGCAGCATGACGGTGTTGCCGAGGGACTTGCTCATCTTCGCATTGCCGTCCAGGCCCAGGATGGTGGGGGCCTCGGAGAGCAGCGCGTCGGGCTCGGGGAAGTAGGCCTCCCCGCCCGCGTAGCGCTCGTTGAAGCGGCGCGCGATCACGCGGGTCTGCTCGATGTGGGGCAGCTGGTCCTTGCCGACGGGCACGAGGTTGCCGTGGCAGAAGAGGATGTCGGCGGCCTGGTGCACGGGGTAGGTGAGCATCAGCCCGCCCATCGCGGACTTCCCGGCGGCGGCCAGCTCGGCCTTCACCGTGGGGTTGCGCTCCAGCTCCGGCTGGGTGACCAGTGAGAGGAACGGCAGCATCAGCTGGTTCAGGGCGGGCACCGCCGAGTGGGTGAAAATCGTGGCGCGCTCGGGGTCGATGCCGACGGCGAGGTAGTCGGTGAGCAGCTCGCGCACGGAGCCCTGGATGTCGCCGAGGATCTCGCGGTCGGTGATCACCTGGTAGTCGGCGACGATCACCCAGGTCTCCACGCCGGCCTGCTGGAGACGGACGCGGTTGCGCAGGGAGCCGAAGTAGTGGCCGATGTGCAGCGCGCCGGTGGGACGGTCCCCGGTGAGCATGCGCAGGCCGCTGGGGTCGCTCTCGATCTTCTGCCAGATCGCGTCGCTGCGCCGCTGGGCGGCGTCGTAGCTGGAGGGGGCGATCTCGGGGGTCACATCGGCGACGGTATCGGTCATGCCCACCATGCTATCGGCGCCCGCGCCCCTCCGACGCAGGCCTCGCACAGCCCGGCACCGCGCCGGAGGCCGCCGGGGGCACGGTTTTCCTCGGCTCCATTCCACGGATGGAAGTCAGGCGGTGAATACCGTGCCGCGTGACGGCGCGGGGAAGGGAACCCCGGGACGCGGACCCGGGTCAGGCCTCGGGGGCGGAGCCGGTGGAGCCGCGGACGACGAGCTGGGGCCGCACCACCACCTCGGTGCGGGAGGGGCGACGGGACCCCTCGCCCCCGCTGAGCGCGGCGCGCACGGCCGCGCGAGCCAGGGCGGGCACAGCCTGGCGCATGGTGGTCAGCGGCGGGTTCGTCAGGGCCGACCAGAACACGTCGTCGTAGCCGACCACGGAGACGTCCCCCGGGATCGCCAGGCCCATCGCGCGCACGGCCTCCAGGGCGCCGGCGGCCATGACGTCGGACCCGCACATGATCGCGGTGGCGCCGCGGGCGACCAGGTCGCGGGCGGCCTCGTACCCCCCGGCGTAGGAGAAGTCGGTGTAGGAGACGGGGCGCTCCTCGCGGTCGCTGTCGGGGGAAGCCTCCTCGAAGACCCGCACCTTCTCGCGCACCGGCCAGGTGCGCTCGTCCCCCACGGCGAGGCCGATGCGGCGGTGGCCGAGGTCCTCGAGGTGCTGCAGGGTGGCGCGCACGGCGTGCTCGTCGTCGGTGGACAGGTAGGCGGCGCCCAGGTCCGGGCGCACGCCGTTGACCAGCACCAGGGGCCTCCCGGTATCGGTCACCTCGCGGTAGTGGTCGATGGGGCCCCCCTCCTGGGCGTGGTGCCCGGAGACGACGATGATGCCGTCCACCCCGATCGACAGGAAACGCTGCAAGATCTCTCGCTCGCGTTCAGCCGTGCGGGCACGCATGGCCACCAGGCAGTCGGCCCCGCGCTCGAAGAGCTCGGCCTCGATGCGCTCGGCCCAGGAGGTGAAGACCTGGTTGTCGAGGTCGGGCACCAGCACCCCGACCAGCGGCCCGGTGCGGGTGGCGGCGGTGCCGACCTCCCGCCCCAGCAGGCGGGCCGTCTCGATCACGGAACGTCTGGTGGCCTCGTTGACCCCGGATCGCCCGTTGAGCACCCGGGAGACCGTGGCCTCGCTCACACCGGCGGCCTTGGCGATGTCGATGAGTCGCGCCATCACACTCATCCTCCCCGGCCACGGGCGTCATCGTGCCGTGTCCGAATCGTGTCCTGCAAGTTCTTGCTCATTCTTGCACAGGACCGCGACAGGATCTATATTTTGTCCCAATCCGCACGGCCACCGACGGCCAGGTGCACCACGATTCGAAGGAGAAGACGTGCAGATCCGTCGCAAGAACTTCCTCGCCCTGAGCGGCATCGCCGCCACCACCGGTGTCCTCGCCGCCTGCGGCGGCAGCAGCGACTCCGGTTCCGACAGCTCCTCCGGCGGCTCGGACGCGGGCGGCTCCTCCGAGGGCGCGGCGCCCGAGCGCGCCGATGCCGACCTCGTGATCTGGACCGACGAGGTCAAGGCCGGCGCCCTCGAGGGCCCGGCGCAGGACTGGGCCGAGGCCAACAACCTCACCGTCGCGGTGCAGATCGTCGCCGACGACCTGCAGGGCAACTTCATCACCGCCAACCAGGCCGGCAACGGCCCCGACATGATCGTGGCCGCCCACGACTGGATCGGGAACCTGGTGCAGAACGGCGCCATCTCCCCGGTGCAGCTGCCCTCCGGCGCCTCCGACGCGATCGCCCCGGTCGGCCTCGAGGCCGTGACCTACGACGGTCAGACCTACGGCGCCCCCTACGCCGTGGAGACCCTGGTGCTCTACGCGAACAACGAGCTCACTGACGTGCCCGAGCCCTCCACCGTGGAGGAGCTCGTCGAGGCCGGCGAGGCCGGCGGCGCCGAGAACGTGCTGTCCCTGCCGGTCGGCGAGGAGGGCGACGCCTACCACATGCAGCCCTTCTACACCTCCGGCGGCGGCTACCTCTTCGGCGAGGACTCCGAGGGCAACCTCGACCCCTCCGACGTGGGCGTGGGCAAGGAGGGTTCGATCTCCGCGGCCGAGAAGATCGTGGAGCTCGGCGAGCAGGGCGTGCTGAAGACCTCCATCAGCAACGACAACGCGATCTCGCTGTTCACCGACGGCAACGCCGCCTACCTGATCTCGGGCCCCTGGGCACTGGCCGACATCCGCACCGCCGAGGTCGACTTCACCATGAGCCAGGTCCCCGGCTTCGAGGGCATGGACCCGGCGGTCCCCTTCGCTGGCGTCAACGCCTTCTTCGTCGCCTCCAGCGGCGCCAACCAGGCCTTCGCCCAGCAGTTCGCCACCGACGTGGTCTCCTCCCCCGACATCGCCGAGGCGATGTTCCCAGGCAACGAGCTGCCCCCGGTGAACCTCGAGCTGCAGGAGAAGCTCACGGGCGAGTACCCCGACGTTGTGCGCGTGGCCGAGTACGCCGAGGACGCCTCCCCGATGCCCGCGATTCCCGAGATGGCCGCCATCTGGGGCCCGCTCGGTCAGGCCGAGGCCAACCTGGTCGGCGGCGCGGACCCCGAATCGACCATGACCTCCGCCGGCGAGGAGATCACCAGCCAGATCGGCTGACCCTCCCTCCGTCACGGAGCGGGCAGCACGCCCGCTCCCCCGGATCCTCCGGACGGGGTGTGACATCACGGCGTCGCACCCCGTCCGACCGGCCTGTCCGGTCACCCCCGCCACCCCGTGAAAGGCACCGTCGCCATGTCCAGCCCCCTGCCGCCCGTGCACCGCGAGCGCAGCACCTCGATCCCCGCGGTCCTGGTGCGCATCATCGTCCTCGGCGCCGTCCTCGCCGTCACCGCCTTCACCGTGCCGCTGATGATCCAGCAGCAGCAGTGGATGTGGCTGGCCGTGATGGTCCTGGCCGCGATCGCGATCTTCGTCATCTACTCCACGAAGCGCTTCATCCCCGGGAAGTACCTCTTCCCCGGCACCTTCTTCCTCGCGGTCTTCCTGATCACCCCGATCATCCTCACGGTGGGCTACTCCTTCTCCAACTACGGCGACGGCACCCGCGGCACCAAGGAGCAGGCGGTGAACTCGATCATCGCCAACTCGGTGGTCCAGACCGACGACTCCACCTGGTACAACATGTCGGTCGCCACCCAGGGCGACCCCGTGGAGGGCCCCTTCACCCTGTTCCTGGTGGACCCCGCCACGGGCACCGTCTACTCCGGCGACGAGGAGACCGAGCTGGCCCCGGTGCCCGCCGCCGACGTCACCGTCGAGAACAACTACGTCACCGAGGCCTCCGGCTACACGATCCTCGAGTCGCGCGAGGTCAACGACGCCTACAACGCGCTGCAGGAGGTCGCCGTCCCCGTCGACGAGAACTCCGCGGTGCGGGTGCAGGGCGCCAATCAGGCCTACGTGGGCACCACCTTGCTGACCTACGACGAGGCCGCCGACACCATCACCGACACCCAGACGGGCGCGGTCTACACGGTCGGCACCGTGGGCGACTCCGAGTACTTCGTGAACGAGAACGGCGAGCGCGCTTTCAGCCAGTCCTGGCTGCAGAACGTGGGCTGGTCCAACTACCAGCGCCTGTTCACCGACTCCAACATCGCCGGCCAGTTCCTCGCCGCCTTCGCCTGGACCCTGGTCTTCGCCCTCGGCTCGGTGGCGCTGACCTTCGTGGTCGGCTTCGCCCTGGCGCTGATCCTCAACGACGAGCGGCTGAAGGGCCGCCGCCTGTACCGCTCGATCCTGCTGATGCCGTACGCGGTGCCGGGCTTCATCGCCCTGCTGGTGTGGTCGAACTTCTACAACCAGGACTTCGGCCTGATCAACACCACCCTCGGCATCAACGTGAACTGGCTGGGCGATCCGACGATGGCCAAGATCGCGGTGCTGCTGACGAACCTGTGGATGGGCTTCCCCTACATGTTCATCGTCACCACCGGCGCCCTGCAGGCGATCCCCGGTGACGTGATGGAGGCGGCTCGCATCGACGGCGCCAGCCGCTTCCAGACCACGGTGAAGGTGGTGACCCCGCTGCTGCTGGTGGCCGTGGCCCCCCTGCTGGTGGCGTCCTTCGCCTTCAACTTCAACAACTTCAACGCGATCGAGCTGCTCACCGAGGGCGGTCCGTTCCTGCCGGGCGAGTACACCCGCGGCGGCACCGACATCCTGATCTCGATGATCTACCGCATCGCCTTCGGCGGCTCGGGGGCCGACTTCGGCTTCGCCTCCGCCGTCTCCGTCGCCCTGTTCGCGCTGACCGGCGTGCTCGCGGCGATCCAGTTCCGGTTCACCAGCGTCCTCGAAGACGTCAACTGAGAGGCGGCCCGATCATGAGCACGCAGACTTCGCAGCAGACCTCCGTCACCGCGCAGCGGCGGATGCCCTTCGGCCGCTGGATGGCCGAGGTCGGGTGGCGCCACGTCGTCGGCATCCTCGCCGTCGCCTTCGCGGTGTTCCCCATCCTGTTCATCGTCTCCGCCTCGGTGAACCCGCTGGGCACCGTCTCCAGCTCCGGCCTGATCCCCAAGGCCTTCTCCCTGGTGCACTACGAGTCCCTGATCGCGGGCGATCGCGGGCCCTTCCTGCGCTGGTACGCGAACACGGTCATCGTGTGCGGCACCGTCGCGCTGGTGCAGGTGTTCCTCTCCACCCTGGCCGCCTACGCCTTCAGCCGCCTGCGATTCGCCGGTCGCCGCATCGGCCTGCTCTCTCTGCTGCTGGTGATGATGTTCCCGGCGTTCCTGGCGATGATCGCGATCTACTCGATGGCCTCCGGGCTGGGCGAGGCGATCCCCTTCCTGGGTCTGGACTCCCTGCCGGGCTACATCATCGTGCTGCTGGGCGGCTCGCTCGGCCAGGTGTGGCTGATCAAGGGCTTCTTCGACACCGTGCCCAAGGAGCTGGACGAGGCCGCCATCATCGACGGCTGCTCCCACTGGCAGGTGTTCACCAAGATCCTGCTGCCCACCCTCACCCCGATCCTGGCCACCACCATCCTGCTGGCCCTGGTGGGTGTGCTCTCCGAGTTCCTGCTGGGCTCGATCTTCCTGACCAGCAACGACACCAAGACCCTGGCCGTGGGCCTGTACGGGATGCTCGAGGGCGACCGCTCCAACAACCTGGGCGTCTTCGCCGCCGGCTCGGTGATGATCATGGTGCCGGTGATCATCCTGTACCAGTTCCTGCAGCGCTACATCGTCGGCGGCTCCACCGCCGGCGCCGTGAAGGGCTGAACGGACCCTCCCGATGAGCGATCTCCCCTCCCCCGCCCCGCAGCCGGTCGATCCCGCGATCGAGCCCAGCGGAGTGCCCCTGACCGAGCAGCCCCACCACGACTCCGGCCCGTCCTTCGTGCCGGGTCCGCGGGCGGGCCTCGGCCAGGAGGCCACGCTGCGGGTCTGGGTGCCCGCCGCCTATCCGGCGCGCACCCTGGCCCTGCGGTCCGTGGTGGACGGGGAGATCCTCACCGGGGACCTCACCCCGCGTCCCGCCTCCGACGGCACCGGCACCTGGTGGGAAGCGACCCTGACCGTCGCGAACCCGGTCGTGCCCTACCGCGTCGCCGTGCTCGCCGAGCCCGGTGCCCGCACCGCCTCCGGCGCCCCGGTCCCCACCTACGCCTGGCTCACCGCCGCCGGCCTGGTGCCCTGGGACGTCTCCGACGCCACCGACTTCCGCCTGGTCGCGCACGAGCCGGCCCCGGACTGGGTGGACGACGCGATCGTTTACCAGGTCTTCCCCGACCGCTTCGCCCGCAGCTCCCGCATCCCCGAGGACGCCGAGGGCCGCCCCGTCCCGGAGGACCTGCCCGCCTGGGCCATGCCGATGCGCTGGGACGAGGAGCCCGCCGTGCGCGGCGACCTCACCGGCGCCCAGTACTACGGCGGCGACCTCGACGGGATCATCGAGCGGCTGGACCACATCGCCTCCCTCGGTGCGGACACCGTCTACCTCACCCCGATCTTCCCCGCCGGCTCCGTGCACCGCTACGACGCCTCCACCTTCGAGGCGGTCGATCCGCTGCTCGGCGGCGAGGAGGCCCTCGTGCGGCTCTCGGAGGCGCTGCACGCCCGCGGCATGCGCCTGGTGCTGGACCTGACCACCAACCACACCGGGGACACCCACGAGTGGTTCCGCGCCGCCCAGGCCGATGCCGGGAGCGAGGAGGCCGGGTACTACCTGTTCACCGAGCACCCGGACCGCTACGTGAGCTGGCTGGACGTGCCGAGTCTGCCCAAGCTCGACCAGCGCAGCGCCGCCCTGCGTGCCCGCCTCACCCGCGGCGAGGGCTCCGTGACCGCGCGATTCCTCGACGAGCCCGTGCTCGCCGACGGCTGGCGCATCGACGTGGCCAACATGACCGGCCGCCACGGCGCCGTGGACCTCACCCGCGAGGTGGCCCGCGAGATGCGCGGCACCCTGCGCCGGGTCCGCGCCCGCACCGGCCGGGACACCTGGCTGGTCGCCGAGCACGGCCACGACGCCACCGGGGACCTGGACGGCGACGGCTGGCACGGCACCATGAACTACACCGGCTTCACCCGGCCCCTGTGGGCCTGGCTGGCCGAGCCCGGCAGCGCCCTGAACTGGCTGGGACTGCCCATGACGACGCCGCGGCTGCCCGGCGGCGCCGTCTCCCGCAGCCTGCGCGACTACAACGCGCAGATGCCCTGGCCCTCCCGCCTGCACTCCCAGAACCAGCTCTCCAGCCATGACACGCCCCGCACCCGCACCGTGGTCGGCGAGCGCGGCCGCCAGCTCACCGCTGTCGCCGCCCTGGCGGCCCTTCCCGGGGTGCCCACCGTCTTCGCCGGGGACGAGCTCGGCGCCGAGGGCCTCACCGGGGAGCACGCCCGCACCCCGATGCCTTGGGCCGCCATCGACGCCCTCGCCGAGCAGGCGGGCGATCCCGGGGACGCCGATCTTGCCGTCGATGCCGAGGTGCTGGAGGCCACCCGCACCCTGCTGGGCCTGCGCCGCGAGCACCCGGCCCTGCGCCGCGGCGGCCTGCGCTGGCTGCACACCGGGGAAGACGCCCTGGTGCTCGTGCGCACCCACCCGGACGGCGACATCATCGTGCACCTGGCCCGGGACGCCCACGATCCCGTCACCCTGGACCTGCGGTCCCTGCCCGGCGTGACCGGTGCCCATCCCCTGGTGGCCGTCGGCGGCGCCACCGCCGCCGCGGACGGACCGCTGCTGCGCCTGCAGGCCACCGCGGCCGGCGCCACCGTGCTGGCTGCTGAGCCGACCACGGAACCGGCCTCTGTCTGATACCCCACGAATCGTCCGGGCCGGCACTCCCCGTCGGCCCGGCGCCCCGCACCGCCCCCATCGGAAGGACACCATGACCACCACCGCCTCGCCCGCCCCCGCGACCGCGCAGCCCGAGGCCGGCGCCCCCGAATGGTGGCGCGACGCCGTGGTCTACCAGGTGTATCCCCGCTCCTTCGCCGATGCGGACGGCGACGGCATGGGCGACCTGCCCGGCGTCACCTCCCGCCTGCCCTACCTGCGCGAGCTCGGCGTGGACGCCCTGTGGCTCTCGCCCTTCTACACCTCCCCGCAGCACGACGCCGGCTACGACGTCGCCGACTACACCGACGTCGACCCCCGCTTCGGCTCCCGCTCCGACGCCGACGAGCTGATCGCCCGCGCCCACGAGCAGGGCCTCAAGGTCATCGTCGACATCGTCCCCAACCACTCCTCCAGCGAGCACGAGCTGTTCCAGGCCGCGCTGGCCGCCGGCCCCGGCTCCCCCGAGCGGGACATGTACATCTTCCGCGACGGGCGCGGCGAGCACGGCGAGCTGCCCCCGAACAACTGGACCTCGATCTTCCACGGCGCCGCCTGGACCCGCATCACCGAGGCCGACGGCACCCCCGGCCAGTGGTACCTGCACATCTTCGACACCACCCAGCCCGACTGGAACTGGGAGAACCCGGCCGTGCACGCCCTGTTCCGCGATGTGCTGCGCTTCTGGCTGGACCGCGGCGCCGACGGCTTCCGAGTGGACGTCGCCCACGGCATGGTGAAGCCCGAGGGCCTGCCGGACGCGACCGTGAACGCCCACGGCCTGATCGACATCCCCGAGGGTGAGGTGCCGATCTACTTCGACAACGACGGCGTGCTGGACATCTACCGCGAGTGGCGGCCGATCCTGGACGCCTACGAGGGCGACCGGATGATGGTGCTGGAGGCCTGGATCCCCGAGCACCGCCTGCCGCTGTACATCGGCCGCGAGGAGGCGCACCAGTCCTTCAACTTCGGCTTCCTGCAGGCCCGCTGGGGCGTGGAGACGATGCGCGCCGCCATCGAGAAGCCGCTGGAGCTGGCCGATGCCGTGGACGCCCCCACCACCTGGGTGCTCTCCAACCACGACGTGATCCGCCACGCCACCCGCTACGGCTTCGCCCCCGACTACGCCTTCGGGGAAGGCCTGGGCCGCGACGAGCACCCCGAGGCCGAGCTCGGCCTGCAGCGCGCCCGCGCCGCCAGCCTGCTGATGCTCTCCCTGCCCGGTGCGGCCTACCTCTACCAGGGCGAGGAGCTGGGCCTGCCCGAGGTGGCCGACATCCCCGACGAGCTGCGCGAGGACCCCGCCCACCACCGCGGCGGCGTGCCCGGCCGCGACGGCTGCCGGGTGCCGATCCCCTGGCAGCAGGACGCCCCGGCCTACGGCTTCTCCCCCAGCGGCGAGAGCTGGCTGCCGCAGCCGGAGGCCTTCGGCCCCCTGGCCGTGGACGCCCAGGACGGCGTGCCCGGCTCCACCCTGGAGATGTACCGCCGCGCCCTGTACCTGCGCCGCGAGCTGGGCCTGGGCCGGCACGACGCGGCCGTCGAGTTCCTCGACGGCCTGCCCGAGGGCGTGCTCGGTGTGCGCCGCGGCAAGGTCGTGGTGCTGGTGAACACCACCGAGCAGAGCCTGCCGCTGCCCACCGCCGGCGGCCTGGCCGACGCCGAGGTACTCATCGCCTCGGGCGCGCAGGAGGCGGGCGCCATCGCCCCCGACGCAACCCTCTGGCTGCGCACCGCCTGAGCCCCGCCCGCGCGGTGAGGCGCACGCCACGCCGCGCTGACCTGCACGGCACCCGGTATGCCCGGGTGCCGTGCGCCTCCCGGGCGCGGACAGCCGGCCTCGTTAGGATCACCCCCATGCGAAACGGCTCCACACCGGTCGATCCCGGGTTCGACGTCGTCGTGCTCGGGGCCGGCCTGAACTCCCTGAACCTGACGATCGCCTTCCATCAGCAGTACGGCATGCGCGCCACTACGGTGGTGCGCACCCCCGTCGCGATGAACGAGCACACCGTCACCAGCGACCTCGAGGTGGTCGGGGCCGGGGCCAGCGACGAGGACGTGCGCGACCGCCTGCTGGAGCTGGCCGCGCGCCGCCCCGCGGGACGACCCGCACTGCTCCTGACCAACGCCGACTCGCTGATCGACTTCATCGACCGCTTCCGGGCGGAGCTGGAGAAGCACTACCTGCTGGCGCAGGTGGACGGCGCCCTGCTGGCCCGCCTGGCCGACAAGGCCGAGTTCGCGGAGATCTGCGAGGGCCTCGGCATCGGCACCGTGCCCACCGTCATCGTCGACTTCTCCCGCGCGCAGGAGCCCGACTGGAACGGCACCGCGGAGCTGCCCTGGTCCTATCCCGTCGTCGGCAAGGCCGCCAACACCGCCGAGTACCACCATGTGTCCTTCCCCGGGAAGAAGAAGGTGTTCTTCCTGGAGTCGGCCGCCGAGCAGCAGGACCTGGTGCGGCGCCTGCGGGCCTCCGGCTTCACCGGCCGCTTCCTGTTCCAGGAGCTGATACCGGGCGACGACACCGCCCAGCGCTCCATCACCGCCTACCGCTCCTCCCGCGGCAGCGTCACCCTGCTGTGCGCCGCGCAGGTGCTGCTCGGGGAGCACACCCCCGACGCCCTGGGACGGCCGGCCGCGATGATCACCGGCAGCCACCCGGAGCTGCTGGACGCCGCCGAGCGCTTCCTGGACGCCGTGGACTACGTGGGCTTCGCGAACTTCGACGTGAAGGTCGACCCGCGCACCGGTGCCGAGTGCTTCTTCGAGATCAACCCGCGCATCGGCCGCAACAACTACTACGTCACCGCGACCGGCGAGTCCGTGGCCCGCCACGTGGTGGAGGACCGCGTCCACGGCCGCGAGATTCCGCCGGTGCGGGTCTCCGAGCAGGTGCTGTACTCGATCCTGCCGCTGCGCCTGGTGCTGTCCTACCTGCGGGACCCGGCGCTGAAGCGGCGGGTGCGCACGGTAGCCCGCACCCGCCTGCGCAACCCCTTCCGCTACGGTCCCGAGGGCTGGTGGATGCGCGGCTACGCGACGGTCTCCGGCCTGAACTTCGTGCGCAAGTACCGCAAGGTCTACCCGCGCCCCACCGACACCGGCTTCTGAGCGGCCCCGTCCCTCCCCCGATCACCGGACCCGCACGGGTCCCCCGAAAGGACCCCGTCCCGATGAGCACCCCCGCCCCGCACACCTCCGACGAGGGGATCGACCTGGTCCTGCTCGGCGGCGACATCGGCGTCTACGCCCTGGCCCGCGCATTCCATGAGCAGTACGGCACGCTCGCCACCGTCGTCACCCGCTCCGTCTCCGGGCCGGTGGCCGACTCGAGGATCCTGCGCACCGTGGAGCTCGGCGCCGACGCCGACGAGGCCGCGATGGTCGAGGCCCTGCTGGAGGTCGGCGGGCAGCGCCGCGCCGCCGGGGTGCGACCGATCCTGCTGGCCAACGCCGACTTCCTGGTGGTTCTCATCGCGAGCAACCGCGATCGGCTGGGCCAGGTGTTCCACCTGCCGGTGCTCGCCGACAACGTGCTCGAGGCGGTGGCCGACAAGGCGACCTTCGCCGAGGTCTGCGCGGGCATCGAGGTGCCCACCCCCGGCACCGTGGTGCTGGACTTCGCCGACGGCATCAAGCCGCGCGTGCCCACCCTGGAATGGGATTTCCCGGTGGTCGCGAAGGCCTCCCGCTCCTCCGCGTACTCGCAGGTGAGCTTCGAGGGCAAGCGCAAGGTCTTCGAGATCCGCTCCCGCGCCGAGCTGCAGGACCTGGTCGACCGGCTCCACGGCGCGGGCTTCACCGACCGCTTCGTGGTGCAGGAGATGATCCCCGGCGACGACACCTGCATGCTCTCGGTGACCGCCTACGTCGACTCCGACGGCGAGGTGACCCTGCTGGGCGGGGCGCACGTTCTGCTGGAGGAGCACACCCCGGGAGCGCTCGGCAACCCGGCCGCCATGTTCACCACGGACCTGGGGCCGGTGCTGGAGGCCTCGGTGCGCTTCCTCGAGGCCACCGGCTATCGCGGCTTCGCGAACTTCGACGTGAAGGTCGACCCGCGCGATGGCGTCGCCAAGTTCTTCGAGGTGAACCCTCGGATCGGCCGCAACAACTACTACATGACCGCCGCCGGCACCAACGTGGCGGTCCCCGTCGTGGCCGACATGGTCCAGGGGCGCCGGATCGAGCGGATGGTGCCGCGCGCGGAGATCCTCTACTCGATCCTGCCCTGGGCGCTGCTGCGCCGCTACCTCACCGACCCCTCGCTGCGGGCGCGGGTGCGGGCGATCGGGAAGCGCCGCACCGTGCACCCCCTGGCCTACCCGGTGGAGGGCTGGCGCCGCCGCGGCTACGTTGCCGTCGCCAAGGCCAACCAGGTCAAGAAGTTCCTGCAGCACTACCCGAAGCCCTCGGTCGACGGCTTCTGAGCCGCGCGATACCAGAGCGGGGCCGCTCTGTCACGGGGGCCAGGCCCCTCCCAGGAATCCGGCACACCCGATTCCGATGGCCGACACCCAGCTCCTAGGCTCGAGACATGAGCGAGATGTCCGAGTCCCCGCGCGGCGCGAGCGTCGGCACCCCCGGTGGGCGGCCGCTGCGGGTGCTGCTGACCACCGACTGGTGGGAGCCGGCGGTCAACGGGGTGGTCGCCTCCGTGACCACGCTGCGGCGGGAGCTGCTGGCGCTGGGCTGCGACGTGCGCGTGCTGACCCTCTCCCCCGAGCTGCGCGCCCACCGCGAGGCCGACGTCTACCGCATCGGCTCGCTGCCGGCGCAGGCCATCTACTCCCGCGCCCGGATCGGGATGCCCACCAACCCGCGGGCGCTACGGGAGATCCTGCGCTGGCGCCCCGACGTGGTGCACTCCCACTGCGAGTTCTCCACCCACATCACCGCCCGGCGCATCGCCCGCCACCTCGGGGTGCCGCTGGTGCACACGCATCACACGAACTACGAGGACTACACCCACTACTACTCACCCTCCCGGGCGGTCGGCCGCAAGGTCGTGGAGACCCTCACCCGGCGGCTGCTCGACGGCACCGACGCCGTCATCGCCCCGACCGAGAAGATGGCCCGGGTACTGCGCGGCTACGGCGTCGACCGGCCGCTGCACGTGATCCCCACCGGGCTCGACCTGCGCCGCTTCCGCCCCGCCGAGGGTCCGCGGGAGGAGGCCGACGCCGCCGCCCTGCGCGCCGCGCTCGGCATCGCCCCGGGACGGCGGGTGCTGATCTCGCTCTCCCGCCTGGCCCAGGAGAAGAACCTGCGGCAGGTGCTCGAGGACGTCGCCGCCGCGGACCGCGCGGACACCGTGCTGGTGATGGTCGGCGACGGCCCCCAGCGGGCGGAGCTCGAGGAGCACGCCCGGCACCTGGGCATCGCCGAGCGGGTCCGCTTCCCCGGGGGGATCGAGCCCTCG
Source organism: Brachybacterium squillarum M-6-3 (assembly GCF_000225825.1). Classification (GTDB taxonomy): domain Bacteria; phylum Actinomycetota; class Actinomycetes; order Actinomycetales; family Dermabacteraceae; genus Brachybacterium; species Brachybacterium squillarum. The sequence goes on along the minus strand of NZ_AGBX01000006.1, from coordinate 149,112 downwards.
CAGGTGCCGCGCTGGTACCGCCTCGGCGACGCCTTCGTCTCCGCCTCGCAGTCGGAGAGCCAGGGCCTGACCTTCATCGAGGCGATGGCCTGCGGACTGCCGCTGCTGTGCCGCCGGGACCCCTCCCTGGACCCGGTGGTGATCCCCGGCCGCACCGGCTGGCAGCTCGACGCCCCCGATGACCTGGCGCGCCACCTGGAGGAGCTGTGGGCGGACGAGCCGCGTCGGCGCGCAATGGCGCGGACGGGTGTCGAGCACGCCCACAGCGCCTTCTCCGCCCCGACCTACGGCGCCCGGGTGCTCGGCGTCTACCAGGGCATGCGGGCCCCGCTGGATCCCGCCCCGCGGTCCCCCCGGATCATCGCCCGCCGTGAGCCGGTGCCGGCATGAGCACCGACACCGGGCCTGCTCCGGGCCCGTTCCCAGGGGATCCTCGACTCCCCCGAGACGCTGCGCGCGGTCATGGACTCCCTCGGACCGGCGGGACCGGTGGTGTACGTGCTGGCCTCCGCCGTCGCAGTGATCGCCTTCCCGCTGGTGCCCGGCGGGCTGCTCGTGGTCGCCGCCCCCGTGCTCTTCGGGCCCGTCGAGGTCACGATCCTCGGCTACCTGGGGGTGTGCGCGGGATCGCTGGCCGCCTTCGCGCTGGCGCGACGCCACGGGGTGGGCCTGATCGGACGCCTGGTGGGGCCGCGTCCCCTGGGCGCGATGCGGGACCGGCTCTCCGGGCCCCGCGCCACCGGCGCCTTCGCCCTCGCGATCGTGCTGCCCATCGCCCCGGACGACCTGCTGCGCTACCTGGTCGGCACCACCCGGATGCGTGCGTGCACCTTCACCCCTGATCATCCTGCTCGGCAAGCCGGCCGCCCTGATCGCCTACGGGCTCGGCGTGAGCACCCTGCTGCTGCACCTGCTCCCCTGGTGAGGAGACCGCGATGATGCTGATGAGCGACCCGTCCCTGCACGCGGAGCGCGGGGCCACACCACCGGCCGAGCGGCCGCGGCGGGTGCTGTTCCCCGGCGGGCTCAGCGCCCTGGGCCGGGAGTCCGGGATCGGGGCGGCGATCCGCCACCAGCAGCCCGCCGGGCTCTACCGCCGCGGGGAGGTGGTGGTGAACCCCAGCGACTACTCCCGCGGGCTGATCGCGGGGCGCCGGGGCGGAGGTGGTGGTGTGCGTCGGGATGCAGCTGGAGCGCAAGGGGATCCTGGACTGGCTGCGAATGGCCGCGGCGAGGCCCGAGGTCACCTTCGTCTGGTACGGCCGCACCGACCCTCGGATGCTCACGGCCGCCGTCTCCCGGGCGCTGGCCTGCGGGACCCCGTGCTGGTGCGGGGGCCCGCTGTACCGGGAGCAGTTCCCCGACGGGGTGCTCACCCATCAGGTCGCCGAGGAAGGTCCGGACCTTCCCGGCCGGGAGGCGTCGCGGCTCAGTCCGGGCGGCGACCGCCGCGCCACAGCACCATCGCTCCCCCGGGGCGCCGTTCGGGACGCTGCCCGCGTCGCACCGCGTTGATCTCGCCGGTGCGATCGGCGGCGAAGACGCGGCGGCGGTCGGCCGGGGCCATCGCCTCCAGGGCCTGGTTGACCCGCTCGAGCTGCTCGCGCAGGCCCGAGACCTGCTCCTGCAGCTCCAGGATGCGTTTGATCCCGGCCAGGTTGATGCCCTCCTCCTGGGAGAGCCGCTGCACCTCGCGCAGCGCCGCGACGTCGCGGGCGCTGTAGCGGCGGCCCCGCCCCGCCGTGCGGCGGGGCGAGACCAGACCGATGCGGTCGTACTGGCGCAGCGTCTGCGGGTGCATGCCCGCGAGCTCCGCGGCCACCGAGATCACGAACACGGGGGCGCGCTCGTCGATGCGGTGCTGCGGGGTGCTCATCGCGCGGCGGCCTCCGCCAGGCCCGCGCGCGGGTCCTCCTCGGCGAGCGCCTCACGGAGGTCCTCGAGGGCCTGCTTGGCCTTGCCCTCCACGTGGCTGGGCACGACCACCTGCACGGTGACCAGCAGGTCGCCGGTGCGCTTCTTCGTGACCAGGCCCTTGCCGCGGACGCGCAGGGTGCGGCCCGAGGGGGTGCCGGCGGGCACCTTCAGCTTCACCGTGCCGCCGTCGAGCAGCGGCACCGTGAGAGTGGTGCCGAGCACGGCCTCGTCGAAGCTGATCGGCACGGTGATGTGCAGGTCGGCCCCGTCGGCGGACCAGACGGCGTGCGGCTCCACCTCGACGGAGAGGATCAGGTCGCCGGCGGGCGCGGAGCCCTGGCCGGGCTGTCCCTTGCCGCGCAGGCGGATCTTCTGGCCGTCGTGCACTCCGGCCGGGATGCGGGTGGTGATGCTGCGTCCGCCCACGTCGAGCGTGGTCTCCGTCCCCATCGCGGCGTCGCGGAAGGGGATCCGCAGCCTCGCGGTGAGGTCCTCGCCCTTGGCCGCCCGCGGCGGGCCGCCGAAGCCGCCCTGGGAGCCGCCCGGGAAGCCGCCGGCACCGCCGGGGAAGCCCCCGCCGCCGCCCTGACCGCCGAACATCCGCAGGATGTCCTCGAGGTCGGGCTCGCCGCCCTGGCCGCCGCCGTAGCTGGTGGAGTAGCGGGCACCGCGGCCGCCCCCGCCGCCGCCGAACATCGAGGAGAACACGTCCTCGAAGCCGGCCTGGCCGGTGTTGCCGCCCTGGCCCGCGGCGAAGCGGGCCCCGCCGGAGCCCATCGCGCGGATCGCGTCGTACTGCTCGCGCTGCTCCGGGTCGTGAAGCACCGCGTAGGCCTCGCCGACCGTCTTGAAACGGTCCTCGGCCTTCGGGTCGTCGGGGTGGCGATCCGGATGCAGCTCCTTGGCCTTCTTCCGGTACGCCTTCTTGATCTCCTGCGCGTCGGCGTCCTTCGAGACGCCGAGGACCGCGTAGAAGTCCTTGTCGAGCCAGTCCTGTCCGGACATTTGATCGCGCCTCCTTCCAGGAGCGTCAGCACATGATGGTCATGTGTCTTCGGGGGCGGGCCGGAGGATGGTCCCGGCCGGTGGTACGGCGCGGGGTGGGCAGGGCCGTGCCGGTCCTGCCCACCCCGTTGGCCGGGGGCCCGCTCAGGCGGGACCCTGGGTGGCCACCCGGGCCGGGCGCAGCACACGCCCGCCCACGGTGTAGCCGGCCTGCATGACGAGCTTGATCGTGGTGCTCTCGGCACCCTCGACGTCCTCGTGCATGAGGGCCTCGTGCAGGGTGGGGTCGAACTCGTCGCCGACCTGGCCGTACCGCTCCAGGCCCTGCGTGCGCAGGGTCTCCTCGAGCTTCGCGGCGATGGAGCCGAAGGGGGTCCCCTCGGCGATGTCGCCGTGCTCGCGGCCCAGGGCGATGTCGTCCAGCACACCGATCAGGGAGGCGAGGACCCGGCCTGCGGCCTGCTCCTTGCCGGCCTCGGCGGCCTGCTCGATGCGACGACGGGAGTTGACGTACTCCGCCTGCTCGCGCTTGCTCTGCTCGGTGAGCTCGGCTACCTGGGCCTCGAGGGCCCGGATCCGCTCGTCGTCACCGTGCCCGTCCGCGCCGGCCTCGGCCTGCCCGAACAGGGCGGCGGCCTCCGCGTCGATCGGGTCGACGGGCTCGGAGGGCTGCTCGCCGGCGGCGCCCGACGGACGGACGCTGCCGTCCGTCGGGTCCACCTTGCGCTTGTCGGAGAAGGAGAACCGGGGCTCCCCCTCGGGGGCGTCGTCGGGAGTGCTGCGGTCCTCGGTCATCACTTCTTCTCCTCGTCCTCGTCCACGATCTCGGCGTCGACCACGTCGTCATCGTCGGAGGAGGCCGACGAGGAAGAAGCCTGCTCGGCTCCCTCCGCACCCTCGGCGCCCTCGGCCTGCGAGTAGATCGCGGTGCCGACGGCCTGCAGGGCCTCGTTCAGGGCGTCGCGCTTGGCCTCCAGGGCGGAGGTCTCGGCGTCGTCCTTGGCGAGCTCGTCCTTGGCGTCCTTGATGGCGTCCTCGGCCTTGGTCTTGTCCGCATCGGAGACCTTGTCCGCGTTGTCGGACAGGAGCTTCTCGCCCTGGTAGACGAGCTGCTCGAGGCCGTTGCGGGCGTCGGCATTCTTGCGGCGCTCCTCGTCCTCGGCGGCGTGGGCCTCGGCGTCCTTGACCATCCGGTCGATGTCCTCCTCGGAGAGGGCGGAGCCACCGGTGATCTGGATGGACTGCTCGTTGCCGGTGCCGCGGTCCTTCGCGCCCACGTGCACGATGCCGTTGGAGTCGATGTCGAAGGTGACCTCGATCTGGGGCATGCCGCGGGGGGCCGGGGCGATGCCGGTCAGCTCGAAGGTGCCCAGCAGCTTGTTGTCCCGGGTGAACTGACGCTCACCCTGGAACACCTGGATGGCCACGGAGGGCTGGTTGTCCTCGGCGGTGGAGAACACCTCGGAGGTCTTGGTCGGGATGGCCGCGTTGCGCTCGATGAGCTTGGTCATCACGCCGCCCTTGGTCTCGATGCCGAGGGAGAGCGGGGTGACGTCCATCAGCAGCACGTCCTTGCGGTCGCCCTTGATGACGGCGGCCTGCAGGGCGGCGCCCACGGCCACGACCTCGTCCGGGTTGACGCCCTTGTTGGGCTCCTTGCCGGTGAGGTCCTTGACCAGCTGGGAGACGGCGGGCATACGGGTGGAGCCGCCGACGAGGACCACGTGGTCGATGTCGGAGACCTTCACGCCGGCGTCCTTGATCACCTGGTGGAAGGGGGCCTTGGTGCGCTCGAGGAGATCCTTGGTCATCTCCTCGAACTGGGCGCGGGAGAGCTTCTCGTCCAGGTGCAGCGGGCCGTTCTCCGTCATGGAGAGGTACTGCAGGGAGATGTTGGTGCTGGAGGAGGAGGACAGCTCCTTCTTCGCCTGCTCCGCGGCCTCCTTGAGGCGCTGCAGGGCGATGCGGTCCTTGGAGAGGTCCACGCCGTCCTTGTTCTTGACCTGTGCGATCAGCCAGTCGACGACCTTCTGGTCCCAGTCGTCGCCGCCTAGGCGGTTGTCGCCCGCGGTGGCCTCGACCTGGATGGCCGCGCCGTCCTCGTCCTTGCTCACCTCGAGCAGGGACACATCGAAGGTGCCGCCGCCGAGGTCGAAGACCAGGATCTGCTCGTCGTCGTTGCCCTTCTCGAGGCCGTAGGCGAGGGCCGCGGCGGTGGGCTCGTTGATGATGCGCAGCACGTTCAGGCCGGCGATCTGCCCGGCGTCCTTGGTGGCCTGGCGCTCGGAGTCGCTGAAGTAGGCCGGGACGGTGATGACCGCGTCGGTGACGGGCTCACCCAGGTAGGCCTCGGCGTCGCGCTTGAGCTTGCCGAGGATGCGCGCGGAGATCTCCGGCGCGGTGTACTTCTTGCCGTCGATCTCCTGGGTCCAGTCGGTGCCCATGTGGCGCTTGACGGAGGAGATGGTGCGGTCGACGTTGGTCACGGCCTGACGCTTGGCGACTTCGCCGACGAGCACCTCGCCCTGCTTGGAGAAGGCGACCACCGACGGGGTGGTGCGGGAGCCCTCGGCGTTCGCGATGACGGTGGGCTGACCGCCCTCGAGGACGGCGACGGCGGAGTTGGTGGTGCCGAGATCGATTCCGACGATACGGGACATGGGTGCCTGCCTTTCTGCGACGGATGCGCCGCACGGGATCTTCGCTGCCGACCAGCGGCCGGCTGCAAGACTTGAGCTGTACGGACTCAAGTAGAGAACCCGAGATTCACGATGTCAATCCGAGCAGCTCCATTCTTGAGTACACTCGACTCAACTCTGGTCCGGTCAGGTTCATTCCCGGCACGGCGGATCGTGATGGAGGCCACATTCGCAGGTTCTCGACGAGGTGGCAGTGATCTCACCGGTCTGTCACTGGTGTGACTGGATCGCGGATCCCGTCTTGGACCAGGGCATCGATGACGGTGAGGGCTGCGATACGGGCCCGACGCCTCCAGGCCCGGCAGCTCCGCGCAGACCTCGCCTCTCATCACGTCGCCGAACGCCAGGATCGCTGGTTGCGCGGGTCGAGCTCGCCGCGAAGAGAACTGAGGCCGGGCGGAGCGTCCCCTGGCCCTCGCGCGCAGCTGGGGATCGGTCTCCCACGGCCGCCCGTCCACCCCCTCGGACCCGAACAGCAGCGGCATCGGACCCGGTCCGTCCCAGTGGCGCCGGCCAGCACGTTCAGGCAGAATCGCGCCGTGCCCCACTCAACTTCGCCCTCGCGCGGAGTAGCCGGAAGACTCCGCACGGAGTCGGGTTCGGCCGTCCTGCTCATCGTCGTCACGGTCTTCGCTCTCCTCTGGGCGAACTCGCCGCTGTCCTCTTCCTATGTCGAGTTGTGGCACCAGAGCGTGGGGATCGACGTCGGCCCGTTCGGGTTGCACCTGGATCTGCACCACTGGATCAACGACGGGCTCATGGTCGTGTTCTTCTTCGTCGTGGGTCTCGAGGTGCGCCAGGAGTTTGCGTATGGGGCTCTGCGGGACAGCAGTCGCGCACGCCTGGCAGCGATCGCCGGTTTCACGGGCGTGGCGTTGCCCGCGCTGGTGTATGTCCTGGTCGTCGGCGCGTCCGGTGGCGAGGGGCTTCGCGGGTGGGGGGCGGTCGTCGGAACGGACACGGCGTTCATGCTCGGTGCTCTCGCGATCGTCGGCCCCCGGCTTTCCGGGCAGCTTCGCGTCTTCCTCCTGACCCTCACGGTGGTCGACGACTTCCTTGCGGTATCGATCATCGGGGTGTTCTACAGCGACGAGATCCGGCCCGTCCCGCTGCTGGTCGCTCTCGGCTGCCTCGTCGCCCTGTGGCTGGTGGGCCGTTCCCGGCAGTGGAGTGCCGCTCCGTACGTGGGGATCGTCATCGTGCTGTGGGTGGCGACTCTGTCCTCCGGCATCCACGCCTCGCTGACGGGCATGATCGCCGGCCTTCTGATCCCCGCCTACCCGACGCAACGGCACGAGGTGGTCGCCGCCCGTCAGCTGTTCCGCGACTTCTGGCAATCCCCGAGCGCTTCCTCGGCGCGTGCCGTCGGACGGGGGCTGTCCAAGGGCGTGTCGGTCAACGAGCGATTGCACGATTACCTCCGTCTCCCCACGGCGTTGCTGGTCGTGCCGATCTTCGCTCTGGCCAATGCCGGGGTCGACCTGGGCGGCGGGGTGGTGGCCGACTCGCTGAGCTCGCCTGTGACGTGGGGCGTCATCGCGGGGCTCGTGCTCGGCAAGCTCCTCGGAATCGGGATCGCGACGCTCCTCGCCGTTCGGATGGGCGCAGGCCGACTGCCGGAGGGGGTCGGAATGGGCAGCGTGTTCGGCGGGGCAGCACTTTCGGGCATCGGTTTCACCGTGTCGCTGCTGGTCATCAGCCTCGCTTTCGACTCCTCCTCGGATCTGGGGCGCCAGGCGACGCTGGGCGTGCTCGTGGCGATGGTGCTCGCCACTGTTCTGGGCTGGTCGATCTTCAAGGTCGCGGCCCGTCGGTGGGGAGAGGAGACGGCGGATCTCCCGATGACGCTCGACTCTCCGGTGGACCCCGAGGTGGATCACATCCGCGGGCCGGAGGACGCCCGGCTCACCCTTGTTGTGACTCCGTCCGCTAATTGGCGGGGTTCTTCGGTCGCTTCGTGGCGGTCTCACTGACGAGCGATGGCCAGCGGGGCCGGGTCGATCGGTCCCCGGGACGCTGTTCGGCACCAAGCGGTGGGCACTGCGCCAGCCAGGTTCGGGACCGTGCGGATCACAGGTAGCGGCAGATGGTCGTGGCGTCGCAGTCGGTCGGGTCGACCGTGGCGGCAGCGTTGCTGAGTTGGGCGACGGTGTGTCGCAGTGCCTGTAGGTCGGCGATTTGGCGGTCCAGGTCGTCCAGGCGGGTCTCGAGCAGATCTTGCACGTGCCGGCAGGGTGCGACCCCGGCGTCGCGGATGTCGAGGACCTCGCGGATTTGGGCCAGAGTGAACCCAGCGGTGCGGCTGCGGCGGATGAAGCCCAGGCGCGCCAGGGCTTCAGCGGCGTAGTCGCGGTAGCCGTTGGCGGTTCGGTCCGGTGCGGGCAGCAGCCCGGCTTCTTCGTAGAAGCGCAGCGTCTTGGTTGTGGTGCCGCTGGCCTCGGCCAGCTCACCGATCCGCACGGCGCCTCCTTGCTCGAACGGCTTCCACGTTCATCTTGACCTTTCCCTGCACTGGAAGGTCCATTCTGGTCACTGGAGACGTGCAACGCAAAGGAGATGTGCGATATGGGTGAGGACTACGACGTCGATTTGGCCGTGATCGGGTCAGGAGGCGCGGCCATGTCGGCGGCGATCGCGGCCAGCCAGGCCGGCAAGAGTGTGGTGTTGATCGAACGCGGCGTCCTCGGCGGCACGTGCGTGAACATCGGCTGTGTGCCGTCCAAGACGCTGCTGGCGGCCGCCGGAGCGCGGCACGCCGCGCTGACCAACCCCTTCGCAGGCGTCCCGACGTCAGCCGGACCGGTGGATCTGGGCGCCCTAGTGGCGCAGAAGGATGGCCTGATCGAGAGCCTGCGCGAGGCGAAGTACGCCGACGTAGCCGCCGCCTACGGCTTCGAGGTCCGCTCGGGCCAGGCCGCCTTCCTGAACAAGGACACCATGGCCGTCGACGGCGCGGTGCTGCGGGCCCGGGCCTACCTGATCGCCACCGGCTCCACCCCCGCCGTCCCGGACGTGGCCGGCCTTGAGTCCGTGGACTGGCTGACCTCGACCACGGCGATGGAGCTCACCGAGCTGCCCAAGTCCCTGGTCGTCATCGGTGGCGGCTATGTCGGGATGGAGCAGGCCCAGCTGTTCGCCCACCTCGGTGCCCGGGTGTCGGTGGTCGGGCGTCTGGCGCCCCACGCCGAGCCGGAGCTGGCCCAGGGGCTTCGGGAGGTTTTCGCCGACGATGGCATCACGGTGGTCGAGGAGCACGCGACCGCGGTGGCCACCGGCATCGGTCCTCATGGACAGGACGTCGTGGTGAGCACCGCCTCCGGCGCGCAGGTCCGCGGAGCACGGCTGTTGGTGGCCACCGGGCGCTTCGCGCGCACCGACGGCCTGGACCTGGCCGCTGCCGCGGTGGACGTGGACGAGCGGGGCTTCGTCGTGGTCGACGAGTCCCAGCGCACCTCCAACCCGCGCATCTACGCCGCCGGTGACGTCTCGGGGGCTCCTCAGTACGACTACGTAGCCGCCGCCGGCGGTCGGGCCGCCGCGCTCAACGCACTTGCCGACGACGGTCGGGCCACGCCCGCACGCGTGGACTACACCGGTCTGCCTGCGGTCGTGTTCACCAGGCCCCAGCTGGCCTCGGCAGGGCTGACAGAGGACGAGGCCCTCGCCCGCGGGTACGTGTGCGACTGCCGGGTCCTGGGCCTATCCGACGTCCCTCGGGCGTTGGTCCAGCACGACACCAGGGGCGCGGTGAAGCTCGTAGTTGACGCCACGACCGGCAAGGTGCTGGGCGTGCACGCTCTGGCCGACGGCGCCGGGGAGATCATGCTGGCGGCCACCTACGCCATCAAGGCCGGCATGACCGTTGATGATCTGGCCGACACCTGGGCGCCGTACCTGACCATGGCGGAGAGTCTGCGCATCGTCGCCGGCCTCTTCCGCAACCAGATGCCGACGTCCTGCTGCGCCTGAGATCCCTCGTATCCACTGGCCCAATCCGAGGCCCGGGCCGGAGCGCCGGGGACGCCTGGTCCTCGGTACTGGTGCAGCAGTGCGCCTGTTCTGCATCGGGCACCCTTGCTGCTGGCCTTCGGTGTAGCCGGTCTCGGCGCGGTGTTTTCACCGGCACCGCCGCCGTGCTCACTATCGCCGCCATCGTCCTGGCAGTGACCGGAGCACGCCGCGCTGATGGCGCTCATCGATTTTCCCCAGAGTTGCTCGGTGAACTTCCCCGGGTCGCGGGGTTAGGTTAGCCGAGGTTCGTGCCGGTCGTGGCGCGGCGGATTTCTTCGGCGGCGGCGTGGTGGTTGCGGAGTCGGTAGGACGCGCCGTCGAGGGTGACCACGACGGAGCGGTGGAGGAGCCGGTCGAGCATGGCGGCGGCGACGGTGGTGTCGCCGAGGATCTCGCCCCAGGCGCCGACGGGTCTGTTCGTGGTGATCACGATCGAGGTCTTCAGGTAGCGCTGGTTGATGACTTGGAACAGGGCTGATGCTGCTTCGGCGGGCAGCGGCAGGTAGCCGAGCTCGTCGATGATCAGCAGGGTGGGGCCGGCGAAGAACCGCATCATGGTGGACCACTTGCCCTCGATCGCGGCGCGGTGGCAGCGGGCGGCGAGGTCCGCAGCTGAGGTGAAGTAGACCCGGTAGCCGGCGTTGACTGCGGCGTGGCCGAGGCCGGTGGCGATGTGGGTCTTGCCCACTCCGGGAGGGCCGATGAGCAGCACGTTCGTCGCGTTCTCGAGGAACCGGCAGGTCCCCAACTCCGTGAGCAGGCTGGGGTCGATGCCGGAAGCGGCGTCATGGTCGAAGTTCTCCAAAGTGGCGCCGTTGGGTAGGTTCGCGAACCGGAACCGGCCCGCGAGGCGCCGTTTCTCGGTGGCGGAGACCTCGATGGCCAGCAGGCGCTCCAGGGCGCCTGTGAGGGTCCAGTCCTCTGCCTGTGCCTGGTCAAGGATGCCGGGGAGAGCCTCGGCGGCGTCGGCCAGCTTCAGCTCGGTCAGGTGGCCGCGAAGCTGCTGATAGGCGCTCGCGGTAGTGGGTGTGGTGGTCATGTGAGGGTGTTCCTGTTCTTCGCGGCCTGCTCATAGGCGGCCAGGTCGATCACGGTCGCAGTCGGTGCGGGCGACCCGGTCAGGGCCTGTGCCGCGGCCAGGGACGCAGCCCCGGGTGGGATGCGTTCCTTGCGGCGGTGAGGCCGGCCCGGTGGGGCGGAGGCCAGAGCGATCGACTCGAGCGCGGTGACGTGCTGGTCGGTGCGCTGGGTGATCCCGAGGCCGGCCTCGGCCAGCTGGTGGCGGGCGAGCATGGCGCCGGAGGTGGTGGCGATCTCGATGTGGTCCGCGCCGAGGGGCTGGTGAACATTCACGGTGGCCATCGCCAGCTCGGGCGGGACGGAGTAGCGGTTGCCGCGCCAGTGGATCAACGCTTGCCGCGAGACGGTCCGCTGCTCGGTCACCACCACCGGGAACGCGATCGACGGCAGCGGTCGGAGCCGCTCTGTGGCCCGCATCTGGAGGGCCGTCGTAGTTCCGGTCGGGCTCTCGCGGCGGCGCCCGTCCTGCCGGGCGGCGAAGGTCTCGAGCGAGGCCTGGGCCTGCTCGGCGGTGGTCTCGTCGGGCAGGGTCCGCCACCAGCGTTGGGCGGCGGTGTGGTTGTTCTTCTCCACCACGCCCTTACGGTTCCCGGAGCGGGGCCGACAGACCACGGCCCGGACTCCGTAATGCTTCGCGAACGCGGAGAACATCGCGGTCAGGTCTCCGGTGGCAGGGTCCAGCACGGTCCGCATCCGATCGAACCGCCAGGTGCGTGTCAGCCCGCCCAGCAGGGCAAGGACGGTCGTCATCGCGGCCAGCAGATGGGGCAGGTCCATCGAGGGAGCGATCGCGGCCCGCCAGACACCGGAGTGGGCGAGCGAGCCGACCAGCACGAACGCTCTTTTGGTCGGATAGCCCCAGTGGCCGGGCGCATCGGGCAGCTCGAGCCAGTCGAACTGGGTCTCCTCCCCGGGTGGGTGCTCGATCACCGCGTTCGGCCGGCGGGTCACGTGGGCGCAGGCCTGGCAGGCCGGCCGCAATGACCGGTCACGAATGTGCCTGGTGAGCGTCTGATACGAGCCCTCGAAGCCCAGCGGGCGCAGCTCGTCCAGCAGGGTCACCGCCCAGAGGTGAGGGTCCTCGATCAGCCGCGCGGTGACGTAGTCAGTGAACGGCTCGAACACGTCCGGGACGGCGCGCCGGCGCACGCCCGGTTCGCGGTCGCCGCGGAGGTAGGAACGGATGGTCTTGCGGTCGTGGCCGGTGCGTCGGGCGATCTCACTGATCGTGAATCCCTGCCGGCGTAGAGCGTGGATATCCACGCTGCTCCTCTCTGAGAGCATGAGCGTAGGGCCTCCCTGGAAGGCTGGTGAGTGGTCAGAGACCACCAGCATCCAGGGCGGCCCGCCTCATGCGACGGAGCGACCCAGACTGGGGAAATTCGATGAGCAGAAGTGGGGAAGTTCAGCGAGCGTCATCAGCGCCGACCTCATCTCGCCGGTAGCTGTGGCGGCACGGAGGCTGAATCCTCGCTGTGTGGTTGGGCCGGTTCAGGGTGGCGTTGAGAAAACTCGCCGGTGGTGGTGGGGGCCTGACCCTTGTTCGTGGACACGCTGATTCCAGCATCTGCTGGGGAAGCGAGATCATGAACCATGGCCAGGAAGAACTACTCCGAAGAGTTTCGCCAGCAGGCGGTTGACCTGTACGAGTCGACACCGGGAGCGACGCTCCGCGGTATCGCGGAGGACCTCGGGATCGTCCGAGGCACGCTGCGACAGTGGCTCGAGACCCACGGGAGTGGGAAGAAGACCGCGGCTGACGGTGTGACTTCGTCTGCTGAATGGCGGGGTTCTTCGGTCGCTTCATGGCGGGGTCAGGTGACACCGATGACCAGGGTGCTCTGTGCGGCTTCGATGACGTCGTTGGTGATGGTGTCGAGTTCGTTGATCTTCAGGGCCCGCTGGATCTGGGGGAAGAGGCGTTCGAGGAGCCGGAAGTTGCCGCGGGTGATCCGTGCGATGGCTGCGATGGCTTGGGCGTCGGTGAAGTCGTCGGGGTCGAGGGTCTTGCCGAGGGATCGCCAGTGTCGCTCGAGGACGAACAGCAGTTCGTCTTGTCCCAGGGGCCGGTACTGGTGGGCGAAGCCGACTCGGCTGTAGAACTGGGGGTAGTGGCTGAACTGCTTCTCCAGGCCGGGCATGCCGATCAGGATCAGGGCGATGCCGTCGCGGTCGTAGCGATCGCGCAGCAGTTCCAGCGCGGCGGGACGCAGTCGTTCGGCCTCGTCGACGATGATCAGCTCCACGTAGTTCCTGCCGTGTCGCCATCCCCAGGCCTCGGGAGTGGCCGTGCCGGGAGGTACGAGGTGCTGCTCGATGCACATGTTGGTGCGGGTGATGGCTTGGGTCAGCTCGTCCTTCAGGGTCCGCGGGGTGGTCAGCACGCTGGGGGTGTAGAGCACGGTGCGGCTCCGGTTCAAGGCGGCGTAGATCTTGGCGTCGTTGTCGGCGCGCGGCCCCCAGTAGGTCAGCAGGTCATGAGCCTTCTCGTAGTGTGCGTAGCGGCGTGCGGAGAGTGTCTTTCCTACGCCGGCTGATCCGAAGCACAAACCGATGGTGTGCCCGCGGCGCACGGCGTCGGCGAACTCGGTGAAGCGGCGGTGCTCCTTGGTGACGATGAAGCGCTGGCTCACCTGAGGTCCTCCTTGTAGATCTTCAACGCTGACCTCGGCGCCGGAGCCGGTGCTTCGGTGATCCGTGGCGTCTCGGTAGGTGCGGCCACGAGGGCGATGCGTTCGTTGATGCCGGCTCGCAGCGCCCGGCGGCGGGCGTTGCGCGCGGCCTGGATCTCCTTGAGGCTGACCTTCTGGTCGTGGTGCTCTTGGTTGACTGCCTTGCAGACGAATTCGTCGTGATCGAAGACGCGGATCTCGGTGATGTCGCGGGGGTCGTAGCGGATCACGACCGAGCGTCCGACGTAGCCGGCCAGCGTTGGGGAGACGTAGCGCAGGCCCTGGAAGCGGATGCCATCGCGGCGCACGACGCGGGTCTTGGCGACGGTTAACAGCAGTCTGTCGAGGTCTTCCAGGCTCTCGGGCATTCGGGGCAGCCAGCCATCGGCGATCCACGCGCTGCGCGGGGAGGTTCCGAGCTCGCTGTGCGTGCGGTCGTTGTAGGTGGCCACGAACGCCTCCAGGGCGCTATCGAGGGCGGCCAGGGACAGTTTCGGTGTCGGCCAGGGGTGCCCTTCGGTGATGAGTCCGGGCAGGGTGGCGAGTAGCTCGGTGTTGATGGTGTCGAAGAACCGTTCGATCTTGCCCCGTCCCTGGGGTCGGGCGACGGTGGAGTGGATCAGTCGGATGTGGAGGTCGACGGCGGTGTGGGCGAGCTGGTCACTGGTGAAGTCGCTGCCGTGGTCGACGTAGAGCACGTCGGGCAGGCCGCACATCGGCCAGGCCGGGTCGGTCTTGTGCCAGATCGCTTGGCGCAGCGCCAGGGCGGTGTTCATCGCCGACGGTGCGCCCAGGAAGACGGTGTAGCCGCAGATCGCGCGGGAGCAGTCGTCGAGGATCGTTGTCAGCCATGGCCGTGCGGGCTTGCCGTCGGTGCCCACCACCAGGATGTCGAGCATGGTGTGATCGGATTGCCACATCGCGTTGGGCAGCTCTGCTTGCCGGCGTAGCACCAGCTCGTGCTTGTCGCGGTAGGACGCTGCGCCCTCCAGGGCGAGGGTGACCATGCCGGGATCCAGGGTCCGCACGATGTCCCACACCACCGAGTAGGAGGGGACCGGCCACCTCCGGGCGGCGCAGATGCCCGTGACTTTGCGATGGATCGTGGCGATGGCCGGCCGCGGCTTGCTCAGTGCCAGGCCCTCGATCAGGTCGACGAGGTCGGGCGGAAGGCGGCGGGAGCCGGCGTCCGCCCGTGAGGCTGTCTCCAGTCCGGCGTAGCCGTCGGCGCGGTAGCGGGCGTGCCAGCGCTCCAGGGTCCGCAGCCCTACATCGGTCTCGCGAGCTAAGCGCGCGAGGGGCACCTGGTCCTCGACGTGGAGCCTGAGGATTCGCCACCGCGCTCGAGCGTCCACGACGCACCTACTGCAAGGCGTTCTCGCGCCCGCGCTCGGCGCGCTGAAGGGCGCGGTAGACCGTGGAGCGGCCCACGCTGAACAGCTCGGCCAGCTCGCCCACGGTGTGCTCGTCGGCAGCATGTAGCTGGACGAGGTGAGCTTCTTGCCGGGGGGTGAGTTTCGGTGACTTCCCGCGCAGCCGGCCCTTGGCCTTGGCGACCTTCATCCCCTCGCGGGTGCGGGCACGGATGAGGTCGGCTTCGAACTCGGCGACCATCGCCAGCACGTTGAACAACAGTTTCCCCATCGGGTCGGTCGGGTCGTACACCGATCCGGCGATGCTCAGCTTCACTTCCCGCGCCGCGAGGTCGTCGGCGATCTGGTGGGCATCACGGACTGAACGCGCCAGCCGATCGAGCTTGGTGACCACGAACGTATCGCCGTCCCGACAGGCAGCCAGCGCCTGCCGCAGGCCCTCACGGTCGGCGTTGCGGCCCGTGAGCCCGTGATCGACGTAGATGCGCTTGGGATCGACGCCGAACGCCGCGAGTCCGTCACGCTGCGCGGTCAGGTCCTGCTCGTCGGTGGAGACTCGGGCATAGCCGACCTTCAAGGGGGACATGCTCCCCAGTGTGTCATATAGCCTCCCTTCACCGGACAGTTCACCGGACGGGTCTTACGGGACAGCCCACCAGGCGTGCCGTCGTTCCTCTCGATCAGTAGCGGTGGTGTCCGGTGAGGGTTCCCCTTACGGGCATGCGATCTGGGCTGACGCCTGTGACCGAGTGTTCAGTGCGCGCTGTATAGTTCAGTTCATGCTGACTATTGCTTCGCGTCTCGACGTGATGAACCGCCTGGGTCGTGCACTGGCCGACCCCACTCGATCCCGGATCATCTTGACCCTGCTCGACCATCCCGCTTACCCGGCGGAACTGGCCCGAGATCTGGACCTGACACGCCCGAACGTGTCCAACCACCTGGCATGCCTGCGCAATTGCGGGATCGTCGTCTCCGAGCCCGAGGGTCGTCGGACACGATATGAGATCGCCGATTCGCACCTGGCGCAGGCGCTGACGGCACTGGTCGATGCCACCCTGGCAGTGGACGAAGACGCCCCGTGCATCGATCCCGCCTGCTCGCTTCCCGGATGCGACGCAGCTGGGGAGGGCGCATGATCCTCACCTCGGTCTTGCAGGCGATGGGCCTGTTCGCAGCGACCAACATCGACGACATCATCGTGCTCTCCCTCTTCTTCGCGCGAGGGGCAGGCCAGCGCGGCACTACCGCCCGCATTCTGGCCGGCCAGTACCTCGGATTCGCCGGCATCCTCGGTACCGCGGTCCTGGTGACCATCGGCGCCGGAGCATTCCTGCCCTCGACAGCCATCCCGTACTTCGGTCTCATCCCTCTGGGCCTCGGCCTCTGGGCCGCATGGCAGGCCTGGCGCGGAGACGATGACGACGATGACGACGAGGCCAAGGTTGCCGGCAAGAAGGTCGGCGTGTGGACCGTCGCAGGCGTCACCCTTGCCAACGGCGGCGACAACATCGGCGTCTACACCCCTGTCTTCCTCAGCGTGGAACCTCTCGCAGCAGTCGCCTACTGCATAGTCTTCCTCGCGCTCGTCGCGGTCCTGGTGGCCCTGGCAAAGTTCGTCGCCACCCGCCCCCCGATCGCCGAAGTGCTCGAACGCTGGGAGCACATCCTCTTCCCCATCGTTCTCATCGGCCTCGGCATCGTGATCCTCGTCAGCGGCGGAGCCTTCGGACTCTGACGTAGCGGCAGCGATCCAAACGGCCCCGACCGGGCGCACCCCTCTCGGTTCAGACCGCGACACCTACCTGCAGCCAGTCCTGCGTGATCGCGGCAACAAGACCGCCACGGAGCGCTGCAAAAACCCCGCCACCAAGCGAACGAAGCCACAGCGTACCGATCCAGGACCGTGCGAGTTGCGCTACCCGCTGGCGGCCGATGGTCCCCTCAGCGGGGCACCCAGACCGCCAAGTCGCCCCGCTGTCGCATCAGCCCCTGCTCGATGGTCGGCAGGACAGTGCTGCCTCCGTGGCCCTGCGCGCCCTCGACGGGCCGTCGCCGAGGCCGACGGTCCCGGCGCAGACCTGCGGGCGCTCGAGGGCTCCCCGGGGGAGCACGGGGTCGACGCCACACCCGTTCCCGTCGGATCCCTTAGCCTCGCTGCATGTCTCCGACCACCGACCCGTCGGCCCCCGCGCCCCGCCCTGAAGACCACTCCGACGAGCCGCCCTCCTCGAGCCGCTTCCAGCGTCTGGACGGGCAGGCGGTGCGCCGCTCGGCCGCGGCGCTCGAACACCGGATCATGACCCGCTTCCCCGATCGCACTCTGTGGGAGGTGTGCCGGGAGGTGGTGGGGCTCGTGGACGAGATCAACGCCGGCACCGGCATCAGCCGCCGACGGGTGCGGCTCGCCCGACTGCTCTCACGGCTCGCGATGCTCGCGGTCGCGCTGTTCCTCGGCGGGGCTGTCGCGCTCGCGGCGGTGGACCTGTTCGCGGAGCGCGACGTGCTGGGCCCCCTGGACGTGCTACCGCTGCTCGAGACGATCATCAACGACCTCGTCTTCGGCGGGGTAGCGGTGTTCTTCCTGCTGCGGGTCCCGGAGAGGATGGAGCGGGCGCGCGTGCTGCGGATCCTGCACCGTCTGCGCTCCCTGGCCCACGTGATCGACATGCACCAGCTGACCAAGGTGCCCGAGCGGCTCGAGCGCGGCTCGCGCGAGGACGGCGGGCTGGACCTGGGCCGCACGGAGCTGACCCGCTACCTCGACTTCTGCACGGAGATGCTGTCGCTGGTGGGCAAGAGCGCGGCGCTCTTCGCGGAACACACCACGGACGGGGACGTGCTGGATGCGGTCGAGGGCATCGAGGCGCTCACCTCGGACATGGCCCGCAAGGTGTGGCAGAAGATCGGCATCATCCAGCAGCAGGGATGAGAAGAGAGGCGATGGGCGGGACCGTCCTGCAGGAGATCGTGCGCTCGAGCTGCCCGCTGCGGCGTTCGAGATGCCCGTCGGTCCGGGCGCCGGGGTCGCGAAGGTGCTCGGGAAGATGTTCCTGCTGCTCACCGAGGTGAAGGGCGAGCCGAGCGTGGTGCTGAAGGTCGAGCCGCGCGACGCGGAGGCGCTCCGGTCGACGCATCCGGAGATCACGCCCGGCTGTCACATGAACAAGCGGCACTGGATCACGCTGAGCCCCGGCGGGCTCGAGGCGGAGTTCGCGCGCGAGCTCGTCACGGACTCCTACCTGCTGGCCGTCGAGACGCTGCCGCAGGTGCGGCGGCCGGTGGATCCGCAGACCTTCCTCGCCGCGGAGGGCGGCACCGGCTCCTCCTCGACCGACGGGCCGGCGGCATGATGGGTCGTGAGTTCCGCGGCGCGGGCTGGGTGCTGCTGATGATGGGCGTGCTCGGCGCCGCGACGCTCACACTCGTGCTCGCAGCGGTGACGGCCTGACCGATGCTGCTCGGACCGGAGTGGTCGGACACCCCGCAGGCCGCCCCCGAGGGGACGCTCACCGTGCTCTCGTCGAACGTCGAGTACGGCGGCGCCGACATCGACGAGATCACCCGTCTCGCCGAGCAGGGGTGGACGCGATCGCGCTGCAGGAGGTGACGCCGGAGTTCGAGGAGGCTCTCGAGACGTCGGGCCTGCTGGAGGCCTTCCCGCATCGTTTCGGCACCGCCCGCGACGATGCGGGCGGGACGATGCTGCTCTCCCGCACCTCGGTCGAGCTGGTCGACTCCACGGAGGGCACCGTCTTCGACAACCTCCTCGTCACCACCACCATCGACGGCACGCTGTGGCACCTCGCGGCGGTCCGCACTGCGCCGCCGCGGATGGGCGCGGAGTCATGGACCGCCGATGCCGCTGCGGTCGGCGAGATGGTCGCGCCGCACACCGAGGAGAACCTGCTGCTGGTCGGGGACCTCGATGCGATCGCGCAGCATTACACGATGCGCGAGCTCACGGCCGACGGCTTCCTCGCCGCCCCCAGGCGGGGCCGCGGGGTGGGGCTGTGGGAGCCGGCCTGGCCCGTCGGCCGCAGCGTGCCGCCCTTCGCCCGGATCGGCCATGCGATCGTCGGCCCTCGTGTCGAGGGCCCCGTGCCGAGCTGCCTGACGAACCCGGGCACCGACCACAGAGCGCTGCGGGTGCAGGTCTCCCCCGTCGCGCAGGGCGGGGTCGAGCACTCCCCCGATGCGCAGTCGATCGTGCAGCCAGACCTCCGTCATCCCACGTCGGCGCAGGGCCTCTGCACGGCTGCTCCCCTCGAGCATCACGACGCTCGGGCGGCGACGCACGGCCGCGGTCAGGACCGGCGCGATGCGGCGGAACGTCCCCATCAGCGCATCCATCACCATCAGCGTGTTGAGCGCGAGCAGGGCTGCGAGCATCCTCGGCGACTTTCCGAGCATCGAGCGTGCACTGACCCCGCCCACCACGGCGAGCACCCCGAAGCTCGCCGTGCTCATCGTCGCCATCAGCCGGGTGCCGGAGAGATTCACCAGAAGCGTGAAGAACAGGTAGAGCACGATGGTGGAGATCACCACGCCCAGTGCACCGGTCCAGCTGATCCCGAGATAGTCGGGCCAGAGCGGGTTCAGGTCGATCATGTGCGCCATGATCACCAGGCGACGGGGACCTGCCGCGCGGAGGCTCTCAGCGCAGCACGGCGCGGCGCGCCGTTGAGCAGAAGGGGGTCGGGGCGGTCATCCCGGCAGTCTCTCGCGGATCACGCGGCGGCGGCTCCGGGACTCCTCCCGGACCCGCCGCCGTCGGTCGTCGGTCGATGCTCAGCCCGCCCCTGTCGACCGGATCCTCGGGATCAGCCGACGCTCGCGCGCGGCGCGCCGATGCCCGGATCGATCCTCGGCACCTCGCCCGCCCCGGGCCGGATGTCGATGTCGAAGATGTCCAGCGGCAGGTAGACGGTCGCGCAGGCGTTGGGGATGTCGACCACGCCGGAGAACCGTCCCTCGATCGGCGCGGCGCCGAGCAGCAGGTAGGCCTGCTCGGCGGACCAGCCGAAGGTGGTCAGGTACTCAATCGCGTGCAGGCACGCCCGCTGGTAGGCGAGGTGCGAGTCGAGATAGCGCTGCTCGCCGTCGAGCGTCACCGAGGTGCCGGAGAAGCTCAACCACCGCGAGTGCTGCGGGGCGGTGTTCCCGGGCATGAAGATCGCGTTCTCGGCGACGTTGTACTTCTCCATCCCACCGGGGATCACGTCGACGTGCAGGTCGATGAACCCGCCCATCTCGATGCCGCCGCAGAAGGTGATCTCCCCGTCGCCCTGGGAGAAGTGCAGGTCGCCGAGGGAGAGGTTCGCCCCGTCCACGAAGACGGGGTAGAAGATGCGGGTGCCCTTGGTCAGGTTCTTGATGTCCTGGTTGCCGCCGTTCTCACGCGGCGGGGCGGTGCGCGCGGCCTCCCCGGCGACGCGTTCCAGGTCCGTCACCGGCACACCGCCGAGCACGGCTCCGTCCGGCTCGGGAGGCAGCGCGAGGGGCGGCACCCGGTTCGGATCGGTCTCGATGAGGGCACGCTCACGGGCGTTCCAGCGGGAGAGCAGCTCGGGCGAGGGGGCCGTGCCCATCAGACCGGGGTGGATCATGCCGGTGAAGCTGACCCCGGGCACATGGCGGGAGGTGGCCGTGTCGCCGCGGAAGTCCCAGACCGCCTTGTAGGCGTCGGGGAACTGCTCGGTGAGGAAGCTGCCGCCGTTGCGCCGGGCGAAGATGCCGGTGTAGCCCCAGCCCTGGCCGGCCAGCGGACCGGAGTCCTCCTGCGGGATGGGGCCGACGTCGAGGATGTCCACGATCAGCAGGTCCCCGGGCTTGGCGCCGTCAACGCGGAAGGGCCCGGACAGGCAGTGCACGGTGTTCAGGGGTGCGGTGGCGATGTCCTCGGCGGAGTCGTCATTGCGGATGTAACCGTCGAACCACTCGCGGCAGTCCACCCGGAAGGCGTCCCCGGGGCGGACGCTCGCGGCGGGTGGGATGTCGGGGTGCCAGCGGTTGTGGCCGAGGATCTGCTGCTCGGTGAAGGGGGTCGTGGAGTCCAGCGGAAAGATGGTCGTCGGCATGGTCGTGCTCCTCCATCAGGGGCGGGCCCTCCGAGCGGCCCCGCCGGGTCTTCGGGGCCTCAGGGGCGGGGCAGCCGCGCGTGCCGGGGGTCCGCGCTGCGCGGGGTGCCGGGTCTCGCCACGGCGGGTGGGCGGTCCACGACGGTGGGCTCGTGGGCGCTGCGGGCGGAGGCGTCCAGGGCACGGGCGGCGGGTGAGCCGAGGTGGTGGATGCCGGGGGCGCTGATCATTCGACGGGCGGGGCCGCCGCAGTCGGGGCAGGGCACCTCGCGGCGGTCGCTGCTCAGCGGCAGGGCGCATTCGTGCAGGTGAGCGTTCTGGCAGCGGAATTCGTATACGGGCATATCGCCTCCCGGGGCGGGCCGGTCTGTGCGGCCAGACTAGGTCAGGGGCACCGGGAGCGCGAGGGGTCGGTCCTGGAGTCAGCGGATGAGGGCCGGGACCAGGAGACCTCGCGGCCGAGCACGGTCGCGGCGCACCCGTTGAACAGGTGCCCGCCGACCGGGTGGCGGTGCACGCTGGCGGAGGGGAAACAGGCCGCGTGGAGGTCGAGGTGCGCGAGGGGCACGACCTCGTCGTCGGCGGTGTGGTGCAGGTGCAGCGCGATCCCGGACAGCCCTTCGACGGCAGCGGGCGTGAGCACGTAGTCCGGCACGTCCCAGCCCTCCGGACCCCAGTCGGGCATGCCGAGCAGGTGCACGGTCCAGGGCACGTCCGGGCGCTCCGCCAGCGCGTGCAGCAGCATGCTCGCCCCGAAGGAGTGGCCGATCACCAGGTCCTCGGCATCGAGACCCTCGAGGGCATGCGTGATGGGCGCGGTCCACGCCTCGCGGGCGAAGTCCTCCGCGGGCAGGGACGGCACGAGGGGGTCGGCGCCGACCGCCGCAGCGAGCTCGGCGGCGAGGGCCCGTCCGGCCTCCTCACCGCCGGCACCATGCAGGAACAGCAGTCGCATCCCGCGAGCGTAGGCTCCGGACCATGAGCTGGTCACCCTTGTCCGACCTCGGAGTCCCCCTGCCACTGGTCGCGGCCCCGATGGCGGGCGGCCCCTCCTCCCCGGAGCTGGTGGCCGCGATGAACGGTGCCGGGGCGCTCGGCATGGTCGCCGGGGGCTACCTCTCCCCCGACGCCCTGGCGGAGCGCATCGCCGCGGCCCGGGCGACGGGGGCGCCGTTCGGCGTGAACCTCTTCGTGCCCGGACCGCCGCTGGATGCCGCCTCCCGCGCCGCGGTGGACCGCTACGGCTCCGCGCTCGCGGCGGACCTGGAAGCCCTCGGCGCCGAGCTCGGCGCCGTCCCCGAGCATGACGAGGACGCCTACGAAGACAAGCTGGCCCTTCTGCTCGAAGACCCGGTGCCCCTGGTCACCACCACCTTCGCCCTGCCCGCAGCGGACGACGTCTCCCGGCTGCGACGAGCCGGCACCCAGGTGTGGGTCACCGTCACCACGCCCGGGGAGGCTCGCGCCGCCGAGGAGGCGGGGGCGAATGCCCTGGTGGTGCAGGGCCCCCGGGCCGGCGGCCACTCGGGAACCTGGGACCCGCACCGCACGATCACCGAGGAGTCGACGGCCACGGTGCTGCGGACCGTCGCCCTGGCGACCTCGCTGCCGCTGATCGCCGCGGGCGGCGTCGACGGGCCGGAGGCCGTGCGGGAGCTGCGCGCCGCGGGGGCGACGGCCGCCGCGGTCGGGACCCTGCTGCTGCGGACCGTCGAGGCCGGCACCTCGGCGATCCACCGGGCCTCCCTCGCCGACCCCCGCTTCACTACCACCCGCGTGACCCGGGCCTTCACCGGGCGGCCGGCGCGCGCCCTGCACAGCCGCTTCGTCGAGGACCACGACGACGAGGCGCCCACCGCCTACCCCGTCGTCCATCACCTCACCAAGCCTCTGCGCACCGCGGCGGCCGCCCAGGGCGATGCGGAGCGGGTGCACCTCTGGGCGGGCACCGGATTCCGTGCCGCCCGCGAGGTGCCCGCGGCCACCGTGATCGAGGAGCTCGCCCGTGACCTCTGAGAGCACGGGACGATCGCGGCGTGTGCACCTGAGCGGCGCCGGTGTCGAGGCGAGCGTCGAGCCGGACGGCCGGGACTCCGGCTGGGTGCTGAGGATCGGCGGGATCGAGCAGTCGCACGTAGACCTCGCCGATCCGCGCCGCATCCAGCACGAGTACCTGCAGCGCATCGCGACCGTGCTGGACACGCTGCGCCCCGCCGGGGAGCCGATCGAGGTGGCGCACCTCGGGGGCGGCGCCCTCACCCTGGCCCGGTATGTGCAGGCCACCCGGCCGGGCTCGCCGCAGCTCGTCGTGGAGATCGAGCGGGAGTTGCCGAGCCTGGTCACCGGCGCCCTGCCGCTGCCCGCGGGGGCGCAGGTGGAGGTGGTGATCGGTGATGCCCGCGAGGCCCTGACCGGCATGCCGGAGCGGCTCTTCGATGCGATCGTGCTGGACGTGTTCTCCGGTGAGGAGTCGCCGCCGCACCTGGCCGCGGCCGACTTCTACCGTGAGGCCCTCGGCCACCTCACGGCGGAAGGCCTGCTGCTGGTCAACGTCGGCGACGACGCCGGGCAGCGGTTCCTGGCGCGGCAGCTGCGGGAGCTGGAATCTGCGGCGCAGGAGTGCGGCACGGCGGGGGTGTGGATGCTGACCCATGCCCCGCTGCTGGAGCATCCCGCGGACGGGAACATGGTGCTGCTGGCCGGAGGCGCCTTGGGCACCCCCGCAGTCGAGGACATGGCCGCGCGCTGGCGCGCGGCCGGCCCGCATCCCGCCGCGGTGCTGGACCCCGAGGGTTCCGCCGCCCTCGCGGCCTCCCGGCTGCGCTGACGCGGGCCGCGAACGGCCCCGACCCGACGTCAGCCGTCCCGGGGACGTCCGCTCAGGTGCTCCGCGAGGAGAGCACGCAGAACTCGTTGCCCTCGGGGTCCGCGAGCACCGTCCACCCGACCTGCTGCTCGTCCTGTCCGACGTCGACCCGCGTGGCCCCGGAGTCCAGCAGCCGCCGGATCTGCGCCTCGCGGTCGTCCTCGGTGTGCGGGGCGAGATCGAGGTGCAGGCGGTTCTTGACCTCCTTGCCCTCGGGCACGGTCACGAAGACCAGGCCGGGCTGCTGGCGGTGCCACTGCTCGGCGGGGATCGGGACGGTGTGGTCGTAGCCTTCGGGCAGGCCACCCGGGATCACGACGACCTCGTCGTCCGCCTCGTAGACGATCTGCCCGTCGAGAGCCCCGGCCCACCAGCGGGCCTGGGCGTGGGGGTCCAGGCAGTCGATGACGACGGTGTACCAGCGCAGCTTCACGATGCTCTCCTTCGAGTCGAGGACTTCCGCCTCGACGTTCTGGACGCACTCAGCGTGGGGCGCAAGAGGTCGTCGTCCGGTCGTGAACGGATTGCTTCTGGGATTCTTGCAGATCGCGGAACGTCGGGAGTCGTGAGGGACTACCGGCACATCAGCGTGATGGGAGCACCTTGGCGAAGTGGACGAGGTGGTAACTACCCGCCGGAGTTCTGCGCGTCTCGTGGTAGCCATGGCGCGTGTAGAGACGAATATTGGCGGTGCTGTGCTCACCGGTGAAGAGACGCATTTCGCTCGCCTCGGGATGCACGGTCTCGGCGCGGAGCAGGAGCCGGGTCCCGACGCCGTGACCCTGCCAGTCAGGCGCGACGATGAGCCGACCGAGCTCGACCACGCTCGCAGCACGGCGCACGCGTACTGCTCCCACGAGTCGGCCGACGACGCGAATGCCGAGCGCCGTCACCGCGGAGTCGGTCAGCTCCTCCTCGAGCTCCGCAAGGGTCTGCGTCAGCGGCGGGAGGCTGAAGTCGTGATGCGCAGCGGCTTCGGTGAGATACGCCGCGCGCTGAAGCGTGAGGACCTCGCCTGCGTCAGCGAGGCCAAGTACTACGGGGGTCGAGAGCTCTCCACCATCGGCAGAGGATGAGCGAGTATCACGCATTCGTCGATCCTACGAGACACCGAGAGATTCGCGCGGTGATCGCTGACGTCCTGACCACGGAGGAACTGCTCCACGGCTCGTTCGTTCGTCGGAGCCCTCTCCTAGCGTCGGGACCGAGCCCGGACCACCGGGACCGGGGAAGCGCCGGGGAGGAGGAACCATGACGCTGACCGCACCGACCGCCCCACCAGACCGCGTGCACCACGAACGCGAACGCATCCATGCGCTGCTCGCCCGGGAACGTCCCGAGCTGGCCCGGCGCGTCGTCGCCGGCCCGAGCGGCGCACTGATCGTGCCGCTGCCCGACGGGCGCAGCCTCGAGGTGGGGCGCCTGCCCCGCCGCGGCGCCGCCCGCTGGGTGATCGTCGTGCCGCAAGGAGATCGTGTCCGGGTGCGCGAGCCGCGCAGCATCCCCGCCCTGGTGGCCGCCGTGCTCGAGGAGCTGCGGGCCGCGGGGCCCAGCAGGGTTGCTACGGTCGGGCCATGAGCGACGCATCGCAGAGCCCCGTCAGCCGTCACGTCTCCCAGGTGATCGACGCCCCCTGGCAGGAGGTGTACGCCTTCGCCGTGGACCCGCGGAACCTGCCGCGGTGGGCCGCTGGGCTCGCCGGCGGAGAGGTGCAGCGAGAGGTCGAGCAGTGGTCGATGACCTCCCCGATGGGCAAGGTCCTGGTCAGCTTCGTCCCCGAGAACCCCTACGGCGTGCTTGACCACACGGTGACGCTACCCTCCGGCGAGTCCGTGCTGAACCCGCTGCGGGTGCTGCCGCTGGACGAGGGACGCAGCGAGGCCGTCTTCACCATCCGCCGCGGCACCATGAGCGAGGAGGAGTTCGCCTCCGACATCGACGCCGTCGCCGCGGACCTCGCGGAGCTCGGCCGACAGGTTTCCTCCTTGAGCTAGGCGCCCGGCACGCGTGCTCGGCCCTCCCTTCTTTCGGCGCGGCACACC
This sequence comes from Brachybacterium squillarum M-6-3, assembly GCF_000225825.1. Taxonomy (GTDB): domain Bacteria; phylum Actinomycetota; class Actinomycetes; order Actinomycetales; family Dermabacteraceae; genus Brachybacterium; species Brachybacterium squillarum. The sequence goes on along the minus strand of NZ_AGBX01000006.1, from coordinate 123,367 downwards.
GCGGATTCGCGCTGCCGTTCTCATGCAGTTCTGCCGGGGTCAAGATGGGATTCACCCCAGAGGTGGAAGGGGTTTGCAGGTGCGGTGTCGGCGGGTGCCTATACGGGCTCATCGCAATTGAGGGTGTTGGGCGGGTCTGAAGCCTCCGGTGTCGAGCAGGGCGCGGGTGATGTAGTGGGCGAGGTTGCGGAAGCCCAGGGCGGTGCCGCGGAGGTGCTCGAGCCGGCCATTGATCGCCTCCGTGGGGCCGTTGCTGGTGCCGGGACGGTCGAAGTAGGCCAGGACGTCCTCGGCTCGGCGTTTCAGGGTCCGGCCCAGCGTGGTGACCTCGCTCAGCGCGGCCGGGACGTCCTTGGCGAGGGCACTGATCACCGAACTCAGTTCCTGCTTCCCTGTCGCGCGGTTGTCGCGGCGGTTGGCCTGCACGATCCTCTGGTAGATCCCCCAGGTCGCCTCCACCGCCGCATGCTGATCCGTCGCGAAGACGCTGGTAAGACGGTCGCAATGCCGGCCGGTCAGCAAGTCCACCCCGGTCCGTAGCGTGCGGCGGATGCCGTAGAGCGGGTCCCCGGAACGCCCCCGATGCCCGCGCGTCTGTTGCTGGATGCGTTGCCGGCACCGGTCCAGGGCATCCCCTGCCAGTGCGACCACGTGGAAGGGGTCCATCACCGCGACCGCAGCGGGCAGCTGCTCAGCCGCGGCGGTCTTGAAGCCCGTGAACCCATCCATCGCGACCACCTCGACCCCGTCCCGGAACCCGGGCGGTTGCTCGTTCAGCCAGGTCGCGAGGACCTTCTTCGAGCGGCCCGGCACCATGTCCAGCAGCCGGGAGGGGCCGGTCGCCTCGCGGATAGGGGTGAGGTCGATGATGACGGTGACGAAGCGGTCCCTGCCCGGGGCGTGGCGCCACACGTGCTCGTCCACGCCGATCACTCGGACCCCGTCGAACCGGGACGGGTCATCGATGAGCAGCTGGTGGCCGAGGTCGAGGACGGCAGTGTTCACGGTGTGCCAGGCAACGCCAAGTGCCGTGGCGATCCGGGAGATCGACATGCGGTCCATGACCAGTGCTTTCAGCGCCCACAGGACTGCGTGGCGGGTCAGTTTCGAGCGGGGAGCAGCGGCCTGGTCGAGGTCTTCGCGCCAGACCAGCTGGCAGTGCTCGCAGCGGTAGCGGCGGACCCTGACTTGCAGGAGCGTGGGTCGCCACCCCAGAGGGCCATGAGCGAGGGGACGAGGGACCATGCCCACTGCGACGCCCTTGGTCCCGCAGGCTCGGCACCACGGGTCGGGCTCGCGGGAGCGGCACTGCAGCACAGCCTGGTCTTGTTCGAGGCGTTGTCCGGGGGCTGTGAGGCCGAGGCGGTCGAGCATGCAGAACGCGTCGAGATCCGGCGAGCTGAAGGTAGCGTTGTCCACGTCGAGGTCTTCCAGATGGGCAGCTTGAGAACTTCCATCATCGGGAGGCCTCGACGCCTATCCCGACACTGCCGCGCCGACAGCTCCTACACCCTCATCTGCGAAGAGCCCTTAAACTCGCTGCCAAAGGCCGAAATGGTCCGCAATCGAGGGCCCTGGAGAATCATCGACGATCTCAAGATCGCGACCACAAAGTGCATCTCCTTAATAAGTCACCGGCGCCTCCACAGCGAGATTGGCATGATCACGCCCGTCGAGCTCGAGGACATCTACCATCACAACCAGCCCGTGCCGGTGAACGCCGACACCGCACTAGCGGGCCTCAAACAACCCCGCGGCGATTCAGTCCTCGTCGCCGACCTCGACACCGACACCGACACCGACACCGACACCGACACCATCCTTGCTGAGTTCTCCATCGACCCCGCCCGCGGATGACAGCCAAAGAAGAAGGACCCCGGGGCGGTGTCATAGCGTCGTAGCAACACTCCCGGTCGGTGGGGGTATCGACGGGTGAGGGTGCTGATGGCGCGGGTGGGGTTGTCGTTTGGTGAGCGGTCGGAGATTTCCACCGCGTCGAAGGCAGGGTGGGGCGTGCGGAGAATCGCTCGTCACCTGGGCCGATGTCCGTCTGTGGTCTCGCGGGAGATCCGGCGGAACACGACGAAGACCCGCGGCTATCAGGCCGTCACCGCGGACGTGGCCGCGCAGCGTCGCCGGGCGCGTCCGCAGCAGCGGAAGGTCGCCAGAGATCCGGTGCTGAAGGCGCGGGTGGAGGCGGATCTGGCCGCGTCGTGGACGCCGAACGAGATCGCGGGTCGCTTGCGTCTGGAAGCCACAGACCCGACTGTTGGCCGTGTGGCGAACTCACCCGACGCGCAGGGCCGCACGGTCTCCGGCGAAGCGATTTACCAGTACATCTACGCCATCCCCAAAGGCGAGCTCGCCCGGCGCGGCATCTTCCTGCAGTCCAAGCGCACTCGGCGCAAGCCCCGCACGACCGGCCGGTCTCGGGGCGGGCCGATCGTGGGGATGGTGCCGCTGAGCGAGCGGGGCGAGGACGCCGCTGAGCGACGCGTGCCCGGGCACTGGGAGGGCGACCTGATCATCGGGAAGAACGGCACCTCATGCGCGGCGACGCTGGTGGAGCGGATGAGCGGGTTCACCGGCCTGCTGGCCCTGCCCTCGAAGCACGCCGAGACGACAGCGGACGCGGTCATCGAGTACTTCAACGAGCTGCCCGAGATGATGCGAACCTCGCTGGCCTGGGACCAGGGCAGCGAAATGGCTCAGCACGCGAAGGTCTCCCTGGCCACGTCGATGCCGGTCTACTTCGCCGACCCCCACTCCCCGTGGCAACGACCGTCCAACGAGAACACCAACCGGCTCTACCGCGAGTACTTGCCCAAGGGAACCGCGATCCCCGATCACCAGCCCTACCTCACCACGATCGCGGAGGAGATCAACAACCGCCCCCGCCGCCGGCTCGGCTTCCTGACACCGACAGAATCATTCACTCGACTACTGGCCGGCGAGCCCCATGTTGCTTCGACGCTTTGACACCACCCGGCAGGAGTCGGGGCCCTTCTTCATGAACGATGTTCCGAGACATCAGCGAACGATGCCCCAAGATGTCACACCAAGATATCTCGTGGGATCAAAACCCCATCGGAGTCGGAGTAATTCACAGTCATCACGGACGCCTTCACTAGAGAGTGACACCCCAACTCCCCTTCAGCCTTCATCAGGCCTGGTGCACAGAAGGATGTGGGAGATTGACAGCTGCCGGGGCATCTGCTTGCCTTCGGTTTCCACGAATGAGAAGAACGACTGCCGCGACGGCAATTACATCCAGGACCACGAGCGAAAGCATGGTGGCATGTGCGGCGAACCAAGTAGCATGAGTGTACGGAGGAAGTTGACTGGGGTCGAATCCGCCACCACTTTCAGACCGATTAACCAACCATTGGTCAGCACCCATCCAGAGCAGGTAAAAAGTGGCGGTGACTACATTGAGTATCACGAGAGAGGCTCCCGCGGCAGCACCGAGAAATAAAGGGATTCGGCGGACTGTATTCATGTCAGTTGCATCCATTCTTAACAAAACCCGTGTATCCACGATTAGGGATCTTGGTGTCCAGATTCCAACTTTCCTTGTTCGGGGCTCGGTATCGAACGACGTCGAAATGGCAGTAGAATTGCAGTTTCATTGTGGTAGTGTTGGGATTCGGGTGCCCTCTGCGAGGTGTCTTATCAAGGGTCTCTTTCCAGGCTGACCACCGCGCCCCGGCTCCGGTCCAGCGGCCCCACGTTGTCGGGTACACCTTGAGGGTGGGACTATACTTCCATAGGCCATTGGCCCAAACGGCCTTCTTTATGAGAGCCTTACCCAACCAAGGGTCAGCAACAACCGGAAACGCCGTTTCCTCTGAAAATTCCACGTGCTGAGTAAGCCGATTCCCGTCCACCGTGTAACTGGTTGGCACGGAATTTCCATCCGCATCCGTGGCCCATGGCGCACTCACCCCACCCTCCCATTCGCCGCTGGCATCTAGCACAGAAACGCTACCGTCGCTCTCGAGGACGAGGGAGCCTCCAGAGCTGCCGTGAATCTCATAGGTGAAGCTACGTGGAGAATTCGAGTCTGGAATGACGGTAGCAACCTGAACTGATCCATCATCCTTTGGAAGTACGGTACTGCTAGTGCCATCACTGTTCTCAAATCTCACGCCTCCAAGGTCGGACTCTTCTGCTGAATCAACATTGTCACCGTCGGGAAGAACAAGGGCTAGATCAGACAGGTCCTCGTCGGCGGAGCTCAGAACAATACCCTCCTCGCCCTTGATTGGGATGTGCACTGTGGAACCATCGCCTGCCTCGCCTGAGAAACTGTTGGCTTCACTCTTTACGTCAATATTACCGTCGATGACGCCTCCACCAACCGCGGCGAGGACTTGATCAGTCACCTCCGGTTGCTCTGCACTCGCGACCCCAAGGCCCATCGTGGTCGTCGCCATGACCCCGACAAGTGTCAGGCATGCAATTCTAGCTTTTCTCATTTTTTCAACTTTCATGGAAGTGATGCTGGGAAGGTTCTGCTGCTCGAAGCTTGCATCTGCCGATCGGACATGTAAAGGCTTGACTTTTTCTCGGAGGTGTGTATCGATTGAATATTTGAAGGCTTGACTATCGCTTAGTAGCGTGTATCTACACTCGATCGTCTCACGGTGCCGAAGCAACACTCCCGGTCGACGTGACTTTCGGGTTGAAGCGCTCTGGGTTCCGTTCTGTGTCGCAGCCAGGGGGCTTGTCAATTTGTCTGTGTAAGCGGGGTGTTCACAGGTAGGGGGTGATCCGGTCGGGGTAGGCAGCGGCAAGTTGGGCGAGGGCCTGCTTCCACTTCGTGACGACCTGGCCCTCGACGAGCCGCCCCTGGGCCTTCCGCTCGTTCGCGGGCTCGCCGCGGTCCCTGGCACGACCGGCGGCGCGTTTGTCCTCGATGTTGCAGATCGCCAGCCAGAGCAGCTTCACGACCGCGTCCGTCGAGGGGAAGTGGCCCCGGTTCTTCGTGACCTTCCGCAGCTGGTAGTTCAACGACTCGATGGCGTTGGTCGTGTAGATGACCTTCCGCAGCATCGGCGGGAACTGGAGGAACGGGGTGAACCGGTCCCACGAGTTCTTCCAGGTCATCACCGCCTGGGGGTACTTCTGCCTCAGCGGCGAAGCCTCGAACTCCACCAGCGCCGTCCAGGCCGCGTCCTCGCTCGCGGCGGTGTAGATCGGCTTCAACGCGGCAGCGACCTTCTTGCGATCCTGGTAGGCCACGAACCGCGTGGCGGCGCGGATCAGGTGGACCACGCAGGTCTGGACCATCGAGTCCGGCCACGTCGCCTCGACCGCTTCCGGCAGGCCCTTCAGGCCGTCGCAGCACACGATCAGCACGTCCCGCACAACGCAATTGGCCAGGTCAGCGCAGACCTGGGCCCAGAACGCCGACCCCTCGGCGTCCTGGACCCAGATCCCCAGCACGTGCTTGATCCCGTCGAGGTCCACGCCGACCGCGATATTCGCCGCGCGGCTGATGACCTGGCTGTTCTCCCGGATCTTGATCCGGATCGCGTCGAGGTAAAGGACGGGATCGAACTCCTCCAGCGGCCTCGCTAGCCACGCGGCGACTTCCTCGAGGACCGCGTCGGTGATGTTCGAGATCGTCTCGTGCGACAGGTCCGTGCCCAGCGTGGATGCCAGATGGTGCTGGATGTCCCGCTTCGTCATCCCGCTGGCGTAGAGGCTGATGATCATGTCATCGAGGCCTCCCAGGCGCCGCTGGCCTTTCGGAACCAGGCGTGGCGTGAACGAGCCAGCACGGTCCCTGGGGACGTCCAGCGCGATCGGCCCGACCTCGTAATCCATCGTCTTTTGCGTCGTCCCATTACGCGAGTTGGCGTGCTTCGACGCGTCGTCGGAGCCCTACTCGTAGCCGAGATGGCTGCTCAGCTCCGCCTGCAGGCCCCGCTCGAGCGCGGCCTTGACCAGCGCGGGCACGAACCCACCGTCCCCGGTCAGCTCGACCTGGCCGGCGTCGATCTGAGCGAACGGCGCGTCCAGCTGCCCCGCTTCCTTCAACTGCTCGACCAGGTCCTGGCCCGAAGGCCCACCCGGCGTCTTCTGAATCGGCCCGGGTTCTCTGCCGCGACTTTGCGGGGTGGGGCTCTCGGGTGAGGGCCTCGTAGTGGAGCGTCTCGGACTCTACCGGGGTGAGCATTCCGAGGGAGCCGTGGAGGCGGCGGTTGTTGTACCAGTTGACCCAGCCGGCGGTTGCGAACTCGACGTCCGCGAGGGTGCGGAAGGGGCCGGCGTGGAAGACGGTGGTGCGGATGCACTCGGTCTTGTAGAGCCCGTTGATCGTCTCCATCAGCGCGTTATCGAAGGCGTCGCCGACGGTCCCGATCGCCGGGGCGATCCCTTCAAGGGCGAGAAGCTCGGTCAGTCGAATGGCGGTGTATTGCGTGGGCTCAACCAGTCGTTGCAACACCGGGTTGTTGTAGCGAGCGTAGTTGCTCTTCGAAAACTTCGGCGGGTGTCTTCCACTGGAGGACCTTTCGGGGGCGGTTGTTGAGTGCGTGAGCGACGGCCTCGAGGTCCCCGGCGGACCATCGCGAGAGGTCTGTGCCTTTGGGGAAGTACTGGCGGAGCAGGCCGTTGGTGTTCTCGTTCGTCGGTCGCTGCCACGGTGAATGGGGGTCTGCGAAGAACACCTTCGTGCCGGTCTGCATCGCGAACTGCGCGTGCCCCGAGAGCTCCTTCCCGCGATCCCAGGTTAGGGTCTTGCGCAGCTGTTCGGGCAGCGTGGTGATCGATGCACTCAGCGCCGCGTTCATCGCGACGGCCCCGTAGCCGCCCAGCGATGGCCCGTTCTTTACATGGGGTTTCTCTGCCCAGCCCTCCATGCGGGGCAAGTGGACCAGGATCGTTGAGCGGCTGCTGCGCTCAACGATCGTCCCGATCGCCGACCTGCCTGTGCCGATGATCAAGTCGCCTTCCCAGTGACCGGGCACGGCGCGGTCCTCGGCTTCCGCGGGGCGTTCGCTGAGGATCACATCGGCCGTGACATGCCCACCGGGCTTGTTCCGTGACCGGGCCCGGGGACGCCGTAACGCGCGACCGGTGCGAAGACAGGTGACCAGTTCTCGCTGGAGCGCCCCCCGGCCCTCGATGAACAGCGACTGGTAGATCGCCTCGTGGCTGATGCGCATGGACTCATCATCGGGGAAGTCGAGCTTCAGGCGCTGAGAGATCTGTTCCGGGCTCCAGGCCAGCGACCACCGCCGGTCCGCTCGGTGCGGCTTGTTCAGCCCCTTCCACGGGGCCGGGGTGGGGCCCGTGACGATCGTGCCGTCGGGCCGGCGAACATCGCCGGCGAGCCGCTCGTGGACGTATTGGCGCAAGTTCTCGTTCTTGAGAAGCTTCGCGACCTTGGGCCGCTTGGCCGCCTGCTGCGCCTTCCACTGGGCGACCGTGGCCCGGTACTCCAGCTTCCCGCCACGAGTCGCCGCGTTGCGGCGCAGCTCGCGTGAGACGGTTCCGGGGTCACGCCCGATCACGCGGGAGATCTCGCGAACGCCCTTGTCCTGGGCGTGCAGGATGGCGATCTCCTCGCGTTCCTCGAAGCTCAGGTATCGGCCGGTGGGCTCAGCAAGCGAGATGGGCGGCATGCCGCCAGCGTGGCGAAACCAGCGGGACCCGACCGGCACGGACACGCCGACCGCGAGCGCCGCTTCTGCCGACGTGATGCCCGTGGCGATCAGACGCCAGAACTGCCGTTGCACCTCCCGGGACGGGTCTGGACGTCCGGGCGAGCGCATCGGCGGTCTCAGCGCCCGGTCAGCACGCCATTGCCGACGAAGCTCCTCTGCCGCGTCGCTCGTCTTCTTGGTCCAGTCCTTTGTGGCCATGCTCGAACACCTCCGACATCAAGGTGTTGCGACGACCTGTTGAATCCGCCTTGAGATCCGGCATCGCTGTGATGGATCAAATCACCTGGTGAGACCCGGTTTCCCTCTCGTTCCCGCTGACACAGGGCGATGCGCAGCGGGGTCATCACCAGGTCGACCTTCTTGCTGGAGCTGGCGTGCCAGTCGATGATCCGCTGGGCGAAGACGTCCACGATGAACGCGACGTAGACGAACCCTGCCCAGGTGCGGACGTAGGTGAAATCTGTGACCCAGACCCGGTTCGGGGCCGCTGCGGTGAAGTCTCGGTTCAGCAGGTCACCTGCCCGTTTCCCGTCAGGGTCGGGGATGGTGGTGCGGAGCTTCTTCGCCCGTCGGATGCCCTCGAGGCCGAGGGTCCGCATCGCCCGGTCCACTGCCCCACGGGACGTGCCCGCGAGGCCGTCCTGGCGACGCAGCAGAGCGGTCCATTTCCGGCGGCCATACAGGCCCTCCGGCGTCATCTGGACCTGCCTGGTGACCGGGTTGGGCATCCAGGCGAGGTCGCGGATCTTGTTCTCGACCAGGGCGTCGGTGACGGTGCGGGCCGCGATCCGGGCCGGGCGTTTCCAGGCCCGGTAGGTGCGTGCAGCGATCACGAGGCCCTGCTGGCGCAGGACCCTCAGGATCGACTCGACTGCATAGCCTTCGGGGCGCATCTCGTCGATGAAGGCACAGATCAGCGGCCGCGGGGGTCGAGCTCCCCGATGCTCCTATGTCAAGTTGGATCGCTCAGGCGGCCATGAGCGGCATCGACGACGCAGGATGCTCGATCGGCGACTGCTCCTCCAATGGGGCACCACCCTCGGGCGTCTGGGTGACAGGGGCCAGGTCGGCCCTCTGCGCGGCGTAGATGCGATCTGAGAGTCGACGTCGTAGGAGCCGCAGCGCCTCTTTGCGAGTCTTGCCGGCGGCAATGAGCTTGTCGTAGTAGGTGGCGCCTTCCGCGCCTATTCGAATCTGAGTGAGGGCAGCCATGTGCAGGGCGGTGTTGATCGTGCGGTTCCCTCCACGCGAGAGTCGAACACGCACCTTGTTCCCTGACCAGACCGGGATCGGCGCAGTGCCGTTGAATCTTGCGTAGGCATCGCGGGAGCGAAACCTGGCGATCCCCGCTGTCTCGCCAATGATCATCGCTGCGCCCAAGGTACCCATGCCCGGGACAGCGACCAGTGAGGGATGGTCGGCCCGCACCAGCCGGCTCAAGCGGCTCTCGAGCGTGTTGATCCTGACTGTCAGCTCGCGAATATCGACCAGCAGGTCGCGAGCGATCTCGGCGACCGCTCCGTCAGCTGTCGCCAGGTACTCGACCAGCTCGTCCAGGAGGTGGTACCGGCGCAGAGCACGAGAGGGAATCTCCAGCTCAGGATCGATTTCGTGGAGGAACCAGCGTGCCTTGGACTGCATCGCTGTGCGCCGTGCAACCAGGCTCCTGCGATGGTCCGACAGAAGCTTGATGTCCCGGGAAGTGCCCGGCAGCTCAGCGGTCGGCAATCCCTCTTCGCGAAGTGCTACCCGGGCCACGGCTTCCGCATCAATAGGATCCGATTTGCCGCGTTCCCGGCTGCTGCGCCTCATGCCAGCCATCAACCTGGTGTGCACGCGAACGACTCGATGGCCGGCCTCGAGCAGGTCAGCCTCGAGCCGACGGGTCAGGTGGCGGCAGTCCTCGACCGCGACGGTGACGGTCTCGAAGCCTTCCAGCCAGGTCAAGATCTTCCGATGCCCCACGGCACGTGCTTCGACCGTGAGCTCTTTGATCCTCCGGCCCACCTCGTCCACCGCGACGAGCGTGTGCCAGTCCTTGTGAGCGTCGATCCCGATGACAGTCATGACAGTCCCTTTCCCAGTCCGGTACTGCTCGAGCTGCGGTGCCGAACGCAGACGGGCACGACTCAGTTGGGCATTCGATCCAGCAGGCTCCTATCAGGCCACGCCCACTTCCAGCACCGCGGGCCCCGGCGGGACGGCACATCGCGGACAAGCTACGAAAGCAGCGAATAAACGAGCCAGCCCCGCCGGGACACCCTCAGTCTGGTACTGACGCGAAGAAAATCGAGGCCCGGCGGAGGATCTCGTTGTCCTCCCGCAGCCGCTTGTTCTCGGCCTTCAGACGCTTGACCTCGGCAGACTCCTCACTCGTGATGCCGGGGCGGGTCCCGTCGTCGACCTCGGCCTCGGCCAGCCAGCGGCGCACGGACTCCCGCGAGACGCCCTCCTGGCGGGCCACCGCGGCGACAGCGGCCGTCAGGGTGGGGTACTCCTGCTGGTGCTCCCTGACGAGCCGCACGCACCTCGCGCGCAGCTGGGGATCGATCTTCTTCGGCATGCTGTCCATCCTTCCGGACTCAAACAGCAGCGGCATCAAACCCGGGACGGTTCACCGTGCCGGCGGCTTCCTAGCCATGGAAAGTGACCCGGGGCGCTTCAGAGACCAGCCCAGCGCGTCGGCCCTGCCCGATGCTGCGAGAGGCGAGGTACATCATGTTCGGTCCCGGGGTGAGCACCATCGCCTGCGCCGCCGCCCTCCCGATCACGGCCTGCGCGGAAATGTGGAACATCGTCGCTGGAGTCATCATGGGACGACCCTGATGTAATGGCCTTGTGCATCTCAACCCTTACGGTGAGTACGCGGTCCGCCTCGCACAGTCCTTGTCCGACGACTGGCCGGCGAACCGCTCTGGCATCGTCGACCGCACCCGCGAACACGGCATGTCCATGCCTTTTCCCGCGCAGCCGGGAGATCACGCCCGCTGCCGGGACATCATCGACCAGTGGCTGCTCATCGTCAATGCTCCGAGTGCCGAGGCCCGCGCCGCCCTGTTGAACGAGCAGATGGCGGTCGTCACCGCCTACCCGCGACTGACCGACCACGACGGAGAGGGATGGCACCTGCATTACCGCGACATCGATGACGACCTCCCGGTGGTCCTGCGCTCGGTGATCGCCGTGGGCACGGCGATCCACCTGACCACGCGCGGCATCACCCGCCTCGGACGCTGCGGCTCCACGCCCTGTCGGCGCGTGATCGTCGATACCTCGCGCAACGGGACCCAGCGCTGCTGCTCTCCACGGGGTGCCAGCAGAGACGCCGTCCGCCGCCACCGCGCACGGAGCCGTCGCGACTGATTTCTTGTCGAGCCAGACCTGGACGGTGAAAGCAGAGGCGCAAGGAGGTGCACCGCTACCCTGCAATGACGCCCCCGTCCCCTCCGCTCGGATCCGATCAGGATGGACGCGCGGGGATTATCAGGGCCTTGCGACCCCGCGGTGGTCCGGCAGCCCTGTCGATGGCACTCCCCGGCTCGGACGAGTGGCATCCAGATCCGCTCCGCCGCCTGCACGGGCGACTCCCCCGCGAGGCTGCGAAACAGGCGCTTCGGGGGCATCAGCGAACGCTGGACCTCCGCGTCGGCTGCCGCGTACGCCACACCGGTCGCGCCCTCCGCGCCACCCACGCCCGGCACCAGGCGTGCCGACATCGAGCCCCCTGCACCCTTACGCGTGCCGCCGGACCGTGGGTGTCGGGCTGGCCCGACGTCCACCCGGGTGCCCGCCGGATAGGGAACCCTCGTCCTCCTTCCCAGACTGGAACCATGAGCACCGTGACCCCTGCCTCCGACAACGCGGCCTCCCTGTCCCTCCCCGACCCGTTCGACGACCTCGCGACCCGGTCGCCCTCCACGGAGGCGCCGGCCCGGACCGGCCACCGCCTGACCCGCGGTGCCGGGGACGTGGGCCGCTTCCTGCTGTACTCCCTCCTCGCTCTCGTCCTCGGGCTCCTCGCGTTCTCCCTCGTCCTGACCCTGCTCGCGGCCGGTGCCGTCACCGTGGTGATCTGGATCGGCCTGCCGATCCTCGTCGCCGGGGTGCTGGTGGCCCGCGGTTTCGCCGCCGCCGAGCGCTCCCTCCAGCACAGCCTGCTCGGCACCGACCTCCCCACCCCGCGACCGCGGAGGGCCGCAGAGGAAGCCGGCTGGGTGCGCAGGATGCTCACCCCGCTCGCGGACCCGCAGTCCTGGATGAACTGCCTGTGGACCCCCGTGAACCTGGTCGCGGTGCTGGCGACCTTCCCGATCGCCCTGGCATGGACGCTCGGGGCGATCGGCACCGTCGCCGGGCCGGTCGCGACCCTCATCCTGGAACAGGTGCTTCCCGCCGAGCAGCGCTCCGGCCTGCCCGAGCTGATGGGCATGACCGGGACACCTGCCCTGGTGGTCGACCTGGGCGGGCAGGTGCTGATCGGCCTGCTGTTCCTGCTCACCGTGGTCCCCGTGACGCGCGGCCTCACCGCGGTCCACCGCGGGATCGCCCGTGGACTGCTGAGCTCGCGCTACGCCGAGCAGCAGCAGCTCGAGCGCGCCGAGCGGTCCCGTGCCGCGGGCCGTCTCGCCGAGTCCGCAGCGCTGCGCCGCCTCGAGCGGGACCTCCATGACGGTCCCCAGCAGCGTCTGGTGCGCGCCTCGATGGATCTGGCCAGGGCCGAGCAGGCCGCCGGCACGGACCCGGAGCGCACCCAGGAGATGCTGCGCGGCACCCGCACCCAGCTCGCGGAGACGCTCGACGAGCTGCGTCGCCTCTCCCGCGGGATCGCGCCGCCCGTCCTCGTGGACCGGGGGCTTCCCGGGGCGCTGGCCGAGCTCGCCGCGATCTGTCCGGTGCCCGCTCAGGTGGAGTGTCCCGACCTCGACCTGCCCGAACACGTGGAGATCGGCGCCTACTACGTGGTCTCCGAGGCCCTCACGAATGTCGCCAAGCACTCCGGGGCCGAGGCCGTCCGTGTGCAGGTCCTCCGGCGGGCCGACATGCTGCACGTGGAGGTCGTGGACGACGGGCGCGGCGGTGCGGCGACCAGTCCGGGCGGCGGACTCGCGGGGCTCGTCGGCCGGGTGGCGGCCCTCGAGGGCGAGCTGCGGATCGAATCCCCGCTCGGCGGGGGCACCCGATTGGAGGCGGTGATCCCGTGCGGATCGTGATCGCGGACGACTCGGCCCTGCTGCGCGAGGGGCTGCGTCTGCTGCTCGAGGAGGCCGGCCACGAGGTCGAGGCCGCCGCGGCCGACGGTCCGGGCCTGGTGACCCGTGCTCTCTCCTTGCGCCCGGACCTCGTGATCGCGGACATCCGGATGCCCCCGAGCCACACCGACGAGGGACTGCGCGCCGCCCAGGAGATCCGCCGTTCCTGGCCCGAGGCCCCGGTGCTGCTGCTCAGTCAGTACGTGGTGATCGGCTACGCGACCGAGCTCATCGAGTCCGGGACCCGCGCGACGGGGTACCTGCTGAAGGACCGCGTGTTCGACATCCCCACCTTCCTGGCCTCGATCGAGCGGGTCGCCGAGGGTGGGGTCGCGATCGATCCGGACGTCGTCGGCCAGGTGATCGCCTCCCGCCGCCGCACCCCGCTGGACGACCTCACCGCCCGCGAGCGCGAGGTGCTGGAGCTGAAGGGCGAGGGTCTCACGAACGTGGCGATCGGCGAGCGGCTGATGATCAGCGGCGGCGCGGTCGAGAAGCACACCCAGCGGCTGTTCGCGAAGCTCGGGCTCGAGGCCGATGCGAGCGTGCACCGGCGCGTGACCGCCGTGCTCACCCTGCAGGGCCGGTGATCCACCCCGCCTCATCATTCGTCGGGGCGTGACGGTACCGTCGGCCCATGAGCGACGCGGCGGCCACCCGATCCCTGCGGGTCCGCGTGCTCGGCGCCGGGGTGGCCGGCCTCGCCGCCGCCGGCCTGCTGGCCCGTCGGGGTCACGAGATCGAGATCGTCGACGAGGCCTTCGCCGTGCCCGCCGTGGGCACCGCCCTCGGTCTGTTCGGCCCGGCGCAGCGGGTCCTCGCCGAGCTGGGACTGCTGGAGGACGTCCGGAACCGCGCTGCCGCGCCCCGGTCCGGACGGCTCGTCGGCGCCGACGGCCGCACGCTCGCGCAGCTGCCCGCGGGCGGCGCCCTGCTGATCCCCCGCTCCGAGCTGGTGCGGCTCCTGCTCGACGCCCTGCCCGATCAGGTGGCCCGGCGCACGGCGCGGATCGCGGACGTCCGCCCGCTGCGCGAGGGTGCCGACCTCCTGGTGGGAGCCGACGGGGTGCACTCCCTGGTCCGCGCCTCCGGCTGGCCCGGGAGGGGCCGGGCCCGCTCGCACGGGGTGACGATCCTGCGGGGCACCGCGGAGATCCCGCCGCCGGAGGTCTCCGAGACCTGGGGCGGGGGCTGGCTGTTCGGCATCACGCCGCTGCCCGGGGAGCGCACCAACTGGTTCGCGGTGATCCCCGAGCACCGCTCCCCCACGGTCGCCGCGGCCCTCACGCATCTGCGCGGCGTCCTCGGTGAACGTCGCGCACCGATCGACAGGGTGCTCGAGGCGGCCCGTGCGGAGACGACCCTGGTGCACGGCATGCACACCGCCCCGCCGATGCCGTGGCCCGTGCGGGAGAACGTCGTGCTGATCGGGGACGCCGCCCATGCGATGGCGCCGAATCTCGGCCACGGCGCGAACACGGCGCTGGTGGACGCCGCGGCCCTCACGGCGAGCCTCGCCCGCCACGCGGACCTCCGCCGCGCCCTGCGGGACTACGCCGCACGGCGAGGCATCGCGGGTCAGGCCTGGCGTGTGGGCTCTGCAGCGATGGCCAACCTCGCCCTCGCGGATCGCGCCGCGCCCGCCCGAGATCGGCGGCTGCGCACCCTCGGGGCGCTCAGCCCCGCTTCCGCGCCAGGGTCGTGATGACGTGCCAGTGCTTGCGGTCGGCCAGGAAGCGACCGTCCTCGTCGCGCTCGCTGCGCTCCACGATCTGGAAGCCGCGGAACATCTCGTCGATCTGCTCGCGGCTGGGGGTGGCGATGTCCGGGCGCTCGGCCCAGGAGTCGTTCGTGGAGAACAGGTCCACGGCCATCACGCCGCCGACGGGCAGGGCACCCACCAGCTTCGGCCAGATCGCGGCCAGGCCCTCGGGGCCCAGCAGGCCCAGGGTGTAGGTCGAGTAGATGATGCGGGCGGCCGGGAACTCCTCGACCTCCGCCAGGTCGGTGTGATGGAAGATCACGTCGCCGCTCATGCGCTCGTTCTCCACCAGCCGCGCGGCCAGGGTGTCGTCGGCGTCGTAGGCGTGCACGGTCCAGCCGTGGCGGGCGAACTGCAGCGAGTCGGCGCCGGCGCCGGCTCCGAGATCCAGGACCACACCGGATTGCGCGTGGCGGTCCCCTCCGGCCGCGGTGATCGCCTTCGACACCAGCCGCCGGGCAGGACGGCCCGCTGCATGGGCGTTCAGGGCCGCCCAATCCACCATTTCCGCGGTATCCATGCCGCTCAGGCTGTCGAATGCGGGGGCATAGTTTCAACTCCCCGTGACCCAGGCCGCGCGCATTTTCGTCACGGGCGAACAGGAGAGGCGTCACGTCACGCCCGCCTAGGATGGAGCCATGCTCGACACCCCCCTGCGGATCGCCGCGATCTGCCTGCACACCTCCCCGCTCGAGGAGCCCGGGGGTGACGACGCCGGGGGCATGAACGTGGTGGTCCTCGAGGAGTCCCTGGCGCTGGCCCGCGCCGGGCACCGCGTGGAGCTGTTCACCCGCCGCGCCCACCCGGACTCCCCCGACGTGGTCGAGGTGGCCGAGAACCTGCGCCTGCACCATCTGGACGCCGGGCCGGCGACGCCGCTGGCCAAGAGCGCGATGGAGCAGGCCATCGAGCCGTTCACCGCGACCCTGCGGGCCCGCCTGGCCGGCACCGACGCCCTCGGCGAGCCCCTCGAGATCGACCTGATGCACTCGAACCACTGGTTCAGCGGGGTCGCCGCCCTGCCCGTGGCCCGGGAGCTGGGCGTGCCCCACCTGCAGTCCTTCCACTCGGTGGCCGCGCCCGAGGGTGCCGGCTCGCTGGAGAACGGGGAGCCGGCCGAGTCCGCCGGCCGCATCCCCGGCGAGCGCCTCGCGGCGCAGGACTCCGACCTGGTGGTCGCCGTCTCCCAGGCCGAGGCCCGCACCGTCGGCGAGCGCTACGGCGTGCCCGGGGAGCGCCTGGCCGTGGTGCGCCCCGGCGTCGACGTGGAGCGCTTCCACCCCGGCGAGCACACCGCCGAGGACCGGCGGCAGCGGCCGACGCTGCTGTTCACCGCGCGTCTGCAGCCGCTGAAGGCCCCCGACCTGGCGCTGGAGGTCCTCGCCCACCTGGACCCGGCCCTGGGGGCGCGGCTGGTGCTGGCCGGCGGCTCCTCCGCCGACTTCGCCGACTACCTCGCCGAGCTGCGCGAGCGCGCCGAGCAGCTGGGCGTCGCGGACCGGGTGGAGCTGGTCGGCGCCCTGAACCGCGGCGAGCTGGCCGCGGCGATGCGCTCGGCCGGGGTGCTGCTCCTGACCAGCTGGTCGGAGACCTTCGGCCTGGTGGCGCTCGAGGCGCAGGCCAGCGGCACCCCCGTGGTGGCCTGGCAGTGCGCCGGCGGCGTGCGCGAGGCCGTGGACCCCGACGGCCTGGTGTTGACCAGCCGCGACCCCGACGTGTGGGCCGAAGCCGTGCAGACCCTCCTGGAGGACCCGCAGCGCTACGCCGCCGCCGTCGCCTCCGCCCGCGCGTTCGCCACCACCCGCACCTGGGAGGCCAGCGCCGAGGCCCT
Organism: Brachybacterium squillarum M-6-3; assembly: GCF_000225825.1. Lineage (GTDB taxonomy): Bacteria > Actinomycetota > Actinomycetes > Actinomycetales > Dermabacteraceae > Brachybacterium > Brachybacterium squillarum. The sequence goes on along the minus strand of NZ_AGBX01000006.1, from coordinate 106,849 downwards.
CACCTCCCTGTACGCGAGCACCCTGCAGGCCCGCCGATGACCGCTCCGGGCCCCTGGGAGCTGCTGGAGGACGCCGGCACGGTGCTGGCGGTGCACGCCCACCCCGATGACGAGACCCTGGCCAGCGGTGCCCTGCTCGCCCACCTGGCCGGCCGCGGCACCCGCGTGGTGCTGCTGACCGCGAGCCGCGGCGAGGAGGGTGAGGTCGTCGCCGGGGCGATCGCCGCGGGCGACGAGCGGCCCCTGGACGAGATCCGCGGCGAGGAGGTGCGCCGCGCCTGCGAGGCTCTCGGCGTCGCCGAGCGGCACCTGCTGGGCACCGCCCCCGCCCTCGCCGCCGGTCAGCCGCCCCGCCGCTACCGCGACTCGGGCATGCGCTGGGTGCGGGAGGGACTGGCCGGCCCGGCCGAGACCTCCGGCGAGGACGCCTTCACCCGCCGCCCGCGCGCGCAGGCCCTCGCGGATCTGCGGGCGCTGATCGAGGTGGTCCGCCCCGACGTGTTGCTCGGCTACGACGACGAGGGCACCTACGGCCACCCCGACCACGTGCAGGCCCACCACCTGGCCCGCGAGGCATCCGGGGCCACCGGCATCCCGCGGATCGAGATCGCCAGCAGCACCGAGGGCGAGGGCTTCGCCTGGCGTGACCTGCCGGGGACCGGGGACGCCGTGCGGAAGGCGCTGGAGTGCTACCGCACGCAGCTCACCGTCGTCGGGCAGGACGCGGACGGCACGGTGCGGATCCGTCACGTCGGCGGACAGGACGACGCGGTGCCGCTGCGGGCTGGCCTGCGGGGCTGACCCCCGCCGCCGGGTCCCTCAGCGCGAGGCTCAGCTCTCGGCCTCGGTGGGCGTGATCACCCGGTCGGTGAGCGCGATCAGCTCGTCGACCTCGTAGCCGGGCCAGCCGAACAGCACCCGCCGCCACTCCGGCGGCACCGCCTTCACGCCCAGCGCCCCGCCGATCAGGGCCCCGGTGATGCAGGCGACCGTGTCGGTGTCGTAGCCGGCGCGGGCCGCGGCCTCCAGCGCCGTCACCAGCATCTGGCGGCGGGCGAACTTGTCCTCGGGGATCGGGCCTGCGCGGTGGATCGCGGACCAGGCGGCCTGGAAGGCGTGCACCACCCAGCCGTTGCGGCGGAACTCGTGGGGGTAGCCGCCCTCGGCCTCCTCGATGCGGTCGACCCACAGGGCGCGGCGCTCCTCGCTGAGCCGGTGCAGGCCGCGGCGCACATCGATCTCGCCGGTGAGGATCGCGTGGCGCACCGCGAGGCCCCACAGCAGGCAGGCCTCGGTGGTGTCCGGGTGGACGTGGGTGAGGCGGCAGACGATGTCGATGCCCGCGGCGGCCTCGTCCTCGCTGGCCTCGAGGTAGGGCAGCACCGCGGCGTGGGTGCGCATCAGGGAGCCGTTGCCGGCGATCCGCGGCAGCTCTTCGTGGGCGCTCGCGGCGGCCTCGCGGAAGTCCTCGGCGTGCGGGGCGTAGTGCCCGGCGGCGCGAGTGCGGTCGGCGGCGCGGCGCACCACCGCGGACGTCAGGGTGCCGATGTCCGGGGTGCCCAGCGACCAGCTGTACCACTCGCGGGCGATCTGGTCCTGCGCCGAGTCGACGCGGAGGTCGTGCCGACCGGGTGCGGCGGCCGCGGCCTCCAGCACCACGATCGCCATCGAGGTGTCGTCGGTCCACTCCCCCGGCTGCCAGTCCAGCACGCCGCCGCCGACCATCTCGACATCGTCGGAGTCGGGGATCGGGGCCTGGAACTCGTAGGGCGCGCCGAGGGCGTCGCCGGTCGCCGCGGCGACCACGGCTCCTCGGGCCCGCTCTCGTTGCGGTGGCGTCAGTGCCATGGTGTCGTCCTCCCCGCCGGCGCCGTCACCGGGCCATCGTTCCACACCATTGTTACCCGCGAGTTCGGCTCGGGGCGCAATCGTCCCAGCGGCTACCCTGGTGGGGACCAGAAGGAGCCCCATGACCGACACCCCCACCGCCGCCTCCGACACCAGCGGAGAGGCCCCTGCGGAGTCCTCCGCCGGCTGCGCGACGGACCCCCACGACCCGCACGACCACACCGGGCACGACCATCCGCCCACCGGGGCCGATCTGGTCCAGGGGCTGGTGCGGGCGCTGTCCGTGGTGGCGCTGGTGATCCCGGCGCTGGCCGTGGTGATTATGCTGGCGGTGCTGCCGATGGCGCCCACCAGCCCGCTGGTGCTGCTGCTGGGTATCGGCCTCGGTGCCGCCCATCTCGCCTCCCTGGTGCTGACCAGCATGTTCGTCTCGCGAACGCGGCGGCAGCTGGCCGTGAACCCGGGCCTGCTGGCGGTGCGCAGCGCCGTGGAGGAGGTGCTGCGCGTCGCCGCGGTGCTGCTGGCGCTGCTGATGTGGCCGCTGGACGCGCGGGCCGAGCTGGGCGTGTGGATCGGCGCGGGCACCGCCCTGGTGTGGATGACCCTGGCGACCGCGCAGACCGTCGCCACCCGCCGCGGCCTGGCCCGCCCCTCGGCCTGGGCCACGGACACGGTCGCCACCCTGCTGGACCAGCGGGTGAACCCGCGCTCCACCGCCCTGATGCGGGTGCTGGACGTGATCGGCACCGCCGCCTTCCAGATCGGCGCGACCGTGCTGGTGATCCTCTCCCCCGTGCTGGTGATCGGCACCGCCGTGCTGTCCATCGGCTCGGGCCTGTCCACCCTGGTGCTGCAGCGTCGCGAGCTGGCCGCCCGCACCGCCTCCCCCTGGGCCTTCGTGCCGCTCGGGGTGGGCCTGCTGACCCTGGCCCTGGCGATCCTCGGCATCGCCTCCGTCTGACCCGCCGCCGTCCGACCCGCACCCGACCGGCTCCGCCCCGTCCTCGACGCGAAGGAACTCCCCTCCATGACCACCGCCGATGCCCGTCCCTCCGGGCTGGACCTCTCCCACCGCGACGACGCGGTCCGCCCCCAGGACGACCTCTTCGGACACGTCAACGGCGCCTGGCTGCGCGAGCACGTGATCCCCGCCGACCGCTCCTCCGACGGCGCCTTCCACGCCCTGCGCGACCGCTCCGAGGAGCAGGTGCGGGAGATCGTCGAGGAGGCCGCCGCCTCCGCGGAGCCGAGCCGCATCGGCACCCTCTACGCGATGTTCATGGACACCGCCGCCATCGAGCAGGCCGGCCTCCGCCCGCTGGAGCCGATGCTCGGCGAGATCGCCGAGCTGGCGGACCTGCCCGCGATCGTACGGGCGATGGCCGCCCCCGACGCCGGCACCGCGGCGCTGCTGTCCTACGTGTGGACCGACGACCACGACTCCACCCGCTACCAGGTGCGGCTGCACCAGGGCGGGCTCGGCCTGCCGGACGAGTCCTACTACCGCGAGGACGCCTACGGCGAGATCCGTGAGGCCTACACCGCGCACCTGGCGAACCTGGCCCGCCTGGCCGAGCTGCCGGGCCGTGCGGGCCTGGCCGGGGACACCCCGGAGGCCCTCGCCGAGGCCGTGATGGGCCTGGAGACCCGCCTGGCCGCCTGCCACGTCGACGTGGTGCGGCTGCGGGACAGGGAGAAGTCCGACAACCCGATGGATGCCGTCCAGCGGGCCGAGCTGGCCCCCGCCTTCCCCTGGGACGCCTTCATCGAGGGCACCGGCGCCCCCGCCGCGGCCTTCGAGGTGACCGGCGTCGGCCAGCCCGAGTTCGTCTCCGCAATGGCCGAGATGCTGGCCGCCGAGGACCTCGCGGTGCTGCGCTCCTGGATGGCCGTGCACGCCGTCGCCGCCTACGCGCCCTACCTGTCCTCCGCCCTGGTCGAGGAGGACTTCGCCTTCTCCGGGACGGTGCTCTCCGGCGCCGAGGAGCTGCGGGAGCGCTGGAAGCGCGGCGTCGGCTTCGTCGAGGGCGTCGTCGGCTTCGAGGTGGGCCGCGAGTACGTCGCCCGCCACTTCCCGCCGGAGCACAAGGAGCGGATGCAGGAGCTGGTCGCCGCCCTGCTGGAGGCCTACCGCGTCTCCATCACCGGGCTGGACTGGATGACCCCCGCCACCCGCACCCGGGCCCTGGCCAAGCTCGAGAAGTTCACTCCCAAGGTGGGCTACCCCGACAAGTGGCGCGAGTACGAGGACCTGGAGATCGTCGAGGGCGACCTGGTGGCGACCGTCCGTGCCTCCCGCCGCTTCGAGGCCGCCTTCGAGTACGCGAAGGTCGGCGGCCCGATCGACGAGACCGAATGGCACATGACCCCACAGACGGTCAACGCCTACTACAACCCCGGCGCCAACGAGATCGTGTTCCCGGCGGCGATCCTGCAGCCGCCCTTCTTCGATGCCGAGGCCGACGACGCCGTGAACTACGGCGGCATCGGCGCGGTGATCGGCCACGAGGTGGGCCACGGCTTCGACGACCAGGGTTCCAAGTACGACGGCGACGGCAACCTGGTCTCCTGGTGGTCCGAGGAGGACCGCGCCGCCTTCGACGAGCGCACCGCCTCGCTGATCACCCAGTACTCGACGCTGTCCCCGCGCGAGCTGGAGGACACCCACACCGTCAACGGCGCGCTCACCATCGGCGAGAACATCGGCGACCTGGGCGGCCTGTCCATCGCGGTGAAGGCGTACCTCGCCACCCGCTCCGAGGAGGAGGCGGCCGCGGAGATCGACGGCTTCACCGGGCTGCAGCGGGTGTTCCTGTCCTGGGCGACGGTGTGGCGCGGGAAGAACCGCCCGCAGGAGGCGATCCGTCGCCTGGCCACCGACCCGCACTCCCCCGCCGAGTTCCGCTGCAACACCACGCTGGGACACGTGGACGCCTTCCACGAGGCCTTCGCGGTCACCGAGGGCGATGGCATGTTCCTCGCCCCCGACCAGCGCGTGCGGATCTGGTGAGCGTCGCCGCGACCGAGGGACGGCGCCGCTGATGGCCCGCCCGGAGATGCCGTTCTTCGTGGGCGCCACCCGCCCCTCCGCGGTGGGCTGGACCCGCGTGCTGCTGACGGTGGTGATCGGCGGCGTGGTGATCGCGCTGATGTCCCAGCGCCCCGACCTCGCCACGCCCGCAACGATCACCCTGGTCGCGGTGCTGTTCCTCGGCATGGCGGCCTGGACGTTCATCCACCAGTGGACCCGTTTCGTGGTCGACGAGCGCGGGGTGACGGTGAGCCTGGGTGGCTTCTGGCCGCGGCAGGGGTGGCCGCTGGCGGACTTCCGCACCGTGCAGCTGCGCGACCTGGGCGACGTGACCGTCAGCGCGGCCGTGGGCGGTCTGGGCTGGCGCAGCGGCCGGGCGCTGACCGCCTCGGCCGAGCAGCTGCGGCCCGTCGGTAGCCGCAAGATCCACACCCTCAGCGAGCCGCGGGCGCCCTACCGCACCCTGGTCACCCGCACCGGGATGCAGGTGGAGATCATCGGCCGCGGCGGTGTTCACTACCTGCTCTCCCCCACGGACACCGAGGCGACGGCCGCGGCCATCGACCAGGCGATCCGCGCGCGGCGCTGAGCGCGATAGGGTAAGCAGGTCATCCACGACAGGGGAGCACCAGCGGGGTGCTGAGAGTGCGTCATCGGACGCAGACCCTCGAACCTGAACCGGTTAGCACCGGCGGAGGGAGTCGGGATCCGTGGGGACGGTGCACGACCGCCATCCGGCGGATCCGCTGCCCGGCCCCGCGCCCCTTTCCGTGAGGGAAGGAGACGTGATGACACGATTCCGCACGATCGACCTGCTGGTCACGGTCGCGATCGGGGCCGCTTTCGGGGTGGCCTTCCTGGGCTACGGCGCCCTGTACTCGCTGATCGGACCGCTGACGGCCGCGTTCAAGCCCGCCGAGGGCCTGCTGGCAGGCATCTGGTTCCTGCCGGCGATCCTCGCGGCGCTGATCGTCCGCAAGCCCGGCGCGGCCCTGCTCGCGGAGCTGATCGCCGCCGCCCTGGAGATGCTGCTGGGCGGCCAGTGGGCGTGGGGCACGATGATCTCCGGCCTGCTGCAGGGCGGCGGCGTGGAGCTCGGCTTCGCCCTGCTCGCCTACCGCCGCTTCACCCTGCCGGTGGCGATGCTCGCCGGCGTGTTCGCGGCCGCCCTGGAATGGGTCTACGAGCGCTTCGCCTACTACCCGGAGATGTCCTGGCCCTTCGCGCTGGTGATGCTCGCGTTCTTCCTGGCCTCCGGGGCCGTGCTGGGCGGGGTGTTGGGACGCGCCGCCACCCGGGCGCTGGCGGCGACGGGGGCGCTGGACGCGCTGCCCGCGGGCCGGGACCGCGCGCTGACCGGGACGGAGCGCCGCCCTGCCGCGGTCTCCTGAACCGGTGACGGAGGGGACGACGTCGGACGTCGCCGTCCCCTCCGTCGAGGCCAGGTCCGGACAGGCCCGGGAGCTGCGGCTGCAGGGGCTCACCTGGCGCCCGCAGGGCCGCGACGAACCGACCCTGGACGGCCTGGACCTGACGATCCCGGCCGGGCAGCGGGTGCTGCTCGCCGGCCCCAGCGGCGCCGGGAAGTCCACGGTGCTGCGGGCCCTGGCCGGGCTGCTGGACCCGGAGGCCGGGGACCTCGACGGCGATCAGCCGATCCCGGAGCGTCCCGGGGAGCGCGGCCTGCTGCTGCAGAACCCGGTGCACGCGATCGTCGCCGCGACCGTCGGCCGGGACACCGCCTTCGGCCCCGAGAACGCCGCCCTCCCGGCGGACGAGATCCGGGAGCGGGTCACGGCGGCCCTGGACGCCGCGCGGGTGGATGTGGACGCCTCCCGCGACCCCCTGCGCACCTCCGGCGGGCAGCAGCAGCGCATCGCCCTGGCCGGGGCGCTCGCCCTGCACCCGGGGGCGCTGCTGCTGGACGAGCCGACCAGCATGCTCGATCTCGACACCGCCGACCGGGTGCGTGAGGCGATCCTCGCGGCCGCCGCCGGCCGGACCCTGGTGCTCGCCGAGCATCGCATCGAGCCCTGGCTGGAGCACCTGGACCGCATCATCCTGCTCGGCCCGGACGCGACGATCCTCGCCGACGGGCCGCCCGCCACAGTGCTCGCCGCGCATCCCGCGCTGCGCGAGGCCGAGCCGGGATCCGGGCCGGTCCCGGAGGCCGAACTGCGCCGCGTCCCGGGCGCGCTGACGGTGATCACGGGATCGAGCGGTGCCGGGAAGACCACCCTGCTGCGCGCCCTCGCCGACGAACCCCGGGACGCCCGGCCGGGCTACGTGCCGCAGAACCCGGAGCATTCCTTTGTCGTGACGACGGTGCGCGGCGAGCTGATGGTGCCGCTGCGCGAGGACCGCGACGTGGACACCCCCACCTGGCGCGAGCGCACGGCTCGCGCCGAGGAGCTGCTGGCCGCCGCCGACCTCTCGCACCTGGCGGAGGCGAACCCGCATCGCCTCTCCGGCGGGGAGCAGCGACGCCTGGCGATCCTCGGCGCCCTCGCCCCGCGGCCCGAGCTCCTGCTGCTGGACGAGCCGACGGTGGGCCTGGACCGGGAGCGCCGCGAGGCGGTGCTGGCCCTGCTGGATGCCGCCCGAGCGGAGGGCTGCACGGTGCTCGCCGCAACCCACGATCCCCATCTCATCGCCCGCGCCGACCATCGCCACGAGCTGGTCGACGAACCCGGTCGGGCGTCGCACGACCGCGCGGATGCACCCGCGCCGCAGGCTGCCGCGGGCCCGGATCGCATGCCGGACCGCACCATCGGCCCGGTCCCCCGCACCGGCCGCCCCGTCGCCGCGGACCGGCTGAACCCGCTGACCCTGTGCCTGATCGGCCTGCTCACCGCGGCCGGCTCCTTCGCCGTGCAGAGCTGGCAGGTGGGACTGCTGTCGCTGATCCCGCTGGTGCTGCTCGCGCCGCTGGCGGTGCGGACCCTTCGCGGCGGCCTGCTGAGGCTGGCCCCGATCCTGTTCTCCGCGCTCACCCTGGCCTGGACGACGGCGCTGCTCGGCACCGCGCCGCCGCTCAGCGGGGAGGCGTGGCTGCTGGGGCTGAAGGAGGCCTGCCGGATCACGGTGTTCGTCGCCCCCGGGGTGCTGGCGCTCGGCAGCGTGGACGTCACCGCGCTCGGCGACTCGCTGGGCGCGCGGCTGCGCCTTCCCGCCCGTCCGGTCGCCGCGTCCGTCTCGGCCCTGGTGCGCACCGGCCACCTGGGACAGCGCTGGGGCGAAATCACCCGGGTGCGGCGCCTGCGCGGCCTCGGCGGGACCCGCTCCCTGCGCGCGGTGGCGGGCTCCACGCTCGCCCTGCTGGTCGACGCCCTGCGCGGAGCGGAGCAGCAGGCCCTGGCGATGGACGCCCGCGGCTTCGCCCGGGCCACCCGCCGCACCTGGACGGGCGTCCCGCCCTTCCGGGCCGCCGATGCGGTGGGTCTCGCCCTCGGGGTGGCGCTCGGCCTGCTGCCGCTGGTTCTCACCCTCGCCCTGTGAGGCCGTTCCAGGAACAGCGGGGACTGTCGGTGCCGCTGGATACGCTGGCCCCATGACCGACGACTCCCCCGCCGCTCCTGCTCTCGACCCCGTCGACGACGAGGTCCTCGCCCTCGCCCATCAGCTCCTCGACCACGCCCGCCAGGGCGAGGCGGAGCCGCTGCTGGCCCTCATCGACGCCGGTGCCCCCGTGAACCTGCAGGACCCCTCCGGCAACACCCCGCTCATGCTGGCCGCGTACCACGGCCACCCCGGGCTGGTCACGGCACTGGCCGAGCGCGGCGCCGACGTGGACCTGCTGAACGACCGCGGCCAGTCACCGATCGCGGGCGCCGCCTTCAAGGGCGACCTCGCCGTCGCGAAGGCCCTGCTGGACGCCGGCGCCGACCCCAGCATCGGCACACCCGACGCCCGCGCCACCGCCCAGTACTTCGGCCGCGAGGACATCGCCGCGCTGCTGGGCTGACCTCCCGGAACCTCGCCGCCGCTCCTCGGAATCAGGAGGGGTGCCGGAACACCATCGGCACGTGCTCGATACCGGCCTCGAGGAAGACGGGGCCGGTGGTCACGTAGCCCATGCCGAGGTACCACTTCTCGAGGTAGGCCTGGGCGTCGATGTGCACCTCGGCCTGCGGGGCGACCTCATGGGTGACGTCGAGGGCGGCGCGCATGATGCGGCCGCCGAAGCCGTCGCGCCGGTTCGCGCCGCGCACGGCGAGACGGCCGATACGCATGGTGCCGTCGGCCTCGGTGAGCACGCGGATGTGGGCGGCGGGCTCGCGGTCCAGGCCCGCGGCCTCCGCCTCCGGGCCGGGCACCTCCACCCACAGCAGGGTGGTGCCCGCCTCCAGCTCGCGGCCGTCGAGGTCGGGGTCGGTGGCGCCCTGCTCCATCGTGAACACGTCCTGGCGCAGCTTCGCCAGCAGGTACGCGGTGCGCGGGTCGATGTCGCGCAGGTGCGCGCGGCGCAGCACGGCCCCGGTCGCCGGGTCGGGCTCGGAGGCGGCGGGGTGGATCACGGGCTGCGGTGCATCGTCGGACATGCGGGCAGATTACCGGCCCGTCTCAGCGCGCGGTGAAGCGGGCCATCGCCTGCGCCCAGGCTTCGACCATCGCCTCGCCGCCGTGGCCCTCGTCCTCCACCACGATCAGCTCGGAGGCGGGCCAGGCGCGATGCATCTGCCAGGCGATCCGCACCGGGCCGGAGACGTCGCGGCGGCCGTGGATCAGCACCGCGGGGATGTGGCCGATGCGGTGCATCCCGCCCAGCAGGCCGCTGCCGGGCTCACCGCCCCAGGCAGTCGCCCAGTCGGCGAGGAAGCCGTCGCGCGCCCAGTAGTGCGTGACCAATCGGGCGAAGACCCGTGCCTGGTCCTCGACGGGCGCGCCGGGGTCGGCGGTGACGCGCGCGAAGCCGCCGGTGCCGATGCGGATGTGCTCGTCCTCCCAGGCGATCCAGGCGTGGGTCGCCGCGTCCTCCAGGTCCCGGTCGCCGCTGGTCAGCATCCGCCGGTAGGCCTCGACCAGTCGCATTTCCCCGCCTGGGCGGTAGTCGGTGCGGGCCTCGGCGAGCGCGGCCAGCTCCTGCCAGGTCTCGGGGAAGATCGCGCCGACGTGCTCGGTGATCCAGTCGACCTCGGTGCGGGTGGTGGCGGTGACGGCCATCAGCACCACGGCCCGCACCCGCTCGGGATGCGCCTGCGCATAGGCGACGGCGAGGCTCGCGCCCCAGGAGACGCCCTGCACCACCCAGTCCTCGATGCCGAGGTGCATGCGCAGCGCCTCGATGTCCTCGACCAGCTCGGCGGTGGTGTTGTGCTCAAGTCCCGCGGGCTCGGAGGCCGAGGGGGTGGAGGCGCCGGCGCCGCGCTGGGAGAAGCCGACCAGTCGGGTGGTCTCCCCCGGCACCTTGCGGCGGTACCCGGAGGTGAGACGGCCGCCGGGGCCTCCGTGCAGGTAGAGGGCGGGGACGCCGTCGTGCGTGCCCGAGACCTGGTAGTGCAGCTCGTGACCGCCGGAGACGGGGAGACGGCCCTCCTCCAGCAGCGGGGGTAGCGTCGAGGGCGAGTCCATCCCCGGACTGTATCCAGCGCCGCCCTTCCTCGGGCGGGAACGGCTGATGCGGTCCCCGATCCTCCGGAGGCCCCCGTGCCCAGCGCCCGTCACCTGATCCCGACCGCCCTCGCCACCGCCGCCTGCGCCGTCGTCGGCTCGAAGGCCACCGCCTCCTCCGTCGACTCCGACTGGTACGAGAACCTGGCCAAGCCCTCGTTCCAGCCGCCCTCCTGGGCGTTCCCCGTCGCCTGGACCGCGCTGTACACCGACATCGCCGTCACCACCGCGGCGGCCCTGGACGAGCTGGAGCCCGCGCAGCGTCGCCGCCTGGCGGTCGCGCTCGGCGTGAACCTGGGGCTGAACGCCGGGTGGTGCTGGATGTTCTTCGGCCGTCGGGAGATCGCCGCCGCCGTGCCGGTCGCGGTGGCCCTCGCCGTCTCCAGCGCGGATCTGGTGCGCCGCGTCGGCAGCGCCCGCGGCGGTCTCGGGGTGGCGCTGTCGCCCTACGCCGTGTGGACCGCCTTCGCGAGCGCCCTGAACATGGCGATCGTGGACCTCAACTCCTGATCCCCCGCACTTCTGCGCACTCACGAACCACCCACGGCTCGTGAGCGCGCAAAAGTGTAGGGAGCGGCAGGGCAGGGGCCGGAGTCTGTGCGGAATTCCCCGGCTGGCTTCCACCAGTGGAAGTGAGCCGGGGAAAGCTCGAGCGGCGGAGAGGTCGGCCCCATCAGGCCCCGCGCCTCACGCCACCGCCCAGGCCTCCGCGGGGTGCTCGCGGGTCCAGCCGGCGCGGCGGACGCGGCGGGTCTGGCAGCGAGGACACCAGAACACGGTGCGCCCAGCCATCTCCCCCGAGCGGACCGTGGTGCGGCACAGCCGGCAGGGCAGGGTCTGGCGGTGGTAGACGTAGAACGACTCCTCGCGGGGCACCACCGTGGGGTCCTCGTCGCCGTTCTGGCGGGTGCCGCGGGAGCGCTCCACGATGCGCGCCTCGATCTGCCGGTGCTCGGGCTGGGTGGTGACGATGCGGCCGGTGCGGGCGCCGTAGCGGATCAGCGGCACCAGGTCCTCCCAGAGCCCCCGCACCATGCCCTCGCTGAGGTCGCGCCCCGGCACGGTCGGGTCCAGGCGGGCGCGGAACAGCAACTCGGCGCGGTAGATGTTGCCGATGCCGGCCACCACCGACTGGTCCATCAGCAGGGTGCCGATCGCGGTGCGGGAGCGCAGCACGCGCCGCACGAAGCGCTCCGGCTCGGCGTCCTCCCGAAGCGGGTCCGGGCCCAGCCGGTCCAGCACGGCCTGCCGTCCGGCGGCGTCGAGCTCCTCGCAGGCGGTGGGCCCGGTGAGGTCCGCGAGGCCGCGCGGGCCGACGATGCGCAGCCGCACCGTCTCGCGCGGCACGATCTCCCGCCACGGCTCGGCGCCGCCGAGGGCGTCCTCCCGCTCCCCGACCCGGAGGCGGGGCGCGCCGATCGCGGGGGCGGAGGCGAATCCCTCCTCACCCGCGAAGGTCCAGGAGCCGTACAGCCCCAGGTGGACGTGCACGTAGCGGGTGACCGGGGCGCCGGCCTCCACGTCGGGGCCCGGCGTGAAGGCCAGCAGCAGGTGCTTCCCGGCGGCCTCGGCGTCGGCGAGGGTCCAGCCGGCCAGGGCGTCGGCCTCGGGGAAGCGACCCTGGGGGCTGGAGGTGATGACCCGCTCGCCGCCGAAGCCGGTGCGGATCGCGGCGGCGAGCCGGTGGACGGTGTGTCCCTCCGGCATCAGGCGGCGCCTGCGCCCTCCGGGTCGTCGTAGCCGCCGGTCTCCTCGTAGCGGGCCACGAGGTCGATGCGGCGCTGGTGGCGCTTCTCACCGGAGAAGGGCTCGGCCAGGAACAGGTCGATGAGCTGCTCGAGCTCGGCCTCGGTGTGCTGGCGCGCGCCCACCGAGATCACGTTGGCGTCGTTGTGCTGGCGGGCCAGCAGCGCCGTGTCCTCGTTCCACACCAGGGCGGCGCGCACGCCGCGCACCTTGTTGGCGGCGATCTGCTCGCCGTTGCCGGAACCGCCGATGACGACGCCCAGCGAGCCGGCGTCGGCGACGACGCCCTCGCCGACGGCGGTGCAGAACGGCGGGTAGTCGTCCAGCGCGTCGTACTCGTGGGCGCCGTGGTCGATGACCTCGTGGCCCTTCTCGGTGAGGTTCGCGACCAGCCGGTTCTTCAGCTCGAAGCCGGCGTGGTCGGTGCCGATGTGGACGCGCATGGGGGCTGCTGCCTTTCGCAGGGTGTGGGGGTGTGCGGGGTCAGTCGAAGATGGGGCCGACGGTGCGGGTGCGCTTGAGCTCGAAGAAGCCGCTGGTGCGGCTCATCAGCTCGAGGCCGTCGAACAGCTCGCCGGCCTCCTCGCCCTTCGGGGCCGGGGAGATGACGGGCCCGAAGTAGGCCTTGCCCTCGCCGAAGGAGATCACCGGGGTGCCGACCTCGTCGCCCACCAGCTCCACGACAGCCTGCTGCTTGGCGCGGAGGGTGTCGTCGAGGGAGGCGTCGTCGTAGGCCTCGAGCACGGAGGCGTCCAGGGAGGTGGCCGCGACCCCCGCCTCGGCGGCGGCGCGGCGGTCCTCGCCCCCGCCGACGTGGTAGGTCTCGCCGAAGGCGGTGTAGTAGGCGGAGACGTCGGCCTGGCTGCCCTGCTGGGAGACGGCGAGCGCGACGCGGGCGGGGCCCCAGGCCTCGTCCATGCTGCGGCGGTAGTCGGCGGGGAGGTCGCGGCCCTCGTTGAGGGCGGCGAGGGACATCACCGAGAAGGTGATGTCGAGGTCCCGGACCGACGCGGCGTTCAGCAGCCAGCGGCTGGTCATCCAGGCCCAGGGGCAGATCGGATCGAAGAACAGCTCGACACTGCGGGCGCTCATGGGGTCTCCTTCGCAGGCGTGACGGGGATCGCGGCCATTCTGTCACCCCGGTCGGACTAAATGCGTTGTGGCCCCGGCCGGATCGGTGTTGGATCTCCTGGTGCCCCCTTCCTCTCCCCCTCCCCCCGCGCGCCCGGTCCCGGTGATGCGCTCGCTGCTGGGCCAGCACCGCCACCAGATCCCGTGGATCCTGGGCGCCTCCTTCGTGGTGGAGCTCGTGGACATGGCGCTGCCGCTGCTGCTGGGCTGGGTGATCGACCGGGGCATTCTCGCCGGCAGCCTCACGGTGACCCTGCTGGGGGCGCTCGGCGTGATCGTCGTGCGACTGTTCTCCACCTACCTGTGGACGGCGATGTTCGCCGCCTCCCAGCGCGCCCGGATGACGGAGCGGCATCGGGTGCGGGTGGCCGTGACCGGCGCCGTGCTGGACCCGCGCTCACGGCCCATCCAGCGGCCCGCCGGGGAGGTCCTCTCGATCGCCACCTCCGACGCCGACAAGGCCTCGGACCTGCTGGACATGCTGCCCTGGGCGTTCCCCGCCTCCGCGGTGGTGCTGCTGAGCTGCGTGTGGCTGGGATGGCAGGACATCTGGCTGGGCGTGGCCACCCTGATCGGCATCGCCGTGATGGTGCTGGTGGTGCGCGTGATCAGCCCGATCCTCTCCGCCCGCTACGACGCCCAGCAGTCCCGCGCCGCCGATGCCGCCGCCACCGCCACCGACCTGGTGCACGGTCTGCGCGTGCTGCAGGGCCTGGGCGTGCAGTCCCGCGCCCGCAGCCAGTACCGCCGCCGCTCCCGCATCGCGCTGGACGCGGCGCTCGTCAACGCCCGCTACTCCGGCGTCTCCAGCGGCCTGACCACCCTGGTCACCGCCGGGATGATGGCGGCGGTGGCGATCATCGCCGCCCAGCGCACCATTGCCGGGGACATGTCCATCGGCACCCTCATCGCCGTGGTGGGCGTGGCCCGGCAGAACATGGGCATGCTGCAGGGCCTGTCCGGCCTGCCGATCTGGTGGGCCTCGATGTCGACCTCCGGGCGGCGTGTGCGCGACCTGCTGGCCGACCTCGGCCGCAGCATCGACGACCCCGAGCTGCAGCTCGGCCACCTCGCCACCGCCCGTGACGACCGCGGCGAGGCGAGCCCCGGCGAGCGTCGCCCCGGCGTCGGCGGCCTGCGCATCGACGGCGCCCCCGGCTCCGAGCTGGAGGGCCTCACCCTCACGGTGCCCGAGGGCGGGGTGCTGGCCGTCGCCAGCGCCGCCCCGCACCGCGCCGAGGCCCTGGTCGCAGCGCTCGGCGGGCACGCCGAGCAGGGCAGCGTGCAGCTCGGCGAGCAGCCCGTCACCGCGCAGGGACGCTTCGCGACCCGCGCCGACCTGCTGGTGGAGCCGCACGTGGTGGACCTCTTCGACGGCACCCTGCGCGAGCAGCTCGCCACCCGCGCCCCCGCCGCCGCGGTGCAGGCCGGGAACGGCTGGGCCGACGACGCCCTGCACGCCGCCGGCGCCGAGGACCTGCTGGGCATCCTGCCCGAGGGCTACGACACCCGGATCCTGGACCGCGGCGCGAACCTCTCCGGCGGACAGCGCCAGCGCATCGCCCTGGCCCGCGCCGTCGCCGCCGACGCCCCCGTGCTGGTGCTGCACGACCCCACGACCGCGGTGGACGCCGTCACCGAGCAGCACATCGCCGAGGCCCTCATCGCGGCGCGCAGCCTGCCGGACCGCTCCACCCTGCTGATCACCCGCGCCCCCGCCCTGCTGCGGGAGGCCCCCGAGGTGGTGTTCCTGCCCGCCGACGGCCCCGCCGTGCGCGGCACCCACACCGCGCTGATGGAGCGCGCCGACTACCGGGAGATGGTGCAGCGATGACCGCCCCCCACCCCGCGGACACGGCGACTGCGCAGACCCCGCAGACACCGCGCCACCCCACCCGGCAGATCGCCTGGGACGTCTCCCCCGAGGAGCTGCTGGCCTCGGACGCCACCGCGCGCCGCCAGCTCGCCGAGCACGCCTCGATCCTGCCGATCGCCGACGTGCCCACCACCGCCCGGCACCTGCGCGGACGCCTCGCGCAGATGCCGTGGATGACGGCGCTGACCGCGCTGGTCGTCACCGCCGGGGCCGCGGCCGCCGCCTGGCTGCCGCGCCTCATCGGCGGCGTGGTGGACCTGGTGCAGCAGGGGGCCGACACCGACGCCCTGTACCGCCAGGGCGCCCTGATCCTGCTGGCCGGGATCCTGCAGGCCCTGTTCTCCGCGATCGGCTGGTCGCTGGTCTCCGGGCTCGGGCAGCGGGTGCTGGCCGGGATGCGCGAGGACGTCATCGACCGCGCCCTGGACCTTCCCGCGCAGACCATGGAGATCACCGGCATCGGCGACGCCCTCTCCCGCGTGGCCGACGACGTGGACGTCACCGCGCGCGCCGTGAACAACGTGGTGCCGAACCTGATCCAGATGGGCTTCTACGTGGTGGTGACCATGATCGGCATGGTCACCCTGTCCCCGTGGCTGCTGATCCTGGTGGTCCTCGTCGCCCCGATGTACATCCTGGCGGGCCGCTGGTACCTGCGCCGCACCGCCCCGATCTACCGCCGCGAGCGGGTGGCGATGGGCGCACGCGCCCAGGGCCTGCTCTCCGCGATCCACGGCATCCCCACCGTGCACGCCTACGGCATCGAGCGCCGCGAGACCCGCCACGTGGCGGTGCTCTCCGAGGCCGCCGCCGTGCTCGGCATGCGGGTGATGACCCTGGTGACGCGGGTGGTGAAGGTCGTGGTGTGGCCGGAGAACCTGTCCATCGCGCTGGTGCTGGTGCTGGGCTACGCGATGGTGCACGTCTCCGACGCACCCGTCGGCCTCGTCACCGCCGCCGGCATGTACGTGCTGACGCTGCTGTGGCCGATGATGAACCTGCTGTTCAGCCTCGACGACGTGCAGTCCGCGGCGGCCTCGCTGACCCGCATGGTCGGCGTGATCGAGGCGATCGACCCTGCCTCCTCCCCCGGCGACCAGGTGCCCGCGGACGCCTCGATCCGGCTGGAGCAGGTCTCCCATGCCTACGGGGAGAGCGCCGACGGCGGCGAGCGCACCGTGCTGTTCCCGATCGACCTGCACGTCGCCCCCGGCGAGGTGATCGCCCTGGTCGGTGCCTCCGGGGCGGGCAAGTCGACCCTGGCCTCGATCATCGCCGGCACCCTCACGCCGCGTCACGGCGCCGTGCTGCACGGCGGCGCGGACCTGGCCCGGGCGGAGCTGGAGGCGGCCCGTCGCCACGCCAGCATCGTCAGCCAGGACGTGCACGTCTTCCGCGGCACCCTCGCCGAGGACCTGCGCCTGGCCCGCCCCGAGGCGGGCGAGGAGGAGCTGTGGGCGGCGCTGGAGCGGGTCGAGGCCGGCCCCTGGGCGCGGCGGCTCCCCCAGGGCCTGCACACCGAGGTCGGCGAGAAGGGCGAAAGGCTCACCGCCGAGCAGTCCCAGCAGCTCGCGCTGGCGCGGATCGCCCTGCAGGACCCCGCGGTGCTGGTGCTGGACGAGGCCACGGCCGACGAGGGCTCCTCCGGCGCCCGCGTGCTGGAGCGCGCCGCGCTGGAGGTCGCCCGCGGCCGCACCACCGTGATCGTCGCCCACCGCCTCTCGCAGGCGATGCACGCCGACCGGATCCTGGTGATGGAGGGCGGGCACGTCGTCGAGCAGGGCCCGCACGCCGAGCTGGTCGAGCGCGGCGGGGTGTACGCCCGACTGTGGAGCGCCTGGAGCGCCTGAACCGCCAGAGCTTCTCAGAGACCGGCGCGCCGGAGATGCCGGAGCCGTCCGGCATCTCCGGCGGCCCGGGCCCGGCCAGCGCTCGAGCCTTCCCCGCCCCGGCGTGTCGAAGGGGTATGGTCGCCCCATACGCCTACCCCTTCACGGGCAGTGCAGCCCCGGCCCTGCGGCCGGACGGACCGGGGCGTCCGTGGAGGCCGACCCGGCCAGGACCTCCACCATGCCTCCCATCTCGCGATGGTCACCCGGCGACCAGGTGACCTGGACGTACTACACCCCTCAGCACCCCACCCGCACCGTCCGCCCCGGCACCGTCGTGCTGGACGACGACCGCGGCATCGCCGTGTGGATCGCCCCCGGCACCGAGGTGCTGCTGCCCGTGCTCGAATCCGGGGCGGCCCTGCGCCGCGCCGGCGACGAGGGCATGTTCACCGCGCCCCGCAAGCAGTCCAAGCAGCTGTGGACCGGCAACGGCATCCTGATGATCGGCCTGCCCGACAAGCCGTACTCGGTGTGGCTGTTCTACAAGGACGACGGCTCGCTGGGCTGCTACTACGTGAACCTCGAGACGCCCTACGAGCGCACCGAGGAGGGCGTGCGCACCCGCGACCTGGTGCTGGACCTGGTGGTGCTGCCCCGCAAGGACTGGCACTACAAGGACGAGGACGAGCTGGAGGGCGCCGAGCGCACCGGCTACTTCTCCCCGCAGGAGATCGCGGACATCAAGGAGGCGGGCCGCTGCGCCGAGCAGCACATCGGCGAGTGGAGCTATCCCTTCTCCGCGGGCTACGAGTACTTCTTCCCGGACCCCACCTGGCCCGTGCCGCGTCTGCCCGAGCACTACACCTGGGACGTCGACCTCACCCGCCGCTGAGGGCACGTCACGGGGACCTGGGAGGGTCCCGTCGTCCCGGTGGCAGGATGGACGGCATGACCTCCCCCACGCCCACCGAGAACCTCACCCGCGCCGAGGCCCGCGAGCGCGCCTCCTTCCTGGCCACGGACACCTACGCGATCGCGCTGGACCTGACCACCGGCCCGGAGACCTTCCGCACGGAGACCACGATCCGCTTCCGCTCCACCGAGGCGCGGCCCACCTTCGTGGACCTCATCGCCCCGCGGGTGCACGAGATCGAGCTGAACGGCGAACTGCTGGAGGACCCGGCCTCCCGCTTCGACGGCGCCCGGGTGCAGCTGCCCGCGCTGCGCGTCGGGGAGAACACGGTGCGCATCCTCGCCGACGGCGCGTACATGAACACCGGTGAGGGCCTGCACCGCTTCGTGGACCCGGTGGACGAGGAGGTCTACCTCTACACCCAGTTCGAGGTCTCCGACGCGCGACGCATGTTCGCCTGCTTCGAGCAGCCCGACCTGAAGGCGACCTTCACCCTGGCCGTGACCGCGCCGGAGCACTGGCGGGTCATCTCCAACGCCCCCACCCCGGCCCCCGAGGCGGCCGGTGAGGGAACCGCCACCTGGCGCTTCGAGCCCACCGTCTCCATCTCCACCTACCTGGTGGCGCTCATCGCCGGTGACTACCGCGGCGGCGAGGGGTCCGTGCGTTCCCGCGACGGCCGCGAGATCCCGATGGGCGTGTACGCCCGCGCCTCCCTCGCCGAGCACCTCGACCCCGAGTACATCATCGACATCACCCGGCGGGGCCTGGAGTTCTACGAGGACGCCTTCGACCAGGACTTCCCCTTCCCCAAGTACGACCAGGTCTTCGTGCCGGAGTACAACATGGGCGCGATGGAGAACCCGGGCGCGGTGACCTTCGTGGAGGCCTACGTGTTCCGCTCCGAGGTCTCCGGGGCGATCCGGGAGCGCCGCGACCTGACGATCCTGCACGAGCTGGCCCACATGTGGTTCGGCGACCTGGTGACCATGCGCTGGTGGGACGACCTCTGGCTGAACGAGTCCTTCGCCGAGTACGCCTCCACCCTGGCCAGCGTCGAGGCCACCCACTGGACCGACGCCTGGACCACCTTCACCAGCTCCGAGAAGGCCTGGGCCTACCGCCAGGACCAGCTGCCCTCCACCCACCCGATCGTCGCCGACATGGTCGACCTCGAGGCGGTGGAGACCAACTTCGACGGCATCACCTACGCCAAGGGCGCCTCGGTGCTGCGCCAGCTGGTCGCCTACGTCGGCAAGGACGCCTTCTTCGACGGGCTGCGCGCCTACTTCGCCAAGCACGCCTGGGGCAACACCGAGCTGCGCGACCTGCTGGTCGAGCTCGAGGCCACCAGCGGCCGCGACCTGGCCAGCTGGTCGCGACTGTGGCTGCAGACCGCGGGCGTGGCCACCCTGCGCCCCCGCATCGAGCGGGACGCGGACGGCACCGTCACCGCCTTCGCGATCGCCCAGGAGGCCCCGGCCGAACATCCCGAGCTGCGCCCGCACCGCCTCCGCGTCGGCGGCTACACCCTCAAGGGCGGGGCGCTCGTGCGCACCGAGCAGGTGGAGCTCGACGTCGACGGCCCCCTCACCGAGGTGCCCGAGCTGATCGGGAAGCAGGCCGACCTGTGGCTGGTCAATGACGACGACCTCGCCTACGCCAAGCTGCGCCTGGATCCGGAGTCCCTGGCCGTCGCCACCGTGCACCTGCGCGAGATGACCGACCCGCTGGCCCGCACCCTGGTCTGGTCCGCCGCCTGGGACATGACCCGCGACGCGGAGCTGCCCAGCCGCCGCTTCCAGGAGCTGGTGCTGGCGAACATCACCGGGGAGGACTCCTCCTCCGTCGTGCGGACCCTGCTGCAGCAGCTCGAGACCGCCGCCGGTCCCTACGCGGCCGAAGCCGAGCGGGCCGCCCGCGGCGTGGCCGCCGCCGACGACCTCTGGCAGCTCACAGGCGGGGCCGAGGCCGGCTCCGACGCCCAGCTGCAGTACCTGGAGACCTTCGCACGCCTCGCCTCCACGGCCGAGCACCGCGAGATCCTCTCCGAGCTGCACGAGGGAACGCTCACCCTGCCGGGCCGCACCATCGACACCGACCTGCGCTGGAAGCTGGTGATCGCGCTGTCGGCCCTCGGCGGGATCGACGAGGAGGGGATCGCCGCGGTGCTCGCCGCCGACGACACCCAGTCCGGCCGCAAGTCCGCGCTGACCGCGAAGGCCGCCGCCCCCACCGCGGAGGCGAAGGCCGCGGCCTGGCGGGAGACCGTGGAGCGCGACACCCTGCCCAACGAGTCCCTCACCGCGGTGGTGCTCGGCTTCGGCCGTGTCACCGACCCGGAGCTGATCGCGCCGTACCAGCGGCGCTACTTCGAGGCGATCGACGGGATCTGGTCGCAGCGCTCCTCGGAGATCGCGAACCGCCTGGTGCAGGGGTACTTCCCCTCCTCCCACGGCGGCCCCGAGGTGCTGGACCTGGCCGACGCCTGGCTGGTCGAGCACGAGGGCGCGCCCTTCGGCCTGCGCCGCGTGATCATCGAGGGCCGCGACACCGTGGCCCGCTCGCTGCGGGTACGTGAGGCGGATCAAGCCTGAGGTCCGGGATCTTCCCGGAATCGCTTCGTTAGGGTCGGGAGCATGCTCGACGACCTGCTCCCGACCCTGGCGGCACCCGACACCGACGAGGCCCTCACCTTGCTGGAGACGCTGGTGCAGTGGCTGCTGTCCAGCGGCGTCCGCATCGTCATCATCCTGCTGGTGGCGACGCTGGCGACGGTGGTGGCGAGCTGGCTGCTGCGCCGCTTCTTCCGCACGATGAGCGAATCCTCGACCAAGCTCACCTCCATGGCGGGGGCGATGGTCAAGCGCGACCCGCGCCTGCAGAAGGCCGCCCAGGCCCGGCGCGAGCAGCGCACCGAGACCCTCTCGAACGTGGCCCGCAACCTCACCCGCGCCGTGATCTGGATGGTCGCGATCGTGATGATCCTGTCCGAGGTAGGCGTGAACATCGCCCCCGTCATCGCCTCCCTCGGGGTGATCGGCCTGGCCGCCGGCATCGGCGCGCAGACGATCATCAAGGACTTCGTGGCCGGCGTGGTGATCCTGTTCGAAGACATCGTCGCGGTGGGCGACGTGGTGGACCTCGAGTACGCCACCGGTACCGTGGAGGGCATCAACCTGCGGGTCACCCAGGTCCGCGCCCTCGACGGCGTGCTGTGGACCGTGCGCAACGGCGAGATCATCCGCATCGGCAACATGTCCCGCGGCTACTCCAACGCGATGGTGGTGCTGGACATCGACTCCGGCGCCGACAACGCGAAGGTCACCGAGGTGCTCGAGCGCACCGCCACCGCCTTCGCCAGCGACCCCGAGTGGGAGTCCACCGTCATCGGTACGCCTGACGTCAGCGGCATCCTCAGCGTGGACGGCGCCGGCTTCCAGCGGCGCATCATCATCCAGGTGGCGCCCGGCACCCAGTGGGACGCCGAGCAGGAGCTGCGCCGCCGCATCCAGACCGCCTTCCAGGACGCCGGGATCGGCTTCGCACTGCCGCGCATCGCGGACATCACCAAGGCCTGACCCCGCACGCCGCGGGAGGCACTCACCGGCCCCCCGGGGCAACGTGCCCCCTCCCTCACCACAGGAGCCCGACATGGACCTGCAGCCCACCCGCCGCACCGGCGATGCCCAGCCCCCGGCCGGCGAGGAGAGCAGCTTCTTCACGGCGGTGGGCGGCAGCCCCACCTTCACCGCGCTGGTGGACCGCTTCTACGCGGGCGTCGCCGAGGACCCGCTGCTGCGCCCGATGTACCCGGAGGAGGACCTCACCGGGGCGAAGGAGCGGCTGCGGATGTTCCTGGAGCAGTACTGGGGCGGACCGAAGACCTACGGCGAGCAGCGCGGGCATCCGCGGCTCCGGATCCGCCACGCCCCCTTCCCCGTCTCCCCCTCCGCGCGGGACGCCTGGCTGGGCCACATGCGCGCGGCCGTCACCTCGCTGGAGCTGGAGCAGCGCCACGAGCAGATCCTCTGGGAGTACCTGGAGCGGGCGGCCCAGTTCATGGTGAACACCGAGGACGGCGGCGAGGCCCCCATACCGGGCGGCACGGTGCCCGACCACCTCAGCTGAGCCGCCCCCGAACCAGAGCGCGCCCGGCTCCTGTCCATCCGAGCCATCCAGACGACAGGCGGCGTGCACTGTGCACGCCGCCTGTCACCTGCATGGTTCCGGTGGACGACGTCAGTCGCGGAAGGTGAGGGGCTCCCCGGTGTGGGCGGCCAGGCGCTGCTTGGTCCCCGCGTCCAGGCGCACGGGGGCGCCGGTGGCGGCGTCCACCATCACCACCACGGTGCGGGCGCGGGCGTAGGGCGCCGTGCCCTCGGGGTCGTCCCGGGTGAGCACCAGGTAGTCGACGCTGAGGCTCGCCCCGCCGAGGCGTGAGAGCCACAGCCGCACCACCACGCCGTCGCGGCGGTGGCCCAGCGAGCGCGCGTACTCGATGCGCTGGGAGGCGATCACGGTGCTGACCTCGGCGCCGACCCCGCTGATGGGGAGCGCCGCGGGCGGCTCGACGGCGCCGAGGGCCACCTGGTCCTCGGGCGCCTGCCAGAAGGCGGCGATGCGGGCCTCCTCCAGCAGGCGGATCATCGCGGCGTTGTTCACGTGGCCGTAGGCGTCCAGGTCGGTCCAGCGCACGGCGATGGGCAGGTCGAGGGCCCCGGCGGGGGTGGCGTCAGGCATGCCAGACATCGTAGGGGCCGCGCTCACCGCCGCGGAGCCCGATCCGGCGAGGGACCTGCCACGGGCCGGCGGGGTCGGTGCCCGCGCACCTCGCCCCGGCATCTACCATCGAGCGCATGACCACAGCCAGCACCGATCCCGCCGACGTCACCGCCGCCCTGGTCCAGCTGCTGGACCTGCGGGAGGTCCCCGTGGACCCGGCGCTCGCCTCCCCCGCCGTGGTCGCCGCCTTCGAGGGCGACTCCAACCCGCAGCCGGGTGGCCACGTGTTCGGCGGCCAGGTGATGGGGCAGGCCGTCACCGCGGTGGGCCGCACGGTGTCGTCCGAGCGCCGCATCCACTCGATGTACTCATACTTCCTGGCGCCCGGGGACCCGGCCCATCCGATCCGCTTCCAGGTGGAGAACCTGCGCGACGGCGGTTCCTTCTCGGTGCGCCGGGTCCTGGCCACCCAGCCCGGCCGCGACGGGGAGCCCGGGGAGGACCGCACCATCCTGGCGATGACCGCCTCCTTCCAGGAGCAGCAGGACGGCCTGGAGCACCAGGAGCGCGCCCCCGAGGCGCCCGCCCCGGACGACCTGCCCACGACCGCGCAGGTGCTCGAGGGCATCGACCATCCGATCGCGCGGTACTGGTCCACCCAGCGCCCTATCGACATCCGTCACGTCACCGACCCGATCTACCTGGGCCCGGCCCCGGAGGGCAGCGGCACCGACACCCAGATGGTGTGGATGCGCACCGTCGCCCCGGTGGGCGGCGAGGCCCTGCTGCACGACGCGATCCTGGCCTTCGCCAGCGACTACACGCCCTTCGAGCCGATCCTGCGGCGGCAGGGGCTGAGCTGGATGAGCCCGGGCCTGCGGATGGCGACCATCAATCATGCGATCTGGTGGCACCGGCACGTCCCGGCCGACGAGTGGCTGCTGTACGTGGAGCGCTCCCCCAGCGCCTCGGGCGGCCGCGGGCTGACCCACGGCCAGGTGTTCGGGGCCGACGGGGACCTGGTCGCCACCGTCACCCAGGAGGGTATGATCCGCGCCGGTCAGCGCGGCTGAGGCTCCCACTCCACTCCCCTCGCCGGCGCGGGGCCCGGTCGTGCCACAGGCCCGGCCCGGGCCTCCGGTGTCAGCCCTTGGCCTCCAGGGCGGCCTGCTGCGCCTCGGGCACGGCCTCCGCGGCCTCGGCCTCGCCGGTGAAGACGGTCGCGATGATCGGCAGCGCCGCCCCCGTGCCCTCCGCGGAGCGCACCCCCTGCTCGGGCTCCGCCAGGGCGTTGGGCAGCTCGGAGACGGCCTCGACGTCCACCCCGACCTCCGCCCAGGAGTCCACCCAGTCCGAGCGCAGGTCCCGGTGGGCGGGGATGCCGACACGCGCCTGGGCGAGCGGCCGCTGGCCGTCGGCGGTGCCGAGAAAGGCGAGCAGTCGACCGATGGCGGGCTCGCGCTCCTCGTCCTCGGGCTCCGCGGCGACCGCGGCGATGGCGTGCACCAGCGGCCGGGAGCCCTCGGGGCCGGCGACCGCCTCGTGGATGCTCCAGCCGAAGCCGCCGTCGATGTCCTCGAGCACCGGGCCCAGGTCGTAGGTGCCGGTCTGCAGAAGCGCCAGGGTGCCGTCGATGAACAGGCTCCGGCAGTGCCCGAGGTCCTCGGCGGTCGCGGTGCCGTCGGGGGCGAGGTGGCCGGTGGCCATGTCCGCCAGGTACTGCACGGCGGCGATGCCCTGCTCGGAGCCGAAGACGAAGTTCTCCGCGTCGTCCTGCCAGGCACCACCGTTGCCGGCGATGAAGGGGCCCAGCACCGCGGAGCGGTCCGGCTGGGCGCCGAAGCCGATGACGCTGCGGGATCCGGCGTCGAAGTCCTCGTCGCCGGGGTGGCGGTCCTCCCCGTCGACGGTGAGCTGCCGGGAGAGCTCCCGCAGCGGGTCGGAGTCCGCGCCGGGGTCGAAGCTCAGCTCGTCGGGGTTCCCCTCGGCGGCGGTGACCAGCTCGTCGTGGGCCAGCAGCACGGTGCGGTCGAAGACCTGCGGCACGCCCCACAGGGTGCCGTCGCGGCGGTACAGCTCGGTGGCGGCGTCCTCCCAGCCGGAGGCCTCGTCCCCGGCCAGGGCACCGGCGTCCAGCAGGGCCTGGTCCTCGCCGTCGACCAGCTGGGCGAGATTCGCGGTGTTCATCCAGAGCACGTCGGGCAGCGTCTCCGCGGCGACGTCGAGCGGGACCTGCGCCCAGTAGTCCTCCCAGGCGAGCACCTCCACCTCGACCTCCAGGCCGGTGTCGGCGGTGAAGGTCTCCAGAGCGGTGCGGTAGGCGGAGGCGGCGGCCTCGTCCCAGACCCGCATCCGCAGCACCTCGCCCTCGGCGAGCTCGGGGTCCTCCTCGCCGCCGCAGGCGGAAAGGACCCCGCCCCCGAGGGCGATCCCGGTCGCGGTGGTGACGAACTGGCGGCGGGAGAGCACGGGGGCGGGGTCCTTCCGGAGGGCGGATCAGGCGGTGGCGACCAGGCCGAGCTCGGCGCGGGAGGCGAGCACCGGGTGCTGCGGGGTGACCCGCACGGTGTAGCCGACCTCGCCGGGGACGGTCAGCGCGAAGCGGGCGGCGAAGCGGCCGTCCTGCGCGCGCTGCAGCGGGATGCGCTGCGCGTCGATGATCTCACCCGCGGCGTCGATCTCGCCCAGGATCGCCTCGACGAGCACGTCCGCGTCGTCCAGACCGCCCAGCTCGACCTGCGCCGAGAGGGAGACCTCGCTGCCGGTGGCGACGGCCTTTCCGGGGCCGCCGTCGAGGCGGACGTCGGTGACGGACACCTGCGACCAGGCGTCGCGCACCCGGTCCCGCCAGGCGGTGAAGGCGGTGGCGGCGGTGGTGTCCTTCGCGAACACGGCGGCCGCGCGGGCGGCGGGCACGTAAAGGTCGGTGACGTAGTCGCGCACCATGCGGGCCGCGGTGATCTGCGGGGCGATCTGCACCAGCGAGTTGCGGACCTTGGCCAGCCAGGGGGCGGACATGCCCCGGGCGTCGCGGTCGTAGAACGTGGGCACCACGTGGTTCTCGAGGATCTCGTAGAAGGCCTCGGCCTCCATCCGGTCCCGCTCGCCGCGGTCGGAGACCTGGGCGGTGGGGATGGTCCAGCCCGCCTCGTCGGTGCGCATCTCGTCCCACCAGCCGTCGGAGATCGAGAAGGTGAGGCCGCCGTTGAGGACCGCCTTCATGCCGGAGGTGCCGGAGGCCTCCTCGGGGCGGATGGGGTTGTTCAGCCACACGTCGGAACCGGCGATCAGCACGGAGGCCATGCGGATGTCGTAGTCCGGCAGGAAGACGATGCGGTCGCGGACGCCGTGCTGGTCGGCGAACTGCACCATCTGCTGCAGGAACTCCTTGCCGGGGCGGTCCGCAGGGTGGGACTTGCCGGCGATGACGAACTGCACGGGCCGCTCGGGGTCCCTCAGGATGCGGCGCAGACGCTCGGGGTCCTGCAGCATCAGGGTGAGGCGCTTGTAGGTGGAGACGCGACGGGCGAAGCCGATGGTCAGCGCGCTCGGGTCGAGAATGGTCTCGGTCCAGGCCAGCTCGGCGTCGTCGGCGCCGCGGCGCAGCCAGGACTCCTTGACGTGGCGACGGGCCATGGTCACCAGGTCCGCGCGCAGCTCGTCGCGGGCCTGGGTGAGCTCGTGGTCGGTGATGGTCGCCAGCGGGCTCCAGTCGGACAGCGCGGAGATGTCGACGTCGCCCAGCGCCTTCTTGTACAGATCGTCCATGCGGTCGGAGGTCCAGGTGCGACGGTGCACGCCGTTGGTGACCGAGCCGATGGGCACCTCGGACACGTCGAAGCCCGGGTAGAGCTCCTGGAACATGCCGCGGGAGACGGCGCCGTGCAGCTTGGCCACGCCGTTGGAGCGCTGGGCGATGCGGAAGCCCATGTGCGCCATGTTGAAGACCTCGCCGCCCTCCTCGGTGCCGAGCGCGAGCGCGGCCTCGACGGGCAGGGCGGGGATCAGGCGGGAGGAGCCCTCGGCGTCGGCGTCGAGGTAGCGGCGCAGCTCGTTGACGTCGAAGCGGTCGATGCCGGCGGGCACCGGGGTGTGGGTGGTGAACACGGTGCCGGCGCGGACCTCGGTGAGGGCCTCGGCGAAGCTGCGGCCCTCCTGCATCAGGCTGCCCACGCGCTCCAGGCCGGAGAAGCCTGCGTGGCCCTCGTTGAGGTGGAAGACGGTGGGGGCGGTGCCGCCGGTGATCTCGCTGTAGGCCTCCACGGCGCGGACGCCGCCGATGCCCAGGACGATCTCCTGCACGATGCGGTGCTCGTGGTCGCCGCCGTAGAGGCGGTCGGTGATGGCGCGGGCGTCCTCGTCGTTGGTGGCGACGTTGGTGTCCAGCAGCAGCAGCGGGATGCGGCCGACCTTCGCGACCCACACGGCGATGTCGACGGTGCGGTCACCGGGCAGGGTGACCTGCACGGTGAGCTGCTCCCCGGCGGCGGTGCGGACCGGCTCGACGGGCAGCTGGGAGGGGTCGTTGAGGCGGTAGTTCTCCTGCTGCCAGCCCTCGCGGTCCAGCGACTGGGAGAAATAGCCCCACTGGTACAGCAGGCCGATGGCGGTCAGGGGCACGCCGAGGTCGGAGGCGGACTTCAGGTGGTCGCCGGCGAGGATGCCGAGGCCGCCGGAGTAGATGGGGAGGGTGGGGGTGATGCCGAACTCCATGGAGAAGTAGGCCACGGAGGTGGGGGCGCCGGCCGCGGGCTCGACGGTGCGCTGGAACCAGCGGCCGGAGTCGAGGTAGGTGCGCAGGTCGCCGACCTCGGAGCGCATGCGCGCCAGGAAGTCCTCGTCGCGGGCGGCCTCGGCCAGACGCGCGGCCGAGACGGAGGGAAGCATCGCGATGGGGTTGCCGTCGCTGGCGGCGAAGGCCTCGGGGTCCAGGCTGCGGAACAGGTCCACCGTCTGGCGGCGCCAGGTCCAGCGCAGGTTCAGGGCGAGGTCCCGCAGGGGGGCGAGAGCGGGGGGCAGGTCGGAGGCGACCGTGATCGTGGAGATCGGTTTCATGCCTCCACGATAATCGAGCGGGCCGGGACCTTTGCAGTCCATCTGCAAGCCGGACAAGCGCGGCGTCTCACCAGTCAGAACCCCGTGGCCTGCAGGGACGCAGCGTGACGGCCTACGGGGTGAGCACTCCCACAGTCCCGATCCCCGGAATTCGCAAGAACTTTCAGCCGCTGGGCGGCGCTCAGTCGGGCCGGGTCGGCCCCGCGTGGTCCACGATCACCCCGTGCGGGGGCGGCGCGGCGCAGCGCCTCCTCCAGGTCGGCGATCTGGGCGGCCCGGACCTTGCCCAGGCCGATGTCGATCTTCGCCGGATCGCCGATCATCGGGCCGAAGAGCACCAGACGCTTCATCTTGGTGTCGGCGCGCTGCTTCACGGCGGCGTAGGCCTGCTCGGTGACGATGTCGACCGCGCCGATCTCGTCCCAGGTGGTGGTGCGTCCGCCCTGTGTGGTCAGCCCCTCCTCGGTCACGACGATGGTGATGAGGTCGTCGCCGGTCAGCTTGCTGACCGCGTAGGAGTTGTAGACCAGCGAGGCCCACACCGCGGTGGCCAGGCCCGTCAACGCCGCGAAGATCAGCAGGAACCAGCCCATGAGGACCGCACCGGCGAGGAGGGCGATGGTCACGAGCGCCAGGACCACGAGGATGACCATGTTCGTCAGGCTGGACTCGGCCTCGGTGGCGGGGTTCGTGCGCCAGTCGATCAGCGGCGCGGAGGAGGGTGTGCTCACGGGGTCTGCTTCCTGCGGGGCCGGGCATACGCGGCCGCACCCGGGCGGGTGGACCGGGCAGACCACCTCGGGGCGGACCATCGCGTCCCGGCGGCACCCGTGCGGGGTCCTCGTCGAGGTGCGGACACGCCCGGTCGCGCCGACCTGTCGCCGCCGTCGGGTGCGTCGAGCCATCGCGGCACCGCGCGATCTCCGGACGCGCCGAGGGCCCGGCACCGGGATCTCTCCTGGTGCCGGGCCCTCGGGCGGCGGGATCAGTCGCGGGTGAGGCGACGGTAGGTGACGCGGTGCGGACGCGCCGCCTCCTCGCCGAGGCGCTCCACCTTGTTCTTCTGGTAGGCCTCGAAGTTGCCCTCGAACCAGTACCAGTTCGCGGGCTCCTCGGGGGTGCCCTCGTAGGCCAGGATGTGGGTGGCCACGCGGTCCAGGAACCAGCGGTCGTGGGAGACGACCACGGCGCAGCCGGGGAACTCCAGCAGGGCGTTCTCCAGGGAGCCGAGGGTCTGCACGTCCAGGTCGTTGGTGGGCTCGTCCAGCAGCAGCACGTTGCCGCCCTGCTTGAGGGTCAGCGCCAGGTTCAGCCGGTTGCGCTCGCCGCCGGAGAGCACCCCCGCCTTCTTCTGCTGGTCGGGTCCCTTGAAGCCGAACTGGGAGACGTAGGCGCGAGAGGGGATCTCGACCTTGCCGACCTGGATGAAGTCGAGGCCGTCGGAGACGACCTCCCACAGGTTCTTGTTCGGGTCGATGTTCTCGCGGTTCTGGTCGACGTAGCTGATCTTCACGGTTTCGCCGATCTTCAGCTCACCGGCGTCCAGCGGCTCCAGGCCGACGATGGTCTTGAACAGCGTGGTCTTGCCGACGCCGTTGGGGCCGATGACGCCGACGATGCCGTTGGGCGGCAGGGAGAAGCTGAGGCCGTCGATGAGCTTGCGGTCGCCGAAGCCCTTCTCCAGGTCCTTCGCGTTGATGACCACGTTGCCCAGGCGCGGGCCGGGCGGGATGGTGATCTCCTCGAAGTCGAGCTTGCGGGTGCGCTCGGCCTCCGCGGCCATCTCCTCGTAGCGGGCCAGACGGGACTTCGACTTCGCCTGGCGGCCCTTGGCGTTGGAGCGCACCCACTCCAGCTCCTCCTTGAGGCGCTTGGCGAGCTTGGCGTCCTTCTTGCCCTGCACCTGGAGGCGCTGCTCCTTCTTCTCCAGGTAGGTGGAGTAGTTGCCCTCGTAGGGGTACAGGTGGCCGCGGTCGACCTCGGCGATCCACTGGGCCACGTGGTCCAGGAAGTACCGGTCGTGGGTGACGGCGATGACGGCGCCCTCGTACTGCTGCAGGTGCTGCTCGAGCCAGAGCACGCTCTCGGCGTCGAGGTGGTTGGTGGGCTCGTCCAGCAGCAGCAGGTCGGGCTTCTCCAGCAGCAGCTTGCACAGCGCCACGCGGCGGCGCTCGCCGCCGGAGAGGTGGGTGACCATCTCGTCCCCGGGTGGGCAGCGCAGGGCGTCCATCGCCTGCTCGAGCTGGGAGTCGAGGTCCCAGCCGTTGGCGGCGTCGATGTCGGCCTGCAGGGTGCCCATCTCGGCCATCAGGGCGTCGAAGTCGGCGTCGGGCTCGGCCATCTCCTCGCCGATGGCGTTGAAGCGCTGCACCTTGCGGTACAGGTCGCCCATGCCCTCCTGGACGTTCTCCAGGACGGTCTTGGTCTCGTCCAGCGGGGGCTCCTGCAGCAGGATGCCGACGCTGTACCCGGGGCTGAGGCGGGCCTCGCCGTTGGAGGGCTGGTCCAGGCCGGCCATGATCTTCAGGATCGTGGACTTGCCGGCGCCGTTCGGGCCGACCATGCCGATCTTGGCGCCCGGGTAGAAGCTCATGGTGACGTCGTCGAGGATCACCTTGTCCCCGACGGCCTTGCGGGCCTTGTACATCGTGTAGATGAACTCTGCCAAAGCATCTCCTGGGTGGTTTGATGGGGGTGGAGCGGCGCAGGGGCCCGGCTCCTCGCGGAGGGGCGCGCCCCGTGCACTCTACCCACCGCGATCCGGTTCCTCCCAGCGTGCCGGTCCGACGCGGGACGGGGCTTGACCGCCGTCACAGGGGATCGGGGGATCCTCGCGGCACTGGACGACAGGGGGATCGACCATGACCCATCCGCGTCCGCATCCGCAGGCACCGTCCTGGAGCGACGGCGCGGGCGAGCAGGAGTGGCACCCGGCGGCGGGCTACCCCGCCGTCCACCCGGGGGCCGCGACCTCCCCTCCGCCCGCCGCTCCCCCGCCGCCCTGGTCGGGGCCGGCCGTCGTGATCGCCCAGCTGCTGGCGACCGTCCTCGCCCCGCTCTCGTTCCACGGCCTCTTCTCCGACCCGCAGTACGCGGACTACGGCGAGCCGGACCCGGGGCTGCTCGGCGACCTCGCCATCGCCGCCCTGCTGCTGGCCGGGCTGCTCGCCGTGGCCGCCCAGGCGGCCGTGGTCCTGCTGCCGAGCCGGATCCCCCGCGGACCGCGGATCGCCGCCGTCGGCGGCGCGCTGGTCCTGGCCGGGCTCGACGCCGGAGCGGTGGTGCTGCTGACCCTGGTCACCCTGGGGTTCGCCGGAGGCGCGGTCTTCTTCCTCGGGGCGACGGCTCTGGGCGCCCTGGCGGCGGTGACGCTGCTGCTGGGGCTGGTCTTCGCGATCGCCCGCAGGGACGACTGGGCGGGGATGCTGCTGGCGGGCGCGGCGGCGTCGCTGACCGTGGTCGGGGCAGTGCCCTGCTGGTCTCGGTTGGTCTCGGTCCATGCCGCAGTGGTGATCCCGCTGCTGACGATCGGTGCGGTCTGAGCCGCCGCGTCCCTCAGTCCAGGACGACGCCCCGGTCGGCCAGC
This sequence comes from Brachybacterium squillarum M-6-3, assembly GCF_000225825.1. Taxonomy (GTDB): domain Bacteria; phylum Actinomycetota; class Actinomycetes; order Actinomycetales; family Dermabacteraceae; genus Brachybacterium; species Brachybacterium squillarum. The sequence goes on along the minus strand of NZ_AGBX01000006.1, from coordinate 75,496 downwards.
ACGCGGCGCGCGGTGACGGTGCCGTGCTCGGTGCCCTCGGGGTGGTCCTCGCCGTTGCGCGGCCAGTGGTGGGCGTCGATGCCGAGGGAACGGGCGGCGGCCACGTTCTCCTCGCGGTCGTCGAAGAAGACGACCTCCCCGGGGCGGGCGACACCGCCGGTCTCGTGGGCCAGCACCTCCAGCAGGATCTCGTAGATCTCGCGGTCGGGCTTGGAGACCCGCTCCTCGGCGGAGATCACGGCGAGGGTGAAGGCCTCGAACCAGTCGGCGCGGCGGACCGCCTGGCCGAAGGAGAGGGAGGCGTTGGACAGCAGCACCAGGCGGGTGCCGCTGCGGGCGAGGTCGTGCAGCAGGGCGCGGGCGTCGGGGTCCAGCTGCAGGAAGTAGCGGTCGTCCGTCTCCTGCAGCTCGGTGACCTCCTCGGCGCTCAGCTGCTCGACGCCGACGGCGGCCGCGACCCGACCCCAGTAGTCGGCGGCGTCGATCTGCCCGGCGTCGTAGGGCGGGCGGTGCTCCAGCCAGGCGGCGCGGAGGGTGTCGAGGTCGCCGCCGAGCAGCTCGTGCAGCTCGGGCGCGGGGTCGTGCCCGGCGCTGAGCACGCCCCCGAAGTCCAGGGCGACGGTGGGGCGGCGGGGGGCGGTGCGGCGGCGGCTCATCGGTCCTCACAGGTGGGCAGGGAGTCCGCGGTGCCGGACTCGGCGATCGTGGTGGTGGCCTCGAGGGCCTCGTCGAAGGTGTCCACGGCGACGACCTGCAGGCCGTCCGGCTCGTTCCCGGCGACCTCCTCGCAGTTCGCGCCGGGGGCCAGGAAGAACTCGGCGCCCGCGTCCCGGGCCCCGATCATCTTCTGGCGGATGCCGCCGATGGATCCGACCTCGCCGTCGGCCGAGATGGTGCCGGTGCCGGCGACGGCCTCGCCACCGGTGAGCGCCCCGGGGGTCAGCTCGTCGTAGACGGCCAGGGAGAACATGGTGCCGGCGCTGGGCCCGCCGACGTCGCCGACGGTGAGGCGCACGTCCATCGGGAAGTCGTAGCCGGCGCCGAGGACGATGCCGAGGCGGGCCGTGCCGTCGACGTCGGCCGTGGCCATCGTGACGTCCCGCTCCTCGTCGTCACGCAGCACGGTGACGGTGACGTCCTCGCCGGGCTCGCGGTCGGCGACCAGCGCCTGGTAGCCCTCGACGTCCGCGGCCTCCTCGCCGTCGACGGCGAGGATCACGTCCCCGCCCTCGAGCTGCCCCTCGGCGGGGGCGCCGGCCTGGATGCCCGCGACCATCACGGTGTCCTCGTAGGCGACGCCGAGCTCGTCCAGGGCCACGGCGACGGCACCCTGTTGGGAGGTGCTCATCTGCACCGTGTTCTGCAGGTCGGTCTGCTCCTGCGTCTGGTCCTCGGGGAACAGCAGCTCGCGGGGGAACACCGCCTGGGAGGGGTCGAACCAGCCCACCAGTACCTCGACGGGGGTGACGGTGTAGCCAGGGCCGCCGTCCACGGAGACGGTGGTCATCATCAGCTCGCCGTCGGTCTCGTAGGTTTCGGCGCCCTCGATGGTGAGGATCTGCTCGTCCTGGTACTCCCCCAGCACGTCGATGGCCGGGCCGGGCCGCTCGACGACGTAGGGCACCGGCAGCATCGAGGCCCCCAGGATCATCACGCACATACCGGCCAGGGCGCCGACGGCGAGGCGGGGGCGCGGCACCTCGATGGCGTCGATCCGGGATCGCAGACGGCTCCTCCGTCCGGGCGGGGCGGGGGTCGGCTCGTCGTTCGCGGTCACCGGGCCATTGTGCCGTAATCCCCCAGGCGGCCTCGGTACGCTGGCGGGCGACCCCGTGCAGGAGGAGACGATGAGCGAGAACCCCGTGGCCGGAGGATCCGGCAACATGGACGAGGAGGCGCTGAAGCGCCTGCTGAAGGAGGCCTTCGGCGAGGCCCTGCCCGAAGGGGCGCTGGACGGTCTGGACCTGTCCGCCCTCGCGCAGCAGGCGAACGTCCCGCAGGACCCGGCGCAGCTGCGGGCCGCGGCGGCACAGATGCAGCACCTGTTCGACGCCCAGGGGGAGGGCCCGGTGAACTGGACCATGGCCGAGGACATCGCGCGCCGCGTCTCGGCCGGCTCCACCCCGATCCCCGGCGCCCCCGAGCCCACCGGCACCCCCGGCGACCCGAACCCCACCCCGGAGCAGATCCAGGAGCTGCGCCAGGCCGCGCAGGTGGCGAGCCTGTGGCTGGACCCGGAGCTCGGCGTGGACGTGCCCGCCAAGGAGCTCGGCGTCTACAGCCGCGGCACCTGGATGGTGCGCACCCTGCCCCGCTGGAAGTCGACCGTGGAGCCCGTGGCCAAGTACATGGCCGGCGCGATCGGCGAGGCGATCACCTCGCAGATGGCCGAGGCGCCGATGCCGATGCCCGGCGACCCCGCCGCGATGATGGAGCGCGTGGGCGGCACCCTGTTCGGCATCCAGTTCGGCCAGGCCATCGGCTCGCTGTCCCGCGAGGTCTTCGGCACCACCGACCTCTCGCTGCCGCTGGGCCGCGAGGGCGAGCCGGCGATGGTGGCCGTGAACGTCGCCGATCTCATCGCCGACCACGACCTCGACCCGGACGCCGCCCGCATCTTCCTCACCGCCCGGGAGCTGGCGCACACCGCCCTGTTCACGGCGGCGCCGTGGCTGGGTCGCACCCTGTTCTCCGCGGTGGAGGACTACGCCCGCGGCATCACCCTGGACCTCGACGCCCTCGACGAGATGGTGCGGGACCTGGACATCTCCGATCCGGAGGCGCTGCAGGCCAAGCGCCCCGAGGACCTGTTCGTCTTCACCCGCCGCGCCTCCCAGGAGCGCGCTCTGGAGGAGCTGGCCACGCTGCTGGCCCTGGTGGAGGCCTGGGTGGACCACGTGACCACGCAGGCACTGGAGGGCAAGCTGCCGCAGCTGGACGCGCTGCGCGAGGTGCTGCGGCGCCGACGCGCCACCGGCTCCCCCGCCGAGCAGATGCTCGCCAGCACCGTCGGCATCGAGCTGCGGCCGCGCCGCGTGCGCGAGGCCCTGGCCTGGTGGGACAGCGTGCTGGCCACCGAGGGCATCGCGGGCCGCGAGGCCAAGTGGGAGCACCCCGACCTGCTGCCCACCGCCGAGGTGCTCTCCGGCACCCCGCAGGCCCCGCGGGCGGGCGGCGAGGAGACTCAGGAGCTGACCGCCGAGGTGCAGGCCGAGCTGCCCAGCGACTTCGACGCGGAGCTGCAGCGGCTGCTGGACGGCGACGGCGCGGGCTCGGCCCCGCACGAGGACGAGCAGGGCCGCATCGCGGGGGACGACGACTCGGGCGACGACGGCCCCTCGGACGGGGACGACTCCGCCGCGGGCGACGGGTCCCGATGAGCGGGACCTCCCCGCAGGCGGACGGCGCGGCGGCCCCGGGGACCATTCCCGGGGCCGCCCCCGCGTCCGGGCTGCTCGCCGCGGCCCGCACCCAGCTCGCCGCGAGCGGGAGCGCCGCCGCCGCGGACTACCTGGCGGTGCTGGAGGCGGAGCCGGGCGCCCTGTTCCGGGAGGGCGGGCCCCACCACCTCACGGCGAGCGCCGTGGTGATCGACCGTGACGGCGACCACCTGGCGCTGGTGTGGCACCGCAAGGGGAGCTTCTGGGTGCAGCCCGGCGGGCACCTGGAGGTCGACGACGCGGACCTGGAGGCCGCCGCGCGCCGGGAGGTCGCCGAGGAGATCGGCCTGGAGGAGCTGGAACGGGTGGGGCCCGGCCCCGCCGTGCTGCACCGCCATGCCCTGGACGCGGCCTTCGGCGCCTGCCACGAGCACTGGGACGTGCAGTACCTGCTGCGCACCGCGCTCCCGGCCCCGGAGCTGCCGCTGCGGGCCAGCGAGGAGTCCCCCGAGGTGGTCTGGGTACCCTGGCCGCTGCTCGGCGAGGGGCCCGCCCGCTCGGTCGCGCACCTGCCCCCGGGCACCGTGGAGGACATGCCGGACAAGCTCGCGGAGCTGGCCGAGCACCTCGCCGCGCACCCCCGGCGGACCTGAGGCGCCGCGGCGCGGGTGACTCCGGGCCCAGGGCACCGTGATCGCTCCGTGGCTTCGGCGCGCGACCGCCCCGCCGTCCTCCCCACTCGTCCAGGGGCATGCTGCACCCCGGAGGCACCGGGGAATCCCCTACCCCGTTCCTCCGGGAAGCACCCCTTCACATCAGCAGTGCACCATCGGTACAGTACCAAGTGTCCGGAGCGGAGTCACCGACCCCGCCGCAGGGACGCCGAGCGACCGGGAGGACGCCATGACCGCACACATCGAGACCACCGACCACGGCCTGAGCGCCGAAGGGGACGGCGCCGCCGCCCACCGCACCCTGCTGCCCTTCGCCCTCGCCATCACCGGATCCAGCATCGCGATCCAGGCGGTCGTCCTCGCCACCGGGAGCCACATCACCGCGTGGATCGCGCTGCTCACCGCGCTGGTCGGCGTGGGATACGCCGTCTATCTGCTCACCGCCGGACGACGCCTGGCGCGGGTGCGCTACGGCCTGTTCACCGCCCACGCGATCACCTACGCGGCGATCAACACCGGCTTCCTGCTGCACGCGAACCTGCTGATCGCCTCCGGCTCCCCCGCCGTCGCCGGCGAGGGCCGACTGCCCATCGACGGCGGCTGGTTCGGCGCGACGTTCGCGATGGCGAGCTTCTGGGGCCTGGGCCTGCTCTGCCACGGAATCGGCGCCGTGCTCTCCCGCGGCTTCGAGCGGGAACGCGCGTGAGCAGCGGGACCCCCGTCGACGCGGAGACCGGTCCGGGTGAGCCGGAGGAGGCCGCCCCCCTGTCCGCGGAGGACGCCGAATGGGTCGCCGAGCTCGGCCGCTCCTGGGTCGAGGTCTACAAGAAGAGCGCGACCACCCTGGTGCTGCTGCGGATCGTGCGGGACCACGGCCCCGTGGCGGCCGGGGAGGCGGCCGAGCGGTTCACCGAGGCCTCCGGCTGGTCGATCAGCGAACGCGGGCTCTACCGGACGCTGCGGCGCCTGGCCCAGAGCGGACTGCTGACGACGGCCCAGGTGGAGGTGCCCCGCACCGGCGCGAAGCGACAGGACTTCCGCCTCACTCCCGCGGGGCGGATCTACCTGCGGCGCATCGAGGCCGAGCTCATCACCTGAGCCGTCTCACTCCTCGGCCGGGGCCGGCTCGTCGCGGGCGAAGGTGACGCCTTCGAGGAAGCCGCGGGCCCGCTCCGCCTCCGGGTAGCGGGCCATCAGGGCCTGGAAGTGGGAGCCGTGGCCGGGCACCAGCAAGTGGACCAGCTCGTGCATCACCACGGAGGCCAGCACCCACTCGGGCATCCCCTGCAGCCGGTCGGAGATGCGGATGCTGCCCTCGGCGGGAGTGCAGGAGCCCCAGCGCTGCTGCTGCCGGGAGGTCCAGCGGATCGAGGTGGGGACGGCCTTCCCGTCCAGGTGGCGCTCGCCGAGCTGCCGAGCCAGGCGGACAAGATCCTCGTCGCTGCGACGCGCCGGGGCCTCGGCCTCGCGACCCTCCGCGTAGCGGCGGATCATGCGGGTCACCCAGTCCCGCTCCTGACGCGTCGAGAAGCTGCCGGGGATCGCCACCACCAGCTCGCCCTCGCGACGGGTGACCGAGACCGTCCGACGTCGTCGGGTGGAGCGCCGCACCCACACCGGCTCCCCGCGCGGACCCCGCTGATCGCTGAGCACGGTGGTGGTCTGGGAGCGGGAACCGGACATAGGACACAGCCTGGCACGGGGCGACGGAAAAAAGTTCATCCACACGTGTGCGCTGCATCATCACAGGTCACAGCATCGTGGAGGGGAAATGCACATGCTCCTCCACAGCGTCCTCACCGCCTCCCCCGTGATGTCCACACCGCCACGCCGCTTGTCCACAGCCCATCCCCGGGACGCCTTTGACCGGTGCCACGGGCAGGGGCTACGTTCTCCGAGACGTGGGACCCCGGGATAACTAGCAGGACGCACACGGGGAAGGTGCGCGTGGTGCTGAGCGCCCCCGGGGTTCCACGGTCCTCCGGCCCATCGCGGGCGCCGGACGGACTCCGACGCCGGCCCGTCGCACGCACTTCCTCGGCTCCCCGTGAGCCCCCACGACCCGAAGCGTGCGACGGGCCGCCCCTCGGACGGGTTACAGTGAACGGCCCCCGCAGGTCACCGACGGTGTCCCGCGGGTATCCGAATGATCGACCTTCACAAGGAGCAGGTATGGCCGACGAGACCTATGCCGGAGAGTTCTACTGCGTCAAGTGCCGCGAGAAGCGGGAGGCCGAGGGCGACGTCGTCGTCTCGAACGGCCGGCGCATGGCCAAGGCGGTGTGCCCGGTGTGCGGCACCAAGCTGAACCGCATCCTCGGCAAGGCCTGATCTCCACGGCCTGAACGACCGGTTCCGGAACGGGGCGGAGCACCTGCGGGTGCTCCGCCCCGTTCTCGCTGTCCGGGCCCTTCCGAATGCCGAGGCGCCACCCGACCCGGCCGCGGGGAGGCCTTTCCCGTGCCGGGTGCCGAGATCCACGTTCGGGTTGCCCTGAGGCGACAGGGCAACCCGAACGTGGATCTCGTGGTCCAGGGCCCCGCGCCCTCACGGCCCCTCCTCGGCCACCGCGTCGAGCTCTTCGAGAGTGCGCCTTCGGGCCGCCTCGGACGCAACCATGAAGAGCTCGACGTGGGAGGGGCAGGCCCGGGTGTGGTGAGGGGTGAGGGCGGAGAGGGGGAGGCCCGGGCTCAGGCGGCGTTCTTTCGGGGGCGTCCACGGCCGCGCTTGACCGCGATGATCTGCCCGGCCTCGAAGATCGCCCCGCCCCAGACGCCCCAGGGCTCGGCGCGGTCCAAGGCTCCCTGGCGGCACTCCTGCATCAGGGGGCAGCCGGTGCAGAGCTGCTTGGCCTGTTCCAGGTCCGCGGGCCGCTCGGAGAAGAAGAGGTCGGCCGCCTCGGCCTCGTGGCAGGGCAGCATCGCCGCCGCCGTGATGGGGAACGGGAAGGTGGTGGAGGTCATCGTCTCGCTGCTTCGAAAGTCGTGGGGAGCCGGAACGGCTCCGTGGGCGGCGATGGTGCCGCCCCGCAGCGAGGTCGAACCTCGTCAGTGTCGGGTCGGCACCTGGGCAGTAAAGCCCCGGTAGCGGTGGGACAGGGAGGACGCACCGCGAGGGGCGCCGCCGTCGACCGCGAGATTCTCCTGATCGATCATGGTTCCCCTCCTTTCTGGTGCGCGTACCCCGGCCTGCCGGGCCACGACTGTGACGATGGACGAGTGGCAGTCTACACAGCCCCCGAGAATCCGCCCATCATTTTTTGACCTGCGGTTCTGCTCCCGATCCGGAGGACGTCGCCGCCCCGCTGCGATGTGCGGCGAGCACCGCCAGCACGTCCTCCCGGTGGCGGGCCAGCACCCGCTCGGCGACCCCGGGCACGGCCATCAGCTCAGCCTCGGTGCGCGGGTCGCGCTCGGCGATCGCCTCGACGGCGGCCTCGGTGAGCACCGCGAAGGGCGGCGCACCGAGCTCCCGGGCGCGCTCCTCGCGCCAGCTGCGCAGGGCGGCGGCCGCGGCCTCGTGGCCGGTGGCGGGGCAGCCGGCGTGGCGCCCGCGGCGCTGGTCGGCCGCGGCCACCAGGCCCTGCCCGCAGACGCGGCACTCGCTGTACACGGTGGCGCTGCGCCGTCCGGTGCGGCGCGGCGCCGGGCCGCGGGAGCCCTCGGGACCGTCGGTGGTGCGCACCCCGTCCAGGAAGCGGGAGAGCTTGCGGGAGCCGCGCGCCCCGGGGGTGCGGGCCGCGGACCACGAGATGGTCAGCAGGTCCTTGGCGCGGGTGAGGGCGACGTACAGCAGGCGCCGCTCCTCCTCGACCTCGGCGGCGGTGGAGGCCATCGAGATGGGCAGCAGCCCCTCGCTGGCGCCGATGAGGTACACCGCGGGCCACTCCAGACCCTTGGCGGCGTGCACGGAGGCGAGGGTGACGCCGTCGACGACGGGGGCGGACTGCGCCTCGGCGCGTTCCTCCAGCTCCCGCACCAGCTCCGGCAGCCCGGTGCCGGGCCGGGACAGGACCGTGTCGGCGAGCATCACCAGGGCATTCAGGGAGTCCCAGCGCTCGCGGACGGCGCCGGTGGTCTCGGGGGCCTGCGGTGCCCAGCCCAGCGGGGCGAGCACGTCCCGCACGGCCCGGTCGGGTTCGACCTGCTCGACGCGGGTGGCGGCGCGCAGCGCGACCATCGCCCGCCGCACCTCCTGGCGCTCGAAGAAGCGGTCCCCGCCGCGCACCAGGTAGCCGATGCCGCGGCCGGTGAGGGCCTGCTCGAGGGCCTCGGACTGGCCGTTGGTGCGGAACAGCACCGCCATGTCGGAGGCGGGGCGGCCCTCGCGGACCTGCTCGGCGATGCGGGAGGCGACGCCCTCCGCCTCGGCGGGGTCGTCCGGGTAGGACTCGATCAGCGGCGGCGGGCCGTCCTCGCGCTGGGAGACCAGGGTGAGGCGGGAATCGCGGGTGCGGCCGCGGGCGCCGTCCAGCACCGTGTTGGCGATCCGCACCACCTGCGGGGTGGAGCGGTAGTTGCGCTCCAGGCGGATGATGCGGGCGCGGCCGAACTCCTGGGGGAAGTCCAGCAGGAAGGCGGCGCGTGCCCCGGCGAAGGTGTAGATGGTCTGGGCGGCGTCACCCACCACGCAGAGGTCGTCGCTGCTGCCCAGCCACAGCCGCAGCAGGGCGTGCTGGAGAGTGGAGACGTCCTGGTACTCGTCGACCACGAAGTGGCGGTACTGGGAGCGGACCTCGCGGGCCACGTCGGGCCGTTCGGTGAGGAAGCCGACCATGTGCAGCAGCACGTCCTCGAAGTCGATGACGCCGCGCTCCTTCTTCACCTCCTCGTACTGCGTGAGGATCCGGGAGATCGAGCGGGCGTCGAAGCCGGCCACCCCGGGCCGGCGGGCGCGCTCGGCGGCGCGGGGGTAGCTCTCGGGGGTGAGCATCGAGACCCGCGCCCACTCCACCTCGGCGACGATGTCGCGCAGGGCGGCGCGGTCCACGCTCATGTGCAGGCGCTGGCAGGCCTCGGCGATGCCCGGGTACTTGTTCGGCATGATCTCGGGCATCGGCCCGCCGACGACGCGCGGCCAGAAGTGGCGCAGCTGCCGCAGGGCGGCCGCGTGGAAGGTGCGGGCCTGCACGGCGGGCACCCCGAGGTCCCGCAGCCGCGAGCGCATCTCGGCGGCTGCCTTCGCGGTGAAGGTCACGGCCAGCACGTGGCGGGCGTCCATCCGTCCGGTGGCGATGCCGTAGGCGATGCGGTGGGTGATGGCGCGGGTCTTGCCGGTGCCGGCGCCCGCGAGCACGCAGACGGGACTGCCGAAGGTCGCGGCGACCTGCCGCTGCTCCGGGTCCAGGGCGTGCAGGATCTCCTCCGGCTCGACGGGGGCGCCGTCGGGGCCGGAACTCGGGGTGTGCTGAGGGGTCGCGGTCATCACCGGTCATCCTGCCAGCGGGGGCCGACGGACGAGGCCGCCGCCGGGGCGCTGGGGAGGGGCGACGGTGAGGAGGACCACCGCGGGCGGACGTCAGTCGGCGGGGCCGGCGATCCAGTCGTCGATCAGGGCGCGGCCCATCGAGGCGGGGCCGGGCAGGCCGATCTCCTCCGCCTCGACAGCGGCGGCGAGGTCCTCGCGGGTGTACCAGGAGGCCTCGGCGATCTCCTCGTCCTGCAGGGTCAGCGCGGTGTCCCCGCGCACCCAGGCGCGGTAGCCCAGCATCAGCGAGCGCGGGAAGGGCCAGGGCTGGGAGCCGACGTACTCGACCTCCTCGACCTCCAGGCCCACCTCCTCGGCGACCTCGCGGGCGACGGCCGCCTCCAGGGTCTCCCCCGGCTCCACGAAGCCGGCCAGCACCGAGTGGAAGCGGCTGGGGAAATGGGCGTTGCGGGCCAGCAGCAGCCGGTCGGCGTCGTCGCGCACCGCCATGATCACGGCGGCGTCCGTGCGGGGGAAGTGCTCGGAGCGGTCCTCGCGGCAGCGCAGCACCCAGCCGGCCGTCTCCGGGTCCAGCAGGGCCCCACAGCGGGGGCAGTGCCGGGTCACCCGGTGCCAGGAACCCATGGCGACGGCGGCCAGGGCGAAGCCGGCGTCGGCCGGGTCCAGGCGGTCGGCGACGCGGCGCAGCTCGCGCAGGTCACGGCCCGGGTCGTCGAGCTCCGCGCGCGGCTCGGGCACCTCGACGCCGATCACCCGCAGGCCGCCGCGTCGGCCCAGCAGCACGGCCGGCTGGGTGGAGGAGCCGCGGGGGTCCTCGGTCTCCAGCAGCAGGCGCAGGGTGCCGTCCGCGTCCTCGGTGAGGGCGACGGTGCCGGCGCGGGTGACCACGTAGCGGGCGTCCTCCCCCGGGTCGAGGATCGCGGGGTCGGCCCGGTCCAGGGCGTCCCGGTCGCTGAGCCCCGAGGCCAGGGGCGTGTGCAGGTGTGGTCCACGGAGCGTCGCCATGCCCGGGAGCCTACGCGGGAGGCCGGGGTGCGGCGGGTACGGTGGGGCCCGTGCATCGCAATTCCTTCTCGCTGGCCGCCCTCGCCGCCGCCGCGGTCCCCGGGCTGGTGCCCGTGCGGACCACGCTGATCATCACCCCCGCCGAGGATCTCGACGTGGCCGGGGTGGTCGGGGAGGACGACCGCCGCTTCGTGGTCCGCTCCCCCGCCACCACCTCCGCCGGGGTGCGGCTGGAGCGTGACGTGGCCGTGAGCGACGCCCTCGGCGGCACCCCGCTGTCGGCCGTGACGCCGCCCGTGCTGGGCTTCGTGAAGCTGCCCGAGGGCGGCCGCGCCGTCGCCTCCAAGGCCGCGATCGGGCAGCCGCTGATGCTGGACCGCCTGCAGGCCTCCGCCGAGCTGGCCCGCTCGCTGGGCACGATCCTGGCGCGCATCCACACCGTGCCGCGCTACGCCGCGGAGGCCGCCGGGGTGGAGTCCTTCACCGCCGCGACCCTGCACGAGGAGCATCGCGCCCGGGTGCAGCGCGCCCGCGCCGGCGAGCACCTGCCCGCGGCCGTCGCCCAGCGCTGGGAGACCCTGCTGGAGGACGACGAGCTGTGGGACTTCACCCCGCAGTTCGTCCACGCCGACCTGTCCGAGGAGTCCCTGCTGCGCAGCGGGGACAGGATCAGTGCAGTGCAGGGCTGGTCCTCGGCCCGCATCGGCGACCCGGCCACCGACCTCGCCTGGCTGGTGTCCTCCCTGGACGCGGAGCGCTTCGACGAGCTGTACGCCGCCTACCGCGAGGAGCTGCCCACCGCGGTGCACCCGCGGCTGCTGGAGCGCGCCCAGGCCCTCGGCGAGTTCGCCGTCTGCGAGTGGCTGCTGCACGGTCTGGACACCGACGACGAGGACATCGTGGCCGATGCCCGCGGCATGATCCACGACCTCGACCAGGACCTCGCCCAGATGGCGCGGGAGGAGGCCGAGCGCACCTACGCCGAGCTGCACGGCGAGGACGAGCAGCGCTGATCCCGCCACTGATTGCTCGGGAGCGGCCGCGGGTCAGTCCCCGGTGTCCTCCCCGGGCGTGAGCATCGCCTCGATCCGCGCGCGGGAGGGGTGCCGCCGCACCTCGTGGGTGTGGTCGGCCGCCACGTAGTGGAAGGCGGTGCGGATGCTGCCCAGCGGCAGTCCGCTGCGCTCGGCCCAGGCCAGGCGGTACAGGGAGAGCTGCAGGGACAGCTCCCGCAGGCGGGCCGGCGGCGGCACCGCGCCGGTCTTCCAGTCCACGATCATCACGCCGTCCCCGCCGTCGGGATCGGGGAAGACGGCGTCGATCACGCCGCGCACCGCGACCTCACCGAGACGGGTGTGCACGGGCTGCTCCACCGCGATCGGGGTGCGTCCCGCCCAGGCGGATCCCGCGAAGGTCTCGCGCAGTGAGGCGGTGGCGCCGGTGGTCTCCTCGTCCTCGGCGTCGGCCAGCTCGGCGATGTCCTCGAGGTCCAGCAGGGTGCCGGCATCGAAGCGGTGCTCCAGCCAGGCGTGGAAGGCGGTGCCGCGGGTGGCCGCCGGGGAGGGACGGCGCGGCAGCGGGCGCAGCAGGTCGCGGGCCGCGGCCTCCGGGTCGCGGGCCTGGGCGACGGCCTGGGAGGCGGAGAGCCGGGCGGGGGCATGGACGACGGGCGCGGCCCGGCGGGCAGCGAGGTCCGCGAGCGCCCGTTCCAGCAGCCGCGCCAGCTCGGGATCCGCCGGGCCGGCGGGGTCGTCAGACCCGGAGGAGTCGTCAGGGCCCCCCGGCTCGTGCGGGTCACCAGGGTGATCGCGCTCCTCGGCGTCGTCGGTGCCCTCCGGGCCGCCGGGCCCCTCGCCCGCGGGGGCGGCGGCCTCCAGCAGCGCGGCGGCCCGGTCCCGGGCGTGCTCCTCCACGCCGGGCGGCGGGGGCCAGATCGCGGTGGGGCGCTCGGCCTCCAGCGGGTTCTCCTCCCCCACCTCCTCGCGGCGACGGAAGGCCTCCGGCACCAGGGGCTCGGCCTCGGCGAGGTAGCGGGAGCGGGGGCGCGGGGCGCGCAGGCCCAGCCGCCAGGCTGCGGAGGTCAGCAGCAGACGGCGACGGGCCCGGGTCACCGCGACGTACATCAGCCGTCGGTCCTCCCGCAGCGACTCCTCGCCCTGGGCGAAACGGAAGTCCTCGAGCAGGCCCTCGGCGTCGACCTGGGTGTCGGCTTCGGCCCAGGCGAACTCCGGCAGGGTCTCGGCGTCCCCGCGCAGCGCGGTGGGCACGCTCGCGGAGGCCAGCGGGCCCAGCCAGCCGCTCGCGGGGACTCGCACCCGGCCGGACTCGTCGGTGCGGGCGCGGCGCAGGTCGTAGGAGGGCACGGTGCCCTCGGTGAGCCCGGCGACGGCCACCAGGTCCCATTCCAGGCCCTTGGCCGAATGCATGGTGACGATGGTGACCGCCTCGGGCGGGGCCTCGGCGGCGGCCGCGGCGGTGACGGCCAGCCCGGCCTCCTCGTCCTCGCTGATCTCCAGCAGGTCGAGGTAGGCACCCAGGCCGCCGCGCACGGCGGAGCGGTCGAAGGCGGCGGCATGGTCGCGCAGGGCCTCCAGGTCGGCGAGGGCGGAGCTCCCCGGATCCTGCTCCAGCAGGGCGAGGTCGACGTCGAGGGCACGGACGGCGGCGGTGACGAGGTCCGGCAGGGGCAGCGGCAGCAGGCGACGCAGCTCCCGCAGGATCCCCTGCAGCTGCCGCAGCCGCTCGCGGCCGGTGGCGCCGAGCGCGCGGCCGTCGGGGTCCTCCCAGTCGGCGGGCGGCAGGTCGTCCACGGCATCGACCAGGGAGACCTGGCGGGCCGGATCCTTCGCGATGCCCTCCCCGCCGCGCAGGCGGGAGGCGAGACGGTCGCGCCAGCGACCCAGCACGGCGAGGTCCCGGGCGCCGAGGCGGAAGCGGGGCCCGGTGAGCAGACGCATCAGGGCGTCCCCGCGGGAGGGGTCGTGGGCGGCGGTGAGCAGGGCCCGCACGTCGGCCACCTCGGGGCGGTGCAGCAGGCCGCCGAGGCCGACGACGGACACCGGCAGGCCGGCCGCCTCCAGGCCCTCGACCAGCGGTCCGATCTGGCGGCGCGCCCGCACCAGCACCGCGGCGCTGGGCACCTCCTCCGCCGGGCCGGCCTCGGCGCGACGGGCATGGATCCAGGCGGCGATGGCGGCGGCCTCACGGCGCTCGTCGCCGGCCTCGTGGATCTCGATGGCGCCCTCCCCGGCGCCCGGGCGGGCCTGCAGGGTGGGGATGGTGATGCCGGCCCCGGCCTCGCGCAGGGGCCCGGCGAGGCGGTTGGCCAGCGCCAGCACGGCCTCGTCGTTGCGCCAGGAGGTGGACAGGGTGCGCTGCAGCACCGGGCGCTCGGGGGTGGCGAAAGCGCGGCCGAAGCCACCGAGGGAGGCCGCAGAGGCGCCGCGCCAGCCGTAGATGGCCTGCTGCGGGTCGCCGACGGCGCAGGCGGCGTGGCCGGGACCGAACAGCTCGGAGAGCATCCGCAGCTGGGCGACCGAGGTGTCCTGGAACTCGTCCAGCAGCACCACGCGGTGGCGGCGCCGGGCCTCCTCGCGGGCGCGGGGCACCTCGGCGGCGATGCGGGCGGCCAGGGCGATCTGGTCGGCGAAGTCCAGGGCGGAGCGCTCGGCGCGCACGGCGGCGAAGCGCTCCAGCAGCGGCACCAGGGCCAGGCGGGACTCGAGGGCGTCGAGCACGGCGGCGACGGTGGGCGGGGTGGTGCGGCGGCGGCCCTCCACCTGCAGGGGGATCCCGGCGAGGTGGTCGCGGATGCGCCGCAGCTCGGCGGCGAGGTCCGCCGGGGTGGCCAGGTGGTCGGCGAGGGAGGAGGTCAGCGAGACCAGGGCGGCGGTGAGGGTGGCCGGGGAGGCGTCGAGGTCGAGGGAGTCGTCGGAGGCCTCCACCAGGGTGTGGGCCAGCTGCCAGGACGCGGAGGCCGACATCATGGTCAGCTCGGGGTCCAGGCCGACGGCGAGGGCGTGCTCGCGCACCAGGTCCAGGGCGAAGCCGTTGTAGGTGTGCACGGTGGGGCGCTGGCCGACCAGCTCGTCCCCGCCGCGGTCCAGGCCGGGCGGCACCGGCAGCCCCTCGGCGCGCAGGGCGGCGGCGAGCGCGGCGAGGCGCGCCCCGATCCGTTCGCCGAGCTCGTGGGCGGCCTTGCGGGTGAAGGTGAGGCCGAGCACCTGGCGGGGGGCGACGATCTCGTTGGCGATCAGCCACACCACTCGGGAGGCCATGGTCTCGGTCTTGCCGGAGCCTGCCCCGGCGACCACCAGCATCGGGGCGGTGGGGGCCTCGATCACGGCGATCTGCTCGGCGGTGGGCGGGGGCTGCTCGAGCAGCCGGGCGAGGTCGAGGGCGGAGTAGCGCGGGGTGCTCGGGGGGCTCACAGGTCGGCCCCTTCCGGCTGCAGGGGGCAGCTGGCGCGCACGGCGCAGCGGGAGCAGTGGGGGTTGATGCGGGCCAGCACGGCGTCGCCGGAGACGGCGCGGGCCACCTCGGCGGTGACCCCCGCGAACCAGTCCGGGTCCTCGGTCTGCTCCGGGGCGGCCTGGGGGCGCACCGCGGCGCTGCGGCCGCCGGTGCCGAGGTAGACCAGCTCGGCGCCGGTGAGGTGCTCCCCGGCGCCCTCGCCGAGCTGCTCGTCCAGCGCCCCGGCGCGGACGGCGGCCTGGTAGGCGCCGAGCTGCAGGTCCTCGGCGGCGGCAGCCTTGGTCTTGGGGGTGCGTCCGGTCTTGAGGTCGACGACGCGCAGGGCGCCCGGGTCGCCCTCGATGCGGTCGATGGTGCCGCGCAGGCGCACCTCGCCGAGCTCGACGGTGAAGGGGGCCTCGACGGCCAGCGCGGGCGGGGCCTGGGCGAGGTGGGCGGCGAGCAGCCGGGCCGCGTCCTCGGCGCGGCGCACCCGGCGTCGGCCGGACCAGGTGTCCAGGCCGGGCACCCCGCGCAGCAGGGTGTGCAGCTCGTCCAGCAGGTCCTCGGGGGCGGCGTCCCCGGCGGGGTGGTCCTGGGCGAGGCGGTGCACGGCGGTGCCGAGCACCTGGGCGGGGCCGCCGGCGCGGGTGCCGCCGGCGCGCTCGAACAGCCAGGCGCGGGGGCAGTCGTGGGCGCGCTCCAGTGCGGAGGGCGAGAGGGAGATCGGCCGCTCCCCCGCCCGCAGCGGCGCGGAGCTGGAGGGGTGCTGGTGGTACCAGGCGGCGGGGTCGGCCCCGGGCGCCCCGGCGCGGGCCAGGGCGTGCAGGGCCAGCGCCGCGTCGCGCACCCGGACCGGGTCCTCCTCCCGCAGCCGGCGGCGCAGGGAGGCGACCAGGCGGCGGGCATCGGGGGCGGGGCCGGGGTCGCGGCGCAGGGTCTCCGCCTGCACCCAGGGCTCCGCGGGCGCGGCGCCCTCGATCGCGTCGAGCAGGGCGGAGGGTGCGAGCTCCCCGCCGTCGACGGCGGTGACCAGCACGCGGCGGCGGGCGCGGGTGAGGGCGCTGACGGCCAGGCGCAGCTCGTCGGCGAGGACCTGGGAGCGCTGCACCGCGTGCAGGGCGTCCGGGTCGGCGGCGAGCTCGGCGGCCTGCGGGGAGGTGGCCAGCAGGCTGAGGTCCGCGGCGCCGAGCAGGGTGGAGCGCAGGCGCAGGTCGGGCCATGCGCCCTCCTGCACGCGGGCCAGCACGACGGTGTCCCGGTCCTCGCCGGCGAGCTGCGCGGGGGTGAGCACGGCCAGGCGACCGCGGGGGGTGGCGGAGGGGGCGAGGGTGTCCTCGACGACGGCCTGGCCGCGGATCTGCTCGACCAGGTCCAGGGCTCCGGCGCCCGGGCGGCGGTCGGTGAGGCGCTCGGCGGCGGCGAACAGCTCCATCAGCACGTCCAGGCGGGAGCCGGACAGACGGGCACGGGCGCCGTCGCTGTCCTCCTCGGTGCCCAGCGCGGCCCGGCGCCAGCCCTCGGCGAGACCCGCCGCCTCCCAGGCCTGCCAGAGCACGGCGGTGGCGGGCTCCTCGTGGTGGGCGCGGACGGCCGCGATCATGGCGCGCAGCCGGTGCACGGGCGCGGCGGCACGGTCGCGTGCTCCGGGCTCGGGCAGGCCGGGGGCCTCCGGCTCCACCAGGGCGCGGGCCAGGAGCTGCTCGCTGGGGGTCTCCTCCCCCTCGGGCCGGGCGGCCAGCAGCATCCGGCGGATGCGGCGAAGGCGCAGCTCGTCGGCGTCGCCGAAGGGTCCGCGCAGCAGCTCGGCGGTGCGCAGCGGATCGGGCACGGCGGCCCCGCGGGCGGACTCGACGCCCAGCTCGACGATCGCCAGGAGGTCCGCGGCGACCGGCTCCTCGCGCAGGGGTCGGGAGCGGCGCGGGGTGCGCACGGGCAGGCCCTCGCGGGCGAGCAGGTCGGCGAGGTCGCCCACGGCGGCGCCGGAGCGGCAGACCACGGCCATCTCGTCGTAGGGCACGGCCTCGCGGTGGTGCAGGTCCCGCAGGGCGGCGGCGAGCAGCTGGGACTCCTCCAGCTCGTCCCGCGCGCGCAGCACGGCCACGCCGTCCCCGGACCCGGAGGTGCCGCCGGTCGCCGCGGCGCCGTCCACGGGGCGCCGGGCGGCGCTCGGGGCGCCGGCCAGCGGGAGCCGGGCGGCGAGCCCCGCGGCCGCCGCGGCGATGCCGGGCTCGGCGCGGGAGGCGCCCAGCTGGTGGCGGCGCAGAGGCCGGGCGAGACCCTCGGCCAGGCGCGCGGCCGCATCGGGCAGGGCTCCGCGGAAGGTGTCCACGGCCTCGTCGGGGCAGGTGGTGAGCAGCAGCCGTGCCCCACCCGCCGCGAGCGCCCGGACCAGGGCGATGCCGGCGCCGGTGAGGTCCTGGGCATCGTCCACGATCACGACGGGCGCGGGCGGCTCGACGGCGCCCGCCCGCAGCAGCTCGGCGGCGCGGCGGCCGAGCCCCGCGCTGTCCAGTCGGGGCCCGGCGTCCAGCGCCGCGCCGGACTCGAGGGCGAGCACGCCCAGGTAGTCCCGCAGCAGCGCCGCCGCATCCCGCCAGGCGGGGCGACCCAGCTCGCGGCCGCGGCGGTCCAGCTCCTCGGCGTCCAGGCCCAGCTCCCCGGCGCGGGTGACCAGGTCCCGCTGCTCGGTGCGGAAACCCGGCAGCAGCCGGGCGGCCGCGTCGATCTCCAGGTGCCAGTCCTCGCGCACGGCGATCAGCTCGGCCAGCAGCGCGTCCTGGTCGGCGCCGGTCACCAGGGTCGGCTCCCCCGCGCCGCGGCGGGCGGACTCGCTGCGCACCAGCGCGAAGCCGAGGGCGGCGGGGGTCATCACCCGGGCTCCGTCGACGCCGCCGGCGGCCAGGGCGTCGCGCAGCCGGGCAGCGGCGGCGCGGCGCGGGGCGAGCAGCAGCACCGCGGCGTCCTCCCCGCCCGCCGCCGCGAAGGGTCGGGGGCGCCGGGCGAGGGCCGAGGCGGCGGCCAGGGCGAGGGCGGTGCGTCCGCTGCGGGGGGCACCGTGCACCAGCACGTCCTCCCCGGTCAGCAGGTCCCTGAGCGCAGCGCGCTGGTCGGCGTCGAGCCCGTCGAGCTCCCGCACCGTCGGGAGCGCGGCGAGGTCCGGGCCCAGCAGCCGGATCGGCGGGGCCACGGCGCCGCCGTGGCGGCGGCGCTCTCGGGGCGGGCTCTGCGTGATCATCGTGACCCCATTGGAACGCACGGACCCGACGAACGACGGCGCGCAGGGCCCCGGCCCTGCACCTCACGGGCGTACAGTGTCAAGGGTCACAGTTCCCGCCCGGTACTCTCTTTCGGGCTCAGAGCCATGGCCCCTGGAGGTGCCCATCATGTCCCCCAGCACCCGCATGCCGCGCCGGGAGCGCCGCGCCCAGCTGCTGGACCTCGCGACCGCCGTGTTCACGGACCAGGGCTATCAAGGCACCTCGATGGACGACATCGCCAGGGCCGCCGGCGTCACCAAACCCGTGCTCTACCAGCACTTCGCCTCGAAGGAGGCGCTGTACAGCGAGGTCATCGGGGTGCTCGGCGAGAACCTGCTGCGGGAGGCTGCCGAGCTGACCAGATACGAGGGCACCCCGGTGGAGCGGGTGCGTTACGGACAGCGCCGCTTCTACGAGCTGGTCTCGCTCGAGAACACGCTGCGCCTGTTCACGGGGAAGGTGGAGCTGTCCGCGCCGGTGCAGGCCCGGGTGGACGCGGTGCTGGACGCCCTGGCCCTCGAGCTCGCGAGCGTGGTCACCGCCTTCCGCGAGATCAGTGAGGAGGAGGCGCGCATCGTCGGTCACGCGATCATCGGCATCACCCAGGTCTCGGCGACCCTGCAGCACGAGGCCCCGGACGAGGACGCCCGGGAACGGGTGCTCGACACGATCACCACCACCATCGCGCACGGCCTGTCCGGTTTCACGCTCCTGCGCGAGGAGGCCCTGCGCGAGTAGACTCCCGGCGCACGTCCACTCGTCCCCGCCCCTCGGGCGGAAAGGAAGGCGCAGGTCATGGAGATCCGCATCGGCATCCAGCACTCCCCCCGCGAGCTCGTCATCGAGTCCGAGCAGGAGTCCGCGGCGGTGCTGGAATCGCTCGGCACCGCGATCGAGCAGGGCACCTCGGTCACCCTCGAGGACAGCAAGGGCCGCATCGTGCTGGTCCCCGGCGCGAAGGTGGCCTACGCCGAGGTCTCCACCGAGGAGCCCCGCCGCGTCGGCTTCCTCGGCTGACGCCCCCGGGCTCAGCACCCCGCCGCATCGCTCCTCGCCCCCGGCCCGCCTCGTGCGGACCGGGGCGAGGTCGTTCCCGGGCGGCGATCAGGGCGGAGTTCAGGGCGGAGTTCAGGGCGGACGGTAGGATGGCCGAGCACATCCATGACCTTCAGAGAGTTGAACGGTGTCTGAGACCATCCCCACCGAGGAGGCCGCGTCGGCCTCCGCCGCCGTCGAGCAGAGCTCCGGCGACACCCTGACCACCGCCGGGGCCGAGGCCCCGGCCGAGCCCGCCAAGCAGCCCGTCGTCAGCGAGACCTTCGCCGACTTCGACGTGCGCGAGGACATCGTCGAGGCGCTGTCCTCCAAGGGGATCATCCACCCCTTCCCGATCCAGTCGATGACCCTGCCCGTCGCCCTCAAGGGCCGCGACATCATCGGCCAGGCGAAGACCGGCACCGGCAAGACGCTGGGCTTCGGCATCCCGCTGCTGCAGAGCACCGTCGCGCCCGGGGAGGACAACCCCACCGGCCGCGTGATCGGGAAGCCGCAGGCCCTGGTGGTGCTGCCCACTCGTGAGCTGGCCGTGCAGGTCGCCGAGGACCTCCAGGACGCCTCCGCGAAGCGCCCCGTGCGCATCCTCACCGTCTACGGCGGCCGCGCCTACGAGCCGCAGATCGAGGCCCTCGAGAAGGGAGTCGACGTGGTCGTCGGCACCCCGGGCCGTCTCATCGACCTGATGCGCCAGAAGTACCTGGACCTCTCCCAGGTGCGCACCGCGGTGCTCGACGAGGCCGACGAGATGCTGGACCTGGGCTTCCTCGAGGACATCGAGAAGCTGCTGCGGGCCGTGCCGGAGAAGCGCCAGACCATGCTGTTCTCCGCGACCATGCCGGGCCCGATCCTGGCGCTGGCGCGGCGCTTCATGACCCAGCCCACCCACATCCGCGCCCACGACCCGGGCGACGTCTCCCGCACCAAGGCCGACATCAAGCAGGTCGTCTACCGCGCCCACCAGCTCGACAAGATCGAGGTGCTGGCGCGGGTGCTGCAGTCCCGCGGACGCGGCCTGACCATCGTGTTCATGCGCACCAAGCGCCAGGCGGACCGAGTGGCCGAGGACCTGCAGAAGCGCGGCTTCGCGGCCGCCCCGCTGCACGGCGACCTGGGCCAGGGCGCCCGCGAGCAGGCCCTGCGAGCTTTCCGCAACGGCAAGGTGGACGTGCTGGTCGCCACCGACGTCGCCGCCCGCGGCATCGACGTGGACGACGTCACCCACGTCATCAACTGGAACAGCCCCGACGACGACAAGACCTACCTCCACCGCACGGGCCGCACCGGCCGCGCGGGCAAGAAGGGCACCGCGGTGACCTTCGTGGACTGGGAGGACCTGGCGCGCTGGGCGCTCATCGCCCGCCAGCTCGGGCTGGAGTCGACCGAGGCCGTGGAGACCTACTCCACCTCCCCGCACCTGTACGCCGACCTCGACATCCCCGAGGGCACCAAGGGCACCCTGCCGAAGGCGCAGCGCACCCGCGCAGGCCTGGAGGCCGAGGAGGTCGAGGACCTCGGCGGGCCCGAGGGCCCGCGCGACCGCGGCTCCCGCGGCGGTGACCGCGGCGGCCGGAGCGGGGACCGCGGCGGCCGTGGCGGACGCGGCGGCGAGCGCAGCGGTGGCGGCGGGCGCGGCCCGCGTCGCGAGGAGCGCGCCGACTCCGAGGCCGGGTCCGACGCGGGCGAGGAGCGTCCCCGTCGCAACCGCTCGCGCACCCGCACCCGCCGGGTGAACGGCGAGGTCGTCGACGGCGAGCAGGGCTCCGGCCCTGCGCAGCAGTCCGGCACCTCCGAGCAGGGCGGCGAGGGCGAGGCCCCGAAGCGTCGCCGCCGCTCCCGCGGGGGCCGCGGCCGTCGTCGCAGCGGCCAGGGCGAGGGTGGCACCGGCCCCGCCGCGGACTCCTCCGGCGAGTGATCCCCCGTCCCGGCGCCTGATCCCTCGGGCGCCGGTCCCACCACGTCGAGGGTCTGTTCCACCTCCGGAACAGACCCTCGATGCACGCCCGGGCGAGGCGCCGCGCGCTCGATGGATTTCGACGGTCCGTGCCACGTCCCGGCACGGACCGTCGAATATCTCGGAGAGCCGGGCGGGGCCCGGCGGTCAGGCGGGGATCGTGCCCCAGTCCACGAGGAACGAGTGGATGGCGTCGAAGACCATCTGGGTGGAGATGGCCGCCAGCAGCACGCCGGAGATGCGGGTGACCAGGGTGACGCCGCCCTTGCCGAGCAGGCGGGCGATGACGTCAGCGAAGCGCATCGTGGCGTACATGACCACGGCCATCAGCAGCAGCGCGATCACGAGGGAGCCGATGCGAGCGGGCTGCCCGCCGGTCTGCTCCACGAAGAGCATCATCGCGACGATCGCGCCGGGACCGCCGAGCAGCGGGGTGCCCAGCGGCACCAGCGCCACGTTCACGCCCTCGCTGGCGGCCATCTCGTCCTCCTTGCCGGCCAGGAGCTGCAGCGCCACGATGAGCAGCAGCAGGCCGCCGGAGAACTGCAGCGCCGGCAGCGAGATGTGCATGTAGGCGAGGATGAAGCGCCCGAACAGCGCGAAGACGCTGATGATCAGCATCGCGACCCCCACGGCGACCAGAGCCGCCCGCGCCCGCTGCTTCGCGGTCATGGAATGGGTCAGCGACAGGAAGATCGGGACGGTGCCCGGCGGGTCGATGATGACGAAGAGGGTGACGAAGACTCCCGTGAGGAAGCTCAGGTCGACCAGGTTCACGGACGGATGACCTCGGTGGTGCTCGTGGCGCGGTGGGTGATCGCGGCCAGGACGTCCGGCTGCGTGAGGTTCTCCCCGAGCCGGTTGGGTTTGCCGGTGCCATGGTAGTCGCTTCCGCCCGTGACCAGCAGGTCGTGTGATCTCGCCAGCTCCGCGAGGCGCCGCCGCTCATCCGGCTCGTGCTCCCGGTGGCCGACCTCGATGCCGGCCAGACCCGCCGTGATCATCTCCTCCAGCAGCTCCACGGGCAGCATCCCCTCGCGGCTGACCGAGCCGGGGTGGGCGATCACCGGCACCCCGCCGGCCGCGAGGATCAGCCGGACCGCATCGACCGGGGTGGGCGCCTCATAGCGCACGTAGTAGGGGCCCGAGGGGCTCAGCAGCTCCGCGAAGGCGCTCGAACGGTCCGGCACCACCCCGGCGGCGACCAGCGCGTCGGCGATGTGGGGGCGGCCGATGACGGTGGTGGGGTCGGCGACCTGCTCCTGCACGCCCTCCCAGCTGATCGGGTGGTCCGCGGCGAGGCGGTCGACCATGGTGCGGGCGCGGCGGTCGCGGGAGGCGCAGGCCCGGGCCATCTCCCCGGCGAGCTCCGTGCCGGGACCGGGATCGACCAGCAGCGCGAGGACGTGCACGCTGAGCTGCTCGTGCTCGGCGGAGACCTCGATGCCGGGCACCGCGGCCACCCCGCTGGCAGCCACGGCCCCGGGGAGCTCCGCCCAGCCGGCCACGGTGTCGTGATCGGTGAGTGCCAGCACGTCCAGCCCCGCCGCCCGGGCGTCGGCGAACAGCTCCGCCACGTCGCGGGTGCCGTCGGACCAGGTGGAGTGGGCGTGCAGGTCGATGCGTTCCTCCATGGACCCAGGGTAGTTCGCGATGTGGGACGATCGATCGGTGACCACGGAGCAGCCCCAGACCCAGCCCATCCCCGCCGCCGACACCGCCGGGGCCACCCCGGACGAGGACCGCGCCACGGAGCTCGCCTCCCGCGGCGACTCCCGCTCGCAGCGCCCCACCAGCGACCAGTTCCGTCGCTTCATCGCCTCCGGCTGGGACGAGACGGTGCCCGAGGCCGAGCCGCTGCCCAGCACCGCATACACCCCCGCCCGCCGGGACGCCCTGGTGCGCTCGGTCCCCGGCACCCGCATGGTGCTGCCGGCAGGCGTGCTGAAGGTGCGCTCCAACGACACCGACTACCCCTTCCGCCCCGACACCGCCTTCGCCTACTACTCGGGGCTGGGCACCGACGAGGAGCCGGACAGCGTGCTGGTCGTGGAGCCCTCCGCGGAGGACCCCGAGCGCGCCGAGGCGACCTACTTCTTCCGCCCCCGCGCCGGCTTCGACAGCAACGAGTTCTACGCCGACGCCCGCTACGGCGAGATGTGGGTGGGTCGCCGTCCCACCCTGATCGAGGCCGGGCAGCGGCTGGGCATCGAGGTGCGCCACATCGACGAGCTGCGAGACCACCTGGCCAAGGACGTCGGCGCCCAGCTCTCCCTCACCGTGATGCCGCAGGTCGACGCGGGCGTCGAGGCGATGGTCGAGGAGATCCGCACCCAGAACGGCCTGCCCGGCGGGGACGAGGCCGCCGAGGAGGCCGCGCACCTGGCCGAGACCGCCTCCGAGCAGCGCCTGGTCAAGGACGCCTACGAGATCGAGCAGATGCGCGCGGCCGTGGACGCCACCATCCGCGGCTTCCAGGACGTGGTGCGGGAGCTGCCCGCCGCCGTCGCCCACCGCCGCGGCGAGCGGGTCATCGAGGGCACCTTCGCGGCCGCGGCCCGCGCCGAGGGCAACGGCGTCGGCTACGACACCATCGCCGCGGCGGGCGACCACGCCTGCACCCTGCACTGGATCCGCAACGACGGCGCCGTCCGCGAGGGCGAGCTGGTGCTGATCGACGCGGGCGTCGAGATCGACTCGCTGTACACCGCGGACGTGACCCGCACCCTGCCCGTCTCGGGCACGTACACCGCGGAGCAGCGCCGGGTCTACGAGGCGGTGCTGGGGGCGGCCGACGCCGTGTTCGCCGTCGCGAAGCCGGGCATGCGCTTCCGCGAGCTTCACGAGACCGCGATGGGCGTGATCGCCGCGCGGCTGGAGGCGTGGGGCCTGCTGCCGGGCACCGCCGAGGAGTCCCTGGCCCCCGAGGGGCAGTGGCACCGCCGCTGGATGGTCCACGGCACGAGCCACCACCTGGGCCTGGACGTGCATGACTGCGCGCAGGCCCGCCGCGAGATGTACCTGGACGCCGAGCTGGTGCCGGGCATGGTCTTCACCATCGAGCCGGGCCTGTACTTCAAGGAGAACGATCAGCTGGTGCCGCCGGAGCTGCGCGGCATCGGCGTGCGCATCGAGGACGACGTGCTGGTGACCGAGGACGGGGTGGAGAACCTCTCGTCCGCGGCGCCCCGCACGGCCGACGAGGTGGAGGCGTGGATCGCTAGTCTGTGGGGGTGAGCTCCAACCTGCAGCGCTTCTACGCCGCCCGCCTGGCCGGCACCACCGTCTTCGACCCGATCGGGGACGTGGTGGCGAAGATCCGTGACGTGGTGGTGGTGCCGCAGCCCCGCGCCGGCGCCCGCGCCGTCGGCTTCGTGGTGGAGGTCCCCGGCAAGAAGCGCGTCTTCCTGCCGATCACCCGCGTCACCTCGATCACCTCGGGCCAGGTGATCTCCTCCGGCGTGCTGAACGTGCGCCGCTTCGAGAAGCGCAGCGGCGAGCTGCTGGTGATCGGCGACCTGCTGGACCGCGTGGTGACCTTCACGGACGGCAGCGGCGAGGCCACCGTCGAGGACATCGCCCTGGACCAAGACCGCCACCGCGACTGGTACATCTCCCGGCTGCACGTGCGGCGCCGCAAGCGCGGCTCCTCGCTGAGCCGCCTGATGACCCGCGGGGAGACCCTCACGGTGCCGGCGCACGAGGTGACCGGGCTCTATGGCACCCAGGCCGAGCAGTCCGCGCACCTGCTGGCCGCCTCCTACCAGGACCTCAACCCTGCCGACCTCGCGGAGATCCTGCTGGAGCTGGACCCGAAGCGGCGCGTGGAGCTGGCCGGGGAGCTCGCCGACGAGCGCCTCGCCGACGTGCTCGAGGAGTTGCCCGAGGACGCCCGCGTGGACCTCGTGACCGGTCTGGACGCGGAGCGCGCGGCCGAGATCCTGGACGCGATGGACCCCGACGACGCCGCGGACCTGGTGCAGGAGCTGCCGGAGACGGTGGCGACCGAGCTGCTGGAGCTGATGGAGCCGGAGGAGGCCGAGGACGTCCGCCGTCTGCTGGCCTACGACGAGTACACCGCCGGCGGCATGATGACCACCGAGCCTCTGGTGGTCTCCCCCGAGACGCCGGTCGCGCACTGCCTGGCGATGATCAGCCGCGAGGAGCTGCACGCCGCGCTGGCCTCGACCGTGCACGTATGCCGCTCCCCGTTGGAGACGCCCACCGGCAAGCTGGTCGGCATCGTGCACTTCCAGCAGCTGCTGCGCGAGCCCCCGGACCGCAGCGTCGGGGACCTCATCGACCAGGACCGCGCGGCCGTCGCCCCCAGCGCGCCGCTGTCCGAGGTGACCCGCGAGATGGCCACCTACAACCTGGTCTCGATCCCCGTGATCGACGAGGACGGGCGCCTGCTGGGCGCGGTCACCGTCGACGACGTGCTGGACCACGTGCTGCCCGACGACTGGCGTGAGCAGGACGAACCGGTGCCCACCACGGGCCAGATCGACCTCAGCGAGATCGCCCGCGCCACCGCCCGCGCGAACGGGAAGGGGTGAGCATGGCCGAGCGCAAGCCCTCCTCCTCCCTCGACGACCCCTCGCCACGCCGCCGGGCGCTGGTGCGCAACCCCCTGGGCGGAGACACCTTCGGCCGCGTCGCCGAGGCCTTCGCCCGCTTCATGGGCACCCCCGCCTTCCTGCTGGGGATGACCCTGATCTGTGCGGTGTGGCTGGCGTGGAACACGCTGGCCCCGGAGGCCGCGCAGTTCGACCCGCGGGCCATGAACTTCACCCTGCTCACCCTGATCCTGTCGCTGCAGGCCTCCTACGCGGCGCCGCTGCTGCTGCTGGCGCAGAACCGCCAGGAGGACCGCGACCGGGTGCAGGCCGAGCAGGACCGCCAGTCCAACGAGCGCAACCACGCCACCACCGACTTCATCACCCGCGAGATCGCGGGCCTGCGGCTGGCCCTGAACGACGTCGCCACCCGCGACTTCGTCCGCGGCGAGCTGCGCGACCTGCTGCAGGAGCTGGAGGACGAGGCCGAGGACGCCCGCGAGCAGGCCCCGCGGTCCCCCGGCGATGCCGGGTCCGCCGATGACAGCGGGCAGGGCACGCACCACGCCATGCTGCGCGCCCTGCTGCGCGAGGAGATCGACGCGGCCCTCACCGCCCGCGAGCGGGCGGCCGCCGCGCCCCGACACCCGAGGGAGGAGACCCCGGAATGACCACCACCGAGACGACGGAGACCGCACCCGCGGACGACCGCGTCACCCAGATCCATCAGGCCCTCACCGGGGTGATCGACCCCGAGATCCACCGGCCCATCACCGAGCTGGGCATGGTGGACGAGGTCAGCGTCGACGAGGAGGGCATCGCCCGGGTGCGGGTGCTGCTGACCATCGAGGGCTGCCCCATGAGGGACCGCATCGAGCAGGACACCGCCGAGGCCACCGCCACCGTCCCGGGCCTGACCCGGGTCGAGGTCGACTCCACCGCGATGACCGAGGAGCAGCGCCGCGAGCTCACCAACCGGCTGCGTCAGGGCCGTCGCCAGATCCCCTTCAACCAGCCCGGGAACCTCACCCGGGTGCTCGCGATCTCCTCCGGCAAGGGCGGGGTCGGCAAGTCCACGGTGACCGCGAACCTGGCGGCGGCGATGGCCGCGGACGGGCTGCGGGTGGGCGTGATCGACGCCGACATCCACGGCTTCTCGATGCCCGGCATGTTCGGCATCGACGAGCAGCCCACGAAGGTCTCCGACCTGCTGATGCCGCCGCAGGCGCACGGCGTCGCGGTGATGAGCATCGGCATGTTCGTGCCCGAGGGGCAGGCCGTGGTGTGGCGCGGCCCGAAGATGCACCGGGCCATCGAGCAGTTCGCCTCGGACGTGTTCTGGGGCGACCTGGACGTGCTGCTGCTGGACCTGCCGCCCGGCACCGGGGACGTCGCGATCTCGGTCGCGCAGATCCTGCCGGGGGCGCAGATGGTCGTGGTGACCACGCCCCAGCAGTCCGCCGCCTCGGTGGCGGAGCGGGTCGGCTCCCTGGCCTCCTCCACGGAGCAGGACATCGCCGGGGTGGTGGAGAACATGGCAGGGCTGACCCTGCCCGACGGCTCCGTGATGGACGTGTTCGGCAGCGGCGGCGGCGACCGGGTGGCGGAGACCCTCGCGGGCTCAGTGGACCATGAGGTGCCGGTGCTGGGGCGGATCCCGCTGGAGCCGGCCCTGCGCGAGGGCGCCGACCGCGGTGTGCCGCTGGTGGTCTCGGAGCCGGACTCCCCCGCCGCGCAGGCGCTGCGGCAGGTGGCGCGCTCGCTGGTGCGTCGGCCCCGGGGGCTCGGAGGGATGAAGCTGCCGATCTCGGTCGCCCGGAACTGATCGTCGCGCGGGGCTGACCCACGGCGCGGTCCGCGCGGTCGGCTCAGGTGGCCTCGGGGTCCCAGGGGGCCCGCTGCGGGCCCTCGCCCTTGGCCGTCTTCGAGCCGGACTTCGCGCCGCCGGAGGACTTCCGGCGGGAGGCGGCGGTGCCCGCGGCCGCGCCGCCGGCGGCCACGCTCAGGGACTCCTTGGAGGGCAGCAGCTCCTCGGGATTGGTGTCGCCCCAGGCCTCGCGGATGATGCGGCGGGGGTCGTACTGCCGGGGGTCGTACTTGCGCAGGTCGTCGATGGCGATGCCCATCTCGTCCTCGACGGAGGCGCGGGACTCGTCCACCCACTGGCGGGCCGAGCGCACCCAGCGCACGACGTTGCGCGTGTACTCCGGGAGGCGCTGGGGGCCGATGATGATCACGAAGATGATGAGCAGGACGACGGGCTCCCAGCCCTGCAGCCCGAAGAAGCTCACGTCATCACCTGTTCCTGCCGGGTCCGGGCCGGCCTCGCACTGCTCCGCCCCGGGGTGGCGCGGATTCCGCGGAGCCATTATGGCAGAGGGATCCGGGGAGAGTCCGGGAGCGGGGACCGCCTGACGTAGGCTGGGCCGGTCGCGTCGACCGGTCCCGCCGAGGGGCGGGGGCACCGGGTGCGGGGCGAGGAAGGAAGGGCATCCCATGGCATCGGGAAAGGTGGCCAGCTGGGCCCACGGCGAGGAGTTCGTCGACGAGGCGACGCTGTTCCCCGAGACCGGGGTGCTCGCGCGTGCCCGCGAGCGTGGCAACGAGCTGGGGGCCACCCCGGTGCTGCCCGGCGCGGGCGCCCTGATGCGGGTGCTGGCCGCGGCCGTTCAGGCCCGGTCCGCCGTGGAGATCGGCACCGGCAGCGGCGTCGGCTCCCTGTACCTGCTGGCGGGGATGCACCCCGAGGGCGTGCTGACCACCATCGACCCGGAGGTCGAGAACCAGCGCGCGGCCCGCGAGTCCTTCACCGAGGCGAAGATCCGCCCGGCGCGGGTGCGGACCATCGCCGGCTCCCCCCGCGACGTCGTCGGCCGCCTCACCGATCACGCCTACGACCTGGTGTCCTTCCCGGCCCACGCCGACCACGCGCCCGAGCTGCTGGCCCATGCCACGCGGCTGCTGCGGCCCGGCGGCGTGCTGGTGATCCCCCACGCACTGTTCCACGACCGGGTCGCCGACCCCACCGCCCGCGACGCCGCCACCCGTGCGGTGCGCGAGCTGCTGCGCGAGGTCGAGCAGTCCGAGGACCTGATCACGGCGCTCACCGGCAGCGGCGACGGGGTGCTCGCGGCGGTCCTGCGCGGCTGAGCCCCCGCACCCCGCGAGGCGCGGAACCGCACAGACCCCAAAGACGGCGACGGCCCCGCACCCGGGGGTGCAGGGCCATCAGGCTCGACGGGCGAGCTCAGGTCGCGAGGTCGCGGATCACTCCTTGATGACGCCCTGGAGGGCGTCCCGCAGGGAGACGGCCTCGGACGCGGCGATCTCGACGACCAGGCGGCCGCCACCCTCGAGCGGGACGCGCATGATGATGCTGCGTCCCTCCTCCACGACCTCGAGCGGACCGTCCCCGGTGCGCGGCTTCATAGCGGCCATGCGTGCCTCCTTGGTGGTGTCGCGGTCCCCGGCAGGGCCCCGGGTCGGGACCCCGGACAGCCCGGGTACGGTGGCCATTATCTCAGGTCCGCGGACCTGCGTCGTCGCGGGTCTCGTCGGCGGTGGGCGCAGGCACGGCGGCGGGCTCCCGGCGAGTCCTCCGGGGCGTGCGCGCGGGCAGGGAGATCCCCTCCCCCACCCGACCGGCGGCGACCAGCACCGCTGCGACCGCGACCACGAGGGCGGTGCCCAGCAGCACCAGCACCATCGCGGAGACGGCGGTCATCGGCCCGCAGCCTCCCGCAGCACGGCGAGGGCCTCCTCGGCGGAGTCCACCACGCGCAGCTGCTCCACGTCGCCCTCGCCGATCATGCCGCGGTCCAGCACCGCGGTGGAGATCCAGTCCAGCAGGCCCTGCCAGTAGTCGCGGCCCACCAGCACGACGGGGAACATGCGGATCTTGTGGGTCTGCATCAGGCAGACCGCCTCGAAGAGCTCGTCGAAGGTGCCGAAGCCGCCGGGCATCACCACGAAGCCGCTGGAGTACTTCACGAACATGGTCTTGCGGGCGAAGAAGTAGCGGAAGTCGACGCCGAGGTCGACATAGCGGTTCATGCCCTGCTCGTGGGGCAGCTCGATGCCGAGACCCACGGAGGTGCCGCCGGCCTCCTGGGCTCCCCGGTTGCCGGCCTCCATGATGCCGGGGCCACCGCCGGTGATCACCGCGTAGCCCATGTCGACGACGCCGCGGGCGATCTCCTCGGCGCAGGCGTAGTCCGGGTGGTCGGCGGGGGTGCGGGCGGAGCCGAAGATGGAGATGGCCGGGCCCAGCTCGGCGAGCGCCCCGAAGCCCTCGACGAACTCGGACTGGATGCGCAGCACCCGCCAGGGGTCGGAGTGGACCCAGTCGCCGGGACCGGACTCCTCCAGCAGCCGCTGGTCGGTGGTGCGGTCGGGGCGGTGGCGCCCGCTGAGGGTGACGGGTCCCTTGCGGTGGCGGTCGTCGGTGGCGTTCATGCGCCGAGCGTATCGCCCGGTTCCGTGCCCGCGGGGGCGAGGATGCGGCGCAGCCCGTCCAGGGTGGCGCGGAGGTCGGCGTAGGGCACGTGCTCGTCGGCGGTGTGGGCGAGCAGCGGGTCGCCGGGGCCGAAGTTCACGGCGGGCACGCCGAGCGGCGCGAAGCGGGCCACATCGGTCCACCCCTGCTTGGCGTCCACCCGTACGTCCTCGCCGAGCGCCTCCAGCACCTGCCGGGCGGCGGGGGTGTCCAGGCCGGGCAGGGCGCCGGGGGCGGCGTCGGTGACGGTGACCTCGACGGGCAGGTCGGCCAGCAGCTCGCGCACGTGCGCCTCGGCCTGCTCGATCGAGGTGTCGGGGGCGAAGCGGTAGTTGAGGGTGGCCACGGCCCGGTCGGGGATCACGTTGCCCGCGATGCCCCCGTCGATCAGGACGGCGTTGAGGCACTCGCGGTACTCGAGCCCGTCGATCACGGCACGCCGGGCCTCGTAGTCCTCCAGGCGGCGCAGCACGGCGCCGAGGTGGTGGATGGCGTTGTCACCCACCCAGTCGCGGGCGGAGTGGGCGGCGACGCCGTGGGCGGCGACCTCGAGCTTCATGGTGCCCTTGCAGCCGCCCTCGATGCCCGCGATGGTGGGCTCGCCGAGGATCGCGAGGTCGGCGGCGAGGTACTCGGGGTGCTCGGCGGCGATCCGGGTGAGGGAGTTCTCGGCCGCCGCGACCTCCTCGTGGTCGTAGAAGATCCAGGTGAGGTCGACGGCGGCGTCGGTGGCCTCGACGGCGCCCTTGAGGAAGACGGCCACGCCGCCCTTCATGTCGCAGCTGCCGCGGCCGACCAGCTCCTCGCGCCCCTCCCGGACGCGCCGGGTGGAAGGGACGTTGCCGGCGATCGGCACGGTGTCCAGGTGGCCGGCCAGCAGGATGCGCTGCGGCAGGCCGCGGTGGGTGCGGGCGATGACGGTGTCGCCGTCGCGGATCACCTCGAGGTGCGGGGCGTGGGTGCGCAGCGCCTGCTCGACGGCGTCGGCGAGCGCTCGCTCGTCCCCGGAGACGGAGGGCACGTCGACGACGGCGGCGGTGAGGTCGACGATGTCGGCGTGCGGGTCCAGCACGGGGGTGTCCGGGGCGGGGGCGGCGGGGCTGCTCATGTCCTCATCCTGCCACCGAGGCGGAAAGGTGCGGGGCGCGACGTCCGGGGAGGACGGGGAGGTCCGCCGCACTCAGCGGGCGGGGGCGAGCACGGTCCCGGGGCCGTGCCCGGAGGCGCCCGCCCCGGCGCCGGCGCTCAGGGCGCCGCCGATCATCGCCAGGCGCAGCGCGACGGCCTCGGCGTGGCGCAGCAGCTGGGCGGAGCTGTCGGGCTCGGCGGTGATGGCGGAGCCGGGCTGGGCGGTGGAGACGGGCACGCCGAGCAGGAACCGCCGCTCGTGGACCGTGCCGTCGGCACCGATGGGGCTGTACAGCCCGTCCACGGCGATGGAGCCGGTCAGCAGGCGGCGCCCGCTGCCGCGGGAGGCCCAGGAGTCCTTCTGCACCTCGTCGCGCTCGCGCCAGGCACCCAGCAGAGGACTCCGGTAGGCGGGGAGGTCCACGGGCGGCAGGTGCGCCTCGACGATGCCCTCGCACAGCACGGGCGGGTTGTCCCCGCCGCGGACGGCGAAGCGGCCGGCCTCCTCGTCGATGTCGACGTGCATGCGGGAGCCCAGGAACTGCACCAGCCCGGCCTCCTCGAGCGCGAGCAGCTGCCGCACCCGCGACACGGGCGGGCCGGAGGCCCAGGAGGCGAAGGCGTTGCGCAGGTGCCCGTCGATGTCGCGGCGGACACTGTCGGTGGTGTACGCCCCGAGGTCGATGAGGCGGTTGACCTGGACCCGCAGGGCGCTGAGCACCCGGAACACGAGCACCCAGACGGGGTCGGGCTCGGTGGCGGCGCGCAGGGAGTCGCGCAGCACCTCGCGGGTGAGGCGGTGGGGCTCGTCGGTGGCGCCGCCGCGTCGGCCGAGCGGGAACAGCAGGTGCACGAGGGCCTCGTCGGTGGCGAGGTGGTGTGCGCCGACGGAGCGCAGGGCGGCGCGCAGCTCGGCGAGCATCAGCGGCATCACGTCCCGCTCGTGGTCGACGCCGGCGGGGCGCACGGCGAGGTCCAGCACCCGCTCGGAGGTGAGCACCTGCGGGGTGTACGGGGCGGGCAGCTCGGGGCGCAGGTCGGGCTTGGGCCGGTAGACCATGCCGGAGCGGGAGCCTACGACCAGGCGGGGCTCGCCGCCGCCGGGCAGGTAGCGCAGGCCGGAGGGGGCGGAGGGGTCCTCCTCGAAGACGCC
Source organism: Brachybacterium squillarum M-6-3 (assembly GCF_000225825.1). Lineage (GTDB taxonomy): Bacteria > Actinomycetota > Actinomycetes > Actinomycetales > Dermabacteraceae > Brachybacterium > Brachybacterium squillarum. The sequence continues at coordinate 42,959 of NZ_AGBX01000006.1, read as the reverse complement.
GCCGGCGGCGTGGGTGAGCATCCCGATCAGGTCGTAGAAGTTCAGGCCCATCCCGGCCACGGCGATGGCCTCGCGGCCCAGCAGCGCCCGGTAGTCCAGCTCCAGGGGGTTGGCGGGGCCCAGGTGGATCAGGTCGTGGCGCGCGGCGGCGTCGGCGTACTGCTGCGAGCGGGGTCCGGGGGCGGTGGCGAGGTGGCCCAGCGGCAGGGCGACGGCGTCGACGGCGAGCACGCGGCCGTCGTCCAGGCGGACTCGCTGGGCGCCCTCGGCCGGTCCGGTCACGTCGACCACCTCGGCGGCGTGGCGGACGATGCGCAGGCGGGCGGGGTCGGCGTCGGCCTCGGCGGTGGCGAGCACGTGGGCGAGGTAGCGGCCGTGGGCGGCGCGGGGGGCGACGTCGGCGGGGGCGTAGCCCTCGGCGGCGAGGAAGTCGGCGAGCGTGGTGCCGTGCAGCAGCGGCAGGGCTGGGTGGCAGCTCGCGTCGGGGTACATGGTGGTCTGGCAGGTGGCGGTGTTCATCAGCAGCACCTCGGGCTGGTCGTGCCGCCAGACCGCGCCGCCGCGCCCCACCTGCGGGTCGATCAGGTGCACGGTGAGCCGTCCCTGCCAGTCCCCGAGGGTGGAGGCCGCCACCAGGCGCTCCACGATCGCGGTGCCCCGCGGCCCGGCACCGATCACGGCGACGGTTCGGCTGGGCGCGGAGGGGGAGGTCATCCCCCCAGTATCGCGCGGATCGGGGCCGGGACAGGACGGGGCGGGGGTGTTCTGCGACGATGTGCGCATGCGCCAGCCGCCGACCACCCCGCCGCGTCACCTGCAGCACTCCGCCTCCTCGCACCGGGGTGGGCTGCTGCCCGGGCGTGCGGCCTCGCGGCTGCGGGCGCTGGCACGCTCCGATGCGCTGCCGCGGGAACGGGCGCTGGCCGATGCGACCGTGCTGACGGCCTGGCTCACCGCGGCGCAGCGGGATCGCTACGCCCCCGGGCTGCGTGCGGGCGACGACCTGGACGCCTTCGTGCAGGGCCTGGCGGCGGAGCGCCGGGTGGTGATCGAGGAGGGCGCCGAGGTGGTCGAGGACGAGATCGTCTCCGCGGCCGACGCCGAGCACGCGGCCCGGCAGGTCCCGCTGCGGATCCTGGAGGGGCTGCTGCTGGTTCTCGCTGCCGCCGGGGTGCTCGCCCTGGTCTGGCTGGGGATGGGCCTCGGCGGCGAGGGCTGGGCTGGCGCGACGCGCCCGCTGCTGGCCTGGGCCGCGGTGACGGTCGCGGCACTGCTGCTGGCCGCGCTGGTGGGGACAGTCGCGACCCGCCGCCGGGACCGCGCCCTGCTGGACTGGGCCTGCGCCCGGCCGGGCCAACTGGGCCGGGGCATCCCGGTGCGGCGTCCGCTGCAGCGCCTCTCCCCCGCGCCCACGATCCTCGCCGTGCTCGGCCCGACCCTGCTGATCGGTGCAGCGCTGCTGGCCGTCGTGATCGGCGCAGCGATCCTGCTGGTCACCCTGCTCTCCCGCGAGAACCCGGGCCTGGTGGAGGTGGCGCTGGGCTGCTTCGGCGGCGGCGTCGCGGCCTTCATCGTGGCGATGGCACTGTCCTCGCTGCGCACCCGTCGCCTGGAGCTGCTGGTCCGCCGCGCCGCCGCCGTCGAGTGGCTGGGCAAAGCGCTGGACCCGGCCCAGGTCACACCCGCGGGCCGGGACGGGGAAAGCCCCGCTCCGTAGAATCGGGGCCATGAGCACCCCGACGACCGACCCCGCCGCCCCCACCCACGCCTGGGGCATCGGCCTGGCCACCCTCGCCGCCGACGGCTCCACCCTCGATGTCTGGTACCCGGCTCCGCAGCCGGGCGAGGCCCCCGCCGACGTGACCGCGCAGCCGCTGCACGCGCAGCTCGAGGCCTCTGCTCGCGCCGACGAGGTGCGCGGCACCACCCAGGAGGTGGTGGTGCGCGCCCTCGACCTGGCCGCCGCCCCCGCCGACGCCGCCGACGCCTATCTGCGCCTGCACCTGCTCTCCCACCGCCTGGTGGTCCCCAACGCCCAGAACCTCGACGGCCTGTTCGGCCGGCTCACCAACGTGGTATGGACCTCCGAGGGCCCCTGCGCCGTCGCCGGCTTCGAGGAGACCCGCCTGCGCCTGATCGCCGCGGGCCGCACCCCGACCGTGTTCAGCGTCGACAAGTTCCCCCGGATGGTCGACTACGTGATGCCCACCGGCGTGCGCATCGGCGACGCCGACCGCGTGCGCCTGGGCGCGCACCTCGCCGAGGGCACCACCGTCATGCACGAGGGCTTCGTGAACTTCAACGCCGGGACGCTCGGCATCTCGATGATCGAGGGCCGCATCTCCCAGGGCGTCATCGTGGAGGACGGCTCCGACGTGGGCGGCGGTGCATCCACCATGGGCACCCTCTCCGGCGGCGGTACCCAGCGGGTCCGCATCGGCAAGCGCTCCCTGGTGGGCGCCGAGGCCGGCATCGGCATCGCCCTGGGCGACGACTGCGTGGTCGAGGCCGGGCTGTACGTCACCGCGGGCACCAAGGTGGTCGTGGTCGGCGAACGCGGCGACGGCGCGGAGCCGCACACGGTCAAGGCCCGCGACCTCTCGGGCGTGCCGAACCTGCTGTTCCGTCGCAACTCGCTGAGCGGCGCAGTGGAGGTCGTGGCCCGCGAGGGCCAGACCGTCGCCCTGAACGACGCCCTGCACACGAACTGACCCCCGCCCCGTGACCAGCCGCCGGCAGCGACCGGGTGGTGCCGCGCGCCACCTGGTCCTGCCGTGCGTCATGATCCTGGTCTTCGGCGGCATCGCGGGCGGCTCCTACATGGCTCTGCAGCGCTACGGCTCCCCCGCCCACGCCGGCACCTGCACCGCCACGGGACTGGACACCAGCCACCGCTACACCACCGACCGGGTGGCGAACGCGGCGCTGATCAGCGCGGTCGCGGTGGACCGGGGCCTGCCCCCGCGGGCGGCGTCGATCGCCCTGGCCACCGCCTACCAGGAGTCGCAGCTGCAGAACATCGAGCACGGCGACCGGGACTCGGTGGGCCTGTTCCAGCAGCGGCCCTCGCAGGGCTGGGGCAGCGTCGAGGAGATCCTCGACCCGGTCTACTCGACCAACGCCTTCTACGACGCCCTGGTGGAGATCGACGGCTACGAGAGCGCCGACATCAACGACGTCGCCCAGCAGGTGCAGCGCAGCGGGCACCCGGAGGCCTACCGCGACCACGAGACCGAGGGCCGCCTCTACGCCTCGGCGCTCACCGGCCAGTCGGGGGCGAACCTGGTGTGCATCCTGGACGACGTGGACGGCGTCGGCACCCCCGAGGCGGTCCGCTCCGAGCTGGAGCGGCAGTTCCCCCGGATGACGGAGTCCGGCCGGATCAGCGCCTCCCTGGAGGGCGCGGAGGCCGCCCCGCAGCGCCCCGAGGGCTCCGGCGCTACGGCCCTGGTGATCGACGTGGGCGGCGAGGACGACATCGGCTGGTCGGTCGCGAACTGGGCCGTGGCCCAGGCCGCGGAGCACGCGGTGGTGCAGGTCAGCTACGCGGGCCGCACCTGGGACCGCTCCCTGCGCGGCGAGGACGCCCAGTCCTGGGCGAGCATCGAGGGCGGCGACCCCGACGCGGTGGTCGTCCTCGTCGCCGGGGGCTGAGCGCCCGGCTCAGGAGGTCTCGGCCAGCCGGTACACGGAGACGTGGCTGCGGGATTCGCCGGTGAAGGGGCTGCGGTCCCAGTCGGCCCAGCGGTGCTCGAGGCGCATCCCGGCCAGGCGCGCCATCAGGTCCAGCTCGGAGGGCCGGACGTAGCGGTGCGGGGTGCGGGCGAGATGTGCCTGCCGACTCCCCTCCAGATCGGCGTCGAAGCACACGTGGTGGGAGACCAGCTGCTGGGCGAGCGGGTCCACGGTGTCCACCAGCAGGTAGCCGGGCTCGCTGACCTCGAGGACGCCGCCGTGCCCGGGGGCGAGGGAGCGCAGCTGCGGCACCCCCAGTTCGACCACGAAGCGCCCGCCCGGGGCGAGGTGGCGGGCGGCATTGCGGAAGCAGTCGACCTGCGCCTCCTGGGTGAGCAGGTTCCCGATCGTGTTGAAGACCAGGTAGACCAGGGAGAACCCCTCCCCCGCCCGCGCGGGATCGCGACGCGGCCAGTGCCGATCGCGAGCTCGAGGGCGGGCCCGTCCCCGGCGAGCTCGGCCAGCACCAGCACGGTGGGTCCGAGCACCTCGGGGGCGAAGGCCCCCGTGCCGGGGGTGTCGTAGCCCTGGGCGATCTCCTCGTCCCACAGCCGCTGCTGGCGCGCGATCTCGTCCTCATCCATGAGGTGATGATGTCGCGGCGGAGCACCCCCGGCCAGGGATTTTGCGATCCTCCCCGCCCGGGGCCGGCGACTCAGTGGACGGTCAGCCCGCGGGCGCGGAACTGGCCGCGGATGCGCTCCACGACCTCGGTGCTCGGGGGCTGGGCGTCGCGGAGCTTGTACTCCATCCCCAGCGAGTCCCACTTGTCCTGGCCCATGTTGTGGAAGGGCAGCACCTCGACGCGCTCGACCACGTCGCTCCAGCGGGCGACGATGTCGGCGACGTGCTCGACGTTCTCCTCGCTGTCGGTCCAGCCGGGCACCACCACGAAGCGCACCCAGATGGCGGTGCCGCCCGCGGCGAGCCGGTCCCCGAAGTCGATGGTGGGCTGCAGGTGACGGCCGGTGAGGGCCTGGTAGGTCTCCTCGGTGCCGGACTTCACGTCCAGCAGCACCAGGTCCACGTCCCCCAGGAAGTCGTCGGTGGCGACGGCGCCGAGGAAGCCGGATGTGTCGATCGCGGTGTGGATGCCCATCGCTTTCGCCTCGCGCAGCACGTTGCGGGCGAAGGCCGGCTGCATCAGCACCTCCCCGCCGGAGAGGGTGATGCCGCCTCCGGAGGCGGTGAACACGCGGCGGTAGCGGCGCATCCGGCGCACGATCTCGGCGAGCTCCACGTCCTGGCCGCGGCGCATCTCCATCGTGTCGGGGTTGTGGCAGTACACGCAGCGCAGCGGGCAGCCCGCGAAGAACACGGTCAGCCGGGTGCCGGGGCCGTCCACGGCCGTGACCAGCTCCCAGGAGTGGACGGAGGCGAGGGTGCCCGCACGGATCGCCTGCAGCCGCTCGGAGCGTTCGAGCGCCGCCTGCGCCATGCCCTCCGTGCCGGCGCCGGAGCGCCGGACGGAGGGCACGCCCAGGGTGGTCGTCATCAGGCGCTCTGGTGGAAGGTCCGGTCGAGCACGTCCAGCTGCTGCTCGCGGGTGAGCTTGACGAAGTTGACGGCGTAGCCGGAGACCCGCACGGTGAGGTTCGGGTAGTTCTCCGGGTTCTCCATCGCGTCCAGCAGGGTGTCCTTGTTCAGGACGTTGATGTTCGCGTGGAACAGGCCGGAGTCGGCGTGGTGCTCGGCGCGGTTGGCCTGCATGGAGGCGAGGCGCTCGGCGTAGGTCTTGGTGCTCATGGGGTTCCTCCTGGTGGGTGAGCGGTGTGGGAAACGGCTGACCGGGGCGGTCAGTCCTCGTCGATGATGAAGCCGGAGTCGAGGATGCCGACCAGGTTGGTGACCTGCTCGTCCTTCGTGCGACCCAAGCCCTGCGGGGTGATGGTGTTGGTCAGCGAGATGCCGTCCAGGGCGTCCTGGTAGTCGAGCTTGCCGACGCTGAGCATCGAGGCGACCATCCCGTGGGAGTCGGCGCCGTTCTCCGGGTTCGCGCCCGGGGCGAAGGGGGTGCCGGCCCGGTGGCCCGAGGGGAAGGAGCCGGTGGCCTTGCCGTACACCACGTTCGAGGTGATGGTCAGGACCGACTGGGTCGGGATCGCGTCGCGGTACATCGGGATCTCGTTGATCTTGCTCATCACCGTGTGGACGATGGTGGCGGCGATGTCGTCGGCACGGTCGTCGTCGTTGCCGTAGCGGGGGAAGTCGCCCTCGGTCACGTAGTCCACGATCAGGCCGGTCTCGTCCCGCACCGGGGTGACGGTGGCGTAGCGGATGGCGGCCAGGGAGTCGGCGACGATCGACAGCCCGGCGATGCCGCAGCCCATGGTGCGCACGATGTCGCTGTCGTGCAGCGCCATCTCGACGGCCTCGTAGGCGTACTTGTCGTGGCTGTAGTGGATGATGTTCAGGGCCTCCACGTAGGTGCCCACCACCCAGTCCAGCATCTCTTCGTACTTCTGCCAGACCTCCTCGAAGTCCAGCGGGCCGTCGCCGGCGACCGGGGTGACCATGCCCTCGGGGGTGATCTGCTTCCCGCTGACCTCGTCGCGGCCGCCGTTCATGGCGTACAGCAGGGACTTGGCGGCGTTCACGCGGGCCCCGAAGAACTGCATCTGCTTGCCCACCCGCATCGGGGAGACGCAGCAGGCGATCGCGGCGTCGTCGCCCCAGCGGTCGCGGATCTGCTCGTCGGACTCGTACTGGATCGAGGAGGTCTCGATGGAGACGGCCGAGCAGAACTCCTTGTAGCCGGCGGGCAGGGCCGGGTCCCAGAAGATGGTGATGTTCGGCTCCGGGGCGGGGCCGAGGTTCCGCAGGGTCTGCAGCAGGCGGAAGGAGGTCTTGGTGACCTGCGGACGACCGTCGGTGCCGAAGCCGGCATCGGACCAGGTGGCCCAGTAGGGGTCGCCGGAGAAGATCTGGTCGTAGTCGATGGTCCGCAGGAAGCGCACGATGCGCAGCTTGATGACCAGGGCGTCGATGATCTCCTGGGCCTCGGTCTCGGTGATCGTGCCGGCGGCGAGATCGCGCTGGAAGTAGACGTCCAGGAAGCCGGAGAGGCGGCCGATGGACATCGCGGCGCCGTCCTGGCTCTTCACGGAGGCGAGGTAGGCCATGTAGGTCCACTGCACGGCCTCCTGGGCGGTGGCGGCGGGCCGGCGCAGGTCCAGACCGTAGCTGTCGCCCAGGCGGATCAGCTTCTGCAGGGCCTTGATCTGCTCGGAGTGCTCCTCGCGGTAGCGGGCCCAGTGCTCGCTGAAGGGCTGGTCCACCACGGCGTCCTTGGCGACCTTCTTGTCGGCGATGAGCGTGTCGGCGCCGTAGAGGGCGAGCCGCCGGTAGTCGCCGATGATGCGGCCGCGGCCGTAGGCGTCGGGCAGGCCGGTGACGATGTGGGAGGAGCGGGCCGCGCGGATGCGCGGGGTGTAGATGTCGAAGACGGCGTCGTTGTGGGTCTTGCGGTAGCGGGTGAAGACCTTCTTGACGTCCTCGTCGATCTCCTTGCCGGCCTCGGTGATCGCGGTCTCGACCATGCGCCAGCCGCCGTTGGGCATCATGGCGCGCTTGAGCGGGGTGTCGGTCTGGAGGCCGACGATCACGTCGTCCTGGTCGCTGATGTATCCGGCGTCGAAGGCGTCCACGTCGGCCGGGGTGTGGGTGTCCACGTCGTACACCCGGCGGCGGCGCTCCTCGGCGAGGTAGGTGTTCTGCAGGGTGTCCCAGACGGCGAGGGTCTTCTCGGTGGGCCCGGCGAGGAAGGCGGCATCGCCCTCGTAGGGCTCGTAGTTGCGCTGGATGAAGTCGCGGACGTCGATCTGCTCCTGCCAGGGCCCGGGGACGAAGCCCTCCCAGGGATCACGCGGGGTGGGCTCGGCGACGGGCTCGGTGAGCGGTCGATCGGTGGTCGCGGACGTCATGGGGATCCTCCTCGATACGGGACCGGAGGGCCCGTCGGGACCTGGCCCTCCGTGATGGATCCAGGCTAGGTCCGCGATGTGGACGCCTCCGGGGCGGAAGGTCCTGCGCCACCAGCGACGACGTCGTGACCCCCGTCACATGGGAAGCGCCCCCTCCCGGCGGTCCGGGAAGGGGCGCTGCACGCAGGGGAGAGCGGGCCTCAGTGGTCCAGGCGGCGCTCCTTGGCGAGTTGCTCCTGGTGGGCGCGGTGCTGCTCCTGCAGCTCCGAGGCGAGCTGCTCGAGGCGCAGCTCGGTGGTGCCGGTGCGGGCCTCCATCGACTGGTACTGCCGCTCGGGGCTGCCGGTGTAGAGCTGGCGGGGGCGCCCGATCTTGGTCTCCGGGTCGTGCACCATCTCCTGCCACTGGGCGATCCAGCCCGGCAGCCGGCCGATGGCGAACAGCACCGTGAACATCTGGGTGGGGAAGCCGATGGCCTTGTAGATGATGCCGGTGTAGAAGTCCACGTTCGGGTAGAGCTTGCGCTCGATGAAGTAGTCGTCCTTCAGCGCGATCTCCTCGAGCTGCATGGCCAGCTCCAGGCGCTCGTCGTGCACGCCGAGGCGCTCCAGCACGTCATCGGCGATCTTCTTCACGAACTTCGCGCGGGGGTCGTAGTTCTTGTAGACGCGGTGCCCGAAGCCCATCAGGCGCACCCCGTCCTCCTTCTTCTTGACCTTCTCCATGAACTGGCGCGGGTCCATGCCGCCGTCGCGGATCTGGTTCAGCATCTCCATCACGGCCGCGTTGGCGCCGCCGTGGGCGGGGCCGGAGAGGGCGCCGATGCCGGCGGAGATCGAGGTGAACAGGTCGGCCTGGGCGGAACCGACCAGGCGCACCGCGGAGGTGGAGCAGTTCTGCTCGTGGTCGGCGTGGAGGATCAGCAGCTGCTCCATCGCGCGCACCACGACGGGGTCGGCGATGTACTCCTCGACGGGGAAGCCGAAGGTCAGGCGCAGGAAGTTCTCCACCAGGGAGAGCCGGTTGTCCGGGTACAGCAGGGCGTGGCCCTGGGCGATGCGGTGGGCGTAGGCGGCCATGGTGGGCACCTTGGCCAGCAGCCGCACCGAGGACAGCCGCACCTGCTCCTCGTCGAAGGGGCTGAGGGAGTCCTGGTAGAAGGTGGACAGGGCCGACACCCCGGCCTGCAGCACGGCCATCGGGTGGGCGTCGCGCGGGTAGTGGTCGAACAGGCGCTTGAAGCGCTCGTCCAGCAGGGTGCGCCGCTCCACCGAGGCGGTGAAGTTGTCGAGCTGGCCGCCGGTGGGCAGCTCGCCATAGATCAGCAGGTAGGCGACCTCGAGGAAGCTGGAGTGCTCGGCGAGCTGCTCGATCGGGTAGCCGCGGTAGCGCAGGATGCCCTCGTCGCCGTCGATGTAGGTGATCGCGGAGCGGGCGTTGGCGGTGTTCATGAAGCCCGGGTCGAAGGTGACCGCACCGGTCTCCTTGCGCAGCGGGGCGATCGAGATGCCGGGGTTGCCCTCGACGGCGGGAATCGTCTCGAGGTCGAGGGTCTGCTCGCCGTGGCGGAGCTGGGAGGTCGGGCTCTGCTGATCCATGGGCTCTCCGTCGTGCATGGTCGGATCCGGGCTGCGCCCCGAGGGGCGGGTGGTGCGGGGCGGCTCGCCCCGGGCGGGGCGGTCAGGCGCCCGCGAGGCGATCGGCCGCGGCGGCGATGCGCTCATCGCTCGCCGTCAGGGCGACGCGGACGAACTCCGCGCCCCCCTCACCATAGAACATCCCCGGAGCCACCAGCACACCGAGGTCGGCCAGCCGGTCCACGCTGGTCATCGCGTCCTCACCGAAGGTGGTCCACAGGTACAGGCCCGCCGGGGAGGCGGGGATCTCCCCGCCGGCGGCGCGCAGGGCCGGGGCCAGCAGCGCCCGGCGGGTCCGGTAGACCTCGCGCTGGGCGGCCACCGCTGCGTCGTCGGCCAGGGCCGCGGTCATGGCGGCCTGCATCGGGCCGGGCAGCATCATCCCGGCCTGCTTGCGGATGGCCAGCAGCTCCCCCACCAGCGCCGGGTCCCCCGCGACGAAGGCGGCGCGGTACCCGGCCAGGTTGGACTGCTTGGACAGGGAGTACACGCACAGCACGCCCTCCAGGGAGCCGCCGCTGACCCGGTCGTCCAGCACGGAGGGGACCTCGGCGACGTCCCAGGGCAGCAGGGCATAGCACTCGTCGGAGGCGACGACGATGCCGCGCTCCCGCGCCCAGGCGACCAGGGCGGCCATCTGCCCGGCGGTGAGCACCTCACCGGTGGGGTTCGAGGGGGAGTTCAGCCACAGCAGGCGCAGCCGCGCGGCCAGCCCCGGGTCGGGCAGGGCCGCGTCACCGTGCTCGGCGAGGGCCACCAGGTCCAGCGGGACCGGCTCGGCGCCCACGAAGCGGGCGCCGATGTCGTAGGTGGGGTAGGCGATGGCGGGGAAGCCGACGGCGTCGCCGGGCCCGATGCCGAGCTGGAAGGGAAGGTGCGCGACCAGCTCCTTGGAGCCGACCGTGGGCAGCACCGCGTCGACGTCGATCGAGGCGGGGGCGCCGCGGTGGCGGTGCACGAAGTCCACCAGGGCCTCGCGCAGGGCGGGGGTGCCGATGGTCGTCGGGTAGCCGGGGCTGTCCGCGGCGGCGGCGACGGCCTGCTGCACGGAGGCGGGAGTCGGGTCCACGGGGGTGCCGACCGAGAGGTCCACGAGGCCGTCCGGATGGGCGGCGGCGCGCTGCTTCGCGGGGGCCAGGGCGTCCCAGGGGAAGGAGGGCAGCCGGTCGGCCAGGGGCCGCCGGGCGGAGGTCGCGGACGGGGCGGTGCTCATGGCGACCATTGTCCCAGACCGCGACCGGCCGGGAGGGTCACTCGCCCTGGGGAGGGAGGGCCTCGATGATGGGGTGGTCCTTCTCGATGACGCCCATCTTGGCGGCGCCGCCGGGGGCGCCCAGCTCGTCGAAGAACTCGACGTTGGCCTGGTAGAACTCGGCCCACTCGTCGGGCACGTCGTCCTCGTAGTAGATCGCCTCGACGGGGCACACCGGCTCGCAGGCACCGCAGTCCACGCACTCGTCGGGCTGGATGTACAGGGAGCGGTTGCCCTCGTAGATGCAGTCCACGGGGCATTCGTCGACACAGGCCCGGTCCTTGACGTCGACGCAGGGCAGGGCGATGACGTAGGTCATGGGGTCGGCTTCCTTCCGTCGGGAGACGGCATCCATCATCGCACCTTATGACCCTCGAAGGCCGCCTCCGATGGCGCATCGTGAACCGGACGTGACCGGAGGAACACGGGCCCCGACGCCGCTCCCCGCTCCCCCGGCGGTGCCGTAGCGTGCCCGCCATGACCCCGGACCCCGCGCCCCGTGCCCGCGCCGGCTGGGCCCCGTTCCTGGTGCCGGGCCGACGGGTGGTGCTGCGCTACGCGATACCGCGCGCCGAGGCCCCGCGCGGGGAGTCGATGACCGATGCGCTGGGCAGCGTCGAGCAGGTCGGTGAGGCGAGCGTGCGGGTGATGACCCGCCGCGGCAGCGTGGACGTGCCGCGGGCGCTGGTCATCGCCGCGAAGGAGGTCCCTCCCCCGCCGCGGCGGCGGGTACCCGACGAGCCCGGATGACGTAGTCCGCGGCGGTCACCAGGTGCAGGCCGACCCCGATCCACAGCATCACCTGCACGGCCGGGACGGCCCCGGGCGCCCAGGCCGCGGCGGCCGCCAGCAGCAGCACCGAGGCCATGATCAGGGCGGTGCGGATCTTCCCGAGCCAGGAGACGTGGAGCCGACCGCCGAGCGCGGCGGAGCTGGCCAGCGCGGCCATCACGGCGTCGGCCAGCACGATGAGGACCAGCGCCGCCCAGGGCAGCAGACCGGCCACGGCCAGGGAGAGCACGATCCCGATCACGCCGATACGGTCGGCGATCGGGTCGAGGATCGCCCCGATCCGGGAGGTCTGGTGCAGGGCGCGGGCCAGCAGTCCGTCCACCCAGTCGGTGGAGGCCCAGACGAGCAGGAGCAGCACCGCCAGGGTGTCGGGGCCGCCGTCGACCAGCAGCACGCAGACGGGCACCAGCAGCACCAACCGCAGCAGGGTGACGGCGTTGGGGATCGTCGCCCAGTCGGAGCGGTGCGGCACCGGGGCGGTCATCGCCCCCTCCGGCGCAGGCTCAGCAGGCCCGCCGCCAGGAAGGGGATGCCCACGCCGAGCAGCTGCACGATCCAGCCGGAGTACTGCGGCTGCTCGCCGAGCGCGCCCGGCATCAGCACGCCGCCGCCGACGCCGTTGCCGAGGAAGGGCATCGACAGCAGGCCCCAGAGCCCGCCGAGGATCACCAGCGGCAGCCGAGAGGCGGTCACCGCCCAGAGGAACACACAGGTCAGCACCTGATAGGCGGCGCCGAGGAGCAGCCCCACGGGCAGCTCGACCCCGCCGAGCTCCACCCGCAGGCGGTGCGTGGTGATCATCAGCAGCACGGAGATGATCGCCGGCAGGATCGCCACCGCCCCCTGACCGAGACGCTCGGTCAGGGGATCGGACGATCCGGCGGCAGGGCTCACGAGGGGATCGCCTCGCGGGTCAGGCGCCGGCCTTGGCGCGGGAGCGGGCACGGGCCCGCTCGCCGGTGTCGAGGATGACCTTGCGGATGCGCACGATCTGCGGGGTCACCTCGACGCACTCGTCCTCGCCGGTGAACTCGAGGGACTCCTCGAGGGTGAGCTTGCGCGGCGGGACCAGGTTCTCGAAGGAGTCCGCCGAGGCCGCGCGCATGTTGGTCAGCTTCTTCTCCTTCGTGATGTTGACGTCCATGTCCTCGTTGCGGGAGTTCTCTCCGACGACCTGGCCGGCGTACACCTCGCTGGTGGGCTCGACGAAGAAGGAGCCGCGCTCCTGCAGGTTGATCATCGCGTAGGGGGTCACCGCGCCGGGGCGGTCCGCCACCAGGGAGCCGGTGGAGCGGAACTCGATCGCACCCATCCACGGCTCGAAGCCGTCGGCGTAGGAGGAGGCGATGCCGTTGCCGCGGGTCTCGGTGAGGAAGCGGGTGCGGAAGCCGATCAGGCCGCGCGAGGGCACCACGAACTCCATGCGCACCCAGCCGGAGCCGTGGTTGCTCATGGTCTCCATGCGGCCCTTGCGGGATGCCATCAGCTGGGTGACGGTGCCGAGGAACTCGTCGGGCACGTCCACGATCATCCGCTCGACGGGCTCGTGGGTCTTGCCGTCGATCTCGCGCGTCAGCACGGTCGGCTTGCCGACGGTCAGCTCGAAGCCCTCGCGACGCATCTGCTCGACGAGGATGGCCAGTGCCAGCTCGCCGCGGCCCTGCACCTCCCAGGCGTCGGGGCGGTCGGTGGGCAGCACGCGCAGGGATACGTTGCCCACCAGCTCGGCGTCCAGGCGGTCCTTCACCTGACGGGCGGTGAGCTTGTGGCCCTTGCCGTTCTTGCCAGCCAGCGGGGAGGTGTTGATGCCGATGGTCATGGAGATCGCGGGCTCGTCGACCGTGATCAGCGGCAGCGGGCGCGGGTCCTCGACGTCGGCGAGGGTCTCGCCGATCATGATGTCGGGGATGCCGGCCACGGCGACGATGTCGCCGGGACGGGCGGTGCGGGTCATCGGCTCGCGGGAGAGGCCCTTGGTCTCCAGCAGCTCGGTGATCTTCACGGTCTTGGTGGTGCCGTGCTGGGTGCACCAGGCGACCTGCTGCCCCTTGGTGAGCTCGCCGTTCTTGATGCGCAGCAGCGCGAGGCGGCCCAGGAACGGGGAGGCGTCGAGGTTGGTGACGTGGGCCTGCAGCGGCACCTCGTCGTCGAAGCTCGGGGCGGGGATCGACTCGAGGATGGTCTTGAACAGCGGCTCCACGGTCTCGGAGTCCGGGAGGGTGCCGTCGGCCGGCTTGTCGGTGCTGGCGCGGCCGGCCTTGCCGGAGGCGTAGACGACGGGCACGTCCAGCAGCGCGTCCAGGTCGAGGTCGGGGACCTCGTCGGAGAGGTCCTCGGCCAGGCCCAGCAGCAGGTCGGTGGCCTCGCCGACGACGTCGTCGATGCGCGCGTCGGGGCGGTCGACCTTGTTGACCACGAGGATCACGGGCAGCTTCGCGGCCAGCGCCTTGCGCAGCACGAAGCGGGTCTGCGGCAGCGGGCCCTCGGAGGCGTCCACCAGCAGCACGACGCCGTCGACCATGGACAGGCCGCGCTCGACCTCGCCGCCGAAGTCGGCGTGGCCGGGGGTGTCGATCACGTTGATGGTGATGCCCTCGGGCTCGCCGGCGGCCGCGGCGGAGGGGCCGGTGTACCGGATCGCCGTGTTCTTGGCGAGGATGGTGATGCCCTTCTCGCGCTCCAGCTCGCCGGAGTCCATCGCCCGGTCGTCGTGCTTGTCGCGCTCCCCGAAGGCGCCGCCCTGCTGGAGCATGGCGTCCACGAGGGTGGTCTTGCCGTGGTCGACGTGGGCCACGATGGCGACGTTGCGCAGGTCGGTGCGGTGACGAAGGGTCATGCGGGGCAGCTCGTTTCCGGGTCGCAGGTCAGGGTGCGGCCCGTCCGTGCCGGTCGCACCAGGCGGCGCGACCCCGCTGGGGCCTTCGCGAGTCTATCGAGCACCGCACCGCGGGGCGATGGCAGACCTCCTGCACACGACACACATCACCTCCTGCACGCTCCGCGCGCCACCGCGCACCTCCGTCACGAGTGCGCGGGAATGCACGGACCCCCGTCACGTTCGTGTCGGATAACGGCGCGCTATCCGACACGAAAGTGACGGGGGTCCGGGGTGGCAGGGAGAGCGGGGTCGGACGGGGCGGGGATCAGACCGGGTCGGGGCGCTGGAAGCGCTCGCCCGGGTCGTCGTCGCCGTGGACCTGCTCGGGGTGGACCGCCTCGGCCTCGACCCCGGGGCCCTCCGGGGCCTCGACGTCAAGGATCTCGGCGCCTGCGAGCTGGATGCTGCCGCCGGGGATCGCCGCCAGCAGGCGCTTGGTGTAGTCCTGCTGCGGGTCCTGGAACACCTGGTCGGTGGTGCCCTGCTCGACGACCTTGCCCTGCTCCATGACCAGGGTGTTGTCGGCGATCTGGCGCACCACGGCGAGGTCGTGGGTGATGAACAGGTAGGACAGCCCCAGCTCGGCCTGCAGGTCGTTGAGCAGGTGCAGCACCTGGTCCTGGACCAGCACGTCGAGGGCGGAGACCGCCTCGTCGCAGACCACGATCTCGGGGTCCAGGGCCAGGGCCCGCGCGATCGCGATGCGCTGGCGCTGGCCGCCGGAGAGCTCGTTGGGGAAGCGGCGCATCATGTCGGCGGGCAGCGCCACCTTGTCCAGCAGGTCGCGGACCTTCGCCTCGCGGCTCTTCGCGTCGCCGATGCCGTGCAGGCGCAGCGGCTCCTCGATCGTGCGGTAGATCGAGTACATCGGGTCGAGCGTGCCGTAGGGGTTCTGGAAGATCGGCTGCACGCGGCGGCGCAGCGCCTTCAGGTCCGCACCGCGGTACTCGGTGACGTCCTTGGCGTCGATGAGCACCCGGCCCTGGGTGGGCGACAGCAGACGCAGCACCATCTGGGCGACGGTGGACTTGCCGGAGCCGGACTCCCCCACGATGGCCGTGGTGGTGCCGCGGGCCAACTCGAAGGAGACGTCGTCCACCGCGGTGAAGGGCGTGGTCTTCCAGGGGACGGCGCCGCGCAGGGGGAAGACCTTGGTCAGGTTCTGGACCTGGATCGCGGCCTCGGGGTTCACCGGGCCGTAGCCGAACTCGGGGCCGTGACCGTCCTGCTCGCCGGACGGCGTCGGATCCGCCGGGGCGGCAGTGTCGGCTTCGCGCTCGGTGACGGTCACCAACGGCTCGGACACCCTGTGCGGCCGCGGGTGGGCCGGGGCCGCCTCACGGGCGGACTCCATGCGGCGGGACGCCAGGGAGGGGGCCGCCGCGATCAGGCGCTGGGTGTACGGGTGCTGCGGGTTCTGCAGCAGCTCCAACGCGGGGCCGGACTCCACGACCTGCCCCTTGTACATGACGACGAGGTGCTGGGCGCGCTCGGCGGCCAGGCCCAGGTCGTGGGTGATCAGCAGCACCGCCACCCCGAGCTCCTGGGTGAGCCCGTCGAGGTGGTCGAGAATCTGCTGCTGCACGGTCACGTCCAGCGCGCTGGTGGGCTCGTCGGCCACCAGCAGCTTCGGTCGTGCGGCGAGGCCCATCGCGATCAGGGCGCGCTGCTTCATGCCGCCGGAGTACTCGTGCGGGTACTGCCGGGCGCGGCGCTCCGCGTCGGACAGGCCGGCCTCCTCGAGCAGCTCCACGGAGCGGCGCTTGGCGGCGGAGCCCTTGGCGATCCCGTTGGCGGCGAGCGCCTCGGTGAGCTGGCTGCCCACCTTCCACATGGGGTTGAGGTTGCTCATCGGGTCCTGCGGGACCAGGCCGAGCTGGTCGCCGCGCAGGGTGCGGATCTGCCGCTCGGAGACGTGGGTGATGTCCCGACCCTCGAAGAGGATCTGCCCGCCGGTGACAGTGCCGTTCTTGGGCAGCAGGTGGGCGATGCTCATCGCGGTGGTGGACTTGCCCGAGCCGGACTCCCCCACGATCGCGACGGTCTCGCCCGGGTACACCTCGAGGTCGGCCTTGCGCACACCCTGGACCGGACCGGTGGAGGTGGTGAAGGTGATCTCGAGGTCCTTGATCTCCAGCAGCGGCTGGGCCGGGCCGGAGGCGGCGCCGGGGCGCTCGGTGGTGGGCTGGGCGGTCATCGCTTCCTCGCCTTCGGGTCCAGGGCGTCGCGCACCGCGTCGCCGAGCATGATGAAGCTCAGCACGGTGATGGCGAGGGCCATGGAGGGGTAGAACAGCATCATCGGCTGGGTGCGCAGGGCGCTGCGGGCCGCGGAGATGTCCCCGCCCCAGGACACGGAGGTCGAGGGCAGGCCCACGCCGAGGAAGGACAGGGTCGCCTCGGCGACGATGAAGACGCCCAGGTTCACGGTGGCCGTGACGATCACCGGGGCGATCGCGTTGGGGATCACGTGGCGCAGCAGGTTCGTGGTCGAGCTCGCACCCAGCGCGGTCGAGGCCATCACGTAGTCCTGCGTCTTCGTCGACAGCACCGCGCCGCGCATGATGCGGGCGATGTTGGTCCAGCCGAACAGGCAGATCACCAGCACCACGATCGGCATCGTCATCGACCCCAGACGGGTGGCGATCACGATGGCACCGAGCACCAGCGGGAGCGCGAAGAAGATGTCGGTGATGCGGGAGATGACCTCGTCGACCCAGCCGCCGAGGTAGCCGGCCAGCGAGCCCATCACCATGCCGATGAGGGTGGTGCCGATCATCGCGAGGAAGCCGATGGTCACCGAGGTGCGGGCTCCCCAGACCGTGCGGGAGAGGATGTCGTAGCCCTGGACGGTGGTGCCGAAGGGGTGCTCGGCGCTCGGGTCCTGGCGGGCCTGCGCCAGGTTGCCGTAGCGCGGGTCCTGGTCGGTGAACAGCTGCGGGAACGCGGCCACGAACAGTACGAACAGGATCAGCACGGCCGAGATCAGGAAGACGGGGTTGCGGCGCAGGTTGTGCCAGGCCTCGGCCCACAGGGAACGGGGTGTGGTGCTGCTGTCGGCGGCGTCGACCTCGCGCAGCGGGGTCTCCTCCAGCGGCGCGACCCAGTGCTCGGCACGGGGCCTCAGGGCGGGGCGGGTGTCACTTCGCATAGCGGATCCTCGGGTCGAGCGCGGCGTAGAGCAGGTCCACGATGAGGTTGGAGACCAGGAAGACGATCACCAGCAGGGTCACCAGGGTGACGACCATCGGCGCTTCGTTGTCCCGGATCGAGTCGAACAGCAGGGTGCCGATCCCGGGGATGTTGAAGATGTTCTCCGTGACGATGGCGCCGCCCATCAGCATGCCGAGGTCGGCGCCGATGAAGGTGACCACGGGGATCAGGGAGTTGCGCAGGATGTGCTTGGAGACCACGCCGCCGCGGGAGAGGCCCTTGGCGGTGGCGGTGCGCACGTGGTCCGCCGTCATGGTCTCGGCCACCGAGGTGCGGGTCAGGCGCAGTACGTAGGCGAAGGAGACCGCGCCCAGCACGATCCCCGGGGGCAGCAGGTTGATCCAGCTCGGATCGCGGCCCACGTTGATCGTGATCAGGTCCAGGCGGACGCCGAGGAAGAACTGCACCACGAAGCCGATCACGAAGGTCGGCACGGCGATCACCAGCAGCGAGAGCATCAGCAGGGTGGTGTCGATGACGGTGCCCTTGCGCAGGCCCGCGAGCACACCGGCCGCGACGCCGAAGATGGTCTCGACCACCACGGCGATGATCGCGAGCTTCGCGGTGGCGGGGAAGGCGGCGGCGATCTGGTCGATGATCGGGCGGCCGTTGAAGCCGACCCCGAAGTCGAACGTCAGCACGCCCTTGAGGTACAGCAGCCACTGCACGATGAAGGGCCGGTCGAGGTTGAACTGCGCCTCGAGCTGAGTGCGCACGGCCGGCGAGATGGGCTTGTCCCCCGCCAGGGTGTCGATCGGATTTCCGCCGGTCAGGAAGGTCATCCCGTACACGAGCAGTGTCGCGCCGAGGAAGACCGGGATCATCTGCAGCAGGCGCCGCCCGATGTACCAGATCACGTGGGTCTCTTTCGCAGTCGGAGTGGGGCCGGGACCCCGGGGTCGCGTGGGTCGTGGCCACGCGGACGACAGCGGGAACCGGAGAAGATCCGGTTCCCGCTGTCGAGACGGGTCAGGCGATCACTTGGTGATCTGGTGGTAGAGCGGAACGGTGTCCCAGCCGAACTGCACGTCGCTGACCGCGGTGGAGTAGGCGCCGATGGAGTTCTGGTACCACAGGGGCACCACCGGGAGGTCGCGCACCAGGAGCTCCTGGGCGTCCTTCCAGATCGAGATGCGCTCGTCCTCGTCCTCGGTGGCGAGACCCTCGGCCAGCAGCTGGTCGAACTCCTCGTTCTTGTAGTCACCGTCGTTGGAGCCGTTGCCGTCGGCGGCGGCGGAACCGTAGAGCGGGCCGAGGAAGTTGTACATCGAGGGGTAGTCGGCCTGCCAGCCGGAGCGCCAGGTGCCCAGCAGCTCACGCATGCGGATCTGCTCGCGCATCTCGCCGAACTGGGCGAAGGGCACCGGGTTGGCCTCGATCCCGAGCACGTTGCTCAGGGAGTTGCAGACGGCCTCGACCCACTCCTGGTGGGGGCCGTCCGAGTTGTAGGCCAGCTCCAGCGGGCCCTCGAAGGCCTGGATGTCCTCGGCCTGCGACCAGAGGTCCTGGGCCTCGGCCTCGTCGAACTCGAAGACCTCGGCGCCCTCCAGGTCGGTGGCCCCGCCGCCGGGGATCACCGGGGAGACGAAGTCGGTGGCCGGGGTGCGGGTGCCGAAGAACAGGTTCTCGCAGATCGACGCGCGGTCGATGGCGCGGGAGATGGCCCGACGGCGCAGCTCGCCGGCCTCGCCCTCGAAGTTGGGGTCGTAGCCCGGCAGGGTCATCGACTGGAACACGGCGCCCGGCTCGTTGACGGCGCGGTCGCCGAGCTCGTCCTCGAAGGTCTGCAGGGCCGAGTTCGGGATCTGGTCGACCACGTCGACGTTGTCGGAGAGCAGGTCGTTGTACATCGTCTCCGGGTCGGCGTAGACGACGAAGGTGACGCCGTCGTTCTCGACCGTGCGGCCGCCGTCGTAGTTCTCGTTCGGGACCAGGACGATCTCCTGGTCGTGGGTCCAGGAGTCGAGCATGTAGGGGCCGTTCGAGAGCGGCGCCTCGCCGTAGGCCTCCATGTCGTCGAAGGCGACGGGGGGCAGCGGCATGTACGCCGAGTAGCCCAGGCGGGTCGGGAAGTCCGACTGCGCGGAGACCAGACGGGCGGTGAAGGTGAGGTCGTCGACGACCTCGAGGCCGGAGAGGGTCGCATCGGCGGCGACGTCCTCGGCGGAGAGCTCGTCGTAGCCCTCGAAGGGCTCGAAGAAGTACTGGCCGATCTGGGCGTTGGCGGCGTTGGCGCCGTAGTTCCAGGCGTTGACGAAGTCCTGGGCGGTCACGGGGGTCTCGCCGTCGGAGTAGGTCAGACCCTCGCGCAGGGTGATGGTCCAGTTCTGGAAGTCCTCGGACTCGATGGACTCGGCGAGCTCCATCTCGGCCTCTCCCTCGGCGGTGTAGTACACCAGGCCGGCGAAGATGGCGGTGACGATGCGGCCGCCGCCGACCTCACCCGTGTTGGTCGGGATCAGGGGGTTCTCGGGCTCGGTGGTGTTGGCGAGGATGACGGCATCGCCGCCGCCTCCGCCGGAACCGCTCTCCGAATCTCCGCCGCAGGCGGCCAGGGTGACGGCGGCTGCGCCGGTGGCGGCGGTGCCGAGCATCATCGAACGTCGCGAAATAGCCATGGGGTCTCCTGTGAGTGGCTGGTGCGGGAACCCGGCAGTCGTCGCCGGAACCGTGACTGACAGTGTGCCCGCTTACATGTCAACGGATATCCATCTGGTGATAACACTTCTGTCTCGGTCGCAGGGCGGTCGGCCCTCGCGGGCGCCCGGTACGGGGTGTTCAATGGGGGGATGACCTCATCGAGCACTGCAGCTGAGACCGCCCCCGACACCGCCCCGGTGGATCCGACGACCACCGCCGCCTGGGAGGCACTGGACGCCCACGACGCCGAGATGACCGGCTCCCTGCGCGAGTGGTTCGCCGAGGACCCCGAGCGCGCCGCCCGCTTCACGCACGACGCCGCGGACCTCCACGTGGACCTCTCCAAGAACCTCATCACCCCCCGCACCCAGGAGCTGCTGCTGCAGCTCGCCGAGCAGGTGGGCCTCACCGACCGCCGCGACGCCATGTTCGCGGGCGAGCACATCAACACCACCGAGGACCGCGCCGTGCTGCACACCGCGCTGCGCCGCCCGGCCGGGACCTCCCCCGCCCTCGAGGTCGACGGCCAGGACGTCGACGCCGACGTGCACGCCACCCTGGAGAAGATCTACGCCTTCGCCCGTCAGGTCCGCTCCGGCGAGTGGACCGGCGTGACCGGCAAGCCGATCCGCACCGTGGTGAACATCGGCATCGGCGGCTCCGACCTCGGCCCCGTGATGGTCTACGAGGCGCTGAAGCCGCTCGCCCAGGAGGGCCTGGAGGCCCGCTTCATCTCCAACATCGACCCCACCGACGCCTACGAGACCACCGCGGACCTCGACCCCGAGACCACCCTGGTGATCGTCGCCTCCAAGACCTTCACCACCCTGGAGACCATCACCAACGCCCGCCTGGTGCGGCAGTGGCTGCTGCAGGGCCTGCGCGAGAACGCGGGGCTCACCCGCGAGCAGGAGAACGAGGCCGTCGCCAAGCACTTCGTGGCCGTCTCCACCGCCCTGGACAAGGTCGAGGAGTTCGGCATCGACCCGGACAACGCCTTCGGCTTCTGGAACTGGGTGGGCGGACGCTACTCGGTGGACTCCGCGATCGGCACCGTGCTGGCCACCGTGCTCGGACCGGAGGTCTTCGAGGAGCTGCTGGCCGGCTTCCACGCGATGGACGAGCACTTCCGCACCGCACCGGCCGAGTCCAACGTGCCGCTGCTGATGGGCCTGCTGAACATCTGGAACGTGAACTTCCTGGAGGCGGAGACCCACGCGGTGCTCCCCTACTCCCAGTACCTGCACCGCTTCCCCGCCTACCTCCAGCAGCTCACGATGGAGTCCAACGGCAAGTCGGTCCGCTGGGACGGCTCGACCGTGGTCACCGAGACCGGCGAGGTGTTCTGGGGCGAGCCCGGCACCAACGGGCAGCACGCCTTCTACCAGCTCATCCACCAGGGCACCCGAATCATCCCGGCCGACTTCATCGCCTTCGCGACCCCCACCCGGCCGCTCACCGACGGCGAGCAGGACGTGCACGAGCTGTTCCTGGCGAACTTCTTCGCCCAGTCCAAGGCGCTGGCCTTCGGCAAGACCGCCGAGGAGGTGCGCGCCGAGGGCACCGAGGGCGCACTGGTCGCCGCCCGCGAGTTCTCCGGGGACCGCCCCTCCACCTCGATCATGGCGCCCGCGCTGACCCCCTCGGTGCTGGGCCAGCTGATCGCCCTGTACGAGCACATCACCTTCGTCGAGGGCGTGGTCTGGGGCATCAACTCCTTCGACCAGTGGGGCGTGGAGCTGGGCAAGCAGCTCGCCAAGGAGCTCGCCCCCGCCGTCGCCGGCGACGAGCAGGCCATCGAGGAGCAGGACTCCTCCACTGCCGAGCTGATCCGCTACTACCGCGCGCACCGGGCCTGAGCGCCGCCGCGACGCACGCGTGACGCGCCCCCACCGGATTCCGGCGGGGGCGCGTCGTCGTCAGGGGGCGGGCTCGCGGGGTCAGGCCAGGTAGTCGACGTCCTTGGTCTCGGAGCCGAGCAGCAGCGCGACCGCGGTGACCGCCGCGGCCAGCACCAGGTACCCCCCGACCAGCCACAGCGAACCGTCCAGCAGGGTCCACAGGGCGATCAGCGCGTAGGGCGCGGGGGCCGCTCCGATCACGGAGGCCATGTTGTAGCTGACGGCGCTGCCGGTGTAGCGCACGTCGGCGGCGAACATCTCGGGCAGGAAGGCGGCCATCGGCCCGAAGGTGAGGCCCATCAGGGTGAAGCCGAGGATCAGCGTGACCATCACCCCGACGGTGCCCAGAGAGATCAACGGCTGCAGCAGCAGGCCGAAGACGGCGATCCCGGCGGTGACCACCAGCAGCATGGAGCGGCGGCCCACCCGGTCGGCAAGCGGTCCGGAGACCAGGGTGAAGATGCCGAAGAAGACGACGCCGATGATCAGCATGGCCAGGAAGGCTGGGCGCTCGTAGCCCAGACCCGGCACCGGATCGGTGGTCGGGGTGGTGCCGACGACCATGAGGAACGCGGTCATCATGTAGAAGAGCACGTAGGTGGCGACCATCGCGAGGGTGGCCAGGACCAGCGGCTTCCAGGCGGTGGTGAAGACGCGGGCCACGGGCACCTCGGCCACCCGCTGCTCGTCCAGGACGCGCTGGAAGGCGGGGGTCTCCATCAGCCGCAGGCGCACCCACAGGCCCACCACGACCAGCACGGCGGAGATCAGGAAGGGCACGCGCCAGCCCCAGGACATGAACTGCTCGTCGCTGAGGGTCACGCTGAGCACCACGAACAGCACGTTGGTGAGGATGAAGCCGATGGGGGCCCCGAGCTGCGGGAAGGTGCCGTACAGGGCGCGCTTGCCCGGAGGGGCGTTCTCGGTGGCCAGCAGCGCGGCGCCGGACCACTCGCCGCCCAGGCCCACGCCCTGGCAGAAGCGCAGCAGCACCAGGATCGCGGGGGCGAGCACGGAGAAGCCGGGCGTGGTGGCGGGCGGCAGGATGCCGATCAGGAAGGTCGCGATGCCCATCACCAGCAGGCTCGCCACCAGGGTGCGCTTGCGGCCGATGCGGTCGCCGAAGTGGCCGAACAGCACCGAGCCCAGCGGCCGGGCGACGAAGGCGACGCCGAAGACGGCGAAGGAGCTCAGCAGCTGGGTGGTGGGGCTCTGCTCGGGGAAGAACAGGGTGGGGAACACCAGGGACGCCGCGGTGGCGTAGGCGTAGAAGTCGAAGAACTCGATGGTCGTGCCGACCATCGAGGCGACGATGACGCGGCCGCGGGTGTTCGCGGGGGCCGCCGCGGGGGCGTGCCCGGCGGTGCCCACGGCGCCGGGGTCGCCGGCGGGACTCGGATCGGAAGAGGAGGGGGCGGGGCGGGGGGACTGCTCGTTCACGTCCCGGACCCTACGCCCGGTCTCGCGATCCGGGAACTGATGTCAGCATGCGGATCCCCGGGGGTGACGCAGGGCACCCGCAGGATGGGACACTGTGACCATGGAAGCCCTCATCCCGATCCTCGCCCTGGTGGGCGTCGCCGTCGTCGTCCTCCTGATCCTCCTGCTGGTGCTGGTGAGGTCCTATCGCATCGCCGCGCCGAACGAGGCCCTGATCATCACCGGCCGCAACGCGAAGTCCACCCCCGACGGGGACATCGACCTCGAATCCGGCGGCGCCCGGGTGGTGATCGGCGGCCGCGCCATCGTGCGCCCCATCTTCGACCGCGCCTTCGTGCTGTCGCTGAGCTCCCGCCAGATCCCCGTCGAGGTCGAGGGCTACTCGATGAACGGCATCTTCCTGCGGCTGCGCGGCGTCGCCCAGGTGAAGGTGGGCGGCAACATCGAGGACGTCCGCAAGGCCTCCCAGCGCTTCCTGGACCAGCAGCAGCAGATCGACCACTACACCCAGGAGATCCTCTCGGGCACCCTGCGCGCCGTGGTCGGCACCCTGACCGTCGAGCAGATCATCCGTGACCGCGCCTCCTTCGCCAACCAGGTGCAGGCCGAGGCGGAGCACTCGATGAACAACCAGGGCCTGGTCATCGACACCTTTCAGATCTCCGCGATCGAGGACGACGGCACCTACCTGCGGGACTGGGGCCGCCCCGAGGCGGCGCTGGTCGCCAAGCGCGCCGCGATCGCCGAGTCCGATGCGAACCGCGAGTCCACGCAGGCCAAGAACGTGAACCTGCAGCAGGAGGCCGAGTCGAAGCAGGCCTTCGACATCCGCCAGGCCGAGATCAAGGAGGAGACCGACGCCCGTCAGGCCGTGGCCGACGCCGCCGGACCCCTGGCCCGCGCCGCCCAGCAGCAGAAGATCATCGAGCAGGAGGAGCTCATCGCGGTCCGCAACAACGACCTGCGCGAGAAGCAGCTCGTCGCCGAGGTCCACAAGCCGGCCGAGGCCAAGCGCTACGCCGAGCAGCAGGACGCGGACTCCAAGAAGTACGCCCGGGTCGCGGACTCGGAGGCGCAGCTGACCGACGAGCGCAACCGCGCCGAGTCCCGCAAGGTCACCGCCGACGCCGAGGCCCACGCCATCGAGGCCCGCGGCCGCGCCGAGGCCGAGGTGGAGCTGCAGCGCCGCTCCAAGGACGCCGAGGCGGTGCGCCTGGAGGGTCAGGCGCAGGCCGACTCCCGCCGCGCCCAGGGCGAGGCCGAGGGCGCCTCGATCCTCGCCACCGGCGAGGCGGAGGCCGAGGCCACCCGGGCCCGTGCCGAGGCCTACAAGCAGTTCAACGACGCCGCGGTGCTGGCGCAGGTGCTCGAGGTGCTGCCCTCGGTCGCCAACGAGCTGGCCTCCCCCTACGCGAACATCGACCAGCTCTCGGTGTACTCCACCGACGGCGAGGCGAAGATCGGGCAGAACATCTCCGTGGGCCTCGCGCAGGTGCTGGAGATGGTCCGCTCCACCACCGGGGTCGACTTCCAGGAGACCCTGCAGCGGGCCGCCGCCGGGGGCCGCGCCGTGCGCGAGGAGGCCGAACGTTCCTCGGGTAGCCCCGTCGCGGAGCCCGCGTCGGAGACCTCGGCGAGCGCCGAGCCCGCCGCGGACTGACCCCTGCCCGGGCGGGGACCTCGGGCCTGTCCTGCAGGTCCGTCCCCGCCTAGGCTGGTCCCGATGTGTCCCCTGCCTGGAAGCGAGCGCGTTCCCCCATGAAGATCGGCATCCTGACCTCCGGCGGCGACTGCCCCGGCCTGAACGCCGTGATCCGCGCGGCCGTCCTCACCGGCGACAAGCTCTACGAGGACGAGTTCATCGGCTACCGCGACGGCTGGCGCGGCGTGATCGACGACGACTGGATGACCCTCCCCCGCCGCCGCATCCGCGGCCTGTCCCGGGTGGGCGGCACGATCCTGGGCACCTCCCGCTCCAACCCCTTCCACGACGGGGAGGACGGCGCCGCCATGGTGCGCCGCCAGATGGAGGAGCACGAGATCGACGCGATCATCGCGATCGGCGGCGACGGCACCCTGTACACCGCGAACCGCCTGTTCGAGGCCGGGATCCCCGTGGTGGGGGTGCCGAAGACCGTGGACAACGACCTCGGCGCCACCGACTACACCTTCGGCTTCGACACCGCCGTGCAGATCGCCACCGACTCGCTGGACCGGCTGCGCATCACCGGCGACTCCCACCACCGCTGCATGGTGGCCGAGGTGATGGGCCGCTCGGTGGGCTGGATCGCCCTGCACTCGGGCATGGCCGCGGGCGCGCACGTCATCTGCATTCCCGAGTTCCCGCTGACCATCGACGAGATCTGCGAGCAGGTGCGCTCGGCCTACGACCGCGGCCGCGCCCCGCTGGTCGTCGTCGCCGAGGGCTTCGTGCCCAAGGACGCCCCCGAGGGCTTCATGGACTACGAGCTCGACGAGTTCGGCCGGCCCCGCTTCGGGGGCGTCGCCGAGGCCCTGGCCCCCGTCATCGAGCAGCGCACCGGCGTGGAGTCCCGCGCCACCGTGCTCGGCCACATCCAGCGCGGCGGCGAGCCCAGCGCCTACGACCGGGTGCTGGCCACCCGCCTCGGCTCCGCCGCGGTGCGCCTGGTGCATCGTCGCGACTTCGGCCGGATGGTGGCGCTGGAGGGCACCGACATCGTGGACGTGCCCCTCACCGACGCGATCGGCAACCCGAAGAAGGTCAGCGAGGCCCGCTGGGAGGAGGCGCTCACGCTCTTCGGCTGAGCCCGCTCCCCCGCCCCGCCGAGGCGCCCCGTTCCCCGCTCGGGGAGCGGGGCGCCTCGTGGTCGGGCCGGGTCGTCCGGCGGATCAGCCGCGGTCCTCCCCGATCTCCCCGAGCAGCGCGCGGGCGTAGGAGGCCTGCACCGATTCGGCGTCCGAGGGGTGGTAGAGCCCGGCGCGGACGTCGCGGGAGAGCCGCTCCAACTCGCTGCGGCGGAAGAAGTGGGCGCCGCCGCTGGCCCGCAGCACCTGGTCGACCGCGGCGATGGCCGCCTCGGTGGAGCGGTGCTTGACCCCGGAGAACTGCAGGAACCAGCGCGCCCCGTGGTCGGTGAGGCCGGGGCCGGTCTCGCCCGTCCCGAGGGCGTCGAGGTCGGCGAGCACCGCCTCGATCTGCAGCACGGAGCCGTCGATCCCGATCGCGGCCTCGGCGAGGCGGCGGCGGATGTCGGGGTCGTCGGCGTGGACCAGGCCGCGCGTGACGCTGCGGCGGGTACGGGCGATCTCGCAGCCCACGGTGACCGCTCGCTCGGCGATGCCGATGTAGACCGAGGCGAGCAGCAGCTCGAAGACGCCGAAGATCCCCATCGGGAAGGGATCGCGGTTCGGGCCGATGGGGGTCCGGGTGATCACCCGCTCGGCGGGCAGGTGGGCGCCGTGCAGGCGGGTGGTGCGGGACTGGGTGCCGCGCATGCCGTGGGTGTCCCAGTCGTTCTTCACCTCCACCTGCTCGCTGCGCTCGAGGGTGCCGAAGACCAGCTCCGGCTCCTCCTCACCACGATCGACTCGTCCGTGCACGACGAGCCGGTCCCAGACCGGGGCGAGGGAGGTGAAGATCTTGGTGCCGCTCAGGCGGTGGCCGCCCGCGCCATCGTCCTCGGCGACGGTCGAGGAGTCGAAGAGCATCGCCTCGTTGCCGGCCTCGGAGATGCCGAAGGCGAACAGGGTGCCCTGTGCGGCCTCGGCGAGGATCGTCCGGGCGGCCTGCACGCCGAGGCGGTGGGCGTGCAGGGCGGCGCCGGTGACGACCAGGTGCATGTTCATCGCCAGCGCGGTGGCAGGTGCGGCCTGGGCGAGGCGCCGCTGCACCCGCCCGGCCTCGAGCAGGCTCGCCCCGCGACCGCCGAGGTCGGCGGGCGCCAGCAGGCCGAGGTAGCCGGCGGCGCGGAGGTCCGCGAGGTCCTGCTCGGGAAAGGTGTTGTCCCGGTCGTGGCCGGGTGCGCGGTCGCGGAACGTGGCCAGCAGGTCCTCGGGAAACAGCTCGTGCTCGATGCTCATGCCCCTACGCTATGCCGAGCTCGTAGACTCCCGCGATGATGCAGAACCCGCCGCCTGTTCCCAGCGGGCACGGGTCCCCCGCATCGACCCCGGGGGCGACCTCGCGGGAGGCGCGGGCAAGTCGACCCTGGCCCGGGACCTGGCGGAGCAGGTCGGCGGCGCCGTGCGGATGCGGGGCGACGACTTCGTTGATCCGGTCCGCTCCCACCACCGCTCCCCCGACTGGGCCGGCGTGGAGCGGGTGCGGCTGCGCTACACGGTGCTGCGCCCCTTCCGGGAACGCCGTCCAGCGAGCTTCCGGCGCTTCGACCGGGGGGGGGTCCGCGCGCTCGGGGAGCCCGAACCGGTGCCGACGGGTCGCCTGCTGGTGGTGGACCTGATCGGCCTGTTCCACCCGGAGGTGCTGGCGGAGCTGGACCTGCGGGTGTGGTGCGAGCTCGACCCGGCCACCGCCGCGGAGCGCGGGATGGTCCGCGACCATGCGCTGGGCCGCGACCGCGACCGGCTGTGGCGCGAGGTGTGGGTGCCCAACGTACGGGACTTCGCCGAGCGCTTCGCCCCGCGGGAGGCCGCGACCCACGTCGTCGCGACCGGCTGATCCCTTGCGACCGAGCGGACTCAGCCGAGGCCGAGGGTCGCCACCAGGGGCCGGTGGTCGGAGGCCTGGGAGTCTTCCACCCGCAGGTCCAGGGCGCGGACCTCGCCGTGCAACCAGATCGCGTCCAGCCGCCGCAGCGGGAACCGGGCCGGCCAGGTGGCACGGGCCGCCGAGGTCGGCAGGGCAGCCCGCAGCAGGGAGCCCAGCACCCCCAGCCGCGACCCGGCGGAGGCGCGCCCTGCCACCTCGGCGCCCGCCTCCCGCCAGCCGCTCGCGGCGAGCGCGGCGAACTCGGAGGCCGCCGGGTCGTTGTTCATGTCGCCCATCAGCACCGCCGGACCCTCCAGCTCGCCGAGCAGCCGCAGGATGCCCTGCACCTGCGCGGCACGGTGCCCGCGGTGACCGGTGTCCAGGTGCGTGACCAGCACGGTCAGCGCCGGGCCGCCCGGGATCGGCAGGCGTGCCCTCATCACCCCGCGCGGCTCGTGCATCGCCGGCAGGGACGGGTGGCCCTCCAGCAGGTGCATCGCCGGCTCCTCGATCGCGCCGCGGTGCAGCAGGGCGTTGCCGTAGCGGTGCCGCGGCCCGCCCTCGGCGTCGGCACGGTCGATGGCGGCGCCGAAAGCCACCTGCATCCCGAGCATCTCCCCCAGCCGCGCCGCCTGGTCGACCCCGCCGGAGCGCGCCCCGAAGTGGACGTCGACCTCCTGCAGGCCGATCACGTCGGCGTCCAGGGCGGCCAGGGTCTCCGCCGTCCGCCCCAGGTCGAGGCGGTCGCGGGCATCGGCCCCGTGGTGGGTGTTGTAGCTGGCGGCGCGCAGTCGGACCATCACGGTCTACCCGGTCTCAGAGCAGGCAGCCCGGTCCGAGCAGCGCCTTCAGCGAGGAGTACAGCGCCGCCGAGGGCGTCACCGAGAGCCGCTTGTCCAGCTGCATCAGCGTGGAGCGGCCCGGCTCCTGCAGCTTCAGCCGCACCTCGCTGGAGCCGGGGTTGTCCTGCAGCACCCCGCGGATGCTCTCGGCGACCTTCGCGGTGGCCCGCATCGCCGGCAGAGAGATCGTCACCGGCCCGTCCGGACCCGCGCCCACCTCGGGCACGCTCATCTCCATCACCCGCAGCTCAGGCATGCCCTTGGAGGTGTCAACCCGCCCCTTCATGGAGACGATCAGGTCCTCCGCCAGCTCGCTGGAGACGGTCTGGTAGGTGGAGGGGAACATCAGGCAGTCGATCGAGCCCTCGAGGTCCTCGACCGTGGCGATCGCCCACATGTCGCCCTTCTTGGTGGTCTTGCGCTGCAGGCTGGTGATCAGCCCGGCGATGGTGACCATCGAGTTGTCCTCCACGGCCCCCTCGTCGGCGAGCGCGCTGATCGCCGTCGAGGAGTTCTGCGCGATCACGTGCTCCAGGCCGTACAGCGGGTGGTCGGAGACGTACAGGCCGAGCATGTTGCGCTCGAAGGCCAGCTTCTCCTTGCGGTCCCACTCGGGCAGGTCGGGGATGGTGATGGTCGCGGCCGAGCCGGAGGCCATGCCGTCGCCCCCGCCGCCGAGCATGTCGGCGAAAAGGTCGTACTGGCCCTGGGCCTCCTTGCGCTTCACGTCGACCACGGAGTCCACCGCGTCCTCGTGCACCAGCACCAGCGAGCGCCGGTTCGCCCCCATCGAGTCGAAGGCGCCGCCCTTGATCAGCGACTCGATCGTGCGCTTGTTGCACACCGACAGCGGCACCTTGTCCAGGAAGTCCGTGAAGGAGGTGAAGGCGCCCTTCTCCTCGCGGGCCTTGATGATCTCCTCGACGACGTTCGCGCCGACGTTGCGGATCGCGGAGAGGCCGAAGCGGATGTCGTCGCCGACCGCGGAGAAGTACAGGTCGGACTCGTTGACGTCGGGCGGCAGCACGGTGATGCCGCGGTGACGGCAGTCCCCCAGGTACAGGCCGAGCCGGTCGCGGTTCTCCTGGGTGGAGGTGAGCAGCGCGGCCATGTACTCGGTCGGGTAGTTCGCCTTCAGGTAGCCGGTCCAGTAGGAGACCACGCCGTAGGCCGCCGAGTGTGACTTGTTGAAGGCGTAGTCGGCGAAGGGCAGCAGGGTCTCCCACAGCGCCTGCACGGCGGCGTCGGAGTAGCCGTTGTCCTTCATGCCGGCCTCGAAGGAGACGTACTGCTTGTCCAGCTCCGCCTTCTTCTTCTTGCCCATTGCGCGGCGCAGGATGTCCGCCTCGCCGAGGCTGTAGCCCGCCACCTTCTGGGCGGTCTGCATGACCTGCTCCTGGTAGACCAGCACGCCGTAGGTCTCCCCCAGGATCTCGGCGAGCGGCTCCTCCAGCTCCGGGTGGATCGGGGTGATCTCCTGCAGGCCGTTCTTGCGCAGCGCGTAGTTGGTGTGGGATCCCATGCCCATCGGGCCCGGGCGGTACAGCGCCGAGACGGCGGTGATGTCGCCGAACTTGTCGGGCTTCATCTGCCGCAGCAGGGTGCGCATACCCGAGCCGTCCAGCTGGAACACGCCCAGGGTGTCACCGCGCTGCAGCAGCTCGTAGGTGGCGGGGTCCTCGAAGCCCATCACCTCGAGGTCCGGCGCCTCCTTGCCGTTGCGCGTCATGTTCTCCAGCGCGTCGGAGATGACGGTCAGGTTCCGCAGGCCCAGGAAGTCCATCTTCAGCAGGCCGAGCGTCTCGCAGGTGGGGTACTCGAACTGGGTGATGATCTGCCCGTCGGAGGGGCGGCGCATCATCGGGATGATGTCGGTCAGCGGCTCGGAGGACATGATCACCGCGCAGGCGTGCACGCCCCAGCCACGGGTCAGGCCCTCGACGCCCTTGGCGATCTCCACGACCTTCTGCACGTCCGGGTCCTCGTCGTGGACCTTGCGGAACTCGCCGGCCTCGGCGTACCGCTTGTCCTCCGGGTCGAAGATGCCCTTGATGGAGATGTCCTTGCCCATCACGGTGGGCGGCAGCGCCTTGGAGAGCCGGTCGCCCATCGCGTACGGGTAGTCCAGCACCCGCGCCGCGTCCTTGAGGGAGTTCTTCGTCTTCATGACGCCGTAGGTGATCACCTGCGCCACCCGGTCGTCGCCGTACTTCTGCTCCACGTAGTCGATGACCTCGCCGCGGCGGCGATCATCGAAGTCGACGTCGAAGTCGGGCATGGAGACGCGGTCGGGGTTCAGGAACCGCTCGAACAGCAGGCCGTGCTCGAGGGGGTCGAGGTCGGTGATGCGCATCGCGTAGGCCACCATCGAGCCGGCGCCCGAGCCTCGGCCCGGGCCCACGCGGATGCCCTGCTCCTTGGCCCACTTGATGTAGTCGGAGACCACCAGGAAGTAGCCGGGGAAGCCCATCTGCAGGATGATCTTCACCTCGAAGTCGGCGCGGTCCTGGACCTTGTCGGGGATGCCCGCCGGGTAGCGGTACTCCAGACCCCGCTGCACCTCCTTGACGAACCAGGACTCCTCGTCCTCCCCCGAGGGGGTGGGGAAGCGCGGCATGTAGTTGGCGCCCTCGGCGGTGGTGCGGAAGTCGACCTCGCACATCTCGGCGATGCGCAGGGTGTTGTCGCAGGCCTCGGGGAACTCGCGGAACAGCTCCCGCATCTGCGCGGCGGACTTCAGGAAGTAGCCGGAGCCGCCGAACTTGAAGCGGTCCGGGTCCGAGAGCTTCGAGCCGGAGTTGATGCACAGCAGCACGTCCTGGATGGTCGCGTCCTGCTCAGTGACGTAGTGCAGGTCGTTGGTGGCGACCAGCGGCGCGCCGATGGCCTTGGAGACCTCCAGCAGATCCTTGGTGACGCGCTGCTCGATGGACAGGCCGTGGTCCATCAGCTCGATGAAGTAGTTCTCCTTGCCGAACATGTCCTGGTACTCGCCGGCGGCCTTCACGGCCTCCTCGTACTGGCCCAGCCGCAGCCGGGTCTGCACCTCGCCGGAGGGGCAGCCGGAGGTGGCGATCAGGCCGTCCGCGTAGCGGTTGAGGATCTCGCGGTCCATGCGCGGCCACTTGCCCATCTGCCCGTCCAGCGAGGCGGCGGAGCCCAGCCGGAACAGGTTGTGCATGCCCGCGGTGCTGCGCGAGAGCAGGGTGAGATGGGTGTAGGCGCCGCGCGCGGAGACGTCGTCCCCGGCGAGCTGCTGCTCCCGGGTGCCCCACTGCTGGCGGGTGCGGTCGTGACGGCTGGTGCCGGGTGTCACGTAGGCCTCGATGCCGATGATCGGCTTCACCCCGCGGGCGGTCGCGGCGGCGTAGAACTCGTAGGCGCCGAACAGGTAGCCGTGGTCCGTGATGGCCACCGCTTTCTGGCCCTGACGTGCGGTTTCATCGACGAGTTTGTCGATCTTCGCGGCCCCGTCCAGCAGGGAGTAGTCGGTGTGGACGTGGAGGTGGACGAAGTCGTCGGTGCCCGCGTTTGCCATGCGTTCCAGCGTAGCCACCGCCGCGCCCCGACGCGCCGCGCGACCCCGTCGCGGAGGTCATACGGCGGGTCGGAATACGCGTCCTCGATGCCCTGCCGCGCGGGGCCGTCCATGAGATGGAGCGTGTGCGACAGCGGTCGCGCATGGGCGGGGCACCGTCGCTCACGCTCCATCTGGTGGACAGGCCCCCGCCCCTGTCCATCCGATGCACTCAGGTGACAGGTGGCCTGCGATATGCACGCGACGTGCGATCTGGTGACATCCGGTGGACAGGACCCGCCACGACCCCGAGGCTCAGAGGCCCGCGGCGTCGTCCTCGCCGACGACTTCTTCGTTGTACGGGGCCTCGGTCTCAGACTCCTTGCCCGAGCCTGGCGGGTGCTTCTGGGACTCCGCGTGCCAGGTCGCAACATCGAAGACCCGCAGAAGGGGTATCGACTCGATGCCGGCCTCGCTCCGGATCCGGGTCAGCCGCTCCACGAGCTCCGGGGAACTCATCAGCTCGTGCATCACGACCCAGTGATGCTCGGACGATCCGAGGCCCATCGCCTCCCCTATGTGGCGGTCGTAGATCGGGACGAGGTGGGGACGCTTACGCGCAAGTAGCTTGCTGGTGATGACCTCGCCCACTCCGAGATAGACGTCTATGTCATGCCCTCGAATGAGGCGCCACAACTTGTGGCCCGGGCTGTCGACGCCCCCGAGACGACTCTCGAACGCCGCCTTGGAGAGGTAGCCCAGCTGATCAGTCGGGTCCAGTTCGCTCAGGAGGCCGGAGATCTCCCGATGGCGGACCTCCAGGAATTGCAGGGCGGCGTCTCCAGGGACATGGACACCGAGCAGCCCGACGGCAAGGAGGTCGGCCGGTGTGAGCTCGTTCGGAGGGTTCTGATCCGCCGCGAAGGTGTCGAACCGTGCACCCGAGAAGACCGGCCTGCTGGGGGACATGTCGTCAGCGGAATCACCGGGAAGGGGAGGAACCTTGCGGCCGTAGTAGGCGCGGAGTCTCTCCACGGCCTCGTCATCTCGATCTCCCGCGAGGATCTCGGGTAAGTGGGCAGTCGTCATGGGGCCTCCTTCTGGCGATGGCACAGCGAGGGGAGCGCTGGGCTCCGAGCCCGCGCGAGGGGCGCGCTCGGGCTCATCTTCTGTCACACCTCCGGCCTACGGTGCGGGAATGACAGAACGTGAGGCCATGACGACCGCTATGGGGCACTCGGGCGGTATCCGCAGCCGCGCGAGGGCTGCCGTCGATGCACTTCTCGACTGCTGTCCGGGGGTGCCTCACGCCGACCTGAGTGACCGCCCGGGGGCTCTGTCGGAGCTGGCGAGGAACATCGCGGAGGCGATCGTCGAGTGCGAGCACCGTGGCTCTAGGTCGGTTCCTCCAGCGTCGGAAATTTCTCGGCATCCCGACTTCCCCGTGATCCTCGCGCGCCGCGTCCTCGGCGGTCTGCATCTCCACGCGGCCCTCGAGACCTCGGCCGACGCAGGAGTGCTTGCCGGACTCGTCGCCCGCCGTCTCCTTCTGGACGGCGACGTCCGCGATGCCCGGGACCTCGCAGTGCTGGCCCTCGACCTGGCCAGTCGGTCGGAGGTCCCGTACGGCGAGCTGATCCTCGGAGTCCTCGCTGCGGCCCTCTCCGGCTGCGGGAACGGAGAACAGGCCGAGGAGATCCGTGACGTCCTGCGGGGTCAGGGCCACGATGTCGAGTCGTGGCGCGACATCGAAGCCTGGGCGGCGGCCGTCCATCCGCGCGATGACGTCGAGGCGGATCCGTGGGGAGCTGGACCCGCGGTCAGCATAGAGCGACAGGTGGGACTCCTCCCGGCGTCCTGTTCCACGACAACGCCTGTGGCCTGGGCAGAACCGGCCTGGATCGACGCCATGGAGCGCTTCGGCCTGCATCGTCATCGTCGCCTGCACGGCCTGACGCTCAATGCGGTGACGCTGCTCCTGCGCGAGCTCGAGGATGACGAGATCGACAAGGAGTGGATCGTCGGGTGACGCGACGTCCGAGGCGGCATGCCCTGGGATCACGTCGTCCCGCCTCCGCGGAGCGGCCTCGCGCGGGTGGCTGTCCATGAGATGGAGCGTGCGCGACAGCGGTCGCGCACGGGCGGGGCACCGTCGCTCACGCTCCATCTGGTGGACACGCCGCAACGCCCCTGTCCATCCGATGCACTCAGGTGACAGGTGGCCTGCGATATGCACGCCGCCTGCGATCTGAGGGGTCCGGTGGACAGGACGCGCCACGACCCCGGAGATCACAGGCCTGCGGCGTCGTCCTCGGCCTCCTGCTCGCGGCGCATGTCGCGCAGCAGGATCCGCAGGTAGTCGTGGACGTCCTCGAAGGCGAGGCCGCGCTCGTCGCGGCGCGGCGGGATGCCGCCCTCGAAGGCTCCGCCGTGCCAGGCCAGGGAGTCGTCCGGCAGGCGCGGGTCGGCCTGCTGCCACAGGTCCAAGGGCACGCCGTGGGCGACAAGGTCGCGGGAGAGCTCCTCCGCGCGGGCCGCGTCCCCGGTGCGCTGGAACAGGGTGACCAGCAGGGACTGCGCGGCCCAGGCCGCGGCGTCGTCGCGGCCCGGCAGGGCGGTCTCCCGCACCAGCGCCACGTAGCTCGCCGCCAGCTCCAGCTCGCCGTCCGCGGTGAGGTCGGCCGCGACCACCAGCGCCAGGCGCGGCACCACCTCGGGCACCTCCCACAGCAGGGCCGCGCCGACCAGGGCCATGCCCACGCCGGTCGGGAAGTCGGGATCGGAGGCCAGCGGGGTAGTGGGGGCGCGGCCCTCCCGCTGCTCCTCGACGGCCTCGTGGTAGCGGGCGGCGGCCTCGCGGACGGCCTCCCGGATCCGCTCCGGCTCGCGCAGCTGCACCTCGGCGGCCTGCGGGTCCAGGCCGATCAGGCGGGCGATGCGCTCGACCGGCAGGTCCTCCCCCGCCAGCAGGCGGCGGCGGAGCTCGGATCCGGTGCGGGGCGCGTTCTCGCTCATGCCTCGACGCTATCGCGTCCGCGGCGCCCGTCCGTGCGACCCTGAGCGGGCACGACGACAAGAGGGATGGGATGAAGATCGATCTGGTGCTGGGATCGGGGGCCGCCCGCGGGGTGGCGCACATCGGGGTGCTGCGGGAGCTGGAGGCGCGCGGGCACCAGCCGGTGCGGATCCGCGCCACGTCGATGGGGGCGATGGTCGGCGGCGCCTGGGCCACCGGCACCCTGGACGCGCTCGAGGCGGAGGCCCGTGCGCTGCGCTGGTGGACGCTTCCCCGGCACCTCTCCCCTCGCTCTCGACCAGAGGCCTGGTGGGCGCGCGCGGCCTGCACCGCCTGCTGGACGGGCTCTGGGGCTCGACCCGCATCGAGGAGCTGCCGCTGCCCTTCGCCGCGATCACCTCCGACCTGGCCACCGGCACCACGGTGGAGCTGACCCGCGGCAGCCTCACCGAGGCGGTGCGTGCCTCCACCGCGATCCCCGGCGCCTTCGTGCCGCAGCTCCATCGCGGACCGGGCGGGCGCCTGCGTCACGCGCTGGCCGACGGCACCCTCACCGCCCCGCTGCCCGTCCCGGCCGAGCGCCATCCCGAGGCGGAGGCGCTCGTGGTGGTCAGCGTGATGGGGTCCGGACAGGAGCCCTGGGCTCGGCCGCCGCGGCTGCTGCGCCACCTGCCCGGTATCACCGTCGCCACCTTCGACATCATGCTGCGCACCATCGAGACGCAGGTGCTCGCGGACGCCCCGGAGCATGTGCTGGTCTCGGTGCCGCCCGCGGCCGGCAGCACGCTCGAGTTCCACCGGCTGGAGCGGGTGATCGAGGCGGGCCGCGCGGAGACCGCACGGACGCTGGACACCGCCGGGCTCTAGCCCCCGACGCCGGTCCGTCCCGGGCTGGTGCGCAGGGCCTCGAGGGCGGCGGCGAGGTCGTCCGGGTAGGTGGAGGTGAAGCTGACCGGCTCCCCGCTGACGGGGTGCACGAAGCTCAGCTCCATCGCATGCAGCCACTGCCGATCCAGCCCGACCCGGGCCGCAACCGTCGGGTCCGAGCCGTACAGCGGGTCCCCCACCAACGGATGGTGCAGGGCGGACAGGTGCACCCGGATCTGGTGGGTGCGGCCGGTCTCGAGCTTCACCCGCAGCAGCGTCGCGCCGTGCAGGTCCTGAAGGGTCTCGTAGTGGGTGACCGACGGCTTGCCGTCGCTGCGCACCGCGAACTTGTAGTCGTGCTGCGGGGACCGGCCGATGGCGGCCGCGATGGTGCCGACGGACTGCTCGGGGGTGCCCTGGCAGATGGCGTGGTAGATCTTGCCGACCTCGCGGGCACGGAAGGCGTCCTTGAGCCGGGTGTAGGCGCGCTCGGTGCGGGCGACCACCATCAGGCCGCTGGTGCCGACGTCGAGCCGGGAGACGATGCCCTGCCGCTCCGGATCCCCGCTGGTGGAGATCGAGACCCCGGCGGCGGCGAGGTGGCCGAGCACGGTGGGGCCGGACCAGCCGGCGCTGGGGTGGGCAGCGACGCCGACCGGCTTGTCGATGACGACCAGGTCCTCGTCCTGGTGCACGAGGGCCATGCCCTCGGCGATCCGGGGGCGCACCGCGACGGCGGGCTTCTCCTCGGGGATCTCGACGCTCAGCAGGGTGCCGCCCTCGAGGCGCTGGGAGCGCGAGGGGGCGCGGCCCTCGACCTCGACCAGTCCCGCGTCGATGAGCTCGGCGGCGCGGGTGCGGGACAGGCCCAGCAGACGGGACAGGCCGGTGTCGATGCGCTCCCCGGCGAGGCCGTCGGGGACCATCAGCATCCGCGATCCGCTCACCGGCCCTCCTCCGTGCCCTGGGGCTCCGCATCGCCCCCGGCGGCGGCGGCCGCGGCGTCCTCCTCGGCCTCGCGGGCCGGGTCCGGGGACACGCCGATCACGCCGAGCAGCACCACCAGGATGGCACCGCCGACCACGCCCATGTCGGCGATGTTGAACACGGGCCAGTTGGGCAGCTCGAGGAAGTCGACGACCTCCCCGCGGAAGGGGCCGGGCGGGCGCAGCAGCCGGTCATGGATGTTGCCGAGCGCCCCGCCGAGGATCATCGCCAGGGCGAGCGCGTACCAGGACGAGCGGACGGCCCGCACCGCGAACACGACCACGCCGATCGCGATGCCGATCTGCAGCACGGTCACCACGGGGGTGATGCCGGAGCCCATTCCCCAGGCGGCCCCCGAGTTGTACAGCAGGGTGAACTGCAGGAACTCACCGAGGAAAGGCTGCGGGTCCAGCAGTGGCAGGTTCGCCTCGGCCCAGTTCTTGGTGAGCTGGTCGATCAGGGCGATGGCGCCGCCCAGGAACAGGACGATGACCAGCACGGGGCCGAGGCCCAGGCCCGCACGGCGACGAGCGCCGACCCCGGTGGGATCGGCGCTCGTGGCGGAGGAGGCGGTGCGGCTCACAGGCCGTAGGTCGCCTGCTTGTCCTGCGTCTCGTCGGTGTCGAGCTCGCGGAGCTGGTTCTCGAGGTAGTTCCGCAGGCGGTTGCGGTAGTCGCGCTCGAAGGTGCGCAGACCCTCGATGGACTTCTCGAGATCGGCCTTGGTCTCCTCGAGGGCGGCCAGGGTGCTGCGGGACTTCTCCTCGGCCTCGCCGACGATCCGGCGGTGCTCGTCGTTGGCCTCGGTGATGAGGCGGTCGCGCTCGTCCTCGCCGTTCTTGACGTACTCGTCATGCAGACGATTGGCCAAGGCGATGATGCCGGCGGCGGACTGGTCCGGGGCCTGCGCGGCCGACTGCTCGCCGGTCTGGGCGGCGGGCTCGGGCTCCGCGACGACGACGCCCTCGGTCTCCTCGGCCTCGACGACCGGGGACTCCTCGGCGGGGGTCCCCTCGACCTCGTCCTCCACCGGCGACTCGGCGGCGGCCGCCATGGCCGGGGCCGACTCGAGCTCGGCGATGCGGCTCTGGGCCTGCTCGAGCTCGGTGGTCAGACGGGTGTTCTCGTCGATGAGCTCCTGGAGCCGCGGCAGGATGTCGTTGTCGAGGTAGTTGTCCACCTCGTCCATGTCGTAGCCCTCGGAGAACCGAACCGGGGTGAACCGCTTGTTCAGCAGGTCATCAGGCATCAGAGCCATGGGTCACCTTCTCGTCAGTGTGGAAGTCGGGGCGCAGGGTTCGGCCCGTGCACCGTCGCCGGACAGCCTATCCGATGGAGGGTGGGCGCTCGCCACCTCCGGCCCAGGGTGATCAATGCCCCAGGTCGCGTGGGCCTCGCCGAGGCACCGAGCCGTCCCGGCGGCGGGGTCGGGAGGCCTCAGGAGGCCAGGCCTGCCAGCAGGGAGAGCAGGAACCAGCCCCCCAGCAGCAGGATCATCAGGCTGAGATCGATGGCCACGGCGCCGATCCGCAGCGGCGGGATCAGTCGCCGCAGGCCGTTCACCGGCGGATCGGTCAGCGTGTAGACCAGCTCGAAGAGCACCAGCACGATGCCGCTGGGCCGGTAGTCGCGGGCGTAGGCCTGCACCCACTCCAGCACCAGGCGGGCGATGAGCGTGATCAGGTACAGCAGCAGCGCGATGTACAGCACCGCCGCGACAATCTGCACGGCGCTCAGCTCTGGTTGTAGAAGCTGCCCTCGTCGGCCGTGGTGTCACCGTCGACCTGGACGAACTCCGGGGAGAGCAGGAAGACCTTGGAGGTCACGCGCTCGATGGTGCCGCGCAGACCGAAGACCAGACCGGCCGAGAAGTCGACCATGCGCTTGGCGTCCCCGTCCTGCATGTCGGAGAGGTTCACGATGACGGGCACGCCGTCGCGGAAGGACTCGCCGATCGCCTTGGCGTCGTTGTACGAGCGCGGGTGGATGGTCGTGATGCGGTGCATGGACTCCTCCGGGGAGGGCGCCACGGACACCACCTGGTGGGACCGCTGTCGGATCGGGGTCACCTGGGCCTCCCGCTCGGTCGGCGCCTCGTCGGCGCGCTCGGTGCGACGGGTGGCGGCGTGATCCTCGTGCCGGTCCCGCTCGTCCTCGTAGTACTCGTCATCGACCTCGTTGGCGAGGCCGAGTGCGACCATGGCGTTGCGCCAGGTTCCCATCGCAGTTCTCCCGGTTCGTTGCTGCTCTCACGCGGATGGGCCCCAGGGAAGCACGGGGAGTGCGCGGGGACCCTCGGGTGCGAAAGTACCCCAGGCCGCGGAGATCGCCGGGGACGCGCCCGGCGTGTCGGCCGGTGTGTCGCGTGATCCGCGGCGCCACCCTCCGCGTCGCCGCGACCAGGGCTTCCGTCGGACGCTCAGGCCCGGGCGATGATCCCGGCGAATCGCCCGGTGCGGCCCTGACGACGGTAGGAGAAGTAGGTGTCGTCCTCGAGGGTGCAGGGATGGTCGGCGTCGATCGCCACTGCGGGGACGCCGAGCCGGGTCAGGGCCTGGACGGCGCCGGCGCGCAGGTCCAGGGCGGGAGTGCCCCAGCGGGTGGTGGCCGCGGCGGCGGGCAGCAGTGTCGCGCCGGCCTCCCGCATCTCGGCAGGCACCTCGTAGCAGGCGCCGCAGACGGAGGGGCCGATGCTCACGGTCAGGCGCTCGGGACGAGCCCCGAGGTCCCGCATGGCGGCGACGGTCGCCTCGAGCACGCCGCCGAGCAGCCCGGGCCGCCCGGCGTGGGCCGCGCCGATCATGCCGGCCTCGGCGTCGACCAGAAGCACCGGAAGGCAGTCGGCCACCATGATCGCGATGGCCACGTCGCGGCGGTCGGTGACGATGGCGTCGGCGGTGACGACGGGGGCGGGGCCCTCGGCCGGGAGCACGTGCACCTCGGCGGAGTGCACCTGGTCCACGAAGACCAGGGAGGCGGGATCCAGGTCGAGCTCGGCGGCGAGCAGGGCCCGGTTGGCCTCGACGGCGGCGGGGTCGTCGCCGACGTGGCGGGCGAGGTTCAGGGAGGAGAACTCCCCCGCACTCACGCCGCCGGCACGGCCCGTGAACAGGGCACGGGCCCCGCGATGCCGCGGGGCCCGTGCGCTGAGGGGGGTGCTCGTCACTTCAGGAAGGACGGCAGATCGAGGTCGTCGTCGTCCGCCGGGGGCTCCTCGATGCGCGGCGGGCGGGCCGGCTGCGGGGCGGGCGCCGGGGAGGTCTGCACCGCGTCCTCCTGGTCGGCGGGGTCCTCCTCCGGCTCCGGGGCGGGGGCCGGACGGGAGGTGGGGGCGAAGGTCTGCTGCGGGGCGCCCCAGGCACCGCCGGCGGCGGCCCCGGCACCCGCGGCGGCACCGGCCCCGCTGCTGCGCTGCTCCCAGGGGGAGGGCGAGGACTGCGGCGCGGACTCTGCCCGCGGGGCGGGACGCGGCGCGGACTGCGGCTGCTCCTTGCGGGGCTGTGGGCCGCCGGCCTCGAAGCCCGCGGCGATGACGGTCACGCGGACCTCGTCGCCCAGGGCGTCGTCGATGACCGAGCCGAAGATGATGTTGGCGTCGGGGTGGGCGGCCTCCTGCACCAGGCGGGCGGCCTCGGAGACCTCGTACAGGCCGAGGTCGCTGCCGCCCTGGATGGAGAGCAGCACGCCATAGGCGCCGTCGATGGAGGCCTCCAGCAACGGGCTGGAGACGGCCAGCTCGGCGGCCTGCAGGGCGCGGTCGTCGCCGCGGGCGGAGCCGATGCCCATCAGGGCGCTGCCGGCGCCCTGCATCACGGACTTCACGTCGGCGAAGTCGAGGTTGATCAGGCCCGGAGTGGTGATCAGGTCGGTGATGCCCTGGACGCCGGAGAGCAGCACCTGGTCGGCGCTCTTGAAGGCGTCGAGCATGGAGACCTGCTTGTCCGCGATGGAGAGCAGACGGTCGTTGGGGATCACGATGAGGGTGTCCACCTCGGCCTGCAGCGCGGCGATGCCGGACTCGGCCTGGGTGGAGCGGCGGCGGCCCTCGAAGGTGAAGGGGCGGGTGACCACACCGATGGTGAGGGCGCCGAGGCTGCGGGCGATCTTGGCGACGACGGGGGCCGCGCCGGTGCCGGTTCCGCCGCCCTCGCCGGCGGTCACGAAGACCATGTCGGCCCCGCGCAGGACCTCCTCGATCTCCTCGGCGTGGTCCTCGGCGGCCTTCTTGCCGACCTCGGGGTCGGCGCCGGCGCCGAGACCGCGGGTGATCTCCTTGCCGACGTCGAGCTTGACGTCGGCGTCGGACATCAGCAGGGCCTGGGCGTCGGTGTTCACAGCGATGAACTCGACCCCCTTGAGGCCGGACTCGATCATCCGGTTGACGGCGTTGACGCCTCCGCCGCCGACACCGACGACCTTGATGACTGCGAGGGAGATCTGGGTTCCGGCCACGTGTGGTCCTTGCTCTTGTCTGGCGCCTGCCGAGGTGGCGACGCGGGTCCTGGTCGACGTCCGGGGAAACCCTGAACCTGAAGTTGAGGTTCGGACTTCGTGCCGTCCGTGCACGCTCTCGACGCTAGGGACACCGCGGAGGTCGCGCAACGACCACCCGCGCGTGTCGCGTCGCGGACCGGAGGTGGATCACTCCCGGTCAGCCCGGTTCGCCCGATCCCGCGGGCGGGGACCGCGCGGGAGCGCCTCAGCGGGTGACCGGGGCGATCGGGGAGGAGACGTCGATGGTGCCGCCGCCCTGGCCGAGGAGCGCCTGCACCACCTCCGCCTTGAGGTCCGCGTCGGCCGTGTCGCCCCAGACGACGGTCTTCGTGTCCCCGTCCTCGAGGCTCAGGGTGAAGCTGACGTCGCTGCGGGTGGAGGCGGTCATGTCGACCACGGCGCCGCGCAGCGGGGAGGGGACGGAGGCGAGCACCTCGCTCATCGCCTCGGTGGCGCCGTCCGGGTCCTCCGCATCGGGGGCGACGGTCAGCGGCACCAGCTCGGCGCCCTCGGCGGCGGCCGCGGGCAGCTCCACGCCCTGGGCGTCGAGTACGGCGGTGGAGCCGTCCTGCCGGGTGAGCTGGGCGACGGCCTCGCGCTCGGTGACGGTGACGGTGGCGCCGTCGGGCCAGTCCCGGTGCACCTCGGCGGTGAGGACCCCGGGCACCCCGGTGATCTCCTCCTCGATCGCGGAGGTGGGCAGCAGCAGGACGCTGTCGTCCAGGTGCTGCTCGGTCACCTCGCGCACCGCGGTCTCCTCGACGTAGCCGAGGCCCTCGATGCTCACCTGCTGCAGCCGCAGGGCGGGCAGGAAGACCGCCGTGCCGAGGGCGATCACGGCCAGCAGCGCGAGCGCGGCCAGCGAGGCGAGGATCGCCCGGCGGCGGCGGCGCCAGGGCTTGCCGGCGACCATCCCGCGGAAGCGGTCGGTGGCCTCGACCACGCGCTCGCGGCCGCGGGGGCGGGGCTCCTCCGGGGCGGCGGGTTCGGGGCGCGG
Organism: Brachybacterium squillarum M-6-3; assembly: GCF_000225825.1. Classification (GTDB taxonomy): domain Bacteria; phylum Actinomycetota; class Actinomycetes; order Actinomycetales; family Dermabacteraceae; genus Brachybacterium; species Brachybacterium squillarum. The sequence goes on along the minus strand of NZ_AGBX01000006.1, from coordinate 140 downwards.
CGCCGGGCGGGCGGGGGCGGGGTCCTGGCGGGGCCGACGATCGCCGGTGTTCGCCGCCGGGCGGGGGGCGGGGCCGGAGCCCGCGCGGGTCCGGGCGGACGGGGTCCGTCCGCGGCGGGTCTCCTCGGCGGCCGCGCCGC
>NZ_AGBX01000007.1 GCF_000225825.1 Brachybacterium squillarum M-6-3 | reverse complement strand
GGTGCTCCCAAGGTAACGGGGCGGGGCACGTCCCGCCGGTGTGAGAGCGCCGATGGGAGAGTCTAGTACCGGGCGGGGGCTCAGATGCCGGGGGTCCCCTCCTCGGTGCCGGGCACGTCCGGCTCCCAGAGGTCGATGACGGACAGGTCGAGCTCGGCGAGCAGCCGGCGCAGCAGCGGCAGGGAGAGGCCGACCACGGCGTGCGGGTCGCCGTGCACCCCGGTGATGAAGGGACCGGCGATGCCGTCGAGGGTGAAGGCGCCGGCCACCCCGAGGGGCTCGCCGGTGGCGACGTAGGCCTCGATCTCCTCGTCGGAGACGTCGGCGAAGCTCACCTCGCAGCTGGCCACGGCGCCGAGGGTGGCGCCGGTGCCGCCGTCGTCGGGGTCGCGGTCGTCCACCAGCCAGTGCCCGGAGTGCAGCACGGCGGTGCGGCCGCGCATCGCGCGCCAGCGGGCCGCGGCGACCTCCGGGGTGTGGGGCTTGCCGACGCTCTCGCCGTCCAGCTCCAGCATCGAGTCCCCGCCGAGCACCACGTAGCCGCCCTCGGAGCGGGCGGTGCCGGCCTCCGCCTTGGCGCGGGCCAGCAGCAGCACCTCCTCCTCGGTGGTGGGCGTCTCCTCCCCGGCGGCCTCGCGGGCACTCGTCAGCAGCGCCTCCTCGTCGAGGTCGACGGGCAGCACGGCGTGCGCGATGCGGGCGGCGGCGAGGGTGGCGCGGCGGCCCGCGGAGGCCGAGGCCAGCAGCAGGAGGGGCTCGAAGGCCACGTCGTCCTGCTGGTCCTGCTGATCCTTCTGCGCAGGGGCGCTGGGATCGATGGCGGTCACAGGGCCTCCTGGAGGACGGACAGGGGCAGGGAGCCCAGGGCGAGGGCGCGGGCGTGGAAGTCGCGCAGCGCGGCGGGGGAGTGATCGGCGCCGACGGCGCGGTCGCGCAGCTGCTCCCAGATCCGCTGGCCCACCTTGTAGGAGGGGGCCTGGCCGGGCCAGCCCAGATAGCGATGCAGCTCGAAGCGCTGCTGGCCCTCGGAGACGCCCCAGTGCTCGCTCATGAAGTCCCAGGCCTTCTCGTAGCTCCAGGCGCCTCCGGCGGAGCCCGCCAGGCCCGCGGGCATCGGCAGGCCCAGGTGCAGCCCGATGTCGAGCACCACCCGGCCGGCGCGCAGCCGCTGCGCGTCGAGCATGCCGAGGCGGTCGCCGTCGTCGTCGAGGTAGCCGAGCTGCTCCATCAGCCGCTCCGCGTACAGCGCCCAGCCCTCGCCGTGGCCGGAGACCCAGCACAGCATCGAGCGCCAGCGGTTCAGGGAGGGGCCCTGGAGGGTCTGGATGCCGACCTGCAGGTGATGGCCGGGCACGCCCTCGTGGTAGACGGTGGTGGTCTCGGCCCAGGTGGCGAACTCGTCCTCCCCGGGCGGCACGTCCCACCACATCCGGCCGGGACGGGAGAGGTCCTCGCTGGGGCCGGTGTAGTAGATGCCGCCGGCGCCGGTGCGGGCGATCATGCACTCCAGGCGGCGCAGCGGCGTGGGGATGTCGAACTGGTCCCCGGCGAGCTCGGCGACGGCCTGGTCGGAGAGCCGCTGCATCCACGCCTGCAGGGCCTCGGTGCCGTGCAGGATGCGGGCGGGGTCCGCGTTCAGGGCGGCCTTGGCGGCAGGGATGGAGGTGCCGCCGCCGGTGCCGAGGCGGTCGTTGATCCGGGACGCCACCCGCTCCTGCTCGGCGACGATGCGGCGCAGCTCCTCGACGCCCCAGGCGTAGGTCTCGTCCAGGTCGATCTCGGCGCCGAGGAAGGTGCGGGAGTCCAGCTGGTAGGCCTCGCGGCCCACGGCGTCGGCCTCCGGGGCACGGTCGGCGAGGTCGGTGAGGACCTCGGCGATCTTCTCGTAGCCGCGGCCGATGGTGCCGGCGGCCGCGACGGCGGCGTCCTGCTGGGCCTGGCTGCCGCGGGCGCCGCGCACGAAGGCGGGGAAGAAGTCGTGGGCGTAGCCGCGGGCCTGCTCGGCGCCCAGCAGCAGCTGGCGGCGCGGCGCGACGGTGCCCGCCGCGGCGGCCTCGTGGAGGGACTCGGACCAGGTGCGCAGGGAGTGCGGCATCCGCTCCATGCGGCGGGTGATCACCTCCCAGTCCCCGGGGGTGTCGATGGGCATCTGGTCCAGGGAGCTGCGCACGTGCTGCAGCACCGAGTGGAGGTTGTTGACGGCGGCGATGTCGCGGTGGGTCTCGGCGCGCTCCAGCTCGAGGCCGAGACGCTCGGTGAGCGCCGCCCGGGTCACCGTGTCGATGGCGTCCTGGTCGGCGACCCCGTCGAGGGAGCGCAGCAGGGTGCGGGCCAGGTCCAGGCGCTCCTGCTCGGCGGCGGGGGAGTAGTCGGTGACCTCGTCGTCGTGCCCGGGCACTCCGAGGGCGGTGGCGAGGTAGGGGTCGCGGGGGACCAGCTGCTCGACGTACTCGTCGGCGAGGCGGTCCAGGGCGGAGGGCTGGCGCGAGGGATCGGGCATGTCCGCAGTCTAGGGGCCGGTCCCGGGCCGCGGGCGGCGGCTCGCGCAGGTCACCCGGCGGGACCGGGGCGGCGCCTCGTCAGTGTGCTCCAGGCGGGGTCAGCGGTCGGAGAACTGCCAGGCCGAGGCCGAGGCGAGTCCGCGCAGCGCGTGGGAGCGGGGGTGGGTGCGGATGGCGTCGGCCCAGCAGCTCTCCCCGCCGATGCCCTCGGCGAGATCGCGCTCCTCTGCCTCCATGCGGCTGGTGACACTCATCGCGGAGACGACCACGGCGATCGCGGCGAGCTCGTCCGGGGCGAGCCGCCCGCGGGAGAGGCGCACATCGGCGCGGGGCGCCTCCGCGGCCTCCCCGCCCTCCGCGGCCGCTGCCGGGTCCGCGCTCACAGCGGGATGTTCCCGTGCTTCTTGGGCGGCAGGGCGTCGCGCTTGGTGCGCAGGGCCCGCAGCGACTTGGCGATCTCCATGCGGGTCTCGGAGGGGCGGATCACGCCGTCGATCCAGCCGCGCTCGGCGGCGGTGTACGGGGTGGCGAACTGCTCCTCGTACTCGGCCTCCAGCCGGGCGCGCTCGCCGGCCACGTCGCCGCCGTCCTCCTGGACGCCGCGCAGGTGCTGGCGGTGCAGGATGTTCACGGCGCCCTGGGAACCCATCACCGCGATCTGCGCGGTGGGCCAGGCCAGGTTCACGTCGGCCCCGAGCTCCTTGGAGCCCATCACGATGTAGGCGCCGCCGTAGGCCTTGCGGGTGATGACGGTGATCAGCGGGACGGTGGCCTCTGCGTAGGCGTACAGCAGCTTGGCGCCGCGGCGGATGATGCCGCCGAACTCCTGGTCGGTGCCGGGCAGGAAGCCGGGCACGTCCACGAAGGTCAGCACCGGGATGTTGTTGGCGTCGCAGAGCCGCACGAAGCGGGCCGCCTTCTCGGAGGCATCGATGTCCAGGGTGCCGGCGAGGTGCGAGGGCTGGTTGGCGATGATGCCGACGCTCTGGCCCTCGACCCGTCCGAAGCCGATCACGATGTTGCGGGCGAAGGAGGGCTGTACCTCGAGGAACTCTTCGTCGTCCAGCACCGCGCGCAGCACGGTGAGCATGTCGTAGGGTTGGTTCGGGGAGTCCGGCACCAGGGTGTCCAGCGCCGTGTCCTGCGGGGTGGGCGTCTCGTCCAGCCGCGCCGGGTAGGCCGGGGCCGGGGTGAGGGTGTTCGCCGGCAGGTAGCTGAGCAGGTCCTTGACGTACTCGATGGCCTCGGACTCGTCGGGCGCCATGTAGTGCGCGACGCCCGAGGTGGTGGAGTGGGTGCGGGCGCCGCCCAGCTCCTCGAAGCCGACGTCCTCGCCGGTCACGGTGCGGATCACGTCGGGGCCGGTGATGAACATGTGGGAGGTCTTCTCGACCATCACGATGATGTCCGTCAGCGCGGGGGAGTACACGGCGCCCCCGGCGGCCGGGCCCATGATCAGGGAGATCTGCGGGATCACGCCCGAGGCGCGGGTGTTGCGGCGGAAGATCCCGGCGAACATCGCCAGCGACGCCACGCCCTCCTGGATGCGGGCGCCGCCGCCGTCGAGGATCCCGATGATCGGCACCCCGGTCTTCAGGGCGAGGTCCTGGATCTTCTGGATCTTGCGGCCGTGGGCCTCGCCCAGGGAGCCGCCGAAGACCGTGAAGTCCTGCGAGTAGACGCACACCTGGCGACCGTCGATGGTGCCGTGACCGGTGACGATGCCGTCGCCGTCGGGGCGCTTGGCGTCGATGCCGAAGCTGCGGGCCTGGTGGCGCACGAAGCGGTCGGTCTCCACGAAGGAGCCGTCGTCCAGCAGGTCGGTGATGCGCTCCCGGGCCGTCTTCTTGCCGCGGGCGTGCTGCTTCTGAACGGCCACCTCATGGGCCGCGGCGACCGCGGTGGCATCACGATCGCGCAGGTCGTCGAGGCGCTGGGCGGTGGTGAGCGGCCGCGGGGCGTCGGTCACGGAGCCTCCAACTGTGGCCGCGAGGGCCAGGTCGAACCGGTGTCAGGACACGGGGATACTACGCTACCCATCGGCCCCGACGGCCGAGGCGGAGCCGCGCGCCACCTGCCCGTTCTCGTCCCCGCCGGGCTGCGCCGACCCCGCACGAAGGAGCCCAGCCATGGAGACGGACCGGTCCCGGGACCCCCTCGCGGCGACGACCACCCCGGCTCCCCGCGGGCCGGTGCCGCCGCTGCGCGAGCTGCCCCGGGTGGGATCCACCCAGGACGAGGCCGCAGCCCGGCTGTCCGGCGGGGTGGGGGCGCCCTTCGCGGTCCTCGCCGCCGAGCAGACGGCCGGTCGCGGGCGACTGGGCCGTCCCTTCTCCTCCCCGGCCGAGGGCTCCCTGGCGCTGACCCTGGCCTGGCGCACGCCCCTGCCGCCGACCGCCCGCAGCTGGTTCCCCTTCGCCGTCGGCGTCGCCGCGGTCGACGCGGTGCGGTCGGTGACGGGCGCGACGGGCGTCGGGCTGAAATGGCCCAACGACCTCGTCACCGCCGAGGGGCGAAAGCTCGGCGGGATCCTCGCCGAGGCGCGCGGGGCGGACGCGGTGCTGCTGGGCATCGGGCTGAACCTGCTCGGCCCGGTGCGCGGTCCGGACGGCGCGCCGGTGCCCGTCGCCACCTGGCTGTACGGTCCGGACGGCCTGCTGCCCGGGCCGTCCCCGACAGGCGCGGCGACGGCGGCGCTGCGCCGCGCCCTGGCCGAGGAGATGCTGACCGGCCTCACCGGGGAACTCACCGCGCTCGAGGCCAACGGTGGCAGGGCCCGGGCGAGCGGCCTGCGGGACCGCTACACTATGACCTGTCTCACAGTGGGGCGCCCCGTCCGGGTGCACCCGCTCGGCGCCACCGGCGCGGAGGACCCGTCCGCCTGGGACGGCCTCGCCCGCGGCGTCGACGAGGCCGGACGACTCCTCGTCGAGGACACCCGCGGGCACCGGCACGCGGTCGACGTCGGCGACGTCCGCCACCTCCGCAGCCCGGAGGCCGCACGGAACGGCTCCTGAGGCCGTCCTCCCGGCGGACGCCGAGGAGGAACCCAGGGGTCTCCGAGGCGCGGGACCGAGGATGGCGGGTCCGCATCGTGCGGACCGGCATCATGCGGACCGGTGGAGAGCAGAGCAGAGCACAGCAGGACGGAGCGCAGGACGTGAGCGAGGCCGACATGGACGAGGGATCCCTCCCCGAGCGCACCCTCGCGGACCCCTCGCAGGCTTCGCCGGATGCGGCCCCCTCCTTCGATCCGCCCGTGGACCCCGCGCTGTCCACCCCGGAGTCCTCCCCGGACCTCGAACAGACCCCGCTGGAGGGGACCGAGCTGCTGGATCTGAACCGGCGCTTCGCCGCCGTGCGCCGCAGCGTCGGCGCCCTGGAGAGGTCCCTGCTGCAGGGCCCCCGGCGCTACTCCCGCCGCGACCTGCTGGAGGACCAGCAGATCCCGGAGCGCCTCACCTCGGTGTACTGGCGCTCCCTGGGATTCTCCCCGGTGGACGAGGACACCGTCGTGTTCACCGAGGAGGACGCCTACGCCATCGGCGACCTCGCCGCGATGGTCGAGGAGGGGGTGCTCTCCGAGCGCGCCTTCGCCTCCATCACCCGGGGTCTCGGCTTCCACATGGGGCGCCTGGCCATGTGGATCACCGAGGCCCTGGTCGACGAGGCCAAGTACAGCGAGGAGATGGGCGACGCCGAGGCCCGCCAGCGCATGCTCGAGGTGATCCCCGAGCTGCTGGAGACCCTCGAGTCGCAGGTGATGTTCACCTTCCGGCGACAGCTCGCCGCCTACGCCGCCCGCGCCGGCTCCGAGGTGCTGCATAGCGGCACCGACGAGCTGTTCCCCCTGCAGCGCGCGGTGGGCTTCGCCGACCTGGTGCAGTTCACCCGGCTCGCCCAGGACCTCAGCGGCGCCCAGCTCGCCGAGGTGGTGGGCCGCTTCGAGGCCGTCAGCCGCGACGTGATCTCCGTGGGCGGCGGCCGCGTGGTCAAGACCGTCGGCGACGAGATCATGTTCCTGACCGACTCCCCGGCCGACGGCGCGCAGATCGCCGTGAGTCTCGCCGAGACCATCACCGCGGACCCTGCGCTCCCGCCGGTGCGGGTGGGCTTCGCCTGGGGGTCGATGTTCTCCCGCTACGGGGACGTCTTCGGTCCCACCGTGAACCTCGCCGCCCGCATGGAGTCCGTCGCCCGCCCGGGCACCGTCACCACCGACGTGGAGACCGCCGAGGCGGTCGAGGCGGCCCTGCCCGGAGGCTTCGCCGCTGGCTCCGAGGAGGACGTCGACCTGCCCGGCATCGGGGAGGTCCACGTGCTCGAGCTGCACCGCGACGCCTCCGCCCCGTTGGCCCTCGAGCTCTGACCCCCCCCGGGACGGACCGGGACGGACTGTCAGGTTCGCCCCGGCCGTCGAGGGGTCACCGCGTAGGATGGCGCCCGTGACACGACTGCTACTCGTCGAGGACGACTCGGCCATCGCTGACCCGCTCTCCCGCGCCCTGGACCGCGAGGGGTACACCGTCACCCGCGCCTCCCGCGGCATGGACGCGCTCGCGATCGCCGCCGGCGGCGAGGGCCTGGACATGGTGATCCTGGACCTCGGCCTGCCCGACCTGGACGGCCTCGAGGTGGCCCGACGCCTTCGCAAGGGCGGCCTGCTCTCTCCGATCCTGATCCTCACCGCCCGCGCCGACGAGGTCGACGCCGTGGTGGGCCTGGACGCCGGGGCCGACGACTACGTGACCAAGCCCTTCCGCCTCGGCGAGCTGCAGGCCCGCATCCGGGCGCTGCTGCGGCGCGCCCAGGCGACCGAGGAGAGCGGCGACTCCTTCGACGTCAACGGCGTCACCCTCGACGTCTCCGCCCGCCGCGCCTACGCCGACGGGGAGGAGCTGAGTCTCTCCGCCAAGGAGTACGACCTGCTCACCGTGCTGGTGCGCGAGGCCGGCAGCGTCGTCACCCGCGACGACCTGATGCGCGAGGTGTGGGGCGCCGAGTGGTGGGGCTCCACCAAGACGCTGGACATGCACATCTCCTGGCTGCGCCGGAAGCTCGGCGACGACGCCACCAGCCCGCGCCGCATCACGACCGTGCGAGGAGTCGGCTTCCGGTTCGAGACCGGCGAAGGGTCCTGACGCGTGCGCCTCCGGGTGCTGCAGGCCACCCTGCTCTCCGTGATCATGGTGGTGCTGATCCTGGGGATCCCGCTCACCGTCGCCTGGTTCGGCCTCACCCGCACGAACATCGAGAGCAGCGCCGCGGTGGTGGCGGACTCGGTCCGCGACCAGACCGACGATCGTCTCGACGCGGGCGAGCAGGTCGATGAGGCGCTGCTGCAGCAGATCGTCGACCAGCAGTCCGAGTACAGCGTCCACATCACCGTGGTGCTCCAGGACGGGCGGACCGTCGAGGCGGGGGAGGACCCGGGGGAGGACCCCGCCCAGGCCTCCACCCAGGGCGGCAACCAGCAGACCATCACCGTCTCGATCCCCGCCTCCGACGTGCGCGCCCACACCGCCAGCGCCGCCGTGATCCTCGCCGTGGTGGGCCTGTCCACGCTCTCCATCGGCGTCTCCGTCTCCCTGTGGCAGGCGCAGCGGATCTCGATGCCGCTGGCCCGGCTCAGCCGCCGCGCCGAGGAGATGGGCGGGGGTCGCGCCCGCGGCCCCTGGAAGCACTCCGGCATCGCCGAGATCGACGACGTCGCCGAGGAGCTGTCCCGCTCGGGCGCCATGCTCACCGAGCGCCTTGAGGCCGAGAGCCGACTGGCCTCGGACGCCTCCCACCAGCTGCGCACCCCGCTCACCGCGCTGTCGATGCGCCTGGACGAGATCCTCGCGACCAGCTCCGAGGAGTGGGTGCGCGAGGAGGCCCGGATCTCCCTGGAGCAGATCGACCGCCTCACCGAGGTGGTCCACGACCTGATCAACGCCCCGCGCGCCTCCCAGCACCGCTCCCCGGGCGTGGTCGAGCTGCGCACCGTGCTCACCCAGCAGAGCGAGGAGTGGTCCCCGGCCTACCGCACCGCCGGCCGCGAGCTGCGCATCCAGGTGCCGCGCAGCGCCGCCGTCTGGGGCTCCACCGGTCCCCTCACCCAGGTCATCGCCACCCTCATCGAGAACGCCCTGGTGCACGGCGGCGGCCGCACCACGGTGAAGGTGCGCCGCAACGGCCACTCCACCGTGATCGAGGTCAGCGACGAGGGTCCCGGCATCGACCCGGCGCTCGGCAAGCGGGTCTTCGAGCGCTCCGTCTCCGGCGCCAGCTCCTCCGGCACCGGGGTGGGCCTGGCCCTGGCCCGCACCCTCGTCGAGGACGACGGCGGCCGCCTGGAGCTGCTCACCGAGAACCCCACCACCTTCGGCGTCTTCCTCATCACGGCGCCCGGGGAGGAGAGCGAGCCGTCCGCCCCCGACGACGACCTCGGGGAGCTCCCGCAGGGCTCCGTGGTGCGCCGCCGCATCCGCCGCCGCGGCTGAGCGACCGCCCCGCCCGGGCGCGTCCCGCGGCCGTGGTCCCCGCCGCTGCGGCCCGCGGCCGTCCCCTAGGATCGACGGGTGCCCTCCGAGAACCCGCAGCCCGCGACCCCCGCCCCGGCCGCCCGCACGATCGGCGTGGTCGGCGCCGGGCAGCTCGCCCGGATGATGATCCCCGCCGCCGTCGAGCTCGACCTCGAGCTGCACGTGCTGGCCACCGACCCCGCCGAGAGCGCCGCCCAGGTCGCCGCGCACGTCCGCAGCGGCCGCCACGACGACGAGCAGGCCGTGCGCGCCCTCGCTGCGGAGTCCGAGGTCATCACCTTCGACCACGAGCACGTGCCGCCGCCGATCCTGCAGGGCCTGCTCGCCGAGGACCTCGCCGCCGTCCGCCCCGGCCCCGCGGCCCTGGTCCACGCCCAGGACAAGCTGCTGATGCGCGAGCGGCTCACCGCCCTCGGCCACCCCTGCCCGCGCTGGTGGCGGCTCGGCTCCCCGGAGGACCTGCGCGCCGCGCTCGCCGCGACCGGCGGCCGACTGGTCGTGAAGACCCCCCGCGGCGGCTACGACGGCCACGGCGTGCGCATCGTCGAGGACCCCGCCGCCGTGGAGGACTGGTTCGCCGACCACGAGGAGCTGCTGGCCGAGGAGCTGGTGCCCTTCACCCGCGAGCTCTCCGCGCAGGTCGCCCGCCGCCCCGACGGGGAGGCCGTCGCCTACCCCGTGGTCGCCTCCCGGCAGCGCGACGGCGTCTGCTACGAGGTGGTCGCCCCCGCCCCCGCGCTGGACGCCGCCGCCCAGGAGCGCATCCAGGCCCTCGCGCTGGCCATCGCCGCCGACCTCGACGTGGTCGGGATGCTCGCCGTGGAGCTGTTCGAGCTGCCGGACGGCACGGTCGCCGTGAACGAGCTGGCCATGCGCCCCCACAACACCGGCCACTGGTCGATGGACGGCGCCGTCACCGGCCAGTTCGAGCAGCACCTGCGCGCCGTCGCCGGTCTGCCGCTGGGGGAGGTGACCCCGCTGGCCCCCGCCGCCGTGATGGTGAACCTGCTGGGCGGCTCCGCCCCCGAGCTGCGTTCCGGCGCCGAGGCCGCGATGGCTGCCGACCCCGGCATCAAGGTCCACCTCTACGGCAAGGGCGTGCGCCCCGGCCGCAAGGTCGGCCACGTCACGGTGATCGGTGAGGACCCCGCCGAGCTGCTGGAGCGCGCCCACCGCGCCGAGCGGCTCATCGTCGAGGGCCCCGAGCAGCCCGCCACCCCCTCCGAGGAGACCCGATGACCGAGCACCCCGCGCAGGACCCCCAGACCGCCCCCGCCGCCCGCGTCGGCATCGTGATGGGCTCCGACTCCGACTGGCCGGTGATGCAGGCCGCCGAGCAGGCCCTGGCCGAGTTCGCGGTGCCCGTCGAGGTGGACGTCGTCTCCGCCCACCGGATGCCCGAGGACATGGTCGCCTACGGCCGCGGCGCCGCCGAACGCGGCCTCGGTGTGATCATCGCCGGGGCGGGCGGCGCCGCCCACCTGCCCGGCATGCTCGCCGCCCTCACCCCGCTGCCGGTGATCGGCGTGCCCGTCCCGTTGACGCACCTCGACGGCATGGACTCCCTGCTGTCCATCGTGCAGATGCCCGCCGGGGTGCCCGTCGCGACCGTCTCCGTGGGCGGTGCTCGCAACGCCGGCCTGCTGGCCGCGCGAATCCTCGCCGCCGGGACCGGCGAGGAGGCGGCACGGCTGCGCGCGCGGATGACCGACTTCCAGACCGAGCTGCGCGAGATCGCGCTGGCCAAGGGAGAGGCCCTGCGGGCCTCCCGATGACCGCCCCGGCCCCGGCCGCGGGCGCGCGGATCGCCTGGCTGGACCTGGCCCGGGCCGCCTCCATCGTGCTGGTGGTGCTCTACCACGTCACCACCGGCGCCGCCGAGGCGCTGCTGGGCCCCGACCCGGGACCGATCGGCCGCGCCTGGCAGGAGACCAGCCGCGCCCTGATCCCCCTGCGGATGCCCCTGTTCTTCCTGGTCTCCGGGATCCTCGCCGGCCCCGCCCTGCGCCGCCCCTGGGCCCAGGTGCGCCGCGGCCGGGTGCTGGACCACCTCTGGGTGGCCGCGCTGTGGACCGTGCTGTACGCCGTGGCCACCGGACCCGTCTACGCGCCCGGGCACCGGCTGGACTACCTCTGGGCGGAGCTGCGGGCGCTGCCCGTGGCCGGCGGTCTGTACTGGTTCCTGGTAGTGCTGCCGTTGCTGTTCCTGCTGGCCCGCGCCGGGATCCGCCGACCGCGGCTGATGCTCGGGATCGCAGCGGCGGTCTACGTGTTGGCGGTGCCGGGGCGCGAGGCCCTGCTGCTGGTCCCCGTGCTGCCGGCGGAGGCCGCCCACGGGTTCGAGCGCTTCGCCCAGGCCGGCCTCTGGTACGTGATCGGGGTGCTGGGTCGCGAACGGATCCTCGCCGCCACGTCCACCGCCACCGAGACGACATCCGGCGGCCGTCCGCGCTCCCGCCGGATGCTCCCCGGGCTCGCCGCGGCCCTCGGTTTCCTGCTCGCCGCCGCCGGGTTCCTCGCTTCCCCGGTCGACTCGGCGGCCGCGCTGACCGCCCAGGCCCTCGCCTCGGTCAGCGGCCTCACCGCCGTGCTGGCGCTGCTGCCGCCGCTGGCCTCCGGACCCCGCGCCGCCGCCCTCGGCCGCTACCTCGGCGGCCGCACCCTGCCGATCTACGTGATCCACCCGCTCACCGTCGCGCTCACGGCCCTGGACCTCGGCCCGCTGGAGGCCTCCGGCGGCGGCACCGAGGGCACCAGCGCCCTCGGCGAACTGCTCATCGTCCCCGCCGGCACCGCCGTCGCCATCGGCCTGTCACTGCTGGTCCATGCCCTGCTCACCCGATGGGGTCCTTACTGGGCGTTCGTGGCCCCGACGCTCCCGGAACGGGGCCGCGCGGGCAGGTAGGGTCGGGTCCATGACCGACACCCCCGCCTACCGGGTCGCCCCCGGAGCCGACATCGCCGAGGACGCGCAGATCGGGGAGGGCAGCTCCGTCTGGCACCTCGCCCAGATCCGTGAGGGCGCCGCGCTGGGCCGTGACTGCGTCGTCGGCCGTGGCGCCTACATCGGCAGCGGCGTGCGGATGGGCGACGGCTGCAAGGTGCAGAACCACGCCCTGGTCTACGAGCCCGCCGATCTGGCCGAGGGCGTCTTCGTGGGCCCCGCCGCCGTGTTCACCAACGACCACTTCCCGCGCGCCGTGAACCCCGACCTCAGCCCCAAGTCCGCGAGCGACTGGGATCCCGTCGGCGTCACCTGCGAGCGCGGCGCCTCCATCGGTGCCCGCGCCGTCTGCGTCGCGCCCGTCCGCATCGGTGCCTGGGCGATGGTCGCCGCCGGCGCCACCGTCGTGAAGGACGTGCCGCCCTACTCCCTGGTGGCTGGGGTGCCCGCTCGTCGCCTCGCCTGGGTGGGCCGGGCCGGGGAGCCGCTGCAGCCCGCCTCCGACGGCACCGACGCCTGGGTCTGCCCCCGCACCGGCGAGTGGTACATCCCCGACGAGACCACCGGCGGCCTGCAGCTCGCCTCCACCCCCGTGACGGACGCCCCCCGGGCCACCCCGCCCGAGGACCCTGAGACCCCCGCCTCCGAGGAGGAGCCCCGCGCATGAGCACCGCCCCCGTACAGGACCTGCCGATGATCCCCGCCGCCAAGCCCCTGATCGGGGACGAGGAGCGGGCCGCCGTGGACCGGGTGCTGCTCAGCGGCATGGTCGCCCAGGGACCCGAGGTCGCCGCCTTCGAGCAGGAGTTCGCCGCCGCGCTGGTGGAGGGCCGCGACTGCGTGGCCGTGAACTCGGGCACCTCCGGCCAGCACCTCGGCATGCTCGCCCTGGGCCTCGGCCCCGGCGACGAGGTGATCGTGCCCTCCTTCACCTTCGCCGCCACCGCGAACTCGGTGGCCGTCTGCGGCGCCACCCCCGTCTTCGTGGACGTGGACCCGGAGACCTTCACCCTGGACCCGGCCGCCGTCGAGGCCGCGGTCACCGAACGCACCGTCGGCATCCAGCCGGTCCATCTCTATGGCCACCCCGCCCCGATGGACGCCCTGCTGGCCGTCGCCGAGCGGCACGGGCTGTGGGTCTTCGAGGACGCCGCTCAGGCCCATGGCGCCCGCTGGCAGGGCCGCCGCGTCGGCTCCTTCGGCCAGGGCGCCATGTTCTCCCTGTACCCCACCAAGAACATGACCTCGGGGGAGGGCGGCATGGTGGCCTGCGCCGACCCGGCCCTGACCCGTCAGGTCAAGCTGCTGCGCAACCAGGGCATGGAGACGCAGTACGCCAACGAGGTCGCCGGCTTCAACAACCGCATGACCGACATCCACGCCGCCATCGGCCGGGTGCAGCTCACGAAGCTGCCCGCCTGGACGGCCCGCCGCCAGGAGCTCGCCGGCTTCTTCGACGCGCACCTGTCGGGGGTCGTCACCCCCGTGGTGCGCGAGGGCGCCGAACACGTCTACCACCAGTACACGGTGCGGATCGAGGGGGCGAGCGCGGCCGAGCGCGACCGCGTCGCCACCGCCCTGCGCGAAGAGCACCGGGTCGGCTGCGGGGTCTACTACCCGACCCCGGTGCACCGCCTGCCCACCTTCGCCGCGAGCGCGGGGGAGACGGAGCTGCCGGTCACCGACATGCTGGCCCGGGAGGTCCTCTCCCTGCCGGTGCACCCGAGCGTGAGCGATGCGGACCGCGACCGCATCGTCGCCGCCGTCGAGGCCGTCGCGGCGGCGGGAGCCTGAGCATGAGCACCACCGACCTGCGCGCCGGCCTGATCGGCCTGGGCATGATGGGCCGCCACCACGCCCGCAACCTGATGGCGACCGAGGGCGTCGAGCTGGTGGCCGTCGCCGATGCCTACGGCGACCCCCACGGCGCCGCCCCTGGCTACGAGATCCTGCCCGACGTCGACGCGCTGATCGCCGCCGGCATCGACTACGCCGTGGTGGCCGTGCCCACCCAGTTCCACCGCGACGTGGCGCTGCGCCTGGCCGAGGCCGGGGTGCACACCCTGGTGGAGAAGCCCCTGGCCTTCGACATCGGCGAGGCCGAGGAGATCACCGCCGCCTTCGAGGGCGCGGGGCTGGTCGGCGCCGTCGGCTACATCGAGCGCTACAACCCGGCGCTGCAGGCCATGCGCCGCCGCATCGCCGACGGCCAGCTCGGGGAGATCTACCAGATCTCCACCCGCCGCCAGGGCGGCTTCCCCGCCCGCATCGCCGACGTCGGCGTGGTCAAGGACCTCGCCACCCATGACCTCGACCTCACCGCCTGGGTCGCGCAGTCGCCCTACGCCTCCGTAGGCGCCACCTCCACCCGCCGCAGCGGCCGCGAGGACGAGGACATGGTCTCCATCGCCGGGCGCCTGGCCGACGGTACCATCACCAGCCACCTGGTGAACTGGCTGTCCCCCTACAAGGAGCGGATCACCGTGGTGACCGGCGAGAACGGCGCCCTGGTGGCCGACACCATCAACGCCGACCTCACCTTCCACGCCAACGCCGAGGCCGCCACCAACCTGTGGGAGTCGATGGCCTCCTTCCGCGGCGTCAGCGAGGGCGACTCCATCACCTACGCGCTGCAGCGCACCGAGCCGCTGCGCAGCGAGCACGAGGCCTTCCGCGACGCCGTGCGCGGGGACGGCTCCAACATCGTCACCATGCGCGAGGGCCTGCACACCGTCCGCACCGTCGAGGCGGTGCTGCAGAGCGCTCGTGAGGACGTCGTGGTGGCCATCGAGGACTCCACGGACCGCTCCGCCCCGGCCCCCGCCGCGAGCGATGCCTGACCTGGCGCGGCTGGCCCAGCGCGCCCTGGTCACCGGCTCGCGGGCGGCCCGGGTGCTGCCCGGCGCCGTCGGCGGCATGGGCGTCTACTTCTGGGCGCAGCAGCGCGTCGCCGAGGACCCCGCCGATCTGCGCTGGCACGCCGAGGTCGACGCCCTGCTGGGCCGGGCCGACGCCGACCTGCTGCGCGGCCGGATCGACGCGGCCCTGCGCTGGTTCGACAAGGCCCTGCGCATCGCCTACCACGCGTCCCTCCACCAGGCGGGCGCCTCCCCGCTGGCCGCCGACCCCGAGGCCTTCCTGCGGCCCCTGCGCTCCTCCCGGCTGGGCCGGATCCTGCTGCCCGCCGACGCCCCCTCGCTGCCGGCCCCGGAGCGCCCCGCGCCCCGCGAGCGCGGCGACCGGCCCGCGAGGCTGCTGGTGATCGCCCAGGAGAACTGGACCTTCGTGCGCCCCCTGCTCGCCGCCCTGGAGGAGCAGGAGCAGGTCGAGATCCGCACCATCGACGTCGACGAGCTGGCCGCCCCCGGCTTCGCCGACCGCGACGCGATCCTGCGCGGCCGCTACGACGCCCTCACCGCCGGCACCCTCATGCCCACCCCGCCGGAGCTGGTGGTGGGCTTCGACTGGGCGGACACGGTGCTGGTGGAGTGGGCGCACCACGTGCTGACCTGGATCACCCTGCTGGACCACGCGCCGCGCTCCCTGGCCGTGCGGCTGCACCGCTTCGAGGCGTTCACGCCCTTCCCGCTGCTCACCGACCCCCGCCGGATCGAGAACCTGCTGTACGTCTCCCCCCCGGTGCGGGGGCTGCTGGCCCGCGCCGTCCCCGGCTGGGCCGAGGTGCCCGCGCACCGCGTCGGCAACCTGCTCTCCCGCGGCCTCGGCGAGGAGCCGGCCGGCGGCCACGACCCGCACCTGCTGGTGCAGGTCGGCTGGATCCGCGAGATCAAGGACGTGCTGTTCGCCCTCGACGTGCTCGAGGCCCTGCGCGCCGTCGACCCCGCGTACCGGCTGCGGCTGATCGGCCCGGGCCTGCCCGCCGACCCCGGAGCCGACACCCCCTACCAGCGGCGCGTCCGGGCCCGTCTGGAGGGCTTCGCCCCCGGCGCCGTGGAGCTGCTGGGACGCCGCGAGGACGTGCCCGCCCTGCTCGCCGAGGCCGGCGTGGTGCTCTCCAGCTCCCGCCACGAGGGCACCCACGAGGCCGTGATGGAGGGCCTGGCCGCCGGCTGCGCCGCCGTGGTGCGTGACTGGCCCGAGACCGTCGCCGACGGCGGTGCCGCCACCATCTACGGCGCCGACTGGGTGGTGCCCGACCAGGAGGCCGCCGTGGAGCGCATCCTGGGGCTGCGCGATCCGGCGGTGATGGCCGCGGCCTCCGCCGCGGCCCGCGCCTTCGCCCTGCGCGAGCGGGACCCGCGCCGCGTCGTCGCCGGATACGCCGAGGCCCTCGGCCTCGGCCCCGGGGGCGCGTGAGCCCCCGCCGCGGCGGGGCCGGTGAGGGGAGGGGTCGCCCGTGAGCTGGCTGGGTCCCGTGCTGCTCGCCTGGCTGCTGCTCTCCCTGCCCGGCTTCGCCCTGCTGCTCGCCTCCGGGGTGCGCCTGCCCGTGCGCTGGGGGTGGGCGCCCGTGGTGACGGTGCCGACGATGGTGGCCCTCGCCGCGCTGCTGCACCTGCTGGGCCTGCCCTGGGCCCCGGTCCCGGTGGTCGCCGGCCTGCTGGTGACGGTCATGCTGACGGCCGCGGTGCGCGCGGTCCTGGCCCGACGTCGCGCCGCGGGCGAGGCCGACCCGGCGGGCGAGACCGACCCGGCGGGCGAGGCCGGCGGGCCGGTGGCGCGCCTCGCCGGGGTCGATGGGGAGGGCGCCCCGCGGGCCCTGCACCGCTCGGCGCTGCTGTCCGGGTCCGCGATCCTGCTCGGCCTGCTGGTGGTGGGACGGGCGAGCCGCCACATGGGCGGCATCGGCACCCTCAACGGCAGCTACGACTCCTTCTTCCACCTCTCGGCGATCGCCTTCATCCGCCGCGACGGCGACGCCTTCCTCACCACCGCCCTGCGTGGCATCTACGGGGAACCGACCTTCTACCCGGTGGCCTTCGACTCCCTGGCGGCGCTGCTGCCCTTCGACACCATCACCTCCGCGAACGCCATGATGCTGGCCTGCCTGGCGGCCCTGCCCGCCGCGGTCGCCGCCCTGGTGTCCACCGTGGTGACCGAGCCGCGCCGGCTGCCCTGGCTGGCGCTCGCCGCCGCCGCGACCAGCACCCTGTTCCTCAGCACCGCCGCGATGGGCCTGGTGATGGGGCTGTGGCCGATCGTGCTGGGCACCGTGTGCCTCCCGCCGGCGCTCGCCGCCGTGCTGCTGGTGATGCGTCGCCACGGCCTCGCCCGCCTGCGGGCCCTCGCGCTCGCCGCCGGGGCGACCCTGGGGGCGGCGCTCGCCCACCCCTCCGTGTTCTTCTCCGTGGCGGTGGCGGCGGGTCTGGCCGTCGTGGTGCACGGCGCCCTCGACCTCGGCGCCGGGCACCGCCGCCGCGGGCTGGTGCTGATCGGCCTGGCCGTCGGCGGCCTCGGCGCCTACATGGTCGGGGCGGCGACCGTGCTGGGCGGCATGTCGATCACCCCGCCCGCCGGTGTCGGCCGGCTGGATCTGCTGGGTCTGATCCTCGCCGACACCCCCCGCATCCCGGCCGTGGTGAACCCCGGGGTGCTGTTCGTGGTGCCGTGGCTGTTGGGCCTGTTCGGCGCCGTGGTCGCGGTGCGGCACCGGGAGGCCGTGGGCATCACCGCCGCCGCCGGCACCCTGGCCGCCGTGATCCTGGGGGAGATCACCGACAACCCCTGGGCGATCTTCGCGCCGCTGGTGAACCCCTGGTACGGCGCCCGCGAACGCATCGCCCCGCTGATGGCGTTCCTGCTGCTGGTGCTGATGGCCCGCGGACTGGCGGCGCTGGTGGCCTGGGCGGCGCGCGCCCCCGACCGCGCGGCGGCCCCTGCGCCCGAGGTGTCCGGCACCGCCGCCCCGGATCCCGCCGCGCCCGTCCCGGCACGCACCCGCCTCCGCCTCGCCTCGCCGCTGATCGCCGGGGCGCTGGTCGCGGCCTCCGTGGTGGCCGGCCTGGCGCTGCCGGGCCGCTACCCGCTGCTCGGCTCCCTCGCCTACACCGCCTATGGCCTGCAACTCTCCCCGTACGTCACCGAGCTGGAGCGGGACTTCATCGAGGAGACCGCCGCCGAGCTGCCCGCGGACGCGGTCGTTCTCGGCGATCCCCGCGACGGCACCACCCTATACTGGTCCCTGGGCGGCGTGGAGACCGTCTACCCGACCATGGCCAGCCCCCTGACGCGGGACACCCGGCTGATCGGCCGCTACATGACCGTGCCGGACGACCGGCGCCTGGTGTGCGGCGCCCTGCACCGCGTGGAGCCCACCTACCTGTACCGCGACACCTCGCAGTACGCGGGCTGGCGGCTGAGCCCGGAGGCGTCCAGCCCCTGGGTCGGTGTGCGGGGTGTGCCCGCCCACCTGCTGACCCCCGTCGCGCAGGAGGGGCCGTACGCTCTGTACGAGCTCGAGCTCCCGTGCTGACCCCCGCCCCCAGGCAAGGAGAGAACCGGTGAAGCAGACCATCCGGATCGTCGCGCGCACCCTGTCGGTGCTGCCGCGCAGCTCCCGGCGCTTCCTGATCACCTTCGGGGTGGTGATGAGCTTGCTGGCGCTGCTGGACGTGGTCGCCCTCGGCGCCATCGCCATCGTCATCCCCGGGCTCACGGACCCCGGCAGCACCGTCACCATCCCGATCATCGGCTGGGAGCTGAGCAGCTTCGAGGAGATGCTCTGGCTGGTCGCGGTGTTCGTGGTGCTGATCATCGTCAAGAGCGTGCTGAACCTGCTGACCATCCGCATCGCCACCCAGCGCTTCGCGGAGCACGAGGTCACGGTGGGGCAGATGCTGTTCCGCTCCTACATGTCCGCCTCCTGGGTGGACCGCACCTCGAAGTCCACGCAGGAGATCATCCGAATGGTCGACTCCGGGGTCGCGGCCGTGGTGGCGAACGTGCTGATGCCCTCGATGACCGTGGTCGCCGAGTTCGCCACCATCTCCGTGATCGGCGTGGGCCTGCTGATCATGGACTGGAAGACCGCGATCGCGACCTTCGCCTATCTCGGGCTGATCGCCCTGGTGCTCTCCCGCGTGGTCAGCCCCCTGGCCGTCACCAACGGCGCCGTGAACCGCGACAACTCGATCGCCGTGGTGCGGCTGCTGGGTGAGGTGCTGGCGGCCCTCAAGGAGCTCACCCTGAAGGGCAACGAGGATCAGGTGGAGAGCGTCGTCTCCCAGCGCCGCTCGGCCGCGGCCCGCACCCGCGCCTTCGCCCAGTACTACAACCAGCTGCCCCGCTTCGTGCTGGACGCCGGACTGGTGGGCGGCTTCGTGGTGGTCGGCGGTGTCGGCTACCTCGGCGGCCTGCCCGACAACGGCCCCGCCGCGGCGATGACCTCCGTGGCCCTGTTCGCCGTGGCCGGCTTCCGCCTGGTGCCCTCGCTGACCCGTTTCCAGGCCACCCAGAACCGCATCCTCACCAACGCGGCCTTCGCGGACTACATCATCGACGACATCGAGTTCGCCCGCGGCGCCGTCGAGCGCAAGGAGGCTCCCGACTCGGCGGTGCTCGCCCCGGGCCTGCACGAGATCGTGCTGGAGGACGTCTCCTTCACCTACCCGAACCGTGACGAGCCCGCCGTGAGGGACGTGACCCTGAGGATCCCCGCCGGGGCGTCGGTCGCCTTCGTCGGCAGCTCCGGCGCCGGCAAGTCGACCCTGGTGGACCTGCTGCTGGGCCTGCTCACGCCGTCGAGCGGGCGGATCCTGGTGGACGGCACCGACATCACGACCGTGCTGCGGCAGTGGCGCGGCTCCGTCGGCTACGTCCCGCAGGAGGTCTCCCTGTTCGACGTGTCGGTGGGGGAGAACGTGGCGCTGACCTGGAACCCCGAGGAGGTCGACCCCGAGCGGGTGGAGCGCGCCCTGGACAGGGCGCAGCTGCTGGAGGTGATCCGCTCCCGCCCCGAGGGCATGGAGGGTCGCCTGGGGGAGCGCGGCATGACCCTCTCCGGCGGGCAGCGCCAGCGCATGGGCATCGCCCGCGGTCTCTACGCCGAGCCGTCCGTGCTGGTGATGGACGAGGCCACCAGCGCCCTGGACACCAAGACCGAGGCGGCCGTCACCGAGGCCATCCGCGGGCTCGGCGAGGAGGTCACCACCATCACCATCGCTCACCGCCTGGCCACCATCCAGCACTCCGACATCGTCTTCTACATGTCCGAGGGCACCGTCGCCGCCGCCGGCAGCTTCGACGAGGTCGTCGCCGCGGTGCCGGCCTTCGCCGAGCAGGCCGCGCTCGCGGGCCTGGCCGGTCGCCCGATCGGCGCCGAGCCCGCGGACGCCCGGGACCAGGAGCGGACCCGATGACCTCCCTGCTGATCGTCTCCTTCTCCGAACTGCGGCGGGACCCGCGGGTGCAGCGCCAGATCGCGCTGTTCGCGGACTGCTACGACGTGACCACCGTCGGCTTCGGCCCCGCGCCCCACCCGGGCGTGGAGCACGTGGAGCTGCCGGGGGACACCCAGGCCTGGCCGAGCCACAAGGAATACCTGCTGACCGGCCGCTACCGCCGCGCCTACTGGGCGATGAGCGCCGTGGGCGTCGCCAACGAGCGGCTCGCGGACCGGGTGGGCACGATGGACGTGGTGCTCGCCAACGACGTGAACACCCTGCCGCTGGCCCTGTGGCTGCGGCCCCGCCGCGGCATCCACGCGGACCTGCACGAGTACGCCCCGCGGGAGAAGGAGCACGTGCGCTCCTGGCGCTGGTTCATCGCGCCCTACCAGCGCTGGATCTGCCGCACCTGCCTGCCGCTGATGGCCTCGGTGACCACCGTGTCCCCGGGCCTGGCCGAGGCCTATGAGCGGGAGTTCGGTGTCCAGGCCGCCGTGGTCACCAACGCCGCCGCTTACGAGGAGCGGCCGGTGCGACCCACCGGTTCCCCGATCCGTCTGCTGCACACGGGCGTGGCCCGCGCCAACCGCCGCCTGGAGTCGATGATCGAGGCGATGGCCGAGGCCCCCGAGGGCATCACCCTGGACCTGATGCTGGTTCCCAGCGAGCCCGGCTACATCGAGGCGCTGCGCGCGGAGGCCGAGCACGTGCCCACTGTGACCCTGCGCGAGCCGGTGCCCTACGCCGAGCTGGTCGACACGGTGGCCGGCTACGACGCCTCCGTGGTGGTCTTCCCGGCCACCACCTTCAACCTCGAGCACAGCCTGCCCAACAAGCTGTTCGAGGCCGTGCAGGCCCGCACCGGCGTCATCGTCGGCCCCTCCCCGGACATGGCCGAGCTGGTCACCCGGCACCGCCTGGGCGCCGTCCTGGAGGGCTCCGACGCCGCCTCGCTGCGCGCCGTGCTGGACACCCTGGAGACCACCACCGTGGACTACTGGAAGCGCAACGCCGACGCGGCCGCCCACGACCTCTCCGCCGAGGTGCAGGTGCGGGCGTGGGACGAGGCGATCGGACGGATCGCCGGCTGAAACGTCCCGTGCGCGCCCACCGGCGTCGTGGGCGCCGGACCGGGCCAGGATCAGGCCCGATCGAGGATCCTCGCTACGGCTTTCGCGACGTCCGCCGCCCCGCGGCCGCGGCCGGTCACCACGGCGGTGGCGAGTCTCCGGGCCGCCTCGTCGTCCAGCCAGTCCGCGAGCAGGTCGTGCCCCTCGCTGATCCAGCCCGTGCCCTTGGAGGCTTCGCAGCGGGTACGCAGGATCGCCAGGGCGCGGTCCCGATCCGGGTCGGGCTGAAGCCCCACGACGTGCGGACAGGCACCCAGCGCCACGGCGAGATCGGCGCGGAGCCGGGCATCGTGGATCGTGGTGTGCCCGGCCCCGAGGGCGATGACAGCTCCCGGATGGTCGGCGAGCACGCGGCGCACCGCGTGCAGCCTTGCCGGCTCCCAGGCCCGTTCGGCCTCCACCCGGCCGACCGTCGAGGTCCACGAAAGGAACGCCGAGGCGCGTGGCGAGCAGCTCCCCGACGGTCGACGTGCCGGACCCGGCCGGTCCGATCAGGACGCACGCCGGCACGACGACCATCAGCCGCGCCGCAGCCGCGGCAGCAGCTTCGTGGCCAGCGAGGCCGCCATGAAGCGGGGCGGGGCCTCGCGGTGCAGCAGCCAGGCGAGGTCGCGCGTCAGCACCGTGGCGGGGCGGCCGTGGCGGCGCCGGGCCTGGGCGGCACCGATCAGCGTCGCGGCCGGGACCGCCGGGTCCAGGCAGGCGTCCACCAGGTCTCGGTCGGCGCGGGAGAGCGGGCGCAGGCAGCCGGGCGCGGCCTCGACGAGGACCCGGGTCTGCGCGGCCAGCTCCGCACGCTCGCCCTCGGTCCAGAGGGCGGTGTCGGCGCGGTAGAACACGGCGCCGAAGACGTGGATGCGCAGGACCTTGGTGGCGATCGCGCGGCGCGCCACCGGGGCCAGGCCGCGGAACCAGTCGGCGTCGAGCATCGGCGGCACGAAGCCGAGCTGCTCGCGCATCGGCCGCACCACGTAGGTGACGCGGTCCCCGGCGTCCACGCCGATCACGTACGGCGGGCCGGAGCGGTCGTAGGCGGTGGGGACGGTCGCCATCATCGCGGTCACCATCTCCACGTCGCCGCCGACGGTCGCCCCCGGCACCAGGGCCAGGCCGGTCCGGGCCAGCATCGCCCGGCTCATCAGGCCCAGCGGCGCCGAGCGGTAGGACAGGCGGTCGCGCACCAGGTCCCGCAGGCCGCCGCGGAGCATCCGCACCGGCGGGGTCGGCACGCCAGTAGCCGCGGTGCCGAGCGCCAGGCGGGGGATGACGAACTCGGCGCCCGTGCGGCGCTGCTCCGCCAGCCAGGAGGCGACGGCGCCCGGGGCGAGGGTGTCGTCCGAGCCCATGATCGACACCCACGGCGCCGTCGAGGCCGCGATGCCCGCCATGAAGGGCCCCGAGGCGGAGCGGAACGCGTCGCGGTGCTCGCGGAACTGCACCTGCTCGCGGTGTCCGGCGGGGATCACGGCGGCGATGGCCGCGGCGTCCACGTTGTGGCAGACCACGGTGACCGAGGCGTGCTCCGCGTTGCCCTCCAGCACGGAGACGACGGCGCGGGCGACGGGCCGCTCGGGGGTGTGGCAGGCGATGATGACCTCCACCTCCGGTTCGCCCGAGCCGTCATCCGATCCGGCTCCGCGCGGGGCGCCGTCCAGCAGCTCCTCCTGCACGGCGCGGTACCCGGCGGCGACCGAGGGGGTGGAGAAGCGATCGCCGATGGTGGCGGCGATGTCCGCGGCCGGCAGCTCCCGGGTGCGCGCGTCCACCGCACGGATAGCCGTGGCGTACTCTGCGGCGTACTCTGCGGCGTCCTGCGCGGCGATCAGCTCTCCCACCTGCGGACGCACGTACTCGCCCTGCCCGCCGGTGGCGCCGAGCACCACGGGCCGACCGGCCACGATGGCCTCCGCGGCGGAGACGAAGAAGTTGTCGGCGCGGGTGGGCCCGAAGAACAGGTCCGCCCGGGCCAGCGCCGCCCGCACCTCGGCGCCCGACACGTTGCCGGGTAGGTGCAGACGCTCGGCGACGCCCCGCTCGGCGGCGCGCGCCTCGGTGGCCTCGCGCAGAGGCCCCTCGCCGAGCCACTCCAGGTGGGCGTCCACGCCCTGCTCGACCAGCAGCGCCAGCGTGTCCACCGCGACCAGCGGGTCCTTTCGCTCGATCAGCCCGCCCGTGGAGACCAGCCGCAGCGCGCCGTCGCCGCGGTCCCGGCGCGGGGCCGGGGGAGCGGGCTCCACGATGCAGGGCACCACCGTCGTCGGCCGCTGCCCGCGCACCGCCCGGATCGGGGCGGCCAGGAACTCGCAGACCGCCGTCACGTGATCGGGCAGGGCCAGCAGCCGTGACATCGCCGGCAGCGCGATCTGCGCGGGGCGGGACAGGGTGGCGGGTGTGGTCAGTGCCGACCAGTGCTCGGTGTGCAGCCACGGCACCGTCGGGCGGCGCAGCGCCAGCGGCAGCAGGGAGGAGAAGGCCATGGAATGCACCAGGTCCGCCCCGGTGCAGGCCCGGCGCAGCGCCCGCGCCGCGGCGAGCACCTGGTCGGGGCGCTTCGGGTCCATCGGGATCCGCAGCACCTCGATGCCGTCGTGGACCAGGCGCCGGGTGCCGTCGTCGTCGGCGGGCGGCACCAGGTGGACCAGGCGCACCTCCGCGTGGCGGGCGATGGCCTGCACGTCCCGCACCACGAAGGAGCCGCGGGAGGGCGCCACCGTGGTCGGGAACCAGGTGGTGACCACGGTGATCCGCATCAGCGGTCCTCCCCGCCCGCGGGCACGGCATCCGGTTCGCCGTCCGGCGCGTCGGCGCCGAGCACCCGCCGGTACAGGGCCAGCAGGTGCGCCGCCTCGTGCTCCCAGGTCAGGTGCGGGGCGGCCTCGCGGGCGCGTGCCCGGTAGCGCTCGGGGTCCTCCAGGATCGAGGTGAGCGCCGCCGCGAGGTCCTCGGCGCTGGTGCCGCGGAACACCTCGCCCACGCCCAGCTCCTCCACCACGGCCCGCATGTCCGGGAGGTCGGCGGCGGCGATGGGCAGGCCCGCCCGGATCGACTCGAACAGCTTGTTGGGCAGCGCGAAACGGTAGGACAGGCACACCGGGCGCACGTGCACCACGGCCACGTCGCCGTCGGCCAGGGCCGCGGAGACCTCGTCGGGGGCGACGGCCCCCACCAGGTGCACCCGCTCGGCCACGCCGAAGCGCTCCGCCTCGGCGCGCACGTTGCGCAGCGCCTCCGCCTCCCCGTACCCCAGCAGCACGAAGTGCACGTCCTCGCCCAGGTGCGCGAGCGCCGCGATGGTCTCCTCGATGCCGCGGGAGGTGGTGATGCGTCCGCCGTAGGCGATGACCTTCGCCTCCGGGCCGAGACCCGCCCGGTCGCGCAGCACGCCCGTGGAGGGGTCCGGCAGCGGACCGGCCGCGGGCACGTTGCGCACCAGCACCGGCGTCTCCGCCAGGTGGTAGGTGTCGCGCAGCCACTCGGCGATCGAGGGGGAGACGGTGATGAGGCCGTCGGCGCGGGCCACCCCCAGCGCCTCGGTGACCCGCTCCAGGGCCGGGGCCAGCCAGCGGTCGGGACGAATGTTGCGGTGGCGCCACAGCTCGTGCGAGTCGTAGACGATGCCGACGTCCTGCGGCGACAGCGCCTTCACCGCCAGCGCCGGCACCAGCGTGTTGCCGTCGTTGGCGTGCACCACGTCGGGGGAGAAGCGCATCGCGGCACGGGTGGCGTTGACCCAGTAGGTGCCGAGCGCGATCGTGCGGTAGGCCCGCTCCCCGAGCCCGCGCACGCGTCGAAGCACCGTCGTCTCCAGCCGGGAGGCGGGACGGCGGGGCGCCGGCGGGGGCGGGACCGTGTCCCCGGGCAGGTCCGCCTCGCCGCGACCGATCAGGTTGCGCCACAGCGGCGCCAGCGCCGGCACGATCCGCTCGATCGCGAACTCCGGCACCCGCTCCAGGTCCAGCCGCGCGGAGAGCTGATGGCGGGCCGCCAGGTAGCCCTTCTCCCGCCGCTCCACGGCGACGATCCGGGTCAGGTACCCGGCCTCGTCGAGGGTCGCGGACTCCTTGAGCACCCGCGAGTCGTTCGCGCAGTCGTTGTAGACCAGGACCGCCACCCGGGGCTCCCCGGGAGGGGCGGGGGCGGGCTGCTCCGCCGGGGTGTGCTGAGCCGTCATGCATCGTCCGTTCCCGGCCTCCGCACCGGCGTCGCCGGGGGATCGGCCGTGTCGCCGGGCGCTGTGCGACCTCGGCCGACAGCTACAGTGGGGCGCGTCCACTGTACCCGCGTCCCCGATGCGTTCCCGAGCCCTCCCCGGCGCCCTGCGGCCCCGTGGTGAGCAGGCCGGCAGCGAGGAGCCCCAGCCGATGAAGATTCTCTCCGTGGTGGGCGCCCGCCCCCAGTTCGTCAAGCTCGCCGCGATCGCCGACGCGGCTGCGCAGCGCGACGACGTCGAGCACGTGATCGTCCACACCGGGCAGCACTACGACGCAACCATGAGCGACGTGTTCTTCGCGGACCTGCGGATCCCTGCCCCCGACGTGAACCTCGCCGTCGGCTCCGGCAGCCACGGCCGCCAGACCGGCGCCATGCTCGCCGGGATGGACGAGGTGCTCGAGGAGCAGCGGCCCGACTGGACCCTGGTCTACGGGGACACCAACTCCACCCTCGCCGGAACCCTCTCCGCCGTGAAGATGCACCGCCGGGTCGCCCATCTCGAGGCCGGGCTGCGCTCTTTCAACCGGCGCATGCCCGAGGAGCACAACCGGGTGCTCACCGACCACGCCGCCGACCTGCTGCTCGCCCCCACCGAGGTCGCCCGGGAGCACCTGGCCGCCGAGGGGCTCGCGGAGCGGACCCTCGTCACCGGTGACGTGATGACCGACGTCTGCCTGCGGGTGGCCGCCGCCGAGCTCGGCGCCGCCCCCGCCCTGCCCGAGGGCATCGACCCCACCGCCGACTTCGCCGTCGCCACTCTGCACCGCGCCGACAACACCGACGACCCCGCCCGGCTGCGCGCGATCATCACCGCCCTGCAGGAGCTGCCGCTGCCGCTGGCCCTGTTCGCCCACCCGCGGCTGGTCGCGAAGGCCCGCGAGGCCGGCATCGCGCTGGCCGGCGGCTCCCTCCACCTCGGCGAGCCCCTGGCCTACCCGGACCTGGTCCACGCCGTGCAGACCGCCCGCGCCGTCGTCACCGACTCCGGCGGCCTGCAGAAGGAGGCCTACCTGCTGGGCACCCCCACCACCACGGTCCGCACCGAGACCGAATGGGTGGAGACCCTCGAGCACGACTGGAACCAGCTGGTGCCCGAGCCCGCGCGGATCGCCGCGAGCGTCGCCCGGCCCCACCCCACCGCCGCACGGCCGCCCGTCTACGGCGACGGCGAGGCCGCCCGCCGCAGCGTCGAGGCCCTGGTGGAGCGCGCATGAGCCGCTCCCGCAGCGCCCGCCGCCGCCCCGGCCGGCCCCCGCACGTCGTCCTCGCCACCCGGGTCTTCGCCCCCGAACCGGTCGCCGCCGCCTTCCGCGAGGAGGCCCTGGTGCTGGCCCTCGAGAAGGCCGGGGCCGAGGTCACGGTGCTCACCACCACCGCGCCCGGCACCGGACGGGTCCGCTCCGCCGGACGGAAGGTGTCCCGCTTCCCCGTGAAGCGCGACAAGCAGGGCCAGGTGCGCGGCTACGTCTCCTACCTCAGCTTCGACGTGCCCCTCGCCCTGCGCCTGCTGCTGCAGCGGCCGATGGACGCCCTGGTCGTGGAGCCGCCGCCCACCACCGGGCTGGTCGCCATGGTCGCCGCCGCGATCCGCCGCGTTCCCTACACCTTCTACGCCGCCGACGTCTGGTCCGACGCGACCGACAGCGTCGACGGCGTCCCCACCGTGGTGCGCCGCGCCGTGCGGGCGATGGAGACCACCGTGTGGAAGCGCGCCGCCCGCGTGCTGACCATCTCCCCGGGCGTCCAGCACCGCCTCGAAGAACTGATCGGCGCGCGTGACAGCCTGGTGATGGTCGGCAACGGCATCGACACCGCCACCTTCACCGACCAGGGGCCCGACGCCGGCGAGGACCCCCGCGGAGAATCCCCCTACCTCGTCTACGCGGGCACCGTCTCCGAATGGCAGGGCGCCGGGGTGTTCCTGGACGCCTTCGCCCGCGTCCGCGAGAGGCACCCCACCGCGCGGCTGCTGTTCTTCTCCGAGGGCAGCGGGCGCGACGCGCTCGCCGAGCGCGTGGCCCGCGAGGGCATCGAAGGCGTCGAGTTCCGCGACAAGATCCCCCCGGCCCTGGTCGCCGCGCAGCTCCGCGGAGCCGCCGCCGGGCTCTCCTCTATCACCCCCGGGCAGGGCTACGAGCTCGCCCTGCCCACCAAGATCTACGCCGCCACCGCCACCGGCACCCCCGTGATCCACGCCGGCGAGGGCGCCGCCCACGACCGCATCCGCGATCACGAGCTCGGCTGGGCCTGCGCCTACGACGCCGAGCAGGTCGCCGCCGCGATGGACGAGGCCCTGCGCGGGGAGGGCGCCCCGCCGCGTGAGCACCTGCGCGCCTGGACGCAGGAGAACGCCTCCCTGGCCGGCTGCGCCGCCCATGCCGCCCGTGCCGTGCTGGAGACGATCAACCGCTGACCGGGCCGCCCGAACGGGCCGCCCGAACGGTCCGCTCAGACCACGCGTCGCAGGCCCGGGACCCGCATCGCGAGCAGCGCGAAGACCGCCGAGATCGCCGCGGTCAGCGCCCACAGGCCCAGCAGAGCGCCTGCCGTGGGCGCGTCCAGGCCGGGCACCAGCTCCCGCAGCAGCACCAGCACCGGGTAGTGCACCAGGTACACCCCGAAGGTGGCCTCCCCGGCGCGACGCAGGCGCCGGGCGGCGACCTCGCCCACCCGCCAGTCGCGGCCGAGCGACACCACCGCGGCCACCAGGCCCACGGAGTACGCCATCACCGGGGCGGTCACGTAGGCGGGGGAGAGCACGGCCGCCGTCGCGCCGCCGGTGCCGGTGGCCGCCCAGCGGTACAGCACCACCAGCAGCGCCACCCAGGCCGGGCTCACCGCCAGCAGCGCCACGGCGAGGCGCCGCGGCACCGGGGCGACCAGCACCGCCCGCCCCAGCACGTAGTAGCCCAGGTAGACCAGGAAGAAGGTGCCGGTGCCCAGCTCGATCGGCACCGTGGACAGCACTCCCGCCTCCGCGAGCCGGCCCACGGCCATCACCGCGACCGTCCAGGCGCAGGCCCCGAGCCCCAGGATCCAGGCGCGTCGCCCCTCGTACGGGGCCAGGAACGGCTGGATCACCGGGGAGAGCAGCACCAGCCCGGCCAGCGCGAACAAGAAGTACAGGTGCGGGGCGGTGGTGCCGGTGACCACCATCGAGACCACGTCGCGCAGATCGGTCGGGGTGCGCAGCAGACCGACCCGGATGACCAGGATGCACAGCGCCGACCAGACCACCAGGGCCGGCAGGATCCGCGCGGCCCGGCGGCGCAGGAACGCCCCGGCGCCGTTACGCTGCGCCCGCGGGTCCAGCCCCAGCGCCCCCGAGATCATGAAGAACGCGGGCACGGCCGCGACCAGCGCCATGTCGACCGTGAGCAGTCCGGTCCCCTCCGCGCCGGCCTCCTCGGCCCCGGCGAGCACGTGCACGCCGACCACGCCGGCCACCGCGACCACGCGGATCACGTCCAGCAGCGGCAGATAGCCCGGCCGCGCTCCGCCCCTCAGGGCCGTCCGGTCCTCATCCGGCATCGCAGTCCAGCTCGAGGAGCCGCGAGTGCTCGGTCTCGAACAGCACGGTGCCGATCGCGGTGGAGCCCAGGTTCACCGAGTCCGAGGTCTTGTGGTACTGGTACGGCCACCATTCCTGGTAGACGTAGCGGATGCCGGCGTCCTGCAGCAGCGCGCAGGAGGCCGGGTCAGTGTCGGCGTCATCGACGGCGTACAGCAGCTCCCGGTCCGCCTCGGTGTAGGCCATGCCCGCGACCGGGAAGCGCACCTGCTGGCCCTGCATCGCGTACAGGTGGGAGGCGCCCGAGAAGGGACTGGCCAGGATGACGCCGTCCGGGTCGAGGCGGTCCTGCACCTCGGCGAAGGCCGCCAGCTCGTCGGCCTGCAGGAAGCGCCCGCGCCCCGGGTAGTCCAGGGCGAGGTTCTTGGCGGCGTTCTCCAGCCGGGTCGGCACCGAGGTGCCCGCCGCGAGGATCGCGAAGCCCACCAGCAGCGCCACAAGGCCCCGGCCGAGCGGCCGCGGGGCGGTCTCCCCGGGGCGGGGGCGGCGCAGCCAGCGGCCCAGCAGCTGCAGGCCCGGCACCACCAGCACGGCGCAGATCATCGCCAGCGGCAGGGAGAGCCGGTCCTGGCCCCGGTAGAACAGGGTGGAGAGGTTCGCGGCGGAGTCGACGGCCGCATCGAGGTACAGCAGGGTCAGCACCGCCCAGGCCACCGTCAGCCAGCGCAGCGCGGGCCGGCGGGCGGACTCCACCAGTCCGGGCCACCACAGCAACGCCAGCACCACGCCGAGGGCCATCGGCCACACGGTCAGCAGGCCCAGGCCCGCCTCCAGCAGGGCGCGACCCCCGGAAACCTGCAGGCCCCCGGTGAAGGCGCGGACGCTGCCGCCGAGCGGGGTGAAGGTGGCCGCCAGGTAGGGCAGCACGAAGGCCAGCGGCACCAGGGCCAGCCAGGGGCGGGCCCGACGCTGCTCCCAGGCGGTGACCGCGGTCAGCGAGGCCAGCAGCAGGATCGCGGTGACGGCCGTGTTCGGGTGCACCACGGTCAGGCCCAGGCCGGCCGCGGCGAGCAGCAGCAGGACTGCCGAGACGGTGCGGACCGTGACCGGGCTCCGCTCCGGCGCGGGCGGGGCGACGGCGGTCGCGCCGGGCAGCAGCGCACCCCAGAGCGCGACGGCCGCGGCGAGCACGCCGGTGAGCATCGCGAAGCCCGCCACGTTGGGCACCGCGGAGAGGTGGATCCACTCGTCCAGCGGGGAGGCCGGGATCAGCGCCGCGGTGATCGCGGCGGCCGTCGGGGCCCAGCCCACCTGCGGCAGCACGGCCCGGGCCAGCAGCGCGATGCCCAGGATCCACGGCACCGTCGCCAGCGCCAGCACGGCGCCGTTCAGCAGGATAGGCACCTCCACCCCCGGCACCAGGGTGGCCAGGGCGTGGAAGCCCGCCGGATAGGGGGAGGCGGCACCGGCGCTGTTGGAGACCGAGCCCAGGTCCAGGCTGGAGGAGGTGCCGGACTCCCGCACCCGCTGCAGGGCGGAGAGGTGGTACAGGGTGTCCCAGCGCTCCAGCACGGTCCCGGGGGAGCGGGCCTGCCAGGCGATCGGCACCACCGCCACGGCCACGGCCCCGGCGATCCACCAGGGCCCGCCGGGCACGGCGCCGCGCGGCGCCATCCGCCCGTCCAGCACCGTCGCCGGCAGGACGAGGCCCAGGGCGCGCATCCCGGCCGCGGCACTCAGCAGCAGCGCGGAGCCCGCCGCGAAGGGCAGCAGGGACCAGTCGATCCCGAGCAGCGGGGCGAGCAGGGCGCTGCCGCCCGCGACGGCCGCGCCCAGGGCCGGGGCCAGGGCGAGGGCCAGCAGGGGAGCGCCGCGCAGCAGCCGCACCGCCGCGTACCCGGGCAGGTAGGCGGCGGCGAGGACGACGACGAGGGTCGCGAGCAGCTGGGCCAGGTCGCTCATCGATCGCGCATCGCGCGCTCGCGGTACGCCGCGGGGGACTCGGCCTCGTCGAGGGCGAGGCGGCGCGCGAGATAGGTGGTGCGCTTCTCGGCGGCCTTGGTGCGGGCCTCCTGCAGGGCCAGGAAGCCCAGCAGCACCACCACGGTGGCGTACAGCAGCAGGTCGGCGCCGCGGCCCACCCCCACCAGGTTCGCCACCTCGCTGAGCACCCGCGGGAACAGCACCGTGAGCACCGCGAACACCGCGAAGGCGATGATGATCAGCCGGCGCACGGCCAGCTGCTTCGCCCCGCGGGTGAGGAACAGCCAGCCGACGATCACGACGATCCCGGCCACCAGCAGCAGCTGGATGATCACGGTGCGGCCGCCGGTGTCGGCGGCCGGGCCGAGGGCCTCGAGCAGGGGCAGCGGATCCATCCGCTCAGGCCTCGCCGTCGCGGTGGGTGGAGGCGGAGCCGTCGCCGAGGACCAGGCGCGGGGTGCCCGTCCAGTGCTCGGCGCGGGTGATGTTGCGGCCGTCCACGAGCAGCCGCACCCCGGGGACCTCCGCGGCGGTGAGCTCCGCGTACTCGGGGTGGTTGGTCTGCACGATGACCAGGTCGGCGGCCTCGCCCGGGTGATAGGGCGCCCAGCCGAAGCCTTCGAGCTCGGCGTCGTCGTAGTAGGTGTCGTGCACCGCCACCTCGGCGCCGCGGGCGCGCAGCTCCTCGACCACCGGGAAGACGCCGGAGAAGGCGGTCTCCTTCACCCCGGTGCGGTAGGAGGCGCCGAGCACGACGGACTTCACACCGGACAGGTCCCCGAGAAGGGACTCGGCGCGCTCCACCAGGCGGGCGGGCACGGAGGCGTTCAGCTGCCGGGCCGTGCGCACCGTGGTGGCGGCCGGGTCGGTGGAGAGGTACAGCCGGGGGTAGACGGGGATGCAGTGCCCGCCCACCGCGATGCCGGGCTGGTGGATGTGGGAGTAGGGCTGGGAGTTGCTGGCCTCGATGACCTTGTACACGTCGATGCCGTGGTCCTGGGCGAACAGGGCGAACTCGTTGGCCAGCGCGATGTTCACGTCCCGGTAGGTGGTCTCGGCGAGCTTGGCCAGCTCGGAGGCCTCGGGGGAGCCGAGGTCCCAGACGCCGTTGGGGCGGGGCAGGTCAGGGCGCTCGTCGAACTGCAGGGCCGACTCGTAGAAGGCGCGGGCCCGCTCGGCCCCGGCCGCGGAGATCGCGCCGATCAGCTTGGGGTACTTGCGCAGGTCCGCGAACACGCGGCCGGTCAGCACCCGCTCGGGGGAGAACACGGCGAAGAAGTCCTCGGACTCGGTCAGACCGGAGATCTCCTCGATCATCGGCACGAAGCGGCCGCGCAGGGTGCCCACCGGCAGGGTGGTCTCGTAGGAGACCAGGGTGCCGGGGGTGAGGTGCTCGGCGAGCGAGCGGGTGGCGGCGTCCATCCACGCGAAGTCCGGCTCCCAGGAGGCGTCGTCCACGAACAGCGGCACCACGATCACCACGGCGTCCGCGCCGGGGATCGCTTCGGCGTAGTCGGTGGTGGCGCGCAGGCGACCGGCGGGCACCAGCTCCGCGAGCTTCTCGGCGAGCTGCGCCTCCCCGGGGAACGGCTCGACCCCCTGGTTGACCAGCTCCACCTGGCGCTCGCTGACGTCCACGCCGACCACCTCGTGGCCCGCGTCGGCGAACTGCACCGCAAGCGGCAGTCCGATCTTGCCCAGGGCCACGACTGCGGTCTTCACCAGTTCTTCTCCTCCTGCGAGACGGCGCTCGCACCGACGGCGACGGGGTGGCGCACCCGCACCGGGCGGCCACCGTGACAGGGTATCCTCCACGGGCGTCGGCGGTCCCCAGGAGCCCTGGCCGGGGCGCTCCCGGCCGTGTCGCCCGACCGCCCGCCGGCCCGCCCGGGCCGGCGATCCTCCGGTCCCCCTCCAAGGAGCCCCGATGACCCAGCCCGCGCCGCTCGGTGCCGGTGCCGCCCCGGCGGCCGACCGCACCTGGTTCGTGGTGCCCCTGTTCAACGAGGGCGAGGTCGTCGGGGACGTGATCCGCTCCCTGCGGGAGCGGTACCCGCTGGTGGTGTGCGTGGACGACGGCAGCGCCGATGACTCCGCCCGCATCGCCGAGGAGGCCGGCGCCGCGGTGGTGCGCCACCCCTACAACATGGGGCAGGGCGCGGCACTGAAGACCGGCATCGACTTCGCGCTGCGCGACCCGGCGATGGCGCAGATCGTCACCTTCGACTCCGACGGCCAGCACCAGGTGGACGACGCCGCCGCGATGATCGCCCTGCGCGAGGCAGAGGACGTGGACCTCGTGCTCGGCTCGCGCTTCCTGGACGCCCGCACCCGGCCGGGCTGGGCCAAGCGCCTCGTGCTGCGCGGCGCCGTCTGGTACTCGAACCTCACCTCCGGGGTGAAGCTCACCGACGCCCACAACGGGCTGCGGGTGATCGGCCGCGGCGCCTGCGAGAAGATCTCGATCGAGCAGAACCGGATGGCGCACGCCTCCGAGATCGTCGAGGAGATCGGGCGTCACGGGCTGAGCGTGCGGGAGTACCCGGTGCACATCCTCTACACCGACTACTCGCGCTCCAAGGGCCAGTCGATGCTGAACTCGGTGAACATCGTCATCGACATGCTCTTCCGCTGACAGTCGCGGTCATCACTCCGTGGCGGTCGCCGCGCTGCCGTCCTCGATCGCGCCGAAGAACTCCGCCACGTCGGCATCGTCGGTGAGGATCGCGACGCCCGAGTTCTGGGTGCGGTACTCCTGGTCCTCGATGGGGATCGTGAGGGAGCCGCCGCCGTTCATCGCGGAGCGGGCCGTCAGCCCCATCCGGGCCACGTCGATCATGCCGGTGCCCTCGCTGGTGGTCAGCGCGTCGGAGCCGGCCCCGGCCACCTTCACCTGGGTCACGGGGTTCAGGATCACCCCGGGATCGGTCATGCGGTCCATCAGAGCGGCCACGAACTGCTGCTGGCGGCCCTGACGGCCGAGGTCGGCGGTGGGGTCGAAGTAGCGGGCGCGGACGAAGGCCAGGGCCTGGTCGCCGCCGACGTCGTGGCAGCCCTCGGTCATCACCAGGCCCGACTTCTCGTCGTCCACGTCCTGGTCGATGCAGAGGTTCACGGTGCCCACCGCGTCGACCACGTTCGCGACGCCGTCGAAGCCGACCTCGACGTAGTGGTCGACGGTGAGCCCGGTGAAGGCCTCGACGGTCTCCACCAGCAGCGGCGCCCCGCCGAAGGCGTAGGCGGCGTTCAGCTTGTAGCCGCCGTGGCCGGGGATGTCGACCAGGGTGTCGCGGGGCAGGGAGACCAGGTAGCTGTTCCCGTTGCGGGCCTTGTGCAGCAGCATCATGGTGTCGGTGCGCTGGCCCTCGGTGCCGTCGTCGGCCACGGACTCGCCGTCGCGGCTGTCCGAGCCGGCGATCAGGTAGGTGGTGCCGGGGGTGTTCGCCGCGTCGGAGAGCGCGTCGACGTGCTCGATGCGACTGTCCGCCCACAGCATCAGCCCGGCGCCCCAGCCCAGCACGATCACCAGCACCAGGGCCAGGCCGGTCGCGGCGAGCCGCAGCGGACGTGGGATGCGGGAGGCCCGGGAGCGGCGACGAGGCCCCCTGCCGCCGCCCCGGCCCCCGTCCCCGGGGCCGCCCGGGCCGCCGGGCCCGGCGGGACCGCCGCCGGAGCCGCCCACCGGGGGACCCGCGGCCGGGCGTGCGCCATGCGGCGCCGGCTGTCCGGCGCCGTCCTGGTAGACGGGGTAGGCGCGGGTCGGGGTGGGCTCGTAGGAGGAGGTGGGGATCGCGGTGGTGCGGTCCTCGCTGCCTCCGCGGGCGGCGCCCGGACCACGCGGCTCCCGGGCGGCGCGCGCCTGCCGCTCCTGCTCCTCGACGGAGGGCATGGCGCGGGCGCTGCCCCCGGCACGGGCGCGGCTGCTGCCGGGCCGCCGGGGGCCTCCGGGGCGCGAGGAGCGCGGGGGCTGCTGGTCGCTCATGGATGTCTCCTGACGCGGGGAAGGGGCGCGGGACGATGCGGGATCGGGGCGCGGGTGCGGGGCACCGCGCCCGCCAGGGTAGCCCGAAGTCCCCGCCGCGCCCTCGGCCGGGACACGCCCCCACCGGACCTCCCGGGAACCTTCACACACGCCGGTGCGCCCCCGCCGCCCGGGACGGAGACGCTCCGTACACTGGGTGATCGCCGCCGCCCGGGCGGTGTCCGAGCAGCATGCAGGAGGCGCCGTGCCCGATCCCGCCCTCGCCGAGGCCACCGCCCACGCCCGTGCCGCCGCGTCCCGCGTGGTGGCTGTCGTGGTCACCTACAACCGGGAGCAGCTGCTGGCGGACTGCCTGGACGCCCTCGCCGCCCAGGAGCGCCGGCCCGACGCCGTCGTGGTCATCGACAACGACTCCTCGGACGGCTCCGGCGCCGTGGCCGACGCCCACCCGATCGGCGCGGACGTCCTGCACCTGCGGCGCAACGTCGGCGGGGCCGGCGGCTTCGCGACCGGCATCGCCCGCGCCCTGGTGCGCCACGAGGCCGACTGGATCTGGGTGATGGACGACGACACGGTCCCCGCCCCCGGGGCGCTCGCCGCCCTGCTGGACGCCCTCGAATCCTCCCCGGTGCGGCTCAGCGTGCTGAGCTCCCGAGCGGTGTGGACCGACGGCCGCACCCACCCCATGAACTCCTCCCGGGTGCGCCTGGGCGCGAGCGGCCAGGACCGCCGCGACGCCCGCACCGCCACCCGGGACGGCCGCCCGATCCGCACCGCCAGCTACGTCTCCGCGCTGCTGAGCGGCGAGGACGTGCGCCGTC
The DNA here is from genome assembly GCF_000225825.1 of Brachybacterium squillarum M-6-3. Taxonomy (GTDB): domain Bacteria; phylum Actinomycetota; class Actinomycetes; order Actinomycetales; family Dermabacteraceae; genus Brachybacterium; species Brachybacterium squillarum. The sequence goes on along the minus strand of NZ_AGBX01000007.1, from coordinate 773,226 downwards.
TCGGCCTGCCCTACGCGGACTACTTCATCTGGTCCGACGACTTCGAGCACACCGGCCGCCTGCTGCGCCGCGGCCGCGGCCTGCACGTGCCGGACTCCGTGGTCGAGCACCGCACCGCCCGCTTCGGGGACGCGCAGTCCAACCCCGGCAACCGCTTCTACTACGACGTGCGCAACCGCACCTGGGCGCTGCTGCGCACCACCTCCTTCGCCCCCTGGGAGAAGGCGGTCTACGGCGGCCGCACCCTGCTCGGCTGGGCCACCCGGCTCCTGCGCCACCGCGGCGACCTGCTCGGCATCGGCCTACGCGGCCTCGGCGCGGCGCTGCGCCGCGGCCCCCGGCCCTCGCCGGCGGTGCTCGCCGCCGACGGGGAGGCCGCCGCCGACGTGCGGGCCATCGACCGGGCGGCCGGCCGGTGACCTCCACCGCCGCGGCGCCGGGACCGCAGGGGGAGCCGCCCGCCGGGGCCGCCCCCTTCACGGTGCTGATGCCCCTGTGGCGCAAGGACGAGCCCGACCGCTTCGAGGACGCGGTCCGCTCCGCGACCCTCGCCCAGACGCTCCGGCCCGACCTGCTGATCCTCACCGTCGACGGTCCCCTCCCGGAAGGGCTGGAGGCCGTGGTGGCCCGTATCGAGGCCGGGGAGTTCGGTCCCGCCCGGGTGCTGCGCCACGAGGCCCACCGCGGCATCGCCCTGTGCCTGCAGGACGGCCTGGAGGCCTCCCCGCACGAGATCGTCGCCCGCGCCGACGCCGACGACCTCTGCCGTCCCGAGCGCTTCGCCGTGCAGATCCCCGCCATGACCACGGGGGAAGGGCTCACCGATCCCGTGACCGCCGAGGGCGCCGACCTCATCGGCGGCGGCATGCAGGAGTTCAGCGACTCCGTGCCCCCGGGCACCGGGCCGCGCCGCAGCCGCCCCCTCACCCACGCCGAGATCGTCGCCTACCTGCCCCACCACACGCCCTTCCACCACCCCACCGTGGTGCTGCGCCGCTCCACCGCGCTGGCCGTCGGCGGTTACCGCGACCTCAAGCTGCTCGAGGACTACTGGCTGTGGGAGCGGATGATGCTCGGGGGAGCCCGCATGGGCAACGTGGAGCCCGTGGTCGTGGACTACCGGGTGGACGAGCAGCTCTTCGCCCGCCGCGGCGGCTGGGTGATGTTCGCCTCCGACCTGCAGCTGCAGCGGGTCATGCTGCGCGACCGGGTCACCACCCCGCGCCGCTTCCTGATCAACGTGGTTCTGCGCGGCGGCTACCGCTTCGTGCCCGGCTGGGTGCGCGGGCTCGGCTACCGCCGCTTCGTCGAGCACGGCGAGCAGACGGCTGCGGACCATTCCCTGAACGCCTCGTGAACGATCGCCCACGGCTTCGTGCCGTGGGCTCGTCCGCCGCGTCGCCGCCGGTCGGCTCGGCTACGGTGAGCGGGTCTTCCGGCAGATCATGCCCCTGACCCCGACCCCCGAAGGGACCCTCCGTGTCGACCCCTGATCTCCTCGTCGTCGGCTCCGGCCTGTTCGGCCTCACCGTCGCCGAGCGTGCCGCCCGCGAGCACGGAGCCTCGGTCACCGTGATCGACCGCCGCAGCCACCTGGGCGGCAACGCCTACTCCGAGGCCGATCCGGTCACCGGGATCGAGGTCCACAAGTACGGCGCCCACCTCTTCCACACCAGCAACGAGCGGGTGTGGGAGTACGTCAACCGATTCACGGACTTCACCGGCTACGTGCACCGCGTCTACACCACCCACGAGGGCGTGGTGTACCCGATGCCCATCAACCTGGGCACCATCAACCAGTTCTTCCGCTCCGCCCACGGCCCCGACGAGGCCCGCGCGCTGATCGTCGAGCAGGCCGGGGAGCTGGCCGGCACCGACCCGGAGAACCTCAACGACAAGGGCATCTCCCTGATCGGCCGGCCCCTCTACGAGGCCTTCATCAAGCACTACACCGGCAAGCAGTGGCAGACGGACCCCCAGGACCTGCCCGCCGGGATCATCTCCCGGCTGCCGGTGCGCTACACCTACGACAACCGCTACTTCAACGACACCCACGAGGGCCTGCCCGCCCAGGGCTACACGGCCTGGCTGGAGCGGATGGCGGACCACCCGAACATCGAGGTGCAGCTGGAGACCGACTACTTCGACGGCTCGCAGCCGCTGAACCGCGACGCGGTGCGCGGGAACCTGCCGGTGGTCTACACCGGGCCGATGGACCGCTACTTCGACTACGAGCTCGGCGACCTGGGCTGGCGCACCATCGACCTGGAGACCGAGCACCTCGAGACGACGGGTGACTTCCAGGGCACCTCGGTGATGAACTACGCGGACGCCTCGGTGCCCTTCACCCGCATCATCGAGCCGCGGCACTTCCACCCGGAGCGCGACTACCCCCGCGACCGCACGGTCATCCAGCGCGAGTACTCCCGCTTCGCCGAGCGCAGCGACGAGCCCTACTACCCGGTGAACTCCGGCGCCGACCGCGAGAAGCTGCTGCGCTACCGCGAGCTGGCCGAGGCCGAGCCGCGCACCCTGTTCGGGGGCCGCCTGGGCACCTACCAGTACCTCGACATGCACATGGCGATCGGTGCCGCCCTCTCCCTGGTCGACAACAAGTTGACCGACCTGCTGCGCGCCTGAGCCGTCGCCCCTGCGGCCACGTGCCGCGGCTGCGCCCGACCCGTCCCCGACGCACCCCCGAGGAGCACCATGCCCGAGCGGACGACCACCCCCGACAGCCCCCCCGTGCAGCGCCTGCTGCAGCGGCTGATCCTTCCGCGCGAGCTCTCGCCCGACGTGGTCCAGCTCTACATCGAGCGGGACAACGCCCGCTCGGGCGCCACCGGCGGCGCGTTCAGCCTCGGCGGTCCGCAGGAGGGTGAGGAGCCGGCGCCCGCGGCGGCGCCGCCGCCCGTGCCGCGCAAGGGGGTGCGTCTCAGCGAGCTGGACCAGCGCCACGCCGTGGGCATCCCCGCCCGGTCCATGCGCTCCTTCGGCACCTACTTCAACGCCTTCCCGGCCTCCTACTGGCGGCGCTGGACCCCGGTGCGCACGATCCGCCTGACCGTGACCACCTCCGGGCCCGGGCACCTGGTGATCATGCGCTCCACGGCGCGCGGCACCCTGCAGCGCCACCTCTCGCGCACCGTCACCGAGGCCGGGGAGCAGGTGTTCGAGCTGCCGCTGACGGCCTTCGGCGACGGCGGCTGGTACTGGTTCGACGCCTACGCGGGCGAGGAGGACTTCCTCATCCACGGTGCCGAGTGGACCGCCGACGCCGACCTCGCCCGCACCACCGGCAGCTTCTCCATCTCCATGACCACCATGAACAAGGTGGACTACTGCCTGGAGAACATCCGCACCATCGCGGAGGACCCCGCCCTGCGGGCGCTGCTCGACGTGATGTACGTGATCGACCAGGGCAGCGACCGGCTCTCCGACCACCCGGAGGAGCTCGCGCCGCTGCAGGAGCGCCTCGGCGGGCAGCTGCGCCTCCTCGAGCAGGGCAACATCGGCGGCTCCGGCGGCTTCTCCCGCGGGATGTACGAGGCCGCCACCGCCGGCAGCTCCACCTACGTGGTCAACTGCGACGACGACATCGTGCTCGAGCCGGAGTCGCTGATCCGGATGACGGTGTTCGCGGACTTCGCCACCACCCCCACCCTGGTCGGCGCCCACATGTTCGACCTCAACAACCGCTGCGTGCTGCACACCTTCGGCGAGGTCGTCGACCCCTGGCGCACGCAGCCCACCCTGCCCGACCACGGCGCCTCCCTCGGCCACGACTTCGCCCGCTCCCCGCTCCGCTCCACCCCCTGGCTGCACCGCCGGGCCGACGTGGACTACAACGGCTGGTGGTCCTGCCTGATCCCCACCGAGACGGTGCGCGCGATCGGGCTGAGCCTGCCGGTGTTCATCAAGTGGGACGACGCCGAGTACGGCCTGCGCGCCAAGAAGGCCGGCTACCCCACGGTCTCCCTGCCCGGGGCCGGGGTGTGGCACATGAGCTGGGTGGACAAGGACGACCTGGTGGGCTGGCAGGCCTACTTCCACGAGCGCAACCGCATCATCACGGCGCTGCTGCACTCGCCCTACGAGCGCGGGGGCCGGGTGGTGCGCGAGTCGCAGTCCGCCGACATCAAGCACCTGCTGTCCATGCAGTACTACACGGAGGCGGGGCGCCTGCTGGCCCAGCGCGACGTGCTGGCCGGCCCCGATGTCCTGCACCCCACCATCGGCACCAAGCTGCCCGAGATCCGTGCGATGGCCGCCGAGTTCGACGACGCCGCCGCGAAGAAGGACCCCGACCAGTACCCGGGTGTGCACATCGACAAGCCGCCGCGGAAGGGCCGCCCCTTCACCCCGCCCCGGGCGGCGGTGCTGCCGCTGTGGACCGCGAAGAACCTCGCCAAGCAGCTGCTGAAGCGTCCCGCGGCCTCCGCCGCCCGCAACCCGCAGGCCGCGATCGCCCACATCGACGCCAAGTGGTGGCGACTGTCGGCCTACGACTCGGCGCTGGTCTCCAACGCCGAGGGCACCCAGGTCTCCTGGTACCGCCGTGACCCCCAGCAGGTGCGGGAGATGCTCGGCGACGGCCTGCGCGCCCACCTCGAGCTGCACCGCCGCTGGCCCGAGCTGCAGCGGCAGTACCGCGAGGCCGCGCACCGCATCACAGCCTTCTCCGCCTGGGAGGAGACCTTCGCGGCGAACCCGGCGCCCGAGCGCGGCCCGGCGGAGGGCGCCCGATCGTGAGCACGGCCCCCGCGGCGCCCCGGCGTCGCCCCAGCGCCGCCGAGCAGGGCGAGGGCTGGCACGCCCCCGGCCAGGACGCCGGTTGGCTGAACCCCCTGCGGGAGCGCTTCCTGCTGCGCCTGCTGGTGAAGAAGGAGCTGCGGGTCCGCTACCGCGGCAGCGCCCTGGGCATGCTGTGGAGCTACGTCAAGCCCGCCGTCCAGTTCATCGTCTTCTACCTGGCCCTCGGCGTCTTCCTGCAGCTGAACAAGGGCGACAGCGCCTACGCGGTGTACCTGTTCAGCGGGATCGTGGCGATCAACCTGTTCGGCGAGGTGTTCGGCAACGCCACCCGCTCGATCACCGGCAACGCGCCCCTGGTCTCGAAGATCTACCTGCCCAGTCAGCTCTTCCCCTGGGCCAGCATGCTGGTGGCGCTCGTGCACTTCCTGCCGCAGCTGGTGGTGCTGCTGGTGGGGGCGCTGCTGTACGGCTGGACGCCGGGCGGCACCGAGCTGCTGGCCTTCGGCCTGGGCATGGGCATCCTGATCGTGTTCACGATGGGCCTGGGGATGCTCACGGCCGCGCTGAACGCCGCCTTCCGCGACGTGGAGAACTTCGTGGACCTCATCGTCATGGTCGCCACCTGGCTGAGCCCGGTGATGTACCGGGTGTCGATGGTGCAGGACGCCATCGGCGGCACGTTCTGGTACTGGCTGTACATCCTGAACCCGCTGACCATCGTCGTGGAGCTGTTCCACACGGCCTTCTGGCGGCACCTGCCCAGCACGGTCGAGGCGATGGAGGCGGACCCGCGCTTCGCCGCCTCGGGCGTCTCGGACCTGTGGTGGGTGGGCGTGCTGATCGCCGTGGCCACCTTCGCGGCCGGCACCGTCGTCTTCGAGCGCTCCAAGCGGCGCTTCGCCCAGGAGCTCTGAGCCATGCCGCTGCTGCCCGACGGGCCGGCGCCTGTCGCCCCCGCCGCCGATGCCCGCCCGATGATCCGCATCGAGCAGGTGTCCAAGCGCTTCTCCCTGCGCCACACCCGGGCGCTGAAGGAGATGGTCTTCGCCGCCCTGCAGCGCAAGAAGCTCTCGGACAGCTTCCTGGCCCTGGACGGGGTGGACCTCACCATCCGGGCGGGGGAGACGGTCGGCCTGATCGGTTTCAACGGCTCCGGCAAGTCGACCCTGCTGAAGACCGTCTCCGGGGTGCTGTTCCCCGACCGCGGCCGGGTGCTGCTGCGCGGCCGCGTGGCGGGCCTGATCGAGGTCGGCGCCGGCTTCCACCCGGACCTCTCGGGCCGCGAGAACGTGTACCTCAACGGGGCGATCCTCGGCATGACCCACGAGCAGATCGACGAGCGCTTCCGGGAGATCGTGGACTTCTCCGAGATCGAGGAGTTCATCGACACCGACGTGAAGTACTACAGCTCGGGCATGTTCCTGCGGCTGGCCTTCGCCGTCGCCGTGCACACCGAGCCGGACATCTTCCTGGTCGACGAGATCCTCTCGGTGGGTGACGAGCCCTTCCAGAAGAAGTGCCTGGCCCGGATCCGGGAGCTGCAGGCCAAGGGTCGCACGATGGTGGTGGTCTCCCACGAGCTGGAGATGCTGCAGAAGCTGTGCACCCGCATCGTGGTGCTCCGCAAGGGCACCGTGATCTTCGACGGCGACCCGGTCGAGGCCGTCGCCACGCTCCGCGCGAGCTGAGCCGCGGCCGCGCCGAGGGACCCCGTGCTCAGTCGGTGCCGCTGACGCCCTCCTCGCGGGCGGCCCGGGCACTCACTGCCGCCGCGGGTCCCACCACGCCGCCCCCGGCCAGCCAGGCCGCCAGCGCCCCGGGCAGCTCCGCGGCCCCGGCGCCGTCCCCGGTGAGCAGCACCCGTTCGCCGGACCCCGCGGGGGTCGGTCCGGACCAGGCGGGCAGCGGCGCAGCGAGGCGGTCGGGGTGGGCGCGCACCTCGGCGACCCAGTCGTGCACCAGCGGCGGCAGCTCTCCGGCGAAGCGCGGGGCCAGCGCGACCGGCTGCAGGGCCAGCACCTCCTCGGCGTCCTCGGCGAGGGGTCCGGAGGGCTCGTCGGTCACCAGCACCCGCGGCTCCCGCGTCGGCGCCGTCCCGGGGGCGAGGACCTCCACCTCGGCGCCGAGGGCGTGCGCGGCCAGGGCCAGCACCAGCCGCTTCCAGTGCGGCGGCATCGCGAGCGCCACCGGGTCCCCGGGAGCGAGCGTGATCTCCGCGTCGAGGTGGCCGATGGCCTTGATCACCCAGTTGGCGAGTACGTGCCCGGACAGCTCGGTGCGGCCCTCGGGCGCGTACCAGGCCAGGGCGGGGCGCGGCCCGGTCCGCTCCAGGGCGTCCAGCAGGGAAGCGGCAGTGGGCAGCAGCGCGGTCACGGGGTCTCCTCGGGGTCGGGGTCGGGGTCGGGGTCGGGGTCGGGATCGGGAGCGGGGGACGGGACGGGGTTAGGGCTGGTCCTCCAGGGACGGTCCGGGGACGGGGCGCAGCCGCCGGGCCCGTCGGCCCCGTACGCTCCCGGACGCGGCGCCTCGAGGGGTGGGCCGAGGCGCACCGTGAGCGGGGGCAGGGCGGCGGCGATCTCCTCGGCGCCGAGGGCGGTGAGCAGGCGCTCGCGCAGGGCGCCGGCGGCGGCCCAGCAGGTGGGGGAGTCCGCCGGGGGGTGCACGCTCAGCTGCCCCGGACCGGCCGAGCGCACCGTCGCCGGGGCCCCGTCGTCGGGACGCGGCCGGCACGCGACCACCACGGCCCGGGCGATCCGCACCGCCGGCTCCTCGGGGTCCATCGCCGCGACCGGCTCCTCCTCGAGGTCGAGGCCGAGGGCCTGCCAGACCGATTCGAGGCTGGGCCGGCGGAACCAGTCCCCGGCCCCGGTGCGGGAGAGCGCGCCGGCGGGCACCCCCGGGTCGGCCAGCACGCCGGGGACGCCCCGGACCAGGGCGGCGGGGACCCGGGCGGTCTTGCCCTTGACCAGGTCCGCGGCGGCGGCGATCTCGTCGGCGAGGGCCCGCACGGTCACCGTGAGGGCGCGGCCGGCGTCGTCGCGGCCGCCGCGCAGGTCCTCCAGCGCCACGATCCCCGCGGCGCCGAGGGCGAGGTCGGAGACCCCCACCCGCCACACCCGGGAGGAGGTGTCCGAGAGCACCACGCCCAGCTCACGGCCAACGTCGCCGAGTCCGCCCAGCAGCTCCTCGCGCAGTGCCGCGGCGCAGGCGTCCGGGTCCTCGGGCAGCAGCAGCGGACCCTCGGGGGCGTTGGAGCCGTCGACCCCCGCGGCGGCCATCACGGGGCCTGAGGGGATCTGCACCACGGAGGTCACGGTCCCGCCGTGGCGGCGGCGGGCGACGGTGCGCACCGCGGCCGCGGCGACCGCGGCGTCCCGGTCGGCGGGCGCGGCCCGCAGCCCGAGGGCCTTGGAGACCACCTTGGTGGACACGCACAGCACGTCCCCCCGCCGCACCCCGGCCGAGCGCAGCGCCGGCAGCAGGTGCTCGGCGAGGGCGTCGCCGGCCCGGACCTCGCCGATGCCCCGCAGTGGGATCACCCGCAGCTCGGGGGCGCGATCGGCGGCGGCCTCGGACTGCGGCGGCGGGGTCATCGGGTCTCCGGGCATCGGGGGAGTGGGCGGGCAGCGCCCGCGCGGGGGTCTCGCGGGTCCCCGCAGGGCGCGGACGGGCGCGGACGCCGCGCGCGACCGGGGTGAAGGCCGTCTCGGGGACCCGTCCTCGCTTGACGGGCAGGACTTACACCGGTGTATTTTAGAGGCGCACCGGCCGTCGGGGTGGACCGGACACGGCGGATCGAGCGGCCCGGTGCGGACGGCCCGGAGAGGGAACGGACCGGGCACGCTGACGATGGTGGACCGGCACATGGGAGGAGCGGTGGCGATGGAATCGGATCACGTCGAGGACGACGGGCGCGTCGAGCTGTCCCTGCTGGATTTCGGAGCGGACGAGACCGAGGAGGAGCTCTCGTGGCAGGAGCGCGCCCTGTGCGCGCAGACCGACCCCGAGGCCTTCTTCCCCGAGAAGGGCGGCTCCACCCGCGAGGCGAAGAAGGTGTGCGTCTCCTGCGAGGTGCGCGCCGAGTGCCTCGAGTACGCCCTGCAGAACGATGAGCGCTTCGGCATCTGGGGCGGTCTGTCCGAGCGCGAGCGCCGCAAGCTCAAGCGCCGGGCGATCTGAGCCGCCCACCCGGTGTCCCCGCGTCATGTCACCGCTGTCGTCCTGCTGAGCGGGGCGACGACCGCGCCCACCCCGCAGGAGAACAAGAGGACCCCGGACCCGACGGCCGCCGCTGAGGCGGAGACCGCCGCGCGCGTCGAGGAGATCCTCGCGGCCGTCGCCGCCCAGGACCGCGCTGCGGACCGAGTGCTGGTGACCGTCCCGCCGCAGCTGCCCGCGGCCGCCACGGAGCTCCTGGCCGCCGCGCAGCGCGCCGGACGCATCGACCGGATGCTGCCGCTGGGGGACCGCAGCGACCAGGCCGCCGCCGTCCGCGCGGTGCTCGAGCTGCTGCGCGAGGAGCAGACCACCCCGCGCGAGGACGAGGGCGCCCCCCGGACCGCCGTCGAGCCCGACGCCGACCGCGGGCCCGAGCCCGGGGGCCGCCGCGCCGCCGCCGTGGACGCCGAGGAGGTCGAGCGCGAGCGCAGCCAGCGCGCCGCCGACCTCGCTCGCGTGCCCGAGCGCCTGCGCGAGCAGACCCCCGGACCGGGCGCCGGACGTCGCGCCGCCCCCGCCGGCGGCGACTCCTGGCTGTGGTTCGCCGTGCAGGACGCCCCGCCCGCCCCCGACGCCCTCGGACGCGAGCTCGAGCTCGTCGTCAGCTCCCCGAACACCGCCGTCGTCGGCGCCAAGCGTCTGCGCCCGCCCCGCCCCGCCGAGACGGGCGCGGCCTCGGAGCCGCAGGACCCCGCGGCCCCGGCCGAGCTGGTCGACGTCGGCCTCACCCTCACCCACTCCGGGCGCATCATCACCGGGGTGGACCCGGGCGAGATCGACCAGGGACAGGCAGACTGGCGCCACGACGTGCTCGCCGTCGCCCTGCCCGGCATGCTCGTGCGCACCCGGACCCTGCTGCGCAGCGGCGGACTGGACGGCGAGCTGCCCTCCCCCTGGGCGGAGATCGACCTCTGCCACCGGATCTGGCGCTCCGGGGAGCGCGTGGCCGTGCAGCCCGAGGCCGCCGTCGTGCTCGCCCCGCCCACCCGGCCCCTGCTGGAGCGGCTGCAGGAGCAGCGCACCGGCCGTCTGCTGGTGCTGCTCAAGCACCGCGGGCCGGTCGCCGCCCTGCTGCTGCTCGCGGCGCTGCCGCTGGTGACCCTCGCCCGGATGGCCGGGGCCGTCGCCGCCGTGGTGCCCCGCCGCGCCGGGATGGAGGCCCGCGCCTGGGTGGACGCGATGCGCTCCGCCCCCGCGGTGATCCGCCGCGGCGCCCGTGCCGGCCGCCGCGCCCGGGTGCCCCGCGGCCGCCTCGCCCCGCTCTACCTGCCGCGCGGGGAGAGCCTGCGCCGTGGCCTGGCCGACGTCTGGACCCGGCTGGTCGCGGACGACGACCGCACCCGCCGCATCCGCCGCACCACCTGGGGCATCGCCGGCACCCGCCACGGTGTGGACGACGCCGACTACGGCCGCCACGTGATCGGCACCGTGGTGGTGGCCCTCGCCGGCACCGTGCTGGGGCTGCTGGCCCTGCGCGGGCTCTTCGGCCGCGGCACCCTGCAGGGCCCCGCCCTGCTGCCGCTGCCCGAGTCCTGGCGGGACACGGTCGCTGCCGCCTGGTCGAGCTGGATCCCGACCGGGCTCGGGGAGCGCGGTCCCGCCGACCCGCTGCTGCGGGTGCTCGGCGCCCTGCCGCTCGGCGGGGACCTCTGGGCCGAGGCCCTGGTCTTCGCCGCCGTCCCTGCCTCCGCGCTGACCGCCTGGTGGGCCGCCGGCGCCCTGACCCGGGCGATCGGCGCACGACTGGCGCTGGTCGTCACCTGGGCGCTGGCGCCCGCGCTGCTCTCGGCCCTCTCGCTGGGCGCCTGGCCGCTGCTGCTGGTGCACGTGCTGCTTCCGCTGCTGGCCCTGGCCGTGGGCCGCGCCATCGGTCTGCCCCACAAGGTCTCCCAGGCCAGCGTGCCCGCGGCCGCCGCCGGGGGCCTGCTGCTGCTCGTGATCGGTGCCGTGCAGCCCGCACTGGTGGTGCTGGTGGCGCTCGCCCTGGCGATGCTCGTCCCGCTGGTGCCGGGCCGCCGTCCGCGCCTGCTCTGGGTGCTGGTGCCCTCCCTGCTGCTGCACCTGCCCTACATTCCGGCCTACCTCGCCCACCCCTCGATGCTGCTCGGCGTCGGCGCCGTGCCCGCGGGGAGCCTGCCCGTCGGGGACACCGCCGATCTGCTGCGGCTGTGGCCCACCGCCCCCGGTCTGGACGCGGTGCTCGCCCCGCTGCTGGGGGCGCAGCTGGCCCCCTGGGCGCCCGCCCTCGCCCTGCTGCCCGTCGTGCTCGGCGCGCTGGCCGCCCCGCTGCTGGCCGGGACCGCCGGCACCGCGGGCCGCTACGGCCTGCTGCTCGCGGCCCTCGCCGGGGCGGCCGTGCTGCTGGTGGTGCGGGTGCCGCTGATGCCCGCGGGGGATGCCGTGATCGCCGCGCCGCTGCACGGACTGCTGGACCTGCTGCTGCTGGCGCTGTGCCTCGGCGCGGGAGCCTCCTTCGACGCCCTCGCCCGCCGCGGGGGCGGGGTCTCGCGGCCCCGCCGCGCCCTCACCGCCGCCGTCGCCGGCCTGGTGGCCGCGGTCTGTGTCGTGACCGTCGCCGGCTGGTCGTTGCTGCTGCCCGGCATGCTCGCCGTGGACCGGGCCGAGGGCTCTCAGGTGCCCGCCGCGGCCACCGACCAGGGCCTGACCGACGCCCGCTCCCGGGTGCTGGTGCTCGGCGAGACCGCGGAGGGCACCGTCACCGCCTCCCTCGTCGTGCAGGGCGCCGACACCGCCCTCCAGCAGGCCTCCGTCACCGACGCCCGCGACCTCGAGCTGCTGCGGCTGGGCGGGGAGCTCGGCTCCGACGCCGGCTCCGAAGCGCTGCGCGAGGACGTCGCCGAGATGCTCGCCACCGGGGACGACGCCGGGCCGGAGGCTGCGGCCGTGGCCTACGTGGTGGTGCCCGGCGCCGCCGAGGACCACCCTGCCCTGGTCTCCGCGCTGGACGCCTCCACCGCCCTGGAGAAGGTCACCGAGAACGCCGACGGCGGCCTGTGGCGCGTCATCGACACCCACCCCCGTGCGGAGATCCGCGGGGAGGACGGCACCGCCCCGCTGGCCAGCGGGGTGATCGACGCCGAGGGCACGATCGCGGCGGCCGACGCCGAGCGCACCCTGGTGCTCTCCGAGCGGGCCGATGCCGACTGGCGCGCCACCGTCGACGGCGAGCGGCTGGAACCGGTCACGGTCGACGGCTGGGCGCAGGGCTTCACCGTCCCCGCCGACGCCGCGGGCCAGGTCGAGGTGCACCGCGTCCAGCCCCTGCGGCTGCTCTGGCAGCTGCTGCTGCTTGCCGGGGTGGTGGTCACCGCCCTGATCGCGATCCCCTGGCGGATGCGCGCCCGATCCGCGGAGGAGCTCTATGGCTGAGCGACCGGCCCCCCGCCCGCTGCTGGCCCTGCTCGCCGTCGTGCCCCTCGCCCTGGTCGGCGGGGCGCTCGCGCTCGGTCCCGCCCCGGCCACGGACCCCGCCCAGCGCGCCACCACCAGCGCCCTGCCGGGGGCCTCGAGCTCCCAGTGCGCCGGGCCGCTGCAGATCTCCGAGGAGCTGATCGGCACCAGTGGGGACGAGGAGCTCGCCGCCACCGCCCCGGCCGAGCAGGCCCAGGTCGGCGCCCTCGCCCTGGAGTCCGACTCCTCGCTGCTGTTCGGCACCGTGGCCGGCTCGGAGACCCGCCGCGGCGAGGACGGCTCCGCCCGCGCCCCGCAGCTGTCCCTCGCCGACCCGGAGGGCGCCGCCCTCGACGCGGCGGTCGGGGCCGGGGAGCTCGGCGCCTCCCTGCTCGCCGCCCAGGGCGTCACCACCGCCTCCGCGGTGACCGCCGAGACCGCCGACGAGGGCCGCCCCGTCGCCGACGCCGTGCAGTCCACGCTCACCGCCGAGGGCGACTACCGCTCCCTGGCCGTGTCCCGCTGCGCCGCCGCCAGCACCTCCGCCTCCTTCCTGGGGGCCTCCACGCTCTCCGGCTCGAGCGCCGAGCTGGTGCTGCGCAACCCCACCGCACGGCCCGCGACCGCCTCGGTGCAGGTGCGCACCGAGGACGGCCCCGCCGCGATGGAGGGCCGCAGCCAGGTGGTCGTCGCCCCTGGTGCCGAGGAGCGGGTGCTGCTGGAGTCCGTGATCGGTGAGGCCGCGGTGCTCGGCGTGGAGGTCGAGGTGCTGGGCGCCCCGCTGGCCATGCACGTGCAGAGCACCGAGCGCGACGGCCTCACCCCCGGCGGCGCCGAGATCCTCACCCCCCTCGAGCCGGCCGGCACCGAGCAGGTGATCCCCTCCGTGGTCCGCGCCGGCAGCGACCCCACCCTCGTGCTCGGCAACGCCTCCGGCGAGGAGACCACCGCCGCGGTGCGGGTCCTGGGCGCGGGCGGCGAGGAGCTGAGCACGACCGTGGAGGTGCCCGCCGACGCGGTCACCGCCGTGCCGCTGGAGGGCCTGCCCGACGGCGCGCACAGCGTGCAGGTCGAGGCCGAGGACCCGGTGAGGGCCGTCGTCCGCAGCGAGGCCGCCGGGCAGGACCTGCCCGGGGACACCATCGGCACCCCCGTCGACTTCGCCCTCGCCCCGGCCGCCGCCACGCTGGACACCAGCGGCGTCACCGCCCTGCCCGCCGGGGGCGGCCGCGGTACCCTGAGCCTCACCGCGACCGCGGACACCGCTGCCACGGTGATCCCGCTGGCCGCCGACGGCACCGCCGGCGAGCCCGTCGAGCTGGAGGTCACCGCCGACGCGCTCTCCACGCTGGACACCGCCGACATCCGCATCGGCGTCCAGGACCCCTCCGGTCTGGTGGTGGTGCCCGATCTCCCCGGCGTGCTGCACGTCGGGTGGATGGAGAGCCGGGCCGCCGCCGACGACGGGGCGATGCTCTCGGCCCTGGCCGTGCTGCCCGCGCAGGACAGCGGCGAGGCCGTCGAGGTCCGTCTCGAGGACTGAGCCTCAGTCCTCGAGGTCCCAGGCCTCCGGGTCGATGTCCTCCGGGGGGATGCCCAGCAGGGAGCCGATCTGCTCCGCGAGCACCTGGCGCACCATCGCCTCCACCGCGGCCTCGTCCGCGCAGCGGGTCTCGATCGGACGCCGGTAGACGATCACCGTGGCGGGCCGCTCCCGGGTGGCCGGCAGCGCCCGTCCCAGCAGCACCGGCGCGTCCTCCCAGGGGGAGGGGTCCGCGGCGGGCACCTCCTCCACATGCACCCGCAGGTGCGCGAGCCGCCGTGGGAAGCGCTCCGCGGTGGCCGCCGCGAGGTCCGCGACCATCTCGTCGAAGCGCTCGCGCCGGGTGCGGTGCCCCGGCAGGTGCGGGGGCACCAGGTCGAAGCGGCGGCCGCGGCCGTGCCGGTCCCGGCGTCGGGCCCCGCGACGCGAGGGTGGGCCGGGCGGCTGCGCGGAGCCGGAGGGCTGCAGGTCCATGCCCGGCACCCTAGTCCCCGCGGCCGGGAGGACCGTGACCTCCCCCTCGCCGTCGGGCGGGACCGGGCGAGCCGCCCCGCGGGGGCGGCTCCCCTGCGTAGACTCCCCTCTGTGCCAGCTCGTGAATGCTCCCGGACCGCCTGCTCGAACCCCGCGGTGAGCACGTTGACCTTCGTCTACGCCGACTCCACGGCGGTGCTCGGCCCGCTCTCGCGCAGCAGCGAGCCGCACACCTACGACCTCTGCCAGGTGCACTCCGAACGCCTCACCGCCCCCGTCGGCTGGGAGCTGCTGCGTGTCGAGGGCGGCGACGCCGTCCCCGACGACCTGGTCGCCCTCGCCGAGGCCCTGCGCCCGGCCCGCCCCGCGCCCGAGCCCCGCCCGGCCGTGCGCCCCGCCGCGGAGAAGCCGGCCGGCACCGGCGCCCGGCACCTCAGCGTCGTGCGGTCCCCCGATGAGTGAGCGTCCCTCCGGCGCGGACCTGCGCGGCATCATCGGCTCCTCCGACGTGCGCGGCGTCGCCGGGGAGGAGCTGAGCGCCGAGGTGGCCCGCGCGCTCGGCGCCGCCTTCGTCGACCACCTCGCCGAGCAGGCCGTCGACGGGGCCGCCCCCGCCGTGATCGTCGCCCGTGACGCCCGCGCCAGCTCCCCGGAGCTGGCCGCCGCCGTCGTCGCGGGCGCGGCCGCCCGCGGCGCGACCGTCGCCGACGCGGGACCGGCCTCCACCGACCAGCTCTACTGCGCCTCCGGCCTGCACGACGCCGCCGGGGTGATGGTCACCGCGAGCCACAACCCGCCCGGCGACAACGGCCTCAAGCTCTGCCTGCCCGGCGCCCGACCCGTCAGCCACGACACCGGCCTGGCCGCCATCGGCCGCCGCGCCGAGCGCTACCTCGACGAGGGCTCCGTGCCCGAGGTCGCCGGCGGCCGCGTGCAGGAGCTGGACACCCTCACCGACTACGTCGACACCGTGCTGGACCTGGTGCCGATGCCCGCCGCGCGGCCCCTGGCCGTGGTGGTGGACGCCGGCCACGGCATGGCCGGGCTCACCGCCCCCGCGGTGCTGGGCCGGCTGCCCGGGATCACCCTGCGGGGCCTGCACCTCGACCTCGACGGCTCCTTCCCCGCGCACCCGCCCAACCCCCTGGACCCCGCGAACCTGCGGGGGCTGCGGCAGGCGGTGCGCGAGGCCGGCGCCGACCTGGGGCTCGCCTTCGACGGCGACGCCGATCGCTGCGTCGTCGTGGACGAGCGCGGCGAGGTGGTCACCCCCTCGGCGCTGACCGCGCTGATCGCCACCCGGGAGATCGCCCGGATGCGTGCCGCGGGCGAGGAGCGCCCCGTGGTGATCGCCAACGCCGTCTCCTCCCGACACGTCGCCGAGGCGGTGCGGGAGGCCGGCGGGGAGCCGCTGCGCTCCCCGGTGGGCCACTCGCTGATCAAAGCGCTGATGGCCGAGCACGAGGCGGTCTTCGGCGGCGAGCACTCCGCGCACTACTACTTCCGCGACTTCTTCCGCGCCGACTCCGGGATGCTCGCGGCCCTGCACGTGATAGCGGCGCTCGCCGGCACCGACGGCCCCGCCTCCGCGCTGGTGGCCGCGCACGACCCCTACCCCTCCAGCGGGGAGATCAACGCCCGGCCCGCCGATCCGGCGGCGGCCCTCGCCCGGGGACGCGCCGTGCTGGAGGCGATCCCCGGCACCGAGGTCGACGAGCTGGACGGGCTGAGCCTGGTCCACTGGGACGAGGACGCCGCCCCCGCCGAGCGGTGGTGGGTCTCCCTGCGTCCCTCGCACACCGAGAAGCTGCTGCGGCTGAACGTGGAGGCCGCCGAGGAGGACACCATGGCCCGCATCCGTGACCGCGTGCTCGAGGCCATCGCCGAGCCGGAGGCGGCGGATCCCGAACCGGTCCAGTCCGAGCCGGAGCCCGTCGAGCAGGCCGCCTCCGCCCCGTCCTCCGTCGCGGAGCTGCCGAGGTGGGTGCGCGAGCGCCTGCGCTGCCCCGACTGCGGCGGCGCGCTGGTCGACGCCGAGCGGGCGCTGCGCTGCACCGACTGCTCCCGCGCGCACCCCGTGCAGGACGGCATCCCGGTGCTCATCGCCGGACGCACCGCGCCCCCCGCCTGAGCGGCCCGACGGGCTCAGGCCCCGAAGGGCGCGGTGCGCACCTGCGCCTCGATCTCCTCGCGTCGCTGCCGGGCCCGACGCAGCCGGCGCTCGTCCCGGGCCGCACGCTCGGCGATCACCGCCGCCAGGAAGCGCTCCTGATCGGTGCCGGGCGGTGGCGCGGGCGCCACGTGCGGCAGGGTGCGCTGGACCAGGTCCCGCACCAGCACCCGCCGCGACTCGGGGTTCGTCCGCGCGGCCCGCGGCAGGAAGGAGCGGATCTCCTGCATCAGCGGGGCCGGCAGCCGCCCCAGGTCCGCCCCCTCGGCCCAGTCGCCCAGCTCGGCGGGCATCGGCACGGGCTCGGGGCTCCGGTCCCGCATCCGCTCCTGGATCACCACGGTCCCCGCCAGCAGGTCGCCCAGGCGCCGTGAGCGCCGGTCCAGCACCGCGCTGGTCAGCGCGATCGCCCCCGCCGTCGACCAGATCTCCAGCATCGCCATCACGGCGCGCAGCACGCTCTGGCGGGCATGCACCGGGCCGCCGTCGTCCCGCACCACCCGGGTGCCGGTCACCAGCCGCCCCAGGGATCGGCCCCGGCCCAGCTGCTCGCACAGCACCGGGTAGCCGACGAACGCGGTCACCGAGGCCAGCACGGTGCCGGCGGCGAGCAGCCCCGCATCCAGCCCCTCCCGGGCGTCGACCCAGGCCATCGACAGACCGAGGCCGATCAGCAGGGCCAGCACCACGACGCCGTCCACGGCCCCGGACAGCATCCGCACCGCGAAGGAGGCCGGGCGCAGGTCCAGCATCACCGCGTCCCCGGTGATCAGGGCCTCGCTCCGTCCGCTCGCCGCGCTCATGGCCCCATCCTCGCAGGCCGTCCCCGGGCGCAGCAGCGACTGGGGTCGGCTCCCGGAGGGGCGGCCCGCGACTTTCGTCGGCCGTGCCGCGGTGCCGTCCCGCCCTAGGCTGGGCGGGTGGACCTGGACGCCGTGATCGCCGTCAACCGCCCCCGCTGGGAGCGGCTCGCCGTGCTGACCCGGCAGCGGCACCTGGACGCCGCCGAGGTCGAGGAGCTGCTGTCGCTCTACCAGGAGACCGCCACCCATCTCTCCACGATCCGCTCCCGCACCCCGGACCCCACTCTCACGGCCCGGCTCTCGCTGCTGGTGCACCGGGCCCGGCTGCGCATCACCGGCACCCGAGTGAGCACCTGGCGGCGCGTGCGGGACTTCTGGTGGGAGGACCTGCCGGCCGCGCTGTACGCCTCCCGCTGGGGGGTGGCCCTGGCGGCCGGCATCTTCCTGCTGGCCACGCTCGTCACCGCCCTGTACTTCGGTCTCGACGACCGCGCCCGCGACCTCGCGGTGCCGCAGGACGCGCAGCAGGACCTGGTCCGCGGCGACTTCGTGGCCTACTACTTCCAGGGCGAGGCCACCGGCTTCGCCGCCCAGGTGTGGACCAACAACGCCTGGATCGCGGCCCAGGCCGTCGTGTTCGGCGTGACCGGCGTGTGGCCCGTGCTGATGCTGCTGCAGAACGGCCTGAACATCGGCCTGACCGCGGGGGTGATGGCCGCCTACGGGGGCCTCGGCACCTTCTTCGTGTACATCCTCCCGCACGGGCTGCTGGAGCTGACCGCGGTGCTGGTCGGGGCCGGGGCGGGCCTGATGACCTGCTGGGCGTGGGTGCGGCCCGGCCCGCTGCCGCGCTCCTGGGCGCTCGCGCACGCGGCCCGCAGCCTGGTGTCCGTCGCCATCGGGCTGGTGCCCGTGCTGCTGGTCTCGGGCCTGATCGAGGCCTTCGTGACCCCCGGCGCCCTGCCGCCGGCGATGCGGATCGCGATCGGCGTCCTCGCCTGGGCCGCGTTCCTGTGGTTCATGCTGGGCCGCGGTCGCACCGTGCACCGGGCCGGTATCCGCGGGGACCTCTCCGCGGAGCTGGTGGGGGAGCGGGTCGCCACCGTCGGCTGAACGGTCGCGGGCTCAGAGCCGCCCGGCCGCCTTCAGCGCCAGGTAGGCGTCGGCCAGGTCCTGCGGGGCGTGCTCCGGATCGGCGTCGACCACGTGCGCGCCCGCGCGCTCCAGGGCCCGCCCCACCCCGTCGCGGTCGGCCCGGGCCTGCTCGGCGGCGGCCGCCAGGTACACCTGCTCCGCGTCGCCCCGCCCCGCCGCGAGCGCCCCCAGCGCGGGATCGGCCACGGAGGCCACCAGCAGCTGATGGTCCTGCGCGATGCGCGCGGCGACCGGGAGCAGCACCCCGTGCATCGCGGACTCCTCGATCGGGGTCAGCAGCACCACCAGGGAGCCTTTTCGGGTGCGTTCGGCGACGGCGGCCGCGGCCAGCTCCCAGTCGGTCTCCACCAACGCCGGGTGCACCGCGGCCGTGGCCGCGACCACGTCGTGCAGCACCGTCGTGCGGCTGGAGCCCACCACCGAACGGTGCGGGATGCGGTCGATGCACAGCAGGTCCACCCGGTCCCCGGCCTGCCCGGCCAGGGCCGTCAGCAGCAGCGCCGCGTCGAAGGCGGCGTCCAGCCTGGTGCCCTCGCCGAGCCGGGCGGCGCCGGTGCGGGAGGTGTCCACCACGATCAGCACATGCCGGTCCCGCTCAGGGCGCCACGTCCGCACCACCACGCTGCGGCGGCGGGCGGTGGCGCGCCAGTCGATCGAGCGCACGTCGTCGCCGTCGACGAAGTCGCGCAGGGAGTCGAACTCGGTGCCCTGGCCGCGCTGGTGGATCGCGGCCAGGCCCTCGATCTCCCGCAGCCGTTGCACCCGGGAGGGCAGGTGGCGGCGGGCGCCGAAGGGGTGCAGGGCGAGCATCCGCCCCGGCGCCTGCACGGGGGCGCTGCGGCGACCGACGCCGAGCGGCCCCCGGGAGGAGATGACCAGGGCGCGCGAGGAGTGCTCCCCGCGGCGGGTGGGGGTGAAGGTCTGGGGGACCGCGCGCCGCTCCTGCGGCGGCACCGTGAGGCGGGTGCGCTGCGTGTCCAGGCCCGCGGTCGGGTTCCAGGCGTCGCGTAGCTCCAGCTCCGCTGTCCGCGGCCCGGGGTTGGTCACCAGCAGCCGTCCCGTCGCGGTGGTGCCGAGCCGCACCTGCAGCGGCGCCTCCCGCCGCACCGTGAGCGCCCGGGGGGAGGGCGCCGCTTGGGCGTCGCCGAGCACCACCGCGAGCACGCCGACGGCGGCGAGCAGCAGCGTCCACCAGTGCGGCCACAGCACGATCAGCGGCAGCGGCAGCAGGGCCAGCAGCACCGCACGGGGCGTCGGGGACAGGCGCATGGGCGGGACCCGGCTCAGCGGGGGACCGGCACCGAGGCCAGGGTCGCGGCCAGCACGGCCTCCACCTGGGTGCCCTCGAGCTCGGCCTCCGTGGTCAGCTGCACCCGGTGGGCGAGGGTGGCCGGAGCCATCGTCTTCACGTCGTCCGGGGTGATGAAGTCGCGTCCCATCAGGTAAGCCCAGGCGCGGGCGGTGCGCAGCAGGGCGATGGTGCCGCGCGGGGAGACCCCGAGGGCGAGGCTGGGGGAGCGGCGGGTGGCCCGGCAGACGTCCACGATGTACTGCACGACGGGGTCCTCGGCGGCGACGGCGGCGACATCGGACTGGGCGCGGTGCAGGGAGGGCACGTCGACGACGGCCCGCAGCCCGGTGGCGGCGAGGTCGGCCATGTCGAAGCCCTCGGCGTGGCGGCGCAGCACGTCCACCTCGACCTCCCGCTCCGGCAGCGGCATCACGGCCTTGAGCAGGAAGCGGTCCAGCTGGGCCTCGGGCAGCGTGTAGGTGCCGTCGAACTCGATGGGGTTCTGGGTGGCGACCACCAGGAAGGGGTCCGGCAGCGGCCGGGAGGCGCCGTCGACGGTGACCTGCCGCTCCGCCATCGCCTCCAGCAGCGCCGACTGCGTCTTCGGGGGCGTGCGGTTGATCTCGTCGGCCAGCAGCAGGTTCGTGAACACGGGGCCCTCGCGGAAGACGAGGTCGCTGGTGGCGTTGTCGTAGACCAGGGAGCCGGTGATGTCGCCGGGCATCATGTCGGGGGTGAACTGGACGCGCCGCATGCGCACGTCCAGGGCGGCGGCCAGGGAGCGCACCAGCAGGGTCTTGGCGACCCCGGGCACGCCCTCCAGCAGCACGTGGCCGCGGCACAGCAGCGCCACCACCAGCGAGGTGACGGCGGCGTCCTGGCCCACCACGCCCTTGTGGACCTCCTCGGCCAGGCCCTGCAGCTGGGCGCGCACGTCCTGGTCGGCGGGGGAGGGTGTCGAGGAGGGCGCGGGGCCCCTCACAGGGTCCGGGACCTCCGGCATGGTCGAGCTCATCGGTCGATCTCCTTCTCGAGGTGGTCGAGGTCCCGGGCCAGCCGCACCAGCTGCTGGTCCGTGGGGACGGGGGCGGGGCCGAGCAGGCTGCGCAGCTGCTCGGGGGAGCGGTCGGTGTGGGGTCCCAGGGCCGCCACCAGGGCGTCCAGGGTGTGCTCGCCGCGCAGGCCGAGCCGGCCGGCGAGGCGGCGGGCGGCGGCGGTGCGCAGGGAGGTGGCGGCGGCCTCGCGGGCGTGGGCGCTCTGCAGCAGCCGCGCCCGGCCGCGCACCAGCTCCTCGGGGCGGACCGCCACCGGCAGCGGTTCGACGACGACGGGGCCGAGCCGGCGCGAGGCGACCCACAGGCCCAGCGCCGCGACCGCCAGCAGCCACAGGGCCAGCGGGCCGGCCCAGCGCGGCAGGTGGTCGATCAGGGTGGGGGTGCCGGAGGCCAGCGGGTCGCCCGGGGAGGGCAGGTACCAGCCCAGGGTCCCCTCCTCACCGAGCAGCCCGAGGGCGAGGGCGGCGTTGTCGGCCCCCGCGACGCCCTCGTTGCTGAGCACGTCGGGGCTGCCCAGCACGGTCACGTCCCCGGCGGCCGCCAGCAGGGAGCCCTCGCCGGCCTCGAAGCAGGTGGCGGCGTCGGCGGGGGCGTCGGCGGTGATCTGGTAGAGGGAGGAGTCGCCGAGCGCGCCCTCCTCGCCCTGCACCCGCAGGGTCCCGGCGCGGGTGTCCACCGCCCCGCAGGCGCCCGCGGCGGTCACGTCGCTCGCCTCCTCGAGGCTGCCGGTGGGGATGATCCCGGGGGCGAGGGCCCTCAGGGCGGCGAGGTCGGGGCGCAGCAGGACCAGACGGCCGCCGCCTTCGCGGTGGGCCTCGGCCAGCAGGTCGAGCTGGGCGGGGGAGAGGCCTGCGCTCGCGTCCAGCAGCACGGGCCGGCCCGCGCGCAGCTCGGCGGCGGCGTCGGCGGCGTGGCGCAGGGTCTCCGTCTCCACGCCGTCCCGCGCCAGCACCTGCACCAGGGCCTTGGATCCCTGCGGGGTGGGGGCCCCGGGCTCGAGGGGGCCGTCACGGTAGGCGCCGCGGGCCATGATCGTCACGGTGGTGGCGACGAGCACCAGCACCACGGCGGCGACCAGCCAGCCGGGCCGGCGTTTGCGCTCCGCGGGGCGGGGCCTCGTGGACCCGGCGCCCGGTGTCGCCTCCGGCGCGGGGGCCGCTGCAGGGGCGGGGGCGCTCATGCGGGGGTCCCGTCGAGGGCGGCGAGGTCCGGGGTGGATCCGGCCAGGTACTCGGCCAGGCGCAGCAGGTCCTCGGCCTGCTTCGCCGTCGCCGGGCGGGCGGAGTAGGCGGCGGTGTCGAAGGCGGCGGCGCCGCGCAGCAGGCTCGGGCGCAGCTCGGGGAAGGGCCGGGCGGCCGCGATCGCCGCCTCGTGCGCGGTCATGCCGGCGTCGACCTCCAGCAGGGTGCGCTCCTCGAGGTCGCGGACCAGGGCGCGCAGCGCCAGCACGGTGGCGTCGTCGCGGCGGCCGGCCCCCAGGGCGGCGCGGGCGCGCTCGCGCAGCACCTCGGCGCGCAGGTGCTCCTCGGCGTCCAGTGCACGCTCCTCGGCGAGCGCGGCGCTGCGGCGCAGGTTCCCGGTGCGGCGCAGCACCAGCACGGCCGCGACCAGCAGGAGCAGCAGCACCACCACGGTGAGCACCCCCTGGGTCGTGCTGGAGCCCCTGACGCCGTCCATGAGCGCCGCGAACCAGGACTCGAGGTGCCCCAGCAGCCACTCCAGGAAGCCCCCCGAGGTGTCGTACTCCGATTTCGAGAGCTCCTCGAGCACCCGGGAGCGGGCCTCCTCGGGGTCCGGCGGGGGAGCGGCCGCGATCATCCCTGCCACGCCCCGGGCCGTGCCGCCCGGCGGCGGCGCCCGAGCTCGACGTCGAACGCCTCCTCGCGCATCCGCTGGTCTGCGTAGAGGGTCGCGTACCCGGCGGCGGTGAAGGGGGCCAGCAGCGCGCTGGCCAGGAAGGTGCCGATCGCGCTGACGGCGCTGAGCAGGAGGGTCGCGGCCAGGATGCCCTCCCCCGACGTGGACAGCAGGATGACCGCGTAGCCGGCGCCGCCGACGAAGCCCACCACCCCGGCGATCACCTGCACGGCGAGCACGGACAGCAGGGAGATCAGCAGGGCGATGCCGATGACCCGCCACTGCCGGCTCCCCGCGGTGAGGGCCAGCGCGCGGCGCAGCGCGCCGGTCACGCCGGTGCCCTCCACCGCGAGCACCGGGATCGCCAGGACGCAGCGCGCCCAGATGTACAGCGAGACCAGCCCGCCCAGCAGGATGCCGAGCAGCAGCACCAGCACGGTCAGGGGACTCGGACCGGTGAGGGCCAGCGGCACCGCCGCCAGCGCGCCGACGGCCAGCAGGGCGATCCCGGAGGCGAGGTTCACCAGCAGCGAGATCCCGACCGCGGGCAGTGCCAGGCGGCGGGCGGAGGCCCAGAAGGTCTCGGTCGCGGTGTGCTCCCCGGCCGCCTCGGCGATCGCGAGGGCCGCGACCGGCGCGGTGACCACGGCGGCCGCCACCAGCGCGAGCACGGTGGTGCCGAGGGAGCCGAGCACGGTGGCCAGCAGGTCGCCCGTGGCGTAGGAGGTGGAGCTCGCGGTGGGGTCCTGCAGCGTCGCCTGCATGTCCGACATCATCGGCATCAGGGAGGCCCCGGTCGCGACCGTCGCCAGCACCCCGGTGACCCCGTAGACCAGCAGGGCCAGCAGCAGCACGGGGCGCGGCCGCAGCCGGTAGATGCGCATCGCCGCGCCGAGGATCTCGCCGACCCCGAGTGGGCGCAGGGGGAACAGCGGCAGCTCGGCGTCGAGCTCGCGGCCGGGGCCGCCCGGTGCGGTGGCCGCCGTCGGTCCGCCGGTCGCCGGGGTGTCCTCGCGTGCCGAGCCGTCGGGGGCTCCCGGTGCCGTCCAGCTGCTGCTCATCGCGTGCTCCCATCGCTGCCCGCCCGCTGGCTCGGGGAGGTCCCGGGGGCGAGAGGCTCCCACCCTAGGGAGCCCGGGCCCCCGCGCCGATCCGACGAACGTCGACCCTGCCCGGCACGATGGCACAATGTCCCCCATGACGACCTCTTCACGCATCCTCGTGGTCGACGACGACCAGGCGATCGCCGAGATGGTCGGCATCGTCCTGCGCGGCAAGGGCTTCGAGGTGGCGACCTCGCCCGACGGGGCCTCCGCCCTGGAGACCTTCCCGCGGCTGCACCCGGACCTGGTGCTGCTGGACCTCATGCTCCCGGGCATGGACGGGATCGAGGTGTGCCGCCGGCTGCGTCGCGACTCCGACGTCCCGATCATCATGCTCACCGCCCGCTCCGACACCGCCGACGTGGTCGAGGGCCTGGAGGCGGGGGCCGACGACTACCTCACCAAGCCCTTCGAGCCCGACGAGCTGGTGGCCCGGATCAAGGCGCGGGTGCGCCGGGTGGAGGCGCCCAGCACCGAGCAGCTCACCATCGGGGACCTCGCCATCGACGTCGACGGCCACGAGGTGCGCCGCGGGGACGAGCTGATCTCGCTGACCCCGCTCGAGTTCGACCTGCTCACCCAGCTGGCCCGCAAGCCCTGGCAGGTCTTCACCCGCGACGTGCTGTTGCGCGACGTCTGGGGCTACCGCCACAGCGCCGACACCCGCCTGGTCAACGTGCACGTGCAGCGGCTGCGCTCGAAGATCGAGCACGACCCCGAGAACCCCCGCATCGTGGTGACCGTGCGCGGCGTGGGGTACCGCGCGGGCGGGGCGGCCTGAGCGCCGAGGAGGGGCCCTCCCGGCTCCGCCGGGCGTCCCGTGCCGCCCTCACCGGTGCGGATCCCCGCTCCTGGCCCCTGGCCCTGCGGGTGGTCGTGGTAACCACGGTGCTGTCCACGGTGGCGGTGCTGGCCGTCGGCTCCTACCTGTCCTCCGTGATCGCCGACGGGCTCTACGAGCAGCGCCGCGAGAGGGTGCTGGAGGAGACCGCCGAGGTGCGCAGCGACCTGATGGTGCAGATGGCGAACCTGGCCGACTCCACCACCACCCAGCAGCAGGACCAGGCCACGGCCTTCGTGAACCCCTCGGGCAGTCAGGGTGAGGCCTCGCACCGGGAGATCGCGCTGGTGCCCGTGGACGAGGGTGCGAGCGTTCTGCAGGTGGCCTCCGACGAGTCCCTGCTGGACCAGGTGGGCTCCGGCTTCCGGGAGACGGTGGCGGCGGAGCCCGAGTCGCTGGTGTGGCGGTCGATCGCCTGGGACGCCGGCAGCGGGCAGGAGATCCCGGCCCTGCTGGTCGGCACCCGCGTCGAGGTGCCCGGCACCGGCACCTACGACCTCTTCGTGCTCTACCCGATGGAGGAGGAGCAGGAGACGCTGTCCTTCGTGCAGCGGGTGATGCTGGGCGGCGGCGGCGTGCTGCTGGCCCTCGTGGTGGGCATCGCGGTGGTGGTGGCGCGGCTGGTCACCACCCCCCTCAAGCGCGCCGCCGAGGCCGCCGAGCGGATGGCCGGCGGCGACCTCAGCAGCCGGGTCGTGGTCTCCGGCGGCGACGAGCTGGCGCGGGTGGGGGTCTCCTTCAACGAGATGGCCGACACCCTCGAGCAGAAGGTCGAGGACCTCACCGAGCTGTCCCGCCTGCAGCATCGCTTCGTCTCCGACGTCTCCCACGAGCTGCGCACCCCGCTGACCACGATCCGGATGGCGGCCTCCGTGCTGAACACCGCGCGCGAGGACCTGCCGGGGGAGCTCGGGCGCACCGCGGAGCTGCTGACCGCGCAGGTGGAGCGCTTCGACGCGCTGCTGGCGGATCTGCTGGAGATCTCCCGCTTCGACGCGGGCGCCGCGGTGCTCGAGCCGCAGCGCGAGGACCTCGGCGCCCTGGTGGAGCGGGCGGTCCGCGACGCCGCCCCGCTGGCGGAGGCCCGTGGCTGCGAGCTCGAGGTGCATCCGGCCGCCGGGGACCTGCACGCCGTGGTCGACGCCCGGCGGGTGGACCGGGTGCTGCGCAACCTGCTCACCAACGCCATCGAGCACGGCGCCGGCGGACCCGTGGTGGTGCGCTGCGCGGGCGACGAGCAGGCCGTGGCGGTGGTGGTCCAGGACTTCGGGCACGGCATCTCCCCGCAGGACGCCCGGCGCGTCTTCGACCGCTTCTGGCGGGCCGATCCCTCCCGCGCCCGGACCCTCGGCGGCACCGGCCTGGGGCTGTCGATCTCCGCGGAGGACACCCGGCTGCACGAGGGCTGGCTGCAGGCCTGGGGGCAGGAGGGCCGCGGCGCCGTCTTCCGCCTCACCCTGCCGCGCCGTCCGGGCACGCCGCTCACCCGCTCGCCGCTGCGGCTGGAGCGCTCCTTCGTCCGCGGAGCCGAGGAGCCGCCGCCGATCACCGGGGAGCTGCCCGTCGCCCCCGACCAGCTGCCCGGCTGGGACACCGAGGAGTCCCCGGCCGACCTCGACCGGGAGGAGGACCGATGACCGCACCCCGACCCGACCGTCCCGGACGACACGACCCCGCAGTCCGCCCCGCGCTGCCGGGGCGCCGCCGCGTGCTGGGTCTCGGCGCCGCGGCGCTCCTCGGGCTCGGCACCGGCTGCGCCCGCATCCCCACCTCCACCGACATCGAGGTGCGACCGGTGGGGGAGGGCGTCTCCGGCGGCGCCCCCTACGTGCGGGCGGTGCCGCCCGAGGACGGTGCCAGCGCCGTGGAGGTGGTGCGCGGCTTCGTGCAGGCCGGCGTCGGAGCGGCCGACGACTACGCGGTGGCCCGCGAGTTCCTCACCCCGTCCGCCCGCGAGTCCTGGGACCCCAGCTCCGGGGTCACCATCTACTCGGGCACCCAGGAGCTGGAGATCCAGCAGGCCGGCAGCGCCACCGTCACCCTGGCCCTGCGCTCCGTGGCCGCCCTGGACTCGGCCGGGGTGCGCAGCGTGCTGGCCGGCCCCGCCAACCGGCAGTTCTCCCTCGAGCTGGAGCAGGTCGAGGAGCGGTGGCGGATCGCGAGCCTGCCCGACGGGATCTTCCTGTCGGAGGCGGCGTTCGAGGCGCTGTTCGCCCCCGGCCAGCTCTACTTCGTGGATCCGCGCGCCCGGCACCTGGTGCCCGACCACCGCTGGTTCCTGCTGCAGGACGCCGCAGGGGAGGTCCTGGACCGCCTGGACGCCGGGCCCTCACCGGTGCTCGGCGAGGCCGTGACCAGCGCGGTCCCGGCCGAGTCCGGCATCGGCCTGGCCCGGCTGGGCACCGCTGCCGACGGCACCCCGGAGATCACGGTCCCCGGGGTGATCGGGGCGCTGCCCGCCGCGGCGCGCGCCCGCGCGCTGGCCCAGATGGAGTCCTCGCTGCGCTCCGTGCGCACCCTCTCGAGCACCCAGCTGGTGTGGGCCGGGGCCGATATGACCCCCACCGACGAGCCCCCCCTGGAACGGGCGCTGCCCGTCCACCGCCCCATCGCAGCCGGGGCCCGC
Source organism: Brachybacterium squillarum M-6-3 (assembly GCF_000225825.1). GTDB lineage: Bacteria > Actinomycetota > Actinomycetes > Actinomycetales > Dermabacteraceae > Brachybacterium > Brachybacterium squillarum. Next base: position 745,924 of record NZ_AGBX01000007.1, on the reverse strand, counting down.
GGCGTGGTCTCCCTCGACGAGGGCACCGCCGGCGGCGCCGGCACCCAGCTCGTCCCCGCGCTGGAGGACATGACCGTGCGCGCCCCGGCGATCGCGAAGGACGGCGTGCTCGCCGCCGCCCTGCGGGAGGACGGCAACGCCGTGCTGATCGCCTCCGCCGACGGCTCCGTGCCGCGCCGGGAGGCCGTCACCGGGGCCGGCTTCGTGCCCCCGCGGGTGGACGACGCCGGCTACGTGTGGACCAGCGTCCCCGGGGGCAGCGGGCTGCTGGTGGCGCTGCGCGGCGACGGGGCCGGCGACGACGTGCTGATCGACGCGGCCTGGCTCGAGGGGCGCGAGCTGAGGGCCCTGGACCTCGCCGCCGACTCGACCCGGATGCTGGTGCTCTCCACCCAGGACGACACCACCCGGCTGGACCTCTGCGCGGTCGTGCGCGACGCCGAGGGCGTGCCCACCGCGCTCACCGAGCCGCGGGTGCTCCGTGTGCCGGGCATGGAGGACCTCGCCCAGGCCGGCTGGTACGACGACCAGGCGGTCCTCGTGCTCGGGGTGCAGACCGCCGACGAGCAGGTCCGCGCCCAGGTGGTGGACCTGGCAGCGGGGGTCGACACGCTGCCCGGCTTCGACGGCCCGGTGGAGCGGATCGCCGGGACGGCCGTCGCCGATGCCGTCTGGGCCGGCGACGGCGCCGGGACCCTGTGGCGCAGCGACGGCGAGAGCTGGCGCGAGCTGGACCTCGAGGCCACGGATCCCGCCCTGTACTGACCGGCCGCCCCTCCCCAGCCGCCCTCCGTCCACCGCCGCGCCCGCTCCGTGGCCGCTCGGGCCCGACGGGCGTGCGATGGGGCATGGCAGATCACGGGGCAGGACGCCGGGGCACCGCGCGGCGGACCGGGGAGCAGGCCCGGGGCGGGGGCGCACGGTCGCTGCTGCGGGAGGTGCTCGCCGAGACCGGGGGGCTGCTGGCCCCGCGGCACTGCCCCTGCGGCCGGGAGCGGACCCGACTGTGCCCGGACTGCGCCGCGGAGCTGGCGGGGCCCCCGCGCCGGGTCGAGTCCCGCTGCGAGGTGCTGCAGGTGCTGGCGGACGCCCGGGTGCGGCCCGGGGGTGGCCTCCCTGCCGGGGTGGACCTCGCCCCGCTGCTGCCGGTGCTCGCCCTCGGCCCCTACCGGGGCAGGCTGCGGGACCTGGTGCTGGGCTGGAAGAACGGCGGTGCCCTGCACCTGGCGCGGCCGCTGGCCGCGGCCCTCGCCCCCGCCGTGCGGGAGCTCGCGGCCGTGGACGTCGAGGGAGTCGAGGGAGCGGAGCCCGTGCTGCTGGTGCCCGCCCCCTCCTCCCGCGCGGCCCGGATCCGTCGCGGGGAGGACCACGTCGCCGAGCTCGCGCAGGAGCTCTCGCGCACCGGGGTCGCGGAGACCTGGCGCGGACGCCTGCGCACCCCGGTCTCCCAGCACGGCCGCTCGGGGGTGCAGCGCCGCTCCCGCCACGTCGAGCTGGGCCGCGGCACCCCGCTGGAGGGCCGCGCTGTGGTGCTGCTCGACGACGTCGTCACCACCGGGGCCACCCTGCGCGCCCTGCACGCGGCGCTCACCGCCGCCGGTGCCCGCGTGCAGGGCGCGATGGTGCTCGCCGCGGCCCGCTGGCCCGAGGAGCCCGACACCGATGGGACCAGCATCCGGGGCGGGATCCCGGACCTTCCCGGCACACCGCGCGGGATGCGATCGCTCCCAGGACATCCCGAGGATCGCGTGGCACACTAGTGCTCCCCGTCACACCTGGACGGTCCTTCTGAGAAGGAGGTGAGCACCTCAGCGCACGAGCCATCGCGGCCGGGCTCCGAGCGGCCGCCCCCGATCAGAGGAGAACTCAATGGAGATCAATGTCGTCGGACGCCATATGGACGTCCCGGACCGATTCCGTCGCCACCTCAGCGAGAAGCTCGACAAGGTCACCCAGCTCGCCCCCGCGGCGCTCCGGGTGGACGTCGAGGTCTCCCAGGAGAAGAACCCCCGCCAGTCCGAACTCAGCGACCGCGTGGAGCTCACCGTCGTCGACAACGGCGCCGTGATCCGCTCGGAGGCCCGGGCGGACGACCTCTACGGGGCCCTGGACATCGCCTACGGAAAGCTCCTCGAACGTCTGCGTCGCGCCCGCGACAAGCGCAAGGACCACCGCCGCGGCCGCGACCGCTCGCACCAGGCCGGTGCCCCGTCCCTGCGCACCATGACCCCCGACGGCGAACCGCCCGCGCCCCTGTCCGAGCCGGAGCCCGCTGCCCCCGCCGAGAGCGACGCCGCGGAACAGGACCTCGCCACCCAGGGCTCGCCCGTCGTGATCCGCGAGAAGAAGCATCCTGCCCGGCCGATGGACATCGACGACGCCCTGTACCAGATGGAGCTCGTCGGCCATGACTTCTTCCTCTTCGTCGACGCCGAGACCGGCAACCCCAAGGTGGTCTACCGCCGCAAGGGCTGGAACTACGGCGTGATCGAACTGGACGGCGCCCTGCCGACCGGCTGAGCACCCCACCCCGAGGGACGGGAGGGCACCGCGGTGCCCTCCCGTCCCGCTGCGCGTCCCCGTCCCCGAGCCGAGAGACCCGATGCCCGCCACCCCACCGCCCGTCGCGACCCTGAGCTGGACCGACGCCCGCCGCATCGCCCTGCACGCCCAGGGCATCGGGGGCAGCCGCCGCACCGCCGTCGCCTCCCCGGCACGCAGCCGCGAGGCCCTCGCCGCCACCCTCGCCCGCACCCAGCTGCTGCAGATCGACTCCGTCAGCGTCTTCGCCCGCGCCCACCACCTGCCCGCCTTCACCCGCCACGGCAGCTGGGACACCCGGGTGCTGGACCGTGCCGCCGCCCCCGGCGCCGGGTCGCGGCTGCGCGAGGCCTTCGCCCACGAGGCGGCCTACGTGGACGAGGACGTGTTCGCGCTGCTCGCCTTCCGGCGCCGCCGCGTCGCCGAGCAGGACTGGGGCGCCGTCCGCCGCGCCGCCGAGCGCTCCGGGCACCTGCTCGAGGACGTCGCCGCCCTGCTGGCCGAGCACGGGCCGCTGAGCGCCGCCGCGATCTCCCGCCACCTCGGTGACGAGCAGCGCGGGGAGGGCTGGGGATGGCGCCGCACCGAGAGTCAATGGGTGATCGAGTACCTGTTCCGCTCGGGGGCGCTGGACTGCGTGGGCCGCAGCCCCCAGTTCGAACGGCTCTACCTGCCCGCCGGGGACCTCACCGCCGCCGCGCTCGCCGACACCGCCGGTCCCGGCCCGGACCCCGCCCCCGCGATCCGCGAGCTGGTGCGCCGCGCCGCCCGCGCCCACGGGGTCGCGGACCTCGCGACGCTGGCCGACCACTTCCGGCTGCGGGTCGGCGAGGCCCGGCCGGCCGTGCAGGAGCTGCTCGCCGAGGGCGAGCTGGAGCCCGTCGCCGTCGCCCACCCCCGCGGCGAGCTGGCGATGCTGCGCCACCGGGACGCCCCCGAGCCCGCCCCGCTGCGCGCCGCCGCCCTGGTCAGCCCCTTCGACCCGATCGCCTTCCACCGGCCCCGGCTGGCCGCCCTGTACGACGTGGACTACCGCATCGGCATCTACACGCCCGCCGCCGAGCGCACCACCGGCTACTACGCGCTGCCGTTCCTGCACGGCGACCGCTTCCCGCTGCGGGTGGACCTGCGCGCCGACCGCGCCCGCGGCGTGCTCGAGGTGCGCGGGGTGCACGCCGAGCCGCTGCCGCACCTGGGCCCGCGCCTGCGCACCCCGCAGGGGGCCGTGCTCGAGGCGCTCGCCGGGGAGCTGTCCCGGGCCGCCCGCTGGCAGGGCCTGGAGGGCATCGAGGTGGCGCGCGGGAGCGGCGGCGGGGAGCTCGCCGCACCGCTCGCGGAGCTGCTCGCCGCCCGCGCGGGGTGAGGCGGGCCGCATGAGGCGGACCGTTCACCCGGTGGCGCTTACGATGGTCGATGCACGAGGCGCCCGCACGGGCGCGACGCGATCCAAGGAGCACGAGTGGTCAACCTCTTCGACACCATCCTGCGCGCCGGCGAGGGGCGCGAGGTGCGCCGCCTCGAATCCATCGCCCAGCAGGTGACGGAGGCCGGCGACGTCTTCGCCGAGCTCAGCGACGAGGAGCTGCGTGAGGAGACCGACCGCTTCCGCGAGCGTCTGGAGGACGGCGAGACCCTCGACGACATCCAGGTCGAGGCCTTCGCCGCGGTCCGCGAGGCGGCCGACCGCACCCTGGGCCAGCGCCCCTACGACGTGCAGGTGATGGGCGGCGCGGCCCTGCACCGCGGCCGCATCGCCGAGATGAAGACCGGCGAGGGCAAGACCCTGGTCGCCACCCTCCCGGCCTACCTCAACGCGCTGGCCGGCAAGGGCGTCCACATCGTCACCGTCAACGACTACCTGGCCTCGTACCAGAGCGACCTGATGGGCCGCGTCTTCCGCGCCCTCGGCCTCTCCACCGGCGTGATCAAGGCCGGGATGACCCCCGCCGAGCGCCGCGAGCAGTACGCCTGCGACATCACCTACGGCACGAACAACGAGTTCGGCTTCGACTACCTGCGCGACAACATGGCCCACAGCCCGGACGAGCGGGTGCAGCGCGGCCACTTCTTCGCGATCGTCGACGAGGTCGACTCGATCCTCATCGACGAGGCCCGCACCCCGCTGATCATCTCCGGTCCCGCCTCCGGCGACGCCAACAAGTGGTACTCCGAGTTCGCGAAGGTGGTCACGAAGCTGCGCCGCGACCGCGACTACGAGGTCGACGAGAAGAAGCGCACCGTCGGCGTGCTGGAGACCGGCATCGACCAGGTCGAGGACCACCTGGGCATCGAGAACCTCTACGAGTCGCTGAACACCCCGCTGATCGGCTTCCTGAACAACGCCATCAAGGCCAAGGAGCTGTTCAAGAAGGACAAGGACTACGTCGTCCTCAACGGCGAGGTGATGATCGTCGACGAGCACACCGGCCGCATCCTCGCCGGCCGCCGCTACAACGAGGGCATGCACCAGGCCATCGAGGCCAAGGAGGGGGTGAAGATCAAGGCCGAGAACCAGACGCTCGCCACGATCACCCTCCAGAACTACTTCAAGCTCTACGAGAAGCTCTCCGGCATGACCGGCACCGCCGAGACCGAGGCCGCCGAGTTCATGAACACCTACGACCTCGGCGTGGTGCCCATCCCCACCCACCGGCCGATGCAGCGCGAGGACCAGCCCGACCGCATCTACCGCACCGAGAAGGCGAAGTTCGACGCGGTCGTCGAGGACATCGTCGAGCGCCACGACCGCGGCCAGCCGGTCCTCGTTGGCACCACCAGCGTCGAGAAGTCCGAGTACCTCGCCACCCAGCTGAAGGGCAAGGGGGTGCCCCATGAGGTGCTGAACGCGAAGAACCACGCCGCGGAGGCGGGGATCATCGCGATGGCCGGCGCCAAGGGCGCGGTCACGGTGGCCACCAACATGGCCGGCCGCGGCACCGACATCATGCTCGGCGGCAACGTGGAGTTCATGGCGCACGCCGCCCTGGAGGCCCGCGGTCTGGACGCCGAGGAGGACCCGGAGGCGTACGAGCAGGCCTGGGACGAGGAGCTGGAGCGGGCCAAGGAGTCCGTCGCCGAGCAGCATGACGAGGTCACCGAGCTGGGTGGCCTGTACGTGCTGGGCACCGAGCGCCACGAGTCCCGCCGCATCGACAACCAGCTGCGCGGCCGCTCCGGCCGTCAGGGCGACCCGGGGGAGTCCCGCTTCTACCTCTCCCTCCAGGACGACCTGATGCGCCTGTTCAACTCCGGCGCCGCTTCGTCGCTGCTGGCCCGCGGCGGGGTGGACGAGTCGATCCCGCTGACCGGCCGCATGGTGTCCCGCGCGATCCAGAGCGCGCAGAACTCCATCGAGTCCCGCAACGCGGAGATCCGCAAGAACGTGCTGAAGTACGACGACGTCCTCACCAAGCAGCGCAAGAAGCTGTACGAGGAGCGGGCCCGGGTGCTCGAGGGCGAGGAGCTCGACGAGCACGTGGAGGCCTTCGTCGAGGAGGTCATCGGCGGCACCGTCGACGCCCACACCAAGGGGGTCACCCCCGAGGACGTGGACCACGAGGAGCTGTGGGGGGCGCTGCGCAGCGCCTACCCGATCTCCATCACCGCCGAGGAGCTGATCGAGGAGGTCGGTGGCGCCGAGAACCTCAGCGCCGCCGTGCTGCGCGAGGAGATCCTCTCCGATGCCCGCCTGGCCTACGAGCGCCGCGCCGAGGAGCTGGGAGAGGCCGGGCTGCACCAGCTGCAGCGGCGCGTGCTGTTGTCGGTGATGGACCGTCGCTGGCGCGAGCACCTCTACGAGATGGACTACCTCAAGGAGGGCATCGGCCTGCGGGCGATGGCCCAGCGCGACCCCCTGGTGGAGTACGAGCGCGAGGGCCACCTGATGTTCAACGACATGGTCGCGGGCATCAAGGAGGACACCGTCGGGTTCGTGTACAACCTCGAGGTGCAGGTCGAGAAGTCCGAGTCCGTGGTGCCGAAGGCCGTCTCCGACCTGCTGGGCAAGGGCACGGCGGCCGCGGCGGGTGTCGCCTCCGCCCGCTCCGCCGGGACGGACGCCGAGGAGAGCGCCACCGTGGCCGCGGACGCCGGGACGGCCACCGCCGAGGACGGGGCGGATGCCGCGGCCGGGACCGACGCGGACAGTACCGCCGAGGAGGAGGGCGTGCTCGAGGACTCCGAGGGGCGTGCGGACGCCGAGTCCTTCGCCGAGGAGTCCGAGGTGACCCTGTCCGCGAAGGGCCTGGACGACGGTCCCAGCCCCGACCGCCTGCGCTACAGCTCCGCCGAGGGCCGCGAGGCTCAGGACACGACCACCCTCTCGCGGGCCCAGCGCCGCCGGCAGGAGCGCCGGAGCAGGCGCCGCACCGCCCCGGGCGCCGCGGACCGGCCGGACGGCGATTCCCCGCGCGGACGTCGCTGACGCCGCCCCGCGGCGGGCACGGCACCCCACGCAGGAGCCGGGACGAAGCCGATTCGTCCCGGCTCCTGCGCGCTCCGTCCCCGCGGTGCGACCCTGCAGTGCGACCCCGGAGTGCGTCCCCCGCGTCGCGTCCGGTCGCGCACGGTGCTGTCCGGCCCTCGCCCGGCGACGCTCAGCCGATCTCGAGCACCGTCACCCGCCAGCCGCTGTGCCGCAGCTCCCAGCGCATCGCCAGGAAACGGGAGCGCTCCGGCTCGCGCAGCACGCAGCTCGCCTCGACGGTGCGCTGGTTGACGACGCAGGTGCGCACGCCGCTGACCTGCAGCCGCTGGGTCGGGGCGTAGCCCGTGGCCGCGCGCAGCCGCCGGGTCAGGGAGGCCCGGCGGGCCAGCATCTGCGCCACCTCGGGGGTCACGATGCGCGCCAGGGCGTTCTCCGGGCGCATGTCCCGCACGATCTCCACGGCCCGGCGGGCCACCGGCTCCACCATGCGCTGCACGGTGCGGGGGTCCTCGAGGTCGTACTCCGGGGCGGCGGGGGCCGCGGGGCGCTGGTCGGTGGTGCTCATCCATGCTCCTGCTGATCGAGGCCGGCAGGCACCTGGAGCACCTGGCCGGGCCGGAGGCGGTCGGGGTCGTCCCCGATCACCTCGTGGTTGTGCTGGTACAGAACGGGCCAGGCGGCCGCGATCTCGGCATCGCTCTCGGGGCCGTCCCCGAGCAGCTCGTCGGCGAGGGACCACAGCGTGTCGCCCTCGTCGACCACGACCGTCCCGGGAGGTTCCGCGGGCGGATCCTCCGGGCCCGGTACGGCCGTGTCCGTGTCCTCCTCCGGGGCGGGGTCGGGCTCCGTCGGCTCCTCGGCCGGGCCGGAGCCGTCCGGGGTGGTGGTCTCGGGGGTCGTGGTCTCGGGGGTCGTGGTCTCGGGGGTCGTGGTCTCCGGGGTGGTGGTCCCAGGTGCCGTGGTCTCCGGGTCCACGGTCTCTGGGGTCCCGGCGGGGGAGGGACTGCCCTCCCAGCCCAGGCTCGGGAGCTCCTCGTCCTCCCGCGCGGAGGGCTGCTCCGTCGGCGCGCCCCCCTGGTCGGAGGGCCCCTCGGCTCCGCCCTCCGCGCCGTGTCCGTCCTCGGAGCCGGCGGGGGTTGCGGCGGCCGCGGCGCATGCCCCGACGTCGCGGGGCGCGGCGGGGGCCGACGCGGGGGCCGAGGAGGACAGGGCCTGGGCGTTCCTCGGTGCGAGCTGCTGGGAGCAGGCGGTCTCGTCCGCCTCCGGGCCGGGAGCCAGCACCACGGCGGATGCCCCGGAGAGCGTGAGACCGGCGACCGCGGCGGTGGCGCCGGCCCCGAGCACGACCTGCCGGGCCAGACGCGGGGCGAGCACGCGCAGCGCCGGCAGCATGGCGCGGCCCGTCGTGCTGGCGGGTCCGGAGAGCAGCACCACCGTGGTCAGGCCCCAGATCGCGGCCAGGTACAGACACAGCAGCGCCCCGAGGGCGGCCGTCGTGGCCAGCAGGGCCGCGAGCAGGCCCGAGGGGCCGAGCCCGGTCATCGCCTCCCCGGCCATGCCCCGTGCCGTCAGTCCCATCGCCAGCGCTCCGGCAAGGGCGAGCACGGTTCCTCCGGCGGTCCGCGCCACCCGCAGCGGGGCCACCACTTCGTACACCGGGCCCCGGGCCCTCGTGGGTGGTGCTGGGCTCATGGCTCCCCCTGCTGCGTCGTTCCAGGCCGCGCGGCGACCGACAATCTGCTCGAACCGGACCAAGGTCCTGTTTGGTGTCGTTTGCTGTGATTCGAGGTGTTACTCAGAAAACTAGGCACGGGTGATGGTCGACACAATCGGTCGATGGTGCCGAGCTCGCGGGCCGCGGCACGGTCCGCTCGTCCTTTCGTCCCATCGGCCTGTCCGGGGTCGTCCGAAGGGACGAGGCGGGGGTGCGCTGCTGGTCCCTTCGACCCGTGCTGCGGGGGGCGTGCTCGCGCGGGCGGCTCCGGGTCCTACGGTGCCTCCATGCGATTCGACCGGATCTTCGAGGACATCGAGGGGCGCTTCGACCACGAGGAGCGCGAGGAGCTGCGCGCCGTCTCCGAGGACCTCACCCGGGCCGAGCGCGCGCAGGTCACCCTCGCCGACCGGCTGCGCGCCGCCGGGGACCGGCCCGTCATCCTGCACCTGGGGCAGGACGTGCGCGTGCACGGAGTGGTGCAGGAGGTGGGCCCGGACTGGGTGCTGCTGCGACGACGCGCGACCTCGGACCGCGCCCTGGTGCCGCTGGGACGCATCGCAATGGTGGAGGGCCTGGGCCCGCGGGCCCGACCGGCGGAGGAGGCGGCGCCGCAGCTGCAGCTGGCCGGGATGCTCCGGCACGTGGCCCGGGACCGCAGCCTGGTGCGGCTGGAGACCGTGGCTGGCTCCCTCGCCGGCCGGCTCGCCGGGGTGGGGGCCGATGCCCTCGAGCTGTCGTCCACCCCCACCGGGGAGAGCTCTCCGGTACCGGGCTCCGCCCGGGTGACGGTCGCCCTGGCGGCGCTGCGGCTGGTCCTGCTGCCCTGACTCCCGCTGCTCTGCTTTCGGGTGCGCTGACCCGATGCCCAGCGGACACGCGGCTCCGGGGACGGGGTCGGGCAGGGCGTGCCGGGGTCAGCGGTGCGCGGAGCCCCCGGGGCCCGGCGCGCGCTGGCGGGCGGCACCCGCCGGACGGGCCTCGGCGCACTCGCGGGCGTGCTCCTCCTCGAGCCCCTGGGCGGTCGCGGCGTAGCTGCGCTCGATGTACGACTCGATCTCGTCGATCTCCACCCGCCACTGGCCACGGCCGCCGACCTTGATGGCCCGCAGCTCGCCGGAGCGGACCAGGGCGTAGGCCTGCGAGGCGGAGATGGACAGCATCTCGGCCACGTCGGACAGCGGCACGAATCTCGGCTGCATCGGAGTCCTTCCGTTCTCAGGCCGGGCAAGCGGTTCCGCACAGCGTCTCACCCCGCGGCGCTCGACGCACCGGTGCTGTGGACGAGTGCGCCCGTGCCTGCGCACGGGCGGGGCAGGCCCCCGGTTGTCCACAGCGGCCCCGCGGCCGCGTGCCCGGCTGCCGTAGCCTCCCCGCAGCGCCCGGCGCCGCCTGCCGGGACGGGGAGGAGGGGACCATGACCAGCACCGCACCCGCGATGAGGCTGCGCCGCCCGCGGTGGAAGGACCCGCGGCTGATCGTCGGCATCGTGCTGGTCATCGCCAGCATCCTGATGGGCGCCCTGATGGTCTCCGGGCTGGCCCAGACCACCTCCGTGCTGGTCGCCCGCACCGCGATCGTCCCCGGTCAGGAGATCCTCCCGGAGGACCTCACCACCGTGGAGCTGCGCCTCGGCGATCAGGACGCGCTGTACGTCGGCGCCCTCGAGGCGATCCCGGAGGGAGCTGTCGCCACCCAGCCGGTGCGGCCGGGCGAGCTGCTGCCCGCGGCTGCCGTCGGCCAGTCCGAGGACGTGCCGCTGCGCCCCGTCATGATCCCGGTGGACACCGCCGTGGCCGAGTCCGTCACCCCGGGGTCGACCGTGGAGCTGTGGCACACGGCCGATGCCGAGGAGGCGGACGGGGAGGCCGAGCTGCTCGTCGAGGACGCGGTCGTGCGCCGGGTCGACGAGGGCAGCTCCCTGGCCATGCGCACGATGGCGGTCGAGGTCCTGGTGCCGCAGGAGGACGTGGCCGCCGTGCTCGAGGTCCTCTCCCGCGACGAGCGGCTCGACGTGATCGGGGTGCCCGGCGCCTATGGGGCGCGGCCGTGATCGACGTCGTCCTGTGCGCCTCGGGCAGCGACGAGGTCCGCATCGTCCACGACCTCTCCCGCGACCACCGCGAGGATGCCCGGGTGGTGCGGCGCTGCGCCGACCTCGCCGAGACCCTCGCCGTCGCCGCGGCGGGCATCGGGGACGTGGTGCTCATCGACCTCGGGGTGCGGGGGCTCGGCCGTGACCCCCTCGCGAGCCTGCTGCGGGACGCCGCGGTGGTCGGCCTGCGGGCGCCGGAGGACGGCGAGCTCACCGCCCTGGGGCTGCGCCACGTGGTCGACCCGGCGGCGCCGGTCGCCACCATCCTCGAGGTGCTGCGCGCCGCGGTGGCCGGGGACGTCGACGAGGACGCCGCCTGGACGGTCCCGGCCGAGGAGGAGGCGCCGGGCGAGCCCGGCCGGCTCGCCGTGGTGTGGGGGCCCGGCGGCGCCCCCGGCCGCTCCACCGTGGCGGTGAACCTGGCCGCGGAGGCCGCCCGCGCCGGGGAGGAGGTGGTGCTGGTGGACGCCGACACCTACGGTCCCGCCCTCAGCCAGGTCCTCGGGGTGCTCGACGAGGCCCCCGGGCTGGTCGCTGCCTGCCGCGCCTACGACCGCGACGCCCTGGACGAGGACACCCTGGACGCGCTGCTGCCGCTGGTCCAGCCCGGGCTGCGGCTGCTCAGCGGGATCGGGGTGCCGGCCCGCTGGCCCGAGCTGCGACGCTCCGCCCTGGAGGGGGTCTGGGGCGCCCTGCGCCGGCGCGGCGGACTGGTGGTGGCCGACGTCGCCGCGGTCCTCGAGGAGGACGAGGAGCTCAGCTACGACACCGCGGCCCCGCAGCGCAACGCGGCGACCCTCACCGCCCTGCAGCGCGCCGACGTGCTGCTCGCCGTGGTGGGCGCCGACCCGATCTCCCTGACCCGGCTGCTGCGCGAGCGCGCCCGGCTGCAGGAGCTGGGCGCGCCAGCGATGGAGGTGCTGGTCAACCGCGTCGGCTCCCCGGTGCCGGGGGAGCGGGTGCGGGAGCTGCTGGACCAGCGCCTGCCCGGGGTGCCCGTGCATCTGCTGCCGGACGATCCCGCGGCCTGCCGAGCCGCCCGCTGGGACGGCGCCCTGCTGGCCGAGGCGGCGCCCCGCAGCGCGCTGCGGCGGTCCCTGCGGGAGATCGCCGACTCCGCGGCCCTGCTCGGGGAGGAGGCCGCCCCGGTGATCGACGAGGAGCCGATCCGCGGGCCGTGGCCCCGGTGGCGCCGCCTGGTGCCGATCGGCGGCGGCTGAGCCCTACACAGCTGCTGAGCCCTACACAGCTGCTGAGCCCCGCAGAGCGGTCGGGCCCCGCGGATTGGCCGAGCGCCGCAGGGCGGGTGAGAGACTGGGCCCATGCGGATCTTCCTGCCCCTGGACCCCGGGGACCACGCCGTCCTGACCGCCTCCCGGACCCGCCTCGAGCTGGCCGCGGACCGTCCCGCCTGGGCGGTCACCGCGGAGGCCCGTGCCGAGCGTCCCGGGGTGGACGAGGAGGACCTCGACTACGACGCCCTGCAGGACGCGGTGCACGTGGCGCTCCAGGCCGCCGCCCCCGCCGAGCGGGCGCTGGTGATCGCCGCCGACGTGCCCGACCGGGACCTCGCCGCCGCCACCGACACCGGCGGCGCCTACGGGGTGCGCACGACGGCCGACACCACCGCCCGGATCGCCGCGCTGCACGTCACCGAGCTGGACGCCGCGGCCGCCGAGGCCGACGACACCGATCCGGCGCTGCTGTGGTTCGACGTCAGCGAGGGCGCCGCCGCCCTGGCCTACCGCCGGGCGTGATCACCTCGGCCGGCGCGCGGCCGCCGGGTCGCATCGTCTACCGCTGCGCGTAGTCCGCGGCGGCCCGCTCCTCGGCCCGCAGCACCCGCGCCACGTACGGCACGGCGGCCTTCTCCAGGCGGGATCCCAGCAGCGGCACCCGCGCGGTGAGCTCCCCGCGGATCTCCACCACTGAGCCCTCGCCGGAGGGGCGCAGCTCCATGCGGGCCTCGAGGCTCGCGGGGGTGCCCGCCACCTGCAGGTGCATCGTGCCCGTCCGGGAGCCGTCCGCTTGCGGCGCCTGCCATTCCTGGCGCTCGGAGACCGTGACCGAGGTGCCCACGAAGGGACGCACCATGTCCGGCACCCCGTCGGTGGGCAGCGTCAGCTCCGTGCGCACCGTGAAGGCCCCGGCGGGGTCGCCCGTCACCGCGGCGTGGGCGGCGCTCGCCCCCAGGGCCTCGCGGCGCATCGCCGCATATCCCTCGTCGGCGTACATCGCCGCCGTCCCGGTGGGGGACTGGGGCAGGGTCAGGGTCTCGTGCAGCTGCATGCGCATCCTTCCTCGCGGCGCGGATGCCCCCAGCCTATGCCTCCCGCACGCCGTCACCGGGCACCCGGGAAGGGCCCCTATCCTGAGGACATGCCGAGCCTGTCCAAGTTCCTCGCCGACATCCCCTCCTACCCCGAGCACGGGGCGGACTGGCTGCAGCACCTGGTGGGCGACTGGAACCTCGTCTCCGACCTGCTGCGCGCTGACCTGGTGCTGTGGGTGGGCACCGAGCGGGGCGCGATGGCGGTGGCCCACTGCCGCCCGGCCACCGGCCCCACCGTCTACTACGAGGACCCCGTGGGGGAGCTGCTGCCCGGCGGCGACAACCCCTCCCTGGACGTGCTGCTGGACGGCGGCCGCCTCGCCGCCGAGGAGATCGCCGTGCAGCGGGAGGGCCGTGAGGCCACCGGCCTGCTGGTGCCCGTGCGCAAGAACGGCGAGACCCTCGCCGTGATGGCCGTGGAGTACCCGCTGAGCACCGCCACCCCCTCCACCAGCGAACTGCGCCAGCAGCAGCTCGGCCGACGTCTGCTGGGCATGCTCGAGCACGGGGCCTTCCCTATCGAGGGTGCTCCGATCCCGCCGCGCCGCGGCGCCCCGCGGGTGGGCGACGGCGTGGTCCAGCTCGACGAGCAGGGGGTCGTGCAGTGGGCCTCCCCGAACGCGCTGTCGGCCTTCCACCGCTTCGGCATCAGCGGCGACATGCACGGCACCACGCTCGCGGAGATGACCACCGAGGTGCTGCAGACCCGCAGCCCCGTGGACGAGTCGCTGCCGCTGGTGCTGATGGGTCGCGCCGCGTGGCGCTCGGACATGCAGGCCCGCGGCGGCACCCTGTCCCTGCGGGCGGTGCCGCTCACCGAGGGTGGCCGCCGCACCGGGGCGATGGTGCTGGTCCGGGACGTCACCGAGCTGCGGCGCCGCGAGCGCGAGCTGATGACCAAGGACGCCACCATCCGCGAGGTCCACCACCGGGTGAAGAACAACCTCCAGACCGTGGCGGCCCTGCTGCGGATGCAGTCGCGGCGGATGAAGACCGACGAGGCCCGCGAGGCGCTCGCCGAGGCCATGCGCCGAGTCTCCACGATCGCCCTGGTCCACGAGTCGCTGCTGCAGGGCTCCCAGGAGTCGGTGGTCTTCGACGACGTCATCGACCGCTGCCTGCGCCTGGCGGTGGACGCCGCCAGCGCCACGGTGCACCGGGAGGGCACGCCGCGGCTGACCGAGACCCAGGTGGAGGTGCGCACCGAGAAGATCGGCCGGGTCGGCTCCATCCGCGCCGAGGACGCCACCCCGCTCGCGCTGGTGGTCACGGAGCTGGCCACGAACGCCGTCGAGCACGGGCTCTCCGAGAACGGCGGCACCCTGACCGTCCGCAGCGAGCGCACCGGCTCCCACCTGGTGATCTCCATCGAGGACGACGGCCCGGGGATGCGCACCACCGGGCCCACGGGGCTGGGGACCAACATCGCCCAGTCGCTGGTGCAGGGCCAGCTGGACGGCACCCTCACCTGGACCGGCCGCGACGGCGGCGGCACCTGCGCGGTGATCGACGTCTACCTGGACCCACTGGCCGTGTGAGGGTCCCGGAACGACGAACGGCGCGGATCCCACGAGGGGATCCGCGCCGTTCGGCGTGGAGGGGGGAGACGTCAGCCGGCGCGACGGGCGCGGGCGTTGCGACGCTTCAGGGAGCGGCGCTCGTCCTCGGAGAGGCCGCCCCAGACGCCCGAGTCCTGGCCGGACTCGAGGGCGAACTTCAGGCAGGCGGTCATGACGTCGCACTTCTGGCACACCGCCTTCGCCTCCTGGATCTGGGTGATCGCGGGGCCGGTGTTCCCGATCGGGAAGAACAGCTCGGGATCATGCTTGAGGCACTCCGCCTGGTGGCGCCAGTCCATCGTCACTCTCTCTTTCCAGGACGCCCCGACCGGCCCGGGAGGGCGGGACGAGGCGAGGTTTCGCCCCGGCGGGGGACGGTCTCGGGTCTCGGGGCCCCGGTGGCCGGTCGGGCGAAGATCGCCGGGATGACCGGCCCCGCTGCGGGGCCTGATCCATTCTCCGGGGCCTCTGGTCGCCCCGACAAGAGCTGCCGACGATCCCGCTGGTGGCACTTCCCACACGGCATCCGGGCCCCGGCATGGTACGAACCGGGCGGCCTCGGAGCGGGCACACCGTGCGGCCGGCGGGCGCGATGCCGGCGGATACAGTGCCTGCATGGCCCCCTCCCCGCGTGACCCCGACCCCGCGCCGCCCTCCGCGCTGCCGGACCCGGACCCCCGCAGCCGCCCTCTGGCGGCGGCCGGCCTGGGCCTGGAGGCGCTGCTGCTGGCGGCCGTGGCGACCCTCTGCCTGGTCTGGACCGCCGGCGGGCAGCTCGACGCCCGCATCGGGGCGGGCCTGGGGATCTTCCTGCTGCTGTTCGCGGCCGGCGCGGGACTGGCGGCGCGCTCGGTGGTGGCCCGGGGCCGCTTCGGCCTCGGCTACGGCATCACCTGGCAGATGTTCCAGGCGCTGGTCGGGGCGAGTCTGCTGCGCGGGGGGCTGCTCTGGCAGGGCGGTCTCGCGATCCTCCTCGCCGTCGCCGTGTTCGTGCTGCTCACCCGCCTGGTGCGCTCCACCCCGCTCCCGGACGGGGAGCGGGATAGACGCTGATCAGCCGGGGGATCACTCCCCGCTCCTCACTCCCCGCCGGCCAGCGCCGCGGCGGGTGCGGTGCGAGCGGCGGCCCGGCCGGGGATCACCGAGGCCAGCGCCCCGGCGAGGATCGCGGTCCCGAGCACGATGCCGAGCCGTCCCCAGGGCAGGGAGATCGTCACCGGGAAGTCCGCGCCGAGGATCGCGGTGATCCCGAGCATCCCGTAGACGGCGCCGAGCACGATGCCGAGCACGGCGCCGACCAGCGCCAGCAGCACGCCCTCCCAGCCGAGCATGGCCCGCATCTGGCGCCGGGTGGTGCCGAGCGCCCGCAGCAGGGCGTTCTCCCGGGTGCGCTCGACGACGCTCAGGCTGAGGGTGTTGGCCACCCCGACCAGGGCGACGAGCACGGCCACGGCCAGCAGCCCGAGGGTGATGCCCAGCAGCACGTCGAGGATCTGCCCGTAGGCCTCCCGCTCCATGCCGCCGGCCTGGATGGTCGGCTCCTCCCAGCCCTCCTGGGCGGTGACGGCGGAGACGTCGAGGTACAGGGCGCCGGCGTCGATGCCCTCGCGGGCGGCGGTGCCGGGGTCGGCGTGGTCGGCGAGCACCACCGGTGCGGTGTCGTCGCCGGCCAGGTCCTCCAGGGTGGCGGGGGTGACCAGGAACATCTGCAGGTTCGCATCGATCACGACCTCGAGCTGCACGGGGGTGCCGTCGGCGCCGTCCACGGTGATGGTCTCGCCGCCGGTCAGGCCGAATATCCCGGCGCGCTCGGCGCCGATCAGCACCACGCCGTCCGCGAGCTGGTCGGCGGCCTCGGGCCGGTGGGAGATCTCGCGCATCGTCTCGGGGGTGACGGCGTAGGTGGTCATGGTGTCCCGCGCGCCCACCTCCACCTCGGCCCGCTCGGTGGGCAGGGCGGCGGCGACGCCGGGCACGGCGGCGACCTGCTCGGAGGCGTCGGCGGGCATGGCCTCGGCGGAGATGACCAGGTCGATGGGGCGGCGGGAGTCCAGCTCGGAGGTCAGGGAGACCTCGGCGGTGCGGGCCCCGACGGCCATCATCGTCATCAGCGTGGTGCCGATCAGCAGGGCCCCGATGGTGGCGGCGCTGCGGCGGGGGTTGCGGCCCACGTTGGTGCGGGCCACCCGGGCGGGCAGTCCACCGAGCCGGCCGAGCAGCGATCCGATGCCGCGGACCAGGGGAGCGGTGAGCAGGCGCAGGCCCAGCAGCAGGCCGCTGAAGCTCAGCACCCCGCCGGCCATGCCGGTGAGGATCCCCACGGCCCCCTGTCCGGCCAGGGACAGGGCCGTGCCGCCGACGAGCAGGGCCACGCCGAGCGCGAAGAGCACGATGCCGATCACGCCGCGGGCGCCGGGTCCGCGGCCCCGCACGGCGGCCTCGGCGGGGCGCAGCGTCTCCAGCGGCGCCACCCGGGTGGCGGCCCGCATCGGGGCGAGGCTCGCCAGCAGGGTGATGAGCACCCCGGCGAGGATCGGCAGCAGCACGGAGAGCAGGCTGATCGGGACCATTGCGAGCCCCTCGAGCCAGCCGATCCCCGCCGCGGCGGCCAGCACCGCCTGCACCAGCAGGTGCCCGGCGAGCACGCCGATCCCGGCGCCGAGCAGGCCCACCAGCATCGACTCCCGCAGCACGACGCGGCGCACCTGGGCACGGGTGGCGCCGAGGGTGCGCAGCAGGGCGAGGGAGCGGGTGCGCTGGGCGACGGTCACGGCGAAGGTGTTGGCGATGACGACGGCGCTGGTGAACAGGGCGATCACCACGAACACGCCGAGCACCATCAGCAGCACGATCGAGCTGCCGGTCAGCTCCTGCACCTCCTCGTCGATGACCTCCTCGCTGGTCCGCACGGTGAGGTCGTCCCGGGCGGCGGCCGCGGCGACGGCGGCGGGGTCCTCGCCCGCGGCGACGTCCGCGAACCAGGTGCCGGAGTCGGTGCCCTCGAAGGGCCCGAGCAGGGAGGCGGCGTTCTCGGGGGAGATCATCACGCGGGCGGTGGCGCCGAAGACGGAGCCCTCGGCGCCGGGGGCGATGCCCACCACCTCGTACTCGGTGCGCTCCCCGGCCATCGAGAGGTCGGCGCCGACGGTGACGGTGTCGCCCACGGCGGCGTCGAGCTGCTCGGCGGCGGTGGCGTCGAGCACCACCTCGTCGGCGGAGCTGGGCAGGGTCCCCTCGACGAGGGTGGGGTCCTCGGCCAGGGCGACGGCGTCCAGGAACAGCTCCCGGTCCCCGTCCGGACCGCTCATCGCCACGAAGCCCTGGATCTGCGGGCGGACGTCGGTGGCGCCGGCGACCTCGGGGGCGGGCAGCGGCTGACCGGCGGCGAGGTCCTCCTCGTCGATCCCGGTGGTGATCACGAGGTCCGTGCCCGCGTAGGTCTGGGTGGCCTGGGAGCTGAGGGCCTGGGTCAGCAGGGTCCCGGCCACCACCATCACGGCGACGAAGGCGCAGGACAGGGCGATGGTGATGACGGCGGCGAGGTGCCGCCGCAGCGGGGTGAGACGGATCGGCGTGGTGCGGGCCATCAGCGCTCGCCCCGCAGGGTCTCGTCGCGCGCGATGCGACCGTCGGCGAGGGTGATGATGCGGTCGGCGCGCTCGGCGGCGTCCCGCTCGTGGGTGACCATGACGACGGTCTGACCGAACTCGTCGACGCTCAGGCGGAGGAAGTCCAGCACCTCCTCGGTGGTGCGGGAGTCGAGGTTGCCGGTGGGCTCGTCGGCGAAGACCACGGCCGGGGAGGTGACCAGGGCGCGGGCGATGGCGACGCGCTGGATCTGGCCGCCGGAGAGCTGCGAGGGCAGGTGGTCCAGGCGCTCGGTGAGGCCGAAGGCGCCGGTGATGGTGTCCAGCCAGGCACGGTCCACGCGGGCCCCGGCGAGCTCGAGGGGAAGCAGGATGTTCTGCTCGGCGGTGAGCATCGAAAACAGGTTGAAGGACTGGAAGACGAAGCCGACCCGCTCACGGCGGAGCTTCGTCAGCGCGTCATCGCCGAGGGTGGTGATCTCGGTGTCCTCGATGCGGATGGAGCCGGAGGTGACGATGTCGAGCCCGGCCAGGGTGTGCAGCAGGGTGGACTTGCCGGAGCCGGAGGGGCCCATGATCGCGGTGAAGGCGCCGCGGGCCACGTCGAGGTCCACCCCGTCCAGGGCGGTGACGGTGCCGGCGCCGGTGCCGTAGGTGCGCACCAGCTCCCGGGCGACGATGGCGGGGGCGTGCCCGGCGGCCGGGGCGGGGTCGGGGGCGAGGTCGGTGGTGGACATGCGGCTCCTTGCACAGGGGTGTCAGCGCGGATCGGGATGTCCCGATCCTCCCGGCAGGGCGCTGGCCTGCGCGTCCGCCCCCGGGCCGATCCGGCCCCGCCCTGGGGAGGGGATCGGCGGCGCCGGGTCATACCCCGGTCGGAGTCGCCACCCGGTGCCGGCGGCGGGCGAGGTCCGCTCAGGTGCCCGCGGAGTCCTGCCCGGGGGTGACCAGCCCGGTCTCGAAGGCGATGATCACGGCCTGCACCCGGTCGCGGGCGCCGAGCTTGCTGAGCACCCGGCCGACGTGGGTCTTCACGGTGGCCTCGGCGACGAACAGCTCGGCGCCGATCTCCTGGTTGGAGCGGCCCAGGCCCATCAGGGTCAGCACCTCCCGCTCCCGCTCGGTGAGGTCCCGCAGCGGAGAGGTGTCCGGGGCGGCGGCCTCGGGGGCGGTGACCACGCGCTCCAGCAGGCGCCTGGTGGCGGAGGGAGCGATCACGGCGTCGCCGCGGTGCACGGTGCGGATCGCGGCCAGCAGCTCCTCGGGCTGGGCGTCCTTGAGCAGGAAGCCGCTGGCGCCGGCACGGATCGCGGCGAGCACGTACTCGTCCAGGTCGAAGGTGGTCAGCACGATCACCCGGGGCTCCCGGCCGGCGGGGGCCTGGGCGAGGACGCGGGTGGTGGCCTCGATGCCGTCCAGGCGGGGCATCCGCACGTCCATCAGCACGACGTCGGCGCGGTGGGCGCGCAGCAGCTCGACGGCCTCGAGGCCGTCGGCGGCCTGGCCCACCACCTGCAGGTCACTCTGGGAGTCGATGACCATCGAGAAGCCGGCGCGGACCAGGGGCTGGTCGTCCACCAGCACGATGCGCAGGGGCGCGGCGGGGACGGGGTCGGGGCTGGTCATCAGGCTGTCCTCGAGTCGGTGGCAGTGGCAGTGGCAGTGGCAGTGGCGGTGGCGTCGGCGGGCTCGGCGACCGGCAGGGTCGCGAGCACGCGGAAGCCGTGCCCGGCCAGGGGGCCGGCGCGGAGGGTGCCGCCGTGCACGGCCATCCGCTCGCGCATCCCGGTGAGCCCGTGCCCCTGACCGTCGGAGCCGGGGTCGCTGCCGCGACCGTCGTCGAGCACCTCGATCTCGAGCATCCGGGTGTGGCGGCGCAGGGTGACGGCGGCGCTCGCGTGGGGTCCTGCGTGCTTGAGCACGTTGGTCAGGGACTCCTGCACCAGGCGGAAGACGGCCATGCCCCGGGCGGGGGAGAGGTCGTCGACGTCGGCGTCCTGCTGCAGGGTGACGCGCAGTCCGGCGGCGCGGACGCGGGCGGCGAGGTCCTCGAGCTGGCCCGGGCCGGGCTGGGGGCCGTAGCTGGTCTCCTCGTCCTGGCGCAGCACGCCGAGCAGGGAGCGCATGTCCGCCAGCGCCGCGCGGCCGGTGTCGGAGATGGTGGTGAGCACCTGGGCGGCCTGCTCGGGCTGCTGGGCGGCCACGAAGCGTCCGCCGTCGGCCTGGGCGATGATCACCGACAGGGAGTGGGCGACGACGTCGTGCATCTCGCGGGCGATGCGGGCGCGCTCCTCGGCGACGGCCAGGGAGGTGCGCTGCTCGCGCTCGCGCAGGGCCTGCTCGGCCCGCTCGGCGATCAGGTGCAGTTGGCGCTGCCGGGCTTGCTGCAGGCTGGCCAGGGCCCACACCGCGACCAGGGCGATGGTTCCCGTGACCAGCAGACCCACGAAGGCGGCGAGCCCGGCCAGCGGGCCGCCGTACGGGTCCAGGTACGCCTGCAGGCCCCAGTACACGGACTGGATGAGCATGCCCAGCACCCCGGCGCCGATGCCCGACCACCGCACCCCGGGGGACCCGTAGGCGATCGCGCAGAACATCGCGTAGAAGGTGACGGTGTCCCCGCCGATCACGGGCATCCCCGCGATCATGTGCAGCACGGCGAGGGAGCCGATGAGGGCCACCCCGAGGCCCGGCCGGACGCGGCACACGGCCGCCGACAGCAGCATCGCCAGCGTGAACGGCAGCCACCAGCCGCCGCTGCCGGGGACCACGCCGAGCAGCAGCACCAGCACCGCGATCCCGCCGAAGACGATGAGGTCGACGGTGCCGGGATGGGTGATCACCCAGCCGAAGGGGTCGCGGCGCCGGCGGGGCGGGCGCGGGGTCTCGGCGTGGGTCATGGTCGCCAGGCTAGGCCGCGCACACCCGCGGCCGCGTCCCCCCGTGGGCGGACCCGGGGTGGCCGGCTCCCCGCGGCGTCCGCCGAGCTCACAGCAGCGTCTGGGCCGGCTCGATCAGCTCGGGCCCGTCGTTGCCGACCTTTCCCACCGTCGGGCCGACCTCGCGCACCTCGAGGCGGGCGTCGTCCAGCAGGTGTGCATCGTCCCGCACCCAGGCCCAGGCCTCGTCCTTGGTGTCCATGCCGGTGTCCAACCAGTCGTCCGCCTGCTCCCGGGGGAGCATCACCGGGGTGCGGTCGTGGATGTCGGCGAGGTCGCCGGTGGCCTCCCGGGTGATGATCGTGGCGCTGAGCAGGAAGGCGCCGTCCTCGCTCGCGGCCGGGCCCTCGTGGCCGCCGGGTCCCTTCCACCAGGAGACCAGGGCCGCCATGTACAGCGGGGAGCCGTCGGCCGGGGTGATGTAGTACGGCTGTGTGCGGGAGCGGCCGTCCCGCCCCCACTCGTAGTAGCCGTCCATCGGCACGATCGCCCGGTGCCGGGCGAGGGAGCCGCGGAAGCTGGGCTTCTCCCCGAGGGTCTCGCGGCGGGCGTTGAAGGTGCGCGAGGAGAAGGCCGCGTCCTTCGCGAAGGGCGGCAGCAGGCCCCAGCGGGCGACGCGCAGGGCACGGAGCACCTCGCCCGAGTCCCGGTCCGCGGACTCGGTGACGACGTGGATGGGCGCCGTCGGCGGGATGTTCCAGCGCTGCCGCAGCCGCGGGTCGGCGAGGTCCACCGCGGCGAGGTCGTCGACCAGCGGCTCGATCTCCTGGAAGAAGGCGAAGCGCCCGCACATCTCAGTGGTCCCGGTTCTGCGGGTTGTCCATGTCGCGGGCGGTCGTCCCGTCCTCGCCGTCGGGCTCCGTGGGGTCACCGCCGACCTGCTTCGGGGTCAGGCGGTACATCTCGGAGGTGTAGGTGTCCGAGTCCCGGTGCAGGTTCCGCAGCCGGATGTCGCGCCCCTCGTCGACCAGCGCCTCGCGCTTGGCCTCGGCCTTCTCGGCGGCCTTGGTCTCGCGCAGCGGCAGGTCCAGGTCGCCCTCGGCGGGCTTGCCGGCCTCGAGCTCCCGGGCGCGCTCGAACTCGGCGTCCACCTCGGCGCCGATGAGGATCACGATGTTCATGATCCACAGGGCGAACAGCACGGCCATGATGCCGCCGATGGCGCCGTAGCTGGAGTAGCTGGCGACGGTGGTCATGTAGATCGACACGGCGACGGCGGCCACGCCGATGCCGAGGATCGCGACGACGCCACCGGGGGAGATCAGCCGGAAGGGCTTCTTGATGTTCGGGGCGCCCCAGTACAGCAGCGAGATCAGGGCGAAGGCAGCCAGCAGGATCACGGGCCACTTCAGCCAGGTCCAGAACGGCAGGAACGACTCGGTGAGGAAGTCCAGCACGCCGGTGGCGCCGATGGTGGAGGCGATCGGGCCCAGCACGCTCTCCACGATGGACTCGCTGAGCAGCAGGGACACCAGGATCACCAGGGTGCCCACGATGATCAGGGCGGTCAGCCCCAGCATCGACAGGGTGAGCCGCAGGAAGCCGCGCCCCTCGGGCACGTCGTAGATCTGGTTGGCGACGCGGCCGTAGGCCTTCACGTACGCGGAGGCGGACCACAGGGCGGTGCCGATACCGATGATCAGACCGATGGTGCCGCCGGTGGCGGAGCCGAGCAGCGAGTTCAGCGTGGAATCCACGGCGTCGGAGACCCCGGTGCCGCTGCCGGACATGGTCCGCTGCACGGCGTTCGTGAGGAGCTCCGCGATCTCGTCCTGGAAGCCCTGCAGGAACAGGGTGGCCAGGGAGAACACGGCCAGCAGGGTCGGGGCGAGCGACAGCACGAGGAAATAGGTCAGCTTCGCGGCCTGGTCGGTGCCGCCGTCACGGGTGAACTCGGCCAGCACGCGCTTGACCATGTACATGAACGTGGGGCGGCTCAGACGCGCGGCGTCGTCATCGGGGGAGGCGGCCATGGGGAGCTCCTGGGGGATCGGACGGGGGGAAGGGTGCCGCACAGGGCGGTCACCTGCACGGCAATCCTGCCACGGGCGGGCACCGCGGCAGTTGTCCACATTCGCGGGGAGTGTCGAGCGGGGGCGGGCGGCCCGTTCCTACAGTGGCCAGCACACCGTGGACGGGGCTCGACCGAGGGGTCGGGGCAGGCTGCAGGCCGCCTCCCCGGAGCGTACTGCGAGGGGAGCGGGATGGATGTCGCGACGATCATCGAGGCCGAGGCGCGGGAGCTGATCCGCCGCCGCGGCCTGGACGCCCGC
This sequence comes from Brachybacterium squillarum M-6-3, assembly GCF_000225825.1. GTDB lineage: Bacteria > Actinomycetota > Actinomycetes > Actinomycetales > Dermabacteraceae > Brachybacterium > Brachybacterium squillarum. Next base: position 722,458 of record NZ_AGBX01000007.1, on the reverse strand, counting down.
GCCGACCAGCTGGAGCCGCTGATCCAGGAGGTCGTGGCCGACTACGACCGCCGCGCGGCCACCGGCGCGGTGCCCGTGATCCGGGTGGCGGAGACCGTGGTCGCCGAGGTCGCCGCCCGCATCGGCGGCTTCGGGCCCCTGCAGGAGATGCTCGAGGACCCCTCCATCGAGGAGATCTGGCTGAACTCGCCCAGCCAGGTGTTCTGCGCCCGCAACGGCCGCAGCGAGCTCACCACCATCGTGCTCAGCGACGACGACGTGCGCGGCATCGTGGAGCGGATGCTGGTCAGCTCCGGCCGTCGCCTGGACATGTCCACCCCCTTCGTCGACGCCCTGCTGCCGGACGGCTCCCGCCTGCACGTGGTGATCCCCAGCGTCACCCGCCGCCACTGGGCCGTGAACATCCGCAAGTTCGTCGCCCCCGTGCACGACCTCTCGGGCATGGTCACCCTCGGCTCCCTCACCCCGCAGGCCGCCTCCTTCCTCGACGCCGCCGTCGCCGCCGGTCTGAACGTGATCTGCTCCGGGGCGACCGGCTCCGGGAAGACCACCTTCCTGCGCTGCCTCGCCCAGTCGGTCGGCTCCCGCGACCGGGTGGTCACCATCGAGGAGGTCTTCGAGCTGGACCTGCCGCTGCGGGACGTGGTCTCCATGCAGACCCGTCAGGCGAACCTCGAGGGCACCGGCGAGATCTCCATGCGGCGCCTGGTCAAGGAGGCCCTGCGGATGCGGCCCAGCCGGATCATCGTCGGGGAGGTCCGCGAGGCCGAAGCCCTGGACATGCTGATCGCCCTGAACAGCGGCCTGCCGGGCCTGGCCACCATCCACGCCAACTCCGCCCGCGACGCCGTGGTGAAGCTGTGCACCCTCCCGCTGCTGGCCGGGGAGAACGTCTCCAGCAAGTTCGTGGTGCCCACCGTCGCCAGCGCCGTGGACCTCGTGGTCCACCTCGACATCCTGGCCGACGGCCGCCGCCGGGTGCGGGAGATCGTCGGGCTCACCGGCCGGGTGGAGGACGAGGTCATCGAGGTCTCCGAACTGTTCTCCCTCGAGGGCGACCGGCTGGTCCGCGGGGACGGCCACCCGCCGCACCCGGAGCGCTTCGCCCGCGGGGGCCACGACCTCACCGCCCTGCTCGATGGGGCGGCGGCATGATCGACGGCGCCTTCCTCGGTCTGGTCCTCGGTCTCGGTCTGCTGGCCGTCTGGTGGTCCGCCTGGGAGACCGACGAGACCGTCGCGCGCCGCGGCCGCATCGGCGCGATGCTCGACAGCCTCCGCGACGACCTCGTCACCGTCGGCCTCGGCTCCGTGCCCGCGGCCGCCGTGCCCGCCCTCTGCGCCGGTCTCGGCCTGGTGGTCGCGACCGCCCTGTGGGCGATGTCCGGGGCCGTGGTCCCCGCCGTCACCATCGGCCTGGTCTCCGCGGTGCTGCCCGTGCTGCTGCTGCGCTCGGCCGCGCGGCGCCGCGCCACCGCCCTGCGCGAGGTGTGGCCCGAGGCCGTGGACCACATCAACTCCGCGATCCGCGCCGGGCTCTCCCTGCCCGAGGCGCTCGTGCAGCTCGGCCGGAAGGGCCCCGAGGTGCTGCGGCCCGCCTTCGTCGACTTCTCCCGCGACTATCAGGCCAGCGGGGACTTCGCCGCCAGCCTGGACCGGCTGAAGGTGCGCCTGGCCGACCCGGTGGGGGACCGCATCGTCGAGGCCCTGCGCATCACCCGCGACGTGGGCGGCACCGACCTGGGGGCGCTGCTGCGCACCCTCGCCGCCTTCCTGCGCGAGGACGCCCGCACCCGCGCCGAGCTCGAGGCCCGACAGTCCTGGACGGTCAACGCCGCCCGGATGGCGCTCGCGGCGCCCTGGCTGGTGCTGGCCCTGATGTCCACCCGCCCGCAGGCCGCGCAGGCCTACGACACCCCCGCCGGCTTCGTGATGATCCTGGTCGGGGCGGTGGTCTCCCTGATCGCCTACCGGGTGATGCTGCTGATCGCCCGGCTTCCGCAGGACGAGCGGGTGCTGCGATGACTGGCCCGGGCACCGTGATCGCGGGCGCACTGCTGGGCCTGATGCTCGGGGCGGGCCTGGTGCTCGCCCTCGGGGCCCTGCCCTGGCTGCGGCAGCGCGACCTGGCGGTGCGCATCGACCCCTACCTGCGGCGCGCCCGCGGCAGCGCCCTGTTCGACGCCCCGGCCGCCGCCAGCCGTGCCCGGGTGATGACCGAGACCCTGCTGGGTCCTGTCGCCGAGCGCGGCCTGGGCCTGCTGGAGCGCCTGACCGGCGGCGCCGAGCAGCTGGAGCGCCGTCTCCGGCTGGCCGGACGCCGCACCTCGGTGGACTCCTTCCGCATCGAGCAGGTGGTCTCCGGCGTGCTGGGCGCCCTGATCGGCGTGGCCTTCGCGCTCGGCGCGATCACCCTGCGCGGTGCCAGCCCGCTGATGGGCCTGTTCATCGTGCTGCTCGGCGCCGTGCTCGGGGTGCTGCTGCGCGACCACCTGCTGACCCGCGAGATCACCCGCCGCGCCTCCCGGATGGCCCGCGAGTTCCCCACCGTCGCCGACCTGCTCGCGCTCGCCGTGGCGGCGGGGGAGAGCCCCATCGCGGCGATGGAGCGGGTGGCCCGCACCTCCACCGGCGCCCTGCCCGAGGAGTTCGCCGCCACCGTCGCCGACATCCGCGCCGGCGCCGGCATCGCCCAGGCACTCACGGCGCTCGGCTCCCGCACCCCGCTGCACGCCCTGTCCCGCTTCGGCGACGGCGTCTCCATCGCCATCGAGCGCGGCACCCCGCTCGCGGAGGTGCTGCGCGCCCAGGCGCAGGACGCCCGCGAGGCCTCCAAGCGGGACCTCATGGAGACCGCCGGTCGCCGCGAGGTGATCATGCTCGTCCCCGTGGTGTTCCTGGTGCTGCCCCTGGTCATCGTCTTCGCGATCTTCCCCGGCCTCGCGGTGCTGGAGATCTCCCTCTAGACCCACGGCTAGAACCACGGCACAGCCCGGCAGCTCTCCCGCATCCCCCGTCCTATTTCCCACCGCCTTCCGTCCCGAACCCCCAGGAGGACCCCATGACCATCCACCGCACCCACCACCTGCACCGCCCCCGCAGTCTCCACGCCGGTCACCGGCGCCCCGCGGCCCCCGTCGCGGCCCTGATCCCCCGCGGCCGGGAGCGGCTGCGCCGGCTCGGATGGGCCCTGCACGCGCGGCTCGCGGCCGACCGGGGCGACGTGCCCGGCTGGGTGCTGATCACCCTGATGACCGCCGGGATCGTGGTCGCGCTGTGGGCCGTGGCCTCCGAGCAGATCGTGCAGATCTTCACCAACGCGATGGCGCCGTTCCTCAACGGCTCCCTCTGACCGAGGCGCCGGAGCACGCCATGCCGATCAGGCGCCGCGCCGGAGCCCGGCTGCGGGAGGAGCACGGCTCCGCCGTGGCCGAGTTCCCCCTGGTCGCGGTGCTGGTCATCATGATCGCCCTGGCCGTGATCCAGGCGGCGCTGATCCTGCACACCCGCAACACCCTCACCGACGCCGCCGTGCAGGGCGCCCACCACGCCGCCCTGGTCGGCTCGCTGCCCGAGGACGGCGCCGAGCGCGCCGAGCGGCTCATCGACCGGCAGCTCGGCGGCGCCATCGAGGCCTCGGCCACCGCCACCGAGGCTGCCGACGGCACCATCACCGTCGAGGTCACCGCCACCCTGCCGCTGGTCGGCCTGTTCGGACCCTCCCAGGGGCTCCGGGTCGACGGCCGGGCCGTGGACGAGGAGGTCTGGTGATCCGCCGGCTGCGGGCCCGCCTCGCCGCCCGGGACGGCAACGCGCTGATCGAGTTCGTGGTGCTGTCCGTCGCCCTGCTGATCCCCTCGCTCTACCTCGTGCTGACCCTCGGATCCGTGCAGTCCGCGGTGTTCGCCGCCGACGTCATCGCCCGCGACGCCGCCCGCATCCACGCCACCCAGGAGGACCCGGGCACCGCCGCGACCCAGGAGACCCGCCACACCGCCCTCGTGCTGGAGGACTTCGGCCTCGAGGCCGGGGACGTCGTCAAGGTCTCCTGCAGCGCGAGCCCCTGCTCCACGGCCGGAGGCACCGTCACCGCGACCGTGCGGATCCCGGTGCCGGTCCCGGGCCTCGGTCCGGTGCTCGGCCAGGACGGTCCGGTCGTCGTCAGCTCCACCCACGCCGTCGCGGTGGACCAGTACCGGGCGCCGAACGCATGAGGGCCTGGCTGCGAGCCCGCCTCGCCGCGGTCGAGGGCTCGATGACCATCCTCACCACCGGGGTGCTGGTGGTGATCCTGCTGGTCGCGGCCCTCGGCGCGGCGATCACCGGGGTGCACCTGGAGCGCAACGAACTGCAGCACGCCGCGGACGCCACCGCGCTCGCCGCCTCCCAGGGCCTCGACCCCGCCGAGCTGTACATCCCGGGGGACGAGACCCCGGTGACGCCGTCCTCGGCCCGCGAGGCCGCCGAGGCGCACCTGGCCGCCTACCCCTTCGACCCCTCCCGTACCACCGGCATCACCCTCGCATCGGTCGAGGTGGACCCCGACGGCTCGGTGCGGGTGGTCCTCACCGCGCGCACGGACCCGCCCCTGGCAGGATGGTTCACCCGGGGGACCGGCACCTCGATCCCCTTGGCCGTCGACGGAGAGGCCCGCGCCCGATGACCCCACCCCCCGGGCCGCACGTCCTGCTGGCCCCGGACAAGTTCAAGGGCACGCTCACCGCGGCCGAGGTGGCCGCGGCGCTGTCCCGCGGCATCGCCGCCACCGCCCCCGCAGCCGTGCTCACCGCCTGCCCCATCGCGGACGGCGGCGAGGGCACCGTGGACGCGGCCCTCGCCGCGGGCGGCACCCCGCGCAGCACCGGGATCACCGGCCCCACGGAGGAGGCCCGCACCGCCCACTGGGCCCTGGGCGAGGACGGCACGGCCGTCCTCGAGCTGGCCCAGGCCGTCGGCCTGCAGGCCCTGCCCCGGAACGAGCTCGCCCCGTGGACGGCCGGCACCCGCGGCCTCGGCGAACTGATCGCCGCCGCGGTCCCGGCCGGGGCCCGCACCGTCGTCGTCGGCCTCGGCGGCAGCGCCTCCACCGATGCCGGGGCCGGCCTGCTGCAGGGCCTCGGCGCCCACCTGCGCGACGCGGAGGGCGCGGAGATCGGCCCCGGCCCCGCGGGCCTCGCAGCTCTCGCCGCCGCGGACCTCTCCCCGGCCCGCGCCGCCCTGGACGGCGTCACCCTGATCTGCGCCAGCGACGTCACCAGCCCGCTGCTCGGCCCCGAGGGCGCCACCGCCGTCTTCGGCCCCCAGAAGGGCCTCGCCGACGCCGAGCTGCCGGAGGTCGAGGCCGTGCTCGCCCGCGCCGCCGCGATCCTCGACCCAGGGTCCCACCACGCGGAGACGCCCGGCGCGGGCGCCGCCGGGGGCACCGGCTTCGCCCTGATGCTGCTCGGTGCCGAGGCCGCCTCCGGCGCCGACGTGGTACTGGACCTGGCCGGCTTCGACACCCGACTCGCCGCGGCGGACGTCGTGATCACGGGGGAGGGGAAGCTGGACCGGCAGACCCTGCAGGGCAAGGGGCCCGCCGAGGTCGCCCGCCGCGCGGTCGCCGCGGGGCTGCCCGTGATCGCCGTCGCCGGGACGAACCAGCTCGACGACGCCGCACTGGCCGGCGCCGGGATCACCGCGGCCCATGAGCTGCTCGCCGTCGCCGCGGACCTCGAGGACGCCCTGGCCCGTCCCGCGGAGCTGCTGGAGGGGATCGGCCGTGAGATCGGACGCTCCCTGCCCACCGCGGGAGACGCCGCACCCGCCGAGCCCGCGCCCCTGCCGTAGAATCTCCGCTCGTGGCTTCCATCGACTTCTCCACCGAGATCCCCCAGCTGCGCTCGACGCTGTCCTCGATCGAGCAGGTGATGGACATCGAGGCGCTCGACCGCAAGATCGCGGACCTCGAGCAGCAGGCCTCCGCGCCCGACCTCTGGGACGACGTCGAGAACGCACAGAAGGTCTCCGCCGCCCTCTCCCACGCGCAGGCCGACCGCCGCCGCATCACCGAGCTGTCCCAGCGCATCGAGGACCTCGAGGTGATGGTGGAGCTCGCCGCCGAGGAGGACGACGCCGACACCCTCGCCGAGGCCGAGCGCGACTTCGCGGGCATCCGCAAGACCATCGACGAGCTGGAGGTTCGCACCCTGCTCTCCGGCGAGTACGACGAGCGCAGCGCCGTGGTCACCATCCGTGCCGGCGCCGGCGGCGTGGACGCCGCGGACTTCGCCGAGATGCTGCTGCGCATGTACACCCGCTGGGCCGAGCGCCACCAGTACACGGTGAAGGTCATGGACACCTCCTACGCCGAGGAGGCCGGACTGAAGTCGGTGACCTTCGAGGTCACGGCGCCCTTCGCCTACGGCACCCTCTCCGTCGAGGGTGGCACCCACCGCCTCGTGCGCATCAGCCCCTTCGACAACCAGGGCCGCCGCCAGACCTCCTTCGCTGCCGTCGAGGTGATCCCGCTGATCGAGTCGACCGACTCCATCGAGGTCCCCGAGAGCGAGCTCAAGGTCGACGTGTTCCGCTCTTCCGGCCCCGGCGGGCAGTCGGTCAACACCACCGACTCCGCGGTGCGCATGACCCACATCCCCACCGGCATCGTCGTCTCCATGCAGGACGAGAAGTCGCAGATCCAGAACCGCGCCGCCGCGCTGCGGGTCATGCAGTCCCGCCTGCTGCTGCTGAAGAAGGCCGAGGAGGCCGCCGAGCGCAAGGAGCTCGCGGGCGACGTCAAGGCCTCCTGGGGCGACCAGATGCGCTCCTACGTGTTGAACCCGTACCAGATGGTCAAGGACCTGCGCACCGAGTACCAGGAGGGCAACCCCTCCTCGGTGTTCGACGGTGAGATCGACGAGTTCATCGACGCCGGCATCCGCTGGCGCGCCGGGCAGGCCCGCGCCGAGGACTGATCGCCCCTCGCGTGACGTGACCGCCCGTTCCGTCCGCTGTGTCCGCTTCGCGCTGCCGTCCCCGGCAGGCTTGACCCAACCTTGACCTCGGTCGTGAGGGTGGCTACGGCGCGGCGTCGTGATGCGCCCCTAGCCTGGGACGGCACGCCCGACCCCGATGTGACAGGCCCCCGTTGATCCGCTTCGACAACGTCACCAAGACGTACCTGCGAGGACAGTCCCCCGCGGTGGAGAACCTCGACATCGAGTTCACCCGCGGCGAGTTCGTGTTCCTCGTGGGCGCCTCCGGCTCCGGCAAGTCCACCCTGATGCGGATGGTGCTCAAGGAGACCAGCCCCAGCCGCGGCACCGTCTACGTGGCCGGCAAGGACCTCTCCCGGATCCCCTCCTGGCGGGTGCCGACATTGCGCCGCGACATCGGCATGGTGTTCCAGGACTTCCGCCTGCTGCCCTCGAAGACGGCCTACCAGAACATCGAGTTCGCCCTCGCGGTGATCGGCACCCCCCGCAAGGTGGTGCGACGCCTGGTCCCCGAGATGCTGGAGATGGTGGGCCTGGCCGACAAGGGCAAGCGGATGCCCCATGAGCTCTCCGGCGGCGAGCAGCAGCGCGTGGCCATCGCCCGCGCCTACGTGAACCGTCCCTCGATCCTGCTGGCCGATGAGCCCACCGGCAACCTCGACCCCGCCACCGCCGAGGGCATCCTCGGGCTGCTCACCGAGATCAACGAGCACGGCACCACCGTCGTCATGGCCACCCATGACCGGGCCGCCGTGAACCGGATGCGCCGCCGCGTGGTCGAGATGGTCGGCGGCGAGGTGGTGCGCGACGACGCCGCGGGCCGCTACGAGACGATCGAGCCGGACAGCGTGATCTCCGGGAACACCCCCGACGGGGAGGAGGAGCCCGAGTCGGATCCGGTCGGGCCCGCCGACGTCACCGAGGAGGAGCTGCTCGACGAGCGCGAGCTGCGCCCCCGCGAGGAGGAGGACCTCTTCGCCCCCGACGACCGCGACGACGAGCAGGAGGAGGACCGATGAGGGCGCGCTACATCCTCGGGGAGATCCTCACCGGCCTGTGGCGCAACGTCGCCATGGTGATCTCCGTCGTCATCGTCACCGCCGTCTCCCTGACCTTCGTCGGCGCCGCCGCGCTGATGCAGAAGCAGATCCTGGACATGAAGTCGACCCTGGTCGAGGAGGCCCAGGTGACGATCTACATGTGCTCCCCGCACTCCACCGCCTCCTCCTGCGCGGGCGGCGCCGCCACCGATGCCCAGATCGAGTCGGTGCGCACGGCGCTGGAGGGCGAGGTGCTCTCCCAGTACGTCGGCTCCGTCGAGGAGCGCGACCAGGAGCAGGCGCTGGCGATCTACCAGGAGCAGTTCGCGGGAGAGGGCTTCGTCTCGAACTTCACCGCCGAGGACATGCCCGTCTCCTTCCACATCACCCTGACCGACGCCGAGGACTCCGCCGCCGTGGTCGAGTTCTTCCAGGGTCGCGACGGGGTGGACGAGGTCACCGACCTGCTGAGCGCCTTCGCGCCCTTCATCGACGTGCTGAACCAGTCGACCCTGTTCGCCCTGGGCCTGGCGGTCCTCATGCTCATCGCGGCCGCCCTGCTGGTGGCGACGACCATCCGGATGTCGGTGGCGAACCGTCGCCGCGAGATCGCGATCATGCGTCTGGTGGGCGCCTCCAACGTCTTCATCCGGGCGCCGTTCCTGCTGGAGGGCGCGGTCGCCGCGATCCTCGGCGGGCTGATCGCCTCGGGGATGCTGTGGATCGGCCTGCAGTACATCGTCGAGGACTGGTTGACCCCGACCCTCGGGGCGCAGCTGATCTCCGTCACCACCGCTGACCTCATCTGGGCCGCTCCCGCCCTGATCGTGGTGGGTGCGATCCTGGCCATCGTCTCCTCGGTGGTCTCCCTGAACCGCTACCTGAAGGTGTGAGCATGAGCCAGTTCCCGCTGCGCCGCCCGCTCGGCGCCCTCGCCGCCGCGGCCCTCGTGCTGAGCCCGGCCCTGCTGCTGCCCTCGGCCGCTCTCGCCGAGGGCGACAAGGACGAGAAGGTCGCCGAGCGCGAGCAGGTCGACCAGGAGCTCGAGGACCTGAAGATCCAGCTCAGCGACGTCAATGAGGACCTGGCCCAGACCTACCTCGACCTCGCCGAGACGGAGCTGCTGATCCCGCAGGCCCAGGAGGACCTGGAGGACGCCCAGGACGAGCTCGCCGCCGCCCGGGAGGAGGACCGCGAGACCGGGGAGCGCCTGGACGCCGCCGAGGACGAGGAGGCCGAGCTCACCGCCGAGGTCGAGTCCGGCCAGCAGGAGGTGGACCGCTCCGACGAGGAGCTGGCCGCCGTGGCCCTCGAGGCCTACAAGGGCGGGAACACCCCGAACCCGGCGACCGTGTACGTCGGCGGCACCTCCCCGCAGGACGCCGTCGACCGCTCCGTGAACTACCGGCTGACGATGGCCTCGCAGGACTCGCGGCTCGAGCAGCTGCGCACCGACCAGGCCGTCACCGAGAACTCCGCCGACCGGCTCACGGCGGTGCGCGAGGAGATCGACGACCTGAAGGCCGAGGCGGAGGCCGCCGTGGAGCGCAAGGAGGCGGCCGAGCAGGCCGCCGCCGACGCCAAGGCCGAGCTGGACGACCTGTATGCGCAGCAGTCCGCCCAGGCCGATGACCTGGAGGCCAAGAAGACCGAGTACGAGGACGAGCAGAGCGACCTGGAGGATCGCAGCAGCGCTCTGGACCAGGAGATCGCGGACCTCGTCGCTGAGGAGAAGAAGCGCGAGCAGCAGGAGCTGGCCGCGCAGTCCTCCGGCGACTCGGGGGGCTCCGGCAGCTCGACCGCGGACGGCTGGGTCCGCCCCGTCGACGCGCGGCTGAACTCGAACTTCGGCTGGCGGGTGCACCCCATCTACGGCACCCGGAAGCTGCACGCCGGGGTCGACTTCCCGGTGGCCTGCGGGGTGCCGGTGAAGGCCGCGCACTCCGGCCGGGTGATCCAGCTGACCAGCGGCACCGCCGCCGGCAACAAGGTGATCCTCAGCCACGGCACCGAGAACGGCGCCCTGGTCACCAGCTCCTACCACCACCTGCAGAGCTTCGCGGTCTCCTCGGGGCAGAGCGTCGAGGCCGGGGACGTGGTCGGCTACGTCGGCACCACCGGCTCCTCCACGGGCTGCCACCTGCACTTCGAGACCCACCGCGACGGCACCGCGGTGAACCCCGCCAACTACATCTGACCCGCTCGGGATCCCCACTGGCGGGCACTCGCCGGGCTGTCCGCCCTGGGCGGACCGCGCCATATTCGCTGGCCGGGTGAGGGAGCGGGCGCGTACCCTGGATCATCCGCTCCGCGCCACCCGGCGCCGGGAGCGCGCACCCGCCACGCAGCACGGACGAAGGAGGCAGTGATGGCAGCGAAGAAGACCGCGGCGACGAAGACCGCCAAGGGTGACGGGCCCGAGAAGAAGCTCATCGCCTCCAACAAGCGTGCCCGGCACGACTACTTCATCGACGACACCTGGGAGGCCGGCGTCGTCCTGACCGGCACCGAGGTGAAGTCCCTGCGCGATCGCGGCGCCTCCCTGGTGGACGGCTACTGCTACGTGGAGGGCGGCGAGGTGTGGATGGACGCCGTGCACATCGCCCCCTACGTGAAGGGCACCTGGACCAACCACGCCGCCCGGCGCAAGCGCAAGCTGCTGCTGCACAAGGGCGAGATCGAGAAGCTCGCGGCCAAGTCCCGCGAGAAGGGCTACACGATCGTGCCGCTGGAGATGTACTTCATGGGGTCGCACGCGAAGGTCGTCATCGGCCTCGGCCGCGGCAAGAAGGAATGGGACAAGCGCCAGACCCTGCGGGAGCAGCAGGACATGCGCGAGGCCCAGCGGGCGATGCGTCGCCGCGAACTCGTCTGACCCCCCCGCCCACCTGGAGATTTGACGATTTCTTGACCTGAATGGGGCGTGCGCTTTACCCTCCGCGCATCGGGGTTCCCCGATGTCGGACGGTCGCCTCGCCGCGGCCCGGGATCCCAGGGGGGCCGCCATGACCACCACCGCTCGCCGCTGCATCCGACGCCTCTGTGCGGGCCTCGCTGCTCTCTGTCTGGGGCTCGGCGCGGTCGCCTGCTCCTCCGACGGTGGCGGGACGGGCGGGACCACGTCCGCCGAGGGGTCATCGGCCGCCCCGTCTACCGCTGAGCCCGCCGCGACCTCGGACGGCGGCACGAGCGACGGCGGCACCGCGTCCGCCGGCTCCGTGATGGTGATGGTCCTGAATGACGGGGTGGCCGAGGTGGTCGACGAGGGCACGAGCCCCGCCTCGATCCTCCCGGAGGACCTCGAGGCACTCCTCGCAGAGCAGACCGGCATCGATCCGGACGTCGCCCCCGAGTGCGAGGGCACGCTCGAGTACATGCCGGAGGCCACCGTGACCTGTACGGCCGAGACCACCCTGGAGGGCCTGCCCGGCATCCAGGAGCTCACGGTGATGCCGGTGCGCCTGCCCGCCGGCTTCGAGTCCGAGGGACGGCCGGGCCTGCTGATCAGCCTGGGTGGGCCGCTCGCCCCCGAGGCCGCCGCGGTCGTCACCGACCAGGGGCATCAGCTCGTCGGCATCGGGCAGGGCTCGATGTTCGGCTCCGTGGAGCTGAGCGCCGAGGAGCTGGCGGAGGTCGCCGAGTCCACCATCAACGATGAGAACAGCTACGCCCCTCTCGACGCCCCCATGGTCGTCGAGTCCTGCGAGGGTTCGCTGCCCGCGGGGTCGCGGGAGCCGGTGACCTGCACGGTGGCCTTCGCCCACGACCCGGAGGAGACCTTCTCCGCGCAGACGATGGGCGTCTCCTACCTGGGGGAGGGCGGCCTGCTCATCGCCCTGGACATGGCCGAGGTCGCCGCGAACGGCTGAGTCCGCGGACCGGGCTCAGCCGCGGCGGATCCGCTCGACGGCCTGCCGGGAGGAGGCGACCTCCGCGGAGTCCTCGCCGTGCAGGTGGCGACGGATCGCGAGGGCACGTTCGGCGTCCTCGAGGGCCTGCTCACCCAGGCGGGCGGCCGCGCGCGGCCGCTCCTGGGCGGTCTCGGCGCCGGCGCGCTCGAAGCGGGCCTTCGCCCGGTGGTGGAAGACGGCGGCCAGCACGGTCAGCCCGGCCGGCGCCGTCGGGTCCTCGAGCCCGGTCTCCTCGGCCGCGAGGTCGTACTGCTCCTCCGCGGCGGCGTGCGCGCCCTGGAACTGCAGCACCTGCGCGTACCGGGTGCGGCGCACGGCCCGCACCAGGGGCGGCAGGTTCTCCGGGGCCAGGGTGGCGCGGGCCGCGGCGGCGGCCTCGTCGAGCCGGCCCAGCATCCGCAGGTAAGCGACCGTGCGGGGATCCTCCGGGTGGCTCTCGCACCAGGCCAGCAGGGTGGCGGGGTCGGAGACCTCCTCGCGCAGGGTGTCCTCGTCCAGCACCACGGGCACGCCGGCCGCCTCGAATCCGATCACCTCTCCATCCTCGCCCTGCGCGGCGTGGCCGTCCAGGGAACGGGGCTTCGCCGTGAGCTGAGGGATATTCGCTTCACCTGGCGGCGGGGGAGCGCTACGATGGATGCCTGGTGATCGCCCCGTGCGATCGCCGAGGGTGATTGACAACAGAACAGTGAGTGCACGCGCGGCCGTCAGGTCGCGACCATCTGTGCTGCCCACCCTGCTCGGGGACGATCGGTTTCGACGGTAGTTGTCCAGCAAGGGGAAGCGGGCCGAGAACCCGAAGTCATCTCGTTAATGTCCTTCGGAAACCAATAAGTGCCGAACCCAAGCGCACTGACTTCGCTCTCGCTGCCTGATCAGCGATAGCAGTCTGGAACCCCGGGCTTGCTCCTGACCCGGATCGTTCCATCAGCTAAGGAGCCACTGCTGCCGACCCTCGTCATCGGGGTCGGATGAACACCTCAGAGTGACTGAGTCCGTCGACGACGTGTCCGTGGGATCGTCGGGACTGAGAAAACGCTGTCACGGACTGCGCCCGGAGAAGCCCTGGCTCCGCACTATCGGACGCGGGTTCGATTCCCGCCGTCTCCACGCTGCATTCACGACCGGAAGGCCCCCTCACCTGCACTCACGTGCGGGGGAGGGGGCCTTCCGCATGTCCGGGTCCGGTCGCGCGCCGGGCAGGTCGGCGGATCACCTGCCGGCGGCACACCTCAGGCGGTCTCCTCGCAGGCGACGAAGTAGGGCGTGAAACGGAAGTCGTCGTTCTTCTGCCCCTCGCCCTGCAGGAACTGCCGGAAGAAGCGCATGCGGAGCGTGATGTTCTCGTCCTGCGTGGCGACGTCGCTGAAGGAGACGGTCCGGCTGGCACCGACGGTGCCGTCGGCGCCTCATTCGGCGGTGCGGGACCCGTTCGTCGTGCAGTCCTGGGGCGGGGTGAGGATGACGTCGGTCCCGCCGCCAGTGGTGGTCCCGAGCTGGCGCTGGAATCCATAGCCGTCGTTGAGGAACACGGTGAACTGGCTCGGGGTCGTCTCGCAGCTTCCCGAGACCTGGTAGCCCTTGCGCACTTGAACCACGAACCCGATCGTGTAGCGGACGCCCGCTTCGACCGGGATCCGGGTATCGAAGTCGATCCTTCGGGATTCATCCGGGTCCGTCGACGTCTTGTTCCGCTCGACCTGCACGGTGTCGCCGACCCATCCCGCGAACTCGTTGTCGAGACCGCTCCGCTGGGTCATGGTCCACCCCGCATCGCCCGTCGGCATCTCCGGATAGTTCGGCGGCGGGGAGGCCGCCACGGCCGGGGCCGCCACCGCGACCGTCGGCGCCGCCCACGCCGCCCCGCGGGCGAGCGGGCGACGCGAGAAGGCGCGCTGGTCGGGGGTGTCCACGATCCGAACCTACCAACCGCTGCGTGGCCGTCACCAGGGAGATCGCTGGTGGTTCCCGCCACCACGGGTCGTGGTCAGCCGGTGATGAGCCGCTCGTAGCCGAGCTCGACCAGGTGCCGGCGGCTGAGGGCGAGGGACTCGAAGATGTCGCGCCCGTAGGTCTCGTCCTGCTCGATCAGCAGGTGCCGGGCACCGGAGGCGATGCCCTGCTCGATCACGGGCTTCCATTCCAGGGTGCCCTGGCCGACCTCCGCGAACTGCACGGCCTCGCCCTTCCAGAAGGCGAAGAAAGGACCGGGGTCGCCGGCGGCGATGGCCTCGAGGGCCTCGGCGGACGGCAGCGCGATCCGGTAGTCCTTCAGGTGCACCAGGTCCAGCACCCCGTCGAAGGCGGCCAGGGTGCGCTCGGGGTCGGCGCCGCCGCGCTGCACCCAGTGGCAGTCGATCTCGAAGCGCAGGTGGGGAGCCTGCTCGCGCAGCCGCTCCAGCATGGTCGCGCCGCCGATGCGGGCGAACTCGATGTGATGGTTGTGGTAGCTCAGGGCGATGCCCTCGTCGGCCAGGCGCTGCGCGTTGCCGTCGGTCTCGGCGCAGAAGGCGTCGAAGGCCACGGGGGAGGCCATCGCGGAGAACGGCATCATGCCGATGCGGATCATGTCGGTGCCCAGCCGCCTGGCGTGCTCGACGTGCAGGTCGAAGTCATCGGCCAGGGTGATGTCGTCGGGACCCATCGGCCCGGAGGTCTTCGCGGAGATCGCGGCCACCTCGATGCCGAGGTCCCCGCGGGCGGCCTCCAGGTCGGCCACGTTCGTCTCCGTCATCGGGATCTGCGAGACCTCCACGACCGAGAAGCCGGAGCCGGCCACCTTCTCCAGCACGGGGGTCACGCCCTGCTCGGCGACGTGCTCGCGGAGCATCATGAGCTGGATACCGATTCGTGCCATCGAGTCCTCCTTGATCGGGAGAGGCCGCGTCGCCTCCGCGCGGGTCGTCGCCGACCCGTCTGCGTCCTCACTGTAGGAAGGGGGTCGGAGGGCCCCGGGCCGTTGCCGCAGGTTGCCCGGGGCAACGCGCTGCAACAGGTCACACCGATCGGCCACGGGGACTCAGGATCACTGCAACCCGGACGGCGACGATGCCCGCTCGCCTCCGCGCCGCAGGACCCCGCTCCCGGACACGACCCCAGGAAAGGCCCGGACCATGACGACGACGTCCCCTCCGACCACCAGAACCTCCGCCGACCCCACCCCCTCCGAGGGCGTGGTGCGGCTCGGCATCGTGGGCCTCGGCGCCCAGGGATCCGCCTACGCGCACTTCATCGCCGAGG
Organism: Brachybacterium squillarum M-6-3; assembly: GCF_000225825.1. Lineage (GTDB taxonomy): Bacteria > Actinomycetota > Actinomycetes > Actinomycetales > Dermabacteraceae > Brachybacterium > Brachybacterium squillarum. The sequence continues at coordinate 707,291 of NZ_AGBX01000007.1, read as the reverse complement.
GCATGGTGCCCCACATGCGGCTGGGCGCCTTCTGCGACACCGACCCGGCCGCCCTGGACCGGGCCCTCGCGCGCCACCCCGGCGTCCCCACCTATGCGACGCTCGACGCGCTGCTGACCTCGGGCGACGTCGACGCGGTGATCACCTGCATCCCGCACTACGACCATCCGGAGGCGGCGATCGCCTCCCTCGAGGCGGGCCTTCCCACGCTGGTCGAGAAGCCCGCCGCGGTGCACACCCGGCAGGTGCGCCGCATGAACGACGTCGCCGCCGCGCACCCTGAGGTGCCCTTCGCGATCATGTTCAACCAGCGCAACAACCCGCTCTACCAGCGGATCAAGGCCATCGTCGACGGCGGCGAGATCGGCGAGGTGCTGCGCAGCTCCTGGATCATCACCACCTGGTGGCGCCCGCAGGGCTACTACGAGCAGTCCGCATGGCGCGCCACCTGGGGCGGCGAGGGCGGCGGCGTGCTGGTCAATCAGGCGCCCCACCAGCTCGACCTCTGGCAGTGGATCTGCGGCGTCCCGCAGTCCGTGTTCGCCAAGGCCGGCTTCGGCTTCCGCCGCGACATCGCCGTCGAGGACGAGGTCACCGCCCTGGCCGATTACGGCGACGGCCGCACCGGCACCTTCGTCACCTGCACCCACGACCTGCAGGGCACCGACCGCCTCGAGATCCTCGGCACCGCCGGCAAGATCGTCGTCGAGGGCTCCAAGACCGCCACCGTGCACCGGTACAGCAAGCCCGAGAAGGAGATCTCGGACTCGGTGGACACCGCCGGCGCCCGCGCCCTGATGACGGGCGACACCTCCGTGCTCGACGGCGTCGTCAGCACCGAGGTCATCGAGGACACCTCTCCCTGGGGTGCCCAGCACGCCGGGGTGCTCGAGAACTTCGCCCTGCACGTCCTCACCGGATCGGAGCTGCTGGCCCCCGGCAGCGACGGCATCCACGGGGTGCGGCTGGCCAACGCCATCCACCTCTCCGCCTGGACCGGCCGCGAGGTGCCCCTGGACCTCGACGAGGAGGCCTACCTGGCCGAGCTGAATCGTCGCATCGCCGACGAGGGCCAGTACCCGCAGGAGAGCTGACCGGCGGTCCCGCTCCGGGTCCGCCTCCTGCGTCTCCCACAGCGCGCCGCGCCCGTCCGGGCGGCGCACCGGTCCCGTCACGGACGACGGGGCCCGCATCTCCCCACCCCTTCGATGCGGACGAGCCCGTCCGCATCCGCCTCGGTGGCCGTTCCCCACGGTCCGTCCGGAAGGAGACATCGGTGTCTCACATCAACGACAGCACGAAGCACGCCGGATATGCGTACTACGGCTCGAAACTGCCCACGATCGCGCCGCAGAGCACGGAGGGCGACCGTCCCCCGAAGCGTGGTCGGGCCGTCGCGGCCCTGGGCACGTCCCAGGCCGTCGACAACTCCGAGTCGGGCCTGACCAGCACCTTCTTCCCGCTGATCATGCAGGCCTTCGGCCTCACCTACGCCGCACTCGGCGTGCTCGCCGCGATCCCGATGTTCGCCCGCATGGCCTTCGGGCCGATCTGGGCGATGGCCGCCGACCGCTTCGGCCGCAAGCGGGTGCTGATCATCGTCACCGGCGTCTGGGGCCTGTGGACCGTGGCCAGCGGCTTCGCCCCGAACTACACCTGGCTGGTGATCCTGTTCGCGATCTCCGCCATCGGCACCGTCGCCTCCGAGCCGGTCCTGAACGGGATGCTCCCCGACCTGTTCAAGCAGTCCGAGCGCGGCAAGGCCTACGGTCTCGTGCGTGGCATCGGCGGCGGCGTCGGCATCGTGCGCCTTCCGTCTCCGCGACGTCGGCCAGCTGCTGCGCATCCCCACCATCTGGATGATCGTGCTGATGCTGCCGTTCATCACCTCGCTGATCCTGCTGCGCTTCTACACCACCTTCCTCGTGGACGTGCGCGGCCTGGGCGTGCCGGAGGCGGCGCTGGTGCTGGCCGTGTTCTCGGTCGGCTCGATGTTCTCGGCCTTCCTCGGCGGGCGCCTCGGCGACGTGTTCGCGAACCGCTTCGGGCCGAAGGGCCGCATCATCCTGATGCAGATCTACCTGGTCTGCTTCTCCGGGGCGATCTTCCTGGCCACCCAGATCGACTCCAACGACCGGGTGTACATCTACAGCTCGACGTTCCTGCTGGGCATCGTGTTCTCGGTCGGCTTCTCCGGCTGCGTGCTGCCCATCGTCTCGACCGTGGTGCCGCGCAAGCTCGGCGCCTCCGCCTTCGCCTTCCTGTTCTCCTTCTATCAGGGCGGCATCACGGCGATCCTCTCGCTGAACATCGGCATCATCGCCTCAGTGTTCGGGGACCTGCAGATCACCTTCCTGTGGTTCTGCGTGCTGCCGTACCTGATCAACGCCGTGATCTGGACGCTGTTCTACGTCACCTACCCCAAGGACTTCGCCCGGCAGGAGGAGCGCGAGCGCCGTTCGGCGGAGCTCGCGGCGACCCGAGCCGGAACGGGGGAGGGGGAGGGCACTCCCGCCTGAGCCCAGACCGTCTCGCCGGTGCGGCGCCTCGACCCCTCGGGGTCGGGGCGCCGTGCTCATGTCGGCCCGGCCTGCCCTGCGTCTGCACGTGCCGGGCCCCTGTCGGCCTCCTGCGAGCCCCCCACTCGCCGGACTGGCCCCCGCTTCCCCTCCGAGTTGTCCCCATTCGGGGTGAGGGGTGTTGTTTGTCGGGGCTGCGCCGTAGACTCGATCATATCGAACAAGTGTTCGAGCGGGGGGGTATCGATGCAGGCCACGACGGTGAGAGGGGGTGAGGGGCATGGGTGACGACGATCTGGAGACGCGCGGCACCGGGATGCTGTTCGCGATGCCTGAGACGCCCGCTCGGCATTCCTCGACCTCGATCGTCGCCGCACCCTCACCCGCACCTGGTTCTGCACCCGCCCCCGCACCTATACCTGTACCTGGTTCCGCGTCCTCGGCCGAACTCGGTGCTCCACCTGCGCACGCAGCTCCTCAGTCGCATTCCCTGCTTCCGCCTCAACCATCGTCCCCGACCGCGTCCCCATCCCCGTCCCACGGCCGCCACGCCTCTGTCCCACGTACTGCGGAGGGCTCCGGTCGCCCGGCGCTGTCGCGGCGGCCGCGGGGTCGTGGTGGGAGTCGTGCGCCGGTGGGGTCGGTGGCGGGTCCGCGGGTGCGGGAGTCGCTCCCGGCGCGGGTGGAGGTCGAGGAGGACTCCCGGGCAGCACGGCTGCTGGGGGAGGTGTGGGACCACGCCGCGATGGAGTCCCGCGCCCATGCCCGGCAGCTCCGCCGGGTGATCGCCCTGTCCGAGGACCTGTGTGAGGGTCCCGTCGGGGAGGGCCGGGAGTCGTTCGACCGCGAGGCGTGCGAGTACGCGCTCGCGCAGGCCCTGCGCTCCACCATCGGCCATGCCGGCTACCTCCTGGAAGAAGCCCTCCGCACCACCCAGTGCTTTCCCTGCCTGCCTGGGCCTGATGGAGACCGGGGAGCTTCCCCTGCGGTGGATGCGCCGCGTCCTCCGCGTCTCCGGCGCCCTGTCCGAGACGACCCAGCAGGCCCTCGACAAGACCGTGGGAGGGTGGGATCTGCGCATCGGGGAGGACTCCTTCCGCCGTCGCCTGTCCCTCACCGTCCGCCACCTCCGCGACCTCGACGACCAGGCAGAACCCCCTGCCGTCCCGGAGCGGTCGGTCACGGTCGGCACCCCGGACCAGGACGACGGCACCGCCTGCCTGTTCGTCCAAGGACCAGCCCCGGAGATCCTCGCCCTCGGCCACCGCCTGGACGCCGCGGCCCGCGCGATCCGCACCCGCCAACGCGAGCACCTCGCCCACCCCGATCAGGGCCCGGTGCCCTTCGACGACGGCACCATCGAGACCAGCGGGGAGGTGATGACGCTGGGCCGGTTGCGCTACGAGGTCCTCACCCGCAGCATGCTCGACACCGGAGGCATCGAGGTGCCCGCGGAGCGGTTCCGGCTGAACGTCACCGTCCCCGCCCTCACGTTGCTCGGGGTCTCGGAGGCGCCGGGGATGCTGGATGGCATCATCCCGATCCCCGCGGCGATGGCTCGTGATCTCGCGGCCGGGGAACCGACTTGGTACCGGGTCCTGACCGACCCGGCGGAGGGGACGTTCCTGCCGTTGCCCGCGCAGCGATACCAGCCCACAGCGCGGATGCTGGAGCACCTCCGCCTGCGCAACCCGGTGTGCGCGGTGCCCGGCTGCACCAGGGGTGTGCGGCATGGTGCGGAGGCCGACCACATCACGGAGTACGACCACGAGCATCCCGAGCTGGGTGGACTCACCGAGGTGGAGAACCTCCACCTGCTGTGCACCCGCCACCACCAGATGAAGACCGCCGGGACACTCCGCCCCCACCGCGACACCCCCACCAGCCCCCGCGAGACCGGCACCACGACCTGGTGGATCCCCCGCCCCACCGGGACATGCAGCCCGAGCAGCCCCGTCACCCCGGCCACGGTCCGCGACGACACCGACCTCATGACCCCGGACACCATCCGCGACCTCGAGACCCCATGGGGCACCTACCTCCACCGCACCACCCGGCCAGACGCCGACCCGGAGAACGCCCCGGACACCCAAGCGACGGCCGCTCCATCAGGAACCACCTGTACCGGCCCCGCCGGCAACGGAGAGCCCGCGCCCATCAATCACCGAGCAGCCATCACCGGGAAACACTCATCCGACGCTCGCCACGGAACGGGGAGCGGTCCCGGCGACCCGCCCCGCCCCCGAGCTGGCACCGGCCCTCCCCTGGGGACGGACCCACCACCCTTCTGACCGTCCGGGTCACACCCGCCGCACTCCCCGCCCTGACGAGAAGCCGGCACGCAGGTGACGGCCCCTCGGCACGCGCACAAGCGGTTGGGGAGAGGCGAGCAGCGCTCCCCTGAGTCAGCGACGCCCAGGAGGCGGCCTTCTCGGCGCGCGCGAGCCTTCAGGGGCGCGAGGTGGTACGGATCGGTGATCCCGTTCAGCCCTTAGCGGCGATCGGTAACTTCTCGGTCCAGCGGGTCCGCAGCCAGTGCGCCACGGCCTTCGGCTCGCGGTCGCGGGTGAACACGCCCTTCTTGTTGTCGCCCACGCGCATGATCCCCGAGGTGGTCATGAAGTCCGCGAAGTTCCACACCTGCTCGCCGACCACCGCGTCGATCCCGTCGAACACCCGCGAGCACATCTCCATGTAGGCGATCTGGTACTCCTCGCTCCACGGCTGCGGCACCAGCTGGTGCAGGCCGGGCACCGTGTCGGCGCCGTACTCGGTGATGATGATCGGCTTCCCGTCGCCCGCCCAGGCCTCCAGCTCGGCGCGGAAGCCCTTCTCCGCCGCGACCAGGTCGCCCGTGTTGATGTACCAGCCGTAGTAGCGATTCAGCATGATCACGTCCGCCATCGCCGACACCCGGCAGCGGCCGTGAGGCGCCATCATCACGTTCACGAAGCCCACCGTCCGGGTCGGATCGGCCTCCCGCGCCACCTCGAACAACGGCCGGAAGTACTCCTCGGCGGCCGCGGTCTCCGACTCCGGCTCGTTCGCGATCGACCACAACACCACGCTCGGCCGGTTCTTGTCCCGCGCCACCAGGTCCCGGATCACCTGCGCATGGTTCGCCTGTGTCTCGTCGTTGCAGGTCTCGGGGCTGAACGTGGTGTACCCCTGGCTGCCGAAGATCCCGCCGCCGAGCCCCATGTTCAGGCCCACCGCCGGGGTCTCGTCGATCACCACCAGACCGGTCCGGTCGGCGTGGTCCATGAACTCCTCGGAGTACGGGTAGTGGCTGGTCCGCACCGAGGTCGCGCCGATCCAGTCGATCATCGCCCGGTCCCGCAGCATCAGCGCGTCGTTGTGCTGCTTGCCGTCGATCGCGTGGTCCTCGTGCATGCCGAAGCCGGTGAACGCGAAGGGCTCGCCGTTGATGAGGAACTCGGTGCCGCGCACCTCCACCGTGCGGATGCCGACGTCCTGCCGGTACTCGTCGACCACCGCGGCGCGGTCATCGGCCGCATCGCTGCCGGGGGCCAGCAGCTGCAGCGTCAGCTCGTACAGGTAGCCGTCGCCCGGCGCCCACAGGTGCGCCGCCGGCACCCGCAGCTCCAGCTCCCGGCCGTTCTCGCGGGCCACCTCGGCCCCCTCGACGTCGCGGAGCACTGCCCGCAGCGGCCCCTCCCCGGCGGCCTCGACGCTCGCCCGCACGAGTCCGTCCGGCCCGTCGATGTCGGTGACGACGGTGATGTCCTCGATCCGCTCGCGCGGGGTGGCGGTGAGTAGCACGCTGCGGTCCAGCCCCGCATAGTTGAAGAAATCGTGGAAGTAGCGCTGCACACCGTCCTCGGTGACGCCCGGCGGGATCGACTGGAAGGTCAGCGTGTTGTTCACGCAGATGGTCACCAGCACCTCGGCACCCGGCCGCGCGGTCTCCCCGAGGTCGAGCTCGAAGGGCAGATAGCCGCCCTCGTGGGAGCCCAGGTAGGTCCCGTCCACCCACACCCGTGCGCGATGCGTCGCCGAGGAGACGTACAAGGAGATCCGCTCCGCGTCCCAGCGGCGGGGGATCCGCACGCTCCGCTGGTACCAGATGTCCCCGTGGAACTCGCGGTCGGCCGCGTCGGTCATCAGGTCGTTGAACGAGGCCGGCACCGCCATCTTCCCGGCCTCCGGCAGCGGACCGCGGAACCACCCCTGGCCGTCACCCACCCCGTCGCGGTCCAGGCGGAAGGCCCACAGTCCGTCCAGGATCTTCGTCTCGCGGGTGGGGGTGTCCTGGGGGCGCAGCATGATGGTCCTCTCTGACGCGGGATGCGGGCGCGTTCATCGTCGCCACCGGCGACGACGCCCGACGGACCTTGCCAGGGATTGCCGCCGCGTTCCGTACCCTCGGACGATGGACGAGAACCGGGTCGAGGCGCTGCTGACGGCGATGCGGTGGCGGCCCGGCGTCGACCCCGGAGACATCGCGCGTCGACCGCCGCGGCTGCGGGGCAGCGGCTGGGACAACGAGATGTGGGAGATCGGCGCCCTGCCCGACGGCACCGCGGTCGTGCTGCGGCTGCCGCACCGCGACCTGGCTCGGCCCCTGCTCGCGCGGGAGGCCCTCGCCCTCACCGCGCTGGAGACGACACCGGTGACCACCCCGCGGCTGCTGGCCGAGCTCGACGCCGAGCATCCGCACGGCCCGGCACTGCTGGTCACCTGGCTCGACGGGGAGCTGCTGCTGGACCGCGTCGCCGGGACCGCCCCCGCGGACCCGGCGGTTCAGAGGCACGCCCGATCGCTCGCGCGGGTGCTCTCCGCCCTGCACCGGCCGGTCGGGCCGGAGCATCCCCGCAGCGCCGTCCGCGGGGTGCCGCTGGCTGAGGTCGAGGCCCGTATGGAGGCGGACCTTCGCGCGCTCCCGTCGACGCTGCGCATCGCCGACGGAGCACGGGCGCGGGAGGTCCTGGGTGAGGTCTTCGCCGCGGGCCTTGCCGCCCCGGCCTGGGACGGCCCGGCGCTTTTCCTGCACGGGGACCCGCATCCTGGGAACCTGCTGGTGGTGCCCGCCCCGGGTACGCCGAGCGGCGAGGACCTGGCCCTGCTGGACTGGGGCGACGTGAGCGCCGGTGACCCCGCCGGGGACCTCGGCGACGTGCTGCTGCTGGACCCCAGCGGCGGCGCCCTGGACGCCTATCGCGCCCCGCGCGACGGAGAGGCGCTGCACGCCCGCGCCCGCGCCTGGGCCGCCCGCTACGCCGCCTCCATGCTGGCCAATGCTCACCGCGGGCAGGCGGCGTTGGGGGAGGAGCGTCTGGTCCGGCAGCTGGGAGCCTGCGCCCTGCGGACCGCCGAAGGTCTGGCGACCGACCGCTGAGCGGCCGGTCGTCCGCAGCTGAGGCCTGGGGGAGCCTCAGCCCTGCACGGCCTCCCGGGCCCCGACGAAGGCCTGCACGCAGGCCTCGACGTCCTCCGCGGAGTGCGCCGCCGAGAGCTGCACCCGGATCCGCGCCTGCTCCTTCGGCACCACGGGGTAGGAGAACGCCGTCACGTACACGCCACGCTCCAGCATCGCCTCCGCCAGCCGTCCGGCGAGCGCCGCGTCCCCCAGCATCACCGGGATGATCGCGTGCTCCCCCTCCAGCAGCGCGAAGCCCTCATCGGACATGCGCCGCCGGAACAGCGCGGCGTTCTCGAACAGCCGCGCCCGCAGCTCCGCGCTGCCCGCCACCAGCTCCAGCGCCGTCAGCGTCGCCGCGACGATCGAGGGGGCCAGGGAGTTGGAGAACAGGTAGGGACGACCCTTCTGCCGCAGCAGCGCCACGATCTCGGCGCGCCCGGAGACGTAGCCGCCGCTGGCCCCGCCGAGCGCCTTGCCGAAGGTGCCGGTGTACAGGTCCACCCGGTCCGAGACCCCGAAGTGCTCCGGGGTGCCCGCGCCGGTGTCGCCCATGAAGCCGACGGCGTGGGAGTCGTCCACCAGCACCAGCGCCCCGAACTCCTCGGCCAGGTCGCAGATGCCCGGCAGCGGCGCCAGGTAGCCGTCCATCGAGAACACGCCGTCGGTGACGATCACGGTGCGCCGGGCCCCACGCCCCTCGTGCAGCGCCGCGGCCGCCTCCAGCTGGGTGCGCAGGTCCGCGAGGTCCGCATTGCGGTAGCGGAAGCGGGCGGCCTTGGACAGGCGGATCCCGTCGATCAGCGAGGCGTGGTTCAGCGCGTCGGAGATGATCGCGTCCTCGGGCCCGAACAGCGGCTCGAACACGGCGCCGTTGGCGTCGAAGCAGGAGGAGAACAGGATCGTGTCCTCGGTGCCGAGGAACCGCGACAGCTCCGCCTCCAGCTCCAGGTGCAGGTCCTGGGTGCCGCAGATGAAACGCACCGAGGCCATGCCGAAGCCGCGGTCGTCCAGCGCGCGGTGGGCGGCGGCGACGATCTTCGGGTGGTCCGCGAGACCCAGGTAGTTGTTGGCGCAGAAATTCAGCACCTCACCGCCGGCGGCGCCGACCGGCCCGGCGGTGACGTGGGAGCCCTGCGGGGTGGTGATCACCCGCTCCCGCTTGGTGGTGCCGGCCTGCTCGATGGCGTCGAGCTCGGCGGTGAGCTGGTCCTTCAGATCCGTGTACACAAGGGGGCCTTCCGACGAGGGGATGGGGGAGGCGAGCTTGGGGCAGTGGGGGAGAGTCAGTCGTGGGCTTCCCAGTCCAGCAGCACCTTGCCGCCGCTGCCGGAGCGGGCGATGGCGAAGCCCTCCGCCCAGTCGGCGGCGGGCAGCACGTGGGAGACGGTGGCGAGCACCCGCTCGCGCAGCACCGGCGAGGTGGAGACCGTCGCGGCCATCGCGTTCCAGGTCTCGAACATCTCCCGCCCGTAGACGCCGCGCAGCGTGAGCATGTGGGTGATGACCATGGTCCAGTCCAGCTCGACGGGCCGCGCCGGCAGGCCCAGCAGCGCGATGCCGCCGCCGTGGTTCATGTTCGCCATCATCTCCACCAGCGCCGAGGGCTGCCCGGAGATCTCCAGGCCCACGTCGAAGCCCTCCTTCATGCCGAGGTCGCGCTGCGCCTGCGCCATCGTCGTCTCCGCGACGTTCACGGCCAGGTCCACCCCGGCCTCCCGTGCCATCCGTAGGCGGTGCTCGTGCACGTCGGTGATGGCCACGTAGCGGGCTCCGGCATGGCGGGCGACGGCCGCGGCCATCAGCCCGATCGGCCCCGCCCCGGTGATCAACACGTCCTCGCCGACCAGGGGGAACTGCAGCGCGGTGTGCACGGCGTTGCCGAGCGGGTCGAACAGGGCGCCCAGCTCGGGACCGACCAGATCGGACGCCCCGCCGTGCACGTGCACCCAGATGTTCGCCGAGGGCACGGCGACGTACTCGGCGAAGGCCCCGTCGCGCTGCACGCCGACGGAGCGGGTGCGGATGCACAGCTGGCGCCGCCCCGCCCGGCAGTTGCGGCAGGTGCCGCAGACGATGTGGCCCTCCCCGGAGACGCGGTCGCCGCGACGCACGTCCCGCACCCGGTCGCCGACGGCCACGACCTCGCCGTAGAACTCGTGGCCCGGGGTGAAGGGCACCGTGTCGCACATGGCCCGGGCCGACTCGTCCCAGGACTCGATGTGCAGGTCGGTGCCGCAGAGCCCGGTGCGCAGCACCCGCACCAGCACCTCGTCGCCGCCGTGGGCGGGCACGGGCAGCTCGGTCATCTCCAGGCCCGCGTGGAGGCCGGTCTTGCGGAGGGCGCGCATTGTCGTGGGCAGCGCAGCGCGGTCGTCAACCGGAACAGCAGGGGGCGCAGACATGGATCCGTCTCCGTCTTCGGTGGAGGTGCCGGGGTCTCCGGACGCCGCCGAGTCTATGCCCCGCCTTCGCCCCGTGTCCGCCCGACGGGCACGGGAAAGGGGAGGTCAGGCGGGGTGCGGCAGGCCGAGCAGGCCGCGGGCCGCGCGGTGGCGGCCACGGGTGGGCCGGGTGGCGACGGCGAGGCGCCGCGGACCGGCGGCGGCGTGCGGGGCCGGAGCCGGCGGGGCGATCTCGGCAGCGGCGCGGCGCTCGGCGCGCAGCGCCCGCAGGGCGGCGAGGTCCGCGGCGGATCCCAGGGCTGGATCCAGGGGACGGTAGACGATGGCGGCGGCGTGGTCGGCAGGTGCGGTGCTCATGCCCCGTACTCTCCGACCCCGGCTTGTGCCCCGCCCCGATCCGAGCTGTGCCCCCGCTGTGACCTGCACCCGGCCGCGGCCCCGCGACCTGCGCCGGGAGCGGAAACCGCTGGTCGCCCGCCACGACGCGCTCTAGGCTGGTCCACCATGACCGACCGCCCGAGCCCTGAGTCCGCCGTGTCCGTGCGCGCGCTGAACTATCCTGCCGAGCTGCCGGTCACCCAGCGCCGCGAGGACATCCTCCAGGCCCTGCGGGAGCACCAGGTGGTCGTCATCGCCGGCGAGACCGGCTCCGGCAAGACGACCCAGATCCCCAAGATGCTGCTCGAGCTCGGCTACGGCGAGCACGGGAAGCTGATCGGGCACACCCAGCCGCGACGCATCGCCGCCCGCTCCGTCGCCCAGCGCATCGCCGCCGAGCTGGGCGAGACGCTGGGGGAGGGCACCGTCGGCTACCAGGTGCGCTTCACCAAGGAGACCTCCCGCGGCACCCGGCTGAAGCTGATGACCGACGGCATCCTGCTCGCCGAGATCGCCCGCGACCGCCTGCTGCGCCGTTACGACGCGATCATCATCGACGAGGCCCACGAGCGGTCCCTCACGATCGACGTGATCCTCGGCTACCTGCGCCAGATCCTCCCCGAACGCCCCGACCTGAAGATCGTCATCACCTCGGCGACCATCGACCCGGAGTGCTTCGCCGCCCACTTCGCGACCCGCCTGCCCTCGGGCGAGGAGCGGCCGGCGCCGATCATCGAGGTCTCCGGCCGCACCTACCCCGTCGAGGTGCGCTACCGCCCGCTGGTGCTGGACGCCGAGCTCGCCGAGGCGATGGGGGAGGAGATCGACGAGCTCGAGGACATCCACTCCATCGAGCGGGACCTCACCCAGGCCATCACCGACGCCGTCGACGAGCTGACCGGCGAGGGACCCGGCGACATCCTCGTCTTCCTGCCCGGCGAGCGGGAGATCCGGGAGATCTCCGAGGCGCTCACCGCGCACCTGGCCCGGGGCACCCGCGGCCGCGGCGCCCTGCCCGTGGAGGTGCTGCCGCTGTTCGGCCGGCTCTCCGCCCAGGACCAGCAGAAGATCTTCTCCCCGCCGCCCGCCGGCACCTACCGCCGGATCATCCTGGCCACCAACGTCGCCGAGACCTCGCTGACGGTGCCGGGCATCCGCTACGTCATCGACTCCGGCCTCGCCCGCATCTCCCGCTACTCCCAGCGCACCAAGGTGCAGCGCCTGCCCATCGAAGCGATCTCCCAGGCCAGCGCGAACCAGCGCGCCGGCCGCTCGGGCCGCACCGCCCCCGGCATCGCCATCCGCCTGTACTCCGAGGAGGACTTCGCCGGCCGCCCCGAGTTCACCGAGCCGGAGATCCTGCGCACCTCCCTGGCCTCCGTGGTGCTGCTGATGACGGACCTCGGCCTGGGCGACGTCGAGTCCTTCCCCTTCGTCGAGCCCCCCGCCAGCCGCGCCATCACCGACGGCGTGCGCCTGCTGGAGGAGCTCGGCGCGATCGAGGCCGACCCGCAGGCCCCCGGCGGCCGCCGCCTCACCGAGGTCGGCCGGCGCCTGGCCCGCTTCCCCCTGGACCCACGGATGGCGCGGATGCTGATCGAGGCCGACCGCCTCGGCGCCCTGCGCGAGGTGCTGGTCATCGTCGCCTTCCTCTCCATCCAGGACCCCCGTGAGCGGCCGCTCGGGCAGGAGCAGCAGGCCCGCCAGCAGCACGCCCGTTTCGACGACGAGACCAGCGACTTCCTCACCGCCCTGAACCTCTGGAACCACCTGCAGGAGCGCCGCGACGAGCTCTCCTCCTCGGCCTTCCGCCGCGAGGTGCGCGGCCAGCACCTGCACTACCTGCGGATCCGCGAGTGGTGGGACCTGCATGCCCAGCTGCGCGACATGGCGAAGGACGTGGGGCTGCGCCGCAACGACGACGCCGCCTCCCCCGAGCGGATCCACCAGTCCCTGCTGTCCGGTCTGCTCTCCCACGTCGGCCTCTACGAGGAGCGCAGCCGCGAGTACTCCGGCGCCCGCGGGGCCCGCTTCGCGCTGTGGCCCGGCTCGGTGCTCGCCAAGCGCCGCCCCGACTACGTGATGACCGCCGAGCTGGTGGAGACCTCCCGGCTGTGGGGCCGCATCGCCGCCCGCATCGACCCGGCCTGGGCCGAGGAGATCGGCGGCCACGTGGTGCGCCGCTCCCACTCCGAGCCGCACTGGTCCTCCAAGCGCGCCAGCGCCATGGCCCACGAGAAGGTCACCCTGTTCGGGGTGCCGCTGGTCGCCGACCGCGTCGTCGGCTACGGCCGCATCGACCCCGAGGCCGCCCGCGAGATCTTTCTCCAGCACGCCCTCGTCGAGGGGGACTGGCGCACCCGCCACCACTTCTTCCGCGACAACCAGGCGCTGATCGCCCGGCTCGAGGAGATGGAGGCCAAGACCCGCCGCCGCGACCTGCTGGTCTCCGACGAGCAGCTGTTCCGCTTCTATGACGCCCGCATCCCCGCCTCCGTCGTCTCCGGCCGTCACTTCGACACCTGGTGGAAGAAGCAGCGCCACGAGACCCCGGACCTGCTCACCCTCACCGAGCAGGACCTGCTGGCCCCCGACGCCGAGGTCGAGCACCTCGCCCAGGACTTCCCCGACTCCTGGCGGCAGGGCGACATCACCCTGCCGCTCAGCTACGCCTTCGGCCAGGTCGGTGCGAAGGGCGCCGACGGAGTCACCGCCACCGTGCCGCTGGCGGTGCTGAACCGCCTCACCCCGCGCGGCTTCGACTGGCTGGTGCCGGGCATGCGCGAGCAGCTGGTCACCGAGCTGATCCGCTCCCTGCCCAAGCCGATCCGGCGCCACCTGGTGCCAGCCCCCGAGCGCGCCAAGCAGGTCGCCGGCACCCTCCACGAGGACGACCCCGACGGCGGCGAGCCCTTCCTCGAGGCCGTCGCCGACGAGCTGGTGGGCCTGCCCGGCGTGCCCGACGACCTCCCGCTGTACGGCCCCGAGTTCGACGTGAGCCGGCTGCCCGCGCATCTGCGCATGCACTTCCGGGTGGTCGACGAGAAGAACCGCCAGATCGGCGCCGGCGACGACCTCGAGGCGCTGAAGGCCCAGCTCAAACGCCGCATGGACACGGCCGTCTCCACCCAGGGCGACGAGCTGGCCCGCACCGACCTGACCGCCTTCCCGGATGGCGGCGTGCCCGCGACCCACACCTCCGAGGTGGGCGGCCTGAAGGTCACCGGCTACCCGGCCCTGGTGGCCCGCCGCGGGCCGGACGGCCGCGTCACCCGGGTGGACCTCGCCGTACTCGCGACCGCGGAGGAGCAGACCCTCGCCCACCGCGAGGGCGTCATCGCGCTGCTGGACCGGGCGCTCGGTACCGACCTCGGCGCCGTGCTGAACGCCCTGCCCAACCCCACCAAGCTGGCCGTAGCCGGCTCCGACTACGCCTCCACCGCCGCCCTGCTGGCCGATGCCTCCCGCGCCGCCACCGACCACCTGCTGGGCCAGGAGGAGGTGCGCACCGCCGAGCAGTTCGCCGCGGTGCTGGCACGGCTGCGGGCCTCCCACGACGAGGTCGCCGCGGGCGCCGTGAAGGACGCCGCCGCCGCGCTCGCCGTGAACGGGAAGCTGCAGAAGGAGATCTCCCGGGTGCCGGCACTGTCCGTGCTCGGCCAGCTCACCCGCATCCGCGAGCACGCCGCGTCGCTGCTGGGCGACGGCTTCGTCTCCCGCACCGGCATCGCGCACCTGCCGGACCTGCGCCGCTACCTCGAGGCCGACCGGCTGCGGCTGGAGAAGCTGCCCGAGAACCCGCGCCGCGACGAGCAGCTGAGCTGGCAGGTCCAGAGCCTGCAGGAGTATTGGGACCAGGTCCGCGCGGGGCTGAGCACCGCCCGCCGCCGCGAGGCCGCGGTGCAGGAGATCGACTGGATGCTCGAGGAGCTGCGCCTCAGTCTGTTCGCGCAGTCCCTCGGCACCCGGTACACGGTCTCCGACAAGCGGATCCGCAGCGCCATCGCGGCCCTCTGAGTGACCGGGGCCACAGTCCGGGCGGTCTGACGAAGGTTTTGCCCGGGACGTGCGGGGGCCACCTGCGGCGACGACCCGTCCCCGGTCCGGCGGCCCGGCTCGCCGCGCTGACCGGTCACGATCAGGTCACGGGAGGCTGGGAGCGGCTCGGTCAAGGAGTTCATGGGCGGGCAAAGGGCGGCCCGATTCCCGCTCGGGAACGACAACGGTGCAGTTCACTGCGGGGTTCCGCGTCCGTAGCGTCGAGGGTGCCCATTCGGACCCGGGCGGCCACCGCCGCCCTCACCGTTCCCCCAGGCCCCCGAAGGTGCCCCCTATGTCGCTCTGCCCCGCCGTGCTCTCCCGTCGCCACCTCGTCCTCGCCGCCGCCGGCACGCTCGGCCTGGCCGTCGTCGGCCAGACCGCCGCCCCCGCCCTGGCCGCCCCCGCCGAGGGCGAGGACGGGCAGTGGTCCGAGGAGTTCCTGACCCGCGCCGAGACCCGCGAGTTCTTCGCCCTCGACGCCATGGACGAGTGGCAGGAGCAGAACGCGAAGTTCATCATCGCGGTGATCAAGGGGCACGAGCTCGACGCCGAGGCCGCCCAGATCACCCTCGCCACCGCCATCGTCGAGGCCTGGCTGTACAACTACGAGCCCGCCGTCGACCTCGACTCCGGCGGCATGTTCCAGCAGCGCCCCTCGATGGGCTGGGGCAGCGAGGCCGAGGTGCGCCACAAGAAGCGCGCCGTCGACGCCTTCCTGGGCCTCGGGGAGCACTCCTCCTGCCCGGGCCTGCTGCAGGCCGTGCCGCACTACGCCTCCGGCGACCTCGGCGCCGCCGCGCAGACCGTGCAGGCCTCCGCCCACCCCGAGCGCTACGCCGAGCAGATCCCCGCCGCGAAGGCCCTCTGGGACCGTTACGCCGACGAGGTCGAGCCCTACACCGACTGATCGCGGCGGCGCGCCTCGGAGCGCACCCACGGAGCCGTCGCGGTCGATACGCTGTGCCTCATGTCACCGTCTCCCTCCGTCAGCTACTCCATCACGATCCGCCTCGAGTTCGAGGCCCGCTCCGCCGCCGTCAGCGACATCACCGGTCGCATCGAGCAGCACGGGGCCACCGTGACCGCCCTGGACGTCTCCGCCTCCGGCCCCGAGCGGATGCGCGCCGACATCACCGTGCTCACCGCCGGTCACGACCACGCGATGGAGGTCGTCGACGACCTGCGCGAGCTGGACGGCGTGGAGCTGGGCAAGGTCTCGGACCGCACCTTCCTCGCCCACATCGGCGGCAAGCTCACCGTCGAGTCGAAGGTGCCGATCCGCCACCGCGACGACCTCTCGATGGTCTACACCCCGGGCGTGGCCCGCGTCGTCAAGGCCATCGCCGACAACCCCGAGGACGCCCGCCGCCTCACCATCAAGCGCAACACCGTCGCCGTCGTCTCCGACGGCTCCGCGATCCTGGGCCTCGGCGACCTCGGCCCGCTCGCGGCGATGCCCGTGATGGAGGGCAAGGCCGCCCTGTTCAAGCGCTTCGCCGACATCGACGCCTTCCCGATCTGCCTGGACGCCCACACCGTCGAGGAGATCGTGGCGCACGTGAAGGCCATCGCTCCCGTCTTCGCCGGCATCAACCTCGAGGACATCTCCGCGCCGCGCTGCTTCGAGATCGAGGACCGCCTGCGCGCCGAGCTCGACATCCCCGTCTTCCACGACGACCAGCACGGCACCGCCATCGTCGTCGTCGCCGCCCTGCGCAACGCCCTGCGCGTGGTCGAGAAGGACATCCGCACCGCCCGCATCGTGCTCTCCGGGGCCGGCGCCGCGGGCACCGCGATCCTGCGTCTGCTGCGTGCCGCCGGGGCCCGGGACATCGTCGTCACCGACGTCGACGGCATCGTCCACGAGAACCGCCCCCAGCTCGAGGGGCGCCTGCCCTGGATCGCCGACGTCACCAACCCCCGCGAGCTCACCGGCACCCTGCAGGACGCCATCGCCGGGGCCGACGTGTTCATCGGCGTCAGCGCCGGCAACATCCTGAGTGCCGAGGACGTCGCCACCATGGCGGAGCGCTCCGTGGTGTTCGCGATGGCCAACCCCACCCCGGAGATCGACCCGGCCGAGGCCGCCAAGCGCGCCGAGGTGGTCGCCACCGGCCGCAGCGACTTCGCCAACCAGATCAACAACGTGCTGGCCTTCCCCGGCGTGTTCCGTGGCCTGCTGGACGCCCACGCCACCAAGGTGGACGACCGGATGCTGCTGGCCGCCGCCAACGCCCTGGCCGACGTCGTCACCGCGGAGGAGCTGAACCCCACCTACATCGTGCCCAGCGTCTTCCACGACGGCGTGACCAAGGCCGTCGCCGGCGCCGTGGAGCGGGCCGCCCGCGAGGAGGCCGGCACCGTGGACACCATCACCGGGGCGATCTCCGCGGTCTACGCGGACGAGATCAGCATCAACGGCTGAGCGCGAGCGCCGCGAGCCGGCGCCGGGCGCCCTCGACCGTGAACCATCGACGGTCGGGGTGTACCCGATTGCTCAGCAGCGCCCACACGACCCCCGAGCCCGGCTCGGCCCCCACGGTGGCGCCGGAGAAGCCGCTGTGCCCGAGCACCGGTGCGGCCGGGTCCGGTGCTTCGACGTCCTGGTCGAGGCGCACCCCGAGCCCCTGTCGCCACGCCTGGCCCGTGGTGACCCCGGCCGGGAGCTGATCGGTGCGCAGGAGCGCGTGGGAGGCGGGGGAGAGCGCGAGTCCGGGGGAGCGGTCCGCGAGCCCCCGGCCGATCGCCAGCAGCGCCGCCATGTCCGCATGGATCCCCGCGTTGCCGACGCCGCCCAGCGCCCAGGCCGCCTCGTCGTGCGTGGCGCCGCGGGGCGTGCCGCGGCCGGGCACGTCCCCGGCCTCCGTCGCCGCCGCGGTCAGCGGCTCCGGCACGGTGCCGCGGGGCGTGCCGATCCAGTGCGCGCCCGCGGCACCGGTGGGCTCCAGCACCAGCGTGCGGGCGAGCTCCGGCAGCGGGCGGGCGGTGAGGGCCTCCAGCAG
This sequence comes from Brachybacterium squillarum M-6-3, assembly GCF_000225825.1. Lineage (GTDB taxonomy): Bacteria > Actinomycetota > Actinomycetes > Actinomycetales > Dermabacteraceae > Brachybacterium > Brachybacterium squillarum. Next base: position 689,566 of record NZ_AGBX01000007.1, on the reverse strand, counting down.
CAGCCCGAGTCGCATGAAGCCGATGCAGGAGTACTCGTGGACGGTGCCGGGCTCCGTGACCGGGGCCGCGGTGCGCACCCTCGCGAGGCCGGCCTCGCGGTCGGGCGCCTCCCACAGCGGCAGGGTCGGCGGAAGGCCCGCGGTGTGGGTGAGCAGGTGGCGGGCGGTGATCCGCGGATCGGAGCCGTCCAGGGTCTCGGCGACCGGGGCGTCGAGATCCAGCACGCCGTCCTCGACCAGCCGCAGCGCCGTGAGCGCGGTGACGACCTTGGTGACCGAGGCGAGATCCATCCGGGTGGCGGGAGAGACCGGGGCCGGGGGCTCGGGGCGGGTGCCCGGGAGATGGGTCCGCCCGGCCGCGAGCACCACGGGGCCCTCCGCCCAGGCAGGGTGGTCCACCGCGGCGACCGCACCGACCGCGCCCTCCATCGGTGCGGCACCGCTCGGCGCGGCACCGGCGACCGGCTCCCGCCGGGCCGCGGCGGTGAGCTCGGCGAGCAGCGATTCCAGGGCGGCACGCACCGCCTCCCGGTCAGGGGTCATCGCGCGTCCTCGAACTCCTCGACCTCGTCGAAGGACGCGGCTTCGTGCGCTCCCGCCAGACACGTTCTGCCCCCCGGATGCCCAGGCCCAGAGCCACGCCCGCGAGGTCGGCGAGCAGGTCCGCCCCGTCGGCCGAGCGCTCCGGCAGCAGCGCCGCCTGGATCACCTCGATGAGCAGGGCGTGGGCGATCGCGGCGAGCACCACCCAGCCCATCGGGAAGCGCTGCGCCGGGGCCAGCAGCCGCCCGGCCGCCCACACCGTCAGCGCGAACACCCCCACGTGCACGATCTTGTCGACCCCCGGCACCCCGGCGCCGGGCGCCGCGGCGGGGATCGAGGGCAGGTAGAAGCCCACGTTCGCGACCAGGGCGAGGACCAGCACCGCCGCCCGGGCCGGCAGCGACCCGCCCGCCCGGCGGACCTCGGCGGGCAGGCGGCTGAAGAACTCGGAGAGCGCATCCATGCGCAGGATTGTCCCACCCGACCCCGACAGGGCAGCGGGCGGGGCTCGGCTACCCTCGGAGCAGACCTCCGACCGCCCCGGCACCAGGGAGCACCCATGTCCGCGCACCGCTCGTCCCTCGCCCGCCCCGCCGCCTCCACCTCCGATCCCTCGCGCACGGATCCGTACCAGGACCAGCCCGGCGCCGCGCCCGGCTCCACCGCCGTCCTGGACCGGCACCTGCAGGAGCGGGAGGAGCGCACCGACGACGGCGACCACGACCGCTTCGCCCACTACGTGCGCAAGGACAAGATCACCCAGGCGGCCCTCGACGGCTCGCCCGTGATCGCGCTGTGCGGCAAGGTGTGGGTGCCCGGGCGCGACCCCGAGAAGTACCCCGTCTGCCCGCAGTGCAAGGAGATCTACGACGGTATCCGCCAGCCGAACGACGGCGGCGACGGCCAGGGCGGCTCCGGCGGCTCGGGGCGCGGCGGCGGCTTCCGCGGGCTGTTCGGCGGGCGCCGCTGACTTGACGGGACGGGGCCGTCGGGGGCGGCGGCGGGGTCGTCCTCGCCGTCCTCGATTTCCTCACACCCGCGGTGACGAAGGTTCGTCGGGGCCCGGCGGTACGGTGGTCCACGCCGTGAATCCCACTCCCTCGCACCCCAGCACCCACGACCCGCGCCAGCCCTCCCAGGCCGCCGCCCGGTCGCTCCCGCCGGCCTACCCGGAGCGTGCCGCCTGGGGCACCGTGCCCAAGCTCCGCGCCTGGCAGGCCGAGGCGCTGGAGATGTACCGCAGCCGCGCGCCCAAGGACTTCATGGCGGTGGCGACGCCGGGCGCCGGCAAGACCACCTTCGCCCTGCAGATCGCCGCCGGGCTGCTCGCCGAGGGCACGGTGCGCCGGGTGACCGTCGTCGCCCCCACCGAGCACCTGAAGACCCAGTGGGCCGATGCCGCCGCCCGCGTCGGCATCTCCCTGGACCCGAACTTCTCCAACGCGCAGGGCGCCCACGGCAGCCACTACCAGGGCGTGGCCCTGACCTACGCGCAGGTCGGCATGCACCCGGCCCTGCACCGCGCCCGCACCGAGGCCGACCGCACCCTGGTCATCCTCGACGAGATCCACCACGCCGGCGACTCGCTGACCTGGGGCGACGGCGTGCGGGAGGCCTTCGACCCGGCCGTGCGCCGGCTCTCCCTGACCGGCACCCCCTTCCGCTCGGACTCCTCGCAGATCCCCTTCGTGGAGTACGAGGAGGACGGCGAGGGCTTCCTGCGCTCCAAGGCCGACTACGTCTACGGCTACGGGGAGGCGCTGCGCGACCACGTGGTGCGCCCCGTGCTGTTCATGACCTACTCGGGTCGCATGCACTGGCGCACCAAGACCGGCGACGAGGTCTCCGCCCAGCTCGGGGCGCTCGAGACCAAGGACATCACCCAGCAGGCATGGCGCACCGCCCTGGACCCGAACGGCGAGTGGATCCAGGCGGTGCTCGCCGCAGCCGACCGCCGCCTCACCGAGGTGCGCCGTCACGTGCCCGACGCCGGCGGCCTGGTGATCGCCACCGACCAGAAGGCCGCCCGCGCCTACGCCGCGACCCTGCGGGAGATCTGCGGCGAGGAGCCCACCGTGGTGCTCTCCGACGACGTCGGGGCCGGGAAGCGCATCGAGGACTTCTCCGCCTCCACCGACCGCTGGATGGTCGCGGTGCGCATGGTCTCCGAGGGCGTGGACGTGCCGCGGCTGTCGGTCGGCGTCTACGCCACCTCGACCGCCACCCCCATGTTCTTCGCCCAGGCCGTCGGCCGCTTCGTGCGCTCCCGCACCCGCGGCGAGACCGCCAGCGTGTTCGTGCCCTCGGTGCCGATCCTGATGGCCCACGCCTCCGCGATGGAGGACGAGCGCGACCATGTGCTCGACGCCCGCCCCGAGGCCGGCGACGCCGAGACCGGGCTGGACGAGTCCCTCATCGAGCAGGCCAACCGGCCCGAGCAGGCCTCCGACCAGCTCGAGATGTCCTTCGAGGCCCTCGAGTCGCAGGCCAGCTTCGACCGGGTGCTGTTCGACGGCGGCGAGTACGGCTCCGGCGGCGTCGAGGGCAGCGAGGACGAGCAGGACTTCCTGGGGATCCCCGGCCTGCTGGACGCCGATCAGATGCGCACCGTGCTGCAGCAGCACCAGGCCGAGCAGCAGGAGCGTCTCAAGCGCTCCGGCGGCGCCTCCCGCCCCGAGCAGCCCCGCGCGGTGGACCACCGGCAGCTGATGGAGCTGCGCAAGGAGCTCAGCTCCCTGGTCTCGGCCTGGTCGCGCAAGTCCGGCACCCCGCACGGCTCGGTGCACTCGGCGCTGCGCTCCCGCAGCGGCGGCCCCGCCGTGGCGCAGGCCAGCGCCGAGCAGATCCAGGAGCGGATCGACGTCGTGCGCGGCTGGTTCGTCGGACGCCGCTGACGGTCGACGCGGGGGAGGGGTGCGGGAGGGACTCAGCCCAGCACGCGAGCGGCCTCGGCGCCGTCGGTGACGGTGCCGATCGCGGCGGGCCCGTCCGGGCCGTCCTCGGGCCGCAGCCCCAGCTCCGCCAGCGACGTGCGGTGACGCTCCCGCGCGGCCGCCAGCGCCTGTGCGGGGGAGGCCTCCTCGACCCGTCGGCCGTCCCGGATCAGCGGCACCTGCAGCGGACGCAGGGTGGCGCGGCGCCAGGCGGGGGCGGCGTTGCGGTCCAGCAGCGCCGTGGTCAGCTCCCGCTCGAACTCGGCGACCTCCGCCTCGCCCGGCAGCACCAGTTCCGCGCGGGCCCTCTCGCCGACCAGCATCCGGTAGGCGCTCTTGCCGGCGCCGAGGGTGGCCTTGTCCTCCGAGCGCTTGCCGACCGGCTGCATCGTGCCGTCGGCACCCTCGCGCTCCACCAGCTTGTAGACGAAGCCGGGGGCGGGGTGGCCGCCGCCGGTGACCAGGCGGGTGCCGATGCCGTAGCCGTCCACGGGCACCCCGGCCAGCTCCTCCAGGCGGAACTCGTCCAGGTCGCTGGTGGCGGTGATGCGGGTGTCGTGGGCGCCGAGCTCGTCCAGCAGGGCCCGGACGATCCCGGCCTGGGCGCGCAGGTCCCCGGAGTCCAGACGCACCGCGCCGAGCGCGGGCCCGGCGATCTCCACGGCCGCGCGCACCGCGGAGGGCACGTCGTAGGTGTCCACCAGCACCGTGGTGCCGGCGCCCTGCGCGGAGATCTGCGCGCGGAAGGCCTCGGCCTCGTGGTCGAACAGCAGGGTGAAGGCGTGGGCGGCGGTGCCGGCCACGGGCACCCCGTAGCGGGCGCCCGCGGCCAGGTTCGAGGTGGAGGCGAAGCCCACCAGGTGCGCGGCGCGAGCCGCGGCGACGGCGGCCTGCTCGTGCACCCGGCGCCCGCCCATCTCGATGCAGGGGCGCCCGCGGGCGGCGGTCACCATCCGCGAGCCCACCGAGGCGACGCCGCTGTCGTGGTTGAGGATCGAGAGCACCACCGTCTCCAGCATCACCGCGTCGGCGAAGCTGCCCTCCACGCGCAGCACGGGAGAGGTGGGGAAGAACAGCTCGCCCTCCGCATAGCCGGTGACGTCGCCGGTGAAGCGGTAGTCGGCGAGGAAGGCCAGGGTGTCCTCGTCCAGGGTGCCGGTCGAGTGCAGGAAGTCCAGGTCCTCGGGGGAGAAGCGGAAGTCCTCGATCGCCCGCAGCACCCGGTCGGTGCCCGCGAGCACCCCGTAGCGGCGGCCCTCGGGCAGGGAGCGGGTGAAGACCTCGAAGACGCAGCGGCGCTGCGCGGTGCCGGCCTCGCGGGCGGCGCGCAGCATCGTCAGCTCGTACAGGTCGGTGAGCAGAGCGGTGGTCACCGCACCACCGTAGTGGGTCCGGGCCCGGTCCCGCGCTGTGCACGGATGCCCCGTCCAGGTCGCGGACCGTAGAATCGACGCGATCCCGCGGGCCGCACCCGCCGCGGGGCGAGCCGTAGCGGAGGGAGATGACGATGAGCCCCTGGCTGACGACCCCCGCGATGTCGCGCTCCGCCTCCGCCTCCGCGTCCTCCGCCTCTCCGGGCGCCGTGGACCTCGCCGCCGCGCAGGACGAGGCCCGCGCCGTCGACGGCCCCTGGTGCACCGTGGTCTGGAACGACCCGGTGAACCTCATGACCTACGTCGTCTTCGTCTTCCGCCGCCACTTCGGCTACTCCCGCCCCCGCGCCGAGCAGCTCATGCGGCAGGTGCACGAGGAGGGTCGGGCGATCGTCTCCCGCGGCTCCCGCGAGCGGGTCGAGCGGGACGTCCAGGCGATGCACACCTACGGCCTGCGGGCCACCTTCGAGAAGACCGGGCAGGACTGATGGCACACGCGTTCCGCCGCCGCGGCGACGGCCTGCTGGCCTGCCGTCTGGACGGCGAGGAGAAGGCGATCATCGCGCAGGTCGCGCAGGAGACCGCCGACCTGATCCGCACCGACCTCGGGGTCGAGGCCGGGACCGGGGCGATCCGTCGCGCCGCCGACAGCGAGGACCCGCTGCAGCGCCTCGAGGCCGAGTTCGCCGGGCGCAGTGCCCGCGAGCCCTCCGACTCCGCCGTGAGCCGGCTGTTCCCCGCCGCCGCCGAGGACGCCGCCAGTGCGGATGAGTACCGGCGGCTCGGCCAGCAGGACCTCGCCGAGGCGAAGCTCGCCGACCTGCACCGGGTGGTGGAGGTGCTCGACGGTGCCGGTCCCGGCCACGGCGAGGTGCAGGTCGACGAGGACGACGCCGTGACCATGCTGCGCGCCCTGAACGACGTGCGGATCGTGCTCGCCGACCGGCTCGGCGTGCAGCGCGACGGCGACTTCGACACCGTGCGGATGATGCAGCAGATCGGCGAGCAGGTGGAGGGCGCCGACGGCGGCGAGGACGAGGAGCACGTCGGCTCCGACGTGGTGATCGCCGTCTACGAGCTGCTGAGCTGGCTGCAGGAGAGCCTGCTGCGCTCGATGGACTGAGGCGCCCCGGGACCTCCGGCCCGGGCTGTGAGCCTCGCCCCACTGAGCGTGCCGTCACTGACCGGCGGCAAGGATCCCCTTAGCGTGGGGAGAATGAACAGTGAGGTGGGGACGAGCGACGCGCCGATCGGGATCTTCGACTCCGGGGTCGGAGGTCTGACCGTCGCCCGCGCCATCCTCGACCAGCTCCCGCAGGAGGAGCTGGTGTACATCGGGGACACCGCCCACACCCCCTACGGCCCCCGGCCCATCGCCGAGGTCCGCTCCTTGGCCCTGGACATCATGGACAGCCTGGTCGAGCGCGGGGTGAAGATGCTCGTCATCGCCTGCAACACCGCCAGCTCCGCGGTGCTGCGCGACGCCCGCGAGCGATACGACGTGCCCGTCGTCGAGGTGATCCAGCCGGCCGTGCGCCGCGCGGTGGCCGCCACCCGCAACGGCCGCATCGGCGTGATCGGCACCCGCGCCACCGTCTCCTCCCGCGCCTACGAGGACGCCTTCGCCGCGGCCCCCGCGCTCGAGGTCACCTCCGCCGCCTGCCCCCGCTTCGTCGAGTTCGTCGAGCGCGGCGAGACCCACGGCGGGGAGATCATCGAGGTCGCCGAGGAGTACCTGGCGCCCGTGAAGGAGGCCGGGGTGGACACCCTGGTGCTCGGCTGCACCCACTACCCGATGCTCGCCGGCCCCCTCAGCGTGGTGATGGGTCCTGAGGTCACCCTCGTATCCTCCGCCGAGGAGACCGCGCTGGACGTGTACCGCCAGCTCCGCGCCGGCGGCATCGAGCGCACCGACCCGCGTCCCCCCGGGCACGTCTTCGCGGAGACGGCCCCGGCGGACGGCACCCCCTCGATGTTCGCCCGCCTCTCGCGGCGCTTCCTCGGCCCGGCCGTCACCATGACGGCGACCCTGCCGGTGGTGGTCCCGTGAGGGTCCACGTCGTCGGCTGCTGCGGCAGCTTCGCCGGCCCCACCGGCGCCGCCTCCAGCTACCTGATCGAGCAGACGGACGCCGCGGGGCGCACCTGGCGGGTGCTGATGGACCTCGGCTCCGGCGCCTTCGGGCCGCTGCAGGGCCTCATCGACCCCACCGAGCTGGACGCGGTGGTGATCTCGCACCTGCACCCCGACCACTTCCTGGACATGACGGGGCTCGAGGTCTTCTGGGCCTATCACGAGCGCGACGACCTGCCGCAGCTGCCCGTGTACGGCCCGGCCGAGCTGCCGCAGCGCCTGGCCGCCGTGCTCTGCCGCGAGGGCGCCGTGCCCGACGGCGTGGACACGGTTCCCTTCGCCTACGACGCCCTCACCGAGGGCACCATCTTCACCGTCGGCCCGCTGAGCTTCGAGGCCCGCGCCGTCGTCCACCCCGTCGAGGCCTACGCCTTCCGCATCACCAGCGGCGAGGAGGTGCTGGTCTACTCGGGCGACACCGACGCCTGCGAGGCCCTGGACGAGCTCGCCGTCGGCGCCGACCTGTTCCTCTGCGAGGCCGGTTACATCGAGGGCCGTGACGACCATTTCGCCGGCGTGCACCTCACCGGCCGGCGGGCGGGGCAGAGCGCCGCCCGTGCCGGGGCCAAGCAGCTCGCCCTCACCCACATCCCCGCCTGGACCGATCCGGCCATCCCGCTGGCCGAGGCCCGCGCGGTGCACGAGGGGCCGATCCGGCTGGTCGCGCCGATGGATATCCTCGAGGTGTCCCAGCACCGAGATTGAGGAGGATCCGCTCGATGAGCGCGACCCCGACCACCCCCGCCGGCGACCGCGTGGACGGCCGCACCCCCGATCAGCTGCGCGAGGTGCGCATCCAGCGCGGCTGGCTCGACCACGCGGAGGGCAGCGCCCTGATCGAGTTCGGCCGCACCCGCGTGCTGTGCGCCGCCTCCTTCACCGAGGGCGTGCCGCGGTGGAAGAAGGGCTCCGGCTCCGGCTGGGTCACCGCCGAGTACGCGATGCTGCCGCGCGCCACCGACTCCCGCTCCCAGCGCGAGAGCGTGAAGGGCAAGATCGGCGGCCGCACCCATGAGATCTCCCGCCTGATCGGCCGCTCCCTGCGCGCGATCATCGACCTCGAGGCGCTGGGGGAGAACACCATCCAGCTGGACTGCGACGTGCTGCAGGCCGATGGCGGCACTCGCACCGCCGCCATCACCGGCGCCTACGTGGCCCTCGCCGACGCGATCTCCTGGGGCAAGCGCCACGCCTCGATCCCCGTCACCCGCGAGGTGCTCACCGACTCCGTGAGCGCCATCAGCGTCGGCATCGTCGACGGCCGCCCGCTGCTGGACCTCGAGTACCGCGAGGACGTGACGGCCGAGACCGACATGAACGTCGTGGTCACCGGCTCCGGCAGCTTCGTGGAGGTGCAGGGCACCGCCGAGGGCGCCCCCTTCGACCGCACCGAGCTGGGCGCCCTGCTGGACCTCGCCGAGGGCGGCTGCGCCTCCCTCGCGCAGATCCAGCGCGACGTGCTCGCCTGATGGCGCCGAGCGATCTCCCCGCGGGAGCCCGGGTGGTCCTGGCCTCCCACAACGCCGGCAAACTGCGGGAGCTGCAGCGCATCCTCGCCGCCGCCGTGCCGGGACTGGCCGAGGAGGCCGTCGTCTCCTCCGCGGGGATCGACCTGCCCGACGTGGTGGAGGACCAGGTCACCTTCGAGGGCAACGCCCTGCTGAAGGCCCGCGCGGCCGCCGCGGCCACCGGCCTGCCCGCCGTCGCGGACGACTCCGGCCTGGCCGTGGACGTGCTCGGCGGGGCCCCCGGCATCCTCTCGGCCCGCTGGAGCGGCCGCCACGGGGACGACGCCGCGAACAACGCGCTGCTGCTGGCCCAGCTCGCCGACATCCCGGAGCGGCACCGCGGGGCGCGCTTCGTCTGCGCCGCCGCCTGGGCCACCCCGGACGGCCAGGAGATCGTGGAGCGCGGGGAGATGCCGGGCCGGCTGCTCACCGCCCCGCGAGGCGAGGGCGGCTTCGGCTACGACCCGCTGTTCCTGCCGGACGGCGAGTCCCGCACCTCCGCGGAGCTCGACCCGGCCGAGAAGGACGCCATCTCCCACCGGGGGAGGGCCTTCCGGGCGCTCGCGACGCGGGTCGCCCCGCTGCTGGCCTGAGTCGACCGTCGGGCCGGCGCGCCCCTCGCCCCGTCGGTCAGACCAGACCGGCGTGGGCGAGGGCGCGGCGCACAATGATGTCGTGCCCGCCCTCCATCTCCTCCAGGATCGAGGAGTCCAGCACCTCCGCCACCGGCAGCCAGGCCAGCTCCAGGGCGTCCTCCTGCGGCTCGGCCTGCCCGTCCACCGGCACCAGGTAGGCCAGGGAGATGGCGTGCTGACGGGGGTCGGTGAACAGCGACTGGCCCGGGGTGGGGAAGTACTCGGCCACCGTGAACGGCACCGGCGAGGCGGGGATCCTCGGCATCGACATCGGGCCGAGGTCCTTCTCGATGTTCCGGGTGATGGCCTCGCGCAGGGTCTCGTGCACCATCACCCGGCCGGAGATGATCGTGCGCACGATGCGGCCGGTGCCGGAAGCGCGCAGCAGCAGCCCCACCTCGCTCACGGTCCCGTCGACGTCGGTGCGCACCGGCACCACGTCCACGTAGGGGATCGGAAGCCGGCGGCGCAGCTCGGCGATCCTTTCCGGGTCGAACCAGGCTCCCTCGGCGTCGACGGCGGTGTGGTTCACGGATGCTCCTTCGGGTCGGCGGGGACGGCGCGGGCGGCGGCGGTCGTGGTCAGTCGCGGCCGGCGGTGAGGTCGTGCGGGGCCAGGTGGTGGGACTCCAGGTCGAAGCGCGGGGTGCGCACCCGGGGGACCTCCCGCGAGGGCAGGTCGACCTCCTCGCCGGCGACCATGGCCACGGTCCAGGTGTCGTCCTCGGCCTCGATCTGCGACAGGGTGCCTTTGGGGATCGAGGGCAGGTGCTGTCCGGTCACGCCCGAGAGCAGCAGCCGGATCAGGGTGCCGTGGGCGACGACCAGCACGTCCTGCCCGGGGCGGTTGTCGGCCAGGTCGTCGATGGCGGCCGCGGCGCGGTCGGCGACGTCCTGCAGCTCTTCGCGGCCGGGGAAGCTGCGCCCGGGGTAGCGCTCCTCCATCTCGGCGACCGGCTGGCCCTCGGCGACGCCCCAGTCGATCTCGACCAGTCGCGGGTCGGTGCCCGCGAAGTCCAGGCCATGATCGGCGGCGATGATCCGGCCGGTCTCCTCGGCGCGTCGCAGCGGGGAGGTGACCACCGCGTCCCAGGCGATCGCGGGCACGTGGTCCAGCGCGTGGTGCGCCTGCTCCCGGCCGGTGTCGTTCAGCGGCATGTCGCTCGACCCCTGGAACAGGCCGCGCAGGTTGTAGTCGGTCTGGCCGTGCCGGACGAGGCCGATGCGGGTCATGCGGAGTGTGCTCCTGATCGCGCGGGGAGGACCGTCGGGACACGGCCCCGATCAGCGTACATCGGGGCGTTCCGCGCCGCCGAGACGGTGCTGCGGGGCGAGCTGCGTGGGTCAGGACCGGACGAGGGCGAGGAGCAGTCGATCAGCGGCCCACATCGCCACCCCGCAGGCCGCGACCGTCACGGCGCCCGTGAGTGCCAGCCCGAGGCCGACCCCGAGGAACAGCACGGCCTCGAGGCAGAGCGTGACCGGCGGCGGCAGGTGCACGGCGGCCTACGGGGAGAGGAACAGCCCCCTCGCCGTCCTGCCGGTCTCCGGCATGCTGCCGTCTCCTCGTCCGGGGCGGTCCTCGTCCTCGGGAGTGCGCGAGAGGGGACTTGAACCCCTACGCCCGAAGGCACTGGAACCTAAATCCAGCGCGTCTGCCGATTCCGCCACTCGCGCGTCGCCCCAGCCTAGCCCGAGTGGAGGGGGTGGACCGGTAGGCTCCTGACGTCACGAAACGCGCATCCCGCCGCGCGTCCCCGAGCCATCCAGGAGCATCCCCATGAGCGCCCTCGCAGGCAAGACCGCCGTCGTCACCGGCTCCTCCCGAGGCGTCGGCGCCTCCACCGCGAAGCTGCTGGCCGAGCAGGGCGCGAACGTCGTCGTGAACTACCGCCAGAAGGCCCCCCGCGCGAACAAGGTCGTCGCCGAGATCGAGGCCGCCGGCGGGAAGGCCGTCGCCGTCGGCGCCGACCTCACTGATGCCGAGGGCGTGCGCACCCTGATGCGGACCGCCGTGGACACCTTCGGCTCCCTGGACCTGCTGGTGCTGAACGCCTCCGGCGGCATGGAGACCTCGATGGGGGAGGACTACGCGCTGCGCCTGAACCGCGACGCCCAGTCCGATGCGCTCTCCGCGGGCCTCGAGCACCTCTCCGAGGGCGGCCGCGTGGTCTTCGTGACCAGCCACCAGGCCCACTTCATCCACGAGGTGGAGACCATGCCCGAGTACGAGGCCGTCGCCCGCTCCAAGCGCGCCGGCGAGGACGCGCTGACCGCGCGGATCCCCGAGCTGAGCGAGAAGGGCGTCTCCTTCGTCGTCGTCTCCGGCGACATGATCGAGGGCACCGTCACCGCCACCCTGCTCAACCGCGCCCAGCCCGGGGCGCTCGAGGCCCGCCGCGAGGCGGCCGGTCGGCTCTACTCCGTCGACGAGTTCGCCGCCGAGGTCGCCCGCATGGCCTCGGCCGATGTCCCCACCGGGCACGTCGAACTGGTCGGCGGCGCCGAGGACTTCCTGGCCTCGGCCCAGGGCTGAGCCCCGCTCACGCTACGATCGACCCTGATCTACACGACGACCCCTGGAGGCAGTGGTGGCCAAGAAGGAGAGCCTCGACGACATGCGCGACGAGGCGTACCGCCGGCAGGACAACCTGGCCGCGGACATCGACGAGCTGGTGGACCGCGTCAACCCGAAGAACGCGGTGCTGCGCTGGAAGAACGAGCTGGTCGAGTCCGTGAAGGGTTTTACCGACGCCGCTGACGAGAAGTCCCCCGTGTCGCTGCCCGTGGCGATCGCGGGCGGCGTCATCGGCCTCGCCGTGATCGGCGGCGGCATCGCCGGGGTGGTCGCCCTGTCCCGGCACCGGGCCGCGCAGCGCACCCCCTCGGCCCGCCTCGAGCGCGCCATCAAGGAGGCCGGGAAGAACACAGACAAGGCGATCGCCGACGTCCGCAAGAGCGTCGAGCAGAACCGCGAGCAGGCCGGGAAGAAGGCCGCCAAGACCCGCAAGCAGGCCGGCAAGAAGGTCGACAATGCGCGCGACGAGGCCGGCAAGAGCCTTCAGGAGGCCCGCAAGCAGGCCAACAAGAAGGTTGCCGAGACCATCGAGGCCGTCCGCGGCTGACCCCCGCTCAGCGAGGCCCCGTGCCCGGTCGTCCCTCGCGGCGGCCGGGCACGTCCGTGAGCTCCCCGGCCACGTACTGCCAGGCGCCGTCCACCTTGGTGAAGGTGGAGCGCTCGCGCAGCTCCCGCCGCCCCTCGGGGGTGCGGCAGATCGCCGTGAACTCCACGACGCCCTCGACGTCGAAGGGGCCCCCACCTTCGGTGGCGCGGATCTCCAGCCGCAGCCAGCGCATCTCCTCGGCCAGCGAGGCCGTCAGCTCGTCGTAGGAGGGGCTGGTGCGGGGTAGCCAGGAGCGCAGCAGGTGATCCGCGTCCTGCGTCGCGTAGGCGGTGTATCGCGAGCGCATCAGCGCCTCGGCGGTGGAGGCGCGGCGCTCGCCGCGCAGCAGCGGCCCGCAGCAGGAGCCGAAGGTGTCGCCGCTGCCGCAGGGGCAGCGGTCCGTGTCCGCGGGGTGCCGGGGCTCGATGCGCATCCCCCGAGTATCGGCCATCGGTCCGGGATGGCACGATCGGGGCATGCCGGAGATGGAGCACACCGCCCCCGAGTCTCGCCCACTGCCCGCGGGCTACCGCCTCGTCGCGGAGCCGCCGGGCGTCGAGGAGTACGTGGCGCTGCGCCGCGATGCCGGCCTCAGCCCCCGCACCCCGGTCCAGGCCGTCGGTGCGATCGAGCGCAGCTGGGCCTGGACCATCGTGCGCGGGCCGGAGGGGCAGCTGGCCGCAATGGGCCGCGTGATCGGCGACGGCAGCTGGTACTTCCACCTCGCCGACGTCGCCACCGACCCCGCCCACCAGCGCCGCGGCCTCGGCCGCGCCGTGATGGAGGACCTGCTGGCCCGCATCGAGGACGCCGCCGAGCCGGACCCGTACATCACCCTGCTCGCCGACCCGCCCGGGCAGCGGCTCTACCGCTCCCTCGGCTTCGTGGACACCGCCCCGACCCTGGGCATGCGTCTGGATCGTTGAGAGCCGCCCCGGCGCCGCGCTCTACCCTGAAGCCATGAAGCCCTTCGAGATCGACGAGCACGACCCCCGCCCCGCGATGGAGCGCATGCAGGCGGGGGACTGGTACATCGCCGACGACCCCGCCATCCAGCAGGCCTTCCGGCACGGCCTGGAGACCGTCGCCCGCTTCAACGCGGCCTACCCCACCGACCCGGACGGCTCCCAGGAGATCCTGCGCGGCCTGTTCGCCGAGCTGGGGGAGGGGGCGCACGTGCGCGGGCCCTTGCAGGTGGACTACGGCACCCAGATCTCCATCGGCCCGGGAACCTTCGTGAACTACCACCTCACCGCGCTGGACGTGGTGGAGGTGCGCATCGGCGCCGGCTGCCAGTTCGGCCCGAACATCCAGCTGCTCACCCCGATCCACCCGCTCGAGGCGGAGCCCCGCCGCGCCGGCTGGGAGGCCGCCGAGCCCATCGTGGTCGGCGACAACGTGTGGGTGGGCGGCGGCGCCATCATCGCCGGCGGCGTCACCATCGGGGACGACTCCGTGATCGGCGCCGGGGCCGTGGTCACGCGGGACATCCCGGCGAACTCGCTGGCCGTCGGCAGCCCCGCGAAGGTCATCCGACAGCTCTGAGCCCGGACGTCCGGGCGGGCGTCAGCGGCGGGACCAGCCCGGGGTGGAGGGGCCCGTCTGCGGCCACCACCCGGTCTCGTTCATGAACCGCACCGAGGAGACCCGCAGCGAGCGACGCTGCACGTCCAGGCGGGTGCCCACGAGGGACTGCGCGATCTCCGGATAGAACTTCGCCGGGCTCTTCGCGCCCGCCTCGGTGGCGAGGTCCTTCGCCCAGCGCTTGCGGGGGATCGGCTCCCCGCCCACGTTGTAGAACCCGCTGTCCGCCCGCAGGGCCGCCACGAAGGCGCGGCCCGCGTCCTTGTGGTGCAGCAGGGTGATGTAGCCGTCCGGGGAGCCCAGCAGGATCTGGTCGCCCTCGCGGACGGCCTTGAGGGCATGGGTGGTCTGCGGGTCGCGGCCGAAGAGCTGACCGAGACGCAGCACCACGGCGCTGCGGCCGGAGCCGGCGAAGTCCACGGCGGCGCGCATCTCCCGCACCCGGGCGCGGAAAGCCTGGTTGCGCACCGACAGCGGCATGTCCTCGCTGATCCACTCGGAGCCGTTGTCCGGGTACATGAAGACCGTGGACTCCTGGATCAGCTTGTGCACGCCCGCCTGCGCGGCGGCCTGCGCGATCGCGACCGAGGCCTCGCCGTGCAGCTTGTCGTCCTCGCGCCAGGCCAGGGGGCGCAGCCCGGCCATGCCGACCGGCACGTGGGCCAGGGTGTTGATGACGACCTCGTGGCCGCGGAAGACGCGCGCCAGGTCCGAGGCGTCGAAGACATTCGCGACGACCCCGCGGCCGCCCCGGCCCTCCACGATCGGGATGCCCGAGTCGCGGCGCGTGACGCCGCTGACGTCGTGGCCGGCGGCGACGAGCGCCTCCACGGCCTCCTGTCCGAGCACCCCGGTCGCGCCGGTGACGGCGATCCTCACGCTGGCCTCCTCCGCGAAGTCGACGGGGGCCGCCCGCGCGGGCGGCCCTGCGAAGGATGAGTCTAGGGGATCGGTGCTGGGCAGGAGGTGGGACCTCGCGAGCGACCGGTGTGCGGGACGGACCGGGATGACCACCGATGACGCACAGATGACCCGACGGTCACCTGTTCCCTCCCTCACAGAGCGGCCTCCCAGCTTGGCGGAGGCCCCGGTCGGCGGTAGTGTTTCCGGCTGTTGGCGCCATTAGCTCAGTTGGTTAGAGCAGCTGACTCTTAATCAGCGGGTCCGGGGTTCGAGTCCCTGATGGCGCACCCGAGAACGAAGCCCCACCGGGAATCCCGGTGGGGCTTCGTCGTGTCCGGAATATTCGGGCCCCCGCGCCACCCTGGGCGCATGAGGCCCCTCACCGGACAGGTCGAGCTCTGGCTGGATGCGACGCCGGAGCAGGTCTGGGACCTGCTCAGCGACGTGACCCGAATCGGCGAGTTCAGTCCCGAGACCTTCGAGGCCCGCTGGACGGGCGGATCGACCGGGCCAGAGGTGGGTGCCCGCTTCGATGGGCACGTGAAGCGCAACGGCGTCGGACCGACCTACTGGGGCGTCTGCACGGTGACCGCCTGCGAACCCGGCCGACTGTTCGAGTTCAGCGTCGGCCAGAAGGACCTCGTCATGAACAACTGGGGGTACAGCCTCGCCGAGCGGGACGGGGGCACCCTGGTCACCGAGTACTACCGCCTCGAGCCGCTGCTGTTCATGCGTCTGTACTGGAGGGTCCTCGGCGGACCCCGCGGGCGCACCGACGAGCGGGGCATGCGCATCACCCTGGAGCGCATGAAGGCGGTCCTCGAGGCCCGACGGTGACGAGGGCGTAGCCCCGCGGACCGGGCTGCCGACCGTGCCGCCTGTGCAACCGCCCACCGCGACGCGCGGCGACGGGTCCGGACACGTGCGCCCCTGGCATCATCGGGGCCATGGACTGGGTGAAGAACTTCCTGCGCGGCGGCGCCATCGGGACCTCCGAGGCGCTGCCGGGCATCAGCGGCGGCACCGTCGCCCTCATCGTCGGCCTCTACGCGGACCTCATCGGCGGGGCCGGCCACGTGCTCGGCGCCGTCCGGCACCTGGTCACCGACGTGCCCCGCGGCCGCGGCACCGCCGCCGCCCGGGCCAGGCTGGCGGAGGCCAACTGGCGGGTGCTGATCCCGGCGCTGCTGGGCATGCCGGTCTGCCTGATCGCGACCGTGCTGGTGGTCGAGCCGCTGATCCACTCCCACACCCAGTTGGTCTACGCCCTGTTCTTCGGTCTGGTGCTGGGCAGTCTGCCCATCCCGTACCGCAGCTCCGGCTCTCCCTGGCGGCCCGTGCACTACCTGCTGGGCCTCGCCGTCGCCGCGATCGCCTTCGTCGTCGTCGGCCTGCCGCAGGTGCAGCTCACGCCCTACCCGTGGGTGATCTTCCTGGGCGCCGCCGTCGCCGTCTGCGCGCTCGTGCTGCCGGGCCTGTCCGGCTCCTTCATCCTGCTCACCCTCGGGCTGTACGAGCCGGTGCTGAGCGCCGTGCGCAACGTCGAGCTCGGCTACATCGCCCTGTTCGCCCTCGGCGCCGTCGTCGGCCTGGGCACCTTCGTGCAGGTCCTGCAGTACCTGCTCTCCCACCACCAGCACCTGACCCTGGTGGTGCTCACCGGGCTTATGGCCGGCTCCCTGCGGGCCCTGTGGCCCTGGGGCGCGACCGCCACCGAGAACGGTGACGGCACCGCGATCTGGGCGCTGCTGCTGGCGATGGTCGTCGGCTTCGGCATCGTCTCCGCCATCATCTGGCGCGGGGAGCACACGGACGTGCACGCCACCCGATGAGGGACCCCCGCCTGGACCGGCCCTGGCCGGCGCTGTGGTCGATCGTGCTGGGGTTCTTCATGATCCTGGTGGACACCACGATCGTCACCGTCGCGATCCCCCGGATGCAGGCGGACCTCGACGCGGACCTCACCGCCCTGCTGTGGGTGACCAGCGCCTACCTGCTGGCCTACGCGGTGCCGCTGCTGATCACCGGGCGCCTCGGCGACCGGCTCGGCATGAAGACGATGTACATGGCGGGGCTGGTGGTCTTCACCGTCTCCAGCCTCTGGTGCGGGCTGTCCGGGAGCGTCGAGATGCTGATCCTCGCCCGGGTGGTGCAGGGCCTCGGCGCCGGGATGATGACCCCGCAGACGATGTCGATGATCACCCGCCTGTTCGCCCCGCAGCAGCGCGGCCAGGCGATGGCCCTGTGGGGCGCCACCGCGGGGGTCGCGAGCCTGGTCGGTCCGCTGCTGGGCGGGCTGTTGGTCGACGGCCCCGGCTGGCCCTGGATCTTCTTCGTGAACGTCCCCGTCGGCCTGCTGGCCCTGGGCCTCGCCTGGCGGAACGTGCCGCGCTTCGAGCGTCGCGCCCACTCCTTCGACTGGCTCGGGGTGGCGCTCTCCGCGATCGGCCTGTTCCTGCTGGTCTTCGGCATCCAGGAGGGCGACACCTACGCCTGGGGCACCATCACCGACTCCCTCGTGGTCGCCGGGGTCGACACCCACCTGCCCGTCACCGTGCCCGGGCTGATTCTCGCGGGAGCCGTGGTGATGGTGGCCTTCGTGATCTGGCAGGCGGTGAACCCGCGCGAGCCGCTGGTGCCGCTGGCGCTGTTCCGCGACCGCAACTTCTCCGTCGCCGCCGTCGCGATCGCGATGATGGGCGCCACCGTCGTCTCCCTGGCCGTGCCCATCACCCTGTACTTCCAGCAGGTGCTCGGCATGAGCCCCACCCAGGCCGCGCTGATGACGGTGCCCATGGCGCTGGTCTCCGGCGGCCTCTCCCCGCTGGTGGGGCGCTGGATGACCCGCGTGAACCCGCGCGTCCTGGTCATCGGCGGCTTCGCCTCCCTCGCGCTCGGGCTGTTCTCGCTCTCGCGGATCATGACGCCCGAGGCACCGATCTGGCTGCTCCTGCTGCCCTTCGTGCTGGTCGGTCTCGGCAACGCGCTGATCTGGGGTCCGCTCTCGCTGACCGCCACCCGCAACCTCGCCCCCTCCCGGGCGGGCGCCGGCTCCGGGGTCTACAACGAGACCCGGCAGGTCGGCTCCGTGCTCGGCTCCGCCGCGATCGCCGGGCTGATGAGCGAGCGCATCGTCGCCCGGATGACCGCCGAGCTGGGGGAGTCCGCGAGCAGCTCCGGGGCGGGGGCCTCCGCGCAGTCCAGCACCGCGGACCTGCCCGCAGCCCTGCAGGCCCCCTTCGCCGCCGCCATGTCCGATGCCCTGCTGCTGCCCGCGGGCCTCGCCCTGATCGGCCTGGTGGCGGCGTTGTGCATCGGCCGCCCCGTCGACTCCGGCGCCTGGGAGCGCGACGCCTGAATCCCTCTGCGAGCGGTATCACAGAGCTCGTTCACCCGTCGTTCACCCGGCGTCACCGTGGATGCCACATCTCCCCGGTGGAATGTCCGTATGGCGATGACAGGAGACCTCCGGTGACCGCGCAGCTGAACCGTCCCGAGGAGCCCATGGCTCCCGCCGCGACCGTCCCCGGGCGGACCGCGCCGCAGACCGCGGCCACCCCGACCGAGCAGAAGGTGCTCAGCGGCCCCTTCGACCGCTGGGTGCCCGAGGGCCCCGCCCGCTCGATCGTCAACTGGCTGGGCGTCGCCCTCTCGGTGTACGTGCTGATCTCCGCCGTCGGCGTGATCGGCGACGGCTTCCAGGCGGCAACCGCCGGGCGCGCGGAGGAGCTGTTCTCCTTCGCCTCCAACCCGATCGTGGCGCTCATGGTCGGCGTGCTCGCCACCGCCGCCACCCAGTCCTCCTCCACCACCACCTCCATCACGGTGGGCCTCGCCGCCGGCGGCCTGCCGCTGGAGATCGCGATCCCCATCATCATGGGCGCGAACATCGGCACCACGCTCACCAACACCCTCGTCAGCGTCGGCATGGTGCGGAACAAGGAGGACTTCCGCCGGGCCTTCGCCGCCGCCACGGTGCACGACTTCTTCAACCTCATCGCCGTCGCGATCCTGCTGCCGCTGGAGCTCGCGACCGGCTACCTCGCCACTCTCTCCGGATTCCTGGCCGACGCCCTGACCGGCGTGGGCGGCGTGGACACCGACAGCGTCGACGTGGTCGGCGCCGCCACCGCGCCGCTCGCCGACGCGACCTCCTGGGCCACCGGCGCGATCCCCGCGCCCTTCGGCGGCCTGCTGATGATCGCCCTCGGCATCACCCTGATCCTGGTGTCCATCACCTTCCTCGGCCGCATCCTCAAGGTGCTCATGGTCGGCAAGGCCAAGCAGGTGCTGCACCGCTCCATCGGCCGCGGCCCGATCTCCGGCATCGCCTCCGGCACCGTCATCACCGCGATCGTGCAGTCCTCCTCGACCGCCACCTCGCTGATGATCCCCCTGGCCGGCTCCGGCACCTTCACCCTGCGCCAGGTGTACCCCTACACGATCGGCGCGAACATCGGCACCACCGCCACCGCGCTGCTCGCCGCCCTCGGCCTCAGCGGCGGCAACGCCGAGGTCGGCCTGCAGGTCGCCCTCGTGCACCTGCTGTTCAACCTCTCCGCCACCGTCATCATCTTCGGCCTGCCCTTCCTGCGGCCGGTGCCGGTGATCGCCGCGCAGTGGCTCGCCAACCGCTCCGCCGAGCACAAGATCTTCGCGGCCCTGTGGGTGCTGGGCGTCTTCGCCGTCCTGCCGGGCCTGCTCATCCTGGGCACCACGATCCTGTGAGGGAGCCGATGATGACCTCCACCGAGCACACCCCGAGCCCTGATACCGACGAGAGCGCCCTGCCGCCCCTTTCCGAGGCCGATCTCCCGCGCAGCGAGGAGGAGATCGATGCGGCCCTGGTGCGGCTGATCGCCGAGACCGAGGCCACCGTCACCCGGCTGCAGACCGAGCTCGCCGAGCGCCGCGCCCAGCAGGCCCAGCACGAGGAGATCGAGCGCCTCGAGCACCACCTGGCCGAGGCCACCGTGAACTGGACCAAGGTGCGGGAGTTCTTCGAGGAGGCGCTGCGGGAGCTCACGGGGTCGCGGGCGCGTGAGGAGAACGCGGACCCCGAGGCCGAGTAAGCGGACTCCCGCCCCTGGTCGGCTGCGGGACTCATAGGATCCCGCCATGACCGAATCAGGGCCTGAACCTGCCATCTGGGGCATCCACAACGACACCCTGACCTCGGAGCTCGTCGACGGGAGCTTCATCAGCCTCGGCTGGGACGAACTCGGCGACCTGGACCGGATCCCGGAAGGCCGGGACGGGCTGAAGGCGGTTCTCGCGGAGGCACGGCCAGAGGACTCGACCAACTCCATCGCCGGGCAGGCAGGGGTCCTGTTCCGCTTCCGCAGTGTCATGCGGGTGGGCGACGTGGTCGTGGCCCCCTACAAACCCGACAGCACCGTGAACATCGGCGTGATCACCGGTGACTACTACTACGACGGCGCGGCCGATCAGCACCGGCATCGCCGCCCGGTGCGGTGGGAGAAGATCGGCCTGTCCCGGACGGTGTTCACCCAGCCGGCGCTGTACGAGCTCGGTGCCTTCATCACCGTCTTCCGGATCCGTCGTCATGCCGCGGAATTCCTCGCGGCCCTGCGGACCCCGGAGCAGGACGTCGAGAAGGTGACCGTCGTCGTCGAGGATGCCGTCCCGGCGTCGCCGGACGCTGACGTCGACGAGACCGTCGACGAGCCCCGGGCCTCGCGGATCGAACGACACACCCGGGACTTCATCCTCGAGGTCCTGCACACGGGGATCTCCCACCAGGCCTTCGAGGAGTTCACGGCCGCGCTGCTGCAGTCGGTCGGGTATCAGGCGCGTGTCACCCGGTACTCACAGGACGGCGACGTCGACGTCCTCGCCCATCGCGATCAGCTGGGTATCGAGCCCCCGCTCATCAAAGTGCAGTGCAAGCACACGACCGCGACCATCGGTGCCCCCGCCGTTCATCAGCTGGTCCGCACGCAAGGGACCGACGAGCTCTCGATCTTCGTCACCCTCGGCACCTACAGCCGCGATGCGATCGCGATCGAGCGCCAGCGCTCCGGGATCCGACTGCTCGCGGGTGAGGACGTCGTCTCCCTCGTCGTCGACAACTACTCCCGCCTGCCCGAGCGCTGGCGGTCCTTGATCCCGCTGACCCCGGTCCTGGCGGTCTCCGACTCCGCGAGCGGCTGACCTCGGGTCGATCTCGGTCCTCGCCGGATCGCACCCTCGTTCGTCACACCCCCTTCCTAGACTCGGACATATCGACACGACACCTGGTCGGTCCGGTCATCGGGAGGAGGTGAGGACATGGGCGACGGAGAACTGTTCCTGCCGCTGGACCTGGCGGCGCCCGGCGACCTCCCAGCGCCGATCCCTGGTCCAGTCGTCGCGGCTCTCTCTTCGCGGTTCGTCCCGCCGGCTGCGCCCGTTGATGAATCCCCGCTCCGTCAGGTCCTGGACGACCTGCGCGAGCGCACCGCCCAGGCATCCCGCGAGCACGCCGCCCTGCTGCGGAAGGTGCTCGCGGTGCTCCGACACTGCGAGGACGCCTCCACCGATCCCCCGGTGGCCACCGAGGAGGCCGAGTCCCCGGCACACGAGGACGCCCAGTACGTGCTCGCCCAGGCCCTCCACGCCACCATCGGATACGCCGCCCACCTGCTGGCCGAGGCCCGGACCGCCACCGAGCGCTTCCCCCGCACCTTCGCCCTGCTCGAGACCGGCCGCCTGCCGGTGCGCTGGCACCAACGACTGCTGCGCGTCAGCGTCGGGATGGGGGAGGCCTCCCTCGCCGCCCTCGACGCCCTGGTCTCGCGCTGGGATGTGCCCGGGATGGGGGAGACCCGCTTCCGGCGACGCCTGAGCCTCGAGGTCCGTCGGCTGCGCGACCGTGAGCGCACCGAGGATCCCGAGCCGCCCCTGCCGGAGCGCAGTGTCCACACCGAGACCCCGGACCAGGAGGACGGCACCGCCTGTCTCGTCGTCCGCGGCCCGGCCCCGGAGATCCTGGCCCTCGGCCACCGCCTCGACGCGGTCGCACGGGCCGTGCGCACCGCCCAAGGCCACGCCCTCGCGCAGTCGGAGGATGCCGCGATCCCCTTCGACGACGGCAGCGTCGGCGAGACCGGCGCGCCGCTGTCCCTCGCCCGGCTGCGCTACGAGGTCCTCACCCGGTCGATGCTGGTCACCGACGGCGTCGAGGTCCCCGAGGAGCGCTTCCGGATGACGGTCACCGTGCCGGTGACGACGCTTCTCGGCGTCGGGGATGAGCCCGGCCTGCTGGACGGGCGTGTGCCCCTGCCGGCAGCGATGGCCCGGCAGCTCGCCGCCGGGGAGGACGCCTGGTACCGCGTGCTCACCGACCCGGTGCACGGCACCTTCCTGCCCGTGCCTGCCGACCGCTACCGTCCCACCCCGGCCATGCTCGAGCACCTGCGCCTGCGAGACGCCGTGTGTGCGGTCCCTGAGTGCGGGCGGCCAGTCCGGCACGGCACCGAAGCCGATCACATCGAGGAGTTCGACCACCGCGATCCCGACCGGGGTGGACGCACCGAGGTCGAGAACCTGCACCTGCTCTGCCGGCGTCACCATCAGCGCAAGACCGAGGGGGCGCTCGACCCGCGACGAGTTCCCGCGCCCGCCGCCTCGGGGAGACCGCCCGATGACCGGGCCTCGCACCCGCCCGGCCGGACCACCTGGACCCGGGGCCTGGGCGACGATCTCGACCCCGTCACCCACGTGGACGAGACGGACCTGATGACGCCGCATGCCATACAGCAGCTCCATCGGGCGTGGGACCTGCACCTCGACATGCTCGAGCGCCGACGCGTCGCCGCGGAGGAGAAGGCATCGGGCTCGGTCCGCCCCGACTGGGGGCCGCCGCCGTTCTGAACAGGCAGCGCCGAGGTACTGAATGGAGCCCGGGCACCACCACCGCCCTGCACGTTCCGCCCGAGTTTCCTCGTCGAACTCCGGCTCCTCCTCAGACCCGCGCTCGGCGTCCCCGGAGTGGGGGAGCGGCGTCCCCGTCCTCGATGGCGTCGGAGGGTGTGCCGCTGGCCAGCCAGGCGGCGATCGCGGTGGTCAGCGGGATCGCCAGCACCAGCCCGATGGAGGCCACCAGGGTGCGGAACACCTCCGCGGCGATCTCCCCGGCGGTGAGGGTGATGGTCAGGCTCCGCTCGATCGTGGAGGCGAACAGCAGCGTCGGCAGCGCGGAGCCGATGTAGGCGCAGGCCAGGGTGTAGACGGTCGGGGCGATGTGGTCGCGGCCGATGCGCATCGCCGAGCGGAACACCTGCCTCTGCGACGCCTGCGGCATCGCCGCCCGCAGCTCCCACGCGGCCGAGGCCTGCGTGATCGTCACGTCGTTCAGCGCCCCCAGCACCGTCACCAGCACGCCGCCCACGGTGCCGAGCACGGCGGTGGTGGTGCGCACCGGGATCCCGTGCGCGAAGTACCCGCGGGGGAAGATCATCGCCGCCCCCGCTACGAGCGCCACCTGCACCGGCGGCTGCCCGGTCACGATCGCCGGCAGCAGGAACCACACCACGATCGCCACGCCCGCCGCGAGACCGAGCACCGCCCGCAGCCCGGCCCCGCGGGCCACCACCGCCACCAGCAGCAGCTGGATCACGAACAGCACCACCAGCGGCACAGACCGCGCGTGATCGAAGGAGTAGCAGACGGCCGACCCACCTTCGGCGGGCTCCGCGCCCTCCTGGGCCACCGAGAGCACCCGCAGGTCATCGCCCACATGCACCGAGCCCACCAGCTCGGGCGTGATCTCCACCAGGATCTGCTCCCCGGCGGTCGCCTCCGAGGTGCCGATCGCGGAGACCTGCACGGAGACCGCGGGGTCCGGGGCCGCAGGCACCTCGGTGACGGTCGCGACCTGCACCTCCACCCCCGGGGCGAGCAAGGCGGTGCGCTCCGGGGCGTCCTCGGCGGACGGCCAGAGCCGGATCATGCCGATCACCGTCGCCAGCAGCTGCGCCAGCGTCAGAGCGACCAGCAGTCGCACGGCGCGCGGCGAGGCCGGCGCCGGGGCGCCCGACCCGTGATGATGGTGCAGGTGGGGCGGGACGGACTCCATCCTCCCAGGACAAGGGCGTGGCCCGCGGCAACTGCCCTCAGATCGGGCCGGTGCTCAGGAACCCAGCGGCCAGTTGTCCCGCACCTGGACGCCGCCCTCGACCACGTGCTCCTCGGCGCCTGGCAGCCGGGTCCAGGAATCACGCGGCCGATAGCCCAGCTCCAGCGTCGTGTTGGTCAGCGACCAGCGCCGGTTCGGGTTGTCGGAGATCGCGTAGAACAGGCCGAAGGTGGTCTCCGCCTCGATGGCGCAGCGCACCACCTGCACGCAGTCCCCGGGGCTCAGCCACATCGCCCGCAGCACGTCCTCCTCGGTGGACAGCGGGTCCTCGCTCATCCAGCCGATGCGCAGCGCCAGGAAGTCCAGGCCGTACTCGTCGTGGTAGTAGCGGCCGATGGTCTCGCCGAAGGCCTTGGACACCCCGTACAGCGAGTCCCCGCGCGGCAGGTCGGCCGGGTAGACGGGCCACTGCTCGTAACGGTCGTACATGCCCATCGCGTGGTTCGAGGAGGCGTAGACGACGCGCCGCACCCCGGCGTCGCGCGCCGCCTCCAGCACGTTGCGGGTGCCGATGATGTTGGCCGTCAGCACGTCGTCCCAGCCGGACTCGGGGGAGGCCGCACCGGCCAGGTGCACGATGGTGTCCACCCCGTCCATCAGGGCGCGCACCTCGTCGTAGTCGGAGAGGTCGGCCGTGTGCAGGGAGTTCTCCTGCTCGGGCGTGCGCGGGGTGCGGCCGTGCTGGATCAGCTCGTACTCCTCGCCCAGGCCGCGGACCAGCTGCAGGCCCACGCCGCCCGTGGCGCCGGTGATCAGGACTCGTCGTCGATCGGTGCTCATGGCCCGATCATCCGCGACACCGCGCGCGCCCGGCAAGCCGCCGCCCGCCGCGGACCCGACGTGAGCCAGTCGACCCCGCGGCTCCGGAATAGCGGGCGGGGGTGCGCGGGTTGCCGGAAGACCGGCCTCACGAGCCCGTGACCGGACCCGACGTGGAGGAGTTCCCGTGTCCCATCTGCTGTTCGAGCCCATCACCCTGCGCGATCTGACCGTGCGCAACCGGGTCTGGGTGCCGCCGATGTGCCAGTACTCCGTGCACGAGCGCGACGGCAAGGTGACCCCCTGGCACCTCATGCACTACGGCTCCTTCGCCCGCGGCGGCGCGGGTGCCGTGATCGTCGAGGCCACCGGCGTGGTGCCCGAGGGGCGCATCTCCGCGCAGGACCTCGGCCTGTGGAACGACGAGCAGCGCGACGCCCTCGTCGAGGTGGTCGAGCTGATCCACTCGCTCGGCGCGGCCGCCGGCATCCAGCTCGCCCACGCCGGCCGCAAGGCCTCCACCCATCCCGAGTGGGGCACCGACACCCCCGGTGTCTCCCTCACCGCCGAGGAGGGCGGCTGGGAGACCGTCGCTCCCTCCGCGATCCCCTTCGGCGAGCTCGCCACCCCGCGGGCGCTCGACGCCGAGGGCATCGCCGCCGTCATCGAGGCCTTCGCTGCGGCCGCCCGCCGCGCCGTCGAGGCCGGCATGGACATGATCGAGATCCACGCCGCCCACGGCTACCTGCTGCACGAGTTCCTCTCCCCGCTCAGCAACCACCGCGAGGACGGCTACGGCGGCGATCTGGCCGGCCGCGCCCGCCTGCTGTTCGAGGTGGTCGACGCGGTCCGCGCCGTGATCCCCGCGGGTATGCCGCTGCTGGTGCGCCTGTCCGGCACCGAATGGATCGAGGACGGCTTCGACGTGGAGCAGGCCGCCGAGGTCACCTCCTGGCTCGCCGCGCACGGCGTGGACATGGTCGACGTGTCCTCCGCCGGGAACACCCCGGGCGCCGACATCCCCGTCGGCCCCGGCTACCAGACGCCGCTCGCCGCCCGGATCCGCGAGGTCAGCGGCCTGCCCGCCTCCACCGTCGGCATGATCGACGACCCGCTGCAGGCCGAGCACGTGCTCGCCACCGACCAGGCCGACGTGGTGCGCGTGGGCCGGGCCTTCCTGCGCGACCCGCACTGGGCGCTGCACGCGGCCCTCGAGCTCGGCGCACCCGCCGAGGAGATCCCGCCGCAGTACGTGCGGGCCTTCCGCCGTCAGCTCGCGGGGCGCTGAGCCGCCGCCCGCGACGACGCCCCGCCCCGCGAGGCGGACGCCCCGCCCCGGGAGGAGACGCGGCGGCCGCCCACCAGGTGCAGCACCAGGGCGACCACGGCGAAGGCGGCCACCACGCCGCCCATCGTCACCGCGAACTCCTCGCGGGGCGCGAGCGTCGGATCCAGGAAGGCGTAGGGGTACCAGCCGGTCTCGGTACCCCGCCACCAGGTCAGCGCCACGTAGAGCGCCGGCCACAGCAGCCACGCGGCCGCCTGCCGCAGCCGACCGCGACGGGCGACGGGGGAGATGATCCAGTCCAGCAGCGCCACCACCGGCACCACCCGGTGCAGCACGATGCCCTGCCAGCCGATGTCCCAACGCAGCAGCTCCTCCGGCGGCGCGATGACCAGCGCGTAGATCAGCCCCGTCATCACGAGCGCCAGGGTGACGCCGCCGCGGAGGGCATCCCACCAGGGCGGGCGGCGCGTCGAGACGGAACCGGCGAGCGCCAGCAGCACGAAGCCCAGGTTCGAGAGGTTCGTGAAGTAGGAGAGGTTCTGCGCCAGCAGGCCCTCCTGCCAGGCGGCCAGCGCGTTGCTCACCAGGGCGGCGAGGGCCGTGAGCGCGGCCAGCCCCCGCAGCGCACGCATCATGCCGGCGGGTCCTGCACGGCGTCGGGTGCATGGAAGAACAGGCCGCTGCCGGTGCCCGGCGCGGGGGAGGGCCGGATCTCGGTGCGCAGGTTCTCCATCCGCGCGTCCAGCTCGCGGGCCACCCGGGCGGCGTCGTCCAGCTCGGCGCGCAGGTGCTCCGGCAAGTTCTTCTCGTACTTGTAGGAGAGCTTGTGCTCCACCGACGCCCAGAAGTCCATCGCGATAGAGCGGATCTGCAGCTCCACCGGCACCAGCTCGGTGTGCGTGGACAGGAACACGGGCACCTTCACGATGAGGTGCAGGGAGCGGTAGCCGTTCGGCTTCGGGTGCGCGATGTAGTCCTTGACCTGCAGCACCTCGATGTCCTGCTGCGCGGCGAGCATGTCCGCCACCCAGTAGGCGTCCGAGGGGAAGCTGCAGGTGATGCGGATCCCCGCGATGTCGTGGATGCGCTCCCGGATCGCCGCGACCGTCATCTCCCCGCCGGTGCGCAGCGCCTTCTCCACCAGCGACTCCACCGACTTCAGCCGGGTGCGCACGTGCTCGATGGGGCTGTAGTCGTGGACCTGCTCGAACTCCTTGCGCAGGATCGTCACCTTCGTCAGCACCTCCTCGATGCCGAACTCGTAGTGCATCCGCAGCGCCTGGAACTCCTCGTGCACCTGCCGCAGCTGGAGGGCGACCTGCTCGGGGTCCTCGATGCCGGCCAGCAGGTGCCGCTGCCGGACGGTGATCGCGTCCGGGGTGCTCGGCTCCGACATGGGATCCCTCTCGACGGCGGGCGGTGACGGGTGCATCCTGCCAGCAGCGGCTGGGGGCCGGGTGGACGGACCGGGGCCTGTGGATCGGGCCCTGTTGGATCGGGGCCTGCGGATCGGGACGTGTGGACGGCGCGCGGGGGATGATGGACCCATGACGACGACGCCCGATGCCCCGACCCTCGCCGCCCTGCTGGCCGTGCTCGACGCCGGGGAGCGGGTGCCCGGCGGCTCTCGCTTCCACGGCGTCATGCACGCCACCAGCCAGGAGGCGCTGCGCGTCACCGGCGAGCTGAATGCCGGCTACCACGAGCCCGTCGAGGTGCGGGCGCTGCTCTCCCGCCTCACCGGCGCGCCCGTCGCGGACTCGGTGACGGTGTTTCCGCCGCTCACCTCCGACTTCGGGAAGAACCTGCACCTGGGGGAGCGGGTGTTCATCAACGCCGGCTGCCGCTTCCAGGACCAGGGTGGCATCACCATCGGCGACGACTGCCTGATCGGGCACAACACGGTGATGGCGAGCCTGAACCACGACCTCGACCCCGATCACCGCGGCGACCTGCTGCCCGCCCCGATCGTGCTGGGCCGGAACGTCTGGGTGGGCGCCGGGGCGACGATCCTCGCCGGGGTCACCATCGGCGACGACGCCGTGGTCGCCGCCGGGGCCGTGGTCACCAAGGACGTCCCCGCCCGCACCGTCGTCGTCGGCTCCCCGGCGCGCGTGGTCAAGGAGCTCTGAGCCACGAAGGTCAGGAAAGGTCGAGCGAGGCGCCCGCCGCGAGGTCGTTGAAGGAGTAGAGATGCACCCCGGCCACGCCGAGCGCCGGGTCCTCGCGGACGGGCCGCAGCTCCTCCCACAGCGCCGCCGGGTCCCAGCGGCCGCCGACCAGGTGGCGGGCACCGGAGCCCTGATGTCGCAGCATCCGCAGCGAGGGGCCGACGCCGACCTTCCCGGCGATGCGCAGCAGACGCGGCAGCGCCACCGGCCCGGGCAGGCCGATGAGGACGGGGGTGTCCACGCCCAGCTCCCGCAGCCGCCGCAACCAGGCCGCGATCGGATCGGCCGCGAAGCACATCTGGGTGACCAGCACGTCGGCCAGCTCGGCCTTCGCGTGCACGTTCAGCCAGGCGGCATCCGGTCCCAGGTGCGGATGCCCCTCGGGGTAGGCCCCCGCCCCGACCCGCCAGGGAACCTGCAGGTCCCGCAGCGTCCGCAGCAGGTCCAGGGCACGGGTGAAGGAGCCGGCCGGGCGCGGCGCGTCCCCGGCGATCACGAAGACCTCCTCGATGCCTGCTGGGCCCAGGCGCTCCACGATCCGTGCCGCCTCCTCGGGCCCGGAGAGCTGCCGGGCGGCCAGGTGCGGCACTACCCGGTAGCCCTCCCCGGCGAGGGTCTCGGCGAGATCGAGCGTCGCTGCCACCCCCTGCGCGGGGGAGGAGGTGATGGTCAGCGGCACCGCTGGGTCGAGATGCTCCCTCACCTGCGCGGCGATGCCGGGCAGGGGCATCACCTCGACCCGCAGCGGGCTCGGGGCCGTCACGCTCAGGCCGTCCCCGCCAGGGTGCGCACGTCCACCTTGGGCTGCTCCTTGGTGGGGTCGATGAAGGGCTTGGGCACCACGACCGCGTCGACGGGGCCGTGGCCGGTGTCGACCTGCAGCTCGGTGCCGGGGGCGGAGAGCTCGGTCGGCACCAGGGCCAGGCCGATGTTCCGCTCCAGCCGCGGGGAATGGCAGGCCGAGGTGACCTGCCCGACCCGCACCCCGTGGGACTCCACGGGGAAGGCCTCGATCATCGAGCCGTCGTTGTAGGTCCCCAGCCGCTCGCCGCCCATCTCGAGCCCCACCAGCATCCGCGCGGGGCCCTCCTCGCGGACCCGGGCCAGGGCCTCGCGGCCGATGAAGTCGTCGCCGGGGCGCAGATCCACCATCCAGTCGTAGCCCATGCCGACCTCGAAGGGGTTGGTGTCGATCGTGATGTCGGCGCCGTAGGCGAGCATGCCGCCCTCGATACGCCGCAGGTGGCAGGGGCCGATGACCCGCAGGCCGTGCGGGATGCCGGCCTCCCAGACCTTCTCCCACAGGGCCACGCCATTGCGGGAGGCGTCGTGCACGTAGATCTCGTAGCCCACCTCCCCGGTGTAGCCGGTGCGGGAGACCGTCACCGGAATACCGTCGATCTCGAACTCGTGCAGCCAGTAGTAGCGCATGTCCGCGACGCCCTCGCCGACCAGGTCCCGCATCAGCGCGTAGGCCTTCGGGCCCTGCACCTGCACGGGCGCGACGTCGATCTCCTGGACGCTCACGTCCATCCCGGCGAAGGTCGCCACGCCCCGCGCCCACAGCAGGATGTCGCTGTCGGCGATCGAGAGCCAGAAGCGGTCCTCCTCGACCCGCAGCAGGATCGGGTCGTTGAGGATCCCGCCGTGCTGGTCGGTGAGGAAGACGTACTTGCACTGGCCCACCGCGCAGCGGTTCAGGTCGCGGGTGACCAGCATGTTCGTGAAGTCGAAGGCGTCGGGCCCGGAGATCTCGATCTGCCGTTCGACGCCGACGTCCCAGAGGGTCACGCCCTCCAGCAGGGCCCAGTACTCCGCGAGCGGGTCCCCGTAGTGCCGGGCGTGGTACGTGTGGTTGTAGACGCTGTACATCGCGACGCCGTGCTGCCGGGATGCGGCGAAGAACGGGGTCTTCCGGATCCGCGGATACAGCAGGACGTGGGGGCTGGGGTTGATCGGCATCATCGCCTCCCGAGGTCGTTCCGTTCCTCATTGTCCCGCGCGATGCGCGTTGGACGCAATACCATGCGGAGGACGCAATGCTGCAGGCGAGGAGGACCGGATGACTGTGGTGACCGCGGTGCAGTCGGTGGACCGGGCGGCCCGGGTGCTCGAGCACCTCGCCGTCCACGGCGAGGCGAGCATCGGGGAGCTCGGACGGGCGCTCGGGGTGCACGCCTCCACGGCGTCCCGGCTCGTCGCCGCGCTCGCCGAGCACCACCTGGTGGAGCGCACCGACGCCGGGCCCGTGCGGCTCGGTGTGGGCGTGCTGCGCCTGGCCGCCGCCACCCGGGGCCGGCTCGACCTCGCCGAACAGTCCCGGGAGGTCTGCGAGGAGCTCGCCGCGGAGCTGGGGGAGACGATCAACGTGGCCGTCTACCGCGACGGGGCCGCCGTGAACGTCCACCAGTCCCGCGGGCCCAGCACCATCGCCATGCACTCCTGGGTGGGGGAGGCCGCCGCCCTGCACGCCACCGCCACCGGCAAGATGCTGCTCGCCCACCAGGACGAGGCTGAGCAGGAGCGGGTGCTGGGGCTGGTCCGGGAGGCCTTCACCCCGCGGACCGTCACCGCCGTCGCCGCGCTGGAGGCGGAGCTGCGGCGGGCGCGGGGGGCCGGCTGGGTCGCGGCGGTCGAGGAGTACGAGCCCGGACTGGTGGCCGTCGCGGTCCCGATCCGTGAGGAGGACGGGGCGGTGGCAGCCGCGATGTCGGCGGCGGGCCCGGCCTACCGGCTGCCCGCGGAGGGGCTGGACGCGGTCGCGCGGCGGCTGGAGCGCGGCGCCTCGGAGATCTCGGCCCGGATGGGGTGGCGGACGGATCAGCCCTGAGTGGTGGCCGGGCGATGGTCCCGGATGCACGAAACGCCCTGTCACCAGGGCGTTTCTTGGGGGTGATCGACGGGATTTGAACCCGCGACCGCCTGGACCACAACCAGGAGCTCTACCAACTGAGCTACGACCACCATGTGTGGAGCGCGCTCCACAACGAGACGACAGCATACCCGGCGTCGTGCCTGCTCCGCACGTTCAGCGGGCCCTCTGCGCTGTGAGTCACGTCGCGGTGGGGCGCAGCCGCGGGCAGGGTCTTCAGGCCGCCGGCAGCCCGGGCGACGGCGGTGGCTCCACCCCGATCGAGCGACCGTCGGCGGCGGAGAGATAGGTGCGCACCCGGCCCCCGTCGCGGTAGCGCAGAGTCTGCAGGATCGCGAGGGGCTGGTCCCCGAAGTCCTCCTCCTGCTCCGGGACGCGCCAGGGGTCCGGCCCGGTGATGATCGCCAGCCAGTCGTCGTAGGCGCGGGTGTCGGAGAAGGTGATCGTGGGGTGCACGACGACCGTGCGGCCGCTGCTGCGCTCGACCCAGACGTACGAGCGCCGAATCGCCACCCAGATGGTCTCGACGGTGACGACACACAGGAAGCCCACCAGCGCCGCCGCGAGGAATCCCCACAGCCGCGCCGAGCCCCAGCCGCTCGCCGTAGCCGCCTGGTACCAGCCCCACAGCGCCGGCAGGGTGAGGGTGCCGGCCAGCGCGAGCACGCCCAGGACGACCACGATCACGAGGTGGCCGATCCGCTTGCCTCGAGACGCCGTCGTGGTGAAGCGCTCCGGGTGCACGCGCAGGTTGCCGTCCTCGACCTCCGTCACTGCCACGGCGTCGCCACCTGGAGCGGATGGGGTCTGGGGTGTTCGCGCAGCACGGTGCGGCCGTCGATCGCGCCGATCCAGGTGGCCAGGCGGGGGCCGCCGGCGCGATCCACCCAGATGTCGGCGTCGCCGAGGGCCAGACGCACGGTGTCGATCAGCCCCGCGATCGCGACGACGAGGACGAACAGCAGGACCAGCAGGGCTCCCGCGGGCGGGTCCGGATGGAAGAGGGCCACGAGCCCCACCCCGACGGTCAGTGCCCCGAGGGCGAGCAGGGCGAGGGCCGCGATGCGCAGCCCCAGCGACCGCCGCCGCGCGTGGCACGGTAGCCGCATGATCGTCGCCTTCTCGCTGCAGCCGACCGGTGCCCCCTCCGACCCCGCGCTCGAGCGCTCCCTCGCCGAGAGCTCCGACGCCGCCAGTGTGCACGATGCGGTGGCCGCCGCGGTCGCTGTGGTCCGCGCTTCAGGACTGCCGCACCGCACCTCCTCCATGTTCACAAGTATCGTCGATCTAGGACATGGGTCCTTCATCCGGCCCGCAGGAGTCTGAGGAGGGAACCGTCATGTTGCTTGCATTCTCCGTTGCCCCGTCCGGAACTGGCCGCGAAGATGGATCAGTCCACGATGCTGTCGCTGCCGCAGTGAAGGTCGTCCGCGACTCCGGTTTGCCCAATAGGACGTCGAGCATGTTCACCGAGGTCGAAGGTACCTGGGACGAGGTCTTCGGCGTGGTGAAGCGTGCTACCGAGGCCGTTGAGCCATTCGGCTCGCGGGTCTCTCTCGTCATCAAGGCTGACATTCGTCCGGGCTACGAGGGCGAGCTGGACGCCAAGGTCGAACGGCTCGAACAGGCGATCTCGGAGTCGGATGAGTAGTGACTGCTCCCGCAGCCGTCCGAGTCGGTGATCCTCAACTGGACGTGCTATCGGTGCGATGGGCCTCCTCGTCCCTCATGACGAGGAGGCCCCCGCCTTTTCCTCGGATACCACCCCGTGCACGGCTCGCACGGAGACGGCAGTGGTTGCTCCGGTCTCGCGGATGGACGTGCGGTTCTCTCGACGGGCGAGGATGACTGTGCGCCTGTTGTCGTCGATCACCCGCGGCCGGCCACCGTCCTTGCCGCGCTTCCGCGCTGCCTCCAGCCCGTTCTCCGTCCTGCGGACGATGTCGCGACGGCGATCCTCGGCTCACGCGAGCGCGGGGTCGAGGATCAGCGACCGCTCGGTGTGCTCGCCGGCCGCAATGCGCTCTATTACCTTCACGGCGATGCCGCGCTCGAACCGACCGGTCAGGACGATGAGCCCTCCAGGAGATTGCGACCGAGCAACCCCGCGAAGCACTGGAACGGGCCGGCGCTCAGACCGAGGTCCTCTCGATCCACGACGGCGAGATCAAGGCCCGTAGGAACGACCTGGGGGAACCTGATCACCAGCCGCTCACCCGACGACCTGCCTGCGTCCTGCGATACGATCGTGGCGAAATTTGCGAGCAATTCGACCCAGGGAGAGGTGACGTCATGAGCGTGACGAAGGGACTACTTGTCAGGCTGGAGGCCCTGCCCGGCAAGGAAGACGAGGTCCAGAAATTTCTCGGCATCGGGCGAGGGCTCGTCGAGGAGGAACCGGCCACCATCGCGTGGTTCGCGATCCGTCTCGGCCCGTCCTCATTCGGGATCTTCGACGTGTTCCCCGATGACGCCGGCCGCGACGCGCACCTGTCCGGCGCAGTCGCTGCCGCTCTCGGCGAGCAGACCGGCAAACTGTTCAGCGAACCGACGATCGAGAAGCTCGACGTCCTGGGCTCCAAACTCCCCGCCTGACACCACAGAACGGGAGTACTGGCCCAGAAAGGAGGGGTCGCAGCGCGCGGTGACTTCGGGCTTGCACAGCCCGCTGACGTCGTGGTAGCGGCCCCTTCTCTTTCGGCTTATCGCTCATCACCATCAGATCGGAGAACCGCGATGACAGGAACTGACGACGGCGTTGCCACGACGCGTTCACCCGAGGTAGCAGTGATCGGGGGCGGGATCGTCGGTCTGTCGACGGCGTACGCGCTGCGGGAGCAGGGCGTGCCGGTGCGCTTGTACGAGGCTGGTCTGCCCGGGACGGGTCAGTCCGCAGGCGAGTCGCGGATCTTCCGGCATGCCCACGACGACCCGCGACTCGTCGCTTTCGCGCGCGAAAGCCGCGGCATATGGGATGAGTGGGCCGAACGCTTCGACGTCGAGCTGGTCTCACCAGACGGTGTCCTGGCGATCGGGGACAGCGCCCTGGCGCGGCTGCGGGTCCTCGACCAGGTCGGCGGCGTGGAAGCGCACGAGATCGACGCGGCCGAGGTCGCCCAGCGGATGCCGCTGCTCGCTGGGTACTCGGGGCCAGCGGTGCTCGACGAGTCGGGCGGCGCGATCCGTACCCGAGCCGCGATCACGGCACTCACTGGTGCCCTCGCAGATGCGGTCACCACCGGTGAGGTCATCTCCATCGATCCCCGCGCCGACGGGACGGTCGAGGTGCGCAGCGTCACCGACCGGGCTGTCTACTCCAAGGTGGTCGTGTGCGCCGGCCGCGAAACCGCCCGCCTGGCACGCAGCGTCGGCCTGTCGCTGCCGGTTCGCCTCGCCGCACACGTCAGGCTGACCTTCGACGTGAAAGCCGCCGCCCCGGCACGAGTCGCGTGCCTGCAGGACAGCAGCGGCGTCTTCGGCGAAGTCGGCGTCTACGCGACGCCGCTACCGGGCAACAGCAGCTATTCCGTCGGACTCAGCGACACCGTCGGCGTCCGCGACGACGGAACGTTCATCGACCCGGCGGCGATCCGATCGCTGGACGAACGCGCACGCGAATACGTGACACGGGCGCTGCCCGGTCTCCACCCAGAGCCGCGCGACTTCCTGCACTGCTGGGTGACCGACCTCCCGTGGAGTGAGGACGGCGTGGCCGTGTGGGAGGCGGACTCTGTCCTTCTTGTGGCCGGTCACAATTTGTTCAAGCAGGCACCTGCGCTGGGTCGCGCTCTTGCCCGGGCTGCGACCGGCGGCGGTCTCCGCGCCGAGCTCACGCCCGAAGCGCGCCTCGGCGAGGCCCAGAGCTAGGGCGTGTCCCCCAATCGCGGGCGGGGGGTGACCCGCGATTCTGGCCGACACCCTCGTCACATTGGGGTCACGTCGGTGGCTGCCTGCAGTGCGGCGGCACGGTAGCCCGCGGAAGCACCGATGCCCTTGTCCGCGACGTCGGCGGGCGTACCAGCTGCAACCACGGTCCCGCCGGCGTCGCCCGCGCCGGGTTCACGATCGATCACGTGATCGGCCACCGCGACAACGCGCATGTCCAGCTCCGCGGCGACGACCGTGTTGCCCGCATCGAGCAGCGGTTCGTCCTGGCCAGGGTTCCTCGCAGCGGCGGTCGAACAACGACCACCCACACGGAGATCGAGGGCGAATGGGACGAGGTGTTCGAGACCGTCCGGAAGGCGACCGAGGCCGTCGCGCCCTACGGCTCCCGCATCTCCCTGGTCCCCAAGGCTGATATCCGTCCCGGTCACACGGGAGAACTGGAGGGCAAGCTGGACCGCCTGGAGCGGGCGCTCGAGGACCGCAGAGCGCCGAGTACGAGCGGGATCGCGCCGCACTGGCACGCAAGGACACCACGCCGAGCGAGGAGGTCGAGCTGTCGCTGCAGCTCACGGGCGCCTTCGAACGCGGGGACGCGGAGATCGGCCTGCTGCCCGACGACGCCGCGACCGTAGCGGCGAGCCTCGCCGCACGGGCCGCGCAGGCGGGGGACGCGCGGGGCATGTGGATCGTCGGCAA
Organism: Brachybacterium squillarum M-6-3; assembly: GCF_000225825.1. Taxonomy (GTDB): domain Bacteria; phylum Actinomycetota; class Actinomycetes; order Actinomycetales; family Dermabacteraceae; genus Brachybacterium; species Brachybacterium squillarum. The sequence goes on along the minus strand of NZ_AGBX01000007.1, from coordinate 653,978 downwards.
GACCCTCTGCGGTCGGATGTCGCCGATGAGCGACGTCTTCGCCCTGAACGAGAACGACGGGATCGCCTGGCTGCTGCGGGCGAGCGAAGCGGGGGACCGCCGCGCGGTGACCGACACCCTGGGCGTGGCCTTCCACGCCCGCATCCCGGAGGGCGCCGCCTGGCAGGAGCGCGTGGTCGCGATGGGGGAGCGGGAGGTCGCCGAGGGCCGTGCCGAAGCGTTCGTGCACCGCGTCCTCGCGCAGATGTACGCCCGCGGCCAGGGCGTGGAGCGCGACCGGGCGCGGGCCGAGGAATACGCGGAACTCGCCGCGCAGCTCGGCTGAGCTGCCGCCGACCCAGCGGCCCGGCGGGGAGGGCTCAGCCGGGGATCCGGCCGTAGCCCAGGGCGTCCCAGAAGTCGCCGCGCACGTAGCGCTGCTCGGCGTCCGGCACCAGGTCCCAGGCGCGGCGCCTGCCCCGGGAGAGGGCACCCGCCACCAGGGTGCGGCGCTCCTGACTGGCCGGCACCTCGCGCTCCAGCGCCGCCAGGTCGTAGCGCGTGGCGAGGTCCGCGCGCATTGACTCGCGCAGCCCCGCGTGCCCCGGGTCCTCGGCGAGGTCCGTGAGCTCGTGTGGGTCGGCCTCCACGTCGAACAGCAGGTCCGGGTCGCCCGGGCAGACCACCAGCTTGTGGCGGCTCCGCACCAGAGTCAGCTGTGGATGATGCGTGCCCTCGGCCAGGTACTCGATGCGCACGTCCCGCTCGGTGTCGTCGCCCTCGCCGGCAGCCTCGCGGCGCGCGGTGGCCAGCAGGGAGCGCCCGAGCCGGCCCGAGGCGACCGCCTCCGGGTCCTCCTCGACGGGCGTCCCGGCCAGCTCGCACAGGGTGGGCATCAGGTCCAGCAGGGTCACCGGCCGCGTGTAACGGCCCGGCCGCACCCACCGCTCGGGTCCGCGCACGATCAGCGGCACCCGCGCCGAGCGCTCGAAGGGCGACATCGTGTACCAGAGGCCGCGCTCGCCCAGCATGTCGCCATGGTCGCTGGTCACGACCACGACCGTGTCCTCCGCGAGGCCCAGCTCCTCCAGACGCGACAGGATCCGGCCCACGTGGTCGTCGATGTAGCTGATCGCCGCATAGTAGGCGCGGCGGGCCGTGGCCACCTCTGCCGCGGTGGGCGGGGTGCGGTCGAAGCCGCACATCACCCGCAGCCGCTCGCTGTGCGGGTCGGTGGCCGGCTCCGGGTGTGCGCGGGCGGCGGGATCGCGACGTCGGCGAAGCGGTCCCAGTGCTCCCGCGGCGGCTCACAGGGGTCGTGGGGATGGATGAAGCTGCTGACCATGAGGAAGGGCTGCGGCTCCTCGGCGGCCCGGTTCGCGCGAGCACGGTCGGCCAGATGGCGCAGGGAACGGAAGACGACCTCGTCGTCGAAGTCCTGCTGCACGCTGGCCAGGGACACCCCGGCCTCCGCCACCGGCTCCGCATTGTGGTACCACTGCAGGCGCTGCTCCGAGGGCAGCACCCCGTCATCATCGAGGCCCGGGACGGCGAGCACAGCGGCCTCGTGCACAGAGCCCGCTCGAAGACGGCGCCCTCCTCGGCCAGGGAGTCGATCCACGGGGTGCGGGCCGCCGCGTCGCCCTAGGCCCCGAGGCTCGCGGCCGCCATCTGATCGGCCTGGATGACGACGATGTTCGGACCGGTCACGGGGAGTCCTCCTGGTCGGGTCGGCCGGGGGTCACAGCTCCCGGTCGAGCATCCCCTCGCGCAGGGCGGCGGCCATCGCCGGGGCCACCGGCAGCCGCGGCACGATCGTCGCCTGGAAGGCGTGGTAGATGTCGGGCTTGCCCGGCCAGGTGACGCCCTGCGGCTCGTTGTCCGCATCGAGCTCGTGGTGCCAGGAGCCCTCGGCATCGTCCAGCAGGTAGGTGGAGATGTACTCCCACCAGTCCTCGTAGCGCCGCGCCCAGGTGACGTCGCCCGTCACCCGGTACAGCACGGCCGCGGAGTTCACGGCCTCCGCCGCCACCCAGTGCATCCGCTCCTGGGTGACGGGGGTGCCGTCCCAGTCCACGGTGTAGACGAAGCCGGGGGCGCCGTCGCTGCCGAAGCTCGCGGCGGCCTTCTCCATCAGCGCGGTCGCGGCCTCCAGCATCCACTCCGGCGCCTCCCCGTCCACCGCGATCAGCGCGGCGCGGGCCTGCAGCACCAGGCGCGCCCACTCGATCCAGTGGCCCACGGTCGCGCCGTAGGGTCGGAAGGGGTGGGCCGGCTCCTCGCGGTTGTAGTCCAGCAGAGGGGTCCAGGAGGTGTCGTAGTGCTCGGGCAGCGACCAGTCCTGGGCGCGGGCGAACTCGTCGATCGCGCGGGTGGCGATGCCGACGGCGCGGTCCAGCCAGAAACGGTCCCCGGTGACGTCGGCCGCGGCCAGCAGCGCCTCCACGGTGTGCATGTTCGCGTTGATCCCGCGGTAGTCCTCGCAGTCCGCGAAGGTGCGGTCGAAGGTGTCCACACTCAGCCGCGCCTCGGCGTCGAAGAAGCGCTCGTCGAGCACCGCGAGGGCCTCCTCCAGCAGCTCCGCCGCGCCCGGCCGTCCGGCCGCGGTGGCGGAGGCGGCCGCGAGCACCACGAAGGCGTGGGCGTAGGCCTGCTTGGAGTCGTCCACGGGCTTCCCCTCGGCCACGGAGGCGAACCAGCCGCCGTGCTCGGCGTCGCGGAACACCCCGCGCAGGGAGGCGATGCCGTGATCGGCGAAGCGCCCCAGGTCGGGGCGGCCCATCAAATGGCCGAGGGCGAAGCAGTGCGTCATCCGGCAGGTGATCCACAGCTCCGCGGGGCGGGAGAGGTCCGGCTCGCCCTGCCCGTCGAGCCAGGCGAAGCCGCCGTCCTCCCGCACCGACTCGGTGCCGAACAGCAGCAGCTCGTCGCCCTCGCCCTCCAGCCAGCGGTGGTGGGAGGGCAGGTCCAGCCAGGGGGTGCGCGGCGCCACGGGGGCGGAGGGCTCGGCCGCCTCGGAGCCGTCGGCGGGCAGCTCGAAGGCCTTGGAGGCCTCCTGCGCCTGGGCGGTGGTGGGGCCCGGAGGCGGCACCATCAGCACCTCGCGGTAGTACTTCAGCTCCTGGATCGACTCGCGGATGTCCGCGAGCGCCCGGTGGCCGCCGTGCTTGGCGGGCACGTTGTAGTAGACACGGGGGAACCAGCGCTTGGCGAGCTCCTTGATGCTGGAGACGTCGATGGTGCGGTAGGACAGCCACCCGGCGAACTCCGGCACGTCGCGGTCCAGGAAGGCGCGGTCGGTGCCGACGCTGTTGCCGGCCAGCGGGGCCTTGCCCGGCTCGGGGCAGAACTCGCGGACGTAGGCGAGGCAGGCCTCCTCGGCCTCCCGCATGCTCATCCCGCCGTCCAGCTCCTCGAGCAGGCCCGAGGTGGTGTGCATCTGCCGCACGAAGGGCTCCATGCCGTCCAGGGCACCCTCCGGGGGACGGATCACGACGTCGACGCCCTCCCCGAGGACGGCCAAGTCGGCATCGGTGACCAGGACGGCGATCTCGATCAGCGCGTCGCGCTGCTTGTCGAGACCGGTCATCTCGCAGTCGACCCAAATGATGCGGTCAGCGGTGGCACGGGAGGATCGGGAACTCACGGGGTCAGCCTAACGGGAGCGGGCACACCGGATCGGGACGGAGCCCTGCGCTCACGTCAGGTGCAGCGAGGTGAGGCAGGTGAGGTCGTCCGCGGAGGTGCCGATCTCGGCCTCGCCGCTCAGCCCGTCCTGCGCGAGGGTCAGCAGGCAGCGGCCATCCCGCGGCAGCCACAGCCCCAGGAAGCCGTTCTCATGGGTGGTGCGGGCCTCGTCGAGCACCACCTTCTCGCTGTCCAGGTCCACGACGCGCACCTGCATCTCCTGCCCGCCCAGCTCGCCCAGGCAGGTGGTCAGCGAGTGGTGGAAGCATTCGTGGGTGGACTCCACGTAGGGCGCGACGGAGAGCGGGAAGGGCTCGCCGGACAGGGACACGGCGGTCTCGGAGCCGTCGGTGTCGGTGAGCACCACCTCCGCGGGGCGCACCGAGGCCAGGAAGTCGGAGGGGCGCTCCGCCAGGGGCAGGGCGTCCAGGGTGTCCACCAGGCTGCGGCCCTCCATGGCCGCCACCTGATCCAGGGTGAGCAGTCCGTCCACGGAGCCGGTGGCGCCGTCGGTGCCCGCGTCCTCGCCCGAGCAGGCGGTCAACAGGGCGGTGGCGCCGGCGGCGAGGCCGAGCAGGGCGGTGCGGCGGGTGGGGGAGGACATGTCTCCAGTCTGCCCAGGACCGCCCGGCCGGTGCACGCCGGACGTCCCGTCAGCTGCGCCGCAGCACCATCCAGGCCAGGTACACGCCGCCGACGGCCGAGGTGATGAGGCCCACAGGGATCTGGAAGGGGCTCAGCAGACGCTGACCGAGCAGCTCGGAGACCACCCTCACCAGGGCGCCCATCGCGGCGGCCGGGAGGATCCCGGTGCCCGGCGCCCGGGCCAGGCGGCGGGCGATCTGCGGGGCCGCGAGGGCCACGAAGCCGATCGGCCCCGCCGTGGCGACCCAGACCGCGGCCAGCACCACCCCGGCCGCCATCGCCCGGATCCGGGTTAGGCGCAGGTCCACCCCCACCCCGGCGGCGACCTCCTCCCCGAGGTCCAGGGCGCGCAGCTCGCCCTGCCGGCCGAGCGCGAGCACGAGCAGCACGAGCAGCACCAGCACCGGCCCCCAGCCGATCGCGTGCGGGCTGCCGAGCTGCCAGACGATGATCGCCTCGGCGCTGTCGTCGTGGGCGAGCAGACCGCGAACCACCTCCCACGGTCCGAGCGGGTTCGAGACGATCGCGAGGCTCGTGACCATCAGGGTCGCCAGCAGCACGACGACGAGGACGGCGGCTCCGACGACGGCCCGGGCCCGCGCGCTGCTCGCCTCCGGCCAGCTCGGGGCGCTGCTGATCACCGGATGCTCGTCCTCGAAGGACGGTGCGACCTCCAGCGGCTCCGGGAGCTCCGACGGCTCCGGCGCCTCCGACGGCGGCTCCGGTTACGTCACCCCGCGCACCGTGCCGGAGGGCAAGGGCAGCGGCGAGGACGACGACGTCTTCCCCCTCACCGTCCTCCACTTCGCCGGGGAGACCGAGATCCCCGCCTACCTGTACGAGGCCTTCCCCGATCAGCAGGAGGCGCTGGACGCCTGCACGAACGTCGGCGGCCGCTCCGAGCCCGACATCGAGGAGATCGCCAACCTCGAGCCCGACCTGATCCTGCTGAATCAGGCCGGGACGGACGACGAGTCCGTCCACGACAGCCTCTCCGCGATCGCCCCCACCCTCGTCACCCAGGGCACCGGCCTGTCCTGGAAGCAGGACCTGCTGCTGCTCGCCGACGCGATCGCGAAGCGGCAGGAGGCCGAGACCTGGTCGGACGACTTCCATACCCGCGCCGCCGAGGCCGGCGCCGGCATCAGCGGGGACCCCACCGTCTCCCTGCTGCGCCGCAACCGCGACCGGATCCGCGTGTTCGGCGTGGCCTCCTTCGGCGGCTCCGTGCTGGAGGACGCCGCCGTCGCCCGCCCCGAGGGCCAGGCCTTCACCGACGAGACCTCCGTGGACCTCTCCCAGGAGGACCTCGCCGACGCCGATGCCGACTGGATCCTGTTCGGCGTGCAGGGCGGCGACGCCACCGAGATCACCGACCTGGCGCTGTGCCCCCCGCTGGGCTCCGTCGAGGCCGACCAGGCCGTGCAGGTCGACGACGACACCTTCTACCTGAACACCGGGCCCACCGCCGCCTCGCTCGTGCTCGTTCTCCTCGAGTCGACCCTCTGAGGCTCCCGGAGTGATGGCGGCCCCCGGGGTCTGCGCGCCGAGAGCCTGCACGTCCGCTACCCCCGGGGCCGAGGCTGATGCGGTCGACGGGGTGAACGTCGCCCTGCACCGCGGCACCCTCACCGTGGTCGTCGGCCCCCACGGCTGCGGCAAGCCCACCCTGCTGCGGGAGATGGGCCGGATCCTGCGGCCCCGCGACGGGCAGGTCACCCTCGACGGGCGGGCGCTCGCCGAGCACGGCACCCGCGAGTTCGCCCGCGCCGTCTCCTTCCTGCCGCAGTCCGCCAGCGCGCCGGGGCAGATGACCGTCGCCGACCTGATCTCCCGCGGACGCTTCCCCCCCCCACCAGGGCCTTCTGCGGCAGTGGAGCAGCGCCGACGAGCGGGCCGTGCTCTCCGCGATGGAGCGCACGAAGGTCGCCGGGCTGGCCGCGCGGGAGGTCGCGACCCACTCAAGCGGGCAGCGGCAGCGGGTGTGGATCGCGATGGTGCTGGCTCAGGTGACCGACGTGGTGCTGCTGGAAGACCCCACCACGTTCCTGGACGTCGTCCACCAGATGGAGGTGCTCGACCTCTGCCTGGAGCTGCGCCAACGCGACGGGGTGAGCATCGTGGCAGTGCTGCACGACCTCGGCCAGGCCGCCCGCGACGCCGAGCACATGGTCGCGATGCGCGACGGCCGGATCCACTCCCAGGGCGAGCCCGCGGAGGTGATCACCCCGACCTTGCTGCGGGAGGTCTTCGGCATCGAGGACCGCGTGATCGAGGACCCCGAGACCGGCTCCCCTCTGGTGGTGCCGTCGGCGGGACCGGCCCTGCGGCGCCGACGGGGTTGAGGCCGGGCAGGAGGTGCGCGCACGGATCCGCCATCCTGGCTACCATGCGGTCACCGGACCTCGCCGAGGAGGTCGGTGCCGCGATCCGGAGGAGCAACCCAACGTGAACATGTACCTGCGCCTGCTGTGGTTCCTGATCCGGGTGCGCCGAAAGAACCGCCTGTCGATCTGGGACACCTCGCACGCGAGCTTCCGGGTGAACCCCGCCGACCTCGACGTCCAGCGGCACATGAACAACGGCCGCTACCTGTCCCTGATGGACCTCGGCCGGATGGACCTCATGCTCCGCTCCGGCTTCTGGGACCACGTGAAGGCGCAGGGCTGGTACCCCGTGGTCGCCGGCCAGACCATCACCTACCGTCGCTCGCTGACCCTCGGGCAGCGCTTCGACATCGCCACCCGCGTGATGGGCTACGACGAGAAGTGGATCTACATGGAGCAGGTCTTCCGCCGCGGCGACCAGGTGGTGGCCGACGCCGTCGTGCGGGCTCGCTTCCTGCGTTGGAAGGGCGGCAGCGTGGACGTGCCCGAGGTGCTCGCGGCCGCGCCGCCCGAGCCGGAGGGCCTGCGGGTGCCGGAGTGGGTGGAGAACTGGAACCGCGAGTCCAGCGCACACAGCCGGGGGTTGTGACGGGGGTGCCCCCAGCAGGATTCGAACCTGCAACCTACGGATTAGAAGGCCGTTGCTCTATCCATTGAGCTATGGAGGCGGGCGGCAGGCCCGATGGCCGCGGGGGCGGCGCGGGGTCCTGACGCGCGAGGGAGTCTACCGACCGCGGGGTCTGCGGCGCGGGGAGGTGGACGGCGTGGGCTGGCCCCCGGCCTGGCAGCGAGGGCAGGTGAAGACCACGCGCGGGGTGGTGGCCGGCATGCGGGGCTCGGCGACCTCGCCGCGCAGGATCCGGCTGCGGCAGCGGCGGCAGGGCTGTCCCGCGCGCCCGTAGACCCACAGGTCGCCGTCGCGGCCCATCATCCCGCCGGTCGTCATCCGCACGGGGCGGTCGCTGTTCACCTGCAGCAGGCGCTGGGCGCGGTCCACCAGTGCTCCGAGGTCGGTGACGGCGGAGACGGGGGCCAGGGGGTGCAGGCGCTCCAGGAAGCACAGCTCGCTGCGGTAGATGTTGCCGATCCCGGCGAGGTTCCGCTGATCCAGCAGGGCCAGGCCCAGCGCGCGTTCCGGTTCCGCGGCCAGATGGTCGATCGCCCGGGCGCGATGGGTGTCGTCCCAGGTGGGGTCCAGCAGGTCCGGGCCGAGGTGCCCGACGACCTCCGCTTCCTCGGCGGTGCGCAGCAGCCGCACCAGCTTCACGTCGTAGGCGATGGCGCGGGCGCGGCGGCCGTCCGGGTGCTCGGCCTCCAGCAGGATGCGGATCGTGTCCGCCGGCCGCGGCCCGGCGCTGGTGTCGGAGGAGCGCAGCGCCTCCCCGTCCACGTGCCAGATGCCGTCCATCTTCAGGTGGCTGTGCAGGGTGAGCGCTTCGGCGCGGGGCTGATCGGCGGGCGGCTGCAGGCGGATCAGCAGGTGCTTGCCGCGCGGCGTCACCTCCCGGACCCGCCACCCGGTGAGGTCCGCCGTCGCCGCCTGCGGCACCCGCAGGTCGCTCCGGGTGAGCGTGGCCCCGGCGAGGGCCTCGTGCAGTATCCGGCACTGCCGGAACACGGTGTCGCCCTCGGGCATCAGCGATCACCGTCCATCAAAGGCTCGTTGCCATCAGCGGCCTCCGGCGCGGAGCCGGATCGAGCGGGGGGAGCGGTAGCAGCCGGCCGCGACCAGGGCCTCCGCGATCGGGGCGACCGCCTCCGCCGTGATCGCGTGGCCATTGATCCGTTCGATCTGCAGCTGCGGCAGCACGGAGCGCTCGGCGATCGCGCCGACGATCTGCGCGGCCGTCAGCTCGTGCAGCGCGGCCCCGGCCCACCACAGCAGGTGCTTGCCGCCCTTGTCGACGAAGGCGACCGGGTGCCCGTCGACCAGCAACACCACGGCGCCGGCCCGGCGCGCCGGGCGCACCGTCGCGGACTCCGGCGGCGCCGGGTCCAGCGGCGGCCAGGGCAGGGCGGCGCCGTAGGCGGAGGCCGGGTCGGTCGCGGCCAGCACCACCGTCTCGCCCTCGGGGGAGGGGCCGGCCTCGCTGTCGCCGCTCGCGGCGGCGCGGTCGCGCAGCACGTCCACCGCCTCCACCGAGGCGAACTGGGACGCGCCCAGACCGTCCACGAAGTAGCCTCGGCGGCAGGTGCCGCCCTCCTCCAGGGCCGAGAGCACCCGGTACACCCCGGCGAAGGAGCCGGGCACGTCCTCCACGTCCATCGCCCCGCGGGTCAGCACCCCGTGGCGGTCCAGCAGCAGGGTCGCCAGCGCGGCCGAGCGGGCCGTCGGCTCCACGGGCTCCACGCGCAGGGCCGACCAGCGGCCGCCGGTGCCGCCCCCGGTCAGCAGCTGCTCGGGGCTGTCGGCACCCTGGCGCATCATCGCCGCGGACAGCCGGGCCGCACCCCGGCGGCTCGTGGAGCGGCTGCGGCCGGGGGAGCGGGTTCTGCGGGCGGGAGCCGGGCCGAGCGCGAAGGTGCGCAGGGCGGCGACCGAGTCGTTCGTGATCAGGCCGTCCAGGGCCAGGTCCCAGAGGGTCTCGTGCAGGTCCTGCGGGCGGGCCGCCTCGGTCTCGGCGAGGGCGGTGAGGATCTCCCCGTGGCGCAGCGCCCCGGGCGTGGACCGCAGCAGTTCCAGCACCCGGGCCGCGAGCGATCCCTCGGTCAGGGCCGCGGCCGCCTGCTCGATGCGATCCCCGTCCAGGCCCAGCGGCAGGGCCTCGGCCAGGTGCAGACGGATCCAGGCGTCGGAGGAGCCGAGCCGCCCGTGCCCCGTCCACACCAGCTCGCCCTCGGCGAAGGCGGCGTCGAGCATCGCGGGCGTGAGGTCGGGCAGTCGTGCCGGCAGCACCTGCGACTCCCAGGCCGACCAGGGCAGGGACACCCCGGCCAGCTGATCCACGACGGCGAGCAGGCCGTCGCGGCCGCGCCACTCGGCCCGGCCCGCGCCGCCGTCCGGGCGACGGGCCACGAGATGCTGCCAGCGGCCCAGGAAGGAGGCGTAGGCGGGGCCGGGCACCGGGGCGACGTCGGCGCGGGAGGCGGCCAGGCTCGCCCGGCGGATGCGCCGCAGCACCTCGGTGTCCACCCACTCCTCCCCTTCGCGGCCGGGCGTGAACTCGCCCTGCTGGAGGCGACGCTCCCCGGCCAGCTCCTCCAGGGCCGAGCGGGCCACCGAGGGCGCCAGCCCGAAGGCCTCGATGGCCTCCGCGGGGCTGAAGGGGCCGCGATGCCGGGCCCAGCGGGCCAGCAGCTCCGGCACCGCGCGCGGCACCTCCGCCAGATGCGCCTCGGGGACGCCCGGCGGCAGGGCGGCGCCCAGGGCATCGCGCAGCATCCCGGCGTCCTCCACCGCCGCGAGGTGCTCGGCGCCGCCGAGCCGCAGCGCGATCACGCGCCGCGCCGTGAGCAGCTCCGCACAGGCGGAGACGGCGTCCACCCCCTCGGCGGTGCGGGCGGCGATCTGCGCGGGGGTCAGCGGGCCCAGCCGGCGCAGGGCATCGGCGATCTGCTCGGCCCCGGCGAAGGCGCGGTCCGGCTGCAGGCCCTGCAGGGACCGTTCCACCTCGGCGATCACCTCGGCGTCCAGCAGCTCCCGCAGGGACACGGTGCCCAGCAGCTCCGCGAGCAGCGACTGGTCCAGCGCGAGGGCCGCGGTGCGGCGCTCCGCCAGCGGGGCGTCGGCGTCGTAGATGAACTGCGCGAGGTAGCCGAACAGCAGGGAGCGGGCGAAGGGGGAGGGCTGCGGGGTCTCCACCTCGCGCACGCTCACCCGGCGCCGGCCGACCCCGCGCATCAGCTCCACCAGGGAGGGCAGGTCGTAGACGTCCTGCAGGCATTCCCGGGCGGCCTCGAGCATGATCGGGAACTGCGGGTACGGGCGCGCCACCTCCAGCAGACTGCCGGCGCGCTGACGCTGCTGCCACAGCGGCGCCCGCGTGTTCGGGTCCCGCCGGGGCAGCAGCAGGGCCCGGGCGGCGCACTCGCGGAAGCGGCTGGCGAACAGGGCGGAGGAGCCGACCAGGCGCCGCACCTCCTCGTCGATCTCCTCCGGGGTGAAGACGAACAGGTCGGCCCCGGGCGGCTCCTCGCCGTGGGGGATGCGCAGCACGATGCCGTCGTCGGCGGCCATCACCTGCCCGTCCAGGCCGTAGCGCTCCTCGACGCGGGCGCCGACGGCGAGCGCCCAGGGACCGGTGATGCGCTGGCCCAGGGCGCAGTGCAGCACCACCCGCCAGTCGCCCAGCTCGTCGCGGAACCGCTCCACCACCAGCTGCTCGGGGCCGGGCACGAGGCCCGTCGCCTCCTGCTGCTCGGACAGGTGCGTGCGCAGCACGGTGCGGGCGTCGGCATCCAGTCCGAGCTGCTCGAGCTGCCGATCGGCCTGCTCGGCGGGGAGGGCGGCGAGCTCCGCCTGAGTGGTGGCGATGGCGCGGCCCAGGCTCGCGGGTCGCCCCACCCCGTCGCCGTGCCAGAAGGGGATGCGGCCGGTCAGGCCGATCGCGGGCGAGACCGTGACCCGGGAGGCGGTGATCTCCTCGATCCGCCAGGAGGAGGTGCCCAGGGTGATGACGTCCCCGCGGCGGGACTCGTAGACCATCTCCTCGTCGAGCTCGCCGACGCGACGGGCCTGGGTGTCGTCGGCCCCGGTGACCAGGTGCACCGGGTACAGGCCGCGGTCGGGAATGGTGCCGCCGCTGGTCACGACGAGGCGCTGGGCGCCGGGGCGGGCGCTCAGCGTGCCCGCCTCCCGGTCGTGGACCAGCCGCGGCCGAAGCTCGGAGAAGGCCGTGGAGGGGTAGCGGCCCGAGAGCAGGTCCATCGTCTGGTCGAAGGCCGAGCGGGGCAGCGCCCGGTAGGGGTGGGCCCGGCGCACCAGGTCGAACCAGTCCTCGACGTCGAGATCGTCCTCGACGGCGGCGGAGACCGTGTGCTGGGCCAGCACGTCCAGGGCGTTGCGCGGCACCTCGAGCGGCTCGATGCGCCCGGCACGGGCCTCGGTGACCGTGACCGCGGCGCGCAGCACGTCCCCGGCGTGCAGGGGATGCAGGATGCCCCGGGAGACCGCGCCGACGTCGTGCCCGGCGCGGCCGATGCGCTGCAGCAGGCTGGACACGGAGAACGGCGCGGCGATCTGCAGCACCAGGTCCACGGCGCCCATGTCGATGCCCAGCTCCAGCGAGGAGGTCGCGACGACGCAGCGCAAGGTGCCCGCCTTCAGCTCCTCCTCGATCTGCTTGCGGTGCTCCTTGGACATGGAGCCGTGGTGGGCGCGGGCGACGTCCTCGACAGCGTCATCCGCCAGCCGCCGACGGTGCAGGGAGTTCAGCTTCGCGGTGAGCCGCTCGGACTGGCTGCGGGAGTTCGTGAACACGATGGTGGAGCGGTGCGCCATCACCTCGTCGAGCACCGCCCGCTCCACGTGCGGCCAGATGGTGCCGGAGACGTCTTCCTCGTCGACAGCGTCGGCCGGCGGCTCGATCGCCGCGAGATCCGGCACCGGCATGGTGACGGAGAGGTCCCACTGCTTGCTGCTCGGCGGGCGCACCACCGTCACCTCGCGCGGGCGGCCCGCGCCGCCGAGGAAGGAGGCGACCTCCTCGACCGGTTCGACGGTGGCGGACAGCCCGATGCGCTGCGGCGCCTCCGGCGTCATCGCGTCCAGCCGGGCCAGGGACAGCGCCAGGTGCACGCCCCGCTTGGTGCCGGCCACCGCGTGGACCTCGTCCAGGATCACCGTGCGCACGCCCGCGAGGGTGCTGCGGGCCGCGGAGCTCAGCATGAGGAACAGCGACTCCGGGGTCGTGATCAGCACGTCCGGCGGATGGGCCTGCAGGCGGCGCCGCTCCGCGGGCGGGGTGTCCCCGCTGCGCACCCCGACGGTGACCTCGCGCCGGGGCAGGCCCAACCGCTCGGCCGCGCGCATCGTCCCCACCAGGGGCGAGGTGAGGTTGCGCTCCACGTCGACGCCGAGCGCCTTGAGCGGGGAGATGTACAGGATTGAGGTGGTCTCCCGACTCCCGGCGCCCCCGGAGGCGGGCTCCCCGTCGCCGAAGGCCAGCTCGTCGATGGCGGTGAGGAAGGCGGCCAGGGTCTTGCCGGAGCCGGTGGGGGCGACCACCAGGGTGTCCTCCCCGCGCTCGAGCGCCTGCCAGGCAGCGGACTGGGCGGGCGTCGGCGCGGCGAAGGCCTCCGTGAACCAGGCCCGGGTGGCGGGGGAGAACCGCGCGGGCAGCTCCGGGGCGGCATCGGGGCCGGTCGGAGCGGGGTGCGGCGTCATGGGACCCATTGTGCGGGCCGGGTCCGACGAACGAGGGCCCCGACCGTTCGGCCCGCCGCGAATCCGCGTCGCGATCGTCCGGAGGCGCGGCGAAAAGCAGGGAAGACCGCGGATGTCGGTCTTCCCTGCCGCGGATGACGGCAGGTTTCGCCCTGGGCGGACCGCCCCCGCCGTTCCTCGGGAGGACGTGGCAGGATGGAGTCACGGCGGGACCCGCACCGGCGGCTCCCGCGGACATCACACGGAAGGGATGATCCACATGGCGGAGTACACGCTTCCCGATCTCGACTACGACTACGGAGCGCTGGCCCCCTCGATCTCGGGCCAGATCATGGAGCTGCACCACTCCAAGCACCACGCGACCTACGTCAAGGGCGCGAACACGGCGCTGGAGAAGCTCGCCGCGGCCCGCGAGGCCGGCGACTTCGGCACCGTCAACCAGCTCTCCAAGGACCTGGCCTTCAACCTCGGTGGTCACACCAACCACTCGATCTTCTGGCAGAACCTCTCGCCCGAGGGCGGCGACAAGCCGACCGGCGAGCTGGCCGCCGCGATCGACGAGTACTTCGGCTCCTTCGACGCCTTCCGCGCGCACTTCACCGCCGCGGCGCTCGGCATCCAGGGCTCCGGCTGGGCCGTGCTGGCCTACGAGCCGGCCGGGGGCAACCTCGTCATCGAGCAGTTCTACGACCAGCAGAACGGCATCCCCGTCGCCACCATCCCGCTGTTCCAGCTGGACATGTGGGAGCACGCCTTCTACCTGGACTACCAGAACGTCAAGGCGGACTACGTCAAGGCGATCTGGGACATCGTGAACTGGGCCGACGTCCAGAAGCGCTTCGAGAACGCCCGCAGCAACGCGAGCGGCATCGTGGTGCCCACCGTCTGATCCCGCGCGGCCCCTGCGCGGGCCACGCCACCTCGCGGCGGCCGCTCCCCTCGACGGGACGGCCGCCGCGTCCGTGCCGCGACGCCCACGGGTGCCGCGCGCCCTCGAAGGAGCCGTGATGGTCGACCGCCCCAGGCGCTCGTGGTGGCAGCAGAACTCCACCCCGCAGCAGGTCCTGGTGGTGCTGGCCGCCGCCTTCGGTGCTCTCGGACTGCTCTCCGCCGGGCACTTCCTGCAGGCGCTGGAGGGACCGCTGGCCAAGGCCGAGCAGGCCTCCGGCGCCCTCGGGACCGCCGTCGCCCTGAACGCCCTGGCCTGGTTCGCCACCTGGCGTCGCGGGCGCATGAGCAGCATCAGGACGCTCGTCCTCGCGGTGCTGCTGCTCGAGCTCAGCGTCGTCGGCGTGTACGCGATCCTGCAGCTCGTGCACGCCCAGCATCGCGGGGTCCCCTCCCTCGAGGCGTGACCGACCTGCCCGCACCCAGGACCCCAGGAGACCGTGCCTTGTCCGAACTCCGCCGCCGGCTCTCCCGCTGGACGCCCCGCCAGCTTCGCGTCCGGTCCGCGATCCGTCTGCCGCGGCTTCCCCGACGTCCGCGGATCGAGGGCAGCGTCTGGGGGGTGACCGTGGTGCGCGACGAGGCGGACATCATCGGCCACACCGTGCGTCACCTGCTGCGACAGGGCGTGGACGGGGTGATCGTGCTGGATCACCGGTCCACGGACGGCACCTCCGCCGTCCTCGCCGAGCTCACCGCCGAGGAGGGCACGGTGGTTGAGCGGCTGCGGGCGATCGACGGTCCGCAGGTGATCGGTGCCTTCTGCCATGACCTGCACCCGGTGGCCGCGGACGGGGTCGACCTGGACGATCCCGCGGCGCCGCTGGTGGCCGACGAACGACCCGACACGCTGAAGGTCGCGATCAGGCCTCCCGGCTGGGTTCGGGTGAACATGGGCAACCACACCGCGCTCGACCTGGGACGGTCCGTGCCGGGTGGTCTCCGCATCCTCCATGCGCAGTACCGACGGCCCCAGCAGCTCCGGACGGAGGCGGCCACCGGTGCCGCCTCCGTCCGGCGGACCCGGGGGCTGCGCCCCGGCAGCGCTCACCACTGGATGCAGATCGTCGACGGCGGGGAGCGCGAGGCCCGTGAGGCCTGGGAGCGTCAGCTGCGGACCGCCTGCGGCCTCACGCCACGACGCGGGACCTCCACAGCGGTTCCTCCCCATCGCGGCCGCGTCCCCAATCCCCGCCGGCCACTCGCTCGCACAGATGGTGGATCCCAGGCTGGGGGCATCGGCACGGCGCCGATGCCGGGGCCCGCCCCCGGGACACCGGAAGGACACACCATGCGGGACATCCGAACCACCCTGATGGGCAACGTCACCGCGGATCCGAGCGAGCGCACGCAGGCCGACGGCTCCCTCACTGCGATCCTGCGCCTGGCCGTCACCGGCCGCTACTTCGACAACGAGAAGGGGTCCTTCGAGGACCGCAAGACGGAGTTCGTGACCGTCTTCGCGCGCCGCTCCCTGGCCCGGAACGTGCTCGCCTCCGTGGGTCGCGGCCAGCCGCTGATCGTCCACGGGCGCCTCGGCAGCTCCGAGTGGGTGGGGGAAGACGGCTCCCCGCGGCACTCGCTGACCCTGCAGGCGGAGGCCATCGGGCACGACCTCACCTTCGGGGCCGCGCGATTCGCCCGCGCCGGACGGGACGAGGACATCCCCGACCACGACCCGCTGACCGGGGAGATGCTCGGCGACCGGGCGGTGATCCCGCCCGACCGGTCAGGGCATGACGAGGACCGGGCCGGGGAGGGGGTCGCCGGGTCGGCACAGGGCGACGACGCCATGGCGACGGCCTGAGCCGTTCAGGCCAGCTCGGCCACCGTCTCGGCGAGGGCGGAGACCAGGTCCGGCACCAGGGCGGCGCCGAGCACGTGGCCCTCGCCGCCGGGGCGGCGCACGGCCGTCCAGGTGGTGCCGTCGGCCATCGCCGCGGCGACCACGCGCAGCGCGCCCCCAGCAGGGAGGTCCTCGGCGCCGGCGCCGTCACGCAGGTCCAAGGCCTCGGGAGCCAGGTCGCAGGCCAGGGCGCCGCCCGCGGCGAGACCGGCGGGCCAGGTCATCCCGGCCAGGGCGCGCAGCGGATCGGCCGGGCCGTCGGCTCCGGGGGCGCCGGTGGACTCGTCCAGCTCGATCGGGGTCAGCGAGAGCGGGTCCGTGGCGGCCTCGCCCTCGATGCCCAGCAGGGAGGCGAGGCCGGGGGAGTCCGCCAGCAGCTCCGCCTGGCGGGCCAGGGCGAACCAGCGGGGGCGAGGCAGCGCCTCGGTCTCGACGTGGCGGGACACCTCCAGCACCGCGGCCGCGAGGGCGGCGGTGGGGGCGTCGAGCGGGTCGGTGGGGTCGGGGGAGGGAGTCGTCATCGAATCGAGAGCAGTCCTGGGCGTTCGGCCTGACAGAATGGGAGCGTCGTCACCGTCGGTGAGGGCACCACACTGTACCCGGAGCACGGGCGACGCATCGCGTGGACGCGAGGTGGGGTCGTGCCCCGGATCCGAACGACCCGAGGATTTCTGTGAGTTTCTCCGCCCCCTTCGGTGACGCCTCCCGACCACGCCCCTCCCGCCCGGGAGGGGACGGCGCCTCCCGGCCGCGGCTCGGTCCGCTGTGGATCACCGTCATCGTCCTGGCCGTGCTGGTGGTCGCCCTGCTGATCGCCTCCGAGGTCTGGACCACCTACCTCTGGTTCGACCAGCTCGAGTACGCCGACGTGCTGTTGACCCGCTGGGGCACCGAGGTGGTGCTGTTCCTGCTCGGCTTCGTGGTGTTCGCGATCCCGCTGTACCTGAGCCTGCGGCTGTCCTACACGCGCCGCCCGGTGTACCCGCCGGTCACGCGCGAGCAGGAGGCCCTCGAGCAGTTCCGCACCGCCGTGGACCCGCTGCGTCGCGGCCTCACCATCGCAGCCCCGCTGGTGATCGGCGCCTTCGGCGGCCTGGCCGCCTCCCGTCGCTGGCAGGACGTGCAGCTGTTCCTGCACCCGCAGGCCTTCGGGGAGACCGATCCGGTCTTCGACATGGACGTCTCCTTCTACGTCTTCACCCTGCCGCTGATCGACGTGGCGATCGCCTTCGGCCAGTTCGTCTGCCTGGTCGCCCTCGTCGGCGCCCTGATCGGCCACTTCGTCTACGGCGGCGTCGCCTGGGGCCAGGAGAGCGGCCTCGAGGTGACCCGCGCGGCCCGCCGCCACCTCGGCATCCTCGCCGCCGTCTACGTGGTGCTGCTTGGCCTGGGCCACTGGTTCCGCCGCTACGACCTGCTGGTCGCCCAGCACAACCGCTTCGACGGCGCCTCCTACACCGACGTCAACGCGATCCTCCCGGCGCAGACCATCCTCGCCATCGCCGCGATCGTGGTGGCCGCCCTGTTCGTGCTGTGGGTGTTCCGCTCCGATTGGCGCATCCCCGCCGTCGGCGCCGGCCTGATGATCCTGGCGACCCTGGTGGTCGGCAACATCTACCCCTGGGCCGTGCAGCGCTTCCAGGTCAGCCCCAGCGAGCGATCCGTCGAGCAGCCCTACATCCAGCGCAACATCGACGCCACCCGCGCCGCCTTCGGCATCGACGACGTGGAGGAGGTCTCCTACGCCGCCAACACCGACGCCGAGTCCGGCGCGCTGCGGGAGGACGCCTCCACCACCGCGCAAATCCGCCTGATGGACCCCAACGTCGTCGCCCCCACTTTCGAGCAGCGCGAGGCGAACCGCCGCTACTGGGGCTTCGACGACGTGCTCAGCGTGGATCGCTACGAGGTGGACGGCGAGCTGCAGGACACCGTGATCGGCGTCCGCGAGCTGCGGCCCGACAGCTTCGACCTGGCCAGCCAGCCCTGGGTGAACCAGCACATCATCTACACCCACGGCTACGGCACCGCCGCCGCCTACGGCAACCGTCGCAATGCCGATGGCGAGCCCAGCTTCCTGCAGTCCGGCGTGCCCGGCGACGGGGCGCTCGGCGAGTACGAGGAGCGGGTCTACTTCGGCCGCTACTCCCCGGACTACTCGATCGTCGGCGCGCCCGAGGGCGCGACCCCCGAGGAGTTCGACTACCAGGCCGGCACCGATGGCGAGGAGGGCGGCGAGCAGGTCAACAACACCTTCCAGGGCGACGGCGGCCCCAGTGTCGGCAACTTCTTCAACAAGCTGCTGTACGCCATCAAGTTCCGCGACCCGAACATCCTGATCTCGGACTACGTCAACGAGGAGTCGCAGATCCTCTACGACCGCGACCCGCAGGAGCGGGTGCGGCAGGTCGCGCCGTTCCTCTCCCTGGACTCGCAGATGTACCCGGCTGTGGTCGACGACCAGCTGGTGTGGGTGATCGACGGGTACACCACCTCCGACCGCTATCCGTACTCGCGGACGATGGACCTGGACGAGGTCGTCACCGACTCCCAGACCGACCCGGGGGAGTCCGCCGGGCAGCGGGTGGCCAGCGCGAACTACATGCGCAACGGCGTCAAGGCCACCGTCAACGCCTTCGACGGCTCCGTGAACCTGTATTCCTGGGACACCGAGGACCCGGTGCTGAAGTCCTGGGAGGAGGCCTTCCCCGGCGCCCTGCAGCCCGCCTCGGAGATCAGCAGCGAGCTGATGAGTCACCTGCGCTACCCGGCGGACTACTTCAAGGCGCAGCGGCAGATGCTGGCCACGTACCACGTCACCGACGCGGACGCCTTCTTCGGCCAGCAGGACTTCTGGCAGGTCCCGCCGGACCCGACCCAGCCGGCGCCCGAGAACGCCGACGGCACCACGGGCGAGCAGGATGCCCAGCCGCCGATGTACCTGACCATGCAGATGCCCGACATGGATTCGCCGCGCTTCACCCTGTCCTCGAGCTACATCCCCGCGGAGGGGCAGAACGTGCTCACCGGCTTCCTGGCCGTGGACTCGGAGACCGGCAGCGAGTCCGGCAACCCGGCGGAGAGCTACGGGGACATGCAGCTGCTGGTGCTGCCCGCCTCGAACCCGGTGAACGGCCCGGGCCAGGTGCAGGCCACCTTCAACTCGGAGCCCAACGTCTCCCAGGCGCTGAACCTGCTGCAGTCCGGCAACTCGCAGGTGATCAACGGCAACCTGCTCACCCTGCCGGTGGGCGGCGGTCTGCTGTACGTGCAGCCGATCTACCTGCAGTCCTCCGCGGACGGCGGCGGCACGCAGTACCCGCTGCTGCAGATGGTGCTGGTGTCCTTCGGCGATCAGATCGGCTTCGCGCCCACCCTGGACGAGGCCCTGGACCTGGTCTTCGGCGGCGATTCCGGCGCCAGCGCCGGCGACGCCTCCGTGAGCGACGAGGGCGGCACCAGCGGCAGCGTCGACGCCGAGACGGGCGAGGCCACCACCGAGGAGGAGGACGCCGCCACGGAGGAGGAGGCCCCCGAGGACGAGGCCGCGACCGAGGAGGCCGGCTCCGCCCAGGAGCGTCTGGACCAGGCCCTGGCCGACATGGACCAGGCCGTCGCCGACTCCGAGCAGGCCATGGCCGACGGGGACTGGCAGGCGTACGGCGAGGCGCAGGACCGTCTCACCGACGCCGTGAACCGGGCGATGGAGGCCAACGCGGAGCTCGGCGGGAACGCCGGCCCCGGGGCCTCCGACGGCGGCGAGGGCTGAGCGTCCCGCCCGGCGCGCGACGGGATACGCGCAGGTGAGGAGGGGGTGAACGTGGCATGGCCCACGTTCACCCCCTCTCGCCTGGACCTCGCCGGGACGGCGTCCTAGAGTGGAGTCATCGCCGCGGGGTGGAGCAGTTCGGTAGCTCGCCGGGCTCATAACCCGGAGGTCGTAGGTTCAAATCCTGCCCCCGCTACGAATCGGAGACCCGGCCAGCATTGCTGGCCGGGTCTTCTGCATGTCCGGGGGCGGTTCCTCGCCCCGGCGAACCGTAGACTTCCCCCATGACCCAGGCCCCTGCCCCGCGCACCCTCGTGTTCCTCGGCGACTCGATCACGGACTGTGGTCGGCGGGAGGACCCCGATGAGCTGGGCTACGGCTACGTGCGGCTGATCGCCGAGTACTTCGCCGCCCACGAGCCCGGGGCCCGCGTGATCAACCGCGGCATCGGCGGGGACAAGGTCGCCGACGTGGCCGCCCGCTTCGAGCAGGACGTGCTCGCGCTGGACCCGCAGGTGGTGACGATCTTCGTGGGCGTCAATGACGTCTGGCACGGTTTCACCCGCGGCGAGACGGTCACCGACGAGGACTTCGAGCGCGGCTACCGCTACGTGCTGGACCAGCTCAGCGCCACGCGGCCGGGTCTGCCCGTGCTGCTGGTGATCCCCTTCGTGGTGGACGTGGACCAGGAGAAGGCCGGCTACCACGGGGAGCTGGACCGCAAGGTCGCCATCATCCGCGACCTGGCCAAGGAGTTCGGCGCCGCCGTCGTGGACCTCGAGACGATGCTCGAGGAGGCCTGGCGGGTGGGCCACACCCCCGCCTCGATCGCCGAGGACGGCGTGCACCCCACTATCGCCGGGCACCGGCTCATCGCGGACACCTGGCTGGACGCCTTCGCCACGATCGACCGCACCAAGGGCTGAGCCGGCCTGTCAGCGCAGCGGCGGGCCGATGTCCACCGTGAGCACCGCGCGGCGGAATCCCTGCGCATCCACGCGCAGCAGGCGGTCCGGGGAGCCGGGGTCGCGCAGCAGCAGCTGACCGCCCGGCGTGGCGCCGACCAGCGCGTAGACGTGGTTCGGGCGGAAGGCCCCGCCGCTGTGCCGCACGCGCGCCGACAGCGGATGCGTCGAGGCGGTCATCGGGCGGCCCTGCGCCTGCCAGGCACGCACCCGGGCGGCATCGGGGGAGCGCAGCGTCATCCGCCCGGCCTCCCCGAGCAACAGTTGCAGGCCGTAGCGGGCCAGGCCCCGCTGCAGCATCCCGTAGCCCCCGGCCACGTGCCCGGCGATCGCCTTCTCCAGCACACCGATGTCGGCCGGGTTCGCCCCGTGGCGCCGCGCGTACAGGAAGCGGCCGCGGGCATCGACCGGCAGGGTGCGATCCACCCGCAGGGGCGCGTCCAGGCCGGGCAGGTGGACCTCCACGATGCCCTTGTCCTCGCCGGGCTGGCCCTCGCCGGGCCGGACCAAGGAGGCCAGATGCTCCGGGGAGGTCTCGTGGATCGCGAGCATCGCCGCCACCACCCAGCAGTCGCCGAGGGCGCCCTGGCGGGGCCGCGAGCCCCCATGCAGCGGCCCGTTGTCCTCCCTCCAGGCGCTCGCCCCGGGACCCAGCGCCAGGCGCAGCAGAGAGTCCCCGGACAGCGCGGCGCGCGCCCGCCCCGAGGGGGCGAGCGCGCGCAGGGACCTCCGCCAGGTGCGCGGACGCGGCACGGCGGAGGCGGGGATCAGTGGGCCTCGGCCGCCACGATCGGCTGGCCGGTGCGCTCCATGACGCCTGCGAACCAGGGCTGGGTGATGTCGAAGGCCTTGTGCCCGGCGATGCGGGAGAACTCGATGGCCTTCAGGCGGTCGCCGTCCTCCTCGTCGTGGCCGATCACGCCGGAGCCGCCCTCGAGGGCGACCTGGACCGCGAGGTCGGTCATCGACTTGATCAGGCGCAGGTCGTCGGCGTTGGCCTTCGCGGAGCGCGCGAAGTAGCCGGACTTCTGCACCATGACCTTCTCGGCGCCCAGTTTCTCGGAGAACTGCTTGGCGAACCACTGGCCGGGGTTGATGGTGTCGATCTTGACGTGGCCGAAGGGGTCCTTCTCCGGCTCCTCGCCGCGGGCCTGCATCTCGGCGACGATCTCGGGGATGCCGGCGCCCTCGGAGAGGAAGATGTTCACGCAGCCGGTCTTCTCCATCACGCCGCGCAGGCGCTCGGCCTCCGCCTCGATGTCGAGCTTCAGCTCGGGCAGGAACACGGCGTGCACGTCCCAGCGGTCGGCGCGGTGGCCGATGCCGGGCAGCCACTGCTGCTTGCTGTGCCAGTCCTGGTAGTAGGCGGCGGCCTCCGCGGTCAGGTAGCCGCAGGCGCGGCCCATGATCTCGTGGATGATCAGCATCTTCGGGTTCGAGCCGTGCTCGGCGAGCACGTTCTGGGCGAAGATGCTGGTCTGCTCCGCGGCGGAGCGGGCGCCGAGGGACTGACGGATCGGCACGATGTCGTTGTCGATGGTCTTGGGCAGACCGACCACCTGCAGGTCGTAGTCGTGCTCGTGCAGGTAGTGGGCGAGGTCCGCCGCGGTGGTGTTGGTGTCGTCGCCGCCGATGGTGTGCAGCACGTCCACGCCGTCGGCCTTGAGCTTCTCGGCGGCCACCTCGAGGGCGTTGTCACCCTCGGCGATCAGGCCGCGCTTGACCAGGTCCGCGGTGTTGGTGAGCTTCACGCGGGAGTTGCCGATGGGGGAGCCGCCGTAGTTGTGCAGCACCGCGGCGTTCTGGCGCACCTCGTCGTCGATGATGATCTTGGCGCCGGAGAGCAGGCCCCAGTAGCCGTGCTGGTAGGCGATGATCTCGACGTCGGGGACCAGCTCGGTGTAGCGCTCGATCAGACCGCCGACGGCCGAGGACAGGCAGGGGGCGTACCCACCGGCGGTGAGCAGGGCGACGCGCTTGACGGTCATGGGGTCAGATCCTCCACGGGTTCCGGGGGTGCGCGCGAGGGCGCGCGCGGATGGCGGTGCCATCGTAGCCGCCGCGCCCGTGGGGAGGCGGGGACCGGGTGCCCGGTGGACGGCCGCGCTCAGCCGCGCAGCTCGAGGGCCTCCAGGACCTCCTCGTGCAGGCGACCGTTGGTGGCCAGGACGTTCCCGCCGAAGGGCCCGTCCTGCCCGTCCAGGGAGGTGAAGCGTCCGCCGGCCTCGGTGACGATGGGAGCCAGGGCCACCATGTCGTGCAGGTTCAGCTCCGGCTCGCAGGCCACGTCCACGGCGCCCTCGGCGACCAGCATGTACGACCAGAAGTCGCCGTAGGCGCGGGTGCGCCAGAAGCGCTGCATCAGGTTCAGCATCTGCGGCAGCCGGTCGCGCTCCGCCCAGCCGTGCAGCGAGGAGTAGGACAGGGAAGCCTGGTCGATGCTCTCCACCTGGGAGACCTGCAGGCGGCTCGCCGAGGACAGCCGCGAGCCGCTCCAGGCGCCGGCCTCCAGCCCGCCCCACCAGCGCCGCGACAGCGCGGGGGCGGAGACCAGGCCGACGACGGGCCGGCCGTCCTCGATCAGGCCGATCAGCGTGCCCCACACCGGCACCCCGCGCACGAAGTTGCTGGTGCCGTCGATCGGGTCGATCACCCACTGCCGCGGGGCGGAACCGGTGGAACCGAACTCCTCGCCGATCACCTGGTCGCGGGACCGGGAGCGGCGCAGCTGAGCGCGCACCAGCTCCTCGGCGGCGCGGTCGGCGTCGGTGACCTCGGTGAGGTCCGGCTTGGTGGAGACCTCGAGGTCCTGCGCCTTGAAGCGGGACATGGTCAGCTGGTCCACGGCGTCCGCGAGGACGTGGGCGAGGCGCAGATCATCGGCATGACGGCTGGACATGCCCCCCACAGTAGGCGGTGCGGGCCGCTGACCTCGGCAGCGACGCCCGCCGGGGGGACGTAGGCGCCGGGTCGTGAAGGGGCTCCGGCGTCCCTGGTTGCTCAGACGTCCCAGGGGTCGTTGCGGCGCAGCGTCGCCGCCAGGCGGCGGTAGGAGGCCAGCCGGGCCGGACCGGCGGTGCCCGCCGCCCCCTCGGCCACCAGGGCGTCCAGGGCGCAGTCGGGGCTGTCCTCGGCGTGGGTGCAGCCGCGGGGACACTGCGCGGCCAGCTCGGCGAGGTCGCCGAAGGCCTCCAGCAGCTCCTCGGGATCCACGTGGCCCAGGCCGAAGGACCGCACCCCGGGGGTGTCGATCAGCCAGCCGCCCTCCGGCAGCGGCAGCGCGAGCGCCGAGGAGGAGGTGTGGCGTCCGCGGCCGGTGACGTCGTTGACCACGCCGGTGGCGCGGCCCGCCCCGGGCACCAGGGCGTTCAGCAGGGTGGACTTGCCGACCCCGGAGTGCCCGATGAGCACGCTGATGCGGCCCTCGAGGTGCGCGCGCAGCTCCTCCAGGCCCGCCACGGCGCCGCCCTCCTCGCGGGAGGTGACCACGTGCTCGACGCCGAGGGGCGCGTAAGTGCGCAGGAAGTCCGCGGGGTCGCGCAGGTCCGCCTTGGTCAGCACCAGCAGCGCGGGGATCCCCGCGACGTAGGCGGCGACCAGGCAGCGGTCGATCATGCCGCCGCGCGGCTCCGGGTCGGCCAGGGCCGTCACGATCACCATCAGGTCCGCGTTGGCGACCAGCGGGCGTTCGGTGGAGTCGTCGTCGTCGGCGCTGCGGCGCAGGAAGGAGGTGCGCTCGTGGATCCGCACGATCCGGGCCAGGCTGCCCTCGCGGCCGGAGACGTCCCCGACCAGGCCCACCACGTCGCCGGGGACGACGGGGGAGCGGCCCAGCTCGCGGGCGCGCATCGCGGTGACTGCCCGCTCCTGTTCGGTGCCGGCCGCGACCACGGTGCGCCAGCGGCCGCGGTCCACCGCGACCACACGGGCGGGTACGGCGTCCTCGTGGGAGGGGCGGTCCTTGGTGCGGGGCCGGGAGCCGCGACGGTTCGGCCGTACCCGCACGTCGGACTCGTCGAAGTCGCGGGCGGAGCGACGGCTCACCGGCGCACCCGACCGGGACGGCAGGACAGGCAGGTCACGCGGGGGCCTCCGCGGGGCTGCGCGGGGCCGGGACGTCCTCGATCTCCTCGGGGGGATCGGTGTGCAGCATCGCCAGCCACATGCCCACGAAGTCCGGGAGGGTCTTCTGGGTGGTGGCGACGTCGACCACCTGCACGCCGGGAACCCGCAGCCCGACGATCGCGGCGGCGGTGGCCATGCGATGGTCCTCGTAGGTCTCGAAGACCCCGCCGGTGAGCGGGCCGGGGGTGATCTCCAGCGAGTCCGCGTGGTCGACGGTGAGCGCGCCGAGCTTGGTGAGCTCGGTGGCCAGGGCGTGCAGCCGGTCGGTCTCGTGACCGCGCAGGTGGCCGATGCCGCGCAGGTGGCTGGGGGAGTCCGCGAGCGCCGCCAGCGCCGCGATCGTGGGGGTGAGCTCGCCGACCTCGGAGAGGTCCGCGTCGATGCCGTGGATCTCCCCGGTGCCGCGCACGCAGACCTCGTCCTCCTCGCGCCACACCTCGGCGCCCATCCGTGCCAGCAGCTCGCGGTAGGCGTCGCCCGGCTGGGTGGTGGTCTCCGGCCAGTCGGCCACGGCGATGGTGCCGGAGGTGACCATCGCGGCCGCCAGGAAGGGGCCCGCGTTGGAGAGGTCCGGCTCGACGGTCACCTGGTCCATCGTCAGCTCCGCGGCGGGGACCCGCCAGCGGTGACGGCCCTGCTCGTCGAGGTCGTGGGAGACCTCGATGCCGACCTCGGCCAGGGTCTCCACGGTCATCGCGATGTGGGGGAGGGAGGGCAGGGTCGCCCCGACCTGTACCACCTCGAGGCCGCGCTCCGTGCGGGAGCCGACCAGCAGCGCGTTGGAGATGAACTGGCTGGAGGCGGAGGCGTCGATCTCGACCCGGCCTCCGGGCAGGGAGCCGGTGCCGTGCACGGTGAAGGGCAGGTGCCCGGGCTCACCGTGCTCGGTGACCTCGACGCCCTGGTCGCGCAGCACCTGGATCACGGGCGCCATGGGGCGGCGCAGCGCGCCCTCGTCCCCGGTGAAGCGGACGTCCCCGCGGTGCAGGGCCGCCAGCAGCGGTACGAAGCGCATCACGGTGCCGGCCAGCCCGCAGTGCACCTCGACGGGCTCGGCCGGATGCTCCCCGGCCGGCGGCAGCGGCACCACCTGCAGGGCGCCGTCCTCGACGCTCAGCACCGCGCCCAGCCGCTCGAGGGCGTCCCGCATCAGCCGGGTGTCCCGGGAGACCAGGGCGCCGCGCAGCTCGGTGGGCTCGTCCGCGATGGCGGCCAGCAGCATCCAGCGGGCCGTGAGCGACTTGGAGCCCGGCACCCGCACCAGGGCGTCGACGGGCCGCTCAGCGGTGGGGGCGGACCAGAGGACCTCGGAGCTCACCGGCTCAGGCCTGCTGGGCGGCGATCTTCTTCTGCACGTCCTTCGACGTGCCCTTCGCCTTCTTCTCCACAGCGGAGGCCTTCTTCTCGAGCTGGCGCTGCTTCTTCTCGGCGGCCTTCTGGCTGCGCTCGACGAACTTGTTCACGCGGTAGCCGACGGAGGGCTTGCCGTCGTGGTCCACCGCGGCCAGCAGCATGCCGCCCAGCAGGCCGGCGTCCACCAGCATCGACTGCAGCTCCTGGATGCGCTCCTCGCCGGAGAGCTCCCAGATCTTCTTGCGGCCGGCCCAGCCGACGGAGCTGGTGACCAGCAGGGTCGCGGCGGCGACACGGGGGGCGCGGTTGGTGGCGTACAGGACGCCGGCGCCGATGGTGACCGCGGCGGTGCCGCGCACGATGGTGCGCACGTTCACGAAGCCCGGGGCGGAGGACTCGGCCAGCACGGAGTCCGCCTTCTCGAAGGCGGTGGGGGCGACGTCGATCTGGCGCGCGGGCTGACGGAACGACCGGACGCCCTCGAGGATGAAGGGGGCGGCGAGCAGGGGGCGGGCGATGCGGCGGACCAGAGACATGGCGTCCTCACGTTGTCGGTGCGGGATGTCGGTGGGGTGGCCCCGCGAGGAGACCTCCCTCACCCGGGGCCACCCTACCGCGCGGGGAACACGCGGGAGGGCGCGGACGTTGCACCCCACGGACCACGATCCGCGCAGCCCGCGGACCCACCGACCCACAGACCCACAGACCCACAGACCCACAGACCCACAGACCCACGAACCCACGAACCCACGAACCCGGACAGGAGCGTCGATGACCGCCACGGCCGCACCACCGGCGCCCGCGCCCGGCGCTGGCGTAGGTTGGGGGGCGATGAGCCCGACCGATCCCGCCCCGCCCACCGCGGTCCCCGCCCCCGAGGCCCCGGACGCGCCCGACTTCGACTTCGAGGCCGAGGCGCTGTCCCACCTGGACTCGCTGTACGGGGGCGCCCTGCGCATGACCCGCAACCCCCAGGACGCCGAGGACCTGGTGCAGGAGACCTTCATGAAGGCCTTCCGCGCCTCCGAGCGCTTCACGCCCGGCACCAACATGCGCGCCTGGCTGTACCGGATCATGACCAACAGCTACATCTCCACCTACCGCCAGAAGCAGCGGCGGCCCCAGGAGTCCTGGAGCGAGGACGTGGAGGACTGGCAGCTGGCGGAGGCCGAGTCCCACAGCAGCCGGGGGCTGCGCTCCGCGGAGACCGAGGCGCTGGACGCGCTGCCGGACTCCGCGGTGAAGGACGCCCTGGCCCAGCTGCGGGAGGACTACCGGATGGCGGTGTACCTCGCGGACGTCGAGGGCTTCGCCTACAAGGAGATCGCCGAGATCATGGAGACGCCGATCGGGACCGTGATGTCCCGCCTGCACCGCGGGCGGCGCCAGCTGCGGGAGCTGCTGGCCGACCACGCCCTCGCCAGCGGCTACCTCCGCGGCGAGGACGAGCACGTCGGGGCCGCCGCGGCCCCCGAGGAGGACCGATGAGCAACCAGGACCCGGAGACCCGGGGCGAGACGGACGGCGCGCGGCGCGACCTGCGCTACGGCCTGCAGGAGGCGCTGGACGGGGAGCTGCCCGCCGAGATGGTGGAGCGGATGAGCCGCCACGCCGAGGACTGCCCGGAGTGCGCCGACGAGGTCGAGCGGCTGCGCCGGCTCAAGGAGCTGGTGCGGCGCAGCTGCACCGAGAACGCCCCGCCCTCGCTGCGCGAACGGATCGCCGTTCAGTGCCGCACCGTGAGCGTCACCCGCACCACGGTCGACGGGGAGGGGGGCTCCGTGACCGTGACCCGCTCCTCGAGCACCACCTGGTCGGCGCGCGGCGAGGCCTGAGCCCGCCCCACAGGAAGGCGCCGCGGCGCCGCCTGTGTCCCCGCCGACGACGAAGCCCCCATCCGGATCCCGGATGGGGGCTTCTCGCACGCCAGAGGGCGCCGAACGGCTCAGGCGTTGGGGCGCTTGCCGTGATTGGCGCCGCTCTTGCGGCGGGACTTGCGCTTGCGTCCACGCTTGCTCATCACGCTCTCCTTCCTCCGACCGGGCAACCCGATGATTCTGCCACACCCGCGCCGGACCGGCCGCGGGCGAGCGGCCCGGTGTGGTGCGGTCGTGGCGGGACGGCCGTGCGCGGGGGCTCAGCCGCGGCCGGTGGCCCAGTCCGCGAAGCCGCCGTGCAGCACCAGCCAGGCCATCAGCCCGTAACCGGTCTGCCCCGGGTACTGGCCGACGGCGCGGGAGAGGTCGCCCTCCCACTGCTCGTGGCCCTCCAGACCCGAGACCATGTCCACGTAGGGGGTGCGGCGGCGCGAGCAGACGTCCGCGAAGGCCGAGGACAGCTCGCGCACGGATCCGGCGGTCTCGGGATCGCTGCCGGGCGGGGGACCCACCACGAAGGCGGGGATGCGCATGCGCTCCAGGCCGTCCAGCACCTTGGCGAGGTTCAGCCGGGCCCGGGCGAGGGAGAGCCCGGCGCCCGCGTCGGCGCGACCCAGGGCCACCACCACGCGGTTCTCCATCGGCTCCTCGCCGGAGGTGGGGGCCATGCGGGCCCGCACGTCTGCGTCCCAGCGCTCGGCCAGGTCGCCCGAGGTGTCACCCGGCAGGGCTGCGGGGAACAGCTCCAGGCGGCAGTCGGTGCCCTGCGAGCTGGCCACGGCGCGGCCGATCCAGCCCAGGGCGCGGGCGTCGCCCACCCCGGCGAGCAGCTCGTCGCCGAGCGCGATGATCCGGATCCGCGACTCGCCGGATGCGGACGGGGCGGACGGGGGCACTGCTGCGGGCACCGGGACCTCCTGGGCCGGGAACGGACGATCGCCCCACTCTAACGGGGGCGGCGCGGGGCGGGCGAACCGCCCGGCGCCCCCGAAGGATCGGGGCCCTGATGATCGGTGGGCGATCAGCCGCCGATGGCGCGGCGGATCAGGTCCTCCTGCTCGGCCTTGTGGGCCGTGGCGGAGCCGGTGGCGGGGGAGGCCGAGGCCGCCCGGGCCACCACCCGCAGGGTGCGGCCGATCGCCCCGGGAAGGTTCATCGCCATGAAGCTCCAGGCGCCCTGGTTCTCCGGCTCCTCCTGCACCCAGGTGAGCTCGGCGTCCGGGTACGCGGACAGCACCTCGGAGAGCTCCTCGCCGGGCAGCGGGTAGAGCTGCTCGAGGCGGACGATCGCCAGGTGCTCGGCGCCCTCCTTCTCGCGGCGCGCCACCAGGTCCCAGTACACCTTCCCGGAGGTCAGCAGCACCTTGGTGACCTTGTCGGGGTCGACCGTGGTGTCGGGCAGCACCGGGCGGAAGCCGCCGCTGGTGAAGTCCTCGACCGGGCTGACCGCATGCTTGTTGCGCAGCATCGACTTCGGGGTGAAGACGATCAGCGGCTTGCGCGGCGCGGTGAGCGCCTGCTTGCGAAGCAGATGGAAGTAGCTCGCCGGGGTGGACGGCGCCGCGACCCGCATGTTCTCCTCCGCGCACAGCTGCAGGAAACGCTCGATCCGGGCGGAGGAGTGGTCCGGCCCCTGGCCCTCGTAGCCGTGCGGCAGCAGCATGACCACGCTCGAGTTCTGGCCCCACTTCTGCTCGGAGGCGGAGATGAACTCGTCGATGATCGTCTGGGCGCCGCTGACGAAGTCGCCGAACTGCGCCTCCCACAGCACCAGCGAGTTCGGGCTCTCCACGGAGTAGCCGTACTCGAAGCCCAGCGCCGCGAACTCCGAGAGCGAGGAGTCGTAGACGTTGAAGCGTGCCTGCCCGTCGGTGAGGTACATCAGCGGGGTCCAGGTCTCCCCGGTCTCGTGGTCGATGAGCACGCTGTGACGCTGCACGAAGGTGCCGCGGCGGGAGTCCTGGCCGGCCAGGCGCACCCGGCGGCCCTCCATCAGCAGCGAGCCGAAGGCCAGCAGCTCGCCGAAGGCCCAGTCGATCCCGCCCTCGGTGGACATCTGGGTGCGCTTCGCGGTGAGCTGCGTCAGCTTCGGGTGGACGGTGAAGCCCTCGGGAACCTCGGAGTAGGCGGCGCCGATGCGCTCCAGCACGCCCGCGTCCACGGCGGTGTCCTCCCCGCCGGAGACCTCGGTGGAGCGCTGCGAGGCCGGCAGGTCCAGGCCCTGCACCGCCGAGTCGGGGTCGACCCGGGGGCGCTCGGTGTCGTCGCGGGTGGCGGCGAAGGCCTCGTCCAGGTGGTCCTGGAAGTTGGCGACCAGGCCCTCGGTCTCCTCCTCGGTGAGCTCGCCGCGCTCGATCAGGGCCTCCATGTACTGCTTGCGGGTGGAGGGCTTGCCCTGGATCAGCTGGTACATCTGCGGCTGGGTCATCGAGGGGTCGTCGCCCTCGTTGTGACCGCGGCGGCGGTAGCAGACCATGTCGATGACCACGTCGCGGTGGAAGGTCTCGCGGTAGCGGAAGGCGATCTCGGCGACCCGCACGCAGGCCTCCGGGTCGTCCCCGTTGACGTGGAAGATCGGCAGCTGCGTGGACTTGGCGACGTCCGTGGAGTAGAAGGACGAGCGCGAGGAGTCCGGCAGCGTGGTGAAGCCGATCTGGTTGTTGATGATCACGTGGATCGTGCCGCCGGTGCGGTAGCCGCGCAGCTCCGAGAGGTTCAGGGTCTCGGTGACCACGCCCTGGCCCGCGAAGGCCGCGTCGCCGTGCAGCAGGATCGGCAGCACCGGGAAGTCCGCGGGCTGCTCCAGGCGGTCCTGCTTGGCGCGCACGATGCCCTCGAGCACCGGGTTCACGGCCTCCAGGTGGGAGGGGTTCGCCGCCAGGTAGACCTTCGTGGTCTCGCCGTCGGTGGCGGTGTACGTGCCCTCGGTGCCCAGGTGGTACTTCACGTCGCCGGAGCCGACGGAGGCGCCGACGTTGCCCTCGAACTCCTGGAAGATCTGGGCGTAGCTCTTGCCCGCCAGGTTGGAGAGCACGTTCAGCCGGCCGCGGTGGGCCATGCCGATGCAGACCTCGTCCAGGTGCTGGTGGGCGGCGGCGTCCAGGACCGCGTCGAGCATCGGGATGACGGACTCGCCGCCCTCCAGGGAGAAGCGCTTCTGGCCGACGAACTTGGTCTGCAGGAAGGTCTCGAAGGCCTCGGCGGCGTTGAGGCGATCCATGATGTGGGTGAGCTCGGCCTTGTCGAAGGGCGTGCGCGGGGTCTCCATCTCCCGCTGCAGCCAGGCGCGCTCCTCGGTGTCGGTGATGTGCATGTACTCGATGCCGATGGAGCGGCAGTAGGAGTCGCGCAGCACCCCGAGGATGTCCCGCAGGGTCATCTCGTCCTGGCCGCCCAGGCCGCGGGTCGGGAAGGAGCGGTCAAGGTCCCACAGGGTCAGGCCGTAGGACTCGACGTCGAGGTCGGGGTGGTGCCGTACCCGGTACTGCAGCGGGTCGGTGTCGGCCATCAGGTGGCCGCGCACGCGGTAGGAGTGGATCAGGTCCATCACCCGGGCCAGCCGCTCCGAGGGGGTGAAGGTCAGCGGGTTGTCCTGCACCCATCGCACCGGCTGGTAGGGGATGCGCAGCGAGGTGAAGACGCGGTCGTAGAAGCCGTCCTTGCCCAGCAGCTTGTCCGCGATCCTCTTCAGGAACTCGCCGGAGGCGGCGCCCTGGATGATGCGGTGGTCGTAGGTCGAGGTCAGGGTGGTGACCTTGGAGACGGCGAGATCCGCGAGGGTGGCCTGGCTGGCGCCCTGGAACTGGGCCGGGTAGTCCATCGCGCCGACGCCGACGATGGTGCCCTGGCCGCTCATCAGGCGGGGGATGGAGTGCACGGTGCCGATGCCGCCGGGGTTGGTCAGCGAGACCGTGGTGCCCGTGAAGTCGTCCATCGTGAGCTTGCCGGCGCGGGCCTTGCGGACGACCTCCTCGTAGGCCTTCCAGAAGCCGCGGAAGTCGAAGCGCTGGGCCGCCTTGATGTTGGGGACCACCAGGCCGCGGGAGCCGTCGGGGCGGGGCATGTCGATGGCGAGGCCGAAATTCACGTCCTCCCGCACCAGCATCACGGGCTTGCCCTTGTCGTCGACGTCGAAGCCGTTGTTCATGTCGCCGACCTCGGCGACGGCCTCGACCATCGCCCAGCCGATCAGATGGGTGAAGGAGACCTTGCCGGCACGGTGGCGCTTGAGGTGGTTGTTGATGACGATGCGGTTGTCGAACAGCAGCTTCACCGGCACGTCGCGCACCGAGGTCGCGGTGGGGACCTTGAGGGACTCGTCCATGTTGCGCACCACGGCGGCGGCGGGGCCGCGCAGCTTCTGCACCTCGGGCTCGCGCAGCTCCACGGCGGGGATCTGCGAGGTGGTGGTGGGGACCTTCGCCGGACGGTCCGAGGTGGTGGAGACGCCGTCCGCGCGGGCGGCGGGGGTGGACGCGGAGGACGGGCGGGACTCGGTCACGGGCGCGGGTTCCTTCTCGGCGGGGGTCGCGGCGGCGGCCGCGCGGGTGGTCTGGGGGGCGGAGCTCTCGGCGGGCTCCGCGGTCTGCTCCGGCTCCGGCGCGGCCTCCTGGGCAGGCTCAGGCTCAGGCTCAGGCGCGGGATCGGCGGGGGCGTCGTCGGAGGGGGCGGTCTCCGGCTCCGGGGAGGTGCTGCCCGCGAAGTACTCGGCCCAGCTGGGGTCGACGCTCGAGGGGTCCTGCTGCCATTGCTCGCGGAGCGCGTCCACGAGCCATTGGTTCGGTCCGAAATCCCCGGTGGGGGACGAATCGGAGCTCTGTGTCGTCTGTGACACCGGGAGATCGCCAGCCTTCACGCGGTCGGGTGATGTGGATGGCTCCACCCTAGCCGAGGGCGGAGCGTCCGGTCCGGGCCCTGCAGGACCTTGGTCCGGGTCGTGGTCGAGGTCACGTTCGGGTCACGGCGCCGGGCCAGACCCGGGCCTCGGTGTCGCGGCTCGGGAGCATCCCGACGGCGGCCGCGGCGACCGGATCCAGGGGGTGCGCCTCCTCCTCGGGGCCGGGCAGCGTCACCCGGATCAGGGAGGAGCGGCCGCTGCGGGCCTGCGCCTCGCGGGGGTCGTCGAGCACCTCGATCTCGCCGCCGTGCAGCCCCACCGCCCAGCGGGCGATCGCGAGGCCCAGCCCGGTGCCGCCGGAGCTGTCGGCGATGCCGCCGCGCTGGAAGCGCTCGAAGACCCGGTCGCGGTCCTCCTTGGCGATGCCGGGGCCCTCGTCGTGCACCGTGATCCGCACCCCGCCCTCGCCGGTGGCTCCGGCGCGCACGTGGATGCGTCCGCCGGCGGGGGAGTGGCGGGCGGCGTTGTCCAGCAGGTTGTGGATCACCTGGTGCAGACGGGCCGCATCGGCCACCGCCTCCAGGTCCGGCGGGTCCACGGCGACGATCCAGCGCACGTCCCGGTCACCGGCGGCGAGGGAGGCCGCATCGACCACCTCGTGCAGGAAAGGCGTCAGCTCGATCCGCTCCAGGTCCAGCTCCACCACGCCCGCGTCCAGCCGGGAGAGGTCCAGCAGGTGATCCACCAGCTGGGAGAGCCGCTCCGTCTCGGCGAGGGCCACCTCCAGCGCGGCCGGGTCCGGCTCGGTCACGCCGTCCACCAGGTTCTCCAACTGCGCCCGCAGCCCGGCCACCGGGGTGCGCAGCTCGTGGGAGACGTTCGCGACCAGGTCGCGGCGCATCCGGTCGGTCTGCTCCAGCTCCGCCGCCATCGTGGTGAAGGCCGCCGCGAGCTGGCCCACCTCGTCGCGGCTGGTGGCGTGGACACGGCGGGTGTAGTCGCCGCGCGCCATCGCCTGCGCGGCCCGGGTCATCTCCCGCAGCGGGGAGGTCATGCCGCGCGCCATGATCTGGGTGAACACCAGGGCGGTCAGCACCACCACCGGGATCGTCAGCAGCGGGGTCAGGCCCACGGCGCTGCCCAACCAGGTGAACCCCGCGGCGCCGGTGACGACGGTGACCACCAGCACACCGAGCTTCACCTTGAAGGAGCGCACGCTGTCCAGCGGTCGCACGTCCAGGGTCTCCTCGACCCGGCGACGGGCGGCCGTGCGCACCTGCGGGCCCACCCAGCGCCGCGGCGGGACGCTGCCGCGCGGGGCCGACCCGCCCGGCAGCCCGGTGGGATCGGAGCCGGCGGGATCGGAGGAGGTCATGGCCGCTCCGGCTCCTCCGGCAGCTCGGGGGTGGCGGGGGAGGTCGGCACCTGCTCGGGGTGCTCGAGGGCGTAGCCCACGCCGTGCACCGTGCGCACCAGGTCGGAGCCCAGCTTCCGGCGCAGCGCCTTGACGTGGGAGTCGACGGTGCGGGTGCCGGTGGCGTCCACCCAGTCCCAGACATCCGCCAGCAGCTGCTCGCGGGTCAGCACGGTGCCCGGGGCGCTCGCCAGGCACAGCAGCAGGTCGAACTCGGTGGGGGTGAGGTGCGCGGGCACCCCGGCGCGCATCACCCGTCGCCCGGCGCGGTCGATCACCAGGTCACCGATCTGCAGCGCCATCTGCTGCTCCGCGGGCGCGGCGGGCGCCGGGGCCTGACGCACCCGGCGCAGCAGGGCCTTCAGCCGGGCCACCAGCTCCCGCATGGAGAAGGGCTTGGTCATGTAGTCGTCGGCGCCGACGCCGAGTCCCACCAGCATGTCGGTCTCGTCGTCGCGGGCGGTCAGCATGAGCACCGGCACCGGTTCTGCGGCCTGGATCCGCCGGCACACCTCGAGACCGTCGAATCCGGGCAGCATCACGTCGAGCACCACCACGTCGGGCCGCACCTCCTCGACGGTGCGCACCCCGGAGGGGCCGTCGCCGGCGGTGGTGACCTCCCACCCCTCGGCGGCGAGGCGGTCGGCGATGGCGCGGGTGATGGTGGGCTCGTCCTCGACCACCACCACACGCACGGGGGACTCGGGGCCGTCCGGGCCGCTCGCGGAGGCGGCGCCGGACACGGCGGAACTCTCGGGCGTCGACATGCCGCCACTGTAGACCGCGGGCCCTCACCGGGACCGGCCGGGCGGCGCCCCTGCCCCGGGGCTCCCCGCCCCCTCCACGAACCCTGCACGCGACCCCGGTGGGAAGTGGGGTGCATCACCCGTGTCGCTGCAGGCTGTGGCGCCAGCGTCAAGAGGTCCCCTCACCCCCGGGGCGCTCGGCAAAGAATCTGCAAAAGGCCAGTTGACGGCCTCGGAGGTCCCGGCGGGACGCCCCTAGATTGGCGGGGCAGTTCGATGACCCGCCCTCCTTCCCCGTTCGGCGTCACGGACCCCCATCCGGCAGTTCCCCCGCATCCCCTGACGCCCCACCCCACGACGGAAGCAGGTCACCAGTGGCGAATCATCGCGCCGACGGACGCGCCCATGTGCGCAAGCGCCGCCTGAGCGGCGGCACCCACTGCGAGGCCGCCCTCCCCGCCGGCCTGGTCAAGGTCGGGGTGCTCGGCGCCCTGGCGACCGCCACCATCGCCGCGCCGCTGGCCGCGGCCGCCGCCGGGGTCGAGGACGCCGGCACCGCCGTCGCCGACACCGTCACCGCCGAGGCCCCCGTCGAGGTCGAGGCCGCCGCCGTCGAGCTGCCCGTCGCCTCCACGCCCGAGGCCCGCGAGGACGAGGACGCCTCCCGCTCCGAGGACCGCGAGGACGCCGAGAGCACCGAGGACGCGGAGGGGGCCGAGGGGGCGACCGCCACCGGCGTCGCCGCCGTCGAGGCCACCGAGCTCTCCGTCGAGGTCCCCGAGCCTGAGCCCGAGGTCACCGAGGCCGCCGCCTCCAGCGACGAGGCCGCCGAGGAGGGCGCCGGGGGCACCGAGGAGTCCGCCCCGGCCAGCTCCACCGGCTACATCGCCCCGGTGAACGCGCCCACCACCTCCGGCTACGGCTACCGCACCCACCCCGTGCTCGGCACCAGCAAGATGCACGACGGCGTGGACTTCGGCGCCACCTGCGGCACCCCCGTCAAGGCCGCCGCCGCCGGCACCGTCGTGGCCGTCGAATACCACAGCGCCTCCGGCAACCGGGTGAAGATCGACCACGGCAACGGCGTCGTCACCGGCTACTACCACCTGCAGGGCTTCAACACCTCGGTGGGCGCCACCGTCGCCCAGGGCGACACCGTCGGCTACGTCGGCTCCACCGGTCGCTCCACCGGCTGCCACCTGCACTTCTCCAAGATGGACGAGGCCGGGAACTACTCCGACCCGATGTCGCTGCTGCGGTGACCCGCACGCCGCTCGTCCTCGGCGTCGAGTCCTCCTGCGACGAGACCGGCTTCGGCCTGGTCTCCGGGGGCGTCCTGCTCGGGCAGGGTC
This sequence comes from Brachybacterium squillarum M-6-3, assembly GCF_000225825.1. Taxonomy (GTDB): domain Bacteria; phylum Actinomycetota; class Actinomycetes; order Actinomycetales; family Dermabacteraceae; genus Brachybacterium; species Brachybacterium squillarum. Next base: position 617,723 of record NZ_AGBX01000007.1, on the reverse strand, counting down.
TCGCCTCCAGCGCCTCCCAGCACGCCGACTTCGGAGGGGTGGTGCCCGAGATCGCGGCCCGTGCCCATCTCGAGGCGGCCGTGCCGACCCTGCGGATCGCCCTGGCCGACGCCGGCGTCGAGCTCGGGGACATCACCCACGTCGCCGCGACCTCCGGGCCGGGCCTGGCCACCGCCGTGCACGTCGGCCTCGCCGCCGCGAAGTCGGTCGCCTGGTCGCTGGACGTGCCGCTGTACGGGGTGCACCACCTGGCCGGTCACGCCGCCGCCGACACCCTCGAGCACGGTCCGCTGCCCGCGCAGAGCATCGTGCTGATCGTCTCCGGCGGGCACACCTCGATCCTCGCCGTCGGCGACCTGGTGCGCGACCCCATCGAGCACCTCGGCGACACTCTGGACGATGCCGCCGGGGAGGCCTTCGACAAGGTGGCCCGCCTGCTGGGCCTCGGCTACCCGGGCGGCCCCGCGATCTCCCGCGCCGCCTCCACCGGCGACCCCACCGCCTTCGCCTTCCCCCGCGCCATGCTGCGGCCGGGCGATGCCCCCTTCTCCTTCTCCTTCTCCGGGCTGAAGACCGCCGTCGCCCGCACCGTGGAGACCATCCGCCGCGCCGGGGACGAGGTGCCCGTGGCCGACATCGCCGCCTCCTTCGAGCAGGCCGTGGTGGACGTGCTGGTCACCAAGGCGATCCGCGCCGTGCAGGAGCGGGACCTGGGCACCATGGTCATCGTCGGCGGCGTGGCCGCGAACGCCCGACTGCGGGAGGTCGCCGCCGAGCGCTGCGCCGCCGCCGGCATCGAGCTGCGGGTGCCGCCGCCGCGGCTGTGCACCGACAACGGCGCGATGATCGCCGCGGTCGGGGACCTGCTGGTGCGCTCCGGCGCCGAGGCCAGCGGGCTCGGCATCGCCGCGGACCCCTCCGCCGTGCTGCACGGCGCGCAGCTCCCGCTGCCGCGGTGAGTCCTCTCTCACTCCCGTCCCGCGCGGCCGGTGCGTGCGCTCGCGCGACCCCCGCCCCTTGCTAGACTTCCGAGGTCCGCCCGCGTAGCTCAGTGGATAGAGCGTCTGCCTCCGGAGCAGAAGGTCGTAGGTTCGAATCCTGTCGCGGGCACCGGATGCCCCGAGGCCCGTCACCATCACGGTGGCGGGCCTCGCGGCACGTCCGGGCAGTACCGTGAGGCCATGCAGATCGACCTCAGCTCCCGCACCGCCCTCGTCACCGGCTCCACCCAGGGCATCGGCCGCGCCATCGCCGCCGACCTCGCCGACGCCGGCGCGACCGTCGCCATCAACGGCCGCCGCGCCGAGACGGTCGAGTCCACCATCGCGGAGCTGCGCGCCGAGAACCCCGAGCGTCGCCTCGTGGCCGCCGCCGGCGACGTCACCGCGGCCGAGGGCGCCGAGGCGGTGCTCGCGGCGACCGGCGAGGTGGACGTGCTGGTCAACAACCTCGGCATCTTCGGCGCCACCCTGGCCCTGGAGGTCACCGACGAGGAGTGGCTGCGCTACTTCGAGGTGAACGTGCTGGCCGCGGCCCGCCTGATCCGCCTGGCGCTGCCCGGGATGATGGCGCGAGGCTGGGGCCGGGTGCTGTCGATCGCCAGCGACTCCGCTCTGGTGATCCCCGCGGAGATGATCCACTACGGCATGTCCAAGACCGCGCTGCTGGCCGTCTCCCGCGGCTACGCCAAGGAGGCCGCCGGCTCCGGCGTCACCGTGAACTCCGTGATCGCCGGCCCCACCCACACCCCGGGCGTGGAGGACTTCGTGTACGAGATGGTGGACGCCTCCCTGCCCTGGGACGAGGCCCAGCGCGAGTTCATGCGCGCCCACCGCCCGCAGTCCCTGCTGCAGCGCCTCATCGAGCCCGCCGAGATCGCCCACCTGGTGGCCTACCTCGCCTCCCCGCTGGCCTCGGCGACGACCGGTGCGGCGGTGCGGGTGGACGGCGGCTACGTCGACTCGATCGTCCCCTGAGCGTGCCCCCCGCGCGCCGTGAGTTCCTCGCGCCGCGGGCGCGGTTCGACGATGCCGCCCGCGGCCGCTCCCTGATCGTCGATGCGGTGGACGAGGCGATCGTCGTCGATCGCCCCGCGGAGCTGCGTCCGGCGCTGCGTCGGGTGCAGGCGGCCGTCGACGGGGGCGCCTGGGCGGTGGTGATGCTCTCGTACGAGGCGGCTGCGGCCTTCGATCCCGCCGCGCGGGTGCAACCCGGCCGCGCCCCGGAGCCGCTGGCATGGTTCGGGCTCTGCGACCCGCCGCGAGAGGTGCCCTACCTCGCCGAGTTGCCGCAGGGCCTCGGCGGTTACCAGGCCGAGCCGTGGCAGTGGGCCTGGGAGGAGTCCGAGCACGCCGCCGCCGTGCAGCGGGTGCGGGCCGCGATCGCCGCGGGGGAGACCTACCAGGCGAACCTCACCACCATGCTGCACGGACACCTGGGCGGCGACCTGCTCGCCGCCTACCGGGACCTCGCCGCCGCCCAACACGCCGCCCACGCCTGCTGGCTCGACCTCGGCGGGCAGGCGATCCTCTCCGCCAGCCCCGAGCTGTTCCTGCAGCGCGAGGGCCAGCGGATCACCACCACGCCGATGAAGGGCACCGCCGCCCGCGGCGAGGGCCCCGCGGCCGACGCCGCCGCCCGCGCCGACCTCCGCGCCAGCGCCAAGGAGCGCGCGGAGAACGTGATGATCACCGACCTGCTGCGCAATGACCTGGCCCGTCTCGCCGTCCCCGGCAGCGTGGACGTGCCCTCGCTGCTCGCCGTCGAGCCGTATCCGACCCTCTGGCAGATGACCAGCACCGTCACCGCCCGGGCGCGGCCGGGCGCCGGCCTGGAGGACATGCTGGAGGCCACCTTCCCCTGCGGCTCCATCACCGGCGCCCCGAAGCTCGCCACCATGGGACACCTCGCCGCCCTGGAGACCGAGCCGCGCGGCGTCTACTGCGGCACCCTCGGCCTGCTCGGGCCGGACACCGCACGGCTCTCCGTCGCCATCCGCACCCTGGTGGTGGATCGGGCCACCGGTGCCTCCCGCTACGGCGTGGGAAGCGGGATCACCTGGGCCTCCGAGCCCGCCGCCGAATGGGCCGAGCTGCACGCCAAGACCCGCGTGCTCGATGCCCTGGCCGGGGGAGCGGCCCCGACCCCGCAGCCCGACCGGGACCTGGCCGGCTTCGGCCTGATCGAGACCCTGCGCGTCCAGGACGGCGCGCCGCGGCACCTGGCCGCGCACCTGGACCGCCTGCTCGCCGGCGCCGAACGCTTCGGCATCGAGGCCGAGCGGGAGGCGCTCGCCGCACAGATCCGGCAGTGCGCCGCCGCGGCGGGGGAGGGCGTGCTGCGGGCGTGCCTGCTGCTGGACGGTGCGCTCGACCTCACCGTACGCGCCCAGCCGCCCGCTCCGGAGCGCCCCGTGCGGCTCTCCCTGGACACCGTGGTGCAGGATCCCGAGGCGCCCGCGATCCGCCACAAGACCACCGAGCGCGGCCACTACACGGCGGCGCTCGACCGGGCCCTCGCCCGCCACCCGGAGGCCGAGGACGTGATCCTGCGCGGCCGGGACGGCCGGGTCACCGAGACCACCATCGCGACCCTCGTCGCCCGCGTCGACGGCACCTGGGTCACCCCGCCGGTCACCGACGGCCTGCTGCCAGGCATCGCCCGCCGCCTCGCCCTGGAGGCGGGGGAGATCACCGAGCGTCCGCTCACGGCGGACGACCTGCGGGCGGCGGAGGAGATCACCCTCCTCAGCGCCGTGCGCGGATGGCGGCCAGCCGTCCTGCTCGAACGGTAGGTCGCGCGAGGCAGCCGCTCCCGGAGGCTCAGGCGCTGCGGCGCAGCTCCGCCATCCGGGTCAGAACCTCGCGCACCGCCTCCGGGTCGGCCACCCGGTGATGCGCGGCGGTGTCGCCCTCGCCCACCTTGATGCCGAGGTCCCGCTCGCCGAGCCGCCCGAAGACCGATTCGTCGGTGACGTCGTCGCCCAGGTACAGGATGGCGTCGGCGGCGCTGGCCCGTGCCAGCGCTTCCACCGCGATGCCCTTGGAGGTGTCGACCACCGAGAACTCCACGACCTCCTTGCCGGGGGTCACGGTCACGTCCGGCAGGGTCTGCGCGTACTCCAGCGCCGCCTCGGTGGCGTTGGTGCCGCCGCGGCCGCGGGCGTTGCGGGTGTGCAGGACGGCCGCCGCGGGCTTCGTCTCCACCTCCGCGCCCGGGTGGGCGGCGGCGATCCGGTGCAGGGTGCGGGTGATCGAGGCGAGCAGGTGCTCCTTCTCCTCGGTCATGGTCAGCGCCGCCGAGTCCAGCACCTCCGCGTGCATCCACGGCGGCAGCGCGCCCACCTCGGCGCCGTGCGAGCCCACCAGCACCACCGAGCTCGGCATCCGGGTGTGGTGGTCCAGGTTCGTCAGCGCCCGACCGGAGACCAGCGCCACCGCGGCGCCGTCCATCTCCGCCAGCTCCCGCAGCGCGCCGAGGGAGCGGTGGTCGGCCTCGACCGCGTGGCGGTCCGCCACGATCGGCGCCAGCACCCCGTCGAAGTCGCTCGCCACCAGGATCCGCGGCACCTCGGCGAAGGCTTCCAGCGCCGCCGCCAGGGCGTCCGGCCCAGGCGCCTCGTTCCCGGCCAGCCGCACCGGCACCGTCGTCGACTCGGGGCGGCCCACCTGTTCCAGCTCCTGCAGGAAGGCGTGGGCCCAGGCCTGCACGTCGTGGTCGACCACCTGTCGGCGCAGGGAGGTCATCGCCTCGCGCTGCTCCTCCTCCGGCAGCTTCAGCGCGCGCAGGATCGCGGACTTCAGGTCGTCGATGTCGTGGGGGTTCACCCGGATCGCGGCGCGCAGCTCGTCGGCGGCGCCCGCGAACTCGGAGAGCACCAGCACCCCCTGCTCGTCGGCGCGGGAGGCCACGTACTCCTTGGCCACCAGGTTCATGCCGTCCCGAAGGGCCGTCACCAGCACCACGTCGGCGGCCATGAACAGGGCCGTCATCTCGCGCCGGTCGAAGGAGCGGTGCAGGTAGGACACGGCGGGACGGCCGATGGGGGCGTGGTCGCCGTTGATCCGGCCCACGGTCAGCTCCACCTCGTCGCGCAGCTGCCGGTAGGCCTCCACCCGCTCCCGCGAGGGCGTGGCGACCTGCACCATCACCACTTCGCGGGGGTCCACGGCGCCGTCGTTCAGCAGCTCGCCCCAGGCCTTCAGTCGGTGGCGGATGCCCTTGGTGTAGTCCAGCCGGTCCACGCCCAGCACGATCTTCTCCGGGTTCCCGAGGTCCTCGCGCAGCTGACGGGCGCGCGCCCGGATCTGCTCGTCCTCGGTGAGGGCGGAGACCGCCTGGGTGTCGATCGAGATCGGGAAGGTGTGGGCGACGACCTCCCGGGCCGGCGCCGAGCCGAGGCCGGGCACGGTGATCCGCTGCCCGTCCACGTGATGGCCCAGCAGCTTGCGCACCGCGGCCACGAAGTTCTGGGCGTCGCTCTCGCGCTGGAAGCCGACCACGTCGGAGCCGAGCAGGCCCCGCAGTATCTGGTTGCGCTTGGGGAGCTGGCTGAACAGCTCCACCGGCGGGAAGGGGATGTGGTTGAAGAAGCCGATCCGCACGTCGCTGCGGGTCTCGCGGATCATCTGTGGCACCAGCTGCAGCTGGTAGTCGTGCACCCAGACGATCCCGCCCGGCTCCGTCACCGCCGCCGCGGCCTTCGCGAAGCGACGGTTCGCGGCCACGTAGGCGTCCCACCAGGTGCGGTGGAACTCTGGATCGACGATCACGTCGTGGTACAGCGGCCACAGGGTGGCGTTGGAGAAGCCCTCGTAGTACTTCTCCACCTCCTCCTGGGCGAGCGCCACCGGGTACAGGGACATGCCGTCCGCCTCGAAGGGCTCCGGCGCCTCGCCCGCGGAACCCGCCCAGCCCACCCAGGCGCCCGAGTCGACCGTGCGCATCACCGACTCCATCGCGGTGACCAGACCGCCCGGGCTGGTGACCCACTCGGTGGCCCCGTCGGGCAGGGTGCGGGCATCCACCGGCAGCCGGTTCGCGACCACCACCAGCTCGTGCAGGGCATCGGGGCGGGGGGCTTCGGTCACGGCGGGTCCTCCAAGGGGTCGCGGCTCGGCGGTGGGCGGGACCCACGCTATCAAGTGCGATGCCTCACGGCCGTGCTGCGGGGGTCCCGTTCCCGGGGTGTTCACCTGCCCGCTGACCTGCGCGGATGGTGACCAATCGGGGCAGCGGGGACGCGGGGACGCCGGGCGGTCGGCCCACGGGCCGGACCGGTCGCCGGAGCCCGTGCGGCGCCCGTCTAGGGTTCTGGGGTGCCCGCGCGGCGGACCCGCCCGCACCGGCCGCCCGCCCCCTGAGTTCCCGTCCCCCAGGAGAGACCATGCGCGCCCACGAGGCCGGAGCCCTCCACGGCAACGACGCCGCCCCCACCTGGCTGCCCTACCCGGCCGACGTCAACCACCTGATCCCCGGGCTGTGGTCGCAGACCTGCCGCCGCGATGCCGACGGCGCCGTCGAGGTGGGCGGCGTGAGCGTCACCCGGCTCGCCGAGGAGGTCGGCACCCCCGCCTTCGTGCTCGACGAGGACGATTTCCGCGCCCGCGCCCGGCGATTCCGCGACGCCGCCGCTGAGGCCTTCCGCGCCCACGCCGGGGGAGAGGTCTACTACGCCGGCAAGTCCTTCCTGTGCACCGAGGTGGCCCGCTGGGTGGACGAGGACGGCCTGGGCCTGGACGTCTGCACCGGCGGCGAGCTCGCCGTCGCCCTGCGCGCCGGCTTCCCGCCCGCCCGCACGGCGCTGCACGGCAACAACAAGTCCGACGCCGAGATCCGCCGCGCCCTCGAGGTCGGGGTGGGCCGCATCGTGGTGGACTCCCTCGGCGAGATCGACCAGGTGGAGCGGATCGCCGCGGCCCTCGGCACCACCGCCCCCGTGATGCTGCGCATCACCACCGGCGTCGAGGCGCACACCCACGAGTTCATCGCCACCGCCCACGAGGACCAGAAGTTCGGCCTCTCCCTCAGTGCCGGCGACGCCTTCGAGGCCATCCGCCGCACGCTGGAGGCCACGCACCTGGAGCTGGTGGGCCTGCACTCCCACATCGGCTCCCAGATCTTCGACGTCGGCGGCTTCGAGGTCGCCGCGCGCCGCGTGATCGACCTGGTCGCCCGGGTGCGCGAGGAGCTCGGCCACACGATCACCCAGCTCGACCTGGGCGGCGGCTTCGGCGTCATGTACAACACCCAGCACACGCCCTCCACGCCCGAGGCGCTGATGGACGGCATCGCCGGGATCGTGGAGAAGCAGTGCCACGAGGCGGAGCTGCCGGTGCCCCACGTCTCCTTCGAGCCCGGCCGCGCCATCGCCGGCCCCTCCACCCAGACCCTCTACACCGTCGGCACCGTGAAGGACGTCCGCCTGGGCGGCCCCCACCACCGGGTGTACGTCTCCGTGGACGGCGGCATGAGCGACAACATCCGCACTGCCCTCTACGACGCCGACTACTCCTGCCTGCTCTCGAACCGGGTCTCGGGGGAGCGCCCCGAGGTGGTGCGCGTGGTCGGCAAGCACTGCGAGAGCGGCGACATCGTGGTCAAGGACGAGTACCTGCCCGCCGACGTCGAGGCCGGGGACCTGGTCTCCGTGCCCGTCACCGGCGCCTACTGCTACGCCCTGGCCTCCAACTACAACCACGTGCCCCGCCCGCCCGTGGTCGCCGTGAAGGACGGCGCCTGGCGCACCCTGCTGCGGCGGGAGACCGAGGAGGACCTGCTGGGCCTGGACCAGGGCTGAGCCGGCCAGGGACGACCGGATCGCGGCCCGCCCGGTCTCACCCGTTCATCCCCGCCGCCCGGCCCCGCGCCGCTCGGATACAGTGCCAGTGCCTCCCGGGCGCCCCCGCGCGCCCGACCCCGGGTCCTCTCCCCACGACGGCCCCGCGAACCTCCCACGGAAGGACGACCACGCCCATGACCTCCGTGTCCCCCGCCTCCCTGCCCGCCCTGCGCGTCGCCGTGCTCGGCGCCGGCACCGTCGGCACCGAGGTGATCCGCCTGATCGCCGAGCAGGGCGAGGACCTCGCCCACCGCATCGGCGCCCGCCTCGAGGTGATCGGCGTCGCCGCCCGCGACCTCGAGCGCGACCGCGGCCCCCACGTGCCCCGCGCGCTGCTCACCGCCGACGCCTCCGCCCTGGTGCGCCAGGCCGACCTCGTCATCGAGGTGATGGGCGGCATCGAGCCCGCCCGCAGCCTGCTGCTCGAGGCCATGGAGCACGGCGCCAGCGTCGTCACCGCCAACAAGGCGCTGCTGGCCCAGGACGGCGTCACCCTCTACGAGGCGGCCGACGCCCACGGCGTGGACCTCCACTTCGAGGCCGCCGTCGCCGGCGCGATCCCCCTGGTGCGCCCCGTGCGCGAGTCCCTCGCCGGCGACCGCATCCAGCGGGTGCTCGGCATCGTCAACGGCACCACCAACTACGTGCTCGACGCGATGACCCGCACCGGCGCCAGCTTCCAGGACGCCCTCGCCTCCGCCCAGGAGCTGGGCTACGCCGAGGCCGACCCCACCGCCGACGTGCAGGGCCACGACGCCGCCGCGAAGGCCTCGATCCTCGCCTCCCTCGCCTTCCACTCCCGGGTGAACCTCTCCGAGGTGCACTGCGAGGGCATCACCGAGGTCTCCGCCCAGGACATCGCGGCTGCCTCCCGGATGGGCCGCACCATCAAGCTGCTCTCCATCGTCGAGCGCGTCGGCGAGGGCGAGTCCGAGCGGATCTCCGCCCGCGTCTACCCGGCGCTGATCCCCTCCTCCCACCCGCTGGCCTCCGTCTCCGAGGCCTTCAACGCCGTGTTCATCGAGGCCGACGCCGCCGGTTCCCTCATGTTCTACGGCCAGGGCGCGGGAGGCGCCCCCACCGCCTCCGCCGTGCTCGGCGACGCCGTCTCCGCCGCCCGGCAGCGGGTGCACGGCGGTGTCGGCCCCCGCGAGTACAGCTACGCCGAGCTGGCCGTGGCGCCGCTCGCGGAGCTGCGCAGCGCCTTCTACGTCTCCCTCACCGTGCAGGACCGGCCCGGCGTGCTCGCCGCGATCGCCGGCACCTTCTCCGCCCACGGCATCTCCATCTCCACCATCCACCAGGAGCTGCTGGAGGACGGGGAGGAGCCCGCCCGCGCCCACATCGGTATCACCACCCACACCGCCGTCGAATCGGCCATGACCGCCGCCCTGACGGACTTCGCCGGGACCGCGACGGTCCTGGACGTCGACTCCGTCCTGCGCATCGAAGGAGAATGACCCGCATGGCCCACCAGTGGCGCGGCGTGCTCGCCGAGTACCGCGAGCACCTGCCCTTCGCCGAGACCGACACCCTGCTGAGCCTGGGGGAGGGCGGCACCCCGCTCGTCGCCGCCCCCGCGCTGTCCCGCCGCACCGGCGCCGAGGTGCACGTGAAGGTGGAGGGGCAGAACCCCACCGGCTCCTTCAAGGACCGCGGCATGGTCTCCGCGATGACCAAGGCGCTCGCCGACGGCGCCACCACCGTGGTGGGCGCCTCCACCGGCAACACCTCCGCCTCCGCCGCGGCCTACGCCACCGCCGCGGGCATGTCCTGCGTGGTGCTGCTGCCCGAGGGCAAGATCGCCGCCGGGAAGCTCGCCCAGGCCGTCGTGCACGGCGCGCAGCTGGTGCAGGTGCAGGGCAATTTCGACGACTGCCTGGAGATCGCCCGCAAGCTCCACGCCGAGCACCCCGTCGAGCTGGTCAACTCGGTGAACCCCTACCGCCTGCAGGGTCAGAAGACCGCCGCCTTCGAGGTCTGCGACGCCCTCGGCCGCGCCCCCGACCTGCACCTGCTGCCCGTCGGCAACGCCGGCAACATCTCCGCCTACTGGATGGGCTACCGCGAGTACCACGAGCAGGGTGTCGTGGACTCGACCCCCGCCATGTGGGGCTTCCAGGCCGCCGGCGCCGCCCCCTTCGTGGCCGGGCGCCCGATCCCGAACCCGGAGACCGTCGCCACCGCCATCCGCATCGGCGCCCCCGCCTCCTGGCACCTGGCCGTCGAGGCGCGGGACACCTCCGGCGGCGTGATCGAGGCCGTCACCGACGAGCAGATCCTCGCCGCCCAGCAGATCCTCGCTGCCGAGGTCGGCGTCTTCGTCGAGCCCGCCTCCGCCGCCGGCGTCGCCGGGCTGCTGGCCAAGGCCGAGCGCGGCGAGGTGCCCGCGGGCGCCACCGTCGTCATCACCGTCACCGGCAACGGCCTCAAGGACATCGACACCGCACTGCGCGGCCACGAGCTCACCCCCACCGTGGTGCCCGTGGACCTCGGCGCCGTGGTCGAGGCCATCGGCCTGTGAGGATCCAGCACACCCGGGTCCGCGTCCGGGTCCCCGCCACCTCCGCGAACCTCGGCCCCGGCTTCGACGCCCTGGGCCTGGCCCTGGACCTGGTGGACGACCTCGAGCTGGAGGCGACCACCGGGGGCCTGGACATCGAGGCCACCGGGCAGGGCGCGGACACCGTGCCGACGGGGGAGGAGCACCTGGTGGTGCGCTCCCTGCGGCACGGGCTCGACCACGTGGGCGCCCCGCAGGTCGGGATGCGGCTGCGCACCGTGAACCGGATCCCGCACGGCCGCGGCCTCGGCTCGAGCGCCGCCGCCACCGTCGCCGGGCTGCTGCTGGCCCGCGGCCTGCTGGCCGAGCCCGAGGCACTGGACGACGACACCCTGCTGCAGCTCGCCACCGAGATCGAAGGCCACCCGGACAACGCCGCCCCGGCGCTGCTGGGCGGGGTCACGCTCTCCTGGATGCACGGGGAGCAGGCCCGCACCGCCTCGCTGCGGGTGGCCGAGGACGCCCTGGCCCCCCTGGTGCTGCTGCCCGACGTGACCCTGTCCACCCACGCCGCCCGCGGTCTGCTGCCCGCCGAGGTGCCCCACCGCGACGCCGCCTTCACCGCCGCCCGCGCGGCGCTGCTGGTGCACGCCCTGGCCGCCGAGCCCGAGCTGCTGCTGGAGGCGACCGAGGAGCGGCTGCACCAGGAGCAGCGCGGCGAGGGTATGCCCGAGAGCCTCGAGCTGCTGCGCGTGCTGCGCCAGGAGGGGCACCCTGCCGTGATCTCCGGCGCCGGCCCCTCGGTGCTGGTGATGCGGGGCCGCCGCGCCGAGCTCGCGCCGCTGGTGCGCCGCGTGGTCGGCGACCCGCGGGCCTGGCGCCTGGCCGAAGTCCCGCTGCGGGTGGACGGCGCCCGCTGTGTGGTAGGTTGATCGCGCGTCCAGGCGGCATCGCCGGTCTGCACCGTCGCAGTGCCTCGGAGCACTCCCCGGTACACATCCCTGTGAAGACCATGACGGCGATCCACGCCTGATCCGCGTCCCGCTCGAGCCCGCACCCGGCGCTCCTGCGCCCCGCTGCAGCTCGTGCACCGACGTCGACGCACCCCGAACCACCCCCGGCAGGCCCGCCCCGGTGCCCCGCACCTGATTCCGCGTGCCTGCACGGCAGAGCCCCGCCGCTCCGGGCCCCGCGCCCGACCATCGCGCCGCGGCTCCCTCACCGACACGGGACCGGGATTCCGGTCCGACAAGGAAGGACACCGGGTGAACGACTCCACCCCCACCTCCGATCTCGCCGCCAAGAAGCTCCCCGAACTGCAGGCGATCGCCTCCGGGATGGGCATCAAGGGCGTGCGCAAGCTGCGCAAGGGCGAGCTCGTCGAGGCCATCCGCTCCGGCGGCCCCGCCCCGTCCTCCGCCGCCCAGGGCGGCGGCTCCGCGCCCGCCGAGCGTCCCGCCCGCGTGGAGCGCCCCGCGCGCGAGGCCTCCTCCGAGCGCCAGGACTCCGGCCGCCAGGACAACGGCCGCCAGGATTCCGGCGAGGGTTCCCGCCCCCGCCGCGACGGCGGCTCCGAGCCCGAGCTGGGCATCGAGCTGCCCGACCGCTCCGGCGGCGAGCAGCAGCAGAAGCGCTCCGAGCGCCAGGACCGCGGCGACCGTCAGGACCACGGCGACCGCAATGATCGCCAGGACCGGGGCGACCGTGGCGACCGTCAGGACCGCGGCGACCGCCAGGATCGCGGCAACCGCGGCAACCGCGGCGATCGCAACGATCGCCAGGACCGCAACGACCGGGGCGACCGCCCCTCCCGCGTGGAGGACATCGCCCTGCCGGACCGCTCCGGCGAGTCCGAGGACGACCGCCGCGGCACCCGCGGCGGGGACGACGACGACCGTCGGGGGCGGAATCGCAACCGCAATCGCAACCGGGACCGCAAGCGTCGTGGCCGCGGCCAGGGCAATGAGCAGGGCCAGCAGGGCGGCGGCCAGAACCAGAACGACGAGCCCGAGGTCCGCGAGGGCGAGGAGCTGGTGGCCGTCGCCGGCATCCTCGACATCCGCGACAACAACGCCTACGTGCGCACCACCGGCTACCTGCCCGGCGCGAGCGACGTCTACGTGACCATGAACCAGGTGCGCAAGCACGGCCTGCGCAAGGGCGATGCGATCACCGGCCAGGTCAAGGCCCCCCGCGACGGCGAGGAGCAGCAGGCTCCCGAGCCGCAGCAGGGCGGCGGCCGCAACCGTCGCAACAAGGGCGGGCAGGGCAAGTTCGCGGCCCTGGTCTCCCTGGACTCCATCAACGGCATGACCCCCGAGCGGGCCCGCCAGCGGGTGGACTTCACCAAGCTCACCCCGCTGTACCCGGACCAGCGCCTGCGCCTGGAGACCTCCGGCAGCTCGCTCGCCCCCCGCGTGATCGACCTGGTCTCGCCGATCGGCAAGGGGCAGCGCGGCCTCATCGTCGCCCCGCCCAAGGCCGGCAAGACGATCATCATGCAGCAGATCGCCAACGCGATCACCGAGAACAACCCGGAGGTCCACCTCATGGTGGTGCTCGTCGACGAGCGCCCCGAGGAGGTCACCGATATGCAGCGCACGGTGAAGGGCGAGGTCATCGCCTCGACCTTCGACCGTCCGGCCTCGGACCACACCATCGTCGCCGAGCTCGCCATCGAACGCGCCAAACGCCTGGTGGAGATGGGGCGCGACGTGGTCGTGCTGCTGGACTCCCTCACCCGTCTCTCGCGGGCCTACAACCTCGCCGCCCCCGCCTCCGGCCGGATCCTCTCCGGCGGTGTGGACGCCTCCGCGCTGTACCCGCCCAAGCGGTTCTTCGGCGCCGCCCGCAACATCGAGCACGGCGGCTCGCTGACCATCCTCGCCTCGGCGCTGGTGGAGACCGGCTCCAAGATGGACGAGGTGATCTTCGAGGAGTTCAAGGGCACCGGCAACATGGAGCTGCGCCTCTCGCGCAACCTCGCCGACAAGCGCATCTTCCCCGCCGTCGACGTCAACGCCTCCGGTACCCGCCGCGAGGAGGAGCTGATGGGCCGCGAGGAGCTCGCGATCATGTGGAAGCTGCGCCGTGTGCTCGGTGCGCTCGAGCAGCAGCAGGCGCTCGACCTGCTGCTGGAGCGGCTGAAGAAGACGCAGTCCAACACCGAGTTCCTGATGACGGTGCAGAAGAACACCCCCAGCGTGGGGCAGCGCCAGGGCGACTGACCCTCCCGCCCCCGACGACCCCGAGGACGCCCCCGGCGACCTCGGGGTCGTCCGCGTCCGTCAGGGCGCCCGACGGCTTGGCGGGGCGCGGGGGAGCGTGTAGCGTCGGAGCGGTCGTGAACGTTCACGTGGATCTGCTCCCCACCGACAGCGAGGTCGTCATGTCCGCACCCTTCCGCTGGGCCGTCCTCGGCCCCGGCTCCATCGCCCGCCGCTTCGCCGGACAGCTGCCCTTCAGCGAGCACGGCGTGCTCGCCGGGGTGGGCAGTCGCGACCCCGAGCGCGCCCGCGCCTTCGCCCACGAGCACGAGCTTCACCATCCGGGCGTCGTGATCGGCAGCTACGAGGAGATCCTGGCCTCACCGGACATCGACGCCGTCTACGTCGCCACCGTGCACACCGCCCACGCGGCCCTGACCATCGCTGCGCTCGGGGCCGGCAAGCACGTGCTCTGCGAGAAGCCGCTGGCCCCGAACCACGGCACCGCGATGGCCATGGCGGACGCCGCCCGCCGCAGCGGCTCCACCCTGCTCGAGGCCTTCATGTACCGCTTCCACCCCCAGATCGCCCGGGTGCTGGAGCTGGTGGCCGAGGGCGCCATCGGCGAGCTGGTCCACGTGGACGCCTCCTTCGCCTTCGACACCGGCCGCCGCGAGGGCCGCCTCTTCGACCCCGCCACCGCGGGCGGCGGCATCCTCGACGTCGGCACCTATCCACTGTCCCTGGCCCGCCTGGTCGCCGGGGCCGCCGCCGGCACCCTCGCCGCCGATCCCACCGTCGTGCGCGGCGCCGGCACCCTCGGCCCCACCGGCGTGGACGAATGGGCCACCGCCCAGCTCACCTTCCCCTCCGGCGCCACCGCGACCCTGCGCACCGGCGTCCGGCAGGACGACCCCCGCAGCGCCGTCATCACCGGATCCGCCGGGGTGATCCGCCTCGAGGACCCCTGGGCCCTCGGCGACCGCCAGCTGCTGGTGCTCGAGCGCGTCGGCCAGCAGCGCGTCGAGGAGGACCTCACCGCCCCGCGCCCCTACGCCGCCGAGGCCGACGCCCTGGCCCGCGCCGCGGGCCAGGGCGAGGTGCCCGAGCTGCCGCTCGAGTTCTCCCTCGGCCAGGCCCGCGCCCTGGACCGCTGGCGCGCCGCGATCGGCCTGCGCTACCCCTTCGAGCGCGAGGACGGGATGATCCCCACCGTCACCGGTCGCCCGCTCGCCCTGCCCGCCGGGGAGCTCGCCCCCGCCGCCGAGCACGATCCCGCCACGGGCATGCGCTACGGCACCCTGCCCGGGGTGGACAAGTCGCTGTCCCGCCTGGTGATGGGCTGCGACAACCAGCCCGACCTCGCCCACGCCTCCGCGCTGTTCGACGCCTTCGTCGAGTCCGGCGGCACCGTCTTCGACTCCGCCTACGTCTACGGCGCCGGCCTGCACGAGGCGCAGCTCGGGCAGTGGATCGCCAACCGGGGCGTGCGCGAGGACGTCGTCGTCATCACCAAGGGCGCGCACACCCCGTCCTGCGACCCCGAGTCGCTGACCCGGCAGCTGCACGAGTCCCTGGAGCGCCAGCAGACCGACTACGCCGACCTCTACATGCTCCACCGCGACAACCTCGAGGTGCCCGTCGGCGAGTTCGTCGACGTGCTCGACGAGCACGTGCGCGCCGGCCGCATCCGCGCCGTCGGCGTCTCCAACTGGACCCTGCCCCGCATCGACGAGGCCCGCCACTACGCCGCCTCCCACGGCCGCCACGGCATCGACGCGCTCAGCAACCACTTCGGCCTCGCCGAGGCGCTGGACGTGCCCTGGGCCGGCTGCGTGCAGGTCACCGACCCCGCCTCCCAGCGCTGGCTGGCCGAGCGGAAGCTGCCGATCTTCCCCTGGTCCTCCCAGGCCCGCGGCTTCTTCGCCGGCCGCGCCCACCCCGAGGACCGCTCCGACGCCGAGCTGGTGCGCTGCTACTACAGCGAGGGCAACTTCGAGCGCCTGGAGCGCGCCCGCGCCCTCGCCGCCGAGCACGGGGTGCCCGCCACAGCCATCGCCCTGGCCTACGTGCTGGCCCAGCCCTTCCCGACCTTCCCGCTGTTCGGGCCCCGCTCGATCACCGAGATGCGCTCCTCGATGCAGGGCCTCGGCGTGGAGCTCACCCCCGAGCAGGTGGCCTGGCTGGACCTGCGCGGGGAGCGCCCGTGAGTCCACGCGCCGGAGGCGGACGCGCCACCATCGTGGACGTGGCCGCCCGCGCCGGGGTCTCCCGGCAGACCGTCTCCCGCGCCATCAACGACCTCCCCGGCATCCGCGAGGACACCCGGCAGCGCGTGCTGGAAGCCGCCGAGGAGCTGCACTACCGTCCCTCCCGCTTCGGCCGCGGCCTGGTCAGCGCCGAGCCGCCCACCCTCGGGCTGCTGGTCGACGATCTCGCCAACGCCTTCTTCCCCGAGATCGCCCGCGCCGTGATCCGCGAGGCCGCCGCCCGCAGCTGGAACGTGGTGGTGGCCGAGACCGGCGGCGCCGCGGATCCCGCCGCGGTGGGCGCGGACCTGGCCCGCCGCGCCGACGCGCTGCTCGGCTACGGCCTGCCCGCCCCCACCGGGGAGGCCGTCCCCGCCCGGATGCCCCTGGTCGCGCTCGACGCCCCCGCCGCCGGCGCCGGCGTGGTCTTCGACGACACCGCCGCCCTCGCCGAGCTCGCCGCCCACCTGGAGGCGGCCGAGGCCGGCCCGGTCGCGATGCTCGACGGGCAGGGCGCCCCCGGTGCCCCGGAGCATCCGAGCCCCCGCGCCGCGCGGATCCGGGACGTCCTCGCCCCGCGCCTGGGGGAGGTGGCGATCGTGCCGCCCGGCCCCGGGGGAGTGCCCGGCCAGCTCGCCGAGGCCGCGGCGCGGGAGGCCGGCACCCTGGTCTGCTTCCACGACGTGCAGGCCCTGGCCGTGCTGCAAGAGCTGCGCCGCGCCGGCCGCGCCGTCCCCGAGGACGTCCGCGTGGTGGGCGTGGACGGCCTGCACCTGGGCACCCTGGTGCACCCGGAGCTCACCACGCTGGGCGTGGACCGCGAGGAGGTGGCCCGGCACGCCCTGGACCTCGTCGAGGGCCTGTTCGGCGGCACCATCGCGCCGGGCTCGGCGGCCGCGCGCCGCCGCGTCGAGTACGGTCTGCTGCGGCGGCAGTCGGCCTGACCCCCGGGCCCGCCCGGTGGCGGCCCTGACGGGTGACCAAGCAGACACCGCGCCGGGCCCGTTCCCCCTTCCCACCTGCGTCGCCGCATGGCACAATCGTCCCTCGGTTCTGGTTCACGGCACCCGCCGGGTGCCGACCCAGCGACCCGGACGAAGGAGAGATTCGATGAAGGCCGATATTCATCCCGAGTACGTCGTGACCCAGGTGTCCTGCACCTGTGGCAACTCGTTCACGACCCGCAGCACCAAGAGCGACGGCACCATCCGTGCCGAGGTCTGCTCCGCGTGCCACCCCTTCTACACCGGCAAGCAGAAGATCCTCGACACCGGCGGCCGCGTCGCCCGCTTCGAGGCCCGCTACGGCAAGAAGAAGGCCTGAGCCCAGCTTCCGACGCCGGTGCACGCATCCCGCGTGCACCGGCGTCGTCGTCTCCGGCCGGGGACGGCCCGGTCACGACGGGGCAGGGCCGCCGGCGCAGGGCTGACGGGGCAGAACATAGGGAGCAGGGATGAGCAGCGCGCACGGGGACACCGGCGGTGACCGCCTGGCGCCGCTGCGCGCCGAGCACGCCGCCCTGCAGCAGCAGATGGCCGACCCCTCCCTGCACGACGACGCCTCCCGCGCCCGCCGCGTCGGCCGCCGCTACGCCGAGCTGGACCAGGTGCTCTCCGTCGCCGACGACCGCGACCAGGCCCGCGCCGATGCCGCCGCCGCCCGCGAGCTGGGCGCCGAGGACCCCGACTTCGCGGCCGAGGCCGAGCAGCTCGCCGCCCGCGCCGAGGACCTGGACGTCGAGCTCGAGGAGCTGCTGGCCCCCCGCGACCCCGATGACGCCCGCGACGTGATCCTCGAGATCCGCCCCGGCGCCGGCGGCGAGGAGTCCGCGCTGTTCGCCCTCGAGCTGCTGCGCATGTACCGCTCCTACGCCGAGCGCCGCGGCTGGCGCACCGAGCTGCTCGCCTCCGCCGACTCCGAGCTGGGCGGGATCAAGGACGCCACCCTCGCCATATCGGCCACGCCGACAACGTCATCGGAAGGTGTCTACGCGCACCTCAAGTACGAGGCCGGGGTCCACCGCGTGCAGCGCGTGCCCGTCACCGAGTCCGCCGGACGCATCCACACCTCCGCCGTCGGCGTGCTGGTGCTGCCCGAGGCCGATGCCACCGACGAGGAGGAGCTGCTGGGGGAGGAGATGGCCCCCGCGAACCTCCGCATCGACGTGTTCCGCTCCAGCGGTCCCGGCGGCCAGAGCGTGAACACCACCGACTCCGCCGTGCGCGTCACCCACCTGCCCACCGGCATCGTCGTCTCCTGCCAGGACGAGAAGAGCCAGCTGCGCAACCGCGACCAGGCCCTGCGGATCCTCCGCACCCGCCTGCTGGACGCCCGCCGCCAGGAGCAGGAGGCCCAGGCCTCCGCCGCGCGCCGCTCCCAGGTGCGCACCGTGGACCGCTCCGAGCGGATCCGCACCTACAACTTCCCCGAATCGCGCGTGGCCGACCACCGCACCGGCTTCAAGGCCAACACCCTGTCGCAGGTGCTCGGCGGGGACCTCGACGAGCTGGTCGCCGCCGCGCGCGCCGCCGAGCGCAGCGCCCGCCTCGAGGCCGCCGCCCAGGAGCAGCAGGCATGAGCACCGAGGCGGTGGAGGGCATGCGCGGCGACGACGTCCGTGCCTGGCTGCGCACGGCCCTCGCCGCGGCCACCGCCCGGCTCGGCGCCGCCGGGGTGCCCTCCCCGAGCGTCGACGCCCGCGCGCTGATCGCCGCCGCCGCGGACACCGAGCGCCCCCTGGTCCTGCTCGACGCCCTGCCCGCCGACGTCGAGGACCGTCTCGAGGCCCTGCTGGCCCGCCGCGAGGCCCGCGAGCCCCTGCAGCTGATCCTCGGCGAGGCCCCCTTCCGGCGCCTGATGCTGCGGGTGCGCCCCGGCGTCTTCGTGCCCCGCCCCGAGACCGAGCTGGCCCTGGACCTGCTGGCCGCCCACCAGGACGCCCCGCCGAGGCGCGTCGTGGACCTGTGCACCGGCAGCGGGGCGCTGGCCGCCGCCGTGCTGGACGAGCTGCCGCAGGCGGAGGTGCTCGCCGTGGACCTCTCCCCGGAGGCCGTCGAGCTGGCCGCCGAGAACCTGGAGGCCGCCGGGCACGGCCGCGGCCGGGTGCTGCGCGCCGACCTCGCCGGCTCCCCGGGGGACGCCGACCCGGCCCTGGCCGGACTGGCCGCCGCGGCCGGTGTCGACGCCGTGCTCTCGAACCCGCCCTACGTGCCCCCGGACGCCGCCCCGCGCGACCCCGAGGTGGCCCGGCACGACCCCGCCGCCGCCCTGTACGGCGGGGGAGCGGAGGGCCTGGAGCTGCCCCGCCAGGTGCTGCGCTGGGCCCGGCACCTGCTGCGTCCCGGTGGGCTGCTGGTGATGGAGCACGCCGACGTGCAGGGGGAGGTCACCCGTGCCCTGGCCGCCGAGGTCGGCGGCTTCGGGACCCCGATCACGGCCCGCGACCTCACCGGCCGCGACCGCTTCCTGGTGGTGCGCCGCGCCATCGGGCCTGCGCAGGACAAGGATGAGAGACTGACCCCGTGAGCGTGCACGACACCCAGAACCCCGAGACCCGCGAGGACGCCCTGTCCGCCGCGGTGCAGGCCGTCCGCGACGGCGACCTCATCGTCCTGCCCACCGACACCGTCTACGGCATCGGTGCGGACGCCTTCACCCCCGCGGCGGTCACCGCGCTGCTCGAGGCCAAGGGCCGCGGCCGTGACACCCCGCCGCCCGTGCTGGTCGGCGACCACGCCGTGCTGCTCGCCCTCGCGGTCGACGTGCCCGACTACGCCGAGCGTCTCGCCGAGGAGTTCTGGCCCGGCGCCCTGACCCTGATCCTGAACGCCCAGCCCTCCCTGACCTGGGACCTGGGGGAGACCCGCGGCACCGTGGCCCTGCGCATGCCCGACGACGAGACCGCCCTGGAGCTGCTGCGCCGCACCGGCCCGCTCGCCGTCTCCAGCGCCAACCGCCACGGCAAGGACGCGGCCCTGACCGTCCTGGACGCCGCCACCCAGCTCGGCGACGCCGTGGAGATCTATCTCGACGGCGGCACCGCCCGCATCGGCACCAGCTCCACCATCATCGACACCACCGTCGAGCCGGCCGAGATCCTCCGCGAGGGCACCCTGACCCGCGAGCAGATCATCAAGGCCGTCGGCGACATCTTCACCGCCCGCGAGCCCGAGCCCGCCGAGGGCGAGGACGACGTGGCCGCCGAGGCGCCCGAGGGTGCGGAGCCCTCCGCGGACGACGCGGCCGACGGTGCTGAGGCCGACGCCGACTCGCCGGCCTCCGAGGCCGCCTCGGAGACCGCGGCCCCCGCCGCCGAGCACACCGCCCCCGCCGGGGTGCTGGACCTGCCGGCCGAGCCCACCGCCGAGCAGACCGCCGGCACGACCGCCGCCGGGGACGACGCCGCCGCGTCCCCGCGGACGCCCGGGTGAGGATCTACCTCTTCCTCCTCCTGGTCTCGGCGGCGGTCACCTACCTGATCACCCCCGCGATCCGCTTGTTCGCGCGCCGCTACGGCGCCATGACCGCCGTCCGCGAGCGCGACGTGCACGACGCCGCCACCCCGCGGCTGGGCGGGGTGGCCATGCTCGCCGGGGTCGCCGCCGCCCTGCTCATCGCCGCCTCCGTGCCGTTCCTGCACCCGCTCTATCTGGGCTCCAGCCAGCCCTGGGCGATCCTCGGCGCCGCCGCCCTGGTCTGCCTGCTGGGCGCCGCCGACGACAAGTGGGACCTGGACTGGTGGACCAAGCTCGCGGGGCAGGCGCTGGCCGCGCTGCTGATGGCGTGGCAGGGCGTGCAGCTGGTCTCCCTGCCGATCAACGGCGTCACCCTGCTGTCCACCCACACCGCGCTGATCCTCACCGTGCTGGTCGTGGTGGTCAGCATGAACGCCGTGAACTTCGTGGACGGACTGGACGGCCTGGCCGCCGGGGTGATGGCCATCGGCGGCGGCGCCTTCTTCGCCTACGCCTACATGCTCACCCGCAGCGCCTCCGCCTCGGACTACTCCTCCCTGGCCGCCCTCATCACCGCCGTGATGATCGGGGCCTGCCTGGGTTTCCTGCCGCACAACCTCACCCGGGCCCGCATCTTCATGGGCGACTCCGGCTCGATGCTGCTGGGCCTGCTGCTCGCGGCCAGCACCATCGCCGTGACCGGCCAGGTGGACCCCGCCCGCCTCTCCGGCGCGGACGTCCTCGGCCAGTTCCTGCCGATCCTGCTGCCCATCGGCGTGATGGTGATCCCCTTCCTCGACTTCGCCCTCGCCGTGGTGCGCCGCATCGGCGCCGGCAAGAGCCCCTTCCACGCCGACAAGGCACACCTGCACCACCGTCTGCTGCGGCTCGGGCACTCCAAGCGCACCGCCGTGCTGATCATGTACGTGTGGACCGTCGTGGTCTGCGTGGGCCTGCTGCTGCCGCTGCTGGCGGAACCCCCTACCGTGGTCGTGTTCTGGGCGGTGGGCCTGCTGTTCGCCCTGCTGATCACCCTGGACCCGCTGAGCCGGCTGCGCCGCCACCCGGTGCCGCCCGAGGCCGCCCTGCCGGGCCCCGAGACCGACCCGACCCGCAACGACCCCGTGGAGGACGCCGATGCCCGCCGCTGACCCCCCTGCCGCCGCGCGGACACCCGTCCCCGACCCCCGCGACCCCGGCGTGCAGCGGGCGCGCTCCCGCAACGACGCGATGATGGGTCGGGCGCTGCTCGTCGCCGTCGCCGCCGGCCTCGTGATCGACCTGGTGGTGATCGTGCTCGCCGCGACCCTCGGCGGGGACGGCGCCCTGATGGGCGCCCTGGTCGGCAGCGGCCTCGCCCTGGTGGTGACCCTGCCCACACTGGGCAGCGCCGTGCTCTCCCGCCGCCTGCCGCCGATGGCCTGGGCCACCGTGCTCATGGGTAGCTGGATGGTGAAGATGTTCGTGCTGATCATCGCGCTGCTGCTGCTCCGGGACGCCGAGTGGCTGTCCCGCCCCTGGCTCGGTCTGGCCCTGCTCGCGGGTGCCCTGGTCGCCGCCGTGGTCGAGGCCGTCGGGATGGTGCGCACACGGCCCCGTCTCGAGGTCGCCGAGGTGCGCGACGAGCCCTGATGCTCTGTTATGCTCGATCTGTCTTCGCGCGGCCTGAACCGGGCTCCCGCCGACTCCCTCTCCCTACCCCCTCCCGGGGTGAGAGACGGTCTCGACCGGGTCCGGTGCCACCGCCAGATCATCGCCCGCCTCCTCGGGCGCGGTCGCGGTGGGGCGGCCATGCGGCGCTCACGACCCCGGTCGTCAGCGTGACCGAGACTGCACGACCATCCAGGCGGACCCTCAGCCCGGGACGGCCGAGCCGAAGCGCCCCCGCGCCAGCGGACTCGCAGCCCCGACACCGGGCACGGACGCCCGGACGCCGCCACGACGACCACGGGAGATCGCGCTGAACACCTCCGACGCCACCGGTAGCCTCCTCGCCGAAGGCGACTCCTTCTTCCACGTCCCCACGATCGCCGAGTTCTTCCCCGACGCGATCCTCTTCGAGGGCACCTGGTTCGAGTTCAACCGCGTCCAGCTGGTGCGCCTGATCATCCTGGTCGTGGTGCTGGTGGGCATGAGCGTGATCGCCTCCCGCTCCAAGCTGGTCCCCGGCCGCATCCAGAGCATCGTCGAGATCCTCATCGAATTCGTGAACACCTCGATCATCGCGAACACCCTCGGCCTGCGCGAAGGCAAGCGCTTCGCGCCGATGCTGGTGACGATGTTCTTCTTCATCTTCGCGATGAACCTCGGCGGCGTGATCCCCGGCCTGAACCTCGCCGGCACCTCCGTCATCGGCATGCCGCTGCTGCTGGCCCTGTGGACCTTCGTGACCTACCTGTTCTTCGGCATCAAGAAGCACGGCCTGGGCGGCTACCTCAAGCACGAGACCATGCCCCCCGGGGTCCCGAAGCCCATCTACGCGCTGCTCATCCCGATCGAGCTGCTGCAGGTGGTGCTCATCCGCTGGGCCTCCCTGACCATCCGACTCCTGGCCAACATGGTCGCCGGCCACATCATGATGGTCGTCTTCATCGGCATGACCCAGGCGCTGCTGTTCTCCGGCTCGGCGCTGATCGCCCTGGCGCCCTTCTCCGGCGCGCTGGCCATCGGCATCTACGGCTTCGAGATCTTCGTGGCCGCGCTGCAGGCCTTCATCTTCACCATGCTGACCGCCGTCTACATCCAGATGGCCACCGCCGACGAGCACTGACCCACCCCGGTCTCGTCCCCCGTACCTCCCCTTCCCTCCCCGAACCTTGCCGTCCGACCGGTCGGCACAACGAAAGGAAACCCTGTGGACACCACGCTCCTCGCCGCTCTCGACGGAAACATCGCGACCGTGGGCTACGGTCTCGCGGCGATCGGTCCCGGCATCGGCATCGGAATCATCGTCGGCAAGACCGCTGAGGCCATGGCCCGCCAGCCCGAGCTGCGCGGCCAGCTGCAGACCACCATGTTCATCGGCATCGCCTTCACCGAGATCCTGACGCTGCTGGCGATCGTCACCGGCTTCATCTTCTGAGGACCCCTCGATGATTCAGGCTGAAGAAAGCGTGCCGGGCTGGAGGCTCCTCGTCCCGGCCCCCGCGGAGATCATCTGGACGCTGATCTTCCTGGTGATCTTCGCCCTGGTCTTCATGCGCTTCATCCTCCCGCGGCTCAACGCCGTGCTGGACGAGCGCTCCGAGAAGATCGAGGGCGGGCTGAAGAAGGCCGAAGAGGTCCAGCAGCAGGCGGACCAGCTCAAGGACACCCAGGAGCAGGAGCTCGCCGCCGCCCGCCAGGAGGCCGCCTCCATCCGCGAGAAGGCCCGTGCCGACGGCGCCCGCATCGTCGAGGAGGCCAAGACCCGCGCCGAGACCGAGAACGAGCGGATCCTCGCCGCCGGCCGCCAGCAGCTGAGCGCGGAGCGCACCTCCGCCGAGGCCCAGCTGCGCGGTGAGGTCGGAACCCTCGCCAGTGACCTGGCCTCCAAGATCGTGGGGGAGTCCCTCTCCGACGACGAGCGCTCCCGCCGCGTGATCGACCGGTTCCTGGACGACCTCGACCAGGCCCCGACTGCGACCCGATAAGGACCCCCGATGCGAGGAACCTCCTCCACCTCCCTGCGTGAGGTGACCCAGCGATCCCAGCAGCTGCTGGGCGGCGCCGACGCGCCGCTCGAGCGGACCGCCGCGGATCTGTTCTCCCTCGCCGACGCGATCGACTCCAGCAATCAGCTGGTGCGCGCGCTCAGCGACGGCGGCCGTCCCGCCGAGGTCAAGCAACAGGTCGTGCGCTCGCTGTTCGAGGGGAAGGTCGGCGCCCCCGCGCTCGAGCTCGCCCTCGAGGTGGTCGCGCGGCGCTGGTCCGAGCAGGAGGACCTGCTCGACGCCCTCGAGCAGCTCGGCCTCGAGTCCCTGCTCGAGCTGGCCGACCGCCAGGGCGTGCTCGGCCGGGTCGAGGAGGAGCTGTTCCAGGTCTCCCGCGTCATCGAGGACAGCCCCGCCCTGAGCGCGGCCCTGGACGACGCGCGGGACGACACCGCGGCCCGGGAGGGCATCGTCTCCCGGCTGTTCGAGGGGCGCATCCACGCCCTGTCGGTCCTGCTGGCCCGACGGGCCGTCGGACGCCGCACCGAGGCCAAGCCCGTCCGGCGCCTGCTGGACATCGCCGAGATCGCCTCCGAGCGTCGACGTCGGCTGCTCGCCGTCGTCACCAGCGCCCGGCCGCTCTCGCCCGAGCAGCAGTCCCGGCTGGAGGGCATCCTCGCCCGGGTCTACGGGCAGGCCGTCCAGTCCAACTACGAGCAGGACGAGGACGTCGTCGGCGGCCTGCGCATCCAGGTCGGCGACGACCTGTACGACGCCACCGTCCTGGCGCGCCTGGCCACGGCCCGCACCCGCCTGGTGGCCTGACGGCCCCGCCCCGACACCCGCAGCATCACGACGATTCCCCCGCCCAGCGAGGGGACGAGAGGAAGCGAAGCACCCCGATGGCTGAGCTCACGATCAACCCGGAGGACATCCGGAACGCCCTGGACACCGCCGTGTCCACCTACCAGGCCGGCACCCCCGACCGCGAGGAGATCGGCCGCGTCACCGAGTCGGCCGACGGCATCGCCCGCGTCGAGGGCCTGCCCACCATCATGGCCAACGAGCTGGTCCGCTTCGAGGACGGCACCCTCGGCCTGGCGCTGAACCTCGACCTGCGCGAGATCGGCGTCGTGGTGCTCGGTGAGTTCACCGGCATCGAGGAGGGCCAGCAGGTCCGCCGCACCGGCGAGGTGCTCTCCGTCCCGGTCGGCGACGGCTACCTCGGCCGCGTGGTCGACCCCGTCGGCGCCCCCATCGACGGTCTCGGCGAGATCGCCGCGGACGGCCGCCGCGCCCTCGAGCTGCAGGCGCCCGGCGTGATGCAGCGCAAGAGCGTGAAGGAGCCGCTGCAGACCGGCCTCAAGGCCATCGACGCGATGACCCCGATCGGCCGCGGCCAGCGCCAGCTGATCATCGGCGACCGCCAGACGGGCAAGACCACCGTCGCGATCGACACCATCCTGAACCAGAAGGCGAACTGGGAGTCCGGCGATCCCAGCAAGCAGGTGCGCTGCATCTACGTCGCGGTCGGCCAGAAGGGCTCGACCATCGCCTCGGTGCGCGCCACCCTCGAGGAGAACGGCGCGCTGGAGTACACCACCATCGTGGCGGCCCCGGCCTCCGACCCGGCGGGCTTCAAGTACATCGCCCCCTACACCGGCTCGGCCATCGGCCAGCACTGGATGTACCAGGGCAAGCACGTCCTCATCGTCTTCGACGACCTCTCCAAGCAGGCCGAGGCCTACCGCGCCGTGTCGCTGCTGCTGCGCCGTCCGCCGGGCCGTGAGGCCTACCCGGGCGACGTCTTCTACCTGCACTCCCGTCTGCTGGAGCGCTGCGCGAAGCTCTCCGACGAGATGGGCGGCGGCTCGATGACCGGCCTGCCGATCATCGAGACCAAGGCCAACGACGTCTCTGCGTACATCCCGACCAACGTCATCTCGATCACCGACGGCCAGTGCTTCCTGCAGTCGGACCTGTTCAACGCGAACCAGCGTCCCGCCGTGGACGTCGGCATCTCGGTGTCCCGCGTGGGCGGCTCCGCCCAGATCAAGGCCATGAAGGCCGTCTCGGGCACCCTGAAGATCTCCCTGGCGCAGTTCCGTGACCTGGAGTCCTTCGCGATGTTCGCCTCCGACCTGGACGCCGCCTCCAAGCAGCAGCTGAACCGCGGCGCCCGCCTGATGGAGCTGCTCAAGCAGTCCCAGAACTCGCCCTTCCCGGTCGAGGACCAGGTCGTCTCCGTGTGGGCCGGCACCACCGGCCACTTCGACGACATCGACGTCGAGGACGTCCGCGAGTTCGAGGAGCAGCTGCTGGAGCACCTGCGCCACAACGGCTCCGTGCTCGAGGACATCCGTACCACCCAGAAGTTCTCCGACGAGACCGAGCAGCAGCTCACCGAGATCCTCGGCCAGGTCAAGCAGGACTTCCTGGCGGGCAAGGGCAAGGACCCGGCCGGTCATGACGTCCACGGCAGCGCCGAGGACGAGGACATCGACCAGGAGCGCATCGCCCGCGGCTGATCCGGCATCGCCTCCCGCCTGCGGGCGGGAGGCCCCGGACCACCGCGGATCGGCCCCCGAAGGAGAGACATGGGAGCGCAGCAGAGGCAGTACAAGCAGCGGATCGGCTCCGCTCAGGGCATGAAGAAGATCTTCAAGGCCAAGGAGATGGTGGCCGCCTCGCGCATCTCGAAGGCCCACGCCCGGGTGCAGGCGACCACCCCCTACGCCGAAGCGATCACGCAGGCCATCGGGGCCGTCGCGACCCATTCCGGGGAGCTGGACCACCCATTCCTGGAGACCGACCGCCAGCAGACCGGCCGCGCCGGCATCCTGCTGATCACCGCGGACCGCGGCATGACCGGCTCCTACTCGCACAACGTGATCCGTGCGGCCGAGGAGCTCGGCAACCGCCTCCGCGAGGAGGGCAAGACCCCGGTCCTCTACGTCGTCGGCCGCAAGGGCGAGACCTACTTCCGCTTCCGCAACCGCGAGCCGGAGCGCGCCTGGGCCCCCTACTCGGAGAACGAGCTGGCCTCCCTCGGCCACGAGGTCTCCGAGCAGCTCACCGCGGACCTCCTCAGCGAGGACGCCGAGCGCCACCTCGACGAGCTGTACCTGGTGGGCACCCGCTTCCTCAGCCGGTTCCAGCAGGTGGCCCGCGCCACCCGCCTGGTCCCGATCGAGGTGGTGGACGGCGAGGAGAACGCCGGCGGCATCGGGGCCCCCTCGTACCCGCTGTACGAGTTCACCCCGGACGCGGAGACCGTGATGGACGAGCTGATGCCGCGCTACATCGAGTCGCGCATCGTCAACCTCCTCATGCAGTCGATGGCCTCCGAGCACGCCGCCACCCAGCGCGCCATGAAGACGGCCACCGACAACGCCGAGACCCAGATCCGCAAGTTCACCCGCCTGGCCAACTCGGCCCGCCAGGCGGAGATCACCCAGGAGATCTCCGAGATCGTCGGCGGCGCCGACGCCCTCTCGGGATCCGGTCGCACCGAACGCTGAGCAGCCCCGGACGCTCACGCGCCGGACGAACCCATTGGAGAGAACCCCATGAGCACCCCCGTCCTCCCTGACACCACCGCCGCGGCCGGCGAGACCCAGCCGGGCACCGGTCGCATCGCCCGCGTCACCGGCGCGGTCGTCGACATCGAGTTCCCCCCGGGGCAGATCCCGGACCTGTACAACGCGCTGACCACCGCGATCTCCGCCGAGGCGGGCCTGGACTCCACCAGCCTGAGCCTGGAGACCGCCCAGCACCTCGGCGACGGCATGGTCCGCGCCATCGCGCTGAAGCCCACCGACGGCCTCGTGCGCGGCCAGGACGTGGTCGACACCGGCGCCGCGATCTCCGTGCCCGTGGGCGACGCGACCCTCGGCACCGTGTTCGACGTGGTGGGCAACCCGCTGAACAAGGAGGCCTCGCAGCTCGAGGTCAAGGAGCGGTGGCCCATCCACCGCACCGCCCCGAACTTCGACCAGCTCGAGTCGAAGACCACCATGTTCGAGACCGGCGTGAAGTCGATCGACCTGCTCACCCCCTACGTGCAGGGCGGCAAGATCGGCCTGTTCGGCGGCGCCGGCGTGGGCAAGACGGTGCTCATCCAGGAGATGATCTACCGCGTGGCCAACAACCACGACGGCGTCTCCGTGTTCGCCGGCGTGGGCGAGCGCACCCGTGAGGGCTGGGACCTCATCGAGGAGATGACCGAGTCCGGCGTCATCGAGAAGACCGCCCTGGTCTTCGGCCAGATGGACGAGCCGCCGGGCACCCGCCTGCGCGTGGCCCTCTCGGCGCTGACGATGGCGGAGTACTTCCGCGACGTGCAGTCCCAGGACGTGCTGCTGTTCATCGACAACATCTTCCGCTTCACCCAGGCGGGCTCCGAGGTCTCCACCCTGCTGGGCCGCATGCCCTCCGCGGTGGGCTACCAGCCGAACCTGGCCGACGAGATGGGCGTGCTGCAGGAGCGCATCACCTCCACCCGCGGCCACTCGATCACCTCGATGCAGGCGATCTACGTGCCGGCCGACGACTACACCGACCCGGCGCCGGCGACCACCTTCGCCCACCTGGACGCGACCACGGAGCTCTCCCGCGAGATCGCCTCGCGCGGCCTGTACCCCGCGATCGACCCGCTGACCTCCACCTCGCGCATCCTGGACCCGCGCTACATCGGCCAGGAGCACTACGACACCGCGGTGCGCGTGAAGCAGATCCTGCAGCGCAACAAGGAGCTGCAGGACATCATCGCGATGCTCGGTGTGGACGAGCTCTCCGAGGAGGACAAGGTGACGGTGGCGCGCGCTCGCCGCATCCAGCAGTTCCTCTCGCAGAACACCCACATCGCCAAGCAGTTCACGGGTGTGGACGGCTCCGACGTGCCGCTGCGCGACACCATCGAGGGCTTCAAGGGCATCTGCGACGGCGAGTTCGACCACATCGCGGAGCAGGCGTTCTTCAACGTCGGCGGCATCGACATGGTGATGGAGAACTGGCACCGCATCCAGAAGGAGCTGGGCGAGTGAGTGCCCTCGACGTCACCTTCGTGACCTCCGACCGGACCGAGTGGTCCGGGAAGGCGGCGCGCGTGGTGGTGCCCGCGGCCGACGGCTCGATGGGCATCCTGCCGCGGATGCAGCCGACCCTCGCGGTCCTGGACCGCGGCATCGTCCGCATCACCTCGGACTCCGGCGAGGTCACCGAGCGCGAGGTACGCGGGGGTTTCGTCTCCGTGGACGCCGACGTGGTGACCATCGCCGTGGACCACGCCGACCGTCCGGCCTCCCGCTGAGCCGACCCGCGTCATGAGCATGCCGAGCATCCCGATCCTCCTCGTGGGGGTCGGGATGCTCGTTCTCGTGCTGCTGGCGCTCGCGCTGGTGGTGCGACGGGTGCTGGTCTACCGCCAGCCCGCCACCGTGCCCTGCTCCCTGCGCCGGCGCTCGCTGGGCGGGGGAGAGCTGTGGGCCACGGGCCTGCTGCGCATCGGCGGCCAGCAGCTGCGCTGGTTCCAGGCGCTGTCCCTGCGGCCCGGACCCGAGCTGGTGATCCCGCGCGGGGAGATCGTGGAGGTGGAGCGGCACCGCCTGCTCCCCAAGGACCCCGACGCGGAGCCGTTGTACCGGGTCGAGATGCGCCTGGCCCACGGCCGTCGCAGCGGGCTGCTGCTGGACCCCTCCTCCGCCGCGGTGCTCACCGCCTGGCTGGAGGCCGCCCCCACCGGCGCCGTGGCGGGCGACGCGGACTGAGCGACGCTCAGACCTCGACGTCCTGCCCGGCGCGGAGGACGCGGCGGGGGCGGAGGTCGCGGTCGGTGATGAGCACGTCGGCGCGGCGGCCGGGGGCGAGGGAGCCGAGGCGGTCCTCGGCGCCGAGCACCCGGGCGGGCACCAGGGAGGCGGCGCGCACCGCGCGGGCCAGGTCCACCCCGGCCTCCAGCACGCTCGCGCGGACCACGTCGATCAGGTGGGCGGTGCCGCCGGCGATCGCGCCGCCCTCGGCGAGACGGGCCACGCCGCCGGAGACCTCCACGGCCAGCGAGCCCAGCCGGTAGGCGCCGTCGGCCATCCCGGCCGCGGCCATCGCGTCGGTCACCAGCGCCACCTGGTCCTCGGCGGCAAGGGCGAAGACGTGGGCGACCGTGCGCGGGTCCAGGTGGACGCCGTCGCCGATCACCTCCACCACCATCTCGCCGCGCGCGGCGGCATCCAGGGCCGCCAGCGCCGGGCCGGGGTCGCGGTGGTGGACGGGGCGCATCCCGTTGAACAGGTGGGTGGCGGTGGGCAGGGGGCTGCGGCCGCGGTGGCGGCGCAGCGCCTCCCGCGAGCGGGCGATGCCGGCGGTGAAGCTCGCCGAGTCCGCATCGGAGTGGCCGAGGGAGGGCACGGCGCCGGTCTCCGCCAGCGCCTCGATCACGGCGTCGGCGCCCGGTACCTCGGGGGCGACGGTCATGGTGGCCAGCGCCCCGCCGGCGAGCTCCGCCAGCGCCCGCACCTCGGCGGCGTCGCCCGCGCGGATCTCCGCGGGGTTCTGCGCGCCGCAGCGGTCGACGGAGAGGAATGGCCCCTCCAGGTGGATGCCCTCGACCTCCCCGGCGCGGGCCAGGGCCGCCAGCTCCGCCACCCGCGCCCGCAGGGTGTCCGGGGATGCGGTGACCAGGGAGGCCACCAGCGAGGTGGTGCCGTGGCGGCGGTGCTCGCGGACCGCGGCGGTCATGGTCGCGGCGTCCTCGGCGTCGGGGAAGGAGACCCCGCCGCCGCCGTGGCAGTGCAGGTCCACCAGCCCCGGCAGGATCATCCCGCCCGCGACATCCTCCACCAGGGTGGGGTCGATGTCAGGGGCGGAGGCGGCCGGGCCGGCGTGGGTGATGCCCGCGCCGCTGATCGCGATCAGCGCGTCGGGTACCAGGCCCTGGGGGAGCACCGCGGGGCCGCGCAGGAACCGCTGCGCGGCGGGGGAGTGCTCGGCGTGCTCGGCGGTGGTGCTCACGGGGCCTCCCCGGGCTCGGTGCGGATGCGGTGGGGGACGGGGCTCAGCAGGTGCGGGCTCAGAACAGGCGGGAGTCCACGTCGTCGATGCCGCGCAGGGCGTCGTAGTCCAGGGTCACGCAGTCGATGCCGCGGTCCCCGGCCAGGACCTTCGCCTGCGGCTTGATGGCCTGGGCGGCGAAGATCCCGCGCACGGGCGCCAGCAGCGGGTCGCGGTTCAGCAGCTCCAGGTACCGGGTGAGCTGCTCGACGCCGTCGATCTCGCCGCGCCGCTTGATCTCCACGGCCACGTGGGCGCCGTCGGCGTCGCGGGCCAGGATGTCGACCGGGCCGATCGCGGTGCCGTACTCGCGGCGCACCAGGGACCAGCCCTCGCCGAGGGTCTCGATGTGCTCGGCCAGCAGCGCCTGCAGGTGCGCCTCGACGCCGTCCTTCTGCAGGCCCGGGTCGGTGCCCAGGTCGTGGGAGGAGTCCTCGAGCACCTCGTGCAGCCGCACCCGCAGGCGGTCGCCGGACTTGTCGTGGGTGACGTCCCACTGCTCGATCCAGGGGCCCTCCACCTCGTCGGCGGCGGCCTCCTCGTCCCCGCGGCGCGTGGTGCGCAGCGTGCAGGGCGGGCTCATCCAGTTCAGCGGCTTGTAGCTGCCGCCGTCGGAGTGCACCAGCACGCTGCCGTCGGCCTTGACGATCAGCAGGCGCGGGGCGAGCGGGAGATGGGCGGTGAGCCGACCGGTGTAGTCGACGGAGCAGCGGGCAACCACGAGACGCACCCGGCAAGGGTAGCCGATCACGGGTGGAAGTCCTCACGATGACCTGACCCGTGCCCGCCGGTTCCGTAGGGTGGTCGGGTCCCCTGTCCGGGCGGTGCCCGGCGACGATGAAGGAGCCCTCGAACGTGCAACGTCTGCTTGCCCTGCTGCTGGTCCTGCTCGGCCTGATCGGCCTGGTCCTGGGCCGACTCGGCGACACCGTCTGGGCGCCCGCCACCGAGACCACCGCCACCGTCCAGCTGTCCGACCCGGGCCCCGCCGTGGTCATCGACCCGGGCGTGCTCTACATCGGCGGCACCGAGGGCGAGGTCGAGATCACCGGCGCCTCCGACGTCTCCGTGATCACCGCCCCCAACGGCGACATCGACGACTACCTCGAGGGCACCCACTACACCCGCATCACCGGGGCCAGCGACTGGACCACGCTGAGCACCGAGGAGGTCGAGCCCGAGGGCGAGGACGAGCTCTCGAACCCGACCGACTCCGACCTCTGGCGCACCGTGGAGACCTCCCCGTCCCCGGTCACCATCGACGTGGCCGACTTCGCCGCCGCCGAGCAGGGCGACAACGCCCAGCCGGCGCGCGCGATCCTGCTGGTCACCGACGGCACCGAGGCCGGCGCCCAGTCCGTGAGCATCACCTGGCCGGTGGACGACGAGAACGAATGGGTGCCCTTCGCCTATGCCGGCGGCGCCGCCCTGGCGATCATCGGCCTGCTGCTGGGCCTGGTGTCCCTCACCGGCGTCGGCCGCCGCGGCCGCGAGGACGACGCCGAGGAGATCGAGGACGAGGAGGAGCTCGCCGAGGACGGGAGCCCGGAGGCCGTCGAGGACGGCGCCCGGGGCGAGGAGGGCACCGCCCCCGTCGACCTCGACGACGCGGCCGCCGCCGACGCCGCCGGGGAGGACGACACCCCGGACACCGTGGTGCTCGCCCCCGTCGAGCCCGACCTGGCCGCCCGCGCGGACGAGCAGGGCCTCGTCGACGACCGGGAGCCGGCCGGGGCCGAGGAGGACGCCCTGGGCGCCCCCCGCGACGAGGACGACACCGACGTGCTCGCGCCCGTGACCGACGAGGACCCCGCCCCGTCCGCGCCCACTGCCGGGGAGACCACCGACGTGCTGCCCCCGACGGTCGCGGACGGGCAGGACCAGACCGACGTGCTCCCGTCCGTGCAGGACGAGGAGCCGACCGCGCAGGACCCCGAGGAGCAGCGATGACCCGCCCCACCCCCCGAGCCCTCCCGGCCCTGAGCCGCCGCCGCCTGGTGGGCGGCGCCGGCGCCCTGCTCGCCGGCGGGCTGCTGGCCGCCTGCGCCGAGGAGCCCGGGACCCCGCCGGCGCCGTCGACCGGCACCGAAAGCGCGACCCCCACCCCGAACACCACCGAGGAGCAGCTGACCGCCTTCGTGACCGCGGTCAACGACCAGCTGACCGAGGCCGACGAGGAGCGCGACGCCGAGCTGCTGGCTCCCCGCGTGGTCGGCTCCGCCGCGACCTTCCGCGAGGACCTCTACGAGCTCATCGGCCGCGCCGAGAACGAGGAGGACTTCGAGGACAACTGGAACCAGGAGTTCAGCCGTCCCGGCCCCACCCTGTACACGGCGCTGACCTCCACCAGTGCCGAGTTCCCGCGCGTCGCGATCGCCCTGTCCACCCCCGAGGTGGCCGAGGGCGAGGACAGCACCGTGTTCTCCTTCCTGGCCCTGCGCCAGGAGGACGCCCGCTCCCCGTACACCACCTGGGGCTGGGCGCAGCAGATGGACGGGGTGGAGATCCCCGAGAAGCTGCCCAACGCGCTGACCGGCTCCGAGCCCGTCGGGCTGGAGGCCGAGGGCCTGCTGATGACCCCGAAGGACGCCCTGGCGCTGTACGCGAAAGTGCTCTCCGACGGCAACGGCCCCGACAGCGAGGACCAGCTCGCCCCGAACCCCTACCAGGACACCGTCCACGATCAGATCCAGGCCGAGCGCGCCAGCCTGAACGAGGACGTGGAGGAGGACGAGGCCCCCACCGTCAAGGAGGTCTACGAGGTCGTCGAGGACGATCTGCTGGGCCTGCGGCTCGAGGACGGCGGCGCCATCGTGATGAGCACCTTCACCTCCACCCGCACCCTCACCATCCGCGCCGACGCCACCCTGAGCTACGACGAGGAGAACCCCATCACCGACGTGCTCGGCACCCGGGAGCTGACCGACGAGCTGGTGCGCACCTACGGCACCACCGTCGCGCTGTACATCCCGGCGGAGGGCTCCGACGCCCAGATCCAGCCCATCGCCGCCACGCGCATCATCACCGGCGTCGAGGGCTCCTGAGCCGGGCCTGATCGCCCAGAGCGGACGGGGCGCCCCCACGCGGCGCCGCGGACGCGGCGGTCCCTAGACTGGTCCCGATACGACCTCGTCGAAGGAGCACCCCCGTGACCGACCCGTACGGCATCATCGACCTCGCCTCGCTCAAGCAGCCCGCCCCGGGCGCCCCCGGTGCCTCCGGCACCGCCGGAACCCACGAGGTGGCCGTCACCGAGCAGGGCCTCGAGCAGATCGTGGCCGACTCGCAGACCGTGCCGACCCTGCTGGTGGTCTCCAGCGCCCGGGTCCCCGACGGCCCCGCCTTCCTGCAGGACCTGCGCGACGCCGTCGACGCCCAGCACGGCGCCCTGCGCCTGGCCACCGTCGACGCCGACACCCAGACCCGGGTCGCCCAGGCGCTGCGCGTGCAGCAGCTGCCCACCCTGCTGCTGCTGATCATGGGCCAGGTGCAGCCGATCGTGGAGTCCGTGCTGCCGCGTGCCGAGATCGACAACCTGGTCTCCCAGGTGCTGCAGCTCGCCCAGCAGCAGGGCATGGAGGTCGCCCCGGTCGAGGGCGACCAGGCGAACCAGGCCGAAGAGCCCGCTGACGAACCCCTGCCCCCGCACATCGCCGAGGCCTACGCCGCGATCGAGAACGGCGACCTGGACGCCGCCGTCGCCGCCTACGAGGCGCAGCTGCGCGAGGCCCCCGCCGATGCCGAGGCCACGGCGGGACTGGCCACCGTGCAGCTCATGCGCCGCACCCAGGACGCCCAGCTGGAGGCCGCCCGCACCGCCGCCGCCGAGCGTCCCGAGGACCTCGACGCCCAGCTGCTGGTGGCCGACATCGACATGCTCGGCGGACACGTCGAGGACGCCTTCGATCGCCTGCTCACCCAGCTCCGCGGCGCCGACCAGGAGACCAAGGACCGCGTGCGCGCCCGCCTGCTGGAGCTGTTCGAGGTGGCCGGCCCCGGCGACCCGCGGGTGGCCGCCGCCCGCAAGCGCCTGGCGAACCTGCTGTACTGAGCCTGCGCGCGCAGGACGACGGCCCGGTCACCCCGAGAGGGGCGCGACCGGGCCGTCGACGTGAGGAGGGGGCTCAGCCCTGCTGC
This sequence comes from Brachybacterium squillarum M-6-3, assembly GCF_000225825.1. GTDB lineage: Bacteria > Actinomycetota > Actinomycetes > Actinomycetales > Dermabacteraceae > Brachybacterium > Brachybacterium squillarum. The sequence continues at coordinate 582,655 of NZ_AGBX01000007.1, read as the reverse complement.
AGGCGCTCCGGGGTGAGCACCACGGCGCCCAGCGGCGGCACCGCCAGGCGCACCGAGTGGTCCCGCCCGTGCTGCGGCAGCGACTCCGCATCGACCTTGCCCAGGTTGCCGACCCCGCTGCCGCCGTAGACGGTGGCGTCGGAGTTCAGGCTCTCGATCCAGGTGCCGCCCTCGGGCAGCGGCACCCGGTAGTCCACCCACGGCTCCGGCGAGAAGTTCAGCACCACCACGACCGGGTCCCCGGCCTGGTCGCGCCGCACGAAGGCGATCACGTTGTGGCCGGCGTCGTCGCCGATCAGCCACTCGAAGCCGCCCGGGTCCTGGTCCCGCTCGTGCAGGGCCGGGAAGTCCCGCTGCAGGGCGTTGAGGTCCTTCACGAACTGCTGGACGCCGCGGTGCAGGGGGTACTCCAGCAGCCACCACGGCAGGCCGGACTGCTCGGACCACTCAGTGCCCTGGGCGAACTCGGAGCCCATGAACAGCAGCTGCTTGCCCGGGTGGGTCCACTGGAAGGCCAGGTAGGCGCGCACCGAGGCGGCCTGCTGCCAGTCGTCCCCGGGAGCCTTGCGCAGCAGCGAGCCCTTGCCGTGCACGACCTCGTCGTGGCTGATCGGCAGCACGAAGTTCTCCGAGTACTGGTACACCATCGAGAAGGTCAGCTCCCCGTGGTGGTACTGGCGATGGATGGGGTCCTCGCCCAGGTAGACCAGCGAGTCGTGCATCCAGCCCATGTTCCACTTGAAGCCGAAGCCCAGGCCGCCGGCGTCGGTGGGACGGGTGACGCCGGGGAAGGAGGTGGACTCCTCCGCGATCATCACGATGCCCGGGGCGCGCTTGTAGGCGGTGGCGTTGGCCTCCTGCAGGAAGGCGATGGTGTCCAGGTCCTCGCGGCCGCCGTACTGGTTGGGCACCCACTGGCCGTCCTCGCGGGAGTAATCCAGGTAGAGCATCGAGGCGACCGCGTCCACGCGCAGGCCGTCGACGTGGAACTCCTCCAGCCAGTAGCAGGCGTTGGCGACCAGGAAGTTGCGCACCTCGTTGCGGCCGACGTCGAAGACGTAGGTGCCCCAGTCGGGGTGCTCGCCGCGGCGCGGGTCCGCGTGCTCGTACAGCGGGGTGCCGTCGAAGCGGGCGAGGGCGAACTCGTCCTTGGGGAAGTGGGCGGGCACCCAGTCCATGATCACGCCGATGCCGGCCTGGTGGAGGGTGTCGATGAGGTGGCGCAGTTCGTCGGGGCTGCCCAGACGCGAGGTGGGGGCGTAGTAGCCGGTCACCTGGTAGCCCCAGGAGCCGCCGAAAGGGTGCTCCGCGAGCGGCATGAACTCCACGTGGGTGAAGCCCATCTCGGTGACGTACTCGACCAGCTCGTCCGCGAGCTCCCGGTAGCCCAGGCCCTGGCGCCAGGAGGGCAGGTGCACCTCGTAGATCGACATCCGGGAGGCCAGGGCGTCGGCCTGGGCGCGCTCGGCCAGCCAGGCGTCGTCGCCCCACTCGTAGTCCGAGGCGGTGACGATGGAGCCGGTCGCGGGCGGCACCTCGGCGGCGCGGGCCATCGGGTCGGCCTTGTCCCGCCAGGTGCCGTCGGCCCCCAGGATGCGGAACTTGTAGGTGGAGCCGACGCCGACGCCCGGCTCGAAGATCTCCCAGACGCCGGAGGAGCCCAGGGAGCGGAGGGCGCTGGAGCGGCCGTCCCAGCCGTTGAAGTCACCGATCACCTGGACGGCGCGGGCGTTGGGGGCCCACACGGTGAAGGAGGTGCCTTCCACGCCGTCGACGGTGGTGGGGTGGGCGCCGAGGGTCTTCCACAGCTCCTCGTGGCGGCCCTCGCGGACCAGGTGCAGGTCCAGCTCGCCGACGGTGGGCAGGAAGCGGTAGGGCTCCTCCACCTCGACCGGCTCGCCGCCGCCGCTCCAGGTGACCCGCAGCGTGTAGCGCGCGGGCACGGCGCCCTCGAGCGCCGCCACCCAGATGCCGTCGTACTCGTGGGTCATGGGCACCGCGGTGCCGTCCTCGAGCAGCACCTCGACGGCCTCGGCGAAGGGCTTGAGGGTGCGCACGGTGGTGGCGCCCTCGTACTCCTGGGCGCCCAGCACCGAGTGCGGGTCGTGGTAGCTGCCGGTCGCGGTGGCGCCCAGTTCGTGCTCGCCCAGGGGCAGCACGGCGGGGCCCGCCGCGGGGGTGGTCTCGGGCGTCTCAGCCATGATGGTCCTCCTCGGGGTGGATGATGCGCAGCACGTGCGCGGGGCGAGCCTCGGGGTCGAGGATCACGAAGGGGTCGCTGCCCCAGGTGAAGCGTTCGCCGGTGAGGAGGTCCTCGACCTCGACCACCGGGGGGAGACCGAGCGCCTCCAGGTCGATGTGCAGGGTGGTCCAGGCGCCGCGGTCGTGCTCGGTCAGCGAGGCCACGATCACGGTGTCCGGGGTGCCGGTGCCGGTCTCGTGGGCCTCCAGGTGCTTGGAGAACACCAGCACCTGCGGGTCGTCGGCGGTGTGGAAGCGGATCGCCCGCAGCGACTGCAGGGCCGGGTGCTCGGCGCGGGCCCGGTTCAGGCTGCGCAGCAGCGGGGCCAGGCTGCGGCCCTCCGCCTCGGCGGCCGCGAAGTCACGGGCCTTGTACTCGTACTTCTCGTTGTCGATCTGCTCCTGCGCACCCGGCCGGGGCACGTCCTCCACCAGCTCGTAGCCGGCGTAGATGCCCCAGGTGGGCACCAGGGTGGCGGCGAGGATCGCCCGCAGCGCGAAGGCGCGGCGCCCCCCGGAGCTCATGAAGGGGGTGAGGATGTCGTGCGTGGTGGGCCAGAAGCTGGGCCGCATGTAGGGGGCGGCCTCGACCAGCTCCTCCAGGTACTCCTGCAGCTCCTCGGCGCCGTGGCGCCAGGTGTAGTAGGTGTAGCTCTGGTGGAAGCCGGCCTTGCCGAGGGTGTGCATCATGGTGGGCCGGGTGAACGCCTCCGCCAGGAAGATCACCTCGGGGTGCTTCTCGTCGAACTCGGCCAGCAGCTCCTCCCAGAAGCGCACCGGCTTGGTGTGGGGGTTGTCGACCCGGAACAGGGTCACCCCGTGCTCGACCCACAGCTCCAGCATGTCGCGGATCGCCGCGTAGAGCCCCTCGTAGTCGGTGTCGAAGCTCAGCGGGTAGATGTCCTGGTACTTCTTGGGCGGGTTCTCGGCGTAGGCGATGGTGCCGTCGGGCCGCACCTGGAACCACTCGGGGTGCTCGGTGACCCAGGGGTGGTCCGGGGAGCACTGCAGCGCGATGTCCATCGCGACCTCGAGGTCCAGCTCCTTCGCGCGGGCCACGAAGGCGTCGAAGTCCTCCATGGTGCCCAGCTCGGGGTGGATCGCGTCGTGCCCGCCGTCGGGGGAGCCGATCGCGTAGGGCGAGCCGGGGTCGCCGGGCCGCGGGTCCAGGGTGTTGTTGCGGCCCTTGCGGAAAGTGGTGCCGATGGGGTGGATCGGCGTCAGGTAGGCGACGTCGAAGCCCATGTCGGCGATGCGGTCCAGGGAGTCCGCGGCGGTGCGCAGGGTGCCGGGCACCCAGCCCCGCTCGGGGTCGAAACGCGCACCCTCGGAGCGGGGGAAGATCTCGTACCAGGAGCCGTACAGGGCGCGCTTCCGGTGCACGATCAGCGGGTGCGGCCCGGAGACGGTGACGCCCTCGCGCAGGGGCCGCTCGGCCATCACCCCGCGCAGGTCGGCGGCGAGCGCCGGGGCGACCCGGGCGGCGGGGGAGAGACCGGTCTGGCCGAGGGACTCGATGGCGGCGCGCAGCAGGGAGGCCTCGGCAGCGGGGCGGGTGCCCTCCTCGATCTCGGCCAGGGCGCGGCCGAGCACCTGGGCGCCCTCCGCGCAGACCAGCTCCTCGTCGATGCCGGCGGCGAGCTTCACCTCGGCGACGTGGGCCCAGGTGTCGTAGGGCGCGGAGAAGGCCTCCACCCGGAAGGACCAGTGGCCCGGCGAGGTGGGGCGCACCTCGGCCTGCCAGAGGTCGAGCCCGGGGTTGGTGGAGCGGGCGCGGTGGATGCTCTCGCCTCCGTCGGGGTCGAGGAGCACCACCTGCACGCCCATCTCGTCGTGGCCCTCGCGGAAGGCGTTGACCACCACGGGCACGGTCTCGCCCTCGGCGCAGGAGGCGGGGAAGCGGCCGCCGTCGACGACGGGGCTGACCTGCATGATCGGGATCCGGCCGAGGCCGGCCTCGAGGCCACGGGGGGTGGGCCTCCGGCCGGGGCGCGTGGTGTCGACGTCTGTGGGGGTGGGCTCAGCTGGGGTCGGCACGGCCTCTCCTGGGTCGGGGTCGATGCCCGATATCGGGCACGGTGACGGTGATCACGATAGCGGGTCCGGGACGGTGATCTGCAGGACGACCACGGAGCCGGGCCGGACCCGCACCCCCTCCGGTCCCAGCGGCGAAATGGGAAGCTCCTCCTGGTTCGCGAGCGCGGTGTCCAGCAGCACCCGGGCGGTGCCCTCCGGCCACGGCGCGGAGGGCGGCGTGACCTGCACGTCCTCCGTCTCGGCGGAGAGGATCACCAGCAGGTGGGCGGTGCCGCCGTCCGGGCCCTCGCCGGGCACGCCCGGGCGCAGCATCGCCAGCAGGTGGCGGTGGGGGTCCATCCAATCGCCGTGGTCGAGCATCCGGCCGTCGGCGGCGAACCAGGCCACCTGGTCGGGGGCGAGGTCGGCCGGGTCGGCCGGGCGCAGGAAGCGGGCCGAGCGCAGCTGGGCGTGCTCGCCGCGCAGGGCGATCAGGCGCCGCACCACGTCCCGCTGGGCGAGGGCGCGGGCGTCGAGGTCCCAGTCGACCCAGGAGATCTCGTTGTCCTGGCAGTAGGCGTTGTTGTTGCCGCGCTGGCTGCGGCCCAGCTCGTCGCCCGCGGTGAGCAGCGGGGTGCCGGAGGCCAGCAGCAGGGTCGCCAGCACCGCGCGGGCGCTGCGGTCGCGGGCCTCGTGCAGGGCCTCCGTCTCCTCCTCGGCGCGGCGCCGGGCCGCGCTGCCGGCGCGGCCGGCGGGCTCGCCCTCGACCCCGTGGTTCCAGGAGCGGTTGTTGGTGGTGCCGTCGCGGTTGTCCTCGCCGTTGGCCTCATTGTGCTTGGACTCGTAGGCGGTGAGGTCGGCGAGGGTGAAGCCGTCGTGCGCGGTCACGTAGTTCACCGAGGCCCAGGGGGCGCGCAGGCTGCGGCCCGCGGGCAGCTGCGGCGGATCGGCGCGGGTGAACATGTCCGCGGAGCCGGCCAGGCGGGTGGCGAGGTCCCGCACCCCCACCCCGGCGCGCTGACCGCTGCGCAGGCGGTGGCCGCGGTCGGCGAGCCAGAAGCTGCGCACGTCGTCGCGGAAGGCGTCGTTCCACTCGGCCCACGGCGGGGGGAAGTTGCCGGTCTGCCAGCCGCCGGTGCCCACGTCCCACGGCTCGGCGATGAGCTTCACCGTGCGTAGCACCGGATCGGCGGCGATGGCCCGCAGCAGCGGGTGGTCGGGGCGGAAGCCGCCGGAGTCCCGGCCCAGGGTGGCGGCCAGGTCGAAGCGGAAGCCGTCGACGTGGACCTCCTGCACCCAGTAGCGCAGGGAGGCCAGCACCAGGTCCAGCACGTGGGGGCTGCGCGGGTCCAGGGTGCCGCCGGTGCCGGTCACGTCCTGGAAGGCGCCGTGCTCGTACCAGTAGTACTCGCGGCCGTCGAGGCCGCGCAGCGACAGCGAGGGGCCCTCGGCGCCGCCCTCGGCGGTGTGGTTGTAGACCACGTCCAGCACCACCTCGAGGCCCGCGGCGTGCAGGCCCCGCACCATCGTCTTCACCTCGTCGAGCACCGCCTGGGCGCCGGCCTTCTGGGCGGCGGCGGTGGCCAGGGACGGCTCGGGGGCGAGGTAGGCCATCGTCGAGTAGCCCCAGTAGTTGACCAGGCCGCGGCGGGCCAGGTGGGCCTCGTCCATCGCGGCCTGGACGGGCAGCAGCTCCACGGTGGTCACGCCCAGCTCCCGCAGGGCGGTGGTGACGGCCGGGTGGGCGAGGGCCGCGTAGGTGCCGCGCTGCGGGGCGGGCACAGCGGGGTTCTGCTGGGTGTACCCCTTCACGTGCAGCTCGTACATCACGGTCGCGTCCCAGTCGGTCATCGGCCGCAGGTCGCCCTGCCAGTCGAAGGCGTCGGAGACCACCTCGGACCAGATCGCGTCGGCAGCGTTGTCCTCGCTGCGGCGCGCGCCGAGCCCGTCGCGCGGGTCCAGCATCGAGTCCACCGGGAAGGGGAAGAAGGAGCTCAGCAGCGGGGAGGCGTGGGAGAGGCCGCGCGTGTAGGGGTCCACCAGCAGCTGGCCGGGGTGGAAGAACAGTCCCTCGGCCGGGTTCCAGGGGCCGTGGGCGCGGATCCCGTAGCGGGTGCCGGGGACCATCCCGCGCACATGGTCCCAGTGCAGCCCGCCGTCGACGTGCCGCAGCCGCTGGCGCCGCTCGGTGCGGCCCTCCCGCACGCAGAGGTCGATCGCCTCGGCGCGGGGCGCAGCCACCGCGAAGGTGCCGTCGCCGCGGGCGTCGACCTGGAGGCCGGGGGAGGTGGGGGCCACCGGGGGCGTGGCGCGGAGGAAGGGATCGACCTGCATCCGGGCATTCTCCCACCTGCGGCGGAGGCTCCGACCGCCGGACCGCGACAGCGGTTAGGATCGCCGTGGCGGCCCGCGCACCGTGCCGGGGGGACGGACCGGGACCGCAGGCGGCACCATGGTGACCGCGAGGCCCCCGGGCCCTCGCACCGGTCACCACCGGCACCGGGGCGCCGCCGTCGACCGCCACACGGGATCAGTCCGCGACACGGGGGAGCAGCCACCGATGACCCAGCCTTCCAGCCCGCAGTACGGCGCCCCGCCGCAGGACGGTGCCGGCCCGCAGCAGGGATTCCCTCCGCAGGGACAGCCCTCGGGTCCCGCGCCCTCGCCCGCCCCCGCTCCGCAGGGCGGTCCCGCGGGGCAGCGCGCGCCCTCCGGCCAGGCCGGCCAGGCCGGGCGGGCCACCTTCACGCCCTCCAGCCGGGCCATCTCCCCGGCGGACATGGAGCGGGCCACCGACCTCGTCGGCGCCATCACCGGGGTGTTCCAGTCCCGCGTGGTCGGCCAGGAGAACCTGCGCCAGACCCTGCTCGCGGCGCTCGCCGCGGGCGGCCACGTGCTGCTGGAGTCCGTGCCGGGCCTGGCCAAGACCACCGCCGCCTCGGCGCTGGCCTCCGCGATCACCGGCTCCTTCGCCCGCATCCAGTGCACGCCGGACCTGATGCCCAACGACATCATCGGCACCCAGATCTTCAACTACGGCTCGGGCACCTTCACCACCCAGCTCGGCCCCGTGCACGCCAACGTGGTGCTGCTGGACGAGATCAACCGCTCCAGCGCCAAGACCCAGTCGGCGATGCTCGAGGCGATGCAGGAGCGCCAGACCTCCATCGGCGGCGAGGTGCACAGGCTGCCCGAGCCCTTCATGGTGCTGGCCACCCAGAACCCCATCGAGGAGGAGGGCACCTACGTCCTCCCCGAGGCGCAGATGGACCGCTTCCTGATGAAGGAGGTGCTCACCTACCCGCGCCCCGGCGAGGAGCACGAGATCCTGGACCGCTCCACCGCGGGCAGCCTCACCGGGCCCCGGGTGGCCCCGCGCACCGTCTCCCTCGACGACATCCGCTTCCTGCAGGAGAAGGTCGACGAGGTCTACGTCGACCCCGCCGTGAAGCGCTACATCATCGACCTGGTCTTCACCACCCGCGGCTCCGGCCCCCGGCCGGTCCCCAACCTCACCCAGTCGGTGCGGGTGGGTGCCAGCCCCCGCGGTTCCCTCGCCCTGATGCGGGTGGGCCAGGCCAATGCGCTGCTGCAGGGCCGCGACTACGTCACCCCCGACGACGTGCGGGCCATGCGCTACGCCGTGCTGCGGCACCGCCTGGTGCTCACCTTCGACGCGCAGGCCAGCGGCATCACCTCCGAGCAGATCATCGACGCGGTGTTCCACGCCGTGCCGATGCCCTGAGCGCGGACGGGACGGCGCCGATGGCCACCTCGCTGATCACCCGGGTCAAGGCCCGGGTGGACCTGCACACCTCGAACCGGGCGCGCGGCCTGATCCAGGGCCGCGGCCGCTCCATGTTCAAGGGCAGCGGCGAGGACTTCGACGACCTGAAGTACTACCAGCCCGGGGACAAGATCTCCGACATCGACTGGAAGGCCACCGCCCGCTCCGGGGAGCCGCTGATCCGGCAGTTCAACGAGGAGCGGGTGCGGCACCTCTCGATCGTCGCCGACACCTCCGCGGGCATGGCCGCGACCGCGGCCGACGGCACCTCCAAGCGCGACGCCGCCGTGATGGCCGCCGGGCTGATCTGCTTCCTGGCCCAGCAGAACGGCGACCTGATCGGCCTGGTGGGCGGCAGCGAGGGGCGGCCCCTGCAGCTCCCGGCCCGCTCCAGCGACGGCCACCTGGAGCTGCTGCTGCGCACCATCCAGCAGGGCACCACCGCGGGCGCCCCCGGCCCCGACAGCGCCTGGCTGCTCGAGCGCGCCTTCCGGGTCACCTCCCGCTCCACCCTGATGACGATCATCACCGACGAGGCCCACCCCGCCGTCGAGGACTTCGCCGCGCTGCGCCGCCTGACCACCCGCCACGACGTGATGGTGGTGCGCATCGCCGACGCCGACCCGCTGCTGGGCGAGGACCTCGACCACGAGGTCGTCGACGTCGAGCAGCCCCGCGAGGTGACGGCCCTGGCCCGCGGCTCCGCGAAGGTCGCCCGGGACGTCGAGGCCTACCGGCGGGCCCGCCGCGAAGGGATCACCGAGATGCTGGACCGGCTGCACGTCAGCCACGTGCTCACCCAGGGGGAGACCACCGTCGTCGAGGACATGATCGCGATGCTGAGGGCGAGGGAGTACCGCCATGCGCGCGCCTGAGCTGCTGCTGGCCGCCCCGGAGGCCGAGATCATCGACCCGCCCCAGTACTCGGTGGCGTGGCTGATCCTGGCCGCCCTGTGCGTGCTGGTGATCGTCGCGCTGATCGTGGGGACCCTGCGCATCACCCGTTCGATCGAGAAGCGCGCCGCCTACCGCCGCCGGCCCACCGAGGTGGAGGGCCTGAAGGCCGAGTTCCTGCGCGCCGTCAACGACGTCGCCGCCCGCCACGGGGCCGGCGAGGTCGACGCCCGCGCCGGCCACCACGAGCTGACCGGGGTGATGCGCCGCTTCGTGCGCCGCACCACCGGGCACGACGTCACCAGCCAGGACGTGCCCACCCTGCGCGCCGACCCGCGCACCCGCGCCGTCGGCGAACTGATCGGGGACCTCTACGAACCCGACTTCGCCCAGGACCCCGAGGCCGAGCTGGACGACTCGGTGCGCCGCGCCCGGGAGGTGATCCGCGCATGGTCATGATCCTGTGGTGGGTGACCGCCCTGCTGCTGCTCGCCGGGCTCGCCGTCTGGGCGATCACCTTCTGGAACCGCCGCGCGATGCGGACAGCGCCCGTGCTGGTCGCCAACTCCCGCTTCCTCGAGCGCATCCCCAGCTTCCAGCGCGCCCAGCGCTGGGCGCGGGTGCTGCGGGTGGCACAGGTGGGGCTCGCCGTGATCGGCGTGCTCGCCGCCTCGATGCTCGCCGGACGGGTGGCCGACGAGCGCATCGAGACGCCCTCCTTCGACTCCCGCGACATCGTGCTGTGCCTGGACGTCTCGGGCTCCATGTACCAGTACGACACCGAGATCCTCACCACGATGGCCGACATGGTGCAGGACTTCGACGGCGAACGGGTGGCGCTGTCGATCTTCAACTCCACCAGCCGTACCGTGTTCCCGCTGACCAACGACTACGACCTCATCGAGCGCGAGCTGCGCGAGGCCTCCGAGGCCATCGACTTCGACGAGGCCGGGGCCTACGCCGGCACCCAGTCCTACTCCGATGAGAAGCGGGCTGCCTACTACGACTTCGTGGCCGGCACCCGCGGCATCGACGACGAGGCCTCGATCGTGCCCGACGGCCTGGCCTCCTGCGGCCAGCTCTTCGACCAGGCCGAGGAGGACCGCTCCCGCTCGATCATCCTGGCCACCGACAACGAGGTGAACGGCGAGCCGATCTTCACCCTCGACGAGGCCGCCGAGGGCGTCGCCGCCCGCGACATCTCGCTGTACACCTTCTACCCCGGCTCCTACGAGTGCTCCTCGAGCTGCCTGGAGGAGCTGCGCAGCGCCACCGAGGAGCACGGCGGCACCGTCTTCGAGAGCTCCGACCCGGACGCGATCCCGACGATCCTCGACCAGATCCAGCGCACCCAGGCCGAGGAGATGGGCGCCACCCCCACGGTGGTCCGCACCGACCTGCCCGGGGCGTTCTTCGTGCTGACCCTGGTCAGCCTGGTCGCGATCCTGGTGGTCGGATGGAGGTCGCGATGATCCGCCTCGAGCCGCTGCTGCCGCTGTGGGCCCTGATCCCGCTGTTCACCGGGATGCTGGCGCTCGCCGTGGTGCTGCTGGTGCGGCGCCCCCGGCAGCGCACCGCCTGGCTGCGCCGCGGGTTGATGGTCCTGCTGCTGCTGGCGGTGGCCCTGCGCCCGGTCACCCCGCTGGACGACGAGCCGACCGAGCGGATGAACGCCAACGTCTTCTTCGTCGTGGACCGCACCGGCTCCATGAACGCCGAGGACTACGCCGGCTCCCAGCCGCGCCTGGAGGGCGTGAAGGCCGACATGCGCCGGATCATGGGGATGACCGAGGGCTCCCGCTACGCGATCCTCTCCTTCGACTCCACCGCCACCCAGCAGCTGCCGCTGACCACCGACGCCGGGGCCGCCGAGGCCTGGATCGACACCCTGGAGACCGAGCCCACCGCCTACTCGAAGGGCTCCAACGTCGACCGTCCCCTCGAGACGCTGGGCACCGAGATCACCGAGACCCGCGAGGAGGACCCCGACTCGTCGATCCTGGTGTACGTGCTCTCCGACGGCGAGAACACCGACGGGGAGGAGTCCCGGTCCTTCGCCCCGCTGGCCTCCCAGATCGACGGCGGCGCGGTGCTCGGCTACGGCACCGCCGAGGGCGGCCCCATGCAGGTGCAGGGCGGTGAGGACGACGGCGAGTACATCACCGACGCCGACGGCTCCCAGGGCATCTCCACCATCGACCAGGCCCAGCTCGAGACCATCGCCGAGCAGCTCGGGCTGCCCTACCTGCACCGCACAGACCCGGAGGAACCGATCGAGGGCACGATGGAGGGCATCACCCTGTCCCCGGTGCCGATCGAGAGCGCCCGCGAGGTCGACAGCTTCCGCGACTGGTACTGGATCGCCGCGATCCCCCTGGCGGGCCTGATGATCTGGGAGCTGGGCGCGACCACCTTCCGCCTGCCCCGGCGGCTGGACCGCCACGACATCCGAGGAGCGCAGCGATGAGCGCACCCACCGCCCCCGCCGGGCAGCAGCAGGAGCTGCCGCAGGATCAGGACAGGCCGGAGAGCCTGCGGCAGGACACCTCCGGCCGGCCCGGCGACTTCGGCCTGGACGTGCGACGGCTGCGCCGCACCCGCCGCATCGTCTTCGCGATCCTCGCCCTACCGATCCTGGCGCTGGCCCTGCTGGCGCTGAAGTTCGTCTCGATGCCGCTCACGCAAGCCTGGCACCAGGGCGCCTACGCCGAGGGTGACTACCCGGCAGCCATCGAGCGCCTCGCCCCGGTGCAGACCGCCAACTGGTTCGAGCCCTACCTGCCGCACCTGTCCGAGGGCACCGACCTGCTGCAGCTGGGGGACAACGCCGCCGCCGAGGCCGAGCTGCGCGTGGCCCTGGAGGCCTGGCAGAACGGCAGCGACCTGAACCAGCCCCTGCACGCCCAGTGCAAGATCATCAACAACCTCGCGATCGCCATCGAGCGCCAGGCCGCCGAGATCGAGGACCCGGCCGAGCGCGCCGACCGGCTCTACGAGGCCGAGGAGCTGATGGCCGTCTGCGCCGGCGGGGGCGGCGGCGGAGGCGGCGAGGGCTCCGGCAACGAGGACTCCGAGACCACCGAGGAGAACGGCGAGCGCATCGAGCAGGAGCGCCGCGAGGCCGACGAGGAGGCCGGGCAGGACCCCGACGCCCGCGGCGAGGAGGGCGAGGACGAGGGCGACGGCGACCCGATGGACCCGGGCGACCCCCGCCAGGAGGACCCCGAGGGCGACGGCCCCACCGAGGAGGCCACCACGCAGGGCCCCAGCGAGGACGAAGCCAAGGACGACGAGCTCGAGCAGCGCAACGAGGACGCGCAGGGTGAGGGCGAGGACGAGCAGGGCGGGTCCGAGGAGGACCCGGCGCAGCCGTGGTGAGCCCCTCCGCGCCCGCGGATCAGCGGGCCTACCTCGACCACGCCGCCACCACGATCCTGCGGCCGGAGGCGCGGGAGGCCTACCTCGAGGCGTCCCAGGTGGCCGGGAACCCCTCCTCGATGCACACCGCCGGTCGCCGCGCCCGGGCCGTGCTGGACCGGGCGCTGGAGCAGATCGCGGACCTGCTGGGCGTGCCCGTGTCCTGGCTGATCCTCACCTCCGGCGGCACCGAGGCCGACCACCTGGCGCTGCGCGCCGTGCCGCTGGGCCTGCACGCCGCGGACCCCGCCCGCGACGCCGTCGCCGTGGCCGCCACCGACCATCCCGCCGTGCTCGCCACCGCCCGCTCCCTGGGGAGCGGTGAGGGAGGCATCGCGGTGCGGGAGCTGCCCGTGGACGCCGCCGGCCGGGTGCGGGGGGACGCCGCCCAGGAAGCCCTCGCGGACGGCCGCGTCGGGGTGCTCTCGGCGGCGCTGGTGAACAACGAGACCGGCGCGGTGCAGGACCTCGCCGCCCTCTCGGCGCTGGCGCGGGAGCACGGCACCCTCCTGCACAGCGACGCCGTGCAGGCCGTCGGCCACGTCGACCTGCCCGCCCCGGGCACGGTGGATCTGATGTCCCTGTCCGGCCACAAGATCGGCGCACCCGTCGGCGTCGGCGCCCTGATCGCCCGGCCGGAGGTGCCCTTCGCGCCGCTCAGCACCGGCGGCGGCCAGCAGCGCGGGGTCCGCTCCGGCACCCTGGACGCCGCCTCCGCCGCGGCCTTCGCCGCCGCCCTGCAGGCGGCGCTGGACGGCCCGGAGGCGCACCGTGCCCACGTCGACGCGCTCACCGAGCGCCTGCTGGCGGGGGTGCGGGACATCGACCCGAGCGCCCGCCTCACCCTGCCGGATCCGACCACCCGCTCCGGGCACATCGTGCACCTGCTGTTCCCCGGCGCCGACGCCGAATCGCTGCTGTTCCTGCTGGACGAGCGCGGGGTGGACGCCTCCGCCGGCTCCGCCTGCTCCGCCGGGGTCACGCGCATCAGCCCCGTGCTGGAGGCGATGGAGGTGCCCGAGGCAGAGGCCCGCGGCGCCCTGCGGCTCTCGCTCGGCTGGTCGAGCACCGCCGCGGAGGTCGAGCAGCTGCTGTCCGCTCTGCCGGAGGCCCTGCGCCGCTCCCGCGCGGTCGCGGCCTTCAAGGCCTGAGCCCGCCCCTCGCCGCCGGACCGGGTTCGGCCGGGGCGAGGTGGACCGGGGCGGGGCATCTCACCCGGCCGCGCGCCCCTCGACGGCGGCTCGATCCGTAGACTGCCAGGCAGGTTTCCCGGAAGGAGCAGGGCGGATGAAGGTGCTGGCCGCGATGAGCGGCGGCGTGGACTCGGCGGTCGCCGCCGCCCGCGCCGCGGAGGCAGGCCACGAGGTGGTCGGCGTGCACATGGCGCTCTCCCGCAGCCGCGACCAGACCCGCCGCGGCTCCCGCGGCTGCTGCACCGTGGAGGACGCCTCCGACGCCCGCCGCGCCGCCGACCGCATCGGCATCCCCTATTACGTCTGGGACCTCTCCGAGGACTTCCACGACCTGGTCGTCGAGGACTTCCTGTCCGAGTACGCGGCCGGCCGCACCCCCAACCCCTGCGTGCGCTGCAACGAGCGCATCAAGTTCGCCTCCCTGATGGAGCGCGCCACCCTGCTGGGCTTCGACGCCGTCTGCACCGGGCACTACGCCCGGGTGCGCGCCGAGGGCCCCGGCGGTGCCGCCTCGTTGCACCGCTCCCGCGACGCCGCCAAGGACCAGTCCTACGTGCTGGCCGTGATGGGCCCCGAGGCCACCTCCCGCTCCCTGTTCCCGCTGGGGGACATGGAGGACAAGGCCGCCGTGCGCGAGGAGGCCCGCGCCCGCGGTCTCGGCGTCTCCACCAAGCCCGACAGCTACGACATCTGCTTCGTGGCCGACGGCGACACCCGGGGCTTCCTCGACCGTCACCTGGGCGAGGCACCCGGCGAGGTGGTCGACACCGACGGCACGGTGCTCGGCACCCATCAGGGCACCCACGGCTTCACCATCGGCCAGCGCAAGGGCCTGGGCCTGCAGCAGCCCGCCGCCGACGGTGCCCCCCGCTACGTGCTGGACGTGCAGCCCGAGACCCGGCAGGTGGTGGTCGGCGCCGCCGAGCTGCTCTCCACCCGGGTGCTCGAGGCCACCGAGGTCGTCGCCTTCGAGGAGGTGCCGGCCGGGCGCGAGGTCAGTGCCCAGATCCGCGCCCACGGCGAGGCGCTGCCCGGCATCGTCGAGCGCAGCGACGAGCGCCTCGTGGTGCGGCTGGCCGCCCCCGTGCGCGGCGTCGCCCCCGGGCAGACCCTGGTGCTGTACGACGGGGACCGCGTCATCGCCTCCGCCACCCTGGACCGCCGCGCATGAGCCGCGAGGTGCTGGTGACCGTCACCGGGGACGGGACCTTCCGGGCGCCCGCCCCGGCCTCCGTGCCCGCCGGCAGCGACGCCACCCTGGAGGCGCTGCTGCGGCTGCGCTCGATGCTGGGCGACGACCTCGAGGAGCAGATCGCCGCCCGCCTCACCCTGCCCGCGGCGCTCGGCACCGACGAGACCGACCACCTGCTGCCCGCCTCCCTGGTGCTGCTGGCCGGCACCACCGGCGACCTGGCCAGCTACGGCTGGCGCGTGGGCACCGGCAGCGGACTGGCCTGGCGGCGCGCCCGGGACCGCCGCGAGCAGATCCTCGATGCCGCCCGCATCGCCTGGCTGGGCTACGAGGGCCCGGTGCAGCTGACCACCCTGGGCCCGCTCACCCTGGCCGGGGCGACGTTCCTCGGTTCGGGGGAGCGCACCGTCGCCGACCGCGGCGCCCTGCGGGAGCTGCCCGTGCTGCTGGCCGAGGGCCTGATCGACCAGACCGCCCGGGTGCGCCGCCAGCTGCCCGGCGCCGCCGTCGAGCTGCTGATCCGTGAGGACGGCATCGCCGACGTGCTGCACGGCCGCCTGCCCACCCCCTCCGGCTACCGCCGCTACCCGGCGATCCCTGCCGAGGAGATCGCGCCGCTGTGGCGCTCCCTGCTGGCGATCCTCGCCGAGGAGGAGCTGCCCGTGACCCTCGCCCCGGGGGCCGAGGCCCCCCTCCTGCGGGCCGCGCGCTCCGCCGGGGCCGGTTCCCTGGCCGTCGACCCCGCCGGACTGCCCGCCCTGGAGGCCGGGCGCGGCCGGGACGCCTGGGAGACCCTGGCCGCGGCGCGCGAGGCGGGGGAGGCGATCACCTGGGTGCTGCGCGCGGGCCGGCCGGGACGCGCCCTGGACCACGTGGCCGCGAGCTGGGGGCGCCTGGGCCACGGCCGCGCTGAGCTGGCCGGCTTCACCCTGCAGGCCGCGGCGGCCCCGGTTTCGGGTTCCGTCGGCTCGGCGCTGCTCACCGAGGCCGAACTGACCGCGGTGCTGCGCCAGGCGCCGCCCTGGGCGGAGCGGATCCGCGACTGAGGACGGCCCGCGGGCCACGAGGGGGAGGCCATGCGCATGATCGGGATGCTCGGCGGGATGAGCTGGGAGTCCAGCCAGGAGTACTACCGCCTGGCGAACACCCTGGTGCGGGAGCGTCTCGGCGGAGTGCACTCGGCGCGGGTGCTGCTGGACTCGGTGGACTTCGCCGAGGTCGAGGAGCTGCAGCGGACCGGCCGCTGGCAGGCGGCGGGGGAGCTGCTGGCCGCCCGGGCGGCGGCCCTCGAGGCGGCGGGCGCCGAGCTGCTGCTGATCTGCACCAACACCATGCACGTGGTGTACGACCAGGTCGCCGCCGCGGTGTCCGTGCCCGTGCTGCACCTCGCGGACGCGACCGCCGCCCGCCTCACGGGGGCGGGGCTGGACCGGGTGGGGCTGCTGGGCACCTCCTTCACGATGGAGCAGCCGTTCTACCGCGAGCGCCTCGCGGAGCGCGGCGTCACCGCGCTGGTGCCGGGGGACGAGGACCGCGCCGAGGTGCACCGCGTGATCTACGAGGAGCTGGTGCGCGGCGTCGTCGCGGACCGCTCCCGCGAGGCCTACCGCGCCGTGATCGCCCGCCTGGTGGAGCAGGGGTCGCAGGGCATCATCCTGGGCTGCACCGAGATCGAGCTGCTGATCGGCCCCGAGGACTCCCCGGTGCCGGTGTTCCCGACCGCCCGCATCCACATCGAGGACGCCGTGGAGCGGGCGCTGGGCTGAGCGGTCTTCGCCGCGCGGGGATACCAGCGGCCGCGCCATCGTCACCCGCGGACCGAGGGCCGTGAGGCCGAGCTCGTCCTCGGTGCGGATCAGGCCGCGCAGGAACGCGGTCGGCGGAGGGTACGGCACGAGTATCCCGGTCCCGCCGCCGGTCGACGGGCGAAGCGGACGGAACCCACGGTCCCGGGGTAGCGGTGACGGACCCCGTCGTTCCTCGGTCAGGACCATGGGCGAGAATGGTCCCGTGAGCGTACAGACCAGCCCCGACGAGCCCTCCACCGACCCCGCCGCGACGGACGCGCGCGCCCCGCAGGAGCGCATCGCCGAGCTCACCGCGCTGCTGGAGCAGGCCCGCGAGGAGTACTACGTCCAGGACGCCCCCTCCCTGCCGGATGCCGAGTACGACAGGCTCGAACGGGAGCTGCGCGAGCTGGAGGCGGAGAACCCCCAGCTGGCCAAGGAGGACTCGCCCACCCGCACCGTCGGCGGCCGGGTCGAGGCCGGTTTCGCGCCCGTCGAGCACCTCGAACGCATGATGAGCCTGGACAACGCCTTCTCCCTGGAGGAGGTCGACGCCTGGGCGCTGCGCGCCGCCGAGGGCCTCGGTGGGCCCTCCGAGTCCCCGTACCTGGTGGAGCTCAAGATCGACGGCCTCGCCATCGACCTGGTCTACGAGAACGGCGTCCTCGCCCGCGGCGTCACCCGCGGCGACGGCCGGGTGGGGGAGGACGTCACCGCCAACGTCCGCACCATCGCCAACGTCCCCGAGCGCCTGGACACGGAGAACCCGCCCGCCGTGCTCGAGGTGCGCGGCGAGGTGTTCTACCCCTCCGCCGAGTTCGAGGCCCTCAACGAGCAGCGCCGCGAGGCGGGCCTGGCCGAGTTCGCCAACCCCCGCAACACCGCCGCCGGCTCCCTGCGGCAGAAGGACCCCGCCGTCACCGCCTCCCGCGCGCTGAAGGTGTTCGTCCACGGCATCGGCGTGCACGACGGCGTCACCGCCGCCTCCCAGTCCGAGGTGTACGCCCAGCTGGCCGACTGGGGTCTGCCCACCTCGCCCTACGCGACGGTGGTGGCGACCCTCGCCGAGGTGCGCGCGTTCATCGAGCACTACGGCGAGCACCGCCACGACGTCGAGCACGAGATCGACGGCATCGTCATCAAGATCGACCGCTTCTCCCAGCAGCGCGCGCTCGGCTCCACCTCCCGCGCCCCCCGCTGGGCGATCGCCTATAAGTACGCGCCGGAAGAGGTCACCACCACCCTGGTCGACATCCAGGTCAACGTGGGCCGCACCGGCCGCGTGACCCCCTTCGGCGTGATGGAGCCCGTGAAGGTCGCCGGCTCCACCGTCGAGATGGCCACCCTGCACAACCAGTTCGAGGTGGAGCGCAAGGGCGTCCTCATCGGCGACACCGTCATCCTCCGCAAGGCCGGCGACGTGATCCCCGAGATCCTCGGCCCCGTCGAGGCGATGCGCGACGGCACCGAGCGCGCCTTCGTGATGCCCACCGAGTGCCCCGCCTGCGGCACCCCCATCGGCCCCGCCAAGGAGGGCGACAAGGACTGGCGCTGCCCCAACACCAAGGACTGCCCCAGCCAGGTCACCGGCCGCATCGAGCACGCCGCCTCCCGCGGCGCCTTCGACATCGAATCCCTCGGCGAGGAGAGCGCCATCGCGCTCACCGACCCCGACAAGCGCCGCGGCGAGGCCCTCGCCGCCCTGCGCGCCGGCCACGCCGTGCACCTGCCCATCGACTCCCTGGAGGACGTCGAGCGGGACTCCTTCGCCGTGGTCAAGAACGGCGAGGTCACGGACGGCACCGACGGGGTGCCGCTGCTGCGCATCACCGATCCCGACGACGAACTGCTGCCCGGCCTGCAGACCCCCGTCGTCACCACCGGCGCCAACCTCTTCGACCTCACCGCCGAGGACCTGCGCGAGGTGGCCGTCTGGCAGCCCGAGCGCCGCGACGGCGCCCCCATCGGCGACTGGCGCGTCCACCGCGTGTTCTGGTCCCGCCCCACCTTCCGCCACTACAAGCGCGAGCAGGCCTGGAAGCAGCAGCGGGACTCCGCCCCGCTGAAGAACACCGAGCTGCTGCTGGACGAGCTGGAGCGGGCGAAGGAGCAGCCGCTGTGGCGGGTGCTGGTCGCACTGTCCATCCGGCACGTCGGCCCCACCGCCGCCCGCTCGCTGGCCACCGCCTACGGCTCGATGGACGCGATCCGCGCCGCGAGCCTCGAGGAGCTGGCCGAGACCGACGGCGTGGGCCCCACCATCGCCGAGAGCGTCCTGGAGTGGTTCGCCGAGCCCTGGCACGGGGAGCTGGTGGACGCCTGGCTGGCCTCGGGCGTGCGCCGCGCCGACGAGGTCGAGGAGGGCTTCGTGCGCACCCTCGAGGGCGTGACCGTCGTGGTCACCGGCGGTCTGGAGGGCTTCACCCGGGACGGCGCCAAGGAGGCGATCATCTCCCGCGGGGGCAAGGCCTCCAGCTCCGTCTCCAAGAAGACCCATGTGGTCGTCGAGGGCGAGAACGCCGGCTCCAAGGCCGAGAAGGCCCGTGACCTCGGCGTGCCGATCCTGGATGAGGCCGGCTTCGTGGCCCTGCTCGAGGGCGGACTCGAGGCTGTGCTGCCCACCGCGGACGACGAGGCGGAGACCCCGGAGACCACCGAGGGCGCGAGCGAGGGCGCCGATGACTGAGGCCCCCGCCGTCCCCGGGGACCTGCCCGCCATCGCGCGCGGCCTCAGCGCCTTCCCCCTCACCCCGCTTTCCGAGGAGCGCATCGACACCGCCGCCCTGGAGGGCATGGTCGCCCGCGCCGTCGAGGCCGGGGCCGATTCCATCGGCGTGCTCGGCTCCACCGGCGCCTACGCC
The DNA here is from genome assembly GCF_000225825.1 of Brachybacterium squillarum M-6-3. GTDB lineage: Bacteria > Actinomycetota > Actinomycetes > Actinomycetales > Dermabacteraceae > Brachybacterium > Brachybacterium squillarum. The sequence continues at coordinate 563,267 of NZ_AGBX01000007.1, read as the reverse complement.
TACCTCGACCGCGCCGAACGCCGCACCGCCCTGGACAGCGCCGTGCAGGCCGCCGGGGACGTGCCCGTGCTCGCCGGTATCGGTGCGCCCCGCACCGCGCATGTGAGCGCCTTTGCCGAGGACGCGCAGGCGGCGGGCGCCGCCGGAGTGATGCTCGCGCCGGTCACGTACCAGATGCTCACCGACGACGAGATCGTGGGCCTGTACCGGGACGTGTGCGCCGAGCTGTCCGTGCCGCTGGTGGTCTACGACAACCCCGCCACCACCCACGTGCGCATGACGCACGAGCTCTACGGGCGCCTCGCCGAGCTGCCCGGGGTGGCCGCGCTGAAGATCCGGCCCGTGCCCTCCGAGGCCGAGGCCGCCCGGGTGCGAGTCCACGGGGTGCGCGCCGTGATCCCCGCCCACGTCGGGATCGGCGTCTCGGGCGACGCGGTCGGGGCCCGCGGTGTCCTGGCCGGCTGCGACGCCTGGTACAGCGCCCTGGCCGGGGTGCTGCCCGAGGTGGTGGTGCCCTTGCACCGCGCCGCCGCCGCGGGCGACGAGCTCGCCGTGCGCCGCGCCGGCGTGCAGCTGGCCGGGCTGTGGACCCTGTTCGAGGAGCACGGCGGCAGCCTGCGCGTGCTCGCCGCCGTCGCCGAGGAGCGCGGACTCGTCCGCGGCCCGTGCCTGCCCCGGCCGCTGCAGGGCCTGGGGGAGGAGCCGCGGCAGCGGCTGCGAGCCGTGCTGGAGGGGCTCGGCCTGGAGGTCGTGGGGAGCTGAGCGCCGCGCGGGCGGCGGGAGTGCGGCTCAGAATTCGGTCAGCACCCGCATCACGTCGTCCGCGGCCTCCGGTGCGAGGTCGCGCATCTCCTGCCGCACCTGATCCTTCAGCTCCTGCCGGAGGGCGAACGTCTCGTCGCGGGCGTCGGCCCCGGCCTCCTCGACGCGGAGGCAGAGCAGGGCGATCGAGCCGAGCACGTCCGAGAGCGACCCGGCCATCGGCACCGCCCGCTCGATCGGAACACCGGGCAGCTGGAAGTACATCGACCGGCTATCCGCATCGTGGATGGTCGTAGATGTACGCATCCACGCCCTCGCTCATCACCGCGATCCACGCCGCGGGCCAGTCCTCGATCGGCTCGCCGGTGGTGCCGGTCCAGCGGTGGCCGGCCTGCTGCTCCCACAGCCGCGCCGGCGGGAACAGCAGGATGTCGTTCCCGCGACCGGTCAGCTCGATCCCGCTGTAGCCCCGCACGTATCTGTTCGAGATCCACTCGCCTGCGGCCCGACCTCGGCGTAGAAGCGGGCGATCTCCTCCGGCAGGGGGATCGTCGCGGTCCAGTCGGAGGCCGGGTGGGGCGCGCAGTCGCCGAAACGGCGCAGGATCGCGAGGGTGTCCATCGCGGAGACCCTACCGAGGGGCGGCGTGCTCAGCCGAGCTGGGCCAGGGCGAAGGGCAGCACGGCTCCCGCCCCGGCACGGCGCAGCGTCCGGCCCGCCACCGTCATCGTCCAGCGGGAGTCGATCTCGTCGTCCACCAGCAGTACGGGGGCGCCGCGGAGGGCGTCCAGCCGCTCCTGCAGTTCGGGTCCGACGCTGAAGCGGTCCCAGAGGGCGGCGACGCGGAAGGCGCTGTTGCCGCCGCTGCGGAGCGGCCCGGCCTCGGGGTCCAGCGTGAGGGTGCCGAGGTCTTCGAGCCGTCCCACCCGGGCGATGCCCTCGGCGAGGCCTCGCACCAAGCGCGGGCGGGTGGCGCTGGGCACCGCGACCACCGCGGCGGGGCGCAGCGCCCAGTCCCAGGCGCTCAGCACCTCCACCACGCGGCCGGCGATCGCGGGGGAGAGCTCGGTGTCGATCCGGTGGCCCTCCTCGTCGTGGGCCAGCAGCTCCCGCAGCGGCTGCGCCCAGCCCAGGTCGGAGATGCGGGCCAGCACCCGCCCCTCCTCGACCTGCTCGGCCGGGGGGATGTTTCCCTTCGGGGCGCCGTCCGGGCCGCCGACCCGCAACCGGTCCAGGCCCTGCGGCCAGCGCTTGCGGGGCGCGACCGGCACGCCGACGCGGTCCAGAAGCTGGGCCACCTCGTCCTGGCCGCCCGCCTCGGCCGTGGTCCGGTCGGGCGTGCCGGGCTCCGGGTACCAGGGGCCGGCGCAGACGTCGCAGCGGCCGCAGGGCACCGCGGAGGGGTCGTCGAGCTGCCGGGCCAGGAACACCATCCGGCACTGCTCGGGCCGCTCGGCGACCACGTCGGGCCCGGTGCCGTGCTCTCCCAGGCGCTCGTAGGCCAGCATCGCGTCCTGCTCCTCGCGGCGGGCGCGGGCCACCCGGCCGTAGCGCTCGGCGTCGTAATGCCAAGGAGCGCCGGTGGCGACCCAGCCGCCCTTGATCGCCTCCACCGCGCCGTCCACCGCGAGCACCTTCAGCAGCAGCTCCAGCGAGCTGCGCCGCACATCGACCCGCGCCTCCAGCGCCGTGGTGGACAGCGGACCGCTCGCCCCGGACAGCGCCGCGAGGATCTGGTCGGCGGACTCCTGCGAGGGCATCGAGCTGGTCGCGAAGTACTCCCAGATCGCACGGTCCTCGCGGCCCGGCAGCAGCAGCACCTCGGCGCTGTCGGTGGCGCGGCCCGCGCGGCCCACCTGCTGGTAATAGGCGACGGGGGACGAGGGCGCCCCCAGGTGGATCACGAAGCCCAGGTCCGGCTTGTCGAAGCCCATGCCCAGGGCGCTGGTCGCCGCCAGGGCCTTCACCCGGTTGTGCTGCAGGGCCGCCTCCAGCTCGGCGCGGTCCTCGGCGTCGGTGCGGCCGGTGTACGCCTTCACCGGGCGGTCGGGCCGGTCCAGCAGCTCGGCGAGGTCCTCCGCGGCGGAGACGGTGAGGGTGTAGATGATGCCGGAGCCGGGCAGCTCGTCCAGGTGGGCGGCCAGGTACTCCAGGCGGGCGCGGTCGTCCGGCAGGTCCAGGGAGCCCAGCCGCAGCGAGTCCCGGGTGAGCTCCCCGCGCAGGGTCAGCACGCCCTCTCCGGTGCCCTCCCCGGTCGAGGTGTCGAGCTGTGCGGCGACGTCCTCCACCACCCGCGAGTTCGCGGTCGCGGTGGTGGCGAGCACCGGCACCTGCGGGCCGAGCCGCGCCACCAGGTCCCGCAGCCGGCGGTAGTCGGGGCGGAAGTCGTGCCCCCAGTCGGAGATGCAATGCGCCTCGTCGATCACCAGCAGGCCGCAGCGTTCGATCAGCCGCGGCAGCTGCTCGTCGCGGAAGCCCGGGTTCACCAGGCGCTCCGGGGAGACCAGCAGCACGTCGACCGTGTCCTCGGCGAGCGCCTGCTCGATGTCGGACCAGTCCAGGGCGTTGGCGGAGCTGATCGCCTCGGCGCGCACCCCGGCGCGGCGGGCCGCGGCCACCTGGTCGCGCATCAGTGCGATCAGCGGGGAGATGATCAGCGCGGGACCGGCGCCGCGGCGTCGCTGCAGCAGTGCCGCCAGGAAGTACACGGCGGACTTGCCCCAGCCGGTGCGCTGCACCACCAGCACCCGACGCTGCTCCCGCACCAGTGCGGCGATCGCCTCGAACTGGCCGGGGTGGAAGTCGGCCGCGGGGTTCCCGGTGAGCTGCTGCAGGATCTCCCGCGCCTCGGCGTACAGCGGATCATCGCGCCCGTCGTCGGGGGCGGCGGCATCGGCGGGGCGGGGCTGCGAGGTCATGGGGCCAGTCTCGCAAGCCGCCCCGACAGACGGGCGGAGCGAACCGGGTGGGGGACCACCACGGCCGAGGACGCCTGGGGAGGGCCGGCGCCGTCACAGACGCCGGGGCAGCCCTCAGATGTCGAAGGTCTCCTCGCGGTTGCGCTCGGCCTCCTCGGCCTCGGCGGCCTGGCGACGCAGCCGCTCCACCGTCGACTCGTCGTCGCGCATCGGGTCGTCCTTGGTGGCCAGCGCCCGACGCATCCGCTCCTCCAGCTCCTGGGCCTCCCGGATCGCCGGGTTGTCGGAGGGGGTCTCCCGGTCGTGCGGGTCGTGGGAGCCGTAATCGATGTGAGGATCCACGGACATGGGGATCACCTTCTCTGTGGCGCGGCGTCGTGCTCGGTGGCCGGCCATTCTAGTCCGACCCGGCGCGCCCGTCCCCGGTCGGACGCGCCTACGATCGGGGCATGGCCGCCCGCTCCTCCCGCTCCCGCCGCTCCGCCCCCGCCCGCTCCGCGCTCCCCGAGGGAACCGCCCTGGTGGAGACGCTGCTCGGAGCCTGGAGGGCACCGGCCCGGATCGACGTGGACGGGGTGGCGCTGCTGCGCTCCCGCGGCGTCACCCGGCGCGCCCACAGCGCCGTGCCCCTGGACCCGCCGAGCGACCCCGAGGACCTGGACGCCCTGATCGACCGGGTCCACGCCCTCACCGCCGCCGACGGCCGCGCCCTGTGGCGGATCTTCGAGCTGCCGGGCCTGCCGCCCGCCCACACCGCCCTCGATCAGGCTCTGGACGCGCGCGGCCTGGTCACCGAGGCGCCCTGCGAGATCCTCGGCCGCGACCTCGCCTCCCCGCCCCGCGGGGACGCCGCCGTGCGGTTCGAGGTCGGCCTGCCGCCCGCGGACTGGTCCGAGGCCCACTGGCGCCTCGCCCCGCGCGCCGGCGAGGAGGCGCGGACGACCCTGCACGACATCATGGCCGGCACCCCCGCGATCTACGCCACCCTGCCGCGGCCCGGCACCGACGGCGCCCGCCCGGAGGACGTCGTCGCCGTCGGCCGCGCCGCCCTGGTGCCCGTCCGCAAGACCCTGGTCACCGTGGTCGACGCCCTCGCCGTTGACCCGGACCACCGCCGCCAGGGCCACGGCCGCACCGTGCTGGACGCCCTGCTCGGCGCCGCCCACCAGCAGGACGCCCGCGCCGCGCTGCTCGAGGTCGAGAGCGACAACGCCGCCGCCCGCGCCCTCTACCGCCGCGCCGGATTCACCCGCCTCGGCGGCTGCCACTACCGCGTGGGCGCCTGACCCCTGCCGCCTCCGGGTCCTCAGGGTGAGGACGCGATCAGTCCCTCCATGTCCTCCCGGAGCCGCCGCGCCCGCTCCCGGTCATAGCTGATCCGCGCCGAGCGCGTCGCCGTCAGCGTCCCGACGTTCGCCTGCACGTACGCCCCCGCGTATCCCACGAAATCCGGATCGACCGCCAGTCGTGCCAGCGAGACCCCCGAGAAGTCGACGTCGGAGACCACCCCGCCCAGCCGCCGTGACAGGCCGGTGGTGATCGGCGAGCCCGCGATGGCCTGCACCGGCCGCGGCAGGTCCCGCACGAAGCCCGTGCCCGGCACCAGGCCCGGGTCGTAGGCGATCACCTCCACCGAGCTGCCCTGCGCGCGCAGCCGCCGGTCCCGCTCGTAGGAGTCCATCACCAGGCACAGTTTCGAGCTCGCGTAGCGCACCCCGGCGCCGAGGGACGGGTGCCCGTCCCGGCCGGCCCGGGCGAGCGGGGCCGCGGCGGGCTCGACCGTGCGGCCCACCATCCGCCCGTCGGTGGAGTCCCGGTCATGGGTGCCGCTGGCGGTCAGCACGATCCGGCCGCGCGGCGCCATCACCGGCAGCAGCAGCGAGACCAGCAGGTGGTTGGCCAGCACATTCGTGGTGAAAGTGGTCTCGAAGCCCTCGGGGCCGTAGGTCAGCGGCCCGTCGTGGCGCCCGCCCGCGTTGGCCAGCAGGGCGTCCAGGGGCGCCAGCGTGCCGTCCTCGACCATCGCCAGGACCCGCCCCGCGGCCTTCCGCGTCGAGGCCAGGGAGGACAGGTCCACCTCGATCCGGGTGACGTCCACGTCGTGGCGCGACCGCAGCTCCTCGGCGACCGTCCGCATCCGCTCGGGGCTGCGTCCCAGCAGCACGAGGTCCGCGCCGCGCGCGGCCAGCTCCTCGACGGCGACGCGGCCGATCCCCGAGTGGCCTCCGGTGATGAGCACGGTGGGCATGGCGGCCTCCTGGTCGCGGGTCCGGTCGGGCGGCCCACGCTACGCCGCCCATCGTGAGCCGCGGCACCGTGGCGACGTCCAGGCTCCGCCGCGACCCCGCCTAGGATGGGGCCATGCCTTCGATCGGACGAGACGACGTCGCACGCCTCGCCGACCTCGCACGGATCCAGCTGACCGATGAGGAGGTCGATCGCCTCTCCGGCGAGTTCGACGCCATCATGGACGCTGTCGCCTCCGTCTCCGAGGTCGCCACCGCGGACGTGCCCGCCACCAGCCACCCCATCCCCATGACCAACGTGTTCCGGGAGGACACGGTCACCGACACCCTCACGCAGGAGCAGGCGCTCGCCGCCGCCCCGCACCCCGAGGACGGCCGCTTCGGGGTCCCGCAGATCCTGGGGGAGGAGTGATCCCATGAGCATCGACATCACCGCCTCCGCGGCCGCCCAGGCCGCGGCCCTGCGGGCCGGGGAGATCACCTCCGCCGAGCTGACCGCCGCCCACCTGGACCGCATCGACGCCGTCGACGGCGACCTCAACGCCTTCCTGCACGTCTCCCGGGACGAGGCCCTGGCCACCGCCGCCGACGTCGACGCCCGTCGCGCCGCCGGCGAGGAGCTGCACCCCCTGGCCGGCGTGCCCATCGCCGTCAAGGACGTCGTGGTCACCGAGGGCATGCCCACCACGGCCGCCTCCACAATCCTCGAGGGCTGGATCCCGCCGTACGACGCCACCCTGGTCACGAAGCTGCGTGCGGCCGGCCTGCCGATCCTCGGCAAGACCAACATGGACGAGTTCGCGATGGGCTCCTCCACCGAGTCCAGCGCCTTCGGCCCCACCCGCAACCCCTGGGACCGCGACCGCATCCCCGGCGGCTCCGGCGGCGGCAGCGCCGCGGCCGTGGGCGCCTTCGAGGCCCCGCTGGCCATCGGCACCGACACCGGCGGCTCCATCCGCCAGCCCGCCTCCGTGACCGGCACCGTCGGGGTGAAGCCCACCTACGGCTCCGTCTCCCGCTACGGCCTGATCGCGATGGCCAGCTCCCTGGACCAGGCAGGGCCCGTCACCCGCAGCGTCGAGGACGCCGCCCTGCTGCACGAGCTGATCGGTGGGCACGACCCGCGCGACTCCACCTCCCTGACCGACCCGGTGGCCGCCTACGCCGCCGCGGCCGGCCGGAAGGACGTCAAGGGCCTGCGCATCGGCGTCATCGAGCAGCTCGAGGGCGAGGCCTTCGCCCCCGAGGTCACCGCGCGCTTCACCGAGTCCCTGTCCCTGCTGGAGCAGGCCGGCGCCGAGATCGTCCGGGTCTCCTGCCCGAACTTCGCCTACGCGCTGGGCGCCTACTACCTGATCATGCCCTCGGAGGCCTCCAGCAACCTCGCCAAGTTCGACGGCATGCGCTTCGGCCTGCGCGTCGTGCCGGAGGAGAGCCCCACCGCCGAGGCCGTCATGAAGGCCACCCGCGGCGCCGGCTTCGGCGCCGAGGTCAAGCGGCGCATCCTGCTGGGCACCTACGCCCTCTCCGCCGGCTACTACGACGCCTACTACGGCAGCGCCCAGAAGGTCCGCACCCTGGTGCAGCAGGACTTCGCCGCCGCCTTCGAGCAGGCCGACGTGCTGGCCTCCCCGACCTCCCCGACCGTGGCCTTCCGCCTCGGCGAGAAGGTCGACGACCCGCTGGCGATGTACGCCAACGACATCGCCACCATCCCCGCGAACCTGGCCGGGTTGCCCGGGATCTCCCTTCCCTCGGGCCTGGCGGAGGACGGCCTGCCGGCCGGCATCCAGTTCCTCGCCCCCGCCCGCGGGGACGAGCGGCTGTACCGCGTGGGCGGCGCCCTGGAGGCGCTGCTCGAGGACACCTGGGGTGGCCCCCTACTGGCGAAGGCCCCCGAGCTGACGGGAGAGAGCCGATGAGCACCGACACCCTGATCGACTACGACGAGGCCGTGGAGCGCTACGACCCGGTGCTCGGCATCGAGGTCCACGTGGAGCTCGGCACCGCCACCAAGATGTTCGACGGCGCGCCCAACATCTTCGCCGCCGAGCCGAACACGGCCATCACCCCGGTCTCCCTCGGTCTGCCCGGCACCCTGCCGGTGGTCAACGAGAAGGCCGTGGAGTACGCGATCCGGATCGGCCTGGCGCTGAACTGCTCCATCGCCGAGTCCTGCCGCTTCGCCCGCAAGCAGTACTTCTACCCGGACCTCACGAAGAACTTCCAGACCTCCCAGTACGACGAGCCGATCGCCTTCGACGGCTGGGTGGACGTGGAGCTCGAGGACGGCGAGGTCGTGCGCGTCGAGATCGAGCGCGCCCACATGGAGGAGGACGCCGGCAAGAACACCCACGTCGGCGGCGCCACCGGGCGTATCCAGGGCGCCACCCACTCGCAGGTGGACTACAACCGCGCCGGCGTGCCGCTGGTCGAGATCGTCACCCGCCCCATCGAGGGCACCGGCGCGCGGGCCCCCGAGGTCGCCGCGGCCTACGTGCGGACCCTGCGCGACATCTTCCGCACCCTGGACGTCTCCGAGGCGCGGATGGAGCGCGGGAACGTCCGCGCCGACGTCAACGTCTCCCTGCGCCCCACCGCGGACTCGCCGCTGGGCACCCGCACGGAGACCAAGAACGTCAACTCCTTCCGCTCGATCGACCGCACCGTGCACTACGAGATCTCCCGCCAGGCCGGGATCCTCGACGAGGGCGGCACGATCATCCAGGAGACCCGGCACTTCCACGAGGACACCGGCTCGACCTCCTCGGGCCGCGTGAAGTCCGACGCGGAGGACTACCGCTACTTCCCCGAGCCCGACCTGGTGCCCGTGGCGCCGAGCCGCGAGTGGGTCGAGGAGATCCGCGCCGGCCTGCCCGAGCTGCCCGCCGCCCGTCGGCGCCGGCTGCTGGGGGAGTGGGGCTTCTCCGAGCTGGAGATGCGCGACGTCATCAACGCCGGCGCGCTGGATCCCATCGAGCAGACCGTCGTGGCCGGCGCCTCCGCCCAGGCCGCCCGCAAGTGGTGGATGGGCGAGCTGGCCCGCACCGCCCGCGAGCAGGAGGTGGAGCTGGACGCCCTGGCGGTCACCCCCGCCCAGGTCGCGGAGCTGCAGGGCCTCATCGACGCGAAGAAGATCAACGACAAGATCGCCCGCCAGGTGCTCGGCAAGGTGCTGGCGGGCGAGGGCGACCCGGCCGCGATCGTCGAGGCCGAGGGCCTGGCCGTGGTCTCGGACGACTCGGTGCTCACCGGCGCCGTCGACCAGGCCATCGCCGACAACCCCGACGTGGTCGAGAAGATCCGCGGCGGCAAGGTGCAGGCCATCGGCGCGCTGATCGGCCCGATCATGAAGGCCACCCGCGGCCAGGCCGACGCCGGCCGCGCGCGCGAGCTGATCATGGAGCGGCTCGGCGTCGACGGCTGAGCAGCCGAGGGCGGACCCCTCGCTCCCGCGTCACCCTGGACGCCCCGACCCCGCCGGGTCGGGGCGTCCTGCATGTCCGGACCCGACCTCGAGCGCATCAATGCTGGTCATGGAGGCACGCCACCAAGAAGTGAACGAGGTCACGTCAAATGTGAATGACCTGTGAAGATGGCCGCCGCGGATTCGGCGCGGCGATGCGCGCCGGATCCGCGGAACCTCCCCGCTGACCAGTGACGTCGCAGGTCAGTGGCCTGCGGCGTGACCGGCTCGTGACCTGAGCGGTCTCCGTACGGTGGTGGGGCCCGGCCGCCCCCGGGATTTTTCGTGCCCCGGGGGATCGACGGCGGAGAGCGCCCCTCGCCTCCCCGTCGGACCGGCCGGCCCTCCCGTCCCCGACCCAGGAGCGCCCGCCCGTGAACGGAATCGACGCCGCCATCGAGAGCATCCTCGGCCCGCTGGCCTCACGGCTCAGCGCCGTGGTCTTCTTCGAGATCCCGATCTTCGGAGGGGTCCCGGTCATCGTGCTGTGGCTGATGGCCGCCGCCGTCTTCCTCACCGTCTGGCTGCGCTTCCAGCCGATCACCGGCATCAAGCACTCCTTCCAGGTGATCCGCGGCAAGTACTCCTCCAAGACCGACCCCGGGCAGGTCTCCAGCTTCCAGGCGCTGGCCACCGAGCTCTCCGGCACCGTGGGCCTCGGCAACATCGCCGGCGTGGCGGTCGCGATCAGCATCGGCGGCCCCGGCGCCGCCGTCTGGATCGCCGTGTTCGGTCTGCTGGCGATGAGCCTGAAGATGTCCGAGGCGACCCTCGGCGTCATGTACCGCAAGGTCGACGAGGACGGCACCACCCACGGCGGCCCCATGTACTACCTGCGCGACGGCCTCGCCCAGATCGGCTGGAAGCGCACCGGCGCCGTGCTCGGCGTGCTGTACGCGATCTTCGCCCTGATCGGCGTGTTCGGCGCCGGCAACGTCTTCCAGGCCAACCAGGTCGCCGCCATCGTCGGCGACTTCTCCGGCGAGGGCAGCTTCCTCGCCCAGAACGGCTGGGTGGTCGGCGTGGCCCTGGCCGTGCTCACCGCCGTCGTCGTCCTCGGCGGCGTCACCTCCATCGCCCGCTGGACCTCCAAGATCACCCCCGCCATGGCCGTGCTGTACGTGCTCTCGGCACTCGCGATCATCCTGGTGAACATCCAGCAGCTGCCCGCCGCGATCTCCGCGATCATCTCCGGCGCCATCACCCCCTCCGGTGTGGCAGGCGGCGTGATCGGCGTGGCCATCGTCGGCATCCAGCGCGCCCTGTTCTCCAACGGCGGCGGCATCGGCACCGCCGGCATGTCCCACTCGGCCTCCAAGACCAAGGAGCCCGCCACCGAGGGCTTCACCGCCATGTGGGAGCCGCTGATCGACTCCGTGGTGGTCTGCTCGCTGACCGCCATCGCCATCACCATCACCGGCGTCTACGAGGGCGCCGGGGCCGACGCCGAGGGCGTCGCCCTGACCGCCTCCGCCTTCGCGACCGTCAGCTCCTGGTTCCCCTACCTGCTGCTGGTGGTCGTGATCCTGTTCGGCTTCTCCACCCTGCTGGCCTACCAGTACTACTGCGAGCTCTCGGCGACCTACCTGTTCGGAAACCGCCGCGGCGTGCGCATCACCTTCCGCGTGATCTGGGTGCTGGCCATCGTGATCGGCTCCGCGATGTCCCTGGACGCCGTGGTCGCCTTCTCCGACTCGATGTTCTTCCTGATGGCGGTGCCGAACCTGCTGGGCATCTACTTCCTGGCCCGCGTGCTGCGCCTGGAGATCCTGCGCCACAAGCGCCGCGTGGACACCGGGGCGCTCACCGCGGTGGAGGGCGACCTCGCCGTGGGCATGGGCAGCCACGACCCCACCGAGGAGCAGGTGGCCGCGGCCGCCGAGATGACCCGCACCGAGGAGATGCGCCTGAAGGCGCTGCACAAGAAGCTCAGCGAGGACCCGGACTTCCCGGTGCGTGCCGCCCACCACGACGACGCCCTCGCCTCCCCGATGGGCGCCCCCGAGAACCCCTTCTGGAAGCAGGACCCCGACCCCGACACGGAGCCGGCGGGCAGCTCCCGCAGCTGATCGCGCTGAGCCCGGACACGAACCCGCTCCCCAGCGACAGGACCCTGCGCAGGCGTAGGCAGGTGCCGCGGGGGAGCGGGTTCGTGCACGCCCCGACGGGTCGACGGCTCAGTCGGGCAGCGGCAGGTAGCTCACCAGCCGCAGCTCGGGCACGTCCTGGGGGAGCAGGTTCACCTGTTCCACCTCGATGGGGCCGCGGGTGGGGTGGTGGAAGCAGCGGCGGCGGGAGGCGAAGCGCTCGATGGTGTGCTCCTCCCAGGCCGCCGCGAACTCGGGGCTGGTCCCGCGCAGGTGCCGGAGCAGCCGCACGTGCTGCGGGCCGGTGATGCGCCCGCCCACCTCGGCGCGGTACTCGGCGAGGAACTGGCGGCTGGTGCGCTCCCAGTCCGGCAGCAACTCCCGCACCCGTGGGTCGGTGAAGATCAGCACCAGCAGGTTCCGCTCCGCCGGGGCGGCGTCCAGCACCCCGGGGAAAAGCTCCGCGTAGGCGTCGTTCCAGGCGGCCAGGTCCCAGTGCGGGGTGAGGGCGAAGGCGGGGGCCGGGTCCAGGGCGTCCAGCAGGTGCTGCACGTGCGCGGGCACCGGGGCGGGCTCGTCCAGCTCGGGGCGCGGGGCGGGGGAGAAGCCGGCCAGGCCCAGCACGTAGTCGTGCTCCGCCTCGGTGAGCCGCAGCCGCAGCGCGATCGCGTCGATCACCTGCCGGGAGGGGTTGATGTCCCGACCCTGCTCCAGCCAGGTGTACCAGGTCAGGGACACCCCGGAGAGGAAGGCCACCTCCTCGCGTCGCAGCCCCGTGGTGCGCCCGCGGCCCACCGGCGGCAGGTCGTGGTCGGCACGCACGGCGGCGGTGCGCTTGGTGCGCAGGAAGGTGCCCAGCTCCTGGCGGGCTGCGTCGGAGCGGGCGGCATCGGACATGGTCGCGAAACTATCACTGTCACTACTAGTGCTCGTGGCGTCTTGGTGCGGGCCGCGCGCGCGTGGCCTAATGGTCATATGCCAGCTCTCCGCTCCCGAACCTCCACCCACGGCCGCAACATGACCGGCGCCCGCGCCCTCTGGCGCGCCACCGGCATGGAGACCTCCGACTTCGGCAAGCCGATCGTCGCGATCGCCAACTCGTACACCCAGTTCGTGCCCGGCCACGTGCACCTCAAGAACATGGGCGACCTGGTGGCGGGGGCCGTGAAGGAGGCCGGCGGCGTCGCCAAGGAGTTCAACACCATCGCCGTGGACGACGGCATCGCGATGGGCCACGGCGGCATGCTCTACTCCCTGCCCAGCCGGGACGTCATCGCCGACAGCGTCGAGTACATGGCCAACGCCCACTGCGCCGACGCCCTGGTGTGCATCTCCAACTGCGACAAGATCACCCCCGGCATGCTGATCGCCGCGATGCGGCTGAACATCCCCGTCGTCTTCGTCTCCGGCGGCCCGATGGAGTCCGGCGAGCCCGTCGAGGGCGTCGTCGAGCACCGGCTGGACCTGGTGGACGCCATCGCGCTGTCCGCCGACGACAACGTCACCGACGCGCAGCTCGCCGAGATCGAGGACAACGCCTGCCCCACCTGCGGCTCCTGCTCCGGCATGTTCACCGCGAACTCGATGAACTGCCTCACCGAGGCCCTCGGCCTCTCCCTGCCCGGCAACGGCACCACGCTCGCCACCCACGCCTTCCGCAAGGAGCTGTTCCTGCGCGCCGGCCGCACCGTGGTGGAGCTGTGCAAGCGCCGGTACGGCGAGGACGACGACTCGGTGCTGCCCCGCAACATCGCCACCAAGGCCGCCTTCACCAACGCGATGAGCCTGGACGTGGCGATGGGCGGCTCCACCAACACGGTGCTGCACATCCTCGCCGCCGCCATCGAGGGCGAGATCGACTTCGGCCTGGACGACATCGACCGGCTCTCCCGCTCCGTGCCCTGCCTGTCCAAGGTCGCCCCCAACGGCACCGCCCACATCGAGGACGTCCACCGCGCCGGCGGCATCCCCGCCATCCTCGGCGAGCTGGACCGGGCCGGGCTGCTGGACCACACCGTCCACTCCGTGCACTCCCCGGACCTCACCACCTGGCTGGACGCCTGGGACATCCGCAGCGGCAAGACCAGCCAGGAGGCCGAGGCCTTCTTCCACGCCGCCCCGGGCGGGGTCCGCACCACCCAGGCCTTCTCCCAGACCACCATGTGGAAGGAGCTGGACCGCGACGCCGAGGGCGGCGTGATCCGCGCCGTCCCGCACGCCTTCACCAAGGACGGCGGCCTCTGCGTCCTCAAGGGCAACCTCGCCACCGACGGCGCCGTCATCAAGACCGCCGGCATCACCGAGGACCTCTTCCACTTCGAAGGCACCGCCGTGGTCTGCGACTCCCAGGAGGAGGCGGTGCAGAAGATCCTCGACAAGACCGTCAAGGCCGGGGACATCGTCGTGATCCGCTACGAGGGCCCCCAGGGCGGCCCCGGCATGCAGGAGATGCTCTACCCCACCTCCTTCCTCAAGGGGCGGGGCCTCGGCAAGGACTGCGCGCTGATCACCGACGGCCGCTTCTCCGGCGGCACCAGCGGCGTCTCCATCGGCCACATCTCCCCGGAGGCCGCCGAGGGCGGGCTGATCGGCCTGGTCGAGGACGGCGACCGCATCGTGCTGGACGTCGACAAGCGCCTGCTGCAGCTCGAGGTGCCCGAGGAGGAGATCGCCCGCCGCCGCGAGGCCAAGGGCCCGCTGCCGTGGCGCCCGGAGTCCCGCGACCGGCAGGTCACCCAGGCGCTCAAGGTCTACGCGCACCTGGTGCGCTCGGCCACCTACGGCGCCACCCGCCGCCCGCTGGACTGACGCCAGCTCCGACGCAGAGCGCCCGCCCCGGAACGATCCGGGGCGGGCGCTCCGCTGTGAGAGGACCGGGCGCGGGTCTCAGGCGCCGGTGACGGAGCGGAAGCGGTCCACGACCACCTCGGCCACCAGCGGGTGATCGCCCAGCGGCTCCGCGATGAGGTCCGCGCCGGCATGGGCGAGCATGTCGCCGAAGTAGCCGGGGGCCAGCAGGTAGCTGGCGACGGCGACCCGCTCGGCGCCGCGCTCCCGCAGGGCGGCGACGGAGCTCGGCACGTCGGGCTGGGCGGCGGAGACGAAGGCGACGGTGACCTCCCGGCCGAGCTCCGCGGCGAGCAGAGAGCCCATCTCGTGGCCCATCGCCTGCCCGGCGGCGTCGCGGGTGCCGGCCACGGCCATCACCACGGCGTCCTCCGCGGTGGCGCCCGCTTCGGTGAGGCGCTCGGCCATCACGGTGGCGAGACGAGGATCGGGGCCGAGCGGCCCGGCGGACTCGGCGCGGTGCCCGGCCACGGCCTCGGCGATGTCCTCGCCGACGTGCATCCCGGTGGACAGCAGCAGCGGCACCACCACGGCCTGCAGGTGCTCCTCGGGGCCGGTGCGGGCCAGGTCGCCCACGGGGTCCGCCCACTCCCGCACCACCTGGGACACCTCGGGGGCCTGCACGTCCACGTAGGCCTCGCGCACCTCCACCTGCGGCAGCAGGATCCGCACCCGCATCAGCAGGTCGCGCACCACGTCCCGGCCCGCCCGGCCGCGGGTGCCGTGGGCGCAGCCGATCAGCACCGGCCCGGCCACCTCGGGCCGCTCCTCCTGCTGGGTGGCGGGGTAACGGTTCGAGGGCAGCGCCTCCCGGCCCGAGCCGCGCGGATGCGGCGCAGCCTCCGGGTCCTCGGGCTCCAGGAAGCCGTCGGTGGTGGTCTGCCCGGCGACGATGACCGCGGGATGGCCGATGCCGGCCTCGGCGACGACCTCCTCGATGGTGGACAGGGTGCCGCGGACGACCCGCTGGCCCGGCAGGGTCGCCTCCTGCACGACGGCCATCGGCAGCTCCGGGTCGATGCCGTTCAGCAGGGCGCGGGAGACGATGCGCGGCAGCCAGCCCACGCCCATCATCAGCACGGTGGTGGTGCCCGGGTCGGCGAGGGCCGCGAGGTCCGCGGGCCCGAGGTCACCGTGGGCGTTGACCACGTGGGTGGCGACGACGACGCCGCGGTGGGTGACGGGCACGTCCCCGGCGGCGGGCCCGGCCAGCGCCGAGGTCACGCCCGGCACCACCTGCACGGGGATCCCGGCGGCGCGGCAGGCCAGCACCTCCTCGCCGCCGCGGCCCAGCAGGAAGGGGTCCCCGCCCTTCAGCCGGGCCACGCGGTGGCCGGCGCGGGCCTGCTCCACGAGCACCTGCTCGATCTCGCCCTGGCGCATGGAGGGCTTCCCGGGGGACTTGCCGACGCCGATCACCTCGACGTCCTCGTCCAGCAGCTCCACCAGGCCGACGGGGCCCAGCCGGTCCACGACCACCACGTCGGCCTGCCGCAGCAGGCTCAGGCCCCGCACGGTGATGAGGTCCAGCGCGCCGGGGCCGCCGCCGATCAGCGCGACGCTGCCGGGCTCCAGGCGCGCCCCGCCGAGGGCGCCGAGCTGCTCCGTGGTGGGCAGCGAGGACGTGGGGGCGGGGGAGGACGTGTCGGAGGGGGAGTTCTCGGGCATGCTCTGCTCCTGGGGACGACGAGGGCGGGGGCGGACGGCGCGACGGGGAGCGCCCCGCCCCGATCATGACGGGTGCGGGGCGCTCGTCCGGGCTCAGGTCCGATCCGTGGCGTGTTCGTGACGGGCGACGAGGCGGCGCCACCGGGGCGACGTTCTCCCCGGCGACGGGAACGTCACACGGCGATGGCCCGGGCGAGCTCGGGCTCAGGCGGGCTCGGGCACCCCGGCCGCGCGCGGCTGGGGCGAGACCAGCACGCGGCCCTCGCGCACCTCGGCCTCGTGCACGGCCAGGGGGAAGTCCTCCTTGCCGGCCGCGTCCAGGACCGCGCCGGTGTCCAGGTCCCACACCTGCTTGTACATCGGCGAGGTGAGGGTGGGGATCGTGCGCACGGTGCCGTCCTCGTCGGTGACGTCGTGACTGCCCACGATGCCGCGGGAGATCACGTTGGCCCCGCAGTACGGGTCCAGCTGCTGCACGGCCCGCACGCTCGCATCGGCCAGGCGGAACACCGCCACCGGGCGCTCGCCCACCAGGGCGCCGGCGCCGCGCTCCGGCATCAGCTGCTCCAGGGAACAGACGTCGATCAGGCCGTCGCTCATGGGGGTCTCCTCGGGGGTGCCGGCGGTGTCCGGGGTGCTCTGCGGGGCGGTCGGGGAGGTGCTCATCGGTCCTGCCCGCCCTGCATCGTGGGGACGGGCTCGCCCATCGGGTTCACCGCGGCCAGCGCCAGGCGGCGGGCCTCGCGCGGGTCGTTCTCGGCGATCTCGTCGTCCTCGGTGGCGGGGCGCATCTGCCCGCGCTCGGGGGCGAAGGCCAGCGCCGGGTCGGGGGCCTCGGGGGCGTTGATGAAGGTGACGAAGCGGCCAAGGCGCGCCGGGTCCTCCAGCACCTCGGCCCATTCGTCCACGTAGGTCTCCACGTGGCGGGCCATCGCCGCCTCCAGCTCCTCGCCGATGCCGAGGGTGTCGTCCACGATCACGCGGCGCAGCTCCTCGATGCCGCCGGGACGCTCCTCCAGCCAGCGCGCCGAGCGCTGCAGCCGGTCGGCCTCCTGGATGTACAGCATCAGGTAGCGGTCGATGCACTTGACCAGGGCGTCGGAGTCCAGGTCCTCGACCAGCAGCTGGGCGTGCGCGGGCTGGGCGCCGCCGTTGCCGCCGACGTACAGGTTCCAGCCGCGGTTGGTGGCGATCACGCCGACGTCCTTGCCGCGGGCCTCGGCGCACTCGCGGGCGCAGCCGGAGACGCCCACCTTGATCTTGTGCGGGGAGCGCAGGCCGCGGTAGCGCTTCTCCAGCGCCACGGCCATGCCGGTGGAGTCCTGCACGCCGAAGCGGCACCAGGTGGATCCCACGCAGGACTTCACCATCCGCAAGGACTTGCCGTAGGCGTGGCCGGACTCGAAGCCGGCGTCCACGAGGCGCCGCCAGATCTCGGGCAGCTGGTCCAGCCGCGCCCCGAACATGCCGATCCGCTGGGCTCCGTTGAGCTTCACGTACAGTCCGAAGTCCTTGGCGACCTGCGCGAACACGAGCAGCTGCTCGGGGGTGACCTCCCCGGCGGGCATCCGCGGGATCACCGAGTAGGTGCCGTTGCGCTGGATGTTTGCCATCACGTGGTCGTTGGTGTCCTGCAGGGAGCCGAGCTGCTCGCCGACGGGGCTGTGCAGCTGCCCGGAGGTGGAGCCCAGGGTGGACAGGATCGAGGCGACCGTCGGGCGGCACACCGCGCAGCCGCGGCCGGCGCCGAAGGCGGAGACGACCTCGGAGAAGGTGGTCTGCCCGCCCTCCTTGATCGCCTGGTACAGCTCGGCGCGGGAGAGCTCGAAGTGCTCGCACAGGGCGTGGGAGACGGCGATGCCCTCCTCCTCGAGCTGCTGGTGCAGCAGCGAGGTCAGGGTCGGCACGCAGGAGCCGCAGACGGTGCCGGCGCTGGTGCAGGTCTTGATCTCGCCGACGGTGCGGCACTCGTGCTCGGAGACGGCCTCGCGGATGGTGCCGGCGGAGACGTTGTTGCAGGAGCAGACGACGGCGTCGTCGGGCAGGGCGGTGTCCGAGAGGGCCGCGCCGCCCTCGGGGGCGATCACGGCGGAGGGGTCGGCGCCGAGCTCGCGGCCCACCAGCGGCCGCAGCCGCGAGTACAGCGCGATGTCGCCGACGAAGACGCCGCCCAGCAGCGTGGTCGCGTCGTCGCTCATCACCAGCTTGATGTAGCGGCGGTGCACCGGGTCCACGGAGGAGACCTCGAGCGCCCCGGGGCTGACGGCGTTCACGTCGCCGAAGGCGGCGGCGTCGACGCCGACGCTCTTGAGCTTGGTGCCGTCCTCGCCGCGGTGGTGGGTGCGCTCCCCGCCCAGCAGCCGGTCCACCACCACGTCGGCCATGTCGTTGCCGGGCGCGATGAGTCCCGCGCAGACGCCCTGGTAGGAGGCGCACTCGCCGACGGCCCAGATGTCGGGGTCGGAGGTCTGGCAGGTCTCGCCGACCACCACGCCGCCGCGCTCGCCGATGGCGAGGCCGGCCTCGCGGGCCAGGCGGTCGCGGGGGCGGATGCCGGTGGAGAAGATGACCACGTCGGCGTCGATCTCGCTGCCGTCGGAGAGTTCGGCGACGCCCACTGCGCCGTCCTCGGCGGGCCGGAAGGCGCTGGCGCCGACGCCGGTGCGCACGGACATGCCGAGGTCGCCGGCGAGCAGGCGCAGCATCTCGCCGCCGCCCTGGTCGAGCTGCACGGCCATCAGCCGGTCGGCGAACTCGACGACGGTGGCCTCGGCGCCGAGCTTCTGCAGCGCCGCGGCGGCCTCCAGCCCGAGCACGCCACCCCCGACGACGACGCCGCGTGGCGCGCGGCCGAGCTGCTCGGCGCGGCCCGCGGTCCAGGTGGCCAGGGCCTCCATGTCGCCCACGGTGCGGTAGGAGAAGATGCCGGGCAGTTCCTTGCCCTCGGCGCGGGGCGCCCAGGCCCAGGAGCCGGTGGCCAGCACCAGCCGGTCGTAGCCGATCACGCGGCCGGAGTCGGTGGTGACGGTGTGCTCAGGGCGGTCCAGGGTGGCGACGTGGTCGCCGGTGACCAGGGTGATGCGGGGGTCGTCCCAGACGGCGGTGTCCAGTGACAGCAGCTCGGCGTCGCGGCCGGAGAACCAGTTGGTGAGGTGGACCCGGTCGTAGGGCCGCTCGGGCTCCTCACCGATCACGGTGAGGGTCCATTCGCCCTCGGGGTCCTGGGCGCGGAGCCGGGCGGCGACGCGGTGGCCGGTCATGCCGCCGCCGACGACGACCACGTGGGCGCCGGTCAGCGGGGCGCCCGCGGGCACCGGGGTCAGGGGGGAGGAGCCGGGGTCGGACATCGTCGATCACGCATCCTGTCGGGAGTCAAAGGGGTGACTCCGCCACTCTAGGAGCGGATTCTCGGAAGTAAGGGGACCTTCGGCCGATGTCGCAGGTCAGCGAGGTGCGGGGATCGGTGGCGCGGCGGGGAGGAGACGTTCAGGCCTTCGCGGGGACCGGCCCGTCGGCGTCCTCGGCCCGGACCGTGTCCTCGAGCGGGACCTCCACATGGGTGCGGCCCCCCTGTCGGCGGTGGCGCACCACGGCCACGGCCAGCAGGCCCAGCAGCGTGGCGCTGACGACGGCCTGCACCACCAGGGTGAGGGTGGAGCCGGCGCCGAGGGCGCTGAGGGCGGGGGAGATGTTCAGGGTGATGATGAGCCCGCCCACGGCGATGCCGAGGATCCGCGCGGGCAGCCGCCCGGCCAGCCGCGCCGCGATCGGGGCGGCCAGCACCCCACCCAGCATCAGCGCGGCGATCAGCAGGATGGGGAAGCCGCCCAGGCCCAGCCCCAGCAGGAAGCCGACGCTCGCGCAGACGGTCACCACGAACTCGGAGGCGCTCACGGAGCCGATCACGGTGCGCGGGGCGGTGCGTCCGGTGGAGAGCAGGGTGGAGGTGACCACGGGTCCCCAGCCTCCCCCGCCGGTGGCGGAGACGAATCCGCCCACCAGGCCCAGCGGCCCCAGCACCCGGCTGCGCGGGGCGGGGGTGGTGCCCTCGGGGGCCCCGATGCGTCGGGTGAGGAAGCGGATCAGCACCACGGTGCCGAGGGTGACCAGCAGCAACGACATCACGGGGCGCGCCGCGGAGGTGGACAGCGCCGAGAGCACGGTCGCGCCGGTCAGCGCTCCGATGCCGCCAGGGATCGCCAGGCGCGGCACGAAGCGCCGGTCCACGTTCCCGGCCCGCCAGTGGCTGGCCCCGGAGGCCAGCGTGGTGCCCAGCTGCGCGAAGTTCACCGAGGCGCTGACCACGGCGGGCGCGGCCCCGGTGGCCAGCAGCAGGCTGGCGCTGGTGATGCCGTAGCCCATCCCGAGGGCCCCGTCGACCATCTGCGCGAGGAAGCCGGTGATGCCGGCGAGGATCGCATCCATGCCCGGGGGCTCCTTCAGCGTGAGGGGACGAGGGGGCCGCCGGGCGGCCGGGGATCAGGCGCGCAGGCGCGCCCCGACCATGCCGGCCGCCAGGGTGGTGGCGTCCTGCGGGTCGACCAGGATGAAGGAGCCGCCCTCGCGGGTGGCCTCGTAGTCCTCCAGCGGCAGC
Organism: Brachybacterium squillarum M-6-3; assembly: GCF_000225825.1. Lineage (GTDB taxonomy): Bacteria > Actinomycetota > Actinomycetes > Actinomycetales > Dermabacteraceae > Brachybacterium > Brachybacterium squillarum. The sequence goes on along the minus strand of NZ_AGBX01000007.1, from coordinate 542,679 downwards.
GCCTGCGAGAGCAGCAGGTCCACGCGCACCAGGTCGTTCAGCTCGCCGGTCTCGGCGGGCACGCGCTCCAGGCTGGCGATGTCGAGCTTCTCGTGGATCTCGCCGATACGGGCCTGCACGGTGCGGGTGCCGTGCTTGAGCAGCACCCTGGCGCCCGGGCGCAGCGGCATCTCGGCCAGCCAGCACAGCACCGCGGAGCTGCGGTCGGTGGGTTCGGGTCCGGGGGCGGCGCACAGCAGGTCCCCGCGGGAGACGTCCAGCTCGTCGGCCAGGCGCAGGGTGACGGACAGGCCCGCCTCGGCGGTCTGGACGGAGCGGTCGGCGCGGTCGATGCCCTCGACGGTGGTGGTGCGGCCCGAGGGGGAGACCTGGACCTCGTCGCCCACGGAGATCTCGCCGGAGGTGATCAGGCCCGCGTAGCCGCGGTAGTCCACCTGGGCGGGGTCCACGGCGCCCTGCTGGGGTCGGATGACCAGCTGGACAGGCATCCGGAAGGGGCCGGAGCGGAGGTCCTGCCCGGGAGGCAGGGTCTCCAGTAGCTGCAGCAGGGTGGGGCCCGCGTACCAGGGGGTGTCGCCCGAGGGCTCCACCACGTTGTCGCCGTTCAGGGCGGACAGCGGCACCACGTGCACGTCGCGCAGGCCGAGGGCCCCGGCGATGGTGCCGATCTCGGCGCGCACGTCGGTGTAGACCTTCTCGGGGTCCTCGACCAGGTCGATCTTGTTCAGCGCGACCACCAGGTGCGGCACCCGCAGCAGGGACATCACCGCGAGATGGCGGCGGGTCTGCTCGACCACGCCGTTGCGGGCGTCCACCAGCACCACGACCACGTCGGCCGTGGAGGCGCCGGTGACGGTGTTGCGGGTGTACTGCACGTGGCCGGGGGTGTCGGCCAGCACGTAGGAGCGGTCGGCGGTGGCGAAGTAGCGGTAGGCCACGTCGATCGTGATGCCCTGCTCCCGCTCGGCCCGCAGGCCGTCGGTGAGCAGCGCCAGGTCCGCGAGTTCGCCCTTCCAGCCGCGTTGCTTGCTGGCTGCTTCGACGGCGGCCAGCTGGTCGGCCAGCACCGACTTGGTGTCGTGCAGCAGCCGCCCGATCAGGGTGGACTTGCCGTCGTCGACGCCGCCGGCGGTGGCCAGGCGCAGCAGGGTGGGGGAGCCCTCCGTGAGCGCGGTGATGTCCGCCAATTCAGGGAGACCCGCGTCGGTCGTCATCGTGGGCTCGGGCGTGGTGTCGAGCGTGCTCATCAGAAGTACCCCTCCTTCTTGCGGTCCTCCATGGCGGCCTCGGAGAGGCGGTCGTCGGCGCGGGTGGCGCCGCGCTCGGTGACGGTGGTCGCGGCGACCTCGGCGACGACGTCCTCGGCGCTGTGCGCCTCGGAGAGCACGGCCCCGGTGCAGGACATGTCGCCCACGGTGCGGTAGCGCACCAGGCGGGTCTCGGGCACCTCGCCCTCGCGCAGGGCGCCCCACTCGCCGGGGGAGAGCCACATGCCGTCCCGCTCGAAGACGGGGCGCTCGTGCGCGTAGTACAGGGACGGCAGCTCGATGCCCTCGCGGGCGATGTAGCGCCACACGTCCAGCTCGGTCCAGTTCGACAGCGGGAACACCCGCAGGTTCTCCCCGGCGCGGTGGCGCGTGTTGTACAGGTGCCACAGCTCGGGGCGCTGGTTCTTGGGGTCCCACTGGCCGAAGGCGTTGCGCAGGGAGAACACGCGCTCCTTGGCGCGGGCCTTGTCCTCGTCACGGCGGCCGCCGCCGAAGACCGCGTCGAAGCGGTGCTCCTCGATGGCGTCCAGCAGCGGCATGGTCTGCAGCGGATTGCGGGTCCCGTCGGGGCGCTCCTGCAGACGGCCGTCGGCCAGGTACTCCTCGACGGACGCGACGACCAGGTCCAGGCCGTGGCGCTCGACGGTGCGGTCGCGGAACTCGAGTACCTCGGGGAAGTTGTGGCCGGTGTCCACGTGCATCACGGGGAAGGGCACCGGGGCGGGCCACAGGGCCTTGGCGGCCAGGTGCAGCATCACCACGGAGTCCTTGCCGCCGGAGAACAGCATCACCGGGCGCTCCAGCTCGGCCACCACCTCACGGATGATGTGGATGGCCTCGGCCTCCAGGGCGTCGAGCAGGGTGGGGCCCTCCTCCGCCGGCGGGGCGGGGCGGGTCTCGGGGGCGAGCGCGGTCATCGGTCCTCCTGGTCGCGGTCGTCACGGGGGGTGGTGCTGAGCAGGTTCAGCGCTGTCACAGCAGGTCCTGCCGACGCCGCCGAGGAGCCGGTGGACCCGGCCTCGGTGCCGCCGTCGCCCGGGTGCAGGCCGCACTCGGTCTTCTGGGTGCCCGACCAGCGGCCGGCCCGGGGGTCCTCCCCGGGAGCCACGGCGCGGGTGCAGGGCAGGCAGCCGATCGAGGGGTAGCCCTGGTGCAGCAGCGGGTTCTCCGGCAGCGCGTGATCGGCCGAGTAGCCCATCAGCCGCTCGAAGGACCAGGTGGCCAGCGGGTTGATCTTCACCAGGTCGAAGGACTCGTCGTAGGTGACCAGCGGGGTGTTCGCCCGGGTGGGGCCCTCCTCGCGGCGCACGCCGGTGACCCAGGCGTCGTAGCCGGTGAGGACCTTCTTCAGCGGCTCCACCTTGCGCATCCCGCAGCAGGAGGCGGGGTCGCGGTCGTGCAGCTTCGCGCCGAACTCGGCGTCCTGCTGGGCGACGGTGCGCTCGGGCAGCACGTCCACGATGGTCACGTCGAGCTCCCGCTCCACCCGGTCGCGGGTGGCGAGGGTCTCGGGGAAGTGGTAGCCGGTCTCCAGGAACAGCACGTCCACGCCGGGACGCTGCTCGGCGACCACGTGCGGCAGCACGGCGTCGGCCATGGAGCAGGCCACGGCGAGGTCGGCGCCGAACTGCTCGGCGGCCCAGGCGGAGACGGCGGCGGCCAGCTGCTGCGGGTCGAGCTCCTGCTCGAGCGCCGCGAAGCGGGCGTTGGCCTCCTCCGCCAGGGCGCGCAGCCGGGCGGTGCGCTCGGCGGCGGGCAGCTCGGAGGTGGCGGTGGATCGGTGGATGCGGGTCTCCTGGGAGACGGTGGTCATCGCAGCTCCTCGTCCTCGGCGCGATGGGACCAGGCGGCGAAGCTCTCGCCGCTGGTGCGGTGCTGTATGTACTGTCGCACGACGCGCTCCACGTAGTCCGCGAGCTCGCTCGCGGGCACCTTGTGCTGGCGCAGCGTACGGCCGAGCTGGGCCCCCTCCACCCCGGTGGAGGAGAGGGACCCGCCCAGGTGCACCTGGAAGCCGGGCACCTGCTCGCCCTCCTCGGTGGTGACGATCTGGCCCTTGAGACCGATGTCGGCGGTCTGGATGCGGGCGCAGGAGTTGGGGCAGCCGTTCACGTGCAGGGTCAGCGAGCCGCCGATCTCGGGCTCGACGTCCTCGAGGCGGTCCTCGAGCTCGTCGATGGCGGCGGCCGCGGTGTCCTTGGTGTCCACGATCGCGAGCTTGCAGAACTCGATGCCGGTGCAGGCGATCGTGGAGCGGCGGAACAGGCTGGGCCGGGTGCTGAGCCCCAGCTCGTCCAGACCGGCCACCAGCTCCTCGACCTTCTCCTTCGGCACGTCGAGCACCACCAGCTTCTGGAAGGAGGTCAGGCGCACCGCGTCGGCCCCGACCTGCTCGACGAGGTCGGCGAGGCGGGTGAGGGTGTCCCCGCCGACGCGGCCCACGGTGGGGGTCGCGCCGACGTAGGCGCGGCCGTCCTTCTGCTCGAAGACGCCGACGTGGTCGCCGCTGCGGGTGGGCTCACCGGGGGCGGGGCCGTCGGCCAGGGCGTAGCCGAGGTACTCGGTCTCCAGCACCTGGCGGAACTTCTCGGTGCCCCAGTCGGCCAACAGGAACTTCAGGCGTGCCTTGTTGCGCAGGCGGCGGAAGCCGTAGTCGCGGAAGATGCGGCACACGCCGTACCAGACGTCGGCGGCCTGCTCGGCGGTGACGAAGGCGCCCAGGCGCTCGCCGAGGCGGGGCGCGGTGGAGAGCGCGCCGCCCACCCAGAGGTCGTAGCCGGGGCCCAGCTCGGGGTGCTCGACGCCCACCAGGGCGATGTCGTTGATCTCGTGGACGACGTCCTGGCTGGGGTGGCCCGTGATGGCGGTCTTGAACTTGCGGGGCAGGTTCGCCAGCTCCGGGTCGCCGATGTAGAGGCGCTTGATCTCCTGGATCACCGGGGTGGGGTCGATGATCTCGTCGGCGGCGATGCCGGCGACGGGGCTGCCGAGGAAGCCGCGCGGGGTGTCGCCGCAGGCGGTGGTGGTCTCCAGACCGACGGTGTCCAGACGGCGCCAGATCTCCGGCACCGCCTCGACCTCGATCCAGTGGTACTGGATGTTCTGGCGGTCGGTGATGTCGGCCTCGCCGCGGGCGAAGTCGGTGGAGATGCCGCCGAGCACGCGCAGGGCGGCCGGGGTGAGGGCCTGGCCGTCGGAGCGCACCCGCAGCATGAAGTAGCGGTCCTCGAGCTCGTGCGGCTCGAGCTGGGCGGTGCGGCCGCCGTCGATGCCGGGCTTGCGCTGGGTGTACAGGCCCCACCAGCGGAAGCGGCCGTGCAGGTCATCACCGGTGATGGCGTCGAAGCCCTCGCGGGCGTAGACGCCCTCGATGCGCTCGCGGACATTCAGGCCGTTGTCCTCGGCCTTGAACTCCTCGTTGTGGTTCAGCGGGGTCGTCCCGTCGATCTTCCACTGCCCCTGCGGCTTGGACGAGCGTGAGGGGCGGACGCGGGCGGGGGCGCCGGCGGAGGAGGCCGACGGACGCGCGGCGGTGTCGGTGCGATCCATGCCGTTCATAATGCTCGCCGATGGCCGCCGAAACAAACGCTTGGGTGTCGTATGACAACATGTGTCGCCGTCCTCGTGCCTGGGGCGTGATGAGCGTCGCGGGGCGGGGGAGCGGGGAATAGCCGGGACGGGCACAGCGGACATCTCGGGTGCGTCTCGGCATCCGGACCCCTGGGGTGTTCGACCCCGGAGCGGCTATGGTGTGGATCATGCAGACGAACCTTCTCGTAATCCTCGAGCGCGGCTGACGCCCGTTCGTCGATACGAGACGTCTCCGCGCCCCTCCAGAGCCCCAGGCCGAGGGGCTTTTCCGTGTCCGGGAGGGCGCGGACCAGGGGAGCGACCCCGGGCACGGCCGCCCATCCAGGTCGGGACCATGAAGGAGCGACGATGACCCCCCAGCAGATGACCGGTGCGCAGGCACTGGTCGAGTCCCTCGAACATGCCGGGGCCGAGGTGGTCTTCGGCCTGCCCGGCGGGGCGATCCTGCCCACCTACGATCCGCTGATGGACGCCAAGAAGCTCCGCCACGTGCTCGTCCGCCACGAGCAGGGCGCCGGCCACGCGGCCAGCGGCTACGCCCACGCCACCGGCAGGGTCGGCGTGTGCATGGCGACCTCCGGCCCGGGCGCCACCAACCTCATCACCGCGATCGCGGACGCCCAGATGGACTCGATCCCGATGGTCGTGATCACCGGGCAGGTCGGCTCCAGCTTCATCGGCACCGACGCCTTCCAGGAGGCCGACATCGTCGGCATGACCATGCCGGTCACCAAGCACAACTTCCTGGTCAAGGACGCCGCGGAGATCCCCCGCACCATCAAGCAGGCCTTCCACATCGCCTCCACCGGCCGCCCGGGCGTGGTGCTGGTGGACGTCACCAAGGACGCCCAGCAGGCCACGATGGACTTCGTCTGGCCCGAGACCCTGGAGCTGCCCGGCTACCGGCCGGACGCCCGCCCCCACCTCAAGCAGATCCGCGAGGCGGCCTCCCTGCTGCTGCAGGCCAAGCGCCCCGTGTTCCTGCTGGGCGGCGGCGTTCTGCGAGGCAGCGCCTCGGCCGAGGTCACCGAGCTGGTGGACCTCACCGGCGCGCCCTTCGTGACCACCCTGATGGGGCGCGGCGCCCTGCCGGACTCCCACCCCAGCCACCTCGGCATGCCCGGCATGCACGGCACCGTGGCCGCGGTCTCCGCCCTGCAGCGCAGCGACCTCATCGTCGCCATCGGCGCCCGCTTCGACGACCGCGTCACCGGGCGCCTGGACTCCTTCGCCCCCGGCGCGAAGATCGTCCACGCCGACATCGACGCCGCCGAGATCTCCAAGAACCGCGAGGCGGACGTGCCGATCGTCGGGCAGGCGGCGGACGTCGCCCGCTCGCTGATCGCCGAGCTGCGCACGCGCCTGGAGCAGGACGACCCGCGCGACTATTCCGCCTGGTGGTCCACCCTGTCGATGCTGCGGGACACCTACCCGCTGGGCTGGACGGCCACCGCCGACGGCTTCACCGCCCCGCAGCACGTGATCTCCCGGATCGGCGAGATCTCCGGCCCCGACTCGATCTTCGTGGCGGGCGTGGGCCAGCACCAGATGTGGTCCAGCCAGTTCATCCGCTACGAGCGGCCGCTGAGCTGGATCAACTCCGGGGGCCTGGGCACCATGGGCTACTCGGTGCCCGCGGCGATGGGCGCCAAGGTGGGCCGGCCCGACCTGCCGGTGTGGGCGATCGACGGCGACGGCTGCTTCCAGATGACCAATCAGGAGCTGGCCACCTGCGTCATCAACGACATCCCGATCAAGGCCGCGATCATCAACAACTCGAGCCTCGGCATGGTGCGGCAGTGGCAGAACCTCTTCTACGAGAAGCGGTATTCCCACACCGACCTGAACACCGGTCACGGCACCCGGCGGATCCCGGACTTCGTGAAGCTGGCCGATGCCTACGGTGCGGTGGGCCTGCGCTGCGAGCGCGACGAGGACATCGACGCCACCATCCAGCAGGCGATGGAGATCAACGACCGGCCCGTGGTCGTCGACTTCACCGTCAGCGCCGACGCGATGGTGTGGCCGATGGTGCCCGCCGGCGTCTCCAACGACGAGATCCAGATCGCCCAGGGCATGAGCCCGGAGTGGGAGAGGGACATCTGATGAGCACTGCACAGGGATCCAAGCCCGCGGCCGCCGCGATGCCGGCCAACACCCAGACCCTCTCGGTGCTGGTGGAGAACAAGCCCGGCGTGCTCACCCGTGTCTCCGCGCTGTTCGCCCGCCGCGGCTACAACATCGCCTCCCTCGCGGTGGGGCCGACCGAGCACCCGGAGATCTCCCGCATCACCGTCGTGGTGAACGTCGACCAGCACTCCTTGGAGCAGATCACCAAGCAGCTCAACAAGCTGGTCAACGTGCTGAAGATCGTCCAGCTCGACCAGCGCCAGACGGTGCAGCGCGAGCTGATCCTGATCAAGGTGGGCGCCGACAACGCCTCCCGCACCTCGGTGCTGGAGATCGTGCAGATGTTCCGCGCCAAGGTGGTCGACGCGGCCGCCGACGCGGTGACCATCGAGGCCACCGGCACCCAGGACAAGCTGACCGCGCTGCTGGGGATGCTCGAGGAGTTCGGCATCCGCGAGATCGTGAAGTCCGGCGAGGTCGCCATCAGCCGCGGCGGCAAGGCCATCACGGACCGCTCGATTCTCGGGTAACTCGGGTAGGCGACTGGTCAGCCGTCGGCGTCTCGGCAGGAAAGACGTCCTCTCACAACGTAAGACGCGGGGCGATAGGATCGACCCATCGCCCGCACCCCGGAACGAAGGAGCCACCCGTGGCAGAGATGTACTACGACGACAACGCCGACCTGTCCCTGATCCAGGGCAAGAAGGTCGCCATCATCGGCTTCGGCTCGCAGGGCCACGCCCACGCGCTGAACCTCCGCGACAGCGGCGTCGACGTCCGCGTGGGCCTCCGCGAGGGCTCGAAGTCCCAGGCCAAGGCCGAGGAGGAGGGCCTGACCACCGGCACCGTGGCCGAGGTCTCCGAGTGGGCCGACCTGATCATGATCCTCACCCCGGACCAGGACCAGCGGAAGGTCTACGCCGAGTCGATCGAGCCGCACCTGTCCGAGGGCAAGGCCATCGCCTTCGCGCACGGCTTCAACATCCGCTTCGGCTACATCGAGAACCCCGCGGGCGTCGACGTGCTGCTGATCGCCCCCAAGGCCCCCGGCCACACCGTGCGCCGCGAGTACGTGGCCGGCCGCGGCATCCCGGACATCGTCGCCGTCGAGCAGGATGCCACCGGCAACGCCTGGGAGCTGGCCCTGTCCTACGCCAAGGGCATCGGCGGCACCCGCGCCGGGGTCATCAAGACCACCTTCACCGAGGAGACCGAGACCGACCTGTTCGGCGAGCAGGCCGTGCTGTGCGGCGGCATGAGCCACCTGGTGCAGGCCGGCTTCGAGACCCTGCAGGACGCCGGCTACCAGCCGGAGATCGCCTACTTCGAGGTGCTCCACGAGATGAAGCTGATCGTGGACCTCATGTGGGAGGGCGGCATCGCCAAGCAGCGCTGGTCGATCTCCGACACCGCCGAGTTCGGCGACTACGTCTCCGGCCCCCGCGTCATCACCGACGACACCAAGGCCGCGATGAAGGACATCCTCGCCGACATCCAGTCCGGCGCCTTCGCCAAGCGCTTCATCGACGACCAGGACAACGGCGCGACCGAGTTCAAGCAGCTCCGCGAGAAGGAGGCCTCCCACCCCATCGAGGTCGTGGGCAAGGACCTGCGCAAGATGTTCTCGTGGTCCTCGCAGTCCGTGGACTCCGACTACACCGAGGGCAGCGCCGCGCGCTGACCCCGCCTAACACCGCAAAGGGCGGGCGTCCGATCCACGGATCGGGCGCCCGCCCTTCGATTCCAGCTTCGGCTGACTTGACTACCCGAAGAGCCAGTCGAGATGCACTGCCCAGCCTGATCTATCCACCTTCTTGGTGGGCCGTCGTGCGACCGGCTACACCTCGATGGCGGTCGCAGCGACCTGTTGCGCCACCGGCGTCCAGAGATCCACGTCGACTTCTGGCGACTCGATACTGACCACAAGGGAGTAGTCCACCCCGCGGTCGCTCTGATCCATCTGGGGACGGTTTTTCCACCACCCTAGGACCGGGTATACGGCGACAGCTTCCTTGCTCGCGAGATCGACTGCCGAGCCGGTCCAGATGTCGGTATGGATCGATCCGGCTGATCTCTGCTGGCCACTGCCGAACAACCACCCCTTCTCGGTTGCCAGTGACAGCGGCTTCCGCCCGTCTACCCGCGCCTGCTTATTGATGCGCTTACGGAACGAGTCGACACTCTCCTCCGGGCGCCTAGTCGCGAATCGGAGCCCATGCGATGGATACGCGTAGCGCCCGGACCAGCCGCGGCTCGACGGGTTGGGCTCCACGAAATAGGACAGCGTGACACGCAACTTCACCTGAGTCTCGCCGAGCTCGGTGAGCTGCTCGATCGGCCACGGCATCTCGTGCAGATTCATCTCACGCGCTTTCCCATTGCTCGACTGCCCGTCGCGTTCGTAAGGGTGGATGCTCGACTCAGCGACCAGCGTAAGTGCGTTCATCGCGCTGCGAGTCGCACGTTTGAGACTCGGCACGCCCATCCCGTAACGGCGTAGTAGGTTGACGGCATCCGCCTTATTCCGAGCGTCGTCCACTCGGGATCGCATGGCCTCGGTCCACTCTGCCGAGTGCACGATCAATGCACGTACCGTCTCCGGCCGCATTTGCGGATAGGTTGCGTATATGTCGGCAGCGATCGACGCGACCTGAGCAGTGGCCGCTGATGTGTCTCGAGTGGTGGTGAAGTAGCCCTCGCCGGGTCGTTGGAGTCTCGTCGTAAGAATCGCGAGATTCCCCGGGCTGTCAACGCCTGTTCCATCTGGGGTGCGAGCAAGATTGCCACCCGCTGCCACGACATCGGGCTTGAAAGGCCATCGCTTCTGTTCGAATGAAACGGAGGTACGGCTAGACGGCGACAGTTCGCCCCGGGGAGCCATCGGCACGTAGCCCTTGAAAGCTTCGAGCGCGTGGTCCATTGCGTCATGCTCTGCGTAAGCGCCAACGGTAAGGGCATTCCATGACTGTGCGGGGTCTTCAACTGCTTCAGCATCGCTGCGGTCAAGATGGTCGTCCTCCGCACGGATGTCGCGAATATTCCCGGCCGAAACGATGAACAGACGCGGTCGGCGAGTTTCACCCCGGTCCAGATAAGTGAAGTTTGGCGTCGTATCGTCGATCGCGCGCCCATAGGTGAGCGCGTCGACCGTCGCTGACCAGGCCGTCGGACGGCCCGATTCTTGCTTCGGACCGGCGGCAGAGGCACCGTCGGTAGCCCCTCCCGACCCGGCAGTTGCTGTTACGGCGAGCATGAAGACTCGTCTTCGATCGGCGGCGGAGATCTCAGGCTGGTCTACCGCCCGTGCGGTGATTGCTCCATACACATCGGGCTCATTGTGTCCGGCGTCGGGGAGAAGCTTGACCGATTCGAGGCGGTGCTGTAGCCGCACGTTGTGTGGGTCTAGGATCGCCGCTTGGAGATCCCCATAGAGCGCAAGACCTGCCATCTCGGTGCCGTGAGCATGTACCGCAACATCCCTTCGCCATGTCAGGTCTGCTGCATGCAGGTCTTCATGCGACAGGGAGTCGTTGAGCAACAGGTGGTCTGCTTGGACACCGCGATCCAAGATGCACACTACCGGCGATCCGTTAGCGGCTGGGGATGCCCTATGTAGAAGGTCCTGCACCCATTCCTTCTGCTCGAAAGCGTAGAGCTCGGGCAGGAAGCTCGAGACCTCGTGCGGGCGCCTGAGCTCGGCAATATCATCCACTGCGCGGAACGTTAATGCGAGCTGCGCCGCAGTTGCCTGCAGAAGAATCACTGTTCGGTCACCAAATCCGAGGTAGTGATCACTCGTCTTCAAGTCGCGTTGGCGAGCGTACTCACTGAGCCGTAGGCGTTCGTTCCCATCTGATTTACGAAGCCAGACCTCCCACCAGCAGAGCTTGTTTTCGTCACTCGGGAACTGATCGTCGGGGTCTGTCCAGAGTTCACGTATCGTCGCGCGGCGTATCGAAGCAATCCCTTCGATAAGCGTGGCGTTCTCCGGCTTGCCTATTCCTTTGGTCGCCGTATCGACATACTTCTCGAGTTTGCTGAGAAAATACTCCTTCTTGCCCTCTGGGATAAATACAGTTGCTTCGAGCATATTGCCGTCGGGGTGCGCGACTTCTCGAACGGCAATGAGCTCAGGCTGTATGCCTTTTCGTTGGGAGTCCAGACTCTCGATTGCGAGTTCAAGCCCGGGGAAAGACGCGAACGTGATAAATGTGCCCTTTGGCTCTAAAGTCTCGTCACTGGGTAGCTCGTAGGCTATCTTGAACTCTGAGGTCAACCTTTTGCCGTGGGACTCGCGGTCACCTCCGAAGGTGGGCTTGTCGCTGCTGCCGCCTTGTCCTGCGAGTGTGAACGGCTCGGTCGAGGGTGGCGTTGGCACGACAATGTGCGGGCGGTCTCGTTCGGCCATGCTTACGAACGAGTGTCTTCGGACGAACGGCCTTGGCGGGGACGCTCCTCAAGAGCAATGATGAGGTCGTCTGTGCGTACTCGGGTGCGGTTGCTCAGTACGGTCCGCTTCGCCGCGTTCTCTGCCGCTGTTGAGATCTCGGCGTGGCTCAGCCCTAGGGCAGCAGGGAAGATCCGCGGCCAGCTGAGGTTGCTGACCTGGAAGGACGATAATTGATTTTTGATCACAGATTTCACGGATGTGTCGTCCGGAAGTGCGAAGTTCATCATGGTGTCGAAGCGACGGAACAGCGCATTATCTAGCAGTTCCGGATAATTTGTAGCCGCGATGATGATGCTTTCAGAGGTGTCTTCCTCGAGGAACTGGAGGAATGAGTTCAGAACTCGACGGATCTCTCCCACATCGTTCTGCACCGCCCGGTCTCCACCGAGCGCATCGACTTCGTCGAAGAGATAGACTCCGCGAGTCTCCGCGAGCGCATCGAACACGAGGCGCAATTTTGCTGCGGTCTCACCCATGAACTTCGTTAGAACCGTGTCAAGTCGGATCGAAAACAACGGCAGCCCGAGTTCACCCGCGATGACTCTGGCAGTCGAGGTCTTGCCGGTCCCCGGAGGTCCGATGAGAAGCACCCTGCGCGCTGGGGTCAGGCCGTGCTTCGCTAGCGCGTCACGCTGGCGCTGTTCCAGAAGGACGTGCTGCAGTCGCTCGGCAAGCTTGTCAGCAAGCACGAGATCCCCGAGGCGCGAGTCAGGGTATGACACGTTGAGAAGAGCGCCGAGCTCGCCCCTGGGCTTTGTTAACGGCAAGATCGACGCGACCTGAGCCTTGTTGTCGGCGCTCTCACGCAAGTCGTTAACAAGGTCCCGAAGCTCTTGCGCGAACTTTTCCTGCCCGGTCCGCGCGGCCTTGGCTGCAACCTGCATTGCAACGGCGTAGAACTGAGGGTCATCGCCGTCCGCGTGGCTCTTCACAAGAGCTTTCATCTGGTCCTTGGTCGCCATGCGGGGCCTCCTCTCAGTGAGCGAGCTGCGTCCGACAGGTGCACGCGGACAGGTTCATCCTAGCCGGGGGCCGACTGGGTCAAGGCGTGGAGGTGCGTCGGGTTCACCGGGGCTCATGCTTGCGTCTCATCTTGCTTCCCCAGCAGGTGCTGGCAGGCGCCGGGATCAGCGTGTCCACGAACAGGGTGTGTGCCCGGCCGTGGGGTGTAATCAACGCCCGCATCGTGAGCACAGAGCCCGCATGGCGGACACGGTCGTATCCTTGAGCGGGGCTCGGTGAGCCCTCGTCTGATCGCCCTGTGAACAGCGCTCCTGTGGAGGTAGCCCCCGTGACCCGTCCTGTCGTCCTGCTGGCCGAAGAGCTCTCGCCCGCCACCGTCGAGGTGCTGGGATCCGGCGTCGAGGTCCGCCAGGTGGACGGCACCGACCGTGCCGCCCTGCTCGCCGCGGTGGCCGAGGCCGACGCACTGCTGGTGCGCTCCGCCACCCAGGTGGACGCCGAGGTGTTCGCCGCCGGGAACCTCAAGGTCGTCGCCCGCGCCGGCGTGGGTCTGGACAACGTCGACGTGCAGGCCGCCACCGTGGCCGGCGCGATGGTGATCAACGCCCCCACCTCGAACATCGTCTCCGCCGCCGAGCTGGCCGTGGCCCTGATCCTGGCCTCGCTGCGCAACCTCGGTCGCGCCGACACCTCCGTGAAGGCCGGCCGCTGGGAGCGCAAGCAGCTCACCGGCGTGGAGCTGCTGGGCAAGACCGTCGGCATCGTCGGCTTCGGCCGCATCGGCCAGCTCGTCGCCGAGCGCCTCGCCCCCTTCGGCGTGCACCTGCTGGCCTACGACCCCTACGTCAACCACACCCGCGCCGCCGAGCTCGGCGCCCGGGTGGTCGAGCTGGACGAGCTGATGCGCGAGTCCGACGTGGTCACCGTGCACATGCCCAAGACCCCCGAGACCACCGGCATCATCGGCGCCGAGGAGTTCGCGGTCGCCAAGCCCTCCCTGCACGTCGTCAACGCCGCGCGCGGTGGTCTCATCGACGAGGAGGCGCTCTACCAGGCGCTGGTCAGCAAGCAGATCGCCGGCGCCGCCCTGGACGTGTACACCTCGGAGCCGCCCGCGTCCTCCGAGACCGCCGCGAAGCTGCTGGAGCTGGACTCCGTCACCCTCACCCCGCACCTGGGCGCCTCCACCGCCGAGGCGCAGGAGAAGGCCGGCGTGGCCGTCGCCCAGTCCGTGCGCCTGGCCCTGGCCGGTGAGCTGGTCCCCGACGCGGTCAATGTCGCCGGCGGCGCCATCGACGACCTGGTGCGCCCCGGCATCGGCCTCGCCGACCGGCTCGGCCAGCTCTTCACCGCCCTGGCGGGGGAGGCCCCGCAGCTGCTGGACATCCTGGTGCGCGGCGAGATCGCCACCCGCGACGTCACCGCCGTGAAGCTCTCCGCCCTGCGCGGCCTGTTCCGCGGCACCGTCGCCGAGCAGGTCAGCTACGTCAACGCCCCCGTCCTCGCCGACGAGCGCGGCATCCGCGTGCAGCTCGAGACCGACGAGACCCGCGAGCGCTTCCGCAACGTCATCTCCCTGCGCGGCACCCTGCGCGACGGCACCGTCGTCTCCGTCTCCGGCACCCTCAGCGGCGTCGACAAGGAGCACAAGCTCGTCGAGGTCAACGGCCACTCGCTCGACCTGGCCCTGGCCGACCACCTGCTGGTGATCCGCTACCAGGACGGCCCCGGCCTGATCGGCCAGTACGGCGCCCGCCTCGGCGCGGCCGGCGTGAACATCGCCGGCATGCAGGTCTCCCGCGCCGGCAACACCCCCGGCGCCGAGGCCCTCGTGGTCCTCATCCTCGACGAGGCCGCTCCCCGCGAGCTCTCCGAGGAGATCGGCGAGGCCATCGGCGCCCACGCCATCCACCCCGTCGACCTCGTCTACTGAGCGACCCCACCCACCCCGTGAGCGCCCCCGCGGCGCCCCAGCCCATCGCAGCGACCCGCCCGGCCCGGCCGGGAGAACCGGAGCACCCCATGAGCACCACCCCCGATCCCTTGAACCTCGCCGTCATCGAGGGCGACGGCATCGGCCACGAGGTCGTCCCGCAGGGCCTGCGGGTGCTCCGCGCCGCCTTGGAGCCCGAGGGCATCGAGGTCACCACCACCGACTACGACCTCGGCGCGGGCCGCTGGCACCGCACGGGGGAGACCCTTACCGAGGAGGACGCCGCGCGCCTGGCCGAGCACGACGCGATCCTGCTCGGCGCCGTCGGCGACCCCGACGTGCCCTCGGGCGTGCTCGAGCGCGGCCTGCTGCTGAAGCTCCGCTTCGGCTTCGACCACTTCGTGAACCTGCGCCCCACCCGCCTGCTGCCGGGCGTGCCGACCCCGCTGGCCGACCCCGGCGACGTCGACTTCCTGGTGGTGCGCGAGGGCACCGAGGGCCCCTACGTCGGCAACGGCGGCTCGATGCGCACCGGTACCGAGCTGGAGGTCGCCACCGAGGTCTCCCTCAACACCGCCGTCGGCGTCGAGCGCGTCGTCCGCTTCGCCTTCGAGCAGGCCCAGGCCCGCCGCGGCCACCTCACCCTGGTGCACAAGCACAACGTGCTGGTCCACGCCGGGCACCTGTGGCGCCGCATCGTCGAGCAGGTCGGCGCCGAGTACCCGGACGTCGATGTGGCCTACGCCCACGTCGACGCGATGATGATCTACCTGGTGCAGGACCCCTCCCGCTTCGACGTGATCGTCACCGACAACCTCTTCGGCGACATCGTCACCGACCTCGCGGGGGCCATCGGCGGCGGCATCGGCCTCGCCGCCAGCGGCAACATCAACCCCACCGGCGCCTTCCCCTCGATGTTCGAGCCCGTGCACGGCTCCGCCCCCGACATCGCCGGGAAGGACCTCGCCGACCCCACCGCCACCGTGCTCTCCGTGGCCCTGCTGCTGGACCACCTCGGCCACACCGCCGCCGCCCAGCGGGTGCGGGACGCCGTCGACGCCGACCTCGCCGCCCGCGGGGAGCTCGGCCAGCGCGGCACCGTCGCCATCGGCGACGCCCTGGTGGCCGCCGTCGCCGCCCGCTGACCCGTAGGCTTCCCCCAGAACCCCTCCCCAGGAGACCGACATGAGCGCGCTGAGCTTCACCCCCGCCACCACCGACCGTCGCGTGAGCGACGAGGACCGGGCCGCGATCCTCGCCGCCCCGGGCTTCGGCCAGCACTTCACCGACTTCATGGCGTTCGCCCGCTGGCACGCCGGGACCGGCTGGGGCGAGGACGCGCTGATCCCCTACGGCCCGATCACCCTCTCGCCGGCCTCCGCGGTGCTGCACTACGCCCAGGAGATCTTCGAGGGCCTCAAGGCGTTCCGCCACGCCGACGGCTCCATCTGGACCTTCCGGCCCGAGCGCAACGCCGCCCGCCTGCAGCGCTCCGCCCGCCGCCTGGCCCTGCCCGAGCTGCCCACCGAGGACTTCCTGGCCTCCCTGCGCGCCGTCGCCGCCGCCGATGAGCCCTGGGTGCCCGAGCCCACCGGCGAGGCGTCCCTCTACCTGCGGCCCTTCATGTTCGCCAACGAGGACTTCCTCGGGGTCCGGGCCGCGAAGACCGTGGACTACTACGTGATCGCCTCCCCGGCCGGCGCCTACTTCCCGCGCGGCGTGCAGCCCCTGGTCGTGTGGATCACCGACGAGTTCGCGCGCGCCGGCACCGGCGGCACCGGCGCCGCCAAGTGCGGCGGCAACTACGCCTCCTCCCTGCAGGGCAAGGCCGAGGCCGCCGAGCACGGCGCCGACGAGGTCATGTTCCTGGACTCCGAGACGCACACCTGCATCGACGAGCTCTCCGGGATGAACGTCTTCGCCGTCACCTCCGACGGCCGTCTGCTCACCCCCTCGTTGACCGGCTCGATCCTCGAGGGCGTCACCCGCGAGTCGATCCTGCAGCTCGCCGCCGACCGCGGCCTCGAGCCCGTCGAGCAGCGCCTGGTCGCCAGCGAGGTCGTCGAGCAGATCGCGGAGGGCACCATCACCGAGATGTTCGCCGCCGGCACCGCCGCGGTGATCACGCCCATCGGCGAGCTGCGCGCCCGCGGCGGCAGCTGGACCATCGGCGACGGAGGCTCCGGGGCCACCACCCTCTCCCTGCGCCAGGAACTCACCGACATCCAGTACGGGCGGATCCCGGACCGCCACGGCTGGCTCACCCGATTGGCCTGATCACCCCATGAGCACCCCGCGCGAGGCCGCCGCCGTCCCCGCCAGCACCCCGATCCCCGGCTTCCACCTCTACGACACCACGCTGCGCGACGGCTCCCAGCAGGAGGGCCTGACCCTCTCCGTGGCCGACAAGCTGGCCGTGGCCCGGCTGCTGGACGAGCTGGGCGTCACCTACATCGAGGGCGGCTGGCCCGGGGCCGTGCCCCGCGACACCGAGTTCTTCGCCCGCGCCCAGCGGGAGCTGAGCCTCGGGACCGCGCGCCTGGCCGCCTTCGGCGCCACCCGGAAGGCCGGGGTGGCCGTCGCCGAGGACGAGCAGGTCCGCGCCCTGCTGGACTCCGGCGCCCCCACCGTCACCCTGGTCGCCAAGTCGGACCTGCGCCACGTCGTCGGTGCCCTGCGCACCACCGCCGAGGAGAACCTGGCGATGGTCCGCGACACCGTGGAGCACCTGCGCGCCCACGGCCGCGAGGTCTTCGTGGACGCCGAGCATTTCTTCGACGGCTTCCTCGACGACCCCGAGCACTCCGCGGCCGTCGTCGCCGAGGCCTTCGCCGCCGGCGCCGAGGTGGTGATCCTCTGCGACACCAACGGCGGGATGCTCCCGCATCAGGTCGCCGAGATCGTCGCCGACCTCCGGGCGCGCCTGGACGCCGCCGGGCACGCCGGGGCGCGGCTCGGCGCCCACACCCACAACGACTCCGGCTGTGCCGTCGCCAACGCGCTGACCGCGGTGCGCGCCGGCATCGACCACGTGCAGGGCTGCGTGAACGGCTACGGCGAGCGCACCGGCAACGCCGACCTGGTGACGATGCTCGCCGACCTGCAGCTGAAGATGGGCATGGACCTGGTGCCCGCCGAGACGCTGGGGGAGGCCACCCGCATCGCCCACGCCATCGGCGAGATCGTGAACATGCCGGTCACCACCCGTGCGCCCTACGTCGGCACCAGCGCCTTCGCCCACAAGGCGGGACTACACGCCAGCGCCATCCGGGTGGACCCCGACCTGTACCAGCAGATCGATCCGCGCCGGGTGGGCAACGACATGCGGATGATCATCTCCGACATGGCCGGCCGTGCCTCCATGGAGCTGAAGGGACGCGAGCTCGGCTTCGACCTGACGGGGGAGAAGAACCTGCTCAGCCGCCTCGCCGGCACCGTCAAGCAGCGGGAGGCCGCCGGGTACTCCTACGAGGCCGCCGACGCCTCCTTCGAGCTGCTGCTGCTGGACGAGATGGGCCGCCTGCCGCGCTTCTTCGAGGTCGAGTCCTGGCGGGCCACCTCCCACCAGCTGCGCGACGGCACCCTGGAGACCGAGGCCACCGTCAAGCTGCACGGCGACGGCGACGGCCTCTCGCGCGCGGTCGCCATCGCCGAGGGCAACGGCCCCGTCAACGCCCTGGACACCGCCCTGCGCGGCGCCCTGCGCGAACGCTTCCCGCTGATCGACGAGCTGGAGCTGCGCGACTTCAAGGTGCGCATCCTCGACGCCCACCACGGCACCGACGCCACCACCCGGGTGCTCGTGCGCACCGCCGGTGCCGGCCAGGAGTTCCAGACCGTCGGCGTGGGACCGAACATCATCGAGGCCTCCTGGGAGGCCATCGTCGACGCCTACACCTACGGCCTCTACAAAGCTGCGGCCTGACCCCGCGCCCCACCCGGCATCCCCTGAGCTAGGAGCGAGACATGCAGACCTTCATCCTCTCGGCGATCGGCGAGGACCGCCCCGGCCTGGTCTCCTCCCTGGCCACCGCCGTCGACGAGCACGGCGGCCACTGGGTGGACAGCCAGCTCGCGCTGCTGGCCGGACAGTTCGCGGGCGTCGTGGTAGTGGAGATCCCCGCCGAGCGCGCCGACGCCTTCCTTGACGCCCTGCCGGCGCTCGCCCGGGAGGTGGGCCTGCAGGTCGAGGCCCGTCCCGCCGAGAGCACCGGGGACGCGAGCGACGACGCGGCGCCCCGCACCGGCAGCGGCACCGCTTGGTCCCTGCACCTGCTGGGCCAGGACCGCCCCGGCATGGTCCGCGAGGTCGCCACCGCGCTCACCACCCGCGGCGCCACCATCGAGACCCTGCACTCGCGCCGCCGCGAGGCACCCGAGGGCGGCGGCATGCTCTTCGAGGCGGAGGCCGCGCTGCGTCTGGACGCCGCCGACGAGCCCGCCGTGCGCGAGGCCCTCGAGGCCATCGCCGCCGACCTGATGGTGGAGATCGAGCTCGAGGACGTCTGAGCGTCGCCCCAGGCGTCGCGGCGCCTGAATCCCGTGCCTGACACGCCGGGGGAGCGGCCCTGGCGACCCCGGCGCGCCCGCACGGGGCCGTCCGAAGCGGGTCTTTCGTCCCGTGGTGCGGATCACCGCGGATCCGAGACTGAGGGGGCCAACGGGCTTCCCACCAGGCAAAATAACGCAAGGCGCGGGGGCCGGAAATCCCGACCCGGAGGACGTCGATGTCCGCATCCCCCTCTCCCCGCTCCGCCGCAGCCGCCCCCGCCGGCTCGCAGGTCGCCCCCGGCGCCTACCGTGCGCTGATCCTCGCCACCCTCGGCTTCGCCCTGAACTTCTGGGCCTGGGCACTGCTCAGCCCCCTCGGCCCGATCTTCGTCGAGCGCGGGCTCGCCGCCGACGCCGCCCTCATCGTCGCCATCCCCGTGCTGGTCGGCTCCCTGGGCCGGATCCCGATCGGCGCCCTCACGGACCGCTACGGCGGCCGCCTGATGCTGCCCCTGATCTCCGTGATCACCGTGATCCCGGTGCTGTTCCTGGGGGTCGTCGGCCAGTACACCTACGCCACCCTGATCGTGGGCGGCTTCTTCCTCGGGATCTCCGGGACCACTTTCGCCATCGGCATCCCCTACGTGAACTCCTGGTTCCCACCCGCCAAGCGCGGCATGGCCACCGGCATCTACGGCGCCGGCATGGGCGGCACCGCCATCAGCGCCTTCACCACCGTGCCGCTGGTGAACAACGTCGGCAACCTCGCCCCCTTCATCGCCACCTCCATCGCGCTGCTCGCCTTCGCGGTCGTCGGCTGGCTGCTGATGCCCACCTCGCCGAGCTGGAAGCCGTCGACGCGCAACGTCGTCGAGCAGTCCGTGGCCACGATGAAGCTCACCATCACCTGGCAGGCCTGCTACCTCTACGCCCTCGCCTTCGGCGGCTACGTCGCCTTCTCGGTGTTCCTGCCGACAATGCTGCAGACCTGGTACGGGCTCGAGCCGGCCGACGCCTCCTTCCGCATGGCCGGCTTCGTGATCGTCGCGGTGCTGATGCGCCCCACCGGCGGCGTGCTCTCCGACCGGCTCGGCCCCACCACCACGCTGCTGATCGCCTACGCCCTGGTCTCCCTCGGCGCGATCGTGCTGATCTTCCACCCCGCCCTGATGCCCGTCGGCACCCTGTCCTTCCTGATCATGGCGATCGGGCTGGGGCTCGGCACCGGGGCCGTGTTCGCCCTGGTCGCCGCCACCAGCGACCCCTCCGTGGTGGGCTCCGTGACCGGCTTCGTCGGCGCCGCCGGCGGCCTGGGCGGATTCGTGCCGCCGCTGGTGATGTCCGCCGTGCACAACGCCACCGGCAGCTACTCCCTCGGCATCGTGCTGCTGCTGCTGGCCACCCTCGGCGCGATCGGCGTGACCCTGGCGGTCGCCCGCGGCGCCCGCCGCGCCGCCGCCTGACCCCCGCGCGCACCCACCCCGCCTCTCCCGCCCCCGTCGAAGGAGACCCTCGATGACGACCTCCGAGCAGCACACCGAGCAGCCCGACTCACAGCCGACCCCGGGCCCGGACGACCCGCTGATGGACGCCCTGATCGGGGCCCGGAAGATGTTCTCCCGCGCCGAGAGGATCAGCGAGGACGGCCGCGAGACCCACCGGGTGGGCGGCCGCAGCGGCGACTCCTTCTACCGGGAGCGCTGGAGCCACGACAAGGTGGTCCGCTCCACCCACGGCGTGAACTGCACCGGCTCCTGCTCCTGGAAGGTCTACGTCAAGGACGGCGTGATCACCTGGGAGTCGCAGGAGACCGACTACCCCTCCACCGGCCCCGACAAACCCGAGTACGAGCCCCGCGGCTGCCCCCGCGGTGCCTCCTTCTCCTGGTACACCTACTCGCCCACCCGGGTGCGCTACCCCTACGTGCGCTCCGCCCTGCTGCAGATGTTCCGCGAGGAGAAGGCCGCCGCCCCCGGGCACGACCCCGTCGAGGCCTGGAAGGCGATCATCTCCGACCCCGTCAAGGCCCGTCGCTACAAGTCCGTGCGCGGCAAGGGCGGCCTGGTCCGCGCCGACTGGGACGAGGTCATCGAGATGGTGGCCGCCGCCTACGTGCACACCGTCAAGGAGTACGGCCCCGACCGCGCCACCGGCTTCTCGCCGATCCCCGCCATGAGCCAGGTGTCCTTCTCCTCCGGGGCACGATTCCACCAGCTCATCGGCGGCTCCATGCTGTCCTTCTACGACTGGTACGCGGACCTGCCGCCGGCCAGCCCGCAGGTCTTCGGCGACCAGACCGACGTGCCCGAGTCGGGGGACTGGTGGGACGCGAGCTACCTGATCATGTGGGGCTCGAACGTGCCGATGACCCGCACCCCTGACGCCCACTGGATGGCCGAGGCGCGCTACCGCGGCCAGAAGGTCATCTCGGTGGCGCCCGACTACGCGGAGAGCGTGAAGTTCGCCGACGAATGGCTCGCCCCGCACCCCGGCACCGACGCGGCGCTGGCGATGGCGATGGGGCACACCATCCTGCGCGAGTTCTACGTGGACCGCCCCACCCCCGCCTTCGAGGCCTATGCGAAGCAGTACACCGACCTGCCCTTCCTGGTGCAGCTCGAGGAGCGCGAGGACGGCACCCTGGTGCCCGGCAAGTTCCTCGTCGCCGGGGAGGCGGGGGAGGAGATCACCGTCGAGGCCGGCACCGAGCACGCCGACTTCAAGCCGCTGCTGTGGGACGCCGCCACCGACACCGCCGTCTGCCCGAACGGCACCCTCGGCCACCGCTACTCCGGGGACGGTGAGGGCCGCTGGAACCTCGAGCTCGGCGACCTCGACCCGGCGCTGACCCTGCTGGGCCGCGAGCAGGAGCGGGCCGAGGTGCTGATGCCGCGCTTCGACACCGTCGGCCAGGGCGGCCGCGGCGACGTGGCCCGCGGCGTGCCCGTGCGGCGCGTGGCCGGGCGCCGGGTGACCACCGTGCTGGACCTGCTGCTGGCCGAGTACGGGGTGGGCCGCGACGGACTGCCCGGGCAGTGGGCCCGCGCCCTGGACGACGCCGAGGCGCTCTACACCCCGGCCTGGCAGGAGACCATCACCGGGGTGCCCGGCCCCGCCGCCGCCCGCATCGCCCGCGAGTTCGCCCAGAACGCCATCGACTCCGGCGGCCGCTCGATGATCATCATGGGCGCCGGCACCAACCACTGGTTCCACTCCGACACCATCTACCGCTCCTTCCTCACCCTGACCACGCTGTGCGGCACCCAGGGCGTCAACGGCGGCGGCTGGGCGCACTACGTCGGCCAGGAGAAGGTGCGGCCCATCACCGGCTGGCTGCACCTGGCCAACGCCCTGGACTGGACCCGCCCGCCGCGGCAGATGACCCAGACCACCTACTGGTACATGCACACCGACCAGTGGCGCTACGACCGCTTCGGCGCCGACACCCTCGCCGCCACCACGGGGGCCGGTCGCTTCGCCGGCACCACCACGGCCGACGCGGTCGCCCTCTCGCAGCGGCTCGGCTGGCAGCCCTTCTACCCGCAGTTCGACGTGAACTCCCTGGAGGTCGCCGACCGCGCCGCCGCCGCGGGGGAGGAGACCATCCCCCACCTGGTGAAGGAACTGAAGGACGGCACGATCCGCTTCGCCGCGGAGGACCCTGACGCGCCCGAGAACTACCCGCGCATCTGGTCGATCTGGCGCGCCAACACGCTCGGGTCCTCCGCCAAGGGCGACCAGTACTTCTTCCGCCACCTGCTGGGCGTGGACAGCGCCGCCACCGAGGAGGAGACCCCCGAGGCCTTCCGCCCCCGCGACGTGCGCTGGCGGGACGAGGCGCCGATCGGCAAGGTCGACCTGGTCCTCACCCTGGACTTCCGCATGACCAGCCACACCCTGCACTCCGACGTGGTGCTGCCCGCCGCCACCTGGTACGAGAAGCACGACCTGTCCACCACGGACATGCACCCCTTCATCCACTCCTTCAACCCCGCCATCTCCAACCCTTGGGAGTCCCGCACCGACTGGGAGACCTGGGCGTCGATCGCCGAGCGGTTCAGCCAGCTCGCCGAGACCCACCTCGGCACCCGGAAGGACGTCGTCGCCTTCCCGCTGCAGCACGACACCCCCGGGGAACTCGCCACCCCGCACGGCCGGGTGAAGGACTGGAAGTACGGCGAGTGCGAGCCGATCCCCGGCAAGACCATGCCGACCCTGGTGGAGGTGGAGCGCGACTACACCGCGATCCACGCCAAGTTCACCTCCATCGGCCCGCTGCTGGAGACGCTCGGCATGACCACCAAGGGCATCACCTACGACGTGACGCCCTACGTCGAGGAGCTGGGACGGCTCAACGGCACCCACCGCCGCGGCCCCGCCGCCGGCCGCCCCAAGATGGAGACCGACCTGCAGGCCTGCGAGTTCATCCTCGGCTTGTCCGGCACCACCAACGGGCACATGGCCACCGAGGGCTTCAAGACCCTCGAGAAGCGCACCGGTGTGCACCTGCACGACCTGGCCGGCGAGAACGAGGGCAAGCGGATCCACTTCGCCGACACCAAGGCCGCCCCCGTGCCCGTGATCACCAGCCCCGAATGGTCCGGCTCCGAGACCGGCGGCCGCCGCTACAGCCCCTTCACCATCAACGTGGAGCGCAAGAAGCCCTGGCACACCCTCACCGGCCGCCAGCACTTCTACCTCGACCACGACTGGATGCTGGAGATGGGGGAGGCGCTGCCCGTGTTCCGGCCCCCGCTGGACATGACCGCCCTGTTCGGCGAGCAGGAGCTCGGCACCCTCGACGACGGCGGCACCTCCATCTCGGTGCGCTACCTGACCCCCCACAACAAGTGGGCCATCCACTCGATGTACATGGAGAACTTCTTCATGATGAACCTGTCCCGCGGCGGGCAGACCATCTGGATGAGCGTCGAGGACGCCCAGGCCGTCGGCATCGAGGACAACGACTGGATCGAGGCCACCAACCGCAACGGCGTCGTCGCCGCCCGCGCCGTGGTCTCCCACCGCATGCCCCGCGGCACCGCCTTCATGCACCACGCGCAGGACCGCACCGTGAACGTGCCGCTCACCGAGCGGGACGGCCGCCGCGGCGGCATCCACAACTCGCTGACCCGGATCATGCTCAAGCCGTCCCACCTGATCGGCGGCTACGGGCAGCTCTCCTACGCCTTCAACTACTACGGCCCCACCGGGAACCAGCGGGACGAGGTGACCCGTATCCGCAAGCGCACCACCCCCGTCGAGTACTGACCGGAGGGCCGGGCACCGCCGCCCGGCCCCTCCCTCTCCCCGCTCCCGCCCCAGGAAGGACCCCCTCTCATGCGCGTCATGGCTCAGATGTCCATGGTGATGAACCTCGACAAGTGCATCGGCTGCCACACCTGCTCGGTGACCTGCAAACAGGCCTGGACCAACCGCTCGGGCACCGAGTACATCTGGTTCAACAACGTCGAGACCCGGCCCGGCCAGGGCTACCCCCGCGGCTACGAGGACCAGTCGACGTGGAAGGGCGGCTGGGAGCTCGGCCGCAACGGCCGCCTCAAGCTCAAGGCCGGCGGCCGCCTCACCAAGCTGATGCAGCTGTTCTCCAACCCGCGCCTGCCCGGCATCGAGGACTACTACGAGCCCTGGACCTACGAGTACGACCAGCTGCTCTCCGCCCCCGCCCAGCAGCAGAACATCCCCACCGCACCCCCCAAGTCGCTGATCACGGGCGAGCGCGTGCAGATCCAGTGGTCGGGCAACTGGGACGACGACCTCGGCGGCACCTACCAGCACAAGGACAAGGACCCGATGCTGAAGGGCATCGAGGACAAGGTGCAGTTCGAGTTCGACCAGACCTTCATGTTCTACCTGCCGCGCATCTGCGAGCACTGCCTGAACCCCACCTGCGTGGCATCCTGCCCCTCCGGCGCGATCTACAAGCGCGAGGAAGACGGCATCGTGCTGGTGGACCAGGACGGCTGCCGCGGCTGGCGCATGTGCATCACCGGCTGCCCCTACAAGAAGATCTACTTCAACCACCGCACCGGCAAGGCCGAGAAGTGCACCTTCTGCTACCCCCGCATCGAGCAGGGTGAGCCGACCGTCTGCGCCGAGACCTGCGTGGGCCGCCTGCGCTACATCGGCCTGGTGCTCTACGACGCCGACCGGGTCACCGAGGCCGCCTCCACCACCGACGAGCAGGACCTCTACGCCGCCCAGCGCGACATCATCCTGGACCCGCACGACCCCGAGGTGATCGCCGGGGCCCGCGCCGCCGGGATCCCGCACGACTGGATCCGCGCCGCCCAGAAGTCCCCGACCTACCGCCTGATCAAGGACTACGAGGTCGCGCTGCCGCTGCACCCCGAGTACCGGACGATGCCGATGGTCTGGTACATCCCGCCGCTGTCGCCCGTGGTCGACGTGGTGCGCGACACCGGCTACGACGCGGAGGACGCCGAGAACCTCTTCGCCGCGATCGACGCCCTGCGCATCCCCATCGAGTACCTCGCCAACCTCTTCACCGCCGGGAACGTGCCCGCCGTCGAGCGGGTGCTGTACCGGATGGCCGCGATGCGCTCCTACATGCGCGACGTGAACCTCGGCGGCGAGCCCCGCGAGGGCATCGCCCACGCCGTGGGCATGGACGGCGAGTCGATGGAGGAGATGTACCGGCTGCTCGCGATCGCGAAGTACGAGGACCGCTACGTGATCCCCGTCGGCCACCACGAATCCGCCCACGACCTCGAGAGCACCGGCACCGACTGCCCGCTGAACGCCCCCGGTGGTCCAGGCATGAGCATGGCCCCGCCCGAGGAGTCGATGGGCATGGCCGGTCCCGGCTACGGCACCAGTCGCCGCGCCACCGATCCGCCGAGCGGTGTCACCGTGAACCTGCTGAACTGGGACGGCCGGGGACGACCCTCCGGCATGTTCCCCGCCCCGCAGCCCGGGGGCGCCTGATGGGCGCCCTGGCCCGCCTGCTGGGGCGACGCGAGGATATTGCGGGCTCGGCTCCCCGCCCGACGACCGCGGCCCGTTCAGGCGGTTCCGGCGCGCGCGGGGACCTGCTGCACGCGAGCGGCCTGGAGACCGGCGAGCTGCGCGCCGCCTGGATGGCCGTCTCCTGGCTGCTGAGCTACCCGGACGAGCAGATCCGCGGCCAGTGGGACACCGTGGCCGCGCTCGCCGAGCGGGTGCCCGGCGCCGCGGGCGAGGGGCTGCGCGGGGCGCTGGCCGCCGTCCGCGCCGAGGAGCCGCTGGCCCTGCAGGAGCGCTACGTCGACACCTTCGACACCCGCCGCCGCGGCTGCCTGCACCTGACCTACTTCAGCAACGGCGACACCCGTCGCCGCGGCATGGCCCTGCTGCGCATCAAGCAGGACCTGCGCAGCGCCGGGCTCACCGTCGACGAGCACGAGCTGCCCGACCACCTGCCCCTGGTGCTCGAGTTCGCTGCCGCTCACGACCCCGAACGGGGCGCGAAGATCCTGCGCGCCAACCGTCCTGGCGTGGAGCTGCTCCGGCTGCACCTGGCCGACATCGCCTCGCCCTGGCACGGGGCGCTGCTGGCCCTGTGCGCCACCCTGCCGCCGCTGGACGCCGACGACCGCGCTGCCGTGATGCGCCTGGCCGAGCAGGGCCCCGAGGAGGAGACCGTCGGCCTGGACGGCTACGCCGCCGAGGGGCTCGAGGGCGACGCGCACGACCTGAGCGGCCGCACCTGGGCCGCCACGAGCTGCGGGGACGGCGCCGCCGCCCCCGGACCCGTCCCGCTGGACCTGATGAGAGGACGCCCCTCATGAACCCCGACTCCGTGGCGGCCATCCTGCTGTGGATCGTCGTCCCCTACATGGTGCTGGCCGTGTTCGTGCTGGGCCACGTGTGGCGCTTCCGCACCGACCGCTTCGGCTGGACCACCCGCTCCAGCCAGATCTACGAGTCCAGGCTGCTGGCCATCGGCTCCCCGATGTTCCATTTCGGGATCATCGGCATCTTCGTCGGGCACGTGGTGGGCCTGGGCATCCCCAAGTCCTGGACCACGGCGATCGGCATCTCCGACCACGTCTACCACCTGATGGCCGTCACGATCGGCCTGGCCGCCGCGGTGGCCTGCGTGGGCGGGCTGCTGATCCTGCTGTACCGGCGCCGCACCAACGCCCGTGTCTTCGGCGCCACCACCGGCGGGGACAAGCTGATGTACCTGCTGCTGTCGCTGACGATCCTGTTCGGCGTGCTGGCCACCCTGGTCCATTCGACCATCGGCCACTACGACTACCGCGAGGGCGTCTCGATCTGGTTCCGCAACTTCTGGACCCTGCGGCCCTCCACCGAGCTGATGGCCGCCGCGCCCATCTTCTTCCAGCTGCACATCCTCAGCGCCCTCGCGCTGTTCGCGGCCTGGCCCTTCACCAGACTGGTGCACGTGTTCGCCGCGCCCGTGGGATACCTGACCCGGCCCTACATCGTCTACCGCTCCAAGGACCCCCGCCGCGAGGCCGAGCGCCGCGGCTGGGAGAAGGTGAAGTTCTGATGACCGTCCCGACCCGCACCGCCCCCGCCCGCGCCACCGCCGGGCCCTCCGGCACGGCCCCGGCGAAGCCGCCGGTGACCGCCCAGGCCGACTACGCCACCGCCCTGCTGCCCTGGATCCGTCAGGTGCAGACCGCCCTCGGCATCGAGGACGAGGCGCTGGACGTGGACCGCCTGCACGCCATGACCGGCGTCGTGGCCCACGAGGTGCAGCGGTCGATGGCGCCGATCTCCTCCTACCTCGTGGGGCTCGCCGTCGCCCGCGGCGCCGAGCTGGACGAGGCCTGCGCGGCCCTGGAGCGGGCCACCACCGAGCGCTGAGCCGGACCGAGCTGGCCAGCGGTCAGTACCCACCGATCTCCCCGACCCGGGTGATCGCGAGCACCGGCTCCCCGGCCTCGTCGGTGGCCTCCAGGTCCAGCTCCGCCTCGATCGCCCAGTCGTGGTTGCCCTCCGGGTCCTCCAGCACCTGCCGGATCCGCCAGAGCTTGGACTCCTCGGTGATCTGCAGGTGCCGGGGGGAGCGGGCCGAGCCGTCGATGCCGACGTGGTCGTAGGTGTCGTAGTAGGCGTCCATCGCCTCGGCCCAGCGGGCCCGGTCCCAGCCGGAGGCGGCGTCCAGCTCCGCCAGGCGCTCCTCCCGCTCGAAGGCGAAGTGCTCCACCCGCTGCCACATCGCGGCCCGCACCATCGTGCGCAGCACCTTGGTCTGGGCCGAGAGCCCGCGCGGGGAGGTGGGCCGCACGTCAGCGCCGTCCTCCTCGTCCTCGGGGTGGGAGAGGGCCTCCCACTCGTCCAGCAGGGAGGAGTCGATGCCGCGCACCAGCACCCCCAGCCACTCGACGAGGTCCTCGATCTTCTCGGTGCGCAGGTCCTGCGGCAGGGTGCGGCGCACCGCCTGGTAGGCGTCGGAGAGGTAGCGCAGCACGATGCCCTCGGAGCGCTGCAGGCCGTAGCGCTGCACGAACTCGCTGAAGGTCTGACCCGTCTCGTACATCTCGCGGACGATCGACTTGGGGGAGAGGGCGCCGCTGCGCATCCACGGGTGGGAGCGCCGGTAGATCTCCAGCGCCGCCTCCAGCTCCTCCGCGAGGGGCTTCGGCCAGGTGACCTCGTCCAGCCGCGCCATCCGCTCGGTGTACTCGACGCCGTCGGCCTTCAGTTCCGCCAGCAACTCCCCGCGGGCCGCGTTCTGCTGGGCCAGCAGGATCTGGAAGGGGTCCTCCAGGATCGCCTCGACGATGGAGACGGTGTCCAGGGTGAGGGTCTCGGACTCCTCGTCCAGCGAGTCGATCATCGCGATCGCGAAGGGGGCCAGCGGCTGGTTCATCGTGAAGTCGAGCTGCAGGTCCTCGACCAGCACGATGCGGCGGCCCAGGTGGTCGGGCTCGTCCCGGATCTCCACGATCTCCGCGTCGCGCAGGCCGCGCAGGATCTCCAGCGCCTCCTTGACCAGGGTGAGCTTCTGGCGGCGGGTCTGCTGGCTGTTCATGATCAGGTGCCGCCCTGCGGCGATCGCGTCCCCGGGGCGGGAGATCAGCGCGAGCACCATCGCGGGGGTGATCCGCAGGTGCGGGCGCAGCGGCTCGGGGGCGTTCTCCACCAGCTTGGTGAGGTTCTCCTCGGACCAGGAGATGGCGCCGTCGGGAACCTTGGGCTTGGGCTCCTTCTTGCGCTTCTTCGCGCTGTTGGGGGTGGCGCCGGACTCCTCGCGGGCCTTCTGCTTGGCCCGCTGGCGCTCGAACTCGACGGTCCACGGCGGCGCCTGCACCACCACGTGCCCCACGGTGTCGTAGCCGGCGCGGCCGGCGCGGCCCGCGATCTGCTGGAACTCGCGGGCGTTCAGCAGGCGGCTGCGGCGGCCGTCGTACTTGGCCAGGCCCGTCAGCAGCACGGTGCGGATCGGCACGTTGATACCGACCCCGAGGGTGTCGGTGCCGGAGATGATCTTCAGCAGCCCGGACTGGGCCAGGCGCTCGACCAGGCGGCGGTACTTGGGCAGCATCCCGGCGTGGTGCACGCCCACGCCCTCGCGCACCAGGCGGGAGAGCACCTGGCCGAAGCCCTTGGCGAACCGGAAGTCGCCGATGATGTCGCGGACCTGCTGCTTCTCCTCGGGGGTGAGGATCTTCTGCCCGGCCAGGGCCTGCGCCTGCTCCAGCGCGTCCTTCTGGGTGAAGTTCACGATGTACACGGGGGCGTCGCGGTCGCTGAGGATCGTGGTGATCGTGTCCGGCAGCGGCTCCAGCGACCAGCGGAAGTCCAACGGCACCGGGCGCGGGGCGTCGGTGATCACGGTGACCTCGCGGCCGCTGCGTTCGGCGAGGTCCGCGGTGAGCTCGGTGACATCGCCGAGGGTGGCGCTCATCAGCACGAACTGGGTGTGGGGCAGCTCGATCAGCGGCACCTGCCAGGCCCAGCCGCGCTGCGAGTCCCCGTAGTAGTGGAACTCGTCCATCACCGCCAGGCCGACCTCGGAGGTGGGGCCGTCGCGCAGGGAATGGTTGGCGAGGATCTCCGCGGTGCACACGATGATCGGGGCGTCGTGGTTGACCGCCGAGTCGCCCGTCATCATCCCGACCATCTCGGCGCCGAACTGCGCGACCAGGTCGAAGAACTTCTCGGAGACCAGCGCCTTGATGGGCGCCGTGTAGTAGGCGCGCTGGCCGCGGGCGACGGCCGCGAAGATCGCCGCGTAGGCGATGGTGGTCTTGCCGGAACCGGTGGGGGTCGCCGCGATCACGTGGTCCCCGGCGGCGATCGCCAGCAGCGCCTCCTCCTGGTGCGGGTACAGTACGCGGCCCATCGACTCCTGGGCGGCGACGAAACCGTCGACGATGGCGTCCTGACCGTCGTCGGGCAGGTCGGGCGGCAGGAACGGCGTCAGGGTGGGCATGGGCTCCAGTCTGCCAGGGCGACGGGGCAGCGAGGCTTCCACGGAGGTCGCACCGGGCGGCGACGCTCGGCGGAGCACCGGCCCATCGAGCGGTCCTCCGACCGGCACACGGCGCTCAGGTGCCGGGACGAGTCCCCGCGGCGGCGCCGCGACGCCGCAGCCACTCTCGGTGGGCGTCGATCGCGGAGCGGGTGGGGCGGAGCGGCTGCACCCGTCCCCACCCCCCGCTCCACACGGCGGGGTCGCGGCGATCCCCGCGCTGCAGGGCGTAGCGCGCCGAGGTGAACCAGACGGTGACGGTGCGTCCGTCGGTGAGCTCCAGCTCCGTCGCGCCCAGGTGGCGCCATCCCTGACGGGACCGGACCAGCGCGATGCCCGCCCATGGGTACCAGCGGCGCCGCCGGTACGAGCGCACCTGGACGCCCTCGGTCGTGATGACCATGCCCAGGCCGATCGCCCGGAGCGCGCAGGCGGCGAACAGGACGCCGACCGCGGTCCAGAGGACGGCCGGCACCACGAGGAGGAGCGGGAGACCGTCGGCGCCACCGGCCGAAAGCATCCCGCCCAGCAGGAGGACCACCGGGAGCGAGAAGAACGTCAGGGCGAGCACCGCGACGACGCCGAGCAGGAGCTTGTAGGGCAGCACCCAGGCGACGGTGTCGAGGACCTGTCCCGGGCCGTCTCCGTCGCCGACGGCGGGATCGGGCGCTCCGCTCATGACGGCCGCGTCCGGGTCCCCGTCGCGACACCGTCGAGGACCGAGAGGATCCGCTGCCGGAGCTCCTCAGCGCCCGCGGCCAGCTCCCGCTGCCGCCGCACGTACTCGGCCTTGCCGGCCGGGGTCTCGATCGGCACCACGCCGTAGCCCAGCGGCCGCACATCGTAGGGGCTGGCCTCCATGTCCAGCACCCGGGTGGCGCGGGCGTGCTCGAAGCAGTCCAGCACCAGGGCCGAGTCCACCAGCGGCGTCAGCTTCATCGCCCACTTGTACAGATCCATGCCCACGTGCAGACAGGCGGGGTTGTCCAGCTCCGCCTGGCGCTCGCGGGTGGGCTCGTGGGCGTTGCGGGGCGCGGCCGCGGGGGTGAAGAAGCGGAAGGCGTCCAGGTGGGAGCACACCAGCTGTTCCCGCTCCACCACGGCGTCGGTGGCCTCCTGGCCGAGCCGCAGCGGCAGGTCCTCGTGGCGCTGCTCCCCGGGGCGCAGCCGGTGCACCATCGCCCATTCGTGCAGGCCGAAGCAGCCGAATTCGGGGCGCCGCGCCGTCAGCGAGGAGGAGGCCAGCAGGCGGTGCATGAAGCCCAGTGCATCGGCCCGCTCGCGGCGGTAGCGCTCGGCGTCCGCGCGTCGCCAGGTGATCCCTTCCGTCGAAGGACCGTCCTCGTACCAGGAGCGACGGCCGTGCTCGTCCACGTCGGCGATCCGCGGCCGGCCGTCGTCGCAGCGGTCGGCGGCCGCGTCGTAGGCGGTGCCCCAGCCCGGATGCCAGCGTCGCAGCCGGGCCGCGGAGAACGGGTAATAGGTGAACAGGAAGTCCTCCACCGGGTGCTTCTCGCCCCGGCGTCGCCGCTCCCGGTGGCCCGCCGTGAGGGCGTCGGCCCGGGCCTCGTGCTCCGCCCTCGCCGCGGCGGCCCGCTCCGCCGACCAGGCCTCCGCGGGATACCCGAGCTCCGTGGAGGAGGCGTCCCTTCCCGGCGCCGTACCGGCGGGGAGCGAGGCCGGCGGCGTGGTGTCCTGCGTGGTCACGGGCTGTCCTCCCCTCGGGGATCGGGCGGGGTCGATGGGCGCATCCATCGTAGGCGGCGCTCCCGTGGCCGGTCGGGACGCCGTCGTGGGGAGCCGTCCCCATCGCCACCGGCGGCCCGGCTCCGCAGGATGGATTCCATCACCCCGGCGCACCCCGCACCGGCCCGATCGACGAAGGAGCCGTTCCCATGACCCCCACCGACCTCCGCACCCCCGTCCGTGGCATCGCCCCGCTCGCCGCGATCGGTGTCCTCGCGCTCGGTCTCGCCGGCTGCGGCGGCAAGGCCGTCGCCCCCGAGGAGGTCGAGGAGCAGATCAGCACCCGCCTCGCCGAACAGTACGGCGAGGCCCCCGACGACGTCAGCTGCCCCGAGGAGCTGCCCGCCGAGGTCGACGCGCAGATCACCTGCCTGCTCACCGAGGGCGAGGACACCCTGGACGTCACCGTGACCGTGACCGGCGTCGAGGAGGAGAACGTGAGCTTCGACGTGGAGGTGGCCGACGAGGTCAACTGACCCGTCCCCTCCGCTGTCCCCGTGGTCCCGCCCGAGTCCCCTCGGGCGGGGCCACACACGTCCGGGACACAGGCATCTGACCAGCGGAGATGGTGACTGCTGCCCTTCGCGCCCGGGCCCGGTCGCCCGCGGGATCGTGTCATCGCACAGAGTGTGAGGGGCAGGCCCCAGGCTCGACCGTTCCCCGCCCCAGGAGATCCCCCGTGAGCCGCACCACCCGCCGCACCCTCGCCCCCGCCGCTCTCGGGCTCCTCGCCGTCGGCCTGGTGGGCTGCGACGTCTCCGGCACCGAGGACGTCGCCCAGGCCGACATCGAGTCCCAGATCGGCACCGAGTACACCTCGGCGATGGGGGAGGCGCCCGAGTCCGTCTCCTGACCCGGCGACCTCCCCGCCGAGGAGGGCTGACACCCGACGCGACACGCGCGGGACGCTCCCCCGGGGGAGGAAGGACCTCGGTCCTTCCTCCCCCGGGGTTTCTGCTGGTCGCGGCTCCGGATTCCACCTTTTCGCCGTCCCCATTCCGGAACACCCCTTTTCATTCGCTGTGACGGGGATCATGATGTGCCGGGGAAAGCACGGTACGGAGGTGTCCATGAACCAGGAATCCGACGCCGGATCGGCGGCATTCGAGGAGCGCGAGCAGATCGTCGCCGCAGGGGAGGCGGTGGACCGCGAGCACAAGCCGATGATGTCCACGGCGCAGATCCTGCTGATGAACTTCGGATTCTTCGGGATCCAGTACTCCTTCGGGATGCAGCAGACGGCCGTGAACCCGGTCTACCAGTACCTCGGTGCCGATCCGGACTCGCTGCCGCTGCTGAACCTGGCCGGGCCCATCACCGGCCTGCTGATCCAGCCGATGATCGGCGCCCTCTCGGACCGCACCTGGTCCGACCGCTGGGGCCGCCGCAAGCCGTACTTCATCATCGGCGCGATCGGCTGCGCGATCTGCCTGTTCCTGTTCCCCTTCGTCACCGCCGTGTGGATGGCCGTGCTGCTGCTGTGGCTGCTGGACGCCTCCAACAACACCGCGATGGAGCCCTACCGCGCCTTCATCGCCGACAAGCTGCCCAACAACCAGCTCGCCAAGGGCTTCCTGGCGCAGTCATTCTTCACCGGCCTCGGCATCACCCTGGCGAACTTCTCGCTCTCGTTCTTCCGGCTGATCCTGGACGGCGCCACCGAGGCCGGCATCCCCTATTGGGTGTTCGGCGCCTTCATGGTCGGCTCCGTCTGCGCGATCGCCAGCGTGCTGGTGTCCGTGCTGACCACCGACGAGCTGCCACCCACCCCCGAGGAGAAGGCGGAGCTGGAACGGCTGAGGGCCGAGGGCGGCGGCCTCGGCGCCGTCGGGCGGTTCCTCAAGAACATCGGCGTGGCCATCATCGAGATGCCCGTCGGGCTGCGGAAGCTTGCGCTGGTCTACCTCTTCCAGTGGTACGCGATGAACGTGTACTGGCAGTACGTGGCCATCGCGATCGGCTCTGGCGCCTTCGGGCTCGACACCACGCAGGCCGACTACGCCCAAACCACCGCCTACGACAACGCGGTCGCGCTCGCCGGACGACTCAACGGCACCTACAACATCGTCACCTTCCTGGTGGCCTTCGCGCTCGCGGCCCTCGCCCGGCGCCACGGCGCCAAGTGGGTGCACGCGGTCAGCCTGTGGTGCGCCACGGTGGGCCTGCTGATCCTGCCGCACCTGACCAGCGAGATCCCGATGTACGCCACGATGATCGGCCTCGGCATCGCCTGGGCCTCCATCATGGGCGTCCCGTACATCATGGCGGTGCGGATGATCCCCCGCGAGAAGTACGGCGTGTACATGGGCATCATCAACATGATGATCGTGGTGCCCCAGCTGCTGCAGACCCTCTCCTTCGGCTGGATCTACCAGCACCTGCTCGGGGACGACCCCGAGAACGCCGTGATGCTCGCCGGCATCCTGCTGGGCCTCGGCGGCATCGCGATGCTCTGGATCCGCGAGCCGCGCCCCGAGCTCGACCCCAAGCCGATCGCCGCCTGAGCGGGACGAGGAGACCACCATGACCGACCCCACCTCGACGCAGACCTCGACCCCCGCCCCCACCACGCACCTGCCCGACTACGCGCGGGTCGTGGTGGGCCTCGGCCAGGACGAACGCTCCCGCCACGTCGTGGACCGCGCCGCCCAGATCACCCGCGCCGCCGACGGCATGCTGTTCGTGGTGGTGGCCTTCGACCCGCTGCCCCGCCGCGACCAGGCGCGCCTGGCCAGCGACGTGCCCGACTCCCGGTTCTGGCAGGTCGCCACCCTGGAGGCCGCCGAGGCCCTGCTGGAGGAGACCCTGGCCCGGCTCGAGGACACCGGCGTGCGCACCCAGGGTGTGCTCGTGGAGTACGAGCCCGCCCACGCCCTCGAGCTGGTGGCCCTGGAGAACCAGGCCGGGCTGGTGGTGGTCGGCAACTCCGGCGTCTCCACCATGCTCGGCCGCATGTTCGGCTCCCCGGCCGTGCAGGTGCTGCGCCGCGCCAGCTGCGACGTGCTCGTCGTCGCCGGCTGATCACGCACGCCGGGGATCGTGCCCGGCCGACGCCTCGTCACCGGGACCGCCCCCGGGCGTGCTGCGGCGCACGCCCGGGGCGGCCCTGCGTCGCGCCTAGACTGGACCCCATGCGCATCGCCCGATTCACCACCGGTGAGGACCCGATGTACGGCATCGTCCAGGAGAAGGACGGCCGCGACATGGTCTACGGCATCACCGGCGATCCCCTGTACACCGAGATCCGACCCACCGGCACCATCGTGCCGCTGGAGGACGTGCGCCTGCTCGCGCCCGTCATCCCCCGCTCGAAGGTGGTGTGCGTCGGCCGCAACTACGCCGCCCACGCCGCGGAGCTGGGCAACGAGCTGCCCGAGCAGGCCCTGTTCTTCCTCAAGCCCAACACCGCGGTGATCGGCCCCGAGGACCCCATCGTGCTGCCCTCCTACAGCACCGAGGTCAGTCTCGAGGCGGAGCTGGCCGTGGTGATGAAGTCGATGGCCAAGGACCTCGAGCCCGAGCAGGTGCCCGCCGCGATCCTCGGCTACACCTGCGCCAACGACCTCACCGCCCGCGACGCCCAGCGCTCCGAGAGCCAGTGGTTCCGCGCCAAGGCCTTCGACACCTCCTGCCCGCTGGGCCCCTGGATCGAGACCGACCTGGACCCCGCCGCGCTCGCCGTCTCCTCCTGGGTGGACGACGAGGTCGCGCAGGACGGCACCACCGCCGACATGGCCCGCCCCGTCGCCGAGCTGATCGCCGAGATCTCCCGCGTGGTGACCCTGCTGCCCGGCGACGTGATCCTCACCGGCACCCCCGCCGGGGTGCGCGCCGTGGCCGAGGGCTCCCGCGTCGACGTGAGCATCGAGGGTATCGGCACCCTGTCCAACCCCGTCGTGCGCCGCTGAGCCCCGCGATCCCGCACCGTTCCGCCTCCCCGAAGGAGATCCCCCGCGTGACCACCGCCCCCGCTCCCGCCGCGACCACCGAGGCCACCGGCGCCGACGTGCGCGTGCGCTTCTGCCCCAGCCCCACCGGCACCCCCCACGTGGGCATGGTGCGCACGGCCCTGTACAACTGGGCCCACGCGCGCCACCACGGCGGGAAGCTGATCTTCCGCATCGAGGACACGGACCGGGCGCGGGACAGCGAGGAGTCCTACCAGCAGCTCCTCGAGGCCATGCGATGGCTCGGCATCGACTGGGACGAGGGCGTCGAGGTCGGCGGCCCCCACGGCCCCTACCGCCAGTCCCAGCGCGGCGAGATCTACCAGGACGTCATCGCGAAGCTCGCCGAGGCGGGTCTGATCTACGAGTCCTTCTCCACCGCCGAGGAGATCGCCGCGCGCCACCGCGCCGCCGGCCGCGACCCTCAGCTCGGCTACGACGGCCACGACCGCGAGCTGACTGCCGAGCAGAAGGATGCCCTGCGCGCCGAGGGCCGCGAGCCGGTGTGGCGCCTGCGCATGCCCGAGGACGACATCGTCTTCGAGGACATGGTGCGCGGCGAGATCACCTTCAAAGCCGGTTCCACCCCCGACTTCGTGGTGGTCCGCGCCAACGGACAGCCGCTGTACACCCTGGTGAACCCGGTGGACGACGCCCTGATGGGCATCACCCACGTGCTGCGCGGCGAGGACCTGCTCTCCTCCACGCCCCGCCAGATCGCCCTGTACCGGGCGCTGATCGAGGTGGGCGTCGCCGAGACCATCCCGCGCTTCGGCCACCTGCCCTACGTGATGGGGGAGGGGAACAAGAAGCTCTCCAAGCGCGACCCCGAGTCGAACCTGTTCCGCTACCGCGAACAGGGCTTCCTGCCCGAGGGCATGGTCAACTACCTGGCCCTGCTGGGCTGGGGCTACAGCGCCGACCAGGACGTCTTCACCCGCGAGCAGATGGTGGAGCGCTTCGACGCCTCCCAGGTGAACCCGAACCCCGCCCGGGTGGACTTCAAGAAGGCCACCGCCATCAACGCCGACCACATGCGGATGCTGCCCGAGGCCGAGTTCACCGCCCGGATGGTGCCCTACCTGCAGGCCGACGGCGTGGTCTCCGATCCGGTCACCGAGGCCGAGCAGGCCCCGCTGGTCGCCGCCACCCCGCTGGTGCAGCCGCGGATGAACCTGCTGGCCGAGGCGCCCGACATGCTGCGCTTCCTGTTCGTGGCCGACGCCGACCTCGAGGTGCAGGAGGACGCGCTGAGGAAGATCGGTGACGACCCCGCCGCCGTGCTGGCCCGCGCCGTCACCGAGGTGGAGGCCGTGCCCGAGGACTCCTTCGACGCCGCCACCCTCGAGGCCGCCCTGCGCGCCGCCATCGTCGAGGACATGGGCATCAAGCCGCGCCTCGCCTTCGGCCCGCTGCGCAGCGCGATCTCCGGCCGCCGCATCTCCCCGCCGCTGTTCGAGTCGATGGAGCTGCTGGGCAAGCCCTCCAGCCTGGCCCGCCTGCGCGCCCTGCAGGAGCGTCTGGCCGCCTGATCGCCGCCCCCGACGCCCCGGAGCCCGCGACGGCTCCGGGGCGTCGGTGCATCCGGGGCCGTCGGGCTGCCGCGCCGAGGGCGGGGGAGCCGGGCCGGGGACGGGTGCGCAGGCCAGGGTGCGCATGCTCACAGCGTCCAGGCCCCTCCTGACTTTGCCCCGGCGCCCGGGAACCGCTAGAGTCTTACCTCGGTACGGCGCCGGGATCGGCATCGGGAAGACCCCCTGAAACTTCGGGGAATCAGCCCGGGAATGACCTCGGAAACGTGCTCTCACCATGGGGTATGGTGTAATCGGCAACACGACGGTTTCTGGTACCGTTATTCTAGGTTCGAGTCCTGGTACCCCAGCGCTGATCGGCTTCGGCCGTGAAGTCCGCGCCCCGTTCGTCTAGCGGCCTAGGACGTCGCCCTCTCACGGCGGTAACACCGGTTCAAATCCGGTACGGGGTACGACGCAGGTCCTTCGGGACCTGCGGGAGCCCCGTTCGTCTAGCGACCTAGGACGTCGCCCTCTCACGGCGGTAACACCGGTTCAAATCCGGTACGGGGTACGGCGAGGAGCCGGTGTCATCGACATCGGCTCCTTTTCGTCGTCGGGACCCGTCGACGAGGGGAAGGGGCGTACCCTTCCTCCATGACGCCCGTCACAGCAGAGCGCATCACCGTCGGGGTCTTCGATGCCCCCGAGTCGGACCTCGCCGTGCGCTGGGCCGCCCGGCACGCCCACGCCACCGGCGCCCCGCTGCACCTGGTCCACGCCTTCGTCTGGACCGAGCTGGACGTGAACACCGATCCCGTCCCCGGCCTCACCGGTACCGGGATCCGCCAGGCCGCCACCGCCCTGCTGCGGGAGGCCGCCGCGATCGCCCGCTCCGAGCACGACGACCTCGAGATCACCGCCGAGATCATCGACGGCAATGCCGTGCCGGTCCTCGTCGAGGCCAGCGCCGAGTCCGCGCTGATGGTGGTCGGCGGCCGGGGCCTCGGCCGGCTGCTCACCCTCATCGTCGGCTCGAAGTCCCTGGCCCTGGCCGCCCGCTCCCACTGCCCCGTGGTGGTCGTGCGCGGAGACATCGACGCGGACGGGCCCATCGGCCTGGTCCACCACGAGAGCGAGCGGGTCCACGAGGAGCGTGCCGCCGAGCTCGCCGAGGTGCAGGGCCGCGAGCTCGAGGTGATCGTGCGGGCCATGACCTCCGAGCACGAGGCCCATCACCTGCTGGAGGAGATCCGCGAGCGTCTGGGTCGGGAGCACCCGACCGTCGCCGTGCGCGGCGTGACCGTGGCGGAGGCCGAGACGGCCCGTGAGCTGGTGGCCGCCAGCGAGGGTGCCAGCATGATGCTCGTGGTGGGGGAGCGCTCCCCGCGCGACGCCGAGCGGATCGCCGCACCGCGCCAGCTGGTCACCGTGCTCCGGCACGCGAACACCCCCGTGTGGATCGAACGCTCCTGAGCGTGACCCGGCACGGGGGTGCCGTCGGGGACGGGGGTCTCAGCCCCCGGCGCGGCGCAGCATCTCGGTCAGGTGCTGGGCGGAGCTCATCACGGAGGCCGCGTGCAGGCGGCCCGGCTGCCGGGTGATCCGCTCGATCGGCCCCGAGATGCTGAGCGCCGCCACCACACGGCCGTTGGGGCCGCGCACGGGGGTGGAGACGGAGCCGACGCCCGGCTCGCGCTCCCCGATGGACTGGGCCCAGCCGCGGCGACGGACCGCCGAGAGCTGGGTGGCGGTGAAGCGGGCGCCGAGCAGGCCGCGGTGCAGCCGGTCCGGCTCCTCCCAGGCCAGCAGGATCTGGGCCGCCGAGCCGGCCTTCATGGTGAGCGTGGAGCCGAGCGGCACCGAGTCCCGCAGGCCGATCGGGCGCTCCGCGGCGGCCACGCAGATGCGGTGGTCGCCCTGGCGGCGGTAGAGCTGTGCGGACTCCTGGGTGTGGTCCCGCAGCGCGGCCAGCACGGGGCCGGCGGCGGCCAGCAGCCGGTCCTCCCCGGCGGCCGTGGCGAGCTCGCCCAGGCGCGGGCCGAGGATGAAGCGGCCCTGCATGTCGCGCGAGACCAGGTGGTGGTACTCGAGCGCCACCGCGAGGCGGTGGGCGGTGGGTCGCGCCAGTCCGGTGGACTGCACGAGCTGGGCCAGGGTGGCGGGGCCGGCCTCGAGGGCGCCGAGCACGATCGCGGCCTTGTCGAGCACGCCGACGCCGCTGCCGTTCTCCTCGGTGGGGGTGGTGTCCATGGTCCGATACTGCCGTCTTATTTCGTGAGACGCAAGTGCGTCGGATCGTGGACAGCCCCAGGATGATGTCGCGCCCGCAGCACGGGCGCAGCGACGGCGCCGCGACCCAGCGGCCACCCATCTCCCCGCGCGAGGATGCGGGGGACGGTCCCGGGTCGAGCGACCGTCGGCCACATCGAACAGGCACCCCACCCGGGTGCGAGGAGGGATGCAGCATGGCGAGCACGCTCGCGGAGAAGGTCTGGGCGGATCACGTGGTCCGTCGCGGGGAGAACGGCGAACCCGACCTGCTCTACATCGACCTCCAGCTGCTGCACGAGGTGACCAGCCCGCAGGCCTTCGACGGCCTCCGCCAGGAGGGCCGCACCCCGCGCCGCCTGGACCAGCAGCTGGCCACCGAGGACCACAACACCCCGACGATCGACATCGACAAGCCGATCGCTGACATCACCTCCCGCACCCAGATCGACACCCTGCGCCGCAACGCCGAGGAGTTCGGCGTGCGCATCCACTCCCTCGGGGACAAGGACCAGGGCATCGTCCACGTCGTCGGCCCCCAGCTCGGCCTCACCATGCCCGGCATCACCGTGGTCTGCGGCGACTCCCACACCTCCACCCACGGCGCCTTCGGGGCCCTCGCCTTCGGCATCGGCACCTCCGAGGTGGAGCACGTGCTGGCCACCCAGACCCTGCCGCTGAAGCCCTTCAAGACCATGGCGATCACCGTCAACGGCTCGCTCAAGCCCGGCGTCACCGCGAAGGACATCATCCTCGCGGTGATCGCGAAGATCGGCACCGGCGGCGGCGCGGGCTACGTGCTCGAGTACCGCGGCGAGGCCATCCGTGAGCTCTCCATGGAGGGCCGCATGACCATCTGCAACATGTCGATCGAGGCCGGTGCCCGCGCCGGCATGATCGCCCCCGACGAGACCACCTTCGACTACGTCAAGGGCCGCCCCCACGCCCCGCAGGGCGCCGACTGGGACGAGGCCGTCGAGTACTGGCGCTCCCTGCGCACCGACGAGGACGCCACCTTCGACACCGAGGTGGTCATCGAGGCCGACGAGCTCGAGCCCTTCGTCACCTGGGGCACCAACCCCGGCCAGGGCCTGCCGCTGTCCGCCGCGGTGCCCGCGCCCGAGGACTTCACCGACGACACCTCCAAGGTCGCCGCCGAGAACGCCCTGCGCTACATGGACCTCGTGCCCGGCACCCCGCTCAAGGACATCCGCGTGGACACCGTGTTCATGGGCTCCTGCACCAACGGCCGCATCGAGGACCTGCGCGCCTTCGCCGAGACCATCCGCGGCCGCACCAAGCACCCCGAGGTGCGCGTGATGGTCGTGCCCGGCTCCGCCCGCGTCCGCCTCCAGGCCGAGCAGGAGGGCCTGGACCAGGAGTTCCTCGCCTTCGGTGCCGAGTGGCGCCAGGCCGGCTGCTCCATGTGCCTGGGCATGAACCCCGACCAGCTCAAGCCCGGCGAGCGCGCCGCCTCCACCTCGAACCGCAACTTCGAGGGCCGCCAGGGCAAGGGCGGGCGCACCCACCTGGTCTCGCCCGTCGTCGCCGCGGCCACCGCGGTGCGCGGCACCCTGTCCTCCCCCTCCGACCTCGACGGCACCGCCGCGCCCGCCGCGGCCCCCGCCGCCTGACCCGGCCCTCGCAGGAGAGATTCCGATGGAAGCCTTCACCACCCACACCGGCGTCGGCGTGCCGCTGCGCCGCAGCAACGTCGACACCGACCAGATCATCCCCGCCGTCTACCTCAAGCGGGTCACCAAGACCGGCTTCGACGACGGACTGTTCCACGCCTGGCGCACCAACGACCCCGACTTCGTGCTGAACCAGCCGGCCTACTCCTCCGGCTCCGTGCTCGTGGCCGGCGCCGACTTCGGCACCGGCTCCTCCCGCGAGCACGCCGTCTGGGCCCTGCGCGACTACGGCTTCGCCGCCGTGCTC
The DNA here is from genome assembly GCF_000225825.1 of Brachybacterium squillarum M-6-3. Taxonomy (GTDB): domain Bacteria; phylum Actinomycetota; class Actinomycetes; order Actinomycetales; family Dermabacteraceae; genus Brachybacterium; species Brachybacterium squillarum. Next base: position 500,964 of record NZ_AGBX01000007.1, on the reverse strand, counting down.
TCCCCGCGCTTCGCCGACATCTTCCGCGGCAACGCCGGCAAGCAGGGCCTGGTGGCCGCGCAGCTCAGCCAGGACGACATCGAGCAGATCTGGAAGATCCTCGAGGAGAACCCCGGCACCGAGATCACCGTGGACCTGGCGGAGCGGCAGGTGCACGCCGGCGAGGCTGGAGCTGTGTTCCGCTTCGACATCGACGACTACACCCGCTGGCGCCTGATGGAGGGCCTGGACGACATCGGCCTCACCCTGCGCCACGAGGAGGACATCACCGCCTTCGAGGCGCGCCGCCCCTCCTGGATGCCCAAGACGCTGCCCGCGCGGATCGCAGAGGGCTGAACGGTCGGTCCGGCGGCGATGTGCGTGCCGCCGGGCCCGACCGGCCCGCTCCGGTAGGGTGGGCCGGTCAGAGCGGGCGTCCCGGACGCCCTCCCATCGAGGCAAGGACACCATGAGCTCGACATTCCACGTGCGCGGCGGACGCCCCCTCGACGGTGAGATCACCGTCCGCGGAGCCAAGAACCTGGTCTCGAAGGCGATGGTCGCGGCGCTGCTGGGCGAGGAGCCCAGCCTGCTGCAGTCCGTCCCCGACATCCGCGACGTGCAGATCGTCTCCGACCTGCTGGCCATCCACGGCGTCAAGGTCGAGCGCGACGTCGAGGCCGGCACCATCGCGATGGACCCCTCCAACGTGGAAAAGGCGCACGCCACCGAGATCGACGCCCACGCCGGCAGCTCCCGCATCCCGATCCTGTTCTGCGGCCCGCTGCTGCACCGCCTCGGCGAGGCGATCATCCCCGACCTCGGCGGCTGCAAGATCGGCGACCGGCCGATCAACTACCACCTCGACGTGCTGCGCAACTTCGGCGCCGTCGTGGACAAGCGCGAGTTCGGCATCTCCATCACCGCGCCGCACGGCCTCACCGGCGCCAAGATCCACCTCGAGTACCCCAGCGTCGGCGCCACCGAGCAGGTGCTGCTCACCGCCGTGCGCGCCCAGGGCGTCACCGAGCTGACCAACGCCGCCGTCGAGCCGGAGATCGAGGACCTCATCTCCGTGCTGCAGAAGATGGGCGCGATCATCTCCCTGCAGACCGACCGCACCATCACCATCGAGGGCGTCGACCGCCTCGGCGGCTACCAGCACAAGGCCCTCTCGGACCGCATCGAGGCCGGCTCCTGGGCCTGCGCCGCACTGGTCACCCAGGGCTCCGTGTTCGTGCGCGGCGCCGAGCAGAAGCCGATGGCGACCTTCCTGAACACCTTCCGCAAGATCGGCGGCGGGATGGACATCACCGAGGAGGGCATCCGGTTCTTCCACCCCGGCACCCCGCTGAAGTCCATCGCCGTGGAGACCGACGTCCACCCCGGGCTGATGACCGACTGGCAGCAGCCGCTGGTGGTGGCGCTGACCCAGGCCGACGGCATCTCCATCGTCCACGAGACCGTGTACGAGAACCGGCTGGGCTTCACCTCCGCCCTGAACGACATGGGCGCCCGCATCCAGGTGTACCGCGAGTGCCTGGGCGGCTCCAGCTGCCGTTTCGGTCGCCGCAACTACAACCACTCCGCCGTGATCTCCGGCCCCAAGCCGCTGCACGGCGCCGACATCACCGTGCCGGACCTGCGCGGCGGCTTCTCCTACCTGATCGCCGCGCTCGGCGCCGACGGCGTCTCCTCGATCCACGGCATCGACCTGATCGACCGCGGCTACGAGCTGTTCCGCGAGAAGCTCACGGCGCTCGGCGCGGACTTCTGGGAGGACTGATCCGGCCATGAGCGAGGCGGTCGAGCACCAGGACGGCGGGGAGATCCGGCCCGCCGCGGCGACGGGTGAGCCCGCGGCCGCGGCCGCCTCCTCCCTGGCGCTGCGGGAGATCCCGATCCCCGACTACTGCGACGTGGTCATCGTGCCCACCCGCGGCATCGACGAGCCCGACCCGCGGGTGTGGGCCGAGGCGATCTTCTCCCACGAGAACACGCCGCTGGGCCGCCGAGGCCTGCTGGCCCTGCGCGACGAGGCGGTGCGCCTGTTCGACATGGTGCCGCCGCCCGCGAAGGAGTACGTCACCGACGAGGTGGTGGGCTCCGAGGCCCTGATCCGCGACGACGACGAGAACCTGCGGGTCCGCATCGGGGTGGCGCTGCTGCCCGGTGGGGAGCTGCTGCAGGTGACCACCGCCGTGAAGTTCCTCGGCGTGCGCGGACGGATCGCCTTCGCCCCGCGCCGCCTGATGCACGCCGCCGCCGTGAACACCCTGGCCCGGCGCGCCCCCACCACCCTGCGCCGCCGTGCCGTCACTGACGGCCGCGTCTCCCGGCGCTCCCTGCCCGGCCAGGCCGCCCGTCGCGCACTGGGCCGCGGCCCCCGGAGCGGGCAGAGCGGGTCCTGATGCGCCCCGGCGGTCGCACCGCCTCCGTGCGGTCCCGTCGCGGTCCCCGGGCGCGGATCGCGGACTGCGCCCTTTCCTGGGACCTGCCCGCGGCCCGCACCCGCGAGCGGCGGGCCGGGGCCGTGATCTTCCTGGCCCAGCTGCCGCTGCGACCGCTGCTGAGCCTGCTCGCCCGACCCCGCTGGCTCGGCCGGGAGCACCTGCCCGCCACCGGCGGCGCGATCCTCGCCGGCAACCACACCGGCCCCCTGGACGCCCTGGCCTACGGCCACCTGCTGCAGGCCGGCGGCATCGCCCCGCGCTTCCTGGCCAAGGAGGCCCTGTTCCGGGTGCCCCTGCTCGGCGCGCTGCTGCGTGCCAGCGGCCAGGTGCCCGTGCACCGCGGCACCCGTCGCGGTCGCGACGCGCTGTCCAGCGCCCGCGAGGCCCTCGGTCGCGGCGAGGCGATGATGGTCTTCCCCGAGGGCACCTACACCCGCGACCCGGGGGAGTGGCCGATGCGCGCCCGCACCGGCGCCGCGCGCCTCGCCCTGGACACCGGTGCGCCGCTGGTGCCGATCGCCCTGTGGGGCTCCCGCGCCGTCTGGCCGATCGGCGCGGCCCTTCCCCGCCCGTTCCCGCGGCGGCGCCTGATCGCCCGCATCGGGGAACCGATCCGCGCCGAGACCCGCCCGGGGGAGAGCACCCAGGAGGCCGCGATGCGCCTCACCGACGAGCTGATGGAGGCGATCACCATGCTGCTGGCCGAGACCCGCGGACAGGAGCCCCCGCCCGCCCGTCACGACCCGCGCCGCGACCCGCTGCGCCCCGAGAGCGGACAGCGCCTGCGCGCCGACGACCGTCGCCGTCTGGCGCTCCGCGCCGCCGCGGCCACCACCCGCAGCGGCCAGGACGCGCAGACCCGGCTCCGGCCGTGCGTCCGCGGCGCAGGAGGCCGTCGATGAGCGCCCTGGCCGTCCTCGGCGCCGGCAGCTGGGGCACCACCGTCGCGCAGGTGCTCGCCGACGGCGGCCACGACGTCACCCTCTGGGCCCGCCGCCCCGAGCTCGCCGCCACGATCCGCACCGAGCACCGCAACCCCGACTACCTCGGCGAGCACGAGCTGCCCGCGGGCATCGACGCCACCGCCGCCGTCCCCGAGGCCCTGGACGGCGCCGAGGGCGTCATCGTCGCCGTGCCCGCCCAGTCGCTGCGCTCCACCCTCGCCGCCTGGCGCGAGCAGCATCCGGAGCTGGCCGCCGGGCTGCCCGCGGTGCCGACGCTGTCCCTGGTCAAGGGCATCGAGCGCGGCACCGACGCCCGCGTCAGCCGGATCCTCGCCGAGGCGGGAAGCATCCCGGAGGGGCGGATCGGGGTGCTCTCCGGCCCGAACCTCTCCGGGGAGATCGCCGCCCGCCAGCCCTGCGGCAGCGTCGTCGCCGCCCCCACGAAGGACGCCGCCGAAGCCTTCGCCGCCTGGTTCCGCGCCCCCTACCTGCGCGCCTACACCTCCACCGACGTGATCGGGGTGGAGGTCGCCGGGGCCGTGAAGAACGTCATCGCGATCGCCGTGGGCGCCGCCGCCGGACTCGGCTACGGCCACAACACCACCGCCAGCCTCATCACCCGCGGCCTGGCCGAGATCACCCGGCTCGGCGTGGCCCTCGGCGGCCGCGGCGAGACCTTCGCGGGCCTCGCCGGGATGGGCGACCTCGTGGCCACCTGCGCCTCCCCGGCCAGCCGCAACCACCGCCTCGGCCTCGCCCTCGGCGAGGGACTGGACGTCGAGGCGGCCGCGGCCCGCGTCGGCCAGACCGCGGAGGGCGTCGCCACCGCCCGCGCCGTCGCCCACGCCGCCGAGCGCCTCGGGGTGGACATGCCCATCACCCGCTCCGTCGTCGCCGTCGTCGACCACGGCGCGAAGATCGACCATGTCACCACGGCCCTGCTGTCGAGGTCCGTCCGACCGGAGTGACTACCCTGGCCGGCATGACGAGCACCATCGCCCTCCTCTTCGGCGGCCGCAGCGGCGAGCACGGCATCTCCTGCGTCACCGCCGGCGGCATCCTCGGCGCGATCGACCGGTACCGGTACGAGGTGATCGCCCTCGGCATCACCCGCGAGGGCCGCTGGACCCACGTCTCCGCCGACCCTGCCGACTGGCAGATCACCGAGGGGCAGGCGCCCGAGGTCCCCGCCGACGGCGACGAGGTGCTGCTGCCCGCCACCCGTCACCGGCCGGGCGAGTCGGTCGCCCTGCGCGTGGTCCGCGAGGGCCGGATCGAACCGCTCGGCGAGGTCGAGGCGATCTGGCCGCTGCTGCACGGCCCCTACGGCGAGGACGGCACCGTGCAGGGCCAGCTCGAGCTGCTGGACGTGCCCTACGTCGGCAGCGGCGTGCTCGCCTCCGCACTGTGCCAGGACAAGGCCGCCACCAAGCGGGCTCTGGAAGCCGCGTGCCTGTCCACCGCCGCCGGGATCGTCGTGCACGAGGACGAATGGGCGCGCGACGCCGAGGCGATCGCCGCCCGCGCCGGGGACCTGCGGTTGCCCTGGTTCGTCAAGCCCGCCCGCGCCGGCTCCAGCCTCGGCGTCAGCAAGGTCAGCGATCCCGCCGAGCTCGACCACGCCATGAAGACCGCCTTCGCCGAGGACCCCAAGGTGCTCATCGAGCAGGGCGTCGTCGGCCGCGAGGTCGAGTGCGGGGTGCTCGCCGGCCTGGTCGGGGCCGGGCCGCGCACCACCGAGCCCGGCGAGGTGATCGTCGGCGACGACCTCGACTTCTACGACTACGAGTCCAAGTACTTCGGCAAGGGCACCGTCACCGTCGAGGTGCCCGCGGCCCTGCCCGAGGAGCAGCGGGCGGCCGTCCGGGAGGTCGCCGCGCGCGCCTTCACCGCCTTGGATCTCGAGGGCCTCTCCCGCGTGGACACCTATGTCACCGCGGACGGCGAGGTGATCGTCAACGAGGTCAACACGATGCCCGGCTTCACGCCGTTCTCGATGTTCCCGGTGCTGTGGCAGAACATGGGCCTCGGCTACACGGACCTCATCACGGACCTCATCGAGCAGGCCCGCCACCGCCGCCTCGGCGCCCGCTGAGCGGGAGTCAGGCGGCTCAGACGTCTCCGGCGCCCACGCAGTAGTCGGTGGCCTCGACGGTGGTGGTCACCAGCTGGGTGAGGTCCAGCGCCGCCGCGGAGGGCTGGTCGGGGGCGACCGACCGCGGTACCGACACCTCGATGGCGGGGGAGCGGCCGTAGGTGGTGTAGAAGACCAGCCCGTCCTGCTCCCGCACGATCCAGTCCACAGTGGCGCCGTCCGCGTCGCCGAGGCGCGTGCAGCGCTCCGTGGTGGGGCCGGGGGACTGCACGCCGCAGCGCAGCACGATGGTGTCCTCCCCGGAGCCCCAGGCCACGGTGCCCTGGCTGGAGGTCTCATGGCGGTCCAGCTCCAGCAGGGTGGGCGGCGCGCCGATCACCACGTCCGCGCACTCGGTGGCCGAGGCCTCGGGGCCCGCGGGCACCTGCACGGTGCCGCAGCCTGCGGCGGTCAGCAGCGCCCCGCCGCCGAGCACGGCGAGCAGGGGGCGCAGGGGGAGGGGACGTGGCACCCGAGCAGGGTACCGGCTCCGCCCGGGGAGGTGCGGGTCGGGGCTCCGGCGCCGGTCGATGAGGGAGTCCGGCGCCGATCCGGCAGACTGGAGCGATGACCACCGCGCACGAGGACTCGGCCCCCACCGGCGAGGCCGGGCTGCTCGCCCGGATGCTGTCGCTGCTGGGCACGGATGCACGCACCGAGGTCGGGCCGGGCGACGACGCCGCCGTGCTGCGCCTGGACTCGCCGCGCCTGGTGATCACCACCGACACCCTGGTGGAGGGCCACGACTTCCTGCGCCGCGCCACCACCGCGCACCGGGTCGGCGCCAAGGCCGCCACCCAGAACCTCGCCGACGTCGCCGCGATGGGCGCCCGTCCCCAGGCGCTGGTGGTCGCGATCTCCGCGCCGCGCGACGAGGAGCCGTGGGTGTTCGCGCACCTCACCGCGGGCTGCGCCGAGCAGGCCGCCCGTTGGGGCGCGAGCGTCGTCGGCGGTGACCTCGGCTCCGCCGAGCAGCTGACCATCACCCTCACCGCCGTCGGCTCCCTGCCCGAGGGGGCGACGCCCCTGACCCGCGGCACCGCCCGGGCGGGGGACGTGCTCGCCGTGGGCGGTCCGCGGCTGGGCCGCTCCGCCGCCGGCCTCGCCCTCCTGCTCGCCGACCGCGTGCGACTGCCCTTCGACGGCGGCTCCGCGGCCCGGCCCCTGCCCGGTGCGGAGGGGACGGTCCCGAGCGCCGAGGAGGCGGAGCTGCTGCTCCGGCACGACGACCCCCGTCCCGATCTCGCCCTCGGCTGGGCGCCGGGGGCACGCGCCCAGATGGATCTCTCCGACGGCCTGGTGCGCGACGGCAGGCGCCTCGCGGACGCCTCCGGGCTGGTGGTCGACCTGGATCCCGATGCCCTGGCACCGGACGTCGCGGCGCTGCGCGGCCTCGCGGAGAGTCTCGGTCAGGACCCCTGGGAGTGGGTGCTGCACGGCGGGGAGGAGCACCTGATGCTCGCCGCCGGTGCCCCGGAGGACCTGCCGGCGGGCTTCCGCCCCGTCGGCCGGCTCCGCGCGCCGGACGCCTCGGCCGGGCCGGGCACGGTCCTGCTCGGCGGTCGGTCCGTCCCCGGCCCCGGCTTCGACCACTTCGCCTGAGCGGCTGAGCCCGCCCGACCGCCTGGGGGCTCCCCGACTCGTCCGTCGGGGCCCGGGTCTAGGGTGGAGCGCAGCACGTCACCGAACGACAGGAGACACCGTGCCCCTCACCGTGAAGGCCCTGCAGAAGACCGGGCCCGACCAGCCGTACCAGGTCGCCGAGATCGAGCGCCGCGACCCGCGCGCCGACGATGTCGTCATCGACATCAAGGCCGCCGGCATCTGCCACAGCGACATCCACACCATCCGCAACGAGTGGGGCGAGGTGCCCTTCCCGCTGACGGTCGGCCACGAGATCGCGGGCGTCGTCTCCGCGGTCGGCGAGGACGTCACCGAGTGGAAGGTCGGCGACCGCGTCGGCGTGGGCTGCATGGTCAACTCCTGCGGCGAGTGCGAGCAGTGCCTCGCCGACCAGGAGCAGGACTGCCTGCGCGGCAACGTCGGCACCTACGCCGCGAAGGACGTCGACGGCACCATCACCCAGGGCGGCTACGCCCAGAAGGTCGTCGTCAACGAGCGCTTCGTGTGCCGCATCCCCGACGAGCTCGACTTCGACGTCGCCGCGCCGCTGCTGTGCGCCGGCATCACCACCTTCGCGCCCCTGGACCGCTGGGGCGCCGGCGAGACCGTGAACGGCCTGCCCAAGAAGGTGGCCGTGCTCGGCATGGGCGGCCTCGGGCACATGGGCGTGCAGATCGCCGTGGCCATGGGCGCCGAGGTCACCGTGCTGTCCCGCTCCCGCAAGAAGGAGCAGATGGCGATGGAGCTGGGCGCCCTGCAGGTGCTCGCCACCGCCGAGGACGGCTTCTTCGAGGAGCACCGCGGCGAGTTCGACCTGATCCTGAACACGATCAGCGCCGACATCCCCCTGGACGGCTACCTCGGCCTGCTCAAGCCCCACGGCGTGATGGCCGTCGTCGGCGCCCCGCCGAACCCGCAGCAGTTCCAGATGTTCTCCCTCATCGGCGGCGGCAAGGTCCTCGCGGGCTCCAACATCGGCGGCATCGCAGAGACCCAGAAGATGCTCGACTTCTGCGCCGAGCACGGCATCGGCGCGGTCATCGAGACCATCGGCGTGGACGAGGTCGACTCCACCTACGACCGGGTGGTCAACGGCGAGGTGTACTTCCGTGCCGTCATCGACACCTCGACCTTCGAGAACGCCTGATCCCGCGCGGATGAGCAGCGCCCTCCCCCTGCCCGGGGTGGAGCACCTCCGCGACCTCGTGGAGGCCCACCCCGCGTGGTGGGACGGCGCCCCCGGCGCCGGTGATCCCTCGCCGGTCACCGGTGGCATCGAGCTGACCGAACTCGGCCGCGGCGAGTCCTACATCGCCTACCTCGCCCGTCGCGGCGCCGCCGAGCTGGTGCTCCGTGTGCCCCACAAGGACCCCGCCGAGCTCGACGGCGATCCGGCCGCCGAACTCGCCACCCTCGCCCGGGTCACCGCGGGCCTGGGCGCCGCACCGATCGCCGTGCACACCCCGGAGGCGACGCCGGGTGCGTCGATCTCCGTCACCACCCGGGTGCCCGGGCGGATGCTGCCCGCGGCGGCCTGGGACGACCCCGCCCTGCTGCGCCGTCTCGCGCAGCGCCTGGCCGTGCTGCACGTCCACGGCGACACCGCCGGCCTGGAGGTCCCGGAGCGGATCGATCCCGTGGCGGCGGCTGAGGACGGCCGACGATGGTGGCAGGAGCACGAGCCCGCCTCCGCCGAGGCCCTGATCGAGCCCCTCTGGCCCTCCTTCCTCGCACGCCTGGAGCAGACTCTCCCGGCCTTCGACGGGGCCGACCGGGTGCTGCTGCACGGCGACCCCGCCGCCTCCAACCTGCTGGTGGACGAGGCCGGGGAGGTGCGCTTCGTGGACTGGGAGTGGGCGCAGGTCGGGGACGCCGCCCGGGATCTCGCCTTCATCGGTGGGCCGGTGGCCGCCGAACCCTGGTATGCCGTCCTCACCCCCGCGCGGGTCCGTGCCCAGGCCGAGGACTACCTCACCGCCCGCGAGGCCGAGCACGCGGCCGCGGGTCTTGCGGCGCCGGACCTCGACCTGGAGGCGTTGCTGGTCCGTCGCGAGGCGCATCTGCTGCAGGAGGTGGTCTTCACCGCCGCGCACCTGCACCGCGTCGGGGAGTCCGGGGGAGAGCGCGGCGTGCAGGCGGCCGCCACCTCCCGCGCGATGGCCGCCCAGCTCCGCGACCATCTCGGCTGACGGTCGACGTCCCCCGCGATCACCTCGATCGGTGCCCGTCGTCGTCCTCCGCGATCACCATGGCTGGCGCCGGTCGTCGTCCGCGTCCACCTCGGCGTGCCGTGTGTGACCGGCGCCCTGCGGGTCGCTTACCGGACCCGTAACAGTCGGACAACGCTGTATCGCGGCTGACGTGCGGAAAAGACGATCAGTGGGCCGGGAGATGGACGGCGCGCCATCCGGCCGCCCGCGCGGCCGTGACGTTGCCCGGTCCATCGTCCAGGAAGGCGATCGTCGCGGGCTCCACCCTCCGCCCGAGCACCGCCTCGATACGGGCGAGCGCCCGGGCGTAGGCCTCCGGGTCGGGCTTCGCCGCGCCGAGCTCGGCCGAGTTCAGCAGTCGGTCCCCATGGGCCAGCTCGCCCAGCCCCAGCGCGGTCAGCTCCGCCCGCACCTGATCGGTGCCGTTGGTGAAGACGAAGGCGGGGCGGCCCGTCCCCTCCGCTTCGCGCAGCAGCGCCTGCACCGCGGGATCGATGGTGGCCGGAGTCGTGGCCCAGCGTTGCACGGCGGCCTCTGCAGCCTGCGGGGCGAGCCCCTCGGCGGCGAGGGTGGCGACGACGGCCTCACGCCACTGGCGGTGGGTGGCGCGGCCGGTGCTCACCTCGGCGAGGATCGGGTGGCGCAGGACGATCCGCCGCAGCCGGCCGGGAGCGAGGCCCAGTTCCGCGTCGAGCGAGGGCCACAGGTCCTCGGGGAAGCGGCGCAGCACCCCGTCCAGGTCGCTGACCACCACGGCCACGGCGGGCTCCCGGGTCAGGTCCCGGAAGGCCGTCAGGGCGTCGGTGCGTGCAGGGGAGCTCATGGTCACCAGGCTAGGGGTCCCCGCTGCCGCGCGTGCGGGACCACGCGGCGGGGGAGTGGAGCCCGGGCCGGGACGCACGAGAGCCCCCACCGATCACGGTGGGGGCTCTCGGAGGTCCGAGGTCCGGGCGCGCGGCCCGGGGGGAACCGCTCAGGCGCTGAGCTTCTGCACCTTGCCGGCCTTGAGGCAGGAGGTGCAGACGTTCAACTTCTGGGGGGTGCCCTTGATCACGGCGCGCACGGTCTGGATGTTCGGGTTCCAGCGGCGCGAGGTGCGGCGGTGCGAGTGGGACACGCTCTTGCCGAAGCTCGGGCCCTTGGCGCAGATGTCACACGTGGAAGCCACTGTCGTCTCCTGAAGAATCGAAATCTGTACGGGTGCCCACCCGAGCCGACGTCCGCCGGCGGATCGTGGGAACCGGGCAGATCGGGGCCGGTGACCTGGGCATCGCGCGGGGACGCACGGCCCCCGTGGGTCAGGGCAACCCCGGCAGTGTATCCCACGGGCACCGCCGGGATGAAGGCGGAGGGCACGCCCGGGGCCTGTGCCATCGGACACAGCCCCGCGCACGGCCGCGCAGGCGGTGCACCGGGGCTGGCCTTCCCCACGCGGGCGGCGCTGCGCTCATCCGTCGGTGGCGGCCGGTAGCGTCGTCCCCGCACAGACTATCGGGCCCGCGCGCGGGCGAGGGAGGCGGCCGTCGGCCGGGGAAGGAGGGCTCGATGGCCCGCTCGACCTCCGCCGCCGCGGCCTCGGCCGCGCCGCCCGGCACCGCCCTGAAGGAGCTGCTGCCGCCGAAGGAGGCCAAGGCGATGGCCGGCTTCGGGGTGCGCGACCTCGACACCATGCTGCGCTTCCCCCCGCGCCGCTACACGCGCCCCGCCCCGCTGCGTGCCCTCGACGAGATCGCCGAGGGGGAGGAGATGAGCGCCGTCGTGCAGGTCGTCTCCGTGCGCGACCGGCGCATGCGCTCGCGCTACGGCTTCCTGCTGGAGGCCGTCGTCACCGACGGCGACCACGAGCTCACCCTCACCTTCTTCCTGCCCAAGGACCACATGGTCCACTGGCACCGCCAGAACCTGGTCGAGGGCCGCTGGTACACGGTCTACGGCAACGCCGGGATCAACTCCCGCACCGGGCAGCGCCAGCTCACTCATCCGCGCTACGAGCCCTACGAGGGCACCCCCGAGGGGCGTGCCCGCGCCGAGCGGCCGCTGCCGGTGTACCCGCTGAAGAAGACCATCGCCCAGGGCACCATGCGCGACGCCACCCTGCACGGCCTCGAGCACACGGAGCTGCTCTCCCGGGTGCTGCCCGAGGACGTGATCCGTCGCCGCGGTCTGCTCCCGCTCGACCAGGCCGTCGCCGGGGTCCACCATCCCCTCACCGAGCAGGACATCACCGCCGGGATGGCGCACCTGGTCACCGAGGAGGCCTTCGTGCTGCAGGCGATCTTCGCGCGTCGCCGCGCCCAGGACGCCCGCACCCCCGCCCCGGCCCTACGCGCCACCGGACCCCTGCAGGGTGCCCTCGAGGAGCGCCTGCCCTTCGAGCTCACCGACGGTCAGCGGGAGGTCGGCGCCCAGATCGACGAGCGCCTGGCCCGGGAGCACCCCACCAGCGTGCTGCTGCAGGGCGACGTGGGCTCCGGCAAGACGGTGATCGCGCTGCGGGCCATGCTCCGCGCCGTCGACTCGGGCCACCAGGCCGCGCTGCTCGCCCCCACCGAGGTCCTCGCCGAGCAGCACCACCGCACCCTCACTGCGATGCTCGGCGAGCTCGCCCGCGCCGGTCAGCTCGACGGCCACCCCGACGCCACCCGGGTGCGGCTGCTCACCGGCTCCCAGCGCACCGCCGCCCGCCGCGAGACCCTGCTGGACGTCACCTCCGGGCAGGCCGGCATCGTCATCGGCACCCATGCCCTGCTCACCGAGTCCGTCGAGTTCGCCTCCCTCGGCCTCGTCGTCATCGACGAACAGCACCGCTTCGGCGTCGACCACCGCCGTCGCCTGCGCACCAAGGGCCCCGACGGCATGAGCCCCCACGTCGTCGTCATGACCGCCACCCCCATCCCGCGCACCGCGGCCCTCGCCACCGTCGGCGACCTCGACGTGCTCACCCTGCGCGAGAGCCCCGGCCGTCGCGCCGGCGTGACCAGCTACGTGGTCCCCGAGCAGCAGCCCGCCTGGGAGCAGCGCATGTGGGCCCGCGCCGGGGAGGAGATCGCCGCCGGACGGCAGGTGTTCGTGGTCTGCCCCCGCATCGAGGAGGACGGCACGGAGGACACCGGGGAGCCCGGCGAGGACGGCGCGGAGTCCTGGCGCGGGGAGGACGGCGCCCTGCTGGCCCCGCCGCCCGAGACGGGCATGGCCGGGCAGACGATCCTTCCGCCGCGCGGGGTGGTCGAGACCGCCGAGCGCCTCGCCGCCCGCCCGGAGCTGGCCGGCGCCCGCATCGGGATCCTCCACGGCCGCCTCGCCCCCGAGGAGAAGCAGCAGGTGATGGACGAGGTCCAGGCCGGTCGCATCGACCTGCTGGTCGCCACCACCGTGATCGAGGTGGGCGTGGACGTGCCCAACGCCTCCGTGATGGTGATGCTGGACGCGGAGCGCTTCGGCGTCTCCCAGCTGCACCAGCTGCGCGGGCGCGTCGGCCGCGGCGAGCACCCCGGCATCGCCTTCCTCGACACCCGCACCGACCCCGGCTCCCCGGCCGCCGAGCACCTGGCCTCCATCGCCGAGGCCGCCGACGGCTTCGCCCTCGCCGAGCTGGACCTGGCCCGCCGCGGCGCCGGTGACCTGGTGGGGGAGGTGCAGTCCGGACTCGGCCGCACCCTGCGCCACCTCGACGTGATCCGCGATGCCGCCGTCATCGAGCAGGCCCGTGAGGACGCCTTCGCCGTGCTCGCCGCCGACCCCGAGCTGGAGGGCCACCCGCAGCTCGCCGCCGCGATCGACGCGCGCCTGCGCGACGCCGACCCCGACGTGGAGAGGAGCTGAGATGCCCCGCATCATCGCCGGCACCCTGGGGGGACGCCCCGTGCCGGGCACCGTCGCCAAGGGCACCCGCCCCACCTCCGACCGGGTGCGCGAGGCCCTGTTCTCCCGCCTGACCGGCTGGGACGCCCTGGCCGGGGCGCGGGTGCTGGACCTCTACGCCGGCACCGGGGCACTTGCCTTCGAGGCCCTCTCCCGGGGCGCCGCCTCCGCGCTGCTGGTCGAGACCCACGCCCCCACCGCCCGCTCCCTCCGTGCCACCGCGAAGGAGCTGGGCCTCGCGGAGCGATGCGAGGTCCGTGCCGGCAAGGCCGAGACCGTCGCCGCACAGCTCGCCTCCGATCACCCCGCCCCAGCCGCGCATCCGTTCCTTCCCGCGGACCTGGTCTTCCTCGACCCGCCCTACGTCGTGGACACCTCCGTGCTGGAGGACCTCCTGGCCACCCTCGCCCCGGCTCTGGCTGCCGAGGCGCTGGTCGTCATCGAACGCTCCAGCCGCAGCCGCCCCATCGCCTGGCCCGAGGGCTGGGGCGACGACGGCACCAAGACCTACGGCGAGACCGTCCTCCAGTACGGCGGCCCCCTCGCCCCCTGATCCCTCCGGGTGGGGTCGCGCCGCCGAGATCTGCGTTCGGGTTGTTCTGAGCGCCCAGGACAACCCGAACGCAGATCTCGGCAAGCAGGAGGCTGCCCAGGGGCCGCGGCTCTGCCGTGAGGGGATCAGCGGGTGGCGGAGAACGCTGTGCAGACAACCCCGGGCGGCGCAGGCTCGGGGCATGACCAGCACCGAGACCACACCTCCCGCCGCCCTCGCCGACCGCACCGCCACCGGCCTGCTGCACCAGCGCATCCTGCTGCTGGACCGCGAGCTCGACCAGGACAACGGCGCCCGCCTCTGCGCCCACCTCTTGCTGCTCGCCTCCGAGGACCCGCAGCGCGACATCACCCTGCTCATCAACTCCCCGGGCGGACTGGTCCCGGCCATGCTGGCGATCGGCGACCTGATGGACCTCGTGCCCTGCGACGTGCGCACCGTGGGCCTGGGCATGTCCTACAGCGCCGGGCAGTACCTGCTCACCCACGGCACCCCCGGCAAGCGGTACGTGCTGCCCCACGGCCGGGTGCTCATGCACCAGGGCTCGGCAGGGTTCGGCGGCAGCGCCGCGGACATCGAGCTGCAGGCCGAGGACCTGCGCCGCAACCGCGACCTGCTCATCGCGATCACCGCCGAGCGCACCGGGCAGAGCCGGGAGACCATCGCGCGCGACTCCGAGCGCGACCGCATCTGGGAGGCCGAGGAGGCCGTCGCCTACGGCTTCTGCGACCACGTCCTCACCGGCCTGTCCCAGCTGCTGCCGCTCGGGGCGCCGGTCTCGCGCGGCGGCTTCGGCACCGGGCAGGTGGACGGAACGCAGGTCGGTGCCGCTCAGACCGGAGTCGGCCAGGAGATGCGGCGATGAGCAGCTACACGATCCCCAACGTCCTGGAGACCACCGCCCGCGGCGGCGAGCGCAGCGCCGACATCTTCTCCCGGCTGCTCTCGGACCGGATCGTCTACCTGGGCACCGGCATCGACGACGGCGTGGCCAACACCGTGATCGCGCAGGTGCTGCACCTGGAGAACGACGCCCCGGACCGGCCGATCCAGCTCTACCTGAACTCCGAGGGCGGCGACGCGCAGGCCGTGCTCGCCATCCACGACGCCCTCGCCTACGTACGCTGCGAGGTGGCCGTGACCTGCATCGGCCAGGTCATCGCCGCTCCGGTGGTGCTGCTCGCGGCGGGCACCCCCGGCCAGCGCAGCGTCCTGCCCCACGCCCGGGTGGTGCTGCACCCCCTGGAGGCCAGCGGCCGCGGCGCCGTGCCCGACCTGATCCTCGCCACCCAGGAGGTGCAGCGGGTGCGGCGTGAGCTGGAGGCGGTGCTCGCCGAGCACAGCGGACGCGACCTCGCCACGGTCCGCGCCGATCTGGAGCGAGAACGGGTGCTGGACGCCGAGCAGGCCGTCGCCTACGGCCTGGCCGACCGGGTGCTGCGCCGCCGCTGAGCGTCATGCCCGGGCGGTGCGCTCCGGGGAATCGCGGTGCCCCGGGGAGCGCCGGGAGGTCAGGCGGCCAGTCGCACCGCCGCCGTGGCGCCTCGATGCCGGGCGGGCGGGAACGGTGCGGGGGAGCGGTACAGGGAACGCAGCTCCAGCACCCGGGGCCGCGCGGTTCCGGTGTCGGCGGAGGCTTCGGTGATCCGGCGGGTCAGGTCCAGCACCCCGAGGCCGAGCGCCCCGGCGATCGCGGCGAGCAGCTCGGAGGAGGGATCCTTCCGGCCCCGCTCCACGTCCGAGAGGTGCTGCATGCTCACCCCGCTCGCCGTCGCGACCTGCGCCAGGGTTCGGCCCTGGCGGTGCCGCTCCGCGCGCAGCACCCCACCGATCAGTTCACGCAGCAGCGGCTCCGGGGTCTCCATGACCGGAGACTACGACGGCCCGGCCCGCCGCGCCCGGGCCTCCGCCCTGAGCGGAACCGTCCCGCCTACCGTGGAGCCGTGAGCATCGAGGGGACCCGGCAGGCGTACGGGCGCCGTGCCGCCGAGTACGCGGCACGGCTCGGTGAGGTCGAGCTCCTGGCCCCCGCCGACCGCCGCACCATCGAGACCTGGGCCGACGGTGTCACCGGCCCGATCCTCGACCTCGGCTGCGGCCCCGGCCAGTGGGCCGCCCACCTCGCCGGCCGCGGCCATGCCGTGACCGGCTGGGACCCCGTGCCCGCCTTCGTCGAGGCCACCCGCGCCCGAGGCGTCCCCGCGCGGACCG
The DNA here is from genome assembly GCF_000225825.1 of Brachybacterium squillarum M-6-3. GTDB lineage: Bacteria > Actinomycetota > Actinomycetes > Actinomycetales > Dermabacteraceae > Brachybacterium > Brachybacterium squillarum. The sequence goes on along the minus strand of NZ_AGBX01000007.1, from coordinate 484,996 downwards.
GTCAGGTCGCCGACCTCTCCGGAACCCCCGGCGCCTGGGGAGGGATCCTCGCCTGGTACTCCCTCATCCACCTCGAACCGGCCGCGATGCCCGCCGCGCTCGCCGACCTTCACGGAGCGCTGAAGCCGGGCGGGCAGCTGCTGCTGGGCTTCTTCGACATCAGTTCCTCCGCCGAACCCTTCGACCATGCCGTGACCAGGGCGTATGCCTGGCCGTGCGACGTCCTGGCGGGGATGGCGGCCGAGGCCGGCTTCCGCATCGAGCAGGAGGAGCGGCGCACCGACCCGGGAGCACGGCCTCACGCCGCGATCCACGCACGCCGCCCGTGACCCGAGGGCTGTCCACCAGATGGATCACAGGAGCCAGCGGCCTGCATATGGCGGGGCGGTGTCTCCCTCGATCCATCTCATGGACAGGCCCGCGGGTGCCGCCGGTGCCCGCCCGGCCTCCGGCTACGGTGAGGCCAGGACCACCTGCCCCGAAGCCCCGGCCCAGCCCGCCCTCGCCGACCTCGACTGGCCGGTGCGCACCGAGCGGCTGGTCCTGCGCCCCGCGCGCTCCGAGGATGCCGCGGCGATCTGGCCCTGGCTTGGGGACCCGGACGTGCAGCGGTGGACCACCACCCTCTCCGCCACCCCCGAGGCGCACCAGCAGTGGTGGGACCACCGGTTGGACACGACCGTGGTGGCCGAGCTCGACGGCACGATCGTCGCCACCGGGATGATCCGCCGCGACGACGCCTGGGGCCAGGCCGACGTGGCCGAGCAGGCCCGCGGCACCGTCGCCGAGATCGGCTGGGTCCTGGACCCCGCCCACCAGGGGCAGGGCCTCGGCACCGAGCTCGCCGCCGCCCTGCGGGACCTCGCCTTCGACGGCCTCGGGGTGCGGCGCGTGGTCGCCGAGTGCTTCGCCGCGAACCTCGCCTCCCGGCGGGTGATGGAGAAGATCGGCCTGCGCCACGAGGCCACCCACCGCCAGGACTCCCTCCACCGCAGCGGGGAGTGGATGGACGGGATGAGCTATGCGCAGCTCGCCGGCGAGCACGAGGGCACGCCCCTTCCCGCCACGGAGGGCTGACGGGGACGCCTCCGACTGCGAGGATGGGGCCCAGCGCGCGGCGCCGCCGCCGAGAGGGAGGGAGCCCCGATGACCACCACCGCCACCTTCACCATCGACCTGCGACCCGCCGAGCCGCTGCTGGAGAGCGGGGAGCGCTTCACCTTCACCAAGACCTGGTCCGGCGCCCTGGAGGGGCAGAGCACCGGGGTGATGCTCACCGCCGGGGAGCCCTCCGCGGGCGACGCCGGCTACGTGGCCGCCGAGGTCTTCGAGGGCACCCTGCGCGGCGCCCGCGGCACCCTCGCCTTCCACCAGCTCGGCGCCATGTCCGGCGGCGACCCGGGCCTCACCTACGCGATCGCCCCCGGCTCCGGCACCGGCGAGCTGGCCGGCACCACCGGCACCCTCGAGATCGGCGAGATCGAGGAGAGCGGCCGCCACCACGTCACCCTCACCCTGGAGACCACCCCGATCGCCCTGGACCGGCGGATACAGTGAGGCCATGAGCAGCCCGCGCACGAGCACCGTCGTCCTGCCCGGCAGCTTCGACCCCTTCACCCTGGGCCACCTCGACCTCGCCCGCCGGGCCGCCGCGCTCGCCGAGCACGTCGTCGTCGCCGTCTCCCACAACCCGGGCAAGAAGAACCTGCTGGACCTCGAGACCCGCCGCAGCGTGATCGCCGAGACCCTGCAGGCGGAGGGTCTCGACGGCCGCACCGAGATCCGCACCCTCGGCCGCGGCCTGCTGGTCGACTTCTGCCGCGAGGTCGGCGCCGGCGCGGTCGTGCGCGGCCTGCGCTCCCAGCTCGACCTGGCCTACGAGGAGCCGATGGCGCGGATGAACCGCCACCTCGCGGACATCGACACCGTCTTCCTGCTCACCGACCAGAACCTGGCCCACATCTCCTCCAGCCTGGTGCGGGAGGTGCACGCCCTCGGCGGTGAGGTCGACGACATGCTCCCGCCGGCCGCCGTCGCCGCCCTCGCCGACGTATCCTGATCCGTCACCCCGACCACCCCGAGGAGGGTTCCCGCATGCCCACGAACCCCGACAGCCCCTTCGACGGCGCCCTGCGTTTCGACGCCGTCGACCTGATCGGCAAGCCCGGCACCCACCGTGCCGTCGAGCGCACCGTGCCCGCCCCCGCCCGCGACGACCTCGGTGTGGCCATGCAGCCCGCGCCCGGCGAGCCCATCGAGGTCGCCGCCGAGCTCGAGTCCGTCGTCGAGGGCATCTACGCCCACGGCACCGCCACCACCGAGCTGGTGGGGGAGTGCTCCCGCTGCCTCGACCCCGTCACCCAGGACATCGCCGTCCGCCTGGACGAGCTGTTCCTGTTCCCCGAGAAGGTCAAGGCCGACGAGCGCGAGGACGCCGTGCTGATGGAGGACGACATCGTCGACCTCGGCCCCCTGGTGCGCGACGGCCTCGCCGTCGAGGCCGAGGACCGGCCGCTGTGCCGCCCCGACTGCCCCGGCCTGTGCCCCCAGTGCGGCTTCCGCATGGAGGACGACCCCGAGCACCACCACGAGGTGATCGACGACCGCTTCGCCGCGCTGCAGGGCTTCTTCGACGACGACGCCGCCGAGGGCGGGACCCGCGAGGATCGGGGCTGATGGCCCGGCGCCGCCAGGCCACCGAGGCCGCGGACCCCACCGCCCTGCTGCACGCCCTCCCGCTGGACGGCGCCCAGGCCGCGGACCTGCGCGAGTCCGGGCTGCTGGACCTCGCGCTGACCCACCGCTCCTACGCCTACGAGCACGACGGGCTGCCCCACAACGAGCGCCTCGAGTTCCTCGGCGACGCGGTGCTGCAGCTCGCCGTCACCGAGAAGCTGTACGCGGACCACCCGAGCCTGCCCGAGGGCGACCTCGCCCGCCGCCGCGCCGGCACCGTCTCCTCCCGGGCGCTCGCCGTGATCGCCAGCCGCCTCGAGCTCGGCTCCTACGTGCGTCTGGGCCGCGGCGAGGACCTCACGGGCGGCCGCGCCAAGATCTCGATCCTCGCCGACACCACCGAGGCCGTCATCGGCGCCGTGCACCTGGCCTGCGGGCAGGACGTCTCCCGCCGCTTCGTGCTGGACCTGATGGCCCCGCTGCTGGACTCCGACGAGTTCCTCGAGACCAGCTACGACTTCAAGTCGCGCCTGCAGGAGATCGCCGCCGAGTCCGGCGCCACCCCCGCCTACCGGCTCAGCGAGTCAGGCCTCGAGCACGACAAGACCTTCACCGCCACCGTGACCGTGGCCGGGGTGGTCACCGCCAGCGGAGAGGGCCACTCCAAGAAGGACGCCGAGCTCGCCGCCGCCCAGACCGCGGTGCGCACCGTGCTGGCCGCGCGCGGCGAGACCCTCATCCCCCGGGGCTGAGCATTGCCTGAGCTGCCCGAGGTCGAGGTCGTCCGCCGCGGCCTGGAGCCGCACGTGCTCGGCCGCACCGTCACCGGCCTGGAGCTGCTGGACGCCCGCATCATCCGCCGCCAGCACGGCGGGGAGGACCGCCTGCGCGACGGCCTGCTCGGTGCCCGCATCGACGCCGTCGCCCGCCGCGGCAAGTTCCTCTGGCTGCGCCTGTCCGAGCCCGACGGCGGCGACCGCGGGGACGCCCTGGTCGCCCACCTCGGCATGAGCGGCCAGCTGCGCCTGCGCGGCGTGCTCCCCGAACCCGGCGACCCCGCGGCCGTGCCCGCCCCCTCGGAGGGGCCCGCCTCCGACCCGCTGCGCCACCGCCGCCTCACCCTCACGCTGGACGACGGCGCGCGGCTGGACATGATCGACCAGCGGCTCTTCGGCGGCATCTGGACCAGTCCCCTCGATGAGGCGGCCGACGGCCGTCCCGCCGGCCGGGGCAACCCCGACGCGCTGCTGCCCCGCGACGCCCGCGACATCGCCCGCGACCTCCTGGACCCCGCCGCGGACCTGCCCGGCATCGCCCGGGCGATCCGCGCCCGCCGCGCCCCCGTGAAGTCGCTGCTGCTGTCCCAGGGCATCGTCAGCGGCATCGGCAACATCTACGCCGACGAGGGCCTGTGGCAGGCCCGCACCCGCTACGACACCCCCGGCAGCCTGCTCAGCCAGCGCCGGGCCCTGGCGATCCTGCGCGGCACCCGCGACGTGATGGAGCGGGCCCTGGAGGTGGGCGGCACCAGCTTCGACGCGCTGTACGTGAACGTCGACGGCCGCAGCGGGTACTTCGCCCGATCCCTGGCGGTCTACGGCCGCGACGGCGAACCCTGCCCGCGGTGCGGTAAATTGATCGCTCGCGCAGTCCACCAGGGACGATCGAGTCATTTCTGCCCCGGCTGCCAGCGGATTCCCACCCCGGCCGCCGCCCCCGCGGAGGCCCGACGCAGGAAGGATCACCGTGAAAGCGATGGATGAGCGCACCCCGATCCGGGTGATGCTGGTGGACGACCACGAGGTGGTCCGTCGCGGCATCGTCACCGCGATCGAGGCCGACCCCCGACTCAGCGTGATCGGCGAGGCCTCCGGTGTCGCCGAGGCCACCCGTCGCCTCCCCGCGATCCGCCCGCAGGTGCTGGTGGTGGACCTGCAGCTGCCCGACGGCACCGGCATCGACGTGATGCGCCGGGCTCGCGAGATCGACGCCGAGCAGCCCATGCTGGTGCTCACCAGCTTCGACGACGACGCCGCGCTGCGGGAGTCCCGCGCCGCCGGCGCCTCCGGCCTGATGCTGAAGTCCGCCCGCTCCAAGGAGATCGTCGAGGCGATCGTCGCGATCCACGGCGGCGCCTCCGTCTGGCCCAGCGGCCACGAGGACCAGGAGCCGGACCTCTCCGAGTCCGACCGCCGGATCGTGGAGCTGATCGGCGACGGCCACTCCAACCGGGAGATCGCCGACTCCCTCGGCATCGCCGAGAAGACCGTGAAGAACCGGGTGACGGTGATCCTGCAGACCCTCGGGATGCAGCGCCGCACCCAGGTCGCCGCGATGGTCGCGGCCCGTCGCCGCGCCGGCTGGAAGTGATCCCCGCCCCTGATCCCGCCGCTCAGGCGACGATCGGCAGCGTCACCCGCCAGGAGATCATCGTGCCCGGCTCGAGGTTGAAGGCGTCCACCCATCCGGCGTGACGCCGCGCCCGGCTGGACATGTTCGCCAGCCCGCTGCGGCGCGACACCCCCGGGTCGATCCCGCGGCCGTTGTCGGAGACGTTGACCTGCACCACCCGGTCCACGCCCTCGCTGAACACGCTCACCGAGACGGCGACGGCGCTGGCGTGGGCGTGGCGGGCGGCGTTCGCGAGGCCCTCGCGCACCACGGCGACGACGTCCTCGGCGATCTCCGGGGGCAGCTCCTCGTCGAGGTCCGGCGGGTGCGGGGGCATCCGCAGGCCCGGAACGAAGCCCAGCCCGGAGGTGGCCAGCCCCACCTCGTGCCGCAGCCGCTCGGCGAGGGTCGCCTCGACCCGCTCGCGGCGCAGCGACTGCACGATCTGGCGGATCTGGGCGACGGCGTTCTCGACCCCCTGCACGGAGGTGGCCACGGAGCTCCGCAGCCGGGCGTTGGTGGGCGGCTCCCCGGTGGTCGAGAGCGCCTCGGTGAGGCTCTCCAGCTCCATCCCCACCGCGAACAGCTCCTGGACGGCGAGGTCGTGCAGGTCGCGGGCGATGCGGCGACGCTCGTCGTCCAGCTCCGGGTCGCCGCCCATGTCGGGGACGCGCAGGGCGATTCCCACCAGTCCCGCGAGGGCGTCCAGCCGCTCCCGGTCGGCGGGGGAGAAGGTGCCGTGCTTGGAGGCGTGCAGCACCGCCAGCGCGCCCACGCCGTGCTCGCCGGCGTCCACGGCCGCGACCAGCGCCGGCCGGTGCTCGCCCTCGGTGCCGGTGGGCAGGTCGCCGATCACCTCGATGCCCTCGGGGTCGGCCGCGGTCAGGGCGAGTCCGAGCGCCCCGGCGGGGTCGATCTCCAGTCCCAGCATCGAGGCGCTGTCCTTCCCGGCCACCAGCTCGATGCTCCACAGGTCCTCCCGCACGGGCATCACCAGCAGGGCGCTGCGGGCGGAGAGGTCGCTGCGCGCCGATCTGAGCAGGAGCTCGAGCACGTCCTCGGTGTCGGCCCCGGCGAGGACGGCCCCGGCGAGATCCTGCACCCGGGAGCGCTCCGGGCCTCCCGGCGTGTTGCGCGGCACCACGGGCGTGGGGGCGGTGGCGGGTGGGGTCATGGTGCTACCTCGTTCACGGTGCGGCCCCCCTCGGCGATCCGCAGGACGCGGGTGCCGGAGGGGAGGGCCTCGGGGCGGTGGGTGACGACGACGACGGTGGTCGCCGCGGGCACCAGGACGGTGTCGCCAGGGGTCAGCAGGGCGCGCAGCAGGGCGTCGCCGCGGGCGGTGTCCAAGTGCTCGGTGGGCTCGTCCAGCAGCAGCACGGGGCCGCGGCGCAGGACGGCGCGGGCCAGCAGCAGGCGGCGGCGCTCCCCGCCGGAGACGTCGGTGCCGTCGGGGCCGAGCAGGGTGTCGAGGCCCTGGGGGAGACCGGCCAGCCAGTCGCCGAGCCCCACGGCCTCCAGGGCGATGACCAGCTCAGCGTCCTCCAGGTCCCCGCGGACGATGCGCAGGTTCTCCCGCAGGGTGGTCGCGAAGACGTGGGCGTCCTCGGCGAAGCAGGTCACGGTGGCACGCACCTGCTCCGGGGGTAGCGCCGCGAGGTCCTGCCCGTCCAGCTCGACGCGACCGGCGACCGGGTCCAGGAGCCCGGCGAGGGTCGTCAGCAGGGTGGACTTGCCGATCCCGGAGCCGCCGAGGACGGCGAGCCGAGAGCCCGGCGGGAGGTCGAGGGTCAGGTCCCGCACGCGCACCGCCTCGGGGGTCCAGCCGGCGTCGAGGTCGGCGGCGCGCAGTCGGGCGCGCTCGGGCGCCACGGGCGGTCGTGCCTCCCCGGCGGGGTCGGGGAGGGGATGGCGGGGGTCGAGGGGCCCGGCGACCTCCCGCAGGCGGGCGGCGGCGGCCCGGGAGCGGGCGAGCTGCGCGGCCGCCGCGGGCAGGGCGGTGGCGGCCTCGAAGGAGGACAGCGGCAGCAGCAGGAGGATGCCGATCTGGCCGGCGCTCGCCCCGCCCGCGGTCCAGGCGGCTCCGGCGGCCAGCAGCGAGCCGAGGGTGGCCAGCAGGATGCTCGCGGGGACCACGGCGGCGGCCACCGCGGAGGGCAGGGCGGCCCGGTCCACGGCGGCGGCGTGCGCGTCCTGCGCCTCGCGCAGTCCGTCCAGGGCGGGGGTGAGGCGCCCGTCGACCCGCAGGGCGGTCGCGTCGTCGAGCACGCCGAGCGCGGAGGAGGTGACCGCGGCGCGGGTGTCCAACGAGGCCGCCTCGCGGGCGCGGGCGGCACGGTAGGCGGCCAGCGGGCCGAGGACGGCCGCGACCGCCTGAGCCAGCAGCATCACCCCGGCGGCGAGCGGCGACAGGGGGGCGATGGTCACCACCGCCACCACGGCCATCACGGCGGCGACCATCGCCGGGACGACGGCGAGGATCACGTGGTCGGCGAGCTCCTGGGCGTCGTCGCCGATCCGAGCCAGCACATCGCCGCGGCGCAGCCGGGTCAGGGCGTCGTCGGTGCGGGCGGCCAGCGCCGTGAACAGGGTGGTGCGCAGCGAGACCACTCCGCGCAGGGCGACGTCGTGGGTGAGCATTCGGTCCAGCCAGCGGAACACGCCGCGGGAGACGCCGAGGGCGCGCACCGCGACCACGGCGACGGTGAGGTCCAGCACCGGGGGCATGGTCCAGGCGCGGGTGACGAGGTAGGCGGAGACGGCGGCGAGAGCGAAGGCCGCGCCGAGGGTGGCGCAGGCGGCGAGCACCGCGGCCAGCAGCCGCCCGCGGGGGATGGCCAGGGCGCGCTGCACCTCGGCCAGGGGCGTGTCACGGCGGCGGGCGGTGCGTGCGGGGTCCGGCGTCGGACGCAGGGCGGTGCTCATGCGGGGGACACCTCCTGCCGGGCGGGACCGGCGGCGGGGGCGGTGTGCACCTCGACCATCGTGTCCGCGGCCTCGATCAGCCGGGAGCGGTGGGCGACCAGCAGCACGGTGCGGCCCTGGGCGCGCAGGGCTGCGATGGTGTCCAGCACCTTCTGCTCGCTCGCCCCGTCGAGGTGGGCGGTGGGCTCGTCGAGCACCACCAGCGGGGCGGGGGAGAGCAGGGCGCGGGCCAGGGCCAGACGCTGCCGCTCCCCGAGGGAGAGCCCCTGGCCACCGCGGCCGACCGGCGCCTCGGGGCCGCGCTCGGCGATCACCGCGTCCAGCCCTGTCCGCCGGGCGGCCTCCCGCCGGGCGGCGGCGTCCGCGGAAGGGGCGGCCTCGGCGAGCACGGAGGCGAGGGTGCCGGCGGGCAGCACCGGGCGCTGGGGGAGCAGCGCCACCTGGCGCCACAGGCTCTCCCGCTCCAGCGCGGTCACAGGGAGCACGGCGCCGTCGGCAGCGACCACCTCGGCGCGGCCGCGCGTGGGCTCCAGCAGGCCCAGCAGCACCCACACCGCGGTGGTCTTGCCCGCCCCCGAGGCGCCGGTCAGGGCGAGCACGCGCCCGGGGGCGAGGTCGAGGTCGAGGCCCGCGGGGGCGAGGCCCTCCCGGGAGGTCACGTCCACGCCGCGCAGCCGCAGGGCGGCGGTGGCGAGGTCGGGGGCGGGCTCGCTGCCGTCGGCGGGGAGCGGCTCCTCGAGCACCTCGAAGGCGGCGGTCACGGCGGCGAGCCCGTCGGTGGAGGCGTGGTACTGCGAGCCGACCGCGCGCAGCGGCAGGTACACCTCGGGGGCGAGCACCAGGATCGCGAGCGCCGGGGCCAGCTCCATCTCCCCGTAGACCAGGCGCATCCCGATGCTCACCGCCACCAGGGCGACGCACAGGGTCGCCAGCAGCTCCAGGACCATCGAGGAGAGGAAGGCGTAGCGCAGGGAGCCCAGCGCGGAGCGTCGGTGCCGTTCGCCGAGCTCGTGCACCACTCGCTCGGGGCCCTTCTCCCGGCCCAGCGCCCGCAGGGTCGGCAGGCCGTCCACCAGGTCCAGCAGCTGCGCCCACAGCGAGCGCATGTCCGCCAGCAGCCGCTCGGAGCGGCCCTCGGTGAGCTTCCCGATCAGGATCATGAAGACCGGGATCAGCGGCAGGGTGACCACGGCGATGACCGCGCTCAGCGGATCCAGCAGGGCGATCACCAGCAGGCACGCCGGGGTGACGGTCGCGGCGAGCATCAGCTGCGGCACGTAGCCCACCAGGTAGGGGCGCAGCTTCTCCAGACCCGTGGTGACAAGGCTGGTGAGGTCCGCGCCGCGGCCGGCGCCGGCGCGGGGGCCGAGCCGGGCGGCGTGCGCGACCACCCGGACGCGCAGCTCCGCGATGGCGGCGGTGGCGGCGCGGTGGGCGGTGGCCCGCTCGAGGAGCACCGCGGCGGCGCGCACCGCCAGGGCGAGGGCGAGCACGGCCAGCCAGCCGGGGGAGTCCGTCGGCCGGCTCCCGTCGACCAGCAGTCGGCTGCCGAGGGCGCCGACGGCCAGCGCCGTAGCGATCACGCAGAGGGCCTGCACCACGCCGAGCGCCACCGTGCGCAGCACGTGCCCGCGGGCGGCCCGCACCTCGCGCACGAGGCGCGGGTCCAGGGGCGCCCGTGAGGCGCGGCGGGCGGGCTCGTCGACCGCTGCCGTGACGTCGACCGGGCCCGGGGGCACAGCCGCGTCCGGGGCGGGCTCGGCGGTCTGCGTGGTCATCGCGGCCAGTCTGTCAGGCGGTCCTGACATGTCCGCGGGCCGGAGGTCACCACGATGCGGCCCTCCCCGTCCGGCTCAGTCCTGCTCGAAGGCCTGGCGGTAGCCGCGGCGGGCCTTCTCGACCAGGCCGCTGCCGGGCACCGGGCCCTCGTCCCCGGAGACCCGGTGGCGGAACACCCAGTAGGTCCAGCCCTGGTAGGCCAGCACCAGCGGCATGATGATCACGAATGCCCAGGTCATCACCGTCAGCGTGGTGGCGGTGGAGGAGGCATTGGCGACGGTCAGCGAGTTCGCCAGGTCGTTGCTGGCGGGCATCACGAAGGGGAACAGCCCGCCGAACAGGGTGATCGCGGCGGCGGCGATCGCCAGCGAGGTGGCGGCGAAGGCCCAGCCCTCGCGGCGCATCCGGGCCAGCGGCACCACGGCGATCAGGGCGAGGGCGGCCACGGCGATGGATGCCCAGGTCCAGGCCTGGTGGCTGTGGGCGAGCTGGAACCACAGCAGGTAGGCGGCGCCGACCACGATGGTGGGCCACACCAGGATCCCGGCCAGGCGATGGGCGTCCTCACGGAGCTCACCCTCGGTCTTCAGCGTCAGGTAGAGCGTGCCGTGCAGCCAGAACAGCAGCACGAAGGTGAGGCCGCCCAGCAGTGCGAAGGGGTTCAGCAGGCCCAGCAGGGAGGTGGTCACCCAGTGGTTCCGATCGATGCCGACACCGGCCACGATGTTGGAGAAGGCCACGCCCCACAGCAGCGCGGGGGCGAAGCCGCCGATCACGTGGATCACGTCCCAGGAGTTCTTCCAGCGCGGCGAGTCCTGCTTGTCGCGGTACTTGAAGGCGCACACGCGCACGATCAGCACCAGCAGGAGCAGCAGCAGCGCCAGGTAGAAGCCGGAGAACAGGGTGGCGTACCACTCGGGGAAGGCCGCGAAGATGGCGGCTCCGCCGGTGATCACCCAGACCTCGTTGCCGTCCCAGACGGGGCCGATGGTGCGCAGGATGGTGCCGCGCCGCGCGGTGGAGCCGCGGCCGAGGGCGGCCACGTTCATCTGCACCCCGAAGTCGAAGCCCTCCAGCACGAAGTAGCCGGTGAAGAAGAAGGCGATGATCGCGAACCACAGCGTCTGCAGCGCGGTGGGATCGAGCATGGCGTCCATGATCTGAGGCGCTCCCTTCTCAGTAGCCGAAGGACAGGGTCGGGGTGTCGAGCTCGTCGGTCTCGGGATCCCGCTGGGGCAGGGGAGCGCCCTTGAGAGCGGCCTTGCGCATCAGGTGGAACCAGACCACGGCGAGCACGCCGTAGACGAGGGTGAAGGCCACCAGCGAGGTGACCACCATCCAGGTGGGATGGCTGGACACCCCCTGCAGGGTCATCAGCCGCACCGTCGGGTCGTCCGGGTTGGGGGCGACCACCCAGGGCTGGCGGCCGATCTCGGTGAAGACCCAGCCGGCGGAGTTGGCCAGGAAGGGCATCGGGATCGAGAGCACCGCGAACCACTTGAACAGGTTCGAGCCGGTGGTGCGGGCGTTCTCGCCCTTGCCGCGGGTCAGCCACAGCGCCCACAGGGCCAGCACTGCGCTGAACACGGCCAGGCCGATCATCAAGCGGAAGGACCAGTAGGTGACGAAGAGGTTGGGGCGGTAGTCGGCCTCGACCTCGTTGCCGTGGATGTCCGTGACGGTCTCGCCGAACTGCTCCTGGTACTGCGCGTTCACGTCGTCCACACCCTGCAGCTCGGCGTCGAAGGTGTGGGTGGCCAGGAAGGAGGTCAGGTAGGGGACCTCGATGAGGTGGGTGACGCTCGAGCAGTCCTGGTCGAAGGCGTCGGGGCCGCCGATGGTGAGGATCGAGAAGGGCGCGCCCTCCTGGGTCTCGCACAGCGCCTCCGCGGAGGCCATCTTCATCGGCTGCTGCTTGAACATGATCTGCGCCTGGAAGTCCCCGGAGACGATCAGCGCGATCCCGGCCAGGACCATGGCGACCACGCCGAAGCGCACGGTGGGCCGGTACAGGGTGGTGGCGACCTCCTGCTCATAGGCGCCGTCGGGGGTGTCCAGGCCGCGCTGCCGGGCCCGGTTGTGGTGGGTGACCATGTGCCAGGAGGCGACGCCGGTGAGGAACGCGGCGGCCACCAGCCAGGCGCCCGCGATGACGTGCGGGAAGGCGGCGAGGGTGGTGACATTGGTGAGCACCGCCCAGAGCCCGCCGCCGTCCGGGTCCAGCTCCGCGCGACCGGTCTCCGGGTTCAGCACCGCGCCGACGGGGTGCTGCATGAAGGAGTTCGCGGCGATGATGAAGTACGCCGAGGCGGTGGTGCCGATCGCGACGGCCCAGATGGTCAGCAGGTGGATCTTCTCGGGCAGCTTGTCCCAGCCGAAGATCCACAGGCCCAGGAACACCGACTCGAGGAAGAAGGCGACCAGGCCCTCCAGGGCGAGGGGCGCCCCGAACACGTCACCCACGTAGCGGGCGTACTCGGACCAGTTCATGCCGAACTGGAACTCCTGGACGATGCCGGTCGCGATGCCGATGCCGAAGTTCACGATCAGCATCGAGCCGAAGAACTTGGTCATCCGGAACCAGGCGTCCTTGCGCACCGGGTCGGTGGCGCGCACCGCCACCGTCTGCATGATCGCGACCAGCAGCGAGAGGCCGATGGTGAGCGGCACGAAGATGAAGTGGTAGACGGTCGTGATGCCGAACTGCCACCGAGCGAGGTCGAGGGCTTCCATGAATCCTCCCGGGGAGATGGACACGCTGTCACGAAGCTAGGTCGGTCCGACGGGGTGCCAGGGGACCATCGTCCCTCTTCCGGGCCAGGGGCACATGAGCTCAGGTCGCAGCGGAGAGGGCAGCGTCACACAGGTCACGGGGAGGTCACGCCCGGCTCGTCCGTTCCGTGGTCCGTCCCGGGCATGTCCCCGGTCCCGCTGTCCACTGCTGTGCCATACTGATCCAGGCACTTCTCCGCCCCGTACCGGGCGGAGGAACCTCCCGGCGTCGAGGCGGCGGAGCACCGGCCACGCGGTATTCGCGACCGTGTCCGCTCCCGAGCTCGACCCGCTGCGCTCCCCGAGGGGAGCCGCGCGACGGCGAGGGCCGAAGACTTCCGTCCTCAGGGACGATGACAGGCGGGGCCAGGGTGCGCTGGACCCGTGACGAGGAGACGGCACCATGCCCGACAGCACCACCCCCGCGGACCCCACGGACGAGAGCGCCTCGACCGAGCAGTCCTCCACCCCGAGCGGACGCCGCTCCCACCGCCGCGCCGGCGCCCCGGCGGGCGCCCCGACCGGCAGCGGGGAGCAGGGCGACACCGCCCCCGCTGCTCCCGAGGCGCCCCGCACCTCGGTCGCGCACCAGACCGCCGTGCCCGCGCAGGGTGCGGCCCCGGCCGAGCAGGCCCCCGCCAAGAAGCAGCGTCGCCGCGCCGGCTCCCCGGCCGGCGCCCCTGTCTTCGTGGCCCCCACTGAGGCCCAGCCCGTGGCCCCCGCCGCCCCCGAGGAGGAGACGGAGGAGGCCGAGGAGACTCCCACCGAGCAGGCCGGGCAGTGCGCCCCCGCCGGCAGCTCGGTGGCCGACGACCTCAAGGCCCTGGCCACCACGCGTGGCGGCGATGCCGCGGAGAACGGCGAGGACGCCGAGAGCGACCGTGCACGCCGCGAGAAGGCGCAGCTCGACTTCGCCTCCCTGCTGTTCCAGGCCCCCGCCCCCGCCCAGCGCCGCACCACGGTCGGTCCCTCCGCCCCCGCGGCCGAGGATGCCGGAGACCCCCGGGGCTCCGACGACGCCGAGGACACCAGCGACGAGCAGGACGACGGCAACGAGGAGGGGACCCGCGAGGGCCCCTCCCGTCGTCGCAGCCGCTCCGGTCGCGGGCGCGGTCGCTCCCGCGGCGGCGAGTCGCGCGACGAGACCGGCTCCGGCAGCGACCGGGACGACGCCGCGGACGAGGACGCCTCCTCCGAGCGCGACGACCAGGACGAGCAGGACGGCGGCGAGGACGAGCAGTCCTCCGGCGGCTCCTCGCGACGCCGCCGCCGCCGCGGTGGCCGGGGCCGTCGCGGTCGCGGCCGCGGCGAGGACGAGCGCGGCCAGGACGACGAGGACGAGAACCAGGACTCCGGGGACTCCGACAGCTCCGAGGATTCCCGGGACGGCGAGCGCGACGGCGGGTCGCAGCGCGGCTCCGGGAAGCGCGGCAAGGGCTCTGCGAAGGGCTCGGCCGGGGACGATGCCGAGGGCTCCGACGATGCCGGCGAGGACTCCGCCGAGGGCGGCCAGGACTCCGGCGACGGGGACGAGGGCTCCTCCGGCTCCAGCTCCCGCCGACGCCGTCGTCGTCGCCGCTCGGGCTCCTCGGACTCCGACGACTCCCCGGACGACCCGCCCAACACCGTGGTCAAGGTGCGCGAGGCCCGCGACGAGGTGAAGGCCGTCAAGGGCTCCACCCGCCTGGAGGCCAAGAAGCAGCGCCGCCGCGAGGGTCGCGACAACGGCCGCAAGCGCAACGTCATCACCGAGGCCGAGTTCCTCGCCCGTCGCGAGTCCGTGAAGCGCTCGATGATCGTGCGCGAGCGCTCCGGCCGCACCCAGATCGCGGTCCTCGAGGACGACGTGCTGGTCGAGCACTACGTCGCCCAGAAGTCCCACACCTCGATGGTGGGCAACGTGTACCTGGGCAAGGTGCAGAACGTGCTGCCCAGCATGGAGGCCGCCTTCGTCGACATCGGCAAGGGCCGCAACGCCGTGCTCTACGCCGGCGAGGTCAACTGGGACGCCGTGGGCCTGGAGGGCCAGCCGCGCCGGATCGAGCTCGCCCTCAAGAGCGGCGACTCGGTGCTGGTGCAGGTCACCAAGGACCCCATCGGCCACAAGGGCGCCCGCCTGACCAGCCAGATCTCCCTGCCCGGCCGCTACGTGGTGTTCGTGCCCGGCGGCTCCATGACCGGCATCTCCCGCAAGCTGCCCGACACCGAGCGCGCCCGGCTGAAGAAGATCATGCGCCAGCTGATCCCCGAGGACGCCGGCGTCATCGTGCGCACCGCCGCCGAGGGGGCCAGCGAGGAGGAGCTGACCCACGACGTGGAGCGTCTGCGCGCCCAGTGGGACAAGATCCAGAAGTCGCAGAAGTCCAAGACCGCGCCAGTGGCGCTGTCCCAGGAGCCGGACCTGGCCATCAAGGTGGTCCGCGACGTCTTCAACGAGGACTTCACCTCCCTGGTGGTGCAGGGCTCCGAGGCCTACGACGCCGTGCACTCCTACGTCTCCGACGTCGCCCCCGACCTGTTGGAGCGGGTCACCGCGCACGTCGGCGAGAAGGACGTCTTCGCGAAGTACCGCATCGACGAGCAGCTGCTGAAGGCGATGGACCGCAAGGTCTACCTGCCCTCCGGCGGCTCCCTGGTGATCGACCGCACCGAGGCCATGACCGTGGTCGACGTGAACACCGGCAAGTTCACCGGCTCCGGCGGCACCCTCGAAGAGACCGTCACCAAGAACAACCTCGAGTCCGCCGAGGAGATCGTGCGCCAGCTGCGGCTGCGCGACATCGGCGGCATCATCGTCATCGACTTCATCGACATGGTGCTCGAGTCCAACCGCGACCTGGTGCTGCGACGTCTGGTCGAGTGCCTGGGCCGGGACCGCACCAAGCACCAGGTCGCCGAGGTGACCTCGCTGGGCCTGGTGCAGATGACCCGCAAGCGCGTCGGCCAGGGCCTGGTGGAGACCTTCTCCACCTCCTGCGAGCACTGCGCCGGCCGCGGCCTCGTGGTGGACCTCGACGGGGAGCCCCACCAGCACGTCGAGGCGGGGGAGTCCATCGGCTCCTCACCCCGCTCCGGCAAGCGTCGTCGGGGCAAGGGCCGCGGCGCCAAGGACGGCGAGGACACCTCGGGAACCGGCGGCGGGAACGGCGGCAACGGATCCGGCGGGAACGGCGGCAACGGATCCGGCGGCAACGTCTCGGGTGACGGCTCCGGCGCGGCGGACTCCTCCGACGTCCACCGTCTCCAGGACGACGACTCCCGGGCGCTGGCCAAGGCGACCATCGCCTCGATCGCCGCCGCATCCACCGGCCAGCAGAGCCAGCCGGAGGTCGTGGTCGACGGCCAGGTCGTGACCCTCGCCGAGGACGCCCCGGCGCCGGATGCGGAGCCCGCACCGAACGCCGAGACGGCCGAGACGCAGGACGCCCCCGAGCCCGCCCCGCAGGAGGCCGAGCCGGCCCCGCGCGGGGACGAGCAGCCGGTCACGGCCGACTCCCCGGAGGAGACCTCGGACGATGCCCTGCAGGCCACCCCGGACCCGGCCTCGGACGAGGCCCCGGACGAGGATGCCGAACCCTCCCAGGGGTGACGTGTTCCACAGCGTTCCTGCAGGTCGCACGGCCATCCCTGGTTGACCCCCGCAGGAGCGGACCGTAAGCTGTCCCGTGGTGCATTTCGCGCCGCCGTCGTGCAGCCTCCGGCTCCCGCGCGACCGCACCTCCCCTCCGTGGCCCCACGGCGCGGGCCATCCGGTCCCCGCAGGGTCGGGAGCAGGTCGACGGTCGCAGGTCCGCGGGCGTGGCCGCAGGACAGCAGCAGACCTGATACATGATCGAACCAAGATGGAGCAGTGACGTGGTGTACGCAATCGTCCGCGCAGGCGGTCGCCAGGAGAAGGTGTCGGTCGGCGACACCGTCGTGATCAACCGCGTGGCCGGCGAGGCGGGCGACAGCGTCGAGCTCGCCCCCGTCCTGCTGGTCGACGGCGACAAGGTCACCTCGGCCCAGGCCGACCTCGAGAAGGTCACGGTCACCGCCGAGAAGGTCGAGGATCTCCGCGGCCCCAAGATCCGCATCCTCAAGTACAAGAACAAGACGGGCTACAAGAAGCGCCAGGGCCACCGCCAGGAGCTCACGCGCCTCAAGATCACCGGCATCGCCTGATCCTCGCCCCGGTATCCGAGAGCACTCGAGAGAAGGTCACTCCTCATGGCACATAAGAAGGGCGCAAGCTCCTCCAAGAACGGTCGCGACTCGAACGCGCAGCGCCTCGGCGTGAAGCGCTTCGGCGGCCAGGCCGTCGGCGCCGGCGAGATCCTCGTCCGCCAGCGCGGCACCTCCATCCACCCCGGTGACGGCGTGGGTCGCGGCAACGACGACACCCTGTTCGCGCTCACCGCGGGCACCGTCCAGTTCGGCCGCAAGCGCGACCGTCGCGTGGTCAGCGTCGTCGAGAGCGCCTGATCGCCGCACCCGGCCACGCCGGGACACAGCTCCATCGAGGGGCGGAGTTCCTACTCCGCCCCTCGATGCATGAGAGAGCACGCTCGCGCGTGCCATCCTGAGACCGGGCAGACCCCGTCTCTCCCCATCGCCACCGCCAGGAGGATCCCGTGGCCACCTTCGTCGACCGCGTCCAGCTGCATGTCGTCGCCGGTGCCGGCGGGCACGGCGCCGCCTCCATCCGGCGCGAGAAGTTCAAGCCCCTGGCCGGGCCCGACGGGGCCGACGGCGGCCGCGGCGGCGACGTGATCCTCGAGGTCGACCCCTCGACGACCACCCTGCTGGACTACCACCACAAGCCCCACCGCAAGGCCACCTCCGGCGGCTTCGGCAAGGGCGACCTGCGCCACGGCGCCCGCGGCGAGGACCTCGTGCTGCCGGTCCCCGAGGGCACCGTCATCACCACCGAGGACGGCCGTGTGCTGGCCGACCTGGTGGGCGTCGGCACCCGCTTCGTCGCCGCCCGCGGCGGCCAGGGCGGTCTGGGCAACGCGGCCCTGGCCTCGAAGAACCGCAAGGCCCCCGGCTTCGCGCTGCTCGGCGAGCCCGGGCAGGAGCGCACCCTGGTGCTGGAGCTGAAGTCCGTGGCCGATGTGGCCCTCGTCGGCTACCCCAGCGCCGGCAAGTCCTCACTGATCGCCGCGATGAGCGCTGCCCGGCCCAAGATCGCCGACTACCCCTTCACCACCCTCGCCCCGAACCTCGGCGTCGTCGAGGCCGGCGAGTTCCGCTACACCATCGCCGACGTGCCGGGCCTGATCCCCGGTGCCAGCCAGGGCAAGGGCCTCGGCCTGGACTTCCTGCGCCACATCGAGCGCTGCCACGTGCTGGTGCACGTGCTGGACGCCGCCGCGCTGGAGACCGACCGCGACCCCATCGGCGACCTCGAGACCATCGAGCACGAGCTGGCCACCTACGCGGCGGGCCTCGGCGACACCGGCTCCGGCCGGGTGCCGCTGATGGAGCGCCCCACCGTGATCGTGCTGAACAAGACCGACCTGCCCGACGGCGCCGACATGGCCGACCTGGTGCGTGAGCGCCTGGGCGTGCGCGAGGTGACGATCCTCGACGTCTCCGCCGTCTCCCGCAAGGGTCTGCGCGAGCTCTCCTTCGTCCTCGGCGAGCTCGTGCAGCAGGCACGCGCTTCCCTCCCCGAGCCGGAGGCCGCCCCGATCGTGCTCACCCCGGCCGCGGCCGACGAGCGCCCCTTCGCCGTGGTCACCGAGGAGTACGACGGCTCCACCGCCTTCCGCGTGGTGGGAGACAAGCCCGAGCGCTGGGTCCGCCAGACCGACTTCGCCAACGACGAGGCCGTCGGCTACCTCGCCGACCGCCTGAACCGCCTCGGCGTCGAGGAGGAGCTGCTGCGCGCCGGCGCCGTCGCCGGCTCCACCGTGCTCATCGGCCCCGGCCAGGACGCCGTCGTCTTCGACTGGGAGCCCACCATGGTCGGCGGCGCCGAGCTGCTGGGACGCCGCGGCACCGACGCGCGCCTCGAGGACCACCACCGACCCACCCGCGAGGACAAGCGTGAGGAGCAGCGGGCCCGCACCGCCGCCCGCACCGAGCGTCTCGCGGCGATGGACCAGGAACGCCGGGCCGGCCACTGGGCCGACCCCACGATTGTCGACGAGGAGAACTGACATGGTCACCGTCCCCGACGCCCCGCACCAGCCGGCACGGCTGCTCTCGCGCACCGACATCCCCGGGCCACGCCGGGCCGTGGTGAAGATCGGCTCCTCGAGCCTCACCCGCCCGGACGGCCACCTCGACGAGACCGCCCTGCGCGTCATCGCCGATCAGGTCGCCGAGCTCATCAAGCAGGACTGGGACGTCGTGCTGATCTCCTCCGGCGCGATCGCCGCGGCGATGGGCCCGCTGGGCCTGGACGCCCGCCCCACCGACGTGCCCACCCAGCAGGCCTCCGCGAGCGTCGGTCAGGCGCTGCTGGCCGGCGCCTGGTCCGCCGCCTTCGGCGCCCACGGCCGCATCTCCGGGCAGTTCCTGCTCACCGAGGCCGACGTGATCCGCCCCGAGACCTACCGCAACGTGCGCACCGCCCTGGAGGCGACGCTCGAGCTGGGCGTGGTCCCGGTGATCAACGAGAACGACACCACCGCCACCCACGAGATCCGCTTCGGCGACAACGACCGCCTGGCCGCGCTGGTCGCCCAGCTGCTCGGCGCGGACCTGCTGGTGCTGCTCACCGACGTCGACGGCCTGTACACGAAGAACCCCGCTGAGCCCGACGCCGAGCGCCTCAGCGTGGTCGAGGACTTCGCCGCCCTGGTCGACGTGAACGTCGGCTCGGTCGGCTCGAAGGTCGGCACCGGCGGCATGGTCACCAAGCTCGACGCCGCCCACCACGCCGCCACCACCGGCACCGCCACCCTGCTGACCTCCGCCGCGACCTTCGCGGAGGGCACCGCCGGGCAGGACGTGGGAACCTTCTTCCCGGCCCAGCAGGGTCGCCGCCGCTCCCGCCTGGTGTGGCTGCGCTACGCCACCCGCGGCGCCGGTCGGATCACGGTGGACCCGGGTGCGGCCGAGGCCCTGCGCGGCCGCCGCCGCTCCCTGCTCGCCGTCGGCATCGCCGAGGTCGAGGGCGCCTTCCCGGCCGGGGTGCCGGTGGATATCGCCGCCCCCGACGGCGAGGTGATCGCCCGCGGCCTGGTCGGCTACTCCAGCGAGGACCTGCGCGCGATGGCCGGCCTGACCACCAAGGAGCTGCGCGAGCGGATGGGCGACCGCTTCGGCCGCTCCGCCGTGCACCGTGACGACATGGTCATGATCTCCTCCCCGGTCGCGGACGCCGCGAAGCAGGCCAAGGCCGCCTCCGAGGAGGAGTGACGCGCTGATCCCCGCGCAGGGCGGAGTCGACGAGCGAAGACAACGGGCAGGCGGCGGGCGCGGCGGCGACGGTTGCGGGCGATCCGCAGCCGGTCGACCAGGATCCCCTCCACGAGGGCGGGGCCCACGCCGAGCACGACCCCGATCTGCGGGTTCTCCCGGAAGGCGAGCCCGCCGATCATGCCGATGGCGACGTTGTAGGAGGCTCCGAGCACGGCGGCGAGGGCTGCGAAGGCCACGAACTCCCCGCGCGGGTAGCCGATCACGCCGGAGGTGAGGGTGGTGGCGGTGATCACGAGGGTCTCGAGCAGCTGCAGCCGGGAGTCCATGCGCGGGGGAGGGCCTTCCGTCGACAGTGGTCGGCGCCGGCCCCGATCCGGGAGCGGCGCCGCACGGGCGACGCCAGGCGTGCTTCCTCTGCGAAGCCTGCGGGGTCGCCTCCGGATTCCGTGGGAACCCGCGGCTCGCAGGTGCTCTCAGCGGGGGAGCAGGGGCGGCAGCGTCGCGCCCCGCGCCGGATAGCTCGCCTGCGCCCCGGCGGCGGCGACCGAGGCCCCGGCCATCCGCGCCGCCTGCGCGGCGGCCTCGGACAGGGCGACACCGGCGGCGAGGTGCGCGGCCAGCGCCCCGATGAAGGCGTCCCCGGCCCCGGTGGTGTCCACCGGGTCGACGTCCGCGACGCCCTGACGGTGCACGCCGGTGGCGTCCACGCTGAGCGAGCCGCGGCCCCCGAGGGTCAGTACGACCGAGCACACCCCCGCGGCGTGCAGGGCGCGGGCCAGTGCCTCCTCGGCCTCGGTGGGGTCGTCGTCCTGCTCGGTCTCCGCGCTGTCCGGCGGGGCGACCCCGAGCAGGGGCAGCATCGCCGCGGCCTCGTGCTCGTTGACCACCAGCGGGTCGGCGCGGCGCAGCACCTCGGCGTCCAGCTCCAGCACCGGCGCCGGGTTCAGCACCAGACGGCCCCGGGTCAGGCGCGCCGCCTTCTCGATGCCCACCCGCGGGATCTCGCCCTGCAGCACCACCACGGCCGCCTCGGCCAGTACCTCGGCGTGGGCCCGCACCGCCGCGGCAACGACGCTCGCGTTCGCCCCCGGGTCCACGATGATCGTGTTCTCCCCGCCGGGATCCACCGCCACCACCGCGAGGCCCGTCGGCCCTCGCGTCGTCGCCACCCCGCTCATGTCCACCCCGTCCTCGCGCAACAGGGAGAGGGCGACTGTGGCGTCGACGTCGTCCCCGACCGCCCCGATCATCGCCACCCGCGCCCCGGCCCGCGAGGCCGCGAGCGCCTGGTTCGCGCCCTTGCCGCCGGGGGAGCGGCGCGGATCGGGAGCCCCCGCCCTGGAGTTCGTCGAGGCGTCCGTCGCGATGCCGCTCCCGGTGCCTCGGACAAGCACCGTTTCCCCGGGGCGCGGGTGCCGCGGCACCGCGAGCTGCAGGTCGACGTTCAGCGAGCCGAGCACCACCACGATTCCGGCGTCCGGGGCATGACTCGGCACAGCGGGGGCGTCATCGGCGGAGGAGGCGGGCATGTGGCCATGCTCGCAGATCCCCGCGCGTGCCCTGGGGTCGGCGGCGCCTGCGCGCCTACCCTGGGCGCATGACTGCACCGACCCGGATCGATGCCCGTACCGAGCAGGCCGCCGAGGAGCGCCCCGACGTGGAGACCGCCGTCCGCGCCGCCGCCCGCGCCGCGAAGGACGCTCAGCCGCAGCTCGCGCGCCTGTACCCCGAGACCAAGAACGCCGTTCTGGAGGCCATGGCCGACGCCCTCGTCGCCTCCGCCGCCGAGATCGTCGCCGCCAACGCGAAGGACCTCGAGCGCGCCGACGCGAGCGGGATGGACCCCGGCCTGCGCGACCGTCTCGCCCTGGACGAGGACCGTGTCGCCGCTATCGCCCAGCAGCTGCGCGACGCCGCGGCCCTGCCCGACCCCGTCGGCGAGATCATCCGCGGCTCCGTCCTGCGCAACGGCCTGGAGCTGCGCGAGGTGCGCGTGCCCCTCGGCGTGATCGGCATGGTCTACGAGGCCCGCCCCAACGTGACCGTCGACGCCGCGGGCCTGTCCCTCAAGTCCGGCAACGCCGTCGTGCTGCGCGGCGGCTCCGCCGCCCTGCACTCCAACACCGCCCTGATCGCGGTGCTGCGCCGGGTGCTGGCCGAGCACGACCTGCCCGAGGACCTCATCATCGGCATCGACGAGCACGGCCGCGAGGGCGTGGACGCCCTGATGCGCGCCCGCGGCCTGGTGGACGTGCTGATCCCCCGCGGCGGCGAGGGCCTGATCCGCCGCGTCGTCGAGAACTCCCTGGTGCCCGCCATCGAGACCGGCACCGGCAACACCCACGTCTTCGTCGACGCCTCCGCGGACCTCGAGCAGGCCACCGCCATCGTCGTCAACGCCAAGACCCAGCGCGTCGGGGTGTGCAACTCCCTGGAGACCCTGCTGGTGCACCGCTCGATCGCCGGCGAGGCCCTGCCCCGCCTGGTCGCCCCGCTGCTCGAGGCCGGGGTGCGCATCCACGCCGATGACACCGCCCGCGCCCTGCTCGCCGAGGCCGGCGTCGAGGCCGAGCTGGAGGCCGCCACCGAGAAGGACTGGGAGACCGAGTACCTGGCGCTGGAGATCGCGATCCGCGTGGTCGACGACCTCGACGCCGCGCTCGAGCACATCCGCACCTACTCCTCCGGTCACACCGAGTCGATCCTCACCCGTGACCTCGCCAGCCAGCAGCGCTTCCTGGCCGAGGTGGACTCCGCCGTGGTGATGGCCAACGCCTCCACCCGCTTCTCCGACGGCAGCGAGTTCGGCTTCGGCGCCGAGATCGGCATCTCCACCCAGAAGCTCCACGCCCGCGGCCCGATGGGCCTGCCCGAGATGACCACCGGCAAGTGGGTCGTCGTCGGCCAGGGCCACGTGCGCCCCTGAGACCCTGCACCATCCCGTGACGGGCCGGGGCGCCGACACCGGCGTCCCGGCCCGTCCGGCGTCCCCGCCTGTGGGATGATGTCCCGGTCACCCGTCGAAAGGTACCTGGAATGATCGACCAGCTCCTGATCCTCGCCGAGGCCGGCCACGAAGCCTCCGAGGGCATCTCCCCGGCCTTCATCGGCGGCGGCGCCCTCCTCACCCTGCTCGTGCTGCTGGGCCTGACCTTCCTCACCCGCGGCCAGCACCAGGGCCGCGAGGACGACGAGTCCGGGCCCCACGAGCACTGAGCCCCATGCAGCGGCAGCGTCGACGGATCGGCGTGATGGGCGGGACCTTCGATCCGATCCATCACGGCCACCTCGTCGCCGCCAGCGAGGTGCAGAGCGTCTTCGCGTTGGACGAGGTCGTGTTCGTGCCCACCGGCCGCCCCTGGCAGAAGGTGGACCGCTCGATCTCCGACCCCGAGCACCGCTACCTGATGACCGTCGTCGCCACCGCCGCCAACCCCGTCTTCACCGTCTCCCGGGTGGACGTGGACCGGCCCGGCGACACCTACACCATCGACACGCTGCGTGACCTGCGCGCGCACTACGGGGGCCGGGACGAGGCGGACCTGTTCTTCATCACCGGTGCCGACGCCCTGCAGTCCATCCTCACCTGGAAGGACACCGAGGAGATCTTCGAGCTGGCGCACTTCATCGGCGTCACCCGGCCCGGCCACGAGCTGGACACCTCCGGCCTGCCGGACGACGGGGTGACCCTGATCGAGGTGCCCGCCATGGCGATCAGCTCCACCGACTGCCGCACCCGGGTCCGGGCCGGCGCCCCCGTCTGGTACCTGGTGCCCGACGGAGTGGTCCAATACATCAACAAGTACGCCCTGTACACAGGAGGTGAGGCCGATGAGTGAGACCGAGTCCGCTCCCCGCCACGGCCGTCGCGCCCGCCGGCTGAGCCCCGAGGAGGCCGCCGCGCAGGAGGCCCTTGCGGCCCAGGCCGCGGAATCCGGCGAGGCCTCGGAGACCGGTGAGCATCCGCCCGTGGAGCCCGGGTCCGCCCCGGAGCCCGCGACCGAGTCCGAGCAGCCGCCCGCCGTGCGCGGCGCCGTCGCGCCCCCGAGCGCCGAGGCGCCCATGCCGACCCTGCGCCGTTTCGGCAAGCGCGCCCGCATCATCGAGCTGGCGGAGGGGGAGGCCCCCGCCGGGGACGCCGAGCCCACCGGCGCCGCCGCGCTTCCCGAGGGCGGCAGCCCCGTCGTCCGCGACCAGGACGGCGTCGAGCTCGGCGAGCTCACCGTCTCCGAGGCGCCCGACCCGCGCCCTGCCCCCCGCTACGACGGCAAGGTGCTGCAGCGCCCCGAGCGCTCCGGCGGCAAGCCGCTGCTGTGGGTGGTGTGGGTGCTCATCGCCCTCGCCCTGGTGGCGCTCGTCGTGCTGCTGCTGATGGGCGTGCTCGGCGGCGGCGACACCGCCGCCCTGAGCTCGATCGACACCCTGACCGCGCATCTCGATGCCACCCCCACGATCCCCACGGAGGACCTGCCCGCGTGACCGCTTCCGACGAATCCCTCGACCTCGCCCGCGTGGCCGCCCAGGCGGCTGCCGACAAGCTCGCCCAGGAGGTCATCGGCCTGGACGTCTCCGAGCAGGTCGTCATCACCGACATCTTCCTGGTGTGCAGCGGCACCTCCGAGCGGCAGGTCGCCGCCATCGTCGACGGCGTCGAGGAGGCCCTGCTCAAGGACCGCTCCCGCAAGCCGCTGCGCCGCGAGGGCGAGCGCGACGCCCGCTGGGTGCTGCTGGACTACGGCGACATCGTCGTGCACGTCCAGCACGCCGAGGACCGCGCCTTCTACGCGCTCGAGCGGCTCTGGCGCGATGCACCGGCGCTGGACCTCGAGGTCTCCGACGGCCGCCCCGAGGGCGAGTCCGCGGACCCCGCGTGAGCCGCCGCTCCCCGGCGGGGCGCCTGGTCATGGCCCGCCACGGCCAGACCGACTACAACCGTGAGGGCCGCCTGCAGGGCCAGATCGACATCGCCCTGAACGAGATCGGCCGCGCCCAGGCCGCCGCTCTCGCCCGCGCGATGGTCGCCGACCCGCCCGACGTCATCGTCGCCTCGCCGCTCGGCCGGGCCCTGGACACCGCGCGCGCGGTGGGGGAGGCCTGCGACGTGGAGGTCACCACCTCCGAGGTGCTGCTGGAGCGCGGCTTCGGCCGCTGGGAGGGCATGACCGGCGCCGAGATGCGCGAGGGCTGGCCCGAGGAGTACGCGGACCTGCGTGCGCACCGCCCCGTGCACGGCCTCGGCGTCGAGGACCGGCCCGCCGTCGCCGCCCGGGTCGCCGCGTGCTGCCGCGAGCTGCTGGATGAGCACCCCGGTCAGACCGTGATGGTGGTCGGCCACGGCGCCTCCACCACGCTCGGCATCACCGCCCTGCTGGGCCTGCCCGCCGACGGTTTCCTGGGCCTCGGCGGCCTGGAGAACTGTCACCGCAGCCTGCTGGAACCCCTCGCCGCCGACCCCGAGGGACGCCTCATGAGGCTGGTGTCACACAACCTCGCCCCCGATTTCGCGGGCACACCGGCGGGCATGTAATATCGATCCGTCGCCACGGCGCGAGACCCGGACGGGGATCGAGCAGGCGGCACCCGATACGGGGCTATGGCGCAGTTGGTAGCGCGCTTCCATGGCATGGAAGAGGTCAGGGGTTCGAATCCCCTTAGCTCCACTCGAGAAACCGTGAGACAGTGACTCGTGGCGAAGGCCCCCGCCGATGGCGGGGGCCTTCGTCGCGTCCGGGGTGAGGCGCGACCGCGCTGCTCGTCCCACGGTGTGCGGGCACCGTCCCACCCTCCGGGGGTGCGTCACGTTCACGTCGGATAGGGACCCCGTAGACAACGCAGACGTGACGCACCTGCCCCGATACCCGCACAGGCGTGACGGGGCCCCGGCACGACGACGGGATCGGAGGTCCATCGCTGCGGGCGCCCGAGGAGGCAGCGCGCCGTCGCCCGTCGACCTGTGCTCACCGCAGAGCCCCGGGGATGCTCAAAACAGGGGCCAGGGGACCGCGGGCATGTCGCCCGCGGGAGCCGGGAACCGGGCCTCCGCGCGCAGGGCCGTGCATCGCGCGGCGAGCGCCTCGATCTCCTCGGCCGTCAGGAGCGCGGACAGCGCCTCACCGAGCTCTGCGCCCAGACCCGCGGCGACCCGGTCGATGCCCGCCAGCTCCTCCGCGGTCAGCGCGTCGCCGATCCAGCCCCACAGCACCGTGCGCAGCTTGTGCTCGGTGTGGAAGGTCAGCCCGTGGTCCACGCCGTAGCGGTGCCTTCCCGGCATCGCGAGGACGTGATCCCCCTTGCGGTCGGCATTGTTGAGGAGCACGTCGAGCACGGCCATGCGGCGCAGCGCGGGCGAGTCCTCGTGGATCAGGGTGACCTCGCGGCCCGATTCGTCCTGGCCGTGCAGGACGGCCCGCCAGCCCGAGACGGGCAGGTCCTCGCTCGCCACGAGATCGACGGCCGGGTGCTCGGGATCCTGCTCCTGCCAGAGCTGGACCATGCCCGCCCCGAGCGGCCCGTCCCGCAGCCAGGTGCGCGGCACCGTCCCCCCACCCAGCGTCTCGGAGACCAGGAAGGAGGCCACCTCCCGGTGCGCGAGCAGGCCGTCGGGGAAGTCCCACAGGGGGCTCTCGCCCGCCACGGGCTTGTAGACGACGGCAACGTCCCCGATGGCGCCGAGGAACGTGGCGTTCGAGGCGGTCCGGTAGCGCCCTCGGAGCGTCAGCTCGTCATGCTCGAGGTCCGGCCCGGACATCAGTCCTCGGCGGGGCAGTCGTGCCCCTCGGGATCCATGGGATTCCCGCAGCTCGAGCAGACGGGGCGACCGGCGTCCACGACCCCGATGGTGCGCTGGGCGAAGGCGCGAGCGGTGCCCACCGGCATCCGCACCACCAGCATCTCGTCGGCGACCTCGGGCTCGTCGTCGAGCAGCGCGGCGGGGTCCTCGGCGTCTGCCTCGGGGAGCCGGTGGGCCTCCAGGACGATCTGCGCCGTGGCCGGGTCCCAGCCGAGCGCCATCGTCCCGGTGCGGAACAGCTCCTCGACGGGCTCGAGGGGCTCGTCGTCGAGCAGCTCGGGGGCCGATTCGGTGGGGACGTGGAAGGGATTGCCCTCGGCGGCGTGGAGCTGATCAAGGAGCTCGTCTATCTTCTCCGCGAGCAGTGCCGACTGCTGCTTCTCGAGGGCGACGCTCGCCACCCGGGTCCCGGCGCGCACCTGCAGGTAGAACGTGCGCGCTCCGGGAGCCCCGAGGGTGCCGATGACGGCGCGGTCTGGCCAGTCGAACTCGTGCTGGAGGGAGGGCATGCTCTTCACTCTAGGCGCCGTCGCGGGGCGATGGTGGGTGACCCGCCCCGCCGCCCACGGGTGCGTCGTCCGCGCCGAGGCCGTGGGCGAGCCAGGAGAGGTCCCCCGCGTCCGTGTTGACGGCGTGGACGCTCGGGCGGCCGGCCCCGTAGCGCACGATCGACACCGAGGCGGGGCCCACCGAGAGGCGCTGGAAGAGGTCCAGGTGCATGCCGAGGGCGTCGGCGAGGATCGACTTGATGACGTCCCCGTGGCTGACCGCGGCCCACACGGCGTCCGCGCCGTGCTCGGCCTCGATGGCGGCGTCGTGGCGGCGCACCGCGGCCACCGCGCGGGCCTGCATCCCCGCCAGGGACTCCCCGCCGGGGAAGACCACGGCGGAGGGCGCGGACTGCACGAGTGACCACAGGTCCTCGGTCGCGAGGTCACTCAGCGTCCTGCCCTGCCACTGCCCATAGTCGCACTCGGTGAGGTCGGGGTCCACCGGGGCGGAGGGAGCGGCCGACTGGGCGTCCAGGAGGAAGCGGGCGGTCTGACGGCAGCGATCGAGCGGACTCGAGACGACGGCGGCGAGGGGCACCTCGGAGATCCGGGACGCGGTGAGGGCCGCCTGCTCGCGCCCGACCTCGTCGAGGTGGACCCCGGGGGCGCGGCCGGCCAACAGCCCGGCGGTGTTCGCCGTGGTGCGGCCGTGCCGGACGAGGAGTGCTGTCGCCATCCCGCCAGCCTAGTGTTGGCCGGCCACGCTGGGCGTCATCCCGGCCTGGGTGCTGTCCGGGTGGCGACGGGTCGAGCCCGTCGAGTCCTCCGCGAGGTGATTGCCGAGACCTCTCCGCGGGTCGAGCGCGAGGTCTGGGACGCACTGCCTCCTGAAGTTCCTCCACGCAGCCTGAGATTGTCGACCGCGTGCCCTTCACGGTGGGAAAGGGAGGTCGGAGAACCCCGTCCTCACGGCGAGAGCGACGGATTCGTCGGATCCTCCACCCGTCGCAGCTGGGTGGTGCCGAGCGCCCCGAGGATCCAAGCGCCCTCATCGGCGAGGACCCCGGTCGCCGCGGTGCCCAGATCGCCGAAGCGACCCTGGACCGTGCCGTCCTCCCCGATCACCAGCACCGACCCGCTCAGTCCGCCCACGAGGAACCAGTCCGCCGGCAGCCGCGCCACCACCTCACGACCCATCCGGGTGGGCAGCACCAGGCGGTCCAAGGCGGGGGAGCGGTCGTACAGGCCCACCAGGATCGTTCCCTCCGCGCTGCGGGAGAGGATGTCCGGGATCCCCGGCAGCACCGGCCCCAGCGAGGTGGAGTGCAGCCGGGCGCTGGAGTCGGTGACCAGCACGGTGCCGGCGGCCGCGACCGCGAGGCCGTTCAGGAACCGCAGCGGTCGCCCGCCGGCGGTGTCCGCGAGCAGGCGCACGGTCACGTCACCATCGGCCCGGCTCTCCCGCAGCGGGATCGCCGCCAGCAGGACGATGCTCACGCCATCGAAAGCGGTGCCGGCGGGGCTCGCCCCTGCGCGGACCGCGGGGTCGCTGAGCACGAGCCCCAGAAAGGATGGCTTGGCCAGCAGGGCACCGAGCAGCACCGGGAGGCGGTGGCGCGGACGCAGCGCGGCCAGCACCAGCGCCGCCCCCAGCAGCAGCCGCAGCACCCCGCGGTGCCGCAGCACCACGAGCGTCGGGGCGTCGGGGTGCTCGATGCCCGTAGCTCGCGAGCTGGCCGGGATCGACCAGCGCCCGCTCCGGGGTGGCCGCCCCGACGATCCGCTACTACATCCGGGAACGCCTGATCCCGTCCGGGGAGCTGACCAGCCCCAACCAGGCCGTCTACGGCGAGGGGCACGTCGCCGCGCTGCGGCTCGCGCGCGCCCTGATCGAGGTGGGCGGCCTCGATGTCGCCCAGGCCCGCGAGGTCATCGAGCACCTCGCGGGCAAGGAGGGCGACCGCTGCCTCTCCCTCGGGGCCGTGCAGTACGCCCTCACCCCCGCGCCCCCGAGTCCGGGGGAAGAGGCCCGCGCCCGGGTCGAGGCGCTGCTCGCCGCCCGCGGCTGGCAGGTGCGGCCCGACAACCCCGCCGCCCGGGAGATGCGCCGAGTCACCGACCCCGCCGTGCCCGGCGCCGCGCTCGCCGTCGTCGGCCTCGACGTGCTCGGCGACCGGGTGCTCTCCGCGGTGCGTCGCCTCGCCCAGGAGGACCGCCTCACCCGGGGATGAACCCGCCGGTTCGGACGGATGGAAGAATCTGCCCGAAGCCACCCGGAGAGAGGGGTCCGATGTCCGTCGTGCTCCACCTGCTGGCCCTCGCGTGCCTGTTCGCCGTGATGGGACTGCTCACCGAGCCGCCCGGCACCGATCGCTCCCGCCTCGGTCGCGGCGGCGCCTACCTCGCCGCCGCGGGGATCGCACTGATGATGACGCTGCTCGGCCTGGTGATCATCGTGGTGATGATCGGCCTGTACATGCTGATCTCCGACCTGGTCTCGATGACGGCGGGCGTGTTCCTCGGGCTGGTGCTGGTGATGGTCGCCTCCGGGGTGGTGCTGTTCCTGGTGATGCGGCCGATCATGCAGCGGCTCGGGGTGACGCACGAGTGGCTGACCATCGTGGAGTACTACATCCAGTGGTCGCTGATCTACGTGACGATCTACCAGGTGATCGTGGAGAACGTCAGCGGCCTCGGCGAGATGCTGGGGGACCGGGAGATCACCCGGGCGCTCAACTCCTACCTCTCCACCGTGCTGGACCCGAAGGTCCTGATCGTCCTGCTGCTGCCGGTGCTGATCGCCGTCTGGATCACCACCGCGATGGTCAAGCTGCGGATCGAGGCGCAGGACCACGACTCCGGCGACTTCGCGACCCTGCGGGAGCCCTCGGAGCACTGAGCATCCGGGGGTCGGAGGGGCTCGGGGCCGCGCTCAGCAGCACCAGCACCGCGCCGATGAGGCCGAGCCCCACCCAGCCCAGCAGGCCGGGTCGCTCGCCGACCACCAGCACCGCGAGCAGCGTCGCGACCGCGGGCTCCGCGAGCGTGATGGTGGTGGCCGTCGAGGCCGGGATCCGGGCCAGGCCGATGCCGAACAGCAGGTAGCCCAGGAACATCGGCACCAGCGCCACGTAGACCGCGACCGTCGTGTCCGCGGCGGTGGCCAGCAGGGGAGCACCGGTGGCCAGTAGCACCGGCATCAGCAGCGCCCCGCCGGCGCCGAACACCGAGCCCATCGCCGCGGCGCGGGGAACCCCCGCGTGCATCATCCGTTGCACCACCACGGCGTATCCCGCGTAGCTCGCCCCAGCCACCAGGCCCAGCCCGACAGGCCCGAGGCGAGGGGCGCCGAGGCCAGGGAGACGACGGTGCCGATCGCGACGCCGGCCAGGTGCATGGAGCTGTGGAACGCCAGCGGATAGATCGCGACTGCCAGCGCGCCGAGGGCGATCGCCCGGGTACGGCCCCGCAGGGCGGGACGCGCCGCGCGCAGAGCCGGCACGGCGATCGCGGCCTGCAGCAGCCCGCCGATGCCGAGGGCCGCCGCGCCGATCGCGATCGGTCCTGCCGTCGGCGCGAAGGTCGCCGCGGTGCCGGTGGTGCCCCAGAGCACCGCCGTGGTCAGCACCGCCAGCAGGCCCGGCGACCGGCCGGGGCGGGGATCGGTGGTGCTCACGAGGGCTCCGTCGACGCGGGGGATTTCGGGGGCCGGGTGCGGACGGTGGTGCCGCGGAGTGGGACGATGACCCGCATGAGCATCCGCACCGCCACCGAGGCCGACGCGCCGCGCATCACCGAGATCTACAACGATGCCGTCGCCCACACCACGGCCATCTGGAACGACACCGTGGTGAGCGAGGAGAACCGGCGGCTGTGGATCCGGGAGCGTCTCGCGGCAGGCTTCCCCCTGCTGGTCGCGGTCGACGAGGACGACGACGTGCTCGGCTACGCCACCTACGGGCCCTGGCGACCCCACGACGGCTACCGCCACACCGTCGAGCACTCCGTCTACGTGCGCGGCGACCAGCGCGGCGCCGGGCTCGGCCGGGCGCTGATGGAGGCCCTGCTGGAGGCCGCCCGCGCCCAGGGCATCCACGTGCTGGTCGCCGGGATCGACGCCGAGAACGCCGGCTCGATCGCCCTGCACGAGAAGCTGGGCTTCGAGCGCACCGGGCTGCTGCCGCAGGTGGGCGTGAAGTTCGGTCGCTGGCTGGACCTGGCCTTCCTGCAGCTCACCCTCGATCCGGGCGCTCCGGCGCGCTGAGGGCTCAGCCGCGACGGGAGGAGGCGAGCTTGCCCTCCTCCACGATCAGGCCGTGGAGCTCGGCCAGCTCCGCCACCGTGAAGCCGGCCCGCTCGACGGCGGGGGCGAGGGCGCGACGGAAGGCCTCGTAGGAGCCGGGCACCTCGTGGCCCTTTCCGCGCAGCAACCGTCGCGCGTACTCGTCGCAGACGAAGGCGGGACGGGAGAAGCAGTACAGCCCGATCGCGTCGGCGGTCTCGGGGCCGATCCCGTCCACGGCCAGCAGCTCCGCCCGCAGCGCGGCATCGTCGAGGTCGCCGGCCCCCGGGGCGCGGTCCCGCCACCAGCGGGCCAGTGCCAGCAGTCGCCGCGGCTTCTGGGCCGGGAAACCCGCAGGGCGGACCAGCTCCCGCAGCGTGTCCTCCTCGGTGGCGGCGAGCGCCGCGGCGTCCAGCAGTCCCCGAGTCCGCAGCGCGGTCAGGGCGGAGGCGGCCTGCTCCCAGCGGGAGCGCTGCACCAGCACCGCTCCGAGGGCGATCTCGAGCGGCTCGTGCCCGGGCCACCACCAGCCCTGGGCACCGTTCCGGACGTGCAGCTCCGTGTACAGCCCGCGCAGGTCCGCGGTGGCCAGGGCGCTCATCGCCGGGACGTCTCCGGCTCGTACCAGTCCGGCAGGTCCCCGGGCGTCAGTCGGGTCGCGTCGCCGGGGCGGGAGAGGGTGAGCACGGCCCGGCCCACCCCCGGCTCGTCCTCGAGCCGGTCCTCGATCGCCTGGATCCGTTGCTGCAGCTCCGCCTCCCGGGGGTCGCCGACGAGGTCGACGGAGGCCACCAGGAACAGCCGGTCCGCGCCCACCCATTCGAGGTGCAGGAAGCTGACGGACTCGATGTCGGGATGCTCCACCAGCAGGCGCAGCAGATGCTGCCGGGCCAGCGGGGAGCCGCCCTCGCCGCTGAGGAAGGCCGTGTTGCGGGCGATCAGGAAGATCGCGACCACGCCGAGCAGCAGGCCAACCAGGATCGAGCCGATCGCGTCCCACACCGGGTCGCCGGTGATCTGGTGCAGGGCCATCCCGGCCGCGGCGATGACCAGGCCGATCAGCGCCATCGCGTCCTCGGTGAACACGGCCCGCAGCATCGGGTCCGAGGTGGTGCGGACATAGCGCAGGGGGCTGATCCGGCGCTTCCGGGCGCCGCCCCGGGTCTGCCGCAGGGCCTGCAGGAAGGAGATCCCCTCCAGCACGAAGGCGACCCCCAGGACCAGGTAGCCCCACAGGTAGTCGCCCCCGGCGCCGGGCTCCTCGCCGAGGGACTGGATGCCGTGCCAGACGGAGACGGCGGCGCCCACCGCGAACAGGCCGATCGCCGCGAACATCGCCCACACGTAGCCCTCACGGCCGTAGCCGAGCGGGTGTTCGGCGTCCGGGCCGCGGCGGGAACGGCGCTCGCCGATCAGCAGGAACACCTCGTTGCCGGTGTCCGCCCAGGAATGGGTGGCCTCGGCGAGCATGGAGGCGGAGCCCGTGAGCCCGGCGACGATCGTCTTCGCGATGGCGACCAGCAGGTTCGCGCAGAAGGCGAGCAGCACAGTGAGTCCGGAGCCGCCGGGCCCCTCCGTCGAGGACGAGGCGGCGGTGTCGCGTGACGGGGCGTCCGGGACGGCGGGGGCGGGGGCGTCGGTCATGGGGTCCTTCCGGGTGGGCGACTCCATTGTGCGCCCGATGCCCGCCGCACGGGCCGTGGTCCGCGGCGGTGGGGAGCCTGCCGCGGCAGCGCGGGGGACGGGATCGTGGGTCAGGCGTCCCCGGCGGCGTGCACCCGCACCGCCGAGGGGGGCACGCAGAGGCGTACCCGGGCGCCCGGGGCGAGCCCGGCCCGGGCCACGACGAGTGCGTCCAGATCGGCCGCGAGGTCCGGGGTGCGCAGCCGGATGAGGTCGCCGTGGGGCTCGAGGGACTCGACGGGCCGCTCGATCACGGTCGCCCTCGCGGTGGGCGGATCCTCGTCGGCCAGGCCCACCCGGGAGGGGCGCACCGTCGCGCGCACCGGCTGCCCCGCCGCGAGGGCTTCTTCCGTGTCGGCAGCCAGGCGGCTGCCGTCGGCGAGCTCCACGACACCGTCGCGCCAGAGCCCGTACAGCAGGCTCAGCCCGGCCAGGCGGGCGGTGAAGGCGGTGCGGGGGTCGGCGAGCACCGCCGGGGTGGCGCGGTGGTCGACCACCCGGCCGTGCTCGATGACGGCCAGGCGCCGGGCGAGGCTCGCCGCGTCCAGCAGCTCATGGGTGACGACGAGGCCGGGCGTGGTCTCCAGGGTGCGAGTCAGGAGGGCGCGCACCTGCGGGGCGGCCTCCACGTCCAGGGCCGCCAGGGGCTCGTCCAGCAGCAGCAGTCGCGGCTCGGTGGCCAGCGCCCGCAGGATCGCCACCCGCTGCGCCTGCCCTCCGGAGAGCTGGGCGGGACGGCGCCGGGCCAGGTGGGCGAGGCCCGCCTGCTCCAGCAGCTCCCGCGCGCGAGCCCCGGCGCGGCGCGGCGGCACACCATGGGCGCGTAGCGCGAAGTGCAGGTTCCCGGCCACTGTGCGATGGGGGAGCAGCAGCGGGTCCTGGGAGAGCAGGGCGATGCCGCGCCGGGCCGGGGGCACGAGGGTGCGGGTACGGCCCGAGACGACCTCGGTGAGCACCCGCCCGCCCAGGGTGATGCGGCCTTCGGCGGGTCGCAGCAGGCCGGCGATCAGCGCCAGGGCGGAGGACTTCCCGGCGCCGTTGGGACCGACCAGGGCCAGGGACTCGCCCGCGGGCAGCTCCAGCTCGAGGTCCAGGCCCCGCTCGGGCAGACGGGCGCGCAGGCTCAGCATCAGCGCACGCCCCGTCGTCGCACCAGGGCGATCACGGCCGCGGCGACCAGGATCAGCAGGAAGGACAGGGCGATCGCGGCATCGGGATCGGCCTCGCGCTGCAGGTAGATCTCGAGCGGCAGGGTGCGGGTGGTGCCCTGCAGGGACCCGGCCACCGTGATGGTGGCGCCGAACTCGCCGAGCGCCCGGGCGAAGCTCAGCACCACTCCTGCCAGCAGGCTCGGCGCCACCAGCGGCAGCGTCACCCCCAGCAGCACCCGGGTGGGGCCGGCCCCGAGGGTCGCGGCGGCCTGCTCGTAGCCGGTGTCGGCCGCCCGCAGCGCGCCCTCCAGGCTGAGCACCAGGAAGGGCAGCGCCACGAAGGTCTGGGCCAGCACCACGGCAGCGGTGGTGAAGGCGATCCGCACCCCCAGCACCTCCAGCCCGGCCCCCAGCAGACCCTGCCGGCCGACGACGGAGAGCAGGGCGAGGCCGCTCACCACCGGCGGCAGCACCAGCGGGATCAGCACGAGTCCCCGCAGCAGCCCCGTGCCGCGGCGCGGCGAGCGGGCCAGCACCGCCGCCATCGGCACCCCCAGCAGCACGCACAGCACGGTGGAGGCGGCGGCGGTGCGCAAGCTCAGCGCGAGCGCGGCGCGGGAGGCCTCGCTGCCGATCAGGGCGGGGAAGCGGGCCCAGTCCACCTGCAGGGTCATCGCCAGCAGCGGCAGCAGCACCAGGGCGATGCCGGCGGCGGCGGGCACACGCACCCACAGCGGCAGGGGCGGGGAGAGCGAGGCAGCGGGCATCGTTCAGGGCGCCCCGAAGCCCTGGGCGGCAAGGATCTCCTGCCCCTCGGGGGAGGTCACCAGCTCCAGGAAGGCGGCAGCATCGTCGGGCTCGGCGGCGTCGGCGACCGGGGCGATCGGGTACTCGTTGACGACGGCCCCGGTGGCCGGGTCCTCGACCTCCTCGACGGCGCCGTCGGCGCGGATCACGTCGGTCTCGTACACCAGGCCCGCCTCGGCCTCCCCGGATTCGACCTTGCCGAGGACGTCGGTGACGCTCTGCTCCTCGCTGACGGGGCTCAGGTCCAGGGCCTCGGCGGTCGCGAGGTCCGCGGCGGCGCGGCCGCAGGGCACCTGCGGGGCGCACAGCACCAGGTCCAGGGCAGGCTCGGTGAGGTCGGCGAGGGAGGCGACGCGGGCGGGGTTGCCGGGTGGCACGGCGATGGTGAGGGTGTTGGTGGCGAAGATCGTCGGCTCGGCGGCGGTGTCGCCGGCCTCGACCACGCGGTCCATGGTGACGGTGTCGGCGGTGGCCAGCACGTCCGCGGGGGCGCCCTGGGCGATCTGGGTGGCGAGGTCCGAGGAGCCGGCGAAGCTCAGCCGCACGGTGGTGCCGGGGTGCTCGTCCTCGTAGCGCTCGGCGAGCTCGGTGAAGGGCTCCTGCAGGGAGGCGGCGGCGAACACGGTCAGCGTGGTCTCCTCCTCGCCGGTGCCTGCGTCGGAGCCCCCGCCGGTGGCGGAGCCCGCCGTGCAGCCGCTTCCCAGCAGCACGAGGGGCAGGGTCAGCAGGACGCCCAGGTGTCGCAGGCGGCGCGGGCGGCGGGGAGCGGTGCTCACGCGGTCCCCGAGGCGGCCTCGACGACCACGGTGGTGGCCTTGACGACGGCGGTGGCGACGCTGCCGGGTTCGAGGCCCAGCTCGTCGACGGCCTCGCTGCTCATCAGGGAGACCACGCGGAATGGTCCGCACTGCAGCTCGACCTGCGCCATCACGGTGTCGCGGGTGACCGCGGTGACCAGGCCCGTGAAGCGGTTGCGGGCGGAGCTGCGGGATCCCTGCTCGGCCTCGGGGACCTGGGCCTGCTCGCGGGCCAGACGCGCCACCTCGGCGCCGGGCAGCACCGTCCGGCCGGCGCCGTCGGTGGTGGCGGTCAGGCGTCCCCGGGCGATCCAGCGACGGACGGTGTCCTCGCTGACCCCGAGCAGGGTCGCCGCCTCACGGACTCGCAGTTGCGTCATGGAACCCAGTCTAGGGCCGCAGATTCGGCTCCCTGGCCTCATCCGTCACGCTCGGTCAGACGGCCAGCAGGATCCCGCCCAGCGCGAGTGCGGAGACCAACAGTGTGGCGAGCACGGCGAGGACCAGGGGGCGCCAGCCGAGCCGGCGCAGCGCCCGCCACCGCACCCCGCAGCCCAGGGCGAACATCGCCGCACCCAGCAGGGTGGTCCGCAGAAGGCCCGCCGCCTCCAGCACGGTCCCGGGCAGCGGCAGCAGCGAGGCCAGCAGCATCATCGTCAGGAATCCGAGGACGAAGCCCGGCACCAGCGGCGGCAGGGAGCCCGCGGAGCCCTGCTCACCGCGGGCCCGCAGCTCGCGCCGCCGCTGCCAGGACAGCCCCGCCATCACCGGGGCCAGCATCAGCACCCGCGCCAGCTTCACCACCACCGCGAGCGCCAGGGCACCGCCGCCGATCAGGCCCCCGGCGGCCACCACCTGGGCGACCTCGTGGATCGCGCCGCCGGCCCACATCCCCGCCACCTCGGTGCCCAGGCCGAGGCCGCGGGCGGCCAAGGGGAGCAGCAGCATGGTCGCGCTGCCGCACAGCACCACCAGCGCGAGCGCGGTGACGGTCGCGTCCTCGTGCTCGTCCTCCGGATCGGTGACCCCGGCGGCGGCCGCCACCGCGGCGGCCCCGCAGATGGAGAAGCCGCAGGAGATCAGCAGCCGCAGCTGCCGCGGCACCCGCAGCCACCGGCCCAGCACCAGGGTCCCGGCGATGCCGCCCCCGACGACGACCACCACCGCGGCGAGCACTCCGGGACCGAGGGCCAGCACGTCGCCCAGCACCAGGGAGAGACCGAGCAGCACGATCCCCGCCCGCAGCAGCTGCTTGGAGGCGACGCCGAGCCCCGGTTCCCAGCTGACAGGTACCCCGCGGGTGTTCGCCCCCAGCATCCCGGCGAGGATCGCCAGCAGCAACGGGCTCACCGTCGGCAGGGGAGCGGTCAGCAGCTGCGCCAGGACCGCGGCGCCCAGAGCCGCCAACAGCCCCGGGGTGAGCCGCCGCGCCGTTCCACGGACGCCGCGCGGTGACCGGGCCTGCGCGGGACCCGTCGGGGCAGCGGCAGTCGAGGCGGGGGCACCGGTCGGGGCGGAGAGGGACATGCCATCAGCCTCCCGGGCGAGGATCGATGCCGGTAGACGGCGATCCCGCATCCGGGATATATCCTTCTGATATGCCTCCGGAGCTGCCGCACCTGCCCACCCTCGAGCTGTTCCTGGCCGTGGTGGACGAGGGCGGCCTGGCCGCCGGGGCCCGCCGGCTCGGCGTCCATCAGCCCAACGCCAGCCGGATGATCGCCCGCCTGGAACGGGAGGCCGGCACCCCGCTGTTGGAACGCCACCCCCGCGGATCCCGCCCCACCTCGGCCGGTCTGCTGCTGGCGGCGCATGCCCGGGAGGTGGTCGAGGCCGCCGAGGGCTTCGCCACCTGGCTCGCCCACGAACGACAGGACGCCGCGCGGGAGCTGGCCCTCGGGGCGAGCATGACCATCGCCGAGCACCTGCTGCCGGCCTGGCTCGCCGAGCTGCGCCGTCTCGACCCGGACCTGCGCGTCACCCCGACGGTCGCGAACTCCACCCAGGTGCTCGCGGCGCTGCGCGAGGGCGCCGTGTCGCTCGGCTTCATCGAGGGGCCGCAGGTGCCGGGCTGGGCGCACGCGATGACGATCGCCGAGGACGAGCTGGTGCTGGTCGTCGCCCCCTCCCATCCCTGGGCGGCGCGCACGGAGATCCCCGCCGCGGAGCTCGCCGCAACCGCGCTGGTGGTGCGGGAGGGCGGCTCCGGCACCCGGGAGGCGCTGGAGCAGGTGATGCCGGGCGCCGCCGCGACCGCGCCCGTGCAGGAGCTGGCCAGCAACGCCGCCGTGCGGGTGGCGGTCGCCGCGGGCGCCGGGCCGGCGGTGCTCAGCCGTCTCGCCGTGCAGGGCCCCCTCGCCACCGGGGAGCTGGTCGCCGTGCCGGTGGCCGGGGCGTCCCTGCGTCGCCGCTTCAGCGTGGTGTGGACCGGTCCCCGGCGACTGGGCGGACCGGCCGCCGCGCTGCTGGACATCGCCCGCGGCGTGGGCCGCTGAGCTCAGCCGAAGAGATCGTCCAGGCCGAAGCCGGAGACCTGATCGCCGAAACCGGAGATCTGGTCCCCGAGATCCCCGAGACCTCCGCCGATCGAGTCCCCGAAGCCCTCGCCCAGGCCGCTCAGCCCGTCGAGCCCCTCGACCCCGCCGAGGTCCCCGACGTCCAGGTTCCCGGCCAGCGCGTCCACGTCGACCCCGTCGCCGATCGCGGACTGCAGCAGGGAGCCGCCCACCGCGGTGACGACGGCGCCGCCCGCGACCGCGGCCAGCAGGCCTCCGCCCACCGCGAGGGCGCCCATCCCGGCACGGCGCGCCCCGGAGCCGCCGAGCAGGCCCTCCAGACGGCGCGGGTCCATCGCGCCGAGGCGGGTGGCGGAGCGGGCGAGGTCATCGGGCGAGTCGGAGCGGGGCCGCTCGGAGGCGGGCAGCTCCTGATCCATGCGGGCCTGCACCTCGGCGCGCTGCTGCGGGGTGAGCCTCGCGAAGGCCTCGCGGTGCACCTGCTCGAGCTGCTCGGGATCGGCGGTGCGCACCAGGTAGTCGTAGCGGGAGATGGCCCGCTTGTCCTCCGCGGTGAGGTCGGCGCTGTGCTCGGTGAAGCTGCGCTGGAAGTCCCCGTCCCGCGGGGACGC
This sequence comes from Brachybacterium squillarum M-6-3, assembly GCF_000225825.1. Taxonomy (GTDB): domain Bacteria; phylum Actinomycetota; class Actinomycetes; order Actinomycetales; family Dermabacteraceae; genus Brachybacterium; species Brachybacterium squillarum. Next base: position 445,969 of record NZ_AGBX01000007.1, on the reverse strand, counting down.
GGCGGCGCCCTCGGCGCTCTGCCGGTCCCAGGAGGTGCCGCGATCCCGCGAGCCGCTGCCGTCCCAGGTGTCGATGCGGCCCGTGGAGGTGGTGCGGGTGGAGGTGCGGCCGGTGGCCGAGTCCTCGCCGGTGATCGCGTCGGCGGCCTGGCGCACCATCGAGCGCCAGTCGCTGCCGGACGAGGAGCTGCCGGAGCCGGAGGAGGAGTTCAGGGCCTGCTTGGCCATACGGGCGAGGCGGTTCAGGGAGCTCATGACGGTCCTTCCGATCGTCGTGCGCCCTCGGGGGCGCGGGAGTACCTCGAGATCATCGCCGCGAAAGCTCCGAGCGAGGTGGGAGCGGGCTGGACGCGCTCAGCGTCGACGGGCGCCATGGCCGCGTCCCGCACCGTGGTGGCGACCCGGTACAGACTGATGCTGGCCGTGATGTACAGGGTGCGGCCCGGCCCCGGCCGCTCCAGGTCCGCGGGCGCGAGCGAGGTGTCCGCGACATACCGCAGGGACTCGTCGGGGGAGAAGGCCAGCCCGTTGGGGGCCTCCACGTCGAACGCCGCCGGGACCACCGCGCCGGTCACCGGGTCCCGCCGGGACACGTGGCGGTCGCCGTACTCCTCGACGCCGGGGTGGCCCTCGGGGGGACGCTTGATGCCGTAGGCGGAGTCGGTGAACTGGATCGCGCAGGATCGCGCGGCGGCCGTGGGAGCACTCGATGACCGGGCCCTCCGCCCAGGTTGCGCCGCTCGCCACCCGCTCCAGGGCGGCGCCAGGGGCGAGCAGCGGCGAGGTGGGCAGGGACGCTTCGGACGTAGCAGACGACATTCGGGCTCCTGGTACTGCGCGCGGGGTGGCGTGAGTCCATGGCGTTGGCATCTGGATACGCTGGGAACGTCCGACGAGCCGACGACGCCCCCGGAGGAGACCCCCATGACCCAGCCCCTGCGGATCGCGGTGCTCAGCGCCTGGCACGTGCACGCTGAGGAGTATGGCCAGGCCGTGATCGACCACCCCGAGGCCGAGCTGGTGGCGCTCTGGGACGACGACCGTGCTCGGGGCGAGGCCCTCGCCGATCGTCTGCGGGTGGAGTTCTTCGCCGACCTCGACGCGCTGCTGGCCCGCGAAGACCTCGACGGCGTCACCGTCACCACGGCGACCGCCGACCACGACGAGATCATCGGCCGCGCCCTGGCCGCCGGGAAGCACGTCTTCACCGAGAAGCTGCTCTCGCCGACCGTGGCCGGCTGCGACGCCCTGACCGCGCAGGCCCGCGAGGCCGGGCTGATCCTCACGGTCTCCCTGCCGCGCCTGGCCCACGGCTACACCCTCGCCCTGCGCGAGGTGCTCGACAGCGGGGCGCTCGGCCAGCTCACCTACTCCCGGGTGCGCCTGGCCCACGACGGCTCCACCGCCGACTGGCTGCCCGCGCGGTTCTACGACCCCGTCGCGGCCCTCGGCGGCGCGTTCTCCGACCTGGCCGCGCACCCCGTCTACCTCACCCAGCTCATCCTCGGCACCGAGCTGTCCGCCCCGCGCGCCACCTACACCGACCTCACCGGCCGCGGCGTCGAGGACAACGCCGCGGTCGCCGTCTCCACCCCCGACGGTGCCATCGGCGTCATCGAGACCGGCTTCGTCAGCCCCGCCAGCCCCTTCTCCATCGAGGTGCACGGCACCGCCGGGTCCCTCGTGCACGGCATCGGCGGGGAGGGCATGCGGATCGACACCGGGGAGGGCTGGCGCGAGCTGCCGATCCCCGCGGACGCCCCCGCGCCCGTCGCCCAGTGGATCGAGGCGATCCGCAGCGGCCGCCCCACCACCGAGAACCTGGAGCGGGCCCGGGCGCTGACCGCGCTGGTCGTCGCCGCCAACGAGGACGCCCGCCCCGCCTGACCCGGCCCCCGCGCGGGCCGCCCCGCCCGCGGCCCGCCCCCTCAGCAGTCCGTCGAAGGAGACGCCCCATGAGCCCCACCCTCCAGACCCCCGTCCGCATCGGCCTGATCGGCGGGGGCGGCATCGCGACCGCCCACCTCACCGGCTACGCCGCCATCCCCGAGCGGGCCCGGATCACCGCCGTCGCCGACGCCCACGAGGAGACTCTCGCCGCCCGCGTCGCCGAGACCGGGGCCACCGGCTACACGGACTTCACCGAGCTGGTGCGGGACCCCGAGGTCGACGCGGTCGACATCTGCCTGCCCCACCACCTGCACGCCCGAGCCATCGTGGCTGCCGCCGAGGCCGGCAAGCACATCCTCTGCGAGAAGCCGCTGTGCCTGACAGCCGAGGAGTCCGAGACCGTCCGCGAGGTGGTCGAGCGCACCGGGGTCACCCTGATGTGCGCCCACAACCAGCTGTTCATGCCAGCGGTGGCGACAGCGAAGGAGGTCATCGAGGCCGGGCAGCTCGGCGACGTCTACGAGGTGCGCACCACCGACTCATTCTTCAACGACTTCGACCCCGAGTCGATGGGCTGGCGCGCCCACGCCGCCACCAGCGGCGGCGGTGAGTACATCGACACCGGCTACCACCCCACCTACCTGCTGATGCACTTCGCGGGGGCAATGCCCACCGAGGTCTTCGCGATGATGTCCACCCATCGCCTCACCTTCATGGAGGGGGAGGACTCCGCGCAGGTGCTGGTGCGCTTCGACAACGGCAGCGTCGGCCAGCTCGTCACCTCCTGGGCCTACGAGGCCGCCCCCGGCACCGACCGCTTCTCCGTGGTCGGCTCGGCGGGCTCGCTGAGCTCGGACGGCTCCACCCTGCGGGTGAAGCGCCGCGGCGAGGAGGAGCAGGTGTTCGCGGCCGAGCCGATCGACACCTTCGCCGCCGAGATCGCCGACTTCATCACCTGCCTGGAGACCGGCCGCCGCCCCCTGAACACCGAGGAGGAGGGCATCGCGGTGCTCGGCATCATCCTCGCCGCCTACGAGAGCGCCCGCAGCGGCGCCGCCGCCCCGGTGCTGCGCGCCTGAGCTTTCCGATGCGCCGGGTCGGCGGGTCGACCTCCCGGTCCGGCGTCCCGGGTTCGCGACGGGGAATCCCCGGGCGTACCTGGCATCCTCGCCGCGGTGGGATGAGCGGGGTCTCGAGGTCCCTTGCCGAGGTGGTCCCTCCTGAGTACCGTCAAGGGCGATCGACCGTCCGACCCGAGGAGGAGACATCCCCATGAACGAGACCGTCACCGTGCCCCAGCCCGCCGGCGCCGCCCGCACCCGCCCCGAGAACGCCGAGGGCGGCTTCCTCGCCGGCGACGCCCTGGCCAAGAACCTGCAGAGCGTGCTGGTCGACCTCACCGCGCTGAGCCTGGTGGGCAAGCAGGCCCACTGGAACATCGTCGGCCCGAACTTCCGCGATCTGCACCTGAACCTCGACGAGGTCGTGGATATCGCCCGGGAGAGCTCCGACGACGTCGCCGAGCGGATGCGCGCCCTGCACGCCACGCCCGATGGTCGCCCCGCCGTGGTCGCCGAGCAGTCCTCCCTGCCCGCGTTCCCGGCCGGAGAGGTGCTCACCACCGACGCCATCGACCTGATGACCCGCGCCGTCGAGGCCACCGTCGCCACCATGCGCGAGGTGCACGACGAGGTGGACGAGGCCGATCCGACCTCGGCCGACATCCTCCACGGGGTGATCGAGAAGCTCGAGCAGCAGGCCTGGTTCCTGAGCGCTGAGAACCGTCGCCCCGCCTGATCCCCGGCGGAGCGATCGACGGCCCGGTCCCCGCTGCGGGGGCAGGGCCGTTGTCGTCTCCGAGGCCAGGCGGGGTCAGGCGGCGGGGGAAGGCCGGCGCCACCGCAGCAGCGCCCGCACCAGCAGACCCGCCAGAAGTGCCCAGAAGGCGGCGCTGATCCCCGCCACCGCCAGCCCCGAGGCGGCGGTGACCAGGGTGATCGCGGCGGGCAGCTGATCGGCCGGATCCGCCAGGGCGCCCCGCAGGGAGGCGGCGAAAGTGCCCATCAGCGCCAGGCCCGCGACTGCCGCCACCACCCCGTCCGGCGCCAGGGCGACCAGCTGGGTGACGGCTGCCGCGCCGATGCCGAACAGCACCATGACGATGCCCGAGGTGAGCGAGGCGATCCAGCGCCGGGAGCGGTCCTCCCCGGCCTCGGGCCCCGCCGCGAGGGCCGCGCTGATGGCGGCCAGGTTGATGCCGTGACCGCCCGCGGGGGCGGCCAGCAGCGAGCCGGCCCCGGTGACCAGCATCGTGGGCCGCCACGGCACCTCGTAGCCGAGGCCGCGCATCACGGCCACGCCCGGCACGTTCTGCGAGGCCATCGTCACCAGGTACAGCGGCAGCGCGATGCCGACCACCGCCCCCACGCTGAGGCTCGGGGCGGTCAGCTCCAGCCTGGGCAGCAGCGCCGCCGCGGGCAGGCTCGCCCCCGTGCGCAGCAGGTGCACGGCGATCACCACCACGGCCGCGGCGAAGGCCAGCGGGGCCGACCAGCGGGGCGCCCAGCGCAGCGCCACCAGCCACACCAGCACCACCGAGGCCACCGCCCACGGGTCCTGCGCCAGTCCCGTCACCGGGGCCAGGCACAGCTGCAGCAGCACCCCGGCGAGCATCGCCTGCGCGATCGAGGTGGGGATCCGCGCCATCAGCGAGCCCAGCGGCGGCAGCAGGCCGGTGAGCATGATCAGCACGGCCACCACGGCGAAGGCGCCCACCGTCGCGCTCCAGCCGCCGTCGACCACCCCGGTGGTCGCCAGCAGCGCCGGCCCCGGGGTGGACCAGGCCACCGTGATCGGCAGCCGGGTGCGCAGGGACAGCACGATCGAGGCCAGCCCCATCGTGATCGAGACGGCCAGCAGGCCGCTGCCGGCCTGGGCGGCGTCGGCGCCGACGGCGGTCAACCCGGTTAGCACCACCACGAAGGAGCTGGTGAAGGCCACCAGGGCCGAGACCACCCCGGCGGAGATCGGCCGGATCATCGGGGGCACGGGAGCAAGCGCAGGAGGGAGCATGCCTCCGCGAAGGCGGTCGCGGAGGGGTGATCGTGCAGGTCAGGCATGGCCCCACCGTAGTGGTGGGGAAGCCCTGGGCGGGGAGACGTCCCCATCGACGGACACCGCCTCCCGCTGCAAGCTCGGGAGCACCGGGGCCCCGCCCGGCGTCGCCCCAGCGGCGACCTCCCCGAGCACCAGGAGTGATCACGATGCCCCGGACGACCACCGCGCCGCTGCCCACGCAGACCACCCGCGTCACCGACCTCCCCAAGGCGCTGAGCGGCGCCGTCGTGGTGGGGCTGCTGGGCTTCCTGTTCTCGTTCCACGAGTACACCGTCTCCACCCTGAGCGGCGTCTACACCTGCTTCTACCTCGACATCGGCGCCCTTGGTGTGGCCGCCCTGGTGGCGATCCTGACCGTGGTAGGCCTGATCCGTCGGGCCTCGGACCCCTGGACGAACCGTGCGCGCTGGTGGCTTGTGTGGGCCGTCGCCGGGCTGAACGCGGTGCTGGTCGTCATCCACGTGCTGCGGGGCGTCGGCGTCATCGGCGGGCTCTGCTGAGCCCGTTCGGCAAGGCCCGGGATCAGCCGCCCTCGCCGCTGCGCTCGTAGGCGTCCAGGGCCTCGCGACGAGAGGCGGACAGGTCCACGATCGGGCGCAGGCCCTCGTCCAGCTCCGGCACCCAGCGGCGCACATAGGCGTCCTCGGGGTCGAAGCGCTCCCGCTGCCGCTCCGGGTTGAAGATCCGGAAGAACGGGGCCGCGTCGTCACCGCTGCCGGCGACCCACTGCCAGTTGAAGGGGTTGGAGGCCTCGTCGGCGTCGACCAGGGTGTCCCAGAACCATTCCTCGCCGTGGCGCCAGTGCAGGCGCAGGTTCTTGGTGAGGAAGCTGCCGACCACCATCCGCACCCGGTTGTGCATCGAGCCGGTCTCCCACAGCTCCCGCATCCCCGCATCCACCATCGCCACGCCGGTCAGGCCGCGCTGCCAGGCCGCGAGGTCCTCGGCGTCCTCCCGCCAGGCGAAGCGGTCGAAGCGGGGCTTGATGTTCTCGGTGGCCAAGGTCGGCAGGTGGTACAGGCGGTGCCAGGCGAAGTCCCGCCACAGCAGCTGGGAGCGGAAGGTCTCCGGGCCCTTTCCCCGGCCCGCGGCGAGGCTGCGATGCCACACCTCGGCGACGGAGACCTCCCCGAAGCGCAGCGGCGCCGCCAGCCGCGAGGTGCCAGGCCGGTCGGGGCGGTCCTGCAGCTCGTCGTAGTCGGCGAGCACCTCCTCCAGCTCGTCCAGCCGCTCCCGGGCGCCACGCTCCCCGGGCGTCCACGCCTCCCGCAGACCCCCGGCCCAGTCGGGACGGCGCGGCTCCCACCCGCGCCGGTCCAGCTCGCGGTCCAGGTCCTCGGCGCGCAGCCAGGTGCCCACCTCGTGCCCGCCCGCGCGCACCCCGGCGGGCGGCCCGGTCAGATCCTCCGGGACACCCTGCGGGGCGGCGGGCTGACCGGCCTCGCGGCAGGCCCGCGCGAAGGGGGTGTACACCCGGTAGGGGTTCCCGTCGCCGGTGGCGATCGTCCACGGCTCGTGCAGCAGGTGCCCGGCGAAGCTCTCCGCCTCGATGCCGCGCTCGCGCAGGTCCGCCTTGATCGCGGCATCGATCTCGCGGCGCGGCGCGTGGTACCGGCGCATCCAGCTGACCGAGCCGGCGCCGGTCTCCTCGACCAGGGCGGGCAGCACCTCGCGGGGGTCGCCGTCGGCCAGCACCAGGGGGACGTCGTGCTCCCGCAGCTGCGCGGCGAGGTCCCGCAGGGAGTGGTGCAGCCACCAGCGGCTCGCCCCGCCCAGCGGCCGCACCCCGTCGATGTCCTCGTCCACGTGCACGGCGATCACCTCACCGGCCGCGGCGGCGGCTGCCAGTGCCGGGTTGTCCGCGAGACGCAGATCGTCCCGTACCCACCAGATGCTCCGCATGTCCGGTCCTCCTGCAGGTCAGCGCCCGAGCGGCGCGGTCTGTGCGCCACCATCCTCGCGCATCGTCGGGCGCGGCGCTTGTGCCCCGGGCCCATGCTTCGTAGCGTCGGGGCACCGACGACAAGGAGCAGCCATGCCCGAGATCACCACCACCGACGGAATCCGCCTGCACGTCGAGGACAGCGGAGGGAGCGGGAGCCCCGTCGTCCTGATCCACGGCTGGCCGCTGTCCGGCGAGTCCTGGGAGCTGCAGGTCCCGGCGCTCACCGAGGCCGGCCACCGGGTGATCACCTACGACCGTCGCGGCTTCGGACGCTCCGACAAGCCCGATGCCGGCTACGACTACGACACCCTCGCCGCGGACCTCGCCGCCGTGATCGAGGGCCTGGACCTGCGCGGCGCCACCCTGGTGGGCTTCTCCATGGGCGGCGGCGAGGTGGTGCGCTACCTCAGCGCCCACGGCAGCGACCGCGTCGACAGTGCGGTGCTGGTCTCCGCCGTCCCGCCGTACCTGATGCAGGGCGAGGACAACCCCGACGGCCCGCTCCCGCCCGCCATGTTCACCGAGATGCGCGGCAACCTGGAGGCGGACCGCGAGGCCTTCTTCCCCGGCTTCATCGAGGGGTTCTTCTCCGCCGGCGACACCGTGAAGGTGGGGCAGGACGACCTCGACGAGGCGCTGCGCCTGGCCCTGCAGTCACGGCCCGAGGCGGCGCTGGCGACCATGGACGCCTGGGCCACCACCGACTTCCGCCCCGACCTGGCTGCGATCGACGTGCCGCTGCTGATCCTGCACGGCGACAGCGACGCCACCGTGCCGGTGGAGGGCTCCGGGGCTCGCGTCCACGACGCCCTGCCGGACAGCCGCCTGGAGATCATCGCCGACGGCCCCCACGGCATCCTGGTCAGCCATTCCGACCAGGTCAGCCGCGCCCTGCTGGACTTCCTCGGCGACTGACCGGCAGAGGTGAGGACCCCGGGGCGTGCCCTGCGCCCCGGGGTCCTCGTCCGTCCGGGCGTCAGCGGCCGGCGAAGACCACCTGCTGGACGGCGACCGTCTCCGCCTCGGTGTCGATGTCGGTGGTGCGCCGGGCCGTCCAGGTGCCGCCCTGCTCGAAGGTGTCGGACGGGGCATCGCTGGAGACCAGCGTGGAGCCGTCCTCGCAGCGGAAGGAGGCCTGGAGGTTCAGGTCGTGCTCGGGCAGGCGGAGCATGGTGTCGCACTGCACCCCGTCCTCGAGGGTGACCAGCATCGGGACCGGATCATCGAGGAGGGAGCGCGGGGTGACCTCCGCGGGCAGAGGGTCCGTCCCCGCGGCGAGCTCGGACTCGAAGCGGATCGCCGTCCGCTGCCGGGCGTCGGTGAGGCACACGACCTCGATGCCGTCCTCGACGGCGCAGGCCAAGGCGTCCTCCTGGCGCTGGGCGCACAGGAACACGTCCTCCTGGGTGGAGTGCGGGGAGACCATGAGCCCGCCGCCGGCCTCGCAGAGGTCCGTGTCCTGCTCCGTGACGGTCCAGCTCTCGTCCACCCAGACCGTCATGACCTCGGTGGCGCTCGTCGATCCTCCCGCCTCGCCGCTCTCCTCCGCGGCCGTGGACGCCGGGGCCGAGGTGCTCGGCTGCTCCTCGGGCTCCTGATCCGCCCCGGTGCCGCAGCCGGCCAGCAGCAGTGCCGCGCCGATCAGCATCGCCCGTCCCCTGAACGTCCTGCGCATCGCCATCCCCGCCCCCGTACCGCGTCCGCCCCGCGTGCACCGTCGCCCGTGGGGACTGCCTGGTCGCATCATGGCGGAGCCCGCTGCGCCGAGGGAACCGCCGAGGCCATCCCGAGACCATGTCGAGACGCGAGGGCCGCTCCCGCGGTTCCGGAGCGCGGGGCGCGGCCCGTGGACGTCGTGCCCGCGGACTCAGCGCCCGGCGAAGGTCACCGCCGACAGCGGGGTCCCCACGTACTCCTCCTGGTCGGGGAAGGAGCGCTGCACGGTCCAGGTCTCGCCGCGGGTGAAGGTGTTCTCGATGTCCGTGTCGGTCGCGAGCTCCGAGCCGTCCTCGCAGCGGTACCAGCTGGTCGTCGGGTTCATCCGGTGGTCGGCCTCGTCCATCAAGGTGTCGCAGCGGACCCCGTCCTCGAGAGTCACCACCACCGGCACCGCATCCTCCGTGAGCGCACCCCACGTCGACTCCGCCGCGGTGGGGGAGTCGAAGCGGATCGCCCGCTTCCCGAAGGCATCGACGATGCAGACGACCTCGGTGCCTTCCTCGATCGCGCAGGCCTGGGAGGCAGCGATGGTCGGACCGCAGATGAACATGTCCTCCTGCGGGGAGTAGGGGGTGGGGTGCGGGCCGCCCTCGGCGCAGAGGTCCTCGGCCAGGTCCTCGATCGTCCAGGAGTCATCGACCCAGAGCGTCTCGATCGCGGTGGCGGTCGCGGTGCTCGAGCTCTGCGATTCCTCCGCCGTGGAGCTCGGGTCCTCCGTGGCCCCGCCGCCGCAGGCGGTCAGCAGCAAAGTCGAGCTCGCCAGCACCGTGAGCTGAGCGATGAGCGTGCGCATATGGTTCCCCGTCCCCTGTGCGCCGAGGGAGCTGTCCGCCCGATCCATGGACGGTCGCCGTGGCGTCCTGCCAGCAGGATGCCAGGACCCGTGCGGTGGCGGGCAGAAAAGTCACGGATGCCGTCCGCCAGGTCCGGCGGCTCCGCCGGTGCACGGCGACGCCGCGCCGGTCCGGGGTGCGTGACCGATCCGTGACAGCGCGCCGCGGCGCCGCACGGTGCCGGGAGGTGCACAGTGGAGCCTGTCCGGCGCTCGCCTCCTCGATTCGCCCTGATCGCCGGGCCCCGTGCGGCCCACGCCACGAGAGCTTACTTGTGACTGCTTGGTACGGGTTATGATCAGAAATGAGCACCGACCCCGGTGTCCCTGACCCCCGAGAGGTAACGATGAAGTTCTTCCAGCGCTTGGGCAGATCCCTGATGCTGCCGGTCGCCGTCCTCCCTGTCGCCGCGATCCTCAATGGCATCGGCTACTGGATCGCCAGTGCCACCGGCGACGAGAACAACCTTGCCGCCGTCTTCCTGCAGGCCGCCGGTGGCGCCCTGCTCAGCAATCTCGCCCTGCTGTTCGCGATCGGCATCGCGATCGGCATGGCCAGCAAGTCCGACGGCACGTCCGCCCTGGCAGGCCTGGTGTCGTGGCTGACGGTCACGACCCTGCTGGATCCCGAGACGGTCGCCGACCTGACCGGCGCCGTGGTCGATGACGTGAACCCGGCCTTCTCCCAGGTGGAGAACGTCTTCGTCGGCATCATCTGCGGCCTCATCGGTGCCTGGTCCTACGACCACTTCAAGGACACCAAGCTGCCCGATGCGCTGTCCTTCTTCTCCGGGAGGCGCTCGGTCGCGATCGTGACGGCCGGCATCTCGCTGGTCACCTCGATCGTCCTGTTCTTCATCTGGCCCTTCGTCTACACCGGCCTGGTGATGTTCGGCGAGTTCATCCTCGGGCTCGGTCCCGTCGGCGTCGGCCTCTACGGCTTCTTCAACCGCCTGCTCATCCCGCTGGGCCTGCACCACGCCCTGAACTCCGTGTTCTGGTTCGACGTGGCCGGCATCAACGACCTGAACAACTTCCTCGAGGCCACCGGCACCTACGGCGAGACCGGGCAGTACATGGCCGGTTTCTTCCCGATCATGATGTTCGGCCTGCCCGGGGCGGCTCTGGCGATGTACGTGACCGCGAAGACCGCCCGGCGCAAGATCGCGGGCGGCCTGCTGTTCTCCGCCGCCGTCTCGTCCTTCTTCGTCGGCGTCACCGAGCCCCTCGAGTTCGCCTTCATGTTCCTCGCCCCGGGCCTGTACGTGGTGCACGCCTTCTTCACCGGCATCTCGATGGCGATCACCGCGCTGCTGCCGGTGCGCATGGGCTTCGGCTTCTCCGCCGGGTTCATCGACCTGGTGCTGGGATGGGCGAACCCGATGGCGCAGAACCCCTGGGCGCTGCTGCTGATGGGCATCTTCTGGTTCGCGGTCTACTTCGTGGTGTTCCGTTTCCTGATCCTCCGCTTCGACCTCAAGACCCCCGGCCGTGAGGACGAAGACGCCGAGGGCGAGGTCGGCAGCGCCGCCCAGGGCGAGGAGAAGTACCTGGCCACCGCCACCGCCTTCCTCGGCGCCCTCGGCGGCAGGGACAACATCCTGGACCTGGAGAACTGCGCCACCCGCCTGCGGATGCAGGTGGCCGACACCTCGGTGATCGACGAGAAGGCGCTCAAGCGCGCCGGCGCCGCGGGCACCATGAAGCCCGGCGGCGGCTCCGTGCAGGTGATCTACGGCCTGAACGTGCAGTTCGTGAAGGACGCGATGGACCAGCTGATGTCCGGCGCCGTCCAGCCCGTCACCTCCGAGCCGGTCGCCGCGCCCGACCGCGCCGGGGAGGGCGGCACCGCGACCGCCACCCGCACCTCCCACCTGGTGCGGCTGCGCCAGCCCGTCGCGGGCGAGGTGCTGCCGCTGTCGGAGGTGCCGGATGCGACCTTCGCCGAGCAGATCATGGGCCCGGGCCTCGCGATCGAGCCGAGCGACGGCCTGGTGCTCGCCCCGGCCGCGGGCACGGTGGCGCACATCTTCGAGACCGGCCACGCGGTGGCCCTCACCCTCGACGACGGCACCGAGGTGCTGATCCACATCGGGCTGGACACCGTGTCCATGCAGGGCCGCGGGTTCGAGCGCCTGGTCGACACCGGCGCCCGCGTCACCGCCGGGGACCCGCTGCTGCAGGTGGACCTCGACGCGATCCGCGCCGCCGGCCACCCGACCATCACCCCGGTGATCATCCTCAACGACACCGCGGCGAGCCTCGAGCTGGTCTGAGACACACCGAACCGCCACAGACGACGGCCCGGGAGGAGCGCGATCCGCGCCTCCCGGGCCGTCGCCCGTCGTGGGATCAGTGGTCGGTGCCGAGCACCTCCAGCACGGCCTCGCCGTACTCCGCGAGCTTCTTCGCGCCGACGCCGCTGACCAGGCCGAGCTGATCGACGCTGGTCGGCCGCTGTTCGATGATGCCGACCAGCGTGGCGTCGGAGAACACCATGTACGGCGCGATCTGCTTCTCCTTCGCGACGCCGCTGCGCCAGGAGCGCAGCGCGTCGAAGACCTCCTGCTGGGCCGGTTCGAGGGAGGCAGCGGCGCGGGAGGGCCCGCCGCCGCTGCGGCGCTGCCGGGGCGCCTTGGTGGGGGAGCGGTCCACGGCCAGCTCCACGGTGACCTCGCCGCGCAGCACCGGTCCGGCCTGCGGACCGGGGACCAGCACCCCGAAGTCGCCGACGGCCTCGACGATGCCGCGGGCCAGGAGCTGGCGCAGGGCGGTGCGCCACTCCTTCTCGCTGAGCTCGGTGCCGATGCCCCAGACGCTCAGCTGCTCGTGGCGGGACTGGCGGGAGCGCTCGCTCTCCCTGCCCAGCAGCACGTCGATCACGTGGCCGGCGCCGAAGGTCTGCCCGCGCTCACGGTCCAGCCGGATCAGGGCGGAGAGCAGCTTCTGGGCGGGCACCGTCGCGTCCCAGGTGGTGGGCGGGTTCAGGCAGATGTCGCAGTTGCCGCAGGGGGTGGAGTCCTGACCGAAGTAGCGCAGCAGCTGCACCCGCCTGCAGGTGACCGTCTCGCACAGGGCGAGCATGGCGTCCAGGTGGGAGCGGGCGTTGCGCTTGAACTGCTCGGAGCCCTCGCCGCCGTCGATGAAACGACGCTGGGAGACCACGTCACCCAGACCGTAGGCCATCCAGGCGGTCGACGGCTGCCCGTCGCGGCCCGCGCGCCCGGTCTCCTGGTAGTAGCCCTCGATGGACTTGGGCAGGTCCAGGTGGGCCACGAAGCGCACGTCGGGCTTGTCGATGCCCATGCCGAAGGCGATGGTCGCGACGATCACCAGGCCGTCCTCGCGCAGGAAGCGCTCCTGATGCTCCTGACGCACCCGGGCGTCGAGCCCCGCGTGGTACGGCAGGGCGGCGACGCCCTGTCCCTCCAGCCAGGCGGCGGTCTGCTCCACGGACTTGCGGGAGAGGCAGTAGACGATGCCGGCCTCCCCGGGGTGCTCGCTGCGGATCAGCCGCAGCAGCTGGTCGCGGGCGCGGTCCTTGGGGTCGATGCGGTACTGGATGTTGGGCCGGTCGAAGCTGGCCACGAAGTGCTCGGCCGCGGGCATCCGCAGCCGCTCGGTGATCTCCCGATGGGTGGCCTCGGTGGCGGTGGCGGTCAGCGCGATCCGTGGGGTGCCGGGGAAGGCCTCGGCGAGCACGGACAGCCCCAGGTAGTCGGGCCGGAAGTCGTGGCCCCACTGGGAGACGCAGTGCGCCTCGTCGATGGCCACCAGGGACAGCCGCGCCCGGCTGAGCAGATCGAGGGTGCGGGGGAGGACCAGCCGCTCCGGCGCCATGTACAGCAGGTCGAGGTCCCCGGCCAGGAGCTGCTGCTCGACGGCCTGCGCCTCATAGGGCTCGAGCGTCGAGTTCAGGTAGGCGGCGCGGATGCCGACCGCGTCGAGCGCCGCCACCTGGTCGGACATCAGGGCGATCAGCGGGGAGATGACGATGCCGGTGCCCTCCCGCAGCAGCGCGGGGATCTGGTAGCACAGCGACTTGCCGCCGCCGGTGGGCATCAGCACGATCGCGTCCCCGCCACCGGCGACCTGCTCGATGATCGCCTGCTGGTCACCCCGGAAGGACTCGTAGCCGAAGACCGTGGAGAGGATGCCGAGGGCGGTCGGGTCGGCGGTGTCGGCCGGGGCGGAGTGCATGGGATCCAGGGTAGGGGCGGGCACGGCCTGGCGTCGTCCGCGGGGCGCCCCTGGGGACGCGCGACACCTCCCGCCTCGACTCGACGGTCAGGACACGCCGGAGCGCAGCATCCCGTGGTCGTCGACCTCCCAGGTCTCGCCGAGCGAGTCGGTGAAGCGCATCGCTGTGACCCGGTAGTGCGGCGACTGCATCAGGGGGCGCAGGGGCTGGTCGCCCAGCTCTTCGAGGCTCCGGGCCCAGCCCCAGCCGGTGGAGCCGTCGGCCTGCCGCCCGTACTCCACGGCGTAGTCCCCCGGCGGGAGCTTGTGCAGATGCAGATCCTCGGCAGCCGAGGAGCCGCGATGGACGATCGCCGAGATGCGCACGTCGAAGAACATCGAGCCGGACTGGTTGGAGATCACCAGCACGTACTGCTTGCGGCCCTCCCCGTGGGCGCCGTCGCGCGGGTTGGTGGCCATCCAGGCGGTGAGGCGGCGGGTCAGGTCCTCCTGCTCGCGGCGCTCCTCCCGCTTCTTCAGGTCGAGTTCGTCGCGACGACGGTCACGGTCGGTGCGGTACTGGACGAAGGCGAAGACCACGGCGATCGCCGTGATCCAGGTGGGAAGATCGCCGAGGAATTCCATGGCATTGGTCTCCGGTGGTGCGGGGGGAGGGGTTCCATCGTGGAGTCTGTCGCGCCGATTCGTCCAGGTTCCGCTGCGCCCGTCCCCCGACGCCGGGCGGCTCAGCGTGTCCCGACGCCGACGCCGACGCTCGTGGCGAGGCGGGAGATCTGCTCCGGACCGACGCGGCAGCAGCCGCCCAGCAGCCGCACCCCGGCACCGAGCAGGCCCGGGGCGGAGGCGACGAGGTCCTGCTCGGCGCTGCCCTCGCGCCAGGCGCGGGCCTCGTGATCCCAGCTCTCGCCGCTGTTGGGGTAGGCCATCAGCGGCAGGTCGGAGTGCTCGCGGAGGATCGCGTGGGCGGTGAGCGCGTCGGGCACGGTGCAGCAGTTCACGCCGACGGCCACCAGCGAGCTGCCCGCGAGGATCCGCGCGGCCTCACTGACCGGGGTGCCGTCGCCGAGCACGGTGCCCCGCACGGTGAGGCTGAGCGCCGCGGGGGTGCGGCGTCCGTCCAGCTCGTCCACCAGCGCCTCGACCTCGCGGATGCTCGGCACCGTCTCGGCCAGCAGCAGGTCCGCCCCGGTGTCGTCGAGGACGGCAATGCGGTCCCGGTGCCAGGCGCGCAGCTCCGCGACCGTCAAGCCGTAGTCCCCGTCGTACTCGGTGCCCCGGCCCGGTCCCGCGCCGTAGGGGCCGATCGAGGCGACCACCCAGCGCGGACCCTCCACCTCGTCGGCGGTCTCTCGGGCCAGGCGGACGCTGGTGCGCAGCAGGTCCTCCGCCTCGGTGGGGTCGGCGCCCACCGCGGCGAGCCCGTCGGCGCTGACCTGGTACGAGCAGGTGGTGAGCACCTGCGCGCCGGCGTCGAGGAAGTCGCGGTGGGCGGCCCGCACCTCCTCCGGCCGGGAGCGCAGTACCTCGGCGGACCACAGCGCCCCGGTCACGTCCAGGCCACAGTCGGCCAGGTGCGTGCCGAGGCCGCCGTCGAGGACCACCGGCGAGCCGTGGCCGCGCAGGGCGCCGAGCAGGGAGGCGTCGTCGTTCATCGGGCGAGGCTACGACCGGACTCGGCCCGCAGGCCAGGGCGGTGTGTCGCCATGTGACGCGGAGGCGACGGGGGAGCGCGGCCTCGCTACGCTCGCCGGCGACGCACCCGGACACACCGGACAGGACCCCGCATGACCGCCACCCCCACCCCGCAGGCCCCCGACGCCGCCACCGATCCGACCGATCAGGCACCCGAGGGGTCGCAGCTGCGGCGCACCATGGAGTCCCGTCACCTGGTGATGATCGCCCTCGGCGGGGTGATCGGCTCCGGCCTGTTCGTCTCCTCCGGATACACCGTCTCGCAGGCCGGGCCGCTCGGCGCGATCCTCGCCTACGGCATCGGCGCCGTCGTCGCCTACATGGTGATGAGCTGCCTCGGCGAGCTGTCCGTGCGTCACCCCGTCTCTGCCGGCTTCCACGTGCACGCCACCCGGTACCTCGGCCCCGCCTGGGGCTTCGCCACCGCCGCCCTGTACTGGCTGTGCTGGGCGGTGGCGCTGGGCAGCGAATTCACCGCCTCCGGCATCCTTATGCAGCGCTGGT
Organism: Brachybacterium squillarum M-6-3; assembly: GCF_000225825.1. Taxonomy (GTDB): domain Bacteria; phylum Actinomycetota; class Actinomycetes; order Actinomycetales; family Dermabacteraceae; genus Brachybacterium; species Brachybacterium squillarum. The sequence continues at coordinate 430,070 of NZ_AGBX01000007.1, read as the reverse complement.
TCCCGGGCGTGCCGGTGTGGGTGTGGTGCCTGGTGTTCGCCACGTTGCTGTTCACGATGAACGCGATCTCCGCCCGCGTGTTCGCCGAGACCGAGTTCTGGTTCGCCCTCATCAAGGTGATCGCCGTCCTGGCGATGATCGTCGTCGGCGCTGCCGCCCTCATCGGCATCGTGCCCGTGACCACCGGGGCCGACATCGGCCTGGACAACCTGATGACCGACAACGGCCTGTTCCCGACGGGCCTGACCGGGGTGCTGGTCACCGTGCTGGCCGTGTTCTACGCCTTCAGCGGCACCGAGCTGATCGGCGTCGCCGCCGGGGAGGCCAAGGACCCCGAGAAGACCATCCCGCGCGCAATTCGCACCGCTGTGCTGCGGCTGACCGTGTTCTTCGTCGGCGCGATCATCGTAATCGCCCTGATCGTGCCCTACGAGACCGCCGGCACCGACGAGAGCCCCTTCGTCACCGTGTTCGACACCGTCGGCCTGCCCTTCGGCGCCGACGTCATGAACTTCGTGATCATCACCGCGCTGCTCTCGGCCGGGAACTCGGGCCTGTACTCCTGTGCGCGGATGCTGCACTCCCTCGGCGCCGAGGGGCAGGCGCCGCGCGTCCTGTCCCGCACCACCCAGCACGGCGTGCCGCTGCTGGCGCTGTCCCTGTCGATGCTCGGCGGCCTCGCCTCGCTGCTGTCCAGCGTCATCGCCCCCGGCACCCTGTTCCTCGCCCTGGTGTCCGTGGCCGGGTACGCGACGGTCGCCGTGTGGATCGCGATCGTCGCCTCCCAACTCTCCTTCCGCCGCTCCTACCTGCGCGCCGGGGGACAGGTGGGCGATCTCGTCTACCACTCGCCCTTCTTCCCCTGGCTGCCGCTGGTGTCGCTGCTGGCCCTGGTCGCCTCCCTGATCGGCGTGGCCCTGGACCCCGCCCAGAGCGCCGCCATCTGGTTCGGCATCCCCTTCACCCTGCTGTGCCTGGCCTGGTACCGCTGGCGGCACGGTGCCGGGGTGTTCACCCCGCAGCGCTGAACCCACCGGCGAGCTGTCCGGACATAGGATCGATGGGTGCTCGACCTCCTGCCGCAGATGCCCACCAGCGCCTGGCTGCTGGTGATCGCCGGAGCCCTCGTGGTCGGCTTCTCCAAGTCTGCCCTGCCCGGCGCCGGCACCATCGCCGTCGGTCTGTTCGCCCTCGCCCTGCCGGCCAAGGAATCCACCGCGGCACTGCTGCTCCTGCTGATCCTCGGCGACGTGACCGCCTTGTGGATGTACCGTCGCGAGCCCGACTGGCGGACCCTGGTGCGACTGATCCCCAGCGTGCTGGTGGGGCTCGTGCTCGGCGCCGTGTTCCTCGCCCTGGCCGACGCCTCCGCCGTGCGCGGCGGCATCGGCGTGATCCTCCTGCTGCTGGTCGCGATCACCCTCTGGCGACGCCGCGCCGCCACCCGCCGCGCCCAGGCGCAGGGGGAGCACGCCGAGAAGCCTGCTGTGGGACGTCTGGCCCGCATCGGCTACGGCTCCCTCGGCGGCTTCACCACGATGGTCGCCAACGCCGGCGGCCCACCCATGTCGATGTACTTCTACGCCATGCGGATGCCGGTGCTGACGTTCCTGGGCACCTCCGCCTGGTTCTTCGCCATCGTCAACATCCTCAAGCTCCCCTTCTCGGCGAGCCTCGGTCTGTTCACCGTCGAGTACGCGGTGATGGACCTGCTGCTGGCCCCGCTGGTCATCGGCGGCGCACTGGTGGGCCGCCGCATCGCCCAACGGGTGCCGCAGCAGGTGTTCGAGAAGGCCATCCTCGTGCTGACGGTGCTCTCGGCGATCGGGCTCATCATCGGGGCGTGACCCGCCGCCAGCGCGACGAGGGGGAGCGCGGGCTCAGGACTCAGCCGAACCAGTTCCGCACGGACTCGGGAACGTGCTTCCGAGAGACCAGGAAGAACCCCAGGACCGTCCCGTCGTCGCCGGCCGCGCGGCGGGCCAGCACGGCCCGGCCCCGGTGCGCCCACACCAGCCCTCCGACGACCCCCAGCGCCGCGGGCACGACGCCCCAGGCGCCGAACATCTCCCACAATCGCAGCGGTGCCCCGGCTAGGAACAGGCCGTGGACGATGTAGCCGAGCCAGGAAGCCGCTCAGATGTCCCGGAACGTCTCGATGCGGGCGCCGAGGGCGTTCAGGCGCTGGGCCAGGTCCTCGTAGCCGCGGTTGATGACGTAGACGTTGCGCAGCACCGAGGTGCCCTTGGAGGAGAGCATCGCGAGCAGCACCACGACGGCCGGGCGGAGCGCCGGCGGGCAGACGATCTCGGTGCCGGACCAGCGGGTGGGGCCCTCGATGAGCACCCGGTGCGGATCCATGAGCTGCACCTTCGCGCCGAGCTTGGTGAGCTCGGTGAGGTAGATGGCGCGGTTCTCGTACACCCAGTCGTGCAGCATCGTCTGGCCCTCGGCGGTCGCCGCGATGATCGCGAAGAACGGCAGGTTGTCGATGTTCAGCCCCGGGAAGGGCATCGGGTGGATCTTGTCGGCCGCGGCGCGCAGCTCGGAGGGGTAGGTGGTGATGTCGACCAGGCGGGTGTGGCCGTTGGCGGCCAGGTACTCCTCGGTGCGGTCGTAGCGGAAGCCCATCTCCTCGAGGATCGCCAGCTCGATCTCCAGGAACTCGATCGGCACCCGGCGCACGGTGATCTCGGAGGAGGTGACGATCGCGGCGGTGATCAGGCTCATCGCCTCGATCGGGTCCTCGCTGGGGGCGTAATCCACGTCGGTGCGGATCTCGGCCGTGCCGCGCACGCGCAGGGTGGTGGTGCCGATGCCCTCGATCTGCACGCCGAGCTTCACCAGGAAGAAGCACAGGTCCTGGACCATGTAGTTCGGGCTGGCGTTGCGGATGATCGTCTCGCCCTCGTAGCGGGCGGCGGCCAGCAGGGCGTTCTCGGTGACGGTGTCGCCGCGCTCGGTGAGCACGATCGGACGGGTGGGGCCGACGCCCGCGGCGGCGGTGGCCTGGTAGTGGCCCTCGGAGGCGACGACCTCCAGGCCGAAGGGTCGCAGCGCCGTCATGTGCGGCTCGACGGTGCGGGTGCCCAGGTCGCAGCCCCCGGCGTAGGGGAGCTGGAAGTCGGCCTGGCGGTGCATCAGCGGACCCATGAACATGATGATCGAGCGGGTGCGGCGCGCGGCGGCGGCATCCATCGCCTCCAGGTCCAGCTGCTCGGGCACGACGATCTCCAGGTCGCCGTCCTCGCCGATCCAACGGGTGCGCACGCCGATGGAGGTCAGCACCTCCAGCAGACGGTTGACCTCCTCGATGCGGGCCACGCGGCGCAGGATCGTGGTGCCGGTGTTCAGCAGGGAGGCGCACAGCAGGGCCACGCCCGCGTTCTTCGAGGTCTTCACGTCGATGGCGCCGGAGAGGGTGGTGGCGCCGTGCACGCGCAGGTGACTGGGCCCGGAGGTGCCGAGGTCCACCAGCGAGGAGTCCAGCGCGGTGCCCAGGCGGGAGAGGGTGTCCAGGGTGAAGTTCTGCTGGCCCTGCTCCATCCGGTTCACGGCGCTCTGGCTGGTGCCGAGCTTGTCGGCGAGCTGCGCCTGGGTGAAGCCGGCGTCCTGGCGGGCGTCGCGGATGATCTCGCCGATGCGGGTGCGGTAGCTGGTCTCGGTGGCCGTCATGCCGCGACCGTATCTCGCAGATGAGATAAAGCCGCGGAGGTGGGGTCCATGTCTCATCGGGGGTGGGGTCCGCCTGGCGGTCAGTCCGTCGTCGACGTATGTTAGGACAAACATGCTCGCGCAGTGGGGGCATGACGGGAGGGCGAGGACGCCGCGCCCCACGACGACAGGAGAGACGATGCGCCTGGGACTGGTCGGCTACGGCGTGGGAGGACAGTTCTTCCACGCCCCCTTCATCGAGGCCGCAGGCGGCCTCGAGATCGCCGGGGTGGTGGCCCGCGCGGAGACCACCCGCGCCCGCGTCGCCGCGGAACTTCCCGGCGTTCCCGTCTATCCGGACCTCGCCGCGATGCTGGAGGCCGGGGTGGACGCCGTCACCATCACGACCCCGCCCGCCACCCGCCGCGAGCTGGTGATGCAGGCGATCGCCGCCGGGGTGCACGTGGTGGCTGACAAGCCCTTCGCCCCCTCGGCGGCCGTCGCCCGGGAGATGACCGACGCCGCCGCGGAGGCGGGCGTGGTGCTCTCCGTGTTCCACAACCGGCTGTTCGACGCCGACCTGGTCACCCTGCAGGGCGTGCTGGGCTCCGGGGCGCTCGGCCCGCTGTTTCGGGTCCATTCCCGCTTCGACCTCGACGAGCCCGAAGGGCTGGAGGCGGGCCCCGAGGGCGGCTTGCTGCGGGACATCGGCACCCACCTCGTCTATCAGCTGATGGGCCTGCTGGGGCCGGTGACGGGCGTGCACGCCCGCCTGGACATGATCGAGCGGCCCGAGGGCCCGACCGACGCCGCCTTCCTGCTCACGCTGCAGCATGCCTCCGGCGTCACCTCCACTGCGGAGTCCACCAAGACGGTGCACCTGGCCCACCGCTCGCTGCGCGCCTACGGCGAGGACGGCGCCTACGAGGTGGACAGCGCCGACGTGCAGGCCCAGGCGGTCTTCGCCGGGCAGCGGCCCGCCGAGGACCTCGACGGCTGGGGCTTTGACGCCGAGGAGAACTGGGGCACCCTGCACACCGCCGCCGGGCACGAGACGGTGCCTTCCGCGCAGGGCGCCTACCACCGCTTCTACGAGCGGTTCGCCGCCGCCTGCGCCGGGGAGGGCGCCCCGCCCTCGCCCGGCGAGGAGGGTGTGGCCGTGCTCGCGGTGCTCGACGCCGCCTGCCGCAGCGCCGCCAGCGGGCAGGTCGAGGCGGTCGAGCCCGCCTGAGACCAGATGCGGGTCAACGACCGGGCGCGGGTCAACGGGCCGGGCGGACGGGTGAGCCCCGCCTGCCCGGCCCGGACGCTCAGCGCCGCCCGGCCGCTCTTCTCAGTGCCGCAGCCAGGCCGTGGAGGATCCCGGCAGCTCGGTGACCGGTGCGGCCGGGTCCAGGCCCGGGGTGCTCACCAGCAGCACCTCCCCGGCGGGCATCGCGACCGGCTGCTCGCCGCAGTTGGTCACGCACAGCCAGCCGCCGGGGCGCTCGAAGGCCAGCACGTCGCCGCCGCTGAGCTCCTCGTCCCAGGTCAGCTCCTCCGGTCCCTCCAGCTCGCGGCGCAGCCGCAGCGCCCGGCGATACATCGACAGCGTCGAGGAGGGGTCCTCCTCCTGCGCCTCGACGGAGACGTCGGCGAACCACTCCGGCTGCGGCAGGTGCGCCGGGCCCTCGCCGAAGCCGTAGGAGGAGCCCTCCCGCGTCCAGGGCAGCGGCACCCGGGTGCCGTCCCGTCCCAGCCCGTCGAAGCCGCGGTCCTCGGGGGTGGTGCGCCAGAACGCCGGGTCCTGCCGCTCGGCGTCGGGGATCTCGGCCACCTCGTGCAGCCCCAGCTCCTCGCCCTGGTAGAGGTAGGCGCTGCCGGGCAGGGCCAGCTCCAGCAGACTCGCCGCGCGGGCGCGGCGCAGGCCCAGCTCCCGGTCGATGCCCTCCTCGGGGCCGCCCGCCACGAGCCAGCTCGCGCCCTGCTTCTCCCGGCGGCCGGCCAGCGGCGGCAGGCCGTAGCGGGTGGCGTGGCGGACGACGTCGTGGTTGGAGAGCACCCAGGTGCTGGAGGAGCCGGTGCGGGCCGACTGCGCCAGGTTGTCGGTGATGATGCGGCGGAAGTCGGCGGCGTCGAAGTCCGCCTCCAGCAGGTCGAAGTTGAACGCCTGGCCGAGGCCCGCGGGGCTCGCGTAGCGGGCGCGCCGCTCCGGGGAGGCCACCCAGGCCTCGGCGACCGCGGTGCGCGGCGGCGTGTACTCCTCGAACACGGAGCGCCAGCCGGCGTAGACCTCGTGCACCTCATCGCGGTCCCACAGCGGGTGGGTGCCGTCCTGCGGCATCGCAGCCAGCTCGGCGGCGCTCGGCAGCGGCTCGGACAGGTCCTTGACCAGTGAATGGGCGACGTCCACGCGGAACCCGTCCACGCCGCGGTCGGCCCAGAAGCGCAGGGTCCGGTGGTAGTCCTCGCGCACCTCCGGGTGATCCCAGTTCAGGTCCGGCTGCTCGGTGGCGAAGGTGTGCAGGTACCACTGGCCGTCCTCGACGCGCTCCCACGCGGGGCCGCCGAACACGCTCTCCCAGTCCGAGGGCGGCAGCTCGCCGTGCTCCCCGCGTCCCTCGCGCAAGATGTACCGCTCCCGCGCCGCGGAGCCGCGCCCGGCCGCGAGGGCCTCGCGGAACCAGACGTGCCGGTCCGAGGAGTGGTTGGGCACGATGTCGACGATCAGCCGGATCCCGGCCTCGTGCAGCCGGGCGGAGAGCTCGTCGAACTCGGCCAGGGTGCCGATGCGGGGATCGACGTCGCGGGGGTCGTCCACGTCGTAGCCGCCGTCGGCGAGGGCCGAGGGGTAGAAGGGGCTCAGCCATACCGCGTCGATGCCGAGCTCGGCGAGGTAGGGGACGCGGGAGATGATGCCGCGCAGGTCGCCGATGCCGTCGCCGTTCGCGTCGGCGAAGGAGCGCGGGTAGATCTGGTAGACGGTCGCCTCGCGCCACCAGTCGGCGTCGGGAACGAGAGCGGGGGAGTCGGCGCGGTGGGTCGGGGTGCTCATGGGGCTCCTAGCAGGGGTCGATGGTGGGGTGAGGGCCGGCGGGCGACGCGGTCGGGACGCCGTATCGGCCCTGTCCGGGGGACATGCCGGACATGCGGCGGCGGCCGTCCCCGGGCAGGGACGGCCGCCGCGGGGAGGGTCACTTCACGGCGCCCTGGGTGAGTCCGGAGACCACGAAGCGCTGGGTGAACAGGAAGACCACGATCGCCGGGGTCATCGCCATCAGGTAGCTGGCGAAGGCCACGTTGTAGTTGTTCGAGAACTGGGTCTGGAACATGTTCTGCAGCACCGGGATGGTCTGCAGCTCCGGGTTGGAGATGATCAGGCTCGGCATCATGAAGTCGTTCCAGGACAGCAGGAACGCGAAGATGCCGACGGTGGCCGCCATCGGCCGCAGCAGCGGGAAGATCAGCCGCCAGAACACCATCCAGGTGGTGGCGCCGTCCACGCGCATCGACTCCTCCAGCTCCAGCGGGATGGAGCGCATGAACGCGGTGAACAGCATCGTGTTGAAGGCCAGCGCGAACACGATGTGCAGGATCGCCACGCCGAGCGGGTTGTCCAGCCCCACCAGGCCCGTCAGCCGCACCTGCGGCAGCGCGACCACGGGGAAGGGGATGAACATCGCCGCCAGCAGGTAGAAGAAGGACCAGCGGAACAGGCGACGGTCCCAGTTGCGCACGATCGCGTAGGCCGCCATCGCGGAGATGACGATCTCGCCGGTCACGGCCAGGATCGTCACGAAGGCGGAGACCGCGAAGCCGCGCGGGAAGTTCGTCAGCTCCCAGGCGTCCGCGAAGGACTGGAAGCTGACCGGGTCGGGCAGGGAGAAGGCATTGCCGTCCACGGCCTGCGAGCCCGTCTTCAAGGCCATGTTGACGGTCACCAGGAGCGGGATCAGCACGCTGAGGGTGCAGACCAGCAGCACGATGGTGGCCGGCCAGTTGGTGGCCCCGGCGATGCCGGTGCCGCGCCGCTTCGTCCGCGGCGCCGGGGCGCCGGTCCCGCTCGGTCCGGTGGGGGTGGTGGGCTGGGTGGGAGTCGTGGTGGTCATGATCAGAACGCCGCCCTTCCGCGGGTGATGCGCAGCTGCACCACGGCGATGATGATGCTGATGACGAAGAAGACGAAGGCGTTGGCCATCTGGAAGCCGTAGTCCCCGTACTCGAAGCCGTCGATGATCGCCATCGCGACGCTGCGGGTGGCCGTACCGGGCCCGCCGTCGGTCAGGCCGACGATGATGTCGTAGGCGTTGAGGTAGTTCTTGAAGCCCAGGATCGTGTTGATGACGATGTAGCCCGAGACCAGCGGCAGGGTGATCCGCCACAGCTGCTGCACGCCGGTGGCGCCGTCGATGGCGCCCGCCTCGTAGACCTCCGCGGGGATGGTCACCAGGCCCGCGATGTAGATCAGCATCGTGGTGGGGATGGTGTTCCAGGCGGTCACGAAGACGATGGCGAGCCAGGCGAGGTCCTCGTTGACCAGGATGCTCGAGGAGAGCGCGTCGATCCCGAGGGCCTGGCCGATGCCCGGCAGGGTGTTGTTGAACAGGAACTGGAAGACGAAGGCGATGATGATGCCGGAGATGACCATCGGCATCACGAACACCGCGCGCAGCGCCGTCTGGAAGCGGATCCGGGAGGTCAGGCCCAGGGCCAGCAGGAAGGCCACCGCGTTGACCACGATCACCGTGGTCAGCGCGAACAGCAGGGTGAAGCTGTAGGCGGAGACGGTGCCGGGGTCCTGGAACAGCGCGATGAAGTTGCGCAGGCCCACGAACTCCCAGTCGCCGAAGCCGATGGAGTTGGTGAAGCTGTAGAAGAAGCCCAGCACCGCCGGCAGGGACACCGCGAGGGTGAACAGCACGACCGCCGGGAACAGGAACAGGTAGTAGAGGGGCTCGACCTTGGGCTTGGTCGAGGTGGGGACGGGCCGGGAGCGGGTGCCGCGGCCCTGCGGGGATGAGGTCGTCGTCGACATCAGAGGTCTCCTTCGCGGGTCTCGGGGGTCACTGCCGGTAGGCCAGACGGGCCCAGTCGTCGTCCATGCGCGCCAGGATCGTCTCCGGGTCCGCGCCGTAGGCGATCGACTGCAGGTAGTTCTCGTAGGTGATCGTGCGGGGGATGAACTGCGAGGGGCCCATGTAGAAGGCGCCCTCGTCGTAGTACGGCTGCATCGAGGCGATCCGCGGGTCCTCGACCGGTGGGGCGTCGTTGGTGGTGCCGAAGGCGAGGAAGGCCTCGTTGTACTCGTTCTGCAGTTCCGGCGTCATGAAGTACGTCAGCAGGTCCCGGGCGCCCTCGGGCTCGGCGGCCGTCTCCGGGATCCACAGGGAGAGGTCGATGTTCACGCGGATGCGCAGGTCGGCCGGGTCGTCCGTCATCGGCAGCGGGAAGGTCGCCAGCTCCACGTCGGTCTCGGCGCGGTCGATCTCCGCGATCGCCCACGGTCCCTGGAGGTACATCGCGGCCTCGCCGCGGGCCATCGCCGTGTTGCCGTCGCCGTAGCCGCGGCTGGCGGCGTCCTCGTTGTGGAAGGGCAGGAGCTCCACCACGCGGGTGAGGGGCTCGAGGAAGGTGCGCTGGAAGGACACCTCCGAGTCGGGGCCGACGTCGGTGCCGATCTCGTGCATGGCGTCGTAGAAGCCGCGCACGTCGACCATCCCGCCGACGGAGTAGTCGAACAGGCCCTGGGTGATGGTCCAGGCGTCGGCGAAGGTGCCGTAGATCGGGGTGACGCCGGCGTCCTGCAGGGTCCGGCAGACCTCGAGCAACTGCTCCCAGGTGGTGGGGACCTCGAGGTCGTGCTCGGCGAAGATCTGCTGGTTGTAGATCACCGAGGCGGCGGTGACCGAGTAGGGGATCACGCTGGTGCGGCCCTCGTAGCCGGGATACCAGTCCACCAGGTCCAGCACGTCGGGACGGATGGTGTCGGCCGAGGGCATGTCCGCGAGGTCGGAGAGGGCGCCGCGCTCCATGAAGCGCGCCATCTCCAGATTGTAGTTCTGACAGGCGATGTCCGGGGGGCTGGCCCGCACGAAGCTCGCGGAGAGGTTGGTGGCGATGTCGTGCACGTAGCGGTAGCCGGACTGTTCGCCGTTGAAGTCGGCCACCAGCTGGCGGAAGTGGGGGATCGCCTCGGGCTTGGACTGGTACAGCGTCACGGAGGGCCGGTCGCCACCGCAGGCGCTCAGTCCGGTGCCCGCCGCGGCGGCGAGGCCGGCGGCCCCGAGCAGGCGGCGCCGGCTCAGCGGCGTGCGGGACGGGGGAGGGGGAAAGGGGGTGCGAGGTGCCACCGTCGTCTCCTTCGATCACGGTGCCCGGAAGGTCCGGGTGCTTGCATCGTCAACCATTTGATTCAGAGCCTAGATTTAGGCCCTGCAGCAATCATGCGGCCTGTCTCCGGTACGGTCAAGGACATGACCGAGAGCGGCGCGCGATCGCCCCGACTGCTGCGTCGCCTCAACGCGCAGACGCTGCTCCGCCACGCCCTGACCACCGGTGACTTCGCCGCCGCCGAGGCCATGCGCGCCAGCGGCCTCTCCCGCGCCACGGTGCTCGGCGTCTGCGACGAGCTGGTCGCGGCCGGCTGGCTCGAGGAGATCGCCGACAGCCGCCTCGGCGGCCAGTACCAGCGCGGACGGCCCGCCCGCCGCTACCGCCTGCGCGAGGACGCCGGCGTCCTGGTCGGCGTCGACGCCGGGGAGAGCCGCTTCGACGTGGCCGTCGCCGACCTGCGCGGCACGGTCCTGGCCCAGCGCCACCGCGAGGCCGACCCCGGCGAGGTCGACCTCGACGGACGCCGCGACCTGGTGCGCTCCCTGGTCGAGGAGGCGCTCGCCGATCCCGCCGTGCAGGGCGTGCCGCCCCTGGTCACGGTGATCGGCGTGCCCGCCCCCGTGGACGCCGACGGCGCCTCGCCCGAGGACAACTCCGCTTTCTGGAGCCTGATGAACCCCGGCGTCGACCCGGGGATCCCCGGCCTCGTGCTGCGCGAGAACGACGCGAACCTGGCGGCGCTCGCCGAGCACGCTCGGCGTCCGGAGCAGCACGTCGCCACCCTGCTCACCGGGGAGCGCTTCGGCGCCGGACTGGTGGTCGACGGGCGGCTGCTGCACGGGCGCCGCGGTGGCGCCGGGGAGATGCGCTTCCTGGACCTGCTCGCCGCCGACGACCCCGACGCCGGACCCTCCGACGGCCTCGGCGCCCTCGCCCGGCGCTGGGCCCGCGGGGAGCTGGAGCGCTCCGCGGAGCCCTCCGTGCTGCGCGACCTCGACCCCGGACGCCTCGACGCCCCCGAGGTGTTCGCCGCGGCCGCCGCCGGCGACGCCCTGGCCGAGCGGATCCAGCGGCGGCTGGGGGAGCGGCTGGCCCACGTCGCCGTGGTGCTGGCCAGCGTCCTGGACGTCGAGCGCATCGTCGTCGCCGGAGGCATCGCCGAGGCCATCGGCCCGGTCCTCGCCCACGCCCGCACCGTGCTGGAGGCCGACTTCTACCCGCCCCACCCCGAGCTGGTCGCCAGCACCCTGGGGCGCGACGTGATCGTGCAGGGCGCCCTGGAGATGGGGCTGCGCCGGATCCGGGAGGACCCGCTGGCGCTGGACCCGGGCGGACAGTCCGTCGAGGTGACCCCGAGCGAGTGAGGGCTCAGGCCCCGATGACGAGCGTGGCCGCGACGAGCACCATCGTCACCGCGACCAGGGAGTCCAGGATCCGCCAGGCCCGCGGGGTGGAGAGCACCCGGCCCAGCGCCCGAGCGCCGAGCCCGAGGGCGGTGAACCAGACGGCGCTGCCGGCGATCGCTCCCGCCGCGAACACCCAGCGCTGATCGCCCTGGTTGGCCGCGATCGAGCCCAGCAGCAGCACCGTGTCGAGGTACACGTGGGGGTTCAGCCAGGTCAGCGCCAGGGTGGTGCCGAGCACAGCGAGCAGGCCCGAGCCGCTGCACGGGGCCTCGCCCGTCCCCAATCCCTGGCCGGCCGGGCGCAGGGCGCGGCGCGCGGCGAGGGCGGCATAGGCCAGCAGGAAGGCCGCCCCGCCCCAGCGGGCCGCCGTCACCACCCCGGGGTGCGCCGAGACCAGGGCGCCGAGGCCCGCGGTCCCGGCCGCGATCAGCACCATGTCCGAGAGGGCGCAGGCCAGGACCACGGCCACCGCGTGCTCCCGGCGCACCCCCTGGCGCAGCACGAACACGTTCTGCGAGCCGATGGCGACGATGAGGGAGAGGCCGGTGACGAAGCCGAGGAGCGCGGGGGCGAGAGCGGTCATGGCCCCGACGCTACGAGCGCACATTATGAAGCACCAGCGATGATTTCTGATGCAGCATTAGCATGGCTTCATGTCGATCGATCCGACGCTCGCCCGCACCCTCGAGGCCGTCGCCGAGGAGGGCACGCTCGACCGGGGCGCCGCCCGGCTCGGCCGCACCCCCTCCGCGGTCAGCCAGCGACTCGCCGCCCTCGAACGGGGCCTCGGCCAGCGGGCGCTGGTCCGCACCACCCCGGTCGCCCTCACCGAGGCCGGCCGGGTGGTGGTCGACTTCGCCCGCCGGGTCGACCTCAGCGAACTGGAGGCCTCCGCCGCCCTGGGCCTGAGCTCGGAGTCGTCCCCGCGGATCGCCGTGGCCGTACCCTCGGACGCCCTGGCCGTCTGGTTCCTGGAGGCCCTCGCCCTGCTCACCTCCCGCCACGCCGTGCAGGTCGAGATCCTCCGCCAGGACCAGGACGCCACCGCCGAGCTGTTGGCGAGCGGCCGGGTGATGGCCGCGATCAGCTCCCGGGAGCGGCCGCTGCCGGGCACCGCCGTCACCCCGCTCGGCAGCCAGGTCTACGAGGCCGTCGCCGCCCCCTCCTGGTGGCGGCGGTGGATCGGCGACCCGGGTGAGGCCGATCCCTCGCAGGTCACGGCCGCGGTGGTGGCCCGTGCCCCGCGCATCGACTTCGACGGGGACGACGAGCTGCAGGCCATCTGGCTGCGCGCTCTCGGGGTGGACCCCGCCCGCGCGCCCCGCCATCTGATCCCCTCCACCCATGAGCTGGCCGAGGCCGTCGCGATGGGCATCGGCTGGGGGATGCTGCTGCCGCGGCAGGTCGCCGAGCTGCGCGCAGACGGGGCCGTGCTCCCGCTCGGCGGCGAGGTCGTGACCACCCCGCTGTTCTGGCACGTCGCCCGCACCCCCTCCGTGGTGCTGGACGAGCTCACCGCGGCCATCCGCGCCGCGGCCGCCGATGCCCTCCAGCCGCCGGATCGGACAGACTGACGCCCTGACCGTCGACCTCGCTCCCGGCTACCTGCTGACCACGGACACGGACCGCCTCGACCCCGCCCACCGCGGCAGGGGCCTCGCCCGCGCGCTCCTCGAGGGCGTGCTGGAGGACCTCGCGCCGCTCCGGCTGAAGCGGGTGCTGCTGAAGGCCTCCGCCCGAGGCCGCGGCATCGATGAGCAGGCCTGCTGGGCGCCCCTCGGCGAGCAGGAGACATGGATGGAGCGCCGCACCGCCCCGGCGTGACCCGAGGGGTGCGACGCTCCGTCGCCGACCGGAAGGGTCGCTCAGTCGTCCTCGGTGACCGTGGCCAGGTGGCGCTTCTTCGCCTCCACGGCCAGCTCCGCCTCCGAGACCACACGCTCCGGATCGGCCCCGCCCGCGGCGGCGACCGTCGCCCCGACCAGGCCCTCCACCAGCGGCGCCCAGGTCAGGTGCACCCGCTCGGCCAGGTCCGGGTCCAGGAACTCCAGCGCCGTCTCCGTGGACATGAGGGCGCTGCCCAGGTCCATGAACACCACGACGCCCTGCTCGTCGGTCGCTCGCTCCAAGGCCTCCGAGATCGCGGCGGCGTCGGTGCCGAGCTCCGTCTCCGAGAGCCCGGCGGCCACCTCGATCACGGGGCCGCCGTCGCCGACCATCTGCGTCGCCAGGCCCACCGCGGCCTCGGCGAGGGCGCGGGAGTGGGAGACCACCACGATGCCGGTCATGCCGCACCTCCCAGGGTCTCGTCGGCCGCCTGCCAGATCAGGGCGGTCGAGGCGGAGCCCGGGTCGATGTGCCCCACAGAGCGTTCCCCCAGGTAGGAGGCACGGCCCTTGGTGGCGGTCATCGGCTCGGTGGCGTCCCGGCCCTCCGCGGCAGCCTCCGCCGCCGCATGCACACCGGCGGCCAGGCCGTCCGCGGCCTGCAGTGCCTCCAGCGCCGGGTACCAGGCGTCCAGCATCGTCTTCTCGCCGCGCTCGGACTTGCCGCGCTGGGCGATGCCGCCGATCCCCGCCTCCACCGCCGCGGCCAGCGCCGTCGCATCGAGCTCGGTGGCGCCGGGCTGGGAGGTGCCGAAGCGCAGGAAGAAGGTGCCGTACAGCGGTCCGGAGGCGCCGCCCACCTTGGAGACCATGGTCATGCCGACCTTCTTCATCAGCGCGTCCACGGTGTCGAAGGACTCGGCGTCGAGGGCCTCGGTGACGGCCGTGAAACCGCGGGACATGTTCGCCCCGTGGTCGGCGTCGCCGATCGCGGCGTCCAGCTCGGTGAGGTGGGAGGCCTCCTGCTGCAGCAGCTCGGCGCTGCGGCGCAGCCAGCCCACCAGGTCGTCGATGCTCGCGGTGCTCTCTGCCATGTCAGATGCCCTTTCGCAGTCCGGGGGTGTTCACGGGGGCGTCCCAGAACCGGGTGAGGTCCTCGTCCAGCCGCAGCAGCGTCAGCGAGCAGCCGGCCATGTCGAGGCTGGTGATGTAGTCGCCCACCAGGGAGCGGGCGACCTTCACGCCCGCCTGGTCCAGCAGCTTCGCCACCTCGTCGTACATGATGTAGAGCTCCAGCAGCGGCGAGCCGCCCATGCCGTTGAGGAAGGCCAGCACCTCGCCGTCGCCCGGCAGCTCCTCGAGCACGGGCTCGACCAGGCGCTTCGCGATCTCGGAGGCGGGGGCGAGGGCTTCGCGGTGCCGGCCCGGCTCGCCGTGGATGCCGATGCCGATCTCCATCTCCTGCGCGCCGAGCTCGAAGGAGGGCTTGCCGTTGGCGGGGACGGTCCCGGAGGTCAGGGCCATGCCCATCGAGCGGCCCTGGGCGTTGACGCGGGTGGCGATCTCGGCGACCTCCGCGAGCGGCAGGCCCTCCTCGGCGGCGGCGCCGGCGATCTTCTCCAGCAGCACGGTCACGCCCACGCCGCGACGCCCGGCGGTGAAGGAGGAGTCCTCCACCGCGACGTCGTCGTTGGTGACCACGCTGGCCACCTCGATGCCGGACTCTGCGTTGGCGAGCTCCGCGGCCATCTCGAAGTTCATCACGTCGCCGGTGTAGTTCTTGACCACGTGCAGCACGCCGGCGCCGCGGTCGGCCGCGGTGGTGGCGGCCATGATCTGGTCGGGCACGGGGGAGGTGAAGACCTCGCCGGCGCAGGCCGCGTCCAGCATGCCCAGGCCCACGAAGCCGCCGTGCAGGGGCTCGTGGCCGGAGCCGCCGCCGGAGACCAGGGCGACCTTGCCCTGCTCCTTCGGGGTGCCGCGGTAGACGATGCGCTGGTCCAGGTCCACGCTGAGTTCGGAGGGGTGGGCGGCCACCATGCCCCGCAGGGCATCCACGACCACGGTGTCGGGGGAGTTGATCAGCTTCTTCATGCTCCGAGCCTACGCCGGGGGTGTGACCTGGGTCGCGGGACCGTCGGTCCTGCCCGGAAGGTCCGGCTCGGGGTGCGCGGGAGGTGCCCGAGCGGGTCAGCGGACGCCGCGCATGGCCTTCCCGACCGGGTTCGAGATGGCCAGCATGATCAGGCCGATCGCGATGGTCACCGCCCCGAGGCCGCCGAAGTAGGCCACCTCGTTCTCCGCCGAGTAGAAACGGGCGAGCGCCCCGGACATTGCCGTGCCCAGCGCGATGGACAGGTTGAACAGCGCCATCATCATCACCGGGTAGGCGCGCGGGGCCAGTTTCGTGGCCAGCGACAGCCCCACCGGGGACAGCGAGAGCTCACCGAGGGTGGCCACCAGCAGGATCAGCGCGATCCACAGCACCGGCACCGAGGCCACCGAGGCCATCGGCAGGAACAGCAGGAACGCCGAGCCCATCAGCAGGATGCCCAGGGCGAACTTCACCGGGGTGCCGGGCTGGCGCGGGCCGAGCTTGGTCCACAGGGCCGCGAACACGGGGGCCAGCACGATGATGAAGAAGGGGTTGAAGGACTGCACCCACGGGATCGGCATGGTCCAGTCGCCCAGGAACGGCAGGCTCAGCTCGCGGTCCAGCCGGGAGTCCGAGTAAAGGGTGACCACCGTGAACTGCTGCTGGAACAGGGCGAAGAACGCCGCGGTGCCGATGAACAGCGGTATGAAGGCGACGACGCGGGACCGCTCGTCGGTGTCGACCTTGGAGGACGTCAGCAGCAGGGCGAAGATGACGATCGCGCCGATCAGCGCGAGGCCCACCATGATCGAGGCGAGGTTGCCGGGGTGCACCACGCCGGTCGCGACCAGGACGATCACCAGCACGATGACGGCCAGGGCGATGCCGCCCCAGACGGGGTACAGGCGCCGCGGCAGCGGATCGGGCACGCGGTGCACCGCGGCGGGCAGACCGGAGCGGGTCAGCGCGTACTGCACCAGGCCGATCGCCATACCCAGCGCCGCCAGGCCGAAGCCCAGGTGGAAGCCCCAGAGCTGCTGGAACAGGCCGGTCAGCAGCGGGCCGAGCAGGCCACCGATGTTCACGCCCATGTAGTAGATCGAGAAGCCCGCGTCGCGCTTGGGGTCGTTGACCTCGTACAGCGAGCCGACCAGCGTGGCGGCCGTGGACTTCAGGCCGCCGGAGCCGATGCCGACCAGCAGCAGGCCCACCACCAGGCCCGGCACCCCGGGCAGCACGGCCAGGGCGATGTGGCCGGCCATGATCATGCTGGCCGAGCCGAACAGGGTCTTCTCGGGGCCCAGCAGGCGGTCCGAGACCAGCGCGCCGAGGATGGAGAAGATGTAGACGGAGCCGCCGTAGGCGCCGACGATGCCGGCGGCGACCGTCTCGTCGATGCCGAGTCCGCCCTGCGTGGCGGAGAAGTACATGTAGATGGCGAGGATGCCCTGCATGCCGTAGAAGCTGAAGCGCTCCCACATCTCCACGCTGAACAGATTGGCCAGGGGCCGCGGGTGGCCGAAGAAGGTCTTGCCGCTGGGGTTGTGGTCGACGGGCGCGTCGGCGAGGGCGGCTCCGCCCGGCCCGCCGGTGGACTCGGAGGAGGGGGTCTCGGGATCGTGCGGGGTGTTCACCCCGGCATCGTCCGCCCATCGGCCCTCGTGATCAATCCGTGACCACCGGGTGTGACATGTGCGGAGAAAATCCCCCGGTTGCGGCGGGGCGGAACGGAGTGAACGGCCCGGGGTCGGCTCAGGGCGACAGGGCTCAGGGCGCCAGGGACGGCGGGGCGTCGATGCCGAACTCGCGGGACAGCACCCGCTGGGCCGCGAACCAGCCGCTCATGCCGTGCACGCCCGGGCCAGGCGGCGTTGCGCCCGAGCAGAGATAGGCGCCGGCGCCGAGGTGCCAGGGGTCCAGCCGGGCGGTGGGCCGGGCGATCATCCGCCACATCGAGATCCGTCCCATCGCGATGTCCCCGCCGGTCAGCGAGGGGTTGTGGTGGCTCATCCGCGAGGCCGGGATGCCGCGGGAGGCGACCACCAGGTCCCGCACCCCGGGGGCGAAGCGCTCGAGCTGACCCAGCACCAGCTCCGTGGGGTCCTCCGGGCAGTCGGCCGGGACGTGGGCGTAGGCCCAGACGGGTCGAAGGCCGTCGTGGATCCGGTCGGGGTCGACCACGGCGGGATCGCTGACCAGGGTGACGGGGCGCTCGGGGAGGCGCCCTGCGGCGACCTCCGCCTCGGCCGCGGCCATCTGGTCGCGGGTGCCGCCGAGGTGCTGGGTGCCGGCACGTCCCACCTCGGCATCGCGCCAGGGGATCGGACCCGAGAGCACCAGGTCCACCTTGGCGGCGCCGTCGCCGTGGGGGAAGCGGCGCAGGGCCCGCAGCATCTCGGAGCGGATCCGGCCGGTGAGCAGGCGCTCGGCCTGCGCGGCGGTGGTGTCCAGCAGCACGGCCCGGGCGCGGGGCATCCCGGCGGGACCGTCGACGCGATGGCCGGTGATCACCCGCCCGCCGTGGGTCTCCAGGTCGGCGACCAGGGCGTCGGTGATCGCCTGGGAGCCGCCGCGGGGGATGGGCCAGCCGCCCGCGTGGGCCAGGGAGGCCAGCAGGCCCGCGGTGGCGGCCGGGGCCAGGTGGGGAAGAGCACCGATGCCGTGGGAGGCGACGCCGGTCAGCAGCGCCCGGGCCCGCTCGGTGGTGAAGGGGCGGTCCCACAACGGGGTGCCCTGGGCGGCCAGCAGGGCGCCGAAGCCGAGCCCGGCCCGCACCCCACGGGGGGAGAGGAGCTCGCGGGGGACGGAGCGCTTGTCGGAGAGGCCCAGCAGCGTCACCAGGTCCGCCTCGCGGGAGAGGCCCCCGATCCAGCGGCGCCAGGCCGGCCCGTCGAGGCCGAGGTCCGCGGCGGTGCGCTCCAGGTCGTGCCAGGCGATCGCGGCCGGCTCGGCGTCCAGCGGCTGCGCGTAGGAGGCCTCCGGCGTCAGCAGCTCCACCCCGCGGGCGGCGAGGTCGAAGGCGCGGAAGAAAGGACTCGCGAGCGCCATCGGGTGCACGGCGGAGCAGAGGTCGTGGCGGATGCCCGGGGCGAGGCCGAGGTCGAGGGTGCGGGCGCCCCCACCAATGGTCTCCTCGGCCTCCAGCACCGTCACGGCGAGGCCCGCCCGGGCCAGGGTGACGGCGGCCGCGAGCCCGTTGGGTCCGCTGCCGACGACGACCACGTCGCCGGCGGGGACCTCGGCGGCGGAGGACATGGCCATGGCAGGAAGCGTATCCGGTCCCCTCAGCCCGGTTTTCGTAAGGCTCGGATGACGTAATGTGGAGGGCATGACGGACGCCCCCTTGCACCAGACCCCAACCCCCACCGCCCCCGCCGGACCGCCGAAGGGGAAGCGGGTGCAGGCCGTGCTGCAGGTGGAGAGCACCACCCGGATCAGCCCGCGGATGCTGCGGGTGCGGCTGTCCGGCCCCGGCTTCGCCGAGCTGAACCGCAATCGGCACACCGACGCCTATGTGAAGCTCCTCATCGCCGACCCCGCCACCGGGCTGGAGCCGCCCTACGACCTCGAGGCCCTCCGCGAGGAGCGCCCCGCGGACCTGCCCGTGCGCCGCACCTACACCGTGCGCCGCTGGGACGACGCGCAGCAGGCCCTCGAGCTGGACTTCGTGCTCCACGCCGAGGGCGGCGACGCCGGGATCGCCGCCGCCTGGGCCGCCCAGGCGGAGCCCGGCGACCGCATCGCGATGGCCGGCGCCGGCGGCGGCTACACCCCGGCCGCGGAGAGCACCCGGCACCTGCTGATCGGCGACCACGCCGCGCTGCCCGCGATCGCCGCCGCCCTGGAGTCGATGCCCGCCGACGCCGAGGGCCTGGCCCTGATCCACCTCGACCACGAGGAGGACCGCCAGGAGCTCGCCCGCCCCGCCGCGGTCGAGCTGCGCTATGTGATCGGCGACCGCGAGGAGCTGCTGGAGGCCGTCACCGCGCTGGAGGGCTGGGAGCCGGAGGACCTGCAGGTGTTCTGCCACGCCGAGCGGGGCCTGACCAAGCAGCTCCGTCGCCACCTGGTGCGCGAGCGCGGCATCGCCAAGGAGCTGATCTCCGTCTCCGCCTACTGGGCGCTGGGCCGCATCGAGGACCAGTTCCAGGCGGAGAAGCGCGAGGCCATCGGCCAGATCGAGGACTGAGCCCGCTCCCGGCGGCCTGCCCGGTGCCTGATTCGTCGGGGCCGCACGCGATGATGTCCCCATGAATGCGACGAGCACCGCCGCCGAGGCCTCGGGGGAGAACCCGGACCTGGTCATCGGCGAGGACGGCCTGGGGCGCCCCGGCTGGGCCTCCCACCATGACGACCTGCGCCACTACTACGACACCGAGTGGGGCGTCCCGATCCGTGACGAGCGCGGCGTCTTCGAGCGCCTCGCCCTGGAGGGCTTCCAGTCCGGCCTGTCCTGGGCGACGATCCTGCGTCGTCGTGAGGGCTTCCGCGCCGCCTTCGCGGGCTTCGTGCCCGAGGAGGTGGCCGCCTTCACCGAGGACGACGTCGCGCGGCTGCTCGGGGACACCGGCATCATCCGCCACCGCGGAAAGATCGAGGCCACCATCTCCAACGCCCGCGCCGTGATCGCGCTGCGCGAGACGGAGGGCATCGGCGCCCGCGGCGACCTCGGCCCCGGGGCGGACCTCGCCGCGCTGATCTGGTCCTACCAGCCAGAGCGCACCTATCTGCCCGCCCGGCAGGCCGAGGTGCCCACCACCTCGGAGCAGTCAGTGGCCCTGGCCACGGAGCTGCGCCGGCGCGGCTTCCGCTTCGTCGGCCCCACCACCATGTTCGCCCTGATGGAGGCGATCGGCGTGGTGGACACCCACCTGCTCGGCGCCCACCGCCGCGGCGTCTCCGGGCTCTGGGAGGCCGACGGCACCCGGCGCTGAGCCCTGCGGTGCGGGCGCCTCCCGGCCGTCCCCGTCGTCGCACGCCGCTGCCCCGCCCGCGACCGTGTCGGCCCGTGCGTTCGCGCCACACTGCGTCACAGTCCTCCCGCGGCGACGGGACCCTCCTCGATGCTGGCCGGAGTCCAGTTCGAGGAGGGACGCAGCATGAGCACGCAGGCCATCCACGCCGGGTGGGACGCCGCCGACGGCGACCACGGGGCCGTCGCCCCGCCGATCTTCGCCACCAGCGCCTACGCCCACCCCGAGCACGCCTCGCTGAAGAACCTGTTCGCGCGCAAGTGCGAGGGCTTCGCCTACTCCCGCTCCGGCAACCCCACCACCGCGATCCTGGAGGACCGCATCACCGCACTGGAGGGCGGCATCGGCGCGATCGCCGTGGCCAGCGGCCAGGCCGCCGTGACCATCGCCCTGTGCGCGCTGCTGGAGCCCGGCACCCACCTGGTCGCCTCGAACCGGCTCTACGGCGGCACCACGGAGTTCCTCGACGACACCCTGCAGGACCTCGGTGTCCGCTCCACCACCGTGGACCCTTGGGACCTGGGAGCCTGGGAGCAGGCCATCACCGAGGACACCCGTGTGGTGCTGCTGGAGTCGATCGCCAACCCCGGCGCGGAGCTGGTGGACCTCGACGCGGTCGCCGCCATCGCCCACGCCCGCGACGTGGTGGTCGTCGTCGACTCCACTCTCGCCAGCCCCGCCCTGTACCGCCCCGGGGAGCACGGCGCCGACGTGGTCGTCCACTCCGCGACCAAGTACCTCGCCGGGCACGGCACCACCCTGGCCGGACTGATCGTGGACACCGGCTCCTTCGACCCGCGCCGATGTCCCGAGCGCTGGCGACGCCTGACCACCCGCAACCGCCGCTTCGGCGTCACCTTCGCCGACGAGCACGACAGCGACCGCTCCGGCCTGCTCGCCTACGCCCGCGCGAAGTACGTCACCGACTTCGGGGCGACCCTGCCCGCCGCCAGCGCCCAGCAGGTGCTGATCGGCATCGAAACCCTCGACCTACGCATGCCCGCCATCAGCCAGCGCTGCGAGGCCCTCGCCCAGCGCCTCGACGGGCAGGCCGGGATCGCCCGGGTCGACCACCCCTCGCTGGCCCATCGCCGTGACCAGGAGATCGCCCGGCGCGACTTCCCTCGCGGCACCGCCGGCGTGTTCTCCGTGCAGCTCGACGGGGGAGAAGAGGCCGCCGCGGCCTTCTGCGACGCGCTGGAGCTGTTCACCATCGCCGTGAACGTCGGCGATGTGCGCTCCCTGGTCTGCCACCCCGGCAGCACCACCCACTCCCACCTCAGCGACACCCAGCGCGAGGCGTGCGGGGTCACCCCCGGCACCGTGCGCCTCAGCATCGGCCTGGAGGATCTCGAGGACCTGTGGGCCGACCTGCAGCGCGGCCTCGCCGCCGTGCAGGCGCTGCCCACCCCCGCCGACGCGGAGCCCGCCCCGGCCCTCGCCTGAGCCGGCAGCCCTGGTCGCGCCGCGGGCCGACGGCCGATGTGTCGTGTCCGCGGGGGCCTCACAGCACCGCGCCTTCCGGTCCTAGCCTGGTCCCACCCCGCCACGCGGCGGGATCGACGAGACCGGAGGACGCCACCATGACCGAGACCCCTGCCGCCACCCCCACCGGCGGTGCCGCCGTCCTGCCGCCGCTGCCCCTGGACGGAGTCGAGCGGGTGCTGTGCGTCGTCGCCCATCCCGACGACATGGAGTACGGCGCCTCCGCCGCCGTCGCCGCCTGGGGCGAGGCCGGCATCGAGGTGTCCTACCTGCTGCTCACCCACGGCGAGGCCGGCATGGCCGAGGACCCCGCCGTGATCGGCCCGCTGCGAGCCTCCGAGCAGCGCGCCGCCTGCGACCGGGTCGGCGTCGAGCGCCTGACCATGCTCGACCACCCCGACGGGATGCTCGTCGCCGACCTCGCCCTGCGCCGCGACGTCGCCCGCGAGATCCGCCGGGTGCGGCCGCAGCTCGTGGTGACCGCCGCCTTCGGCGTCGAGGAGTACGGCGCGCTGAACCAGGCCGACCACCGCGCCGCCGGGATCACCACCGCGGACGCCTGCCGTGACGCCGCCAACCCCTGGGTGTTCCGCGAGCTGGTCACGGAGGAGCACCTGGAGTCCTGGGAGCCGCTCGCGCTGCTCGTCGCCGGGGACCAACGACCCACCCACGCCAGCACCGTGCAGGAGCAGCACGTCCGCGCGGCCGTCGACTCGCTGCGCGCCCACGCCGCCTACCTCGAGCACGTCACCGGTCACCCGGCTCCCGAGGACTTCATCCCCGGGATCCTGCGCGAGGGCGGGGCCGCCGCCGGCACCGGGCACGCCGTCACCTGGCGGGTCCACCAGCTCGGCGGCATCGCCGCGGGCGACGACTGACCTGCCCCGTCGAGTCCGGTCGGCACCCACACTTCTGTGCGCTGTGCTTCCGCCAGTGGAAGCACAGCGCACAAGAGTCTGAGGGTCGGGAAGGGTCGAGCCGGGTCAGCGCGCGGTGGAGGCCCCGCGGTCCCGGCGCTTGCGGCCCAGCTCCAGGGAGTCCATGTCCTCCAGCTCGCGGCCCTTCGTCTCGGGCACCTGCGTGAACACGAAGATGAAGCTGATCAGTGCGAACGCGGCGTACAGCCCGTAGGCGAAGCTCAGGCCGATCGCGGAGAGGGAGGGGAAGGACACCGAGATGGTGAAGTTCGCCATCCACTGCGCGGCCGCGGCGACGGCCAGGGCGGAAGCACGGATCCTGTTCGGGAAGATCTCGCCCAGCAGCACCCACACCAGCGGGCCCCAGGTGACGCCGAAGAACATCACGAAGGCGTTGGCGAAGACCAGGGCGATGCCCGACCAGGGCTGCGAGAGGCTGACGGAGTCGCCGACACCCTCCGCGAAGGAGAACGCCAGCGCCATCATCCCGAGCGAGACGAACATGCCTGCGGAGCCGACCAGCAGCATGATGCGGCGGCCCACACGGTCCACCAGCAGGATCGCGATGATCGTGGCGACGATGTTGGTGACCGAACCGATGGTGCTGGTCAGCAGGGCCTGCGACTCGTCGAAGCCGACGGACTGCCACAGGGTCGTGGAGTAGTAGAAGATGACGTTGATGCCGACCAGCTGCTGGAACAGCGAGAGCAGGATGCCGATCCAGACGATCGGCTTGAGGCCGAAGCGATCGCCCAGCAGATCCCGCATCGACTCCTTGCGCTCCCGCTCCAGGGAGGTCTGGATCTGCTGGATCTTGAGGTTCACGTCCAGCTCGCCGGTGAAGTCGTACAGCACCCGGGAGGCCTTGTCGAGCTCGCCCTTGCCGATCAGGTAGCGCGGGGACTCGGGCAGGCGCAGCGCCATCAGGCCGTAGATCAGGGCGGGGATCGCCTCGATCATGAACATCCAGCGCCAGGCGGCGATGCCGAGCCAGAGGGTCTCCGCGGAGCTCCCGGCCACCCCGGCCAGCAGCGCATTGGAGAGCAGGGCGGCGAAGATGCCCAGCACGATCGCCATCTGCTGCAGGGAGCCGAGCCGACCGCGGTACTTCGCGGGGGCGACCTCGGCGATGTAGGCGGGAGCGATGACGCTCGCGGCGCCGACGCCGAGCCCGCCGATCACGCGCCAGACGATGAGGTCGGCGACTCCGACGGCGAGGCCGGAGCCGATCGCGGAGATGAAGAACAAGGCGGCCGCGAGCACCATCACCGGCACCCGGCCGAGGCGGTTGGCCAGGCCGCCGGCGAACCAGGCACCGACCGCGCAGCCCAGCAGCGCCGAGGAGACCGAGAAGCCCTTGAGGAAGACTCCGAGTTCGAAGGCATCGGACATCGCGCCGACCGCGCCGTTGATCACCGAGGTGTCGAAGCCGAACAGGAAGCCGCCCACGGCGGCGGCCACGCTGATCCCGATGACCTTGCGGTTCAGGCCGGGCGCGGGGGCTTCCGCCTGCCCGGGGCCGGAGTGGGGAGAGGACATGTCTACCTCCGTCGCGTCGTTGCAGCTGCGGTCACCGTATACCCGCATCGGGGAGATCGGTCCGTCCGACCGGCGCGGACGACCGCTCGGCCCGTCCCCGAGGTCCCACGGCGGCACGGAGGCTGTGTCCGGGGTCATGGGATATCCGGTGGCGGGGGAGGGGGAGGCGGGGAATACGCTGGGTCGTTGCAGCGTTGTGGAACGCGGTCGCCCTGCGGCCGCCGCAGGTCCGCACGCCCGCACGACCCTCCTTTCCCCGGCCCCCATCGCCGTGGGCCCATCCGTCCCGAACCTCCCGCCGCGCGCGGGCCCGGTTCCCCTCGTCCAGGAGCCCCATGACCTCCCCCCAGTCCACGGCGCCCCCGGCCCCCCACGAGATCGCCCCGCAGGGCATGCGCGTCATCTGGCTGCTGCTGGTCGCCGCCTTCGTGGCGATCCTCAACGAGACCACGATGGGCATCGCCATCCCGCACCTGAACGCGGACCTCGGCCTGCCCCCGGAGCTCGGGCAGTGGCTCACCAGCGCCTTCATGCTGACGATGGCAGTGGTCATCCCGACCACCGGCTTCATCCTGCAGCGCTTCACCACCCGGCAGGTGTTCCTGGCGGCGATCACCACCTTCAGCATCGGCACCCTGGTGTGCATGCTCGCCACCGGCTTCCCGATGCTGGTGGCGGGCCGCGTGATCCAGGCCGGCGGCACCGGCATCATGATGCCGCTGCTGATGACCACGATCATGAACGTGGTTCCCGCCCACTCCCGCGGCCGCATGATGGGCCGCGTCGGCATGGTCATCTCCCTGGCCCCCGCGCTCGGCCCGACCCTCTCCGGCCTGGTGCTGGACTCCCTCGGCTGGCGCTGGCTGTTCGGCATCGTGCTGCCCATCGCCCTGATCGCCCTCGCCCTCGGCGCCCGCTGGATGACCAACCTCGGCGAGACCATCAAGGCCCCCCTCGACGTGCTCTCCGTGGTGCTCTCCGCCCTGGCCTTCGGCAGCATCGTCTATGGGCTCAGCCTGCTGGGCTCGGCCCACGACACCGGCGGCTCCTCCGCCGTCATCCCCGGCACCTCCGGCCAGACCTCCGCGATCATCCTGGTGGTGTTCGGCCTGGTGGTCCTCGCCGTCTTCGCCCTGCGCCAGATCAGCCTGGCCCGACGCGACCGGGCCCTGCTGGACCTGCGGGTGTTCCGCTCCCGCAACTTCACCCTCGCCGTCGTGATCATGGCGGTGGTGGCGATGGCCATGTTCGGCACCCTCACCCTGCTGCCGCAGTACCTGCAGAACGTGGCGGGCCTGGACGGCCTGCAGTCCGGCCTGATCCTCATGCCCGGATCGATCCTGATGGGTCTGCTGGGCCCGGTGATGGGCCGCATCTACGACGCCCGCGGGCCGCGCACCCTGCTGATCCCGGGCACGATGATGATCGCCGCCTCGATGTTCTTCTACTCCACCGTCACCCAGGACACCCCGACGGCGGTGCTGGTGGTCGTGCAGTCGGTGCTCTCGGTGGGCCTGGCGATGTCCTTCACCCCGCTGTTCTCGGCCTCGCTGGGCTCGCTGCAGCGGCGCTTCTACTCCCACGGCTCCGCGGTGCTGAACACCCTGCAGCAGGTGGGCGGCGCCGCGGGCGTGGCCGTGCTGATCGGCATCTACTCCTCGATCCTGCACGCGGGCGAGGCGGAGGGCCTGGACACCGCCGCGGCCGGCGCCCCGGGCGCCCGTGCCGCCTTCTTCGTGGCGGCGCTGATCGTGCTGGTGCCGGTGGTGCTGGCGTGGTTCATCCGCAAGCCCGAGGAGGGCGAGGAGGCCCCGGAGCAGGCCGCCGCGGCCGACGACGCCCCGGCGCCCGTCGGGCACTGATCCCCGGTCCCACGCGACGGGCCGT
Source organism: Brachybacterium squillarum M-6-3 (assembly GCF_000225825.1). Taxonomy (GTDB): domain Bacteria; phylum Actinomycetota; class Actinomycetes; order Actinomycetales; family Dermabacteraceae; genus Brachybacterium; species Brachybacterium squillarum. The sequence goes on along the minus strand of NZ_AGBX01000007.1, from coordinate 403,976 downwards.
CCCATCCGTGGGCGGCCCGTCCGTCTGTCCGGGGACTTTCGCGGGCGTCGCCCTCAGCCGGGTCGGCGGATCGCGGCCGCGTAGTCGTCCAGCACCGCGAGGATCCCCTCGTGCTGCCAGATCCGCCCCCGGGCCGCGCCCGTCCTCTCCTGCAGCACCCCTGCCTCGGTGAGCTGGGCGAGGGCCCGCTGCGCCGAGGCGTCCGCGACGCCGAGCGCGCGGCGGACGGCGGCCGCGTCGATCACGGGCTGGCCGACCAGCAGCGGCAGCAGCCGCCACCCCACCGCCTGCGGTCGCAGGCCGGCGAGCCGTTCCCGCGCCTCCTCCAGCTCGGCGCCGAGGTCCCGTATCAGGGCGCCGCCGGTGACGGCCGCGTAGCGCGCGGCCTGCGCCATCGCTTCCACGATCGGCCGGGCGTCCCCGGCGCGGAAGGCGGTGAGTGCGGCGATGTAGGCGTCGAGCTCCCGCAGCAGGCCCGCGGACAGCGGCGGGGTCAGCGTGGTGAGCAGCCCCTTTCCGTGCAGCAGCGCGTGCACGAGGGCGCGGCCGGTGCGACCGTTGCCGTCGGTGAAGGGGTGGATGGTCTCCAGCTGGGCGTGGGCGAGGGCGGCGTGGATCAGCACCGGCAGGTCGTCCCGAGCCAGGAACCGCACCAGGTCGTCCATCGCGGCGGGGACCTCGGCGGCCTCGGGAGCGATGAAGGAGGCACCACGCGGGGAGTGGGCGCCGCGGCCGATCCAGACCAGCTGCTCGCGCAGCCGCCCCGCCTCCTCGGCGTGGCGGGGGTCCTCGGCCAGCAGCGCCTGCTGCATGGCGAGCACCGCCGGCAGGTCCAGCCGTTCGGCGAGGGCGATCGCGGTCTCCATCGCCCGGACGTTCGCCACCACCATGCGGGCATTCGTGCTGGTGGAGGCGCGCAGCTCGGCCAGGGCCAGCTGGCGGGCGCCGACGGTGAGGTCCTCGATGCGGGAGGAGGAGGCGGACTCCGTGCGCAGCAGGATCGAGGCCATCGGCCCGAGCGTCGGATGCGTGCCGCCGAGGGTCGCCGCTGCCTCGCGGTCCAGCGCGACCAGCGCGGCCTCGGCCTCCGCCGCGTCGGCGGCGAGGTCCCCGGGCACGGCGAGGCTCAGCTCCGCGAGCGGCGCGGGGATCGCGGCGTCGTAGGGGCCGGTGCCGGCGGCGCGGGCGCGGCGGGAGACCAGTCCGGTGTCCGGCACCGTCCAGTGGCCCTCCCGGTGCCCGATCGGCGGGATGGGCAGCGGCGCGGGATCCGTGTGCACGAGCGCCCCCTTACTAACAGTTTTGAGAGAACTGTAAGTAAGGGGGCGCTCGGTGGCAAGGCCGCGGGGCGGTTCCCGGAGAGGGCTCAGCCCTCGGACTCGAGGCGCTCCAGCTCCTCCTTCCGCAGCTCGAACCGGAGATGCGTGACATCTGCGCCGCTGACGGACGACGCGAGATCCAACGAGGGAAACGGCTCGTCGCCGAAGAGGGGCACTCCTCCTCCGAGCACGGTCGGGACCAGGTCGATGGCGAGGGCATCGAGTAGTCCGACCGTGGCGCACTGGCGCATGATCTCCGGGCCGCACACCAGGATGTCCTTCCCCTCGGCCGCGCGGTGAGCAACCTCCATCGCCGCAACCACTCCCTCCTCGACGAAGGTGAACGGGGAGGGTCGATGTGACCACTCCGGTGCCTCGCGATGGGTCACGACGATGACCGGGACATCGAGCGGGTGGCGGCCGCCCCACCCCTGCGCGAGATCGAAGGTTCGCCGGCCGCACACGATCGCCCCGCTCCGGTGGGAACGGCTGGTTCGCGCCGTAGTGCCCTGCTCGGTGTAGTTCATGTCATCGAGTGATGTATCGATGTCCACAGCGCCGACCATCCACTCGTACAGGGCGCTGATGTCGTGCTCACTATCCGCGACATATCCATCGAGGGACATGGAAAACTCAGCTCGTACTTCTCCCATGAGGTAATTCCTCTCATTTCATTGCGGTTGCAGGTGATGATTTCTCGGATTCGTCGCCTCGGGAGAGCCCCCGATGTCCGATGTCTGATGTCTGATGTCTGATGTCTGAGGTCTGAGGTCTGATGTCCGATGTCTGACGTCCGCTGGTGCATGAAATCCGGAGGACGCGGCGATCCTCCTGTGGAGCGCGGTCTGCGAAACACAGCAAACGGACGGGGACGGGATGTCACGCCGGCGAGATCGTCGTCCTCAAGGACTCCGCGATGGCTCTGCCGAAGTCGGTACTCATGGCATCCGGCCGGGTCAGCAGCCGAAACCAGAGCGGACCGAACGCCAGGTCGAGGAGATCATCGTCCGTGAGCGGCGAACTCAGCTCGCCGGTCGAGCGAGCGATGCGGAGTCGCTGGGCATAGGAGGCCCGCATCGGGCCGAACACTGCGTCCTCGAATGCCCGGCGCAAGGCCTCGTCGACTTGAGATTGGGCTATGACGGCACGGATGATCGGCGTCTGGTCGGCGCGCGACATCTGTTCAGCGACGCGGGAGAGAAGATTCGAGAGGTCGTGAACGAGGTCCCCGGTGTTCTCGAAGCTGACGGCCCAACGGTCCCGTTCTTCGGTGACCGCGTCGAGCAGGACCGCGCCGAGCGATGGCCACCAGCGGTAGATCGTCTGCTTCCCGACGCCGGCCTGCTTCGCGATCGCTTCGATCGTGAGGCGGTGCCGTCCTTCCTGGATGAGAGTGAGGCAGGCTGACAGGATCGCGTGCCGCGACTCCTCGGACCGTCGACGCGGATTGGGTGTCGAACCCATCAGTTCGCGCACCAGGAGGGTGGGCATTGGTGAACCAACGCTTCTTCAGAGTCGTCCCGTAGGAGCGGTGCCAGATGAGGAGAGTCGTCCATTTCGGTCCCTTCGTCGTTCCCGTGTGCCGGCGCCCGGTACGCCGGCGAGGCGAGACGTATCGTCTCGTCGTGGAGACGTTACAACGAGACGGCTCGTCTCGTCAATGAATCGTCCTCTTCAGGACCGCAGAGTGCGTCGGCCGAGGAATCGCGCGGATTCTCAGCACGTGGACGCCATGGGGCCCGGGTCTCGGATCCCACGCGTTGTCGATGGACGTCCGAGGAGTGTCGAGAAAGGGACCTGGTCGCGCCGTCAGCAACCGACACGTCAACAGCTGAAGGGGCCCGAGCGCAGCGGCACACTCCGTCCGGCGGGCCGTGCCCGCGTCGGGAGCGCCCGAGGGCTCAGCCCTCGGACTCGAGGCGCTCCAGCTCCTCGTCGACCACCTTCGGGTCGAGCTTGGTGAAGATGGGGGAGGGCTTGGCGACCGGGCGTCCCACGACCACGTCGCGGTGGCCCCAGGCGGGCACGCCCGAGTAGTCGCCGGTGATGATCGGGTAGCCGGGGCCGCCGTCGAGGTCCTCGGCCTCCTCCAGGCGCGGCAGGGGAGCCACCTCGAGCTCGCCGCCCAGCGCCTTCTCGACCTCGTTGGCGGAGAACGGCAGGAACGGCGCCAGCATCGTGTTCAGGTCGGTGACGGCCTGGGCGAGCACGTGCAGCATGGTCAGCAGCCGCGGCCGCTGCTCCTCGGCCTTCAGCTTGTAGGGCTCGGTCTCGGAGACGTAGCGGTTCGCCTCGCCCACCAGGCGCATGGCCTCGGCGATCGCGGCCCGCTGCCGGTGCGCCTCGATGAGGCCGCCGACCGTCTGGAAACCGGCCTCGATCTGCTCCAGCAGCGCCCGGTCCACGTCCTCCAGCTCGCCCGCCGCGGGGATCTCCCCGACGTTCTTGGCGATCATCGCGGCGGTGCGGTTCACGAGGTTGCCCCAGCCGGCCACCAGCTCGTTGTTGGTGCGGGAGACGAACTCGGCGAAGGTGAAGTCGGCGTCCTGGTTCTCCGGTCCGGCGGCGGAGATGAAGTACCGCAGCGCATCGGGCTGGTAGCGGTCCAGGATGTCCCGCACGTAGATGACGATGCCCTTGGAGGAGGAGAACTTCTTGCCCTCCATGGTGAGGAACTCGCTGGAGACCACCTCGGTGGGGAGGTTCAGCTCGCCGAACTGGCCGGGGGTGCCGCCGTGGTCGCCCTTGCCGTTCTGGGCCAGCATCTCCGCGGGCCAGATCTGGGAGTGGAAGACGATGTTGTCCTTGCCCATGAAGTAGTAGGTCAGGGCCTCGGGGTCGTTCCACCACTTGCGCCACAGATCCGGGTCGCCCTGGCGGCGCGCCCACTCCACGGAGGCGGAGAGGTAGCCGATCACGGCGTCGAACCAGACGTAGAGGCGCTTGGTGGGCTGGTCCTCCCAGCCCGGCACCGGGATGCCCCAGTCGATGTCGCGGGTCATCGCGCGGGGCTTGATGTCGCGCAGGATGTTCTGGCTGAAGCGGATCACGTTGGGCCGCCACAGGCCGGTGGCCTCGCGCTCGTCCAGCCAGCGCCCGAGCTCCGCCGCGAGCGAGGGCAGGTCCAGGAAGTAATGGGTGGTCTCGATGAACTCCGGGGTCTCCCCGTTGATGCGGGAGACCGGGTCGACGAGGTCCGTCGGATCGAGCTGGTTGCCGCAGTTGTCGCACTGGTCGCCGCGGGCGCCGGAGGCCCCGCAGATGGGGCAGGTGCCCTCGATGTAGCGGTCGGGCAGGGTGCGGCCCGTCGACGGGGAGATCGCGCCGGAGGTGGTCCGCTCGATCATGTAGCCGTTGTCCCGCACGGCCACGAACATGTCCTGAACCACCTGGTAGTGGTTGCGGGTGGTGGTGCGGGTGAACAGGTCGTAGGACAGTCCGAGCGCGACCAGGTCCTCGACGATCACCCGGTTGTTGCGGTCGGCGAGCTCGCGGGCGGTGACGCCTTCGGCGTCGGCGGCCACCAGGATCGGGGTGCCGTGCTCGTCGGTGCCGGAGACCATGAGCACGTCGTGACCCGCCATGCGCATGTAGCGCGAGAAGACGTCGGAGGGGACGCCGAAGCCGGCGACGTGACCGATGTGACGGGGACCGTTGGCGTACGGCCAGGCGACCGCGGACAGGACTGTGCTCATGGGTCACGATTCTACGGAAGAAACGTCGCTGATCGGCCACGGGAGGTCGCGGCGTGACACGACCCGCCGGGTCGCCCCCAGCCCGTGGGTGCGAAGGGGGCTCCGCCAAGGCCTCCCTCCCGGTCCGCACCCGGCCTACCGTCGACGGTGACGGCCGGGCCGCGAGCGCGGCCCCGAGCACCAGGAGGAGCATCCATGAGCACCGAGACCTTCGCGCAGATCTTCGCCCAGGGCGAGCCCAACGAGGCCTTCGCCCAGTACTTCATCGGTCAGAGCTACCTGGCGCCGCTGGTCGGCGGGAACGTGCCGGTCAGCAACGTGACCTTCGAGCCGGGCTGCCGCAACAACTGGCACGTCCACCACGGCAGCGAGGGCGCGGGTGACCAGGTCCTGCTGTGCACCGCCGGCAGCGGCTGGTACCAGGCCGAGGGGGAGGAGCCGGTGAGCCTCGAGCCCGGCAGCGTGGTGCGCGTGCCCGCCGGCACCAAGCACTGGCACGGCGCGAAGGCCGACGCCTGGTTCAGCCACCTCGCCTTCATCACCCCCGGCAAGGACGTGCGCAACGAATGGCTCGAGCCCGTCACCGACGAGGTCTACGGGCGGCTGCCCGGCGCCGGGGCCTGACCGGGAGCGCGCGCCGTCGGGTCTGCGGAGTCCGGCATCTCCATGATCCGTTCCCCGTCCACCGACTGCACCGGTGCGCCCGAGCGTAGCGCCCACATCCGGCGCACGCGACGATACGGACGTGTCACACCCCGTCGTCGGAGCGGGCCCGGGGCCCGCAGGCCCCGATACGCTGGGGCCATGAGCACCGAAGGACTCACCGCTGCCCAGCAGAAGATGGCCGACGCCGGGGTCGCGCAGCCCGCGATCGACGTCTTCTCCCACTACTACGGACAGCTCGAGGAGGGGGTGACCGGCACCATCCCCGAGGACACCATCGAGCCCTACCTCGACCCGCCCCGCCTCGAGGACGTGCAGATCGACCCGCGCCAGGCCAAGGACGCCTTCGACCAGCTCGCCATCATCAACCTCAACGGCGGCCTGGGCACCTCGATGGGCCTGGACCGCGCCAAGTCGCTGCTGCCCGTGCGCGACGGCCAGAGCTTCCTGGATCTCATCGCCCAGCAGGTGCTTGCCGCCCGGAAGGCCACCGGCTCCCGGCTGCCGCTGATCTTCATGAACTCCTTCCGCACCCGGGAGGACACCCTCGAGGTGCTCGCGAAGTACCCCGAGCTGCCCGTGGACGGCCTGCCGCTGGACTTCCTGCAGAACAAGGAGCCCAAGCTCCGCACGGACGACCTGACCCCCGTCGAGTGGCCCGCCGAGCCCGACCTCGAATGGTGCCCGCCCGGCCACGGCGACATCTACACCGCGCTGCTCACCTCCGGGGTGCTGCGCAAGCTGCTGGACGCCGGCTTCCGCTACGCCTCGGTCTCCAACTCCGACAACCTCGGCACCGTGCCCAGTCCCGTGCTGGCCGCCTGGTTCGCCGGCACCGGCGCCCCCTATGCCGCCGAGCTGTGCCGCCGCACCCCGGCCGACCGCAAGGGCGGCCACCTCGCCGTGCGCAAGGCCGACGGGCAGCTCATCCTGCGCGACACCGCGCAGACGCCCGCCGAGGAGATGGACTACTTCACCGACGAGCACCGCCACCCGTTCTTCCACACCAACAACCTGTGGTGGGACCTCGAGGCGATCGACCGGATCCTCACCGAGCGCCAGGGTGTGATGGGCCTGCCGCTGATCCGCAACGAGAAGACCGTCGACCCCGCCGACAAGACCTCCACCCCCGTCTACCAGATCGAGTCCGCGATGGGCGCCGCGATCGAGGTGTTCGAGGGCGCGACCGCGATCGTCGTCGGCCGGGAGCGGTTCCTGCCGGTCAAGGCCACCAGCGACCTGCTGCTGATCCGCTCGGACCTCTACGATCTCGACGAGCGCCGGGCCCTGGTGCAGCAGGTGGAGCCGCTGCCCGCGGTGTCCCTCGCCGCCGGGCCGTACAAGCTGATCGGCGACTTCGAGCCGCGCTTCGCCCACGGCATCCCCTCGCTGCGCGAAGCCGTCAGCCTGGACGTGCAGGGCGACTGGACCTTCGGGGCCGACGTCACCGTGGTCGGCGACGCCGTGCTCGGCGCCGAGGGCGGCACCCTGCCCGAGGGCGCACGGCTGGGCACCGTCACCGCCTGAGCGCACCGACGCAGCAGGGGCGCGGAACCGGTGATCCGGTCCCGCGCCCCTGTCGTCGACGTCGGGTGTGCCCGCCGATCAGGCGGGCCCGCGCTCCCAGCCCCGGCCCCCGGTGAGGTCCAGGGTGTGGGGGAGGAGGTTCCCGTAGCGGTGGTTGGTGGCGCTGATCGCCTGCTCGTGCAGGAAGGTCAGCAGCTCCACCCGGCCCGAGGCCAGCACCGGCCCGGTGAACAGCGCGATCTCGATGCGCTGGGCGTGGGCAGCCAGCAGCGTCGGATCGGGCTCGCCCAGCAGGCGGATGCGGGAGCAGGTCAGCACCGGCAGGCGGTCCGCGAAGGCGTCCGCGTCCTCCACCCGGATCGCCTCGGCGGGGATCCCGGCCTCGCGGGCCACCGCCACCAGCGACTCCTCGGCCACGGAGACCTCGACCTCGGCGCCCACCGTCGCCCCGGCGTACAGCACGCGGGTCAGCTCATGGACGGGGGTGCCCGCGGCGGCGCGCACCAGCACCGGCAGCGGCAGGTAGCGCAGCACGTTGATCTCGCCGTGCAGCTGCTGCTCGTCGCGCGGGGCGAAGGTGGTGGCCCACTGCTCCAGATCCGAGGCGCGGGCCGCCTCCAGCCACGCCACCGGGTCCTCGGCGGGATCGGGGATGGTCGGCCCGTCGGCCTGGTCCATCAGGTGGATCAGGTAGTTCGGGCCGCCGGCCTTCGCGGTCTGCCCCACGGCCGAGCGCTTCCAGCCGCCGAAGGGCTGCCGCTGCACGATCGCGCCGGTGATCCCGCGGTTCACGTACAGGTTGCCGGCCTCGACGTGCTCGGTCCACCAGGCGATCTCGTCGGGATCCAGGGAGTGCAGGCCGGCGGTCAGCCCGTAGCTGGTGCCGTTCTGCATCCGCACCGCGTCCTCGAGGGTGTCCGCGTGCATGATGCCGAGGATCGGCCCGAAGTACTCGGTGAGGTGGTAGGTCGAGCCCTCGCGGACGCCGCGGCGCACGCCCGGGGTGAACAGGCGGCCCTCCTCGTCCAGCTGCCGCGGCTCGGCCAGCCAGCTCTGCCCCTCGCCGAGGCCGTGCAGGCCCGCGGCCAGCTTCTCCCCGGGAGGCTCGATGATCGGGCCCATCTCCACGGTCGGATCGGTCGGCTCGCCCACGTGCAGCGACAGCACCGCGTCGGCCAGCTGCGCCCCGAAGCGACGGGACTTCGAGACCGAGCCGACGGTGATCACCAGCGAGGCCGCCGAGCACTTCTGGCCGGCGTGGCCGAAGGCGCTGGCGGCGACGTCCTTGGCCGCCAGATCGAGGTCCGCGTGCGGGGTGACGATCAGAGCGTTCTTGCCGCTGGTCTCCGCGAGCACCCGCAGCTGCGGCCGCCAGGAGGAGAACAGGGTGGCGGTCTCGTAGGCACCGGTGAGGATCAGCTGCTCGATGCGCGGATCGGAGATCAGCGCCTTGCCGACCTCGTCCTCCGGCACGTCGATCAGGGTGAACACGCCCTCGGGGACGCCCGCGTCGTGCATGATCGCTCCGATCACGGCGCCGCAGCGACGGGCCTGCGGGGCCGGCTTCATGATCACGGCGCTGCCGGTGACCAGGGCCGCCAGGGCGCCGCCGGTGGGGATCGCCACCGGGAAGTTCCACGGCGGCGTCACCAGGGTCAGCGGCCGCGGCGTGAAGACGACGTCCTCGCGGCGCGCCATCCGCTCGGCCTGCTCGGCGTAGTAGAGGGCGAAGTCGATCGCCTCGGAGACCTCCGGGTCGCCCTGGGCGAGGGTCTTGCCGGTCTCGGAGGCCATCACCTCCAGCAGCTCGCCGCGGTGGGCGGCCAGCTGCCGCGCCACCCGGCGCAGCACCATCGCCCGCTTCTCCACCCCGAGCGCCGCCCAGGAGCGCTGCGCCTCCAAGGCGCGGGAGATCACGGCCTCCACCCCCTCGAGGGTGTCCACGTGATCCGCCTCGGCCTCCTCCACGCCGAGCGTGGAGGAGCGGATGCGGTGGGTGATCTGCCCGGCCCAGAGCTGGTTGGCGCGGGTGGAGATGTCGGTGTCCGGGGTGTTGCGGAAGGCGCCCGGCACCGTCGGGAGCGCCTCGGAGCCCAGCTCCGGCGGACCGTCGTAGGCCTCGCCGGTGCGGTCCTGGGTGCGATGGGTGGGCGCGGAGGTCTCGCCCAGGGCCTTCGCCAGCGAGCGGGAGAAGCGGCCCTCCTCGCGGGCGAACAGCTCGGCGGACTCGTCGAGCTCGAACAGGGCCGACATGAAGTTCTCGGAGGAGGCGTTCTCCTCCAGGCGGCGCACCAGGTAGGAGACGGCCACGTCGAACTGCTGCGGGTGCACCACCGGCACGTACAGCCGCATCGTGCCCACGGCCTCGCGGACCACGGACTGGTGGCCGGGCGCCATGCCGGCGAGCATCTCGAACTCGACGCCGGTGCCCTCCCCGGCGGGGATGCCGCGCTCGGTCATCAGCAGGTGCGCGAAGGCCACGTCGAAGAGGTTGTGCCCGGCCACACCGAGGTGCACGGAGGCCAGCGTCTCGGGGCGCAGCGCCTCCAGCAGCATCCGCTTGTACTGGGCGTCGGTGTCCTCCTTGCTCAGCAGCGGGGCCTGCTGCCAGCCGTGGACCGAGCCCTCGACCTGCTCCATCGCCAGGTTCGCGCCCTTGACCAGGCGCACCTTGATGGGGGCGCCGCCGGCGGCGACACGGCGCTCGGCGAACTCCCGCAGCCGCTCCATCGCCCGCGGGGCGTCGGGCAGGTAGGCCTGCAGCACGATGCCGGCGTGGAAGCCCTCCAGCTCCGGCCGGTCCAGCAGCTTCTCGAAGACCTGCAGGGTCAGCTCGAGGTCGCGGTACTCCTCCATGTCCATGTTCAGGAAGGTGGGGTGCTCCGCACGGGCCGCCTCCAGGTACAGCGGCAGCAGCGTCTCCACGATGTGGTCGACGGTCTCGGCGGCGGCCCACATCGGCAGGTGGTCCACGATCGAGGAGACCTTGATGGAGGCGTAGTCGACGTCGTCGCGTCGCACCAGCTCGCGCACGCCCTCGAGGCGGCGGGAGGCCTCCTGGGCGCCGAGCACGGCTTCGCCCAGCAGGTTCAGGTTCAGCTTGGTGCCGTCGGCGGTGAGCCGCGCGATGGAGGCGGTCAGCGGCGCCGGGCGGGCATCGAGGATCAGGTGGGAGACCATCTGCCGCATCACCCGGCGGGCGGTCGGGACCACCAGCTGCGGCGCGAGCTTCGAGGTGGCCCCGCCCAGGCCGATCACGCGACGCATCGCGGGCGGCAGGAACTGCGGGGGATCCTGCGCCAGCCGGCGCAGCTCCACGGCCGCGGCCTTCGGGTCCTCGGGACGGATCACCCGGTCCACGAAGGCGAGGGTGAAGTCCAGACCCTTGGGGTCCCGCAGCAGCCCGGTGAGCAGCTGCGCCGCCCCGGGGACGGGCCGGGTGGCCGCCGCGGCAGTCCAGTCCCGGACCTGGGCGGAGACCTCGCTGGCGGTGAGGTCCGTGGACAGGTGGTCGGCGCGATCGGGGGACGTCGGGGACACCGGCAATGACTCCTCTAACACCGTGAACGGCGGGTGGACGGCACGGGGCGACGCTGCCCCGATCCATCGATCGTAGGGCCTCGCGGAGGGTGGTCCCGACCACGCGGTCCCGCGACGGCGGGGCGGCCCCCGCATCGTCGCCGGGACCGGACCTTCCGGGCCGGCCGGGGAGCCGTCGTCACCATTCTGTGACACCATGCACGCACCCCACCGGCCGGGGGCGCAGGGGCGCCCGTCGGCCCCGAGCGAAGGAGAACCCCATGAAGAAGTTCCTGTTCCTGGCCGGCATCGCGATCGGCGTCGTCATCGGCTCCAAGCTGGGCCGCGGCCCGTACGAGTCCCTCGAGCGCACCGCCAAGCAGGTGGCGAACGATCCCGAGGTGCAGCGCCGCGCCGAGCAGGCCAAGGAGGCCGCCGGAAAGGCCGCGCAGGACGCCGCCGAGACCGTGAAGGAGAAGGCCCCCGAGGTCGCTTCCGCCGTGCAGGGCGCCGCCGCCGGTGCCGCGAGCGCCGCCAAGGACAAGGTCTCCGGCTCCGGCGAGGAGCCGAGCGGGGACAACCCGGCCGCCGGCGGCGAGGCCGAGGTCGGCGACGACAAGCCCCTCAGCTCCTGACCCCTCGGTCGGTCCGGCCCTGCCGGGACCGACCGCGCGCACCCCGCGCCGGGGTCGCCGCTCCCCGCTGGGACCTGCTCAGCCGAGGACGGTGACCCCGGCCCGCTGCTGTTCGTCCAGGAAGCAGGGCCCGCACAGCGACTGGTACGTGACCGCGTCGTCCGGACCGCCGGGCGCGCCGCCCTCCGGGCCGTCGTCGATCGCCACTTGATCGCCCTCGAAGACGTAGCGGCCACCCACGCGGCGGCAGTTGAACTCGGCCTGGGAGCCGCAGCGGCACATGGTGGGCAGCTTCTCCACGTTGTCGGCCAGCTCGAACAGGCGCTGCGCCCCCGGGAAGGTGGTCGTACGGAAGTCGGTGCGCAGGCCGTAGCAGATCACCGAGATGCCGTCCCGCTTCGCGATCAGGAACAGGTGGTCGATCTGCGCGGGCTCGAGGAACTGCGCCTCGTCCACCAGCACCGCGTGCAGCGGCCGCAGCCCCTCCGCGTCCGCCACCCGGTGCACGTGGGCGCGCAGGTCCTCTTCCGGCGCCGCCAGCACATCGACCCGGCGACTGGCGCCGCCTCTCGCCACCACCCGGTCCTCGCCCTTGGTGTCCAGGGCCGGCTTCACCGTGAGCGTCGCCAGGCCCCGCTCGTCGTAGTTGTAGGCCGTCTTGATCAGGGTGTCGGACTTCCCGGAGTTCATCGCTCCGTGCTTGAAGTGCAGCTTGGCCATGTGTGAAGGGGCTCCGTGGGCTCGGTCGGGGGAGCGTCAGCTGACGCCCAGGCGCGGGGACGAGTGTAGGTCGGTCCCCGGACCGTCCGCGCGGGGCATACTGGTCGGCGGTCCGTCGCCGCCCCCGCGACGGCCCGTCCCCACCCGAAGGAGCAGCCGTGAGCCCACGCCGTGAGAGCCCCGCCGAGGGCGGCCCGCGTCCCGCCGGCGCCCGCAAGCCCTACACCCGTGCCAACGCCGCGAACAGGACCGGGCGCGAGAGCCTCTCCCGCCGCCTCGCCGCCGGCGACCCGCGCAGCGACCACGCCCCGCAGCGACGCATCCCCGTGGGCCTGTCCTCCTCCTCCGTGTTCCCCGCCGGGGTCGAGGAGTGCTTCCGGGTGGCCGACCAGGTGGGCTACGACGGGGTGGAGGTGATGGTGTCCTTCGCCAAGGACACCCACGACCCCGAGTCGCTGCGCGCCTACGCCGAGCGCTACGACCAGCCGATCATGTCGCTGCACGCCCCCACCCTGTTCTTCCTGCAGACCCTGTGGGGCCGCGACCCCTGGGTGAAGATCGAGCGCACCGTGCAGCTGGCCCAGGAGCTCGAGGTTCCCACCGTGGTCGCCCACCCGCCGTTCCGCTGGCAGGGGAGGTACGCCCACGAGTTCGTGGACGGCGTCGCCGAGCTGGAGGACCGCTACGGCGTCGCCATCGCGGTGGAGAACATGTACCCGTGGCGGCTCGGCGTCCGGGAGGTCCTCACCTATCTGCCCGACCACGACCCCACCGACGAGGACTACGCCCACGTCACCGTGGACCTCTCCCACGCCGCGACCGCCGGGGACGACGCCCTGGCGATGATCGAGCGGCTGGGGGAGCGGCTCACCCATCTCCACCTGGCCGACGGCTCCGGCTCCACCACCAAGGACGAGCACCTGCCGCCGGGGGAGGGGAACCAGCCCTGCGCCGAGGTGCTGCGGCGCCTGGCCAACCGCGGCTGGGGCGGCTCCGTGCTGCTGGAGGTCAACACCCGCGGCGCCGGCGGCGAGGCCGCCCGCACCCGGATGCTCGAGCAGTGCCTGCTGTTCGCCCGCCACCACCTGGGCCATCACCTGGACGAGGAGACAGGCACAGGGGCTGGCCCCGACGCCCCCTGAGTCACCCGCCACCCCGCTCCGGCTCGGGCCTGGCCGTCGGATGGAGTCAGAGCGACAGTGCCCCGCATATACGCGGGCAGTGCCTCTCACACTCCATCTCGTGGACACGATCGGCGGAGCCGGCGGCGCGGACCGGGGCGACGTGGGATCGGACACCCCTTCGGCGGGCGTCCAGGGCCCGGTGGGACAATGATCGACGCCGGCGAGCGCCCGACCCCGTTCCCGCGCCCCGGCACGGACGGCGAGGGGCCGCCCACCACCCGGATCCACCGGATCACATCGACGAGGAACGAACGAGGTCACGCACGCAGATGGGGAACACCGCCTTCGTCCACCAGAACACGTCCCTGCTGGCGGTCGAGATGACCCTGCCGCAGGTGCGGGTCACCTCCGACGAGATCGACGAGATGCTCGCCCCGGCCCGCAAGCGCCTCCGCCTGCCCAAGGGCGTGCTGCAGCGCGTGGCCGGCGTCTACGAGCGCCGCTGGTGGAAGGACACCGAGAACGGATGGAAGCAGGGCATCGTGCTCGCCGCCGAGCGCGCCATGGCCAAGGCCGGGATCATGCGCGACCAGGTGGGCCTCATCATCAACGCCTCCGTCTCACGCCAGCACCTCGAGCCCGCCGTGGCCTCCACCGTGCACCACTCGCTCGGCCTGCCCCCGAGCGCCATGAACTTCGACATCACCAACGCCTGCCTCGGCTTCGTCAACGCGATGACCATGGCCGCCGGGATGATCGACTCCGGCCAGGTGCAGTACGCGCTGGTGGTCGGCGCCGAGGACGTCGAGGAGGTGCAGCACGGCACCATCGACCGGCTGAACTCCAAGACCTCCACCCGGGACGACTTCAACAACCAGTTCGCCTCCCTCACCCTCGGCTCCGGCGCCGCCGCCGCCGTGCTCGGCCCCACCGACAAGCACCCCGAGGGCCACCGCCTCAAGCTCACCCAGGGCCGCGCCGGCACCCAGCACCACGAGCTGTGCATCGGCGACATGGACGACATGCGCACCGACTCGGCGGGCCTGCTGGAGAACGGCATCGACCTGATCATGGACACCTGGCGCGACGCCAACGAGCAGGGCCACGACTTCCGCAGCATCGAGCACGTGATCCCGCACCAGGTCTCGATGGTCTACACCCGCAACTTCTCCACCATCACCGGGGTGGGCATGGACCGCATCCCCGTGACCTTCCCCGACTGGGGCAACATCGCCGCCGAGGCCGTGCCGATGACCCTGGCGAACCATCAGCAGAACATCCAGCGCGGGGAGCGGGTGCTGCTGCTCGGCGTCGGCTCCGGCCTGAACACCGCCTTCATGGAGGTGGAATGGTGATGCCCGGCATGACCCGTCACGTGCGCGACGTCGCCGAGGTCCCGTCCCAGCCCGGCGTCCCCGATCAGCTGCACCGCATCGAGCACGTCCGCGACCACACGGGCGTCGAGCGCCGCTGGCACCTGCTGGACTCCGGCCCCTGGCTGGCCGAGCGCGGCATCACCCCGCGCGGCACCCTGCTGGCGGTGCACGGCAACCCCACCTTCTCCTTCCTGTTCCGCTCCCTGGTGCGGGAGGACCTGCCCTGGCGGCTGATCGCCGTGGACCAGCTGGAGATGGGCTGGTCCGAGCGCACCGGCACCGTCCGCCACCTGCAGGACCGCATCACCGACCTCTCCCTGCTGACCGACGCCCTCTCCCTGCGCGGTCCCGTCGTCACCATCGGCCACGACTGGGGCGGCATCGTCTCGGTGGGCTGGGCGCTGGACAACCGCCACGACGTCGCGGGGATGGTGCTGACCAACACCGGGATCCACCAGGAGCTCGGCGAGCAGCTGCCGGCCGCGCTGCGCCTGGCCACCGCCCCCGCGGTGCTGCCGGCCACGACCTCCCTCACCGACGCGTTCCTGCGCACCACCCTCTCGCTCTCGCAGCCGCCGCTGCCGCGCGAGGTGCAGGACGCCTACCTCGCCCCCTACCGGGGCCGCGCCCGCCGCCGCGGCATCGAGGACTTCGTCGCCGACATCCCCGACACCGCCGGCCACCCCTCCCGCCCCACCCTGGAGCGCCTCGCCGAGGGCATCAAGGAGCTGGACGTGCCCACCTTCTTCGCCTGGGGCCCGCGGGACATCACCTTCTCCGACCGCTACCTGCGCGACCTCATTGCCCGGGTGCCGCACGCCGCCGTGCACCGCTTCGAGGGCACCTCCCACCTGGTGTGGGAGGACGCCGACGTGGCCGGCACCCTCGCCGCCTGGCTCGCGGAGCCCTTCGACGAGCACGGCGCCCCGCGCGCCGAGCGCGACGCCCGCCCCGTCTCCGCCCATGCCGAGCAGGCCCCCGGCGGCGCCGTCGGCGCGGCCATCGCCCGCCTCGCCGCCGACCCCGGCCACGTCCACGGCCCCGCCGTCGTCGAGATCGGCTCCGAGGACGCCCCCGGCCGCGAGATCACCTGGTCGCTGCTGCACCGCCGGGTGGAGGACATCGCCAGCGGCATGCTCGCCCACGGCGTGCGACCCGGCGACCGGGTCAGCGTGCTCATCACCCCCGGTGCCGACCTCACCGGCGTACTGTACGCCTGCCTGCGCATCGGCGCGGTCGCCGTGATCGCCGACGCGGGCCTGGGCACCGACGGCCTCACCCGCGCCGTCGTCGGCTCCCATCCCGACTGGATCATCGGCATCCCCAAGGCCCTTACCGGTGCCCGCGCGCTGGGCTGGCCCGGCCGCCGGATCAGTGTCGAGCAGCTGCCCACCGTGGACCGCACCGTGCTCGGCGTGGAGACCTCCATCGCCCAGCTCGCCGCCTCCGGCGCCCACATGCGCGACCTCGGCGCCCCGCTGGACGCCGCCTGGCCGGAGCCCGGCGACGATGCCGCCGTGCTGTTCACCTCCGGCTCCACCGGCCCGGCCAAGGGCGCCGTCTACACCCACGCCCAGATGGGCGCGATGTTCGCGGCCGTCGGCGACACCCTGCAGCTGGACCCGGAGCGCGGCCTGGTGGCCGGCTTCGCGCCCTTCGCGCTGCTCGGGCCCGCCCTGGGTGCCCCCACGGTGGTGCCCGACATGGACGTCACCCGCCCCGGGGAGCTCACCGCGAGCGCCCTCGCCGCGGCGGTCGACGCCCTCGGCGCGCCCGCCGTGTTCACCGCCCCCGCGGCGCTGCGCAACATCCTGGACACCGCCGAGACGCTGGACGATCGCGGCCGCGCGGCCCTGGCGCGGGTGCCGAGCTTCTTCTCCGCCGGCGCGCCCATCGCCCCGCACCTGCTGCGGGAGCTGGCCGGGCTGATGCCCGCCGCCCGCGCGCTGACGCCCTACGGCATGACCGAGTGCCTGGCCGTCACCGCGATCGACCTGGCCGGCATCGAGGAGGCCGGGGAGGGATCCGGCGTCTGCGTCGGCACCCCCGTGCCCCGCGTCGAGCTGGCCATCGCGGTGATGGACGCAGACGGAGCCACCACCGGGGAGATCTCCACCGCTGCGGACGTCACCGGCGAGATCCTGGTGCGCGCCCCGCACGTCCGCGACCGCTACCTGATGCTGTGGGGCACCACCCACACCTCGATGCGCTTCCCCGGCTGGCATGCCACCGGCGACGTGGGCCACCTCGACGCGGCCGGGCGCCTCTGGGTGGAGGGCCGCGCCGCGCACGTGCTCGCCACCGCCGAGGGCCTGTTCACCCCGGTGCGGATCGAGGACGCCGCCGAGTCGGTGCCCACCGTGCGCCGCGCCGGCGCCGCGGCCGTCGGCCCCCGCGGCACTCAGCAGGTGGTCGTGGTCCTGGAGACCACCGAGGGCTACCGGGCCGGGAAGCCCGGGAAGCCGCGCCCTGCCGAGCCGTCCCTGTTCCAGGCCGTGCGTCGCGCCGTCGGCGAGGCCACCGGCGCGCCCGTGGTGGCCGTGTTCACCACCCGCACCCTGCCCACCGACATCCGCCACAACTCGAAGATCGACCGGGCGGCCCTGTCCCGCTGGAGCGAGCAGACCCTGCGCGGCGAGCGGGCGGAGGCCCTGTGAGCCCGCGCCGGGTGCTGGTCACCGGCGCCTCGGGGATGCTCGGCGGCGCCGTCGCCGAGCTGCTGCGCGACCGCGGCGATCAGGTGGCCGCCTTCCAGCGCCGCCCCGCCGGGATCCCCGGCGTCGAGGACCGTCTGGGCTCCCTCACCGACCCCGCGGCGGTGGCCCGCGCCGCCGAGGGCCGGGACGCGATCGTGCACCTGGCCGCGAAGGTCTCGATTTCCGGCCCGGAGGAGGAGTACCGCGCGATCAACATCGGCGGCACCGAGAACGTGCTGGCCGCGCTGCGCGCCCAGGGCGGCGGCCACCTGGTCAACGTCTCCTCGCCCTCCGTCGCGCACCTGGGCAGCGCCATCGTCGGCCTCGACGCCACCCCCGCGGACCCCGAGCGGGCCCGCGGCCCCTACGCCCGCACCAAGGCCGCCGCCGAGCTGACCGCGATGTCAGCCGACGGGCACGACGGCCTGCTGGTCACCTCGATCCGCCCGCACGTGGTGTGGGGCCCGGGGGACACCCAGCTGGTGGGACGCATCGTCGAGCGCGCCTCCACCGGACGCCTGCCGCTGCTGGACGACGGCATGGCGCTGATCGACACCACTTACGTCGACAACGCCGCCGGGGCGATCGTCGCGGCCCTGGACCGCATCGAGGACGTCCACGGGGAGAGCTTCGTGGTCACCAACGGCGAGCCCCGCACCGTGCGCGACGTCTTCACCGGCTTCTGCGAGGCCGCCGGGGTGCCGGGGCCGCGCCTGCGCATCCCCGGCTCCGTGGCGCGCCTGGCCGGCCGCGTGGTGGAGCGCCTCTGGGAGGCCCGCCCCGGCCACGACGAGCCGCCCATGACGGAGTTCCTGGCCGAGCAGATGTCCACCGCCCACTGGTTCGACCAGCGCCGCACCCGCGAGCGCCTGCAGTGGGAGCCGACCGTCAGCCTGGACGAGGGCTTCGAGCGGCTCGCCGCCTGGTACCGCGAGCACCCGCTGGGATCCTGAACGAGGAGAGCACCATGACCCCCGGACCATCCCAGACCACCCCCGATCCGTCCGTCCAGGGCGAGGGCCTGCAGGACGAGGCCGCGCTGCGCGCCGAGATCGACGCCGAGCTGGCCGCCGAACGGGCGGGGCGCTCCCGCGCCGGGCTGCGGCGCACCGGGGCCGTGCTGCTGATCGGCGGCGCCGTCGCCTGGATCGCGGCCCTCACCCTGCTGATCGACAAGCTGTACCTGCTGCAGAACCCGGGGGCGAGCCTCGCCTGCGACGTCAACCCCTTCATCTCCTGTGGCAGCGTGATGATGACCTGGCAGGCCTCTGCCTTCGGTATCCCGAACATGGCGATCGGTCTGGCCGGCTTCGCGATCATGGGCGTGCTCGGTGCGCTGATGCTCTCCGGCGTGCGCCTGCCCACGTGGATGCGCTGGGCGCGCCTGGGCGGGATGACCTTCGCGTTCGGTTTCATCCACTTCCTGGCCTTCTCGGCGATCTTCGTGATCGGCGCGCTGTGCCCCTGGTGCATGGTGGTCTGGGTCTGCACCGCCCCGATGTTCTTCGCGACCCTCGCCCACACCCTCGAGGACGGCGACCTGCCCCTGCCCGCGACGCTGGCCGGGCTGCTGCGGCACTGGGTGCTGCTGACCCTGGCCTGGTACCTGCTGGTCGTGGTGGTCATCGTGCTCGCCTTCTGGGCGCAGTGGCTGGCGGTGCTCGGCTTCTGAGCCGCCGCCGCTGACGGGAGGGCCTGGGGCAGCGCGGTTCCTCCCCACCGCGCGGGCATCCCCAGCCGGTTGCCCCCACGGGTGGGCGGTGAGGGCGCGCGCCTAGCGTTCCGGCATGGGAACGGGACATCGGCGCCGAGGTGGCGCCCGAGCCGGCCGGCATCGGCGTGGGGACGCCGCGCGGCCTGCGGGTGCCCGTTCCCCGGGGGAGGCGTCGTCGGGCTCGCCGGGGGGCGCCCGGCGACGTCTCCCTGCCCCGTCCCTGCCCTCGCTGCTGGGCATCGCGGTGCTGGTGCTGATCGGCCTCGGCGCCGTGCACCTGTCGGGGCAGGGGACCGCCGTGCCGACCGCGATCGAGACGACGGCCCCGGCCGCAGCCGACCCCACGGAGGCGGCTGCCGCCTCCGGAACGGAGGGCGCCACGAGCCCAGCGGCGGACGGCACTGCCTCCGCGGAGGGCGGCACGTCCGGGCAGGGCGACGACGCCGACGACGCGAAGAGCGGGGATGTCGTCGTGCACGTCTCCGGGGCCGTCGCCGAGCCAGGGGTGGTGACCCTGCCCGCCGGCAGCCGGGTGGACGCCGCGGTGCAGGCCGCTGGCGGCCCCACCGAGGACGCCGAGCTGGACTCCGTCAACCTGGCCCGCACCCTGGTGGACGGCGAGCAGATCCACGTGCCCCTGCCGGGGGAGGAACCCCCGGCCGTCGCGAGCGCGCCCGCCGAGGACGGCGACGCCGGACAGGGCACCACGGACGATGCGACGGGCTCAGCCGGGGCCGGCGGCTCCGGCCTGATCGACCTGAACACCGCCGACGCCGCCGCATTGGAGGAGCTGCCCGGGGTGGGGCCCGCCATCGCCGCCCGCATCATCGAGTACCGGGATGCGAACGGCCCCTTCACCAGCGTCGACGAGCTCGAGGAGGTGCCCGGCATCGGCCCCGTCACCCTCGAGGAGATCCGACCGATGGCGACCGTGTGATGGGAAGCGCCGAGCTCCGCCTCGTTCCCGCCGCCCTCGTGATCTGGGCGCTGGCGATCCTCGGGACGCTCGCCGGGACCGGCGCCGCCCTGGCGGCCGGCGTGCTGCTGCTCGTCGGAGTGCTGACCGCCCTGCTCACCGGCGCGGGCACGACCTGGCGGGGTCCCCTCACCGCGCATCTCGCCCTGGTGCTGCTCGCCGCGTCGCTGCTGATGCCCGCGTTGCACCGTCAGGAGGCGGCACGGGACGCGCTGGCGGGCGCCTCCGGCAGCACGGTGGAGCTGGCCGTGCGGCTGGCCTCCGAGCCGGAGGCGCCGAGCAGCGGCCCTGCCTGGGCCCGCACCGGGCTGCAGGCTCGCGCCCGCACCCTGCGCGGTCCCGCGGAGCTCGGCGCAGAGCAGACCGTGCTGCCCGCCGCCGTGCCCGTCCTGCTGCGCGCCGAGGACGCCGGCGCCGAGGGACTCTCCGGGGTCGGCGACGGCCAGGTGGTCATCGTCCGCGGCACCCTGCGCGACGCCGACGGGCTGCTGGTGCTCCAGGCGCGCACCGTGGCACCGGCGGCGACGAACGGCCCCGGCGGCGCCGCCCAGGACCTCCGCCAGCGCCTCCGCCTCGGTTTCCGCGACCGCACCGCCGCCCTGCCCGCCGACGAGGCGGCCCTGCTGCGCGGCATGACCACCGGCGACACCCACGGCCTCGGCGAGGACAGCGAGCAGGCGATGCGCCGCGCCGGGATCTCGCACCTGGTAGCGGTCTCGGGAGCCAACATCGCCCTGGTGATCGCGGCGGTGCTGGTGCCGCTGCTGCTGCTCGGGGTGCGGCGCCGACCGCGACTGCTGGCCGCGATCGTGCTCGCAGGCGCCTACGTCGCCCTGGTCGGGGACGAACCCAGCGTGCAGCGGGCCGCCACCATGGCCCTGCCGCTGCTGCTGGCCCGCCTGGCCGGGGTGCGTGCCTCCCCGGTCGCCTGCCTCGCCGCCGCCGTCGCCCTGTGGTCCGTGCTCGACCCGGTCACTGCCGCCTCCGTGGGCTTCCTGCTCTCCGCCCTGTCCACCGGGGCGATCCTGCTGGCCGCGCCGCCGCTGGCCCGCGTGCTCCACGCGGCCACCGGGCAGCGCCTCCCGGTGTCCGCCGCGCTCGTGC
The DNA here is from genome assembly GCF_000225825.1 of Brachybacterium squillarum M-6-3. Lineage (GTDB taxonomy): Bacteria > Actinomycetota > Actinomycetes > Actinomycetales > Dermabacteraceae > Brachybacterium > Brachybacterium squillarum. The sequence continues at coordinate 382,908 of NZ_AGBX01000007.1, read as the reverse complement.
TCGCGGTGCCGCTGGTGGCCCAACTGGTCTGTACGCCGGTGCTGATCCTGCTGGCCCCCGAGGTGTCCCTGTGGACCGTCGCCGTGAATATGGCCGTCGCGCCCCTGGTCGGCCCCACCACCGTGCTCGGCATCCTCGCCCTCGTGGCAGGCCTGGTCTGGCCCGCTGCCGGGGCCCTACTCGCCCAGATGGGGGCCGGAGGCGCCCACGTTGTGCTGCTGACCGCCCATACCGCTGACGCACTCCCCGGCTCCCGGGTGCCCGTGCCGGCCGGGGCCACCGGTGCCCTCGCGGCCGCCGGGATCCTCGCCGCCCTGGCCGTGGCCCTCGCCCTGCGCCACCGCCGCCCCGTCCGCTGGGCCACGGCCGCGCTGCTGGTCGTCCTGCTCGCCCCGCCCGCGGTGCGGTTGCTGCCGGGCGCCACCGACGACTCCTGGCGGATCGCCGCCTGTGCCGTCGGCCAGGGCGATGCGATGGTGCTGCGGGGGAGCGGCCCCGACTCGCCGACGGTGCTGGTGGACACCGGGCCGGACCCGGCCCTGCTCACCCGCTGCCTGGACCTGCTGGAGGTGCGCCGCATCGACCTGCTGATCCTCAGCCACCCGCACGCCGACCACACCGGCGGAGCCGAGGCCCTGCGCGGTGCCCGGATCCCGGCCGCGCAGTGGGTGTGTCCGCTGCCCGAGTCCGGGACGCAGGCCGCCCCGGAGCCTGCGCCGGAGACCGCGCTGCGCGGGGACTCCTGGGCGGGGGATGGCCTGGACCTGGAGGTGCTGTGGCCGCCCGACCTCGCGGCCATCGAGCAGGCGGCGCGCCTCGATGCCGACACCGGCGAGCAGGACGCCGCCAACGACTGCTCGATCACTCTGTCCGCCACCTGGGCCGACGGCACCCGATTGGTGGCCCTCGGCGACCTCGAGCCCGCCGCGCAGGCCGTTTTGGCCGAGCTCGACCCCGGCCCCGTTGACGTGGTGAAGGTCGCCCATCACGGCTCCCGTTTCCAGGAGCCCGTGCTCTACGAGTCCCTGGATGCGCGCACCGCCCTGGTCACCGTCGGCCAGGACAACACCTTCGGCCACCCCACGCCGGAGCTGCTCGGCATGCTCGAACAACAAGGATCGGTCGTGCTGCGCACCGACCGCGACGGCACCGTCGTGCTCGGCCCCGGCCCGGATCCCGAGGCGAGATCCGTCGGACCTCCCCGGTAGGATCGGGCCCGCCCGTCACCAGCGGCGGCGTCCCCGTGGGAGAGGAGTCCCGGTGAGCGATGTCGAGTGGCACAGCGTCGCCCTCGCGCCGATCGTGCTGGTCCACGGCACCGAGTCCCTGATCGCGGACCGCGCCGTGCAGCGTCTGCGAGGACTGGCCCGCGAGGCCGACCCGCAGGTGGCCGTGCACGACCTCTCGGGCGATGCCCTCGGCCCCGGTGCCCTCACCCAGGTGGCCAGCCCCTCCCTGTTCGGCGAGCCCCGCTTCGTGCTGGTGCCCGAGCTGCAGAGCGCCCCCGAGAAGCTCATCGCCGAGATCCTCGACTACCTGCCCGCCCCTGAGCCGGACGTCACCCTGGTGCTCGTCCACCGCGGCGGCAACCGCGGCAAGAAGCTGCTCGACGCCCTGAAGAAGGCCGGGGTGCCGCGCGTGGACGCGAGCCCCGTCAAGCGCGCCGCCGACAAGCAGGCCTTCGTCGCCGCCGAGGTCGCCCGCGCCGGCCGCCGCATCCAGCCCGACGCCGCCACCGCCCTGGTGGACGCTTTCGGCACGGACCTCGCCGAGCTCGCCGCCATCACCCGGCAGCTCCTGGAGGACACCACCCCCGAGCCCGGCGAGCAGGCCCCGGTCCTCACCCTCACCGAGGTCCGGGAGGTCACCGCCGGCCGCGTCGAGTCCACCGCCTTCGCCGTCGCCGATGCGACCATCGCCGGCCGCGAGCAGGAGGCCCTGCAGCTCCTGCAGCAGGCCACCCTGGCCGGGGCGGACCCGGTGCCGATCGTCGCCGCGATGGCGATGAAGATGCGCCAGCTCGCCAAGGTCTCCGCCCCCGGCGCGAGCGCCCGCAGCCTCGGGATGCCGGACTGGATGATCCGCAACGTCACCCGCGAGGTCCGCGCCTGGACCGACCGCTCCCTGGCCCGCGCCATCGAGGCCGTCGCCCGCGCCGACCACGAGGTCAAGGGCGCCGGCCGCGACCCCCACTGGTCCACCCAGCGCATGGTGATGGCCATCTGCCGCGCCCGCCGCGCCGGCTGAGCGCGACCACTGACCGCACCGTTCGCCGGCCCGCGCATACGGAAAGGCCCCGCACACCCGAGGTGTGCGGGGCCTTCGCCGGAGAGGAAGGGGTCAGGCCTTCACACCGGCGACCAGCTTCGCGAGACCGGACTTGCGGTTCGCGGCCTGGTTCTTGTGGATCACGCCCTTGGAGACGGCCTTGTCGAGCTTGCGGGAGGCCTGCTGCAGGGCCTGGTCCGCGGCGGCGGCGTCGCCCGCGGTCACGGCGGTGCGGACCTTGCGGGTGTAGGTCTTGAGCTCGGACTTCGCCGCACGATTGCGCAGACGCGCCTTCTCGTTGGTCTTGTTCCGCTTGATCTGGGACTTGATGTTTGCCACGAGGACTCTTCCTGATTGCTGTCGCACCCGCACGGGGTGCGGCTGTTGTGAGGGGACGTCCGGGGCGGCCGAGGATCGGGGCCGACGGGGACGGGCGGTGGGGATTCGCCTGGAGACGTCGGACCCGGGTCGCTGCCACGGGTACTCGCTCGGGTCGCACGTGCCGCCTGGCCCAGACACGGGAGGGCCGACGGGATGCGCACACCTCGCGGTATGTCACACATACGAGGAACGACCCTACCAGCCGGTGAGCGCCCAGGTCACCGAGGTGGCGGCGTGTCCTGCGTCCCACCTGCTCCTCGGCGAGCGACGAACAGGCCCGGTCAGGCTCACAGCAGCTCCTGCACCACGTCCCGCACCCGGGCGAAGCCGGCCCGGTCGAGGCGGCCGCCCTCGCGGCGCACCCCGGCCGGGTCCAGGCGCAGCAGCCGATCGGCCCGCACCTCCGAGGGGCGCCCCCGGGAGTCCCAGTCCCCCGTGCCGACGTCCACCCAGGTCGCGCCGTGCTCGTCGCGGGTGCGGCCGCCGGCAGGGGCGCGGTCGCGGGAGGTCAGCATGAGGGCCACCAGCACGGTGCCCGAGCCGTCGGCGCCGCCCGCGGAGGCGTCTTCCTCGGCGAGCACCAGCACGGGACGGTCCTTGCCCTGCCCGAGGTTTTCCTCGTAGTGCACCCAGGCCCAGACCACCTCGCCCGGATCGGCGGCGCCGTCGGCCCGCGGCTCGTAGGTGATGGCCAGCGGCGCCCGGCCGCGGCGGTCGGCCAGGATCGCCTCGCCCTCGGGGCCACGGGCGGCGTCGCCCCGCGGGGCGCGGTCGGCCGGCGCCGATCCCGCGGGGGAGCGGGCGTCCTGCACCCGCCGCACGGCCTCGCGTCCCAGGTCGCGGGCGGCGCGCCGCACCGTGCGGGAGCGGGCCGCGAACCGCAGCAACGAGGTGAGACGGGAGGTCAGCGACATGACGGCTCTCTCGGTCGGGGGCGGGATCCTGTCCGTGGGCCCGTCACCGACCCGTGACCGGAAGGTCCGATGGGCGGGACGTCGGGCGGGGGCCGGGACCACGGTGTTAGATGGTACGCATGTCAGCCAGCTCTCTCTTCCACGGCATCGAGGCCGGAGGCGACGGCGACGAGATGTTCGCCGCGGACGGCAGCGTCCGCCCCTCCTACCGGTCCCTGCACGACGCGCTGGCGCGGCTCGGTGAGGAGGAGTTCCGCTCGCGCTCCGAGTCCCTGGCCCGCAGCTACCTCGACCAGGGCGTCACCTTCGACTACGCGGGCGAGGAGCGCCCCTTCCCGATCGACGCGATCCCCCGGGTGATCGCCGCCGAGGAATGGGCCGAGGTCTCCGCCGGGATCTCCCAGCGCGTCCGCGCCCTCGAACGCTTCCTCGAGGACCTCTACTCCGGCGCCGAGGCCGTGAAGGACGGCGTGATCCCCGCCGAGCTGGCCGGCTCCTCCACGTACATCGTCGACGCGATGCGCGGTTACACCCCGCCCAACGGGGTCCGCATCCACATCTCCGGCATCGACCTGGTGCGCGACGGCTCCGGCGGCTTCCGGGTGCTGGAGGACAACGTCCGCACGCCCTCCGGCGTCAGCTACGTGCTCTCCAACCGCCGCGCCATGGCCCAGACCTTCCCGGAGCTGTTCGCCGACCGGCCCGTCCGCAGCGTCGGCGAGTACCCGGGCCGCCTGCTGAACGCCCTGCGCGCCGCCGCCGCCGACCACGCGGGGGAGGAGCCGACCGTCGTCGTGCTCACCCCCGGTCGCTTCAACAGCGCCTACTTCGAGCACTCCCTGCTGGCCCGCACCATGGGCGTGGACCTGGTGGAGGCCTCCGACCTGGTCGAGCGGCACGACCGGATCTACATGCGCACCACCGCCGGGCTGCGCCGCGTCGACGTGATCTACAAGCGCACCGACGACGACTTCATCGACCCCGAGGTGTTCCGCCCCGACTCGGTGCTCGGCGTGCCCGGCCTGGTCCGCGCGATCCTCGCCCACAACGTCGTGGTCGCCAACGGCATCGGCAACGGCATCGGCGACGACAAGCTCACCTACACCTACGTGCCCGACCTGATCCGCTACTACCTGCAGGAGGAGCCGATCCTGCGCAACGTGGACACCTGGCGGCTGGAGGAACCCGAGGCCCGCGCCGAGGTGCTGGACCGGCTCGACGAGCTGGTGGTCAAGCCCGTGGACGGCTCCGGCGGCAAAGGCATCGTGATCGGCCCCTCCGCCACCCGCGAGGAGCTCGACGCGATGCGCGCCCGCCTGCAGGCCGACCCACGCGGCTGGATCGCCCAGCCCGTGGTGCAGCTGTCCACCATTCCCACCCTGGTCGAGGAGGGGCCCGAGCCGCGCCACGCGGACCTGCGGCCCTTCGCCCTGAACAGCGGCGACGACGTATGGGTGCTGCCCGGCGGCCTCACCCGCGTGGCCCTGCCCAAGGGCGAGATGATCGTGAACTCCTCCCGCGGCGGCGGCTCCAAGGACACCTGGGTGCTGGGTGCTCAGGGCCCCACCCGCGTCGAGGTCCCCACCTCCACCGGGTACATCCGCGTCCTCGAGCGCGACGAGGCCGACGAGCCCGTCGAGACCGGCGAGGAGGAGCCCTACGCGCAGGAGCAGGACCAGCGGCAGAGCGAGCCCGAGCCCGTCACCTCGGCGATCCCGCTGCTGGACGCCGAGGATCTCGCCGAGGACCGCGAGGAGTACGACCCCGAGGACCTCGACGGGGACGTGGCCGCTGCCGAGACCGACCCCCACCGGGAGGCGAACGATGCTCAGTAGGATCGCCGACGCGATGTTCTGGATCGGCCGGTACGTCGAGCGTGCCGACCAGACCGCCCGCATCCTCGACGTGCGGCTGCAGTCGATCACCGAGGACGTCACCGACGACGTCGCCCCGGCCTGCGCGGCCGTCTACGACATCTTCGGGATGGGCCCCGTGCCCGAGACGGACCTGTCCGTGCAGACGGTGCTGGACCGACTGGTCACCGACCGCGGCAACCCCTCCTCGATCGCCGGGGGCCTGCAGGCTGCCCGCGAGAACGCCCGCGGCGCCCGCGAGGTGCTGACCACCGAGGTGTGGGAGTCGCTGAACACCACCACCCTGGGCATGCCCCACGGGGTGCGCTCCTCCCGGATGCACGCCGTGTTCCAGTACGCCAAGGACCGCTGCGCCGTGGTGAACGGCCTGGTCGACGCCTCGATGACCCGCGACGAGGCCTGGCTGTTCCTGCGGCTGGGCCAGCTCATCGAACGGGTGGACATGTCGGCCCGGGTGCTGGAGGCCCACGACCACGAGGACACCTCCGACACCACCACCGTCATGCTGCTGCGCTCCTGCTCGGCCCACGAGGCGTACATCCGCGACTACCGCGGGCAGGTCAACGCGCAGCGCGCCATCGGCTTCCTGCTGCTGGACTCGATCTTCCCGCGCTCCGCCGCGCACTGCCTGCTGCAGATCGACGAAGCCCTGGAGACCCTCGGCAAGCTGCACGGCTCCACCTTCGACCGCATGGGCACCGAGGACCCGGCCCGCCGGATCGTCGGCCGCGCCCTGGCCAGCCTGCGCTATCGCGCCCTGGAGGACATCCGCGGCGACATCGAGCAGGAGATGGAGCAGCTGCAGAAGGTCACCGGCGCCCTCACCCGGGCGCTCGGCACCACCTACTTCCACCCCGCCGCCTGAGGGAGACCCGCGTGCAGGCCGTCCGTCCGGCCTACCCCTTGCCCGGCCCGCTGCGGGTGCGCAACAGCCCCGCCGACCGGGTGCCCAGCCACGGCTCCAGCGCCTTCGCCTCCGGGTACGCCATCGACCTCGTGCCCGTGGATGCCCGCGGCCGCAGCGCGCGGGTGGGCATGGGGGAGCTGCTATCCCCGCAGCCGCCGCGGCGCGCCTCCGGCGGCTGGCCGGGACCGGCCGGCAACCACGTGATCCTGCGGCTGGACGACGGCCGCTGCCACGTCGCCCTGTGCCACCTGCAGCGTGGCAGCCTCCGCGTCCACATGGGGCAGAGCGTCGTCCGGGGCGAGCCGCTGGCCTGCTGCGGCAACTCGGGGAACTCCACCGAGCCGCACGTGCACCTGCAGGCGATGGACGACGCCGACCCCGAGACCGCAGGGGCCCTGCCGCTGGAGCTACGGGGCGGGGTGCCCCGCTCCGGCGTCATCGTGCGCGCCTGAGGGCGGCCCCGTCGGGAGGCGGTGTGACCTCGGCCCGCGCGGGGCGGGGGAGCGGGACCCGGCCCGGCGACCGTGAGACCATGAGGGTCGTCCGCGCGGCCGCGCGGCGCCCTGCCCCCGAGGAGAGGACCCCCGCCGGTGACCCCCAGGATCGCTGCCGATGAGGCCCGGGAGATCCAGCCCGCGTCGACGCCCCAGGAGCGCATCCGCAACTTCTGCATCATCGCGCACATCGACCACGGCAAGTCCACCCTGGCCGACCGCATGTTGCAGCTCACCGGCGTCGTCGACGAGCGGGCCATGCGCGCCCAGTACCTCGACCGGATGGACATCGAGCGCGAGCGCGGCATCACCGTGAAGAGCCAGGCCGTGCGCATGCCCTGGCAGGTCGATGGCACGGACTACGCGCTGAACATGATCGACACCCCGGGGCACGTGGACTTCACCTACGAGGTGTCCCGCTCCCTGGCCGCCTGTGAAGGCGCGATCCTGCTGGTCGACGCCGCCCAGGGCATCGAGGCGCAGACCCTGGCGAACCTGTACCTGGCGATGGAGCACGACCTCACCATCGTGCCGGTGCTGAACAAGATCGACCTGCCCGGCGCGGAACCCGAGAAGTACGCCGCCGAGATCGGTCAGCTGGTCGGCATCGACCCCGCCGAGGTGCTGCGCGTCTCCGGCAAGACCGGCGAGGGCGTGCCCGAGCTGCTCGACCACGTGGTGCGGACCCTGCCCGAGCCCGAGGGCACCGTGGACGCCCCCTGCCGGGCGATGATCTTCGACTCCGTGTACGACACCTACCGCGGCGTGGTCACCTACGTCCGCGTGGTCGACGGCCGACTCGGCTCCCGCGAGCGCATCGCCATGATGTCCACCGGCGCCCAGCACGACCTGCTGGAGATCGGCGTGATCTCCCCCGAGCCGATGCCCACGAAGGGTCTCGGCCCCGGCGAGGTCGGCTACCTGATCACCGGCGTGAAGGACGTGCGCCAGTCCAAGGTCGGCGACACCGTCACCACCGCCCGCAAGGGCGCCCCGGAGCCGCTGGCCGGCTACGCCGATCCGAAGCCGATGGTGTTCTCCGGCCTGTTCCCGATCGACGGCTCCGACTACCCGGTGCTGCGCGACGCCCTGGACAAGCTCAAGCTCAACGACGCCGCCCTGAACTACGAGCCGGAGACCTCCACCGCGCTCGGCTTCGGCTTCCGCGTCGGCTTCCTGGGCCTGCTGCACCTGGAGATCATCCGCGAGCGCCTGGAGCGCGAGTTCGACCTGGACCTCATCTCCACCGCCCCCAGCGTGGTCTACGACGTCACCATGGAGGACGGCACCGAGGTCGAGGTGCTGAACCCCTCCGACTTCCCCGCCGGGAAGGTCCGCGAGATCCGCGAGCCCATCACCCGCGCCACCATTCTCGCGCCCAGCGAGTACATCGGCGCGATCATGGAGCTGTGCCAGTCCAAGCGCGGCAACCTGCAGGGCATGGACTACCTCTCCGAGGACCGCGTCGAGCTGCGCTACACGCTGCCGCTGGCGGAGATCGTGTTCGACTTCTTCGACCAGCTGAAGTCCCGCACCAAGGGCTACGCCTCGCTGGACTACGACGTCGACGGCGACCAGGCGGCGGACCTGGTCAAGGTCGACATGCTGCTGCAGGGCGAGGCCGTGGACGCCTTCAGCGCCGTCGTGCACCGCGACAAGGCGTACCACTACGGCGTCGAGATGGCCGGGAAGCTCAAGAACCTGATCCCGCGCCAGCAGTTCGAGGTGCCGATCCAGGCGGCCATCGGCTCGCGCATCATCGCCCGCGAGAACATCCGCGCGATCCGCAAGGACGTGCTCTCCAAGTGCTACGGCGGCGACATCTCCCGCAAGCGCAAGCTGCTGGAGAAGCAGAAGGAGGGCAAGAAGCGGATGAAGAACATCGGCTCCGTGGAGGTGCCGCAGGAGGCCTTCATCGCGGCCCTGTCCTCCGACGGCGGCGACGCCGGCAAGGACGGCGGGAAGAAGAAGTGACCGCCCCGCTGCCCCGCGGCGCCACCGGCACCGTGGCCGCCGTGTGCGTGGTGGCCGCGCTGCACGGCGACAGCGGCAGCGTCGGCACCACCGCCATCGACAAGCGGCCCGTCTCCGGCCCCGTCGCCGTCGGGCCGCTGGGGCTGTACGCCGACGTGCAGGCGGACCGCGCCCACCACGGCGGGCCCGACCAGGCCGTCTACCTGATCGACGAGACCGAGCGGGAGCACTGGTCGGGCGAGCTCGACCGCGAGCTGCCCGCCGGGACTCTCGGGGAGAACCTCTCCGTCCGCGGCCTGGCGATCGACGACCTGGAGATCGGGGCGGTGCTGGAGGTCGGCACCGCCGTGCTCGAGGTGACCGCGCCCCGCACCCCCTGCATGACCTTCCAGCGCTGGATGGGCACCGAGGACTTCCGCGCCCGGTACCACCAGCGCGGCCGCACCGGCGTGTACGTGCGGGTGACCACCCCCGGGAACGTCGAGGCCGGCGATGCGCTGCGCGTGGTCTCGACCCCGGGGCACGGCGTGACCGTCGCCGCCTGCTACGCCGGCACCCGCGACCGGGAGCTCGCCGAGCGGCTCGCCGTCTGGTCCGAGGAGTCCGGGGCCGGGCTGCACCGCGAGATCACCGCCCGCATCGAGCGTCTGACCGGCAGCCGTGGCTGAGGCCGCGCCGCTCGCCCCGACCGCCCTCGACGACGCCGCCGCGGCGGGCGGCCGCCCGGACCCGCACGGGCTGTCCGTCTACATCCACGTGCCCTTCTGCGCGGTGCGCTGTGGCTACTGCGACTTCAACACCTACACCGCGACCGAGCTCGGCGGCGGAGGCTCGCAGCGCGAGTACCCCGCCAACGCGATGCGCGAGATGGACCTGGTGCTGGCCGACGACCGCGCGGCGGGCGTCGAGTACGAGCGGGTGGACACCGTGTTCTTCGGCGGCGGCACCCCCACCCTGCTGCCCGCCGAGGACCTGGTGGCGATGCTGTCCCACCTGCGCTCCCTGATCCCCCTGGCCGAGGACGCCGAGGTCACCGCCGAGGCGAACCCCGACTCGGTGAGCCGTGAGTCCCTGGCCCGGCTCGCCGAGGGCGGCATCACCCGCGTCTCCTTCGGCATGCAGTCGGCGGTGCGCTCGGTGCTGGCCACCCTGGACCGCACCCACGACCCGGAGCGGGTGCCGCAGGTGGTGGCCTGGGCCCGCGAGGCCGGGCTCGAGGTCTCCCTGGACCTGATCTACGGCACCCCGGGGGAGACCCTGGCGGACGTGGAGACCTCCGTGCGTGCCGCGCTGGCCTGCGGGGTGGACCACCTCTCGGCGTACTCGCTGATCATCGAGGGCAACACGGCGATGGCCCGGCAGCTGCGCCGCGGCGAGCTGGCCGAGCCCGACGGCGACGACATGGCCGACAAGTACGAGCTGATCGACGACCTCGCCACCGCGGCCGGGCTCTCCTGGTACGAGGTCTCCAACTTCGCCCGCACCCCCGCGCACCGCAGCCGCCACAACCTGGCCTACTGGCGCGGCGCCGACTGGTGGGGCATCGGCCCCGGCGCCCACCGCCACCGTCGGGGGATGCGCGCCTGGAACGTGAAGCACCCCAGCCGATACGCGGGCATGCTCGACCAGGGCACGCTGCCGGTGGCCGAGAGCGAGACCCTGGACGACGGGACCCGGGCGCTGGAGCGGATCCTGCTGGAGCTGCGCATCGCCGACGGCCTGCCGATCACCGCCGTGCCGGAGGAGACCCGCGACCAGATCGGGGTGCACGTCCGGCGTGGCCACCTCGACCCCGCGGCTGCGCAGGACGGGCGCCTCGTCCTCACCCGCTCCGGCCGCCTCCTCGCCGACGCCGTCATCCGCGACCTCGTCCCCTGACGGAGGCGACGTGCGACGCGCCCGCCCCTCCGCCCGGCCACCCCTCGGTCCTCTCCTCCCGCCGACCACACCGAGCTCTTCACGATTGCGCCGATGAGCGCCGGAGGACGCAACGATGAAGAGTTCGATGGCGCGTCGTGCCTGCCTGGGCCTTCTGGGCTGGTCGAGATCCGCATTCGGGCTGCCCTGAGCCCCCACAGGAACCCGAACGCGGATCTCGGCGCCGGGTTGAAGCCTGGCGTGTGGGGGATCGCCGTGACGTGAGGGTGCCCGGGCATGGCGACGCCCCCGGGAGCGGGGCTCCCGGGGGCGTCGGTGGTCAGGCAGTGGGGTGGATCAGCGCACGAAGCGGATGTTCAGCGGGTAGTTCCACCACTGGCCCTGGTTGGCCTTGACGGCGCCGATGATCGAGAAGATCAGCTGCAGCAGTGCAGGAACGCCCACCAGCGGGAACAGGGCGAAGCCGAAGCCGAGGGTGACGACACCGAAGATGCCGAGCACCACGGCGAGCACCACCTGCGCGATGACCACGGCGATCGCGCCGTTCAGCGCCTCGGCCGCGTTGAAGCGGACGAAGCGGTCGCGGTCCTTGTAGACCAGGAAGATGATCAGCGGGCCCAGCCAGCCGAGGAAGCCCCAGCTGAGCAGGTGGCCGATCACCACGGAGAGCTGGGAGAACATCGCCCACAGCCGCGAGTCGGAGTCGGAGATCGGCTGCCCGGTGAGCTGGCCGTCGTAGACGCCCTTCACGGCGGGCGCGGCGCCGGGGGCCTGCTGGCCGCCCTGACCCTGCCCGGCGGCATAGGCACCACCGGCGGCATAGGCACCACCGGCGGCACCACCGGCCGCGGCCCAGCCGGCGCCGGACTGCTCGCCGCTCGCGGGGCCGGTGGCTCCGGCCGCGCCCGAGGTGGCGTTCGGGGCGTCGTAGTTCTGCTCCCCGGTGGGCTGACCGTAAGGCGAGTGCTGACCGTACGGGTCACCGGCCGCGGCGTCCGGCGCGGCGTAGGGATCGTAGGCACCCTCGGCGGGGGCGCCGGGCAGCGTCGAGGGATCCTGCCCGGACGCATCCTGCCAGGACGGATCCTGCCCGGACGGATCCTGCGCAGCGGCATCCTGCGGCGCACCCTCACCCTGCGGCGCGGCGGCGCTCTCGGCGGCACCCGGCTCCTGGTCGAAGGGATCGTGCGGGTACGGATTCTGCGGATTCTGGCTCATGGCCCCTCCTGGTGATCGTCCCGGCTGATCGGGCCGGGCCGGACGGTGATGGCACCAGCCTAACGATCACGCCTCGACCCACCCACGGAGGAAGCCGTCCGGTCAGTCGGGGGATAGCCCCCAGGCCCCGGCGGCCGCGCTCACTCCTCGACGGTCACGAAGTCGATGAGCTCCTCGATCCGGCCGGAGAGCGTCGGCTCCACATCGGCGTAGGAGCGCACCGTGGAGAGGATCCGCTGCCAGCCCTGGGCGATGTCGGCCTGCTCGGCGTGGGGCCAGCCCAGCGCCTTGAGCGTGCCCACCTTGATGTCGGTGCCCTTGGGGACGTGCGGCCAGGACCGCAGGCCCACGCGGGCCGGACGCACCGCCTGCCACACGTCGACGTAGGGATGGCCGAGCACGGTCACGTTGCCGCGCGCGCCGGGCAGCCGGATCACCTCGGCCGCGATCCGCGACTCCTTGGAGCCGGTCACCAGGTGGTCCACCAGGATCCCGAGGCGACGACCGGGGGAGGGGGCGAAGTCCCGCACCCGCTCGGCGAGGTTGTCGGCGCCGTCGAGCTGCTCGACCACCACGCCCTCGATCCGCAGATCGTGGCCCCACACCTTCTGCACCAGCTCGGCATCGTGCTTGCCCTCCACCCAGATGCGGGAGGCGCGGGCGGTGCGGGCGGCGGCACCCTCGACGTACACGGAGCCGCTGGCGGAGCGCTTGGTTCCGGTGGGCGCGGCGGCCTTCGGGCGCTCCAGGACGACGGGCTTCCCGTCGATCATGAATCCGGGGCCCAGCGGGAAGGAGCGGCGCACGCCGCGACTGTCCTCGAGCTCGACCACCACGTCGCCGGCGATCTTCTCCAGCCGGGTGACGGCGCCGGTGAAGCCGGTGGCGGCCTCCTCGACGACGAGGTCGCGCTGCACGGGCACGGCGCGGGCGGCGGGACGGCGTCGATGGTGGGACGGCGGGCCGGCGGAGAGCACGTCCGGGCCGTACCGGTCGGGGAAGCGATCGGGGGCGGGCACGGTCGGCACCGTACACCCGTGGCGAACACCTCCCCGTGCGCCCCGCCGACGGCGCGTAGGATTGGCACTCGGCGGCCTCGGGTGCCAACATCGGTGCCCGCCGTCGGCGCTCTCCCGCTGGGCCCCGGGAGGCGGACGCGGTCCCGTCGAGCTGAGTCGGAGGTGAGCAGGACGGACACCCGGAAGCTGCAGATCCTCGGCGCCATCGTCGAGGACTACGTCTCCACCCGCGAGCCCGTCGGCTCGAAGTCGCTGCTGGAGCGCCACGAGCTGGGCGTCTCCGCCGCGACGGTGCGCAACGACATGTCGGTGCTGGAGGAGGAGGGGCTGATCACCCAGCCCCACACCTCGGCCGGGCGCGTGCCCACCGACAAGGGCTACCGCGCCTTCGTCGACCACGTCGCCACCGTCAAGCCGCTCTCCGTCCCCGAGCGCCGCGCCATCCGCACCCTGCTGGAGGACGTCGGCGACGTGGAGGAGCTGCTGGGCCGCACCGTGCGGCTGATGGCCCAGCTCACCCAGCAGGTCGCGATGGTGCAGTACCCGGCCCGGCGCCAGGCCCGCATCCGCCACCTGGAGCTGGTGAAGGTCGCCGAGTCGCTGCTCCTGGTGGTGCTGATCACCGAGTCCGGCCGTGTGGACCAGCGCACCGTGCCCGTCACCCCCGGCCCCGCCGCCGAGTTCTACACCGACCTGCGTGACCGCATGAACCGGGCCGTCTCCGGCCGCGAGGTGACCGACCTGGCCGGGCCGCTCTCGGACCTGCTGGAGACCGTGCCGCCCGCGGACCGCTCCGCCGCCGCGGAGGCCGTCGAGGCACTGGTGGGGCTCGCCGCCACCCGCGCCGAGGGACGGATCATGCTCGCGGGCACCGCGAACCTGGCCCGCTCCGCCGAGGACTTCGCCCGCGACGTCGAGCCGCTGCTGGACGTGCTGGAGGAGCAGCTGGTGCTGATGCGCCTGTTCACCGAGATGCACGCCTCCCCGGGCGCCGTCGAGGTGCGCATCGGCTCCGAGCTCAGCGACCAGGCCCTGAACCAGGCCGCCGTCGTGGGCGCGGGCTACGGCGCCGGCTCGCACCTGGCGATCCTCGGCCCCTCGCGGATGGACTACGTCGCCGGCATCTCCACCGTGCAGGCCATCGCCCGCTACGTCTCCCGCTACCTCGAATGACCCGGCGGCCCCCGCGCCGCCTCCCGACCACCGCGCCCCGCGCGGACACGACCCCGACCTGCCAGTGAGGACCACCAGGTGAACGACGACTACTACGAGCTCCTCGGCGTCTCCCGCGACGCCTCCACCGAGGAGATCAAGAAGGCGTACCGGAAGCTCGCCCGTACCCTGCATCCGGACGTGAACCCCGATCCGGAGGCCGCGGAGAAGTTCAAGAAGGTCTCCCAGGCCTACGAGACGCTCGCCCACGAGGACAAGCGCCGCCAGTACGACATGGGCGGCGGGCCCGGCATGGGCGGGGGCGGCTTCCCCGGCGCCGGCGGCATGGGCTTCGACGTCAACGACATCTTCGACATGTTCGCCGGGGCCACCGGCATGCGCGGCCGCAACCAGGGCCCCGTGCCCCGTCAGCGCCGCGGTGGCGACATCCTGCGCCGGGTGAAGATCGACCTGCGCGACGTCGTCTTCGGCACCGAGCAGGCCGTCACCTTCCGCACCGCCGTGCTCTGCGAGCGCTGCGAGGGCTGCTGCGCGGAGCCGGGCACCTCCCCCACCCGCTGCACCGCCTGCAACGGCAGCGGCCACGTGCAGCGCGTCGCCCAGTCCCTGCTGGGCCAGATGGTCACGATGGCGCCCTGCCCCACCTGCGAGGGCCACGGCGACGTGATCGCCTCGCCCTGCACCGCCTGCTCCGGGCACGGCCGCACCGCCGCCGAGCGCGAGGTCACCGTGCGCATCCCCTCCGGCGTGGAGAACGGCACCCGCATCCAGCTCCGCGGCGAGGGCGAGACCGGTGAGGCCGGTGGCCCCTCCGGCGACCTGTTCGTGGAGCTGCAGGTGACCCCCCACGAGGAGTTCACCCGCGACGGCGACGACCTGGTCACCACCATCGCGCTGCCGATGACCTCCGCCGCGCTCGGCGCCACCATCCCGCTGGAGACCTTCGACGGGGTGCAGGAGGTGGAGGTCCGCCCGGGCGCCCAGCCCGGCGACGAGATCACCCTCAAGGGCCTCGGCGTGACCCCGCTGCGCCGCGAGCGCCGCGGCGACATCCGCGTGGTGCTCGACGTGGACGTGCCCACCTCCCTCACCGAGGAGCAGCGCGAGCTGCTGGAGCAGTTCGCCACCCTCCGCGGCGACGAGGTCACCCGGCCCCGCGGCCACCACGGCCCCTTCGCCAAGCTCCGCGAGCGCCTGCGCGAACTCTGATCCGGGACCAGGAGCACCCCCGATGCCCACCACCCCCGCCGCCTTCCTGGTGGACGCGGACGCCCTCGACGGCGCCCGCGCCGGCGACGCCCTGACCCTGGACGGGGAGGAGGGCCGCCACGCCGCCAAGGCGGCGCGGCTGGCGGTGGGGGAGCAGCTGCTGCTCAGCGACGCCCCCGGCCGGCAGGCCCGCGCCGAGGTGACGGCCGCGCACAAGGAGTCCTTGGAGCTGAGGCTGCTGGCCGATCCGAGCCCGGCCGCGCCCCGCACGCCGCGACTGACCCTGGTGCAGGCCCTCGCCACCGGCGGACGCGACGAGCAGGCCGTCGAGACCGCCACCGAGCTGGGCGTGGACGCGGTGATCCCCTGGATCGCGGGCCGCTCCGTCTCGGTCTGGCGCGGCGAGAAGCTGCGCAAGGGCCGCGCCCGTTGGGAGTCGGCCGTCCGCGCCGCCGTCAAGCAGTCCCGCCGCCCCGGCATCCCGACGGTGGAGGAGCCCGCCGCGGGCCGCGAGCTCACCGCGCGGCTGCTCGCGCGCATCGACACGGGCGCCCTGGTGCTGGTGCTGCACGAGCAGGAGTCCACGCCTCTGCTGTCCCTGGCCGCGGAACTGCGGGGGACCCAGGCGACGGAGATCGTCGTCGTGGTCGGCCCCGAGGGCGGCATCGCCGAGCAGGAGCTGGAGGACCTGCGGGCCCTCGGCGCCCGGAGCGTGCTGCTGGGCCCCGAGGTGCTGCGCTCCTCCACCGCCGGGCCCGCCGCCCTGGTCGTGCTGAGCGCCCTGCTGGGCCGCTGGGGCTGATCCCGTTCCGGATCGACGAAGACCCCGGTGACCGTCGTGGTCACCGGGGTCTCGCGCGTCAGGACGGACGTCAGACGGAGACGGGGAGCCGCTCGCGCAGGGCCGCCAGGCCGGCGGTGAGCGCCTCCGCCTTCTCCGCGCGGATGGACAGCTCGCCCTGGGGGCTGAGGTCCTCGCCGAAACCGAGGCCGATCGCGTCGACCACGTCGGCGTCCAGGCGCCGCATCAGCGGCTCGAGATGGGCCAGCACCTCGGAGGCGTCCATCCAGCCGTAGCCGACCAGCAGCACAGGCAGCCGGCTCCACTCGGCGTAGAGGTAGTCGATGGCATTCTTCAGCGCGCCCGGGTAGGCGCCGTTGTACTGCGGGGTGACGATCACGGCGGCGTCCAGTGCGTCGATGCGCTCGGCCCAGGCGCGGTGGTGATCGGACTCGGGGGCCACGCCGGACTTGGGGGCGGCGGAGCCGTCGAAGGCGGGCAGCGCCACCTCGGCCAGGTCGATCAGGTCGATCGTCACCTCGGCCGGGACGGACTCCCGCACCCACTGGGAGACGACGTCCGCGATGCGATTCGGGCGGGCGCTGGAGACGATGATGCCGAGACGGCTCGGGGTGCTCTGAGAAGTCATGATGGGCGCAACGTCTCACAGCCCCGCGCTGTTCCTCCCCCGGCTGTGGGGTGCGTCGCTCCCGTAGGATCGAGGCATGACCCCGAGCGATGCCACCGCCCCCGGCGACCCCGATCCGGACTGCGTGTTCTGCCGCATCGTGGCCGGCGAGATCCCCTCCGAGCGCGTCCACGAGGACGAGCAGGTGATCGCCTTCCACGACCTCTCGCCGCAGGCCCCCGTGCACCTGCTGGTGGTGCCCCGCACCCACCTGCGCGACGTGCGCGAGCTGTCCGCCGATCCGGAGCTGCTGGCCCACGTCACCACCGTCGCCGGCCGCCTCACCGGGACCCGCGGCGGTGACTTCCGCCTGATCTTCAACACCGGCGCGAGCGCCGGGCAGACCGTCTTCCACGTGCACGCGCACGTCCTCGCGGGCGGAGAGCTCGCCGAAGGAGCACTGTGACCGAACCCGTCCCCTCCGTGACCCCCGCCCCCGGCCGCACCCCCGAGGTGGTCGAGCGGCGCCTCGCGATCCCCGACCACCTCAGCCCCTTCCAGGTCCTCGGCGAGAACGACCAGGCCCTCGCCGCCCTGGAGGACGTCGTCCCCGACACCGACGTGCACGTGCGCGGCCACCAGGTGACCCTGCGCGGCACCGAGCAGGCCCTGCGCCGCAGCGAGCACATCATGCGCTCCCTGATCGAGATGGCCGCCACCGGCCAGCCCGTCACCGCGGAGGCCGTGCAGCGCGCCGCCGCGCTCTACGGCGACGACCGCGCCCAGGGCCAGAAGCTCGAGCAGGTGCTCTCGCGCACCATCCTGTCCTCGCGCGGCCGCACCATCCGCCCCAAGACGCTCGGGCAGCGCTCCTACATCGAGGCCATCGAGTCCTCCACCGTCACCTTCGGCATCGGCCCGGCCGGCACCGGCAAGACCTACCTGGCCGTGGCGATGGCGGTGCAGAAGCTGCTGAACCAGGAGATCAACCGGATCATCCTGACCCGTCCCGCCGTGGAGGCGGGGGAGCGGCTGGGCTTCCTGCCCGGCGGGCTGAACGAGAAGATCGACCCGTACCTGCGGCCGCTGTACGACGCGCTGCACGACATGCTCGACCCCGAGTCGATCCCGCGGCTGATGGGCGCCGGCACCATCGAGGTGGCGCCCCTGGCGTACATGCGCGGCCGCACCCTGAACGACGCCTTCATCATCCTGGACGAGGCGCAGAACACCACCCCCGAGCAGATGAAGATGTTCCTCACCCGCCTCGGCTTCAACTCGACCATGGTCGTCACCGGCGACGTCACCCAGGTGGACCTGCCCGGCGGGCAGCGCTCCGGCCTGCGCGTGGTCGAGGACGTGCTGACCGGCATCGAGGACATCTCCTTCTGCCACCTCTCGCCGCGCGACGTGGTCCGCCACCGCCTGGTGAGCGACATCGTCGAGGCCTACGGCCGCTGGGAGGTGGGTCCCGGCGGCAACCGCGAGGCCCGCCGCCGCACCCCCGGGAAGGACACCCCCCGATGACCATCGAGGTCCGTAACGAGACCACCACCGCCGTCGACGAGCTGGAGTTCGTGGAGGTGGCCCGCTTCGTGTTCGACGCGATGCACCTGCACCCGGCCACCGAGCTGTCGATCCTCTTCGTCGACGAGGACGCGATGGAGAAGCTGCACGTGCAGTGGCTGGACCTGCCCGGCCCCACCGACGTGATGAGCTTCCCGATGGACGAGCTGACCCCCGGCACCGCCGAGCAGCCCGCGCCCGAGGGCCTGCTGGGCGACGTGGTGCTCTGCCCGACGGTCGCCGCGAAGCAGGCCGCGGAGGCCGGGCACAGCGCCGTCGAGGAGATGCTGCTGCTGACCGTCCACTCGATCCTGCACCTGCTGGGCTACGACCACATGGAGGAGGACGAGCGCACCGTCATGTTCGACCTGCAGCGCCGTCTCCTGCTCACCTTCCTCGCCTCCCGCCCGGAGCAGCAGGCATGAGCGCCGACACGGGCATGCCCGTGGACCAGTCCGGTGCGGGCGAGGGCTTCCGCAGCGGCTTCGTCGCGTTCGTCGGCCGCCCCAACGTCGGCAAGTCCACCCTCACCAACGCCCTGGTGGGGGAGAAGGTCGCGATCACCTCCTCCAAGCCGCAGACCACCCGCCGTGCCATCCGTGGCATCGTCACCCGGCCCGGCTCCCAGATCGTGCTGGTGGACACCCCCGGCGTGCACCGCCCCCGCACCCTGCTCGGGGAGCGCCTGAACGACCTGGTGCGCGAAACCCTCGCCGAGGTCGACGTGGTCGGCTTCTGCCTGCCCGCCGACCAGAGGATCGGCCCCGGCGACCGGCACATCGCCGAGGACCTCGCCGAGCTGCGCTCCGGCCGCCGCGGCCCCAAGGTCGTCGCCGTCGTCACCAAGTCCGACCTGGTGGCCCGCGACGTCCTCGCCGAGCACCTGATGGCCGTGGACCAGCTGCTGGACGTCGACGAGATCGTCCCCATCAGCGCCGTCACCGGCGAGCAGGTCGAGCACCTGCTGGACGTCATCACCGCCCTGCTGCCCGAGGGCCCCGCGATGTACCCCGACGACCAGCTCACCGAGGAGTCCCGGGACGACCGCATCGCCGAGCTGATCCGCGAGGCCGCCCTGGAGGGCGTGCGCGACGAGCTGCCCCACTCGATCGCCGTGGTGGTCGACGAGGTGGTCGAGACCGACCCCGAGGGCGACCCCTTCAAGGAGGTGGCCCCCGGCGAGGGCCGCCTGGTGGTGCGCGCCAGCCTGTTCGTGGAGCGCGACAGCCAGAAGGGCATCATCATCGGCAAGGGCGGCTCCCGCCTGCGGGAGGTCGGCGCCACCGCCCGCGCCGAGATCAACCAGCTGCTGGGCCGCCGTGTCCACCTGGACCTGCGGGTGAAGATCGCCAAGGACTGGCAGCGCGACCCCAAGCAGCTCGGCCGCCTGGGGTTCTGAGCCCCCGTCTCGGATCGCGAGCCGGGCCCGGGTCCCGCGGACCCGGTGCTACCGTGACGGCATGCGTGGATCGCTGCTTCTTCGATGCCGCGACGGGGCCTGATCGCCGGGGACCCGCCGCGGCTGACGCGATGCCCGGCGACCCCCACCCTCCGATCGAAGGACCCCTCATGACCACGACCCCCACCGCCGCGGGCACCGTCCCGGCCGTCGCCGCGACCGGCGACCCGAGCGCCCCCGTCGTCGGCTCGCTGGGCGATGCGCCTCAGCAGCCCTCCGGGATGCCGATCCACCGCTACCGCCCCTTCCACGAGCAGATCCGCGTGGAGCTGCCCGACCGCACCTGGCCGGATCGCAGCATCGCCCGCGCCCCCCGCTGGTGCGCCGTGGACCTGCGCGACGGCAACCAGGCCCTCATCGACCCGATGAACGCCGAGCGCAAGCTGCGGATGTTCGAGCTGCTGGTCGCGATGGGCTACAAGGAGATCGAGGTCGGCTTCCCCTCGGCCTCCCAGACGGACTTCGACTTCGTGCGGACCCTGATCGACGAGGACCGCATCCCCGCCGACGTCACCATCCAGGTCCTCACCCAGTGCCGCGAGCACCTGATCGAGCGCACCTACCAGGCGATCGCCGGAGCCGAGCGCGCCGTCGTCCACTTCTACAACTCGACCTCCGTGGTGCAGCGCGACGTGGTGTTCCGCGCCGATGAGGACCGCATCCTCGACATCGCCGTGCAGGGCGCCCTGCTGTGCAAGAAGTACGAGGAGACGATCCCGGACACGGCGATCACCTACCAGTACTCCCCGGAGTCCTTCACCGGCACAGAGCTGGAGTACGCCCTGCGGGTGTGCAACGCGGTGATCGAGGTCGTGAAGCCCACCCCGCAGGACAAGATGATCGTGAACCTGCCGGCCACCGTCGAGATGGCCACCCCGAACGTGTACGCCGACTCGATCGAGTGGATGCACCGGAACCTGGACCGCCGCGACTCCGTGGTGCTGTCCCTGCACCCCCACAACGACCGCGGCACCGGCGTGGCCGCCGCGGAGCTGGGCTACCTGGCCGGCGCCGACCGCATCGAGGGCTGCCTGTTCGGCAACGGCGAGCGCACCGGCAACGTGGACCTCGTGACCCTGGGCCTGAACCTCTTCGGCCAGGGCACCGACCCGCAGATCGACTTCTCCGACCTGGACGAGATCCGCCGCACCGTCGAGCACTGCAACCAGATGCCGGTGCCCGAGCGCAGCCCCTACGGCGGCGACCTGGTCTTCACCGCCTTCTCCGGCTCCCACCAGGACGCCATCAAGAAGGGCCTGGAGCGCATGGGGGACAACGCCGAGCGCTCCGGCGTGGCCGTGGCCGACGCCGAGTGGCGGGTGCCCTACCTGCCGGTGGACCCCAAGGACCTGGGCCGCTCCTACGAGGCCGTGATCCGGGTGAACTCCCAGTCCGGCAAGGGCGGGATGGCCTACCTGCTGCGCACCGAGCACGGCCTGGACCTGCCGCGCCGCCTGCAGATCGAGTTCTCCGGGATCGTGCAGCAGCGCACCGATGCCCAGGGCGGCGAGGTCTCCCCGGAGGCCCTGTGGGACGCCTTCGAGGACGAGTACCTGCCCACCGGCGACGACGAGCGCCGCTGGGGCCGCTACGGCCTGCGCAGCATCCATCAGGAATCCACCGGCGAGGGCGACGACCGCCTCACCGTGACCCTGACGGTGGACGGCGAGGAGCACCGGATCACCGGCATCGGCAACGGGCCGCTGGACGCCTTCGTCAAGGCCCTGGGCCAGCGCCGCATCCCGGTGCGGATCCTGGACTACGCCGAGCACGCCCTGACCGAGGGCGACGACTCCCTGGCCGCGTCCTACATCGAGTGCGAGATCGGCGACCGGATCTTCTGGGGCGTCGGCATCGACGGTTCGATCACCCGCGCCAGCCTCGAGGCGATCGTCTCGGCGCTCAACCGGGAGCACCGCGCCCGCGCCTGAGCGCCTGACGAGACCGCCCCCGCGGCCCCGGAGCAGACGCTGCTCCGGGGCCGCGGACCTCACCGCCGAGGAGGGTCTCGCCTCCGTGCTCGAGGCCGCGGGGGACCGCATCGACGGCCTCGCCAACATCGCCGGGATCATGGACGGCATGGTGCCGCTGCACGAGACCGATGACGCGCTCTGGGAGCGGGTGCTCGGGGTGAACCTCGGGGCCGTCTTCCGCCTCAGCCGCGCCGTGATCGGCCGGATGCGGGAGACCGGCGGCGGGGCGGTCGTCAACGTCGCCTCCGAGGCCGCGCTGCGCGGCAACGCCGCCGGCGCCGCCTACACCGTCTCCGAGCACGGCGTGGTGGGCCTGACCGAGCACGCCGCCTTCTTCTACCGCGCCGACGGGATCCGCGTGAACGCGGTGGCGCCCGGCCCCACCGCCACCGGCATCGAGGGCTCCCTGCGTTCCGAGCTGGCGGGGCAGCGCCTCGGCCCCTTCCTGCAGATGATCCCGCCGGTGGCGAGCGCCGCCGGGGCCGTCCACCCGGGGGTGACGACGCGGGAGGTGATGCTGGCCCTGCCGATGGCGGTCGCCGCGAGCGCCGGCTACCCGGGCGCCGGCACGGACCCCGCAGCGCGGCGCATGCTGCACCGCGCCCTGTTCACCGCAGCGCCGACCGCTCCCGGCTCACTCGCTCCGCGTCATGGCCGGGGCCCCCGGGAGCCGGCTCCTCCGACTCCGCTGCCGTGACCTGCCGCAGCTCCTCCTCGGTGAGCACCGCGATCTCGCCGGTGGCGGTCGCATGGGTGGCGATCGGCAGCTCCCCGGCGCCCTCCTCCAGGTGCTGCGGGCGCGAGGGGTCCTCGGCGGCGCCGCGGGCGGTGAGCGTGACGCCCACGCTCGCCCCGACCACCAGCAGGGCGGCGACGATGCGGAGCGCCGTGGCCTCCTGGCCCAGCAGGGCGACGCCGGCCGCGAGCGCGATCACGGGCTCCAGGCTCAGCAGGATCCCGAAGACGTGGCGGGGGACCCGGCGCAGGGCGGCGAGCTCCAGCGAGTAGGGCAGCACCGAGGCCAGCACCGCGGTGCCGAGCGCCAGGGCCAGCAGGCGCGGATCGGTGATGCCGAGCACCGCGCCGGGCGCCCCGAGCGGCAGCACCACCAGCGCGCCGACCGTCATCGCGAGCGCGAGCCCGTCCTGCCCGGGCACCAGGCGGCCCACCCGGGCGCTGGTGATGATGTACAGGCCCCAGAAGACGGCGGCGACCAGGGCGAAGAGCACGCCGAGCCGGTCCAGGTCCGCCGCACCGAGCGCCTCCTCCACGCCGAACAGGCCCACGCCCGCCAGGGCGAGGACGACCCACAGCAGATCGCTGCGCCGCGTGGAGAGCACGGCCGCGACGACCAGCGGGCCCAGGAACTCGATCGCCACCGCGGTGCCCAGCGGGATCCGCTCGATGGCAGCGTAGAAGGAGCCGTTCATCAGGCCGATCGCGCCGCCGAAAGCGAGGATGGCCAGCCACCGGGTGCGGTCCAGCCGGGAGACGCGGGGCCGCACGATGGCCAGCAGCACCACGGCGGCCAGGCCCAGGCGCAGGGTGGTGGTGCCCCAGGAGCCGAGGGCCGGGAACAGCTGCGTGGCCAGGGCCGCCCCGAACTGCAGGGAGATGCAGGAGCCCAGCACGAACAGGACCGGGACCGCGCGGGCGGCGGCACCGGTGGAGTCGGCGGAGGGCAGGGCGGGACGTGCGGTCATGCCCTCAGCCTGCGGCCCCGGGTCCCTCCCGGTCCACCACACGATGATGGCCGCTACCATCAAGCAGAGCTGGACGGTCCGTGCCGGGCCCGTCCCCGTCGAGCGATCGGAGCCGTCGTGCTGAACCTGCCCCGCCTGCAGCTGCTGGTGGACCTGCGACGGCTCGGCACCATGGCGGCGGTCGCGGAGGCGCGGATCCTGTCCACCTCGGCGGTCTCCCAGCAGCTCGGCCAGCTCCAGCGGGAGGTCCGCGCCACCCTGTATCAGCAGGTGGGGCGGCGGGTGGTGCTGACCGACGCGGGGGAGCGGCTGGCCCGTCGGGCCGAGGAGATGCTGGCCCTGGCCGAGACCGCCCGCGCCGAGCTGGCCGGCCCCGGGGACCCGGCGGAGCGGGTGCTGCGCATCGCCTCCTTCCAGACGCCGCTCATCGTGTTGGCCCCGCGCATGGTGGACGTGCTCGAGCAGCGTCACCCGGACCTGCGGATCGAGATCTCCCAGCGGGAGGTGGACGAGGCCTACGAGAGCCTGCTGGCCCATCACGTCGACGTGATCCTGGGGGAGGACTACCCCGGCGGGGCACAGGTGGTGCGCCGCGGCACCGACCGGGAGGCGCTGCTGACCGACGACCTGCTGCTGGTGCTGCCCGCGCACGCCCCCTGGTCCCATCCTCGCTCCCTCGCGGACCTCGCGCAGGTGCCCTGGGCGCTGGACCCGGAGACCACCCGTACCGGCGCCTGGGAGCGCACCCTGCTGCGAGAGCACGGCGTGGAACCCTGGGTGCGCTTCGACACCCCGGACCCGCTGCTGCAGGTGCACCTGGTCCGCTCCGGCCACGCCGCCGCCTTCGTGCCCGGATTGATCGCCGCCGAGCACCTGGCCGGCACCCGCGTGCTGCGCCTGCCCGGCGATCCCGCCCGGCAGCTGTTCACCGCGGCCCGCGCGGGCTCCGCCCAGCACCCGGCCCTGCTCGCCTTCCGCGCGGCCCTGCTGGAGGCCGCCGGGGACGTCGCGGGCCTCCCGCCGATGGAACGGCTGGAGCCCTGAGCCGAACGCGGACGCGCCCGCCCGGACGGATCCGGGCGGGCGCGTCGAGGGTCGCGGATCAGCGCGCCGGGAAGCCCTCCCGGGCGGCCTTCGCGATCTTGTTCAGCTGGCGACGGTCCGCCCAGGCGCCGAGGACGGCGCCGAGGCCCGGGACGGCCTTGCCGAACAGCCGCGCCGAGCGCAGGCCGAACTTGCGCAGGATCCGGCTGCCGAAGGCGGAGAGCACCTCGGAGGTCATCGAGGAGGGCAGCTGCCCGGCGACCGCGCGGGAGGCGGCGCCGGCGACCGGGCCCAGACCCACGCTGGAGAGCAGCTCGCCGGACTCCTCGGCCATCAGGGTGGCCATGATGCGGGTGCGGATCTCCGGGTCGTCCAGGTCGTAGCCGCGCACGGCGGCGATGCCCGCGACCATGCGGGTGGACTGCACGTAGAACTCGAGCACGTTGGTGGGCAGCAGCACCGGCAGGGTGATGAAGCCGCCCAGGCCGGTGAGGAAGCCGCCCACGGTGACGCCGCGGCGGTGCGAGCGGATCAGACGCTTGACGGCCTTCTCGGGGCGCTTCTTGGCCCGGCCGCGGCGGGCGTGGTCGGCGGCCTTGGCGGCGGAGGCGTAGCCGATCGTGCCGTCGATACCCAGGTCGCGGATCTTCTCGACCAGGCGCTGGAGAGCGCCCTCGTCCTGCTCGCCCTTCCGGGCGGCCTGCATCGCGTCGCGGGTGGTGCCCTGATCGTCCTCGTCACGGCGGATGATGTTCCAGATCCCCATCGGTGCTGCTCCTGTGGCGGGCGGGGGCCGAAGGCCCCCGCGGGCGAATGCGTGCGCGCCCATCATGCCCGCTCATTGCGCGAAACGGGACGTGATGGACCTCCCGGTCGACACCCCGTGAGGGATCGGGGCCCCGTGACGTCCGCGCGCGCGGTCTCGCGTAGTCTCGGAGGACCATGCAGAAGCTCTACCGGGACGACGCGATCGTGCTGCGCACCCACCCCCTGGGTGAGGCGGATCGCATCATCACGCTGCTCACCCGACGCCACGGAAAGGTCCGCGCCGTCGCCAATGGCGTGCGCCGCACCGGCAGCCGCTTCGGCGCCCGCCTGGAGCCCTTCGGCCTGGTCGATGTGCAGCTGCACACCGGTCGCACCCTGCACACCGTCACCCAGGTGGTGACCATCGAGACCTTCGCGGCGCCCATCAGCGCCGACTACGACCGCTTCACCGCCGCCAGCGCCATGCTGGAGACCACCGAGCGGCTCACCGACGAGGCCACCGAGCCCTCCCAGCGCGGATTCCTGCTGCTGATCGGCGCGATGCGCACCCTCGCCGCGGGCCGCATCCCCGCCGCGCTGGTGCTGGACGCCTTCCTCATCCGCACCCTCGCCCTCTCGGGCTGGGCCCCGGAGCTGCAGGTCTGTGCCACCTGCGGCGCCCCCGGCCCCCACCACGCCCTGGACATCCGTGCGGGCGGCCTGGTCTGCACCTCGTGCCGGCGTCCCGGCGCGGTCGCGATCCGCCAGGCCGCCGTCGAGCACATGATCTTCCTGCTGGCCGGGGACTGGGACAGCGCCCTGGAGGCCGAGTCCACCGTCATGCAGGAGGCCGGACGGATCATCGCCGACTCCGTCACCTGGCACCTGGAGCGCTCGGTACGCTCGCTGAGCTACGTCGAGCGCTGAGCCGCTCCCGTCCCCTCCCGGAGGTCCCCATGCCCGACGAGCCCTTCGCGCACCCCAGCGGGGCGCAGCCCCCCGAGCTGCCGGCCCCCGTGATCCCCGCGCACGTGGCCGTGGTGATGGACGGCAACGGCCGCTGGGCCAACCAGCGCGGGCTCCCGCGCACCGCCGGGCACGAGGCGGGGGAGGCGGCCCTGCTGGACGTCGTCGCCGGGGCGCTGCAGATCGGCGTCACCCACCTCTCCGCCTACGCCTTCTCCACCGAGAACTGGAAGCGCTCCCCGGAGGAGGTGCGCTTCCTGATGGGCTTCTCCCGCAACGTGCTGCGCCGCCAGCGGGACACCCTGAACTCCTGGGGCGTGCGCATCGTGTGGATCGGTCGCGAGCAGCGGCTCTGGGGCTCGGTGATCAAGGAGCTGCAGGAGGCCGAGCGCCTCACCGCCGGCAACACCCGCATGACCCTGTACATGTGCGTGAACTACGGCGGCCGTGCCGAGATCGTCGACGCGGTCCGCGAGATCGCCGACCAGGCGCGGAGGGGACGGATCAGCGGCCGCGGCATCAGCGAGAAGACTCTCGCCCGGCACCTCATCGACCCGGACATGCCCGATGTGGACCTGTTCCTGCGCACCAGCGGCGAGCAGCGCACCTCCAACTTCCTGCTGTGGCAGTCGGCCTACGCGGAGCTGGTGTTCGTCCCGGAGCTGTGGCCCGACGTGGACCGGGTGGTGCTGTGGCGGGCGATCACCGAGTACGCGCGACGGGATCGTCGCTACGGCGGGGCGATCGACGCCCCCACCTCCGCCTGAGCACCAGCAGCGCCACGATCACGGCCACCAGGGCGAGCACGGCGACGGCCGCCCAGGGGGAGCGCCAGAACAGCTCCAGCCAACCCAGCACCACCACCAGGCCCACCGTCGCGTAGATGATCGCCCAGGCCAGGCCGCCGATGGCGAGGGCCGGCAGGTAGCGGCGCAGCGGCATCCCGGTCAGGCCCGCGGCGGCGTTCGCGGCGGTCTGGAAGCCGACGGTGAGGAAGCTCAGCGCCACCACGGGGGCGCCCCAGCGGTTCACAAGGTCCGTGGCCCCGCGCACCCGGGGACGTTCCAGCAGCGCGGCCACGCGGCCGCGGTCGGCCGCCTTGCGGGCGCCGCGCCCCAGGGCGTAGGTGCCGCCGGCGCGCAGCAGGATCACCAGGTACAGGAAGCCCGCCGCCGCCAGCAGGGGGAGCGACTGCACCCAGTCCATCATCGCGAGCGGCCCGCCTCCGGGCTCGCGCCGCCGTGCTCGGGGCACAGGCCGAACACCTCGAGGGTGTGGTCCAGGTCGGTGAAGCCGTGATCGGCGGCGATCGCCGTCATCGCGGCCTCCAGCTCGGGGGCCAGGAACTCGACGGTGCGGCCGCACTCGCGGCACACCAGGTGGTGGTGGTGCCCGGAATCGGCGCACTGGCGGTACAGGGACTCGCCGTCGTCGGCCACCAGCACGTCCACCCCGCCCGACTGGGCGAGGGACTGCAGGTTGCGGTACACGGTCGCGAGGCCCACGGTCTCCCCGTCGGCGCGGAGCTGCTCGTGGATCTGCTGGGCGCTGCGGAAGTCGTCCTGCCGCTCCAGCGCGTCCAGCAGGGCGGTGCGCTGGCGGGTGGTGCGTTGCATCTGTCGATTCTCCCTCATCGCGCGGGGCCGTCGGCGGTCGGTGTGACCCGGCGGACTCAGGCGCCGACGTGCTCCGGGGCGGCGGCAGCGGCGGTAGCAGCCGGGTCCTTCCTGCGCACACGCCCCGTCACGGCCTTGGTGACCAGTCCGAGCACGTAGACGCCGATGGTCAGCAGCACGATCACGCCGCCCGGAGGCAGGTCGACGTAGACGGTGATCAGCAGCCCGCCGAGGGCGCAGACCACGGCGATGGCCATCGCCGTGCGCATGGTGCGGGCGAAGCCCACCACGACGGTCTGCGCGGCGGCGACCGGCACGATCATCAGGGCGGACACCATCAGTGCGCCGACGATCCGCATCGACAGGGTCACGGTCAGCGCGGCCATGATCGCGATCAGCACGTTCACGGTGCGCACCGGCAGGCCGGCGGCGCGGGCGTAGTCCTCGTCGCCGGTGACGGCGGCCAGCAGGCCGGACAGGCCCAGTCCGATGCCGAGCACCACCACGGCGAGCACCACCGCGATGACCACGTCGGGGCGGGTGACGGTGGACAGGGAGCCGAAGAGGTAGCCCATCAGGTTCTGGGAGGTGCCGCCGGCGAGCTGGATGATCACCACACCGCCGGCGATGCCGCCGTAGAACAGGATCGCGAGTGCCACGTCGCGGCTGGTATGGCCGAACTCCCGCACCCATTCGATGGCCAGGGCGCCGATCACGGAGGCCACCAGGGCGCCGGGGATCGCCAGCAGGTCCGCCGGGGTGGCGGCCATCCAGGCGCCCACCAGCCAGCCGACGGCGACACCGGTGAGGGCCACGTGGCCGAGGCCGTCGCCCAGCAGGGACAGCTTCTTCTGCACCAGGTAGGTGCCGACGACGGGCGCGGTCAGGCCGATCAGCACCGCGATCATCAGCGGGTAGCGCAGGACGTCGGAGGTCAGCAGGTCGAGGGGCGTCATGCCGGGTGGATCTCCTGTCCGAGGCATTCGTCGAGGTGCCCGGCGGGCAGGGCATGGTCGTGGCCCGGGTCGAGGGCCGGGCGCAGCTCGGGCGGGCCGTCGTGGACCACGCGGCCGTGGTCCAGGACGACGGCGCGGGTGAGATTTCCGGCCAAGGCGCCGGTCTCGTGCAGCACCACCAGCATGGTGGTGCCCTCGGCGGCCAGCTCGCGGAACAGGGCCGCCACCTGGTCCTGGGTGGCCAGGTCGATGCCGGCGAAGGGCTCGTCGAGCACCAGCAGCTCGGGGCGCCGCACCAGGGCGCGGGCGATCATCACCCGGCGGCGCTGGCCGCCGGACATGCGCGGCACCGGCCGGTCGGCGAGGTCGGCGAGGCCCACCGCCTCCAGTGCCTCCATCACCCGCGGGTCACGGCGGCGCGGGAACCAGGAGTGGGAGCACAGCAGCCCGCTGGTGACGGTCTCGCGGGCGGTGGCGGGGATGGAGCCGGCGCCCGGGGTGTCCTGGGGGACGTAGCCCAGGCGGTCGTGGGCGCTGCCGCGGCGTGCCGGCTCCCCGAACAGGCGGGCGCTGCCGGCGGTGGGCGGCTCGACGCCGAGGACGGCCCGCAGCAGGGTGGACTTGCCGGAGCCGTTGGCGCCGAGCAGGGCGACCATCTCCCCGGCTTCGATGCGCAGGTCCACACCGTGCAGCACCGGGGTGGCCCCGAGGGTGACGGAGAGGTCCCGGGTCTCGATCAGCGGCTCGCCGGGCTGCGCGGGCGCGGGGGAGTGCGGGGTGTCTGGGCGCATGCGGGTCAGGCCCAGCTCTCGAGCAGGGCGGCGGCGTTCTCGCGCATCACCTGAGGATAGTCGGCGTCCTCGCGGAGCTGGGTCTCGAGGTTGTCCAGCTCCGCGGCCTCGACGCCGACGTTGTCGGCGAGGGTCTGCGCGACCTCGGGGCTCGCGGTGGTCTCGAAGAAGATGGTGCTCACGCCCTCGTCCTCGACGACCTGCTCCAGCTCGAGCAGGCGGCTGGGGGAGGGCTCCGTCTCCGGGTCCACGCCGGTGATGCCGACCTGGCGGAGGTCGTAGCGCTCGGCGAGGTAGCCGAAGGCGGTGTGGCTGGTGATGAAGGTGCGGCTGCCGTCGACGGCCCCGAAATCCTCGGCGAGCTCCGCGTCGAGCTCCTCCAGGGTCGTGCGCAGCGTGGCGGCGTTCTCGGTGAAGGTCCCGGCACTGTCCGGAAGCACCTCGCCCAGCCGTTCGGCGATGGCGTCGCCGATGTCGGCCATCCGCACGGGGTCGTGCCAGAGGTGCGGGTCGTCGGCGCCGGCCTCGTGGTCGTGCTCCTCCTCGCCCTCCTCCTCGGCGTGGGAATGGGCGTCCTCGCCGTCGGAGCCGAGCTGGGTCACGACGGTGGACACGTCCAGCACGTTGTCGCCGTCCTCGGAGGCGATCGCGTCGTCCAGCGCGGTCTGCAGGCCGGGGATCTGGACGACGAGGGCGGCCCCCTGGATCTCCAGGGTCTGCTGCACGGAGAGCTCCACGCCGTGGGCGTCCGCCCCGGGCTTGGCGAGCTGGGTGATGGAGACGGCGTCCCCGGCGACCTGCGCCACCAGGTACTCCATCGGGTAGCAGCCGGTGACCACGACCGGGGTGTCGGCCTCGCCCGCGGTGCCGCTGTCGCCGCAGGCGGCCAGGAGACCGGCGCTGAGACCGACCCCGGCGAGGGAGAACAGGGTGCGGCGGGACGGGGTGGCGAGGGATGCACGATCGGAGGACATGACAATCATTCTCACCAGCGGGTGGGTCGGGAGCAAATTCCGGCCCCGTGTGGCGGCCCGACGGTGCGCACGCTCACAGCCCGGGGCGTCCCGGGCGTGCTCCCGCTCGGGAGGCCGGGCCGCTGGATATGCTGGCCGGGTTCGACCGACCCCGTCACCAGGAGCATCCCCGTGGCCAAGGCCCCCGCCAGCACGCTGGACACCGTCATCGCCCTCGCCAAGAAGCGCGGCTTCGTGTTCCCCGCGGGTGAGATCTACGGCGGAACCCGTTCGGCCTGGGACTACGGTCCCCTCGGCGTGGAGCTGAAGGAGAACATCAAGAAGCAGTGGTGGCGCACCTTCGTGCAGGGCCGCGCCGACATGGTGGGCCTGGACTCCTCCGTCATCCTGCCCACCAAGGTGTGGGAGGCCTCCGGGCACGTCGCGACCTTCACCGACCCGCTGGTGGAGTGCAGGAACTGCCATGCCCGCTTCCGCGAGGACCACCTCATCGAGGAGTTCACCGAGCGCAAGGGCCGCGCCCCCGAGGGCGGCCTGGCCGAGGTGCCCTGCCCGAGCTGCGGCACCCGCGGCGAGTACACCGAGCCCCAGCAGTTCTCCGGCCTGATGAAGACCTACCTCGGCGCCGTGGACAATGAGTCGGGCCTGCACTACCTGCGCCCCGAGACCGCCCAGGGCATCTTCACCAACTTCCTGAACGTCGTCACCGCCGCCCGCCAGAAGCCGCCCTTCGGCATCGGCCAGGTCGGCAAGGCGTTCCGCAACGAGATCACCCCCGGCAACTTCATCTTCCGCACCCGCGAGTTCGAGCAGATGGAGATCGAGTTCTTCACCCCGCCGGCGGACGCCCAGGAGTGGTTCGACCGCTGGGTGGAGGACTGCTGGAACTGGTTCGTGGACCTCGGCATCGACCCGGACAACATGCGCCGCTTCGACGTGCCGGAGGAGGAGCGCGCCCACTACTCCGACGGCACCATCGACCTCGAGTACCGCTTCGGCTTCCAGGGCTCCGAGTGGGGCGAGCTGATGGGCGTCGCGAACCGCACCGACTTCGACCTCGGCGCGCACACCGAGGCCTCCGGCACGAAGATGCAGTACTTCGACCAGGCCGCGAACGAGCGCTACACCCCCTACGTGATCGAGCCCAGCTTCGGCCTGACCCGCTCGATGATGGCCTTCCTCATCGATGCCTACAGCGAGGACGAGGCCCCCAACACCAAGGGCGGCGTGGACGTCCGGACCGTGCTGAAGCTCGATCCGCGCCTGGCGCCGGTGAAGGCCGCGGTGCTGCCGCTGTCCAAGAGCGAGGACCTGGTGCCCCGCGCCAGCGAGCTCGCCGACCGGCTGCGCAAACACTGGAACGTGGAGATGGACGTCTCCCAGGCCATCGGTCGCCGCTACCGCCGCCAGGACGAGATCGGGACCCCGTTCTGCATCACGGTGGACTTCGAGACCGCCACCGACCAGGCCGTCACCATCCGCGAGCGCGACACCATGGCGCAGGAGCGGGTGGCCCTGGACCAGGTCGAGTCCTATCTCGCCGCGCGCCTGCTCGGCGCCTGAGTCTCCCCGCGCCCCCGGGTCACCCCGGCCGGCGTGCACAAACCTGGCCGTGGTGGTAGCCGACCTGCACATGTGCAGGCTGCCTACCACCACGGCCAGGTCTGTGTACGGGCCCGGTGACCAGAGGTCGCTGCGGGGTGATCGGCCCGTGGCTCAGAGGCCGCCTGCCACCAGGTGGGGCACGACCTGCTCGGCGAAAGTGGTCAGCACGCCCCGCTGCTCGTCCAGGGAGGCGCCGAAGGGCAGCACCAGGGTCAGCTCATCGGCCTCGCGCACCACGGCGTCGGCCATCAGGTACTGGGCGACCACGCTCGGGTCGTCGATGATCACCGGGCCGTAGACGGCGCCCTGCCCGCCGATCTCCCGGCCGCGGTACTCGCCGGTGGTGCCGGGGGTGGCCGAGCGCTCGCGCGGGATCAGCGACACGTAGCGCTCGATCTCCTCCTCGGTCGCGACCGGCAGCATCTGCCGGGAGACCATCACGGTGCCCTCGCCGTGCCCGGCGGCGCGGGAGGCCTCGCGGTAGGCGTGCAGAGCGTCGAGTTGGAGGGTCTCGAAGGAGCGGCCGGAGCCGTCGTCCAGCGCCATCGTCGCCAGCTGCAGGCCCATGCCGCGGGAGCCGATCGAGGCGGCGCGTTGCGGGGACGCCGCCCCGTAGGACAGGCGGGAGCGGAGTCCGGGCACCTGGGGTCGGATCTGCAGCGGAGTGCCGGCGTCGACCCCCTCGATGTGGGCGTCCGCGTGGGAGACGACCTCGCCGTCGACCAACGACAGCAGCCGGGAGAGCACGCGGTCCACGTGGTCGCCCACGCCTCCGCGCACCGTCCCGTAGGCCCCGGCGTACATCGTGTCGCGCGAGGAGTATCCGGAGCTGAGGCCCGCGCGGAGGCGTCCGCCCAGCAGCAGGTCGCAGGTGGCGAGGTCCTCGGCCAGCCGCGCCGGGTTCTCGAAGCGCAGCGGGATCACGGCGGTGCCGAGCTGCATCCGTGTCACCCGCTGGCCGAGCGCCGCGAGGAACAGCAGCGGGGAGGCGAGGGTGTCCTGCAGGTGGCGGGTGCGCACGTAGCCCACGTCGTAGCCGAGCGCCTCGGCGGCGGTGAACAGCTCGATCCCCTCGGCGAGGGCGTCGCTGCGGCGGGAGTCGCCCTCGGCGCGCACCCGGCCGTGCTCGATTTGCGCGATCATGCCGATGCCGAGACCGGGGGCGGAGGCGGGGGTGTCGCTCATGGCGGATCTCCTGGGAGTGGGGTGGTGCCTGTCCCAGTCTCCGGGCGGATCGAGGAGGCAGGCGGGACGAGTGTCCCCGGGTCGCGGCGGGGAAGGGGAGCTCGGCCGGGGCGCGCCTCCTCGCCTCGGGCGCGCCGGTCGGCCGCGGCGGCGGCGAGCACCACCGGATCCTCGCAGCCGCGGGCGGGCTGCTCGGCGCCATCCGGGAAGCGCTGGGCCCGGATGAACACGTCCCAGCGCCTTCGCACCTCCCCGTGGGTCTGCGAGACCGCATAGGCCACCGCGGGAGGGACGGGGACCTCGACGGAGGCGACGACCTGCGGCATGGGCCAATCCTAGGAGCATGGCCTGGCTGAGGTCCGGCCCGATGCACATCACGCCCGGCGAGCCTCCCGGCCGGTGCGCCGAGGTGGGAGAATCGCGGGACGATGACGCTCCTGGACCCGACCCCGCCCGCCACCGACTCCGACGCCGCCGCGCGTCCGGCGCGTCGCACCCTCACCATCGGTCCCCACACCATCGACACCCCCGTCGTGCTGGCGCCGATGGCCGGGATCACCAACATGGCCTTCCGGCTGCTGTGCCGCGAGTTCGGTGCGCGCCACTCCGCCGACGACGGCGGCCTGTACGTCTCCGAGATGGTGACCTCGCGGGCGCTGGTGGAGGACCATCGCGAGTCCTGGCGCCTGGTGACGATGGGGGAGCGGGAGACCCCCCGCTCGGTGCAGCTGTACGGGGTGGACCCCGCCACCGTGCGCCGCGCCGTGGAGATGCTGGTCGAGCGGGACAAGGCCGACCACATCGACCTGAACTTCGGCTGCCCCGTCCCCAAGGTCACCCGTCGCGGCGGAGGCGGGGTACTGCCCTGGAAGCAGGAGCTGTTCACCCGCATCGTCCGCGGCGCCGTGGAGGCCGCCGGCGACGTGCCCGTCACCGTGAAGACCCGCATCGGCATCGACGACGAGCACGTCACCTTCCGCGACGCCGGGCTGATCGCCCAGGAGGTCGGGGCCGCCGCGATCGCCCTGCACGGCCGCACCGTGGTCCAGCACTACTCCGGCACCGCCCGCTGGGACGCCATCGCCGAGCTGAAGGACCTGGTCACCGACATCCCCGTGCTGGGCAACGGCGACATCTGGTCCGCCGAGGACGCCATCGAGATGATGGAGCAGACCGGCTGCGACGGCGTCGTGGTGGGCCGCGGCTGCCAGGGCCGCCCCTGGCTGTTCGCCGACCTCGCCGCGGGCTTCGCGGGCCTGGACGACCGGGTGCGCCCCACCCTCGGGGACGTCGCCGCCACCGTGCGCCGTCACGCCGAATTGCTGGTCGAGTTCTTCGAGGACGAGGGCCGCGGCCTCCGCGACCTGCGCAAGCACGTCGCCTGGTATTTCAAGGGCTACCCCGTCGGCGGGGAGATGCGCCACCGCCTGGCGACCATGGAATCCCTCGCCGACCTCGACGCGAAGCTCGCCGAGCTGGACGGGGACTCGCCCTACCCGGGCGCCGCCGTCGAGGGCCCGCGCGGCCGCGCCGGCACCCCCAAGCGCGCCGTCTGCCCCGAGGGCTGGATGGATTCCCGGGAGCTGAGCGAGGAGCACCGTGCGCGCCTGCACGAGGCCGAGCTGGACACCTCGGGCGGCTGAGCAGATGACCCTCGACGCCACCGACGACCTGGCCGCGGCCCAACCCGCCGGGTACACCCTCGCCGACCTCGACCGCTTCGGCCCCGAGCCGCCCAAATCCCAGTCGCGAACCCCCTTCCAGCGCGATCGCGCGCGGGTGCTGCACTCCTCGGCACTGCGCCGCCTGGGCGCGAAGACCCAGGTGCTCGGCGCCGGCTCCGACGACTTCGTGCGCACCCGCCTCACCCACTCCCTCGAGGTGGCGCAGGTGGGCCGCGACATCGGCGCGGAGCTGGGCTGCGACCCCGACGTGGTCGACGCCGCCTGCCTCTCCCACGACCTCGGCCACCCGCCCTTCGGCCACAACGGCGAGAAGGTGCTCGACGCCCTGGCCGGCGACTTCGGCGGCTTCGAGGGCAACGCCCAGACCCTGCGCCTGCTCACCCGCCTGGAGCCGAAGCTGCTGGGGGAGGGCCGGCCCTATGGGCTGAACCTCACCCGCGCCGGCGTCGACGCCGCCATCAAGTACCCGTGGATGCGCGGGGAGGGCCCCGACCCTGCCTCCCCGAAGTTCGGCGCCTACGCCGACGACGCCGACGTGTACCGCTGGGCCCGCGAGGGCGCCGTCCCCGGCCGCAAGTGCTTCGAGGCGCAGGTGATGGACCTCGCCGACGACATCGCCTACTCCGTGCACGACGTGGAGGACGCCGTCACCGGCGGCACCCTGGACCTGCGCCGCCTCGGCGACCCGATGGAGCGCGCCGCCGCCCTGTACGTCGTGCAGGACTGGTACATGCCCGGGGAGAGCATCGACGCCCTCGACCTGGCGCTGTCCCGACTGGAGGCCGAGCCGTCCTGGCTGCCCGAGTTCCGCGGCGACATGCGCTCCGCCGCCGCCCTCAAGGACATGACCAGCCAGCTCATCGGCCGCTTCACCCGCGCCGTGGTCACCGCCACCCGCGAAGCCCACGGCGGCGGCCCGCTCTCCCGCTACCGCGGCGAGGCGGTGCTGCCCGAGCAGACCCGGCTGGAGATCGCCGTGCTGAAGGGCCTCGCCGCCGCCTACGTGATGAGCTCCGCCGGCCAGCAGCCCGTCTACGAGCAGCAGGAGGAGATCATCCGCGGCCTGTACGCGCAGCTGTGGAACACCGGCACCACGCACCTCAGCCCGCTGTTCGCCGAGCTGTGGGACGCCGCGGCGGACGACGACGCCCGCCGTCGGGTGATCGTCGACCAGATCGCCTCCTACACCGACGTCACCGCCCGGCGCCTGCACGAGGCGCTGTTCGACCGCGCGGCCACCCACGTCACCGCCGCGGACACCCCGCTGCCCGGCCTGGGATCGGAGCTGTGAGCCGATGGCCCAGGGACTGATCCGCCGCGCCGACGTGGAGCTGGTGCGCGAGAAGGCCCGTCTGGACGAGGTGGTGGGCGAGCACGTCACCCTGCGCACCGCGGGCATCGGCTCGATGAAGGGCCTGTGCCCCTTCCACGACGAGAAGACCCCCTCCTTCAACATCCGCCCCCAGCTGGGGCAGTGGCACTGCTTCGGCTGCGGCGAGGGCGGCGACGTGATCGCCTTCGTGCAGAAGATCGACCACCTCAGCTTCGTCGAGGCCGTCGAGATGCTCGCCGGCCGCTACGGCGTGCAGCTGCACTACGAGGAGTCCGGCGGCGGCCAGGGCGACCGCCCCGACTTCGGCACCCGGCGTCGGCTGCTGGACGCCCACGCCATCGCCGAGGAGTTCTACCGCGAGCAGCTCGGCACGCCCGCCGCGGAGATCGGCCGTCGCTTCCTCACCGAGCGCGGTTTCGACCGCGAGGCCGCCGAGCGCTTCGGCGTCGGCTTCGCCCCGCAGGGCTGGGACGCGATCACCAAAGTGCTGCGCGACCGCGGCTTCACCGAGCAGGAGCTGGTGGCCTCCGGCATGGTCTCGCAGGGGCAGCGCGGAGTGTACGACCGCTTCCGCGGCCGCCTGATCTGGCCGATCCGCGACATCACCGGCAACACCATCGGCTTCGGAGCCCGGCGCCTGTTCGAGGACGACCAGGGCCCCAAGTACCTCAACACCCCCGAGACCGCCATCTACCACAAGTCCTCCGTGCTCTACGGCCTGGACCTGGCGCGCAAGCAGATCGCCAGCGAGCACCGGGTGGTCGTCGTCGAGGGCTACACCGACGTGATGGCCGCGCACCTGGCCGGGGTGGGCACCGCCGTGGCCTCCTGCGGCACCGCTTTCGGCGCGGACCACGTGAAGATCGTGCGCCGGGTGATGGGTGACTCCAACCCGAATTCGGGGCTGCGGCTGAACGCCGACGGACGCGGCATGGGCGGGGAGGTCGTGTTCACCTTCGACGGCGACGCCGCCGGGCAGAAGGCCGCCCTGCGCGCCTTCGAGGAGGACCAGCGCTTCGTCGCCCAGACCTACGTGGCGGTCGAGCCCAGCGGCATGGACCCCTGCGACCTGCGGATCGCCCAGGGCGATCAGGCCGTGGTGGACCTGGTGGAGACCCGTCGTCCGCTGTTCGAGTTCGCGATCCGCACCGCCATCTCTCAGGTGGATCTCGACACCGTGGAGGGTCAGGTGACTGCGCTGCGGATGGCGGCGCCGGTGGTGGCGCGGATCCGCGACCGGGCGATGCGCCCCGAGTACGCGCGGCGCCTGGCCGGCTGGCTGGGCATGGACGAGCGCACCGTGCTGCGGGCCGTGCACGACGCCGCCCGCAGCGAGGGCCGCTCCGGCCGCCACGCCGAGGAGCCCAGCCACCGCCGCGACCCCGCCGAGCCCGGCCGGGGCGAGGCCCCCGAGGTGCTGCCGATGGCGCGGCTGGCCGATGTGGTCAGCCCCCGCGACCCGGTGGGCCAGGTGGAGATGCAGTCCCTCGCCGTGATGCTGCAGGCCCCCGCCCTGCTGGACGCGGACAAGGTCGGTGCCCTGCCCGACGACGCCTTCCACGTGCCCGCCCTGCAGGGGGTGTGGGACGTGATGCTCGCGGCCGGCACCCTGCTGGACGCCGTGGCCGGCGAGCTGCGCCCGGCCCGCTACCTGGAGCAGGTGCTCGAGGTGGCGGGGGAGACGGTGCGGCCGCTGGTGGTGGAGATCGCCAACCTGGACCTCCCGGCCCGGGACGAGGAGGGCCTGGCGCGGCTCGCCTCCTCGCTGCTGAACCGGCTCTCCGAGCTGTCCATCACCCGGGAGTACTCGGTGCTCAAGCAGCGTCTGCAGCGCACCGACCCCTCCGATCCGGAGCGCTACCAGGAAATCCTGGGCCGCCTCGCCCAGGTGCAGGAGAAGCGTCGCGCGCTGCGCGCGCCGGGCGATTGAGACCGCGTCCTGCGCGCTCTCGGTGACCGACCGCCACGGGAGCCTCGGCCGTGCTCAGCGCCCGGGGAATCCGATCCGTAGGTCGCGCAGGGCGTAGCCGGCGATCACGTCGTCCCAGCCGATGTCGGGGGCGCGGAGCAGCTCGGGCTGCGCGGCGAGCAGGCGCCGCAGCAGTGCATCGGTCTGCCGCAGGGCCAGCGGGGCGCCGGGGCAGCGATGGGCGCCGTCGCCGAAGGCGAGGCCGGAGGCGGCCACGCCGCGGGGCAGCTCGCGATGGGGGCAGAGGTCCCCGGGGTCGTCGCCGACGGCCTCCGGGTCGAGGTTCGCCGCGCGCACGTCGACGTCCACCAGGTCACCCGGCCGCAGCTCGTGCGCGGTGTCGCCGTCGTGCACGGTCAGCGGGGCCTGCACCCGGCGGTAGAGGTGGCCGACCACGGGCTCCAGGCGCAGGATCTCCTCGAGGATCGCGAAGCGCTCCGTCTCCCCGGCCTCGAGGTAGCGAGCGGCCAGCCGCGGGTGCTCCAGCAGGTGCCAGCTGGCCATCGCGATGAACTCCCGGGTGGTGACCATCCCGGCGGTCCCGTAGGTCACGCACTCCACCAGCACGTCCGCGGTGCTCGCGCCCTCGGCCAGCAGGTGGCCGATCACGTCGTCCTGCTGCCGCCGACGATGCTCGCGCAGCGCCGGGCGCACATCGGCGAGGTACAGCCGCAGCACCGGCAGCAGGCCCCGCTGGGCGGCGAGCATCTGCTGGCGGCGGGTGCGGCCGTAGCGGGGCTTGGAGTAGTCCGCGGGCGGCTGGCGGAAGAAGGCCTCCAGGCGGCGGGCCATCGCGGGCACGGGGGAGGAGGTCAGCCCGACCACCTCCGCGGTGACGGCGACCGCGTAGTGCAGGGCCAGCTCGTCCAGCCGCACCTCGCCCCGGGCGACCGCGGAGGCGATCGCCCGCTCCGCGCGCTCCTCGATCAGCGACCCGTAGCGATCCGGGACCTTCGCGGGCGCGAACAGGCGGGCCAGGGACCTGCGCTGCTCGTCGTGCAGGGCGCCGTCGGAGATCAGGATCGGGTGGCGGCGGAAGATGCCGCGGGGGATCTGCTCGGCGGTGAAACCGGCCTGGAATGTGGCGTCCCGGGCGCGCAGCACCTGCCGGGCCGTCTCCAGGGAGCGGATCCGCCACATCTGACCGCTGCGCTCCAGGCGAGGACCGTCCTGCCCGCCGGGCGGGACGGCGCGGCGCCGGACCGGTTCCTGCGGCGGGGTCATCGGCGGCGCAGCGTCCGCCGCAGGGCGCCGAGCGGGCCGCGGCGCAGCATCCCCCGCAGCGGCGGGGACGTCAGGGCGTGCCCCCGCACCCCCCAGCTGCTCAGCAGCTCGTTCGCGGCGAGGAAGCCGGTCGTGGCCGCCCGCTCCATGAGCGCCACCGGCGGGTCGCAAGCGATCCGGTCCCCGGCCAGCGCCAGGCCCGGTACCGGGGTGACGACGCCGGGCTGGCGCTCGCGCGGGGCGAGGTCCACCAGGCCGCAGTCGTCCTGGATCAGCAGCTCCTCGTGCACGATCTCCAGGCCCGCGGTCTCGGGGTAGACGGCGTGCAGGTCCTCCAGCAGCAGGCGGCGCACCTCGGCGGGATCCGCGAGCCGCGGATCGCGCTCCGCGTCCAGGGCGTAGCCGTGCAGCTCCAGCACCGAGCCGTCGTGCTCCCGACTCCACTGCAGGGCGCCGTCCTCGTAGCGCTCCAGCACGGTGACGTTGTCCAGCAGCGCATAGCCGCTGGTGCCGCAGAAGGCCTGCCGCTCCGGGTCCACCTGCCCGCGGGTCCACAGCCGCAGCACCCCGAAAGGTGGCGCGTTGCGCTGTGCCGCGAGGTCCTCCCGCCACCGCCGGTACACGGCCGACTCGGTGCCGTCGATCCGTTCGGGCAGGGCGGCGACGAGCTCCCGCTGGGTCCGGGGATCGGCGGCGAGCACGACGGCGTCGACGTCGAGGGTCTCCTGGGCGGTGCGGACGCTCCAGCCCCCGTCACGGGGCTCCAGCGCCGTGACCGGGCTGTCCGTGCGGATGGCGCCGCCGTGGTCGGTGAGGTACCGACCCAGAGGTGCCCACAGCGCGGAGTCGTAGTCGTCGGTGGGGACGTCGAACAGCAGCCCCTCGGCGGAGCCGACGAAGTAGGTGTGGAACATCGCCACCAGCTCGGAGGCCGAGAACTCGGTGGGATGGGCGAAGAAGGAGCGGGCGAAGACCTCCAGGGCCAGGTGCCGGGCCCCGGCCGGGAAGCGGAGGCGGTCCAGGAAGGCGGCGGCGGAGACCCCGTCCCAGCGGGCGTGCCCGGCGGGGTAGTCGACGTCGATCAGGGCGATCGCGGAGGGCAGGTGGATCCGGGCCAGGGCGCGCAGGGGGAAGGTGGGGCTGCGCAGCACGAAGCCGATGAGGTTGGCAGGCGGGGTGCGGGGGATGCGGGTGAAGGAGTCCACCAGTCCGTCGGCGCGGCGCAGCGGGTAGTCCTCCACCGGCGTCAGCCGCTCCAGCGTCGGGTCGGTGCGTCGCAGCAGCTCGCGCAGGTTGTAGTACTGGCGGAAGAAGGCGTGGAAGCCGCGGCTCATGCTGCGGTCCTCGGGCAGCGGCCAGGCCGCGACCCTCCCGCCGAGGCGGTCGGCGGATTCCAGCAGGGTCACCTGCACGCCGCGCTCGGCCAGGGCGATGGCCGCGGAGAGCCCGGCGATGCCGCCGCCGACGACGGCCACCGAGCGGGGCCGGTCCGGGGAGCGACGGCCGTGCGGGGCGGGGATCCGCACCGCGTGGCGGTCGCGGGGGGCGGCGGGGACGGGCGAGCTCATGCGGCGGCCTCCGGGGCTGAGGCGAGGTAGGTGTGCAGGATGCCGTGGTGCCAGCCGCGGCCGGTGCGCACCCGGACGTCGGTGAAACCGGCCTCCTCGAGGCGACGGCGGAAGCGCACGGTGGAGTCGTTCTCCAGCACGGAGCGCCACAGGTAGCGGTACAGGGCGGGGTCGGCGCCGACCAGGCGGGCCAGCGGCACCACCAGCCCACGGCAGACGGCGCTCCACCGCATCCGCGCCGCCCGGGACTCGCTGACGGAGTACTCGTGCACGACGAGGCGCCCGC
The DNA here is from genome assembly GCF_000225825.1 of Brachybacterium squillarum M-6-3. Lineage (GTDB taxonomy): Bacteria > Actinomycetota > Actinomycetes > Actinomycetales > Dermabacteraceae > Brachybacterium > Brachybacterium squillarum. Next base: position 341,540 of record NZ_AGBX01000007.1, on the reverse strand, counting down.
GGGGCCGCAGCCGCTGCCGCAGGGTGCGCAGGGTCGTGTCGCGGTCGACGGGGGCGAGGTTGCGGAACAGGTAGGCGGCGAAGATGCCGTCGGGCTCTTCGGACAGCGCGCCGCCGCCGAGGGACTCGGCGGTGCCCTCCACGAAGCGGACCCCCGCCGGCCAGGTCTTGGCGCGGGCCTGCGCGAGCATGCCCGCGGAGGAGTCCAGCCCCACGATGCTCGCCTGCGGGGCGGCACCCAGCAGCGCCCGGGTGCTGAGGCCGGAGCCGCAGCCGAGGTCCCACAGCAGCGTGTCGGCGTCGGCGGGCAGTCCGTCCGCGAGGTCGGCGGCGGCCTCCCGCAGCTCGCGGTGGTAGCCCGGGTTCAGCGAGGTCAGCAGGTCGTAGCGGTTCGCGCTGCGGGTGAAGGACTCAGCGAGCGTCATCCGCGGCCCCCCGGCGCTGCTTGAGGAACTCCCACACCATCAGGGTGAGGGTGAGCATGGCGATCCCGAAGCCGAAGTCCTCGATGGGGATGTCCCAGGGAGCGCGGATGCCGAGCATCTCGTCCGGGTTGTACAGAACGATGGGGGCGGAGAGCTTGGTCAGCCAGCCGTCCACGGGCACCTGGAAGGCCAGGCAGATGGCCATCGCGATCCAGTAGGCCGGGCGGCGGAAGATCCCGGTGCGCAGCACCAGCAGCTCCAGCAGCACCACCACCGGCAGGGAGATCGCGGTGGCGAGCGTGTACTCGGGGATCCCGCTCATCGCCGCACCCCATCTCGCTCGTCGGTGCGCTCCGTCCGCGGGGTCCGCAGTCCGCGCAGCACGCCCAGCAGGTAGGTGGAGGCCTCGTAGCTGAGCAGGCCCGCCAGCGGGATCACGATGAAGAAGCTCAGCTCCTCGATGGGCAGGGTGCCCAGTGTGATCCCGGTGGTGTAGAGCGGGGAGAAGGTCCAGTGGTCGCGGGAGATCGCGATCAGGTCCCAGATGCCGAAGACCAGCACGACCACGGCGATCGTCGGCAGCAGCAGCCGCCAGCGCCGGTACACCCGGGCGCGCAGCACCCATTCGAGCGGGAGGGTGATGGCGAGGCACAGCCCCATCACGATCAGGTACTGATAGGGGTCCATGCCGGGAGGCATCCTTCCGCGCAGCGGGCCTGCCGCGGGAGCACGACAGGGGTAGGCCAGGCGGGGCTTGAACCCGCGACCGACGGATTATGAGTCCGCTGCTCTGACCGGCTGAGCTACTGGCCCTGGGCGCCCCGAGGGCACGCCCGCGAATCTATCACGCACGGGCTCTGACCTGGATGGATGCCGGTTCCCGAATGGTCAGCCGCGCCGGGGCCGGGTGAAGACGGCGATGATCAGCGTGAGCAGGCCGGGTCCGAGGGAGCCACCGAGGACGAAGCGGGCGGTGCGGGGGTTTCCGGCGGGGTGCGGGCATGACTGGATTCTTGCACTGTCCAGTCCTGCGTCGCCGGGATCCCCGTCCTGCGGGCGGCGTGCGGGACGTGTCGCGGCCGCGCCCCACCCATGCGGGGGTTGCGTTCGTCATACTCCCCGGTGGGGCCCGGGTTCCGAGGTGCGAGCCCCCGGGCCCTTTGCTAGAGTCGTCCAGGTCGATCCCGCGTAGCTCAATCGGCAGAGCATTCGACTGTTAATCGAACGGTTACTGGTTCAAGTCCAGTCGCGGGAGCCAGCATCACCGCAGGACAGCCCCGGGGGAGCACCCCGGGGCTGTTCTGCGTCCAGCCCCCTTTCCCGGCCCATGAACAGGAGCTCCCCATGACCGGCCTGCCCACCGACGGCTTCGAGCTGCCCGAGGGTGTCACCCCCACCAGCGTCTGGGCCGATCGCGTCGGACCCCGCAGCCTGGTGGGCCGCAACCAGCGCGGCGTCGAGATCCCCATCGGCCAGGGTGAGGGACAGATGAGTCCCGGCGAGATGCTGAAGCTGGCCCTGCTGGGCTGCGCCGGGATGAGTGCCGACGTGAACCTGGCCCGCCGCCTCGGGGACGACTTCCCGATGCGCCTGTGGGCGCACGACGCCTCCGACGAGGAGCAGAACCGCTACACCGCCATCGGCGAGGAGATCCAGCTCGCCCTCGACGGCCTGGACGCCGCGCAGGTGGAGAAGATCGTGACCGTGTTCTCCCGGGCCGTCGCCGCCGGCTGCACCGTCGAGCGCTCCGTGGTGCCCGGCATCGAGGTCTCCCATCGCATCCTCGGGGCCGAGGCCTCCGCCCAGGAGCAGGGGGAGCAGCGATGACCCTCCGCGAGATCCGCGTGGTCGGGGACCCCGTGCTGCGCACCCCCTGCGACCCCATCCGCGAGATCACCGACGCCACCCGCCGCCTGGCCCGCGACCTGATGGACACCGTCGACGACGAGGGCCGCGCGGGGGTCGCCGCCAACCAGATCGGCGTCAGCCAGCGCGCCTTCTCCTGGAACCTCGAGGACCACGGCGTCGGCGTCATCCTGAACCCCGTCATCGTCGAGCTCTCCGAGGAGCAGCAGGACGGCGACGAGGGCTGCCTCTCCGTGCCCGGGCTCTGGTTCCCCCGCACCCGCGCCGCGTTCGCGCGCTGCGTGGGCACCGACGCCGAGGGGAACGAGATCGAGCTGGCGGGGGAGGGCATCACCGCCCGCCTGATCCAGCACGAGGTGGGCCACCTCGACGGCGCCCTCTACATCGACGGCCTCGAGCGGAGCGTGAAGAAGCAGGCGTTGCGCCAGATCAGGGAGACCCTCTAGGCTGAGCGCCGGACGCCAGGAGCATTCGTTCCCGCCTCCCGGAGACACCGATTCGTTGGGGAAGACGCATCGGTACCGGAAGGAACGAGATGACCCAGGGCGTTCTGTACATCCACTCCGCCCCGCGCGCCCTTACCCCGCACATCGAATGGGCCGCCAGCGGAGTCCTCGGCATGCCGTGCCGCATCCGCTGGGAGGACCAGCACGCGCATCGCGGACTGCTGCGCGCCGAGCTGTCCTGGCGAGGCCGGGAGGACACCGGCGCGCGCCTGGTGAGCGCCCTGCGCGGCATGCACGAGGTGCGCTTCGAGGTCACCCAGGAGGCCACCGCCCACAGCGACGGTGCCCGCTGGAGCTGCACCCCGGACCTCGGCATCCACCACGCCGCCACCGACCACGCCGGCAACACGGTGCTCACCGAGGACCACGTGCGCGGCTGCATGGAGCGCGCCGGCAACGACCCCCGCGCCCTGCAGCGCGAACTGGGCATCGCCCTGGGGGAGCCCTGGGACGATGACCTGGAGATCTACCGCCACGCCGGCGAGGGCGTCCCCATGCGCTGGCTGCACCGCGTGAGCTGAGCTCCCACCCCCAGCACGACGACGAGATGGCCCCCGACCTGCCTGGGCAGGTCGGGGGCCATCTCGTCGGTGGGGGGAGACGCTCAGGCGTTGGTGAACAGCACCGCCACGTCGTGCCCGCCGAAGCCGAAGGCGTTGTTCAGCACCGCGATGTCCCCGGAGGGCAGCTCGGCGGTCTCACCCTGGGCGATCCGCAGCGGGGTCTCCGGGTCGAGGTTCTCGATGTTGATGGTCGGCGGGACCACGCGGTGGTGAGCGGCCAGCACCGAGAACACGGACTCCAGCGCCCCGGCGCCGCCGAGCAGGTGGCCGGTCATGGACTTGGTGGAGGTGACCACGAGCTGGTCGGTCACCCCGTTCAGGGCCTGGGAGACGGCCTCCAGCTCGCCGATGTCGCCGAGCGGGGTGGAGGTGCCGTGGGCGTTGACGTGGACCACGTCGGCCGCCTCGACGCCGGCGTCGGCCACGGACTCGCGGATCGCGCGGGCCTGGCCCTCGGTGGAGGGGGCGGAGATGTGGTGGGCGTCGGAGGCCATGCCGCGGCCGGCGACGTAGCCGTACACCCGGGCGCCCCGGGCCTTGGCGTGCTCCTCGGACTCGAGCACCAGGATCGCGGCGCCCTCGCCGAGCACGAAGCCGTCGCGGTCGGTGTCGTAGGGGCGGGAGGCGTGCTCGGGGTCATCCACGCGCTTGGACAGGGCGCGGAGGTTCGCGAAGCCGGCCAGTGGCAGCGGGTGCACGCAGGCCTCGGTGCCGCCGACCACGACCACGTCGGCGCGGCCCTGGCGGATCATGTCGAAGCCCAGGGCGACGGCCTCGGCGCCGGAGGCGCAGGCGGAGACGGGGGTGTGGGCGCCGGCGCGGGCGCCGATCTCGATCTCGATGTGCGCGCTGGAGGAGTTGGCCATCAGCATCGGCACGGTGAAGGGGTTGACCCGGCGGGCGCCCTTGTCGCGCACGATGTCCCACTGGTCCAGGGTGGTCCACAGGCCACCGATGCCGGTGCCGACGACGACGGCGAGGCGGTCGCCGTCGACCTCGGGGGTGCCCGCGTCGGACCAGGCCTCGCGGGCGGCGATCAGCGAGTACTGACCGGAGGGGTCCAGCTTCTTGGCCTCGGGACGCGCCAGGTGCTCGAGCGGGTCGATGCCGACCTGGCAGGCGAAGTCCACGGAGAGGCCGTACTGCTCCTTCCAGTCGTTGTTCAGGGTGCGCGCGGTGGAGACGCCCGCCAGGGCGTTGTCCCAGCTGGTCCGGACGTCACCGCCGAGCGGGTTGACGGTGCCGAGACCGGTGACGGCGACGCGGGAACGAGGAAGGGACATGAGGACCTCCGGGACGAACGGGTCAGGGAGCGGCGACGCCCGGGACGCAGAGGTCCCGGGCGTCAGGCGAGGATCAGGACTGCGCGCCCTCGATGTACTTGACGGCGTCGCCGACGGTCACGAGGTTCTTGACCTCCTCGTCGGGGATGCGCACGTCGAACTTCTCCTCCGCGTTGACCACGATGGTCATCATGGAGATGGAGTCGATGTCCAGGTCGTCGGTGAAGGACTTGTCGAGCTTGACGTCCTCGGTGGCGACACCGGTCTCCTCATTGACGATCTCGGCGAGGCCCTCGAGGATCTCGTTCTCGGTGCTGGCCATGGGTACTCCTTGTTAGTGGTGATCTCTGGCGGGGACAGACTACCTGCGCGAGGTGGCGCGTATCGGTAACGGGCCCCGGATGTCCGCGCGCGCCGTGACGGCCCCGACAGGGCCGCGACGGTGGGCGCCGAGGGTGCTCAGGGGAGCACCACGACCTGCCCGGCGTAGGCCAGGCCCGCGCCGAAGCCGAACTGGACGAGCACGTCGCCGCTCTTGGCCTTCCCCTCCTCGAGGAGACGGTGTGTGGCCAGCGGCACGGAGGCGGCGGAGGTGTTGCCGGTCTCGGCGATGTCGCGGCCGATGACGACGTCGTCGCCGAGGCCCAGCTGCTTGGCGAGCTCGTCGACGATGCGCATGTTCGCCTGGTGCGGCACGAACACGTCGACGTCCTCGACGGTGAGCCCGGAGAGCTCGAGCATCTCGCGGACCTTCTGCGCGGTGTGCCAGACGGCCCAGCGGAACACGGTGCGGCCGTCCTGCTCGAGGGTGGGCCACTCGGCGTTGCCGTCGCGGAAGTCGGTGAGCGAGCCGGTCATCCGGATGGTGTTCCAGTTGTCGCCGTCGCTGCCCCAGACGGTGGGGCCGATCATCGGGACCTCGCTCGCCCCGACCACGGCTGCGCCGGCGCCGTCGCCCAGCAGGAAGGAGATGGTGCGGTCGGTGGGGGAGACGAAGTCGGAGAGCTTCTCCGCGCCGATCACCAGCACGTTGCGGGAGCTGCCCGAGCGGATCAGGGAATCCGCCTGGCCGATGCCGTAGCAGAACCCGGCGCAGGCGGCCGAGATGTCGTAGGCGATCACATCGGGTCGGCCCAGCTCCCCTGCCAGCAGCGTGGCCAGCGAGGGCGTGGGGTAGGGGAAAGAGATGGTGGAGACGATGATCGCGTCGAGCTCGTCGATCGCGATGCCTGAGCGCTCCACGGCCTCGCGCCCCGCGGTGAGGGCGAGGTCCTTCACGCCCACCTCGGCGCTGGCGCGGTGGCGGGTGACGATGCCGGTGCGCTGGCGGATCCACTCGTCGGAGGAGTCGATCGGGCCGACCAGGTCGTCGTTGGGGACCACGAGGTCGCCGCGGGCGGCGCCGTAGGCGAGGATCTTCGAGCCGGCCACGGTGGGCTGGGCGCGCAGGGAGACGGTCATCTCAGTGCTCCTTCGTGGCCGCGGCGTGCTCGGACACCAGAGCGCGGGCCGCCTCGAGGTCGTCGGGGGTGTTCAGGGAGGCGGTGGCGACGCCCTTCAGCTCGCGCTTGGCCAGGCCCACCAGGGTGCCGGCGGGGGCGACCTCGAGGATCGCGGTGACGCCGCGGTTCCGCAGGGCGGCCATGCAGGCCTCCCAGTCCACGGGGGAGACCACCTGGTCGACGATCAGCTCCAGGTAGCGGGCGCCGGAGGTGACCTCCTGGCCGCCCGCATTGGAGACCAGGGCGGTGGCCGGGTCGGCGGGGGAGAGGGTGGGGGCGAAGGCCGCCAGCTCCTCGCGGGCGCCCGCCATGAAGGGGGTGTGGAAGGCGCCGGCCACCTGCAGCGGGATCACGCGGGCCTTGGCGGGCGCGTTCTCCCCGAGGGCGGCCAGGGCCGCGACGGGGCCGGCGGCCACCACCTGGGAGGCGGAGTTGATGTTCGCGGGGTGCAGGTCCTGGGCGCGGATCGCCTCCAACACCTCCTCGCGGGTGCCGCCGACGACGGCGGCCATGCCGGTCTCCTCGCGGGCGGCGTCGCGGGCCATCGCCTGCGAGCGCACGGCCACCAGGCGCAGCGCGTCCTCGGGGCTCAGCACCCCGGCCAGCGCCGCGGCGGTCACCTCGCCGACGCTGTGACCGGCCACCACGTCGGCGGGCAGGGCGCCGTCGCCACCGAGCTGGGACGCGGCGACGATCCCGGCGGCCACCAGCAGCGGCTGGGCCACGGCGGTGTCGCGGATGGTCTCGGCGTCGGACTCGGTGCCGTGGGCGATCAGGTCGATGCCGGCGGGCTCGGCGAGGGCGCCGAGGGTGTCGGCGACGCCGGGCAGCTCGAGCCAGGGGGCCAGGAAGCCGGGCTTCTGGGCGCCCTGTCCGGGGCAGACGATGGCGAGCACGGGAACCTCCAGGGGGAGACGAGCGGGTGAGGGAGCGGGCTGCTGGGTCGACCCGCGCGGGGCTCCTCGCCGGGTCCGGGCCGACGGCGGCCCGGGGACGAGGACGGGCCGCCCGCCCCCTCGGAGGGGACGGACGGCCCGGGATGTCAGGACTCGCCGCCGAAGGAGCCGGACTGACCGGCGTTCACGTCGGTGAGGTCGTACTTGTCAATGGCCTGGCGGACCACCTGCGGGTCGACCTTGCCCTCGCGGGCCAGGAGCTGCAGCGCCTTGACCACCATCGAGTGGGCGTCGATCTTCAGGTGGCGACGGGCCGCCGGACGGGTGTCCGAGAAGCCCCAGCCGTCCGCGCCGAGCACGCCGTAGGAGCCCGGGATCCACTCGCGGATCATGTCGGGCACCAGGAAGTCGTAGTCGGAGGTGGCCACGAAGGGGCCGTCCACGCCCTGCAGGCGCTCGGTGATCCACGGGGTGCGCGGGTTCTCCGGGTCCAGCAGGTTGTGCTTCTCCGCCTCCAGGGCGTCCTTGCGCATCTCGGTCCAGGAGGTCACCGACCAGACCGCGCCGCGCACGCCCCAGTCCTCGGCCAGCAGCTCCTTGGCGTGGCGCGCCCACGGCACGCCGACGCCGGAGGCCAGCAGCTGAACCTCGGGGCCCTCGCCGTCCTCGGCCGGCTCGAGCAGGTACATGCCCTTGATCAGGCCGTCCACGTCCAGGCCCTCGGGCTGGGCGGGCTGCACCAGAGGCTCGTTGTAGACGGTGATGTAGTAGAAGACCTCCTGCAGGCGGTCGTCCTCGCCGTACATCCGCTGCAGGCCGTCGCGGATGATGTGCCCGATCTCGTAGCCGTAGGCCGGGTCGTAGATGACGGTGCCGGGGTTGGTGTTGGCCAGGATCGGCGAGTGGCCGTCCATGTGCTGCAGGCCCTCGCCGGCCAGGGTGGTCTTGCCGGCGGTGGCGCCGATCACGAAGCCCTTGGCCATCTGGTCGCCGGCGGCCCAGAAGAAGTCGCCGGTGCGCTGGAACCCGAACATCGAGTAGAAGATGTAGAACGGGATCATCGGCAGGTCGTGGGTGGCGTACGAGGTGCCCGCCGCGGTGAACGCGGAGGTCGAGCTGATCTCGTTGATGCCCATGTGCTTGATCTGGCCCTGCGCGGACTCCTTGTAGGCCAGCAGCAGGTCGCGGTCCACGGCGATGTAGTTCTGCCCGTCCGGGTTGTAGATCTTCGCCGAGGGGAACAGGGAGTCCATGCCGAAGGTGCGGGCCTCGTCCGGGATGATCGGCACGAAGAGCTTGCCGATCTCCTTGTCCCGCATGAGGTCCTTCAGCAGCCGGACCAGCGCCATCGTGGTGGCGATCTCCTGCTTGCCGGAGCCGCGGTTGACGACCTCGTAGGCCTTCTCGCCCGGCAGGGTCAGGGCCTTGTGATCGGTGCGGCGGGAGGGCATCGGGCCGCCCAGCTCGCTGCGACGCTCCCGGAAGTACTGCATGACCTCGGAGTCGTCCTCGGGCACGTACAGCGGCGCGTCGTAGACGCTGCCCGACTCGAGCTGCTCGTCCGAGATCGGGATGTCCAGGGTGTCGCGGAGGGTCTTGAGATCCTCCAGGGTGAACTTCTTCATCTGGTGGGTCGCGTTGCGGCCCGCGAAGTTCTTGCCCAGGCGGTAGCCCTTGACGGTGTGCATGAGGATGACCGTGGGCTGGCCCTTGTGCTCCATCGCCGCCTTGTAGGCCGCGTAGATCTTGCGGGTGTCGTGCCCGCCGCGGGTCAGCTTCCACCAGATGTCGTCATCGGACATGTCCTCGACCAGCGCCTTGGTGCGCGGGTCGCGACCGAAGAAGTTGTCGCGGATGAAGCCGCCGGACTCGGCGCGGTAGGTCTGGAAGTCGCCGTCGGGGGTGGCGTTCATCAGGTCGATGAGGGCGCCGTCCTCGGAGGCCTCCAGCAGCGGGTCCCAGCCGGAGCCCCAGATCACCTTGATGACGTTCCAGCCGGCGCCGCGGAACTGCGACTCCAGCTCCTGGATGATCTTGCCGTTGCCGCGCACCGGGCCGTCGAGGCGCTGCAGATTGCAGTTCACGACGAAGGTGAGGTTGTCCAGGTGCTCCTTGGCGGCGATGTGCAGCGCGCCGCGGGACTCGACCTCGTCCATCTCGCCGTCGCCGAGGAACGCCCAGGTGTGCTGCTGGGAGGTGTCGCGGAGCCCGCGGTTGTCGAGGTACTTGTCGAAGGAGGCCTGCTCGATCGCGTTGACCGGGCCGATGCCCATCGAGACCGTGGGGAACTCCCAGAACTCCGGCATCGCGCGCGGGTGCGGGTAGGAGGGCATGCCGTGCTCGGAGGACTTCTCCTGGCGGAAGCCGTCGAGCTGCTCGGCGGACAGGCGGCCCAGCATGTAGGCGCGGGCGTAGATGCCGGGGGAGGCATGGCCCTGGAAGAAGACGTGGTCGCCGCCGCCCTCGTGGTCGCGGCCGCGGAAGAAGTGGTTGAAGCCCACCTCGTACATGTTCGCGATGGAGGCGTAGCTGGAGAGGTGACCGCCGACGGAGACGCCGGGGCGCTGGGCGCGGTGCACCAGCATCGCGGCGTTCCAGCGGATGATGTTGCGGACCTTGCGCTCCAGCTCGAGGTCGCCGGGGTACTCCGGCTGATCGTCCACGGCGATGGTGTTGATGTAGTCCGTGGTCAGCGAATCGGGGAGGTCAAGATCCTGGTGACGGGCGCGCTGGATCAGGTTCTGGACGATCTCGGAGGCGCGGTCGACGCCGCGCTGCTCGACGAGGGCGTCGAACGAGTCCAACCATTCGCGCGTCTCCTCGGGATCCGGGTCCTGCGCATGGCTGGGCAGGTTGATGCCGATGGGACGGGGGGTCTCGGACGAACTCACTGCTGTCCTTCTCTCTCACGGGAGGCGACGAACGGGCCGAGCCGGAGGCGGGGAGCGCCTTTGCGCCGGAACTGTCCGTCCTAGCGGCCACGGTGCCGCTCAGCCTACCGGTCCGGGTCCGCGGGGGTGCGGGCCCGGCCGTGCGGTGGCCGTGAGACCTGGCACATGCCCGCGACGTCGGCCGTTCACCTGCAGGTCAGGGGCGCGCCGAGGACGTTCGTGGACCTGTCGGTGCGGCGGGCGCGGCAGTGGATTAGACTCGCCCCGCATCCCGGGGGAGGAGGCCGAGCGCCTTCACGCCCCGGTGACCTGATCATCGTTCGTGAAGGAGTCCGTTCTTGTCACCGTCGGCCGACGCCCACTCGTCCAGCTCCCCTGCGGAGGTGCTGGCCTTCACCGAGGGCCAGATCGTCCAGGAGTTCGGGTACGACGACGACGTCGACCTCGAGCTGCGCGACTCCATCGAGGACACCATCGGGGAGGAGCTCGAGGACGAGGACTGCCAGGAGATCGTCGACGCCGTCATCATGTGGTGGCGCGAGGGCGACGGCGACCTCACCGACGCCTTGGTCGACTCCCTGACCACGCTCGCCGCGGGCGGCCCGATCTGGCTGCTGATCCCCAAGGCGGGCCGCGACGGCCATGTCACCCCCGCCGAGGTGCAGGAGGCCGCCGGCATCGCCGGGCTGCGTGTGATGAGCACCGTCTCCCTCGCCGCGGACTGGACCGGCACCCGCCTGGCCACCCGCAACTGAGGCGGTCGGCGCCGCCGCCGCGGGTCCCCGCGCGGTCGGCGCCCCCAGGGCTGCGGCCCTGTCCGGGTCGTTAGCTCAGCTGGTCAGAGCGTCTGGTTTACACCCAGAAGGTCGGGGGTTCGAGCCCCTCACGACCCACCCCGTACAGCCCTCCGCGTCAGGTGTCCGCCGGCGCCCGCTGCGCGCGCTCCCTCATCCGCTCTGCCAACCCCCGTGTGACGACTCGGAGCGGATCCCGTCGACGAGGGAGGCCGCGATCCCGCCGATCCCGTCGTCGATCGCCGGGATCAGGCGGTCGAACTCGAGGCTGCGGGTGAGGACGCTGACAGCGACCGGGGTCTCCCGCTCGTGGCTCACCACCGCGCTGTCATGGCGGAAGGGCCCCCGGGTGCCCGTCTTCGCGGCGACCCGAACGCCTGGGTAGGAGAGTGTCCTGCTGATCCTTGTCGGAGCGATCTGCTGAGCCAGCATGCTGCAGATCATGTTCGTGCCCCGACTGTCCATCAGGGCTCCGCTCCACAGGGAGCTGAGCAGTCGCACCTGGTCGGCGGCGGTCGTCAGGGATCCGAGGACCTGGTCCGTGCGCGTGAAGTCGAGCAGGTCGTCGTCGAGGTCGCGTCCCGTGGTGAAGCTGCTGCGCCGCCGGGCCGTGTCGACGGACTGGCGAACGGTCTCGGCCGCGCTGGCGATGGTCGAATCGCGCATGCCTGCGTCGAGGGCGACGGCATCCACGGCAGGGATGCCGATCTCGTCCAGGATGATCGCCGCGGCGGTGTTGTCCGAGCCGACCAGCATGAATCGCACGAGCTCGCGCCACGTCACGGTGACGGGGTCCTCCATGAGGGACAGGCCTGCACCCCCGTCGACCCTGTGCTGGGGGAGGACGAGCACGGGTTCGGACAGTCGGTCCTCCTTCGCGCGGTGGAGCGCGATGCCTGCAGGCAGCTTGTACAGCGATGCTCCTGGCCACAGGGCGTCGGCCCGATGGCTCAGTACAGGGCCGGATCCATCCACCCGCTGTGCGCAGAAGGACAGATCGATCCCCAGGTCATCGGCGGTCTCCAAAGCGCTGGTGATGGCCATGGGTGATTCGACAGTGCTCTCCGATCTCATCTCAGCCGTCCTGGGGGAGAGTGTCCAGGACAGCGTGGAGGGCATCCCACGCCTCATGGATCACGCGGCTGCGTTCATCCCTGCGGGCGACGAGTTGGAATCGCGCCGACACCGGCTCCGGGAGGGGGCGGAGCGTGAGATCCGCCGTCCAGCTGTCATGCCAGGGAGGTCGGCCGATCGACAGGGCGCGGGTGAGCTTCCCGGCGTGCAGGTCCGCGACGACGCTGATCTGTGCCTCGGCATCGAAGGGGCCGAGCATCCCCTGCGCCCGGAGATCGGCAGTCAGTGCACGGAGGGCCGGCGCCGGAGGGTTCTCATGCAGGAGCGCGTGTCGTGGTGCCTGCGGCGAGGCATCGGGCACCAGTTCCCAGAGACGGCACGTGGTGACCTGAGAGACCCGCAGGCCCTCGGTGCGCACAGGCGCGAGAACGAGCCCGATTCCTCCCTGCTCCCGAATGAGGGTCACGGTCTCCGCTGTCGGACACGGCCGGAGATGAATGTCCGCGCCGGGTGCGATCGGCGTCGTCGCGAACCGGGAGGCCCACTCCTGCGGGCAGCCCGGGTCCACCAGCAGCTCGAGCGGAGCCCGGGTCGCGGACCGTGCCACGGTCCTCAGGCGATCCACGTCGTCACGCACGCGCATCGCCTCCCGCAGGACACGTCGCCCGGCGTCGGTCAGCTGCGCTCCGCGGGGGGTTCTCTGGAACAGGCTGCATCCCAGTTCTCGCTCGAGACGCCGAATGGCCTGGGACATCGGGGGCTGAGCCATGCCGACGGACTGCGCCGCCCGCCCGAAGTGCTCTTCGTCCGCGACAGCCTCGAAGAGCTCCAAGTGTCGTAGCAGGTCCATGAACTGCTCCTATATCACGCAGGTGAAAACGGCTTCATCGTATGCATATTGGAAGTCTCTTGCGAGGTCGGACACCATGCACGCATGGCACCACGATCGAGCAGGCACCGCTCCCGGACGAGCGATTCATCGACCCACCGTTCGAGCAGGCGGCCCATGGGTCCTCACCGCCCTTCGCGACGTGCCCTCCTGGGGTCGGGAGCGGCCATCACAGCTGCCGCGGCGGGAACAGCCGTGGGGATCGGCTGGTACCGCCATGGTCAGGGCACCGGAACCTCGGAGGCAGAGTCGCTGCTGGCGGCGCTGAGAGCGGGTGACCTGGAGGTAGCTCCGCTGCTCGTGTCGGAGCGGACCGCGGCGGTGGATCGGTTCGATGCCACCGTCGTCGTCCTCAGAAGAGCCTTCGGAGCGCCGACGATCGAGCTGACACGTCGGGACAGGGCGTGGGGCGAACTGGCGCTCCACCTCACCTGGTCCTGGGACCTCGGGCGTGGGAAGGAACCGTGGACCTACGAGACCGTCGTCGACCTCGTGCACGGCGACGAGGGGTGGGCGACGACCCTCTCCATGGATGCGCTGGTGCCAGGCGCGGAGGAGGGTGACCAGCTCGCGGTGCGCCTCGACCAGCAGTCCACGGGCAGGATTCTCGACGCCGGCGGCCACCAGGTCTACGGGCCCACCCCGGTGCTCGACATCGGTATCGACAAGGGATCGCTGACCGCCGGAGATGCAGGGGACTCGGCGACGGAGCTCGCCGAGATCCTGCAGATCGAGCCGGAGGCATCCCGGGATCGGGTGGAGTCGAGCGGGCCGCGGGCGTTCGTCCGAGCCCTCAGGATCCGGGAGGCGGACGCTGACGATTACGATCTCGAGGCCGCTGACGGCGTACCAGGATTCCTCCGGCAGGACGTCCAGGCTCCTCTGGCCGTGGAGAAGGGCTTCGCCACCGGGGTGCTCGGAGCCCTCCGCGAGGCCACGGCAGAGGACATCGAGAACAGCGACGGGCAGCTCATCGCCGGAGACCTCGTGGGCAGGGGTGGAGTCTGCGGAGCCTTCGACGAAGCCCTGATCGGTGTCCCGGGACTGACGGTCAGCAGGACCCGTGCAGGGCGCTCGTCACCTGACGTCCTGCACGAGGTGCCGGTCATCGACGGTCAAGACATCCCGATCACCTTGGACACCGACATGCAGCGCGCGGCCACCTCCGTCCTCGCAGACACCGAGGCGCCGTCATCGCTCTGCGTCGTGCGCCCGTCCGACGGCTCCGTCCTGGCCGCCGCGCACGGTCCCACGGGACAGGAGTACCCGATCGGCCTGGTCGGACGCTATGCACCCGGCTCGACCTTCAAGACGGTCGCCACCCTCGCGATGCTCCGACTGGGCGATGACCCGGACACGACGGTGCAATGTCCCTCCTCCGCGACCATCGAAGGGCGATCGTTCAAGAACGCAGACAGGATGGACCCCTCGCTCTTCGGGCCTATGCCGCTCAAGGACGCGGTCGCCTACTCCTGCAACACGGCGATGCTCCTGCAGCACGATCGGGTCAGCCAGCAGCTTCTCGCGGACTCGGCCGCATCTCTCGGGATCGGGCTGGAGGCAGGGGAGGGCCTGGACTGCTTCATGGGCACCGTGGATCCCGAGGACGCCGGAACCGAGCACGTCGCCGCCATGATGGGACAGGGTCGCGTCCTCACGTCGCCGCTCGCGATGGCCGTGGTGATGGCATCGGTCCTGGCAGGGCGCACCGTGACCCCCGAGATCCTCGCCAGCCCCACTGAGCCTCCGTCAACGCCCCGCGATGCCCTCACCGCCGACGAGGCCGAGAGCCTGCGCAGCATGCTCCGCGGCGTCGTGACCTACGGGGGTCTCAGCTCCACCTTCGCCGACTACCCGGGCGACCCCATCTATGCCAAGACCGGTACCACGCAGTGGGTGGATGACGGAGACATCCGCCTCCACTCCTGGGTGATCGTCGGACAGGGGGACCTCGCGTTCAGCGTGTTCGTCGAGAGAGGGGACTATGGCTCTCGCACCGCGGCCCCGTTGGCCAGGGAGTTCCTCGACGCGATCCATGGCAGGTAGCGGCGTGACGCGAGCCTGGCTGCCGAACCGCGCCTACGTCGGCACGACCATGATCGTCCTCGCGGTGCTCGTGCTCGTCGTCATCGGCGCCTTCGCGGCTTCACTCGGAGACGACCCGGCCTACGCATGGGACTGCGACGACACCACCTGCGAAGACCTCTGGGCAGTGCCTCGCGCCCACTATCTGAGGGTCGCCGGCTCGTGCATCCTCGCGATCTTCGTCGGCTGGGCGATCGCCGGTTCCGGCATGCCGTCGGCCCCCCTGCCGCCTGAGCGACGCCTCCCGCGCGCTTTCGACGCCGGACGGGAGACTTGGATGGTGGTGCTCATCGCGCCGACAGTCGCGGCCGCCGCAGGCGGGTTCCTCGCCGTGCTGGGTTCCAGGCCGTGGGGCATCGCCGGCGCGACCGTCACGCTGCTCGTCGCGTGCCTCGTCGCCGGTCGTGACCTGGTGGGCAGAGGGTGTTCACCTCGCGCCTCGTGGTACCTCGCCGGTGGTGGTGCAGCCTTCGCGGCCACGCTCACCCTGACGACGATGGCCATCGGCTACCCGGGACGGCACCTGTGGTCCCTTCCCGTGGGGACGGGGCTGGGTGGGGTCACGTGGGCATCACTGCACACCCTGCTGACCCGGCGGCGGTCACGTCTCAGCTCGCGTCCGGAGATCCGACGCTCCGACTCCGTGAGGAGCATTCCCCGCCCACGCCCGGCGGACGTGGCGTGCATGCTGGTGCTGTCGAGCGTCGCCGTCTGGGCGGCTTGGCCGGTGCCGGCCCTTCCGGCAGATGCCTGGATGTACGGCGCCACGCACAGTGCGTGGCTCACAGGCACTCTCGTCGGCAGATCACCATGATGGGCCGCCCGAGCTCGGATCGCGGCCCGAACTCAGTGGGTCACGCGGAATCGCGGGGCTCGTCACGTCCTGGTGATTGTCTGGTCCGACGAGAGCGAGCTCCGGATCTCATGACGCGTGATCGGGGAAAGGTACGCCCTCGGATGCCTCCGATCGGTACGGTCGTGATCAACCCGGCGGGGGCCGGGGGCTGAGTCCCGAGGGGGAGACCATGAGCCTGAGTCCACGATCTACCCGTCGCACTCTTGCACGGTCAGGAGCGCTGCTCGGCGTCGTGCTGCTCGCTGCCGGGTGCGGCGGAGAGGACAGCACTGCGGAGGCGTTCTGCGCGCGGGTCGGCGAGGCCACGTTCAGCCAGCTCGTGTTCTCCCCGTACGTGGACGGGATGGGCACACCGGAGGCCTGGGCCGAGGAGCGGCTGGAGCTGGTGGAGGGGCTGGAGGCACCCACCGCGGAGCTCGAGGACGACCTGGCCGTGTGGATCGACTACCTCGAGACCACCAGTGAGCTGGAGCGCGGCGATGACGGCCTGGTCGGGGCGTTGACCGAGGAGGTCCTCGCGGCGAGCCAGGCCCTCGCCACCTACCAGCAGGAGTCCTGCGGCTGAGCGGCGCGGCGTCGGCGGATCGCGGATGGTGGAAGGGCGCCCGCCGATGCCCCACCTCCCGTTACTGTCTGGTATGTCCGGTGACGTCGGTCACGGGAGCAACGAGAGGCAGACATGGCAGGACGCAGCATGACCACGGGGACGAGGATGATCGGGCGGCTGGCCGCCCTGGGCGGGGCGACGGCTCTGGTCCTGACGGGGTGCGGCAACGACGGCCAGGAGTTCTGCGACCGGGTGCAGGAGCCCGAGTGGTCGGCCGTGGTCTTCTCGACCTACGCGGCGACGGAGGACCCTGCGGCCTGGACCGGTCAGCGGATCGAGCTGCTGGACGGTCTCGAGGCGCCGACCGACGAGCTCGAGGACGACTTCGAGACCTGGATGACCTACCTGGAGGAGCTGGAGGGCATGGAGCTCGGAGACCCGGAGGTGTTCGACATCGCCACCGACGATGTCGAGGCCGCCCGCGAGGCCCTGTTCGACTACCAGCTCCACGAGTGCCTCGAATGAGCCGCCACGAGGGGGTCGACCGGAAGGCGTCGGACCTACCCTCGGCGGCGCCGACGGCCGTCGCCGAGCTGCTGGACGCCGAGCGGGTGATGGACTCCGCGATCCGCCCGCTGTGGGCGCCGATGCCCACCGTGATCGGCCCGGCGCACGTGGTGCGCTGCGCCCCCGGCGACAACCTCGCTCTGCACGCCGCCATCTATCGGGCGGCCCCCGGCTCCGTGCTGGTGGTGGACTCCGGCGGCGAAGCCCCGGCGGTGGCAGGCGGCAACGTCTGCGCCGTCGCGCAGCGGCGCGGCAGCGCCGGGTTGGTGGTCGACGGGAACGTCCGCGACCTGGGGGAGATCCGCGCGATGGGCTACCCCGTGCTCGCCCGGGGCGTGTTCCCCAAGCCCGGCATCAAGCGGGACCCGGGCTCGCAGGGTCAGGCCGTGGTCGGCGGGGTGCTGGTCCACGACGGCGACGTGATCGTGGCCGACGAGGAGGGCGTCCTCGTGGTTCCTGCCGAGCGGGTCGCGGAGGTGCTCGCCGCGGCCGCCGCGAAGGAGGCGCGCGAGGCCGAGCAGGGCCTGGACGCGTGGGAGGCGAATCACCGGGCCAAGGTCACCGCCGCTCTCGAGGCGGCGGGCGACACGACCGGTCTGCCCGACTGAGGGGCCTCGTCGTCATGCCGCCGCGAGGAGCAGGCGGAGGATCATCGCGGCGCCGACGATCGCCAGCGCCAGCGCGGCGAGCCGGTTTATCCAGGGCAGTGCCCGGCGCAGGGTCGTCGTGCCTCGCCCGCGCCCGAGCACGAGGGCGATCAGCAGGTCCCCGCCGAGGACCACCGCCACCATCCACACCCCGTAGCCGAGTCGCACCGCGGTCGTCGCGGAGCCGAGCGCCGCGGACAGTGCGAGGTAGAACAGCAGGTTCTTCGGGTTCAGCGCGGCCACCGCCGCTCCGGCCCCGATCGCGGAGGCCGCGCTCCGCGGCCTCGACGGCGCCGAGGGATTGTGAAGCGTGAGCTCCCGGTGGCTCGGGGCCCGGGCGATCCGCCACGCCATCCACAGCAGGAACACGCCGCCCGCGAGCTGCAGGACGTCCAGCACCACGGGACGCTGCACCAGCGCCACCCCGGTGAAGGCGAGCGCGATGATCGCGGCATGCGCCAGGGCGATGCCCAGGCAGACCAGGGATGCCCGAGCGGCCCCGCGCTCCAGCGCTGTGCGCACGATCAGCACGAAATCCACACCGGGGATCAGCAGCGCGAGGGCGTGAGCCAGGGCGACGGCGAGGAACTGCTCCATGACACCTCGGGGGCAGGGGGACCGGGACGAGCCCAGCCTCCGCGGTGCCGCCGCGGGCGTCTTGCACGATCGGGTCGCTCAGCCCCGGTAGTCGCCTGGGGTGGCGGCGACATGCGCGCGGAAGACCCGATGCAGGTGGCTCTGATCGTGGAAGCCCAGCGCCTGTGCCGCCTCCGCGGGAGCGTGGCCTGCCCGCAGCAGCTCCCGCGCGCGCAGCACCCGTGCGTTCTGCCGCCAGGCCAGCGGCGGCAGCCCCGTCGCCTGCCGCATGGACCGGATGAGTCCCGTGCGGGTCATGCCGACGCTCTCCGCCAGGACCGCCAGCGGCGGTGGCGTGGGCTCGGCTCGGAGGCGGTCGAGAACCGGGGTCAGAAGCGTCAGCAGCGTCTCGTCGCGGGTGGGGCGCAGCCGTTGGCCCGGCGGGTTCTGCTCCAGAGTGGCGAACACCCTCGTCAGGTCGCGCTGCACGGCGACGGCGGGAACCGCGACGTCCAGTGCCTCGGCGAGGTCGCGGAGTGCGACGGCGGTCGCCTCGGCGCCGCGGAACACCGCCATCCCGGTGCTCGCCGCGGGGCCGAGCTCCGAGGGCACGGCACCCGCGTCCAGATGCAGCATCAGGTACCGCCAGCGGCCGGCGCGGGGGTGACAGGCGTGGACCCAGCCGGGCGGGATCACCACGACGTCGCCGGGTGCCAGGGCGATGGGGCCGTCGGGAGCGCCGGCCAGTTCCGAGACGCCCTCCTCGATCAGCCCGATCGAGAGGGCGTCGTGGGTGTGCGGGCGATAGCAGCGGCCGCGCTGGGTGGAGCGGCGCAGTTCCAGACCGGGCAGCTCGGGGTGGCGGAGGAAGCGGGTCATGGGGTCCTCCTGGTGGGTGGTGCGCGGCGGGCGTCGACAGGATAGGCCTGTCGAGTATTCGTCAGAGATCAGGGCCGGCGCGCCTCCAGCACCGCGGTGACCCCGTCGGGTGCGCGATGCGTCCGCGCCGTCAGCCCGACGCTCTCGGCCAGGCCGGAGGCCCGCCGTGCCTGCCCCTCGTGGATCTCCGTCAGCAGCACGCCGTCCGGGGCCAGCCACTCGGCGGCCTGGTCGAGCAGGCGTGCCAGCACGGTCAGCCCCTCCGGGCCGCCATCCAGGGCGAGGGCGGGCTCCGCCTCCCGTGCCTCCCGCGGCAGCAGCTCCAGCTCGTCGGCCGGCACGTAGGGCACGACGGCCGCGATCACGTCGATGCGGCCTCGCAGCCCGGCCGGGAGCGGGGCGAGCAGATCGCCCCCGTGCACCCGCCCGACCGCGCCCAGGTTCTCCCGGGCGAGGGCGGCGGCGCGCGGATCGATCTCGGTGGCGTGCACCCGCGCCTGCGGGAGGGCCCGGGTCACGGCGGTCGCCACCGGGGCGACACCCGCGCAGGCCTCCACCATCACCGGGGCGTGACCGGCGGCGCGGCAGGCCGCCACCGTGAGACGGGACAGGAAACGGGTGCGCTGTCGCGGCACGAACACCCCCGGGCCGACGGCGAGGCGCAGGCCGTCGAGCTCGACGACCCCCAGCACGTGCTCCAGCGGCTCACCGGCCACCCGGCGCCGCAGCAGGTCCTCCCGCGCCGAGGGCTCCGGGACCTCCCGGTGCAGCAGCGCGGCCTCCTGCTCGGCGAAAACACAGCCGGCGGCGCGCAGCCGGTCGACGGTCACGGCGAGCGGCTGCGCCGGGTCGGCCATGGGGGAGCGGGATCAGGCGCTCTGGGTCAGCAGGTAGGCCAGGCTCAGCCCGCCCACCAGCAGCACCGCCACGGCCACCCAGATCAGGGCGCTGCGGGAGTCCCGGGCCCGCTCCTCCGCCGTGCGGGGGCGGGAGGGCTGACGGGCGTCCTCGCGGAAGCGACGGATGGTGAAGACCAGCACGGTGACCAGGGAGGCCAGGATGGCCAGGCCGAACAGGACCAGGATCAGGGAGCTCACAGCGCCACTGTCTCACGCCGCCCTGCGGGGAGCCTGCGCCCCTCCGCGCGGGCCAAGGCGACCACCAGCGGCAGCCCGCCCAGGGCGCACAGCGCCATCGCCGCGAAGGCCCAAGCGGGAGAGCCGTCGATCAGCCCGCCCGCGACGGCCGTCATCACCGCCGTGCCCGCGCCGTTGCCGAGCGCCGAGTACAGGCCCTGCGCGGGAGCCACCAGCCCGGCCGGCAGATGCCTTCGCAGCACCTGCACGAAGCCCACCTGCATCATCCCGTAGGTGATGCCGTGCAGCACCTGCGAGGCCAGCAGCACCCCGATCGGCAGCGGCAGCATCCACAGCACCCAGCGCAGCACCGAGCCGACCGTCGCCAGGGCCAGCATCCCCGCCACGGGCGCCCGGTCCGCGAAGCGGGAGGAGAGACGGAAGGTCACCATCTCCGCCAGCGGCGCCAGGATCAGGAACACCGCCAGCAGCCAGGGCGCGGCGCCCAGTCGCGCCAGGTGCAGCGAGCCGAAGGCGTAGTAGGCGGCGTGGGAGCTCTGGATCAGCACCGTCAGCGCCAGGGCGAGGACGAACACCCGCTGCCGGGCCAGGGGCCCCCAGCTGCCCATGCCCTCGCTGCGCTGCGCCGCCACGTGCTCGTCGCCGATCGGGGCGAGCGAGGTCGCCGCGAGCACCGCCAGCGCGACCAGGAACAGCGGCAGCAGCGGGGCCACGCCCCACAGCTCGGAGACGGCGCCGTTGACCCCGGCGCCGGCGATGAAGCCGAGCGAGCCCCACAGCCGGGAGCGGCCGTAGTCCAAGGAGCCGCGCTGCGCCCCGAGGGAGGCGGTGGTCTCCAGCACCGGCATGATCGTCGGGTACAGCAGGCCGAACACGGCCGAGACGACCATCAGGCCCGCGGTGCCGGTGTCCGGGAGGAAGGCGAGGCCCACAAGCAGGCTGGCCCAGGGCAGCACCCGCGTCACCGTGCCGAGCGCCGCATAGCGGTTCGCCAGGGGGAACAGCAGCGCCACCGCCAGGGCGCGGGTGACCAGGGAGACGGTGATCGAGGCGCCGATGGTGGCGCCGTCGAAGCCACGGTCGTCCAGCACCAGCGACCAGTACGACAGGAACGTGGTCCAGGTGAAGAAGAACGCGAAGAACTGGACCTGCATCCAGCGGTGCACGGGCGGCTCCGGGGTCGGGCGGGCGGCGCGGGGCCGCGGTGACCCTCGGACGCTACACGGCCCCCCGTCCTGCCGGCGGGACGGTCCGACCCGCCCGGGGACCCCGGCCGGACGGTGCGCGCCATGTCACGTCCCGACCGTTCGTCGGGGCCGATTCCTATACTGGGATGCCTGATCACCGGCAGCGACGAGCAGTGCAGAGAGGCTGGGCGTGGACGAGCAGACCACCCGCGGATACGACGTCGAGGCGGTACGGGCGGACTTCCCGATCCTGCAGCGCCGGCTGGACGAGGACACCCCGCTGATCTATCTGGACTCCGGCGCCACCTCGCAGCGGCCCCGCCAGGTCATCGACGCCGAGGTCGACTTCCTGACCCGCGACAACGCCGCCGTCAAGCGGGGCGCCCACCGTCTCGCCGAGGCCGCCACCGATGCCTACGAGGGTGCCCGCGAGACCATCGCCCGCTTCATCGGCGCCCCCAGCGCCGAGGAGCTGGTCTTCACCAAGAACGCCACCGAGGCGCTGAACCTCGTCGCCTACAGCCTTGGCCAGGGCGAGGCCTCCACCCCCGAGCACCTGCGGGTCGGCCCCGGCGACGAGATCCTGGTGACCGAGATGGAGCACCACGCCAACCTGGTGCCCTGGCAGGAGCTGGCCCGCCGCACGGGCGCCACCCTGCGCTGGATCCCCCTGGCCGACGACTTCACGCTCGACCTGACGGACCTGGACTCCCTGCTCACCGAGCGCACGAAGGTGCTCGCGGTCAGCCACCAGTCCAACGTGCTGGGCACCCTCACCCCGATCCGCCGCCTCGCCGAGGCCGCCCACGCGGTCGGCGCCCTGGTGGTGCTGGACGCCTGCCAGTCCGTGCCGCACATGCCGATCGACCTGGCCACCCTCGGCGTGGACTTCGCCGCCTTCTCCGGCCACAAGATGCTCGGCCCCACCGGCATCGGCGTGCTCTGGGGTCGCGCCGAGCTGCTGGCCGCGATGCCGCCCTTCCTCACCGGTGGCTCGATGATCGAGGTGGTCACCATGGAGGGCACCACCTTCGCCGAGCCGCCCGCCCGCTTCGAGGCCGGCACCCCGATGGTCTCCCAGGCCGTCGGCCTCGCCGCGGCCTGCGACTACCTCGGCGCCCTCGGCATGGAGAACGTCGCCGCCCACGAGCGGGCCCTCACCACCCGCGCCATCGAGGGCCTGCGGGAGCTGCCGGGCGTGCGCGTCATCGGCCCCGACGCCGGGCCGGACCGCGCCGGCGCCGTCGCCTTCGACCTCGCCGGTCGCCACCCTCACGACGTCGGCCAGGTGCTCGACTCCCGCGGCGTCGAGGTGCGGGTGGGCCACCACTGCGCCTGGCCCCTGCACCGCCGCTATGGCCTGCACGGCACCACCCGCGCCAGCTTCTCCGTCTACACCACCGAGGCCGAGGTGGACGCCCTGGTCGAGGGCATGGGCGCCGTCATCGACTTCTTCGCCCGCTTCGACCGCTGAGGAGTGCCATGGACCTGACCTCCCTGTACACCGACATCGTCTTCGAGCACGACAAGCGACCCCTGCACGCGGGGCTGCGTGAGCCCTTCGCCGCCGAGGTGCACCACGTGAACCCCACCTGCGGCGACGAGATCACGCTGCGCCTGCAGCTCGAGGGCGAGGGGGAACAGGCCCGCGTGGCCGACCTGTCCTACGACGCCACCGGCTGCGCCATGAGCCGTGCGTCCGCCTCGATCATGGCGGACCTGCTGATCGGGCGCACCGTCGCCGAGATCGAGCCGATCGCTGCCCACATGGAGCAGGTGATGCACGCCCGCGGCAAGGAGACCGGCGACGAGGACGTCATCGGCGACGCCGTCGCCCTCACCGGCGCCGCGAAGTTCCCCAACCGGGTCAAGTGCGTCCTGATGTCCTGGAAGGCCTACCAGGCGGCGCTGCTGGAGACCCGCGTGCTGGGGGAGCGATGAGCGGCCCGAGCAGCACCCTCGCCGACGTCCTCGCCGTCCTCGAGGGCGCCTACCCGCTGGCCTGGGCGGAGGACTGGGACCGTGCCGGCCTGGTGCTGGGGGAGCGTGACGCCGAGGTGACCCAGGTGCTGCTGGCCGTGGACCCGACGGTGGACGTCGCCCGCCGGGCCGTCCGGAGCGGCGCCCAGCTCGTGGTCACCCACCATCCGCTGCTGATGCGCGGCGCGAGCTTCCTGCCGGCCGACGAGGGCAAGGGCGCCGTGGTCACCACCCTGCTGCGTCACGGCATCGGCCTGTGGTGCGGGCACACCAACGTGGACCGCTCCAGCAGCGGCACCGTCGGCGCCTGGATCCGCGCCCTCGACCTGCGCTCGGCGCGCCCCCTGGTCCCGCCGCGGGAACCCGCCACCGCCGCGCACGGCTCGGAGCTGTTCGGTCTCGGCGCGATCGGGGAGCTGCCCGTCGCCACCACAGTCGCCGAGCTCGCCGCGACCGTCGCCCGCCTCGCCCCCGGCTCCGCGCGCGGTGTCGCCCACACCGGGGACCCGGAGCGGCCCGTGCGGACGCTGGCCGTCTGCCCCGGCGCCGGGGACTCCTTCCTGGAGGCCGCGACGGCCGCAGGCGTGGACGCCTACCTCACCTCGGACCTGCGCCACCATCCCGCGCTCGAGCACGTGGAGGCGGCCGCCGATGCCGCCGCCGTGCCGGCCCTGCTCGACGTGGCCCATGCGGCGAGCGAGGCGCTGTGGCTGCCGCTGGCCCAGGATCTGCTCGCCGAGACCCTGCCGGGCCTCGACGTCGAGATCGTGCCCGTCACCGATCCCTGGACCGGCCGCGCCGGCTGAGATCTGTTCCGGTCAGGAGGCGCGTCCGGCTCGGGGCCCGAACGGTATCGGGGCCCGAGCTGCTCAGTCGACCCGGTCGACCAGCACCAGCCGGTCCCCGTCCAGCTCCACGCCCAGCGTCCCGCCCGCCGCGGCGGCCAGCAGCTCCGCCAGCGCCTCGGCGTCCGGCAGGGCGCGGGTGTCCTCCAGTAGCACCCGGGTGGCCCAGCCCCGGTAGCGCTTCGCGTCGTGGGAGATGACGCTGCGTCGGCCCGACCTCTCCTGCACCGGGGACACCTCCAGCACCCGGACGTCGGCGGTGGAGCGCAGCGGCATCATCGTGCGGTACGAGCCGGAGCGGCAGTCCAGCACCAGCGGGGAGGGGGAGTCGGCGACCTCCGCGAGCAGCTCCGCCGCCAGGGGCTTCAGCCGCGGTCGCCACCACGAGCCGGCCTTGCCCAGGCGATGCATCTGCGAGGAGGCGGAGACCCGGTAGGCGGGGATGTGCTCGTGGCCCGCGTCGACCAGGCCGAACAGGGCGCTCTGCACCATCACCCGGCGGTCCGCCGAGGGCCGGGCGTCGCCGAGCTGCTCGTACAGCACGCCCGAGTAGACCTCCAGGGCCGGCGCCACCGGCTCTTCGCCGATCGCTGCCATCCGCTCCACCAGCTCCGGCGCCGAGGCCGGCACCCCGAGCCGTTCGGCCGCGCCACGCCCCTGCGCGGTGGCGACCGCCGCCCGCGCCATCGTGGCCCGCGGCGCCTCCAGGGCGCCCGGCGCGGCGTCCGTCCCGCTCGGCACGCTCGCGGCAGGACGGGTCTTGGTCTCGGAGGGCGGCAGCAGGATCAGCACCCTCCCATTGTCCGGGGCGCCGGCCCGGCCGCGCCGCCCCGGCGGCCGGGAGCGGGCGAGAGCTTCCGCACGTCGAGCAGAGCCGCCGCCCCGGTAGGATCGTCCGCGGACCAGTCGGCCGGACAGTCGCGTCCCCGCCCGTCAGGGCAGGGGTCGAGGAAAGTCCGGGCTCCACCTGGCACGGTGGTGGGTAACACCCACCCGGAGCGATCCGCGGGACAGTGCCACAGAGAGCAGACCGCCTCCCTCACCTGCGGGTGCGGGCGGTAAGGGTGAAAGGGTGGTGTAAGAGACCACCGCGGTCCCGGTGACGGGACCGGCACGGTAAACCCCACCGGGAGCAAGGTCGGACAGGGGACGTCAGAGGGTGCCAGCCCGAGTCCCCGGGTGGACCGCTGGAGGTCGTCGGCAACGGCGATCCGAGATGGATGACTGTCGAGAACAGAACCCGGCTTACAGGTCGGCTGGTCCCCTCGACGAGGAACGGGCCCGACCACCGCGGTGGTCGGGCCCGTTCCTCGTCCGCACGTGGGCGGAGACGTCGACGGCGTCGCAGGCGTCCGCCGGGTCAGTCCTTGTGCTTCTTCGCGGCCTTCGCGGCCGCCTTCTCCGCGCGCCGGGCGAGCGAGGCGGCGCCGATGATGCCGGCCTCGTTGCGCAGCTCCGCGGCGACGATCTCGGTGCGCAGGTCCAGCAGCGGCAGGTACTTCTTGTGCTTCTTGGAGACGCCGCCGCCGACGATGATCAGGTCGGGGCTGAACAGGAACTCGATGTGGGAGTAGTACTCCTGCAGGCGCGCCGCCCAGGTCTCCCAGTCCAGGTCTTCGCGCTCGCGCGCCGACTCCGCCATGTATTTCTCGGCGTCCGCGTACTCGCGGGCCTCGGCGCTGTCCAGGAACACGTGGCCCAGCTCGGTGTTGGGCACCAGGCGGCCGTCCACGAACAGCGCGGAGCCCACGCCGGTGCCCAGCGTCGTCACCAGCACCACGCCGTCGCGCTTCTTCCCGGCCCCGAAGTCGACCTCCGCGATGCCCGCGGCGTCGGCGTCGTTGACCACGAACACGTCATGGCCGGTGCGCTTGGTGAACAGGGAGTCCGCGTCGGTGCCGATCCAGGCGTCGTCGACGTTCGCCGCGGTCTTGGCGACGCCGTGCTGGATCACGGCCGGGAAGGTCACGCCGATCGGCATGTCCGCCTCGAGGTCGAAGGAGGCGATCAGTTCGGCCACCGTGTCCGCGACGGCGTCCGGGGTGGAGGGCTGCGGGGTGGGGATGCGCAGGCGGTCCGCCACCAGCTCCCCCTTCTTGAGGTCCACGGGGGCGCCCTTGATGCCGGAGCCGCCGATGTCGATACCGAATGCCGTTGTGCGCTTCTTCGTGCTCACCAGATGGTCCTCGTCCCGGGACGCCGGGTTCGGGGCGGACCGCCGATGGTGCCGCCGTGGCCCACAGTGTGGCAGACAATGGACGGGGACCGGACGGACCTGCGCGGACGACGGGTCCGCGCAGGGATCAGACGACGGTCAGCAGCTCCGCGCCCCCGGCGGTCATCAGCATCGTGTGCTCGAACTGGGCGGTGAAGGAACGGTCCTTGGTGACCACGGTCCAGCCGTCGTCCCACATCTCCCACTCCTGGGAGCCGAGCGTCACCATCGGCTCGATGGTGAAGGTCCAGCCCTCCTCGATGACGTCCTCGAACATCGGCGCCGAGTCGTAGTGGGGGATCACCAGGCCGTTGTGGAAGCCCTCGGCGACGCCGTGCCCGGTGTAGTCGCGCACCGACTCGTAGCCGAAGCGGCCCACGTACTTCTCGATCACGCGGCCGATCACGTTGACCTGGCGGCCGGGCTTGGCGGCGCGCACGCCGCGCAGCATCGCCTCCTCGGTGCGGGAGACCAGCTCCTCGACGCGCGGGTCGACCTCGCCGACGAAGAAGGTGGCGTTGGTGTCGCCGTGCACGCCGCCCAGGAACGCGGTGACGTCGACGTTGAGGATGTCTCCCTCCTGCATCACCGTGGAGTCCGGAATGCCGTGGCAGATGACCTCGTTCAGGCTGGTGCAGCAGGACTTCGGGTAGCCCAGGTAGCCGAGCGTGGAGGGGTAGGCGCCGTGCTCGATGAGCACCTGGTGCACCACGGCGTCGATCTCGTCGGTGGTGACTCCCGGCTTCGTGGCCTCGCCGGCGGCCTGCAGGGCCAGCGTCGCCACGCGGGAGGCCTCGCGCACCCGCGCGATCACGTCGGGGGTCTGCACGTAGGGACCGGAGTCGGAGACGGCCTCGTCCTTGCCGACGTACTCGGGCCGCTCGATGCGGCCGGGCACCTCACGGTGGGGGGAGAGGGTGCCGGGCACCAGCACGGCACGGCCCTCGGGACGGATCCACTCCTGCTCTACAGTCATACCCATCAGTGTCTCACCGACGACGGAAGGAGCTCACCGTGAGCGGACGTGTCGAGTACTACTACAACCTGAACACCAAGAGCGTGGAGGAGGGCCGTCAGTCGCCCGGCTCCGAGCTGATGGGCCCCTACGCCACCCGCGAGGAGGCCGAGCACGCGCTGGCCAAGGCCGCGGCGCGCAATGAGGAGTGGGAGCAGGAGTCCCAGGAGTGGGAGGGCTGAGCGCCCCCTGCTGACGCGGCGGCGCCCCCGTCCTCCCGTGGGGAGGCCGGGGGCGCCGTGGTGCAGGTCGAGTCTCAGTCGAAGGAGTGCTCGGGGCCGGGGTACTGGCGGCCCTCCACCTCGGCGCGGTAGGCCTCGGCGGCGTGCTGCAGGTCGCGACGCAGATGCGCGAAGGCCTTGACGAACTTCCCCTCGAAGCCCGACATCCCCGCCATGTCCTGCCACACCAGCACCTGGCCGTCGCAGTCCGGGCCCGCGCCGATGCCGATGGTCGGCACCGGCACCACCTCGGTGATGCGGGCGGCAGCGGCGGCGGGCATCAGCTCCAGCACCATCGCGGAGACCCCTGCCTCGGCGAGGGCGACGGCGTTTTCGGCGAGCTGGTCGGCGCCCGCGGCGTCGCGGCCCTGCACGCGGTGCCCGGACAGCGAGTTCACCGACTGCGGGGTGAAGCCCAGGTGTCCCATCACGGGGATGCCGGCATCCACCAGGGCGCGCACCTGAGGCAGCACCGCCTGGCCGCCCTCCAGCTTCACGACCTCGGCGCCGGCGCGCACCAGCTCCACGCCGTGGCGCACCGCGTCGGCGGGACCGGTCTCGTAGGTGCCGAAGGCGAGGTCGGCGACGATCAGGGGGCGGCGCACGGAGCGGGCGACGGCACCGGTGAAGGTGAGCATGTCCTGGTGGGTGGTCGCCGTGGTGCTGGTGTGGCCCAGCACCGTGGTGCCGACCGAGTCGCCCACCAGCAGCACCTCGATCCCGGCGGCCTCGAAGGCCTGGGCGGAGAACTGGTCGTACGCGGTGAGCATCGAGAAGGGTCGGCCGCGGTCCTTGGCGTCCTGCAGGTGGCGCAGTCGCACCTTCGCGGGTCCGGTTCCCGGGGTGGTGGTCACGGGGCTCTCCTTCGATCGGCGGGGCGTCCGCGACGGCGGACGGTGCCCGTCCATTGTGGTCCATCCGGGGGCCGCGCCGATCGTGCGCGAACCGTGATCTGGGAGTGTCCGGAATGGGGGAGTCCGGGTGTGACCTGCATGGCACTGTGGGCGCAGGGGTCCGGGTCATCCCGCCCGGCCATGAGGAAAGGGATTCACCATGACGTCGATCATGCGCAGGACCGTCCGTCGTTCCGCCGTCACCCTGGGGGCGGTGGCGCTGGCCCTCGGGGCCGCCGCGTGCGGCGGGTCGAGCGACGCCGAGTCGGGGGACTCCGGCGAGGACACGGCCACTACCGAGGAGGCCGCAGCCGAGGACGAGGCAACCGAAGAGGACACCGCGGCGGAGGAGGACACCGGGGCGGAGGAGGACACCGCGACCGAGGAGGATTCCGCCGCCGAAGAAGGGGACGAGGCCGCGACCGAGCTGACCGAGGAGGACCTGACTGCAGCCGAGGAGCGCTTCCTGGAGTTCCTGCAGGTCGCCGACGACGGCGATCACGAGGCCACCTGCGGCTACGTGCTGGACCCGAACACCGGCGAACCGGCCGAGGGCGCCTTCGTCGAGGGCTGCGCCGAGGGAATGGCCGGCAACATGGGCAATGTCGAGCCCGGCACCTTCGACTCCCTGTCCGTCGACGACATCGAGGCCGCCGACAACGGCGACGGCACCGTCGCCATCACCTTCCTGGGCAGCGACTTCCCGCTGGACATGATCCAGGGCCCGGACGGGCAGTGGTACATCGACGGCTCCATGTGAGCCGCGCCGCGGTCGCCACGCACGGAGACCGGGCCCGTGTCCGCCGAGGATCATCGGCGGACGCGGGCCCGTCCCGTGCGGCAGACTGGTGACATGGACCATCTGCATGACGACGTCATCCGCAAGGTCGCCGATCACGACGTGCGGTTCATCCGCCTGTGGTTCTGCGACATCGTCGGCGCCCTGAAGTCGATCGCGATCTCCCCGGCGGACCTCGAGACCGCCTTCACCGAGGGCATCGGCATCGACGGATCCACCATCGAGGGCCTCACCCGCAGCTACGAGTCGGACATGCTGCTGCGGCCGGACCCCAGCACCTTCGAGCTGATCGCCTGGCGGGGCACCTCCAACGCCACCGCCCGCATGATGTGCGATGTCCTCACCCCCGACGGGGAGCCGGCAGCCTCCGACCCCCGCCGGGTGCTGCGCGACCAGCTCTCCCGCGCCGAAGACCAGGGCCTGGAGCTGTTCGTCCACCCCGAGATCGAGTTCTACCTGTTCCAGGAGCCCTACCAGGTGGGGGAGGCGCTGCGCCCCATCGACCGGGCCGGCTACTTCGACCACGTCCACCGCGGCAACGGGCAGGACTTCCGCCGCCTCGCCGTGGAGCACCTGGAGGCCATGAACATCCAGGTGGAGTACTCCCACCACGAGAACGGCCCCGGGCAGAACGAGATCGACCTGCGCTACGCGGACGCCATGACCACTGCCGACAACATCATCACCCTGCGCACCGTGGTCAAGGAGGTCGCGCTCGGCCTGGACCAGGTGGCCACCTTCATGCCCAAGCCGATGGTCGGCGAGCCCGGCTCCGGCATGCACACCCACCTCTCCCTGTTCCAGGGCGGCAAGAACGCCTTCCACGAGCCGGGCGCCGAGTACGGCCTGTCCCGGATGGGCCGCCAGTTCATCGCCGGCCTGCTGCGCCACGCCCCCGAGTACTGCGCGATCACCAACCAGTGGGTGAACTCCTACAAGCGGCTGTGGGGCGCGCAGGAGGCGCCGAGCTACATCTGCTGGGGCCACAACAACCGCTCCGCCCTGGTGCGGGTGCCGTTCCACAAGCCCACCAAGGGCACCAGCTCCCGCGTCGAGTACCGCGGCACCGACTCCGCCACCAACCCCTACCTGGCCTTCGCCGTGCTGCTGGCCGCCGGGATGAAGGGCATCGAGGAGGGCTACGACATGCCCGAGGGCGCCGAGGACGCCGTCTGGGAGCTCACGGACCGGGAGCGGCAGGCGATGGGCATCGAGCCGCTGCCCACCGACCTGTTCCGGGCGCTCGACAACTTCGAGCACTCCGAGCTGATGGCCGAGACCCTCGGCGAGCAGGTCTTCGAGTTCTTCCTGCGCGACAAGCGCAACGAGTGGTCCCGGTACCGCGAACAGGTCACCCGCTACGAGCTCGAGTCCACCTTCGGCCGCATCTGAGCCCCACCCCGAGCAAGGAGCAGCATGTCCCGCGAACCGGCCACCACCACCGGTGCCCTCGCCCGGCTCGGCTTCACCCGCACCGACCGGGTGCGCCGCTTCCTGGACGACCCGGCACTCGCGGACCTCGGGGAGGGGGCGGCCGCCGCCATCGGCGCCACCGCCGACGGGGACGACGCCCTGATGGGGCTGCTGCGCCTGGCCGAGGCCGCCGAGGAGAAGGGGCAGCGCGCCCTGCTGCGCCCCTTCCTCGCCGGGATCGCCGAGCGCGGCGGGCCCGGGCACCGGCTGGTGCGGCTGCTGGGCACCTCGGTGGCCCTCGGCGACTTCCTCGCCCGGCACCCCGAGAGCCTGGAGGTGCTGCAGCAGGGCGACGACGAGCTGCGCCGCAGCGCCGTCGAGGTGCGGGCCGACCTGGTGCGGGCCGTCGGAGCCGACCCGGAGTCGGCCGTGCCGGTGGCCGGCCTGGAGGGCCGCGAGGGCCGCGACGCCCTGCGCATCGCCTACCACGCGCGGCTGGTGCAGATCGCCGCCGCCGACGTCGTCGCCGCCGAGCCCACCGCGATCCAGCCCGCCGTCTCCCGCGCCATCTCCGACCTCGCCGACGCCGCCCTCGACGCCGCCGCGGCCCTGGCACGCGCCGCCGTCGAGGGCCAGGAGCACGTCCGCTGGAGCGTCATCGCCATGGGCAAGACCGGCGCCCAGGAGCTCAACTACATCTCCGACGTCGACGTGATGCACGTGGTCGCCCCCGCCGAGGGGCAGGACGGTCCCGCCTGCGACGAGGAAGAGCTGGTCACCGTCGGCTCGGCCCTGGCCCGGGAGCTGGCCCGGATCTGCTCGGACCGCACCGCCGAGGGCTCCCTGTGGCAGGTCGATGCGAACCTGCGCCCGGAGGGCAAGGACGGGCCGCTGGTGCGCACCCTGGACTCCTACCGCCGCTACTACACGAAGTGGGCGCACTCCTGGGAGTTCCAGGCGCTGCTGAAGGCCCGCGCCGCCGCCGGGGACCGGTCCCTCGGCGAGGAGTACGAGGCGATGGTGGAGCCCTGGATCTGGCAGGCCTCCACCCGCGACAGCTTCGTGGAGGACACCCGGGCGATGCGCCGCCGCGTCATCGCGCACATCCCCCGCGGGGAGGCCGACCGCAACATCAAGCTCGGCCCCGGTGGTCTGCGCGACGTCGAGTTCACCGTGCAGCTGCTGCAGATGGTCCACGGCCGCACCGACGACACCCTGCACACCCGCACCACCCTGGAGTCCCTGGCCCGGCTGGGGGAGGGCGGCTACATCTCCCGCCGCCACGTGGGGGAGATGGACGACGCCTACCGCTTCCTGCGCAGCGTGGAGCACCGCATGCAGATGCAGCGTCTGCGCCGCATCCAGGTGCTGCCCACCGCCGAGGCCGACCAGCGGCGCCTCGCCCGCTCGCTGGGCCTGTCCAGCAAGGACTTCGCCTCCCGCTACCAGACCACCCGGCGCCGGGTGCGTCAGCTGCACGAGGAGATCTTCTACCGCCCGCTGCTGGTCACCTCCTCCCAGCTCAGCGACGGGGAGATCGCGCTCAGCCCCGAGTCGGCCGCCGCGCGCCTGGCCGCGATCGGCTACCGCGACGGCGCCCGGGCGCTCGGGCACATCACCGCGCTGACCGAGGGCATCTCCCGCCGCGCCTCCATCCAGCGCCAGCTGCTGCCGGCCCTGCTGGAATGGTTCGCCGAAGGCATCGACCCGGACCTGGGACTGCTGATGTTCCGCCGGATCTCCGATCGGATCGGCTCGGCCCACTGGTACCTGGGGATGCTGCGCGACTCCGGCGTCGCCGCCCGCCGCCTCACCCATGTTCTCTCCGCCAGCCGCTTCGCCGGGGAGCAGCTCGAGCAGATCCCCGAGGCCGTGCGCTGGCTCTCCCGCGACGAGGAGCTGAGGCCGCTGTCGCGCGACGCCCTGGCCCGCGAGTTCCTCGCGGTCATCCGCCGGGTGGAGACCGTGGACGCGGCCCGCGACGTGCTGCGCCGCACCCGCACCCGGGAGCTGCTGCGGGTGTCCCTGGCGCACCTGACCGGGGCGGTGACCTCCGAGCAGGTCGCCGCCGCCCTCACCGACCTCGCCGAGGCGGTGCTCGAGGCCGGCACCCTGGTCGCCTACCACCAGGTGGCGCGGGAGCGCGGCCTGATCCCCCGGGACGCCCCCACCCTGGACGGCGCGACCGAGGTGGACGAGGAGACCGCCGAGCGGATCCGCGAGAACCGCTCCGATCCCGCGCGGGCCCTGGGCATCGAGCTGGCCGTCATCGCGATGGGCAGCTTCGGCGCCCGCGAGATGGGCTACTCCTCCGATGCGGACGTGCAGTTCCTGGCCATCGACCACGGCGCCGGGACGGACACCACCGCCATCGGCGGGGAGGTCGCCACCACCCTGCAGCAGCTGCTGAACGCCCCCGCCGCCGGCACCGACATGAAGCTCTCCGCGGATCTGCGCCCCGAGGGCCGCAACGGCCTGCTGGCCCGCAGCCTGGACGGCTGGATCGACTACTACCGGCGCGACGCCCTCACCTGGGAGAAGCAGGCCCTGCTGCGCGCCCGCCCGGTGGTGGCCTCCGCCGAGCTGTCCGAACGGATCACCGCCGAGATGGACCGGCACCGCTACCCGGCCGGGGGCCTGTCGGAGACGGCCCGCAGGGAGATCTCCCGGATGAAGGCGCGGGTGGAGTCCGAGCGGCTGCCCCGCGGCGCCGACCCCACGCGGCACCTGAAGCTCGGCCGTGGCGGCATGACCGATGTCGAATGGACCGTGCAGCTGCTCGCCCTGGAGCACGGGCACGAGGTCGAGGCGCTGCGCACCCCCACCACCCTCGCGGCCCTCACCGCGATCGATGAGGCCGGACTGCTCGAGCACCACGAGGTGCGCGAGCTCGCCGAGGCCTGGTCCCTGGCCTGGCAGGTGCGCCGCGCCCTGTTCCTGTGGAAGGGCAAGGAGGGCGCCGTGCTGCCCTCGGACCGCAACGACCTGCGCGCGCTGGCCACCCTGCTGGAGGGCGATGAGGCCTCGGCCACGGAGGTCGAGGAGCGCTATCGCAAGCTCACCCGCCGCGCCCGCACGGTCGCCGAGCGGGTCCTGTTCCCCGGCACCTGATCAGCCCGCGACGATCCGGCGCTCGGCGCGGGGTCACCCCCGCCCCCCGGGCGTGACCCCGCGCCATGCGCCCGATCGTCGCAGGGCCCTGGTGTGATGCGGGCGGCACCCGGCCCCGCCACCACGGCGGGCGCCCGGCGGGGACGTAGCCTGGGCGCCGTCCCGCGCGGCCAGCCCGCGCCCGCCGTGCCCTCCGAGGAACGATGACCACCCCCAGCCTGAGCGCCGACACCCCCCGCGGCCGCATGTATCGCCTCGAGCCCGAGGGCCCAATGCTGCTGCCCTCGATCACCACCGTCGCCGGGATGCGCGCCAAGGACCACCTGCAGGGCTGGTACGCCACGATGGCCTCGAAGCGGGCGCTGGACATGTACGCCTGGCTGGACCGGAACCCGCAGCGGGCCGCCGCGGAGATCTCCCGCGTCTCCCGCGACCGCTGGGGCACCCAGAAGCGCATCGCCGCCGCCGCCGAGGAGTACACCCGCGGCGCCGCGGACTTCGGCACCCTGGTCCACGCCGCCTGCGAGGACTGGGCCCGGGCGGGGGAGCGGCCCCGCCGCGAGCAGGTGGGGGAGCGGGCCGCGGAGATGCGCGCCGCCTCCGGGGCGTTCGCTGCCGAGCAGGACATGGAGGGGATCCTGGACCGGGCCGCGGTGCGGCTGGACGGCTATGCCGCCTTCCTCGACGACTTCCAGCCGGAGTTCCTGGAGATCGAGCAGACCGTCGTGAACCACTCCGTGGGCTACGCCGGCACCACCGACGCGATCGTGCGGATCGGCAACACGGTGCTCTCGGCCGACATCAAGACCTCCAAGAAGGTGCGCGGCGACTACGCCCTGCAGGGCGTCGCGGTGACCCGCGCCGAGCAGCTGCTGGACGACGACGGCACCCAGCGCCCGATGCCGGAGGTGACCGGCGCCTTCGTGATCCACCTGCCCGAGAAGGGCGGCTACGCGGCGGTGCCGCTGCGCACCACCGATGCCGAGTTCGAGGTGTTCCGGTCCCTGCGCAGCGCCTGGGGCTTCGTGCCCGAGGACTGCGCGCTGGACGCCGCGAAGGACCCGAAGGCGCTGCTGCTCAGCCTGCTGCGCGCCAAGGGCGGGCTCGACCAGATCGCCTGAGCCGCGCCCGACGCGCGGGGGCCGCGGTGCTCAGGCCGTCGCGGTGAGCGGGGCGCCGTCGGTGACGGGCTCCTGCTCGTGCCGGCGCACCAGCACCGCCGCCAGCACCGAGGCCACCCCTGTCACGGCGGAGAGCAGCACCAGCACCACCCCCGGATGCCACCAGGCCTGCCCGGTCGCGGTGCCGAGGGCCGCGGTCAGCAGCGGCACGAAGCCCGCCACCGTCGCCGCGACCGCGTAGGACAGCGAGAGCGCCGAGTAGCGGAAGCGGTCCGGGAACAGGTCGCTCATCAGCCCGCCGAGGGCCGCCCAGGACATGGTCGGCAGGATCCCGCCGATCACCATCATCGCCACCAGCACCCCGAAGCCCGCCGACTGCAGCAGGAAGTACATCGGGAAGGCGATCAGCGCGGTGCCGAGCGCGCCGATCCCCACCACCAGGGCGGAGCTGGTGCGGGCCGCGAGCGCCCCGAAGGCGGGCACCGTCACCAGCTGCAGCAGCGCCCCGATGGTCGCCGCCGTCATCAGCTGCACCGAGTCGTAGCCCAGCACCACGGCCCCGTAGTTCATCGTGTACGTGTTCATCAGGGCGTAGGAGCCGATGCCGAGCTGTGCGGCGGCGACGGCCACCAGGAGCGCGCCGGGGCGGCGCCGCAGCATCGCCAGCATCGGCAGCTTCTCCCGGGCGCCTTCGCGGCTCATCCGGGTGAACACCGGGGTCTCCTCGACCCGGCGGCGCAGGTAGAGGGAGACCAGCAGCAGCGGGATCGCCAGGAAGAACGGCACCCGCCAGCCCCAGCTCGCCATCGCCTCCATCGGCAGCGTCGCCGTGAGCACGAGGAACACGGTGGCCGAGAGGATCGAGCCGATGGGGGAGCCGAGCTGCGGGATCGCCGCGTAGAAGGCGCGTCGCACGGGATGGGCGTGCTCGGTGGCCAGCAGCACCGCGCCGCCCCACTCGCCGCCCAGCGAGATGCCCTGCACCAGGCGCAGCAGCACCAGGCCCATCGCCCCCAGCCAGCCGGCCTGCGCATAGGTGGGCAGCACGCCGATCAGCCCGGTGGCGACACCCATCAGGGTGACGGTCCAGATCAGGGTGGCGCGTCGGCCCAGCCGGTCGCCCATGTGCCCGAAGATCAGCGCCCCGACGGGACGGATCACGAAGGACACCGCGATGGTGCTGAAGGAGGCCAGCGTCGCCCCGGCCGCGCCGAGCGGCTCGAAGAACAGCGGCCCCACGAAGAACGCCGAGAAGTAAGCGTAGAGGTAGAAGTCGAACTGCTCCAGGGAGGTGCCGATCATCGAGGCCCAGGCCACCCGCCAGGGGGTGCGGGTGGGGGTGGTGCCGGGGGCCTGCGTGCTGGTCATCGTCCTCCGCCGTCGCGTCTCGCGTGCCGTCCCGGCGCCGGACGGCACGGGGACCAGCCCACTGTAGGGTCCCGCCGCGGCCGGTGGCGGACGACGTGATCGTCCCCTCGCCGCGGCGCCCCGGCGGTATCCGTCGACTCAGGGCTTCGGGAAGACCGTCAGACGGAGGAGAGCTGCTGGATCCTTTGGCGCGAGAGACCGAGGAGTGTCGCGGTGTCGGCTTGGCTCAGGCCCTGCGCGAGGAGCTCGTGGACGGCGCGGCGACGAAGCGCGGCGGCCTCGTCCAGCGCGGCACGCCCCGTCGCCTCACGTTCGGCGGCAGTGTCGACGGCCCTCGCCACCTCGGCAGGCAGCGAGTAGTTGACCCGGACGTCGATATCAGGATCGTCGCTCCACAGATCGATGACGTCTCGCGCCTCTCGGGCGAGGTCCTCAGCGCGTCGCGCCTGCCCCGTGGCGACGATCGTCTTGCCGGTGGCGGAGCTGACGGAGGTGAGCGCTGGAATCTCGAATGTCCACCACGCTCCGTCGCGGTGTACTGCCCGGAGACGTTGATCAATCGCGAGAAGGGCGGGAGGTTCCTGAAGGCCGTGTGCGGCCGGTGATGGTTGTAGTAGTGCAGCCAGTCGTCCAGCTCGCACTGTCGTTCGGCTTCGGAGGTGTAGCAGCGGGCGTAAGCCCATCCGTCGGCCAGGGTGCGGTGGAAGCGCTCGATTTTCCCGTTGGTCTGCGGCCTGTAGGGCCGGGTGCGCTTGTGCCGGATACCGAGTTCGGCGCAGGTGTCGCGCCACAGGTGTGAGCGGTACGCGCCGCCGTTGTCGGACAGGACCTGCTCGACGGTGACGCCGCGGGCGTTGAACCACTCGACGGCTCGGACCAGCACGGCGGTGGCAGTGCGGGCGGTTTCGTCGTCGTGGATCTCGACATAGGCGACGCGGGAGTGGTCGTCGAGGACGGTATGGACGTAAGCCTTGCCCATCAACGGGTCGTAGTGCTTGTTCTTCGGCTTGTCGGGTGTAGCGGCCCGGTTCTTGTCGCCCTTTCGCCGCCCGACGTAGCGCCATCCTCCGCCGTCGGGAATGTTGCCGAGCTTCTTCACGTCGACGTGCAGCATCGACCCCGGGTGATCGTGCTCGTAACGGCGGACCGGTTCTCCCGTGGCGCGGTCGACGTGCGACAGCCGGTTCAAGTGCACGTCTGTAAGGATGCGGTGGACCGTGGACGGGGCTATCCCAAGTCGGCTGGCCAACTGCACCGGCCCCTCCCGTAGTTGCAGGCGAAGACGGACGCAGCGCCTGGCAGTCTGCTGGTTGGTCTTGTTCGGTGAGTGATGCGGCCTGGATGACCTGTCCTGCATTGGCTCGCCGGTGCGGTAGCGGTCGGCCCAGCGCTTCACCGTGGGCCAGGAGACCTGGAACCTGGCGGCGACCTCGCTGATCGGCCAGCCGTCATCGACGACCAAGCGGCCGACGATCAGGCGGTGGCGAGGGGTGAGAGCGGCGTTCGCGTGGGACATGACGAGGCCTTCCTGGGGGCATGCGCCGCCCAGGAAGGCCAGTTGCCGCCGCGGGCGGCGAAATTGTGTGGGTCAGGGCTCATTGAGATGTGCACGAACTCGTGAGCCGTGGCACATGACGGTGTCGAGGGGCGTTCCCCGGCTCAGGCTCCCGGGTAGGAGTCGAGGTTCCACCAGTGGCCATCGAAGTCAGCGACACATGCGTTGCGCCCTCCGTGGGGGGCGTCGTTGGGCTCCGTGACGGTGGTCGCGCCGTGTGCCAGGGCTGCGGCGAAGAGGCTGTCCACGTCCTCATCACTGGCGACCACCAGGTTGCAGATCCCCGGCCCGTAATGCGGGTCATCGTCCCGAACAGAGCCGAGCATGATGCCCCCGTTGTCGCGCCAGGCAAGTTGCGCATGGGCCACCAAGGTCGCGTCATCAGGATCCCGCACGATCATGGCGGTGGTGAAGCCGATGGCTTGGAGGAAGTCGATGCCTCGATCGGCGTCTGTATAGCGCAGGCAGTGGAACAGCTGTGGTGTCGTCATGGCTCTAGCCTCACGCCGGAAGCATGTCGGTGTCTTGAAGCAATGGGAAATCGTCCTTCGACTGGCGCAGCGTCCATCCAGTCATCGACTTCCATTCCCGGGACAGGTGCGGTTGGTCGCTGTAGCCGGCCATCGCCGCGACGTTCGAGGGCTGGGCGCCACGCTGGACCAAGTCTTTGGCGTGGGTGAAGCGAGCGATGCGCGCCACCTGCTTGGGCGAGAGACCGGTCTCGAGGTCGAACAGGCTTGAGAGCCGCCGTCTGGACAGGCCAACGTCCTGAGCCAGGCCGGAGATGGGGATCGTGCCTCGGGTCCGATGGATCCGCGCGAGTGCCTCGACCAGGTCTGCGCGCGGTGCATGAGGATGCTGCTCCAGCCTCTTGGTGAGGAATGCCGCCAAGAGGTGGAACCGTCGTGGCCACGTTGACTGTCGCAGCTGGTCGAGCTGGTGCCCGGGCCACGAGAGATCATTCACATCAACCATCGAGCCGGCCAGTTCCCCGGCCGGCAGCCCGAGAAGCCGACGGGCCGAGAGCGGGTGGAGCGACAATTCGAGGCCCTGCTGGCGTCCCCTCGACTGGATCAGAGCCGGAGTAGTGTGCAAGCCGGAGACAAGTACGTCACAGAGCTGCCGCGCGCCGCCATGAAGCCAGCCACAGTCGATCGGCTCTGCGAGGGACAGCACCACCGTGACGCCCATCGAGGGAACCCCGTGGTGGACGGTGTCGGTACTGGTGAAGTCGTACCCCACCCAGGAAAGGAGATGGGGGCGCAACCCTTGCGGGATAGCTGGCTGCCAGACGGGCATGCACCCACCCTAGGTGTTGCGGGGCATGACGTTGTAGACGCTGGCCGGGGATGAAGGAACGGGCCCCGTGACCGGCACGATGGGTGGTGTCTAGACAGCCATCTCGCGGCAGGAGGCCCGTTCCATGACCCACCGTAATGCCCCGCTGACGACGCTTGGGAGACAGCGAGCCATCGACCAGGTGATCGAGAGAGGCCGTCCGATCGCGCACGTCGCCGCGGAGTTCCACATCGCCCGAACGACGCTCTCGAAATGGGTCGGCCGCTTCCGCGAGCACGGCGAGCTCGGTCTGCAGGACCGCTCCAGCGCGCCAGCGAACCGACCCACCCGGCTCCCGGTCTGGGTGCTCGAGCTGATCGAGTCCTGGCGGCGAGAGAAGAAGTGGTCCGCCCGCCGGATCGCCCGCGAACTCACCGACGGCCACGGCTTCGCATGCTGCGTGCGGACGGTGACTCGCTGGCTGGACCGCCTGGGATTGAACCGGATCCGAGACATCACCCCGGACGGAGAGAACCTGCGTCGACCAGGGAAGATCCACGCCCGGTATCCCGGGCACATGGTCCACATGGACGTGAAGAAGATCGGCAAGCTCCGCGACGGCGGGGGCTGGTGGGCGCATGGCCGCGGTTCCGTGCAGGACAAGAAGAAGCACTCGCAGCGGATTGGCTACACCTACCTCCACTCGATCATCGACGGGTTCTCCCGCCTGGCCTACACCGAAGCACTCGAGGACGAAACTGCCGCAACGACCATCGCGTTCTTCCACCGCGCCCGGGCATTCTTCACCGCCCACGGGATCACGCGAATCTCCCGCCTGATCACCGACAACGGCAGCAACTACACCGCCAAAGCGTTCCGACGTTCAACCAGGGCGTTCATCGGCCGGCACCAGCGCACCAGGATCTACACGCCTCGGCACAACGGGAAGGTCGAGCGCTACCAGCGGATCATGACCGACGAATGCCTCTACGCCCGCGCCTATGCCTCCGAGAATGAGCGGCGAGACGCGATCAGGATCTGGGTCCACCACTACGACTACCATCGCCCCCACACCGCCTGCAGCGATCAGCCCCCAGCCTCACGCCTCCACACCGGCGTCGGTAACGTCATGGCCAACTACACCTAGGGAAGCCCCGGCCCAGAAACAGTCACTTGTCTGACGACCACTGTGGTGTCGCTACACGACCGCCAGGGCCGGGGCGGCTCGATCAACCTCTCCGAACAGTACACCTAGTGGACGGAGGACAAGGTCGTCATTCTTGTGGCATCTGCCTGGTCGCGGCGGTCATCCCGCGGGACGAGGTGACCGCTACGCGACCGCCGAATCGCTGGTGCATACGGAAAGGCCCCCGCCCCGCGCGAGGCAGGACGGGGGCCGATGCCCGGGGCTCGGGCTCCGACGACTCAGATGGCTCTGACGGCTCAGATGTCGTAGTAGTGCACGGCGTGTCTTTCACCTGGGGAAATGCAGGAGCGTGCAACTAGCGTGCGCTCCCGAACCGTCAACACCCCTCGGAAGGCACCCGCCATGACCACCTACACCACCCGCCGCGACGCCATCGACTCCCTGATCCTCCCTGCCCTCACCCTCGACGGACACGACGACACCAGCAGCTATGACGTGGACGCCATTGCGGACGCCGTGCTCGGTGTCCACGCCCAGGGCTACGCCCAGCAGGTCCACGGGCCCGCGTTCTGGGATGCCGTGGCCGCCGCACACCTGGACGCCACCCCGGAGCGGGCGGCATGGATCGACGCCCACGGCGCCACGGACACCCTGCCCGGCGGCGACGTGTGCGGATGCCCCGACCCTCGGTGCATCGGCCACCACCATCCCGTGGACGCTGAGGTGTGGGGGTGCGTCCAGTCGCCCCGTGCAGACCGCTGACAGGCCCACAGACAGACGAACGGCCCCCACACCCAACTCGGGGTGCGGGGGCCGTCGCCGTGGACGCTCAGGGCCCGTCAGGCGTCCATGAGGGCGCACATCTGCCGGTAGCCGCGGGCCTGCCGGAAGAACACCTCATCGTCCGGGGACAGGGTGAAGTCCTCCTGGAACAGGACGCTGCGCAGCAGCATGGCCGCGCCGTCCAGCTCACCGGCCCGCTCCACGTCCTCGCAGACGGCCTGCTCGGCCTCGACCTCGGCCAGCAAGCGCCGCCACTTCTGCACCGGGTCCTCAGACGCGGGCTGGTGCGGCACGATGCGGGCGAGGAGGTGCCGCCACATGCGCATGATGCCCCTCATCGCTGCCCCCTCTCGCGGTCGCGCTGATCGGCCAGGCCCGCGATGAAGCCGGCGAGCATGCCCGACGCCTCCGCGGTGCCGTCGTCACGGTCGGGCTCGAAGTAGCCGCGCATCTTCGCCTCGGTCGTGTCCACCTCCAGCAGTCGCGGCACGGCCCGCACGGGGTCCGTGGACAGCAGCGGGAACAGCCGCAGCCGGTACATCTGGAAGCGGGCCAGCATGAGGTCCCGGGCGTGCTGCGCCTCGGGGAGGACGCCCTTCGCGTTCTCCAGGGCCCGGTGCGCGGTCATCCGGGACACGCCGTGCGTGTCGGCGGCCTGCCGGATGGTCGCCCCAGCGGCGAGGGACTGCACGATGCGGGCGTCCCGCTGCTCGCGCTCGGCGCGGCTGGAGGCCTTCACTGTCCCGCCTCCATGAGTCCCGTGTCCTGTCCCGCGGTGCGGGCGTTGGCCTGCTCGCGGATCGCGTCGTTGTGGACGGTCCGGTCGGCGTCGGACAGGGTGCGGGCGTCGTCCGCATTGGGCCGCATCCCGAGGGTGGCGGCGTATCCGTCGTGGTCGGCCTGGAACAGGGTCGCGCGGGGCCCGTAGCCGGGTTCCTGGCCGTCTGCGGTGGCCTCGAGGACGTCGGCCCAGGCGTTGACGAGCGCACGCTCCTGGGCGACTTCCTGGGCCTTCTGAGCACCGTCGTGGCCCAGCGCGGTGAGCCGGTCCATGACGCGGGCGCGGACCTCGACCTGTGCGCCCTCGGGGTCGGCGGACGCGAGGACACGGGGACTGGTCTCCAGCATGTCCAGGATCACCGCGCAGCGGGTCTCCGTGGCGGCGTCCACGATGGCGAGGAGGTTCCGGTCGTTGTCCAGCAGCGTCTCGACCTTCTGCCGTTCCCGGCCCTGCACGGCGATGTCGTCGGCGGTGCGGGGGGCGAGGGTGGCGAGGACGGCCTCGACGGGGTCGGGGCCGGTGACCCGCTCGGGCACGGCTGCTCGGAGGGCCTGCCGGGCCTTGACGCGGGCCTGGTACCGCTCGGCCTGGTTCGCCTCGGGGGTGAGGCGGGGATCGTGCAGCTTCGCCGACTCGATGAGTGCCGCCCGGTAGGTGAGGTAGGCGGCCTGGTAGCTGTTCGTGTTCTTCATGGGGTGAGCCTTTCTGCTCAGGAGTGATTGAGATGTCGGAGGCGGGGGCGGGGATGGTGGTGCCCTCGCTGTTGCCTGGCCGGTCATGGTGTGGCCTCCAGGTCGTCGGCGATGTCGTGCAGGCCGTCCGCGATGGCCCGCAGCTGGTCGGCGGGGATGAACAGGGACCGGCCGCGGGTGGTGATGAGCGCTCCGGGTTCGGCGTCCACCTGGAGGCGGTTCCACCAGTAGGGGGTGACGCGCGGGGCGCTGGGGGTGGTGCTCATCGGTTCGCCCCCGTCCGCGGGGTGCCGCCCCAGACGCCGTGCCGTTCCCCGGCTGTGTCCGCGTAGGTGCCGCACTGGATCAGGGCTGGACAGTCGATGCATCGGCCGGCGGCCCAACGCTGCTCGGCGGTGGTGCCGTTCCACCGGTCCGCGTCGGCCCCGGTGCAGGGGGTGGGGCCGGTAGCGGTGATGCGGTCGTGGAGGGCTCGCCATGCGGTGAGGGCGTGCTCGGGGACACCGAGGCTGTTGCTCATGCCAGGCCCCCGTCGCACTCGCCGGTGCAGGCCGGGTCACCGCAGCCAGGGCAGAGGTCCTCGGCCATCGGTTCAAGCTCTAGGGGGCGTTGATCCCTTGGACCCATTGAGCCAATGGAGCCACTCTGAGCCGATCGAACCTGCAGGTCAGAGCCCATAGGCTCCATAGGTTCAATACACACACTCTCCCCAGGGCTTGAGCCGTTGGGTTCAGCCGGGAGGGACCACAGCGACCTCGGGGGTTGTCCACCCTTCCGTACCGACACGACTCCGAGCCGGTGCGCTGCCCGCTTGATGGTGGGGAGGCTGTGCCCCTCCTTCTGGCCCTCGCGGATGACGATCTGACGCTGCTCGCCGGGGCACGCGTCCAGGTAATCCCGCAGCCAC
The DNA here is from genome assembly GCF_000225825.1 of Brachybacterium squillarum M-6-3. GTDB lineage: Bacteria > Actinomycetota > Actinomycetes > Actinomycetales > Dermabacteraceae > Brachybacterium > Brachybacterium squillarum. Next base: position 298,287 of record NZ_AGBX01000007.1, on the reverse strand, counting down.
TCACACGCCTCGGCTAGCGCGCCGCGGGTCTCCATGCCGCCCCCGGCGGCCGCGTCGGCCATCGCGGCCTTCACGGTGGTGTCCACGGAGCCGTGCCACTCCAGCAGTCCCGTGCTGATCGGCCCGTCCAGGGAAGGCACCGTGGCGGTGGCTACGGTGAACACGTCCGAGGACGGGCTGATCGGCCCGAGGTTGTTCTTCACGGTGCCGAACAGGCGGCGACGGTCGTCCTCGTCCTCGGGGTCCGCGACGACGGTGGACACCGAGCGGGCGACCGCAGGGAAGGCGCGGGAGCCCATGAGGGCCCGCAGCGGGTCCGCGGCACCGCTCTTGTTGACGTGGATCAGGCCCAGGACGGCCATGCGCGCGACGTCGGCGGCTTTCACCAGGGGCTCCAGGGCACGGCGCACCTCGGAGTCCTTGTGCGTGTCCAGACCCTCCAGGCGCGACATGATCGGGTCGAGCACGAGCAGGGCCACGCCCTCGACGCGGGCGAGGTCGGCCAGGGCCTCGATGTCCTTGGGCAGGGAAAGGCCGGTGATGAACCCGTCGCTGGTCTGGACGTCTACCTGTAGCACGCGGGAGAGGTCGGCCCCGGCGGCCATGAGGCGCGGCACGAGGGTGTGCTCCCAAGAGTCCTCCGTGGCCGCGATGATCACGGACCGGGGGGCGCCGTACTCGTCGCCGGGGAGCGTGCCGCGGGTGATCGCGGCGACCAGCCACGCGGTGAGGGTGGACTTCCCCAGGCCCTCGCCGCCGGCGAGGAGGGAGAGGGTGCCTGCCGCGATGCGACCGTCCCAGAGCCAGGAGACACGGCGGGGCGTCACGCTGTTGGCGCGCTGCACGATGAGCTGTCGGCCCTGGTGGTCGCCGGTGCAGTCGATCGTAGGGACGGCGTGCTCGTCGCACCAGTCGCCAGCGGTGTCCAGTGGGGTGGTCATGCGGTCACCCCCTGCGCGTCCAGGCGGGCCGCGTCGTCCTCCAGTGCCCTCGCAGCGTCCCGCAGCACCAGCACCAGGCCATCGGCCGGACCTTCGTCCACGGCCTGCCGGATGCGAGTCGCGTGCTCGATGGCGCGGCGGCGAGTGGTGGCCTCGATCAGCTCGGGCACGAGCACGAGGTCACCGGCACCGCGGGGGCAGGCATCCACACCGGACAGGTCGATCACGAGGGTGTCGAACCGTTGCCGGTCCACGGGCCGGATGATCCCTGCGGCCTGCGCGGCCCCTCCGAGGGCCGTCACGGCCACAGCGTCCCCACGGCGGGCCAGGAGCCCGATGGTGCGGAGAACGGCCCGCAGAGGGGCACTGGTGACGTCCGCGGGGGTGATGGTGTCCAGGGTGGTGATCACGTCCGCGTGGGAGGCGTGGATCAGTGCCCCGGTGACGGCGGCCTCGCGGGTATCGAGGGTGGCGACGTCGATCAGCGTGGGGATGGGCGTGGGAGACCCCGGGCGGGTATCCTGGGGGTGAGTGCTACGGGTGTCTCGTGCCGCCTCGGTCTGACCACCGGGGCGGCTTTCCTGTGTGATCGTCACCGGTTCTCCACCCCCGCCGTTGGGATGGGGGTGAGCAGGGCGTCCAGCTCCGCGCGGTCAACGCGGATGGAGCGGGCTCCGAGGCGGTATCCGGTGAGGTCGCCGCGGGCGATGAGGTTGCGAATCGTGCGGCCGGTGACGTTCAGGTACTCGGCCGCGGCCGTCTGCGTGACGTACCGGCCTGTCAGGGTCTCAGGCATGAGAAAGCTCCCGTGCGATGTGCGCATGCTGCGCTACGTCACCGGGAGCTGATACGCCTATGCGCCGCTGTTCCACCTACTGGTGGCCCTGTACTGGTGGCGACCGTGCTCGCCGAACGTTGGAGCATTCACGGTACCATACGTCGGTTCCGCTCAGTGCCAGGCGACACGCACCGTTCCGGGGTCCGTGATGCCCTGCGCCGCCAGCTCGTCCCGCCGCCTCTCCCATGCGACCAGTGTCCCCAGAATCGGCTCCAGGGCTTCACGGCCTGCTCGGAGCTTGGGCGTCCCGCAGACCGTGCACTGCACCTGCACCGTCACACGCCCGTCGGAGTCCACGCCGGGCATTGCCACGCTGTCCCGGCCACCGGCGAGGGTCCAGCCGTCACCGGTTCGCTTGAACCGCACCGTGCCGCCCGTGTCGTGCCGCTGCGTCCTGCGCTCGCGCCCCTTGCACGTGAGGCGGACCAATGGCGAGCGGCCCGTGTCCCCGCACAGCCGGTCCAGCAAGTCAGGCACGCCCGGCTCAGCTGCCAGCGCCGCCGTCATCATCTGCTGCATGCCGCTCATCGGTCATCGTCTCCCGTCGTCTCGCTGCTGACTTGCGCGCCAACAGAGGGGGCGAGGGCCGCCCCGAGGGCGTCCGCGATCGCTTGGTCCCGCTCCCGGACCGCGTGCTGGTAGCGCATCGCCACCTGCGGGGACGTGTGGCCTAGCCGGGCCATCAGCTCCCTCGTTGTCGCGCCCGTCGCCGCTGCCAGCGTCGCGCCCGTGTGCCGCAGGTCGTGCGGCTTCACATCGTCCAGGCCAGCGGCCTCCGCCGCCCGCCGGAACATGTACAGGTACCCCGTGTAGGACAGCGGCTGGCCCGCGTCCCTGGGGGAGGGGAACAGGTGACCCATCGGCCCCTCGGCCGCGTGCTCTGCCAGCTGAGCCAGCACGAGGTCGTGCAGCTCGGCGGGGTAGTGGACGGTGCGGACGCTCGATGCGGTCTTGACCGGGCCGATGCGACCCGATTTCGCGTGCACCGCCGATGCCGTCTCGCGGATGCTGAGGGCGTGCGTGCGGGTGTCCACGTCGCGCCGGCGCAGTCCCAGGGCCTCGCCCGGGCGCAGGGCGCAGAACGCGCCCAGGAGGATCGCCAGGCGGCGGGCCTCGGGGGCCTTCTCCGCGAGCTGCTGGACCTCGGGGACGGTCAGGGCGTGGCCCTCGCGCTTGCGCTCGTACTGGCCCGCCCCGCGGACCTTCACGGGCGACTCGGAGACGACGCCATCGTCCACCGCGGCCCGGAACAGCTGCGCCAGGACGCGGTACGCGTTGGCGCGGGCGGCGGGCTTGTCCGAGGGGAAGGTGCCCAGCCACTTGCGGACCATCGCGGGGGTCACGTCGACCATCGGGGTGGTGCCGAAGGTGGGGACGATCCACCGGTCCACCTGCACGCTGTAGTGGTAGCGGGTCCGCTCGCGCACCTGGTGCGTGCGGAGCCACTGCGTGGCGTACTCGCCCACGGTCATGCGGTCGTCGCGGCCGCGCCATGATCCGGTCTCTAGGGCGGCGCGTTGCACGGACAGCCAGGCGTCGGCGTCGACCTTGGCGGTGAACGTCGACGGGGCGGTGCGGCGCTTCCCGGCGGGGTCCAGGTAACTGGCCTGGTACCTGCCGCTGGGGAGCTTCCGCACCGCCCCGAAGGACCGGCGGGTCCGTCGCCGTTTCGCTGGCATGCCTACCTCCTGCTCGTGCAATAACCGTGCGTTACACCGATGGTAGTCGGTTCCGCTCGGTTCTATTGCACGGGAGTGCTACTGTGCAGGCAGCACCCCAGAAACAGGCAGGTCAGCGAAGCATTCCCGGACGCTCGTTGCTCAGATGTCGTAGTAGAGCTCGAACTCGTGGGGGTGCGGGCGGAAGCGGAACGGATCGATCTCCGTGGTGCGCTTCAGCTCGATCCAGGTCTCGATGAGGTCCTCGGGGAACACGTCGCCCTCGGTGAGGAAGTCGTGGTCAGCCTCGAGCGCGGTGAGCGCCTCGTCGAGGGAGGCCGGCAGCTGCTTGATCTGCGCGTGCTCCTCGGGGGGCAGCTCGTAGAGGTCCTTGTCGATCGGCTCGGGCGGCTCGATCCGGTTGCGGATGCCGTCGATGCCCGCCATCAGCTGCGCCGCGAAGCACAGGTAGGGGTTCGAGGACGGGTCCGGCGCACGGAACTCGATGCGCTTGGCCTTCGGCGAGGAGCCGGTGACCGGGATGCGGATCGCCGCGGAGCGGTTGCGGGCCGAGTAGACCATGTTCACGGGGGCCTCGAAGCCCGGCACCAGACGCTTGAACGAGTTCACCGTGGGGTTGGTGAAGGCGGTCAGCGCCGGGGCGTGCTCGATGAGGCCGCCGATGTACCAGCGGGCGATATCAGACAGGCCGCCGTAGCCGCGCTCGTCGAAGAACAGCGGCTCGCCGTCCTTCCACAGCGACTGGTGGGTGTGCATGCCCGAGCCGTTGTCGCCGAACAGGGGCTTGGGCATGAAGGTGGCGGTCTTGCCGGCCTCCCACACCGTGTTCTTCACGATGTACTTGAACTTCATGACGTCGTCGGCGGCGTTCAGCAGGGTGTTGAACTTGTAGTTGATCTCCTGCTGACCGGCGGTGCCGACCTCGTGGTGGGCGCGCTCGACCTCGAGGCCGACCGAGTCCAGGATCGCGCAGACCTCGTCGCGCAGATCGGCCATCTGGTCGTTCGGGGGCACCGGGAAGTAGCCGCCCTTGACGCGGGTCTTGTAGCCCTGGTTGCCACCGAACTCGGACTCGTCGCGGTCGGTGTTCCACACCGCCTCGTCCGAGTCGATCTGGTAGAAGCCCGAGTTGATGCTGGTCTTGAACCGCACGTCGTCGAAGATGTAGAACTCGGCCTCGGCGGCGAAGAACGCGGTGTCCGCGATGCCGGTGGAGGTGAGGTACTCCTGGGCCTTGGTGGCCACGGTGCGGGGATCGCGGGAGTAGGGCTCGTCCGTGAAGGGGTCCACGATCGAGAAGTTGATGACCAGGGTCTTCCGCTCACGGAAGGGGTCGATGTAGGCGGTGTCCAGGTCCGGCACGAGCTTCATGTCGGACTCGTGGATGGCCTGGAAGCCACGGATCGAGGAGCCGTCGAACAGCTGCCCGGTCTCCATCGCGTCCTCATCGAACGTGCTGGCCGGCACGTTGAAGTGCTGCATCACGCCGGGAAGATCGCAGAAGCGGATGTCGACGAACTCGACGCCCTCCTCCTCGATGTACTTCACGACCTCGCTGGGATTGTTGAACACATCTCCTCCATCCGCACCGGGTGGTGCGCCTTGTGCTGTCTCACCCCGGGGGGTCATCACGGGCCCGGGCCGCGACGGAGCGTCCGCCGCGGGCGATCGGGTGGCTCCACCCTAGAGGGAGGTCCCGGGACCCGCTGGGAGCTTCCGACCACCGGTCCGTGAAGAGGTGGCCCGGGGCGAGCGCCGATTGGGGGAGCGCGCGGGCGGCCTCGGTAGGCTGGCATCGTGATCGATCGCAAGGACCTCGGCTCGTGGATGGACGGCGCCCCCACCGCGGAGGAGTACGTCCCCGGCTCGCGGCTCGGGCTGCCCGCCGAGGGTCCCGGCTCGGTGGCGCCGATCGGCCGCCGCTTCCTGTCGCTGCTGTTGGACTGGGCGCTCTGCCTGCTGCTGTCCTGGTGGCTGCTGCAGGGGAACGAGGAGGCCACCCTCGGCCTCTTCCTGCTGATGAACGTCCTGTTCATCACGGTTTTCGGGGCCACCCCGGCGCAGTTCGTGCTCGGCCTGCGGGTGCGCCCCGTGGGCGGCCGCAGCCCGATGATCCTGCGATCCCTGTTCCGGACCTTCGGTCTCGCGCTGGTGCTCCCGGCCGTGTTCTGGAACGGCGACCGCCAGCCCCTGCACGACGTCATCGCGGGCACCGCGGTCGTCCGCGCCTGACGGGCTCGGACGGGCCGTCGCAGCCCGGTCGGGGCCCTCCCGGCGCCGTCGAGGACCCCGCCGCGGCCCCTCTCCCCACGCCGCCGCGGAACCCCACGCGGCGGCCCCTGAAGGGCGATTCCGCGGTCCCCATCGGTCCGGACGTCCCGTCCTTTCGTATCCATGACCTGCGGAAACAGTGAATGTCACGGTTCGATCACGAAGGTCACGGGAAGGTTACGGCGAATCGGGTCCCGGCGGGACCGTCCACGACGCGAGACGGCCCGGCACCCCTGGGGTGCCGGGCCGTCGTGGCGGCGGGGGAGGCACGGGTTCAGCGGCCGCGCATCGCCTTGCGGTTGGGGCGGGCGCGGCTCGGGTCCACGCCCTGCGGGATCGACTGCCGCAGCGAGCGCTGCAGGGCGCCGAGGCGCTTGGTCACCTGGGCTGCCTCGTCCTTGGTGAGGGTGCGGCGCATGCGCATCATGTAGGTGGGGAGCTTGTGCAGGGCCACCTCGTCCTCGCCGTCGCCGACGACGATCACGTGGATCGGGACGCCCTCCTGCTGCAGCACGCGACGGATCGCGCGGCGCTCCTTCTCGATGAGCTTCAGGGAGGTGGCCGAGGAGTCGTCGGCCACCAGGGCGATGCCGGGACGGCCGGAGGCGCGGAAGATCATCTTCTGGCTGCGCGGGTCGACCTGCACCGGCTCCTCGGTGACGTTCCAGCCGCGACGGATGGACTGCATCGCCGCGAGGGCCGCGCCGGGCTGACCCTTGATCCGGCTGAAGGCGGCGCGCTCGGCCTTGCGGGCCAGGATGATCATCGCCAGCAGGACGCCGATGCCCAGGCCCAGGAACACGCCGTACCAGGGGCTGTCGAAGATCAGCCAGCTCAGCAGGACGCCCAGCGCGATCGCGGCGAGGATCGCGCCGATCATCAGGGGGGCGGTGGAGCGGTCGATGCCCTGGGTGTACTTGAAGACGTCGACCATCTGCCGGATGCGACCGGGCTTCTTCTCCGGGGTCGTCGCGGCTTCGCGGTTGCGGGGCATGGGGGTGGGGGTTCCTCTCGGGAGTTCGCGGAAGGCCGCGGCGGGTCGCGGCGGGACAGGTGGGGCCGGGGCGTCAGCCGGCGGCGGGGCGCTGGATGCGGGCCACGACGCTGGCGGCCTCCTGGCGGGCGGGCTGGTCCTGGTCCAGGTGGCGCAGGTTCTCCGGGATCTCGCGGCCGAGCTTGCGCATGGCCTGCGCCCAGAGCTTGCCGGCGCGGTACGAGGAGCGGACCATCGGCCCGGCCATGACGGCCAGGAAGCCCATCTCCTCGGCGGCCTCGGAGATGTCCAGGAACTCCTCCGGCTTGACCCAGCGGTCGATCGGGTGGTGCAGCTTGGAGGGCCGCAGGTACTGGGTGATGGTGATGATGTCGCAGCCGGCGTCGCGCAGGGCCTCGAGGGATTCGAGGATCTCCGTGGTGGTCTCGCCCATCCCCAGGATCAGGTTCGACTTGGTGATCTGCCCGTGCTCCTTGGCCATCGTGATGACGTCCAGGGAGCGCTGGTAGCGGAAGGCGGGGCGGATCTGCTTGAAGATCCGCGGCACCGTCTCCAGGTTGTGCGCGAAGACCTGCGGCTCGGCGGCGAAGACCCGCTCCAGCGCCTCGCCGTTGCCCTTGATGTCGTCGATCAGCAGCTCCACCCCGGTGCCCGGATTCATCGCGTGGATCTGCTCGCAGGTGCGGGCGAACAGCTCGGCCGCCCCGTCGGGCAGGTCGTCCCGCGCCACCCCGGTGATGGTGGAGTAGCGCAGACCCATCTCCTTGACCGACTGGGCCACCTTGAAGGGCTCCATCGGGTCCAGGGCCTGCGGCTTGCCAGTGGCGATGTCGCAGAAGTCGCAGCGCCGGGTGCAGGTGTCCCCGCCGATGAGGAAGGTGGCCTCGCGGTCCTCCCAGCACTCGAAGATGTTGGGACAGCCCGCCTCCTCGCAGACGGTGTGCAGGCCGCGGCCGTGCACACGCTGCTTCATGGCGCTGTACTCGGGGCCCATCACGGCCCGGGTCTTGATCCAGTCCGGCTTGCGCTCGATCGGCACCTCGGCGTTGCGGGCCTCGACGCGCAGCATGCGTCGGCCTTCGGGAGCGATGCTCACCCCGTGCCTCCTAGCAGTCGACTGCCGTCCATTCTATCGACCCGGCGGCACGTTCCGGGCGTTCAGCGCGCCCGGGTGGTGGTGCGCTCCGCCACCAGCTCCCGCAGGCGGGCCTCCGCGGCGTCGATCACGGCGGAGACGGGCACCTCGCGGCCCAGCTCCCGGCTCAGGGAGGTGACCCCGGCGTCGTCGATCCCGCAGGGGATCACGTTGCCCGCCCACTCCAGCTGGTTCGCGCAGTTCAGGGCGAAGCCGTGCATGGTGGCGCGGCGGGAGACCCGCATCCCGATCGCGCAGAGCTTGCGGTCCTGCTCCGAGGGGGAGGCCGCCGGCACCCACACCCCGCTGCGCCCCTCGACGGGCTCGGTGTCCAGCCCCAGGTCCGCGCACACCGCGATGATGCTGCGCTCCAGGGCCCGCACGAAGCCGACCACGTCGATCGGCACCGGCAGGCTCACGATGGGGTAGCCGACCAGCTGCTGCGGCCCGTGCCAGGTGATCTTGCCGCCGCGGTCGATGTCGACGACCGGGGCGCCGTCGCGCGGGCGCTCCTCGTCCCGGGTGAGCTTGCCGGCGGTGTACACGGGCCGGTGCTCCAGCAGCAGCAGCGTGTCCGGGCGGGTCCCGGCCACGACCTCGGCATGGATGCGGCGCTGCAGGTCCCAGGCGGCGCGGTACTCGACGGGGCCCGCGGGCAGGCCGAACTCCTCGTGACGGTCCCCGCCGGGCAGGGACTCGCTGAAGCCGAGGCGGATCACGTCGAGCACCGGATCAGGCTACGCCCCCGCGCGACCTGCGCACTGTGGACGAGCGCGGGCAGCGGGAGGAGGGCTGGGGTGAAATGCCCGTATGGAACTCTCCGAGCACAGTGCGGGGCGGGGACGGCGCCCCGCGGGACCGACGGATCGCAGCGGTCCCGGACGCGGCGCGCCGGGCCGACCCGAGGCGCGGGTGCTGCGCCGCGACGGGGGCCGCGAGGAGCTCGCCGAGCAGGTCGAGGGCGCCTGGTGCGTGCGGGTCCGGGCGCTGGGCTCCGAGGCGCGCCACGTCGCCCGCGAGGAGGTGCAGCTCCTGGTGGCGCTCGAGGTGGACGCGGTGCGTGCCGCCCCGGCCGTGGTCTCGCTGGAGGACGACGGCTACCTGCGGGAGTGGGCCGCGCCGATGCGGCACGGCAGCGGACGCCGCGCCGCCGCGGAGACCAGCCCGGACACCGCCGAGCGGGAGGCGCTGGGACGCGCCCGGGAGGACCTCGAGGCGCTCCTGGAGTCGCTGCACGGACGCGGCTGGGTGCTCGGGGCGACCCCCGGTGCCGGCCTCGGACTGCGGGAGGACGGCACCGTCGTCGTCACGGACCTGGAGGGACTGCGCATGTCCTCGGCGCCGGGGGAGCGGCGCGGGGACCTCACCTGGGTCGACTCGGTGCTGCACGACCGCGACCGCACCCTGCGCCGCCGCGTCGACGCCCTCGCGGCCGAGGCCGCCGCCCGAGGGCGGGCCGCGCCCGGCACCTGGGAGGCGAGCTGGGAGGACGGCTGGCTGCAGGAGGGAGAGGACCTCGGACCCTCCGCGGCCCCCGGTCCGGCCGACCTCCCGGACGCGCGGCGCGAGCACCGTCGGCGGCAATGGCGGGGTCGCGTCCGCGCCGGCGCCCCGCTCGAGGAGGAGGGGACCCTCGCGGACCCGGCGGAGGAGGAGCTCGCACCGGCCCCGCTGCTGACGGTGTCCTCCGGGGCGGTGACGGCGCCCCGCCCCGGTCAGCCGGCGCCGGTCGCGGCCCGGGCACTGTCGCGGCCGGACACCCCCGTCGGGGGAGGGAGATCAACGGCGGCTGTCCGCCGGTCCGCGTCCCCCCGTGCGCGGCGCCGCGAGGAGCGGGCCCGGGTCCCGAGGCGCGTGTGGCTCGCGGTCCTGCTCGCCGGGCTGCTGCTCCTGGCCGGTGCCGCCGTCTGGATGCTGCGCAGCGGGGACCCGGCAGCCACCCCCGCCCCGGGGGCCAGTCCCACCGTGGTGGTCACCGAGGCACCGACCATCCCCGATCCGGTGGCGCTGGCCGAGCAGCTGGCCTCCGCGCGCCACGACTACGTCACCGGGGCCTCCTCGACGCCGGTCACCCTGGAGGGCAGCGCGGCCCGCACCGCCGACGAGGAAGTGCGCCGCGCCTACGCGGACATCGAGGTGGTCGGCGGGGAGCCCGAGGTGCTCGCCGCCGAGCTCAGCGGCACCGAGGTCGCCGAGGGCACCGCCTCGCTGCGGGTCCAGACCGAGGTCCCCGCGCACGAGGTGGTGCGCGCCGACGGCTCGGTCGAGGAGATCGCGGCGAGCGAGCCCAGCACGGTGCTGCTGAGCCTGCGCTGGGACGGGCAGGCCTGGCGGATCACCGAGGCCACCCCCGCCTGAGCCGCAGCGGACGCGGACACGGCCGGGCCCGGCAGCCCCGAGGGGATGCCGGGCCCGGCCGCGTGCGCGGGGGACTCAGCGGGTCACAGACCCAGCTCGGCCTCGAAGGCCCCCTCCTCCAGACGCTTCTTCATGAAGGTGAGGAAGCGGGCGGCGTCGCCGCCGTCGACCAGACGGTGGTCGTAGGAGAGGAACAGGTACATCATCGAGCGGATGGCGATCGAGTCGTCACCCTCGGCGTTCTGCACCACGGCGGGACGCTTCACGATGGTGCCGCAGCCCAGGATGCCCACCTGCGGGTCCGGCACGATCGGGGTGTCCCAGAGGGCGCCGCCGGAGCCGGTGTTGGTGATCGTGAAGGTGGCGCCCTGCAGGTCGTCCGGCGTGAGCTTGTTGTTCTTCGCCTTGGCGCCCTGCTCACCGATCTGACGGGCCAGGCCCGCGAGGTTCAGGTCGCCCGCGTTCTTGATCACCGGCACGACCAGGCCGCGCTCGGTGTCCGCCGCCATGCCGATGTTCTCGGAGGCACCGTAGGTGATGGTGTCCTCGGAGATCGAGGCATTCAGCTTCGGGTAGGTCTTCAGCGCCTCGACCGCCGCCTGCATGATGAAGGGCAGGAAGGTGAGCTTGGCGCCCTCGCGCTGGGCGAAGGAGTCCTTGGCCTTGCCGCGCAGCTTGGCCACGCGGGTCATGTCCACCTCGACCGCCGTGGTGAGCTGGGCCTGGTTGTGCAGCGACTCCATCATCCGCTTGGCGGTGACCTTGCGGATGCGGCTCATCTTCTCGGTGGTGCCGCGCAGCGGGGAGACCTCCACGCTGGGGGCCTTCGCCGGGGCGGAGGAGCCGGATGCGGCGGGCGCCTCGGAGGCGGCGGGAGCGGAGGACGCGGCCTTCTTCTCGTCGATCGCCTTCTGCACGTCCTGTTTGCGGATACGACCGCCCAGGCCGGTGCCGGCCACGGTGGACAGGTCCACCCCGGCATCGGCGGCCATCTTCCGCACCAGCGGGGTCACGTAGCCGGAGGACTGCTCGCCGGAGACCGAGTCCGCCGCCTTGGGCGCGGGAGCCTGCTCCTGCTTCGGGGCCTCCTGCTTCGGGGCCTCCTGCTTGGGGGCCTCCTGCTTCGGCTGCTCGGCGGGCTTCTCCTCCGCCTTCTCCTCCTCCGGCTTGTCCTCGGCCGCGGGGGCCGGGGTGGACTCGGCCTGCTCGGAGGCGGCCGCGTCGTCCCCGATGGTCGCCAGCACGGCGCCGACCTCGGCGTCCTCGTCCTCCTGCACCGCGATCGACAGCAGGGTGCCGGCCACGGGGGAGGGGACCTCGGTGTCGACCTTGTCGGTGGAGACCTCCAGCAGGGGCTCGTCCACCTCCACGGTATCGCCCACTGACTTCAGCCAGCGGGTCACGGTGCCCTCGGTGACGGACTCGCCGAGCGCCGGCATGGTGATCTCTTGCCCACCACCACCACCGCCGGAGGCGGGCTTCTGCTCGGACTCCTGCGCCGGCTCCTCCTCGGCCGCGGAGGCCGGCTCCTCGGCCTGCTCCTCCGCGGCGGGGGCCTGCTCGGCCTGCTCCTCCGCGGCGGGGGCCTGCTCGGCCTGCTCCTCGGCGGCGCCGGAGTCGTCGGAGGACGAACCCTCCGAGCCGGAGCCGTCGCCGATCACGACCAGGTCGGCGCCGACCTCGGCGTCCTCGTCCTCCTCGACCAGGATCTTCTCGATCGTGCCGGAGACGGGGGAGGGGATCTCGGTGTCGACCTTGTCGGTGGAGACCTCCAGCAGGGGCTCGTCGACCTCGACGGTGTCGCCCACGGACTTCAGCCAGCGGGTGACCGTGCCCTCGGTGACGGACTCGCCCAGCGCGGGCATCTTCACGGTTTCGGACATCAGGTGTTCTCCTTCGAAGGGCTCAGGCGTGGGCGTGCAGCGGCTTGCCGGCGAGGGCCAGAGCGGCCTCGCCCAGGGCCTCGTTCTGCGTGGGGTGACCGTGGATCAGCGAGGCGACGTCCTCCGGGTAGGCCTCCCAGTTCACGATCAGCTGGGCCTCGCCCATCTGCTCGGACATGCGGGTGCCGACCATGTGGACGCCGACGATCGGGCCGTCCTTCTCGCGCACCAGCTTCACGAAGCCGGTGGTGCCGAGGATCTGGGACTTGCCGTTGCCGCCCAGGTTGTACTCGTAGGTCTCCACGCCCTCGGTGCCGAACTCCTCCTCGGCCTGCTTCTGGGTGAGGCCGACGGAGCCCAGCTCGGGCTCGCAGTAGGTGATGCGGGGGATCCCGGACTCGACGATCGGGGCCGGGTTCTGCCCGGCGATCCGCTCGGCCACGAAGATGCCCTGCTGGAAGCCGCGGTGGGCGAGCTGCAGGCCGGGGACGATGTCGCCGACGGCGTAGATGCCCTCGACGTTGGTCTGCAGGGTCTGCTTGTCCGCGAGCACGAAGCCGCGGTCCATCTCGACGCCCTGCTCCTCGTAGCCGAGGTCCTTGGTGTTCGGGCCGCGACCGACGGCGACCAGCAGGTAGTCGCCCTCGAAGACGGTGCCGTCCACCAGGGTGACCTTCACGCCGGAGTCGGTCTGCTCGGCCTTCTCGAAGAAGGTGCCCAGCGAGAACGTGATGCCGCGCTTCTTGAAGGCGCGCTCGAGGGCCTTGGACAGGGCCTCGTCCTCGTTGGCGGCCAGGTGGGGCAGGCCCTCGACGATGGTCACCGACTCGGCGCCCAGCGACTTCCACACCGAGGCGAACTCGACGCCGATGACGCCGCCGCCCAGGATGATCGGGTTCTTGGGGATCTCGGGGAGCTGCAGCGCGGCCTCGGAGTCCAGGACGCGGCCGCCCAGCTCGAGGCCGGGAAGGGTCTTGGAGAAGGAACCGGAGGCCAGGATGACGTTCTTGCCGGTCAGCTCGCGGGTGCCGCCCTCGGTCTCGACCGTGACGGTGTTCTTGCCGGTCAGGCGGCCGAAGCCCTCGACGTACTCGACCTTGCGGGCCTTCACCAGGCCCTGCAGGCCCTTGTACAGGCGGGAGATGACCTTGTCCTTGAACTCGAGCACCTTGGGGGCGTCCACGGAGTTCAGGGTGAGGTCCAGGCCCATCTCCGCACCCTCGGCGGGGGCGCCGGCGAGCTCGCCGACGTGGAGCATGGCCTTGGTGGGGACGCAGCCGCGGTGCAGGCAGGTGCCCCCGAGCTTGTCCTTCTCGACCAGGGCGATGCTGAGGCCCAGCTGGGCCCCGCGCAGCGCGGCCGCGTAGCCGCCGCTGCCACCGCCCAGGATCACGACGTCGTACTGGTCAGTGGTTGTATCCGCCACCTGTGTGCTCCTCGGAGTTCGGGTCGTCTGCGACGCGGGAGCGGCCCTTCGACCGGGCGTCGCCTGCGGGGTCCATGCTAGGGCACGCGCCCGTGGGTGCAGGGGCAGTGGCGTCCGGTCCGCCCCTGAACGTCGAGGAGGTCACGTCGCGGGCTCCCCGCGGACGCGGGACCGGGGCCGTCCCGGGCGGGACGACCCCGGTTCCGGGCGGGCTCAGCGGGAGCGGGCCTCGAGCACCTCGAGCACGGTGCGCACGCTCATGCCGGTGGCGCCCTTGCCCATGTACCCCAGGGGGGCGTCGGCGAAGGCGGGACCGGCGATGTCGAGGTGGGCGAAGGGGGTCTCGCCCACGAACTCGGACAGGAAGATCCCGGCGGTCAGGGCGCCGCCCCAGCGGCCGGAGCCGATGTTGCGCAGGTCGGCGAAGCGGCCGGTGAGGTCCTCGCGCAGCTCGGCCGGGAAGGGCAGGGGCCAGAAGGGCTCCCCGGCGGTCCCGGCCGCGGCGAGCACCTCGTCGCGGGCGGCCTCGGTGCCCATCACGGCGGCGGTGCGCTTGCCCAGCGCCACCACCGCGGCGCCGGTCAGGGTGGCCACGTCCATCACCAGGTCCGGCTCCGTGGCGACGGCGTCGACCAGGGCGTCGGCCATCACCATGCGGCCCTCGGCATCGGTGTTGAGCACCTCCACGGTGCGGCCGTTGCGCATGGTGACCACGTCACCGGGGCGCTGGGCGCCGCCGCCGGGCATGTTCTCGGCCAGGGCCAGGTAGGTGGTGATCTCCAGGGGGAGGCCGAGGCGGGCGGCGCCGACGGTCGCGGCCAGCACGGTGGCGGCGCCGGTCATGTCGGAGGTCATGTCCTCCATGCCCGCGGCAGGCTTCAGCGAGATGCCGCCGGTGTCGAAGGTGATGCCCTTGCCGACCAGGGCCACGGAGCCGCGGGCGCCCTCAGGGGCGTAGTGCACCTTCACCAGGCGCGGGGGCCGGGCGGAGCCCTGGCCGACGCCCACGATGCCGCCGTAGCCGCCGTCGGCGAGCTCCTGCTCGTCCAGGACGGTGACCTCGAGGGGCAGCTCGGCGGCGAGCTCCTCGGCGCGGCGGGCGAACTCGGCGGGGAACAGCAGGTTCGGCGGGGTGTTCACCAGGTCGCGGGCGATGCCGACGGCCTCGGCGAGGACCCGGGAGCGGGCGGCGCCGGTCTCGGCGGCCTCCTCCTGCCCGTCCTCGGCGAGGACCTGCAGGCCGGCGAGGGCGGCCTTCACGGCGGGGGTTCCGGACTTGTGGGCGGTCAGTGCGTAGGCGCCGAGCGCTGCGCCCTCGGTGGCGGCGGCGAGCTGCTCGGGGGTGCCGCCGGGCAGGGCGAGGGCGGCCTGCTCCACGCCGGCGAGCACGCGGGTCGCCGCTCCGTAGGCCAGGCGGAGATCCTCGGCGGAGGCCTCGGCGAGGTCCTCGACGCCGAGCCCCACCAGCAGCAGCGTGCGGGCGCTGACGCCGCCGAGGGCGGGGAGGCGGTGGGTGGCGCCGCGGGAGGCCGAGGGGTCCAGCTCCGCGATCGCCGCGGTGAGCTCCTCCTGGTCGGGCACGCGGGAGGGGGCGTCCTCGCCGCCGGACAGCAGCGGCAGGATCAGGACCTCGGTCTCGAGGTCCGCGGGGGCTGTGGTGGCGATGGTGATGGTGGGCATGGATCTATCGTAGGCACCGGCCCGGACCGCTCGGACCGGCCCCGTCCCGCCCCACCCGCCGGGGGAGCGACGGCAGCGGGCAGGCGGGCTCGGAGTCGCCCGGTGACCCTCGTGCTGTCGGTGGTGGTCTACGTCGTCTGCGGACTGACCGCCCTGCTCGCCCTGTACTACGCGGCCCGCGACCTCGCCGCCGACCTGGTGCTGCTGGGGGCCTGCGCCCTGAGCCTGCTGGTCTGGTTCACCGAGGGCGCCGCCCTGGCCCTGCGTGACCTCGGGGGCGGCGCGGTGGACGACCCGGTGACGCTCTACGGCTACCTGCTCACCGGGCTGGTGCTGCCGATCGGGGCCGGCTGGGCGGCGCTGTTCGAGCGCACCCGCTGGGGGAGCCTGGTGGTGGCCGCCGCGGCGATCACGATGGTGGTGCTGAACCTGCGGCTGCCGCAGATCTGGGCGGGGGGCTTCGCATGAGCGTGCGCAGCGCCCGCGCGGCCCGGGGGGAGCGACGGGTGCAGGGCCCGACCGCCCTGCTGGTGTTCGTCTACGGCCTGTTCGCCCTCTCCGCCACGGCCCGCAGCCTGGTGCAGATCCTGCGCGAGCTCGACCGGGCGCCGGTCGCCTACCTGCTCTCCCTGCTGGCCGCGCTGACCTACATCGCGGTGACCGTGGTGCTGCTGCGGCGGGGCCCGGGCTCACGGGCCGCGCTGACCGTGGTGCTGGTCGAGCTGGTCGGGGTGCTCACGGTCGGCACCCTGACGGTGCTGGATCCCGCGCTGTTCCCGGACGCGACCGTCTGGTCCGGCTACGGCATCGGCTACGGCCTGGTGCCGCTGCTGCTGCCGATCGTCGCGCTGGCGCTGATCCTGCGCTCCCGCCGGCGGGTCGCGCGGGGCACGCTGCGCTGACCGGGCCCGGTGCTCGTCCGTCGGGGCCACCCCGTACGGTAGGGGCCGTGAGCACGAACGACCCCGCTGCCCGGTCCGGCCCCTACGCCCTGCTGTTCCGACACGTCCTGCGGCGCCTGGACCCGGAGACCGCGCATCGGCTCACCGTGCAGTCCCTCGCGCTGGCCCACGCCGTCCCCGGCGGGCCCGCCCTGCTGCGTGCCGCCTTCGGCACCCCCGCCCCGCTGCGGGATCCCCGCCCGGTGCGTCACGCGCTCGGGGCGGACCACCACAGCCCGCTGGGCCTGGCGGCCGGTTTCGACAAGGACGGCGAGGTGCCGCTGGCCCTCCTGGACCTGGGCTTCGGCCACGTCGAGGTCGGCACCGTCACCGCCCGCCCGCAGCCGGGCAACCCGCGCCCGCGCAGCTTTCGCCTTCCGGGGGACGAGGCGCTGATCAACCGGATGGGCTTCAACAACCACGGCGCCGCCGAGCTCGCCAAGTCCCTCGCCCGCGCTCGGCGCACCGAGCGGGGCCAGCGCGCCGTGATCGGCGTGAACATCGGCAAGTCCAAGGCCACCGCCCTGGAGGACGCCGCCGACGACTACCGCTTCTCCGCCCGGCTGCTCGCCCCCTACGCGAGCTACCTCGCCATCAACGTCTCCAGCCCGAACACCCCGGGGCTGCGGGACCTGCAGACCGTGACCGCCCTCCGCCCGGTGCTGGAGGCCGTGCAGGAGGAGGCCGAGGACGCCGCCCGACGCCTGCGCCGCGAGGTGCCCGTGCTGGTGAAGATCGCGCCCGATCTGCACGACGAGGACGTGATCGCGGTGGCCCACCTCGCCACCGAGGTCGGGCTCGCCGGCGTGATCGCCACCAACACCACCATCGAGCGCCCCGCCTCCCTGCGGACCGACCGCACACGGATCGAGCAGATCGGTGCGGGCGGCCTCTCCGGTCCGGTGCTCGCCGAGCGCTCCATGCAGGTGCTGCGGCTGCTGCGCCGCGAGCTGCCCGAGGAGGCCGTGATCATCAGCTGCGGCGGCGTCACCGAGGCGGCCGACCTGCGGGCCCGCCTGGACGCCGGAGCGGACCTGGTGCAGGGCTACACCGCGATGATCTACCAGGGACCGGCCTGGCCCGGCCGTCTGGCCCGGCAGCTGGCGAGGGGCCGATGAGCGGCGAGGACGACCTCTTCACCCTCGGCGGGGACGCCCCCGCGCCCCGCACACTCTCCGACCGCAACCGCGACCACCGGGCGCCGCTCGCGGTGCGGATGCGCCCGCGCAGCCTCGAGGAGATCGTCGGCCAGCACGCGGCGCTCGAACCCGGCAGCCCGCTGCGCCGCCTGGTCGCCGCCGACGACGCCCGCACCGCCCCCGCCTCGGTGATCCTCTGGGGCCCGCCCGGCACCGGGAAGACCACCCTGGCCTACGTGGTCGCCCAGTCCGGTGACCGCGAGTTCGTCGAGGTCTCCGCCGTGCTCGCCGGCGTCAAGGACATTCGCGAGGTGGTCGATGCGGCCCGCTCCCGCCTGCGCACCACCGGGCGCGAAACCGTGCTGTTCGTGGACGAGGTGCACCGCTTCTCCAAGTCCCAGCAGGACGCGCTGCTGCCCAGCGTCGAGAACCGCTGGGTCACGCTGATCGCCGCGACCACCGAGAACCCGTACTTCTCGGTGATCTCCCCGCTGCTGTCCCGCTCGATCATGGTCACCCTCGAGTCCCTGGACCGCGCCGACCTCGATGCCCTGGTCGACCGGGCGCTGACCTCGCCTCAGGGCCTCGACGGCGCCGTGACCCTGACCCCCGAGGCCCGCGAGGCGCTGCTGCGGCTCGGCGGCGGGGACGCCCGCAAGATCCTCACCTCCCTGGAGGCCGCCGCCGCGGCCGCGCTGATGACCGGCGGCGGCGAGGGGGAGCGGGAGATCACCGCCGAGGTGCTCGCGCAGGCCGTGAACCGCGCCGCCCTGCGCTACGACCGCGCCGGCGACCAGCACTACGACGTGACCAGCGCCTTCATCAAGTCCATGCGCGGCAGTGACGTCGACGCCGCCCTGCACTACCTGGCGCGGATGATCGAGGCGGGGGAGGACCCGCGGTTCATCGCCCGCCGCGTGGTGATCGCCGCCAGCGAGGAGGTCGGCATGGCAGACCCCACCGCCCTGCAGGTCGCCGTCGCCGCGATGCAGGCGGTGCAGATGCTCGGCATGCCCGAGGGGCGCATCCCCCTCGCGCAGGCCGTGGTGCACATCGCCACCGCCCCCAAGTCCAACGCCTCCTACACGGCGCTGGACGCCGCGATCGCCGACGTCCGCGCCGGCCGCGCGGGGGACGTCCCGGCGGACCTCAAGGACGCCCACTACGCCGGGGCGTCCGCCCTCGGGCACGGGCAGGGCTACCGCTACGCCCACGACGCCCCGCACGGCGTCGTCGCCCAGCAGTACCCGCCCGACGAGCTGGTCGGCACGGACTACTACCACCCCACCGGCCACGGCGCCGAGGAGCGCACCCGGCAGCGGGTGCAGGCCCTGCGGCGGATCGTGCGGGACCAGCAGGGCTGAGGGCTCGCGCGCCGTTCCGCGTGAGCGAACCCACAGGAATCGGGCCGCGACCTGCACCGGGAAGCATTGAGGCGCCCCCGGGGCTGCGCTAGGGTGGGACGCTGAATCCGCGGCTGCTTCATAGGATTCACACCCCCGTCGACATCAAGAGGTACACCTCGTGACCAACGTCACCCGTGCGCGCCGCCAGGCGCGTCTGTCCCGAGCCCTCGGGCTCCCCCTGACCCCGAAGTCCGTCAAGTACTTCGAGAAGCGTCCGTACCCCCCGGGCGAGCACGGCCGCGCCCGCCGCCGGACCGAGTCGGACTACGCCGTCCGTCTGCGCGAGAAGCAGCGCCTGCGCGCCCAGTACGCCCTGCGCGAGAAGCAGATGCACCGCGCCTACCTGGACGCCCGCAAGGAGTCCGGCCTGACCGGCGAGAGCATGGTCGAGCTGCTGGAGATGCGCCTGGACTCCCTGGTCCTGCGCGCCGGCTTCGCCCGCACCATCCTGCAGGCCCGCCAGGCCGTCACCCACCGCCACGTGCTGGTGGACGGCAAGCTGGTCGACCGCCCCTCCTTCCGCGTGAAGCCGGGCCAGACCATCCAGATCAAGCCCAAGTCCCAGGCCATGGAGCCCTTCCAGGTCGCGGCCGAGGGCGGCAACTCCGACGTGCTGGCGGCCACCCCCGGCTACCTCTCCGTCGAGCTGCCCGAGCTGAAGGCGCAGCTCGTCTCGCGCCCCAAGCGCGCCGAGGTCCCCGTGACCTGCGACGTCCAGATGGTCGTCGAGTACTACGCGCGCTGACGCGTCACCTCTTCGAGACGAAGGCCCCGGCGGGCGTACTCCGGTACGCTGACCGGGGCCTTCGTCGCCCCCAGATCATCCCGCGGTGACCCGCGGCCCCTCCGCGACGAGGGCCCGGCCGTCCCGCGTCCACGGAAGGACCCCGACCATGCGCACCTCCGAGATCCACCGGCGCTTCCTCGCGCACTTCGAGAAGAAGCAGCACGAGGTGGTCCCCAGCGTCTCCCTGGTCTCCTCGGACCCCTCGATCCTGTTCACGATCGCGGGCATGGTCCCCTTCATCCCCTACATCGTGGGCACGGAGAAGGCGCCCTACGACCGGGCCGTCAGCGTCCAGAAGTGCATCCGCACCAACGACATCGAGAACGTCGGCCGCACCACCCGCCACGGCACCTTCTTCCAGATGGCCGGTAACTTCTCCTTCGGCGACTACTTCAAGGCCGGCGCCATCGACTTCTCCTGGGAGCTGCTGACCGGCTCCGTCGAGGACGGCGGCTACGGCCTGGACCCCGAGCGCCTCTGGATCACCCTGTGGGAGGAGGACCAGGAGTCCTACGACCACCTCACCTCCGTGATCGGCCTGGACCCGGCCCGCATCGTGCAGCTGCCCTGGGAGGAGAGCTGCTGGGACACCGGTCAGCCCGGCCCCGCCGGCTCCACCGGCGAGTGGTACTACGACCGCGGCCCGGAGTTCGGCCCCGAGGCGCCCACCGGCCGTCAGGCCGAGTGGCCCGGCGACCCCGCCGCCGAGGACCGCTACCTGGAGATCTGGAACCTCGTGTTCGACCAGTTCCTGCGCGGCCCCGGCAAGGGCAAGGACTACGAGCTCCTCGGCGAGCTGGACCGGAAGGCCATCGACACCGGCCTCGGCGTCGAGCGCCTCGCCTTCCTGCTCCAGGGCAGGAACAACATGTACGAGATCGACCAGGTCTTCCCGGTGATCGAGGTGGCCCAGGCCCTCAGCGGACGGCGGTACGGCGCCGACGAGGAGGACGACGTGCGCATGCGCGTCGTCGCCGACCACGTCCGCAGTGCGATGATGCTGGCCTCCGACGGGGTCCGCCCCGGCAACGAGGGCCGCGGCTACGTGATGCGCCGCCTGATCCGCCGCGCCGTCCGCTCGATGCGCCTGCTCGGCTACACCGAGCCGGCGATGCCGCAGCTGCTCGAGGCCTCCCTGTCCGTGATGCAGGAGTCCTACCCGGAGCTCACCCGCGACGCCGCCCGCATCCGCGAGGTCGTGAACGGCGAGGAGGAGGCGTTCCGTCGCACCCTGGAGACCGGCACCGCGATCTTCGACCAGGTCGTCGACCAGGTGAAGTCCGGCGGCGGCCGCGCCGTCTCCGGCGAGGACGCCTTCCGCCTGCACGACACCTACGGGTTCCCCATCGACCTCACCCTGGAGATGGCCCAGGAGGTCGGGCTCGGCGTCGACGAGGAGGCCTTCCGCTCCTCCATGCAGGAGCAGCGCGAGCGCGCCCGCGCCGACGCCGCCGCCAAGAAGTCCGGCCACACCGACACCGCGCTCTACAACCGCCTGCTGGGGGAGCGCGGCGAGGCCGTGCCCTTCCTCGGCTACACCGAGTCCACCGTCGCCACCACCGTCGAGTCGGTGCTGGTGGACGGGCAGCTGGTGAACGCCGCCGACGCGCCGGCGGAGGTCGAGGTCGTGCTCGCGCAGACCCCCTTCTACGCCGAGTCCGGCGGCCAGCTCGCCGACCAGGGCACGATCTCCGCCGGCGGCGGCGCCACCGTCGAGGTCGACGACGTGCAGCGCCCCGTCAAGGGCCTCATCGTCCACCGCGGCCGCCTGGTCGAGGGCACCCTCGCCGCCGGCACCGAGGCGGTCGCCGCCATCGACACCGCCCGCCGCGGCGCGATCGCCCGCGCCCACACCGCCACCCACATGGTCCACGAGGCCCTGCGCGAGGAGCTCGGCGAGGGCGCCACCCAGGCGGGCTCCGAGAACTCGCCCGGCCGCATGCGCTTCGACTTCCGCTACGGCCAGGGCGTGCCCAAGGCCGCCCTCGAGCAGATCGAGGGCCGCGTCAACACCCTGCTGCAGGACGAGCTGCTGGTCACCGACCAGCAGATGAGCCTGGACGAGGCCAAGGCGCTCGGCGCCCAGGCGCTGTTCGGCGAGAAGTACGGGGACGTGGTCCGCGTGGTCTCCATCGGCGGGGACTGGTCCCGCGAGCTCTGCGGCGGCACCCACGTCGGCTCCACGGGCTCCATCGGCACCGTGCAGCTGATGGGGGAGTCCTCCATCGGCTCCGGCGTGCGCCGCGTCGACGCGCTGGTGGGCCTGTCCGCCTACCGCTACCAGGCGCGCGAGCACGCCCTGGTCTCGCAGCTCACCGAGCTGCTGAAGGTCGGCTCCTCCGAGGAGATCCCCGAGCGCGTCCGCTCCCTCACCCAGCGGATGAAGGACATGGAGAAGCAGCTCGCCGCCCTGCGCGGCCAGCAGCTCCAGGCCCGCGCCGGCGAGCTCGTCGCCGGGGCCGTCGAGCAGGACGGCGTGCGCGTGCTGGTCCACGACGCCGGCGAGGGCGTCCCCGCGGGCGACCTGCGCACCCTGGCCCAGGACCTCCGCGCCCGCCTCGGCGAGGACACCGCCGCGGTGGTGGCCGTCGCCGGCCACGAGGACGGCCGCGCCGCCCTGGTGGTCGCGACCAACGGCGCCGCGCGCGAGCGGGGCGCGAAGGCCGGAGCGCTGCTGCGCGCCGGCGCCGAGGCGATGGGCGGCCGCGGGGGCGGCAAGGACGACCTGGCGCAGGGCGGCGGGGGCACGCCCGGGCAGGTCCCGGAGGCCCTCGAGGCCGTGCGCACCGCCCTCCGCAACGCCGTCACCGCATGACCTCCCCGCAGGACGCGCGCCCCGGCCTGCCCCGCGGGGTGCGACTCGGCGTCGACGTCGGCGACGTCCGGGTGGGCCTGGCCCGCAGCGACATGGACGGGCTGCTCGCCACGCCGGTGGAGACCGTGCCGCGCGAGGTCGCGGCCGCGCGCATCCTCGCCGAGGCGGCCGAGGGCGGGGCCCGTGCCATCATGGTGGGGCTTCCCCGCTCCCTGGACGGCTCCGAGGGCGCGGCTGCCGCGAAGGCCCGGACCCTCGCCGAGCAGCTCGCCGAGGCACTGGCCGGGGAGGACGAACCGCCCGAGGTGCGGCTGGTGGACGAGCGGCTGACCACGGTCACCGCCCACCAGGCCCTGCATCGGTCCGGCCGCAAGGGACGCACGCACCGCCAGGTCGTCGACCAGGTCGCCGCAGTGATGATCCTGCAGCAGGCCCTGGACGTCGAACGCTCCACCGGCGCCCGCGCCGGGGAGCTCGTGACCGCCACGACCGCGGACCCGGAGGACGGGCCCGCCGCCGAGCAGCAGGAGGCCCGATGAGCGAGGACCGCGTCAGCTTCGACGAGATCGCCGAGGACCAGCACCGCGGCCCCGACCGCTCCGGGCACTCCCATCGCGGCACCCGTTCCCCGCGCCGCAACCCCTTCCGAGCGCTGCTGCCCGTGCTGCTGGTGCTGCTGGTCGTCGGCGCCCTGGTCGCCGGGGGCATCACCGGCTACCGCTGGCTGACCTCCAACGTCAGCGTCGAGGCGGAGGAGACCGACTACCCCGGCCCCGGCAGCGGCGAGGCCATCGTGCAGGTCGACGACGGCGACACCGGCACCGACATCGCCGAGACCCTGGTCGAGCAGGACGTGATCCTCTCCACCGGCCCCTTCGTCACCCTCTTCACCAACACGCCCGACGCCTCCGGCATCGAACCGGGCCTGTACCGGCTGAAGCAGCAGATGACCTCCGCCGACGCCCTGGACATGCTGCTGGACCCCGCCAACATCGCCGGCCACCGGGTGATCGTCCCCGAGGGCCTGCGGGCCACCCAGATCTGGGAGCTGATCGCCGAGGAGACCCAGATCGAGGTCGAGGACCTCGAGGCCGCCGCCGGGGACTACACCTCCCTCGGCATCCCCGAGAACCCCGCGGACTCCCTGGAGGGCTACCTCTGGCCGGGGCGCTACGACATCACCGAGGAGGCCACCGCCGAGGAGGTCATCACGATGATGTGGGAGCGGATGGAGACCGAGCTCGACGAGCTGGGCGTCGCCGAGGACGACCGCCACCGGGTGCTCACCCTCGCCTCCATCGCCGAGAAGGAGGCCCGGGACCCCGACGACTACGGACGGGTGATCCGCACCCTGGAGAACCGCCTGGAGGGCATCGGGGAGGCCGACGGCGAGCCGATGAACCTGCAGCTCGACTCGACGGTCGCCTACTTCACCGGCAGCGAGACCATCTCCACCACTCCCGAGCAGCGGGCCGAGGACAGCCCGTACAACACCTACCTCCACGCAGGGCTGCCGGTCGGGCCGATCTCCAACCCCGGGGAGGCGACCCTGCAGGCCGCGATCGATCCGCCCGAGGGCGACTGGCTGTACTGGGTCACGGTGAACACCGAGACCGGGGAGACCAAGTTCTCCGCGACCTTCGACGAGCACGAGCAGAACGTCGAGGAGTGGCGCGACTGGGCCGCCGCTCGCGACGCCGAGGGCTGAGGTGCGCCGCTTCGCGGTGGTCGGGAGCCCGGTCTCCCATTCCCTCTCGCCGGTGCTGCACCGGGCCGCGTACCGCGAGCTCGGGGTGGACGACGCCGCGTACGACCGCCACGAGGTGCCGGCGGGGGAGCTGGACGCCTTCCTCGCGGACGGCCCCGGCCGGGAGCTGCAGGGGCTCAGCGTGACCATGCCCGGCAAGCCGGAAGCCCATGCCGTCGCCGCGGAGCACGACGGGACCTCCCTCCGCCTCGGCATCGCCAACACCCTGCTGCGCCGTCCCGACGGGGGCTGGCGGGCCGAGAACCATGACGTGCACGGCATCGTCGCCGCCCTGCGCCCTCTCCTGGACGGCGGGCCCACCACCGGGGCGGTGCTCGGCTCCGGGGCGACCGCGCTCAGCGCGACGGCGGCTCTGGCCGAGCTGGGGGTCGACCGGCTGCTGCTGTCCGCGCGCCGGCCCGAGGCCCTGGCCCCGCTGCGTGAGCTCGCCGAGGCTTCCGGGATCGCCGTGGCCGAGGTCCCCTGGGAGCGCTCCGCGGAGCTGCTCGACGCGGAGGCCGTCGTCAGCGCGCTCGCGGCCGAGGGCGCCGCGGCCGTCGCCGAGCGCTGGGGCGGGCAGGGCCCGCTCCCGCGTCCCGGCGCCTTCCTCGACGTGCTCTACGAGCCCTGGCCGGCGCCGCTCGCAGCCCTGGTCACCGCCACGGGCGCCCCCGTCGCCGACGGCCTGCAGATGCTCGCGCATCAGGCGGACATGCAGGTGAGGTCGATGCTCGGGGTCCCGGAGGCGCCGGTGGAGGCGATGCTCGCCGCCGCCCGGGCAGAGCTCGCGTCCCGCTGATCCACCATCGGCTCCCCGGCTTGTCCCGCGGGTAAAGCAGTTGTAAAATCGGTGTGCGCCGTCACATCGCCGTGCGGCCGTCCACCCCTGATCGACCACCCCGAGGACGTACCCCGCATGGACCTGGACCGCGCCGCCGCGTCGGCCGACTCGCCGGTCGTCGACACCCGCGAGCGTCCCCTCCGCGAGGTCGCCGACGAGTCCGGGGAGCTGCGCCCGCTCGGCACCGTGGTCACCACCCCGGTGCTGCGGCGCTGCACCGCCCTGGCCACCCGGGCGCGGGTCGAGATGCTCTCGGGTGGTCGGCATCCCGCGGCCAAGGACCTTCTCGGGGTGCTGGAGGAGATCCGCGGCTGGGGCGAGCGGGAGCTGCTCACGCCGGATCCGACGATGCTGGCCCTCTCCGCCGCCTCCCTGCAGGACCTCGCCGAGCGCCTCCCCGACAGCGAGGACCCGGCGCTCGCCTCCGCCGTCGGCACCGTGCTGGGGCGGCTGCACCGGGAGCTGGAGGGCGCGAGCCTGGCCGCTCCGCTCTGAGCGCCGGTGCGGGGGCGCGACAGCGGGCGTGATTGTCCCCACGAGCAGGCCCTGCGCGACCCGCCCCGGCACGGCCGGGCCCCCGCTGCGTGCTAATGTTGCCGAGTCGCTGAGGCGGCCACTCGTCCGGGTGGCGGAATAGGTAGACGCGCTAGCTTGAGGTGCTAGTGACCGGTATAGGTCGTGGGGGTTCAAGTCCCCCCTCGGACACGTTCGTGACAGGCCCCGACGTCTGGAGTCGGGGCCTTCGTCATGCCCGGGCCCAGGCCGCCGCCCTCGCGCACGGCGGAGCCCTGAGGAGCCCCGCGGACGTGCCATGATCGCGGGATGGTCCACCTCTTCCTGCACGAGCCGGCGATCGCCGGGAACACCGGCAACGCGATCCGCCTGGCCGCCGTCACCGGGGCCCGTCTCCACCTCATCGAACCGCTCGGCTTCGACCTCTCCGATGCGAAGCTGCGCCGGGCCGGCCTGGACTACCACGACCTCGCCGAGGTCTCGATCCATCCGGACCTGGAGACCGCACTGGCCGCCGTGCCGGAGTCCCGGGTGTACGCCTTCACGGCCCGCACCGAGACCGGCTTCCAGGAGGTCTCCTACCGCGAGGACGACGTGCTGCTGATGGGCACCGAGCCCACCGGTCTGCCCGAGGAGGCCCTGGCCCATCCCCGCGTCACGGACCGGCTCCGCATCCCGATGCTGCCGGCGCGGCGCTCCCTGAACCTCGCCAACGCCGCCTCCATCGCCGTCTACGAGGCCTGGCGGCAGCTCGGCTACACCGAGGCCGGCTCATGAGCGAGCGCCTGCCCGCGCGGATCACCCGCCGCAACGCCACCTTCCAACAGTGGCAGGCGCTGCTGGGCAGCCGCACCAAACGTCACCGACGCGGCGAGATGATCGTCCAGGGCGTCCGGCCGATCACCCGGGCGCTGGCCTCCGGCATCGACGTGCGCGCCGTGCTGGTGGAGGACCGTCCCCGCCGCTCCGACTGGGCCCGCGAGATCCTCGCCGCCCCGCCCGGGCCCGTCGTCGAGCTGAGCGCCGAGCTGATGGCCGAGCTGGGGGAGCGGGAGGAGGGCAGCCCCGAGCTGCTGCTGGTGGCCGCCCTGCCGGGGGACGATCTCGCCCGCCTCGACACGGTGCCCGCGGACGGCCTGGTGCTGGTCTTCGACCGGCCCTCCACACCCGGGAACATCGGCTCCCTGGCCCGCACCGCGGACGCCCTCGGCGCCGATGCCCTCGTGCTCACCGGGCACAGCGCGGACGCCTGGGACCCGGCCTCGATCCGTGCCAGCACCGGCTCGATGTTCGCCCTGCCGGTGCTGCGACTGCCCTCCCACCGGGAGCTGCTGGACTGGGTCGAGGCCCGGCGAGCGGCGGGCCGCCCGTGGCAGGTGATCGGCCTGGACGAAGCCCGCGGGCGCACCCTCGCCGACACCGACCTCACCGGGCCCAGGGTGCTCGTGATCGGCACCGAGACCTCCGGCCTGTCCGCCGGGTGGCGGGAGAGCTGCGACGCCTTCGCGGAGATCCCCATGGGCGGCACCGCCAGTTCCCTGAACGCCGCGGTGGCCGGCTCCATCGCCCTCTACGAGCGGGACCGTCAGCGCCGCGTGTGAGACTGTCGCTGTCGCCGTCCCGTGCGCGTGTCCGGTTCAGCCGCCGAGGGCCTGCCGGACCAGCGGGGCCGCCACGATCCCCAGGAAGGGGGCGGCGAGCAGGATCGGGCCCAGCGGGAACCGCACCCCGCCCCGGCGGGCCACCGCGAGCACCATCGCCCCGGCCAGGCCCGCCAGCACCGCGGCCGCCAGCAGGCCGCCGATCAGCACCTCGCCGCCGAGCGCGGCGGAGACCGCCACCACCGCGGGCAGCGCCTTCGCATCACCCATGCCCAGCAGGGAGGGCGCGACCAGGGCCAGCACCACGGCCGCGACGCCTGCGACGAGCCCCAGCACCAGCGCCGTGCGCACGGCGCCCCGCTGCGCCGGGACCGCCGCCGCCACGAGCAGCAGACCGCCGAGGGTGCCCCCGCTCATCCAGCCCAGCAGGCGGTTCGGCAGCCGGTGCTCCCGGGCGTCGATCGCGCTGAGCACGAGAGCGGGCGGCAGGTAGCCCAGCAGCAGCACCAGCAGTGCGCCGGTCGGGATCGGGATCATCCCGTCATGGGAGCACGAGGACCGCGGCTCGCGCGCGCCCCGGGCGGCCGCTGTGGACGAGCGGTCGCGGGGGAGGGGCCGCCGGAGGATTCAGGCGGCGGTCAGGGCTCGGGCTACCAGCGGGGCTCAGCCGACCGGTAGCGCCCCGAGGGTCGAGCGCACCCGGATGATCCGGCGCCGCATCCACACCTTCTTCTCGCCGCCCATGTAGAGCCGGGTGCGCACCAGCTCCCAGCGGCCGTACTCGGCCTCCTCGGTGAGCGAGGACCGCACCGCGGAGACGGAGGAGCCGCGCGGCACCGTGATGATCTGGAACTCGTAGTCCTCGGGCACGCGGCCGCGCTCCAGCGGCAGGTCCCGCATGCCGCGCGGATCCCGCACATGGACGATGCGGCCGGGCAGGGGACGGGGGGACTGCGGCACGTCGGGAACCTTCCGGGACGAGGGTCGGGCGGAGCGGACAGCCGGGGCCGTCCGCTGTCCATTGTGCTCCCCGACGCGGTACGGTCCACCCATGAACACGGATCCTCGCTCCGCTCTCGCCGCGCTGATCGCCGCCCTCGAACGTCACCATGAGGCGGCCTCCACCGCCACCAGTGACGACGACCCCTCGCTGGAGGCCGCCACCGAGCGGCTGACCACCGCCTTCGACGCCTACGACGACGCCCTCTTCGACGCCTACGAGGTCGCGACCCCGCTGATCGTCTTCGACGGCGACGACGAGGACGACGACGACTTCGATGATCTCGACGACCTGGACGACTTCGACGACGACGAGGACGACTACGACGACGAGGACGAAGAGGACGACGAGGGGCAGGACGACTCCACCTCTCGCTGATCCGCCCGCTGATCCTCCCGTTGATCCGAGGGTCTGCACGCGATCTTCACCATGCACCCGCACGCGGCGCCGGGCATCGTCCCCGGCGCCGCGTAGTGTGTCCGGGGCTCCGCACGGGGCCCTTCGCACGATTCGTCCCCGGTCCCGCCCGGGGGCACCCCCGCTTCCCGGGGAGCCCCGCTAGGAGTGCCCATGTCCATCCTCGACGCGATCATCCTCGGCATCGTCCAGGGGCTGACCGAGTTCCTGCCGATCTCCTCGAGCGCCCACCTGCGGGTGGTCGGCGAGCTGCTGATGCCCGGGCAGGACCCCGGCGCGGCCTTCACCGCGATCGTGCAGCTCGGCACCGAGACCGCGGTGCTGATCTACTTCTGGAAGGACATCACCCGCATCATCGGCCGCTGGTGCCGGGCGGTCGCGGGCAAGCTGCCGCACTCCGACCCGGACGTGCGGATGGGCTGGCTGGTCATCCTCGGCTCGATCCCCATCGGCGTGCTGGGCCTGCTGTTCGAGGACCAGATCGACCACGGCCTGCGGAACCTCTACATCACCGCGACGATGCTGATCGTCTTCGGAATCTTCCTGGGCCTCGCGGACCGCTTCGCCCCGCAGCGCAAGGAGCTGACCCAGCTCACCGTCAAGGACGGCATCGTCTTCGGCCTCGCCCAGGCGCTCGCGCTGATCCCCGGCGTCTCCCGCTCCGGCGGCACCATCACCGCGGGCCTGGCGATGGGCTACACCCGGGAGGCCGCCGCCCGCTACGCCTTCCTGCTCGCGGTGCCGGCGGTCTTCGCCTCCGGTCTGTACAAGGCCGCCCAAGAGGTCCCGGCGCTGCTGAGCAGCGAGGGCCAGGCCGCCGCCGCGGCCGCGGGGGAGCCGGGCCTGCTGGCCATCGCCGTCGCCACCCTGGTGGCGTTCGGCATCGGCTACGTCGTGATCGTCTGGTTCATGAAGATCATCTCCCAGTACTCCTACATGCCCTTCGTGCTGTACCGGGTCCTGGCCGGTGTGATCCTGCTCGGCCTGCTGCTGGGCGGCGTGCTGGACCCCCTGGGCGGCGCCTGAGCACCCGGGTCCCGGACCGTATGATCGTCGGGTGCTTTCCTGGACCTCCCCCGCGCTGACCCCGCTGCCCGCCTCCGGCCTCCCGCTGCGACTGCATGACACCCGCACTGGCCGGATCGCCCCGGTGGTCCCCGCCATCCCCGGCACCGCGCGGATGTACGTCTGCGGGATCACCCCCTACGACGCCACTCACCTCGGCCACGCCGCGACCTACCACGCAGCCGACCTGATGCGCCGCGCTCTGCGCGACACCGGGCTGGAGGTGCAGGTCGCCCAGAACGTCACCGACGTCGACGACCCGCTGTTCGAGCGGGCCGCGCGCGACGGCGTGGACTGGCGGGAGCTGGCCGACTCCCAGGTGGAGCTGTTCTCCGAGGACATGGAGGCTCTGCGCGTCGTCGCCCCGGAGACCTACCGCTCCGTCAGCGAGGCGATGGACGACATCATCGGCCTCGTGCAGACCCTGCGGGAGCGCGGCCGCGCCTACCCGGTCCCCGCCGAGGACGCCCTCGGCACCGACGCGGTGGACTGGTACCTCGACCTCGCCCAGGACGGCGCCCTGGGCGACGTCTCCGGCTGGAGCGAGCGGCAGATGCTGGAGGTCTTCGCCGAGCGCGGCGGCGACCCCGAGCGCCCCGGCAAGCGCGGGGTGTTCGATCCGCTGCTGTGGCGCGCGGAGCGCGAGGGCGAGCCCGCCTGGGAGGCGGGGGAGCTGGGCCGCGGCCGCCCCGGCTGGCACGTCGAGTGCGTCTGCATCGCCGAGGACGGCCTGGGCCTGCCCTTCGACATCCAGACCGGCGGCAGCGACCTGGTGTTCCCGCACCACGACCTCGGCGCCGCGCACGCGGTGGCATCCGGCCGCCCCTTCGCGGCGCTGTACGCGCACGCCGGCATGGTCGCCTACCAGGGCACCAAGATGAGCAAGTCCCTGGGGAATCTCGTGTTCATGCACCGTCTGGTGCGCGACGGGGTGGAGCCCGCGGTGGTGCGGCTGGTCCTGATGGCCCACCACTACCGCGCCGACTGGGAGTGGAGCGGTGCCGAGGAGGAGCGGGCCGCCGAGCGGCTGTCCGCCTACCGCACCGCGGCCGCCCGCGGCGGCCACCACCCCGCGGTGGTCGACGCCCTGCGGGCCGCCCTGCGCGGCGACCTGGACACCCCCACCGCCCTCGGCGTGCTCGACGCCTGGGCCCGGGAGAGCGCCGAAGGTGCTGTCGCGGCGGCTCCCACCACTCTCACGACGGATTCCGCGGCCGATGCCCGGCCGGGTGACGTCACCGCCGCCGTCGACGCGCTGTTCGGCCTCGACCTGCGGGCGTGACCCTGCGCGCCTGAGCTCCCGCCCCGCGCGGCCGCCGGCTCAGTCGTCGTCGCGGCGGCGCAGGAACTTCTCGAACTCGCGGGCGATCGCGTCCCCGCTGGCCTCGGGGAGGTCCGCGGCGTCCTGCGCCCTCTCCAGACGACGCACGTAGTCGGCGACGTCCTCGTCGGTGCGGGCCAGGTCGTCCACGCCGCGCTCCCAGGCCTCGGCGTCCTCGACCAGTTCCTGCAGCGGGATCGGCGCGGTGATCGCGTCCTGCACCTCGCGCAGCAGCGCCAGGGTGGCCTTGGGGGAGGGGTTCTGGGCGACGTAGTGCGGCACCTGCACCCACACGCTGGTGGTGCGCAGTCCGGCGCTGGTGGTGCGGCGCGCCAGGATCGTCGGCACCCCGATGGGGCCCTCGTACAGGGCCTGGTCCCGCACCTGCTCGGCCGCCCCCGGCTCGACGTGCGCGGAGACCGGCAACGGGCGCGAGTGCGGGGCGTCGGCCAGCAGGGCGCCGAGCGAGATCACGGCGCTGACGTCCAGCACCTGCAGCTGCTCGAGCACCTCGTCGCAGAAGCGCTTCCAGTGCAGGGACGGCTCCGGGCCCATCACGGTGACGATCTCGGGGCCGCGGGGTGGCTCGACGATGTGCAGCTCCGTGTCCGGCCAGTCGATCACCCGCCGGGCGTCCTCGGTGGTGCGGATCTCGGGGCGGTTCACCTGGAAGTCGATGAACTCCTCGGCGTCGACCGCGCCGGCGGGGCGCGAGGGCCAGACCTCGAGCAGGTGCTCGATGACGCTGGTGGCGGCCTCGCCCGCGTCGTTCCAGCCGCCGAACGCGGTGATGGCGATGCGACTCATCCGGCCATCATAGGTCGCCGACCACCTCCCGCGGGGCGCCCCCGGGGACCACCCCCCGCCGGGCACGGACGTCCCGCTCTGCTCCTACCCGCCGGCCCGCCCCGGCACCCAGCCGAGGGGCAGGGGACCTCGCTATCCTCGCCCCCGTCGGGCGCGCGCCCGCCGCCCCTCGAACTCCCGGAGACCACCATCCCATGAGCCAGCCCATCCTGCGTCTGGGCTCCCTGCCGCCGATCCGCTTGTCCACCGGCACGCTGCTGGCCGTGGTGGTGCTCGCCGTGATCGTCCAGCCCACCCTGATGCGCGCCGGGCTCGGGGCGGGCACCGCCATCGTCCTCGCGGTCGCCGTGGGCGTGGCGATGATCGCCTCCGTGCTGGTGCACGAGATGGCTCACGCGCTGGTGGCCCGGGCCTTCGGCGGGACGGTCGACCACATCGCGCTCACCCTGTGGGGCGGGCACACCCAGTACCGCGGGGAGGGCATCGGTGCCGCCGGCTCCACCCTCATCTCCCTGGCCGGTCCCGCCTCGAACCTGCTGCTGGCCGGATCGGCCGCCGGGGCCGCCGCGCTGATCCCCGACGGTGGCGCCGGCAGCCTGGTGCTCTCGCTGATCGGGTACCTGAATCTCGCGCTGGCCGTGTTCAACCTGCTGCCCGGGCTGCCGATGGACGGCGGCCGGGCGCTGGAATCGGTGCTCGGCGCTGTGCTGTCCTCCCGCACCCGCGGCACCCGCATCACCGCCTGGATCGGTCGCGGCATCGCCGTGCTGGTGCTGGTGGTGCCTCTGTGGCGGCTGGCCGGATCCGAGCTCGGCACCGGCACCCTGCTGACGGTGCTGTGGGCCGTGCTCATCGCCAGCCTGCTCTGGCAGGGCGCCACCCGCGCCCTGCAGGGAGCCCAGGTGCAGGACCGGGTGGAGGTGCTGGACGCGCGCGGCCTCGCCCAGCGGCTGCCGTTGCTGCCCGCCGAGCAGCCCGTCGCCGCGCTGGACCGGATGCCCGCGGGCCCCGGCCAGGTGCTCGTCGTCGCCGCGCCCACCGCTCCCGGGGCGCACCCCCAGGTGATGCTCCCGGACGCCGGCGCCCTCGCCGCCGTCCCCGCCCAGGCGCGGGGGAGCACCCCGCTCGCCGCCGTCTCCACCGCCCTCGGCCCCCTGGTGCCGCTGCGAGCGGACCTGCGGGGCGACGCCCTGGTCTCCGTCATGCTCGATGCGCCCGCGCCCTTCTACCTGGTGCGGGAGGACGACGGCAGCGCGCTCGGTGTGATCAACACCGCCCGAGTGCAGCAGCACCTGCGCGGACGCTGAACGGGCACCCCGCCGGGCGGGGCGTCGCGCCTATGCTGGGGAGCATGAGTCAGAACCCCTCCGAGCCCGTCGTCCCTGCTCCCGGGGGCACCGGCCAGGGGGACGGGCCCGCGCCCCGCGCGCCCCGCCGCGGCCTGGACCGCAGCGGCCCCCTCGACCTCGGCGACAAGGTGCAGCTCTCCGACGCCAAGGGACGCCTGCACACCATCACCCTGAAGCCCGGCGGCGAGTTCCACACCCACCGCGGCGTGCTGCGCCACGACCAGCTGATCGGCGCCGAGGACGGCACCACGGTGACCGACAACCACGGCACCCCCTACCAGGCGCTGCGCCCCCTGTACTCGGACTACATGCTGTCCATGCCCCGCGGCGCCGCGATCATCTACCCCAAGGACTCCGCGCAGATCCTGATGTGGGGCGACATCTTCCCCGGCGCCCGCGTGCTGGAGGCCGGCGTCGGCTCGGGCGGTCTCACCACCGCGCTGCTGCGCGCCGTCGGCCCCGAGGGCTCCGTGCACTCCATCGAGCGCCGCGAGGACTTCGCCGAGGTGGCCCGCGAGAACGTCGAGACCTACTTCGGCGCCACGCACCCCGCCTGGGACCTCACCATCGGCGACTTCCAGGACGTCGCGCCGACCCTCGCCCCCGAGGGCCCCGCCGTGGACCGCGTGGTGCTGGACATGCTCGCCCCCTGGGAGTGCATCGACGCCGCGGCCGAGGTGCTGGTCTCCGGCGGCGTGTTCCTCGCCTACGTCGCCACCGTCACCCAGCTCTCCCGCACCGCCGAGGCGCTTCGCGACCACGGCGAGTTCACCGAGCCCTCCGCCTGGGAGTCCTTCGTGCGGCCCTGGCACCTCGAGGGTCTGGCGGTGCGGCCCGAGCACCGCATGAACGCCCACACCGGCTTCCTGCTCACCGCCCGCCGCACCGCCCACGGCACCACGGCCATGACCCGCGTGACCCGCCCCGCGCCCGGCTCCCGGGACGAGGCGGAGCTGACCCACCCCGACAACGAGGGTTTCGGCGGCGGCGTCGAGGAATGGGGCCCCGAGGACATCGGCGAGCGCGGCGTCGCCCCCCGCAAGATCAAGCGCGCCCTGCGCGACATCCGTCAGGGCCGCGACCGCTGAGATCCGTCCGCAGACCCGCCCCGTCCGCCGGGAGGAGGACCATCCGATGAAGACCTACGCCGAGATGACCACCGAGCTCGAGCGGGCGACCGCCCAGAACGACCGGCTCACGGCCGCGCTGCGCACCGCCCGCTCCCAGATCGTCGACCTCAAGGCCGACCTGGAGCGCATCGGCGACCCGCCCAACACCTACGCGACCTTCCTGCGCCGCGCCGAGGGCACCACCGTGGACGTGCTGCATCAGGGCCGCCGCCTGCGGGTGGCGACCGCCGCCCAGATCGACCTGGACGCCCTGACCCCGGGCACCGAGCTGCGGCTGAACGAGGGTCTGGCCGTGGTCGAGGTGGTCCCGGGCACCGACGCCGGCAACGTCGTCTCCGTGGTCGAGGCGCTGCCGGATTCCCGCGTGCTGGTGGCCGTCGCCCCCGACGACATCCGGGTGCTGCGCCGCGCCGGCACCCTGACCGAGGAGCCCCTGCACCCCGGCGACAGCGTGCTGGTGGACCTGCGCGCCCAGCTGGTGCGGGAGCGGATCGACCGCGCCGAGATCACCGACCTGGTGCTCGAGCAGGTGCCCGACACCTCCTTCGACCGCATCGGCGGGCTCTCCACCCAGATCGAGACCATCCGCGACGCCGTGGAGCTGCCGTTCCTGCAGCAGGACCTCTACCGCACCTACGGGCTGCGTCCGCCCAAGGGCGTGCTGCTGTACGGCCCGCCGGGCTGCGGCAAGACGATGATCGCGCAGGCCGTCGCCCACGAGCTGGTGCTGCGTTCGGCGCAGGTGCGCGGTGTCGGCGTCGCCGAGGCCCTCGAGCACTCGGCCTTCCTCAACGTCAAGGGCCCGGAGTTGCTGAACAAGTACGTCGGCGAGTCCGAGCGCGGCATCCGCCTGGTCTTCGAGCGGGCCCGGGAGAAGGCCAGCGCGAACCACCCGGTGGTGATCTTCTTCGACGAGATGGAGGCGCTGTTCCGCACCCGCGGCACGGGCCTGTCCAGCGACGTGGAGACCACGATCGTGCCGCAGCTGCTGGCCGAGATCGACGGCGTCGAGGGCCTGGACAACGTCATCGTCATCGGCGCCTCCAACCGTGAGGACATGATCGACCCGGCGATCCTCCGCCCGGGCCGGCTGGACGTGAAGATCCGGGTGCAGCGCCCCGACGAGGCCGCCGGTCGCGAGATCCTGGGTCTGTACCTCGATGCGCAGGTGCCGCTGCGCGGGGACCGGGAGGCGCTGCTGGACCGGGCCGTCGCCCGGATCTACGACACCGCCGCCTCCAGCGCCTTCGTGCGGATCGAGTTCTCCGACGGCAGCGCCGAGACCCTCCACTTCCGCGACTTCGTCTCCGGTGCGACCCTGCGCAACATCGTGGACCGCGCCAAGAAGAACGCCGTCAAGGAGCAGTTGGCCACCGGGGAGGTCGGCGTCACCGCCGCCCACCTGGACGACGCGATCTCCGCCGAGTTCGCCGAGAACGAGGACCTGCCCTCCGCGGCGCACCCCGAGGAGTGGGCCCGCATCTCCGGACGCCGCGGCCGCCGCATCGAGTCCGTGGTGCCGCTGCTGGGCCTGGCCGCGGAGCAGTCCCGATGAGCGCCGGCCGGGGGATCACCACCGCGCGGGCGATGGGCATCGAGACCGAGTTCGGGGTGCTGCACGCCGACCTCGCCGACCGCGCCGCCACCACCGCCGGCAGCGCCATCGCGCTGTCCCACCTGGTGGTGGGTGCCTACGCGCTGCTGGACCCCGCCGAGGGGGAACGGGGCCGCCGCGTGCGCTGGGACTACGGCGACGAGTCACCGCTGCGGGACGCGCGCGGCTTCGAGATCCAGCGCGCCGCCGCCCACCCCACCCAGCTCACCGACGAGACCCACGACGCGCACCTGCCCAGCGTCGACCTCGACCAGCCGCTGCTGGGCCCCGAGACGCCGCCCGAGGGCGACGACGCGACCGTGCTGGCCTGGGCGACCCGCCGCTCCATCGGCAACGCGGTGCTGCGCAACGGCGCCCGCTGGTACGTGGACCACGCCCACCCCGAGTACTCCGCCCCCGAGGTGATGCGCGCCCGCGAGGCCGTGGTCGTCGACCGCGCCGGGGAGCTCATCGCTCAGCGGGCGATGGCGATCCTCGAGGCCGCCGAGGGCGTGCCCGCGGTGGCGCTGTACAAGAACAACACCGACGGCAAGGGCGCCTCCTACGGCACCCACGAGAACTACCTGGTGGACCGCGACGTCCCCTTCGAGGACCTGGTCGCGGCGCTGCTGCCGTTCTTCGCCAGTCGCCCCGTGCTGGTCGGCGCCGGCCGCGTCGGCCTCGGCACGCGCGGCCAGGAGCCCGGCTTCCAGCTCTCCTCCCGTGCCGACTTCCTCGAGGCCGAGGTGGGTCTGGAGACCACCCTGAACCGGCCCCTGGTCAACACCCGCGACGAGCCCCACGCCGATGCGCGCCGCTTCCGCCGCCTGCACGTGATCGTGGGCGACGCGAACCTGCTGGAGGAGTCCACCTTCCTCAAGCTCGGCACCACTTCGCTGCTGCTCGGCGCGCTGGAGGTGGCCCACCGCCGCGGCGAGGGCCTGCTGGGGGACCTCGCGCTCGTGGACCCCGTCGCCGCCGCCCGCACCCTCAGCCACGACCCGAGTCTGCGGGCGACCGTGCCCCTGCGCGACGGCCGCGCGCTGACCGCCGTGCAGATCCAGCGGGAGGTCCTCGCCGCGATCCGGCCCCTGGCGGACACGGACGACGAGGAGACCGCCCGCGTGCTCGACAGCTGGGCGGAGCTGCTGGACCTGCTCGAGGACGACCCGATGCGCGCCGCCGACCGTGTGGAATGGGTGGCGAAGCTGCACCTGCTGCAGCGCTACCGCGACCGCCACGGCCTGGGCTGGGACGACCCCCGGCTGCAGGCCATCGACCTGCAGTTCTCCGACCTCCGCCCCGGCCACGGCCTGTTCGGCAAGCTCCGCGCGAGCGGCGCCGTGCCCGCCCTGGTCGAGGCCGGGGAGGTCGAGGCGGCCGTCACCACCCCGCCCGCGAGCACCCGCGCCCACCTGCGCGGCAGGC
Organism: Brachybacterium squillarum M-6-3; assembly: GCF_000225825.1. GTDB lineage: Bacteria > Actinomycetota > Actinomycetes > Actinomycetales > Dermabacteraceae > Brachybacterium > Brachybacterium squillarum. Next base: position 261,181 of record NZ_AGBX01000007.1, on the reverse strand, counting down.
TCATCGCCGCCCACGGCCCCGCGGTGCCCGCCGCCGGCTGGGACACCATCACCCTGGCCGGCCCCACCACGGGGCACCGCCTGCGACTGGCCGACCCCACCCTCGGCTCCGCCGCCTGGTGCGCCGCCCACGGCGTGGACCCCGCCGCCGAGCTCGACACCCTGGTGGAGGCCCTCGGCCGCGCCGTCGATCAGGACGGCCCCGCGCCCGACACCTCTCGCCCCGCCCCCGGAGTCCAGGAGGACACCCCATGAGCCAGCAGTCCCTCAACGCCCCCGGCGGCGAGGAGCCGGAGCAGACCGGCCCCGAGACCACCACCGGCGGCCAGACCTTCGCCTCCGCCCAGGGCGCCGGCGACATCCTCGACGAGATCGACGAGGTCCTCGAGTCCAACGCCGAGACCTTCGTGCGCTCCTTCGTCCAGAAGGGCGGCGAGTGAGCCGATGAAGCGCCGCGTGGGAGGTCTGGAGACCGAGTTCGGCCTGGTGTGCGTGCGCGCCGACGGCAGCCGCGCCCTGGAGCCGGAGGCCGCCGCCCGCGAGCTGTTCCGGCCCGTCGTGGCGATGGGCCGCTCCTCCAACGTCTTCCTGCGCAACGCCGCCCGGCTCTACCTCGACGTCGGCTCTCACCCCGAGTACGCCACCGCCGAGTGCGACGACTGGTGGGAGCTGGTCGCCCAGGACCTCGCCGGGGAGCGCGTCCTCGGGGACCTGGTGACGCAGGCCAACGAGCGCCTCGCCGCCGAGGGCCAGGACGCCCGCATCCACCTGCTGAAGAACAACGTCGACTCCGCCGGCAATGCCTTCGGCTCCCACGAGAACTACCTGGTGGACCGCCGCGGCGAGTTCACCCGCCTGCCGCGCTTCCTGCTGCCCTTCCTGGTCACCCGGCAGATCGTCACCGGCGCCGGCGGCGTGGTGCGCGATGACGACACCGGCGGCGGGGACGCCGGCCGGTTCGTCTTCTCCCGCCGCAGCGACCACATGTGGGAGGCGGTCTCCTCGGCCACCACCCGCACCCGCCCCATCATCAACACCCGCGACGAGCCCCACGGCGACCCCTCCCGCTTCCGCCGCCTGCACGTCATCGTCGGCGACTCCACCATGAGCGAGGTCTCCACCCACCTCCGCTTCGCCACCACCGACCTGGTGCTGCGCCTCATCGAGTCCGGCCGCACCCTGCCGGACCTGGCCCTGGCCGACGACATCGCCGCGATCCGCACCGTCGCCCGGGACCTCACGGGCATGGCCCCGCTGCCGCTCGAGGCCGGCGGCACCACCACCGCCCTGGAGGTCCAGCAGCGCTGGCTGGACCTCGCCGCCACCGTCGCCGAGGGCCCCGCCGAGCTGGCCGCCCTCCAGGACTGGCAGCGGGCGCTGGACGCCGTGCGCACCGGCGACCGCTCCTGGGCCGCGACCCACCTCGACTGGGCCATCAAGGAGCGCCTGCTCGGCCAGGTCGCCGGGCGCCGCGGCATCACCCTCGGGGACCCTGCGATCGAGCGACTCGACCTCGCCTACCACGACATCGACGAGACCCAGTCGGTGTTCCGCGCCCTGCAGAGGCGCGGCCTCGCCCCCCGCGAGGTCACCGCCGAGCGCATCGAGCACGCCCGCACCGTGGCCCCCGCCACGACCCGCGCCCACCTCCGCGGCGCCGTCGTCACCGCCGCCCAGGAGCACGGCGTGGATCACGTGGTGGACTGGACCACGATGCGCCTGGGCCGCCCCGGGGCGATGCCCGTGCAGGTCATGGACCCCTTCGCCACCGAGTCCGCCGAGGTCGACGCCCTGCTCGCGCAGATCCGCGAGGCCGGGGAGCCCGCCGCCCCGCCTCCCGCCTGAGACCCGCCCGCGGCCGCTCCGTGTCGGCTGGGAGGACTCCCGGCCGCGCCCCGTACCCTGGTGACCGCCCCGGCCCGACCGTCGGCGCACCCCGTCCCGAAAGGTCCCTCGTGATCCGTCGTCGCACCCTGCTGTCCACCGCGATCGCCGCCTCCGCCGCCCTCGGGCTGGCCGCCTGCAGCGATGACTCCTCGAACAGTGCGGCCTCCGACGCGGGTGGGGCCTCGGACGGCGGCGGCAACGCCCTGGACTCCGTGACCTTCGGCACCGACCTCGACGCGGAGCCCACCGTCGAGTTCGAGGCGCCGCTGTCCATCACCGCCCCCGAGGCGCAGGAGGTCGTGCCCGGCGACGGCGACGCCCTCGCCGAGGGCGACACCATCATCTGGAACTCCCTGTTCGTGGACGCCTCCAGTGGCGAGGTGCTGCAGTCCTGGTGGCAGGGCGCCCCCGCCGGCGGCGTGCAGGTCACCTCCGACGCGATCGGCGAGCAGGCCTTCGGCTTCCTCACCACCGCCGCCGTCGGCGCCCGCTTCGCGATGGCCGGCTGGCAGCAGGACGCCTCCGGCACCGCCGTCTCCCTGATCCAGGTCTCCGACATCCTGCGCAAGGTCGAGCCGCTGCGCGCCGAGGGCGAGGAGCAGGAGGCCTCCGGCGACTACCCGGCCGTGACCCTCGCCGAGGACGGCGCCCCCAGCCTGGACTCCACCCCCGAGGGCGAGGCCCCCACCGAGACGGTGCGCGAGGTGCTCATCGAGGGCGACGGCGAGGACACCACCCGCGAGGGCGACTACCTCACCATGCACTACACCGGCTGGAACTGGGAGACGGGGGAGCAGTTCGACTCCTCCTGGGAGCGCGGCGCCCCCTTCTCCTTCGTGCAGGGCCAGCAGCAGGTCATCACCGGCTGGGACGAGAACCTGCTGGACCTGCCCGTCGGCAGCCAGGTGATGCTGGTGATACCCCCGGCCGAGGCCTACGGCGAGGAGGGCGAGTCCGAGAGCGAGCTGGCCGGGCAGACCCTGCTGTTCGTCATCGACGTGCTCGACGCCGCCCACACCCGGGACTGACCCCGCGGGACGGCATCCCCGTCCCGCCCACCCACCGCATCCGAGGAGGACGCATGGACCGCAGCAAGCCCGAGATCGAGTTCCCCGAGGGCCCCGCGCCCACCGAGCTGGTCGTGAAGGACCTCATCGAGGGCGACGGCCCCGAGGCCGCGGCCGGCGACGTCGTCGACGTGCACTACGTCGGCGTCTCCCACTCCACCGGCGAGCAGTTCGACGCCTCCTGGGACCGCGGCGAGCCGCTGCGCTTCCAGCTCGGCGTCGGCCAGGTCATCTCCGGCTGGGACCAGGGCGTGCAGGGCATGAAGGTCGGCGGCCGCCGCCACCTGGAGATCCCCGCCGACCTCGCCTACGGCAGCCGCGGCGCCCCGCCCGTCATCGCCCCGAACGAGACCCTGATCTTCGTCTGCGACCTGGCGGCGGTGCACGAGCGCTGAGCCCCTCGCCCGATACGGAGCGGCAGGAGGGCCTGTTCGAGGCCCCCGCCCCGCCGCCACCCAGCCCCGACCCGGGCCGCCCCGACGCGGCCCGGGTCGGCGCGTTGCGCACCACCGCCGGCTTCGCCGTGGTCGAGGACGAGCCGGTGGCCCGCGTCCGCCTGATCGGGGTGCTGCCCCACCTGGACCGGCCCTTCGAGTACGCCGTCACCCCGGAGACCGCCGCCGCGGGCCCCGGCATGCGGGTGCGGGTGCGGTTCTCCGGCAAGGACACCGAGGGCATCGTCCTCGAGCGCGCCGCCGCGCCCACCACCGACCGGCCGCTCGCCCCGCTGACCCGCCTGGTCTCCGACGACGTGGTGATGCCGCCCGCCCTCATGGCCACCTGCGAGGACCTCGCCGAGCGCTGCGCCGGCAGCGTCGGCGACGTGCTGCGCCTGGCCCTGCCGCCCCGCCACGCCCGCGCCGAGAAGGCCGACCGCGCCGCCGCGGAGAAGGAGCTCGCCGCCCAGCAGGAGGACGGGGAGGAGACCGCGGAGGCCGCGGGAACCGCCTCGGAGGCGGCTGACACCGAGACGGCCCCGACCGACGGGACCCCGTCCGAGGAGACGTCGACGGAAGGGGCGGATGCCGAGGCACGACCCCGCGCCGGCACGATCCACCCGGGCCTCGCGGCGCTCATCGCCCGGGCCGGCCACCCCGAGGGTCCCGTGCCCCGCGCCTCCCTGGTGCTGGAGCCGGCCGACCCCTGGACCGTCGTCACCGCCGACGCCCTCGAGGACCTCGACCCCGCCCTCGGCGGGCTGGTCATCGCCCCCGACCAGCGCGACGTCGCCCGCCTCTCCCGGGAGCTGGACGCCCGCGGCCTCGCCCACGAGGTCCTCGCCGGCGCCGAGGGACCCGAGAAGCGCTACCGCACCTTCCGCCGCATCCTGCGCGGCGCCACCCGCATCGTGCTGGGCAACCGCTCCGCCGCCTTCGCGCCCGTCCGCGACCTCGGGCTGATCATCTGCTACGACGAGTCCGACGACCTGCTCGCCGAGCCCCGCGCCCCCTACCCGCAGATGCGCACCATCCTGCAGCTGCGCTCCCGTCACGAGCGCTGCGCCCTGCTGTTCCTGGCGTCCTCCGAGTCGATCCCCCTGCGGATGCTCATCGAGGGCGGCTACCTGCGCCGCCTGTCCCCGGTGCCGCGCCCCGCCGCCGAGGAGCGCCCCCGCGTGGTGGCGATGGACGATTACCTGCGCGAGCGCGAGGGACCCTCCGGCCACTCCCGGATGCCGCGCGAGGTGATGCGGGTGATCCGCAGCGGTCTGGAGCGCGGCCCGGTGCTGGTGCAGGTGCCCCGCTCCGGCTACGTCCCCGCCGTGGCCTGCACCTTCTGCGCCACCCGCGCGCGCTGCCCGCACTGCTCGGGGCCGCTGAGCTTCGCCGGGCGCTCCGGGCCGCTGCACTGCGGGGTCTGCGGACGCCGGGAGGACGGCTACCGCTGCCCCGAGTGCCATCGCACCGAGGTGCGCGCCATGGTCATCGGCTCCACCCGCACCGCGGAGGAGCTCGCCCGCGCCTTCCCGAAGGTCCCGCTGCAGGTCGCCGGCGGGGCGCACGGCGCCCTCGCCGACGAGCAGGTGCAGGACCCCGCGATCGTCGTCGCCACCCCGGGCGCCGAGCCCGCCCCGGCCGCGGGCTACGCCGCCGCCGTGCTGCTGGACGCCGACGCGATGCTCGCCCGCGCCGCCTACGACGCCGACGTGGAGGCCGTGCGCCGCTGGCGCAATGCCATCGCCCTGGCGCGCCCCGCCGCCGCGGGCGGGGAGGTGCTCGTGGTCGGCACCGCCACCCTGCCCGCCATCCGCGACCTCGTCGCCCGCCGCTCCGACCTGTTCCTGGAGCGGGTGCTGCACGACCGCGCCGAGCTGGATCTGCCCCCCACCTCCCGCACCGCCGAGGTGGTGGGGGAGCGGGAGGCCGCCCGCAGCTACCTGGAGCGCACCGAGCTGCCCGACGGCACCGCCGTCTTCGGGCCCGTGGACCTCGAGCGCCCCGAGGACGCCGGCCGCGCCCGCGCCGTGCTGCGCATCGAGCCGGGCCGCGCCCCGCAGCTCGCCGAGGCCCTGCGCGCCGGGGTCGCCGCCCGCAGCGCCCGCAAGGACCGCGGCTCCCTGCGGGTGCGCCTGGATCCTCCCGACGTGTTCTGATCCGGTCCCGTCCCCAGGGTGCGCCCCGGGTGCCGTCCCGCGGGGGCCTCCCGTAGGGTGCGGGGCACGACCGCGACCCCGACGACGAGGTTCCGATGCCGCGCAGCACCCCAACCCCCGACGATCCGGCCCCCGAGGCGCCCGCCCGCGACGCCACCGCGGACGGCACCCCGGTCCGCGACGAGCGGGCGCCCGGTGCCCACGATCCGGAGGTGCCCCGCCGCGCACGTCGCGTCCGGGTGCTGGGCCTGCTGGCGGGGCTCGTCCTCGCGGTGCTGGTCCACCTGGTGATGCCGGGGGACGTCCCCCACGACGCCCGGCTCACCGCGGCCGTCGCCGTGCTGATGGGCGCCTGGTGGATGACCGAGGCCCTGCCCATCCCCGCCACCGCCCTGGTGCCGCTGGTGGTGTTCCCCGTGCTCGCCCCGGACGTGGGCTTCGACGACGTCGGCGCCTCCTACGGCAACAACATCATCTTCCTGTTCATGGGCGGCTTCCTGCTGGCCCTGGCGATGCAGCGCTGGAACCTGCACCGCCGCATCGCCCTGACCATCGTCGGGGCGATCGGCACCAGCCCCGCCCGCCTGGTGCTCGGCTTCATGCTGGCCACCGCCTTCCTGTCGATGTGGGTCTCCAACACGGCTACCGCGGTGATGATGCTGCCCATCGGCGTCTCCGTGCTGCTGCTGGTCACGCGCCTGCTGCCGGAGGAGACCCGCCGCTCGACCCTCGGGGCCGTCGCGGGGGAGGACGAGGGACCTCCCGGGGACGACCCTGTCGACCACGAGAGCGCGGAGGATCCCGCGCAGGCCGGCACCGTGATCCGCTCGAACATCGGCACCGCGCTGATGCTCGGCATCGCCTACGCCGCCTCCATCGGCTCCCTCGCCACCATCATCGGCACCCCGCCCAACGCCCTGCTCGCCGCGCACCTGCAGGAGACCTTCGACGTCCGCATCGGCTTCGGCCGCTGGATGCTGGTGGGCGCCCCGCTGGCCGCCGTGCTGCTGGTGATCACCTGGCTGCTGCTGACCAAGGTCATCTACCGGCCCGAGCTGGACGAGATCCCCGGCGGCGACGCCCTGATCCGCGAGGAGCGCGGGAAGCTGGGCGCCATGAGCGGCGCCGAGCGGCGCGTGCTGGTCCTGTTCGCCCTCGCCGCCGCCAGCTGGGTGGGCCTGCCCCTGCTCTGGCCGGTGCTGCTGGGCGGGGAGCCGCCGATCGGCGACGCCGGCATCGCGATGCTCATCGCCCTGCTGCTGTTCCTGGTGCCCGCCGGCGCCGCCCGCGGGGTGCGGCTGCTGGACTGGGAGACCGCCGTGACCCTGCCCTGGGGCGTGCTGCTGCTGTTCGGCGGCGGCCTGGCGCTCAGCGCCCAGTTCGGCTCCTCCGGCCTGACCGACTGGATCGGCGAGGTCACCGCCGGGCTCGGCGGCCTGCCCGTGGTGCTGCTGGTCGCGATCGTCGCCGCCGGGGTCCTGTTCCTCACCGAGCTCACCTCGAACACGGCGACCGCCGCCACCTTTCTGCCGGTCGCCACGGCCGTCGCCACCGGCATCGGGGTGGACCCGATGCTGCTCGCGATCCCCGTGGCCATCGCCGCGACCAGCGCCTTCATGCTCCCGGTGGCGACCCCGCCCAACGCCATCGCCTACGGGTCCGGCTACGTCACCATCCCGCAGATGGTGCGCGCGGGCCTCTGGCTGAACCTCCTCTCCATCGTGGTGATCACCCTGGTCACGTGCACCCTCGCAGTCGCCGTGTTCGACCTCGCGCTCTGAGCCCGGAAGCGCCGGGTCCCGGTCCCGCCCACCTAGACTGGGGGCATCATGCGACTGCTCTTCGCCGGCACCCCCGCGGCCGCCCTGCCCTCCCTGCGCGCCCTGCTCGACAGCGAGCACGAGGTCGTCGCCGTCCTCACCCGCCCCGACGCGCCCCAGGGCCGCGGCCGCCGCCTCACCCCGAGCCCCGTCAAGGCGCTCGCCCTCGAGGCCGGCGTGCCCGTGCTCACCCCCGCAACGCTCAAGGACCCGGACGTGCAGGCCGAGCTGCGCGAGCTCGCCCCGGACGCCGCCCCCGTGGTCGCCTACGGGGCCCTGATCCCGCCGGACGCCCTCACGATCCCCGCCCACGGCTGGATCAACCTGCACTTCTCCCTGCTGCCCGCCTGGCGCGGCGCCGCCCCCGCCCAGCGCGCCGTGCTCGCGGGGCAGGACAGCACCGGCATGAGCGTCTTCCGCATCGCCGAGGGCCTGGACACCGGCGACGTCATCGCGACCTCTGCCACCCCCATCGGCGCCACCGAGACCTCCGGGCAGCTGCTGGACCGCATGGCCGTCGAGGGCGCCCCGCTGCTGCTCCGCGCGCTGGACGAGCTGGCCGCCGGCACCGCGAACTTCACCCCGCAGGACGACGACCTCGCCACCCGCGCCGCCAAGCTCACCCCCGCCGAGGCCCGCGTGGACTGGCGCCGACCCGCCGCCGAGGTCTCCGCGCACCTGCGCGGCATGAGCCCCGACCCCGGCGCCTGGAGCCTGTTGGAAGGGCAGCGGGTCAAGCTGCACGGCGTGGGGGAGACCCCCGCCGGCGACCTCCCCGCACTCGCCCCCGGGCAGCTGCACCCCACCAAGCGCGCCCTGCTGGTCGGCACCGGCACCACCCCGCTGGCGCTGGACCGTCTCTCCCCGCCCGGCAAGCGGGAGATGGCCGCCGCCGACTGGGCCCGCGGCGCCGGCCTCGCCCCCGGCACCGCCTTCGAGACCTTTCCCGAGCACCCCACCCAGGAGACCGCATGAGCCCCGAGCGACGCCCCGACGACCGCGGCGGCCGACCCCGCCGGGAGGACGGCGGACGCCGCGACGGCGGTCACCGCAACGACCGCGGCCACCAGCGCTCCGGCTCCCGTGGCCAGGGCGGCCCCCGCCGTGGCTGGTCCCAGCAGCGCCCCTCCGAGCGCGGCCGCCGCAGCACCGGCTCCCGGCAGGTCGCCTTCGAGGGCCTGCGCGCCGTGCGCGAGGACGACGCCTACGCGAACCTCGTCCTGCCCTCCCTGCTGCGCCGCCACCGCCTCTCCGGCCGCGACGCCGCCTTCACCACGGAGCTGTTCTACGGCTCCCTGCGCGCCCAGGGCCGCCTCGACGCCGTCATCGCCGCCTGCACCGACCGCCGGCTCGAGGACGTCGAGCCGGCCCTGCTGGACGTGCTGCGGCTCGGCGCCTACCAGCTGCTGGACATGGCCGTCGCCCCGCACGCCGCCACCTCCGAGACCGTGGCCCTGGCCCGCGCCGAGGTCGGCACCGGCGCCGCCAGCTTCGCCAACGCGATCCTGCGGCGCGTCGGCGAGAAGGACCTCGACACCTGGATGGCCGAGGTCGCCCCCGACCCGGAGCAGGACCTCGTCGGGCACCTGGCCGTCGTCCACTCCCACCCCCGCTGGGTGGTGCGCGCCCTCGGCGACGCCCTCGCCGCCCACGGCCGCGACCGCGCCGAGCTGCCCGCCCTGCTCGAGGCCCAGAACGCCGCCCCCGGGGTGTCCCTGGTGATGCGCCCCGGCCTCACCGACCTCGACGAGCTCATCGACGGCGGCGCCTCCGTGGCGGCCCTCAGCATCCTCGGCGCCTCCTGGCCCTCCGGCGACCCCGGTGGCCTGGACGCCGTGAAGGAGGGTCGGGCCGCCGTGCAGGACGAGGGCAGCCAGCTGATGGCCCTCGCCCTCGCCCTCGGCGCCGACGAGCTCGTCACCGCCGAGGACGACCGCCACTGGCTCGACCTCTGCGCCGGACCCGGCGGCAAGACCGCCGTGCTCGGCGGTCTCACCCTCGAGCACGACGCCGAGCTGCTGGCCACCGAGGTGCAGGAGCACCGCCGCGAGCTCGTCGAGCGCGCCGTCGCCACCCTGGTCGAGGCCGGCTGCGAGATCACCACCCGCACCGCCGACGGCACCACCCTCGGCGCCGAGCAGCCCGGGCGCTTCTCCCGGGTGATGGCCGACGTGCCCTGCTCCGGCCTCGGGGCGCTGCGGCGCCGGCCCGAGTCCCGCTGGCGTCGCAGCCCCGGGGACATCGGCCAGCTCGGCGTGCTGCAGCGCGAGCTGCTGGGTTCCGCCCTGGACGCCACCGCCCCCGGCGGCGTCGTCGCCTACGTCACCTGCTCCCCGCACCTGGCCGAGACCCGCCTGGTCGTCGCCGACGTGCTGCGCCGCCGCGAGGACGTCGAGCAGCTCGACGCCCGCGAGGCCGTCCGCGCCGGCGTGCTCCCCGCCCGCCAGGACGAGGTGGAGCTGGGGGAGGGGCCCGCCGTGCAGCTCTGGCCCCACGTGCACGGCACCGACGCGATGTTCATCGCCCTGCTCCGCCGCACCGGCGGCACCGCCACCGGCAGCACCGGGTCCGGCGCCACCGACACCGACACCGCCCGCCCCGAGGAAGGATCCCGCCCGTGAACGCCCTGTACTCGACCGACACCCAGTACATCCACCCGAGCATCCTCAACGCCGACTTCCTGCGCCTCGGCGAGGAGGTCGACGCGATCGCCACGGCCGACGCCGTCCACGTCGACGTGATGGACAACCACTTCGTGCCGAACCTGACCTTCGGCGCCGACATGGTCGAGCAGATCGCCCGCCACGCGCCGATCCCCGTGGACGCCCACCTGATGATCGACGACGCCGACACCCAGGCGCCGCTGTTCGCCGAGGCCGGCGCCGACTCCGTCACGTTCCACCTCGAGGCCGCCGACGCCCCCGTGCGCCTGGCCCGCGAGCTGCGCCGCAAGAACGCTGCCGTCGGCGTGGCTCTGCGCCCGGTCACCCCCGTCGAGCCGCTGCTCGACGTGATCGGCGAGTTCGACATGCTGCTGCTGATGACCGTCGAGCCGGGCTTCGGCGGGCAGAGCTTCCTGGAGAGCATGCTCCCCAAGATCCGCCTCGCCCGGAAGGCCATCTCCGAGGCGAACCTACAGGTCTCCATCCAGGTCGACGGCGGCGTCAGCCAGGAGACCATCGAGCGCTGCGCCGAGGCCGGCGCCAACGTGTTCGTGGCCGGCTCCGCGATCTACCGCGCCCGCGACGCCGCCGAGGAGATCGCCACCCTGCGCCGCCTCGCCGCCGAGGGCCGGCACGCCCACTGAGCACCCCCTCACCCCAGTCCCCTGAGCCCTGTGTCCTGTCCGCGGGGACTGCCGGGTCTGGGCTGAGACCCGCTGCACGCCGGAGCAGGTCGCCGGGGGTAGCGGGTCTATGCTGAGCCGGTCACGCATCGTGACGTGCTCCGGGGTCGGTGAAAGTCCGAGCCGGCGGTGATAGTCCGCGACCCGCTTCGGCGGTGGAGCCGGTGGAACTCCGGCACCGACAGTCAGAGCCTGGATGAGAGGCGCACGTCCTGACGGGACACCCGTGCGCGTATCCGCGCCCCGGTGATCCGCAGGTCCGCATGTCCTATGTCCCCCGGAGCCACTGCATCCGACGGGAGAGAGGACCGAGATGGATTTCCTGCAGTGGCTCTTCGACGCCAGGATCGAGCTGGGCGGAGGGCAGTCCCTGCTCGTCCGCGAGGTGCTCGGCAACGTCTTCGGCCTGCTCAGCGCGCTGGGCGGGATGCGACGCAAGGTCTGGGCCTGGCCCGTCGGCATCATCGGCAACCTGCTGCTGCTGACCGTTTTCCTGGGCACCCTGTTCGGCAGCCCCGACACCGTGAACCTGCTCGGCCAGGCAGGCCGCCAGATCATGTTCATCGCCACCAGCATCTACGGCTGGGTGCGCTGGCGGCAGGCGAAGGAGGCCGGCGGCACCGCCGTGCAGCCCGAATGGGCCTCCTGGGGCACACGTGCCCTGCTGCTGGTCGCCCTGGTCGGCGGCACCGCCGCGCTGACCCCGATCTTCCGCGCGCTGGGCTCCTACGAGCCCGTCTGGGCCGACGCCTGGATCTTCATGGGCTCGCTGCTGGCCACCTACGGCATGGCCAAGGGCTGGGTCGAGTTCTGGCTGATCTGGGTGGCGGTCGACATCGTCGGGGTGCCGCTGCTGGTCAGCGCCGGCTACTACGCCAGCGCCTTCATGTACCTGTTCTACGGGATCTTCACCCTCACCGGCTTCGTGGTGTGGGCGCGAGTGCGGGCCCGCCAGGACCGCGTGGAACGGGTCAGCGTCGAGACCGCGCACCTGGACCCGACCGTCACCCGGAGCGGGGGCGACCAGGCGTGACCTCCGTCCCGCCCCGGGGACGCGGTTCCCGGGGCTCCGGCGCCCCCGAGTACGCTGGCACCGTGAAGGATTTCGAGGCGCTGTACGCCGAGCTCAGCGAGAAGGCCCGCACCCGTCCGGAGAGCTCCGGCACCGTCCGCGAGCTCGACGCCGGGGTCCATCAGATCGGCAAGAAGATCGTCGAGGAGGCCGCCGAGGTCTGGATGGCCTGCGAGCACGAGAGCGACGACGACGCCGCGATGGAGATCAGCCAGCTGATCTACCACCTGCAGGTGATGATGCTCGCCAAGGGCATCTCCCCGGCGGACGTGTACCGCCACCTCTGAGCCACCCCACCCCGCCGCGGGGCCGATCGCCCCGCGTGCCGTCCGCCGCCCCGCGCGGCGAAGGAGGATCCGTGCTGCGCATCGCCGTCCCCAACAAGGGCGCCCTGTCCGAGCCCGCCGCCGAGCTGCTGCAGGAGGCGGGCTACCGCCGCCGCGGCCAGGCCAAGGAGCTGGTCGTGGTGGACCAGGAGAACGACGTCGAGTTCTTCTACCTGCGCCCCCGCGACATCGCCGTCTACGTCGGCTCGGGCACCGTGGACGTCGGCATCACCGGTCAGGACATGCTGGCCGACTCCCGCACCCCGGCCACCGAGATCCTGCCGCTCGGCTTCGCCCGCTCCACCTTCCGCTTCGCCGGGCCCGCCGGCACCGACCGCGAGCTCGGCGACCTGTCCGGCGCCCGCATCGCCACCAGCTACGAGGGCCTGGTCGAGGACCACCTCGCCGCCCACGGCATCAGCGCCGACGTCGTCCACCTCGACGGCGCCGTGGAGTCCTCCATCCGGCTGGGCGTCGCCGAGCTCATCGCCGACGTGGTCGAGACCGGCACCACCCTGCGCCAGGCGGGTCTGGAGACCTTCGGCGCCCCGATCATGACCAGCGAGGCCGTGCTGTTCTCCCGCCCCGGCATGGAGCTGGACGGCGCCGCCGCCCGCTCCCTGGAGGTGCTGGAGCGGCGCCTGCGCAGCGTGCTCGTGGCCCGCCAGTACGTGATGCTCGACTACGACATCCCCTCCGCGCAGCTCGAGAAGGCCGTCGCGATCTCGCCCGGCCTGCAGTCCCCGACGGTCTCCCCGCTGCACGGCGGCGAGTGGTCCGCCGTGCGGGTGATGGTCGAGCGCCGCGGCGCGCACCGGATGATGGACGAGCTGTACGAGGTGGGCGCCCGCGCCATCCTCGTCACCGCCATCCAGGCCTGCCGGATCTGATCCCCTGACGGCCGACGACCGCGCCGAGGAGCGGGCGGGCACCGTGGTGCTCCGCCCCCGGATGGTGCGGGTCGTCGGCTATGCGACCGGCCTGATCACCCTCGCCGGGGTGACCTTCTGGGCGGTCGTGATCCCCGGGTTCAGCTGGTACGGCCGGGCGGGCCTGGTGGTCTTCGCTCTGCTGGGCCTGCTGCTGTGCCACCTGGAGGCGCGGGTGCGGCTCGAGGCCGGTCCCGACCGCCTGCGGGTGGTCAACCACCTGTCCACCCGCGAGCTCGACTGGGCGGAGATCATCCAGGTCAGCTACCCGATGGGCGATCCCTGGGCGCACCTCGACCTCGCCGACGGCTCCACCCTGCCGCTGATGGCCCTGCAGCGCTCCGACGGCCGTCGCGCGGTCGCCGGCGCCCGCCGCCTCGCGGCCCTGGTGCGGGAACGGGGCGAGGCGGCACCGGAAGCCGGCGCGGGCTGAGCCCGTCCGGCGGCGTCGCTCCTGCCACGGGGGTCACCCGGGCAGGTCGCTGGTCCCCGGGGCGTTGCTCAGGGCCGGGGGATCAGCCGTGCCGCCCGGCGCCCGGCGAGCGCGGCCAGCAGGAAGGCCGCCCGGTCCTGCGCCAGGGAGCGTCCCATCGTCGACAGCCGCAGGGGCAGCGCCTCCAGCGCGTCCCCCAGCCCCTCGGCACCGACCTCCACCACCCGGTGGTGCACCCCGCGCGACGCCGCCGGCGCCAGGATCATCGAATCCGCCTGTTCCCTGATAGACGCATGAATAGAGCTGTACTCGGGATCGACCGGCGCCAGTACCGGCAGCTCGGCCGGCACCCAGCAGGCACGCCCCAGGGCGGTCCCCGCATGGTGGGAGAGGCCGCGGTGGCGCTCGCGGGCATCCCCCTCGGAGACCCGCAGGGCCCCCACCGGGGCGCCGCCGAGGCTCGCCGTCGCGTGCAGCGCCTCCGCCACCTGCAGACCCGAGAAGCCCCAGGGGGTGCCCGATCCCAGGTTCCCCGGGCCCTGCACCACCACCGCGACCCCGGCCCCCAGCACGTGCCGCGCCCCGAGCAGGGCCGAATGCAGGGTCACCGCCTCGTGGTCGCCGCCGAAGGCCTGGCCGGCGCTGATCACGCCTTCCAGCAGCCCGTGCTCCCGCAGCACCGCGGCCGTGCGGGAATAGGCCGCGGGCAGGGCGGCCGCGTCGGCGTGGACCAGCACGATCCGCGCCCCGGGTACCGTCGCACGCACCCCGGCCACCACCGCCGGCAGGGAGGAGTGCAGGTCGGTGGCGACCACCGGCATGCCCTCCAGCGACTCGGCGGCGGCCATCACCGCGTGGTGGGGGCTCGCGGGGTCGTCGAGGGCGTCGACCATCGTCTGCTGCGGGGTGTACCGGGCCTTCATCATGTGCCCGGCGGGGGTCTCCGGCGCCGGGAGGGCGTCGGGGCGGGCGATCACCAGGGCCTCCCCGCCGGTGCCCAGGCCGCGACGCAGGGCATTGGTGTTCAGCAGCACCGTCTCCCCGGGCTCGGGGGTCCCCGTCAGCTCGGGGTAGGCGAGCGCATCGATCACGGCGCCGTCCGCGGCCGCCGCGGCCGCAGCGGTCGTCGCCTCCGCCGTCCCCGGATGGTCCTCGAGCCGGACCCGCAGCCGGGCCACCCCCGGCCAGGAGTCCCGCCCAGCGACCACGGTCCCGCGTTCCCAATGCAGCATGCGCCCAGCGTAGAGGGCACGCGGAGCCCGGCGGCGCACCTCCCCGGCCGGACCCTGCGCGCCCGCTAGGCTGGCGCGGTGGCTGCCCGAGGTGTGGAACGACTGCTCAACGTCATCATGACGATCGGTTCGCGACGCCGGATCGACCGCGCCAAGCTCTTCACGGTGATCCCCGAGTACGCGGACGCCCCCAGCGAGACCGCCGCCGAGCGCATGTTCGAGCGCGACAAGGCGCAGATCCTCGAGCTGGGGCTGCCGCTGCGCACCGAGGCGGACCTCTTCGACGAGAACACCGTCTACTACCGCATCGAGGCCGCGGAGGCCGATGCGGTGCTCGACCTCAGCACCGAGGAGTACACGGTGCTGCTGGCCGCGAGCCGCGCCTGGGACGACGCCGCCGCCGGGGGAGCGGCCCGCCGGGTGCGCGCCAAGCTGCTCAGCCTCGGGCACGACGCGGACCCCGACCTGCTGCGCCGTACCCCCCGCGGCGCCGTGGAGTCGCTGCCCGTGCTCTCCCCGCTGCTGGAGGCCGTCACCGCCGGCACCGCCGTCGGCTTCGCCTACCGCAGCGCCCGCGGCCAGCTGCAGGACCGGCGCGTGGAGCCCTGGGTGGTCGGCGTCCACGACGGGCACTGGTACCTGCTGGGCTGGGACCTGGACCGGGAGGCCTCCCGGCTGTTCCGCGCCTCCCGCATCGAGTCCTTCCCCGAGCGCGGCGGCACCGCCACCCGGCCCCGCCCCGCGGACCTCGACATCGCCTCCGCCCTCGGCGCGCAGGACCCCTCCTCGGAGACCGCGTCCGCCGAGCTGCGGGTGGAGCCCTTCAAGGCGCTCGCCCTGCGCGAGCGGGCCGGCGCCGCCCTCGACGCCCCCACCGTGACCCTGCCCCCGCAGCCGCGGGCCGCCGCCCGGCGCCAGATCCTCGGAGACGCCCGCTGGATCGAGCTGCTCGTCCCCGCCGCCTGGCGCGAGGAGCTGGCCTGCGTCCTCAACGCCGTCGCCGAGCGTCACGCGGGCCCCGCCGACACCGCCCCGCTGGAGAGCGCGAGCCCCCGCGTGCCGCGCCGCATCCGCACCACCACCACCGGCACGGACCGGCTCTCCCGCCTGATCTCCGAGGCCTCCTACGTGATGCAGCGGGGGGAGGTGGAGCTGGCCGAGCTCGCCGCCGCCGTCGGCATCAGCGAGAAGCAGCTGGTCGCGGACCTCGAGATCCTCTTCCTCTGCGGGGACCTCGGCACCGGCTGGGAGGACCTGATCGAGGCGGAGTGGGAGCACGGCGTGGTGCGGGTGCGCAACGCCGAGCCGCTGCGCCGCGGCCTGCGACTGAGCGCCGCCGAGGTCACCGCGCTGCTGGCCGGGATCGCCGCGCTCGAGCCCTCCGCGGGGGAGACCGCCGCCGTCCTCGCCTCGGCCCGCGCGAAGCTGTTGGCCAGCATCGATCCGAGCGTCGAGGCGGTCACGCCGTCGGCCGAGGTCGCCGTCCCCGCGGCGGCGGATCCCGCCGGGCGGGCCGAGCCCGCGGGCGACCGCGCCGAGCGGGTGCTGGCCGCCGTCCAGGCCGCCCTGCCCACCGCCGAGGGGGAGGCCGGACCGGGCCTCACCATCCGCTACTCCGCCCCCGACCGTCCCGGCACCAGCGTCCGCCGCATCCACCCGCTGCGCCTGGAGACCTCCGGTCCTCGCTCCTACCTGCTGGCCGACTGCGAGCTCGCCGGGGGACGTCGTAGCTTCCGCCTGGACCGGGTGGTCGAGGTGCTGGACCCCGGCGCAGTGCAGCACCGCGACGAGCCGACCCCCGTGGTGGACCTCTCCGGAATCGTCGAGGAAGGGGTCTGGCTGCGCCTGGAGCCCCCCGCGCGCTGGGTGGCCGAGGCCTTCGAGGCGGCCGAGCTGCGCGACGCCCCGGCCGCGGGGGAGCAGGCCCCCGTGGTCTACGCGCGGCTCGAGGCCCCGGTGCGGGCCGCCCTGGTCGACGCCGTGCTGGAGGCCGCCGGCGCCGCCGAGGTGCTGAGCCCGCCCGCGCTGAGAGACACGATCGTGATGGTGACGCGGGAGACCGCCTCCCGCCACGGCGCCCCGGACGCGATACCCTGAGCAGTGCCCATCCCGCGATGGGAACCGTCGCCGGCCACGGTTCTCGGCGACCTCCCGGTCCGCTGTGGGACCATGCCGCCAACCGTCGTCCGTCGGTGCTGTTGAAAGGTACCTCCATGAATCTGTTCCGCAATCCCTGGGCCCTGATCCTGCTGCTCCTGCTCGTGGTGCTGCTCTTCGGCGCCAACAAGCTGCCGGGCCTCGCCCGCAACGTCGGCAAGTCGATGCGCATCTTCAAGAGCGAGGTCGAGGAGCTGCGCGGCGACGAGCAGAAGGGCGAGGAGGACGAGGACGATCGCCCCCGCCGCCAGAACCCCGCGGGGTCCACCTCTGAGCAGCGGTCCGAGCGCCCCGCGGCCCGCGAGTACGACCCCCGCGAGGACCAGGCCGCCGCCGAGCGCGAGACCGTCCGCGCCCCCGAGAACGACGACTCCTACCGTCGCGACTGATCCCGTCGACCCCGGACGACACCGACCGCCCCGGACCCTGAGGATCCGGGGCGGGGACGCTGGGAGGAAGCACCACCGTGGCGAGTGAGACCCGAGCACAGGGCGGCACCGAGGACACCTCGGCGCCCGGCCGGCGCAACCGACGCGACCCCGAGGGGCGGATGTCCCTCGGCGAGCACCTCAAGGAGCTCCGCAACAGGCTGGTGATCTGCGCGATCACCGTGCTGCTGCTGTCCGTCGCGGGCTGGTTCGTCTACCCCTGGGTGTTCGCCGCCATCAAGGCGCCCATCGAGGCCGCGGGCGAGGGCTCCGACCTCAACGCGATGATCAACTTCCAGGGCGTCGGCACCGGCCTGAACGTCCGCCTGCAGATCTCCGCCTACACCGGGCTGATCCTCTCCTCGCCGATGATCCTGCTGCAGATCTGGCTGTTCGTCATGCCCGGCCTGCACCGCAACGAGCGCAAGTACGCGGTCGGCTTCTTCGGAAGCGCGATCCCGCTGTTCTTCATCGGCTGCGCCGCCGGCTACTGGGCCGTGAACCAGCTGGTGCCGGTGCTGATGAGCTTCACCCCCACCGAGGGCTCCACCGCCCAGATCCTGCCCTTCGACGAGTACCTCTCGCTGCTGATCAAGACGATGCTGGCCTTCGGCATCGCCTTCGTGATGCCGGTGGTGCTGGTGCTGCTGAACTTCCTGGGCATCCTGCGTGGCAAGACCATGCTGCGCGCCTGGCGCTGGGTGATCTTCCTGTGCTTCGCCTTCACCGCGGTGATGGTGCCGACCCCCGAGCCGGTCACCCTGATCGCCATGTCCGCCGCGATCTCCAGTCTGTTCTTCGCGGCCGTCGGCATCTCCCTGTGGCACGACCGCCGCCACCCGCAGGTCGGCATCGACGACGACCTGCCCGATGACGTGGCCAGCAGCCTGGACGACGAGGTGGAGCCGATCGACGCGCCCCGCCGCGAGGACGGACGGGCGTGAACCGACTGCGCGTCGGGCTGCTCTCCAACCCCTCCGCCGCCTTCGGCAGCTCCCACCGCACGGGGCGCCAGGTCGCCCGCCTGCTGCACCTGGCCGGGATCTCCGTGGTCGACATCTCCGGTCCCACCGCGCACGTGGCGCGCGCCCGGGCGATGGAGATCCGCGACTCCCTCACCGCGCTCGTCGTCGTCGGCGGGGACGGCACCGTGTCCCTCGGCGCCGAGATCGTCGCGGACACCCCGGTGCGCCTGGGCATCGTGCCCGCCGGCAGCGGCAACGACTTCGCCCGCTGGCTGGGCCTGCCCGTGGACGACCCCGAGGCCGCCACCCGGGTGCTGCTCGCGGCCCTGTCCCGGCCCGCGCTCAGCATCGATGCGCTCGAGGTCACCAGCGCCGGGGACTCCACCCCGCACCACCGCTCGCTCTCGCTGGGCAACGTGAACCTCGGCTTCGACGCCGTCGTCAACGCCCGCGCCAACAGCGCCCGCCGGGGCCGCTCCCGCTACACCGCGGCGGTGCTGCGCGAACTGCCCGCCTTCCGCCCCTTCCCCTACTGGATCGAGGTCGACGGCGGCGAGCGCACCGAGCTCGACGCGACCCTGCTGACCGCCTGCAACACCGGCATCTTCGGCGGCGGGATGCGACTGTCGCCCTCCTCCCGCATCGACGACGGCACCCTGGAGCTGGCCGCCCTGCAGGGCTTGAGCCGCACCCAGCTGCTGCGCTTCTTCCCGCGCGTGTTCCGCGGCGCCCACCTCGGGGTGGAGGGCTTCTCCCTCACCGGGATCTCCGAGGTGACGGTCGGCCTGCGCTCCGGCCGCAGCCTGCGGGCCTACGCCGACGGGGAGGCGCGCGCGCTGCTGCCCGTCACCGTGCGGGTGCTGCCCGGCGCCGTCCGCCTGCTGGCCGACGCGGCCGTCCTGCAGCCCGCCGAGCCCGCGGAGCCGGCGGGGGAGGAGATCCCGCGTCCCGAGCCCGACCCCGGATGAGCACCAGGAGCCCCGCATGAGCAACGACGAGCCCGGTCCCGCGGAGCGCTACGCCCGCTGGCGCGAGGAGCAGGCCGCGGCCGGCTCCGAGCTGACCCGCTTCACCGCCCGCTTCCCCTTCCCGCTGGACGACTTCCAGCTCGAGGCCTGCCGCGGCCTCGAGGCCGGTCGCTCCGTGCTGGTGGCGGCCCCCACCGGCGCCGGCAAGACCGTGGTCGGCGAGTTCGCCGTGCACCTGGCGCTCGCGAGCGGCCGCAAGGTCTTCTACACCGCCCCCATCAAGGCGCTCTCCAACCAGAAGCACGGGGAGCTGGTGGAGTGGCTCGGCGCCGAGAAGGTCGGCCTGCTCACCGGCGACACCGCGGTGCGACCGGAGGCCGAGGTGGTCGTCATGACCACCGAGGTGCTGCGGAACATGCTCTACGCCGGCTCCCCGCTGCTGGAGGGACTGGGCTTCGTGGTGATGGACGAGGTGCACTACCTCGCCGACCGGCTCCGTGGACCCGTCTGGGAGGAGGTCATCCTGCACCTGGACGACGCCGTGCAGCTGGTCTCCCTCTCGGCCACCGTCTCCAACGCCGAGGAGTTCGGCGCCTGGCTGCAGGAGGTCCGCGGCGACACCGAGGTGGTCGTCTCCGAGACCCGCCCGGTGCCGCTGTGGCAGCACGTCGTGGTCGGCGGGGACATGCTGGACCTGTTCGTGGACGAGGACGGGGAGCCCGTCGTCTCCCACGGCCCCGGCGCCCGCGGCAAGCCCGCCGTGAACCCCGAGATCGAGCGCCTGGCCAGCCACACCCCGCCCGTCGAGGACCGCGGCGGGCGCGGAGGTCGAGGCGGTCACGGCGGCCGAGGTGGCCGCGGGGGACGCGGCCGGGGCAACACCCAGGGCCGCCACCGTCCCCGCAACCCCGGTCGCGACGGCGGCCGCGGCGGCATGCCCCGCCCCGCTCGCCGCAGCGAGGTCATCGCCCTGCTCGACGCCGCGGCGCTGCTGCCCGCCATCATCTTCATCTTCTCCCGCGCCGGCTGCGAGGCCGCCGTCCGCCAGGTCACCCAGTCCCGTCTGCGGCTGACGGACGACGAGGAGCGGCGCCGCATCCGCGCCGTGCTGGACGAGCGGCTCGCCGCGATCGGCGTCGAGGACGAGCAGGTGCTCGGCATCGAGGCCTTCCGCCGCGCCGCCCTGGACGGGGTGGCCGCCCATCACGCCGGGATGCTGCCCCTGCTGAAGACGGTCGTCGAGGAGCTCTTCGCGGCGGGCCTGATCAAGGTGGTCTTCGCGACCGAGACCCTGGCGCTGGGCATCAACATGCCCGCCCGTTCCGTGGTGCTCGAGAAGCTGGTGAAGTTCAACGGCGTCGAGCACGCCGCCCTCACCCCGGGGGAGTACACCCAGCTCACCGGCCGTGCCGGGCGCCGCGGCATCGACACCGAGGGACACGCCGTGGTCATCGCCGGGCAGGGCTTCGACCCCGCCGCCGTCGGCTCCCTCGCCTCCCGCCGCACCTACCCGCTGCGCTCCGCCTTCCGCCCCACCGCGAACATGGCCGTGAACCTGTTGGAGCGCTTCGACCTCACCCGCGCCCGCGAGACCCTGGAGACCAGCTTCGCGCAGTTCCAGGCGGACCGCTCCGTGGTGGGTCTGGCCCGCCGCGCCCGCGAGCTGGAGGACACGGCCGCCGATTACGCCTCCGCCCTGGAATGCGACCGCGGCGACCTGCTCGCCTACGCCGACCTGCAGGAGCGCATCGCCACCCGGGAGAAGGAGCTCTCCCGCGACCGCGCCTCCGCGGACCGCGACCGGGCCCGCGCCACCCTGCGCTCCCTGCACCGCGGGGACGTGCTCGCCCTGCCCGGTGGGAAGCGCCGCGGCTACGCCGTGGTGCTCGACGTGGACCGCGAGGTGCTCGGCGGGCCCCAGCTCGAGGTGCTGGACACCGAGGGCCGCCGCCGCACCCTGCGCCCCTCGGACGTGCCCTCCGCCCCCGCCGTGATCGACACCCTCCGCCTGCCCAAGGCCGACCGCCTCGGCAGTGCGAAGGTCCGCAAGGACACTGCCGCGGCGCTGCGGGAGAAGCTCTCCGGCCGCTCCGACGCCCGCAGCGAGGTCCGCCGCAACGCGCCGCGCGCCCCCTCCACCGCCGCCACCGACCAGGCCCTGCAGGCGCTGAAGGCGGAGCTGGCCGCGCACCCCTGTGCCTCCTGCCCCGACCTCGAGTCCCACCTGCGCTGGGTCGGCCGCTGGCGCTCCACCCGCAAGGAGCTCGCCTCCGTGCAGCGCCGCATCGAGGGCCGCACCAGCTCCCTGGGCCGCGAGTTCGACCGGCTCTGCGCCCTGCTCGTCGAGCTCGGCTACCTCGAGGGGGAGGGCGAGGAGCTGCACCCCACCGAACGCGGCCTGCGGCTGCGCCGCCTGTTCAGCGACCGCGACCTGATGATCGCCGAATGCCTGGACCACGGCGCCTGGGAGGGCCTGGACGCCCCGGGGCTCGCCGCCGTCGTCTCCGCCGCCGTCTACGAGAGCCGCCGCGAGGACCCCGCCTCCCCGGATGCCGTCGCCGACCCGGCCGTGCAGGCGGCGCTGGCCGCCTCAGCCCGGATCGCCGCGGACCTCTCCGCCGCCCAGGCCCGCCACCAGCTCGAGACCACTCCGCCGCCGGACCCCAGTCTCGCCTCCATCGTGCAGCGCTGGGCCCGCGGCGAGCACCTGGCCGCCGTGCTCCTCGACGCGGACCTGCCGCCCGGGGACTTCGTGCGCCACTGCCGGCAGGTCATCGACCTGCTCGACCAGCTCACCGCCGACCCGGAGCTGGGACCCACCGCCCGCGAGGCCATCGCCGGGGTGCGCCGCGGCCTGGTCGCCCAGGAGATCGATCGATGAGCACCCCGCATCCCGCCGCCCTGCTGTACACCGGCCTCGTGCTCTACAGCACCGAGGACCCCGAGGCGCAGGCGATGCTGGTCGCCGACGGGATGATCGCCTGGACCGGGCCCGAGGACACCGCCGCCGTGATCCACGCCGGGGTGCCGCGGATCGACATCACCGGCTGCCTGGTCACCCCCGGTTTCGTGGACGCCGCCGCCACCGCCGACGGCACCGCTCCCGATCCCGCCGGGAGCACGGAGGCCGCCGCCCGCGGCATCGTGGACCGCCTGCCCGGCCCCACCGGGGAGCGGGACGGCATGCGGGTCCTCGCCCCCGTCCGCGAGCAGGCCCCCTACCTGGACCTCGTCACCGAGGGCGTGCCGCTGGCCTTCGGCTCCGGCGGGGACCCTGCCGCCGCCGATCCCTGGTCCTGGGTGCGCGCCGCCGCCCAGCAGGGCGAGGCCGCCCAGCGCATCAGCGACCGCGCCGCCTTCCTCGCCGCCACCCGCGGCGGACAGCGTCTCGCCGGCCGCCGCCACCCCGGCTCCCTGCGCCACGGCCTCGCAGCGACCTTCGTGGTCTGGGAGCCCACCGACCTCACCGTCCGCAGCCAGGCAGAGCGCATCGACACCTGGTCCACCGACCCTCGCTCCCGCACCCCACTGCTGCCCGACCTGGAGCAGGGCGCCCCGCGCGCGCTGCGCACCGTGGTCGACGGCGTGATCCTCCACGACGAGCTCGCCCCCGCCGAGGGGAGCGCATGAGCGCCGCCCCGCCACGCGAGGACCTCGTCCCCACGCCGGCCCTGGCCGCCCTGGCCTGCGGCGTCCTCGGCGGCATCGCCGCGCTGCTGGCCTTCCCGCCCTACGACCTGTGGTGGCTGCTGCCCGTGGCGATCGCCCTGCTGGTCGCCGGCGTGCTGGTGCGCTCCGCCTGGCTGGCGGCGCTGGTGTCCCTGCTGTGGGGCCTCGCGTTCTTCGTGCCGCTGACCCGCTGGGCCGAGACCTACGCCGGAGCGCTGCCCTGGGCGGCGCTGGCGGTCTTCGAGGCGCTGTACATCGTGGTGTTCGGCCTGCTGGCCCGCGCGGTGCTGGTGCGCCGCGGCCTGCGGCTCGGCCCCGCGATCGTGGTCGCGGCCCTCTGGGTGGCCGTGGAGACGATGCGCAGCCACGTGCCCTGGGGCGGGCTGCCCTGGGGCGCGAGCGCCTTCGCCCTGGCCGACTCGCCGCTGCTGAACCTCGGCCCCTGGATCGGCACCGCCGGCCTCTCCGCCGTCGTGGCGCTGCTGGCGATGCTGCTGCTCTCCGGCGGCCTGGCCGTGACGGGGAGACGCCACCGCGGTCTGCGGGGCATCGCCGGGGTGTGGCCGCTGGCCGTCGCGGTCGCCGCGGTGCTGGCCACCGTGGTGGTGCCGCTGCCGGTGAACCGCGCCCCCGAGGGGCGCCCCACCATGACCGTCGCCGGGATCCAGGGCAACATGGACCCGGTCGACCCGGCCACGATGGCGATGCCCGAGGGCATCTGGGACAACCACCTGCAGGTCACCGAGGAGACCGTCGACCAGGCCGCCGCGGAGGGCCGCGAGCTGGACCTGATCGTCTGGCCGGAGGACTCCACCGAGTACGACCCGCGGCAGGACGCCGTGCGCTCGGCGCAGCTCACGGCGGTCGCCGCCGAGGCCGGCGCCCCTGTGCTGGTGGGCACGCAGACGCTGGTGGGGGAGGACCAGCGGCTGAACAACTCGCTGCTCTACACCCCCGGCGGCTCCGTGCCCTACGTGTACGCCAAGCGCCATCCGGTGCCCTTCGGCGAGTTCATCCCGATGCGCGGCCTGTTCCGCATGGTCACCGACAAGGTCGACCTGGTCGGCCGCGACATGATCGCCGGCGACGAGGTCGGGGTGATGGACCTGGAGCACCTGCACCAGGGCGATGCCCGCGTCGGGGTGCTGATCTGCTTCGAGATCGCCTACGAGAACCTGGTGCAGGACGTCGTGGACGGCGGCGCCGAGGTGATCGTGGTGCAGTCCAACAACGCCCTGTTCGGCGACTCCGACGAGGCCATCCAGCAGCTCGCCGAGTCCGAGGTGCTCGCGGTGGTCTCGGGCCGCTCCATCGTGCACGTCTCCACCGTGGGCCACTCGGCGATCATCACCCCCGAGGGCAAGCAGCTCGCCTTCGTGGACCACTGGCAGCAGGGCTCCGTGGTCGCCGAGGTGCCGCTGCGCACCGGTATCACCCCGGCCGTCGCCGCCGGCCCGTGGATCGCGATCGGCATCTGCGCCCTGGCGCTGGCCGGTCTGCTCGGCGCCCTCCGCGGCCCCCGACAGGGCCTGCAGCGGGAGCCCGCCCCCGTGCGGGGCCGCGGACGGGAGGGTCGCCGATGAGCCCCGCCCCGGCCCTGGTCGTGATCCCCACCTACCAGGAGCGGGCCACCCTGCCCGGCACCCTGGCCCGGCTGCGCGCCGCCGTCCCCGCGGCCCACGCCCTGGTGGTCGACGACGCCTCCCCGGACGGCACCGGCGACTGGGCCGAGGCTGCCGCCGCCGAGGACCCGTACGTGCACGTCCTGCACCGCGCCGGCAAGGAGGGGCTCGGTCCCGCCTACCTGGCGGGCTTCGCCTGGGGCCTTGAGCGCGGCTACGAGGTGCTGGTGGAGATGGACGCCGACGCCTCCCACCGGCCCGAGCAGCTGCCGGGCCTGCTGGAAGCCGTCCGCCGCGGCGCCGACCTCGCCATCGGCTCCCGCTGGGTGCCGGGCGGCCGCGTGCACGACTGGCCGCTGCGCCGGCTGGTCCTCTCCCGCGGGGCGAACCTCTACGTCCGGGCGGCGCTCGGGCTGCGCGTCGCCGACGCCACCGCCGGGTTCCGCGCCTACCGCTCGGGGCTGCTCACCGAGCTGGTCGGGCAGGACGTCGCCTCCCAGGGCTACTGCTTCCAGGTGGACATGACCCGCCGAGCCCGCGCCGCCGGCGCCGTGATCCGCGAGGTGCCCATCGACTTCGACGAGCGCACCGAGGGGGCCAGCAAGATGAGCTCCGCCATCGTGCGGGAGGCCCTCGTCAAGGTGACGTCCTGGGGACTCGCACGCCGCGCCCAGCAGCTTCTCGGGCTGCTCCACTAGGCTGGAGCGCGTTCAGGGAAGGCCCCCACGGGGCCGCTCGAGAGTCCCAGGGGGAACACCGTGAGCTCCACATCCCAGTCGTCCGGCCCGTCGTCCGCCGGGTCCCGGCGCCCGCACCCGCCGCGCGGCACCCGCCCCACCGGCCGCGGCACGGGGGAGCCCTCCCGCCGCGCCGGCCTGATCCCGCTGGGCATCGCCCTGCTCGGCATCGCCGAGCTGGCCCTGCTCATCGTGATCGGCGTGAACACCAGCCTGTGGTGGTGCGTGCTGATCGTCGTGGTCGGCTGGATCGTGGGCGTCGCCCTCGTCGTCGCCGCCGGGCAGCAGTCCTTCGTCCGGCTGCGCTCCCTGCTGCGGGCCGTCCGCGGCGACGGCGACGTGCAGGACCACCTCTCCCGCCCCGCCTTCACCCTGCTGGCGGCGCTGTGCTTCTTCTTCCCGGGCCTGATCACCGCGCTGATCGGCGTGATCCTGCTGATCGTCCCCGTGCAGCGGCGCACCGTCCGCGCGATGGGCGTCGGCTCCGGCTCCGACTCGGCCCGCTCCGTGCTGTACCGGCGGCGCAGCGGCGGCGTGATCGACGGGGAGATCATCGTCGACGCCCGCCCCACCGACCGGACCGACGGCGAGGACGGCCGCGAGGGCGGGCAGACCCCGCCCACCATCACCCAGTCCTGAGCTCCCGAGTCCGGACGGCGACAGCTCCGGACCTCCGGACGACGACTGCACGGAGAAGAGCCCCGGTCCACCTGTCGGTGGGCCGGGGCTCTCGTCGTGCCCGGGGGGAGCGGGGGGCTCCCCGAGGGTGGATCAGAAGTTGCGGCTCTGGTGCAGCTTGCCCGCGCGCAGCAGCTCCAGGCGCTGGTCGAGCAGGACCTGCAGGTCCTCCTCGCTGCGGCGCTCCAGCAGCATGTCCCAGTGGGTGCGCTGCGGCTTGCCGGGCTTCTCCTCGGGCTTCTCGTGGTCGCGCTGCACGGCGGTCGCGCCGCAGCGGCACTCCCACACGGCCGGGACCTCGGCCTCGACGGAGAAGGGCAGCACGATGGTGTGGCCGTTCGGGCAGTCGTAGACGGTCTCCTGGCGAGGAGCGGCGAGGACGCCCTCGTCGGTCTCCATGGAGAGGGAGCCCAGACGGGTTCCTCGCAGGCTTCGGCTGTTCATGCGGTTCTCGCTTCCTGCCGGTGATTCGGTGACGGGCGGCGGCACGCCCGGAGGTCTGCCCGGGGGGTGCAACGCCCTCGATCCCGGGATTGTTCCCGGCCTCGGGCCGGGCGGTGCGCCGGGGCGGCGCACCGGAGGGTGGTCAGTCGGCGTCGAGCAGCTCGCCCAGGAGGTCGACGCGGTTGGTGATGATACCATCCGCGCCCGTGACCAGCAGATCCTGCATGGTCACAGGGTCGTCGACGGTCCACACGTGCACCTCGCAGCCCACCCGGTGGGCGGCGGCGATGCTGGCGGGGGTGACGACGGGCAGACCGCGGTAGGTGCGGGGCACCTGCAGGGCGCCGTAGGGGCGCAGCACCCGGCGCAGCGCCCGGTCCGGCAGCTCCAGCGCCCGCACGGCGAGGAATCCCGCCATCGCGCCCCGGGAGGGGGAGCGGACCGGCAGGGTGCCGGTGGCGGTGCGGACGGCGTGCGCGGCGCTGCGGGCGATGAGACCGTCGAAGCTGGTGACGCAGACCCGCTCGGCGCTGCGGGTGCGCGCGATCGCGGTGACTGCGGGCAGGATCGCGTCGGCGCTCTTGACGTCGATGTTCACCGGGACGTCCGGGAAGGAGCCCAGCACGTCCTCGAGCATCGCCAGCGGCTCGTCGCCGGCCAGCCGCACGGCCCCGGCCTCGGCGCCGCTGAGGGTGTCGATGCGGCGGGGATCGCCGGCGACGCGGTCGAGGGTCTCGTCGTGCACGGCGAGGGCGAGCCCGTCGCGGGTGGCCCGGGTGTCGGTCTCGAGCATGGTGGCGCCGGCCGCGAGGGCATCGGCGAATGCGCGCAGGGTGTTCTCGGCGCCGTCGAGGGCGAGGCCGCGGTGGGCGATGCGGCGGGGCCGGTCCCCGGGCAGGAACCGGGAAGGCTCAGCGGCCCTGCTGGTCGATGAGGGCATCCTCTTCCTCCTCGTCGTGGCCGCGGGGGCGGCGGCCGGATGGGGGGCGGGCGGCGCCGGGGCGGCGCCGGGTGCGGGCGGGCGCGGGGATCACGCCACCGTCCGGGCCCTCGGGGGACTCCGGGGTCTCGACGGCGGCGGGTCCGGGCGTCTCCTCGTCCTCGGCCTCCTGGATCAGCTTGCGGGTGCGGTAGATCAGCGCCGCCGGGAAGAACAGGGCGAAGATCCACCACTGGAAGGCGTAGGAGAGGTGGGGGCCGAGGGACGTCTCCGGGGCGGGAAGGGCGCGCGCCTGCTCCCCGGCGGGGTCCTCGGCGGTGAGCTCGCCGTAGGCGCCGGTGACGAGCTCGCCGTCCAGCGCGGGCAGGGTGGCGGCGATGTCGGCTGGGGTGACGGTCTGCACCTGGCCGGGCGGGTTGCTGCGGTCGGCGAGGGTCTCCTCGGCGGGGCGCAGGCGCACGGTGAGAGTCTCGGTACCTTCGGGCACGGCGGGCGGGTCCTGCGGCTCGGAGGCGGCGCCCTGGATCGGCACCCAGCCGCGCACCACCAGCAGCACTTGACCGTCGGTGGTCTCGAAGGGGACCAGCTGCCAGAAGCCGACGTCGCCGTCCAGGGGGCGGTTGCGGACGTACAGCACGCAGTCGGGATCGGTGCAGTACTGCCCCTCGAGGCGCACCTGGGTCCATTCGGCGGTCCCGGGGAGGGGCTGGTCCGGCTGCGGCATCGCCTCGGGGAGGGATACGGGGTCGGCGGCGGCGTGGGTGCGGACGATCTGCGCCGCCTCCCGCTTGCCCTCGAAGCGGTGGTACTGCCACAGGCCGAGCCCGACGCAGATGGCGGAGGCCAGCAGCACCACGACGAGCCCAAGGGCGGTGTCGCGGCTGAGGATGATGCGGGCTCGGGCGGAGCGCTCGCTCATGCCCCGCTCACGAACCCGGCGTTCTCGGCGAGGAATCCGGTGAGGTCGTGGATCCCGAAGTCGGTCAGCCAGACGAAGCCCACGGCCACGGCCGCGGCGATCGCCAGCCCGAGCGCGGTGGCGGTGATCTCCCCTGCCAGCCGGCGCCGGGGCCGGTGCGTCCGCTCGCGGGCGGGCGGGAAGCCGTAGTCCTCGTCCTCGAGCTGGTTCTGCGACCACATGCCCGGGTTCAGGACAGTGACGGGGTAGCTCTCCACGCGGGCCCGGGGGCGGGCGCCGCTGGCGGGCACGTCCTCGGAGTCCTGCAGGGGCGCGGAGGAGCGGTCGTCCTGCTCCTCCGCCACCCACAGCCGCCATCCGGCCGGCACGGGCGCGAAGTCCGTGCGCGGCCGGAAGCCGGCCGGTGGCCGCCATCCGTCATGGGGCGGCTCAGGCCAGCTCGGCGGCGGGTTGAAGCGCTCGGTCACTCAGGGACGTCCCAGGTGTAGGTGTCCGAGTAGGTGTTGAACACGAGCTCCAGGTCCCCGGTCTTCTGACAGTCGAAGAGCAGCGTCACGGTGTACTCCTCGCCGGCCTCGAAGGTGGTGGGGGCATCGGTGGCCAGGCCGGAGTCGGCCAGGGCGTAGGTGGCGGTGGCCGGGGTGATGTCGCCGCCGTAGGGGGTCTGCAGCGAGAAGTTGTACGGCGCCAGGTCCATCGTCCCGTCGGTGACCGTGATCTGCGCGGTCACCGCGAGATAGCCGCCGTCGTCCTGGTTCTGGGAGCCCTCGACGGTGCCGCCGTAGATGCTGGGCAGGTCCTCGACTGAGGCCCACTCCATGGAGACCGTCAGGGTGCCGGTGCCGTCGGAGCTGACCACGTCCTGCTCCTCGGCGCCCTCGGCGACAGTGGGCAGCACGGACGGGGTGACGGTGCCCCCTGCGGTGGCCGACTCGGAAGGGGTCTCCTCCTCGCCGGAGCCGGCCTCCTGCGAGGTGGTGGCCTCCGTGCCGCCGGGCTCGTCGCGGTTCATCATCCACGCGCCGACGCCGATCGCGGCGATCAGGACGAGCACGACCACCAGGATGATGCAGCCGAGCCACCAGAAGCGCGCCAGGAAGCCCTTGGTCGGCGGCCCGTCGGACCCGCCGGGGGCGCTGGTGGAGTCCTGGCCCGCGGTGGCCGGGGAGCCGGCGGCCGGGTACTCGCCCCCCGCGGCGGCCGCGGGGGAACCCTGGCCGTACGGGGAGGGCTGGCCGTAGGGGGAAGGCTGGCCATAGGGGGAGGAGCCCTGGCCGTAGGGCGAGGGCTGACCGGCGGAGGCGTCCATGCCGTCGGCGGCGGGCGCGGAGGCCTGGGAGAACTCGTTCGGCGCCGCAGCGCGATCGCCCGCGCCCGCGGCACCCTCCGGTGCGGGGTACGTGGAGGCCTCCGGGCCGCCGGCAGCGGCGTCGGAGCCGTAGGCAGGTGCCTCGGACCCGTAGCCGGGCGCCTCGGACCCGTAGGCGGGCGCCTCGGACCCGTAGGACGGGGCTTCGGAGCCGTAGGCGGGGGCCTCGGAGCCGTCGGCCGGGGCGGAGGACGCGTCATGCGCGGGCGAGCCCTGGGCGTCCTGGCCCTGCTGCGCGGCGACGTACCCGCCCGCGGCCAGTCCGGCCCCGCCGACGGCGGCGGCCCCGGCCGCCCCGGTGCCGGGCTCGTCCTCGGCGGGCTGCTCCGACACCTGCGGGGCGCCGTCCTGCGCAGCGGGCGCCGCCTCCGCGTCGGTGCTCTCATAGGGCGCCGAGGTGGCCAGATCGGCCTCCAGGTCCGGGCCGGTGTACTCGGCGGTCTGCGGGGACTCCCCGGCCTCGGCGGTCTCCGGGGCCTCGTGGGCGCCCCGGTGCGCGGGCCCGGCGGACGGGACCGGCGCCGACGGCTGCTCCGCAGCGGCCGCATCAGGCTCCGCGGCATGACGTCCCCCGGTCGAGGCCTCGGGGGCGTCGGCGGTCGGGTCGTCGTCGCCCGGCGCGGGCGCGCCCTGCGGTGCGGAGGCGTCCTGGACGGTTCCGTCCTGCGTCAGCGCGTCCGTCCCGGCGATGCCGGTGCCGGCGGCGGGGTCGGCCACGGTGGCCGGCTCGGGGGCCTCGGGGGCGGAGTCCACGTCGGAGCCCGCGGGGGTGCCTTCGACGACCGGCTCCCCATCCTGCGCGGGGGCGGCGTCGTCCTGCGCGGGGGCGGCGTCCTGCTCCTCGCCCTCCACCCAGAAGGTCCAGCCGTCGGGGGCGGGGCCCCAGCTCGGATCCGGCTGCCATCCGGGCGGCGGGGTCCAGTTCGGCTCGTCGACGGGCCAGTTGGGCGGCGGGTTGAAGCGATAGGCCATGAGGGCCTCCTCCACAGCATCGGGGTGACGGGTCTCCCCCCAAGGATCCCGCCAGGGTCTGCCCCGTATCGTAGTCCACGACCTGCCCTGTGGTCGGGGCGTCCAGCGGGCGCGTCGACCCCTCCGACCTCCGAGGAGTCCCGATGCCCGAGCCCACCACCGATCCCCGCAGCGTGCTCATCACCGGCGGCAACCGCGGCATCGGCCGCGCCATCGCCGAGGAGTTCCTGCGCCGCGGCGACAAGGTGGCCGTCACCTCCCGCTCGGGCCAGGGCGGACCCGAAGGTGCCCTCACCCTCGCGGCCGACGTCACCGACGGGGAGAGCCTGGACGCCGCGATCGCCGCGGCCGAGGCGGAGCACGGGCCGATCCAGGTGCTGGTGGCCAATGCCGGCATCACCGACGACCAGCTGCTGATGCGCATGGGCGACGACGCCTTCGAGACGGTGCTGGACACGAACCTCACCGGCTCCTTCCGCACCGTCAAGCGCGTGATCACCTCGATGGTGCGCAAGAAGAAGGGCCGCATCGTGCTGATCAGCTCCGTGGTCGGCCTGTACGGCTCCCCGGGCCAGGTCAACTACGCGGCCTCCAAGTCCGGCCTGATCGGCATCGCTCGCGCCCTGACCCGCGAGCTGGGCTCCCGCGGCATCACCGCGAACGTCGTCGCCCCGGGCTACATCGCCACCGAGATGACCGAGGCCCTGCCCGAGGAGCGCCAGGCCGCCTACAAGTCCGCCATCCCGGCCGCCCGCTTCGCCGACCCGGAGGAGGTGGCCAAGGTGGTCGCCTTCGTCGCCAGCGACGACGCCGCCTACATCTCCGGCGCCGTGATCCCGGTGGACGGCGGCCTGGGCATGGGACACTGAGCACCCGACCCGAGACCTCCGGCCTCCGCGCCGTCCGTGCCCGTCCGCGGCACCCCGATCGAAAGAGTGAACGCCCCGCATGACCTCCTCCGACCCCGACAGTCGCCTGCTGCTCCTGATGCGTCACGGAAAGGCGGACAGCGGCGGTGGCCAGCCCGACCAGCAGCGTCCCCTCACCGATCGTGGTCGCAGCCAGGCCCAGCTGGTGGGGGAGTACCTCGCCAGCCAGTCGGTCCGCCCGACCCGGGTGCTGGTCTCGGACGCCCAGCGCACCCGGGACACCTGGGAGTCGCTGCGAGGGGCGATGCCGGGCTTCGACGGGGAGGTCAGCTTCCACGAGGACATCTACCACGGCGGCCCCGCCGAGGTGATGGACCTGCTGCACGCGGTGGGCGACGAGCACGCGGTGGTGCTGGTGGTGGGTCACGAGCCGACCATGGCCTCCCTGGTCTCCCACCTGGCCGATGACGACTCCGACCCCGGCTCCGTGGCGCAGGCCCGCATCGGGATGCCCACCGGCGGCACCGGCGTGCTCTCGGGCGGGCTGGAGCACTGGGCGGACCTCGGCGAGGACGACCTCACCCTGCACACGGTGGTGCGCCCCTGAGCACGACCCCCTGAGCACCCCCGCTGACCACGCGGAAGCGCCCCGTCCCGGATCGATCCGGGACGGGGCGCTGCGCGTGCGGGCTCAGCGCGCGGCGGCGGCCTCGAGGTGGGGCCAGGCGTCCAGCAGCGACTCGTCGTCCAGGGCGACGTCCGCCACCTCGCGCAGGGCGGGCTTGGCGCGGAAGGCGATGCCGGTGCCGGCCGCCTCGACCATCGCCCGGTCGTTGGCGCCGTCGCCCATCGCCACCACCCGCCGGCGGGGCAGGCCGTGGCGGGCGGCGAGGTTCTCGAGCACGGCGAGCTTCGCGGCGCCGTCGATGATCGGACCGGAGACCCGGCCGGTGAAGCGACCGCCCTCGATCTCGAAACGGTTGGCGACCACATGGTCGATGCCGACCTGGGCGGCGAGCTCGTCGATCACCTCGTGGAAGCCGCCGGAGACCAGCGCGGTCACCCAGCCGACCTCCCGGGCGCGACGCATCAGCTCCACCGCGCCCGGGGTGGGGACCAGCACCTCCCGCACAGCGGCGAGCACCGACTCGTCCAGTCCCTCCAGCAGCGCCACCCGGGCGCGGAGGGACTGGGCGAAGTCCAGCTCGCCGCGCATGGCGGCGGTAGTGATCTCCTCGACCCGGTCGCGGACGCCGGCGTGCTCGGCGACGAGCTCGATGACCTCCTGGGTGAGGAAGGTCGAGTCGACGTCGGAGACCAGCAGCCCGGTGGCGGTGGCGGTCAGGGGAGAGTCCCGATCCGTCGCCGCGCTCACGGCTCGATGACCGTGCCCTTCCCGACCACGGTGATGCCGGAGTCGGTGACCACCCAGCCGCGCTTGCGGTCCGCCTCGGGGTCCAGACCGATCTGGGTGCGCGGCGGGATCACGACGTTCTTGTCGATGATCGCGCGGTGGATCTGGCAGTGCCGCCCCACCGAGACGCCATCCATCAGCACCGAGTCGGACACGTGCGACCAGGAGTGCACGCGCACCCCCGGCGAGAGCACCGAGTTGGAGATCTGGGCGCCGGAGACGACGACCCCGGGGGAGATGATCGAGTCCACCGCGGATCCGACGCGGCCCGGTCCGGCGTGCACGAACTTCGCCGGCGGCACGTTGCGGTTGCCCGCGAAGGTCGGCCAGTCGTTGTTGTACAGGTTGAACACCGGGTGGATGGAGATCAGGTCCATGTGGGCGTCGTAGAAGGCGTCCAGGGTGCCGACGTCGCGCCAGTAGTCGCGGTCGCGGTCGGTGGAGCCGGGCACGTCGTTGCGGATGAAGTCGTAGACGCCGGCCGAGTCGCGGTCCACGAAGTAGGGGACGATGTCGCCGCCCATGTCGTGCTTGCTGTCCTCGTTCTCGGCGTCCTCGGTGACGGCCTTGACCAGGGCATCGGCGGTGAAGATGTAGTTGCCCATGGAGGCCAGCACCGAGGTGGGGTCGTCGGGCAGGCCCGGGGTCTCGGCCGGCTTCTCCACGAACTCCTGGATGCGGGTCGGGTCCGCCTGGTCCACCTCGATGACGCCGAACTGGTCGGACTCCTCGATGGGCTGGCGGATCGCCGCGACCGTGCAGTCGCGGCCGGACTCGATGTGGGCGTCGAGCATCTGGGAGAAGTCCATGCGGTACACGTGGTCCGCGCCGACCACCACGACGTAGTCGGGCTTCTCCTCGCCGATCAGGTTGAGGGACTGGTAGATGGCGTCGGCGCTGCCGAGGTACCAGTGCTTGCCCATGCGCTGCTGGGCGGGGACGGGAGCGACGTAGTTCCCCAGCAGCGAGCTCATGCGCCAGGTGGAGGCGATGTGCTTGTCGAGGGAATGCGACTTGTACTGGGTCAGCACGACGACGCGCAGGAACCCGGAGTTCACGACGTTCGACAGGGCGAAGTCGATCAGACGGTAGATCCCACCGAAGGGGACGGCGGGCTTGGCGCGGTCCAGGGTGAGCGGCATCAGCCGCTTCCCCTCACCGCCGGCGAGGACGATCGCGAGCACCTTCTTGGACATGGCTCCAGGATAATGCAGACGTGGCCCGGATCACGCCGATCCGGCACATGGTGGACAATGTGGAACGACGTGGAGCGCGCGCGGACCGCCCTGCCGCCGCACCCGGGCACCACGAAGGTCCCTGCGGGGCCGGTCCGTGACACGACGACGCTCGAGACGATGCTCGAGGTGAGACCCGGGATGACCCGGGGAAGGAGGCACGCGATGCGCGTGGATCTGTTGACCAAGGAATACCCCCCGGAGGTGTACGGCGGCGCCGGCGTGCACGTCGCCGAGCTGACGCAGGTGCTGCGTCCCCATCTGGAGGTGCAGGTGCGGGCCTTCGGCGCCGACCGCGACGCCCCCGACACCACCTCCTACCGCACCCCCGTGGAGCTGGAGGGCGCCAACGCGGCGCTGGCCACCCTCGGCACCGACCTGGACATCGCCCGGGACTGCGAGGGCGCCGACCTGGTGCACTCCCACACCTGGTACGCGAACTTCGCCGGGCACGTCGCCTCCCTGCTGTACGGGATGCCGCACGTGCTCTCCGCGCACTCCCTGGAGCCGCTGCGCCCCTGGAAGGCCGAGCAGCTCGGCGGCGGCTACCGCCTCAGCTCCTACGCCGAGCGCACCGCCTACGAGGGCGCCGCCGGGATCATCGCCGTCTCCGACGGGATGCGCCGGGACATCCTGAAGTCCTACCCGCAGATCGACCCGGAGAAGGTCTACGTCGTCCACAACGGCATCGACATCGACGCCTGGTCCCCGAACCAGGACACCACGGTGCTCACCGAACGCGGCATCGATCCCGACGCCCCGACCGTGGTCTTCGTCGGCCGCATCACCCGCCAGAAGGGCCTGCCGCTGTTCCTGCGGGCCGTGCGGGACCTGCCGCCGGAGGTGCAGGTGGTGCTGTGCGCCGGCGCCCCCGACACCAAGGAGATCGCCGCCGAGGTGGACACCCTGGTCGCGGAGCTGCGCCAGGACCGTGAGAACCTCCACCTGATCACCGAGATGCTGCCGCGGGACCAGCTCACGCAGATCCTCACCCACGCGACGACCTTCGTCTGCCCGAGCATCTACGAGCCGCTGGGCATCGTGAACCTCGAGGCGATGGCCTGCGGCATCCCCGTGGTCGCCTCCGCCACCGGCGGCATCCCCGAGGTCGTGGTCGACGGGGAGACCGGCTACCTGGTGCCGATCGAGCAGGTGGACGACGGCACCGGCACCCCGGTGGACCCGGACCGCTATGTCGCCGACCTCGCCGCGGCGCTGACCCGCATGGTCTCCGACCCCGAGCGGGCGAAGGCGATGGGCGAGGCCTCCCGGCGCCGCGCCGCCGAGCACTTCTCCTGGGTCTCGATCGCCGAGCGCACCATCGAGGTCTACGAGCAGGTGCTCGCGAAGCACCGCGCCTGATCCCGCCCGTGCAGGAGCCCTCGCGACCACGCCGGTCGCGGGGGCTCCTCGCTGCGTCGGGCGGGCTCAGCCGGCCTCGTGGTGGATGACGCGCTCGACGGCCTCCACCAGCGCCTGCCGAGCCGCGTCCTGCAGCTCGGCCAGCAGCGCGCGCCGCCGCTGGGCCTCGGCGAGCTGCACGGTCTGCTGGGAGCCCTCGGCCAGCTCGCTGCGGGTCAGCAGCAGGGTGCGGGCGGCCAGCACCAGCAGGTGCGCCTCCCGTCCGGCCAGGTGGCGGGGCAGGCCGGTGACCGTCCAGTCGGCGGGCACCCGGGCCAGCTCCACCGGCTCGTCCGGCACCAGGTCCAGGTCGATGCTGGAGTCCGCGGCGCGACGCAGCGCGGTGAGCAGCTCGGTGCGGGCGGTGCCGGAGGACGCCGGCGGCGCCAGGGAGGCGCCGAGCGGGGCGGCGTAGCGCTCCCAGCGCACCCGGGCGCCGCGGCCGTGGGGGTCGTCCTCGGGGATCAGGGTGGGCACCAGGGTGTGGTCGGCGAGGCCGGCGGCGGTGACCACGACGGCCTGCTCGGCCTGCAGCGCGGCGGCGATGGCCGGGGGCGGACCGACCAGCCCGGCGATCCGGCCGGGCTGGGGCAGCACCAGACGGGGCGCGGCCAGCGGCAGGCGCCGCAGGGAAGTCATCCAGTCGAAGAGGTCCTCCCCGCCCGGTGCGGGGCGGCTGCGGTCGGCGCCGTAGGCCAGCTCGGCGGCGTCGTCGGGGCCCAGGTCGCCGCGCAGGTAGGCGGCGCTCCACAGCAGCAGCACCGCCGTGCGGGGCAGCGCGACCAGGTCCCGGTCGGCCGTGGGGGACTGGCTCATGCGTCCCCCTCGTGCAGCACGAAGGTGGCCGAGGGGGCGTCCAGGTCCACGGACTCCAGTCGGATCCGCACGGCTGTGCCGGGCACGGCGTCGCCCGGCACCCAGGCGGTCACGGGCGGCTCGGCGAGCTGCACCTCGACGCGGGTGGGGGCCTGCTCGCGGCCGTCCTCGTCGACGGAGGCCTCCCGACGCTCGATGACGGTGCCGGTGAAGGTCTCGCCGACCTGCGACTCCAGGGCGGCGACCTCCACCAGGTCCAGGGCGCGTCGCTCAAGATCTCCGGCGCGGGCGGCCGTGGCCTGCATGGCCTCCGGGATGAGCGGCAGAGCGGCGAGCAGCGCCGGATCGGGGGCCTCGCCGCGGGCATGGGCCAGGCAGACCAGCAGCACGAAGCGGTCCACCAGGCGCCGCAGCGGGGCGGTGGTGTGCGCGTAGGGCGCGGCGATCGCGGCCTGCGCCGGCTCGTCCGGCACCTCCTCGGGGGTGGTGAAGGCGGCGTAGGAGGCGCCACGGAACAGGGCCCCGGCCTGATTCAGCAGCGCCAGGTGCGCCGGGTCTTCCGCGGTGAGGCCGCGCAGCAGCTCCCCGTAGGGCATGTCGGCGGGCCAGTCGATGCCGAGGGCCTCGGCCTGGTGGCGGAATCGTTCCCGGGCGCGCGCGTCGGCCGGGGGCAAGGTGCGCAGGATGCCCGAGCCGCCGCGCAGCATCAGGTCGGCGGCGACCATACCGGTGAGCAGGGAGATCTGGGCGTTGGCGTCCTCGATGGGGTGGGGGCGGCGCCACCTCAGGCGGATCCGCTCCTCCTCGGCGATGACCTCCTGCTCGGGGATCTCCAGGCTCGCCCCGCCGCGCTCGGCCTCCCGCGCGGTGCGCAGTGCCCCGATCTCGGCCAGCAGCTCCATCATCGGGTGTCCGCGCCCGGCGTCGAGGTCCGCCTGCACGGCGTCGTAGGCGAGCTTATCGCGGGAGCGCACCACGGCCCGCTCCAGCGCGACGTCCGTGACCTCCCCGCGGGCATCGAGGTCCAGGGTCCACACGACCGCGGGGGTGTCCTGCGTGGGCAGCAACGAGGCGGCGGCCTCGCTGAGCACCGGCGGGTGCAGGGGGATGCGCCGGTCGGGCAGGTACACGGTGGCGCCGCGGCGGCGGGCCTCGGCGTCGATCGGCCCGTCGAGGTCCACCACGAAGGGCACGTCGGCGATGGCGTAGCGCACCCGGTAGCCCTCGCCCTGCCGGTCCAGGTGCATGGCCTGGTCCAGGTCGGTGGAGGAGGCCGGGTCGAGGGTGACGAAGGGGATCTCCCGCAGGTCCGTGTGCTCGTGGGGCTCGCGGGCGGCGGCCTGCTCGGCGGCGGCGAGCACCTCGGTCGGGAACTCCTGCGGCACCTCCTCGGCGTCGGCGAGCAGGGCGTCGATGCGCTCGGCGATCACCGCGGCGGCCACGGTGCCCGCGGGGGCGTGCAGGGAGACGGGACGATGCGGCACGGCGACCTCCTGGGGAGCCGGAGAGGGGGCGGCCCGTCGCACGGCGCACCGGTCGGCGGGCCCGGCCAGTGTAGGGGCCGCAGGGCGATAGGCTCGGAGCATGCCGATCGCTGCTGCCTCCCTGTCCGATGTCGTCGTGCGACGCTCCGGCCGGGACCTCCTGCATGAGGTCTCCCTCGAGATCGCGGAGGGGGAGCGCTGGGCCGTGCTCGGCCCCAACGGCGCCGGGAAGTCCACCCTGGTGCGGCTGCTGTCCACCCGCCTGCACCCCACCTCCGGCACCGTCGAGGTGCTCGGCGAGCGCCTCGGCCGGGTTGACGTCTTCGAGCTGCGGCCATTGCTGGGCCTGGCCTCCCAGGAGCTGGCCGACACCATCCCGGCCGACGAGACCGCCCTCGACGTGGTCGTCACCGCCGGGTACAGCGTCGTCGGGCGCTGGAACGAGGCCTACGACGCGATGGACCTGGACCGCGCCCGCACCCTGCTGGCCGCCTTCGGCGTCGGCGACCTCGAGCAGCGCATGTTCGGCACCCTCTCCACCGGCGAGCGCAAGCGGGTGCTGGCCGCCCGCGCCCTGATGACCGACCCGGAGCTGCTGCTGCTGGACGAGCCCGCCGCCGGCCTGGACCTCGGCGGGCGCGAGGCCCTGGTGCGCACCCTGGGGCGGCTCGCCAAGGACCCCGCCACCCCGGTGACCGTGCTGGTCACCCACCACGTGGAGGAGATCCCGCCCGGGTACACCCACGTGGCGCTGCTGCGCGAGGGCGAGCTCGTGGCCGCCGGCCCCATCGCCGAGACCCTGACCTCGCAGAACCTCACCCGCACCTTCGGGCTGCCGTTGGTGGTCGAGGCCCGCGGCGAGCGCTTCACCGCGCGCTCCCTGCAGCTGTCCTGAGCCCGCACCCGTGATCGAACGGATCACGTCCACCGAGGATCCCCGGCTGGACGACTACCTGCGCATGACCGATGTGCGCCTGCGCTCCCGGATCGAGCCCGAGCGCGGGCTGTTCATGGCCGAGAGCTACGAGGTGATCTCCCGGGCGCTGGATGCCGGGATGCGGCCGCGCTCTTTCCTGATGTCCGAGAAGTGGCTGCCGCGCTTCTCCCCGCTGTTCGAGCGATTCCCGGAGCTGCCCGTGTTCGTGGGGGAGGAGGCGCTGCTGGAGACCCTGACCGGCTTCCACCTGCACCGCGGGGCGCTCGCGGCCATGCAGAGGCCCGCACTGCCGAGCCTTCAGGGGCTGCTGGGGGAGCGGGAGCGCTCCCGGGTGGCGATCCTCGAGGACATCGTCGACCACACCAACGTCGGCGCGATCTTCCGCTCCGCGGCCGCCCTCGGGGTGGACGCCGTGCTGGTCACCCCGCGCTGCGCCGACCCGCTGTACCGCCGCGCGATCCGGGTGTCGATGGGCACCGTCTTCCAAGTGCCCTGGACCCGCATCGACCCCTGGCCGGACGGCATCGGCACGCTCCAGGAGCAGGGCTTCACCGTGGCCGGGATGACCCTCGGCGAGGGCGCCATCACCCTGGACGCGCTGGTCGCCGAGGACCACCCGCGCCTCGCCCTGGTGTTCGGCACCGAAGGCCACGGCATGACCCCCGGCGCCGACGCCCGGCTGGACCGCCGCGTCACCATCCCGATGATGCACGGGGTGGACTCGCTGAACGTGGCGGCGTCCTCGGCGGTGGCGTTCTACGCGAGTCGCTGACCCGGCTCCCTGCAGCCCGCGGATCCGGTCAACGGTCGATCCAGCTCTGCATCTTCTCCGGGTAGCGGTCCACCGCGGTGTCGATCCGGGCGGAGACCTCCGAGAGTCGGTCCAGGCTCTCCGCGTCCAGGTCGATGGCCGCCGCTCCGAGGTTCTCCTCGAGCCGGTGGACCTTGGTGGTGCCGGGGATCGGCACGATCTGCTCGCCCTGGGCCAGCAGCCAGGCCAGGGCCACCTGCGCGGGCGTGGCCTCGCGGCGTCGCGCGATCTCCCCGAGCAGCGCCACCAGCTCCTCGGCGGGCTCCAGCCCCTGCTGGGTGTAGCGCGGCAGGCTCGCCCGCACATCGCCCTCCCCGAAGCCGGCGGTGGTGTCCACGGTGCCGGTCAGCATGCCCTTGCCGAGCGGGCTGAAGGGCACCAGGGCGATGCCCAGCTCCCGCAGCGTCGGCAGGATCTCCTGCTCCGGCTCCCGCCACCACAGCGAGTACTCGCTCTGCAGGGCGGCGACCGGCTGCACCGCGTGGGCGCGCCGGATCGTGGAGACCCCGGCCTCGGACAGGCCGAAGGCGCCGACCTTGCCCTCTGCGATCAGCTCGGCGACGGTGCCGGCGACATCCTCGATGGGGACCGTCGGGTCGACCCGGTGCTGGTAGAGCAGGTCGATGCGTTCCACGCCGAGACGACCCAGGGAGCCGTCGACGTTGCGGCGGATGGTCTCCGGGCGGGA
The DNA here is from genome assembly GCF_000225825.1 of Brachybacterium squillarum M-6-3. Classification (GTDB taxonomy): domain Bacteria; phylum Actinomycetota; class Actinomycetes; order Actinomycetales; family Dermabacteraceae; genus Brachybacterium; species Brachybacterium squillarum. The sequence goes on along the minus strand of NZ_AGBX01000007.1, from coordinate 220,954 downwards.
GTCCAGCCCGTTGGCGTCCCGGGCCTGCTCCAGGTCGAAGCCGAACTTGGTGGCGATGGCGACCTGCTCGCGGACCGGGGCGAGGGCCCGGCCGACCAGCTCCTCGTTCGTGTAGGGACCGTAGACCTGGGCCGTGTCGAAGAAGGTGACGCCGAGGTCGACGGCGCGACGGATCACGTCGATGCCGTGGGCGTCGTCCACGGCGGCGCCGTAGCCGTGGCTGAGGCCCATGCAGCCGAAGCCGATCTCCGAGACGGCCGGGCCGTCGGTGCCGAGGGTGCGGGTGTCCATAAGAGCTCTCCTGCTGCTCGTGCGGATGGGGTCGATATCGAGGCTAGGGAGGGGCGAACCAGCGTGGAAGGCACTGTCATTGCCTCCCAGTCCCGCAGCCTTCGGCGACGGCGGATGCGTTGCGCCGTCGCAGTGAGTCCCGGTCAGAGCAGGTTGTTGTCCCGCAGCCAGGCCTCGACCTCGGCCGCGGTGCCCTCCGCCTCGACGTCCTCCCCGCGGATGGCGAGGCCGTCGGCGACCTCGGCGTCCGGCAGCACCTCCCGGTAGTCGCGGTCGATGCCTGCCATCCCGGAGACGGCGTAGGTGACGAAGGGCAGGACCCGCATCCCGGTGAGGTCCAGGCTCTCGACGAGGGCGGACAGGATCATCGGGGCCCGCACGTTCCAGACCGGGCTGCCGATGAGCAACGTGTCGAAGTCCTGGGCATCGGGCAGCTCACCGGCGATGGCAGGCCGTGCGTCGGCGTTCTGCTCACGGACGTTGCGCTCCACGGTCGGGTCGTAGGCCTCGGGGTAAGGATCGGCGGGGACGACCTCGTACTCCTGGACCTCGATGCGCTCGGTGATCAGTCGGGCGAGGCGCTCCGTGTTGCCGACCGCGAGGTCCCTCCGTCCGCCCTCCCAGTAGTTCTCGCCATCGCGGGAGAACCAGATCAGCAGGGTTCGGGACGACGCGGCCTGCTCGGTGCTGGATTCCATGGTGGGTTCTCCGTTCTCGGGGGTGCTCGAGGCCGGCACGTCGTCGGCTCCCGGACGGGCGCACGCCGCCAGGGCGAGTAGACCGGTGGTCGCGAGCAGGCTTCGACGGGTGGGTGCGGACATGGTGCCAGCCAACACCTCCGGCGGGTGCGCGGGGAGGGAGCGGTGTTCAGTGCCCTGGCAGGGCAGGGATCTAACGGAACTGTCTTTGCCACTTCCCAGGGACCCGACTCGTCCGATTGACTCCCACCGACGACGAGTGGATTATGAAGCCGACCGTTAGCCTGGCGACCTAACCCAGCTGGCACCTCATAGGCATCAATCCCGAAAGCGCTAGCTTAATGCTATCGCACTACTTAAACGAAAGGTGGTGCCGTTGAGTAATCGTACGCGGATCTACTCTTCCGCAAATGCCACATTCCTCGTAACTGCTCCGATTTGGGCCACGGTCGCCTATGGCCGACTCCCATGGCTTTCAGGCATCATTATCCTGCTCTTGGTATACCTCACCGCATGGTCGGGTCGCTCCCAACACACGATCCATAGCCCTTCCTGGATGGCGGGAGTTGTGGCAGGAAGTAGCGCCTTCGCAGGGATTGTCTCAGTAGAAGGGTACTCGAATGTTCACCTTGAGGGCACATCCCTCCCAATATTGGGAATGTTCATCGATCTCCTTGATAATCACGCATGGGCCGCAACAACACTGATTACAGCAATCGTATTTGCTGCTTGGCTTTTGTTCTACTACTGCCTGACGCCAGAAGTTGATCGTTCGGGCCGGAATTGCTCGGAGGTGGCGCATCCGACTGGATAAATCGACTCCGTTGTCCGAGTAGCGCGAAATGACCGTGACAGGATTTTTTGTTCGGAAGGCAAGCCGCGAGGGCGAACAGCGCGGTGGCCGCGAGCAGGCCCCGGCGGGTTGGTGTGACCTGGTGCCTGCCAACACCTCCGTCTGACGTGCGGGGAGGTAGCGGTGTTCCGTGCCCTGGCAGTACCTGTCTCGATCCAGGAGCAGCTGGCTACGCTGAAGCATGTCCCGATCCCGTCGACCCCCTCGGCTCCCAGGCGATGCTGCGAGCTTCGATGACCTCGACCCCCGGGAGCAGGCACGGGTCCGCGAACAGTGGGCCTCGCGGATGGACGCCCTGGTGGCCGAGCTGAACTTCGCGGCAGAGTTCGAGGCGGCAGGAGAGTCCTACTCGGAAGCGGATGAGGACGGGAACCTCATCATCCACGAGCCGAGGGCGTGACCGACACCGGGTCTCTTCTGTGAGTGCCCGAATGGCTTGGCCCGGGTGCCTCCGTCGGCCCCGACCCAGCTCACCGCTACGATGTGAACTGGGCAGCAATCAGCTCGAGGGCCGCTGTCGTGGACTCGACCGTGGTCGGTCGCGCCCCATGGTCGGAGGGCCATCCCCGCCCGTGCGAGACCCAGATCGCGGGCAGCCCGGCGTCGCGGGCCCCCAGGACGTCGGCGCGCGGGTTGTCGCCGATCATCCAGATCTGCTCGCCGTCCTCCGTCCCCGCGCAGGCGGCGGCGAAGATCCGCGGATCGGGCTTGGCGACGCCCACCTCCTCCGAGAGCACGATGCCGTCCAGCAGCCCGGTCAGTCCGGCGCGGGCGATCTTCGCGCGCTGCTGCCGGCCCGTGCCGTTGGAGACCACGGCGATGTGCACGCCGCCCTCGCGCAGACGGCGCAGCGCCTCGACCACCCCGGGGTAGCAGCGGATCAGCTCGACGTGCTCGGTCATCACCCGGTCCCGCAGGATGGCGTCTTCGTCCGTCAGGCCGGTCGCGTCCCGGAGGGCGCGGACCACCTCGGCGCGGTCCCCGTAGCCGTGGTCATCGGCGGCCAGCAGGGCGGCGATCCCGTCGTCGTCGTCGCCTCCGGAGCCGCGCACCGTCGACCGGACCCAGGCACGGAACGCGGCGTCGCGGTCCACGAGGGTGTTGTCGAGGTCGATCAGCAGGCGCACGGTGGTCCTTCAGCTCGACAGCGCCGGACGCTCGGCCGGGTGCCGCACCAGCCACCGGTCCACCGCGTCCTCGTCCTCCAGCACGAAGCCGTGACGGCTATACAGCCGTCCGGCGGGGCTGTGCTGGAGGACGTTCAGACGGACGGGTCGGTCCTCCGGCATCTCGGAGAGCACCTGGCGCAGCACGGCGGTGCCGGTCCCGCGGCCCTGGGTGTCCGGGTCGAGATAGAAGTGCTCGATCCAGTAGGCCTCTGGCTCCGCGCGCACAGCGATGCAACCGATCTCCCGGCCGTCCTCGGTGACGATGATCCGGGTGTTGTCGGGCACGTAGCCGTTGCGAAAGCGCTGGCGCACCTCCGCCGGGTCGAAGACTCCCACCCGCTCCAGGTTGGGGCACATCACCACGGCCCGCAGCTCGACCAGCCAGTCGATGTCCTCGGCGGTCGCGGGACGCAGGTTCACGCCCCGCCCCTCTGCGTCCTGGCGGTCACCGGGTGAGGAGGTCACAGGGTGATCTGCAGCTTCACGTCGGTGGGGCGGCCCTCGAGGAAGCGCTCGAAGGCGCGCGGGGAGTCCTCGAAAGCGAACGTCTCGGAGACGAAGCGCCCCAGGTCCACGGCATCGGTCGCGGCCAGGTCGATCGCCGTCTGGTAGGAGTTCGCATAGCGGAACACCGTCTCGATCGACACGCCCCGGCTCTGAGCGGTGGCGACGTCGAAGGGCACCGGCTCGGCGGGCATGCCGACGGCGACGATGCGGCCGCCCGGCGCGGGCATCGACCAGATGGTCTTGTAGGCGGGGGCGGCGCCGGAGGCCTCGATGACCACCTGCGGGCCCCAGCCGCCGGTCTCGGCGCGCACCCGCTCGCCGAAGTCCTCCCGGGTCACGTCGACGGTCACGATGCCCTCCATGCCTTCCAGCAGGCCGAGCTTCTCGGGCAGCACGTCCCCGACGAACACCCGGCTGGCGCCGCCGGCCCGGGCCGCCAGCGCGCACATGATGCCGATGGTGCCCGCGCCGATCACGGCCACCACGTCACCGGGGGAGAGCTCGGCCTTGGTCGCGGCGAAGACGCCGACGGCGAAGGGCTCGATCAGGGCGCCCTCGGCGAAGCTCAGCGAGTCCGGCAGCACGTAGGTGTACGCGGCGGGGTGGATCACCTCGTCGACCAGGCAGCCGTCCACCGGGGGAGTGGCCCAGAACCGGACGGCCGGGTCCACGTTGTAGTGGCCCTCCTTGCTGGCGCGGGAGCTGGCGTCGGGGATACCGGGCTCCATCGCCACCCGGTCGCCGACCTGCACGTTCGTGACGCCTTCGCCGATCTCGAGCACGGTGCCGGAGCCCTCGTGGCCCAGGATCATCGGCTCCTCCAGCACGAAGGGGCCGATCTTGCCGTCGGTCCAGTAGTGCACGTCGGAGGCGCAGATCCCCACCGTGTGCATCGCGATGCGCACCTCACCGGGTCCGGGGGAGCCGATCGGCTCGACCTCCTCCACGCTCATCCGATCCTTCTCGTGCAGCACCAGTGCCCGCATCGCAGACCCTCCTCGGTCCTCGTCCTCTCGCGTGCCGCCATGATCGCAGAGGGGCCCGACGAAGCAGGAGGGCCGACCGCCCCGTGGCCGGTCCACCCCGTAGCCTCCGGGACATGGACGACCATGCGGACCACCGCACGCGCAGGGAGCGGCGCGAGCACCTTCTCGCCCTCGAGCACGAGGGCTGGGGATCGCTGTGCGACGGCACCGGCGCCGCCTTCTACGGGGCGCTGATGACCGCGGACGGCGTGATGGTGCTGGCCCACGGCCTCACCCTGGACCGGGAACAGGTGATCGCGTCCCTGGACGACGCCCCGACCTGGGACGCCTACGAGATCCGTGAGCCGCGTCTGATCGATGCCGGTCGCGAGGGCGCCGTCCTCGCCTACCGGGGCCGGGCCCGACGCGGCGAGGACCGCTTCACGGCGCTCATGAGCAGCCACTGCGTGCACCGCGACGGCCGCTGGCGGCTCGCGCTCTACCAGCAGACGGTGGTGCCGAGCCAGGACTGACCAGGACTGACCTGGTCCAAGCCCTCCGTTCCGAGCCGCCCCGCTCGTTCGTCACACCCCTCCCGCACACTTCGTACAGATGTTCGAAGCGATGACCTGCCCGCCTTGAGCGGCACCCCGTCGAGGCGTACAGTTCGAACGCACGTTCGAACGAGTGTGTGGTCTCAGCGAGGGAAGGGCAGGGGAGACGGAGTGTCCATGAGCCTGGTGGCCCGGCCCGCGCCGGAGCAGCACGAGGAGCGCCTGGCGCGCGCCCGTGCCGCCCTGGGGGCCGCCGAGCGCAGCGCCTCCCGCTGGGGCGGCCGCATCGACCGCACCGCCCTGCGCAGCGTCGGCGGTCCGACCCCGAGCGCCGAGCCGGAGCAGCCGGCCGCGGAGGAGGAGCTGGTCGGCACCCGCCTGCCCGTGCCCGGCCCGCTAGCCCCCCTGTTCCCGGGGGCCGGGCTGCGGGCGGGCAGCTCGGTGGCCGTGGAGGGCGCCGCCGGCACCTCCCTGCTGCTGGCCCTCGCGGTCGCCGCGACGGGGGAGGACGCCTGGTGTGCGATCGCCGGGATGCCCGACCTGGGGCTGCGTTCCGCTCTGGACGCCGGGCTGGACCCGCAGCGTCTTGCCCTCGCCCCGGCCGAGGGGGAGCAGCGCCCGCAGGTGCTCTCGGCCCTGGCCGACGGGGTGGGGGTGCTGGTGCTGGGTCCGGACCTCGACCTGGCCCCGGCGCTGTGGCGCAGCCTGCTGGGCCGTGCCCGTGCCGCCGACACCCTGGTGCTGGCGGCCCGTCCGCCCGGCCGCGCGGATCTCGCCCTGGACTCCGTGCCGCTGGCCTGGCAGGGCCTCGGCCGGGGCAGCGGCCGCCTGCGCCGACGGCGCCTGCGGGTGAGCTCCCGCGGTCGCGGCATCGCCGGACAGCGCACCACCGAGGTGCTGCTGCCGCAGGTGGGCGGCATGATCGCGGCCGCCCCCTCGCCGCTCGCCACTCCGACCCGGGTGGACATCGCCCCCGCGGCCCCCGGCCTCACCCTGCACACCCGGCAGAAGGCCGGCTGATGAGCACGCTCGCCGCCGCCCCGGCCGAGGCACCCTCGGGGGAGACCACCCGCACGGTCGCGGTGACCGTGCCGGACTGGCCGTTGGTCGCCGCCCTGGACCGTCACCAGCGTCGCGGGGAGGAGACCCCGCCGGTGGACGTGGCCCGGGACCCGGTGCTGCTGATCGAGCAGCACCGCGTCACCCATGCCGGGGCCGCCGCCCGTGCCGTCGGGGCGCTGCCGGGCATGAAGCGGCGCGCCGCCCGTGCCGCCTGCCCCGAGGCGCTGGTGCTGGAGGCTGACCGGGAGCAGGAGAGTGCCCTGTTCGAGCTGGTCGCCGCCGCGGTGGACACGGTCGCCGCCGGGGTGGACGTGCTGCGCCCGGGCACCCTGCTGATGGCCGCCCGCGGCCCCGCCCGCCACCAGGGCGGGGAGGAGGAGCTGGCGGTCGCGATCATCGACGCGGTGGCCGAGCTGACCGGCTGGGACTGCGCGGTGGGCATCGCCGACGGCCCCTTCGCGGCGCTGCTGGCCTCACCGGCCGGGCGGATCGTGCGGCCCGGCCGCTCCGCGGACTACCTGGCCCCGCACCCCATCGCCACCCTCGCGCAGGCCCCCGTCGGCCCCGGCTGGGGCCATCGCGGTCAGCCCTCCGCCACCCGCCCCGAGCGACGACTCGACCTGGCCGGGACGGTGGACCTGCTGCAGCGCCTGGGCATCACCACCCTGGGGGAGCTGGCGGCCCTGCCCGCGGCCTCCGTCGCCGACCGCTTCGGGCCGGACGTGGCGACCCTGCACGAGCTGTCCCGCGGCGGGGAGCCCACGCCCCCGGCCGCGCACCACCCCACCCAGCCTGTGCTCGCCGAGACCGTACTGGACCCGCCGCTGGTGCGCACCGACCAGGCGGCCTTCATCGCCCGGCCGCTGGCCGAGCAGCTCCACGAGCTGCTGGTGGAGCGGGGGCTGGTGTGCACCCGGCTGCGGATCGTGGCCCGCACCGAGGGCGGCGAGGAGATGGAGCGCACCTGGCGGCACGACGGCGCGCTGTCCGTGGCCGACGTGGTGGACCGCATCCGCTGGCAGTGCGACGGCTGGATCACCCGGGCGCGGCTGGGCGGCCCGGCCACCGGGGCGATCGTGCGGATCGGCCTGCACCCGGTGCAGCTGGCACCGGCGGGGGAGAGCGCTGCGGCGCTGTGGGGCAGCGCCGGCGAGGCCGCCCAGCGGGCCGCTCGCGCCTTCGCCCGCGCCCAGGGCCTGGCCGGGGAGGACGCCGTGCAGGTGCCGGTGCTGCTGGGCGGGAGGCTGCTCGCCGAGGAGGGGCGCCTGGTGCCCTGGCGGGCCGAGAAGCCCGCCGCCAGACCCGGTCCCTGGCCCGGCGCGGCCGCCCGTCCCCTGCCCGCCACCGTGCTGTGGCAGCCGCCGGAGGTGGCGCTGCTCGATGCGGCGGGGGAGCCGGTGCTGGTCACGGCGCGCGGCCTGCTCAGCGCCCCGCCGACCCGGCTGCGGGTCGCTGCGCCCGGCGCCCAGGCCCTGCAGCGGGTCGGCCTGGAGGCGGGCCGGGAGCATGCGGTGCTAGCCCACGGCGCCCCCACCGCGATCGACGAGCGCTGGTGGAGCCCCGGCGGCACCCGCGCCGCGCGCCTGCAGCTGGTGCTCGGCGCCGCGCCTCCCGACGCCACACCGGGCATCGCGCCCCCGGGAGAGTCTGAGGGCACCCAGACCGCCGTGCTGCTGCTGTCCCGCCGCGGCACCTGGAGCGTGGAGGGGATCTATGACTAGAGAGTCCATGCCGCGGGGAACCATGCCGGAGATACCCGGAGCCGTCGGGGTCGCCCTCACTGAACCGCCCTTGAGTATCACTATGATGGAGAATAATATCCATCATATGAGAACCGAGGCACCGCTGCTCGCACCCGTCTTCCGCTCCGAGGGACAGGCACGGCTGCTGTCCCTGCTGCTGCTCGAGGACCGGGCCCGCAGCCTCGCGGAGATCTCCGCGGAGACCGGTCTGGCCTACCCCACCGTGCACCGCGAGGTGGCCCGTCTCCTGGAGGCGGGGATCCTGCAGGAGCGCCGCGCGGGGCGCACCCGGCTGATCAGCGCCGCGGAGGACAGCCCGCTCACTCCGCCGCTGCGGGAGATCGTGCTGATCAGCACCGGCCCCGTCGCGCTGCTCGCCGAGGAGCTGCGTCCCCTGCAGGGGATCGACGCGGTCTTCCTCCACGGATCCTTCGCCGCCCGGATGCGCGGCCGGTCCGGTCCCGCCCCTCGCGACATCGATGTGATGGTCGTCGGGACCCCGGACCCGGAGGAGGTCTACGAGGCCTGCGCCCGGGTCGAGGACTCGGTGCACCGCCCCGTGAACCCGAGCATCGTCACCCGGGAGGAGCTGCTCGACGACAGCGGCTTCCACACCCAGGTGCGCGCCGATCCCATCGTGCCGGTCCTCGGGGAGCCGCCATGGTGACCGCACCGCTGGACGAAGAGCAGCTGCGTGCCGTCGACCAGCTCGTCCGCAGTCGCCGGCTGGCCCCGGTGCCGGTCGATCTCGATCGCGCCGCGGTCTTCCTGTCCAAGGCACGGCACCGCCTCGAGGAGGTGCATCGTCTGCAGTGGCCGGAAGGTCGTTTCACCTACGCCTACGACGCGGCGCACGACGTCGGCGAGGCTCTGCTGGCGGTCTACGGCTATCGCACCGCCAACGGTCCCGGCCAGCACGAGACCCTCGGTCGGTTCCTGTCCGCGGTGCTGACCACCCCGCCCGGACAGGCTGGAGCCCGGCGATTCGATCAGATGCGTCGGGCCCGGAACCAGCAGCGCTACGACTCCCGGACCGTCGGCGAGGCCGACGCGGAGGTGGCCGTCCGTGCGGCACGGCATCTGTACGAGGGGGCGGCAGCGCGAGGGCTGTGACCCGGCAGGTCCGGGATCAGGGCATGAGCGAGAGACAGGACGGAAGGACGGAGGTGAGGCATGGCCGGATGGTTCCTGGGGCCACCCGCGTGGAAGGACCTGGAGGCGATCCTCTCGGACCGGCCGGCGGCGACCGTCGCCCCGCCGATCGTCGTCGAGCACACCGGGAAGAAGCCGCCCGGCTACCGCCCGTCCCGGGCGGTGCCCTATGCCGAACTGCACGCCCACTCCCACTTCAGCTTCCTCGACGGCGCCTCCAGTCCCGAGGAGATGGTCGAGCAGGCCGCCCGGCTGGGCCTGGAGGCCATCACCCTGGTGGACCACGACGGGCTGCCGGGGGCGGTGCGCTTCGCCCGCACCGCCGCCGCCGAGGGCATCGCCACCGTCTTCGGCGCCGAGCTCACCCTGGGGCTGGAGCCGGGGGCGGTCACCGCCTCGACCACGCCGGTGATCTCCGCGCCCCGCACCGGGGTGCCCGACCCGGAGGGCGAGCACCTGCTGGTGCTGGTGCGCGATGCGGCCGGCTACCGGGAGCTGTCCTCCGTGATCGCCCGCGCCCACCTGGACTCCGGCACCAAGGGAGTGCCCCGCTACCGCCTGGCCGAGCTGCAGCGGGTGGCCCGCGCCGGGCACTGGCAGATCCTCACCGGCTGCCGCAAGGGCGCCGTCAGCCGCGCCGCCGCCGCGCGCCTGGCCGAGGGGGACCTGGACGGCGCCGCCCATGACGCGGCCGCGGCAATCGCGCGTCTGGTGGAGCTGTTCGGCACCGGGAACGTGGCCGTGGAGCTGGTGGCCGGCGGGGGAGGGGAGGCCGATGAGCTGCACGACGCCCTGGCGCAGGCGGCCCGGCTGGTGCGGGAGTCGCACGGCCTGGATGAGGTGAGCCTGCCGCTGGTGGCCTCCACCAACGCCCATTACGCGGCCCCGGCGGACAAGCGCCTGGCTGACACCCATGCAGCGCTGCGCGCCGGGGTGCCGCTGGCCGAGGCCGACCCCTACCTGCCCGGGCACCTGGCCTGCCTGCGCAGCGGCGAGGAGATGGAGGCGCTGCTGCCGCGCTACCCGCGGGCCATCGCCGCGGCGGCCCGGCTGGGACGGGACTGCGCCCTGGACCTGCGGCTGCTCGCCCCGGACCTGCCGCCCTTCCCGGTGCCACAGGGCCACGACGAGGCGAGCTGGCTGGTGGAGCTGGTGGAGCAGGAAGCCCGGGAGCGCTACGGCCCGCGCCCCACCCCACAGGTCCCGGAGCGGGTGCCGGGGGCATGGGCGCAGATCGAGCACGAGCTGCGCATCATCACCGACCTGACCTTCCCCGGCTACTTCCTCATCGTCCACGACCTGGTGGCGTTCTGCCGCCGCGAGGGGATCCTCTGCCAGGGCCGCGGCTCGGCCGCGAACTCCGCGGTCTGCTACGCGCTGGGCATCACCGCGGTGGAGCCCGTCGGCCATCAGCTGCTGTTCGAGCGCTTCCTGGCGCCGGAGCGGGACGGCCCGCCGGACATCGACATCGACATCGCCTCGGACCGCCGCGAGGAGGTGATCCAGTACGTCTACGAGCGCTACGGCCGGGAGAACGCCGCGCAGGTCGCCAACGTCATCACCTACCGGGCGAAGCTCGCCGTGCGCGACGCCGCCCGGGCGCTGGGCTACGACACCGGCTCCCAGGACGCCTTCTCCCGCCGCATCGAACGCTCCTTCTCCTCCCTGGCGGAGGCCGATCTGCCCGCCGACGTGGTGGAGCTGGCGCATCGGCTGCGGGACGCGCCCCGTCACCTGGGCATCCACTCCGGCGGGATGGTGCTGTGCGACAGGCCGGTGATCGAGGTGTGCCCCGTGCAGTGGGCGGCGATGGAGGGCCGCACCGTGCTGCAGTGGGACAAGGACGACTGCGCCGACGCGGGCCTGGTGAAGTTCGACCTGCTGGGGCTGGGGATGCTCACCGCCCTGGACCATGCCCTGCGCATCATCGCCGAGCACCACGACCAGCATTTCGAGCTGCGCACCCTGCCGCAGGAGGATCCGGCGGTGTACGACATGCTGTGCACCGGCGACTCGATCGGCGTGTTCCAGATCGAGTCCCGCGCCCAGATCTCCACCCTGCCGCGGCTGCGGCCACGCGAGTTCTACGACCTGGTGGTCGAGGTGGCGCTGATCCGTCCCGGCCCCATCCAGGGCGGCAGCGTCCACCCCTACCTGCGGCGCCGCACCGGCGAGGAGCCCGTCACCTTCATCCATCCGCTGCTGGAGAAGTCCCTGGCCCGCACCCTGGGGGTGCCGCTGTTCCAGGAGCAGCTGATGCAGATGGTCGTGGACATCGCCGACTTCACCCCGGCGCTGGCGGACCAGCTGCGCCGCGCGATGGGCTCCAAGCGATCCACCCAGAAGATGCTGGACCTGCACGACGCCCTCTACGCGGGAATGGCACGGCACGGCATCACGGGGGAGGCCGCGGAGACGGTCGAGCGGAAGCTGCTGGCCTTCGCCAACTACGGCTTCCCCGAGTCCCACGCCTACTCCTTCGCCTACCTGGTCTACGCCAGCTCGTACCTGAAGTGCCACTACCCGGCGGCGTTCACGGCGGCGCTGCTGCGCTCCCAGCCGATGGGCTTCTACTCTCCGCAGTCGCTGATCGCCGACGCCCGCCGTCACGGGGTGAGCACCCGCGGCCCCGACGTGCTGGCCAGCCGCGCCCGCACCGACCTGGAGACCGACGACGACCACCGCGGCTACCGGGTGCCGGTGGATGCGGAGCTGTCGCCGGGACAGCGCCGCGAGCAGGTGCAGGGGGAGGCCGCGGCGGCCGGCCCGGTGATCCGGCTGGGCCTGGACCAGGTGCGCTCGATCAGCACGGAGACCGCCGAGCGGATCGTCGCCGAGCGGGAGCGCGGCGGGGCCTTCGCCTCGGTGCCGGACCTGGCGCGGCGGGTGCGGCTCAGCGCCGCGCAGCTCGAGGCCCTGGCCACCGGTGGGGCGCTGGACGCCCTGGGCGGCACGCGGCGGCAGGCGCTGTGGGCGGCGGGCGCCGCCGCCCAGGAGAGCCCGGACACCCTGCCGGGTCTCGCCGTGGGGGCGCAGGCCCCGATGCTGCCGGGGATGAGCGACGCCGAGCTGACGGCAGCGGACTCCTGGGCCACCGGCATCACGGTGGCCGAGCACCCGATGGCGCTGGTGCGGGAGCGGCTGACCGCCGAGGGGGTGCTGTCGATCCAGGGCACCCGGGAGGCGGAGGACTCCACCCGCATCCGGGTGGGCGGCGTCATCACCCACAAGCAGCGACCGATGACGGCCAGCGGCATCACCTTCCTCAGCCTCGAGGACGAGACCGGGATCCTCAACGTGGTCTGCTCGAAGGGCTTCTGGGCGCGGCACCGGGCGCTGCTGCGCACCTCCCGCGCGATCGTGCTGCGCGGCATCATCGAGAACGCCTCGGGCGCCGTGAACCTGGTGGCCGACGACGTGGCCCCGCTGGAGGTCGCCGCCGCCGGTCCCTCCCGCGATTTCCGCTGACCCCGGAGCGTCCACCCGCGGACGACCGGGGCCGGCGACCCCCGCGGATGAGGTCACCGGCCCGGGGACGCGGTCGTGGAACGGGCTACGGGTCAGGCGGCGACGGGCTCCGCCCCGGACGGGGCGGCGGCGCGTCGTCCGTCCACCCGGCGCGCCCCGCGGGCCGCCACCAGGGTGATGACCAGCGAGATCGCTGCCCACACCAGGATCGTGCCGAGGGTGCCGAGGGTCGAGACCAGGGAGCCGCCGAGCGCCGCATGGGTGAGGCCCTCGGTGACGATGGTCAGCGGCATGAACCCCGCGATCGCCTCCAGCGCCGGGGGAGCGGTCTCGATCGGGAGGATCCCGACCAGGGCCACCACCTGCAGCACCACCAGGATCACCGATAGCAGGCGTCCGACCCGGTTCCCGCACAGCACCATCAACGCCTGGTGCAGCATCGCGAACATGATCGCCCCGGCGAGCGCGACCACGGCCACGGCCAGCGGGGAGACCGGCGAGATGCCGATCGCAGTGATCACGGCGAGCACGGCCACGGTCTGCGCGGCGGCGACGGCGAGGGACGGCAGCAGGGAGCGCAGCGCGACCTTCCACATCGGCATCGCCCGGTCCATCAGCTTCCGCGACAGGGCCGGCAGCAGCAGGGCCGCCGCGAAGGCCCCGAGCCACAGGGCCAGACCCACCACGAAGGGGAAGATCGCGGTGGTGGCGCCGGATGCCTCGTTCTCCCGATCCGCCTCGGTGTCCACGGGGGAGGCGGCCTGGGCGCTCATGCGGTCCCGCTCGTCCTCGCTGTAGGAGGGCACCTGGTCGGCGCCGTCCTGCAGGCCGTCCGCGAGCTGCTCGGTGCCGTCGGTCAGCTCCTCGGAGCCGTCGGCGAGCTGCTCGGTGCCGTCGGCCAACTCCCCGGAGCCGTCGGCCAGCTCGGAGCTGCCGTCAGCGAGCTGCTCGGAGCCGGTGGCGAGCTCGTCCGCGCCGTCCGCGAGCTGCTGGTTGCCCTCGGCGAGCTGGGAGGCCCCGTCCGCGCTGGCGTCCGAACCCGCGGCGAGCTGGTCCAGCCCACCGGTCAGCTCGGAGGACCCGGAGGCGCTGGCCTCGAGACCGGTGGCGAGCTGGTCGGCACCGTCGGCGAGGTCGGAGGCGCCGTCCGCACTGGACCGGGCTCCCTCGGCGAGCTGCCCGGTGCCGTCGGCCAGGGTGTCCACGCCCTCGGCGTACTCCCCGAGACCGTCGCTGAGAGCGACCACGCCGTCCTCGAGCTGCTCGGTGCCGTCCGCACTGGACCGGGCGCCCTCGGCGAGCTGATCCGCCGAGGCGATCAGACCGGGGTTCTCGGCGGAGCCGTCCCCGTTGAAGGCGGTCTCGAGCCCGTCGGCGTACTGCTGCACGCCCTCGAGGCCGTCCACGAGACCGTCTTCGCTGTCGGTGCCATTGAGGCCTGTGGCAAGACCTTGCGCGCCCTCAGCGAGTGAGCCGTTCTCATTGCCCTTGGTCACGGTCGAGACGGTCCTCGTCGAAGCAAGCAAGCGACCAGCCGTGAGGCACTCCTCTGAGTCGGCACCATAATCTCTGCAAACGAGAGCCTCCATCGCCTCAGCGTCGGAGACCATCTGCGGTTCGGCGAGAGTCTCTTCGCCGACCACGGCCGACTCGATAGCTCCTGTCGCATCCGCGATTCCCTGTGCTCCGTCGCCAGCGGTGGCCGCGCCGTCTGCGAGGTCCTCGGCGGTGGCAGACAGCCCTGGGTTCGCGTCGGTGCCGTCGCCGTTCACGGCCACGGCGGCCTGCGAGACACCATCGGCGTACTGCTCCAGGCCCGTGGCCAGCTGGTCGGCTCCGGCGGCGAGGCCGGGATTATCCGTAGTGCCGTCGCCGACCACGCCCGCCTCGAGCTGCTCGGCGCCGTCCAGCAGACCGTCGTTGTTCTCGTCGCCGCGCATACCGGTCTGCAGGGCGCCCACGCCGTCCTCGAGGTCCTCGGCGCCGGTGGCCAGGTCGTCCAGGCCGTCGGCGAGCTGCTGGTTACCCTCGGCGAGGTCGTCGGCGCCGTCGGAGAGCTGGCCGAGCCCGCTGGTCAGCTCCTGGCTGCCCTCAGCGGCGTCCCCGGCGCCGTCGGCCAGGGAGCCGAGCCCGTCGGCCAGCTCGTCGGAGCCGTCGGCGCTCTGTTGGGCGCCGTCGGCGAGGCTGACCACGCCGCCGGAGAACTCCTCGGTGCCCGTGGCGAGCTCATCGGCGCCGCCGGCGAGCTGGTCGGCGCCGTCGGCGGACTGGTCCAGGCCGTCGCTGAGCTCCCCGGAGCCGTCGGCGAGCTCGTCGGCGCCGTCGGCGGCCTCCTGGTAGCCGTCCTTGAGGTCGTCGAAGCCGAGGTAGATGCCGTCGAGGTACTGCTCGGTCATCTCCCCACCGAGGCCGGTGGCGGCGGCTTGGGTGACGGCGGTGGCGATCAGTGCGTTGAGCTGGCTGTTGGCGTCGTTGGAGGTCACCTCGATCATGGCGGGCGCCGCGTCGGTGGTGCCGATGGTCACGAGGTTCTCGGAGAAGTCCTCGGGGATGACGATCACGGCGGCGTAGCTGCCGTCGCGAAGCCCGTCGTAGGCGTCGTCCTCGCTGGTGAGCTGCCAGTCGAAGCCCGCGGTGTCCTCGTCCCCGCTGACGGAGGCGAGCGAGGAGGAGGTGTCGGCGGCGTCCCCGGCGGTGCCGGGCTGGGTGAGGGCCCCGGCGACGGAGCGGCCCAGCGGCACGGTCTGGGTCTCGCCGTCCACCTCCATCTCGGCACCCTCGTCGAGGTTCACCACGGCGGCGGGCACGTCGTCGAGGCGGTCCACGCGGCCGCTGAGGGCCCAGAGGCCGATGCCTGCCACGAGCACGGGCAGCAGCAGGACGAGGACCAGGATCCGGGAGTGCAGCAGGCGGGTCATGCGAGGGCTCCTTCCGGAGCGGCGGTGGTGGAGCGGTGCACGTCCAGCGCGATCAGGCGGGAGGGGTCGTGCATCCCGGAGGCGAGCGCGCGCTCGGTGGCGGTGGGGTCCTCGGTGTCGGAGCCGACCACGAGGGTGGCGCCCTCCTCGAGGATCGCGTCGAGGATGCCGAGCAGGGCGGGGTCGGTCTCGACGGCCTCACCGAGGTCCTTGAGGCGGTCGATGACGATCATCCGCTCGGCGACGGGGGAGGCGGCGATGTCGTGGAGGCGCTCGGCGGCGTCGGCGCCGGCGGGCACCCGGTGGGTGCGGGCCTGGATGGCGCCGAGGTCGTCGGGGGCGAGCCGGTCGTGGACGGCGAGGATCCCCGCGGTGGGCACGGCGCGACCGGCGGCGAGGGCGAGGAAGGTGGCGCGGGCGGCGTCGTCCTCGGAGCGGACCACCATGATCGAGCCGGGGGAGAGGGCGCCGGTGAGGGGGCCGAGCCGGCCGTCCTCGCCGAGCAGCGGCACCACGGTGTCCTCCAGGCGCAGCGCCGATTCGCCGTGCTGCGCGGTCCAGCGGCGGTGCTCGAGCACCTCGGCGAGGCCCTCGCCCTCCACGTCGACGGTGGGCAGGCGACGGTCCAGCCAGGCAGGCAGGGACCAGGCGCGGTCGCCGAGCAGGGCGAGCACGGCGGGCACCAGGGTCATGCGCACGACGAAGGCGTCCACGAGCACGCCAACGGCGAGGCCGATCGCGATGGGCTGCAGCATGAACCAGCCGGCGGTGACGAAGCCCGCGAAGACGGAGGTCATGATCAGTGCGGCGGCGACCACCACGGGGGCGCTGCCGACGAAGCCGCGCTCGATGGCGCCCTTCGCGTCGCCGCTGTGCACGAACTCCTCGCGCATGCGGGTCACCAGGAACATCTCGTAGTCCATGGCCAGGCCGAACAGCACGCCCATCACCATGATCGGCATGAAGGCGACGACGGGGCCGTTGACGGAGACGAACAGGGGGCCGTTGAACCAGCCGTACTCGAAGACCATCGCGGTGACGCCGAAGGCCGCGCCCACCGACAGGAGGTAGCCCAGCGACGCCTTGATCGGCACCCACAGGGAGCGGAACACGAGGGTGAGCAGGATCAGGGAGAGCCCGACGACGAAGATGCCGAAGGGCACGAGCGCGCCGGAGAGCTTGTCGGTGACGTCGATGCCGACGGCGGTGGAGCCGGTAACGGTGACGTCGGAGATGCCGAGCTCGTCCTCCCAGTCGGCGGCGTCCTCGCGGATCTCGGTGACCAGGTCCTTGGTGGACTGGGCGGTGGGGCCGCCGGTGGGGATCACGGATACCACGGCCATGTCGGCGCCCTGGTTGGGGGTGGCGATCTGGATCTCCTCGACGCCGTCGAGGGCGGTGATGCGGTCCTCGAGGTCCTCGACCACGGCCAGGGGGTCGTCGGTGTTGATGATGTCGGCGGTGACCAGCAGGGGACCGTTGTAGCCGGGGCCGAACTCCTCGGTGATGAGGTCGTAGGTGTCGCGCGCGGAGGTGCCCTCCTCCTCGGTGCCCTGGTCGGGCAGGGCCGGCTCGAGGTCGCGGGCGGGGATCGCGAGGGCCCCGATGCCGAGGACCACCACGACGATGGTCAGCACCGGCACCTTGGTGGCGATCCGCACCCAGGCGCGGCCGATGCGGTGGGAGGAGCCGTGCGCGGCGGCGACCTCCTCTGGAAGCTCGCCGTCGTGCTCGGCCATGGCGCGGCGGGTCCAGCGGGGCCGCAGCCGCTCACCGAGCAGGCCCATCAGGGCGGGTAGCAGGGTGAGGGCCACGAGCACGGCGACGGCGACGGTGCCGCCGGCGGCCACACCCATCACGGTGAGGAAGGGGATACCGGTGATGAACAGGCCCACCAGGGCGATGATCACGGTGAGCCCGGCGAAGATGACGGCGCTGCCGGAGGTGGCGATCGAGGAACCGATGGACTCGCGCACGTCCTCGCCGCGTTCGAGCTGGCCGCGGTGCCGGGAGAGGATGAACAGGGCGTAGTCGATACCGACGGCCAGGCCCAGCATCGCGCCCAGGGAGGTGGCCACCGAGGGGATCTCGACGCCGACGGTGAGCGCCATCAGCGCCATCATGGAGGCGCCGACGCCGACGATGGCGGTCACGATGGGGATGACCGCCGGGATCACGGCGCGGAAGACGATGCCGAGGATGATCAGGGCGAGGATCACGCCGATCACCTCGCCGGCGCCGAAGGGCACCTCGCCGCTCTGCAGCACCTGCCCGCCGAGGTGCACGGACAGGGCGGAGGACTCGGCGGAGGCGTCGTCGACGATGGCCTGCAGCTCGTCCACGGACTCGGCGGGGAACTCGCCGATCTGGCCGTCCATCTGCACGGTCGCGATGAGGGCGGTGTCGTCGTCGTTGCGCGTGCCGGGGGAGAGGTCGTCGAAGGGTGAAGGGGCGGTCTCGACGCCCTCGACCTCCGCGATATCCTCCATGACGTCCTCGATGGCGCCCTGGTGCTCGTCGATGTCGGATCCGTCCTCGGCGACGAACACGATGTCCCCCGAGGTGCCGCCCATCTCCGGGAAGCGGGTGGCCAGGGCGTCCAGGCCCGCCTGGGACTCGGTGCCGGGGATCTCGAACTCGGTGGAGAACGACCCGCCGAGGCCGACGGCCAGCCCGGCGACGGCGATCATCACCACCGCCCAGGCCGCGACGACCTTCCAGGCATGGGCGGCCATGGCGCGGCCGAGCCGGTACAGGGACGAGGACACGAGGCCTCCCGGGGGATGGTGCGGCGGACGAGGGCCGTGACCCCCGCGAGAACATCTCAAGACGGTTTCGCATTCGATACGAAGTCGTATCGAGGGGATACTATAGGGGACACCGGCGTCCCCTCAACGCTCAGCACGAGCGCCGCCGGACCCTCTCTCCCCGCCGCCCGACCCTCTCGAGGAGCCATGACCGACCTGTTCGAGCCGCTGCCCGCCTCGGCGGCCACCCGCCGCAAGGAGAACACCCGCGCCCGCCTGGTGCGCGCCTCCCTCGAGGTGTTCGTGGAGAAGGGCATCGACGGCGCCACCGTGGACGACCTCGTCACCGCCGCCGGCTTCACCCGCGGCGCCTTCTACTCCAACTTCTCCTCCCGCGAGGAAGTCTTCATCGAACTGTTCGCGCAGGTCACCGATGAGCTGCTGACCACCGTCGGCTCCGACGTGGCCGAGGTGGTGATGCCCAGCGGCGAGGACTGCAAGGTCGACCCGGAGGCCGACGCCGCCGCCCTGATCACCGCCTTCGAGGCGATCCGCCCCTTCGGCAGGCAGTGGTACCTGCTCTACTCCGATGCGATGGCCCGCTCCCTGCGCGACGAGGAGCTGCGCACCCAGCTGGTCCACCAGCGCTCCCGACTGCGGGACGCGATCGCGACCCTGCTGCGGCGCGGCATGGAGATGACGGGGGAGCGGTCCCGCCTGGACCTCGAGGACCTCGCCCAGCTCGTGGTCGGCGTCTACATCGACCTGATGGTCCGCGAGCAGCTCGACGGCCGTGACATCACCGAGCTCGCGGCGACCACCATCCTCGGCACCGTGCGGGCCTTCCTCGAGCCCGCCGAGAGCCCCGCCACCTGAGCCCGTTGCCGCCGCGGGCATCGTGCCAGAAGGCCGGTAGCCTGCCCGGATGAGCACCGCATCCCCGACCCCGAGCAGCCCGCCCACCGAGTCTGGAGGCCCGGCCGGCGCCGTCTACGCCGACCGGGGTTCCTCGCACCTGGACATCCTCCTGGCCCTGATGGTCACCGTCGTGATCCTCTCGGGCATCGGCGCCGCCAAGGGGGTGAGCTTCGGGACCGTGCCCGGCACCGGTTTCGAGATCATCACCGACGGCGGCTTCTTCCTGTTCCCTCTGGCCTACGTGCTCGGCGACGTGATCACCGAGCTGTACGGGCCGCGCACCGCGCGCCGCGCCATCCTCACCGCCTTCGTGGTCTCGATCCTGGCCACCCTCAGCTACCAGGTGATCATCGCGCTGCCGTCCTTCGACGACGAGTACGGCCGCGCCAAGCAGGAGGCGCTCGAACTGGCACTCGGCCCCGTGTGGATCGTCGTCCTGGCCAGCCTCGCCGGATTCCTGGCCGGACAGACCCTGAACTCGCAGGTGGTCAGCCGGATGAAGCGACGCCTGGGGGAGAAGGGCCTGGTGGCGCGGCTGTTCACCTCCAGCGGCCTCGGCGAGCTGGTGGACACCGTCATCTTCTGCACCATCGCCAGTGCCGCCATCGGCATCACCACCGTGCAGCAATGGGCCGAGTACACGCTGCTGGGCTTCCTGTACAAGGTGCTCGTGCAGTACGCGATGATCCCGGTGACCGCCGCCGTGATCCGGTGGCTGAAGCGCACCGATCCCAGCTACCAGGCGGCCCTGGCCGCGCGGGTGGCCTCCGACGAAGGTCAGGTCTCCGCCGCGGCGCGATGACCTTTGGTCGAGGCCCCGTCGCCGAGGGTCCGAGGAAGGGGGAGCAGGGGAGCGGTGACAGTGGATCCATGACCACGACGACCCGCCCCCAGCCCTTTACCTCCGCCGCCGACCCTCTCGACCCCGCCGCCCCGCCCCCTGACCCGGCAGTGACGCCCGCGTCCCCGCCGCGTCCCTTCGGGGCCCAGCTCCGGATGAGCTGGTGGAAGCCGCTGCTGATCATCACCGTGCCGCTACTGGTGATGTTCGGCGGAAGCCTCGTTTTCGTCGTCATCGCCGTGCTGCTGGACCAGCTGGTGTTCGGCGCGAGCGCCGGAGCCTTCGAGATCACCCCGGCGATGATGCTCGCCACGAACCTCTCGCTGGTGGTGATGGCCCCGGTGGCGATCGCCCTGACGGCCTGGCTCGCCAAGGTCCCGTGGCGCTCGCTGCTCTCGGCGGGCGGCGGACTGCGCTGGCGGCGCCTGGCCGGCTACCTCGGCGTCTTCTCGGCGCTCGTGCTCGCGGTGTCCGCCGTCGGCAGCCTGCTCCTGCCGGAGTCGATGGGGCTCGGCGCGGGCTTCGCGATCACCGGCACCTCGGTGGCGTTCCTGGTGATCGCCGTGCTGACCACGCCGCTCCAGGCGGCCGCCGAGGAGCTCACCTTCCGCGGCGCGATGATGCCAGCGATCGGCTCCTGGGTGCGGGCGCCGCGCCTGGCCCTGGCTCTCGGGCTGACCGGATCGAGCCTGCTGTTCGGCCTGGCGCACTTCTCGATCGACCCGTGGCTGCTGAGCTACTACACGATCGTCGGCGTCTGCACCGCGGCCATGGCGATCATCAGCCGCGGCCTGGAGGCGCCGATCGCCTTCCACGTCGGCAACAACCTGGTGCTGATGGTGCTGGGCGCGCTGTTCTCCGGCGGCGGCAACATGGCCATCGACCGCTCGGTGGGCGCCGGTGGACCGTTCATGCTGGTCTTCATCGCCATGGACGTCGTCGCCGTGCTGCTGGTCGTGTGGCACGAGCGCCGCGCACGCCGCGCCCTGGCCGCCTGATCCGGGTCAGCGCACACCGTGGACGGCGCGATTCCAGCCATCGGGTCTGCGCCGTACTCACGTGACCAACCGCTCCAACTGGCAATGCGGCGTATGATTCAGCAAAGAGTGAATCGGCCCAGGTTCTCTGCCGCTACTTTGTGGGTGCGGGCTCTCGGGTGAGGGCCTCGTTGTGCAGCGTCTCGAACTCTATCGGGGTGAGCATCCCGAGGGAGCCGTGGAGGCGGCGGTTGTTGTACCAGTCGGCCCAGCCGGCGGTCGCGAACTCGACGTCCGCGAGGGTCCGGTAGGGGCCGGCGTGGAAGACGGTGGTGCGGATGCACTCGGTCTTGTAGAGCCCGTTGATCGTCTCCATCAGCGCGTTGTCCAAGGCGTCGCCGACAGTCCCGATCGACGGGGCGATGCCCTCGAGGGCGAGGTGCTCGGTCAGGCGAATGGCGGTGTACTGCGTGGGCTCAACCAGTCGTTGCAACACCGGGTTGTTGTAGCGAGCGTAGTTGCTCTTCGAAAACTTCGGCGGGTGTCTTCCACTGGAGGACCTTTCGGGGGCGGTTGTTGAGTGCGTGAGCGACGGCCTCGAGGTCCCCGGCGGACCATCGCGAGAGGTCTGTGCCTTTGGGGAAGTACTGGCGGAGCAGGCCGTTGGTGTTCTCGTTCGTCGGTCGCTGCCACGGTGAATGGGGGTCTGCGAAGAACACCTTCGTGCCGGTCTGCATCGCGAACTGCGCGTGCCCCGAGAGCTCCTTCCCGCGATCCCAGGTTAGGGTCTTGCGCAGCTGTTCGGGCAGCGTGGTGATCGATGCACTCAGCGCCGCGTTCATCGCGACGGCCCCGTAGCCGCCCAGCGATGGCCCGTTCTTTACATGGGGTTTCTCTGCCCAGCCCTCCATGCGGGGCAAGTGGACCAGGATCGTTGAGCGGCTGCTGCGCTCAACGATCGTCCCGATCGCCGACCTGCCTGTGCCGATGATCAAGTCGCCTTCCCAGTGACCGGGCACGGCGCGGTCCTCGGCTTCCGCGGGGCGTTCGCTGAGGATCACATCGGCCGTGACATGCCCACCGGGCTTGTTCCGTGACCGGGCCCGGGGACGCCGTAACGCGCGACCGGTGCGAAGACAGGTGACCAGTTCTCGCTGGAGCGCCCCCCGGCCCTCGATGAACAGCGACTGGTAGATCGCCTCGTGGCTGATGCGCATGGACTCATCATCGGGGAAGTCGAGCTTCAGGCGCTGAGAGATCTGTTCCGGGCTCCAGGCCAGCGACCACCGCCGGTCCGCTCGGTGCGGCTTGTTCAGCCCCTTCCACGGGGCCGGGGTGGGGCCCGTGACGATCGTGCCGTCGGGCCGGCGAACATCGCCGGCGAGCCGCTCGTGGACGTATTGGCGCAAGTTCTCGTTCTTGAGAAGCTTCGCGACCTTGGGCCGCTTGGCCGCCTGCTGCGCCTTCCACTGGGCGACCGTGGCCCGGTACTCCAGCTTCCCGCCACGAGTCGCCGCGTTGCGGCGCAGCTCGCGTGAGACGGTTCCGGGGTCACGCCCGATCACGCGGGAGATCTCGCGAACGCCCTTGTCCTGGGCGTGCAGGATGGCGATCTCCTCGCGTTCCTCGAAGCTCAGGTATCGGCCGGTGGGCTCAGCAAGCGAGATGGGCGGCATGCCGCCAGCGTGGCGAAACCAGCGGGACCCGACCGGCACGGACACGCCGACCGCGAGCGCCGCTTCTGCCGACGTGATGCCCGTGGCGATCAGACGCCAGAACTGCCGTTGCACCTCCCGGGACGGGTCTGGACGTCCGGGCGAGCGCATCGGCGGTCTCAGCGCCCGGTCAGCACGCCATTGCCGACGAAGCTCCTCTGCCGCGTCGCTCGTCTTCTTGGTCCAGTCCTTTGTGGCCATGCTCGAACACCTCCGACATCAAGGTGTTGCGACGACCTGTTGAATCCGCCTTGAGATCCGGCATCGCTGTGATGGATCAAATCACCTGGTGAGACCCGGTTTCCCTCTCGTTCCCGCTGACACAGGGCGATGCGCAGCGGGGTCATCACCAGGTCGACCTTCTTGCTGGAGCTGGCGTGCCAGTCGATGATCCGCTGGGCGAAGACGTCCACGATGAACGCGACGTAGACGAACCCTGCCCAGGTGCGGACGTAGGTGAAATCTGTGACCCAGACCCGGTTCGGGGCCGCTGCGGTGAAGTCTCGGTTCAGCAGGTCACCTGCCCGTTTCCCGTCAGGGTCGGGGATGGTGGTGCGGAGCTTCTTCGCCCGTCGGATGCCCTCGAGGCCGAGGGTCCGCATCGCCCGGTCCACTGCCCCAC
This sequence comes from Brachybacterium squillarum M-6-3, assembly GCF_000225825.1. GTDB lineage: Bacteria > Actinomycetota > Actinomycetes > Actinomycetales > Dermabacteraceae > Brachybacterium > Brachybacterium squillarum. Next base: position 197,755 of record NZ_AGBX01000007.1, on the reverse strand, counting down.
GGGACGTGCCCGCGAGGCCGTCCTGGCGACGCAGCAGAGCGGTCCATTTCCGGCGGCCATACAGGCCCTCCGGCGTCATCTGGACCTGCCTGGTGACCGGGTTGGGCATCCAGGCGAGGTCGCGGATCTTGTTCTCGACCAGGGCGTCGGTGACGGTGCGGGCCGCGATCCGGGCCGGGCGTTTCCAGGCCCGGTAGGTGCGTGCAGCGATCACGAGGCCCTGCTGGCGCAGGACCCTCAGGATCGACTCGACTGCATAGCCTTCGGGGCGCATCTCGTCGATGAAGGCACAGATCAGCGGCCGCGGGGGTCGAGCTCCCCGATGCTCCTATGTCAAGTTGGATCGCTCAGGCGGCCATGAGCGGCATCGACGACGCAGGATGCTCGATCGGCGACTGCTCCTCCAATGGGGCACCACCCTCGGGCGTCTGGGTGACAGGGGCCAGGTCGGCCCTCTGCGCGGCGTAGATGCGATCTGAGAGTCGACGTCGTAGGAGCCGCAGCGCCTCTTTGCGAGTCTTGCCGGCGGCAATGAGCTTGTCGTAGTAGGTGGCGCCTTCCGCGCCTATTCGAATCTGAGTGAGGGCAGCCATGTGCAGGGCGGTGTTGATCGTGCGGTTCCCTCCACGCGAGAGTCGAACACGCACCTTGTTCCCTGACCAGACCGGGATCGGCGCAGTGCCGTTGAATCTTGCGTAGGCATCGCGGGAGCGAAACCTGGCGATCCCCGCTGTCTCGCCAATGATCATCGCTGCGCCCAAGGTACCCATGCCCGGGACAGCGACCAGTGAGGGATGGTCGGCCCGCACCAGCCGGCTCAAGCGGCTCTCGAGCGTGTTGATCCTGACTGTCAGCTCGCGAATATCGACCAGCAGGTCGCGAGCGATCTCGGCGACCGCTCCGTCAGCTGTCGCCAGGTACTCGACCAGCTCGTCCAGGAGGTGGTACCGGCGCAGAGCACGAGAGGGAATCTCCAGCTCAGGATCGATTTCGTGGAGGAACCAGCGTGCCTTGGACTGCATCGCTGTGCGCCGTGCAACCAGGCTCCTGCGATGGTCCGACAGAAGCTTGATGTCCCGGGAAGTGCCCGGCAGCTCAGCGGTCGGCAATCCCTCTTCGCGAAGTGCTACCCGGGCCACGGCTTCCGCATCAATAGGATCCGATTTGCCGCGTTCCCGGCTGCTGCGCCTCATGCCAGCCATCAACCTGGTGTGCACGCGAACGACTCGATGGCCGGCCTCGAGCAGGTCAGCCTCGAGCCGACGGGTCAGGTGGCGGCAGTCCTCGACCGCGACGGTGACGGTCTCGAAGCCTTCCAGCCAGGTCAAGATCTTCCGATGCCCCACGGCACGTGCTTCGACCGTGAGCTCTTTGATCCTCCGGCCCACCTCGTCCACCGCGACGAGCGTGTGCCAGTCCTTGTGAGCGTCGATCCCGATGACAGTCATGACAGTCCCTTTCCCAGTCCGGTACTGCTCGAGCTGCGGTGCCGAACGCAGACGGGCACGCCTCAGTTGGGCATTCGATCCAGCAGGCTCCTATCAGGCCACGCCCACTTCCAGCACCGCGGGCCCCGGCGGGACGGCACATCGCGGACAAGCTACGAAAGCAGCGAATAAACGAGCCAGCCCCGCCGGGACACCCTCAGTCTGGTACTGACGCGAAGAAAATCGAGGCGCGGCGAAGGATCTCGTTGTCCTCCCGCAGCCGCTTGTTCTCGGCCTTCAGACGCTTGACCTCGGCAGACTCCTCGGTCGTGATGCCGGGGCGGCTCCCGTCGTCAACCTCGGCCTGCGCGAGCCAGCGCCGCACGGACTCGCGCGAGACGCCCTCCTGCCGTGCCACCGCGGCGACAGCGGCCGTCAGGGTGGCGTACTCCTGGGCATGCTCCCTGACGAGCCGCACGCACCTCGCGCGCAGCTGGGGATCGATCTTCTTCGGCATGCTGTCCATCCTCTCGGACTCAAACAGCAGCGGCATCAAACCTGGGCCGATTCAGAGTAACGGCACGCTTCACGCGTCCAGCTTCTGAGTGGGTCCTTATCGGTGACAACCGGTCGCCCACGTTCTGCCCCCAGCAGTGCTATGGCACCCAAGGTTCGCCTCCTACTGGCGGACTAGAGATCGACACCTATATGCGGGATCGCGAACATTCGACCTGGATACTAACTGATAGTTGCACCCAAGAACTTTGTCACGATCTCGCCGTTGTGGACGTAGCATCGTCGTATTTACCGGGAGGACATCGCGTCAGTGTTCGAGTGCTCCCATCTCACCTGTCTAGTACTCAGCTCCGTTTAACGGATCGCGAGGGCCCACAGTCAGGCCTCGACCGTGAACGCGAGGGTGTAGTCGATCACCCCAAGGTGTTCGTAGACGTGCGTGGTGGTGAGTCTATTCCAGTGATGTCCAAGGAGTACCGCTAGGCCAAGGGGGCCGATAAGGAACAAGTGCAGGTCGCCGCTTCGTGTGTGGTTACGAGCGAGGTCGCGAATGGCGATGGCGAGACTGTTCGCGGCGGCCGCGTTGGGGACGGCCTTTGGCCCGACACCTCCTTTGGGCGTGACTGTGATTATCTTTGATACGGGGAGGACGGACTCTCGGATCCACTCGATGGTGCCGGCCGCCGCCTCGGCGGCGAAGTTTACGATTATCGCGGTGTCGGGCCCGTCGGTGTTGCCCTCTTGGGCGTGGGCGATTACGTTGTTGGTAATCGGTTCTTCGCTGGTCCAGAGTTGGTCGCCCTGCCTGATACCAACCTCGTAACCCTTGACGCGGCGTAGTTCGGTGCCGACCAAGAACCCGGTAGCTTGACGCATGTATCCCGTTACAAGGATGCGCTTGTTAGGGCCGAGTCGCCCAGGGATCGACCGAATGTCGGTGGCTAGGTCGTCCCAGGTTGCAGGCGGCGCAGGCTCGACACGCGCCCAGTCTGTGGCGCCGCTCATACGGTCGACCCACTCAATACTCACGGCCGCCTTCTCTGCGAGGTAATCGGCGGTAATGGTGGCGACGGAGATCGTCGTCCATGGCGATCCGGCTTGTAGGTTGAGGGTGTCGATGGCGTTCTTGATGTGGTCGACTGTCAGTCGACGGCGTCCCTCCATGACCTGCTTTGACACCCAATCAGCACCTAGCGCAACAGCGGCTGGATCCGAACGAAGGCCATTGGCGGTCATGAGTAGACTGATGTCTTTTTGGAGTCGTTCGATGTCGTAGGCAATATCGAACTGCAGATGGGCGAGCAGGTCGAGGAGATGGTCCTCATCGGTTTCAGCTTCCTTGGCCCAGGAGGCTCGTGCTTCGCCTCGGGCGGATCTGTGTCCGCCTTGTGCTGCTCTGGGTAGCAGTCTCCCGTCACGTCCGTCGCGGTCGGCAACGAGGATGTCGTTGGGGTCAGCGTTGCGGTTGGTGATAAGACGCATCTCTACCGGAGTCCCGTCTTCGGTCAGTCCGGCGTAGGTCCTATACATCTTGCGGAGGATGCCACTGGTAGTTAGGTATTCCAGGTTGACCGCTGTACGGTTGTCGACGGCGTACTTGACCTGGGTGTAAGTGTTCGGCGGTTGGGTGCGGTGGAGGACGACATCGTCGCCGTTCCCAACGTCAGGTTCTTCGACACCGACGGCCACTATGGGATTGGCGGTGCTGCCCGTGAGGTCTTCATGGAGAGCCTCCAGACAGGATCGCCATGCATTTAGCCACTGGTAGTCGTCACCGGCGATGCGGACGCCGCTCGCGCTCGGCATCTCGTTTCTGGTCATTCGGACTCCTTGTGGCCTAGTTGCCTGGTTCCTGGTCCCGCGTTGGAGGCTCTCGGGGCAGGTCGCCTGTAAGGTGGAGTTCGCAGGAGCGGGGCGTCATGGTAACGATTCGGCAAGCGTCTAGAACACGTCCATCTCGAGTATTCCGGACAACTATCAGCGTGGGGTTTGGTGTATGAGTGCGTTTGATCGAGTACACGGCGAGCGTTGCGAGGTCGGTTGGGCTGGACCCGATATCGGCGGGGTGGCTATGCCAGTCGCCGAGGTAGCCAAGTCGTGGGTCTGTTTGTCGGGCGGAGTGCACGCTGGGCTGCGTCGCACCTGACGGGATTTTGTAGTGATGGTGGCCTCGGTCATTGCTGGCAATCTCAATGGCGCGCGTGACCCACGGGTGGCCGGCGTCGGTGTGGACACCGACGAGGATGCCGCCTGTCTCGTTGGGGTGTGCTTTGGCGGCTGCGGTAATCAAAGAGAAGTGGGCGGATTCTGAGAGCAGAAGAATCGGTGTGGCGTCGCTGTGGTTCATCCGATCCCGCCCGGGCTGTGATCGTGGGTCCCGGTCGCGTCGAATGGGGCGGCCATGGGCTGGAAGACCATGATGCGTTCGTCTGCGCGGTTGCAGCGGCCGGTGAGTAGGTCGACGGCGGCTAGGGCTACGTCGGAAGCTGTCGCGAGGACCGCGGTCGGCGGGGCGTTGTTGACCGGTGCTGTGCAGCCCAGTTCAAGGAATCCTACGTTGGATTCGCGCGGGTCTTCTGGTGGCAGGTTGCTGTAGGTCGGGTCGCTGGGGCGTGACGCAATGGGCGTGTCGCCGTCTGCTTGGCGTTGGACGCGCGCGATAGCGCCCTGATGGAAGAGAGCCCCGGTAATGAGTGGGGCGCTTGTGCGTCGGCAGATCTCGGCAAGGGCTGCGGTGAACGGGAGCGTGCCAGTACAGTCGATAATCAGGTCGAAGCCCTCGATCGTTGAGGTGAGTCCGGAGGGGTTATATGGCAGGTTGTCCGTTTTGGGTTCGACATTAGTCCAGGGTGCGTGCTCGCCGATGGCGACGGCCATGGCGATTGCTTTGTTGTAGCCGACGCCGAACTTATCGCTGGCATGGCGAACGAGGTTGGTGGTCTTGAGGTGGTCGCCGTCATGGAGACGAATGAGGCCGACTCCGCTGGCGGCAAGACTTAACGCGACGTGGCCTCCGACGGATCCGGCTCCAGCGATGAGTATTCGCTTGTCGGTGAGGGCGGTGGCGTCTGGCCCTGCGCGTCGTCGTCGGGCAGCGATGTCATTGGGAGTGGCAGAAATGGCTGACGCTTTGAGCTCGTCTCCGGCGCCATTGAAGGCGACTACGACCGCGTCGTGGTCGCGGTCGTAGCGAGGCCAGGCGAGGACGGCGAAGTCGTAACCACCGCTGGGTTCGGCGAGGGCTGTGTCTGTCCTGGCGGCGAGGCCCCGGTCGAGATCTCGGGTCTGCTTGTAGGTGAGGGCAGCGCGGAAATCGGCGAAGTCACGGGGCGGCGCGTCGATGTGTCGTCGAAGGTAGAACGCTCCCCGGAGTGGCGCCGGTTCATCAGGCTCCGGGTCGGTGGTGGGGGGACGCTCGATCACGACGGTACGGTCGCCTCGGGTGGTGGCGATTAGGGGGGCGCGGTAGCCGTTGCCTCCTGCTCTGACGAGGTCTCCGAAGGGCAGTTCGGCGTCGAACCTGGTGGTCGTGTCGAAGTAGGCGTACGCGTCGAGTGCGCGGTCTTCGAGGCGGAAGCCGAGCTGAGCTGCTTGGGCCCATTCGTCGACGCGCTGCCAGAACGTCTGGAGGTCACGGCCAGCGATCTGTGCGGGGTCGTCTTCGGCCCACAGGCAAATCGTCCCTTGGTTAGCGTGCTCTGCCTTGAGCCCGGGGACCGTTATGTGCGCATAACGCAGCGGCCAGCCCGGATAAAATGAAATCTGCATTCTGCTTGCGCCGCTGAAGGGCTGCAGGCTTTCCCGGAGCGGGCCAGTCCACCTGGCTTGAGCGGTGTCACGCACCGGAGAGAATCCTGCGTTGACAAGGCCGGAGCAGAACCGGTCGAACGCACCGTCGTCGTAGGTCTCCACGGGTTACTCATTTATGGCGTCGGGTAGACCAGGGGAGGCTTGCGAAGCCGCGGGGGTCGTTGCTACCGACTGCGCCGACAGCGGTGACTGAGCCTACGGGGAACCCATTGGCGTCGCACCCATCTGGGAGCGGAAGGACCTGCCCACGGTCGTTGCTGCCTAGGATATCTCGCCACATCTTCGCTGCACGGCATCGCTCGGAGTCGAGTGCTTGGCGGGCCTGCTCCGCGAGTCGGTTAAGCCCGTCGGCGGCGCTCGCCCACTGCCAGGCGTCGAGGTCAGGCTTCATCGTCGTACCTAGCACCGGATCGGGGAGGCCGTCGTCGGTGCACTTTTCGAGTCGCTTGGCGACCTGTTCCATGGTGGAGGTCAGCAACTCGGCCCAGGTGGTACCTGAGACGAGTTGGGCCTTCCAGACGTAGTAGCCAGCCACCTCGATAAACAGGCCGCCGGGTCGCTCATTGCCGAAGTGGACGTGGCGGACTTGGCGAAGCAGTCGGATGACAGGCCGGTAGGCGTTGGTGGTACCCACGGTTGGGCTCCAGGTGGCGACCGCAGTGGCATTGGTGTCTTCCGCAAACTTCAGCGGGTTGGTCTTGATCCAGCGCTTCTCCTCACTGTTCCACAGATCGCGGTCGCGGTTTGGAATTCCCCAGTGCTCGCCCCATTGGACAGCAGGGACGGCGTCGATGGAAAAGGAGTTGTCGCTGAGGAGGTCGTCGGGATCCGGGAAGTCGATCTTTAGAGACCTGGCTTGGCGCGTGACACGCCCGTCGACGTCGCGGTCCTTAAGGCCGTACTCCGCAATGAGAACGCGCTGAACAGCATTGTAAACTTTCTCGGGGTCGTGGCGGACGGAGAGATTCATGAAGCGGAGGAATACATCAACATCCTTGCCCGGGTATCGGGCAGTCTGACGGGCGTAGGATCCGATCAGGATGGAATCGATGCCCCACGAACTCAGTTCCGGGTCAACTTCGAGTAGTGCGCGGACTTCGGTGTGGGCCGCGATCGCGCGTTCGCGCTTGAAGCCACTTACGGTGACGTTCCGGACTGCTTGGGCAAACTCATTGTCTAGCGTCTCCATTGGCTCCATCCTCTGACACTCACCTAAGACATTCACCTGACTCGGTGACGCTGACCGCACTCGGGACTGCCGATAGTCCTGACCTTACTCGACCCGCGACGCTACAACGCGCTCCGGTGTGCCCCGGCAACACCCACGAACAGACCGAAGTTTAGCGGCACAACGGACATTGTTCCCATACGACCCTGGAACTCTGACCGCATCCGGCGCGCGGGATAGTCGTCACTGCACGAGTCTTTTGTACCACGTGTACTGTACCTTCCAGATGAATCGTTCATGTGCCCAGTCCATGGATTGCGGGCGGCGCGCCTTCGTCCCCGAGGGCTCGTGCGGGTGCAAGGCGTACTGACGGCCATGGCCCGCGTGGTTCAAGCTTGACCACGGGGTCGATGGTCTAGCTGACGGTCGAGCATCGACCGTCGAGCTTGATCGTGGCGGGGGTGTAGCGGAAAAGCTTGGATAAGATAGCAATTTGGGATTCTCGAGCTCGCAGAGCGTTCTCCGTTCCCGCGCGACGGGCCGATGGTGGCGCGCAGCCGGTCGGCAATTAACTCGGTTCGAGGTGTCTAGCGGGGGTGTACCCTGGGAAGATCAAGTTGGTGTTGGGGTGCGCATCGGTCCACTGACGCAGGGGCTCAGCAGCGGGTCGATGAAAGAGTTCGTCGATTAGCAGTAATAGCTCGATATCGGCGGTTCCGCAGGGTCAAATGCTCCCCAGGCCGCCTGCGATAACGACGTCGTGCCAGATCGAGGTGTGTATTCGCTCGGGCGGTTGACCTAAATTAACGAGAAGTACCGCGGTGGACCGGTGTCGCATACTGTGGACGTGGGCGTCCATTACCTTGGTGCTCGCGGCTGCGTCGCGCTTAAGGCTGGTGCCGCAGCGATACAGCGTAAGCCGGGGATCCTGGCCGATAATCCTGGCCTTGATCGCCCGGCCCACGAACCTGCTGGCGAAGCCTCCTTCTATTAGATCGCCGATTTGTTAGTGATCGAGGTCAAGCTGCGCGAGGTCTGCGAGGTCGGCCCCGCGAGCGCGAAATTGGGCGAGGGAGTCGACCACGACTGCCAGGATCTGCTTCTTTCGGAAGGAGGTTCCGTCACCGGTGAACCTCGCGGTAGCTCCCGCGGCCGCAAGGGATCTTCTCCCACCATCAGACCCTTCCGCCGATAATGTACGTTATGTAAAGTCGAACGGAGGAAAACGGAGGAAGGAGCGACCCTCGACCACCGGGCCATCCCCCGACCGCCGTCGTCCCTGTCCCCCTCCAGACGGCCTCGCGCCGGAAGCGCCCGGGATCAGGACTCCCTCGTCGCCCTGAGCATCGGCAGCAGCTCCCGCAGGTCATCGATGCGCGGCGCTCCGGGCGCCTCGAGCGACACGCCCGGCGTGACGAGCAGGATCCCCTCGACCCCGGCGGCCTGCGCGGCCGCCACGTCCGCGGGACGGTCGCCGACGGCCAGGCATCCGGCGGGCTCCAGCGCGTGACGGTCCAGCAGGATTCGGATCATCGTCGGATCGGGCTTGCGGGGAAACCCGTCCGGCGCGCACACCAGGTCGTCCACCTCCACGCCGAGGGTCTCCAGCAGCTGGGTCGCGCTGGCACGGTCCCGGTGAGTGGCCACGAGGTTCAGCCCGCCCCCGACGCGCACAGCCTCCATCACCGCGGCGACGCCGTCCCGAAGGGGCGCCGGATGCTCCCGCCAGTGGTCCTTGACCCCCTCGTAGGCGGCGCGCAGCACGGACTCGGGCGTGCCGTGCCGAGCGGCCAGGGTCGTGATCGCGTGGGAGCTGGAGACGCGGGTCAGGGGCGCCACCTCCGCGGGCGCCGTGCCCGCCGCCGCAGCGAGGGCCCGGTCCACGTCGGGGTAGGTGTCCACCAGCGTGCCGCCCATGTCCCAGATCACCGATCGCATGCGGCCATCCTTTCAGGCCTCCACGCGCCGGGCGGTCGGGCTCGCCCGTCGCTCCCCTGCGTCCCACCCGGCCGACGGGGACGCGGACCGGATTCGCGCGGGCCCGTCGGCCGGTGTTGACTGTCCGCGTGCCCCTGCTCGACCAGATCGCCCAGCTCGGCGCCCTCACGCTCGTGCTGCTCGTGGGCGCCGCATTCCTGGCCGGCTGGGTGGACGCCGTGGTGGGCGGCGGCGGCCTGATCCAGCTCCCCGCCCTGCTCACCGGCCTGCCCGCCGAGACCTCCACGGCGACGGTGCTCGGCACCAACAAGGTCGCCAGCGCCGCCGGGACCGCCGTCTCCTCCGCCACCTACCTGCGACGCATCACCCCGGTGATGACGACCGTGGTGCCGCTGGTGGTCTGCGCGGCCCTCGGCAGCGCGGCGGGCGCCGGGGTGGCCAGCGCGATCCCCAAGGAGTGGATGTCCCCCATCGTGCTGGTGGCGCTGCTGGTCGTCGGCGGGTACACGATCGCCCGCCCCGCGATGGGGCTGACCCACTCCCCCCTTCATACCGGCCGCGGGCACGTGCTGCGGGCCGCGGCGATCGGCGGCGCCGTCGGGCTCTACGACGGGGTGCTCGGCCCGGGCACCGGCACCTTCTTCATCATCGCGATGGTCGCGGTGCTCGGCTACGGCTTCCTCGAGGCCAGCGTCCACGCCAAGCTCGCGAACCTCACCACGAACCTCGGGGCACTGCTGGTCTTCGGCCTGCAGGGCGAGGTGTGGTGGCTCCTCGGCGCGCTGATGGCGGTGGCGAACGTGGGCGGCGGATTCCTCGGCGCCCGACTCGCACTGCGCTTCGGCTCCGGCTTCGTGCGAGTGGTCTTCCTGGTGGTGACCGGGGCGCTGGCGCTGCGCCTGGCCTGGGACACCGCGGAGCTCCTCTCCGCGTGATCGCGATGAGTTCGGTCCGCTACACGGGTGGGCAAGGTCGAGGTGGTGACGGACCCGTGCTCGGGATACGCCTCGAACACACCCTCCTGACATCCGCCGCGAGTAACCTCATGCACATCGACACCCCTTTCCCGTTTCGTCCGTTTCTGACAGCATGGGCCGATGGCCCCTTCCGTTCCACTACACCCGGCCCGATCGACGGCCGCCGACACTTACCGCCACCTCTCCCGGCGGCGCACGACGGCGCCGTTCCTGATCGGATCCGTGGGCGTCACGCTGATCGCCCTGATCGCCCTGATCGTCCAGCGGTCGTCGAGCGGCGTGATCTTCGAGATCTCCGACCTCGTGTACTGGGCCTTCGATACGGGGCAGGAAGCGAACCTCGCCACCTGGTACGCCTCGAGTCTGTGGCTGACGTTCGGCGTCCTCGCGGCGCTCGCCGTCGCCTCTCGGCCTGCGCACCGGCTCTCCTGGATCCTGCTGGGTGTCGTCGCGATCGGCGCCTCGTTCGACGAGTTCATCGCGGCGCACGAGCGGCTGCACGGCCACGCCGAGAGGATCAGCGCGATGCTTGGGATCGAGGTCGGCTTCAACTGGGTGCTGCTGGGGGCCCCGTTCGCGCTGGTGATCGTCCTGCTGCTCCTGCGGCTCGTCCTCTCCCTCCCCCGTCGCGCGCGCACCGGGATCCTCGTGGGCGGTGTGGTGTTCGTGGCGGGCGCCTTGGGCGTGGAGACGATGAACGGCATGATGCTCGAGGGCAACGACTGGGTGGAGACCACCCCCTACCTCCTCACCACGATGCTCGAGGAGCTGCTCGAGATGGCCGGAATCTCACTCGCCCTCGGGGCTGTCCTCTCGCTCCTCCAGCACGATCCCGCGACGGGCACGGTGCGCTGGGACCCGGCGTTGCGGGAGCGCTCCCCCCTTCGGTCGGCCTCCTGAGCGACGTCGGCACGGACGGCGCCGCTGTCCTCGCCGGCTCGGCAGACGCCGTGGCGCGTGGCGGCGAGCTGATCCAGCTCCCTGCGCCTGGCCTGGAACACCGTGGCGCTGCTCACGTGGGAACGGCCCGCCGCGGGGAATAGCCCGCTCCCCCGCGGTCGTTGAACAGGTCATCACCCGTCTTCCCGGAGGAGGTCCCCGTGGACGCCACCACCCTGTTCAGCTACGAGCGCCATGTCGACTCGCGCGCTCTCGCCGGTCGCACCCTCCTGGTCACCCTGGGGGCCTTCAGCGATGCCGGCGCCGCCCAGGCGCTCGTCGACGACCATCTGCTCAACACCCTCTCCAGCCGCGTCATCGGACGGGTCGACATGGACCAGGTCTACGACTACGCCGGGCACCGCCCCGAGGTGACCCTCGAGCTGGACCACTTCACCGACTACGCCGCCCCGGAGATCCTGTTGCACGAGGTCACCGACACCGAGGGCGAGACCTTCTTCCTGCTCACCGGGCCCGAGCCCTCCTTCCAGTGGGAGCGCGTCGCCTCCGCGGTGCGCATCATCGTCGACCAGCTCGGCATCGAGCGCACCCTCATGCTGCAGGGCTTCCCGGCGCCGGTCCCCCACACCCGGGACCTGCCCGTCACCCGCTACGCCGGCGACCCGGACTCGATCACGGTCCGCCGCACCATGCCGGGCACCTTCCGTCTGCGCGCCCCCTTCACCGCGCTGCTCACCCTGCGCCTGGCCGAGGCCGGGCACGAAGTGGTGGGCCTGGTCGCGCACGTGCCGCAGTACCTCCATGAGATGTCCTACCCGGATGCGGCGCTCGCGCTGCTGGAGGCGGTCAGCCAGGAGCAGGGCCCGCAGCTTCCCGTCGCCGCCCTGGAGTCCCAGGCCGGACCGGTGCGCGAGGCCGTCGCCGCGCAGGTCGCCGAGGCCCCGCAGCTGCAGGAGATGGTCGCGAACCTCGAGCAGCGTTACGACAGCCTGCTGATCTCCGGCGCCGCCGAGGAGGTGCCCTCCGCGGAGGACATCGCCGCCGAGGTCGAGCAGTTCCTCGCCGACCTCGACACCCCCGAGGACCCCCAGGGCCCCTCCGCCTCCTGAGCCTCTCCCCGGCACCCCTTCCGCCGCACACGGAACGCCCGGCCCCGCCTCGCGGGTGCCGGGCGTCCTGCTGTCCCGGGGCGGTGTCCGGGTCCGTCAGCGCAGCTCGACGGTGGCCGCCCAGTCCTCGCCCGGAAGCTCCGGGTCGGCCACGGCGGTGACCTGGATGCCGGTCAGCTGCACGTCCCCGGCGAGGGTGGTCATGAAGGCGGTGTCCGCGGCGTCCTGCCCAGTGGCGACCCGCACCATCGAGGTGCGCGGTGCGAGGTGGGTGGCATCGACCAGGATCCAGCGCCCCTGCACGAAGGCCTCCACGACCAGGTGGAAGTCCATCGGGGAGAGCCCCGGTGCGTAGACGGAGGTGCAGCGGGCGGGGATGCCCGCGGCCCGCAGCAGGGTCGCGGTGAGATGCGCGTAGTCGCGGCACACACCCTGCCGCGCCAGGTAGGTGGTGCGCGCAGAGTCGGTGATCGTGCTGGAGCCGGGCACATAGTCCAGGTGGGCGTGCACCCACGCCACGACCGCCTGCACGGCGGCCTCGTCCGTCAGCTCCCCCACCACCTCGGCGGCGATCTTCCCGAACTCGTCGACCTCGCAGTAGCGGGAGGGACGCAGCAGGGTGATCTCATCGGTGGACTCGGGGGCCTCGATCGCGGCCGGGGCGACACCCTGCGCGGTGTAGGAGATCTCCAGCTCCCCCGCGGGCAGGCCGGTCAGCAGGTGCATCCGGTTGCCGTAGCGGTCCCGGTCCTCCTGCACCGGCTGCGGCGTCCCGTCCACGGTGGCCCGAAGGTCCTCCGCCCGGGTCGGGGCGTCGTCCACCGAGACCAGCAGCGCCACGTCGGTGCCCTCGACCACCTGCGCCGTCATCCATGCTTGTACCTGTCGCTCCACTCCCCCAGTCTGCGCCATCCCCGCCGGTCGCGGCGCCGCGTCCCGCCCGGCGACCTTGGTCGCGAGGTGATCCGCGGCATAGTGTGGAGGCTCCCCCGCCCGCGCCGTCCGCACCCCACCTGCGACGTTCGCGCGCGACGAGGATCCCCGAGGACGAGGAGAGCTCCGTGACCGCATCCGCCGACCGACCGCTCGGCGTGGCCCTGATCGGCTACGCCTTCATGGGCAGGGCCCATTCCCAGGCCTGGCGCACGGTGGAGGCCGTGTTCGACGACGTCCCGCCGATCGCCCGCAGCGTGTTGGTCGGCCGCGACCAGGAGGCCGTCACGGCGGCGGCCGAACAGCTCGGCTGGCAGGAGGCCGCGACCGACTGGCGTGAGGTGATCATCCGGGACGACGTGGACATCGTCGACATCTGCACCCCCGGCTTCCTGCACGCGGACATCGCGATCGCCGCGCTGGAGGCCGGAAAACACGTGCTGTGCGAGAAGCCCCTGGCCAACGACACCGCCGAGGCCGAGCGAATGGTCGCCGCCGCAGAGGCCGCCCGCTCCCGCGGCCAGGTCGCCGCCCTCGGCCACACCTACCGGCGGGTGGCGGCCCTGCGCCACGCCCGCTCCCTCATCGAGCAGGGCCGTCTGGGCAGGATCCTGCAGGTGCGCGCCTCCTACCTGCAGGACTGGCTGGTCGACCCCGAGGCGCCGATGAGCTGGCGGCTGCGGAAGGAGACCGCGGGCTCCGGGGCGCTCGGCGACATCGGCTCCCACGCCATCGACCAGGTGCAGTTCCTCACCGGCCTCGACGTCACCGCCGTGCGCGGGCGACTCGCCACCCTGGTGCCCACCCGCCCCGGGGACGACGGCCCCGAGCAGGTCACCGTCGACGACGCCGCCTGGGCCACCCTCGAGCTCGACGGCGGCGCGATCGCCTCCATCGAGGCCTCCCGGATGGCGAACGGCCGCAAGAACGAGCTGCGGATCGAGGTGTTCGGCACCGAGGGCGCACTCGCCTTCGACCTGGAGGACCTCAACGAGCTGTGGTTCCTGGACGGCACCGTGCCCGTCACCGAGCAGGGCTTCACCCGGGTGCTGGTCACCGAGCCGGAGCACGCCTACCTGCAGGCCTGGTGGCCGCAGGGCCACGTGCTGGGCTGGGAGAACTCCTTCACCCACCAGGCGCGGGACCTCCTCGTCGCGATCTCCGGCGGCCCCGCCTTCACCCCGGACTTCGCCGACGGCCTGGCCCTGCAGCGGGTGCTGGACGCGATCATCGTCTCCGACGCCGCCGACGGCGCCACCGTCACCCTCTGACTCCCCCGTCCCGACCCGTCCTGCGAAGGAGCACGACATGCCGCACCCGCACACCCTGTTCACCGGCCAGTGGGCCGACCTCACCCTGGACGAGGTGGCCGAGCTGGCCGCCGGCTGGGGCTACGACGGCCTCGAGATCGCCGTCTCCGGCGAGCACCTCGACGCCAGCCGCTGGGACGACGAGGACTACATCGCCGAGCGCCTCAGCATCCTGGAGAAGCACGGCCTGCAGTGCTGGGCCATCTCGAACCACCTCAAGGGCCAGGCGATCTGCGACGACCCCATCGACTTCCGCCACCAGGCCATCGTCGGCTCCGCCGTCTGGGGCGACGGCGCCCCCGAGGGCGTGCGGCAGCGCGCCGCCGAGGACATGAAGAACACCGCCCGGCTCGCGCAGAAGCTCGGCGTGGACACCGTCATCGGCTTCACCGGTTCGAAGATCTGGAAGTACGTGGCGATGTTCCCGCCCGTCCCCGAGTCCGTCATCGAGGAGGGATACCAGGACTTCGCGGACCGCTGGAACCCGATCCTGGACGTGTTCGACGAGTGCGGGGTGCGCTTCGCCCACGAGGTCCACCCCTCCGAGATCGCCTACGACTACTGGACCACCCAGCGCACCCTGGAGGCGATCGGACACCGCCCCGCCTTCGGCCTGAACTGGGACCCCTCCCACTTCATGTGGCAGGAGATCGACCCGGTCTCCTTCATCACCGACTTCGCCGACCGGATCTACCACGTGGACTGCAAGGACATCCGGGTGCGGGTCACCGGCCGCAACACCCGCCTCGGCTCGCACCTGCCCTGGGGCGACCCGCGCCGCGGCTGGGACTTCGTCTCCTTCGGCCGCGGCGACGTGCCCTGGGACGCCGCCTTCCGTGCCCTGCGCTCGATCGGTTACGAGGGCCCGATCTCCATCGAATGGGAGGACGCCGGGATGGACCGTCTGCACGGCGCCCCGGAGGCGCTCGACGTGCTGCGGCGCTTCGACTACCCCGCCTCCGAGGCCTCCTTCGACGCCGCCTTCTCGAATCAGGGCTGAGCCCGGCTCCGCCGCTTCCCCGACATCGAGGTGCGCTTCATCGCGGACCTCGACGCCGAGCGCGCCCGCGCCCAGGCCGAGGCCTACGGCATCGCCGCCCACGGCACCGTGGCCGAGCTGCTGGGCCGGGATGACATCGAGGTGGTGGTCAACCTGACCATCCCCGCCGTCCACGCGGAGGTGGGCCGTCAGATCCTGGCCGTCGGCAAGCACGTGTGGAGCGAGAAGCCTCTGGCCCTGGACCGCGAGGACGCGGCCTCGCTGCTCGCGGCGGCGGACGCGGCCGGGCTGCGGGTGGCCTGCGCCCCGGACACCGTGCTGGGCGTCGGCATCCAGAACGCCCTGCGCGCCATCGCCCGTGGGGACATCGGCACCCCGCTGACCGCCTCGACGATGTTCCATGTGCCCGGCCCCGAGTCCTGGCGCCCGGGCCCGGACTTCCTGGACGCGAAGGGCGCCGGTCCCCTGCTGGACATGGGCCCGTACTACCTGACCACGCTGGTGCACGTCTTCGGCGCCGCCTCCCGCGTGCACGCCGTGGGCTCCCTCGCCCGGGACACCCGGGTGATCGGCTCCGGGCCCCGCGCCGGGGAGAGCTTCCCGGTGGAGGTGCCGACGCACGTCGCGGCGCTGATCGAGTTCGCCGGCGGCGGCTCGGCGCAGTCCACCTTCTCCTTCGAGCACGCCCTCCCCCGCGCCGGCGTGGTGGAGATCAACGGCACCGAGGGCACCCTGGTGCTGCCCGACCCCAACATGTTCACCGGGGACTCGCTGCTGTACCGCTACGGCGCCGAGGAGCCCGTCACGCTGGCCGCGCCCGAGGGCGAGTACGGCCGCGGAACCGGCGTCGTGGACCTGGTGCGCTCGCTGCGGGCCGGGACGGACGAGCGGGCCTCCGGCGCGGTGGCCGCGCACGTGCTGGACGTGATGCTCGGGATCGGCGAGGCCGCCGAGCAGGGTTCGCCGGTGACGCTGGAGAGCTCCGTGGGTCCGTTGGCGCCGCTGCCCGAGGGCTGGGACCCGCGGGTCGCGACCCCCTGAGGCGCACGACGCGGGCGGTCAGCCCCCGTGGAGGTCCGGGGCGGTGGCCTCCGTAGGATGGGGCCCATGACGTCTGCCGCGCATGACCGTCCCGACGCCCCCGAGCGCGCCGAGCTCGCCGACCTCCTGGCGGAGCTGGGCCCCGAGGCCCCGACCATCCTGCCGGGCTGGAACGCCCTGGAGCTGCTGGACCACCTCCTGGAGCGGGAGCGCCCCTCGGTGCACTCCCTGGCGCAACGGCTGCCCGGCCCGCTCGGTCGCCGTTCCGCGGAGGCCGTCGAGGCCCGCCGCGACCTGCCCTGGGAGCAGAAGGTGGA
This sequence comes from Brachybacterium squillarum M-6-3, assembly GCF_000225825.1. Taxonomy (GTDB): domain Bacteria; phylum Actinomycetota; class Actinomycetes; order Actinomycetales; family Dermabacteraceae; genus Brachybacterium; species Brachybacterium squillarum. Next base: position 181,309 of record NZ_AGBX01000007.1, on the reverse strand, counting down.
GCAGCTGCGCGAGGGCCCCGGCCCGCGTTCGGCCGTCGCCCGTGCCGACGCCTTCACCGGCGGCGCCGAGCTCCTGATCCATCTGGAGGACCTGCGCCGCGCCCAGGACGGCTGGCAGCCGCGGGGCCTGTCCGTCGAGGACCAGCAGCGCGCTTGGCGCGCCACCGGACTGTTCGCCGGGATGATGCTGCGCACCCCCGCCCACATCACCCTGGTCTCCCCGCTGGGCGGGCGCCGCATCGGACGCCCCGGCTCCGAGGGCTCCGTGCGGGTGCACGGCGAGCCGCTGGAGCTGCTGCTGTGGGTCAGCGGTCGCGACGAGGTCGCCAGCGTCGAGGTGCTGGGCAACCCCGAGGGCCTGTCCGCCCTCGCCGGAGCCCACCGCGGCATCTGATCCCCGGCGGCGAGGGAGCCTCAGCGCAGCGCGAGGCGGAACAGCCGCGGATGGTGGCCCTTCTGGAAGAACCGGTGCTCGTCCTCGAGGCGCCAGGGGCCGGCGGGGTCTTCGAGGACCGTGTGCATGCGGCGGATCTCGTGTGTGAGCACGCCAATCCGTGCCGCGGGCGCTGCCAGCTCGGCGCCGCGGCGCAGCAGGTCCCGCAGCAGGTCCTCGTTGCTCGCGTGCTCGCCGTGGAGGGTGCCCCAGGGCGGGTTGCTGAGGATCCGGGTGAAGCCGCCCTCCAGGGGCAGCGAGCGGGCGTCGCCCACCTCCCAGTCGATGCGGCCGCGGCGGCGGGCGGCGCGCTGATGGGTGCGGGCCGCGTCGATCGCGGCCGGGTCGAGGTCGATGCCGACGGCGCGCGCCGGGGTGGCGCGGTGCAGCTGCTCGATGAGGAAGGTGCCCGAGCCGCAGGTCATGTCCAGCACCGCGTCCTCGGCGCCCACGTCCATCAGGGCCAGCACGGTGGCGGCGATCGTGGCGTTCACGGCGCCGGGATAGTTCACGGTGCGCCAGGCGCGGGTGGAGAGCGGCCGCGGGGTGGTGCGCAGCAGCAGCTCCCAGGCACCGTGCTCGCGGTCGCGGCGGACACGGACCACCAGGTCGCCGTCCACGTCCACAGGCACGCCGGCGCGCTCGGCGAGGGCCGCGGCGAGCTCCCGCATCTCCTCGGTGCCGGAACCGGCGGCCTCCAGCCGCAGCCCGGTGAAGTGCTGTCGGGGTCGCTGCCGGGCGATCGCCTCAAGCATCTCCCCCACCCGCTGCTGCACGGAGGTCTCCCTTAGCTCACGGGGGCGCCGCGCCGGCACCGTGAGGCGCAGCGAGGCGGCCACCACGCTCCGCAGGGAGCGCACCGCGTCGAGGTCGCCGGTGCGCAGTCGCAGCTCGGTCGGTCCGATCTCGGTGACAACACCGAGGGCCTCCGCCTCGCGACGCGCCGAGGGGCAGCAGCCGTCGAGCACCTCGAGGACGAGGTCATGCGTGATCTGCCCCATCGTGCCCCTTCTCCTCCGGCCGGTCGCACGCAGGGTACCGCTTTCGTGCAGGTCGGATCGGTAGAGTGGAGGCGTGTTCATCGTGAGTGTGTGTTCGCTGAAGGGCGGCGTCGGCAAGACGTCCGTCACCCTGGGGCTGGCCTCTGCCGCCCTCCATCAGGGGGTCAACACCCTGGTGATCGACCTCGACCCGCAGGGCGACTCGACCCTGGGTCTGCTGGGCGAGCCCGGCACCTCCCCGGACGTGGCCGAGGTCGTCTCCTCGCCGCGCACGGAGACCGTGGACCGGGCGATCATCCCGGTGCCGTGGTCGGAAGGCGCCGCCTCCCACCTGGACCTCATCCCGGGCTCGAACCGCTCCACGATGATGGACTCCCCCAGCCCCTCCGAGCGGGAGGTGAAGCGCCTGCGCGAGGCGCTGGACAAGCGCAGCCACCAGTACGACCTGGTGCTGATCGACTGCCCGCCCTCGCTGAACGGCCTCACCCAGATGGCGCTCGCCGCCTCGGACCGTTCTCTTGTGGTCTCCGAGCCCGGCTTCTTCGCGGTGACCGCCGCGGACCGCGCCCTCAAGCTCGCCTCCGAGATGCGCGAAGAAGGCATCGCCCCGCGGCTCATGCCGCTCGGCCTGGTCGTCAATCGCTACCGCCCCCGCTCCGTGGAGCACCAGTACCGCCTCGCGGAGCTGCGCGACCTCTTCGGCGAGCTGGTGCTGGAACCGGTGATCGAGGAGCGCGTGGGCCTGCAGCAGGCCCAGGGCGGCGCGGTGCCGCTGCACACCTACCAGGGCGCCTCGGGCGAGCGGCTCACCGCCGACTTCGATGCGCTGCTGAAGACCGTGCTGGACTCGCGCCAGCACTCCTGAGCTTCCGAGGGAGCGGGTCCCGGTCTCGGGTCCCGCCCTTCCTCTGCGCACTGGTCCTGCGGAACTACCGCAGACAGCAGAGGACGACGGCGGGCCCCCTTCCCGGGGCCGGCCGTCGTGCTGTGTGCGGTGGAATGGGTGCGGCTCAGCCCGCGGCGCGAGCGCGGCGGCGGGCGGCGAGCTCGTCGTGCAGGGCCAGCTCGGCGTCGTCGGCCGGGTCCACGCCGGGCAGGTCGATGAGGTCGTTCTCGACCTCGCGCCAGACGCGGCCGACGGCGATGCCGAACACGCCCTGGCCGCCCTGGACCAGATCGAAGACGTCCTCGGCGTTGGTGCACTCGTAGACGGAGGCACCGTCGGACATGAGGGTGATCTGGGCCAGGTCATCGATCCCGCGCTCCCGCAGGGCGCCGGCGGCCACGCGGATCTGCTGCAGGGAGACGCCGGTGTCCAGCAGGCGCTTGACGACCTTCAGGACCAGGATGTCGCGGAAGCCGTAGAGACGCTGGCTGCCGGAGCCGGAGGCGGCGCGCACGCCGGGCTCGACGAGGCCGGTGCGGGCCCAGTAGTCCAGCTGGCGGTAGGTGATGCCCGCGGCCTTACAGGCGGCGGGGCCGCGGTACCCGAGCTCACCGGGGGTGTCGACGACCTCGTCGAACAGCACCCCCTGTTGGGGCTCGGCGGGCACGGTGGACTGTGCAGTCCTCTCGTCGCCGTTCGTGGCGTTCACAGCTACCTCCGGGTTCCGGCTCTCCGTGGGGAAGGGTGAGAGCACGCGGTCAGCCTAGCGCGAACCGGGCGTCCGCCGGTAGCAACGCGCCGCCCCCGGGTCACGGACCGGTCACGTCCCGGCACCCCGGAGGCGCGGCATCGAGAGGATCCGTACCGGTCAGCACCGCTTTCCCGGCCCGTGGTCGACGATCCGGAATCGGGCGGATCGGGGCGAAGCGCCGGTGTGTCGCGCCCCTCGGCTCAGGATCCCCGCAGCCGGGAGCGCAGCAGGGCGCTGTGCAGGGAGATCATCGACTCCCCCAGGTCCCGGGCGAAATCCTCGGCGCCGCCGCGGGCCGCGGGGTCGCCGCGCCGGGAGCGCGGGGTGGCGACCGAGCCGATCATGTGGGCCTCGCGCTCGGCGGCGGTGCGCAGCATGACCAGGTGCCGGGGGTGCAGGCCCTCGGCGGCGAGGTCGCGGGCGGCGGTGGTGATCTCCAGCTCCGCGGCCCCGTAGAACAGCACGCCCTCGGGCAGCATCCCGTACTGCTCGAGCTCCACCAGGAAGGCGTCCTCGACGTCGGCCTTCGCGGCCAGTCCCCGTCGGTCCAGCCGCACGGCGGGCTTCGCAGCGGACGGTCCGGGGCGGCTGGCGATCGAGGTGACCTCGGAGTCGACCCCGTGTTCGAGCAGGTGCTCCTTGATGACCTTGAGCGGCCAGAAGCGGTCCCGCTGGGCGCGCAGCACGAACTGCAGGCGCTCCACGTCGGCGCGCGAGTACTTGCGGTAGCCCGAGGGGGTGCGCTCGGGGCTGATCAGCCCCTCGGCCTCGAGGTAGTGCAGCTTCGAGTGCGCGAGGTCGGGGAACTCCTCGCGCAGCACCTCGAGGACCTGCCCGATGCTGAGGCGGGCGATCGAGGAGGGTGCGGACGGCCGGGCGGGCTGGGCCGGCACGGGCTCAGTCCGGCCCCGTGTAGGGGTGGTAGGTGAGCCGGTACTTGCCGATCTGCACGTCCTGGCCGGGCTGCAGGTGGACCTCGTCCACACGCTCCTTGCCGATGTAGGTGCCGTTGAGCGAGCCCAGGTCGCGCAGCAGGAAACCCTCGCCGTCACGGACGAATGCGGCGTGCTTCCGGGAGACGGTGACGTCGTCCAGGAAGATCTCGCACTTGGGGTGGCGACCGGCGACGGTGCTGTCGGCGTCCAGCAGGAAGCGGGCACCGAGGTTCGGGCCCTTGCGGACGATCAGCAGCGCGCTGCGCGGCGGCAGGTTCTCGATCGCCTTGCGGTCCTGGGCGGTGAGGCCGGGCTCGGCCTCCTCCACCGGATCGTTCGGCGAGATCGCGCTGAGCTTCGACGTGTGGTCGAGCTCATCCTTCCAATCGGCGTTCTGCGACACCGTGTACCCCTTCCCTGACCAGCGACGGACCCTGTCGTCGAGGAAGGACAGGGTGCGACTGGTTCATCCTTGCATGCCCGCCGTCCGAAATGCACCGTCGGGATGCCTCGAACAGCAGGATTTGACGATCACTTGACCACCTCGGAGCTGCTGCGCTCCGGGATCTCGGCGATCGCGTCGATCTCGATGCGCTGACGGGTGGTGACGGTGAGGGTGCCGCCGTCGTCGGCGACGGAGTCCACGGCACCGCCGGGGATGCGCAGGGCGGGCTCCATCACGGCGGGGTCCCCGATGGCCAGGACGCTGAGCGGGGTGTCCACGGCGACGCCGTCGACGACGATCCCGCCCTCGGGTCCGGCGGTCACGGAGGTGGAGGCGACCACCCGCACGTCGCCGACCTGGATCACCTCGGCGCCCGCGTTGCGCAGCTCCTGGACGACGCCGAGCAGAGTGGGGGCACGCAGCCCGCCGTCGGGATCGGAGATGACGATCTCGACGCCGCGGCCGGTGGCGGGGGCGGTACCGGCGAGGATCTCCAGGTCGGCGAGGCGCTCGGCGGCGGCCTCCTGGGCGGCGACCTCGTCCTCGCGGCCGGCGCGCAGGTCCTCCAGGGTGTCGTCGAGCTCGCGGTTCTCCTCCTCGAGCTCCTCGACGTGCCGGTCGGACTCGTCCAGCAGCCGCACCAGCTCCTCCTCGGAGGCCCCCTCGAGGCCTGACTCGTCGGTGGCCTGCACCTGCACCACCACGGACAGGCCGACCAGGAAGAACAGCAGGCCGACGATGAGCTGTTCGATCTTGCGGCGCGGTCGCAGCGCCCCGCGCAGACGCCGCCAGATCAGGCGCTGCTCCGCTCGGGTCTCGGGGACGCGGGAGTGCTCGCTCATGAGCGGAACAGCAGCCGGCGGATCGCGGCAGCGTTGGAGAAGATGCGGATGCCCAGCACGACGATCACGGCGGTGGAGAGCTGCGCCCCGACCCCGAGCTGGTCGCCGAGGAAGACGAGGAAGGCCGCGATCAGCACATTGAACAGGAACGACGTGATGAACACATGGGCGTTGAAGACCCCGTCGAGGGTGGCTCGGAGGCCACCGGCGAGGGTGTCCAGGGCGGCGACCACGGCGATGGGCAGGTAGGGCTGCAGCACGGCGGGCACGTCGGGCTGCAGGACGATGCCGACGACGATGCCGAGGGCGAGCCCGATGAGGGCGATCATGAGGGGTCCTCCGTGGGAGACGGGGTGGGGTCGGTGGGATCGGAGGTCTCGGTCTCGTCGGTGAGCGGCGAGGCCTCGCGCAGGGCGGTGGTGGTGCGGGCGGGGACGGTGTACTCCTCGCCGCTCTCCCAGCCGACGACGATGCCGTAGCGCTGGGAGATCTCCTCGAGGTAGGCGCCGCCGGTGCCGTCCTCGACCCCGCTGCGCAGGGCCTCGGGGTCGCCGAGGGCGGTGATCCGGTAGGGCGGGGAGATCGGGTGCAGGTCCACCAGCACGGCGGAACCGGCGGTGCGGATGGCGCTGGTCATGGACAGGCGCTGGCCGTTCACGGAGATCCCCTCGGCGCCGGCGGCCCAGAGGGCGTTGACGGCGAGCTGCACGTCGTCGTCCGTCACCCGGTTCACGGTGCCCTCGGCGACGCCGGGGGTGGCGGGCAGCGGCGCGGAGTCGTCCAGGGAGAGCACCACCCCGGGCCCGCTGAGGGCGACGGTGGCGGCTGCGCGCTGTGCGGCGGTGAGGTCCTCCCCCGCGGCCTCGTCCTCGCTGGAGAGCACGGCCTCCTGCAGCACGCCCACCTCGGCCTGCAGCTCCTCGCGCTGGGCCTCGAGGGCCTCGGCCTCGGCGCGGGAGTCGGCGACCTCGGCGCGCAGCTGCTCCCGGGGGCCCTGCTCGGCGACCTCCTCGGCGCGCAGATTGGTGACGGCGACGGCGACGGCGAAGCCGAGCACGAGGGCCAGCACGACGGTGAGCACCCGCATCCGGGCGGTGTCCGGCGGGGCCTCCTCCTCGTGTCCGCCCTCGGTGCCGCGCAGCTCCTCGACGTCCAGCGGGTTGGACGTCAGGGCGCGCAGCAGCGACATGGGCGAGTAGGGGGTCTCGCCGTGGGGAGTCCGGCGGGACGACTCAGGCATGCCGCCACGGTATCCGCGCGGCGGCAACGGGGCCGGGAGGCGGGGCGGCCGCGTCCGCCGCGCGTCCGAACCCGACCCTGTCGTCCGGGGCGGAGAGGCCCGGGGCGGAAAGGCTCAGACCTGCGGCACCTCGAGGTCGTCGGTGGGCAGGGAGGAGAAGTCGGTCCGACCCTCGTCGACCTCTCCGGGCTTGCGGGCGAGGATCACGAAACGGGTGGCGGTGGCCGTGAAGGGGCCGTCCTCGAACTCCGCGGCGAGGCGTTCCAGGCCTTCACGGTGCCGGTCGGCGTCCAGTCCCTCCGGCGCCATCCAGGGCACACGCCGCAGGAAGCGCAGCAGGGTGGTCATGTCCGCGAACTCGTAGCGGTCGTGCACGACGTCGGCGCGCTCCACCGTGAGCCCGGCGCGCACCAGCGCGTTCTGGGCGTCCATCAGGGTGTTCTCGGGATACCGAGGCTCGATGCCGAAGGCGGCGGGGATCTCCTGCAGGTCGTCCCCGCCGACCTGCTGGGTGAGGAACGCGCCGCGCGGGGCGAGCACGCGGGCCACGTCGGCGGCGTCGAAGGACTCGTGGCGGCACAGGATCAGGTCGACGGAGTCGTCCTCGAAAGGCAGGCGGGCGCCCTCCTCGCAGTGGTGCTGGACCACCTCGATGCCGAGGCGGGCCAGGCGGTCGCGGGCAAGGGGCACGTTGGGGGCCCAGCCCTCGGTGGCGACGGTCCCCTCGGGCAGCACGTCGGCGAGCGTCGCCAGCAGCTCCCCTCCCCCGGTGCCGAGGTCCAGCACGCGGTGGGCGGTGACCACGAGGTTCCGCACGATGGTCTCGTAGCTCCAGGGCGTCTCCGGGTGCCGGATGCCCTCCAGGTCGGAGAAGTCCCAGCCGGTGGGCTGCTCCGCAAGGATCTCGCGCCAGCTCGCCAGCTCGTCCTCGGTGGCGGATCGGTGCGGCTGCTCGGCCATGCGGGCCCCTCTCGTGCGCGGGTGCGGCGTGCCCTCGAGTGTGGCACGCCGCATCCGGCCCGGGCGGGACGCTCCGGCCCCGCCCGGGTGGCCTCCCGTCAGCGGGAGCTGACCAGGGTGTTGCCCACCAGGCTGCTCTCGGTGCCGGTGGAGGACTCGGAGCCGGGGCCGCCCGCCGGGGGCTCGCCGCCGCCGTCGGAGGGCATTCCGCCCTCGGGCGGGGTGCCGCCACCGGGCATCTCGCCGCCGGCGTCGGAGGGCATCTCCCCGCCGCCGCCCATCGCGTCGGTGGACTGGCCCGGCTCGGTGGTCGGGTCGATCGCCACCGGCAGCTCGACGGTGTAGCCGGCGTCGACGTCGCCCTCCGCGGTGGCGAGCTGCAGCTCGCCACCGTCCTCCCCGAACACGTTGTCACTGTCCAGGGTGATGTTGGCGAGGTTCTCGGCGGAACCGTCGTAACCGTCGACCGCGTACACGGTCTCGCAGACGTCCTGTGGTAGGGCCACCTGGGAGGTGGCCAGCAGGTTGTCGGTGCTCGTGATCAAGGCCTCGTCGGGGTACACCTCGAAGTGGATGTGCGGCCAGCGGCCGGCGTAGCAGCCCGGGAAGATGCTGGTGAACGTCACCTGGCCGTTCGCATCCGCGATCTGCACCCCGCGCAGGAAGTTCTCCTCCTCCAGACCCTCGGAGTACAGCGAGTACAGCCCGTCGCCGGTGCAGTGCCAGACGTACACGGCGACGCCCTCGTAGGGAGCGTTGTCCTCGTTCATGTTGGTGATCGTGAGGGTGAGTGTCATCGCCACGCCCTCGGCGGTGCCGGAAGCGTCGCCGAAGCTGCTGGTGATGTCCTGGCGGACGATGCCGGACTCGGTCAGCACGTTCACGCCGTTGGTGCCGTCGGCCGGGTAGGGGCCGTTGGTCTCCTCGGGGATCTCCCCGTCGCTGGTGGTGGTCGACTCGCTGCCCGAGTCGCTCGCCGCCGAGCTGCTGGTCTCCTCGCTGCTGGAGGAGCTGCCGCAGGCGGCCAGGCCCGCGGCGGCCGCACCGGCGCCGAGCACCGCGAGGGTGTTGCGGCGGGAGACGAGCGTGCCCAGGTCGAAGCGCAGTCCCTGGTCGACCACGGGCTCGTCCTGGTGGTCGAGCACGCGGCCCTGGTAGCGGAGGTTGCCCTCGGCATCGCGCTGGAGGCGGGGGTCGTTCTCTCTCATGGCGTCACTTCCTTCATCGTTCTGGTGGACGAGAAGAAACGCTAGGAACCGGTTCTATGCGCCCGGCCAGCCGGTCCTGTGCGCCGGCTGTGCGAGCTCCGGGATCGAGGTGCCGCAGGTCACGTGGGTCTCGATTCGCCGCCACGGCCGCTCCGGATGTAGTGTGGTCGTCGGCCCCGCGGGGCCGGACTCGGGCTGTGGCGCAGCTTGGTAGCGCACTTGACTGGGGGTCAAGGGGTCGCAGGTTCAAATCCTGTCAGCCCGACAAAGGCCCTGGTGAGAACAAGTTTCTCACCAGGGCGTTGTCTTTTTTAGCGGCGATGTGACCGCTAGAGTGACCGCTAGAGTCGCGCCGGCTGGAGACCGCACGAGCCTCGGGGTCACCATCACGACGGCGATCGACCTTCGAGTGCCGCTCCTGGACCAGGGGCACGCGGGGCGAGCACAGAACGGGGCCGGCTGGTGGCCAGGGCCAGAGTCTCCCCCAGGTTCTCTCGTCGCCGCGACTCAAGACCAGGCAGGCCGTCTCGCCCGTCGCAAGGCTGCCCATCCCGTCGGAGCTCCCACGTAGGGAAGAACTACGGCAGTGTCGGCGCGGCCACTCTCGGCTGCCGGGGCATCGATAGCGCTGCGCCCTAACGGGTCATCCACTGGGTCACCTCCCACGTACACCTCGAAGTGCCCCTGCACCGCGGCTACCCGTCAGGGCGAGCTGGACCCACGTCGCGGTGGGAAGGGGACTGCCGCACCGATAGGTGACATCTGATCTGGCTTGCCCGTAGGGCGGCCTGGAAGGATGTGCACCATGCCCGCTCCCTACCCCCAGGAGTTTCGCGAGGACGTCGTGCGAGTCGCCCGGTCCCGCGAGGACGGCGTCACCATCGCGCAGATCGCGAAGGACTTCGGCGTCCACGAGATGACGCTCCACAAATGGATCCGCCAAGCAGACATCGACGACGGCAATCGCCCCGGGAAGACCCGTGAGGACTCAACGGAACTACGCGAGCTACGCCGCCGGAACCGGCTGCTGGAGCAGGAGAACGAGGTCCTGCGTCGTGCTGCCGCCTACCTGTCCCAGGCGAACCTGCCGGGAGAAGGTGGTACCCGCTCGTGAGCGAGCTCGCCGCTGACAACATTCCCGTCGCGGTGTCCCTGCGGGTCTTGAAGCTCTCCCGTCAGCCCTACTATCGCTGGCGGCGCCAGCAGGTCACCACAGCCGAGCTGACCGAGGCCTATCGAGCCAACGCACTGTTGGACGCCCACCTCGACGACCCCGAGTACGGCTACCGGTTCCTCGTCAGTGAAGCCGCAGAGTCCGGCGAGGTGATGTGTGAGCGGACGGCGCGGAGGATCTGCCGGGACAACCAGTGGTGGTCCGTGTTCGGAAAGAAGCGCGGCAAGAACGGGAAGCGCCCTGGACCGCCCGTCCATGACGACCTTGTGAAGCGGGACTTCTCCGCCGATGACGTCAACGAACTGTGGCTGACCGACATCACCGAGCACTGGACCGACGAGGGCAAGCTCTATCTCTGCGCGATCAAGGACGTGTTCTCCGGCCGGATCGTGGGCTACTCGATGAGCGACCGAATGAAGGCTTGTCTCGCGGTGAATGCCCTGGACAACGCGGTACTTCGGCGCCGTGACGCCGCCGGTTGCATCGTGCACTCGGATAGAGGCTCTCAGTTCCGGTCACAGAAATTCGTGCACGCTCTGAACCGTCACCACCTCATCGGATCCATGGGCCAGGTCGGTGCTGCCGGCGATAACGCCGCCATGGAGTCCTTCTTCGCGCTGCTACAGAAGAACGTCCTGGACCGTAAGCGTTGGCGGACCCGAGAAGAGCTCCGAATCGCAATCATCACCTGGATCAAAAGGACGTATCACCGACGCCGCCGACAGGCCCGTCTGGGCCGATTGACCCCCATCGAATACGAGACCATCATGAACCCGGCCGTGAGCCTCGCGGCCTGACACCCCCAACTGTCACCTAAATGTGCGGCAGTCCCGTAGTAGTAAGGGGAGATATGAAACCAGATCCCCTATACGTATGCAGTGTCCGGGGGATATGTGGGATATGTTGTCAAACAGGGTCTGACCTGCACGAACACCGCCCCTCGGGCGTTGGCGCTCCCTTGGTAGCGTTGGCAAACCAGGGTTGACCTGCAGTTTTGCAGGGGTACTCGTTGGTACTGCGCCACCGCACACGCCTGGCCAGGCAGGATCCGCGTCCATCCGCCGGGCTGCAGCACTTCATAGGCGTAGATCGTTTGCGCAGGTCATCCCGGGTTTGCTAACGGTGCGCCGACATCCACCGTCCACGCCAGATTCCTCTGTTCGTGCAGGTCGGGAACAAGTTCCGGCACTCGTCCGGCGAGAGCAGTGCCACCGTGGTGCCAACACATAACGTGCAGGTCAGCCCAGGTTCGCGTACATATCCCACGTTCCCCGGCATGACCTTATAAGGGACTCTTCAGAGTTGAGTGTGGAGTGAGGTGTCGAGTCCGCCGGAGATGAGAAGCACTCGGAGGCCGCAGTGCTCCCCCGAAGGGCGCGGGGTCCCTGTCGGCTACTTCGAGCGTCTTGTGGATGGTCGGCTGCGATACCTCGCCCAGGGTTGCGATTTTCCGCGCGGCGAGCCCGTCCCTGCGATGCTGCTTCACCTCGCGCCGGATCTCAAGCATCTCTACTCCGTGATCTACCAGAAGCCGATAGGGAACGCTATTGTCTGAACCTAAGACACCTCGTTATGGTTCTGGGAGTCGTCAGTTCTGGGACGGCTTTCAAAACTGCGCGACCTGCGATTACACGGTGGGCGCCCGGCGTACCAAAAACCCTCGCTTTAGGGACGCCGACGAATACATACGCCCGCCCTTCCCCTAGGTCATCGCCCTGGATGAATCGAGGACACCCTGGCGAGTCGATGATCAAGAACGGCTCGCGCTGCCGCGCGACGCATGCTGCGCGCGCCAACCGTCAAGCCCAAAGAAAAATAAGTCAAGGCAGATGCTAATATGACAAAACGAAGATTAGCAAAGGCGCCGACAATGGCGAAAGTAGCAGCGTAGATGGCCAAGAATGCGAAACCTGACTGCAGCATCATTTGCAGGCGATGGGCGCTACCCTCCCTCAGGGCGAGCAGTGCTATCCGGCTTTCCGTGTCCGAGCAAATGGGCCGCATATTTAGTATTGATAGCTCTACATTCACCTTTTCCATGTGACGCTTAAACACGTAACGATCCACATAGCTCATGGCCAGCTCCTCTCGGAAGAAACGGTCAACGTGGCGGTCTCTTCGTAGGCGCGCTGGATATCCCACGTTCCCCGGTATGACCATTTGAGGGACATGTCTATCGGTTCAGCCGTTGAGCTCTCACTGATCGGCATGCCCAACGGTACGCGAGCGCTCGATCCCGTTCGCATCGCTCCCGCGATGCGCGGCGCCGGACGGTCCGTTCCGGGTCCGTCGAGAGGTTCACCTGGCACCAAGAAGAGGTGAAATCACCGTCCGTGGATCCCGCTCTCGCCCCCGAACTGCTCGTCGGCAACACTCAGACGAGCATCGCGTTTTGGTGCGGTCTCTGCGGGTTCCACATCAAGTATCGCGTCCCGAAGAGGGCTTCGCCTACATCACGCGTGGGAGCGCGCACCTCATGCTCGAGCAGCGCGGCGTAGGCCGGAACTGGATCACGGCGCCGCTGGAGCCTCCACTTGGGCGTGGGGTCAACTTCCAGATCAGCGTGGAGAGCCTCGATCCGATCCTCGCTGCCCTGGACGACGCCGGCCACTCGCTGTTCATGGCGCCCGAGGAGAAGTGGTATCGCATCGGCGACCGCGAAGAAGTCGGCGTGCAGATTTTCCTGGTCATGGATCCCGACGGCCACCTCATCCGGTTCCAAGCCTCACTCGGCCACCGTCAGATCCCCGCGTCGGCGGAGGCACGCTATCGAGTGACGGTCACCCGACGTCGTGGTATTTCTGGTCATCGATCGCCAGCGCCGCACGGGCCTACCGACCGTAAAGAGAGCGCGCGGGCCTCTCGGTGTTGCAGGAACCCGGATCGACGCCGTGGGTCCACGCTCCGTCCGCGCCCTCTTGCAGTGCATGGTGCCGGATCACCACAGAGGCACCGATCGGGAACGCCTCCTCTTCGTCCTGGGTTCGGTACTCCTCCACGTTCCCTTCGTTGCTCAGACGCTCCAATCGTCGGGCCCACGGCGCAGCGTCAGAGCGGATCAGAGGGCCCTCATCCGCGAAAAGTTCGGGGCCGAATGCTCGCGCCCCGGGAAGCTCCGGGTCGGTCTCGCCCGAACCGTCCTGCCCGTTCGGCCCGTTCGGCCCGTTCGGCCCGTTCGGCCCGTTCGGCCCTTCATGATCTGGGCCACCGCCGGTCGGACCGGTCCCTCTCGGGCCACCGCCCCGGGGACCCGGTCGTGTGCCAGCCGAGCTGCACCCTCGGTGAGCGAGATGTTCCAACGGGAAGTGAAAGCTATGCAGCGAATGTGCAGACGGCTTCGAAGCGTTCGTCAGCATGATCGCGTCGAGCACCAGGCTCACGCCCCCGGGGGTGCCATCGAACAGGCTCCATCCCCTCGCCGTCACCTTCGCATGACTATGCAGCTCTAGGTGGTTGGCTCCACTGCATGCACCGAAGGCGCTGCAGTGAAAGTCTGCGTATGTCACCGGACTTTTATTCTGCGTGAACGGCTGGCTGAGCCCGTTGTAGAGAAGCATTCCGGGAACGCGACTCCCATGGGTGCGCGCCCACGCGACCAAGGCTGCTGATTGCTGTTGGTCCCAGCCGTTGTATCGCGCGGGCACGCTGCGCCGCGGGTACAGCCGTTTGGCTTGCAGGAGTAGGTCCAGCCATCGTCCAGGGGCGATCTCCACGTTCAGCTCGAGGTCTGCGCCACTCGGTGCAGTGCGTTGCCCCGGGACGGCTTGGGTGTATTTGCCCTCGAGGCTCCGGGAGTGAAGCACTGCGGTGACGCCGAGGCGCCTCCCCAGCAGCGCCAAACGGCGGACGAGATTGATCGTGGAAATCTCCTCGTCCATCGGGGTGGGCGTCACTGCGAGGTTCGTACCGCGCGTCTTCACGAGCTCGTCCATCGTGACGATGTCCTTCATGGCATGGAAGGACACGTCCCAGAGGAGTTCGTGCAGGGACCGGGCCGGAGGCACTCCGAAGTGATCCGTGTAGGTCATGCGTGCATCTTTGCAGAGGAACCGGCATCCATGGGCGGTATTCGTACCTGACCCACGGCTGTCGGCTGGCAAGGTCAGATGTCGCGCTGGTCCTCGGTGCCCGCGGTCGTGCGGTAGTCCTCATCGGTGAGCGCAGCGGTGAAGATGTCGGGGTCGATGATCTCGTGGGGCACGGGGCGTCCGTCTTCGACAGCGGAGGCATAGGAGAGCCAGCCGTACATCATCGACAGAGGGAACTCGTCGTCGTTGCCGCAGTAGCTGCGCCGGCGCCATAGCGCCCACAGGACGATTGATTGGGCGATGTCGGCGGTGACTGCGTCGCGGCGGTTCTCGGCGTTCTTGCGGAGCTCGGTGAGGGTGAACTGTCCGTCTTCGCTGCTGGCGGCGCAGGCCGCCATGACGCGCGCGGCGCCGGGTGGCATGGGGTCGGCGATCGCGATGAGGTTGATGTCCAGCAGCAGCCGTTCGCGGTCCCATTCGTCTTCGTCGTCGGGAACGAAGGTCACGTCGCTGGCGGCGCGGAAGGTGCCGAAGCCTGGGTGCGGGGTCCGCCAGGGGTCCGAGGGCGGCAGGGTGTCCAGGATCGTGGCGGTCACGCCGGTGGCCCACGCGATGGTGAAGGCGGGCGTGCGCCGGGTCCATTCGCGGAAGCGGCGGTCGATGTCGACGCGGGTCGTCATGGGCACGAGGGAGTCGTGTGCGGCGGCGGCCCACTGGGCGATTGTGCGCCGGCGCGAGGTTGCTTCCTCGCGTGTGATCTCCATGATTCCGCCCGTCGTCCGCTCGAACTGCATCAGGTCATCGTTCCATGTCTGTCTGCAGGAACGAAGTCTCGTGCACTTGATTCGGTGCACCTTGGCATATAACTAGTATGAGCAACTCACTCGCAGTCATCGGACTGCCCCATGTGCGAGACGCGCTGGCGAGCTTCGGGTTCGAGGTCGTCTCCGGCGACGGGTTCCCCGAGGTCTCTCGGCGGATCCGTGAAGCGGCGGCTATTTCGGCGCTGCCGGTCCTGGTCGAGGACCAGAAGCAGATCGGGCTCGAGCAGCTGATCTCCCGCTTGCCCGATACGGCGCCCGTGGTGATCGCGCGCGGGGCGGAGCCAATCCTTGGCGAACCACGCAACTCGATCCCGGTGGCCTCGAGCCTCGGCGACTATCTGGGGGCGCTCGGGTTCCAAGATCTCGACCCGGTGCTGCAGGGCATTCGCGTCGAGGCAGACGGCACGATCCCCCAGCCCCTGCCCGACCTCCCCTCGGCCCGGGAGCACGATGTCGACTCCACCAAGACCGAGCTCGGCTCGTCTGAACCGGCGCCTGTCGAGCCGATCGAGGACTGGCTGAGCGATGACGACGGCCATGCGGTGCGCTCGGCACCTGCCCCCGCCGAGCCTGCGCTTTCCACCGAATCTCCCGCATCGCAGTCGACACTGTCGGACTGGCTCGAGGACTCGGGAGACCACCCCGAGGCAACGGGAGAACAACCGGATGCCTCCGAGGCAGAGGATGGGGAGGAGTTCGACGGGTTCCACTCCCCCACCATTCCGCGCGGCCACCAAGTCGAGACGAGACCGGATGACAGCTCACCGGTTGTTCAGGGCAGGCGTCGGATCGCCCTACCGACTTTCGCCACCAGCACGGACTCAGCGCCGGTCGCCGTTCCGGATCCGCAGCTCGATCCCCTTGACGAGGAGCTCTTCGAGAGCCTCACCGAAGACCTCGACGGGTTGGGTGTCGAGGACGAGGTCGATACAGATACCGCACTGGATGACGTCACCCAGTCCAGCGCCACGAGGCGCAGCCGGCGCAGCACCGCCCCCGCCGATGTGATCGCCTGCTTCTCCGGCAAGGGCGGCGAAGGTAAGTCCACCCTCGCGCTCGCTTTCGCGCAGGCGGCTACCGAGGTCGGGGGCAAGTCGGTGTGTCTGATCGACGCGAACCGCGCCCAGGGCGATCTCGGCCTGTACCTGCGGGTACGAACGACCGACCTCCCGTCGATCTATGACGCCGTCATGATCGGTGACCCTGCCTCGGCGATCCTCTCCCCCGAGCAGCTGAATCAGGCTCGAGGCGACCGGGGCGACCATCTCGCGTTCTCGTTCGTCCAGGCGCCGCGTCCAGTCAAGGGCAGCGGGGACGTCAGCAAAGAGATCGCCGCGGTCACGGCCGCGCACTACACCGAGGTCCTCCAGATCGCACGCGAGCGCTTCGACCTGGTCATCATCGACACCCAGATCACCGAAGGCCTGGACTCGACCGGAGTGATCGACCGGGTCATTGCGCCGCTACTGGCCCGCCGTGGCTACGGGGTCGGGATCTGCGAGCTGACCACACCGGGCGTGGAGAACCTGCTCGTGGCGATGGAGTCGCTTCGTCAGCACGGCGCCGAAGCGACGCGGATGATGTCGATCGCGAACAAGGTCCGACCGTCGATCACCGACTACGGCAAGCTGCCGCAGCTGCTGGGCAAGGACTCGTCGTGGAAGGGCTCGATCCACTACGACGACCGCATCTACGACGACCTCGTCGCCCGGCGCATCCCCTACGCGGTCCCCACCCTGTACGGCGTCGTCATGGACGTCCTCCTCGCCGTCACGGGCGATCCGGAGTTCGACCTGCGCGACCCGGGAACGGTGCGCTCTGGGCTCCCGTGGTGGAAGCGGTGGCTGCGCCGATGAACTACGCCACCTCCGCGCAGCTGTGCACACTGCTGGATCAGATGATCTGGGCACGCTGCGCGAAAGAGCAGGCGCGGCCCCGCCACCGAGTGCGGCTGCACGCCTTGCCGCCGACCATGTGGATCCGTCCAGCCCGGGGCGTCGGCGGCCACAAGGCCACCCGGACCGGCACCCTGCCGGCAACCATCGCCTGGCGGGACGAGGCCCTGCGCGCCGCCGACCCAGCCCGAGTGGACTCGGTCGCGGCGGGCTGGAGCGTGGACGCCGCCGGTATCCACCTGGACGGTGCCATCGACCTCGCAGAGGGCCACGGTGAGCTCGGTCGGCCCACGGGCGCGATGTGGCCGACGCACCGGGCACCCTTGCTGTCCGCGTACGAGGCGACGCGACTGCTCGATGAGTTCATCGAGCACGGTGAGCTCGCGCGGTAAACGATGCTCACCCACCTGGAGCGGTTTGCCCACGAGTGCGTCCACCACGTCGCAGACTCGATCTGCCGGGAGATCACCGGCGTCGAGGATCACGAGGCCGCGGGTCGGTTGTTGGATGATCAGCAGCTCGACCTCGTCGTCACCCACGTCGTCTACGGCTCGTCGGGCCCGGACAGTCGCATCCTGCGCTCTCTGGACCGCTGCCTGGACCCGGCGACCACTCGGAACGTCGATCCGATCCGCTACCTCAGCACCCAGATCCGCCGCGATCTCGCCGACCAGGTGCGCGTCGCCGTCGGCGATCCCCAGGTCGGTCCCCGGGTCCGGCGCGTCGCCCGGTCGCTCGGCATCGGCGCCGGCCTCGAGCAGATCATCTCCCGCTACAACGACCTCCACCCCTCCGACCGGGTATCCACGACGCGCGCGATCCGTGCCCTGACCGTCGCCCCATCACTCGAATCCACCGCCGTCCGCACCGTCTTCGAGGCCCGAGATGTCTGAGCACCCCACCGACGAGATCGACGGAACCCGGCTCCTTACCGAGAGGCGTGTCGCCAACGCGGCCCGCGGAGAACTCCTGCAACTGATCACCGATGGCACCGTCACCCCGTGGGAAGCCATCGTCGCCGCCGCGGCATCGGGCGAGAAGCCGCTGCTGCGTCTGCGCCTGGACCAGATCATCACCGCCGGCCCGGGGATCGGCGCCGCACGCGCCCGCGCAGTCATCGCCCAGATGCTGCACATCCTCGAGGCCACCGAGTCCCGCACTGCGACCGGACACGTCACCCTCGCCTACGTCCTCGACGAGCAGGCCCGCGGACGGCGCCTGCTGGCGGTGCTGGATGCGTTCATCTCCCACGGCCTGATCCAGGAGGCCCAGGACCTGACCGTGTGGCCAGGTTTCCCTTTCGCCGCCGCCCCGCTTCCCAGGGAGGACGCACGATGACCGCGCTGCTGCTGAACACGACTGCGAGGCTCCGCCGGCGGGCTGATCATCATCGTCGCTGCGATTGCGATCGGGACACGCTCGAGACGCCGTGGAAGGCCGAGATGTGCCAGATACTCCACGCCCGGAACCGGGTCGAGAAGCGCGTCCTTCTCGATGAATTTTTTAACACACATGAAAGCGAAATTGCGCGGGTCCTGAAGAGGGCGCAGCATATCTCGCGTCTGGACTACCACGACAAGGATCTGGTCCTCTCCTATTTCGGAGATGCGCTGATGAGAATGCTCGAAACTCGGTGGAGGGCGAAGTCCGGGCCCGGGACCAGCAGTGTGTTCAACTACTCACGAAACCTGCCGACGATCCTGGAAGCGGAGACGCGGTACTGGATCCGGGTGGTGTCATAGCGTCGAAGCAACACTCCCGGTCGGCGGGGGTCTGATCGGTGGAGTGTGCGGATGGCGCGGGTGGGGTTGTCGTTCAGTGACAGGTCGGAGATCTCGACGGCCTCGAAAGCGGGCTGGTCGGTGCGGAGGATCGCCCGTCACCTGGGGCGTTGCCCGTCGGTGATCTTGCGGGAGCTTCACCGGAACTCGACGAAGACCCGCGGCTACCAGGCCGTGACCGCAGACGTCAGAGCGCAGCGTCGGCGGGCTCGCCCGCAGCAGCGGAAGGTCGCGGGGGATCCGGTGCTGCAGGCGAGGGTGGAGGCGGATCTGGCCGCGTCGTGGACGCCGAACGAGATAGCGGGCCGGTTGCGTCTGGAGGCGACAGACCCGACCGTTGAACGCATGGCGAACTCTCCTGACGCACGCGGCCGAACCGTCTCCGGTGAGGCTATCTACCAGTACATCTACGCAATCCCGAAGGGTGAGCTCGCCCGCAAGGGCATCTTCCTGCAGTCCAAGCGGACCAAGCGCCGACCACGTACGACCGGGCGGACGCGCGGTGGCCCAATCGTAGGTATGGTCCCGATCGCGGAGCGAGGTGAGGACGCCGCCCAGCGTCGGGTGCCGGGGCACTGGGAGGGTGATCTGATCATCGGGAAGAACGGCACCTCGTGCGCGGCGACGCTGGTGGAGCGGATGAGCGGGTTCACCGGGCTGCTGGCCCTGCCCTCGAAACACGCCGAGCCAACCGCTGACGCGGTCATCGAGTTTTTCAACGACCTGCCCGAGATGATGAAGGCATCGTTGGCGTGGGACCAGGGCAGCGAGATGGCCCAGCACGCGAAGGTCTCCCTGGCCACGGCGATGCCGGTCTACTTCGCCGATCCCCACTCGCCCTGGCAGAGGCCCAGCAACGAGAACACGAACCGGCTCTACCGGGAGTATCTGCCCAAGGGCACGGTGATCCCCGAGCACCAGCCCTACCTCACCACCATCGCCGAGGAGATCAACAATCGACCCCGCCGCCGACTGGGCTATCTCACGCCCACCGAGGCATTCGCTCGACTGCTCGCCGGCGAGCCCCATGTTGCTTCGACGCCTTGACATCGCCCCGTGAAGACCGACGAAAAGGTCTACTGAACGGAACTGCCGAGGTCCCGGGCGACAGCTCTCACGATCGTCGGGCGAAGATGGTGAAACGTTCCCGTGAACTCTTCGAGGCCGAGCATGCACGCACCCCCTCCGATGCCGAACTCGTCGACTTCCACAACACCCGCATGTACGCGACTCGAAAGGACGCCGCGCGGCAGTCCGTCCTGATCACGATCCGGGGTCTCGGCAGCCTTAGGTCGATCCCGTTGGAGGATCCGTCTCTGTTCGGTGAGGATCGTCTGGCCTGGACGGATGTACCGGATGAGGGGGCGTCTGAGCGCACTGCACGGATTCGGTCGATCGTGGCCGAATGCGCGCGGAGAGACGCCGAACGAGAGGCTACGCGTCTTCGCGCGCCGAAGCGTCAGCCGGTCCCTATGGCGAGCGTGGCGCGGGTGTTCTTCGCGCATCACTGCGAGGGAGAGTTCCCTACGCGAAAGGAGCTGGTCGCAGAGCTCGGCGTGACTGAGCCGGCCAGCCGCCGCGAGATCGGATCACATCTCAATGAAATCCTCGCGATCTCTCGCCGACAGTTCGCGGACTACCGAAACGCCGACTGAACGCCAATATGCACGACTCCTCAAGGGAAGTGTGCCTACACTGTCCGCGCAATCACTCTAATCACTGGAGGTCACAATGGCTCGCAAGACCCAGGTTCTGCTCGTTGACGATATCGATGGTTCGGATGCAACGAACACGGTGACGTTTGGGCTGGACGGCGTCTCGTACGAGATCGACCTGAACGAGGACAACACTCGTCAGCTACGCTCCGAGATGGAGAAGTGGACCGTTATGGCGCGGCGCACTGGTGGTCGTGCGCAGCGCGGCACCGGTGCCAGCACCGGCGGCGACGCCGCGAAGATCCGCCAGTGGGCGGTCGCGAACGGTTACGAGGTCTCGGAGCGGGGTCGCATTCGCGCCGATGTCCGTGAGGCCTACGCCAAGGCGAACTGACTCCGCACGGTCCTCACTCGGCCCGGCACACCTGGATGGTGCCGGGCCGTGGTGCGTCCGCGCACGTCTTGCAGCACGGGTCCGCTGATGAGTGCAGCGCTGCCTTAAGACAATCTTGAGAATGCGTTCGATCTCTCGCGTCATCCTTTCGACCGTACAGGTAAAGGCCCGGCCTACCCTCCGGGGGTATCAGGAGGGCGTGCGCAAAGCCGCGGTTAAATCTTCAAGCAGGGCACCCCATGCCTCCGTAGAACCGCCGAACCAGCCCGTACGTTGGTTTCACTGCCCACGAAATGAGCTGGCGCTTCACTGGTCGCTCTGCCGTCGCTGCGGCACTGACGAAGTCATCGACTCCCTCCCGTCTCGAGGAGGGAAACCTACGGAGTAGAAACATGGCCCATAACAACACCCACCGCGCCTTCGGCCGAGCAGTCACGCCTGTCGGGACCGCTGGCCGCGCGTTGCGGGGCACCGGCGGTGCCGCTGTCCTCGGCACGGTCCTCCTCGGATCCGCTTTCGCCGCGGGCCCGGCTCAGGCCGCCCCCGCCGCGTCGCCCGCCGCACCTGCCATTTCTGCACAGGCTGCTGCGCCGGCGGCGCCGGCCCCGGCACATGCGGCATCCGCGCTTGCGGCCGAGAAGCTGCGGTGGGGATCGCAGGGCTCGTCGGTCGAGCAGCTCCAGACGGCACTGAACGAACACGGTGCCTCGCTGGCGGTCGATGGCAAGTTCGGCCCGCTCACCCATGGGGCCGTGAAGGACTTCCAGCGCTCGCATGGCCTGAAGATCGACGGCATCGTGGGCCCCGAGACGCGCGGCGCACTGAACGGCGGCGCATCGACCTCGGGCGGCGGGACGTCTGCTCCTGCCCCCGCTTCCTCCACGAGCAGCTCGGGGCAGGCGATCGTCGACGCCGCGCGCAGCCAGATCGGGGCCTCCTACTCGTGGGGCACCTCCAAGCCGGGCGTCAGCTTCGACTGCTCGGGCCTGAGCTCGTACGCGTACAAGCAGGCCGGTATCGACCTGCCCCGCACCTCGTCGCAGCAGGTTGCGGCTGGAACCACGATCTCGAAGTCCGAGGCCCAGCCCGGCGACCTCGTGGTGTGGCCCGGCCACCTCGGGATCTACGCCGGTGGCGACACGGTCATCGACGCGGGGCGCACCCCGGGCGCCGTCACCGAGCGGACCATCTGGGGTTCGCCGACCTTCGTCACCTTCCGCTGACCGCAGGTCGCAACGCCCGCGCAGAGGGAGCCCCGACCAACGGTCGGGGCTCCCTTTGCGTGCAGAGGCAGCGGTATCAGCTGATCGAGGCCAACAGCTCTGCACAGGCCTGCTCGCAGCGGCGACAGGCGTCCGCGCAGACCTTGCAGTGCTTGTGCATTTCAGCGTGCTTCTCGCACTCCTCGGCGCAGGACCGGCACGCCGCCTGACACGCCTCGAGTAGAGCACGGTTGAGGGCGATGTTCTCGCCCGTCTGACGGGACAGGACGCGTCCGGTGGCTTCGCAGACGTCGGCGCAGTCCTGGTTCCGGCGGATGCACTGGGTCAACTCCGCCACCATGTCCTCGGCCAAGCAGGCGTCCGCGCAGGCTGTGCAGGTCTGGGCGCACTCGAAGCAGGCCTCGATGCATGCGGCGAGCTTCTGCTGGTCGATGGTGCCGAGGTCCTTCGGGTAGGTCTGAAGCATTGATGCGACGTGATGGGTCATGATCCTGCTCCTTCTCGTTCCGAACGGCCCGGCGGATACCAGCCCGCCTCGACGACGATAGCCAGGGCGCCCCGTAGGACGGAAGCGAGTAGACCGTACGTTCGGAGGCAATGCGGGCCGACTGGTCAGCGCGGTGCTCAAGAAGTCAAGATCTGACCTTGAGGAGACCTTGACCTGGGGCGCATAGGCTGGTGCAAAGTGTCCTCTGACTAGGAGAGATTATGCGTTCTCGTCGTTCTTTCGGTCGCCTCGCGGCCGTCGTCGTCACCGGTGCGATTGTGTTTGCCGGCTGCACCGACAACGGGTCTGACGACGGTCAGACATCGGGTGGGTCCGAGGCATCGGAGGCGTCCGATGGTGGTGGCAACGGGGGCATGGAGCACCCGATGGATGGCGGCCCAGCGCCCGAAGGTATGGCGTCTGCGGAGGATCCCGAGTTCCCGGTCGGCACGGAAGTGACACTCACGGCGGACCACATGGAGGGCATGGAGGGGGCGACGGCGACGATCTCCGGTGCCTTCGACACCACGACCTACTCGGTCAGCTTCACGCCGACCGATGGCGGTGAGCCGGTCACTGACCACAAGTGGGTCGTTCACGAGGAGCTCGAGAACCCGGGCGAGGCACCGCTGGCAGAGGGCACCGAGGTGGTCATCACCGCCGATCACATGACCGGGATGGAGGGTGCTGAGGCCACCATCGACAGTGCCACCGAGGAGACCGTGTACATGGTCGATTACGAGGCCGACGGGATGATGATGACGAACCACAAGTGGGTCGTCGAGAGCGAGATCGAGCCTGCGTGATGACCACCCCGTCGTACCTTCGAGGCCCGCGCGCCTCCTCCGGGGGTGGGCCCCGTCGTCGTACCGTGCGGCTGCCCCGGCGATCGCTCGTGATCGGTGCCGTCCTGTTCCCGCTCGTGGTCGCCGGTTGCGGGACCGGCGGGTCCGAGCCCGCATCCGTCACGGGTGATCAGGAGCTGCTCCGGGAACATGGCTTCGCCGACGCGGACGCGCACGAGATCATCGACCGTCTCGAGGCGCTCCCGGTGGCTGAGCGACCGCAGGATCTGATCGCCAGCGTCACTGCGACGTCTCTGCAGCTCCGAGACGATGCAGGGCGCGAGGCCGAGCTGCCCCTTCCGCAGGATCAGTTCTACCTGTCGGTGGCCCCGTTCGTGGAGACCACGCACGAGTGCGCGTTCCACAGTCTGACGACGTGCCGCGGGGAGCTGCGCAGCCGCGAGATCTCCGTGAGCGTGGTCGACAGCAGCTCGGGCGAGATCCTCGAGGAGGGCACTCGCACCACACATGACAACGGGTTCATCGGTTTCTGGCTGCCGCGCGGGATCACCGCGGACCTCACGTGCACCCTCGAGGACTACACGGGGACCGCGTCCATCTCGACCCAGGCGGAGGATGATCTGACCTGTCTGACCAGTCTCCAGCTGACATGAGCAGACGAAGCATACGCCCCGTCTTCGGGCACTCGATGGTCAGCCCTGCTGCGCGGAGCGGGGCCCGGCCCGGTCCGAACCGGCGGACCACGTTGCGGCTGGGCGGGAGCCTGCTCGTCCTCGCGCCCCTTCTTGCGGCGTGCAGCGGTTCCTCGGATGCCGCGAGCGAGGCGAACGCCGGGTACGTCTCCGGTGATGGGGTTGTCGTCGAGATCCCCCCGGAGGGTCGCGCCGATCCTCTGGAGATTCGGGGAACCACCTACGACGGCGACGACTTCGACTCCACGGCGCTGCGCGGTGCACCCTTGCTGATCAACGTCTGGTATGCGTCGTGTCCGCCGTGCCGGGTCGAAGCACCGGCGCTGAAGGCCGTGCACTCCGAGTACAGCGCCCTGGGAGTGGAGTTCGTGGGCGTGAACACGCGCGACAAGGCCGGGCCGGCCGCCGCGTTCGAGGAGACCTTCGGCATCACCTACCCCTCGATCCCCGACACCGACGGCGCGGTGATCGCGTCCATGGACGGCAGCGTCTCGCCCAACGCCGTCCCCACGACTTTGATCCTCGATGCTGAAGGACGAGTAGCCGCCCGGATCGCGGGCGCAGCCGATCAGAGCACCCTAGAGAGCCTCTTGGATGCCGTGCTAGCGGAGGCCGCCTGATGGGTGAACTGTTCGCCACCACCGTGCTGAGCGGACCCCTGGCCGCAGCCCTGCTGCTGTCGATGGTGGCCGGTCTGGTCGCGTTCCTCTCGCCGTGCGTGCTTCCGGTGGTCCCCGGCTACCTCGGATACATCACTGGGCTCACCGGAGGAAGCGCCGGGCCGCCCCGCACCGGCGATCCCGGGGAACGGCCATGGCGCCTGGTCACCGGCGCTGTGCTGTTCGTCGCGGGCTTCACGGCGGTGTTCCTGGTCATCGGCGGATTCGTCGGTGCACTCGGGTCATTGGTGATCCAGTACACGAGCGCGATCAATCGGATCTCCGGGGTGCTGGTCATCCTCATGGGCCTGGTGTTCGTGGGAATCTTCCCCCGCCTCTCCGGTGTGAAAAGGATCCGGAAGCGCCCCGATGCCGGACTCGCCGGCGCCCCGCTGCTCGGGATCACGTTCGGCTTCTCCTGGACCCCGTGCATCGGGCCGACGTTCGCCGCGGTCGCCGCACTCAGCCTCGGGGAGGCATCCGCGAGCCGCGGCGCTCTCCTGGCTTTCGGCTATGCGATCGGGCTCGGGATCCCGTTCATCCTCTTCGCTCTCGTGTTCCGGCGCGCCCTCGGAATCTCCAGAGTGCTGTCCCGGCATCGCCGCACGCTCCAGATCGTTGGCGGCTCCGTGCTCATCGCCATCGGACTCCTGCTGGTCTCCGGAGTGTGGGAGCAGTGGATGGCACTGCTCCAGGTGCGGATCGGCAACTTCACCACGATCGTCTGATCGCTGAGCCCGCCGTACGCGGCCGGCTCAGCGGTCAGACGATTGCTCGGGGCAACCGGATGGTGAAGGTGGCTCCCCGCCCTGAGCCCTCACTGGCCGCGGCCATGGTCCCGCCGTGCGCATCGACCAGGGCTCGACTGATCGTCAGGCCGATGCCTGAGCCGGAGTTCTCACGGGTGCGGGAGCTGTCGGCGCGGAAGAAGCGTTCGAACAGGCGAGACCGGTCCTCAGCGGTGAACCCTTCGCCGTCATCCGCTACCGCGATCTCCACCGTGCTGCCGTGGGTGGCTGCCGAGACCGTGACTGTGCCTCTGGGTGACGTGTGCCGCAGAGCATTGCTCAGTAGGTTCCCGAGCACT
Organism: Brachybacterium squillarum M-6-3; assembly: GCF_000225825.1. GTDB lineage: Bacteria > Actinomycetota > Actinomycetes > Actinomycetales > Dermabacteraceae > Brachybacterium > Brachybacterium squillarum. The sequence continues at coordinate 155,903 of NZ_AGBX01000007.1, read as the reverse complement.
TGAGCGAGGCGGTCGGGATCTGCGTGGATCGTCACGGAGTGGGGCAGGGCGACTTCTCGTCGTAATGCCACACCCGCTGTCTCAAACCGTTCCTCCCATTCCTGGAGTGCTGATGCCAGCAAGTCATCGACGGCGAGGGGGTGCAGCTGTACCGGGAGCTGGCCCTCCTCGGCCCGGGACACCTCACTGATGTCGTCGGCCAACCGCGACAGTCGCACGGTCTGGCCGGCGAGGATGGGCATGGCCGCATCGGCTTCGATGACGCCGTCGGCCATGGCCTCGTGATGCGCGGAGAGGGTGGCGATCGGGGTGCGCAGCTCATGCGCGAGGTCGGCGAGCAGTTGACGTCGGGTCTCTTCGACAGCATCCAGGCGTGCAGCCATGTCGTTGAGCGTGGCGGCCAGAGAATCCAGCTCGGTCCCGGCTCCGACGGAGGGCACGCGTGTGGAGTAGTGGCCTCGGGACAGTTCATCGACAGCCGAGGTGAGGCCGTGAAGCGTCTGGCGGAGTCGTCGTGCCAAGTTCCAGGTGACCAGTCCCGCGGCCAGGAGGGAGACCACCAGTCCGACTCCGAGGGCAAGTGCGAGCGCGTCGCGGTAGGCGCGTTCGATGTGGACGAGTTCGGCACTGCCCACGGGGAGGTCGGTCTGGAGCAGGTGGTAGTGGAAGACGGCGGGCCCGATGATCACCGTCAGCGTCGTGATGGTGAGTGCGCCGGCGAGCAGCACGATGAGCTGGCCGATCATCAGGCGCGAGGCCAAGCTGGTGCTAGGCCGGACCGTTCGAACAGAGGTACTGGGGGCGGTCACGAGCTCATCCCTTCCCCATCCGGTATCCGATACCGCGCACCGTGGTGATGAACCGTGCGGACTCAGCCGACTCGTCGAGCTTCCGGCGGAGGTTGGCGATGTGCACATCGACGAGATGGTCATCCCCGATCCAGCTGTCGCCCCAGACGGCCTCCATCAGCTGTCTGCGGCTGAAGGCCTGGCCAGGACTGAGCGCCAGGGTCATCAGGAGCCCCCTCTCGGTGGGGGTCAGCGGCAGTGGCCGGCCAGCGAGTCGTACTTCCTGCGCAGCCGTGTCGATCTCGAGCTCTCCGTACGTGCGCACTGTGTCCGAAGACGCCGTCCCGGATTCGGCGCGAGGCCGCCGCAGCACGGCCTGGACCCGGGCGACGAGCTCACGCACGCTGAACGGCTTGGTGAGGTAGTCATCCGCCCCCACCGACAGCCCCACCAGGCGGTCCACCTCCTCGGATCGCGCCGTCGTGATCAGCACGTAGCAGTCCGAGAAAGTGCGGATCCTGCGCATCACCTCCAAGCCATCTAAACCAGGCAGGCCGAGATCGAGGACGATCACGTCCGGCGCCAGGGCACGGGCCATCTCCACCGCCTCTGGACCGCTCCGCGCGCTCGCAGTCGCGTAGCCGGCCTTCACGAGATACGCCTGGACGACGTCCGACAGCGCCGCTTCGTCCTCGACGACGAGAACCATCGCTGCCGTTCGATCCGCTTCGCTCCTCATGGCTCCAGTCTGGTCTCCGTTCCTGGACCCCGCGCGTCTACGGAAGTGCAGGCGGACTATCTGGACCAGATCTTGAGGAACTCTCGACGAGATCTTCCCCCGCCCCGGGGGAACCTGGTGGGGACCGTGTCGCGTACGTACTCGACCAAGGGAGCTGCTCGATGATGCCGACCGATGCGATGTCGTGGCTGATGTGGGCGATGGTCGCCGGTCTCCTCGTTCTCCTCTGGGCCTCGGCGCTGCTGCTGGCACGCACCGTGTTGCCCGGGCGCCCCCGACGCGCTCGGGACGAGAACGAGGCGATCGGGGAACTCTCGCTGCGCCTGGCTCGAGGAGAGATCACGGCCGATGAGTTCGAGCAACGACGACGACTGGTCTTGGACGCCTGTCGGCCATGACACCGCCCCTCGCTCTAGAAGGACTGCACCTGTGAAGAGTATTTCCCGCCGCACTGTGTTCACCGGAGGTCTCGGTGCGGCAGCGCTGACGCTCGCGGCCTGCGGCAACCGCACCACCCCGACTGAGGCGGGGACCTTCGCGCCGCCTCCTGCCCTGACGCCGAAGGCCGGTCAGAACGTCGTCACCCAGACCCTCACCGCGGCGCCGACGACGGTGGACCTCGGAGGGAAGACGGTCTCGACCTGGGCATACGGCGAGTCCCTCCCCGGGCCGCTGATCCGCGCCACAGCCGGCGACCTCCTGCGCATCACGCTCGAGAACCGGCTGCCGGAGGCCTCCACGATCCACTGGCACGGCATCCGACTGCACAACGCAGCCGACGGGGTGCCCGGAATGACTCAGGACCCGGTCGAGCCGGACACCTCTTTCAGCTACGAGTTCGTCGCCCCCGACCCCGGCACTTACTTCCTCCACTCCCACGTCGGATTGCAACTCGACCGCGGGCTCTACGCCCCACTGATCATCGACGACCCCGACGAACCCGGGGACTACGACGCGGAATGGATCGTGACCCTCGATGACTGGATCGATGGGACCGGGCAGACCCCCGATGAGGTCCTGGCCGCGCTGACCAGCGCCGGGCCCTCAGATACCGGCGGCATGGAACACGGCAACATGCCCATGGGCGACGACACCGCCGACGGTGGATCCGGAGGCATGGATCACGGCGGCATGCCGATGGGGAACGCACCCTGGGGAGACGCCGGTGACGTGGCCTACCCCCACTTCCTCATCAACGGCCGGATCCCCGAAGCACCGCAGATCTTCGACGCGAAGCCCGGCCAGCGCGTGCGCATCCGCATGATCAACGCCTCCGCCGACACCATCTTCGCTCTCGCGCTCGGCGACCACGACCTCTCCGTCACCCACTCGGATGGATTCCCCGTCGAACCGGTCACCGCCAAGGCGCTCTACCTCGGCATGGGCGAACGGTACGACGTGGTGGTCACCGTGAAGGACGGCATGTTCCCTCTGGTGGCCCGTCCCGTCGGGAAACCCAGCGGCGGCCAAGGGCTCGCCGTGCTGAAGACCGGTGCCGGGGAAGCGCCCGCTCCGGACGTCCAGGTCAGAGAGCTCGACGGGGAGGTCCTCATCGGATCCACTCTGGAACCGGCCGAAGCCTCGCGACTCGAGGACCGCGCCGTCGACACCGAACTCGAGCTCGCATTCCAAGGCTCGATGCGGCCGTACCAATGGGCCATCAACGGCGCCCCCTACGGGCAGAACACGCCACTCAGCATCCGCGAGGGACAGCGTGCGCGCATCCTCGCGACCAACCAGACGATGATGAGCCACCCCCTCCACATCCACGGGCATACCTTCGCCCTGCCGTCGGGGCTCCGGAAGGACACGGTGATGATGGCGCCCATGGAATCGTTCGCCCTCGACTTCGATGCGGACAATCCGGGCCGGTGGGCAGCGCACTGCCACAACGCGTACCACCAGGAAGTCGGCATGATGACAGGGATCGACTACGCGCCCTGACGCCGTACGGCCACGCCCCCGAGGGCGCCACGGTGAGACCGGCTGCGTCACTGCGATCGATTCGACCGACCGTCACCTCATCGTCCGCGGCGTTCACGAACAGACGTGTGCCAGCGACCAACCTGCTCGCCGGAAGGCCCGCATGGAGCGTGCCTTCCCGTTGTTCCCCGCCAGGGGAGACCCTCCGACGTTGTCGGGGGCTCACCGAGGTGACCGACCTCCAGGTGAGCGCCCAGACGGTTCGCCTCGTCGTCACCTCCGAGAACGAAATCGACGACACCACGGTCCTCGGCGCAGTCGAGGAGGCCGGTTCAGTCAGATGATTCAGAGTGAGAGGGAAGATCTCGCTACGGTGGGTTCCTCCCTATCATGGAGCCCAGAGCTCTATGCCCCGCCCTGCCGAAAGGTCTGATCGTGATGTATTTCGGGATTGTGGCCATGGCCTTGGTGGCGATGCTGACCCTCGTGGCGCTGTTCGCGGCGCATCGTGTCTTGACGGTTCACGTCGATCCGTTGACCTCGTTGCCTGCCCAATCTGGATGGGTGCCCCAGGAGCACGCCCTATCGCGCTTCCACGTGCGTTGGTATCTTGCGTCCATCATCTTCCTGGCCTTCGACGTCGAGATGCTGTTCATGTACCCCTGGGCCGTGGTCGTGATTGAGAAGGGGCTCTCCGCAGTCGTCGAGATGTTCCTCTTTCTCGGCGCTCTGCTTGTCGCTGTGGCCTGGGCTTGGCGGGAAGGGGCGTTTCGATGGGTCTGAACGAACTCCTCGCCGGACTCGCCGTCCGTGCTGCCCACGTCCTCGTTGTCGAGCCGCCGGGCCAGTGGTCGACACGTGTGGAGCTCGAACATCAGATGCTGCGCCGTGGATGGCGACGGGCGTGGACCCCAGCCGATGCGGACGTCCTTGCGGTGTGCGGCGTGCCCGGCCCTGAACTGGCGGAACTGGTGGACCTCATCTGGGAGCAGATGCCCGGTCCGCGGGTACGCACCAGCATCAGCTCGCCCGACGCTGTGGCATCGGCTCTACGCACCGCCGCAGACCTCCTTCTCGACACTCCCCGTCATAGAGCAGATGCGCAGGGCCGACTGCAGGAACCTCAGCTTTCTGACGACTCCAACGACATGGACGACGGGGACCTCGACCATGGTGAGCACGACGGGACGCCCCACGAAGAACACCCCGGTATGAGGAACCCAGACCATGGCGAGATGGAACATGACCAGGCGGGCCACGAGAACCACGACGGCCATGGCGGCCACGAGGGTCATGGCGGCCACGAGAGCCACGAGGGTCATGGCGGCCACGGCGGAATGGACATGGCTCCGGGGGGCATTCCGTTGGCCCAGGGCGGGGAAGACCGTGACGGTCTGGAGATGGATGTCCTGCAACTGCCGTTGGGACCTGTCTTGCCGTTCTGGCCGGCAGGGCTGGTCCTTCGCTGCTCGTTGCAGGGCGATGTCGTGGTCGACGCCGAGGCAGCTGTGATCGATAACGGGGGCTACGGGACTCCGGAGCAGGCGAAGCGTCCCGGCCCCATGCCCGTGTCCGCGGCGGTGCGGTGCGACAATGCCCTGGCGTTGCTGGCACTTGCGGGGGCGGACGACGCGGCAGCCCGTGCCCGCCATGCCCGGGACACTCTGTTGCAGGGCGAACAAGATGCTGCCCAGGACGCCGTTGAGCGGTTGTACCGCACAGTGCGGAAATCGCGGCTGCTGCGCTGGTCTCTGCGGAGCGTTCTGCCTCTCACCTCCGCTGATCTAGAGCGTCATGGCTTGCCGAGCCGTTGTCTCGGGGACGCCCACGACCGGTTGCTGTGGAGCCTCGACGTGATCCGGGCCGAGACACGCAACGAGGAGCCCGTGGAGCCGATCGACGGGGGCGTGGTGCCTTGGGCGATAGTGCCGCACCTGGTGACAGGGTTGGAAGTGGCCTCTGTGCGGCTGGCGGTGGCGAGCTTGGATCTTGTTCCGTTCCCAGCCGTCCAGGAGACGAGGCATGTCTGAGTCCCTGGTGACGACCGTTTCTGCCGGATGGGCCGTACTGGCAGCCATCATTCTGGGTGGCCTCGCGTTCTTCGCTGTTGCTCTGGAGGCGGCATTGTCCGCTCGCGCCCACGGCGCCTCCGGTGGCTGGGTGGCGCCCGTGGCCCGCACCGCACGGCTGCTGCGGCAGCGGCGCCGGACCACCGTGGCCGCGGACACGCTGCTGTGGCGGATCGGTGGCGCAGGTCTGCTGGTCGGGGCGTTCGCAATGGTCGCGGTGATTCCGTTGGGGCGCTGGACGCTGGCGGACCTGGACGTGGGGGTGGTGTGGTTCAACGCCGTGGACGTCATGGTCTGGGCCCTGGTGTGGTTGGCCGGGTGGGGCGCAAATTCGACGCACAGCCTGGTGGGTGGCTACCGGTTCCTTGCCCATGGGCTGGCTTACGAGCTCCCCTTGATGTTTGCACTGGTGGCCCCGGCGATCGCGGCTGGCAGTCTTCGCGTCGGAGAGGTGGCTGCCGCGCAGGAGGGCCTGTGGTTCGTGGTGTGGATGCCGGTGGCGTTCCTGGTCTATCTGATCGGTGTCACCGGGTTCTCGGTGTGGGGCCCGTTCGCCCCGGCCCTTTCCGCGGACATTGCCGGTGGTGTGCTGAGCGAACTCTCCGGGGTGGACCGCCTCGTTTTCCTGGCCGGGCGCTATGCGTTGTTGGCTGCCGGGGCGGCCTTCGCGGTACCGCTGTTCCTGGGCGGGGGCGCCGGGCCCGTGCTGCCGGGCTGGGCATGGTCGCTGGTGAAGACCGTGGCGGTGCTGACCGTGCTGGTGTGGCTGCGGCGGAAGCTGCCGATGCTCCGACCGGACCGGTTCATGGAGATCGGGTGGATGATCCTGCTTCCAGCGGCCGTGCTCCAGGACCTGGTCGTGTCTCTCATCGTCGTCGGGAAGGGCTGAACCGTGCTGGTCACAATCGTGTTCTGGGTACTCGCCGTGGTGGCCGTGGCCGCGGGCGTAGCCGTGTTCGTGGTGGACTCCATGGCCCGGGCCACCTACGCCCTAGCGCTGTCGTTCATCGCCGTGGGAGTGCAGATCCTCCTCTTACAGCAGAGCTATCTCGGGGTCATCACGATCTTGATGATGGTGATGGAGATGGCGGTGATGGCCGTCTACATGGTGATGTTCATGGGCATGAACCCGGCGCTGATGCCGATGGACATGACCCACGGGAAGAAGACGGCGATCGGCGCCTCGTCCGGCGTTTTCGGGATGCTGGCTGCCGGCGCCCTGCTCATCCCCTGGCCGGAGCGACGCGGCGCCCCGCCCGAGGACCTCACGCACGCGATCGGCTTGGAGATCATGGGCGAGAAGATGCTGGTCATGGTCGTGGTGGGCGCGGTCCTGGTGGCAACCATCGTGTCCGGGGTGGTGCTGGCCGCTCATCGCACCCGCTACGACCGATTCGGTGACGACCTACGCCGCCGCCCGGCCGACGATCCCCAGCCGGGGGGTGTGGGCCGATGACCCTGGAAGCCGTGCTGGTGGTGGCCGCCGCGCTGTTCGCGGTAGGCCTCTACGGAGCGCTGTCCCAGCAGGTGGTGGTGATGGTGATGATGGGCCTGGAGCTGATGATCAACGGGGTTCTGCTGGCCGCCGCCGGATTCTGGTGGTTCCTGGCCCCGGACCCCTCCGGGCAGGTGCTGCTGCTGGTGGTGCTGGCGGCGATGACCGTGGAGATGGCCATGGGCTTCGCCGTGGCCACGCTGCTGCACCGCCGGCGCCAGACCGACATGACGGACATGGCCGAGGAGCTGTCCCGATGACCGGGGCCGAGGGCGCGTTGCTCGCCATGGTGCTGCTCCCGGGGAGCATGGGCGCCGCGCTGGCCCTGACCCGCCGGTGGGAACGCGTTGCGACACCGATCGCGGTGGCCACCGCTGGACTCACCACAGCACTGGCGGCAGTCGTCGCCCTGGCCCGGCCGGCGCTGTCGGCCCCGTTCCTGGCCGGCGCCGACTTCGCACTGGAGGTGGATGCCCTTGCGGCGCTGACCGCACCGATGATCGCCGCGGTGGCCTTCCTGGTGCTGGTCTTCGCGGCCGGGAGCATCCGGGAGTCCCGGGCCCGCTTCCACGGGCTGATGCTGATCTTCTCCGCCGCAGCCTTGGTCACGGCCTCCGCCGCCAGCATCCCGGCGCTGCTGTTCGCCTGGGAGGTGATGGGCGCGACCTCCTACGCCCTGATCGGGTTCTGGTGGCGGGAACCGCGCCGGGTCTCGGCGGGGCTCACCGCCTTCCTCACCACCCGCACCGCCGACCTGGGCCTCTACGTCGCCGCCGGCGCCGCCCTGGCCGGCGGAGCAGGCATGGCGCTGTCCGACCTCCCGGCCGCGACGGACCCGTGGCGCCACGTCGTCGCGGCCGGGATCATGGTCGCTGCACTGGGGAAGGCCGCACAGCTGCCCTTCTCGTTCTGGCTCTCCGGGGCGATGCAGGGTCCCAGCCCGGTGAGCGCGCTGCTGCACTCAGCGGCGATGGTGGCCATGGGCGGCTTCCTGCTGCTGCGCGTGGAGCCGTTGTTGGCTGCGACCGGGTGGGCCGGGCCAGTGGCCGCCTGGCTCGGGATGCTCACCGCGGTGCTGATGGGCATCGTGGCGCTGGCCCAGCGGGAGCTCAAACAGCTCCTGGCGGCCTCCACGGTCGCCCAGCTGGGGTTCGTCGTTCTCGCTGCCGGTGTCGGCGCGGTCAGTGGCGGCGCGGCCCATCTGGTGGCGCACGCCTCCACCAAGGCCCTGCTCTTCCTGGCTGCCGGGGCGTGGCTGACAGCGTGGGGCACCGAAGATCTCGCGAGACTACGCGGAGTGGGGCGTCGGTGGCGGGTTGTCGGGGTCTGCGCGAGCGTGGGGGCGCTGGCCCTGGCGGGGATCGCCCCGCTGTCCCTGTGGGCGACCAAGGACGCCGTGCTGGCTGCTGCGCTCGAGGCCTCCCCGTGGCTCTACGCCGCCGGGTTGCTGGCGTCCGCCCTGTCGGCCGCCTATGCCGGCAAGGCCCTGTGGGCGATCTGGCGCCGCGGGGACGGCGCGGGAGTCCGTGCGGGCGGCACCGGCCAGGTGGGGGCCCTGGAGCAGGCGCCGCTGGTCGTGCTGGCCGCCGGCGCGGCCGGGCTCGTCGTGCTGGCTCTGCCCCCGCTCAGCCGGGCCCTCGCCCAGACACTGGGCGGGCACGGCGAGGTCTCGGCCGTCGAGCTGGCTCTCTCGGCCGTGATCGCGGCCGCCGTGCTGCTGCTTTTGCTGCGGCTACGCGCCCCCGAGCCGAGATGGGCCCGTGAGTGGCTGGGGCTGGAGAGGATCGCGCATGCCGTCGTCGTCCGCCCGTCCCTGTCCCTGGCGCACGCCCTGGCTCGGTTCGATGACCACGTCCTGGACCGCACCGTGATGGCCGCCGCCGGGGCGGTGCCTGTGCTAGCGCGGATCGCCGCCCGTGCCGACGACCGGATTCTCGACGGCGGGGTCGACGCCACCGCGCACGCCGCCGACGTGACCGGTCAGCTGGCGGCGAGGGTCGATGACGACGGGGTGGACCGTGGGGTGGAGATCCTCGCCGGTAGGGTCCGCCGGCTCGGGCATCTGGCCCGGATCCCGCAGACCGGAGCCATCCACCAGTACTTCCTCCAGGCCGTCGCGGTCCTCACGATCGGCGTCGTGGCCTGGTTCGTCTATGCCGTGATGGGATGAGCATGCTGAGCCTGATCGTTTTCCTGCCCCTGGCCGGCGCCATCGTCCTGGCGGCGATGCCGACGATCGGCCCCGCGGTCGCCCGCTGGGCCTGGGTCGCCGTGAGCGCGGTCGAGCTGGTGCTCGTCGGAGTGCTGTGGGTCGGTTATGAGGACCCGGGGCAGAACGCACTGGCGTACGAGCAGCAGGTGCCGTGGATCCCGGGGGTGAACAGCAGCTATCACGTGGGCGTGGATGGTCTCTCGTTACCGCTGGTGGCCATGACGACGATCGTGTTCCTGGCCTGTGCCGTCTACGCCCTGCGCCAGCCCGACCGGCCCCGGATTCAGGCGGCCCTGTTCCTGTTCCTGCAGGGCGTGAGTCTGGGGGTGTTCGTGGCAGCCGACCTCATCCTGTTCTTCGTGTTCTTCGACCTCTCGATCGTGGGCATGTACTTCGTGATCGCCGGATGGGGCCATGGCAACGCTGCCCGCTCGGCCCTGAAGTTCTTCCTCTACACGTTTCTGGGATCACTGGCCCTGCTGCTGGGCTTTATCGGGCTCTACGTGGCCGCCGCACCGCACACCTTCGACATCCCTGAGCTTGTCGCGGCCACCCCGCTCGATGACAGCCCGCTGACCGGGGGGCTGGTGCTGGCGGCGATCGTAGTCGGTCTCGCGGTGAAGACCCCCACCGTTCCCTTCCATACCTGGTTGCCGCCAGCCCACACCGACGCCCCGGCGACCGGTTCGGCCGTGCTGGCTGCGGTGTTGCTGAAGATGGGGACCTACGGGTTCGTGCGCATCGCCATGCCGATGCTCCCGGAGGCGTGGCGGTCCTGGGCCTGGGCGATCGTGGCGATCGGTATCGTCTCGGTGCTGTACGGAGCGTTCGTGGCGCTGGCCCAGACGGACCTCAAGCGGATGGTCGCCTACACCTCCGTCAACCATATGGGCTACATCGTCCTGGCCCTGGGTGCGGCGGGTCTGGTCGCCGAGGGTGCCGAGCAGGCCCGCTCGGTGGCGGTCACCGGTGCGGTGGTGCAGATGGTCAGCCACGGGTTGATCACCGCCGCGCTGTTCCTGCTGGCGGGGGTGATGCAGGATCGGGCCGGCACCTATGACATGGGTTCCTACGGAGGCCTGGCCGGTCCCGCGCCGCGGTATGCGGCGCTGTTCGCGGTCGGGGCCTTCGCCTCCCTGGGCCTGCCCGGGTTCTCCGGCTTCATCGCCGAGTTCCAAATCTTCGCCGGCAGCATCGCGGTCGCCCCGGTCACCGCCATCGCCCTGCCGGGCATCCTGGTCACGGCCGCCCTGTTCCTGCGGGCGCTGCAGCAAGTGTTCACCGGCCCCACGGAGGGCCGATCGCCCGGGTTCGCGGATCTGCGCGTCCGGGAGCTGTGGTCGGTCGGTCCGCTGCTGGCCCTCTCCGTGCTCATCGGGGTGCTGCCTCGAGTTCTGCTCGAGGTGATCGAGCCGGCCTCCGCGGCCCTGGTCTCCTTGGTCGGGAGGTAGCCGGTGGAGGCCTCGATGCAGATGCGGCCCGCCCTGCTGCTGCCGGAGATCCTCGTCTTCGTCGGCGGTCTGGTGGTGCTGCTGGGCGGCTCGTTCCTGCCCCGTCAGCGGCAGTGGATCGCCCGCGCCGTGGCCGCGGTCGCCCTGCTCGGTGCCACGGTCGCCGCAGCCGTGGCGATGGCCGGCCCCGAACAGAGCGCGTTCTCGGGCACCTTCGCTGTGGACGTCGCCACCGGAGCCGCCCGGATAATCGCGGCCCTGACGACCCTGTTGGTCCTCGGGGTGGCCTCCGGGGAACTCGCCGGCTCGCCGCGAGAGTCCGACACCTACGCGCTGCTGCTCTTCGCCACCACCGGGGTGATGGTGCTGGCCGGAACCACCGACCTGCTCGTGCTCGTGGCCGGATTCCTGCTGGTCAGCATCCCCTTGTATGGGATTGTCGGCCTGACCGGCGGCCGGTCCGGGGCCGAAGCGGCGATGAAGACCTACCTCATGGGCGCGTTGTCCGGAATCCTGCTCATGCTCGGGGTCACCGTGCTCTACGCCGTGGCCGGGGGCACCGACTACGCCCTGCTGCGGGACGCGCTGCCCGGGGCCCCGGCCGCAGCCGTGGGGGTCGGCGTGCTGGGCGTGCTCGCCGGGTTGCTGTTCAAGGCCGGCGGCGTGCCCCTGCACTTCTGGATACCCGACGCCGCACAGGGCACCGGCGGCACCGCCGCGACGTTCCTGACCACGGTCCCCAAGATCGGAGCGCTGGTAGCCGTCTACCGATTCGTGGCCACGATCTCCGAAGGCGACGGCTCCTGGCTGGTCGTCGCAGGCGTGCTGGCCACGACCTCCATGGTCGTGGGCAACCTTGCCGCATACTGGCAGACCGATCCCCGCCGGCTGCTGGGCTGGTCGACCGTGGCCCAGGTCGGGTTCCTGCTCGTCCCGGTGGCCGCGGCGGGGCGCAGTGGGCTGGCACTGCCCTCATTCTTGTTCTACCTCGCCGCCTATGCCCTTGCCAATGTCGCCGCCTTCGCCGTCACCGCAGCGCTGCCCCACCACCGCGAGCTGAGTGACTACCGAGGTCTGGCCCGGTCCCGCCCCGGGCTGGCCCTGGCTCTGCTCGTGGCGCTGCTGGGCCTGGTGGGCACCCCACCGCTGGCCGTGTTCGTCGGCAAGCTCACCACCGCCACCGCCGCCTGGGACGGCGGGCACGGCTGGTTGGCGCTGGTCGTGATGCTCAACAGCGTGCTCAGCCTGTTCTACTACCTGCGCTGGTTCGCGCCCGCGTTCGCCCGTCCTACCGATAACGGCGCTAACTTCCCCGGCCCGGGCGGAACGGCCACCTGGCCGGCAGCCACCGCCGGGGTGGCTGCCACCGCGAGCCTGGGGCTCGGCATCCTGGCCGGTTTCCTGTGGGCGGCTCTGGAAGGACCCCTGCTGTTCTAACGACGGCGTCGGCATGGACGTCGCCATCGCTTCCATCGGCGTGATCCTCGCGTCTGACCCGCAGCTGCCGGATGCGGTGGGCTCGTCTCTGACTACAGCAGCGCAGCCGGCGTTCACCAGCGGGCTGAACACCGCCGGCATGGTCTCCGCCGTCATCGCCGCTCTCGCCGCACTCGTTGCCGCTACGCGGTTGCGCCATATCCGACCCACCGGTGAGTCCGCGTCCGAATCGAGGTCCTCCGAGGAATCCGTGCGGTGAGTGGAGCCGGCGAGCCGATGCCCGGCACTCGCAGCCACAGAGCTTGCGTGATACCGGGAGGGGGTATAGCCTCAATCCCGGAAAGATACCCCATAGGGGTATACAAATTGAGAGGAGCACGACCATGACGACGACGAACGAGTACCAGGTGACCGGAATGACCTGTGGGCACTGCGAGATGTCCGTCCGCGAGGAGGTCGGTGAGCTCTCCGGGGTGACTGACATTCAGGTCAGCGCCCAGACGGGCCGCCTCGTCGTCACCTCCGAGGAGCCCCTCGATGACGCACAGGTCCTCACCGCGGTCGAGGATGCCGGCTACTCGGCGGTCAAGACCCGATGAATGCCGCGGGACGACTGATCGCCTACGGCGCCGCGGTCGCAGTGACCTTCGGCGGCGCATTCGTCGCAGCCGGCGCCGTCGTCCCGGACCGGGTCGTCGAGCGATGGTCAGCGCAAGCAGCCGACACATCGCACGACGATCCCGACCACGGTGGAGGCGCGGATACGCAGCCCGAGCCCGCACCGCAGAAGGGAGTATCGATGTCATCGCAGGGATACGTGCTGTCCAAGGTCTCCGCTCCGCAGTCCGCTGAGCAGGCCGGAGAGCTCGCCTACACGATCACCGGGCCCGACGGGAGCCCCGTCACGGAGTATCAGGAGGCTCATGAGAAGGAGATGCACCTGATCGTGGTCCGCACCGACGGCACCCAGTACCGCCATGTGCACCCGGAGCTGGACCCATCCACCGGCAGCTGGTCCCTGCCCTGGCAGTGGGAGGAAGCCGGTACGTACAAGATCTACGCCGACTTCGCCCCCACCGGCGACGGCGAGGACACCCTGACGCTGTCGCGAACCGTTGACGTTGCCGGCGAACTCACGCCGGTCACCGACCGTCCCCTCTCCGCGAAGGACGAGGTCGACGGGTTCGAGGTGACTCTGGACGGAGAGCTGACTGCCGGGACATCCAGCGACCTCACGCTGAGCGTCACCCAGGACGGCGCTCCGGTGACCACCTTGGAGCCCTACCTCGGCGCCTTCGGCCATCTCGTCGCCCTGCGCGAGGGCGATATGGAGTACCTCCACGTCCACGCCGAGGGCGAGGACCCGGCTGCCGGGGAGACCTCCGGCCCGGAGATCTCCTTCATGGCGGAGGCCCCTACGGCCGGCCGCTACTACCTCTATCTGGACTTCCAGATCGATGGCGAGGTGCACACCGCGCAGTTCATCGTCGAGGCGGAGCAGGGCACCGAGAACGAGAGCGCCGATGCGCACCCGGACGGTCACTGACCCCTCCGGGCCGGATCGACCGTCGCAACAGATCGGAAAGGACCTGGAGTGAACACCGAAGCACCGCTCATCGCGGAGGCCGGCATCGAGCTGGAAATCGGCGGCATGACATGCGCATCCTGCGCGAACCGGATCGAGCGGAAACTCAACAAGCTCGACGGCATCACCGCGACCGTCAACTACGCCACCGAGAAAGCCAAGGTGACGGCCCCAGAGGGCTACGATCCGCAGCTGCTCGTCAGTGAAGTCGAAAAGACCGGCTACACCGCCGCGCTACCCAAGCCCACCACCGGCAAGGACTCAGCGAACACGCCTGGGGACGATCAGGAGGACTCCGACCCGGAGCTGACCTCGCTACGCCACCGGCTGATCGGTGCGGTCGCGCTGACCGTCCCGGTCATCGCGATGGCGATGATCCCCGCCATTCAGTTCCCCTACTGGCAGTGGCTCTCCCTCGCGCTCGCGGCCCCGGTCATCGTGTGGGGCGCCTGGCCGTTCCACAAGGCGGCCTGGACGAACCTCAAGCACGGCGCAGCCACGATGGACACGCTCATCTCGATGGGCACCTCCGCCGCCCTGCTGTGGTCCCTGTACGCACTGTTCTTCGGAACCGCCGGCACCCCAGGCATGACTCACCCCTTCGAGCTGACGATCGCGCCCTCCGACGGGGCGGCGAACATCTACCTCGAGGTCGGCGCGGGCGTCACGATGTTCATCCTGGCCGGCCGCTACTTCGAGAAGCGCTCCAAGCGCCAGGCCGGCGCCGCACTGCGCGCCCTGCTCGAGCTCGGCGCGAAAGAAGTCTCCGTGCTGCGCGGAGGCCAGGAGCAGAAGATCGCCATCGACGATCTCGTAGAGGGTGACGATTTCATCGTCCGCCCCGGCGAGAAGATCGCCACCGACGGCACCGTCGTCTCCGGCACCTCCGCGGTCGACGCCTCCATGCTCACCGGGGAGTCGGTTCCCGTCGAGGTGAGTGAGGGGGACGCCGTCACCGGCGCCACCGTCAACGCCGGCGGACGCCTCGTGGTCCGCGCCACGCGCATCGGCTCCGACACCCAGCTGGCTCAGATGGCGAAGCTCGTCGAGGACGCCCAGACCGGCAAGGCCGAGGTCCAACGCCTGGCCGACCGCATCTCCGGGATCTTCGTGCCGATCGTCATCCTGGTCGCCGCGCTGACCCTCGGGGCGTGGCTCGGCGCCGGGTTCCCCGTCACCGCGGCCTTCACTGCAGCCGTCGCCGTGCTCGTGATCGCCTGCCCCTGCGCGCTGGGTCTGGCGACCCCGACCGCGCTGCTGGTGGGCACCGGCCGCGGAGCCCAGATGGGTGTGCTCATCAAGGGACCCGAGGTGCTCGAATCCACCCGCAAGGTCGACACCGTGGTGCTGGACAAGACCGGCACCGTCACCACCGGCAAGATGACCCTCACCGATGTCGTCACCGATGAAGGCACCGATCGCGCCGAGCTGCTGCGACTGGCCGGCGCCGTTGAGGACTCCTCCGAGCACCCGATCGCCCAGGCGATCGCCAAGGGCGCCACCCAGGAGGTCGGCGAACTCCCGACACTCTCGGACTTCACCAACGTCGAGGGCAAGGGTGTACGCGGCACCGTCGAAGGACGGGCTGTCGTCGTCGGCCGAGAGAGCCTCCTCGCCGAGACGCAGATGGCCCTGAGCCCCGCGGTCGCCGCCGCCAAGGCGGAGGCCGAGGAACAGGGCAAGACCGTCGTCGCCATCGGCTGGGACGGAATCGCCCGGGGAATCCTGGTGGTCGCCGACACGGTCAAGCCCACCAGCGCTGAGGCCGTCACCGCGATGAAGGCGCTGGGTCTGACCCCGGTCCTGCTGACCGGCGATAACGAGGCCGTGGCCCGCCAGATCGCCGCTGAGGTCGGCATCGACGAGGTCATCGCCGAAGTCCTACCGTCGGAGAAGGTCGATGTGGTCTCCCGCCTCCAGCGCGAGGGCCGCACCGTCGCAATGGTCGGCGACGGCGTCAATGACGCACCTGCCCTCGCCCAGGCCGACCTGGGACTGGCGATGGGCACCGGCACCGACGTCGCGATCGAGGCCAGCGACATCACCCTGGTACGAGGCGACCTCCGCAGCGCCGTCGATGCCATCCGCCTGTCCCGCAAGACCCTCTCGACCATCAAAACCAACCTGTTCTGGGCCTTCGCCTACAACACGGCCGCGATCCCCATCGCCGCGCTCGGCATGCTCAACCCCATGCTCGCCGGCGCCGCGATGGCCTTCTCCAGCGTCTTCGTCGTGGGCAACAGCCTGCGCCTGCGCGGCTTCACCTCCATCGCGAAGAACTGACCCCTCCCCGCACGAAACCACTATGGAAGGAAAACTATGCACGACACCACCGACCAGAACTCCAACTGCTGCGGCGGTCATTCGTCCCACGCTCCCGTGGAGTCCGAAGGACGCCCGAACCTTATGGGCCCCACGGCGGATGACATGGCCATCTGCCCGGTGATGGAGGGCCGGACCGTGATCAAGAGCGTCGCCGAGGCCGCGGGCCTGTTCCGCGACTACGAAGGCACTCGCTACTGGCTGTGCTGCGCCGGCTGTGGCCCCCTGTTCGACGCCGACCCGCAGAAGTACGTCGCCGCCTGAACAACCACCCACGAGCGGGAGGGGTGCACCGCCTGGCAGTGCACCCCTCCCCCGTCCAGATCGGAGCTCCACCCTGTCCGCCACGACGCACGTTCTCGTCATCGGTGCCGGTGCCGCGGGATCCGCCGCCGTCCGGGAACTCGCCCCGCAGGAAAAGATCACCACGACGGCGATCATCGATGCGGAAATCGCCCCGTACAACCGCACGCTGGTCAACAAGGCCGTCGCCACCGGACTCATCGACACCCACCAGGCACAGCTCCCGCCGCTGCCCGGCAGCGTGGTCCGCGACAGCGTCCGCGCGGTCGATCCTCGTGAGCAGACCGTCCACCTGCGCTCCGGAGCCCGCCTGGACTATGACGCCCTCATCGTGGCCACAGGAAGCGCGCCACGCCCCCTCCCTTCGGGCGTCGCCGCCCCCGCAGCCGTGGACAGCGCTCGGATGACGCACCTGCACTCGCTGGACGATGCGCTTCGTGTGCGCGCCGCCCTCGCGGCTACGACCTCCCCAAGGGTCCTTATTTACGGGGCCGGAATGATCGGAGCCGAAACCTCGGGGATACTGCGCGATGCCGGGTGCCAAGTCACTCTCGCCGCCTCATCCCCCGTCCCCGGGATCACCGCGTTCGGCGCAGCGGTCGCGGAACAGCTCGCCCGCGCCCATCGCCGCGCCGTCACCACCCGCTTCGGTCACACGTTGACCCACCTGGATCTCGAGAAGAACGAGGTGCGCGCGGAGTTTTCCGATGGCCACGTGGCCACGGTGGACCTGGTCATCACCGCTCTGGGCACGATCGCGGTCAGCCCCTCCCCCTGGAACGGTCCGATCGCCGTGGATCACCGCCTGCGCAGTCGCACCCACGATCACATCTACGCCGCAGGAGGTGTCGCAGTCCACGAGTCCGACGGACTGACCTGGCGCATCGATCACTGGAGCGATGCCGAGGCCCAGGGCGTTCACGCCGCCCGCAGCCTCCTGGCCTCGATCGGCCTCGCAGACTCCCCGGGCATCTACCGGCCGCGCGCCCTCTACAGCGCACAGATCCACCAGCATCTCTACCTCGCCGCGGGACACACCAGCCACTCCGAGAACGTGCAGACCACGTCCATTGTTCCCCTGGTCCTCACTCATGAGCGAGCGGGACAGCTCATCGGCGTCAGCGGCCTGGACGCCGGCGCCGCGGTGATGGCTCTCGTGCCGGAACTCCATAGCTCGATCGAGTCGATGCCGAGAGCGGAATCCACCCCCTCGACAGATACCCCCTAGGGGTATATGGTGTCGGCATGAACGCTGGCAACCACACCCACCGCCACGACCACGGGGAACTCGGCACGCAGCACGACCACCATTCCCCAGCACCCCATGACAGCCGCACCGCCATCGCTGAGCAGGACGCTCCCGGCGCACACCACGACCATGGATCGCACCGAGGCCATGAGGGCCACTCCGGACACGAGAGCCACTCCGGGCACGGTGGTCACTCCGGTCACGGGGACCACGTCGCACAGTTCCGACAGCTGTTCTGGCTCAACCTGGTCATCGCGGTGCCCGTCGTCGTCTTCTCCCCGATGTTCGCGATGCTCCTCGGATACAGCGTTCCCGACTTCCCCGGCGCACTGTGGATCGCCCCGATCCTCGGCAGCGTCATGTATGTCTGGGGCGGCCGCCCGTTCCTCACAGGTGCTGTCTCCGAGATCCGTTCCCGCCAGCCGGGGATGATGCTCCTCATCGGGCTCGCGATCACCGTCGCGTTGATCGCCTCCTGGGGTGCCACTCTCGGGCTCCTGGATCACCAGTTGGAGTTCTGGTGGGAGCTGGCTCTGCTGATCGTGATCATGCTGCTCGGACACTGGGTCGAGATGCGCTCCCTCGCGCAGACGACCTCCGCGCTCGACTCCCTGGCCGCGCTGCTCCCCGATGAGGCGGAGCGCATCGAAGGCGATGATCTCGTGAGCGTCTCGCCGAGCGAGCTGCGGCACGGTGACCTGGTCCTGGTGCGCCCGGGAGCGAGCGTTCCCGCGGACGGCACGATCCGTGAGGGGCGCGCCGATGTGGACGAGTCCATGGTCACCGGCGAATCCCGTCCGGTCACACGCTCCACCGGAGACTCCGTCGTGGCCGGCACCGTCGCCACCGACTCCAGCCTCCGCATCGAGGTCACCGCCACCGGCGACGACACCGCCCTGGCCGGCATCCAGCGCCTGGTGACCGAAGCGCAGAACTCCTCCTCCCGAGCTCAGCGCATCGCCGATACGGCGGCCGCGTGGCTGTTCTGGTTCGCGCTCGGCGCCGCCGTGATCACCGCGATCACCTGGTCACTCCTCGGCATGCCCGATGATGCCGTCGTCCGCACGGTGACCGTGCTGGTGATCGCCTGCCCCCACGCGCTCGGTCTCGCGATCCCGCTGGTCGTCTCGATCGCCACCGAGCGGGCCGCCCGCGGCGGCGTCCTGGTGAAGGATCGCCTGGCATTGGAAGCGATGCGCACCGTCGACGCCGTTCTGTTCGACAAGACCGGCACCCTCACCAAGGGCGAGCCCGCCCTCGCCGAGATCATTCCTCGCCATGCGCAGGAGTCCGAGGTGCTGGCCCTGGCAGCCGCCGCCGAGGCGGAGAGCGAGCATCCGCTCGCCCGCGCCATCGTCGCCAAGGCACAGGCCGACGGAATCCAGGTCCCTGCGGGCTCCGACATCAGCTCCACTCCCGCTCTCGGCGTGAGCGCACAGGTCGACGGTCACGAGATCCGCGTCGGCGGACCCCGCCTGCTCGAGGAGACCGGAGCAGGCGAGATCGAGGAGGCGGAAGGCTGGCGTCAGGAAGGCGCGATCATCCTCCACGTCCTGCGCGACGGTGAGGTGATCGGCGGCCTCAAGCTCACCGACGAGGTACGGTCCGAGTCCCGCGAGGCGATCGACGCTCTGCACGGCCTCGGGGTCGAGGTCGTCATGATCACCGGCGACGCCGAGGCGGTCGCGAACAGTGTCGGTCGCGAGCTCGGCATCGACCGCGTCTTCGCTGGCGTGCGCCCCGAGGACAAGTCTTCCAAGGTCGCCCAGCTCCAGAAGGAGGGCAAGAAGGTCGCGATGGTCGGCGACGGCGTCAACGACGCCCCCGCTCTCGCCCAGGCTGACGTCGGCATCGCGATCGGGGCCGGCACCGACGTCGCGATCGCCTCGGCAGGGGTTGTACTCGCCAGCTCCGATCCGCGCTCGGTACTCTCGGTCATCGAGCTCTCCCGCGCCGCATACCGGAAGATGAAGCAGAACCTCTGGTGGGCCGCTGGCTACAACCTGCTGTCCGTGCCGCTGGCAGCCGGAATCCTCGCCCCCATCGGGTTCGTACTGCCAATGTCCGTCGGAGCGATCCTGATGTCCCTGTCCACCGTCGTCGTCGCCCTGAACGCCCAGCTCCTGCGACGCCTCGATCTGCGTCCCGAGGCGACCGTCGCTGCCGTACGCAATCGCCGCTAATGCCTCTACATCGAACGGAATCAATCATGTCCACTGTCCCGGAAAGCACAGAAGACCGGGCCTGCCACAGCGGGCCTCACGGGTACATTCAAGACAAGCCTCGCTACCTCAACCGACTCAAGCGCATCGAAGGTCAAGCTCGTGCAATCTCCCGCATGGTCGACGAGGACATCTACTGCATCGACATTCTCACTCAGATCTCGGCCCTGAACAGTGCACTCGAGAACGTTGCGCTGGGCCTGCTCGATGACCACCTCCGTCACTGCGTCGTCGATGCGGCCCGCGAGGGCGGAGACGAAGCCGAGATCAAGCTCAAGGAGGCCTCCGACGCAGTTCGACGTCTCGTCAAGTCCTGAATCAACTGACCGCGAGCGGCGACCCCGTCGATCATCTGGACAGCTGCGGAGCTAGCAGGGTCCCCTGCGGTTCCGACTCGCTACCTCGAGGAATCTGACAACCTAACGAGATTTCTCTAGGCGTGTGCCTTGTCGTACTGCAGGTCGTAGCGCCACACATCTGTCTGATCTCATGAGAACTCACAGGCGCATATCCAGATTCGACGGGTCACGGGTCGCGGGCCCTATTTCGAGAGGTTCTGCTGCTGTTCGGGATGGGCTGGATGGAGGGGTAGACGGACAACTCTCGATCCGTCTGTGTCGGGATTCGGCGCGCCCCGGTGCTTCGGGCCCTCGTGGGAAAGTGGACCGGGTGGGCGATCGAAATCTGCCCGATCTGATGGTGACCAACTGGCTCCCCTCGGTGGGCACGCCGGGGCCCGCCCCATGGGCAACATCCCGGTTCTGGTGCGGCCCGTGCTCAACGACGGCACCGAACTAGAAGTTGTAGTGCTATGGCTCTGCCTTCGCCTCGGCAAAGGGTACGGTGACTGAGTCGCGGATTCCGCGGAACGCTCTAGATGTAGTTGGCCATGACGTTACCGACGCCGGTGTGGAGGCGTGAGGCTGGGGGCTGATCGCTGCAGGCGGTGTGGGGGCGATGGTAGTCGTAGTGGTGGATTCAGATCCTGATCGCGTCTCGCCGCTCATTCTCGGAGGCATAGGCGCGGGCGTAGAGGCATTCGTCGGTCATGATCCGCTGGTAGCGCTCGACCTTCCCGTTGTGCCGAGGCGTGTAGATCCTGGTGCGCTGGTGCCGGCCGATGAACGCCCTGGTTGAACGTCGGAACGCTTTGGCGGTGTAGTTGCTGCCGTTGTCGGTGATCAGGCGGGAGATTCGCGTGATCCCGTGGGCGGTGAAGAATGCCCGGGCGCGGTGGAAGAACGCGATGGTCGTTGCGGCAGTTTCGTCCTCGAGTGCTTCGGTGTAGGCCAGGCGGGAGAACCCGTCGATGATCGAGTGGAGGTAGGTGTAGCCAATCCGCTGCGAGTGCTTCTTCTTGTCCTGCACGGAACCGCGGCCATGCGCCCACCAGCCCCCGCCGTCGCGGAGCTTGCCGATCTTCTTCACGTCCATGTGGACCATGTGCCCGGGATACCGGGCGTGGATCTTCCCTGGTCGACGCAGGTTCTCTCCGTCCGGGGTGATGTCTCGGATCCGGTTCAATCCCAGGCGGTCCAGCCAGCGAGTCACCGTCCGCACGCAGCATGCGAAGCCGTGGCCGTCGGTGAGTTCGCGGGCGATCCGGCGGGCGGACCACTTCTTCTCTCGCCGCCAGGACTCGATCAGCTCGAGCACCCAGACCGGGAGCCGGGTGGGTCGGTTCGCTGGCGCGCTGGAGCGGTCCTGCAGACCGAGCTCGCCGTGCTCGCGGAAGCGGCCGACCCATTTCGAGAGCGTCGTTCGGGCGATGTGGAACTCCGCGGCGACGTGCGCGATCGGACGGCCTCTCTCGATCACCTGGTCGATGGCTCGCTGTCTCCCAAGCGTCGTCAGCGGGGCATTA
This sequence comes from Brachybacterium squillarum M-6-3, assembly GCF_000225825.1. Lineage (GTDB taxonomy): Bacteria > Actinomycetota > Actinomycetes > Actinomycetales > Dermabacteraceae > Brachybacterium > Brachybacterium squillarum. Next base: position 134,244 of record NZ_AGBX01000007.1, on the reverse strand, counting down.
CGGTGGGTCATGGAACGGGCCTCCTGCCGCGAGATGGCTGTCTAGACACCACCCATCGTGCCGGTCACGGGGCCCGTTCCTTCATCCCCGGCCAGCGTCTACAACGTCATGCCCCGCAACACCTAGGACGGGACCGGGCCGACCGGCGCAGAGGTGCGGGTCAGCGGGCGGGGCCGCCGCGCTGGGCGAGCCGGTCCCGGAAGCCCTGCACGGCCCGCCCGAGGCCGGAGGTCGCTTCTTCCTCCTCGACAGGGGTCTCCACGTACAGGACGACGGAGCGCATGGTGGCGACGTCGATGCTGGGCATCCCGCCGTCGATGAGCGAGCCGAGCCGTACCCCGATCAGCTCCTCGAAGGCCGCGGCCTCCTCCGGCCCGCGCTTCTGGACGGCCTCGTCCAGCCGTTCCCGCAGCATCCGCGCCGCGACGGCGGACACCGGGATGGACTCACCATGACCGGCGATCGAGATCTCTTCCACGGGACGGGCCCACCTTTCGAGAAGCGGCGTTCGCAGGCTGAACGCGAGGTCGGACCACGACGGCCGACTCACCGGCACAGTACCGCCGCTGCACCCGAACAGGCAGGAAGTGTCGACCCACGAGCAGGCTCAGGACGCTGCGGGCTCCCCGAACCGCTTGGCGTTGCGGGCGCGGGCCTTCTCGCGCTCGACCACGCGGTCCTTGGGCGGGGCGGAGGTGACGAGGTCAGCCAGCAGGTGCTCGGTGGCGTGGGCGATCTCGGCGACGGCGCGGTCGAAGACCTCCTGGTTGGCCTGGGAGGGCTTGGTCATGCCGCTGATCTTGCGCACGTACTGCAGCGCGGCGTCGTGGACCTCCTGGGAGGTCGCCTCGGGCTCGAAGTTGTGCAGGAGGCGGATGTTGCGGCACATGCGGTCAGGGTCGCACACCCTGCTCGGCGCCGGGGCGGCAGCCTTCGGGGCGCCGGCGGCATCCGCGTTCACGGACCGCCACATCCGGCGACTCGCGCCACGGCACCCGCTAGCGTCCGGTGTGGACCACCTCGGACCCCACGCGGGCCCCGCCCCGACTCAGCGAGCGAGAGCAGACATGACCAGCAACATCCTCACCGACCGTCTCGATGCCGGCCCCGTGATCTGCGCGGAGGGCTTCCTGTTCGAGCTGGAGCGCCGCGGCTACCTCACCGCGGGCGAGTTCGTCCCGGAGGTCGCCCTGGAGTACCCGGAGGCCCTGCGCGGCCTGCACGTGGATTTCCAGCGTGCCGGCTCCGACGTGGTCGAGGCCTTCACCTACAACGGGCACCGCGAGAAGATGCGCGTGATCGGCAAGGAGGACCTGCTGGAGCCTCTGAACCGCTCGGCGCTGCGGATCGCCCGCGAGGTCGCCGATCAGGTGCCGGGCAACCTGATGGCCGGCAACATCTCCAACTCGAACATCTGGGACCCTGCGGACACCGCCAAGCAGGCCGAGGTGCGCGGCATGTTCGAGGAGATGGTCGGCTGGGCCGTCGAGGAGGGCGCAGACATCATCATCGGCGAGACCTTCTACTACGCCGGGGAAGCCCTCGCGGCGCTCGAGATCGCGCAGGCCACCGGCCTGCCCTCCGTGATCACCCTGGCTCCGATGGCCTTCCAGGAGATGGCCGACGGCGTCGGCATCGTGGAGACCACCCAGCAGCTCGAGCAGGCCGGCGCCGACGTGGTGGGGCTGAACTGCTTCCGCGGTCCGGCGACGATGCTGCCGTGGCTGCGCAAGATCCGCGAGGCCGTCTCCTGCCACGTGGGCGCGCTGCCGATCCCCTACCGCACGACCGAGGCGGAGCCGACGTTCTTCAACCTCTCGGACGTCGCCGCGAGCGTGCCCGCCCCGCACGGGCGCACCTTCCCCACCGCCCTGGACCCGCTGTTCACCAACCGCTACGAGATCCGCGACTTCACCCGTGAGGCCTTTGAGCTGGGCGTGAACTACCTGGGCGTGTGCTGCGGCGCCGCGCCGATCCACATCCGCGAGGTGGCCGAGGCCGTGGGGCGCACGCCGGAGGCGAGCCGCTTCTCCGAGAACATGCGCAACCACTTCATGTACGGCGACAACGAGCGCCTGCCCGAGCACATCGTGGGGCTCGGCGCCCGCGCCTGATCCGACCGGCTCGGGGCCTGTCCACCGGATGGAGCCTGAGCGACATCGAACCCCGATCCGCGGGGGCGCTGTCGCTCAGGCTCCTTTCCGTGGACAGGAGGACGGGACACGGACGGCGGGAGATCGGGATGACGGAGCAGCGCCGCGGTGACGGTCCGCCCGGCCTGGTGATCGGCTACGACCCGCATCCGCCCGTCGTGATGGACCGCGCGATCGAGACCCTCGACCGGCTGCTGCGGCCCTGAGCGACGGGGGCGTGCTCAGCCCAGGCGGGTGAGGGCGAGCGTCCCGGCCAGCACCCGGTGCGGGGCGAAGCCCAGGGTGCAGCCGGCCGCGGCGATCAGCCCGCGCGGCAGTCCCCCGCTGAGGGAGGCGCGGAGGGTGAACAGCACGCCCGTGCCCGGGGTCAGGGCGGCGATCGGCATGGTCAGCCAGAGTTCGGGTCCCATGCCTCCACGTTCGGGGCGCGGAGGCGCTGGCAGAAGGGCCAAGCCCTCCCCGTCCAAGGGTGCCAAAGGCACCGCCCCGGGATCACACGGGATCAGCGCGGGGCGATCTCCCGACCCAGCAGCTCCTCCGTGAGCTCCCACGCACGCTCCGCGTCGGAGGGCCGGCGCAGAAAGGCGAAGCGCCGGGGCGGCGGCGGTGCGGGGCGTGCCCGCCAGGCCCACCCGGGAGGCGAGGCGGATGGCGCGCACGGCGAGCGAGTCCCCGCCGCGGTCGATCTCGGGGCGGGCGGCGAGCAGTCTGGTGGGGGCGACGCCCGGGTGGGCGACCGCGCTGGTGATTCCCCATCCCTCGGCGCGGCTGCGGCGGTCCAGCTCGTAGCCGAACAGGGCGACGGCGATCTTCGACTGGGCGTAGGAGCGGCCGCCGTCGTAGGAGAGCTCGGCGTTCGGGTCCTCCCAGAGCATGCGCCCGCTGCGGGCGGCGATGCTGGTCTGGGAGACGAGGCGGGCGCGGCCGGCGCGCAGCATCGGCAGCAGCTCGGCCACCAGGTCCGCATGTCCCAGGTGGTTGGTGCCCAGCTGCAGCTCGAAGCCGTCGGCGGTCTCCTGCCGCATGGGCGGGGTCATCACCCCGGCGTTGGCGATGAGCAGGTGCAGGGGCCGGCCCTCCGCCCGCAACACCGCGCCGAGGGCGCGCACGGAGGCCAGGGAGGAGAGGTCGAGGTCGGCGAGCTCGATCCGAGCCTCGGGGTGCGCGGCGGTGATCGCCGCGCGGGCCGCCTCTCCCTTCGTGCGGTTGCGGACCGGGAGGACCACCTCCGCGCCGGCTGCGGCCAGGGCCTCCGCGATCTCGCGGCCGATGCCGTGGCTGCCCCCGGTGACCAGCGCGCGTCGGCCGCGCAGGGAGGTGAGGTCGGGGGTGGACACGGCGGGCATGGGAGCTCCCCGTGGGTCGACGGTCGGTGAGGTCAGTCGGAGGGCTCGCCGAGGCGGCCGCCCACCCAGTCCACCCCGTCGAGCGACAGCTCCGCGGTCATGTCCGCGAGGAAGGCGGTGACGGTGTCGCGCTCGGCGGGATCGAGGCGCTGCACGGCGCGGACCCGGCGGGCCTGCAGGGCGCCCATCGTGTGCATGGCCGCGGTGCGGGTGGCGGGCTCGACCCGCACCACCAGGGCGCGGCGGTCGCTGGGGTGGGGCTCGCGGCGGACGTGACCGGCCTTCTCCAGCCGGTCCAGCAGCTTGGTGGTGGAGGCGCTGGAGATGCCCAGGTGCGCGGCGAGCCGGCCGGCGGTGGACAGCTCCCCCTGGTGCGCGGCGGCGATGAGGTGCTGGAGGGCCCGCATGTCGGTCTCGCCGAGGTCCATGTAGCGCATGGAGGCGTCGGCGAGGTCCTTCTCGGCCTGGCGCAGGTCGCCGAGGGCACGCATCAGGGCGTCGATCTGGGTGATGTCGTCGCCGGTGAGGGCGCTGCGGTCCACCAGTTCACCGTCGGGGTCGGCGGCGGCGAGGCGGTACACCCAGGAGCGGGCGGCGTCGGCGCGGTCGGCCCCGGCCGGGGCGTACTCCTCCCCCGGGGCGGGCTGCGCGTCGGGCTCGGTCACGCGGCACAGCATACGCCGGGACGCATCACGCCACGCTGATATCTTGCCAAGCTAGCGACTGTGGCACACTGGCGCCACCACCCGCTCTCCCCGCGGGCCCCGTCCCCACGCCGCCAGGAGCACCCCATGCCCCCCACGCACCGCCGCGACACCTCGACCCCGTCCGCATCGGACGACGCGCCGGATGAGGTCGGCCGGGACCACACGCATCGGGCGGTGGACGGAAGCACCTCCGCGGCGTCCCGCCCCCGGGTCCCCCGCGCGCTGCGCCTCCTGCTGCCGGCGGTGCTCATCGTGGTGTGGATCGCCGTGGCGGGTGTCGGGGGCCCCTACTTCGGGCGCATCGACGAGGTCTCCTCCAATGACCGCACCGCCTACCTCCCGGACTCCGCCGAGGCCACCCGTGTGGCCGAGCTGAGCGGCGAGTTCTCCGACTCCGAGGCGATCCCCGCGATCCTCGTCATCACCTCCGAGTCCGAACTCACCGAGGACCAGCTCGCCCAGATCACCGAGGCGGCCACCGCCCTCGACGAGGTCGACGGTGTGAGCGGCGACGTCTCCCCGCCCATCCCCTCCGAGGACGGCCTGGCCGTGCAGGTCTTCGTGCCGCTCGACGCCGAAGCCGACATCGCCGGAGTGGTCGAGGCCCTGGATGCGCAGCTCACCGAGGACCTGCCCGAGGGGCTGACCGCCTACGTCACCGGGCCGGCGGGCTTCTCGGCGGACCTCTCCGAGGCCTTCGCGGGCATCGACGGGATCCTGCTGCTGGTCGCGCTCGCCGCCGTGCTGGTGATCCTCATCGTCGTCTACCGCTCGCTGCTGCTGCCGCTGATCGTCCTGTCCACCTCGATGGTGGCGCTGACCGCGGCGCTGCTGGTGATCTGGCAACTCGCCAACGCCGGGGTGCTGCTGCTGAACGGTCAGACCCAGGGCATCCTGTTCATCCTCGTGATCGGCGCGGCCACCGACTACTCGCTGCTGCTGGTGGCCCGCTACCGCGACGAGCTGCTGCACGAGCCCTCCCGCTGGATCGCCGGGATGCGGGCGCTGCGCGGCACCGTCGAACCGGTCGCCGCCTCCGGCGGCACCGTCATCGCGGGCCTGCTGTGCCTGGCGCTGTCCGATCTGAAGTCGACCTCGACCCTGGGTCCCGTCACCGCGATCGGCATCGTCTTCGCGATGCTCGCGGCCCTCACCTTCCTTCCGGCCGTGCTGATGCTGCTGGGCCGGGTCGCCTTCTGGCCGCGGATGCCGAAGGTCGCCCCCGGCGCCGAGGCCTCGTCCGCCTCGGTGGAGGACCACGGCCTGTGGGGCCGGATCGCCCGCTGGGTGGCCGCCCGCCCGCGCCCGCTGTGGATCATCACCGCCCTGGCCCTGGCCATCGGCTGCCTCGGCCTCACCCAGCTCGACGCCGACGGCGTCCCGCAGTCTGAGCTGGTGCTCGGCGCCTCCGCCGCCCGCGACGGCCAGGAGGCCCTGGGCGAGCACTTCCCCGCCGGACAAGGCACCCCCGCCCAGGTCCTCACTTCCGAGGACGAGCTGCAGGACACGGCCGAGGTGCTGCTGGACAGCGACGGCGTGGACTCCGTGAGCGTGGTCGCCGCGGACTCCGCGAGCGGCTCGGCGGCGGTCACCGCCGAGGGCATCCAGGCCGTCGGCGCCCCCGACACCCCGACGCCGGAGCCCACCGTGGTCGACGGGCAGGTGCTGCTCGAGGCGACCCTCACCGACGCCCCGGACTCCGCGGCCGCCGAGGCCACGGTGCAGGAGCTGCGCTCCGCCCTGGATGCCGCCGGTCTGACGAACGCCCTGGTGGGCGGCGAGACCGCGACCGATCTGGACACCAACACCGCCTCGGTGCACGACCGCACCCTGATCATCCCGATCGTGCTGGTCGTGATCCTGGCGATCCTCATGCTGCTGCTGCGGGCCGTGATCGCCCCGCTGCTGCTGATCGCCGCCACGGTGCTGAGCTTCGGCACCGCCCTGGGCGTCTCCGCCGTCATCTTCGAGGTCGTCCTGGACTTCCCGGGGGCGGACCCCTCGGTGCCGCTGTTCGGCTTCGTGTTCCTGGTGGCGCTCGGCATCGACTACACGATCTTCCTCATGACCCGGGTGCGGGAGGAGGCCCGCACCCACGGCACCGCCGAGGGCGTGCAGCGCGGCCTCGCGGTCACCGGCGGTGTGATCACCTCCGCGGGCATCGTACTGGCGGCGACCTTCGCGGCCCTCGGGGTGATCCCGATCCTGTTCCTCGCGCAGCTCGCGGTGATCGTCGCCCTCGGCGTCCTGCTGGACACCCTGGTGGTGCGGACCATGCTGGTGCCGGCACTGTCCCTGGACATCGGCCGGGCCATCTGGTGGCCCTCGAAGCTCGCCCGTCGGGAGGGCACTCCCGGGGACTGACGGTCCGGCGCCGACGGGGCGGGTCTATGATTTGGGCACACGCCCAAATCGGGGCCCGCCCCGTGCCGTGCCCCGACCTCCCGGAAGGACTCCCCCGTGTCCACCACTCCCCTGCTCGCCGTCCTCGCCTGCGGACTGGTCACCCAGTGCCTGCTGCTGATCCCGATGGTGCCGGGCGGAAAGATCGACACCCGCGACTTCTCGGCGCTGCCCCGCTGGCAGTACCGCGGCTTCAATGTCCTGCTCACGACGCTCGGCCTCGCCACCCTGGTGACGGCGGGCATGGCCGTCGCGGGTCTCGCGGTCGCCGCCTGGCCCGCCCTCCTCGTCGCCCTGGTGTACGTCGCGGTGTTCGCGTCGGACCTGGGTGGGATCTTCCCCGTCGTCGAGGACGCCCTCCCGGTGCAGCTGCTGGTCCTGGAGGCGCTGTCGCTCGCGCTCGCCGGGTCCCTGGCCACGCTCGCCCTGATCGCGGTGCTCGGATGAGCGGCGACACCCGGGACCGGCTGCTCGCCGCGACGCGCACGGTGATCGCCGCCGAGGGCTGGGGCGCGGTCACCACCCGCCGGGTCGCGGAGGTCGCCGGGGTCGGCGCCGGCCTCGTGCACTACCACGCGGGCTCGGTGGCGGCGCTGCGCCGGGACGCCGTGCTGGACGTGCTCTCGGAGACCTTCGGCGGCGCCATGGCCGAGGGTCCCGCTTCGGCGGAGGACGTGGACCCCTGGCTGCGGCGGCTGCTGCTGCTCCCGGCCGCGGGTTCTCCCGCAGTGACGCCAGAGACCTTGCGCCTGCTGCACGAGTCCCTGCCCGCCGCGGCCCACGACGAGGCGCTGCGCGAAGCGATCGCCGAGCTGCTGCGCCGCTACCGCGCGGGGCTCACCGAGCACCTGCGGACGGTGGGCCTCGCCGAACCCGAGGCCACCGGGGCCCTGCTGGCGGCCCTGGTCGACGGCGCCCTGCTGCAGCGCTCCCTGGACCCACGGCTCGACTTGGAGCCGATCGTCGGATTGCTCTCGGCCCAGCTCAGGGCTGTCCGTCGCGACCTGTGAGGACCGAGCGCCACGATGCCGTCCGCAATTCGTGAGGTGCGTCCCTCCCGCGGACCACGCGGCGGTCCCGCCGCCGCGGCGACGGCACGGATCCGTACACTCCCCGGCATGGAGAACGCCGCGCCCGCCGCCCACCGCTACGTGCTCACCTTCGCCTGCGACGACCGCCCCGGCATCGTCCACGCGATCTCCGGGACCGTCGTGGACCTGGGCGGCAGCATCGCCGAGAGCCAGCAGTTCGACTCCGAGCTCACCGGGCGCTTCCACATGCGCCTGGAGTTCGTGACCGAGGCCGAGGAGCAGGCGGTCCGTGAGGCCTTCGCGCCGGTCGCCGAGCGCTTCGGCGCCGAGTCCTCGCTGGACGTCGTCGGCCGCCCGGTGCGCACCCTGATCCTGGCCTCGAAGGCCACGCACTGCGTGAACGACCTGCTGTACCACGTGGGCACGGGGGCGCTGCCGATCGAGGTGCCGCTGATCCTCGCCAACCACGAGACGCCGGGGGCACTGGCCGCCTTCCACGACGTGCCCTTCGAGCACCACGCCATCACCGATGCCGACCAGAAGGCCGCCTTCGAGGACCGGGTGCGCGCGGCCATCACCGAGCACGACATCGAGCTGGTGGTGCTGGCGCGCTACATGCAGATCCTCTCCCCCGAGCTGTGCGAGGAGTTGGCCGGGAAGGCCATCAACATCCACCACTCGTTCCTGCCGGGCTTCAAGGGCGCGGACCCCTATCGGCAGGCCCACGCCCGTGGCGTGAAGCAGATCGGCGCGACCGCTCACTACGTCACCAGCGACCTCGACGAGGGCCCGATCATCGAGCAGGAGGTGATCCGCGTGGACCACACCCGCTCCCCGCGGGAGCTGATGGCCATCGGTCAGGACACCGAGGTGCGCACCCTGCGCCAGGCCGTCGCCTGGTACGCCCAGCACCGGGTGCTGCTGGACGGCCAGCGCACCATCATCTTCCGCTGACCGCCCCCGCCCCGCGGGTGCCCCTCCGCCTCAGAAGACGGGGCGTCCGCCGGTGACACCGAGAACGGTGCCCGAGACGTAGCTGGCCTCGGCAGGGCTGGCCAGGAACACGAAGGCCCCGGCGACCTCGGCGGGCTGTCCCGCCCGTCCCAGGGGCGTGTCGCCCCCGAAGGCCGTGTAGTCCTCGCTGGGACGGGTCGCCACGTTCAGCGGGGTCCAGATCGGGCCGGGGGCGACGGCGTTCACCCGGATGCCGCGCGGGCCGAGGTCCCCGGCGAGGTTCGCCGTGAGGTTCGTGATCGCCGCCTTGGTGGCGGCGTAGTCCATCAGCGGCACCGAGGGGTCGTAGGACTGGATCGAGGTGCAGTTGACGATCGAGGCACCGGGACGCAGGTGCGCCAGAGCCTCCTGGGTGATCCAGAACATCGCCTCGAGATTCGTGGTGAGCGTGCGGTGCAGACGGTCGGACGTGATCCCGGCGAGGCCGGACGGCTCGGCCCGGCCCCACTGGAAGGCGGCGTTGTTGACCAGTACGTCCAGCCGTCCGAGCTCGTCGACGGTGCGGCCCGGCAGGGAGCGTGCCGTCTCCTCGTCCTGGATGTCGCCCGGCAGCAGCAGGGCGCGGCGCCCTGCCTCCCGGATCCAGCGGGCCGTCTCCTCGGCGTCCTCCTGCTCCTCGGGGAGGTAGGACAGGGCGACGTCCGCACCCTCCCGGGCGTAGGCGATGGCGACGGCGCGGCCGATGCCGGAGTCGCCGCCGGTGATGAGCGCGGTCAGGCCCTCGAGGCGGCCGTGGCCGACGTAGCTGTGCTCGCCGTGGTCGGGCTGCGGGGTCATCGCCCGGGTGCTGCCCGGGGGCTGCTGGTCCTGCGGCGCGAAGTGCGCCTCGCCGTCAGCGGTGCCGAGCTCATGGGCGCGGCGGGCCACCTCGGGGTCGAGGGTGCGGTCGGCGGGGGTGTGCTGCGACGCCACGGGGGCCTCCTTCGTCGGGCGGAGCGACCGGCGGGTTTGCGCGGTCGCTCCACCTTAGGCACGCGCTGAACTGCAACATCACCCCCGCCGACCGTTCGGAAGGGGGAGGAAGCGGACCCTTCGTGACCAAGCGGGACGGATCTCAGCCCTTCACGCCGCCCGCGGCGGCGAAGCCCTGGCCGAGGCTGCGGCCGAGGAACAGGTACAGCACCACCACCGGCAGCGAGTAGAAGATCGAGAACGCAGCCAGCTGCCCGTAGGCCACCTGCCCGTATTGCGAGGAGAAGGTGTACAGGGTGACGGCGGCCGGCAGGTGCTCGGGGCTGAGCAGGAGCATGAAGGGCACGAAGAAGTTGCCCCACATGCTGACGAAGGTGAAGATCGTGGCGACCGCGAGGCCGGAGCGCATCAGCGGCATCACCACCGACCACAAGGTGCGCAGCACGCCCGCGCCCTCCGTCCAGGCGGACTCCTCGATCTCCATCGGCACCCCGTCCATGAACCCCTTGGTGAGGAAGATGGCGTAGGGCAGGGCGCTGGCGCCCAGGAACAGGATCGCCCCGACCATCGAGTCGATGAGGTTCACCTGCACGAACAGGGAGTACACCGGGATCATGATCGCGGTGATGGGCAGACCGGTGGAGAAGATGATCGTCAGCAGCAGCGGCCGCTTCGCGCGGAAGCGGAAGCGGGACATCGGGTAGGCGCACAGCACCGCAGCGGTCATCGTCAGCAGGGTGGCCCCGCCGCAGAGGATCAGGGAGTTCCCGAGCGGCCGGAACGTGGTCTCGGTGGTCCAGATGGCCTGGAAGTTGCCCAGGCTCCAGGTCTCCGGCCAGGCCACGGCGAGGGAGGCCTCGGTGTCGAAGGAGGCCAGCACCACCCAGACCAGGGGCACCAGGAAGGCAAGGCCGATCACGATCATCACGAGCGTGCTGGCCAGCTGGCTGCCGCTCTCGCGGGAGCGGCCGCGGCGCGGCGCCGCGGGAGACGGGGTGGAGGGGCTGGCGGCGGTGGGGGCGTCGGTCGTGGTGGTCATCGCTTGTCGTCCTCCGGCAGCAGACGCAGGTAGATCAGGGAGGCGACCGCCCCGATCAGGAGCAGCAGCAGGGCCACGGCGGTGCCGTAGCCGAGCTGCCCGTAGGAGAAGGCCTGCTCGTACATGTACAGCGGCAGGGTCTGGCTCTGCCTGGCGGGCCCGCCGCCGGTCATGATGAAGATCAGGCCGAAGACGGAGAGCGTCTGCAGGGTGGTCAGCATCAGGTTGGTGGCGATCGCGGGCCGCAGCAGCGGCACCGTCACCGAGAAGAAGCGGCGGACGGGTCCGGCGCCGTCGATCGAGGCCGATTCGTACACGTCGGCGGGCACGGAGCTGAGCGCCGCCGAGTAGACCAGCATCGAGAAGGCGGCGCCGCGCCAGATGTTCGCGAAGCTCACCGCGATGATCGGGGCCGAGAACAGCAGCTCCTGGCCGGGCAGTCCGATCGAGGTGAGGATCAGGTTCAGGCTGCCCTCCCCCGCGAAGAAGGTGTACAGCAGGTACCCGGCGACGACCTCCGGCAGGATCCAGGCGGCGATCACGATGGAGGTGACCAGGAAGGTGATCACCCGGTTGGCGCGCTCCATCAGCATCGCCAGCACGACGCCGAGCACGTTCTGCCCGATCACGGCGGAGACGACGGTGAAAACGAGGGTCAGGGCCACCGAGTTCCAGAAGTCGCCGTCGGTGAGGGCGGAGGTGAAGTTGGACAGCCCCACGAAGCTGGTGTCGGCGGCGCCCTCGCCGCGGATGGCGCTGTCGGTGAAGGCCAGGTAGAGGGAGTAGATGATCGGCCCGGCCATGAAGCCGATCAGCAGCACCGCGGCGGGCAGCATCGGCAGGGCGCGGGCGGCGGTCAGCCGGTTCCCCAGCGAGGTGCGGCGCCGGCGCTGGGGCTCGGGGGCGGTCCGGGTGTCGGCGGCGGTGCTCATCACTCGGCCTCCTTGACGTTCTCGGGGCCGACGATGTCGGTGACGGTGGCGTCGTAGGCCGCGGCCGCGGCCTCGGGGCTGGTCCCGGTGAGCACGGCCTCCATCGCCTCCTGGATCGCGGAGGAGACCTCCGGGTAGGCCGGCAGCGCCGGACGGTAGTAGGCGGTCTCCAGCAGGTCGGTGAAGTAGCCGATCGCCGGGGAGTACCCGAGGTACTCCTCGTTCTCGGCGACGTCGGCGCGCACGGAGACGTGGTTGTCCTGGATCGCGTAGTCCACCAGGGTCGAGGTGGAGGTCAGCTCGGTGAGGAAGCGGAAGGCGAGGTCCCGGTCGGTGACGTGGACGGGGATGGACAGGCCCCAGCCGCCGGCCAGGGTGACGGTGCCGGTGCCGCCTCCGTCCATGGTGGGCATGTCGGCCAGGCCCATCACCTCGGGCCACTCGGGCCAGGGGCGTCCGGCGGTCTCGGTCCAGTTCTGGGAGATCCAGGAACCGTCCATGAGGATGCCGAGCTTCGCGTCGGGCAGCAGGCTGGTGTAGATCTGCTCGGAGATGTTGGGGTCCAGCAGGCTGCCCAACCCCATCGTCAGCTCCTCCTCGACGACGGTCTGCAGGAAGGTGAGGGCCTCGACGAAGCCCGGGGAGCCGAGGATCCACTGGGCGGCGTCGGGGTCGTAGAGGCCGCGGCCGCCGTCGGTGCCGTACAGCAGCATCTCGAAGCCCTGCATGGAGGCCTTCTCACCCTGCGGGGTGCCGGCGAACATGAAGAAGGGCGTGGCCTCCGAGTCGGAGTCCTTGATGGCGCGGGCGGCCTCGAGGATCTCCTCCCAGCTGCCGGGCTGCCAGTCCTCGGGCAGCCCCGCCTCGGCGAACACGTCCCGCTGGAACCAGAGGGCACGGGTGTCGGTGGTGATCGGCACCCCGTAGACCTCGCCGTCGGTGCTGGTGACGGCCACCTGGGAGGCCTCGGCGACATCGGCCCAGTGCTCCCAGCCCTCGACCAGGTCGGTGATGGGCTGCAGGTAGCCGGCGCCGACGTCGGAGAGCAGGATGAAGGAGTCCTCGTAGACCAGGTCGGGGCTGGTGCGCGGGGAGCTCATCAGCAGCTCGTTCTTGGTGAAGTAGTCGTTCTCGGCGGCGACGATGGGGATCAGCTCGACGGTGAGCTCCGGGTTGTCGGCGGAGAACCGCTCGGCGGCGGCGCTGATCCACTGCTGCTTGATGGTGCCGGAGCCGAACTGCTGGAAGGCGATGCGGATGGTGTCGGCGGAGCGGGAGCCGGCGCAGCCGGCAAGGGCCGTCAGCGGCAGCACCACGGCGGTGCCGGCGGTGAAGCGCAGGAAGCTCCGGCGATCGGGGAGCGGATGGGGATGGCGGGGCACGACGACCTCCTCGTCGACGTCGACGACCCTCCGCGGTGAGGGCCGTGCGGCGAGAGTAGCCTCCGTCACATCAACCGGCCGGGAGGCAGCCTGCGGGCGGCGTGGCGGGTCGGACGCATGTCCGACGTCCCGGATTCGGGGGCCTCATCGCTCCCGCGAGGATCCTCCTGGTTCCGCGCAGCAGAAGCGCTCGGCGGCCGCGGGGATCAGCGGCGGCGGGCGCGGCCGACACCCTGGTGGGCCTCCGCCTCGGCGTAGCGCATCCCGCGCGGCACCTGGGCGATCTCGAACCACCAGGCGGCCTGGCGCAGCAGCCGCACGTCCTGCCAGGGGACCTCGAAGTCGGGCTGTCGCCAGAGGGTGACGCCCACCCGCTCGCGGCGGCCGGTGGCGACCAGCAGCAGTCGGCGCAGCCGGGAGAGAGGGTGCGGGTCGGGCCGGGCGGAGGCGGGGATCGCGACGGTGGGGCCGTTGCCATCCAGGCCGAGCGGCCAGACGGTCTCGCCCCAGGCCAGCACGGCCTGGGAACCGTCACCGAGCACGACCGCCGGGGGCCGCAGGTCCTCGGCGCGGACGGTGCGGGGCGACAGCGGGGTGCCGCGCTCGATCACCTCGGGCTGCACCCAGGCGCCGGGCAGCACCAGCTTCCCGGCCACGCGGACGTCCACCAGCAGGGCGTCGGCCACGGGCTGCAGGGCGGGGGCGAGCACGCGGTCGTGGGCGAGGTCGCGGCGAGGGACGGCGATCACCCGCACCTCGCCGTGGTCGGCGGAGGCGCGGAGGTCATCGTCCCCGGGGCCGACCGGAGCGGCATCAGCGGTGAGCGGGAGCGCCACCCGGGTGCCGGGCAGCGGCGGCGCGGCGGGTCTCATCGGCGGAAGCGGGCGGCGGGTTCGTCGGACAGGGCGATCGCGATCTGCTCGCGGAAGCGCGCGTTCATCTCCGGGAGGGCATACAGCGGGAACCAGGCCGCCTCGGTGTTCTCCCCGTCCGCCGGGTGCGGTTCCCCCGCCTCGTGTGTGCACAGGAAGCACAGATCGAGGTACCGGGCGCGGTCGCCGTTGGGGTGGGTGATGGGCGCGATCGTCCGCACGTCGACCAGGCGCAGGGCGCGGCAGCGGATCCCGGCCTCCTCGAGCACCTCCCGCTCGGCGGCGACCGCGGGCTCCTCCCCCGGGTCCAGGATGCCGGTGACGGGCGTCCAGGCGCCGGAGTCGGCGCGCCGCACGCACAGCATCCGCTCCCGCGCGGCATCCAGCACCACGGCGCTGATGCCGGTGAGCCAGAGCTCCTGGTGGCCGATGTGCTCGCGCAGTTCGAGGATGAAATCGGGGGTGGGCATGATGCTCCTCGGTCGGGGTGCCGGCGCGGGGTGGGCGGGTGGCTGCCGCCCGGTCAGCGGCGGCGCTTCTCCCGGATTCGCACCCCGATCACCACCGGCGAGCCGGTGAACTCGAACTCCTCGCGCAGGCGGCGCTCGATGAAGCGGCGGTAGCCGTGCTCGAGGAAACCCGTGGCGAAGATGACGAAGCGGGGCGGGCGCGTCCGCGCCTGGGTGGCGAAGAGGATGCGCGCCTGCTTGCCGCCGCGCAGCGGATGCGGGTGGGCAGCCACCAGGGTGCCGAGGAAGGCGTTCAGGCGGCCGGTGGGGATGCGCTGGTCCCAGGACTCCAGCGCCGTCTCCAGCGCCGGGATCAGCCGGTCGGTGTGGCGGCCGGTGCTCGCGGAGATGTTGATCCGCGGCGCCCAGGAGACGTGCGCGAGGTCCTTCTCGATCTCGCGCTCGAGCTGCAGGCGGCGCTCCTCGTCCAGCAGGTCCCACTTGTTGAAGGCCAGCACCAGAGCGCGGCCGGATTCCAGGACCATGTCGATGATCTTGAGGTCCTGGGTGGAGATGGTCTCGCTGGCCTCGAGCAGCACGACGGCCACCTCGGCGCGGTCCAGGGCGGAACGGGTGCGCAGGGAGGCGTAGTAGTCGGCGCCCTGGGACTGCAGCACGCGGCGGCGGATGCCGGCGGTGTCCACGAAGGTCCACTCGCGGCCGTCGATCTCGATCTTCTCGTCGACCGGGTCGCGGGTGGTGCCGGCCAGCTCGTCGACCACCACGCGGTTCTCCCCCGCCAGGCGGTTCAGCAGGGAGGACTTGCCGACGTTGGGGCGGCCGACCAGGGCGATGCGGCGCGGCCCGTGGTCCACGGCGGCGCCGCGGCCCTCGCGGGGCAGCACCGCCATCACCGCGTCGAGCAGGTCGCCGGAGCCGCGGCCGTGCAGGGCGGAGACCGGGTGCGGCTCGCCCAGGCCCAGGTTCCACAGGGCGGCGGCCTCGAGCTCGCCGCGCGGGTCGTCGACCTTGTTGGCGACCAGCACGATGGGGCGCTCGCTGCGGCGCAGCACTTTCAGCAGCTGCTCGTCGGTGGTGGTGATGCCGACGTTCGCGTCGACCACGAACATCACCACGTCAGCGAGGTCCACCGCCAGCTCGGCCTGCTCGGCGACGCGGTAGGCGATGCCCTCGGCCTTCTCCTCCCAGCCGCCGGTGTCGACCAGCCAGAAGTCGCGGCCCGTCCACTCGGCCTCGTAGAACACCCGGTCGCGGGTGACGCCGGGGACGTCCTCGACGACGGCCTCGCGACGGCCGAGGATGCGGTTGACCAGGGTGGACTTGCCGACGTTGGGGCGGCCGACAACGGCGACCACGGGCAGCGGCACGTCGCGGCGGGCGCGCACGGCCTCGTCCTCGTCGTCCTCGTCCAGCAGGGCGAGGTCGTCCTCGTCCAGCTCGAACTCGGCCAGGCCCGCCCGCAGGGCGCCCGCGAACTCCTCGTCGTCCTCGACGGCGGGGGCGGCGCGGACCACCTCGACCTCAGCGGCGTCCTCGTCCCCGTCCTCGTCGGTCCCGACGGGCCGCGCGGCGGCGAGCTCGGCGCGGGCCTCCTCGACCAGCACCAGCACCCGCTCGACCACCTGGTCGATGGCCAGGCCGGTGGTGTCCACCGGGGTGACGCCCTCGGCGGCGGTGGTGAAGTCGGAGACCGCGGAGTCGTCGCGGTCGCGGCGCAGCACCTGGTCGGCCATGCGGGCGCGCACCTCCTCGTTGTCCTCGAGGGCGAGCTCGCCGGCGCGGCGGCGCATCCGCTCCTCGGGGCTCGCGGTCAGCAGCACCCGCACGGCGGCGTCCGGGGCGACCACGGTGGTGATGTCGCGGCCCTCGGCGACGCAGGCGCCCTTCTGGGCGGCGGCGGCGAAGAGCATGTCGCGCTGGCGGGCCTGCAGGATGGGCCGCACCAGGGTGTTGGTGGCGACGGCGCTGACCTGCTGGGAGATGCGCTCGGTGCGGATCGCGGCGGTGACGTCCTCGCCGCCGGCGATCACGACCGCCCCGGCGGGGTCGGTGCCGATCTCCAGCTCGAGGCCGGCGGCGATGTCGGCGATCGCCTCACGGTCCTCGAAGGGCACCTCGTGCTCGAGGGCCCACCAGGTCACGGCGCGGTACATGGCGCCGGTGTCGAGCATGCCGCCGCCGAGGGCCTCGGCCACGCGGCGGGAGACGGTGGACTTGCCGGATCCGGCGGGGCCGTCGATCGCGATGGTGACGCCGGGGGTGGGGGCGTTCCCCTCGACGGTGCGGGGCGGGAGCGCGTCGGAGTGCATCCCGCAAGGATACGGTGCTCAGCCCTCGGCGACGGTCCAGCCGCGCGCGGTGAGGGAGCGGGTGAGCAGCTCCTCACGGGTGGCCTCCACGGCGATGTGGGCGATGCCGACGGGTTGGCCCAGGGAGTGCTCCAGCCGGAGGTCCTCCAGGTTCACCCCGATCTCACCCATCTCGGTGAGCAGCCGGCCCAGCGCCCCGGGGCTGTCGGGCACCAGGACCCGCACGGCGGCGAAGGAGTCGGTGCCGCCGCCGTGCTTGCCGGGGATGCGGCGCACCCCGCGGTTGCCCTCGGTGACCAGGTCCGCGAGCGCGCGGCGGGAGCCGGTGCCGGGGTCGGGGTCCCCGGCCAGGGTGTCCAGGGCGGCGAGCACCTCGTCGGTGCGTCCGCGCACCTCGCGCAGCACCTCGCCGACGGCGGCGGCGTTCGCGCCGAGGATCTCGACCCACAGCCGGGGGTCGGAGTCGGCGATGCGGGTGGTGTCGCGCAGGCCCTGCCCGGCCAGCCCCAGACCCTGCTCGGTGGAGCCCAGCAGACTGGCGGCCAGCAGGCTCGCCATCACCTGCGGCACGTGGGAGACCCGGGCGACGGCGGTGTCGTGCGCGTCGGCAGCCATGGTGACGGGCACGGCGCCGATCTCGGTCGCCAGGCCGCGCAGCATGCTGGACGCCTCGGGGGCGGAGGTCTCGTGGGGCACCACCACGTAGGGCCGGCCCTGGAACAGGTCGCTGCGGGCGGAGATCACCCCGGAGACCTCGCGGCCGGCCATCGGGTGGGAGCCGACGTAGCGGCGCAGCTCGGCGGGCTCGGCGAGCCCGCGCAGGCCCTCCAGCACGGTGCCCTTGACGCTGGCGACGTCGGTGACCAGCGCGCCGGGCCAGCGGCGCAGGGCGTCCGCGACCAGCCGGGCGGCGACGTCGGGCGGGGCGGCGACGACCACCAGCGCCGGGTCCGGGTCGGTGTCCGTGGGGAGGCTGCCCACGCCGAGCTCGACGGCGAGGGCGGCGGTGCCCGGGGAGACGTCCTCGACCTGCACCTCGGCGCCGGCGCGGCGCAGGGCGAGGCCCAGGGAGCCGCCGATCAGGCCGGTGCCGATGATCCGGACCGGCGAGGGCACCAGGCTGCTGCGGCCGGCGCCGTGGGGGCCGGTCGCCGCTCCCCCACTGCTCACGGGGGTCACAGCCCGACCTCCGCCATCAGGGTGCCGAGCTCGCGGTCGGTCAGGGGGCGGCTCTGCCCGGGGACGAGGTCGCCGAGCAGCACGGGGCCGATGCGGGTGCGCACCAGCTGGGTGAGCTCGAAGCCCTGGGAGGCGAACATGCGGCGCACGATGCGGTTGCGACCCTCGTGGAGGGTCACCTCGACGACGGCCTCGCGGCCGTCCTGGGCGAGCACCCGGGCGCGGTCGGCGCGGGCCGGGCCGTCCTCCAGCTCGACCCCGTCGCGCAGGGTCTTCACCAGGCCGCGCGGCGGTCCTCCGGGGGCCTCGAAGCGGCACACGTAGGTCTTCCCCACCTCGAAGCTGGGGTGGGTGAGGCGGTGGGTGAGCTCGCCGTCGTTGCTGAGCAGCAGCAGCCCCTCGGTCTCGTAGTCGAGCCGGCCCACGTGGTAGAGCCGGTTGCCGTAGCCGGCGGTGAACTCCGTGAGGTCGCGGCGACCCTCGGGGTCGCTCATCGCGCTGACGACGTGGCGCGGTTTGTTGAGCACGACGGTGAGGGTGCCCTCGTCGAGCTGCAGGCGGCGGCCGTCCACGTGCACCACCTGGGTGGCGGGGTCGATGCGCACGCCCTGGGCGGTGACGATCTCGCCGTCCACGCTGACGCGGCCCTGGGCGATGATCGCCTCGCAGGCGCGGCGGGAGCCGAAGCCGGCGCGGGCCAGCACCTTCTGCAGGCGCTCGCCGCCCTCGGCGGGCGGGGCCGGGGCGCCCGGCTCCTCGGTCTCCGCGGCGGGCCGGGCGCTGCCGTCGGCCTCGCGCAGTCGCACCTCCCGCGGCGGGGTGAAGGCGCTGCGGCGGCGCTGGCCGCCGCTGCTCTTACCGGCCCCGCCCGGGGTGCCGGGGCGGGATCCGCGGCGCGCCATCAGGCCGCGGCGCCACGGGAGATGAGCTCCCGGGCGAGCTGCCGGTAGGCGTCGGCCCCCTTGGTGGATCCGGCGTAGGAGATGATCGGCTCGGCCGCGACGGAGGCGTCGGGGAACTTCACGGTGCGGTTGATGGTGGTGTGGAATACCTTGTCCGGGAAGGCCTCGACCACGCGCTGGCAGACCTCGCGGGCGTGCAGGGTGCGCGGGTCGAACATGGTGATGACGATGCCGTCGATCTCCAGCCGCGGGTTGATGCGGTCCTGGACCTTCTCGATGGTCTCCACCAGCAGGGCCACGCCGCGCAGCGCGAAGTACTCGGCCTCCAGCGGGATGATCACGCCGTGGCTCGCGGCCAGCGCGTTCACGGTGAGCAGGCCCAGGGAGGGCTGGCAGTCGATGATGATCACGTCGTAGTCGTCGGAGACCTGGCGCAGCACCCGGGCCAGCGCCATCTCGCGGGCGACCTCGTTGACCAGCTGCACCTCGGCGGCGGAGAGGTCGATGTTGGCGGGCAGCACGTCCAGGTTCTCGGTGCTGGTCTCCTGGATCACGTCGCGCACCTCGTGGGAGCGGTCCATCAGCAGGTTGTAGACGGTCACGTCGAGCTCGTAGGGGTTCACGCCGGTGCCGGCGGAGAGGGCGCCCTGCGGGTCCAGGTCCACCAGCAGCACCTTCCGGCCGAGCTCCGCGAGGGCCGCGCCGAGGTTGATGACGCTGGTGGTCTTCCCCACCCCGCCCTTCTGGTTCACCATCGAGATGATCCGGGCGGGCCCGTGGCCGTCCAGGGGGGCGGGCTCCGGCAGCTCGGGCATCGGACGACCGGTGGGTCCGAGGTCGATGTCGAGCTGCTGGTGCGAGGAGGGGCTCACGAGGATGTCCTGTCGTCGTCGTGGTCGGGGCGGGCCGCGGCGCCGCCCTGGGGCCGCCCAAGTCTAAGCCCCACTCAGGGGGCACGCCGGGCGCGGGGATGCGCCTGGGCGTGCACCTCCCGCAGGGAGTCGACGGTGACCTGGGTGTAGAGCTGGGTGGTGGTCACGGAGGCGTGGCCCAGCAGCTCCTGCACGGCGCGCACGTCCGCGCCGCCCTGCAGCAGGTGGGTCGCGTAGGAGTGCCGCAGGGTGTGCGGGCTCACCTCGGCGGTGATGCCGGCGGCCTGGGCGGCGCGCTGGACGATCTGCCAGGCGGCCTGCCGGGTGAGGCGGGTGCCGCGGGAGCCGAGGAGGATCGCGGGGGTGCCCCGGCCACGGCGGGCCAGGGTGGGGCGGCCCCGGGTGAGGTAGGCGTCCAGGGCGTCCAGGGCGTAGCCGCCGACGGGCACCACGCGGTGCTTGTCGCCCTTGCCGCGCAGCACGGCGGAGCGCTGCTCGCGGTCGACGTCGTCCACGTCCAGGCCCACGGCCTCGGAGATGCGGGCGCCGAGCCCGTAGAGGATCTCCAGCAGTGCCCGGTCGCGCAGGGCCCGCTCGGCGGCGTCGCGGCCGGTTCCGGGCCTGCCGGCGGCCTCCAGCAGGGCGGTGACCTCGGCGATCGGCAGCGGATGCGGGAGCCGCCGGGGCAGGGCGGGGCTCGGCACCACCCGGGTGGGGTCGCCGGTGTCCGAGGCGCGCTCGGCGTCGAGGAAGCCGTGCAGGCCGCGCACCGCGGCCATCGCGCGGGCGGCGGAGGAGACCGCCAGGGCCGCTCCCCCGTCCTCACCGCTGCGCAGCACCTGCAGGAAGGAGGCGGCGGTGGCCGGGTCCACGGAGCCGACCGCCACGCCGGCGGCCTCGAGGTGGCGCAGGTAGCGCACGAGGTCGCGGCGGTAGGCGGCCAGGGTGTTGGCGGAGAGCCCGCGCTCGATCCGCAGATGGGAGAGGTACTGCTCGAGCAGGCGCCGCGCGGTGGGGGCGAGCTGTTCCGCGGGGTCGGCGGCGGCCTCGCCGCGGCCGCTCACAGCTGCACGAAGGGGTCGATCGCGAGGGCGACGAAGAGGATCGTGAGGTAGGTGATGGAGCCGTGGAACACGGTCATCGGGGCGAGCTGCTTGCCGGTCAGGCCGCGGCGGCTGCGCAGGGCGTAGCGCACCACCAGGAAGCCGAACCAGGCGCCGGCGCCGACGGCGGCGAGGCCGTACACCCAGCCGGTGTGGCCCAGCGGGATGATCGCGAGGCTCGCGGCGATCATCGCGGCGGTGTGGCCGAGCATCTGCATGGCGACGCTGCGGCGGGAGGCGACCACGGGGAGCATCGGCACCCCGGCCTCGGCGTAGTCCTTGGTGAACTTCTCGGCGAGCGGCCAGTAGTGCGGCGGGGTCCAGAAGAAGATCACCAGGAACAGCAGCACGGCGGTCCAGGAGACGGTTCCGGTCACGGCCGACCAGCCGATCAGCACGGGCATGCAGCCGGCCACGCCGCCCCAGACGATGTTCTGGGAGGTGCGGCGCTTGAGGATCATCGTGTAGAAGACGACGTACAGCAGGATCGCGGCGACCGCGAGCACGGCGGAGACCACGTTGACCAGCAGGCCCAGCCACACGGCGGACAGCGCGGAGATCGCGATGCCGAAGATCAGCCCTGCGCGGGGCGAGATCTCGCCGGTCACCAGCGGACGGTTGCGGGTCCGCTTCATCTTCGCGTCGATGTCGCGGTCCAGGTACATGTTCAGCGCGTTGGCGCCGCCCGCGGCGAGGTAGCCGCCCACCATCGTGGTGAGGATCAGCACCGGGGAGGGGAAACCGCCCGCGGCCAGGAACATGGTGGGGATCGTGGTGATCAGCAGCAGCTCGATGATGCGCGGCTTGGTCAGCGCGAGATAGTTGCGCAGCACGCGGCGCGGGGAGCGCTCGGGGGCGGGAGCGGTGCTCGGGGAGCCCTCGTGGATCGCGGATCCTCGGGCGTCCTGGGTGGAGGTCACCGCCCACCGTCCTTCCTGACGAGGTCGCGACCGTGCGCCGCGTCGAACAGCGCCATCCTACGGGGTCCCAGGTCCCGGCACCGGCAGCGGCGGCGCCCCGCGGGGGTGAGACCTCGCACCCCGCTTGCGACCCGCACCGCCCCGGACGGCGCGGGAGGGGGACGGCGCGTCCGCTTCGCCCACCGCGAACAGGGCGGCGGAGCGTGGACGTGCCCGGCGGAACGTCCCGGGGAGGACTAGGGTGGTCGTGTCACTTCGCGCCCCGCGCCCACGCCGCGTCCTGCGCGGCGGGCGCGCCGGGCGGAGACGGCCGACCCCGCGGCGACCTCGCCGCCACCCGCCGAAAGGAATCACGACCCGTGACCGACACCTTCAAGGCCCCCGAGGGCTGGACCGATCTCGACAAGCGTGCGGTGGACACCGTGCGCGTGCTCGCCGCCGACGCGGTGGAGAAGGTCGGCAACGGCCACCCCGGCACCGCGGTCAGCCTCGCTCCCGCCGCGTACCTGCTCTACCAGGACATCATGCGCCACGACCCGACCGCCCCCCGGTGGATCGGCCGTGACCGCTTCGTGCTCTCCGCCGGCCACTCGAGTTTGACCCAGTACATCCAGCTGTACCTGGGCGGCTGGGGCCTGGAGCTGGAGGACATCGAGGCGCTGCGCACCTGGGGCTCGAAGACCCCCGGCCATCCCGAGAACTTCCACACCACCGGCGTGGAGATCACCACCGGCCCGCTGGGCCAGGGCGTCGCCTCGGCCGTGGGCATGGCGATGGCCCAGCGCCGCGAGCGCGGCCTGCTGGACCCGGAGGCCGCCGAGGGCACCAGCCCCTTCGACCACTTCACCTACGTGATCGTCTCCGACGGCGACCTCCAGGAGGGCGTGAGCAGCGAGGCCAGCTCCCTGGCCGGCACCCAGCAGCTCGGCAACCTCATCGTCATCTGGGACGACAACGAGATCTCCATCGAGGGCGACACCTCGATCGCCTTCACCGAGGACACCGCCGCTCGCTACGCCGCCTACGGCTGGGACGTGCGCGAGGTCGACTGGACGGGCGGCGGCACCGAGTACGTCGAGGACGTCGCCGCGCTGAAGCAGGCCATCGTCGAGGGCCAGCAGGTCACCGACAAGCCCACCTTCATCCGCCTGCGCACCGTCATCGGCTGGCCCACCCCCGAGGTGGCCGGCAGCCACTCCGTGCACGGCGCCGCCCTGGGCGCCGAGGCCGTCGCCGGGCTGAAGAAGGAGCTCGGCTTCGACCCCGAGGCCACCTTCGAGGTCTCCGACGAGGTCATCGCCCACACCCGCGCCCTCGCCGAGCGCGCCGCGACCGCCCGCAACGAGTGGGAGCAGCGGTACAACGCCTGGCGCGAGGCCAACCCCGAGAACGCGGCCCTGCTGGACCGGCTCGAGAACCGCGAGCTGCCCGAGGGCTTCGCCGACGCCTTCCCGACCTTCGAGGCCGACGCCAAGGGCATCGCCACCCGCGCCGCCTCCGGCAAGGTGCTCGAGGCCCTCGCCCCCGTGATGCCCGAGCTGTGGGGCGGCAGCGCCGACCTCGCCGGCTCGAACAACACCACCATGAAGGGCGAGCCCTCCTTCCTGCCCTCGGAGCACGGCTCCGACATGTTCCCGGGCAACCCCTACGGCCGCACCCTGCACTTCGGCATCCGCGAGCACGCGATGGGCTCCATCGTCTCCGGCATCGCCCTGCACGGCCTGACCCGCCCCTACGGCGGCACCTTCTTCCAGTTCGCCGACTACATGCGCGGCGCGGTCCGCCTCGCGGCGCTGATGAAGGTCCCCGCCACCTACGTGTGGACCCACGACTCCATCGGCCTCGGCGAGGACGGCCCGACCCACCAGCCGGTCGAGCACCTCGCGGCCTACCGCGCGATCCCGAACCTGTCGATCGTGCGCCCGGCCGACGCCAACGAGACCGCCGTGGCCTGGCGCGCCACCCTCGAGCGCGACGCCGGGCCGGTCGGCCTGGTCCTGTCCCGCCAGGCGCTGCCCACCTTCGACCGCGAGGAGTACGCCTCCGCCGAGGGCCTCACCCGCGGTGGCTACGTGATGAAGGACGCCGCCTCCGGCGAGCCCGAGCTGATCCTCATCGCCACCGGCTCCGAGGTGCAGTACGCCGCCGAGGCGCAGCAGCAGCTCGAGTCCGAGGGCGTCGCCACCCGCCTGGTCTCCATGCCGTCCCTCGAGTGGTTCGAGGAGCAGGACGAGGCCTACCGCGAGTCCGTGCTGCCCTCCTCGGTGACCGCCCGCGTCACCGTCGAGGCCGGCATCGCGATGCCTTGGTTCCGCCTGCTCGGGGTGCACGGCCGCGCCGTGTCCCTGGAGCACTACGGCGCCTCCGCGGACGCGAAGACCCTCTTCCGCGAGTTCGGCTTCACCGCCGAGGCCGTGGTCGAGGCCGCCCGCGACTCCCTGGCCGCCTCGCGCGCCTGATCCGCCTCCGGGGCGGGGCCGCGTCCGCGCGGCCCCGCCCCGGTCCCCCTCCGCTCGACGCAGGGCGCTCCCGCGCCCGGAAGGACGAATCCCCATGACGAGCAACCCCCGCACCCAGGCCCTCTCCGACGCCGGCGTCTCCATCTGGCTCGACGACCTCTCCCGCTCCCGCCTGCAGACCGGCAACCTCGCCGAGCTGATCGAGAGCCGCAACGTGGTCGGCGTGACCACCAACCCCTCGATCTTCCAGGCGGCCATCTCCGGCGCCGAGGACTACGACGCGGACATCGCCGCCCTCGCCGCCGAGGGCAAGGACGTCGACGCCGTGATCGAGAAGCTCACCACCGACGACGTGCGCGCCGCCGCCGAGCTGTTCTCGGACATCTACGCCTCCTCGGGCGGCTTCGATGGCCGGGTCTCCATCGAGGTCGACCCGCGCCTGGCCCACGAGACCGACGAGACCATCGAGCAGGCGAAGCACCTGCACGAGATCGTCGGCCGCGAGAACGTGATGATCAAGATCCCCGCCACCGAGGAGGGCCTGCCGGCCATCACCGCGGTGATCGCCGAAGGCATCAGCGTCAACGTCACCCTGATCTTCTCCGCCGCCCGTTACCAGCAGGTGATCGAGGCCTACCTGACCGGTCTCGAGCAGGCCGCGGAGGCCGGCAAGGACCTCTCCACCATCCACTCGGTGGCCTCCTTCTTCGTCTCGCGCGTCGACTCCGAGATCGACAAGCGCCTGGCCGAGCTGGGCGGCGAGGCCGAGACCATGCGCGGCTCCGCCGGCGTCGCCAACGCCGAGGCCGCCTTCGGCGAGTACCTGGTGGCCTTCTCCTCCGAGCGCTTCGCGGCGCTGAAGGCCCAGGGCGCGAACGTGCAGCGTCCGCTGTGGGCCTCGACCGGGGTGAAGAACCCCGAGTACCCGGACACCCTCTACGTGGACCGCCTGGTCGCCGACCCGAGCGTGAACACCATGCCGGAGAAGACCCTGGACGCGGTCGCCGACCACTCGGAGCCCGGCACCCCGCTGTCGGCCGAGACCGCCGAGAGCGGCGAGGCCGTGCTCGGACGTCTCGCGGAGGCCGGCATCGACCTGGCCGACGTGTTCGCCCTCCTCGAGCGCGAGGGCGTCGAGAAGTTCGAGCAGGCCTGGGAGGAGCTGATCTCCACGGTCTCCGCCTCGGTGGAGTCCGCCCGCTCCTGATCCCCACCCCGAGCACGGTCCGCCTCCCGCGGCGGGCCGTGCTCTCCACGTCCGAGTCCAGGAAGGGACCATCGTGACCGAATCCTCTGCGCCCAGCCCGGGGCGCGACGCGTCGGAGGGCGACAACCCGCTGCGCGACCCCCGCGACCGCCGCCTGCCGCTGGTTGCCGGACCCAGCTCGATGGTGATGTTCGGCGTCACCGGCGACCTGGCCCGCAAGAAGCTGCTGCCGGCCATCTACGACCTCACCCACCGAGGGCTGCTGCCGCCGAGCTTCGGCCTGGTCGGCTACGGCCGTCGGGACTGGTCCGACGAGGACTTCGCCGAGTACGTGCGGAAGAACGTCGAGGAGTTCTGCCGCACCGGCTTCTCCGAGAGCGTCTTCGAGCAGCTCCGCGGCGGTCTGCGCTTCGTCACCGGCACCTTCGACGACCCGGAGGCCTTCGAGCGCCTCACCGAGGTGGTCGGCGAGCTGGACCGCACCCGCGGCACCGGCGGCAACCACGCCTTCTACCTCTCGATCCCGCCGGACGCCTTCCCGCTGGTCTGCGAGCAGCTGGCGAACTCAGGCCTGAACACCCCGCGCGACGGCTCCTGGCGCCGCGTGGTCATCGAGAAGCCCTTCGGCCACGACCTGGAGTCGGCCAAGGAGCTCAACGACGTGGTGGAGAAGGTGTTCCGCCCCGAGGACGTCTTCCGCATCGACCACTACCTGGGCAAGGAGACGGTGCAGAACATCCTCGCGCTGCGCTTCGCCAACCAGCTGTACGAGCCGATCTGGAACGCCAACTACGTCGACCACGTGCAGATCACGATGGCCGAGGACATCGGCATCGGCTCCCGCGCCGGCTACTACGACGGCATCGGCACCGCGCGCGACGTGATCCAGAACCACCTGCTGCAGCTGATGGCGCTGACCGCGATGGAGGAGCCGGTCTCCTTCCGCGCCTCCGACCTGCGCGCCGAGAAGGAGAAGGTGCTGGCGGCGATCGAGCTGCCCGAGGACCTCTCCCTGCACACCGCGCGCGGCCAGTACGTCGGCGGCTGGCAGGGCGGCGAGGAGGTGCGCCCCTACCTCGAGGAGGACGGCATCCCCGCCGATTCCACCACCGAGACCTTCGCCGCGATGCGCCTGGACGTGGCCAACCGCCGCTGGGCCGGGGTGCCCTTCTATCTGCGGGCCGGTAAGCGCCTGGGCCGCCGCGTCACCGAGATCGCGGTGGTCTTCAAGCGGGCGCCGTTCCTGCCGTTCCGCTCCACGGACACGGCGGACCTGGGCCAGAACGCCATCGTGATCCGGGTGCAGCCCGACGAGGGCGTCACCATCCGCTTCGGCTCCAAGGTGCCCGGCACCCAGATGGAGGTGCGGGACGTGACGATGGACTTCGCCTACGGCATGAACTTCACCGAGGAGTCCCCCGAGGCCTACGAGCGCCTGATCCTGGACATGCTGCTGGGCGACCCGCCGCTGTTCCCCCGCCAGAAGGAGGTCGAGCTCAGCTGGCAGGTGCTCGACCCGATCACCGCCTACTGGGCCGAGAACCTGGACCCGGCCCCCTACCGTCCGGGCACCTGGGGCCCGGACACCGCCCACGAGATGCTCGCCCGCGACGGACGTACCTGGAGGCGACCGTGATCACCACCCTGACCGACACCACCGCCTCGGCGCTGGCCAAGAAGATGAACGAGATGCGGGAGACCTTCGGGGCGACCACGCTCGGCAGGGTCCTGACCCTCATCATCGTGGCCACCGGGGACGACATCGACGAGCCGCTGAAGGCCGCCGTGCAGGCCAGCCACGAGCACCCCGCCCGGGTGATCGTGGTGGACGCCGAGCCCGACGCCGAGGAGTCCGGCCTGGACGGGGAGATCCGGGTGGGCCGCGACGCGGGCGCCGGCGAGATCATCATCCTGCGGGCCCGCGGCGAGTCGATGTCCGCCCTGGACACCCTCGTGATGCCGATGCTGCTGCCCGATGCCCCGATCGTCACCTGGTGGCCGGAGCACGCCCCCTCCTCCCCCGCGCACGACGTGCTGGGGACGATGGCGCAGCGCCGCATCACCGACGCGGCCGCCTGCTCCGAGCCGCTGGCGACGCTGAAGCGGCTGCGCCGCGGCTACGTCTCCGGCGACTCGGATCTGGCCTGGTCGCGGCTGACCAACTGGCGCGGCCTGGTGGCGAGCCTCTACGAGATCCCGCCGGTCGCGACCCCCACCTCCGTCGAGGTGATGGGCGCCGAGGGCGACCCCTCCGTGGTGCTGATGGCCGCCTGGCTGCAGTCCGCGCTGGGCTCCGAGGTCTCCATCGAGGCCCCCACCGGGGACGAGGCGGGCCGCCCCGGCCTGCTCGGGGTGCGCCTGCACCGCCCTGACGGCGTGATCGGCCTGCACCGCAACGGCGAGGACACCGTCGAGCTGACCCTGCCCGGGGACGACTCGGGCCAGCACGTCACCATGCCGCAGCGCTCCCTGTACGAGCTGCTGGCGGAGGAGCTGCGCCGTCTGGATCCCGACCAGGTGTACAGCGAGGTCCTCACCCACGCCTTCAGCGGCATCGACGACGCCGCCACCTACGCCACCGGCAAGCCCGAGCCCACCGACGTGGTGGGCGCGGACGCGCAGGCCGTCGCGGCCACCGCCGCGGCGGATGCCGCCCGGGAGCTGGCCGCGGCGCTCGAGGAGCGTCCCGCCGCGCACCTGGTGGTCACCGGCGGCAGCGTCGGCACGGCCGCCGCGGCGGCCCTGCCCGCGGCGCTGGCGGAGGCCGGGGTGGACGTGTCCCGCCTGCACCTGTGGTGGGGCGACGAGCGCTTCGTCGGCGCCGACGACGCCGACCGCAACGAGGTGCAGGTGCGCAAGTCCCTGGTGGAGCCGCTCACCGCGGCCGGGCTGCCCGCCCGCAACCTGCACGTGATGCCCTCCACCGCGGACGGCATGTCGCTCGCGGACGCCGCCGCCTGGTACGGCCAGCAGCTCGACGCGGCCGGGGGCGACGCCCCCTTCCGCACCCGCGGCGAGGCCTTCTTCGACGTGCTGTGGCTGGGCATGGGCCCGGACGGGCACGTGGCCTCCCTGTTCCCAGAGCACCCGGCGCAGCGCACCTTCGGCGTCAGCGCCGTGGCCGTCGAGGACTCGCCGAAGCCGCCGCCGGAGCGGATCTCCCTGACCTGGCCGGTGCTGAACTCGGCCCGGCACGTGGGGCTGCTGGTGGCGGGCGCCGAGAAGGCCGAGGCCGCCGCCAACGGGCACCGGGAGATCGATCCCTGGTCGGTGCCGGCCTCCTCCGTGCGCGGCCTGGAGTCCACCACCTGGTACCTGGACGAGGCGGCCGCTCAGCAGTCCTGAGCACCACGGGCCGCCTCGGGATCCTCTCCCGGGGCGGCCCGCCCCCCGCCGTCCCGTGCCGCCCCGGGCGAGGATGCACGAAGGGCCGGACACCTCACGGTGTCCGGCCCTTCTGCTGTGCCGTGCCGGCTGTGCGCCGTGCCGCACGTGCCCAGCGGCGGCGCTCAGCGGCTCACAGGAAGCGTTCGAGGACGCCCAGTCCCACGCAGCTGGCGCCCCAGATCAGCGCCATGGTGACGGTGAGGCGGTTGAGGTTCCGCTCGGCGACGCCGGAGGCGCTCGCGGAGGAGGAGACGCCGCCGCCGAACATGTCCGAGAGGCCGCCGCCGCGCCCCTTGTGCAGCAGGACGAGCAGCACCAGCAGCAGGCTCGTCACGGCGAGCACCACCTGCAGGATGATCTTCAGCAGGGCGAGGTCCACGTCTGCGGTCACCTTCCACCAGGGGTCACGATTCTGAATCAGGATTCGGGGTCCGACGGCGCGTCGGACGCGCGCCTCAGGATACGGGACGGGCCGGGCCCCGTGGGGACCCGGCCCGTGCCCGGGGCACCGCCTGTGTCGGCTGTCTCAGCCGAGGCGCCGGCGGTGCCGGGGATCGATCAGGCGGCCCGGTAGCCGACGATCTTGGCGAACTCCTCGGCCTTCAGCGAGGCGCCGCCCACGAGGGCGCCGTCCACGTCGGGGCGCTCCATCAGCTCGGCCACGTTGGAGGACTTCACGGAGCCGCCGTAGAGCACGCGGACCGCGTCGGCGGCCTGGTCGCCGTGGGCGGTGCGCACCCAGTCGCGGACCGCGGCGCAGACCTCCTGCGCGTCGTCCGGGGTGGCGACCTCACCGGTGCCGATGGCCCACACGGGCTCGTAGGCGATCACGAGGCCGCCCACCTGCTCGGCGGTGAGGCCCTCCAGGCCGCCCTCGACCTGCGCGAGGGTGTACTCGACCTGCTTGCCGGCCTTGCGCTCGTCCAGGCCCTCGCCCACGCAGAGGATGGGGGTGAGACCGGCGGCCAGGGCGGCGTTCACCTTGGCGTTGGTGACCTGCTCGGTCTCGCCGTGGTACTCGCGACGCTCCGAGTGGCCGACGGCCACGTAGGTGCAGCCCAGCGCGGTGAGCATCGGGCCGGAGACCTCGCCGGTGTAGGCGCCGGACTCGTGGGCCGAGAGGTCCTGGCCACCGTAGGCGATCGGCAGCTTGCCGGCGTCGACGGCGGTCTGCACGGTGCGGATGTTCACGAACGGCGGCAGCACGGCCGCCTCGACGCCGCCGAGGTCCTTGCCCTTCAGCTGCCCGCCGAGGTCCTCGACCAGGGCCAGGCTCTGCTTCCAGTCGAGATTCATCTTCCAGTTGCCCGCCATCAGGGGGGTACGGTCGCTCACTTGGTGCCTTCCTCGAGGATTGCGATGCCCGGCAGCTCCTTGCCCTCGATCAGCTCGAGGCTCGCACCGCCGCCGGTGGAGATGTGCGAGAACGCGTCCTCGTCGAAACCGAGAGCGCGCACGGCCGCGGCGGAGTCCCCGCCGCCGACCACGGTGTAGCCCTTCGCGTCCGCGAGGGATTCGGCCACCGCGAGGGTGCCCTTGGCGAAGGCCTCGAACTCGAAGACGCCCATGGGGCCGTTCCAGAACACGGTGGCCGCATCGGCGATCTTCTCACCGAACAGCTTCGCGGTCTCCGGACCGATGTCCAGGCCCTCCTGGTCCGCGGGGATGCCGTCGGCGGGCACGATGGTGGCCGGGGCGTCGGGCGCGAAGTCGGGCGCGACGACCGTGTCCACGGGCAGCACCAGCTCCACGCCGTTCTTCTCGGCCCGGTCGAGGTACTCGGCGACGACGTCGACCTTCTCCTCGTCCAGCAGGGACTTGCCGACCTCGAGGCCGCGCGCCTTCTGGAAGGTGTAGGCCATGCCGCCGCCGATGAGGATGCGGTCGGCCTTGCCCAGCAGGTTGTCGATCACGGCGAGCTTGTCGGCGACCTTCGCGCCGCCGAGGACCACCACGAAGGGCCGCTCGGGACTCTCGGTGACCTTGCGCAGGGACTCGACCTCGCGGCGCACCAGCTCCCCGGCCGCGGAGGGCAGCAGGGTGGCCAGCTCGTAGACGGAGGCCTGCTTGCGGTGCACGACACCGAAGCCGTCGGAGACGAAGGCGTCGCCGAAGCGGGCCAGGGCCTGCGCGAACACGAGCCGCTCGGCATCGGCCTTGGCGGTCTCCCCGGGGTTGAAGCGGAGGTTCTCGAGGATGGCGACCTGGCCTTCCTCGAGGTCGTTGACGACGTCCTGGGCGCTCTCGCCGACGGTGTCGGTGGCGAAGGCGACGTCCTGGCCGAGCAGCTCGGACAGGCGGCGCACCACGGGCTTGAGGGAGTACTTGTCCTCGGGGGCGCCCTTGGGGCGGCCGAGATGCGAGATGACCACGACCTTCGCGCCGGCCTCGGTGAGGCGGGTGAGGGTCGGCAGGGCCGCGCGGATGCGGCCGTCGTCGGTGATGGTGGAGCCGTCCAGCGGCACGTTGAGGTCGGCGCGGACGATCACGCGCTTGCCGCGCAGGTCGCCGAGGGACTCGATGGTCTTGAGCACGGGTGCTTCCTTCGATTCGGGGCTCATCGCCCGGGGATCGGGACGAATCGGGCCCGGGGACGGGCGGAGCCCGCCGGTCGCCGACCTGTGAGGGGGCGAGCGGCGGGCTCCGGGGTGGTCCGTGTCGTCAGGGTGACGACGGGCGGATCAGAGGGACTTGCCGACGAGCGCGGAGAGCTCGACGAGGCGGTTGGAGAAGCCCCACTCGTTGTCGTACCACGCGAAGATCTTGACCATGTTGCCGTTCACCTTGGTGAGCTGCGCGTCGAAGATCGAGGAGTGCGGGTCGCCCTGGATGTCCTTGGAGACGATCGGGTCCTCGGTGTAGCGCAGGATCCCCTTCAGCGGGCCCTCGGCGGCCTTCTTCACCGCGGCGTTGACCTCCTCCGCGGTGACCTCGCGGGAGGCCTCGAAGGTGAGGTCGGTGATGGAGCCGGTGGGGACCGGCACGCGCAGCGAGTAGCCGTCCAGCTTGCCCTTGAGCTCCGGCAGCACCAGGGCGACGGCCTTGGCGGCGCCGGTGGTGGTGGGGACGATGTTCAGCGCGGCGGCGCGGGCACGACGGGGGTCCTTGTGGGGGCCGTCCTGCAGCACCTGGTCCGAGGTGTAGGCGTGGATGGTGGTCATCAGGCCCTTGACGATGCCGAACTCGTCGTTCAGCACCTTCGCGACCGGCGCCAGGGAGTTCGTGGTGCAGGAGGCGTTGGAGATGATGTTGTGGGCGGAGGGGTCGTAGTCGCCCTCGTTCACACCGATGACGAAGGTCGCGTCCTCGTTCTTCGCCGGGGCGGAGATGATGACCTTCTTGGCGCCGGCCTCGAGGTGGGCCTTGGCCTTCTCGGCGTCGGTGAAGATGCCGGTGGACTCGATGACGACGTCCGCGCCGATCTCGCCCCAGGGCAGCTTGGCCGGGTCGCGCTCGGCGAAGGCCTTGAAGGTGTTGTCGCCGATGGTGATCGACTCGTCGTCGTGGGAGACGTCGTCGGGAAGCACGCCACCGATGGAGTCGTACTTGATGAGGTTCGCGAGGGTCGCGTTGTCGGTGAGGTCGTTGACGCCGACGATCTCGATGTCAGCACCCTGCTCGAGGGCGGCGCGCACGAAGTTGCGCCCGATACGACCGAATCCGTTGATTCCGACCTTAGTGGTCACGGTTCCTCCTTGTTCCGCAGCTGATCTGCGAAGTATGGACAGGTGGCGCGCACGCCGTCGTACGCTCGGAGGACGCCGGTCGGAACCGACGACCATGTGGATACTATCAATGACCGCCGTCGGGCGACGGGGGCAATTGGTCCTCGTCCACTCCGTGGTCAGTGCCCGGGATGCCGAGATCGCTCGCCTGCTTGTCGGCCATGGCCAGCAGGCGGCGGATCCGCCCCGCCACCGCGTCCTTGGTCATCGGCGGATCGGCCAGCCGGCCCAGCTCCTCGAGGCTCGCCTGGCGGTGCTCCAGCCGCAGGGTCCCGGCGGTGCGCAGGTGCTCGGGGACCTCGTCGCCGAGGATCTCCAGGGCCCGCTCCACCCGCTGCCCGGCCGCGACGGCCGCGCGGGCCGAGCGCCGCAGGTTGGCGTCGTCGAAGTTCGCCAGCCGGTGCGCGGTGGCCTTGACCTCGCGGCGGGTGCGGCGCTCCTCCCAGGTCATCACGGCCTGATGGGCGCCCATGCGGGTGAGCAGCGCGGAGATCGCGTCGCCGTCGCGCAGCACCACCCGGTCGGCGCCGCGGGCCTCGCGGGCCTTGGAGGCGACGCCGAGGCGGCGGGCCGCGCCGACCATCGCGAGCGCCACCTCGGGGCCGGGGCAGGACAGCTCGAGCGCCGCGGAGCGGCCGGGCTCGGTGAGGGAGCCGCGGGCCAGGAAGGCGCCGCGCCAGGCGGCCTCGGCGTCCACGGCGGCGCCGCCGACCACGGCCGGGGGCATGCCGCGCACGGGCCGGCCGCGGGCGTCCAGCAGGCCGGTCTGGCGGGCCAGCATCCCGCCCTCGCGCTCGACGCGCACCAGGTAGTGGGTGGAGCGGCGGATCCCGGAGGGGGCGAGCACGGCCAGCTCGGCGCGGTGGCCGTACATCTCGGCGATGATCGCGTGCAGACGGCGGGCCACGGCGGCGGAGTCCAGCTCGGCCTCGACCACCACCTTCCCGGCGACCAGGTGCAGGCCCCCGGCGAAGCGGAGGATCGCGGAGGCCTCGGCCTTGCGGGCGGAGGGCCGGGTGATCTCCAGGTGGCTGAGCTCCTCCTTGGCGTCAGCGGTCAGCGCCATCGGGGTCCTCCTCGGTCTCGGGCGTCCCTGCCGCGGCGGGGGTAATGCGGGTGGTGGGCGCCGTGGGGGTGCCGCGCCCGGGCAGGACGTCCCCGAGGACGTCCGCGAACAGGTCGCGGTAGGCGGCGGCGAGGCGCACCGGGTCGTGGTTGGGGGTGCCGTCGCCGGTGGAGACCTGGCGCAGCAGGGCGCGGATCCCGCGGGCCTGGGCGGCCTCGGACAGGGCGAGGGCGTCGTCGAGCACGGTGGGGTCGGCGACCAGCGCGTCGAACCGGATGCCGGGGGCGTGGTCCACGAGCACGTCGAGCATGTCCAGGCTGCTCATGCCCTCGGACTCCTGCTGGCCCACGGAGAGGTTGGTGGTCACGCACAGCCGGGCGGGCCCCCCGCGCAGGGCGTCGGCGATCTCGGGGATCATCAGGTGCGGCAGCACGGAGGTGTACCAGGAGCCGGGGCCGACGATCACCCAGTCGGCGCGGCCGATCGCCTCGATCACCTCGGGGGCGACCCGGGGGTGGGGCGGGTCCAGCCGCAGCTGCTCCACCCGGCCCTCGGCGGTGGCGACCTGCCACTGGCCGCGCACGGTGCGCAGGCCCTCGGAGGCGGTGCGCACGTCGGCCTCGATGTCCAGCGGCTCCAGGGCCATCGGCAGCACGCGGCCGCGGGCGCCGAGCAGCTCCCCCATCTGGTCCAGGCCCTCGATGGGGTCCTCGAGGATCTGCCACAGGGCGACGATCAGCAGGTTGCCGAGGGCGTGGCCGTCCAGCTGGCCGGAGGTGTCGAAGCGGTGCTGGATCACCTCGCCCCAGATGGAGCCCCACTCGGAGTCCTCGCAGAGGGCGGCCAGCGCCATCCGCAGGTCTCCGGGCGGGAGCACGGGCATCTCGGTGCGGATGCGGCCGGAGGAGCCGCCGTTGTCGGCGACGGTGACCACGGCGGTGATCTCGTCGGCCAGCAGGCGCAGGGCGCGCAGGTTCGCGGCGAGACCGTGGCCGCCGCCGAGGGCGACCACGCGCAGCGGGGCGGGACCGGCATCGCGGGCCCGGCGGCGGCCGGGGCGGGGATGCGGGGTGCGGGAGCGGTCGGCGAGGCTCATTCGCGCCCCAGGTCCCGGTGGCGGATCCGTACGGCGTGTCCGGCGTGCCGGAGCTGCTCGGCGATCTTCTCGGTCACGGCCACGGAGCGGTGCTTGCCGCCGGTGCAGCCGATCGCGAGGGTCGTGAAGTGCTTGTTCTCGGAGCTGTAGCCGCGCAGCACGGGGGTGATCATCTCCAGGTACTTCTCGACGAACTCGGCGCCGTTGTGGTCGCTGAGCACGAACTCGGCGACCTCGGGGTCGGTGCCGCGCTTGGGCTTGAGCTCGGGGATCCAGTACGGGTTGGGGATGAAGCGCACGTCGCTGACGTGGTCCGCCTCCAGCGGGATCCCGTACTTGAAGCCGAAGGACAGCAGGGTGACGGTCAGGCGCTGCTCGGCCGTGGAGCCGAAGGTCTGGCGCATCGTCATCATCAGCTGGTGGACGTTCAGCGGGGAGGTGTCGATGACCAGGTCGGCGCTGCGCCGGTAGGGGGCGAGCATCTCCCGCTCCCGGCGGATGCCCTCGAGCACGCCCTCCTCCCCCTGCAGCGGGTGGGGGCGGCGCACGGAGTCGAAGCGCCGCACCAGGGTGGACTCGTCGGCGGTGAGGAACAGCAGCCGCAGGCGCAGGTCGGCCTTGCGCAGCTCGGCGACCACGTCGGCCAGCTCGGAGAAGAAGGGGCCGGACCGCGGGTCGACGACCACGGCGAAGCGGGTGACGCGGCCCTCGGCGGAGGCCTGCAGCTCGTACAGGGTGGGGATGAGCTGCGGGGCGATGTTGTAGACGACGTACCAGCCCATGTCCTCGAGGGCATGGGCGGCGGTCTCGCGGCCGGCCCCGGCGAGGCCGGTGATGATGACGACCTCCCCGCGGACGTCGCCCTCGCTGTCCAGCGGGTCGAGGGTCTGCTCAGTGCTCACCGTTGCGGTCCTTCCGGGTCGTGCGCGGGGTGGGGGGGATCGAGGATCTCACCGGTGGCCATGTCCACGGCCAGGTCCGCGGTGTCGCTCTCCCCCGCGGTCCGATCCTCCGGCTGATCGTCCGCGCCCCGCTCGGATCGTAGCGCGGCGGTGATCTGCTCCGCGAGCGCGGGGCCGATCCCGTCCACCTCCTGGAGCCGCTCGGGCTCGGCCTCGCGGATCGCGGAGACGGTCACGAAGCGGTCCAGCAGGGCCCGGCGGCGGGCGGGGCCGAGGCCGGGGATGCCGTCCAGCGCGCTGGCCTGCATGGCGCGGCCGCGCTTGGAGCGGTGATAGGTGATCGCGAAGCGGTGGGCCTCGTCGCGCAGGCGCTGCACCAGGAAGAGGGCCTCGCTGGTGCGGGGCAGGATCACCGGGTACTCGTCGCCGGGCAGCCAGATCTCCTCGAGCCGCTTGGCGATGCCGGCCAGGGCGATGTCGGTGACGCCGAGGTCGTCGAAGGCCTGCTGGGCGGCGGCGACCTGCGGGGGCCCGCCGTCGACCAGGATCAGCGAGGGCGGGTAGGCGAAGCGCCGCGCCTCCTCCTCGGTCTGCGGGGGCGGTTCGAGGTGGTGGCGCAGGCGACGGGAGATCACGTCGTACATGGAGGCGGTGTCGTCGCGGGCGGCGGCCCCGGAGACCGAGTAGCGGCGGTACTCGCTCTTCTTGGGCAGGCCGTCCTCGAAGACCACCTGGGAGCCGACGACGTTCGTGCCCTGCGAGTGGGAGATGTCGAAGCACTCGATGCGCAGCGGCGGCTCGGGGAGGTCGAGGGCCTCGCCGAGGTCCTCGAGCGCCTTGGTGCGGGCGGTGAGGTCGCCGGTGCGGCGCAGCCGATGCAGCCGCAGCGCCTCCTCGGCGTTGGTGGTGACGGTGCCCAGCAGGTCCTTCTTCTCGCCGCGCTGGGGGACGCGCACCTCCACGGGGTGGTCGATGAGCTCCTTGAGCAGGTCCCGGTTGGTGGGCTGGACGGGCACCAGCACCTCCCGGGGCGCGGCACCCTCGGCGTAGAGGGTGGTCATGGCGCGCTCGACGAGGGCCGCCGTGTCGGACTCGTCGAGGATCTCGGCGGTCCAGCCGCGCTGTCCGCGGATGCGGCCGCCGCGCACGTGGAAGACCTGGACGGAGGCCTCCAGCTCGTCCTGGGCGATGCCGATGAGGTCCGCGTCGGTGGCGTCGGAGAGCACGACGGAGTTCTTGGACATCACGGCGTCCAGGGCCTGCAGGTCGTCGCGCAGGCTCGCCGCGGTCTCGTAGTCCATCGCGGCGGCGGCCTCCCGCATCCGCTGCTCGATCCGGCGGGTGTAGGTGCCGGTGTTGCCGGCCATGAAGTCCGCGAACTGCTCGGCCAGGCGCCGGTGGTCCTCGACGGAGATCTCCCCCGTGCAGGGCGCGGAGCACTTGCCGATGAAGCCCAGCAGGCAGGGGCGCCCCGAGCGCTCGGCGCGGCGGTACACCCCGGCGCTGCAGGAGCGCACCGGGAACACCCGCAGCATCAGGTCCATCGTCTCCCGGATCGCGCCGACCTGCGGGTAGGGGCCGAAGGTGCGGTCGCCCTTGGCGCGGGGGCGGCGGGTGATCTGCACCCGCGGCACCTTCTCCCCCATCGTCAGCACCAGGTACGGGTAGGACTTGTCGTCGCGGAACTTGACGTTGAACCGCGGGTCGTACTCCTTGATCCAGGTGTACTCGAGGGTGAGGGCCTCCACCTCGGTGCCGACCACGGTCCACTCGACCCGGTTCGCGGTGGTGACCATGCGCCGGGTGCGCTCGTGCAGCACCGAGAGGTCCTGGAAGTAGTTCGAGAGCCGCTGGCGCAGGTTCTTGGCCTTGCCGACGTAGATGACGCGCTCGTCGGCGTCCCGGAAGCGGTAGACGCCCGGGGAGGTGGGAACGGTGCCGGCCGCGGGCCGGTAGGTGGAGGGATCCGCCATGCCGCGCCCGGGTCAGCGGGCGGCCGCGGTGCGGGTGCCGCCGCGGCCCCCCTCCAGCATCGGGGCCAGGAAGCGCCCGGTGTAGGAGCCCTCGACGCGGGCCACCTGCTCGGGGGTGCCGGTGGCGACGATGCGGCCGCCGCCGGAGCCGCCCTCGGGGCCGAGGTCGATGAGGTGGTCCGCGGACTTGATGACGTCGAGGTTGTGCTCGATGACGATCACCGTGTTGCCCTTGTCGACCAGCCCGTTCAGCACCTCCAGCAGCTTGCGGACGTCCTCGAAGTGCAGGCCCGTGGTGGGCTCGTCGAGCACGTAGATGGTGCGGCCGTTGGAGCGCTTGTGCAGCTCCGAGGCGAGCTTGACGCGCTGCGCCTCCCCGCCGGAGAGGGTGGTGGCGCTCTGGCCCAGGCGCACGTAGCCCAGGCCCACGTCGACCAGGGTCTGCATCTGGCGGCGGATCGCGGGGACCGCGTCGAAGAACTCGAGGGCCTCGGCGATGGACATCTCCAGCACCTCGGCGACGTTCTTGTCCTTGAAGTGCACCTCGAGTGTCTCGCGGTTGTAGCGCTTGCCCTTGCAGACCTCGCACTGCACGTACACGTCGGGCAGGAAGTTCATCTCGATCTTCAGGGTGCCGTCGCCGGAGCAGGCCTCGCAGCGTCCGCCCTTGACGTTGAAGGAGAAGCGTCCGGCGGTGTAGCCGCGCACCTTCGCCTCGGTGGTCTGGGCGAACAGGGTGCGCACCCGGTCCCAGACCCCGGTGTAGGTGGCCGGGTTCGAGCGCGGGGTGCGGCCGATCGGCGACTGGTCGACGTGGACCACCTTGTCGAGGTGCTCGAGGCCGGTCACCCGCTTGTGCTTGCCCGGCACGATGCGGGCGCGGTTCAGCTCCTTGGCGAGCACCGAGTAGAGGATGTCGTTGACCAGGGTGGACTTGCCGGAGCCGGAGACGCCGGTGACGGCGGTCAGCACCCCGAGCGGGAAGGAGACGTCCTGCCCGGTGAGGTTGTTGGCGGCGGGCCCGACGACCTTGAGGGACTTGTTCTTGCTGATGGCGCGGCGGGTGATCGGCAGCGGGATCTCCAGCTCGCCGGAGAGGTAGCGGCCCGTCAGGGACTCGGAGTTCTCGCGCAGGGCCTCGACGGTGCCGGAGTGGACGACGTGGCCGCCGTGCTCGCCGGCCAGCGGGCCGATGTCCACCACCCAGTCTGCGGCGTTGAGGGTGTCCTCGTCGTGCTCGACCACGATCAGGGTGTTGCCGAGGTCCCGCAGCCGGGTGAGGGTGGCGATGAGGCGCTCGTTGTCGCGCTGGTGCAGGCCGATGGAGGGCTCGTCCAGCACGTACAGCACGCCCACCAGGCCGGAGCCGATCTGGGTGGCCAGGCGGATGCGCTGGGCCTCGCCGCCGGAGAGGGTGCCGGCGGCGCGGGCGAGGGTGAGGTAGTCCAGGCCCACGTCCAGCAGGAAGCCCAGCCGCGAGCGGACCTCGCGCAGCACCTCGTCGGCGATCGCGGCCTGCCGCTCCCCCAGCCGCAGCTCGGTGGCGTAGTCCAGGGCATCGCGGATCGACATGTCGCAGACCTCGGCGATGGACCTCCCGCCGACGGTCACGGCCAGCACCTCGGGGCGCAGCCGGGCTCCACGGCAGGCGGGGCAGGCCACCTCGCGCATGAACTGCTCGTAGCGGTCCTTGGCCCAGTCGGACTCGGTGTCCGAGTGGCGCCGCTCGAGGAAGTGCATGACGCCCTCGAAGCCGGTGGAATAGGTGCGCTCGCGGCCGAAGCGGTTGCGGTAGCGCACATGGACCTGGTGGTCCTTGCCGTGCAGCAGGGCGTCGCGCGCCCGCTCGGGCAACGCCCGCCACGGGGTGTCCAGGGAGAAGCTGAGCTCCTCGGCGAGAGCCTGCATCATCTCCTGGTGGTGGTCGCTGGAGCCCATCGACCAGGGGGCGATGGCGCCCTCCGCGAGGGTGAGGTCCTCGTCGGGGACGACCAGCTCGGGGTCCACCTCCAGGCGGGAGCCGAGGCCGGTGCACTCGGGGCAGGCGCCGTAGGGGGCGTTGAAGGAGAAGGTGCGCGGCTCGATGTCGTCGATCGCGATGGGATGGCCGTTGGGGCAGGCCCGCTTCTCGGAGAAGCGGCGGGAGCGCTCGGGGTCGTCCTCGGGGCGGTCGACGTGGTCCACCACCAGGATCCCCTCGGCCAGCCGCAGGGCTGTCTCGACCGAGTCGGTGAGGCGGCGGCGGGCGTCGGGCTTCGCGGCGAGGCGGTCCACCACCACCTCGATGGTGTGCTTGAACTTCTTGTCGAGGCTGATCTCCTCGTCCAGGCGGCGCACCTGGCCGTCGATGCGGGCGCGGGCGTATCCCTGGGAGCGCAGGGAGCTCAGCAGGTCGGCGTGCTCGCCCTTGCGGCCCTGCACGATCGGGGCCATCAGCTGGAAGCGGGTGCCCTGGTCCAGCTCGAGCAGGGTGTCCACGATCTGCTCGGCCGAGGAGGAGGAGACCTCCTCGCCGCAGACCGGGCAGTGCTGCACGCCGGTGCGGGAGAACAGCAGACGGAGGTAGTCGTAGACCTCCGTGATGGTGCCCACCGTGGAGCGCGGGTTCCGGTTGGTGGACTTCTGGTCGATCGAGACGGCCGGGGAGAGGCCCTCGATGAGGTCGACCGAGGGCTTGTCCATCTGCCCGAGGAACTGGCGCGCATAGGCCGAGAGGGACTCGACGTAGCGCCGCTGGCCCTCGGCGAAGATGGTGTCGAAGGCCAGCGAGCTCTTTCCCGAGCCCGAGAGCCCCGAGAAAACGACCAGCGTGTTCCGGGGGATCTCGATGTCGATGTTCTTGAGGTTGTGCTCCCGCGCACCGCGGACCGTCAGCGTATTCGTCACACCGTCATCCTACGGACGGGCCCCGACGAACGACCGCGCCCAGGGTGCTGCGAGATACTTCCGACATGCAGAACGACACGCATCCGACCCCTCCGCCCGAGCCCGCGCCGTACCCCGCCGACGGCCACGTCGAACCGGGCGGTCCGAGCGCGGTGCGACGCCTGCCGGGGCTCGTGCTGCGCAAGGCCTCGGTGGGACCGATGGACAACAACACCTACCTGCTGCGCTGCCCCGCCACCGGGGAGCGGCTGCTGGTGGACGCCGCCGCGGAGCCGCAGCGGCTGCGGGCCCTGCTGGCCGAGGACGCCGCCGAGGCGGTCGCGGAGGGCGAGCCCACACCGCGCCTGACGGGGATCCTCACCACCCACGCGCACCACGACCACGTCGGCGCCCTCGCCGAGCTGGCCGCCGCGACCGGCGCCCCGGTGCTCGCCGGGCAGGACGACGCCGCCGACCTGCCCGTGCCCGTGCAGCGGCCGCTGCGGGACGGCGAGACCATCTCCCTGGGCG
Source organism: Brachybacterium squillarum M-6-3 (assembly GCF_000225825.1). GTDB lineage: Bacteria > Actinomycetota > Actinomycetes > Actinomycetales > Dermabacteraceae > Brachybacterium > Brachybacterium squillarum. The sequence continues at coordinate 93,487 of NZ_AGBX01000007.1, read as the reverse complement.
CGACGCGGCTCGAGGTGATCGGCCTGCGCGGACACACCCCCGGCTCGGTGGCGGTGCTGTGGCGAGGCGGGGAGGCCGGCGACCATCTGCTCACCGGGGACTCCCTGTTCCCCGGCGGCGTCGGGAACACCGGGGTCGACCCGGAGCGCTTCGCGCAGCTGCTGGGGGACGTGACCGCGCGGATCTTCGACCGGCTGGGCGACGGCACCAGGGTGTACCCCGGCCACGGCGACGACACCACGCTCGGCGCCGAGCGGCCGTCCCTGCCCGCGTGGCGCGAGCGGGGCTGGTGACCGCTGCCCGCCCCGACCGCTGCCTTGTGGGACGCGCCCCCGACGGCGGATGGGCGCTGGTCGATCTCGACGCGGCGGGGAGCCGGCTCGGCGAGAGCGCCTGCACCACGGCGGAGCTGCCCGCGGTGATGGCGCGGCGGGAGGCGGAGGACGGTCCGCGCTGGGTGCTGTCGGACACGCGCACGGTGTACCCGCGTCTGCTCGCCGCCGGGGTGCGCCTGGCCCGGGCGCACGACCTGCGCCTGGTCCACACCATCCTGCGCGGCTCCACGGTGGTGACCGACCCCGCCGCGCTGCGGGCGGCGCAGCTCTGGGAGGTCCTCCCGGTCGCGATCCCGGAGCACTCCGCCACCCCCGCCGCCGGGGCGACGCTGTTCGAGCTGGAGCCCGGCGGGCGCGCCGGCGCCGCCGTGCCCGAGGAGACCGGCGAGATGCTCGCCGAGACCGCCCGCCAGCAGCGGGCCATCGAGACCTCGGCCGAGCCCTCACGGCTGCGGATGCTCACGGCCGCCGAGTCCGCCGGGGCGCTGGTGGCCTGCGAGCTGCAGGCCGCCGGAATCCCCTGGGACGTGGCCGAGCACGACCGCATCCTCGCCGCGGATCTGGGGCCGCGCCCCCGACCGGGCCAGGTGCCGGCCGCGATGGCCGAGGTGGGCGCCGAGGTGCGCGCGGCGCTCGGCGAACCGCTGCTGTCCCTGGACTCCCCGCCGCGGCTGCTGCGCGGGCTGCGCCGGGCCGGGATCGACGTGGCCTCGACCTCCCGCTGGGAGCTGGAGGGGATCGAGCACCCCGCGATCGCCCCGCTGCTGCGCTACAAGAAGCTGTCCCGGCTGCTCACCGCGAACGGCTGGACCTGGATGGAGGAATGGGTCCACGACGGCCGCTACCGGCCCGTGTACGTGCCCGCCGGGGTGGTCACGGGGCGCTGGGCCTCCAGCGGCGGCGGGGCGCTGCAGATCCCCCGCCAGCTCCGCCCGGCCCTGCGCGCGGACGCGGGGTGGCGCCTGGTCGGGGCGGACGTCTCCCAGCTGGAGCCGCGGGTGCTGGCCGCCATGTCCGGGGACCGGGCGATGGCCGAGGCCGGGGCCGGCCGCGACCTCTACGCCGGGATCGTGGACGCCGGCATCGTCGCCACCCGTCAGGAGGCGAAGATCGCCGTGCTGGGGGCGCTGTACGGCGGCACCACCGGGGACAGCGGCCGCCTGGTGCCCCGCCTGCGCAGCACCTTCCCGGCCGCGATGTCCCTGGTGGACGAGGCCGCCGCCACCGGGGAGCGCGGCGGCACCGTGACCACCTGGCTGGGCCGTTCCTCCCCGGCCCCCGAGGAGGCCTGGCGGCGCGCCCAGGCCGCCGCGAACAGCGTCGACGCGGCGCCCGGGGAGCAGGAGCGCTCCCGCCGGGAAGCCCGCGACCGGGGCCGCTTCACCCGCAACTTCGTCGTGCAGGGCACCGCCGCCGAGTGGGCGCTGGCGTGGATCGCAGGGATCCGTCGCCGGCTGGCCGCGCTGCCCGAGGTGCCCGCCGCCGAGTCCGCCGTGCCCTCGGGGCCGGTGTTCGCGCGCCGCGCGCACCTGGCGTTCTTCCTGCACGACGAGGTGATCGTGCACGCTCCCGCCGCACAGGCCGAGCAGGCGGCCGCCGCGATCCGGGAGGCCGCCGCCGAGGCGGGGCGCCTGCTGTTCCCCCGCTCCCCCGTCGACTTCCCGCTGGACCTGCAGATCACCGAGCGCGCCGCCTCGAAGTAGTCGCCCCGGGGCCCCGTGTCTCGCGGCCCCGTCCGGGGGTGGTGCGCGCCCGCGCCCCGGGGCAGGCTGGCCCGATGAGCACCGCGACCGAGGGGCCCCGGGAGGGGCCGCCGCCGACCCGACGCTGATGGACCCGGCGATCGCGCGGGACTGGACCCTGTGGTCGCCCCTGGTGGGCCGCACGTCGATGACCCCCATCGAGTCGGCCGTCGCGGCCGTGCCCGAGCTGACCTCCGCGATCCTCGCCACCGCCGACGGCCTGCGGATCTGCTCCCGGGGCCTGGAGGACGAGGCGCAGGTGCTGGATCCGGAGCGCGGCGGCGGGCTGTCGAGGATGTTCGGCCCCGTGGTGTCCCACACCGTCGGGGACGCCCACACCGTGGTGCACAGCCTGGTGGTGCCGCCCTTCGGTCAGCTGCTGCTGGGGGTGTCCGCCCGCGAGGTGCAGCTCGGCACGCTGATGGTGACCGCACGACAGGCGGCCCGCGAGGTGGCCTACGCCCTCGGGGAGTCCACAACCGGACTGTGATCAGGCGGCGGTGCGGCCGTCGTCGCTCGCCGCCGGGACGACGGTGATGCCGGCCTCGGCCCGGGTCCTGCGCACCGCGGACGCGGTGGACTCGTCCTCGAGGGCGAGGGTGAGGGCCATCGCCAGGCCGCACCCGAGGCCGATCACGAGCCGGGGGCCGGGACCCGCCGGGCGCGCAGCCTCCGGTCCAGCCAGCCGTCCAGCCGGTACCCGGCCAGTCCCGCGCCGATCATCCCGGCGCCGGCCGCGAGGGCGAGACCCGCGCGGAGCCCGGCCGGCAGCAGGATCTCCTGGTGCTGGTCCTGGTCCTGGTCCTGGTCCTGGGTCGGGGCGTCGCGTGCGTCGGCCTCGCGCGCCCCCTGGCCGACAGTGTCGCCGTCGAGCAGGGTGTCGACGCGGACTGAGCGGGAGGCCGCGGCGACGGTCCCCGCGGTGAGGCCTGCGGGCAGGACCACCAGGGCGGCCCGGAGCGCCCACGGCAGGCGCACCGGTGGGATCGTCGAGATCGCCCCGCCCACCGCGCCGCCGATCAGGGCATCGCGGAGCCGTGATCGCGGAGATTCACCCATCAGCCCCATCGGAACCGTGCTCATGAGGACCGCTGCACCCGCCGGAGTTCCTTCTTCAGCTCCGAGACCTCGTCGCGCAGCCGGGCTGCGACCTCGAACTGCAGGGACTCGGCCGCCTGGTGCATCTGCGCGGTCATCTCGTCGATCATGCCGGTGAGGGAACCGACCGGGTCGTCCCCGAGGTCGACGGTGCGCCCGGAGACCGCGTCCACGGCCTGCGAGCGGGCGCGGTCCCGGGCGACGCGCTCCTTGCCGGAGCGGTAGTCGGTGGACATCAGGGTGTCGGTGTCGATGTCCTCGCGGGCCAGCATGTCGGTGACGTCGGCGATGCGCTTGCGCAGCGGAGCCGGGTCGATGCCGCGCTCCTCGTTGTAGGCGATCTGCTTGGCGCGGCGGCGGTTGGTCTCGTCGATCGCCTGCTGCATGGAGTCGGTGACCCGGTCGGCGTACATGTGGACCTGGCCGGAGACGTTGCGGGCGGCACGGCCGATGGTCTGGATCAGGGAGGTGCGCGAGCGCAGGAAGCCCTCCTTGTCGGCGTCGAGGATCGCCACCAGGGAGACCTCGGGCAGGTCCAGGCCCTCGCGCAGCAGGTTGATGCCCACCAGCACGTCGAACTCGCCTTGGCGCAGGGAGCGCAGCAGCTCCACCCGGCGCAGGGTGTCGACGTCGGAGTGGAGGTACTGCACCTTGATGCCGTTCTCCAGCAGGTAATCGGTGAGGTCCTCCGCCATCCGCTTGGTGAGCGTGGTGACCAGCACCCGCTCGTCCGCCTCGACGCGCTGGTGGATCTGCTCGAGCAGGTCGTCGATCTGGCCCTTCACGGGCTTCACGATCACCTCGGGGTCCACGAGGCCGGTGGGGCGGATGATCTGCTCCACGACGCCGTCGGAGCGGTCCAGTTCGTACTGCGCCGGGGTCGCGGAGAGGTAGACGGTCTGCCCGGTGCGCTCGGTGAACTCGCCGAAGGTCAACGGACGGTTGTCCAGGGCGCTGGGCAGGCGGAACCCGAAGTCGACCAGGGTGCGCTTGCGGGAGCGGTCCCCCTCGTACATCGCGCCGATCTGGGGGACGGTCACGTGGGACTCGTCGATGACCAGCAGGAAGTCCTCGGGGAAGTAGTCCAGCAGGGTGTTGGGCGCGGTGCCGGGACCGCGGCCGTCCAGGTGCCGCGAGTAGTTCTCCACGCCGTTGGTGGAGCCGGTCTGGCGCAGCATCTCCAGGTCGTGCGAGGTGCGCATGCGCAGGCGCTGCGCCTCCAGCAGCTTGTCCTGGCCCTCCAGCTCCTCCAGGCGCTCCTCCAGCTCGGTCTCGATGGTGCCGATGGCACGGGAGAGCCGTTCGGGCCCGGCGACGTAGTGGGAGGCCGGGAAGATGTGGATCTGGTCCTCCTCCCGGATCACCTCGCCCGTCATCGGGTGCAGCGTGTAGAGGGCGTCGATCTCGTCGCCGAAGAACTCGATGCGCAGGGCGAGCTCCTCGTACATGGGGATGATCTCGACGGTGTCGCCGCGCACCCGGAAGGTGCCGCGCATGAACTCGACGTCGTTGCGGTCATACTGCATGTCCACGAAACGCCGCAGCAGCTCGTCGCGGTCCACCTGGTCCCCGCGGCTCATCCGCACCATGCGGTCCACGTACTCCTGCGGGGTGCCCAGACCGTAGATGCAGGACACGGAGGAGACCACGACGACGTCGCGGCGGGTCAGCAGCGAGTTGGTGGCGCTGTGGCGCAGCCGCTCCACCTCCGCGTTGATCGAGGAGTCCTTCTCGATGTAGGTGTCCGACTGCGGGACGTACGCCTCCGGCTGGTAGTAGTCGTAGTAGGAGACGAAGTACTCGACCGCGTTGTGCGGCAGCAGCTCGCGGAACTCGCTGGCCAGCTGCGCGGCGAGGGTCTTGTTGTGCGCCATCACCAGGGTGGGGCGCTGCAGCTTCTCGATCAGCCAGGCGGTGGTGGCGGACTTGCCGGTGCCGGTGGCGCCGAGCAGCACGACGTCCTGCTCGCCCGCCTCGATGCGGGCCGTGAGGTCCGCGATGGCGGCGGGCTGGTCGCCGGAGGGCTGGTACTCGGAGACCACCTCCAGGGCGTGTTCGGCGCGGACGAGATCGGTGACGGGGCGCATGCTCCCAGCCTACGGGCGGGCCCCGACGAACGAGCACCCGCGGCCTGCGCCGGCGGCGAAACCCCGACGGGCGACGGGGCGACGGCGGGTCGGGACGAGGGGCTGCCGGGAACCGGTCAGAGGGCGCGCAGCACCTCGAGGGCGCGCCGGGAGCGCGCGGCGAGGGTCTCCCGGTCCGCGGTGTTCAGGATCAGCCGGTCGGCCCGCCGGATCCGCTCCAGGTCGCTCACCTGCGCGGCCATCACGGACTCGACATAGGCGCGGTCCCGCCCGCGGTCGCGGACCACCCGGTCGATGCGGTCGTCCCGACGCGCCAGCACGACCGCCACCCCGGCGTACCGTCCGTCCCGGTCGTGGCCCTTCTCCAGCAACAGGGGGCTGTCGTGGACCACCAGCTCCTCCCCGGCCGCCCGGGCCTCGGCCTCCTCGGCGGCGACGGCGTCGTCCACCCGGCCCAGCACGATCGCCTCCAGCTCCGCACGGGCGGCGTCGTCGGCGAAGACGAGCGCGGCGAGGCGGGCGCGGTCGATGGTGCCGGAGGCCGCGCGGTACTCCTCGCCGAAGCGGGCCACGGCCTCCTCCAGCCCCGGGCCGGGAGTGTCGAGCACCGCTCGCGAGTGGGCGTCCAGGTCGATCACCCGCACCCCGGCCTCCCGCCACAGCGCGGCGACGGTGGACTTCCCGGAGCCGATGCCGCCGGTCAGGCCGAGCCGAGGCGGGAGGGGTGCAGAGCTCATGCCACGATCGTACGGACCATCGCGGGTCGGGGCCGTCACACCGGGTTGGGGCGCTGGTCACGGCCCGATACGGTGCTGGCGTGGCTCCCCTCGACCTGCTCGTGAACAACGAGCTCCTGCGCGTGCTCGATCTGCTGGGCGTGTTCATCATGGGCGTCGCCGCGGGGGCGCTGGCCTCCCGGCTGAACTTCGACGCGGTGGGCTTCGCCTTCATCGGCATCGTCTCCGGGCTGGGCGGCGGCATCGTCCGCGACCTGATCCTGGACTACGGCACCCCCGCCGCCTTCTCGGGTCCCACCTACCTGGCCTGCGCCCTCGGCGGCGCGGCCTTCTCCTTCCTGATCTCGACGGACGGCACCTGGTGGCGGCGCCTGGTGAGCGTGCTGGACATCGCCGCGATGGCGCTGTGGGCCGCGACCGGCACCGCGAAGTCGCTCGGCTACGGGCTGGACGCGATGCCGGCGATCCTGCTGGGGGTGACCAGCGCCGTCGGCGGCGGCGTGATCCGCGACGTGATGGTCGGCCGGATCCCCGCGATCTTCGGCGGCGGCCCGCTGTACGCCACCGGCGCGCTGCTCACGGCGATCCTCACCTGGGGCGTGGTCGCGCTCGGCCTCGCCTCCCCCTGGGTGCTGCTGGCCGTGGCCTGCGGGGCGACGCTGGCGGGCCTGGCGGCATGGCGCCGCTGGACGCTGCCCGCGCACCAGGAGTGGCAGGTGACCATGTCCGCCTCGCAGATGAAGGCGCTGGTGCGCCGCACCCGCCGGGCGGAGCGGCGCCGGGTGGCGCTGGAGACCGGGGCGATCCCGGTGCTGGACGAGTCCGGGGACCTGCTGGCCGAGGACGTCATCGAGGACGAGGACGCGGCCGCCTACCAGCGCCGCACCTTCGGCCACCTCTCCCCCGCCTCCCCCTCCGAGGCCGGCGAGGTGCTCGAGGACGGCGAGGCGCGCGCGGACGACCCGGGGATCGAGGACGAGGGCCCGGAGGCTCAGTCCCGCCAGTAGAAGTGGTGGGTGACGCCGCTGGGGCTCGGCACCGACTCGTGGTGGAAGGCGCCCTCGAGGTCCTTCGGGGAGCGCCACAGCCGCAGCCCGTGGCCGGCCTCGAAGGGCGCGACCGCCAGGTGCAGGTCGTCCACCAGGTCCGCGGCCAGGAAGTCCAGCAGGATGCGGACGCCGCCGCCCAGGCGCACGTCCTGCCCGTCGGCCAGTTCGGTCGCGACCGCGAGGGCCTCGGCGGGCGGGGCGTCCAGGAAGTGGAAGGTGGTCTCCCCGAGGGTGAGCTCGGGCCGCGGGTGGTGGGTGAGCACGACGACGGGGGTGCGGAACGGCGGCTCCTCACCCCACCAGCCGACCCAGTCGTGATCGGTCCAGGGACCGCGCTGGGGGCCGAACTTGTTCCGCCCCATGATCTCGGCGCCGATGCCGCGGGAGAAGTCCGCGACGATCCGGTCGTCGAGCCCGCGGGTGCCGCCCCCGTCCTCCCGCCCGGGGAAGGAGGCGGTGGCGAAGGCCCAGGCGTGCAGGCGACCCACGTCGATCGATCCCATCGGCTGCTCGAGGCTCTGGTCCTCGGCGGCGCCGATGCCGTCACGGGTGACGGAGAAGTTCTGGACGCGAAGTCTCGGGCTCATGGCGCGAGCGTAGACCCGGGTGCTTCCGGCCCGCGAGAGGTCGTCCGCGGAGCGTGCCCCGACGCTCAGGGGGCGAGCAGGTCCATCGTCCGGGACAGCACGTCGGCGGGGATCTGTCCGGGCGCGGAGGCCTCGCCGACGGTGCCGAAGGTCGCGGCGGAGCCGAACACCTCGCCGGCCACCCGGGTGACGGTCCCGAGGCGGCCCATGCTCATCGTGATCACGGGGCCCTCGGGGACGACGGCGACGGTGGCCGCGAGCAGCGCGATCACGTCGGCCGGGGACTGCGGCATCACGGCGATCTTGGCGACGTCCAGGCCGCGCGCGTGCATGGCCCGCAGGCGTCGCTCGATCTCGGCCTGCGGAGGCGTGGCCGCGAAATCGTGGTTCGATCCCACCACCACCGTCCCGGCCTCGTGGGCGGCCGCCACCAGCTCCGCGACCACGGCCGGATCGCGGAAGGCCTCCACGTCCACCAGCTCCACCGCGGTCACGGGGATCAGGGACAGCAGCAGCTCGCGGTAGCCAGCGTCGGAGAGCTCGCGGTCCCCGCCCTCGGCAGCGGTGCGCAGGGTCAGCAGCAGCGGGGCCGCGGCGATCCCCGCGTCATCGAGCGCCGCGCGCAGTACGAGCAGGGCCTCGGCGACCGCCGCGCCCAGCTGCTCGACGGGCAGCTCGGGCCGAAAGCGGTCGATGCGCCACTCGACCAGGTCCACATCGTGCCCGGCGAGGGAGCCGGCAGCGCTCAGCAGGGCGGGCTCCTCGGCGGCGGTGAGCGGCACGATCACGGCCGGCCGGCCCTCCCCGAGGACCAGATCGCGGATCCGGACCGAGGTGGTCACCGGGGCTCCTCGTCGGCCGTGACGGCGGCGTAGGCGGCCAGCAGCAGCGAGGGGTCGGGGCCCTCGAGCCGGGAGGTGCGGCCGATGCGGTCCAGCACCACGAAGCGCAGCAGCCCGGCGCGGGTCTTCTTGTCGCGCTTCATGGCGTCCTCGAGCTTGGGCCACTGCCGGTCGCGGTAGGTGGTGGGCAGGCCCAGCGCGGTGAGGATCGCGCGGTGGCGGTCCACGTCCTCCTCCGGCAGCTTCCCGGCGAGGTGGGAGAGCTCGGCGGCGAACATCATGCCGACGGCGACGGCGGCGCCGTGGCGCCACTGGTAGCGCTCGTTGCGCTCGATCGCGTGGCCGAGGGTGTGGCCGTAGTTCAGGATCTCCCGCTCCCCCGCCTCGCGCAGGTCCGCGGAGACCACGCGGGCCTTGACACGGATGGCCCGCTCGACGATCTCGCGGAAGGCCTCGCTGGTCACGTCCAGGGCCGCGGCGGGGTCGGCCTCGACGACCTCGAGGATCCGGGTGTCCTCGATGAAGCCGGCCTTGACCACCTCGGCGAGGCCCGCGGCGACGTCATTCCGGCCGAGCCCGGCGAGCACGTCGAGGTCGGCGATCACGGCGATCGGCGGGTGGAAGGCCCCCACCAGGTTCTTGCCCTCGGAGGTGTTGATGCCGGTCTTCCCGCCGACGGCGGCGTCGACCATGGCGGCGACGGTGGTGGGGGCCTGCAGCACGTCGATGCCGCGCAGCCAGCTGGCGGCGACGAAGCCGGCCAGGTCGGTGGCGGCGCCGCCGCCCAGGCCGATCACCAGGTCGGTGCGGGAGATCTCGGCCTGGCCGCAGACGGCCCAGAGGAATCCGGCGACCTGCGCGGTCTTGGCCTCCTCGCCGTCGGGGACCTCCGCCAGGAAGGCCTCGCGGCCGGAGGCGACCAGGGACTCGCGCAGCTGGTCGGCGACGGTGCGCAGGCTCGGCTGGTGGATCACCACGATGCGGCGGGCACGCTCGGGCACCCACTGCGGGATCTCGGGCAGCAGGCCGCGGCCGACCACGACCTCGTAGCCGCCCGTCGGGGTGGTGACGGGGATGGTGGTGGTGCTCATGCGGTCTCCTGCTCGGTCGTCGGGGTCGGGGTGGTCGGGCCAGGGGCGGTGGGGTCCGGAGCGGGGTTCTGGAGGGTGCGGGCGATGCGGCGGGCGACGTGGCGGGGCGAGCCGACGGAGGAGTCGACGCTCCAGCGGGCGGCCTGCCGGTACAGCGGCATCCGGGCGGCGGCGATCTCCCGCCAGCGGGCCAGGGGGTCCGGGCCCTCCAGCAGCGGGCGCCCCCGGCCGCCGTGCAGGCGCCGGGCGACGGCGGTCTCGTCGACCTCGAGGAGCACGGTGGCGTGGCCGCGGACGGCCTCGCGGGAGGGGTCGTGCGTGAGGGCGCCGCCGCCGAGCGCCAGCACCCCGGGGAAGCCGACCAGTGCGTCCTGCAGGGCCTCGTGCTCGCGGGCGCGGAAGCCGTCCTCGCCCTCGGCGGCGAAGATATCGGGGATGCTGCGGCCGTCACGCTCGACGACCAGGGCGTCGAGGTCGGCGAAGGGCACACCCAGCAGGGCGGCGAGCTCGCGGCCGACGGTGGTCTTGCCCGAGCCCATCGGCCCGATCAGGACCACGACCGGAGCGGTCGCCGCGGTCACGGCGCGGGAACCCCCGCGGCCTCCTGCGCCGCGAGGCCGGCGGCCTGCAGCTCCTGGGTGCGGGCGAGGTGGGCGCGGATCTCCTCCACGCTGTCCCCGCCGGTCTTCTCGAGCAGGGCGTCGGCGAGGGCCAGGGCCACCATCGCCTCGGCGATCACGGCGGCGGGGGCGACGGCGCAGACGTCGGAGCGCTGGTGGTTGGCGGTGGCCTCACCGCCGGTGGCGACGTCGACGGTGCGCAGGGCCCGCGGCACGGTGGAGATGGGCTTGAGGGCACCGCGCACGCGGATCACCTGGCCGTTGCTCATGCCGCCCTCGAGGCCGCCGGCGCGGTTGGTGACGCGCGGGTACTCCCCCGCGGCCTCGCCGGGGAGGATCTCGTCGTGGGCGACGGAGCCGCGGCGGGCGGCGGTGGCGAAGCCGTCGCCGATCTCGACGCCCTTCATCGCCTGGATCGACATCATCGCCTGGGCGAGGCGGCCGTCGAGCTTGCGGTCCCACTGGGTGTGGGAGCCGAGCCCGACCGGCACCCCGTAGGCCAGCACCTCGACGACGCCGCCGAGGGTGTCGCCGTCCGCCTTGGCGGAGTCGACCTCGGCGACCATCGCGGCGGACGTCTCGGGGTGGAAGCAGCGCAGCGGGTCGGCGTCCAGGGCGTCGCCGTCGGAGGGGGTGGGCAGCGGGGCGTCCTCGGGGACCCGCACGGGGCCGACGGAGAGACTGTGGGACACCAGGCGGATTCCGGCGGCCTGCTCCAGCAGGGCGGCGGCGACGGCCCCGGCGACCACACGGGCGGCGGTCTCGCGGGCGCTGGCGCGCTCGAGGATGGGACGGGCGTCGCGGGCGCCGTACTTGAGCATCCCGGAGAGGTCGGCGTGGCCGGGCCGGGGCCGGGTGAGGGGCCGGTTGCGGGCGATCTCCCGCTCGTCGCCGGTGCCGGCGTCGATCAGCAGGTCCTCGCGCTCGACGGGGTCGGCGCTCATCACCTTCTCCCACTTGGGCCACTCGGAGTTGGCGACCTCGATCGCGAGCGGGGAGCCCATGGTGAGGCCGTGCCGGAGACCGCCGTGGACGGTCAGCGCGTCCTGCTCGAACTTCTGGCGGCTGCCGCGACCGTAGCCGAGGCGGCGCCGGGCCAGCACCGAGCGCAGGTCCTCGCTCGTCAGGGCGATCCCGGCGGGGACGCCGTCGAGCAGGGAGATCAGGGAGGGGCCGTGGGATTCCCCGGCCGTGAGCCAGCGCAGCATGGCCCGATTATCTCATGCGGGCAGGTCAGGACGCGGCGCGGTCCCAGGCGGCACGGGAGCGGGAAGGGCGGGGCCTGCAGCGCGGCCCGGCGTGGTCAGTCCTCGCCGAGCTCCTCGGAGATCTCCGGGGTCATCCGCTCCACCAGCGGCACCACCTCGGCGACGCCCTCGAGCACCGCGGTGGGCCGGTAAGGGAACTTCTCGATGTCGACCCGGTGGGTGGAGCCGGTGAGCACGAGGATCGAGCGCATGCCGGCCTCGAGGCCGGACTTCACGTCGGTGTCCATGCGGTCGCCGATCATCACGGAGGTCTCCGAGTGGGCGCCGATGCGGTTGAGCGCGGTGCGCATCATCAGCGGGTTGGGCTTGCCGATGTAGTACGGCTGGATGCCGGTGGCGGCGGTGATCATCGCCGCGACGGCGCCGGTGGCGGGTAGAGGACCCTCGGCGCTGGGGCCGGTGACGTCCGGGTTGGTGGCGATGAACTTGGCGCCCTGGCCGATCAGGCGGATCGCCCGGGTGATGGCCTCGAAGGAGTAGGTTCGGGTCTCCCCCAGCACCACGAACTCCACGTCGGTGTCCGAGAGGATGAAGCCCTCGTCGTGCATGGCGCTGGTGAGGCCGGCCTCGCCGATCACGTAGGCGGCGGCGCCAGGCGTCTGCTCGGCCAGGAACCGCGCGGTGGCCAGCGCGCTGGTCCAGATCGACTCCTCGGGCAGCTCGATGCCGGCGCGGGAGAGCCGCGCGGAGAGGTCCCGCGGGGTGAAGATCGAGTTGTTGGTCAGCACCAGGAAAGGGCGTCCCCAGCGCTGCAGCTCCGAGATGAACTCGGGGGCTCCGGGGAGGGCGGACTGCTCGTGCACCAGCACGCCGTCCATGTCGGTGAGCCAGGAGTGGATCGGGGCGTCCTCGAGCTTGGTGGGCATGGGCGCAGTCTGCCATCACCGGGCCGGAAAGGCACCCAGGTCGGGCCGTAGCCCACCGGGTCCGGACATGCCGCGACCCGGCCCCCGTGGTGGGGACCGGGTCGCGGATCAGCTCGGGTCCGGGGCCGACGCGGGGGCGGCCCCGGGGCCGATCAGTTGCCGGTGAGGCGGGCGCGCAGCGCGGCCAGCGCCTCGTCCGAGGCGAGGGTGCCCTCGTCCGCGGAGGCGGACTGGTAGGAGGACGCGTTCTGCGCGGCCGGGGCCGGGGTGGAGGACGAAGCGCTCTGGCCACCCTGGGCGGCGGACTCCTCGTCGGCCTTCTGTGCCTCGGCAACCTGCGCCTTGTGGGCGGTCCAGCGCTCGTAGGCGGCCGCGTACTGGCCCTCCCACTCCTCGCGCTGGGAGTCGTAGCCCTCGAGCCACTCGTTGGTCTCCGGGTCGAAGCCGTCGGGGTACTTGTACTCGCCGTTCTCGTCGTACTCGGCGGCCATGCCGTACAGCGCCGGGTCGAAGGTCGAGTCGTCGCCCTCCGGGTCCACACCCTCGTTCGCCTGCTTGAGAGACAGCGAGATGCGGCGACGCTCGAGGTCGATGTCGATGACCTTGACGAAGACGTCCTGGTCGACGGTGACGACCTGCTCGGGCAGATCCACGTGGCGCTGGGCCAGCTCGGAGATGTGCACCAGGCCCTCGATGCCGTCCTCGACACGCACGAAGGCGCCGAAGGGGACCAGCTTGGTGACCTTGCCCGGCACGACCTCGCCGATGGCGTGGGTGCGGGCGAAGAGCTGCCAGGGATCCTCCTGGGTGGCCTTCAGCGAGAGGGACACGCGCTCGCGGTCCATGTCGACGTCCAGGACCTCGACCTTGACCTTCTGTCCGACCTCGACGACCTCGGAGGGGTGGTCGATGTGCTTCCAGGACAGCTCGGAGACGTGCACCAGGCCGTCGACGCCGCCCAGGTCCACGAAGGCACCGAAGTTGACGATGGAGGACACGGCGCCCTCGCGCACCTGGCCCTTCTGCAGGGTCTGCAGGAAGTCCGAGCGGACCGCGGACTGGGTCTCCTCGAGGTAGGCCCGGCGGGACAGGACCACGTTGTTGCGGTTCTTGTCCAGCTCGATGATCTTCGCCTCGATCTCCTGGCCGACGTAGGGCTGCAGGTCGCGGACGCGACGCATCTCCACGAGAGAGGCCGGGAGGAAGCCGCGCAGGCCGATGTCGACGATGAGGCCGCCCTTGACGACCTCGATGACGCGACCGGTGACGACGCCTTCGTCCTCCTTGATCTGCTCGATCGTGCCCCAGGCGCGCTCGTACTGGGCGCGCTTCTTGGACAGGATCAGGCGGCCTTCCTTGTCCTCCTTCTGGAGGACCAGGGCCTCGATCTCGTCGCCGACCTCGACGACCTCATCGGGGTTGACGTCATGCTTGATGGACAGCTCGCGCGAGGGGATGACGCCCTCGGTCTTGTAGCCGATGTCCAGGAGGACCTCGTCGTGATCGACCTTCACCACGGTGCCTTCGACGATGTCGCCATCGTTGAAGTACTTGATGGTGGCATCGATGGCGGCCATGAGCTCGTCGGCGCCGCCGATGTCGTTGATGGCGATCTGGGGGGTCGTGGTCTCGGTCATGTAGGTAAGGACTCCGTCGGGACAGGAATGAGTAGGAACGATGGACGTGCGCCGCCCTGGGCCGGGCCGTGACCTCGGGGCTCGGGGGCTCCTGCGGCACGCACCCGATGGCTCGGGACGGATCGCGCGCGGGCACCCGGGAGTGGGCACGGGGGCGCGCAGACCGTCAGTAGCCTAGCAGGGCACGGCCTGGACGGCGAGGGTGTGGGGGCGACGGGCGGGACCGATGTGACCGCCCGCACCCGGGGCGCCGGCGGTGCCCTGGATCAGTGGGCGGCGGCCAGCCAGTTCTCGCCGACGCCGATGCCGACCTCGAGCGGGACGGACAGCTCGAAGGCCTCGCCCATGCCGGTCGCGACCAGCTCGCGCAGCCGCTCCTCCTCGCCCTCGGCGACGTCGAGCACGAGCTCGTCGTGCACCTGCAGCAGCACCCGGGATGCGAGCTCGGCCTCGGCGAGGGCGTCCTGCACCCGCAGCATGGCCAGCTTGATGATGTCGGCGGCGCTGCCCTGGATCGGGGAGTTCAGCGCCACCCGCTCTGCGTTCTCGCGCCGCTGCCGGTTGTCGCTGGTGAGGTCCGGCAGGTAGCGGCGGCGGCCGAGGATCGTCTCGGTGTACCCGGTGGAGCGGGCGGTCTCCACGCTCTGGCGCAGGTAGTCGCGCACCCCGCCGAATCGTTCGAAGTAGCCGTCGCGCAGGGCGGTGGCCTCTGACTGGGAGATGCGCAGCTGGCGGGAGAGCCCGAAGGCGCTCAGCCCGTAGGCCAGGCCGTAGCTGACCGCCTTGGTCTTCGAGCGCATCGCGCCGTCGACGTCCTCGGGGTCCACGTCGAAGACGCGGGAGGCGACGAAGCGGTGCAGGTCCTCCCCGGAGCGGAAGGCCTCGATGAGCCCCTCGTCCTCGGACAGGTGCGCCATGATCCGCATCTCGATCTGCGAGTAGTCGGCTGTCATCAGCGCCGCGTAGCCCTCGGAGCGGTGGAAGGCGGAGCGGATGCGCCGTCCCTGCTCCGTGCGGGTGGGGATGTTCTGCAGGTTCGGGTTGTTCGAGGAGAGCCGACCGGTGGCCGCGATGGTCTGGTGGAAGGTGGTGTGGATCCGCCCGGACGGGGAGATGAAGCGACGCAGGGTGTCGATGATCTGCCGCATCTTGGTGACGTCGCGGTGGGCCAGCAGGTCCGCCAGGAAGGGGTGCCGGGTCTTCTCGAAGAGGTCCGCAAGGGACTCCGCGTCGGTGGAGAAGCCGGTCTTGGTGCGGCGGGTGCGGGGCATCCCGAGCCGCTCGAACAGCACCTCCTGCAGCTGCTTCGGGGAGCCCAGGTTGATGCGGTCCCCGTCGACGTGGGAGTAGGCGGACTCGGCGACGCGCTCCTGCTCGGCGGCGTGCTCGGTGTCGAGCTCGGCGAGCACCTGGTCGTCCACGGCGATGCCGACGGCCTCCAGCTCGGCGATGACGTGGGCGAGCGGCAGCTCGAGGTCGTCGTGCAGGGCCAGGGCGTCGTGCGCCTCGAGGTCGGTGCGCAGCAGCTCGGCCAGGCGGCGCACGGCGTCGGCGGCGCGGCCGAGCTGCTCGGCGCCGGTGTCGCTCGCGTCGAGGTCCAGTTCCTGCTGGGCGGCGGCGGTGGCGACCTGCAGGTCCTCCTGCAGGTGACGCAGGGCGAGGGCCGCGAGGTCGACGGGCCGCTGGTCGGGGCGGCAGAGGAACTCGGCGATGGAGAGGTCGGTGTGCCAGCCGGCGACCTTCAGCCCACGGCCGGCCAGCTGGTGGGCGGCGAGCTTGGTGTCGTGCGCGGACTTCGGGATGCCCGTGTCCTCGAGCCAGCCGGCCAGGGCCCGCTCGGCGGTGTCGTCGAGGGCGCCGAGGTCGATCACGGCGAGGTCGTCCGCGGTGGACAGGGCCAGCGCGGAGGCGTCGCCCTCCCCCAGCTCCCAGCTGCCGTCCACGGCCAGGGCCGCGCCGCCGGCGAAGGCGCCCTCCAGCAGGCCCGGCAGGGCCGAGGAGTCGGGGCGCTGCAGCTCGGGCAGGTCGCTGGTGGTCTCCGCCGCGGCCATCTCCTCGCCCGCGAGCAGCGCGCCGGGCAGGTCACGGCGGATGGTGGGGCCGAAAGCGAGCTCGTCGAAGACGGCGTGCACGGTGCTCGCGTCGCCGCGGCCGAGCTCGCAGCGCTCCAGCTCCCCGGGAAGGTCCAGGTCGGTGACGGCGGCGTTCATGCGACGGTTGCGGCGCACGTCCTCGAGGTGGTCGCGCAGGTTCTGGCCGGCCTTGCCGGTGATCTCCTCCGCGGAGGCGAGGATGCCGTCGAGGTCGCCGTACTTCACGATCCACTTGGCGGCGGTCTTCGGACCCACGCCGGGCACGCCGGGCAGGTTGTCGGCGCTCTCCCCCACCAGGGCGGCGAGATCCGGGTAGCGCTCCGGGGGGATCCCGTACTTCTCCTCGACCGCCGCGGGGGTCATGCGGCGCATCTCGGTGACGCCCTTGATGGGCTGCAGCAGGGTGACCTGTTCGGTGACCAGCTGGATGGCGTCGCGGTCGCTGGAGACGATGGAGACCGCCCCGCCGCCGGCCGCGGTGCGGGTGGCGAGGGTGGCGATGATGTCGTCGGCCTCGTAGTCCTCGACGGTGAACCAGGCGACACCGAGGGCGTCGAGCACCTGCTGGATCAGGCCGATCTGGCCGGAGAACTCCGGCGGGGTCTCGTCGCGGCCGGCCTTGTACTGGTCGTAGATGCGGTCGCGGAAGGTGCCGCCGGGCAGGTCGAAGGCGACGGCGAGGTGGGTGGGACGCTCGGAGGCGACCACGTTGATGATCATCCGGGTGAAGCCGTAGACCGCGTTGGTGGCCTGGCCGCGGCCGTCGCTGAAGCCGTCCGCCGGGAGCGCGAAGAAGGCCCGGAAGGCCATCGCGTGCCCGTCGATCAGGAGGAACCGGGTCTCACTGCGCTCGTCACCGCTCATGACCGCCATCCTCCCATGCGGCCCCGACAGAGCAGCTCGCTGTGGCAGGCTCGCCCCATGACCGACACCCCGCGTCCCGACGGATCCACCCCCGCAGCCCCCGAGTCCGCGCCGAGCCCGAGCGGCACCGGGAGCGACGCGGGGCAGGAGGCGCTGCTGGCCCGGCTCACCGCGGCGATGGAGGGCACGCTGCTCGAGCGCACCGGTCAGCGCATCGTCTCCCTGGACGCCTCGGGCGGCGTGATGACGATGCCGGTCGCGGGCAACACCCAGCCCGCCGGGCTGCTGCACGGCGGCGCCACGATCGCCCTGGCCGAATCGGTGGCCTCGATGGCCGCCATCCTCCGGGCGCGCGACGTGCACGGCGAGGGCGCGCAGGCGGTCGGCACCTCGGTCTCGGCCCTCCACCACCGATCCGGTCGCAGCGGCGAGGTCACCGCCACCTGCCGGGTGATCCACGCCGGCCGGCAGCTCGCCAGCTACCTGGTGGAGGTGCACGACGATCAGGAGCGCCTGCTCAGCACCGTGACCGTGCAGACGATGCTGCTGCCCCCGCGCGGCTGAGGCGCCCTCTCGCGGGTCGACGGGCCGCGGAGTCACTCCTCCAGCTCGAGGGTGCGCGGCTCCTCCTCGACCGCGGCGCCGCTGGCGTCGTAGGAGATCGGGGTGACCTCGGCACGGACCGGGTCGCCGCTCTCCCCCAGCACCAGCTCCCCGGTCACGCCGCGATAGGCGGTGCTCGGGGTGCGGCTCGCGGTGCGGGCCTCCCGGATCAGGGCCGCGCAGTCCGCCGCGGTCGTGCAGGCCTGGGCGCCCGTGAGCAGTCTCGGGAGGGCGGTGGCCAGCGCGCTGCCGCGCCGGGAGGCGGCGGCCTCGGCGGCGAGGGCCGCGAGCACGACCGCGTCGTAGGCCTGCTGGGTGCGTCCCGGGCGCGGGTGCCGCAGCTCCGCATCGGCGTTCAGCAGCAGGTTCGCGAAGTCCTCGGGCAGGGCGCCGCCCATCCGGAAGCCGGTCACCTGGTCCAGGGTGCCCTCGGGGAGCTCCTCGGCGGTGCGGTCGATCGTGGCGCGGGGGAACAGGCACACCGGCGGTGCCTGCTTCTCCTCCTGCTCGGCGGCGGTGTGCAGCGCAGCGAGCAGGGCGCCGGCCTCGTCCCCGCCGTGGAGGATCAGCAGGGCCGTGGGCTCGGCGAGCACGGCCTGCACGATCTCCCCGCGGCGGGCCTCGTCGGGGCCTCCGACGGGGTAGCGGTGCTCGGCGAGCACGGCGCCGCCTGCCGGATCGAGCACGCGGGACAGCTCCTCGGTGAGGCTGGTGCCGGCGGCGGTCTCCTCGGTGAGGACGGTGACGGTGCCGGGGGCCGTGCCGTCGTCCCCGGTGTCGACCGCGAGCGCGTCCTCGGCGAGGTGCACGGCGAGCATCCGCATGCTGGGACTCAGCCGCAGCAGCATCCCGGCGGTGTCGACCTCCGCCGCGCGCACGCTCATCCCGCTGGTGGTGAGGTCGAGGACGGCCAGGCCCTGTTCGCTGAGCGCGGGCAGGGCGGCGGCGAGGGTCTCCT
Organism: Brachybacterium squillarum M-6-3; assembly: GCF_000225825.1. Classification (GTDB taxonomy): domain Bacteria; phylum Actinomycetota; class Actinomycetes; order Actinomycetales; family Dermabacteraceae; genus Brachybacterium; species Brachybacterium squillarum. The sequence continues at coordinate 75,010 of NZ_AGBX01000007.1, read as the reverse complement.
CGTCGAGGCTGCTGATGACGGCGCTCGCGCCCGCCTCCGCGAAGCCCTGGACGATCCCGACGAGGTCGTCCTCGGGGCCGTCGACGAGCTTCCTGTCGAGCAGTCGGGCGCTGTGCCCGAAGACGCCGTCGGCGCTCGCGTTCACGTCGATCATCGCCTCGGCCAGGGCGGTGGCGATGCTCTCCTCCCCGTCGGCGAGAGGGCCGGCGGCCGAGCCGAGGGAGGCGAGGATCAGGGGCTCGTCCGGGGTGGGGACGGGCGCGGCGGTGGGGGCAGGCTCCTCCGCCTGCTCGCGGGCGCAGGCCCCGAGGCCCAGCGCGAGGGCGGCGACGGCCGCACTCCGGCCCAGTTCCCGACGAGCGGGACGGGCCGGAGCGGGGGTCACTCCTTGCCCTGGCCGCCCAGCTGGTCGACGACCGCGTCAGCGACCTCGCGCATGGTGAGGCGGCGGTCCATCGAGGTCTTCTGGATCCAGCGGAAGGCCTCGGGCTCGCTGAGGCCCATGTTGGTCTGCAGCAGGCCCTTGGCGCGGTCCACCCGCTTGCGGGTCTCGAAGCGCTCCCCGAGGTCGGCGATCTCGGTCTCGAGCTGCACGATCTGCGCGTGCCGGGAGATCGCGATCTCCACGGCGGGCAGCAGGTCCGCGGGGGTGAAGGGCTTGACCACGTAGGCCATGGCACCGGCGTCGCGCGCCCGCTCGACCAGCTCGGACTGGGAGAAGGCGGTGAGCATGACCACGGGGGCCAGGTTCTCCTCGCCGATCTTCTCGGCCGCGGTCACGCCGTCGGTCTGCGGCATCTTCACGTCGAGCACGACCACGTCGGGTCGCAGCTCGCGGGTCTTGGAGATCGCGCTCTCCCCGTCCCCGACGGCGGCGACGACCTCGAAGCCGGCCTCGGTGAGGGTCTCCACGATGTCCATGCGGATGAGGCTCTCGTCCTCGGCGACGACCGCGGTGCGGGTGCGGGCCTCGGCGTCCTGGTCCGGGGTCGCGTCGGGATCGGTGGTGGTCTCGTCGTTCATGTCACCCTGTGTCTCGGTGGGGTCCGGCACCACCCGGTCAGCGCCACGCCGCGGGGGCGCCGACGGACCGGGGTGCACAGGACCGATGGTCATCACCCGTATCCTAGTCCAGGCCCTTGTCGCCTGGGGCCGAGCCGGGTTGGCGGAATGGTAGACGCGGCGCACTCAAAATGCGCTGTCCGCGAGGGCGTGCGGGTTCGAGTCCCGCACCCGGCACCCCGCCCCTCCCTGCCCGGACGGCCCGGCCCGGTCGTCCCGCCCGCCCCTGACCCCGCGCACCTTCCCCGCTGGGCCCCAGTCCTCCCCACTTCCCCCGTCGAGATCTACGTTCGGGTTGTCCTGGGTACTCACGGCAACCTGAACGCAGATCTCGACGCCTCCCCGGGCGGAAAGCCGACTCATCGCGGGCTCCATCCGCGGCTGCGCAGCGCTTCCGTGATGCGGTGCACTGCGCGCGCGCCGCCTGCTCTGAGGTCGCGAGCGGTCGTGCGCACCTCGATCCAGCCGTGCCGACGGCGGCGCTCGCCGCGTTCGATGTCGCGCTCCAGCTGCCCGGGAGTCAGATGGCTCGGGCCCTCGTGCTCGGCACACACGCGCCACTCATCCCAGCTCGAGTCGGGGACACCGGGATCCACCCCATCCCCGTGGATGCGCTCGTTCCGTCGCGGCGGTGGGAGCCCCGCTCGAGCGCACGCCAGCCGCAGTCGGGTCTCGGCGGGTGAGTCGGATCCCACCCGGATCAGCTCCACGGCATCACGGAGGGCACGGGCGCCCCGTCCGGACCAGTCCCGGAGCACGGCCCGGAGGTCCTCGACCGTCGCGTACGGCTCGTCACGACCCTCGAGGCCCGGTCGCGGGACCCGAACCAGGTGGTCCCCGATGATCACGAGGTGATCGACGGGCAGGACGGCACCAAGGTCGCGCCAGGTGGTGACGCGAGTCGTCAGGCGAAGTCCGGTGCGGAGCACCACCTGGGCAGGGGCGTACTCCCGGTGATGCCAGATGATGCCCGGGCGGGGCCTGCGGTGCGATCCCGCCTCGTTCAGTTCGAGGGCCTCCTCCCGGAGCGGGGACCGATCGCCGCGGCGTCCCTGGTCCGGGGGAAGCGGGAGCCCCCAGAGATGCGCTGCGGTCAGCCCGCAGGCCACGATGGTCGGGCGCCCCCGCTGGAGCGCGGCGACGACGTCGCGGACCGTGTAGGGCACGTCGCGCCGCGCACGGAAACCCCGAACGACGGTGAGGATGTCCGGGGCACGGAGCCGTTGCGGGCCGACGCCGAGGGCATGCGCCTCACCCGTCGTGAACACCGGCGCCAGCGGCACGTCGTCGAGGGGGCGGATCCGTGAGGACATGGATGCAGTGAACCGCGAGCGTTCGCCTCGCTCCGGACTCGTCCCCAGCGGCCTGATCAGGCACGGGTGAGCGGTCCCTCCCCGTCGACAGGTCCGTGAGAGCGAAAGAGGGAGAGCTGAGAGAAGTAACGCACCGTGGCGGTGAGGACCGCACGCGAAGCGAGGATCGCGCAGCGCGGGACCCGCACGACAGTGCTCGTTCCCGGATCACCAGGTGCTGGCGACGGTCCGGGAGAACCGGGGTCCCCCGGTGTCTCCCGGATGCTGCTGGACAGCGCGAGGTTCCAGGTGCCGTAGCTTGCCCGGATGGTGGGCTCGGTCCGGGTGCGCACCGCCACGTTCGAGAACGACGTTCGGGTTGCCATCAGGCCCCAGGACAACCCCAAAGGCGTTCTCGACGGCGGATCGGGCGCAGGGGCCGGGATGGGTGGGGGCGGGGCGATCGGACCGGCCCCGGGCATGGCGGCGCCCCCGTCGGAACGGGTCCGGCGGGGGCGTCGCGGGGGATCAGCGGGTGATCAGTTCTTCTCGCCGGAAGCGATGCTGTCGGCCTCGATCTTGGCGGACTCGGTGCCGTCCAGGTCGCCGATGCGGTGCACGCGCAGCGAGTTGGTGGAGCCGTGCACCCCGGGGGGCGAACCGGCGGCGACGATGACCAGGTCGTTCTTCTGCAGACCCTTCTGCTCGCGCAGGAGGTCGTCCACGACCTGCACCATCGCGTCGGTGTCCTTCTGCATCGGCACCAGGTAGGCCTCGATGCCCCAGGAGAGCGCGAGCTGGTGCTGCACCTCCTCGTAGGGGGTGAGCGCGATGAGGGGAATGGTCGGGCGCAGGCGCGCCAGACGGCGGGCGGTGTCGCCGGACTCGGTGAAGGTCACCAGGTACTGCGCGGAGAGCTGGTCGCCGATCTCCGCGGCCGCGCGGGTGATGGCGCCGCCGCGGGTGTGCGGGATGGTGCCCAGCGGCATGATCCGGTCGGCGCCGTTCTCCTCCGTGTTGGTGATGATGCGGGCCATGGTCCGCACGGTCTCGAAGGGGTAGGCGCCCACGCTGGTCTCGCCGGAGAGCATGACCGCGTCCGCGCCGTCCAGGATGGCGTTGGCACAGTCGGAGGCCTCGGCGCGGGTGGGGCGCGGGCTGGTGATCATCGACTCGAGCACCTGGGTGGCCACGATGACCGGCTTCGCGTTGCGGCGGGCCAGCTCGATGGCGCGCTTCTGCACGAGCGGCACCTGCTCCAGGGGCAGCTCCACGCCGAGGTCGCCGCGGGCGACCATGATGCCGTCGAAGGCGCCGACGATGGAGCGCAGCGCGCGGACGGCCTGCGGCTTCTCGATCTTGGCGATGACGGGGACACGGCGGCCCTCCTCCTGCATGATGCGCAGGACGTCGTCCATGTCGTGGGCGTCGCGCACGAAGGACAGGGCGACCAGGTCGCAGCCGAGGTTCAGGCCCCAGCGGAGGTCGTCGATGTCCTTCTCGCTCATGGCGGGCACGGAGACGGCGACGCCGGGCAGGTTGATGCCCTTGGAGTCGCTGACCGGGCCGGGGACCTCGACGACGGTGGTGACGTCGGTGTCGGAGACGTCGGTGACGCGCACCGAGACCTTGCCGTCGTCGATCAGCAGGACGTCGCCGGGGCGGCAGTCGCCGGGCAGGCCCTTGAAGGTGGTGGAGACGCGCTCCTTGGTGCCCGCGATGTCATCGGTGGTGATGGTGAAGGTGTCCCCCACCGCGAGCTGATGCGGGCCGTCGGAGAACTTGCCGAGGCGGATCTTCGGCCCCTGCAGGTCCACGAGCACGGCCACGTTGCGGCCGAGGTCCTCCGCCGCGCGGCGGATGTTCTCGTAGACCTTCTCGTGATCGTCGTGCGAGCCGTGGCTGAGGTTCATCCGGGCCACGTTCATCCCGGACTCGATCAGCGTCTTGATCTGCTCGTAGGTGTTGGTCGCCGGACCGAGTGTGCAGACGATCTTCGCTTTTCGCATGTCAACCCATCTGTCGTTGGAGGTAAGGGCTGCGGCCCGGCCGGCGCCCACTGCGCAGGGGTGAACGCGCGCACAGTGCCGGCGGACCGCAGCATCGCGTCGTCGCCCCTAGTCTTTCACACCGCGATGGCCCGCTCCCCGGACCTCACGGGCGCGGGGAGGTTGGTGCCGCCCATCAGGTGGCGGTCCACGGCGGCGGCGCAGGAGCGGCCCTCCGCGATGGCCCACACGATGAGGCTCTGGCCGCGGGCGCAGTCGCCGGCGGTGAACACGCCCGGGACGCTGGTCTCCCACTCCTGGTCGTGGACGATGTTGCCGCGACCGTCGAGCTCGATGCCGAGCGTGTCGACCAGGCCTTCCTGCTGGGGGCCGGTGAAGCCCATCGCGATGAGGACCAGGGTGGCGGGCAGCACGGTGTCGGTGCCCGGGGTGGGCAGCCGCTTGCCGTCCCGGTACTGGGTGCGGGCGACCTTGAGGCCGGTCACGCCGCCGTCCTCCCCCACCTCGAAGCCGGTGGTGGAGGCGAGGAAGGAGCGGTCGCCGCCCTCCTCGTGAGCGGTGGAGACCTCGAACAGCACCGGGTGCATGGGCCAGGGCTGGTCCTCGGTGCGCTCGGTGGGCGGCTGGGTGCCGATGGCGAGCGTGGTCACGGAGCGGGCGCCCTGGCGCAGGGCGGTGCCCAGGCAGTCGGCGCCGGTGTCGCCGCCGCCGATGATCACCACGTCCTTGCCCTCGGCGGAGATGGCGTCCTCGAGGGTGTCGCCCTCCACCTGCCGGTTGGCCTGGGTGAGGTAGTCCATCGCGGGATGGATGCCGGTGGCCTCGCGGCCGGGGACGGGCAGGTCCCGGGGGCGGGAGGCGCCGGTGGTGACGACGACCGCATCGAAGCGGGCGCGCAGGTCCTCGACGGAGATCGCGCCCTCGCCGCTGCCGCCGACGTCCACGCCGGTGCGGAAGCGGGTGCCCTCGGCGCGCATCTGCTCCAGGCGACGCTCGATGTGGCGCTTCTCGAGCTTGAACTCGGGGATGCCGTAGCGCAGCAGGCCGCCGAGGCGGTCGTCCCGCTCGAAGACGACGACGGAGTGCCCGGCGCGGGTGAGCTGCTGGGCGGCGGCGAGCCCGGCGGGGCCGGAGCCGACGACGGCGACGGAACGGCCGGTCTGGCGCGGAGCCTCGACGGGCTGCACCCAGCCCTCCTCGAAGGCGCGGTCCACGATCGAGACCTCGACGTTCTTGATGGTCACGGCCGGCTGGTTGATGCCCAGCACGCAGCTGGACTCGCAGGGCGCGGGGCAGGCGCGGCCGGTGAACTCGGGGAAGTTGTTGGTGGCGTGGAGACGCTCGATGGCCTCCTCCCAGTCGCCCCGGTACACCAGGTCGTTCCACTCGGGGATCAGGTTGCCCAGCGGGCAGCCCTGGTGGCAGAAGGGTATGCCGCAGTTCATGCAGCGTCCCGCCTGCCGGGAGACGACGTCCAGGGTGCCCTTCTCCCGGGCCTCGTAGACCTCGCGCCAGTCCATCAGGCGCACGGGCACCGGACGGCGGGTGGGCAGCTCGCGATCGCGCGTGCGCAGGAATCCGCGGGGATCAGCCATGGGTCGCCTCCATGATGGTGTTCCAGACTTCGTTCGAGTTGGGGTCGATGCCGGCGGCGAGGGCGTCCTCGCGGATGCCGGTGATGCGCAGGAAGGCGCGCGGGGAGATCTCGGTGAGACGTCCCAGCAGCTCCTCCTCGTCGGCCAGCAGGGCCGTCGCGCGGTCGGAGCCGGTGCGGCGGGCGTGCTCGCGGATCTCGGAGAGCACGAACTCGCGGTGGTCCTCCCGCACCGGGCCGATCTCGAAGGTCGCGGCCTCGGCGGGGTTCACGTCCCGCTCGTCCAGGTCGAGGACGAACAGGGTGCCGCCGCTCATGCCGGCCCCGAGGTTGCGTCCGGTGGGGCCGAGGATCACGACGGCGCCGCCGGTCATGTACTCGGCGCCGTGGTCGCCGATGCCCTCGACGACCAGGGTCGCCCCGGAGTTGCGCACCCCGAAGCGCTCCCCCGCGGCGCCCGCGAGGTAGAGACGGCCGCTGGTGGCGCCGTAGGCGCAGGTGTTGCCCGCGACGGCGGCGGAGGTCAGGGAGGCGGCGGTGCCGGCGCCGTGGCCGATCGCGATGATGCCGCCGGAGAGGCCCTTGCCGACGTAGTCGTTGGTGTCGCCGCGCAGCTGGATGGTCACGCCGCGGGGCAGGAAGGCGCCGAGCGACTGGCCGCCGGTGCCCTCGAGGTCCAGCAGGATCGCGTCCTCGGCGAGGCCCTCGGCGCCGGTGCGGCGGGTGACCTCGTGGCCGAGCAGGGTGCCGGTGGAGCGCTGCACGTTGCGGATGGTGTCCGTGAGGTGCACGGAGGACTCCCGGCCCTCGATGACGGCTTCGGCGGCCTCGATCCAGGGGTGGTCGGCGGCCTGGTCCAGGTGGTGGTCCTGGCCGCGCAGGCGGCGCACGTGGTCGCCCTCCTTGATCTCGGGGGCGGCGAGGATCGCCTCCAGGTCCAGCCCGCGGTGCTTGGCGGTGGCCAGCGCGTTGCGGGCCTGCTCGCCGTCCTGCAGGCCGAGCAGGTCGGTGCGGCCGATGGCCTCGTCCAGGGAGCGCAGGCCCAGGGCGGCGAGGTGCTCGCGGACCTGCTCGGCGATGAACTCGAAGAAGGTCACCACGTGGTCCGCGTGGCCGGTGAAGCGGGCGCGCAGCTCGGGGTTCTGGGTGGCCACGCCGACGGGGCAGGTGTCCAGGTGGCACACGCGCATCATGACGCAGCCGGAGACCACCAGCGGGGCGGTCGCGAAGCCGTACTCCTCGGCGCCCAGCAGGGCGGCGATGACCACGTCGCGGCCGGTCTTCATCTGCCCGTCGACCTGCACGGTGATGCGGTCGCGCAGCCCGTTCAGCAGCAGGGTCTGCTGGGTCTCGGCGAGGCCGATCTCCCAGGGGGTGCCCGCGTGCTTGAGGGAGTTCATGGGGCTGGCGCCGGTGCCGCCGTCGTGCCCGGAGATCAGCACCACGTCGGCATGGGCCTTGGAGACGCCGGTGGCGACGGTGCCCACGCCGAAGCGGGAGACCAGCTTGACGTGGATGCGCGCCGCGGGGTTGGCGGACTTCGCGTCGTGGATCAGCTGGGCCAGGTCCTCGATCGAGTAGATGTCGTGGTGAGGCGGCGGGGAGATCAGGCCGATGCCCGGGGTGGAGTGCCGGGTGCTGGCGATCCACGGGTAGACCTTCTCCGGGGGCAGCTGGCCGCCCTCGCCGGGCTTGGCGCCCTGGGCCACCTTGATCTGGATGTCCTTGGCGAAGGTGAGGTACTCGCTGGTCACCCCGAAACGGCCGGAGGCGATCTGCTTGATCGCGCTGGAGCGCTCGGGGTCGCGCAGGCGCTCCGGGTCCTCGCCGCCCTCGCCGCTGTTGGACATGCCGCCCAGGCGGTTCATGGCGATGGCGAGGGTCTCGTGCGCCTCCTGGGAGATGGAGCCGTAGCTCATCGCCCCGGTCATGAAACGCCGGGTGATCGACTCGACGGGCTCGACCTCCTCGATCGGGATCGGGGTGGCCTGCTCCTTCTGCAGCTGCAGCAGACCGCGGATGGTCATCAGCCGCTGGGTCTGGTCGTCGATGTCGTCGGTGTACTGGCGGAACTCGTCGTACTGCCGGCTGCGGGTGGAGTGCTGCAGGCGGAAGACGGCCTCGGGGGTGAACAGGTGCGGCTCGCCCTCGCGGCGCCACTGGTACTCACCGCCGACGGGGAGGCGGCGGTGCGCGGGGCGTCCGCCCTCCACGGGGTAGGCCAGGGCGTGGCGGGCCGCGTTCTCGGCGGCGATGACCTCGAGGTCGATGCCGCCGATGCGGGAGATGGTGCCGGGGAACCAGGCCTCCACGAGCTCCTGGGACAGGCCCACGGCCTCGAAGATCTGCGCGCCGCGGTACGAGGCGACGGTGGCGATGCCCATCTTGGACATGATCTTCAGGACGCCCTTGCCGAGGGCGTAGTTGAGGTTGTGGACGGCCTGCTCCGCGGTGAGGTCGTTGATGACGCCGCGGCGCACCAGGTCCTCGACGCTCTCCATCGCCAGGTAGGGGTTCACGGCGCTGGCGCCGTAGCCGATGACGAGCGCGGCGTGGTGGACCTCGCGCACGTCGCCGGCCTCGACGATCAGGGCGGCGCGGGTGCGGCGGCCGGTGCGGACCAGGTGGTGCTGGATGGCGCTGGTCAGCAGCAGCGAGGGGATCGGGGCGAGCAGGGCGTTGGCGTCGCGGTCCGAGAGGATCAGGAAGGTGGCGCCCTCGTCGATCGCGGTGACGGCCTCCTCGCACAGCTCCCGCAGGCGATCCTCGAGGGCCCGCACGCCGCCGGCCACGTGGTACAGGCCCTTCAGCCGCACGGCGCGGAAGTCCGCGGTGTGGGCGACGGACTGGATCCCGGCGATCGTGGCGAGCTGGTCGTTGTCGATGATCGGGAAGTCCAGGGCGAGCTGCCGGGCGTGCTCGGGGGTCGCGTCCAGCAGGTTGCCCGAGGCGCCGATGGTCACGCCCAGGCTGGTGACGATCTCCTCGCGCAGCGAGTCCAGCGGCGGGTTGGTGACCTGCGCGAACATCTGGGTGAAGTAGTCGAACAGCAGTCGCGGACGGTCCGAGAGCACCGCGATGGGGGTGTCGGTGCCCATCGCGCCGATGGGCTCGGCGGCCTTGGTGGCCATGGGGGCCAGCAGGATCCGCAGCTCCTCCTCGGTGTAGCCGAAGGTCTGCTGGCGGCGGACCACGGAGGAGCGGGAGTGGGTGATGTGCTCGCGCTGCGGGAGGTCCTTCAGGTGGACCTTCTTCTCGGCGACCCAGTTGCCGTAGGGCTCGGCGGTGGCGATCTCGTGCTTGAGTTCGTCGCTCTCGACCACCCGGTGGTTCTCGAGGTCCAGCAGGAAGATCTCGCCGGGGGCGACGCGGCCGGTGCGGACCAGCTGGTCGTGGGGGATGTCCAGCAGGCCGGTCTCGGAGCCGAGCACGACCAGGTCGTCCTCGGTGATCCAGTAGCGCAGCGGACGCAGGCCGTTGCGGTCCAGGCGGGCGCCGACGTGGGTGCCGTCGGTGAAGACGAGGGAGGCGGGGCCGTCCCACGGCTCCTGCAGGGCCGCGTGGTACTCGTAGAAGGCCCGCAGCTCCGGGTCCATCGAGTCGTCGTTCTCCCACGGCTCGGGCACCAGCATCATCAGGGCGTGCGGCAGGGAGCGGCCGGAGAGGTGCAGCAGCTCGAGCACCTCGTCCAGGCTCGCCGAGTCGGAGGCCCCCGCGGAGTTCACCGGCAGCAGGCGGGTGAAGTCCTCGCCGAAGACGCCGGTGTCCATGACGCCCTCGGCGGCGCGCACCCGGTTGCGGTTGCCGATCACGGTGTTGATCTCGCCGTTGTGGGCGAGCACCCGGAAGGGGTGGGCGAGAGGCCAGGCCGGGAAGGTGTTGGTGGAGAAGCGCGAGTGGACGATCGCGACCTCGGAGACGAGGCGCTCGTCCTGCAGGTCGGGGAAGAAGGCGTCGAGCTGCCCGGGGGTGAGCATGCCCTTGTAGACCATCACCCGGGTGGACAGGGAGGGGAAGTACGCGGCGGTGGTGTGCTCGACCCGGCGGCGCAGGGCGAAGGCGGCGCGCTCGAGCGCGAGGCCGCTCCGCTCCCCTGCCGTGTCGACGAGGAAGACCTGCACGAAGCGGGGCTGCACGGCGCGGGCGGAGGGGCCGACCAGGCCCTCGGTGATCGGGACCTCGCGAGTGCCGAGCAGGGTGAGCCCCTCCTCGCCGGCAATGGTCTCCAGCGCGGCGAGGGCCTCGGCGCGCTCGGTCTCGTCCTCGGGCAGGAAGGCGGTGCCGGCGACGTAGGCGCCGAGCTCGGGCAGCTCGAGGCCGCTGACGGCGCGCAGGAAGGCGTCGGGCATCTGCACGAGGATGCCGGAGCCGTCGCCGGTGTTCTCCTCGGCGCCGACGGCGCCGCGGTGGTCGAGGTTCCGCAGCGCGGTCAGGGCGCCCTCGACGATGTCGTGGCCGGGGGTGCCGCGCAGGGTGGCGACCATGCCGACGCCGCAGGAGTCCTGCTCGCTCTCGGGACGGTAGAGGCCCTGGGCGGGAGGGAAGGCGGAGTAGCGGGAGTCGAGGGGGATCATGTGCGCTGCCCTTCTGTGCTCGGGTCGACGGTCGCGGGGACCGGACCGGGTTCGCGGGGTGGTGGCGCCGGGGCGCGTGGGTCGGGCCGGCCTCAGCGGCCGGGGTCTCGGGGCCGGGGCGCCCGGGAGCCGGGGTCCTCCCGGGCAACGGCCTCGGTGGTGCGGCTCGCGGAGGCAACGTGGGTGGCGTCCTGGTCCTGGGACGGCGCGGGATCGGGGATCTCCCCGGAGCCGTCAGCGGCCTTGGCCTCCCAGCCGCGGCGGCGGTACCGCGCGGTGAGGATGGCGATCATCGCGACGGCCACCAGGGCCATCACGATGGCGACGAGGGTGTGGATGCGCAGCGGGCCGACCATGAGGACCGGTTCGCTGCGGATCGCATCGATGAACGCCCGGCCGGTCGAATAGACTCCCACGTAGGCCCAGAACACGCGGCCGCCGCCGAGGTCGAAGCGGCGCGCGAGGGCCAGCAGCACGATCACGCCCACCAGGTTCCACAGCTGCTCGTAGAGGAACGTGGGGTGGTAGGTGCCCGGGTCGCAGCCGGCGATGGTGGTGCCGTTGGTGACGCAGGTGACGTCCCAGGCCCACCAGGCGTCCAGCGGCGGGCCGTAGAGCTCCTGGTTGAACCAGTTGCCGAAGCGGCCCAGGATCTGGGCGACCATCAGGGTGGGGGCGACGGTGTCGGCGAGGGTCGCGAAGGAGACGCCCTTGGCCCGGGCCATCACCCAGGCGGCGAGGGCGCCGCCGGCGACGGCCCCGTAGATCGCGAGGCCGCCCTGCCAGATGTACAGCACGGCGATGGGGTTGCCGCCCTCCCCGAAGAAGGGCTCCGGCGAGGTGAGGACGTGCCAGACGCGGGCGCCGATGATGCCGGCGATGATCGCGGCGAAGGAGATGTCGAAGAGGTCGTCGCCGTCGCCGCCGCGGGCCTCCCAGCGCTTCGTGGCCCACCACAGGGCCACGCCGATGCCGGCGAGGATGCACAGGGCGTAGAAGTGGATGGTCAGCGGGCCCAGGGAGATCGCGGAGAGCGGGGAGCTGGGGATCACGGCGCCACCCCCTGCCGGGCGCGGTCGATCCCGCCGCGGAGGTCGTCGACGGTCGCGGCCAGGGGCGCGAGGTCGCCGCGCTCGGCCTCCAGCAGCGCGCGCACGAAGGCGGAGCCGACGATGACGCCGTCGGCGTAGGCGCCGACCTGGGCGGCCTGCTCGCCGGTGGAGACGCCGAGTCCGACGCAGACGCGCTCGGCGCCGGCGGCGCGGGTGCGGGCGACCAGGCCCTCGGTGGCGTCCGAGACGCTGCTGCGGGTGCCGGTGACGCCCATGGTGCTGGCGGCGTAGACGAAACCGCGGGTCTGCGAGACGACGTAGGAGAGCCGGTCCGCCGGGGAGGAGGGGGCGACCAGGAAGACCCGGTCCACGCCGTGCTCCTCGCTGGCGGCGATCCAGTCGGCGCCCTCGTCAGGGATCAGGTCGGGGGTGATCACACCGGCCCCGCCGGCGCCGGCGAGGTCACGGGCGAAGGCGTCGGTGCCGTGGGCCAGCACCGGGTTCCAGTAGCTCATCACCAGGATCGCGGCGCCGCGGCCGGAGAGGGCCTCGACGGCCTCGAGCACGTGGCGGGTGCGGGTGCCACCGGCGAGGGCGGCCCCGGCGGCGCGCTGGATCACGGGCCCGTCCATCACCGGGTCGGAGTAGGGCAGGCCGAGCTCGATCACGTCGGCGCCGTGGTCGATCAGGGTGCGGGCGGCGTCGATCGATCCGGGCAGGTCGGGGTAGCCGACGGGCAGGTAGCCGACCAGCGCGGGGCGGCCCTCGGCGCGCGCGGCATCGATGGCCTCGGCGGAGCGGAGACGCCCGGTGTCGGCGGGGCCGGTGCTGCCGGTGGCGCTCATCGCTGCTCCTCCCGCTGCGGGTCGAGGGTGGCGCGGGCGCGGGCGGCGAGGGCCTCCAGGTCGCCGGGGGCGGCGGCACGGGCGGGGGTCCCGGGGGCGGTCGCGGCGCCGTCCTCGTCGATCAGGCCGAACCAGCGCGAGGCGGTGTCCACGTCCTTGTCGCCGCGGCCGGAGAGGCTCACCAGGATGGTGGCGTCCGGGCCCAGCTCCTCCCCCAGGGCGAGAGCACCGGCGAGGGCGTGGGCGGACTCGATGGCGGGCATGATGCCCTCGGTCATCGAGAGCAGGGTGAAGGCGTCCATCGCGGCGGTGTCGTCCACGGCGCGGTACTCGGCGCGGCCGGAGGCGGCGAGCCAGGCGTGCTCGGGGCCGACGCTGGGGTAGTCCAGGCCCGCGGAGACGGAGTGGGAGGGGACGGTCTGACCGTCCTCGTCCTGCATCACGAAGCTGCGGGCGCCGTGGAGCACGCCGGGGGTGCCGCCGCCGATCGTGGCGCTGTGGCGACCGGTCTCCACGCCGTCGCCGCCGGCCTCGCAGCCGATCAGGCGCACGGCCGGGTCGTCGAGGAAGGCGTGGAAGATGCCCATCGCGTTGGAGCCGCCGCCCACGCAGGCGACGACCGCGTCGGGCAGGGCACCGGTGGCCTCGAGCACCTGGGCGCGGGCCTCCTCGCCGATGATGCGGTGGAAGTCGCGCACCATGGTCGGGAAGGGGTGGGGCCCGGCGACGGTGCCCAGCAGGTAGTGGGTGGTCTCGACGTTCGCCACCCAGTCGCGGAAGGCCTCGTTGATGGCGTCCTTGAGGGTGCGCGAGCCCTGGGCGACGGGCACCACCTCGGCGCCGAGCAGGCGCATCCGGGCGACGTTCAGCGCCTGCCGCTCGGTGTCCTCCTCCCCCATGTAGATCGTGCAGTCCAGGCCGAACAGGGCAGCGGCGGTGGCGGTGGCCACGCCGTGCTGCCCGGCGCCGGTCTCGGCGATCACGCGGGTCTTGCCCATACGGCGGGTGAGCAGGGCCTGCCCGAGCACGTTGTTGATCTTGTGGGAGCCGGTGTGGTTGAGGTCCTCGCGCTTGAGCAGCACGCGGGCGCCGCCGGCGAGCCGCGAGAAGCGGGGCGCATCGGTGAGCAGCGAGGGGCGCCCGGTGTACTCGGCGCACAGACGGCGGTACTCGTCCAGGAACTCGGGGTCGAGCAGGGCCTTCTCGTAGACCTCGCGGAGCTCGTCGAGGGCGGGGACGAGGGCCTCGGGCAGGAAGCGGCCGCCGAAGTCCCCGAAGTAGGGGCCCTCGGCGGAGCGCAGGGCGCCCTCGGGGCGGCGCAGGTCGGGGGTGACCGCGTGGGCGGCGCGGGGGTCGTGCAGGGTCATCGGGTCGCTCCCGTCTCACGGCCGCGGCGGGGCACCTCGCGGAAGGCGGCGACGGTGCCGGGCACGTCGCCGGAGATCACCAGCGCCTCCCCCACCAGCACGGCGTCCGCGCCGGTGGCGGCGTAGTCCTCGACGTCGCCCACGTGCCGCACGGCGGACTCGCCGATCGCCAGCGGGCCGGCGGGGATCTCACGCAGCAGGTCGTGGGCGCGCTCGGCGGAGACCTCGAGGGTCTTCAGGTCGCGGGCGTTGACACCGATCAGCGCCGGATCCAGCGCCAGGGCGCGCTCCAGCTCGGCCGCCGTGTGGGTCTCGACCAGGGCCTGCATGCCGAGCTCGCGGGCCTGGGCGCCGAGCTCCTGCAGCTGCGCGTCGGTCAGGGCGGCGACGATCAGCAGGATCAGGTCGGCGCCGTGGGCGCGGGCCTCGAGCACCTGGTAGGGCTCGACCATGAAGTCCTTCCGCAGCACGGGCACGTCGACGCGGGCGCGGACGGCATCGAGGTCGTCCAGGGAGCCGCGGAAGCGGCGCGACTCGGTGAGCACGCTGATGGCGCTGGCCCCGGCCTCGGCATAGGCGCCGGCCAGGGTCGCGGGCTCGGGGATCGCCGCGAGGTGGCCCTTGGAGGGGCTGGCCCGCTTGACCTCGGCGATCAGGCCGAGGGTGGCGCCGTCGCCGCGCAGGGCGGCCGCGGCGTCGCGGACGGGGGCGGCTGCGGCGGCGCGCTCGGCGAGCTCGGCCTCGGACGTGCGGGCGCGACGGTCGGCGAGATCCTCGCGCACTCCGGCGATGATCTCGTCCAGGACGGTTCCGGTGAGGGTCACGGCGTGCTCCTCCGGGGACGGGGGCGTGATCCGCGCGGGATCAGGCGCCCACGAGGGACGTGGGGGCGATGAACCAGAAGGCCGGGAGGTTCCGCAGGACGGTGAAGATCCCGACGATCGCGGCGAGCACGAGGACCACGCCCGGCGAGGGCATCAGGTCGGTCGTGCGTCCCTGCACTCGCCGTGCCGTCCAGAATACGAAACCGGCGACGGTCAGCGGCAGGGCGACCACGATGAGGACGTTGTTGCGCAGGGCGAGCAGCAGGTCGCCGGCCAGCAGGGCGTGGACGGCACGGGTGGCGCCGCAGCCGGGGCACTCGATCCCGGTGAGCTGGTGCACGAGGCACAGCGGCACGTGGGTGCTGAAGGGGTCGAAGACCACCTGCAGCAGGAGGGTCAGCGCGGCGCCGCCGAGGACGATGCCGAGCGGGAGGAGGGCGCGGTGCGGTCCGCCGGGGCGGGTCCCGGCGGCGGCCGCGGGGCCGCGCTCCGGGCGCACCGCGGAGCTCACGAGGTCGCTGCCTTGGCGCGCTTCTTCCCGAGACCGGCCAGGGACATCACGATGCCGGCGACGACGGCGAGGAGCATCACGCCCGCACCGATCGCCATCACCGGGTAGGCGGCCATGATCATGCCGACGGCGGCGATGACGGCACCGATGACGACGCCCAGGGACAGGGTCCAGGCGGCCGGGGTCTTGCCCTCGTTGTGGGGCGGGGTCGGCGGCACGGCGTAGGTCTTCGGCATGGTCCTTCTCCAGTTCGGGACGGCGTCGCGATCATTCTGCCACGGCGACACCTCCCGTCCCGCGCAGGCACGGGGCGGGCGGCGCGGGGGTGGCTCAGCTGTGACCCGCGGCGTGACGCGGGTCATCCTCCTCGCTGGGATCCTCCCCGCGGGTGAGGGCGTCCCAGGCGGCGGCCGGGTCCTCCCCCGGGTCGATGCGGGCGGGCCCGGCCAGGGCCGCGCTGCGGTGGCGGCTGCCGCGGGGCCAGCGCCCGCCGACGACGAGGACCACCACGCCGAGCAGGACGACGAGGGCCGCGGCGCCGGAGGAGAGCAGCGGCCAAACGGTGGCCTCGGCCTGCACGGAGCCGCCGACCACGCCGGTGGCCTCGGCGACCGCACCGGCCGCCGCGGCGGCGGGGTCCTGCCGGGCGCCGACGGCGGACAGGGCGGCGCCGATGCCGGTCAGGACCATCACCGGACCGGTGACGACACGGACCCAGCGGGAGGACAACGAGGTCGCCACGGACGCGGCGAGGGCGGCCAGGGCGAGGGCGAGCACGGCGGGGGCGACGTCCCCGCCGCTGATGGCGAGGGACTGCTCGGTGCCCGTGAGATCGGGGGCCAGGGCCTGCACCCAGACGGGTCGGGTGCTGCCGGCCAGCAGGGCGGCGGCGAGGATGCTCGCGAGCACCACCGGAGCGCGGCCCAGCAGACGCGGCGCCCCTCCCCCGGCGGGGCGCGCGCTCCCGGCGGTGTCGACCGCCGCGGCGGCGTCGGTCCCTCCCGCGGCCCTCATGCCCGGCGCAGGGTGTCGGCGGAGGCCACGGCCCGCAGCGCGGCGGCGGCCTTGGACTGGGTCTCGCGGTGCTCGGCGGTGGGCCGCGAGTCGGCCACCACCCCGCCGCCGGCCTGCACGTGGGCGGTGCCGTCCTTCAGCACCGCGGTGCGGATGGCGATGGCCATGTCCATGTCCCCGGCGAAGTCGATGTAGCCGACGGTGCCGCCGTAGACCCCGCGCCGCACCGGCTCGAGCCGGTCGATGATCTTCATCGCGGAGGTCTTGGGCGCGCCGGAGAGGGTGCCCGCAGGGAAGGTGGCGCGCAGGGCGTCGTCGGCGCGGGCGTCCTCGCGGATCCGCCCGGTGACGGTGGAGACGATGTGCTGGATGTGCGAGAAGCGCTCGACGTGCATGAAGTCGCGCACCACCACGGTGCCGGGCTCGCAGAACCGCTGCAGGTCGTTGCGGGCCAGGTCCACCAGCATCAGGTGCTCGGAGCGCTCCTTGGGGTCGGCCAGCAGGTCCTCGGCGAGCTCGAGGTCCTCCTCGGGGGTGTCCCCGCGGGGCCGGGAGCCGGCGATGGGGTGGGTGGTGGCGGTGCGGCCGCGCACGGTCACCAGCGACTCCGGGCTGGCGCCGACCACGTCGATGGGCTCGCCCGCGGCGTCGCAGCTGCGCAGCAGGTACATGTAGGGGCTGGGGTTCATGCGCCGCAGCACCCGGTACACGTCCAGCGGGTCCGCCGCGGTGGGCAGCGAGAAGCGCTGGGAGGGCACCACCTGGAAGGCCTCGCCGTCGACGATGTCGCGGACGGCCTCGCGCACGGCGGCCTCGTAGTCGAGCTGGGCGGTGCGGGCCTTGGGCTCCAGCTCGGTGACGGTGCGGTACACCTGCGGACCGGTCGCGACGGGACGGTGCAGGGCCTCGCGCATCGCCTCCAGCCGGGAGACGGCGTCGTCGTAGGCGGCCTCGACCCGGTCGTCGGTGCCGTCGATGTTCAGGGCGTTGGCGACCAGGAGGGCGGTGCCGTCGTGGGCGTCGTGCACCACCACGTCCTGGGCCAGCAGCATCGAGAGGTCGGGGATCCCGATCTCGTCGGGCGGCACGTCCGGGAGCGTCTCCCAGTGGCGCACGGCGTCGTAGGCGACGAAGCCGACCAGGCCGCCGGTGAAGGGCGGGAGCTGGGGCATCCGGGCGGCGCGGAAGGCCGCGGTGATCTCGGCGAGGGCCTGCATCGGGTCGAGGTCGGCGGAGAGCCCGGCCGGGACGTCGCCGAGCCAGTGGGCGCGGCCGTCCTTCTCGGTGAGCACGGCGCGGGCGCGGGTGCCGATGATGGACCAGCGGGAGGCCTCGCCCTCCCCGGCGGACTCCAGCAGGAAGCTGCCGCGGGGGTCCTCGCCATCGGTGAGGCGGCGGTAGAGGGAGACGGGGGTGTCCTCGTCGGCGAGCAGGCGCAGGGTGACGGGCACGATGCGCTGGCGGGCGGCGAGGGCACGGAAGGTCTCGCGGTCCGGCCAGACCTCGCCGAGGAGCTCCCCCTCGATCCCGCCGACCAGCTCCGGGTACGGCTCGGGGGCGACGGTGGGATCGGGGGTGCTCATGCGGGGCGCTCCGAGGGGTCGAGGACACGGGCGGGCAGGTCCCCGCCGTCGAAACAGGTGGGGGTGCCACGGTGGCAGGCGGGGCCGAGCTGGTCGACCCGCAGCAGCAGGGTGTCGCCGTCGCAGTCCAGGGCGAGGGAGCGCACGTACTGCAGGTGTCCGGAGGTCTCGCCCTTGACCCAGTACTCCTGCCGGGAGCGGGACCAGTAGGTCGCCAGACCCGTGGTGAGGGTGCGGTGCAGGGCCTCCTCGTCCATCCAGCCGACCATCAGCACCCGGTCGTCGCCCGCGTCCTGCACCACGGCGGTGACCAGACCCGCCGGGTCCTTCTTCAGGCGCGCCGCGATCTCGGGGGCCAGCGCGGAGGGGCTCGCCGTCACAGGGCGCGCTCCAGCTCGCTCGCGCGGTCGGTGCGCTCCCAGGTGAACTCGGGCAGCTCGCGGCCGAAGTGGCCGTGCGCGGAGGTCAGGTGGTAGATCGGGCGCAGCAGGTCGAGGGCGTCGATGATCGCGGCGGGGCGCAGGTCGAAGACCTTGCGCACGGCCTGGGCGATCTGGTGGTCGGGCACGGTGCCGGTGCCGTGGGTGTCCACGTACAGGCCCACGGGGGCGGCCACGCCGATCGCGTAGGCCACCTGCACCTCGCAGCGCTCGGCCAGGCCGGCGGCGACGACGTTCTTGGCGACCCAGCGCATGGCGTAGGCGCCGGAGCGGTCGACCTTGCTGGGGTCCTTGCCGGAGAAGGCGCCGCCGCCGTGACGGGCCATGCCGCCGTAGGTGTCCACGATGATCTTGCGGCCGGTGAGGCCGGCGTCGCCCTTGGGGCCGCCGATGACGAAGCGGCCGGACGGGTTGATGTGGTAGGTCACGTCGGAGACGTCCAGGCCGTTGGCGGCGAGCTCCTCGAGCACGGGGGCGACGACGACCTGGCGGATGCCGGGTTCGAGCTGGCCGCGCACGTCGACGTCCTCGTCGTGCTGGGTGGAGACCACGATCGCCTCGACGCTGCGGGCCACCCCGTCGTCGTCGTAGCCGATGGAGACCTGGGTCTTGCCGTCGGGACGGAGGTAGGGCAGCACCCCGTGGCGGCGGGCCTCGGAGAGGTTCTGGGAGAGCCGGTGGGCGGCGTGCACGGGCAGCGGCATCAGCTCGGGGGTGTCGCGGCAGGCGTAGCCGAACATGAGGCCCTGGTCGCCGGCGCCGAGGTCGGCGAAGGTCTCGGTGGCGCCGCCGTCGCGGCGCTCCCAGGACTCGTCCACGCCCGCGGCGATGTCGGGGCTCTGGGAGCCGATGGACACCTCGACGCCGCAGGAGTCGGCGTCGAAGCCCTTCTCGGAGGAGTCGTAGCCGATGTCGCGGATGACGTCGCGGACGATCCTGGAGACATCGGTGTAGCCGGAGGTGCGGACCTCCCCCGCCACGTGCACCAGGCCGGTGGTCACCATCGTCTCCACGGCCACGCGGGCGGCGGTGTCCTGGGCGAGCATGTCGTCGAGGATCGCGTCGGAGATCTGGTCGCAGATCTTGTCGGGGTGGCCCTCGGTGACGGACTCGGAGGTGAAGGTGCGCAGCTCGCTCGTGCTCATGGGGTCCAGGGTACGGGGGCGGAGGGGACGGGTCGCGACGGCAGGGCGTCGAGGATCGCATGCGCCACCTGCGTCTTGTCCCCCGCGGCGGCGGCGAGCTCGGCGCCGGTGGCGTCCAGCAGGTGCACCGCGTTCTCGGCGCCGCCGAAGACGCCGGCGGAGACGTCGTTGAAGACCAGCAGGTCGGCGCCCTTGCGGCGGGCCTTGGCGCGGGCGTGCTCGAGCGCGGGGGTGTCCGCGTCCCCGGTCTCGGCGGCGAAGCCGACGATGACGGGTCCTCCTCCCTGCGCGCGCTGGCTCACACTGTGGCGCAGGATGTCGCGGGTGCGGCGCAGGGCGAGGGTCGGGACCTCCTCCCGCTCCCCCTCCCCGGCGCTCTCGTCCTTCTTGATCTTGGCGCCGGCGCGCTCGGCGGCGGTGAAGTCGGCGACGGCGGCCGCCATGACCAGCACGTCCGTGTCCGGGTCCGCCCCGGGCAGGCGCTCCTCGACCGCGGCGGCGAGCTCGGCGGCGGAGCCGACGTCGACGCGCTCGGCCCCGGGCGGGGTCTCGAGGTCGACGTTGGCGGCGAGCAGGGTGACGCGGGCGCCGCGGGCGAGGGCGGCGTGGGCGAGGGCGAAGCCCTGACGGCCCGAGGAGTGGTTGCCGAGGTAGCGCACCGGGTCGAGCTCCTCGCGGGTGCCGCCGGCGGTGATCAGCAGGTGCCGGCCCTCCAGGTCCCGGGCGACGGCGCCGTCGGCGGTGCGGGGGGCGGTGATCGCGGCGCGGGCGGCCTCGAGGATCGCCTCGGGCTCGGGCAGGCGGCCGGGGCCGGAGTCGGGGCCGGTGAGGCGGCCGACGGCGGGCTCGAGCACGGTGACGCCGCGCTCGCGCAGCACGGCCACGTTCTCGGTGGTGGCGGGATGCTCCCACATCTCGGTGTGCATCGCGGGGGCGAGCACCACGGGGGCGCGGGTGACCAGCAGGGAGGCGGTGAGCATGTCGTCGGCGCGGCCCTGGCGCAGCCGGGCCAGCAGGTCCGCGGTGGCGGGCGCGACGACGACCAGGTCGGCCTGCTGCCCGTGGCGGACGTGGGCGACCTCGTCGACGTCCTGGAAGACGCTGGTGAGCACCGGGTGGTGGCTGAGGGCCTCCCAGGTGGCCGTCCCGATGAACTCCAGGGAGGAGGCGGTGGGGACCACGCGCACCTCTGCCCCGGCACCGACAAGGCCGCGCACCAGGTGCGCGGCCTTGTAGGCGGCGATGCCGCCGCCGACGCCGACCAGGACCCGGGCTCCGGAGAGCCCGGCGGCGGGCGCGGTCATCTCAGAAGGTGAAGTCCGTCAGCGGCGCCTCGGGGGCGTCGTCGCCGAGCTTGAGCGGGGCCGGGGCGTCGGGGTCCGGCTCCTGGGCGGCGGCGAATTCCTCCTCGTCGACCTCGCGGACGGTGAGCAGGCCCTCATCGATCTCGCGCAGGGCGATGGAGAGCGCCTTCTCCTGGCTGTCGACGTCCACCAGGGGGCCGACGAACTCGAGCAGGCCCTCGGAGAGCTGCTCGTAGTAGGCGTTGATCTGGCGGGCGCGCTGGGAGGCGTACAGCACCAGGGCGTACTTGGAGTCGACGGTCTCCAGCAGACGGTCGATCGGCGGATTGGTGATGCCTTCGGGCTGAGCCACGGTTCCGGCCACGGAAGTCCCTTCCTCGATGGTGGACGTGCAACGGTCAAGGGTACGCCCTCGGCCCGGGTGGGGGCGAGGGCGACGGGGCGGGGCGCGCGTGACCTCCCGCACCCCGGGCGCTCAGACGCCGACGCCGATCAGGGCGGCGAGCTCCTCGGTGGCCCGCTCGACCCGGTCGTTGACGATCGTGACGTCGAACTCGGGCTCGGCGGCCAGCTCCGACCGAGCGGTGGTGAGGCGGCGCTCGCGCTCCTCGGCGTCCTCGGTGCCACGGCCGACGAGACGGTCCACCAGGGTGTCCCAGTCCGGCGGGGCCAGGAACACGAAGCGGGCCCCGGGGAGGGTCCGCCGCACCTGACGGGCCCCGGACAGGTCGATCTCCAGCAGCACGGGGCGTCCGGCGGCGACGGTCTCCTCGACCGGTCCGCGGGGGGTGCCGTAGCGGTGGCGGCCGTGGACGACGGCCCATTCGAGCATGCGGTCGGTCTCCACCAGCTCGGTGAAGACCTCCTCGCTCACGAAGTGGTAGTGCACCCCGTCGACCTCGCCCGGGCGCGGGGCGCGGGTGGTCGCGGAGACGGACAGCCAGATCTCGGGGAACCGCTCACGGATCCGCGCGGAGACGGTGCCCTTGCCGACCGCGGTGGGGCCGGCGAGC
Source organism: Brachybacterium squillarum M-6-3 (assembly GCF_000225825.1). Taxonomy (GTDB): domain Bacteria; phylum Actinomycetota; class Actinomycetes; order Actinomycetales; family Dermabacteraceae; genus Brachybacterium; species Brachybacterium squillarum. The sequence continues at coordinate 53,381 of NZ_AGBX01000007.1, read as the reverse complement.
ACGGTGACGGAGGCCGGCGCCGCAGCGGCACCGGCCTCCCCCGGGGTCGTCACTCCGAGAAGTGCGCGACGAGCTTCTCCGCCTGGTGCGAACCCAGGCCGCGGATCTTGCGGGACGGCGAGATGCCGATCTCCTCCATGATCTGCTGGGCCTTCACCTTGCCGACGCCCGGCAGGGCCTCGAGCAGGGCGGCGACGCGCAGGCGCCCGACGACCTCGTTGACCTCGGCCTCCTCGAGGACCTTCTGGATCTCCTCGCCGCGGCGACCGGCGCTGTCCTTGAGGCGGGCCTTGATGGCGGCGCGCTCGCGGCGGGCCTCGGCCGCCTTCTGCAGGGCCGCTTCGCGCTGCTCGGGAGTGAGGGGAGGGAGAGCCACGATTCTTACCTCTTCTGTAGCTGGTGATGCGAGGGGGCGGTGAGCCCCCGCCGGTGGGTAGAGCGTAACCCCATCCGAGTGGCGGAGCACACTTCCCGCGCCTACTCTCGCAGATCAGCGGCCTGCACGGCAGCCGAACCGGCGATCCGGACGGGACCGAGCGCCCGGCCCCGCCCGGCTCCCTCCGCCGGGCGCGAGGGCGCGGCGCTCAGCGGTACTGCGCGGTGAGCTCGCGGGCCCGTTCGCGCAGCGTCTCGGGGTCCGGGCCGGCCGCGAGCAGCCCGCGGGACAGCGAGACCAGCACGTGACCTGCGGATTCACCGAACACCTGGGACAGTTCGGCCGGTCCGGCGCCCTGGGCCCCGAAGCCGGGGGCCAGCAGCGGGGCGCTGGGCGCCGCCGTGGCGAGGCCCAGCTCCCGGTAGGCGTCCCCGACGGTCGCCCCGACCACCAGGCCGAGGGAGGACCAGCGGCCCTGCTCCCCCGCCCCCGGCGTGCCGCCGCCGCGGGCCTCGGCGTGTCGCGCGACGGTCACGGCGACGCTGTGCCCGGCCGCGTCCCGGGCGTGCTGCACCGCGGGGCCGTCGGGGTTCGAGGTCAGGGCCAGCAGGAAGGCGCCCTTGCCGTGCTCGAGGGCGAGGTCGATCGCGGGGTCCAGCGAGCCGGCCCCGAGGTACGGGCTGAGGGTGACGGCGTCGGCCTCCAGGGGCGCCCCGGGTCGCAGGTGCGCGGCGGCGTAGGCGCCCATGGTGGAGCCGATGTCCCCGCGCTTGACGTCGAGGATGCTGAGCACGCCCCGCGCGCGGGCTGCGGCCAGCAGCTCCTCGAGCACGGCGACGCCGCGGGAGCCGTGCCGCTCGAAGAAGGCCGACTGCGGCTTGATCGCGGCGACGTCCTCCCCCACCGCCTCCAGCACGGTCCTGGCGAAGACCCGCAGCGAGTCCGGGGTGTCGGGCAGGCCCCATGCCTCCAGCAGCGAGGCGTGGGGGTCGATGCCGGCCACCACGGGCCCGCGGGCGGCGACCGCGGCCTGCAGCCGTGCCCCGAAGGGGTCCGCGGCGCCGGCAGAGGTGGGGGTGCTCACGCGCTCGCCCCGGCGGTCTCCTGCTCGGCGCCGCGGGAGCGGGCCTCGACCAGACGGGCGGTGTGCGCCTGCAGGCTGGTCACCGCGAAGGGCTCCTCGGGCAGGGCCTCGATGGCCTGCACGGCCGCCTGGAACTCCTGCACCGTGGTGATGATCGGGACGTCCACGCTGGTCGCGGCCGCGCGGATGGCGTAGCCGTCGGCCCGGGCGTGGGAGCCCGAGGGGGTGTTCAGCACGAAGGCGATGCGGCCGGCCTCGATCAGGTCGATCACCGTGTCGCCATCGCCGGGCTGGGAGGCCTTGCGCAGCACCCGGCAGGGGATGCCGGAGCGGCGCAGCACCTTGCCGGTGCCTGCGGTGGTGAGGATCTCGAAGCTGAGCGCCGCGAGCCGCGCCGCGGGCAGCACCACGGAGCGCTTGTCCCGGTTCGAGACCGAGATGAACACGGCGCCGGAGGTCGGCAGGCCCTGCCCGGAGATCGCCAGCTGGGACTTCGCGAAGGCCAGCGGGAAGGTGGAGTCCAGGCCCATCACCTCGCCGGTGGAGCGCATCTCGGGGCCGAGCAGGGAGTCCACGGCGTGGCCCTCCGCGGTGCGGAACCGCTTGAAGGGCAGCACGGCCTCCTTCACGGCGATCGGGGCGTCGTCCGGCAAGGAGGTGCCGTCGCCCTCGGCGGGCAGCACCCGCTCCGCGCGCAGCTGTGCGACGGTGGCGCCGGCCATCACCCGGGCGGCGGCCTGGGCCAGCTGCACGCCGGTGGCCTTGGAGACGAAGGGCACCGTGCGGGAGGCGCGGGGGTTGGCCTCGAGCACGTAGAGGATGTCCTGGCTGAGCGCGTACTGCACGTTCAGCAGGCCGCGCACGCCGACGCCCTCGGCGATGGCGCGGGTGGACTCGCGGATCCGCTCGACCACCGCGTCGCCGAGGGTGACCGGCGGCAGGGTGCAGGCCGAGTCGCCGGAGTGGATGCCGGCCTCCTCGATGTGCTCCATGACGCCGCCGATGTACAGCTCCTCGCCGTCGTAGAGGGCGTCCACGTCGATCTCGGTGGCGGTGTCCAGGAAGCGGTCGATGAGGATCGGAGCCTCGGAGCGGCCGCCCTCGGGGAGGTTGCGGCCCACGTAGTCGGCGAGCTGCTGGTCGTCGTAGACGATCTCCATGCCGCGGCCGCCCAGCACGTAGCTGGGGCGCACCAGTACCGGGTAGCCGACCTGCGCAGCGACCTCGAGGGCGTCGCCGAGGGCCCAGGCGGTGCCGTAGGGCGGGGCGGGCAGATCGGCCTCGGCCAGCACGGCGCCGAAGTGGCCGCGGTCCTCGGCGAGGTCGATCGCGGAGGGGCTGGTGCCGATGACGGGCAGCCCGGCCTCCTCGAGGCGGCGGGCGAGCGAGAGCGGGGTCTGCCCGCCGAGCTGCACGATCACCCCGGCGACGGGGCCGACGGCCTTCTCGGCCTCGTACACCTCGAGGACGTCCTCGAAGGTGAGGGGCTCGAAGTAGAGCCGGTCGGCGACGTCGTAGTCGGTGGAGACGGTCTCCGGGTTGCAGTTGACCATGATGGTCTCGTAGCCGCCGCCGGGCAGCTCGCGGTCGCCGAGGGCGAAGGCCGCGTGCACGCAGGAGTAGTCGAACTCGATGCCCTGGCCGATGCGGTTGGGGCCGGAGCCGAGGATCATCACGGCGGGGCGCTCCCGCGGCTCGACCTCGGTCTCCTGCTCGTAGCTGGAGTAGTGGTACGGGGTGCGGGAGGCGAACTCGGCGGCGCAGGTGTCGACCGTCTTGAAGACAGGGGTGATGCCGAGGGCCTCACGGACCCCGCGCACCACCTCGCCGCGGCGGCCGCGCAGCGCGCCGATCTGCTCGTCGGACAGGCCGTGACGCTTGGCGGCACGCAGCAGCCCGGCGTCCAGCACCTCGGCGGCGCGGATGTCGGCGGCGAGCTCGGCGACCTGCAGCAGCTGGTCCAGGAACCAGCGGTCGATGGCGGTGGCCTCGTAGAGCCGGTCCAGGGTGTCGGCCACGTCGACCATGCCCTCGGCGGCGGCCCAGAGCACGCGGGAGACGGCCCGCAGGCGGGTGTCGGTGGGCACCCGGGCGCCCTCGATCAGCGCGGCGACCTCCTCGGCGCTGGGCGGCTCGCCGTGGTAGCCGAGCTGGGAGCCGGGCACGTCCAGGGAGCGCTGCGCCTTGCCGAGCGCCTCGGTGAAGCTGCGGCCGAGCGCCATCGCCTCCCCCACCGACTTCATGGTGGTGGTCAGCGTCGGGTCGGCGGCCGGGAACTTCTCGAAGGCGAAGCGGGGCACCTTCACCACGATGTAGTCCAGGGTGGGCTCGAAGCTCGCCGGGGTGGTGCCGGTGATGTCGTTGCGGATCTCGTCGAGGGTGTAGCCGATGGCCAGGCGCGCCGCGATCTTCGCGATCGGGAAACCGGTGGCCTTGGAGGCCAGGGCCGAGGAGCGGGAGACGCGCGGGTTCATCTCGATGACGACGATGCGGCCGGTGGCGGGGTCGACGGCGAACTGCACGTTGCAGCCGCCGGTGTCGACGCCGACCTCGCGGATGATGCCGATGCCGAGGTCGCGCAGCTTCTGCAGCTCGACGTCGGTCAGTGTCAGGGAGGGGGCCACGGTGATCGAGTCGCCGGTGTGCACGCCGACGGGGTCGACGTTCTCGATGGAGCAGACCACGACGCAGTTGTCCGCGCGGTCGCGCATCAGCTCGAGCTCGAACTCCTTCCAGCCCAGGATGGACTCCTCGAGCAGCACCTCGGTGGTGGGCGAGTAGTGCAGGCCGTCGCCGGCGATGCGGCGCAGGTCCTTCTCGTCGTAGGCCATGCCGGAGCCGAGGCCGCCCATGGTGAAGCTGGGACGCACGACCATCGGGTAGCCGAGGTCCTCGGCGGCGGCGAGGCAGTCGTCCATGGTGTGGCAGATGCGGGAGCGGGCGGACTCGCCGCCGACGGTCTCCACGACGTCCTTGAACAGGCTGCGGTCCTCGGCCTTCTGGATGGCGTCGAGGCTGGCGCCGATCATCTCGACGCCGAACTCGGCGAGGGTGCCGTTCTCGGAGAGGGCGACGGCGGCGTTCAGCGCGGTCTGCCCGCCCAGGGTGGGCAGGATCGCGTCGGGCCGCTCGGCGGCGATGATCGTGCGGATGACGTCCGGGTCGATCGGCTCGACGTAGGTGGCGTCGGCGATCTCGGGGTCGGTCATGATCGTGGCGGGGTTCGAGTTCACCAGGATCACCCGCAGGCCCTCCTCGCGGAGGACCCGGCAGGCCTGGGTGCCGGAGTAGTCGAACTCGGCGGCCTGGCCGATGACGATCGGGCCGGAGCCGATGACCAGGACGGAGGAGATGTCGGAACGGCGGGGCATCAGGACTCCTGGGAGAGGTCGGAGGCGGTGGAACCGGTGGCGCGGCGCTCGCGCACCATGTCCACGAGGCGGTCGAACAGGGGCGCGGCGTCGTGTGGTCCGGCCGCGGCCTCGGGGTGGTACTGGACGGAGTAGGCGGGGATGTCCAGGCAGCGCAGGCCCTCGACGACGTCGTCGTTCAGGCCGACGTGGGAGACGACCACGCGGCCGTAGCGGCCGTCGCCGTGGGGGGCGGGGTGTTCGCCCTCCAGGGGCACGTCCACGGCGAAGCCGTGGTTGTGCGCGGTGATCTCGACGGTGCCGGTGGCGCGGTCGAGCACGGGCTGGTTGATGCCGCGGTGGCCGTACTTCAGCTTGTAGGTGCCGAAGCCGAGGGCGCGGCCCAGCAGCTGGTTGCCGAAGCAGATGCCGAAGAAGGGGATGCCGGCGTCGAGCACGCCGCGCAGCAGTTCCACCTGCTCGTCGGCGGTGGCGGGGTCGCCGGGGCCGTTGGAGAAGAACACGGCATCGGGCTCGGTGGCCCGCAGCTCCTCCAGCGTGGTGGTGGCGGGCAGCAGGTGCACGCGCAGGCCGCGGGCGAGCATGGCGCGGGGGGTGGCGCCCTTGATGCCGAGGTCCACGGCGGCGACGGTGCCGATCGCCTCGCCCTCGGGCTCGAGCAGCACGGGCTGGGCGAGGGTCACCTCGTCCACGAAGCTGGCGCCGGCCATCTCGGGCTGGGCGCGGACCTGCTCGAGCAGGGCGTCCTGGCCGGCGGCGAGGGCGTCGCCGCTGAAGACGCCGCCGCGCAGGGAGCCGTGCTCGCGCAGGATGCGGGTGAGCATGCGGGTGTCGATGCCGGATATGCCGACGACGTCCTCGGCGACGAGCAGCTCATCGAGGGTCTGCTCGGCGCGCCAGTTGGAGGCGGTGCGACTGGCCTCACGCACGGCGTAGCCGCGCACCCACACCCGTGCGGACTCCATGTCCTCGGCATTGGCGCCGGTGTTGCCGATGTGGGGGGCGGTCTGGACGACGATCTGCCCGGCGTAGGAGGGGTCGGTGAGGGTCTCCTGGTAGCCGGTCATGCCGGTGGAGAAGACGACCTCGCCGAGGCGGGCTCCGCGGGCGCCGTAGGCGGTGCCGCGCAGGGCGGTGCCGTCCTCGAGCACCAGCAGGGCCGGCTCGGGGCGGGCGCGGCCGGGGCGGGGCGCCGCGGTCGGGGCGGAGGTCTGAGGGGGAGTGCTCATGGGGTGTCCTTCCGGGAGAGCAGGAGGTCGTGGTCGGCGCGGCGCTCGAGGCGCAGGCCGGTGTCCAGGAGGGTGTCGCCGAGGCGCCAGCGGATCACCAGCAGGCCGTCGCCGCCGACGGCCTTGCCGGCCATCGCCCCGGCGGAGCCGAGGGTGTCGACGTCGGCGGCGGGGATGGTGAGGTCCGGGGCGCCCTGGCGCTCGATGCGCCAGGAGCCGACCGCGCCGCGGACGAGGGTGGCCTTGGAGCGGGTGCCGAGGCCGTGGGCGACGACCCGCTCCAGCGGTGTGCCGGCCAGCACGGTGTCCACGTAGATCGCGGGGACGGGGCCGATCTCGGTGTCCTCGCCGAGGTCGGCGAGGCTGCTGGCGGTGTCCGGGGCGGGCAGGTGCGCCTGGGAGCGGCCGCGGCGGCGCCAGCCCAGCGCCATCAGGCCGAGGGCGGCGAGGAAGACGAGGGCCAGGATCAGGACGGGCAGGGCGCGGTCCACCGGCCCTCAGTCCTCCGCCAGGGCGCCGTCGCGCACGGTGACGCGGCCGGCGTGGACGGTGAGGCGGTTGCGGCCGGGCAGCTCCGTGCCCGCGTAGGGGCTGTTGGTGCTGCGGGAGGCGTGCTCGGCCGGGTCCACGGGGGCGGCGGGGCGGGGGTCCCAGACCAGCAGGTGCGCCGGGGAGCCGACCTCCAGCGGTCGGCCCTGGTCCTCGTCGCGTCCGATCCGCGCGGGCGTCTCGGACATCACCCGGGCCACGTCCCGCCAGCTCAGGGTGCCGGGGTCGACCATGGTCGCCTGCACCACCGCGAGGGCGGTCTCCAGGCCGGTCATGCCCATGGCGGCCCGGTCCCATTCGCGGTCCTTGGCGTCGCGGGGGTGGGGGGCGTGGTCGGTGGCGACGATGTCGATGGTGCCGTCGGCCAGGCCCTCGCGGACCGCATGGACGTCGGCCTCGGTGCGCAGCGGCGGGTTCACCTTGTAGCGGGCGTCGAAGCCGCGCACGGACTCGTCGGTCAGCAGCAGATGGTGCGGGGTGACCTCGGCGGTGACGGCGATGCCGCGCGCCTTGGCCCAGCGCACGATGTCGACGCTGCCGGCGGTGGAGAGGTGGCAGACGTGCAGGCGGGAGCCGACGTGCTGGGCCAGCAGCACGTCGCGGGCGATGATCGACTCCTCGGCGACGGCGGGCCAGCCGGCCAGGCCGAGCTCCGCGGAGACGACGCCCTCGTGCATCTGGGCGCCCTCGGTCAGGCGCGGGTCCTGGGCGTGCTGGGCGATGACGCCGTCGAAGGACTTCACGTACTCCAGGGCGCGGCGCATCAGCACCGGGTCGTGCACGCACTTGCCGTCGTCGCTGAACACGCGGACGCGGGCGCGGGAGCGGGCCATCGCGTCGAGCTCGGCGAGCCGCTCCCCCGCAAGGCCCACGGTGACGGCGCCGACAGGGCGCACGGTGCACCAGCCGGCGGCCTCGCCCTGGCGGGCGACCTGCTCGACGACGCCTGCGGTGTCGGCGGTGGGGGTGGTGTTGGCCATCGCGTGCACGGCGGTGTAGCCGCCGCGGGCGGCGGCGCGGGAGCCGGACTCGACGGTCTCGGCCTCCTCCCCGCCGGGCTCGCGGAGGTGGGTGTGCAGATCGACCAGGCCGGGCAGCAGCACGCAGCCGTCCGCCTGGATCACCTCGGCGCCGGCGGGGGCCTCGAGGCCGGCGCCGAGCGCGGTGATGGTGCCGTCCTCGATGAGCACGTCGGCGACGTCCTCGCCGTAGGGGCGGCCGCCGCGGACCAGGAGGGCGGAGCTCGGGGTGCTGGGGGTAACGGTCATCGGGCGTCCTCCCGGGCGTCGGTGGCGAGCAGGTGGTAGAGCACGGCCATGCGGACGAACACGCCGGAGGCGACCTGTTCGACGATGACGCTGCGGGGGCCGTCGGCCACGTCCCCGGCGATCTCGAAGCCGCGGTTCATCGGGCCGGGGTGCAGCACGAGGGCGTGCTCGGGCAGGGCGGCGGCGCGGGCGGTGGACAGGCCGTAGCGGCGGGCGTACTCCCCCGCGGTGGGGAAGAAGCCGCCGCCGACCATCCGCTCGCGCTGGACGCGCAGCATCATCACGGCGTCCGGGCCCTCGGCGAGGGCCGCGTCGAGGTCGTAGGAGATCTCGCAGGGCCAGGCGGAGGCGCCGACGGGCACCAGCGCGGGCGGCGCGACCAGGGTGACGCGGGCTCCGAGCAGGTCCAGCAGCAGCACGTTGGAGCGGGCCACGCGGGAGTGCAGCACGTCGCCGACGATCACCACGTGCAGACCGGCCAGGTCGGCGCGGGGGTCGCCGGGGCGCAGGTGGCGGCGCAGGGTGAAGGCGTCGAGCATCGCCTGGGTGGGGTGCTCGTGGGCGCCGTCACCGGCGTTGACGATGGGCTGGTCGATCCAGCCGGCATGGGCCAGCAGGTGGGCGGCACCGGAGGAGCCGGAGCGCACCACGACCGCGTCGGCGCCCATCGCCTGCAGGGTGAGGGCGGTGTCCTTGAGGGACTCGCCCTTGGAGACGCTGGAGCCCTTGGCGGAGAAGTTGATGACGTCCGCGGAGAGGCGCTTGGCGGCGGCCTCGAAGCTGATCCGGGTGCGGGTGGAGTCCTCGAAGAAGAGGTTCACCACGGTGGTGCCGACCAGGGTGGGCAGCTTGCGGATCGAGCGGGACTGGGTCGCCGCCATGTGCTCGGTGGTGGCGAGGACCTCGAGGGCCTCGGTGCGGTCGAGGTCGGCGATGGAGATGAAGTGCCTCATGCGCGCCCCTCCTCCGCGGCGGGCCGCTCGATGTCCACGGCGTCCTCCCCGTCGGTCTCCGCCAGGTGCACCGATACCCGTTCGCTGCGGGAGGTGGGGAGGTTCTTGCCGACGTGGTCGGCGCGGATCGGCAGCTCCCGGTGGCCGCGGTCCACGAGCACCGCGAGGCGCACGGCGGCGGGGCGGCCGATGGCGCCGAGCGCGTCGAGGGCGGCGCGGATGGTGCGGCCGGAGTAGAGCACGTCGTCCACGAGCACCACGGTGCGGCCGTCGATGCCGGCGCGGGGGATGCGGGTGGGCCCGGGGGCGCGGGTGGGGTGGCGGCGCAGGTCGTCCCGGTACATCGTGATGTCCAGGGAGCCGGCGAGGTCCTCGAGGGGTCGTCCGAGGCCCTCGGCCTCGAGGATCTGGGCGGCGAGCCGCTCGGCGAGGGGGACCCCGCGGTGCGGGATGCCCAGGAGGACGAGGTCCTCGGCGCCGTGCCCGGATTCGAGGATCTCATGGGCGATGCGGCGCAGGGAGCGGCGGATCTCCTCGGGGCCGAGGATCCGGCTGCGCTCCCCCCTCCCGTCGCCGGATGGGGTGGTCTGCTCGGTCATGTCTCTCCCTTCCACGCCTCACGGGACGTGCGGTTAAAGGGGTGCGCGGCGCCGCCGCGCGGGCCGGGGCCGAGTCTAGCCCGGGGAGCCGAGGGGCCGGGCGGGCGACCGCGGCCCGGACGGGGGTCGAGGCCGCGTCGCCGCGGGCGGATCACCCCAGCAGGCCCTGCAGATCGACCAGTCGCTGCAGCAGACCGTTGACGAAGCGGGGCGAATCGTCCGTGGAGAGCGCCTCGGCGATCTTGGTGTACTCGCCGATCACGGCGCCGCGCTCCCCGGGCTCCGTGACGAACAGCACCTCGGCGGCGCCGAGGCGGAGGATCGCGCGGTCCACCGCGGGCATGCGGCGCAGCGGCCAGTCGCGGGTGTAGGTCTCGAGCTGCTCGTCGACCTCTTCGGCGCGGGAGGCGTAGAGCTCCACCAGCTCCTGGGCGCGGGCGGGCAGGGGGGTCTGGGCGGCGGTGTGCCTGCGGCGCTCGGCGAGCACCTCGAGCACGGGGGCCCGCCGGGCGTCGGCCTCGAACAGCACGTCCAGGGCGCGGATGCGCTCCTTGGTGCGCGAGTGCAGGCGGTCGGCGCGGGCGGGGACGGTGCGTTCGAAGGCGACCTCGGCCCCCTCCCGGGTGGGGAGGGGAAGGCCGGGGTCCTTCTGGTCGCGGCGGGACTCAGGCACGCTCGCGGTACTCCCCGGTGCGGGTGTCGACCTTGACCTTCTGGCCCTGCTCGAGGAACAGCGGCACCTGGATCTCGCGGCCGGTCTCGAGGGTGGCGGGCTTGGTGCCGCCGTTGGAGCGGTCGCCCTGCAGGCCCGGCTCGGTGAAGGAGATCTCGAGGATCACGGAGGCGGGCAGCTCGACGGAGAGCGCGGCGCCGTCGTGGAAGGCGATCACCACGTCCTGGCCCTCGAGCATGAGGTCGCGGACGTCACCGACCACGTCGGCGGTCAGGGAGACCTGCTCCCAGGTGGTGGTGTCCATGAAGACGTACAGGTCGCCGTCGAGGTAGGAGTACTGCATGTCGCGGCGGTCGACGGTGGCCGTCTCGACCTTGAGGCCGGCGTTGAAGGTCTTGTCGATGGTCTTGCCGGAGAGCACGTTCTTGAGCTTGGTGCGCACGAAGGCGGGGCCCTTGCCCGGCTTGACGTGCTGGAACTCGACGACGCTCCAGAGGTTGCCGTCGATCACCAGCACCATGCCGTTCTTCAGGTCGTTCGTGGTCGCCATGGGTCTCCTCGGATGCGGTGCGGGCAGGCTGGTGCCCGTCGGATGGTCTGCGGGGTGCGCGCGGGGCGTGCCGCGCGTCGTCCAGGATAGCGCGCGGGGCCGTGGGACCCGAGGGCCGGACTCAGGCGCGGGAGGTGAGGTCCACCATCGTCACCAGGCGCTCCAGCAGGGGGTGGGCGGCGCTCTCCTCGCGCCAGCCGCTCGTCTTCAACGCGCGGGAGACGGACTGCTGGGTGATGCCGAGGTGCTCGGCGAGCTGGACCTGAGTGGCGTCGGGCTGCTCGCGCAGGGCGTGGACCACGCGCCACTGGCCGCGGTTGCGGGTGGCGATCATCCAGCCGACCAGACGCAGCACCGCCTCGGCGTCGGCGGCGGTGTCCTGCTGGCGAGGGTCGGCGGCGCGGATCGCGAGCGGTACCTGGGAGGTGGTGCGGGCGGCGTGCACGGCCCGGGCGGCCGCCTCGACGGCGGGGCCGGTGATCGCACGGGTGGGGGTGGGCAGCGGGTCGGGCACCGCCCCGATCCCCCAGCCGATGGACCAGCTGCCCAGCTCGGACGCCCGCAGCACCGCGGCCAGGGCGGTGCCGGCGCGGTCGGCGAGGGCCAGGGCGTCGCTGCCGGCGGTGCGCTCGGGCTCGCGGCGCAGGCCGAGGCCGCCGAGCGCCTCCACGAGGGCCGGGAAGGGGTCGGGGTCCTGCGCGCCGCGGCGCGGGGTGAAGCTCAGCACATGCACCCGGGCACGGTACCACCGAGCACCGCGAGATCACCCTTTTTCGCGCGACACTCGCGCCACGCAGTGATTCGTCTGTTGCGAAATGGGCGAGATGCGCCAGAGGCGGCGGCCCCGCGGCGTCGGCCGCTCCCCCGCCCTTCCGCCGGGCCCGGGCAGCGCCTACCGTCGGGGCATCGCCGACGCGCACCGCCGCGCCGCCCGGACGAAGGAGGAGCCATGGTCCCGTCGGAGGCCGCCGAGCACCCGGAGCAGCAACGGCTGCTCACCCGCATCCGGGCCCATCTGGAGCGGCGCGGCGAGACCGCTCCGGTGCGGGAGAAGGCGATGTTCGGGGTGCGGGCCCTGATGCTCGGCGAGGAGATGCTGGTCTCCGCCCACCGGGACGGATCCCTGCTCGCCCGGGTGCGCCCGGCCGACCACGAGGAGCTGGTGGGCCGCCCCGGCGCCGCGCAGGCCGAGATGGGCGCCGGACGCAGCATGGGCGCGGGCTGGATCAGCGTGCAGGCCGAGGCGCTGGAGGACGAGGCGGAGCTGGCGCACTGGCTGGACGCGGCGCTGCTGCGGCACCGGGAGTCCGCGGGCGGCTGAGCCGGTCAGGCCGGGCGGGCTCAGGCCAGCTCGACGAGCTCCTGGTAGGAGGCGTTCCAGAGGTCCTCGACGGCGTCCGGCATCATCAGCACCCGCTCGGGGGAGAGGGCCTCGACGGCGCCCGGGTCGTGGGAGACCAGCACCACGGCGCCCTCGAAGGCCGCGAGCGCCCCGAGGATCTCCTGCCGGGAGGCGGGGTCGAGGTTGTTCGTGGGCTCGTCCAGCAGCAGCACGTTCGCGCTGGAGACCACCAGGGTCGCGAGCGCGAGGCGGGTCTTCTCGCCGCCGGAGAGCACCCCGGCGGGCTTGTGCACGTCGTCGCCGCTGAACAGGAAGGAGCCCAGGATCTTGCGGGCCTCCACCTCGGGCAGCTCCAGGGAAGCGCTCATCATGTTCTCGAGCACCGTGCGGTCCCCGTCGATGGTCTCGTGCTCCTGGGCGTAGTAGCCCACGCGCAGGCCGTGCCCGGGCAGCAGGCCGCCGGTGTCGGGGGCGTCCACGCCGGCGAGGATCCGCAGCAGGGTGGTCTTGCCGGCGCCGTTCAGGCCCAGGATCACCACCTTGGAGCCGCGGTCGATGGCGAGGTCCACCCCGGTGAAGATCTCCAGGGAGCCGTAGGACTTCGAGAGGTCCTCGGCCATCAGCGGCGTCTTGCCGCAGGCGGCGGGCTTGGGGAAGCGCAGCGAGGCGACGCGGTCGCTCTGGCGGTCCTCCTCGGTGCCCTCCAGCAGCCGCTCGGCGCGGCGCAGCATGTTCTGCGCGGCGACGGCCTTGGTGGCCTTGGCGCGCATCTTGTCGGCCTGGGCGGTGAGCTGGGTGGCCTTCTTCTGGGCGTTCTGGCGCTCGCGGCGCCGACGCTTCTCGTCGTCCTCGCGCTGGCGCTGGTACTGCTTCCAGCCCATGTTGTAGATGTCGATCTCGGCGCGGTTCGCATCGAGGTAGAACACCTTGTTGACGACCTGCTCGACGAGCTGCACGTCGTGGGAGATGACGATCAGGCCGCCGCGGTAGGTCAGCAGGTACTCGCGCAGCCACACCACCGAGTCGGCGTCGAGGTGGTTGGTGGGCTCGTCCAGGATCATGGTGGTGGCCTGGGAGAACAGGATGCGGGCGAGCTCCACGCGGCGGCGCTGGCCGCCGGAGAGGGTGCCGAGGGTCTGCTCCAGCAGGCGGTTGGGGAGCCCGAGGTTCGCGGCCATCCGCTTGGCCTCGGCCTCGGCCGCGTAGCCGCCGCGGGAGTCGAGCTCGGCCTCGAGCGTCGGGTAGCGGTTCATCGCCTTCTCGCGCTTGGCCTCGCTGAGGGACATGTCCCCCATCTCCTCCTCGGCGCGACGCAGCCGGTTCAGCACGTCGTCCAGGCCGCGGGCGGAGAGGATGCGGGCGAGCACCAGCTCATCCGGGTCGCCGGTCTGCGAGTCCTGCGGCAGGTAGCCCAGCTCGCCGGAGACCTCGACGCTGCCCTCGGTGGGCGCGAGGGTTCCCGAGAGCACCTTGGTCAGGGTGGTCTTGCCGGCGCCGTTGCGACCCACCAGGCCGATGCGGTCCCCGTCGGTCACCTGGAAGGACACGTCGCTCATGAGCAGGCGGGCGCCCACGCGGATGGCGAGGTCGTGCACGGTGATCACGGCGGGTCTCCTGGGGGGTCGAGGGAGCGGGAGAGGACGACGGCCGGCGCGGACTGGGCGCATCCGGGCCGGAGCGAGTCTATGGGCGCTCCCCTCCCCCGGTCGCCCCGATACCCCTGCCGGGTGCCGCGACCCACAGCCCCGCGCCGCCGCCGGGCCCCGCGTCGGTCACGGGCGCGGTTCCCCGGTCGCGCGGCCGGACATCTCCGTGCCGCCCGTTCCGCAGGTCACGGGCCGGTCACACGGGCTCGCCGAATGGCCGCCGCGGGCCGACACGGGATGCCATAGTGGTCCCGTCCGTCAGCGTCGACGGTCACCGAGAGAGTTGAGGAGAGAACCCCGCATGCGCATCGGCGTCCCCCGGGAGATCAAGAACCACGAGAACCGGGTGGGCCTCACGGCCGCCGGAGTCCACGAGCTCGCCCTGCGGGGCCACGAGGTGCTGGTCGAGAGCGGGGCCGGGGTCGGCTCCCGTATCCCGGACACCGATTACGTGGCCGCGGGGGCCCGCATCCTGCCCACCGCCGAGGAGGTGTGGGACGGCGCCGACATGATCGTGAAGGTGAAGGAGCCGCTGCCCGCCGAGTACCCGCGGATGCGCAAGGGGCAGGTGCTGTTCACCTATCTGCATCTCGCGGCCGACGAGGCCCTCACCCGGGCACTGCTGGACTCCGGCATCACCGCCATCGCCTACGAGACCGTGCAGCTGCCGGACCGCTCCCTGCCGCTGCTGGCGCCCATGAGCGCCATCGCCGGGCGCCTGGCCACCCAGGTCGCGGCCTATCACCTGATGGCACCGCTGGGCGGTTCCGGCGTGCTGATGGGCGGCGTGCCCGGCACCGGAGAGGCGCACGTGGTGGTGCTCGGCGGCGGTGTGGTCGGAGAGCAGGCCGCGATGATGGCGCTGGGCCTGCACGCGCAGGTCACCGTGATGGACGTGAGCGTGCCGCGCCTCGCGCAGATCGCGAACGTCCACGACGGCCGCATCCTCACCCGCTACTCCACCACCCTGGACGTCGCCACCCAGGTGGCCGACGCCGACGTGGTGATCGGCTCGGTGCTGATCCCCGGCAAGAAGGCCCCGAAGCTGGTCACCGAGGAGATGGTCTCCACCATGAAGGCCGGGTCGGTGCTGGTGGACGTCGCCATCGACCAGGGCGGCTGCTTCGAGAACTCCCGCCCCACCACCCACGCCGACCCGACGTTCACGGTGCACGACACGGTGTTCTCCTGCGTCGCGAACATGCCCGGCTCGGTGCCGGTCACCGCCACGGCGGCGCTGACCAACGCGACCCTCCCCTATGTGCTGCGGCTGGCGAGCGGGGACTGGCGGGAGACCCTCCGCGCCGATCCGGCCCTCGCCGCCGGGCTGCACACCCACGACGGCGCCCTCACCCACGCCGGCACCGGCGAGGCGCACGGCATCGAGGTCGCCGACACCGCCGCGGTGATCGCCGGCTGACCGACTCCGCGCGAGGACCGCACGAGGACGAGGAGGACAGGGCCCCGCCCCCGCGCACGGCGGGGACGGGGCCCTGGTCGTCGGCGCCGCAGGAGACGGCGCCGGGAAGTGACTCAGCTCGGACTCGGCTCAGAGGTTGAAGCCGATCGCGCGCAGCTGCTCGCGGCCGTCCTCGGTGATCTTCTCCATGCCCCACGGCGGCATCCACACCCAGTTGATGCGGTGGGACTCGGTGATCGGGTCGAGCACCGCGAAGGTCTGCTCCTCCAGCAGGTCGGTCAGCGGGCAGGCCGCGGAGGTCAGGGTCATGTCGATGACGGCATTGCCCTCCTCGACGGTGACCCCGTAGACCAGGCCCAGGTCGACGACGTTGATCCCCAGCTCGGGATCGATGACGTCCTTCATGGCCTCGGTGACCTGCTCGGCCGTGACGGTCTCGGCGGGCATCCCGGTGCCCTCGGCGGACGTGGTCATGACGTGCTCTCCGTTCTCCGCGGCGCGCCGCGGGAGGCGATCAGTTCGCGGCCGCCAGGAAGCGGTCGTAGCCCTCGGACTCGAGCTGCTCGGCCAGCTCGGGGCCGCCCTGCTCGGCGATCCGGCCGTTCACGAAGACGTGCACGAAGTCCGGCTTCACGTAGCGCAGGATGCGGGTGTAGTGGGTGATGAGCATGATGCCCACGTCGGTGTTCTCCTTGGCGCGGTTCACGCCGTCGGAGACGATGCGCAGCGCGTCCACGTCGAGGCCGGAGTCGGTCTCGTCGAGGATGGCCATGGAGGGCTTGATGAGCTGCATCTGCAGGATCTCGTGGCGCTTCTTCTCGCCGCCGGAGAAGCCCTCGTTGACGTTGCGCTCCGCGAAGGCGGGGTCCATGCGCAGGTCGTCCATGGCGCCCTTGACGTCCTTGACCCAGGTGCGCAGCGAGGGTGCCTCGCCGTCGATCGCGGTCTTGGCGGTGCGCAGGAAGTTCGAGACGGTCACGCCGGGGACCTCGACCGGGTACTGCATGGCCAGGAACAGGCCGGCGCGGGCGCGCTCGTCCACGCTCATCTCCAGCACGTCCTCCCCGTCCAGGGTCACCGAGCCCTCGGTGATCTCGTACTTGGGGTGGCCGGCCAGTGCGTAGGCGAGGGTGGACTTGCCGGAGCCGTTGGGGCCCATGATCGCGTGGGTCTCCCCGCCGCGGATGGTGAGGTCGACGCCCTTGAGGATCTGCTTGGTGCCCTCGGGGGTCTCGACGGTGGCGTGGAGGTTCTTGATCTCCAGGACAGACATGGGTGGTTCTCCTTGACCAGGGATGCTGGTGGGTAGCGGAACGAAGGGTGTGGTCAGCTGGTCAGCTGGTCGGCTGGACGGTCGCGGTGGGGTCGACGAGGACGGTGCCGTCCTCGAGGCGCACGGGCATCACCCGCACCGGCCGGACCGCCGGCAGCTGGAGGGGACGGCCGGTGCTCAGATCGAACTGGCTGCCGTGCTTCCAGCACTCGATGGTGCAGCCCTCCACGTCGCCGTCGCTGAGCGCGATGTCGTCGTGGGAGCAGCGGTCCTCGAGGGCGTGGACGCCTCCGTGCTCGTCGCGCACCAGGGCGATCTCCACGCCGCCGGCGACGACATCGAGCGCCGTTCCCGGGGCGAGATCGGACAGGGCCGCGACGGGCACGAAGGCGTCCGACATCAGTTCATGCTCCGGGCGAGCTCGGTCTCGATGGAGGCGAACAGGTGCTCGCGGATCTCGGGCACGTCGATCTGCTGGATCAGCTCGGCGAAGAAGCCGCGCACGACGAGGCGGCGGGCCTCCTGCTCGGGGATGCCGCGGGCTCGGAGGTAGAACAGCTGCTCGTCGTCGAAGCGACCGGTGGCGGCGGCGTGGCCGGCGCCCTCGATCTCCCCGGTCTCGATCTCCAGGTTCGGCACCGAGTCGGCGCGGGCGCCCTCGGTGAGCACCAGGTTCCGGTTCAGCTCGTAGGTGTTG
Source organism: Brachybacterium squillarum M-6-3 (assembly GCF_000225825.1). Lineage (GTDB taxonomy): Bacteria > Actinomycetota > Actinomycetes > Actinomycetales > Dermabacteraceae > Brachybacterium > Brachybacterium squillarum. Next base: position 36,351 of record NZ_AGBX01000007.1, on the reverse strand, counting down.
GTGCCCTCGGCGGCCTTGCGGATCAGCACGTCGCCCACCCACACGGAGCGGGCCTTCTGCCCCTGCAGCGCGCCCTTGTAGGCGACGTTGGAGGTGCAGTTCGGGGCGGCGTGGTCCACGAACAGGCGGTGCTCGAGGAACTGGTTCTCGTCGGAGAAGTACAGGCCCAGGTCCTCGATCTCGCCGCCGGGGGCGGAGAACTCGCCGATGGTGTTCACCCGCACGGCGCTGCCGCCCAGGGAGACCGCGATGTGCTTGAGCTTCGCGTCCCGGCCCACGCGGGCGTGGTGGGTGGCGATGTGCAGGGCGTCGTCGTCCCAGTCCTGCAGGGTGATGACGGTCATCTGCGAGTTGTCGCCGACCACCATCTCCACGTTCTGCACGTACTGGGCGGAGCCGGTGTGGTTCAGCACGAAGGTGGCGGCGGAGGACTCCTGGGTCTCCAGCACCACGTGGCCGTGGCCGCGCAGCTCGGCACCCTGGCCGACGCTCTGGACCCGGAAGGGCTCGGCGAGCTCGGTGTTCTTCGGGGCCACCAGGTGCAATGCCTGCTCGGTGCGGGCGGAGGCGATCGCGGTGGGAAGGTCCTCGGGCACCAGCACGGTGCCGCGGGGGGCCTCGCCGGCGCCGAGGGTCGACTCGGCGGCGGCGCCCTCGGGGCGGCTCACGGTGACCTCGACGGCCGCCTCGCCGGCGACGTCCTCGAACAGCGGGGCGAAGCGGCGCAGCGGGGTGAAGCGCCACTCCTCGATCTTGCTGCTGGGGGTCGAGTGGTCGCCGCGCTCGAAGGAGCGCAGGCGGTCCGCGCGGCTGGCCGCGGCGTGGGAGGAGCCCTGGCCGCCCTGGTCGGGCAGCGCGAGCGCCTCGTCCTCCAGCTCGGGACCGGAGCCCGCGGCCTCCCGGCCGAGGGTGCCCTGGGCCGCCACGGGGGCGGCGCCGGCGGCGTTCCCGGCCACGTCGGCGGAGGCGGGGTCCTCCACGGTGGCGATGCTGGTCTCGTCGTACACGTCGGAGGACGTCATCAACCGACTGCTCCTTCCATCTGCAGTTCGATCAGGCGGTTCAGCTCGAGGGCGTACTCCATGGGGAGCTCGCGGGCGATGGGCTCGATGAAGCCGCGCACGATCATCGCCATCGCCTCGGTCTCCTCCATGCCGCGGCTCATCAGGTAGAAGAGCTGCTCCTCGGAGACCTTGGAGACGGTGGCCTCGTGGCCCATCTGCACGTCGTCGACGCGCACGTCGACGTACGGGTAGGTGTCGGTGCGGGAGATCGTGTCCACCAGCAGGGCGTCGCACAGCACCGTGGAGGCGGAGTGCTCGGCCCCGGGCATCACCTGGACGAGGCCGCGGTAGGAGGTGCGGCCGCCACCGCGGGAGACCGACTTGGAGACGATCGAGCTCGAGGTGTGCGGAGCCATGTGCACCATCTTCGAGCCGGTGTCCTGCTGCTGGTTCTCGCCGGCGAAGGCGATGGACAGGGTCTCGCCGCGGGCGTGCTCGCCCATCAGCCAGACGGCCGGGTACTTCATGGTGACCTTGGAGCCGATGTTGCCGTCGACCCACTCCATGGTGCCGCCCTGCTCCACCGTGGTGCGCTTGGTGACCAGGTTGTACACGTTGTTCGACCAGTTCTGGATGGTCGTGTAGCGCACGCGGGCGTCCTTCTTCACCACGATCTCCACCACGGCGGAGTGCAGCGAGTCGGACTTGTAGATCGGCGCGGTGCAGCCCTCCACGTAGTGCACGTAGGAGCCCTCGTCGGCGATGATCAGGGTGCGCTCGAACTGGCCCATGTTCTCGGTGTTGATCCGGAAGTAGGCCTGCAGCGGGATCTCGACGTGCACGCCCGGGGGGACGTAGACGAAGGAGCCGCCGGACCACACGGCCGTGTTCAGCGCGGAGAACTTGTTGTCCCCGGCCGGGATCACGGTGCCGAAGTACTCCTCGAACAGCTCGGGGTAGTCCCGCAGGCCGGTGTCGGTGTCCACGAAGATGACGCCCTGCTCCTCCAGGTCCTCGCGGATCTGGTGGTAGACGACCTCGGACTCGTACTGGGCCGCGACGCCGGCCACGAGACGCTGCTTCTCGGCCTCGGGGATGCCGAGGCGGTCGTAGGTCTCGCGGATGTCCGCGGGCAGCTCCTCCCAGGAGGTGGCCTGGCCCTCGGTGGAGCGCACGAAGTACTTGATGGCGTCGAAGTCGATGCCGGACAGGTCGGGACCCCAGGTGGGCATCGGCTTCTTGTCGAAGACGCCGAGGGCCTTGAGGCGACGCTGCAGCATCCAGTCGGGCTCGTCCTTGCGGCGGGAGATGTCGCGGACGACCTCCTCGTTCAGGCCGCGGCGGGCGCTGGCGCCCGCATCGTCCTCGTCGTGCCAGCCATAGGCGTAGCTGCCGATGGACGCGATGATCTCGTCCTGGCTGAGCTGCTGCTCTGGTGCGCTCGTCATGATGTCCTTCCCTCGGTGAGCGGAATGTGTGTCGTGCAGGCGTGGGCACCCTGGGCCAGGGTGGCCAGCCGTTGGACGGGGGCCCCGATGATGCGGGCGATGACCTCGGTCTCGGCCTCGCACAGCTCGGGGTGGTCGGCGGCCACGTCCAGCACGGGACAGTGGCCGTGGCAGAGCTGCGCCGTGACGAGGGTACGGGTCCCTCCCCCGGCGCGGCTGCCGGTGCCGGGCAGCGGCACGGTCAGCGGCCGCACGGTGGTGGCGTAGCCGCGCTCGGTGAGCAGCTCGGCCAGCAGCTCGAGGCGGCGCGCCAGGGTCACGGTCTCCCCGGCGGCCTCGCGCGCGGTGACCTTGGCGGACACCGCCTGCTGCCAATCGGCGACGCGACGGTCGGCGAGCGCCCGGGTGGCCTCCTGCCCGCCGAGGCGGGCGATCTCCTGGAAGGCCATCACGGCGAGCTCGTCGTAGCCGCCCGGCAGGGTGTCGTGGGCGGACTTGGAGAGCACGAAGGACTTGCTGGGGCGTCCCCGCCCGCGACGGGCGACGGGGACCTCGTGCTCGGCGATCACGCCCTCGGCCTCCAGGGCCGAGAGGTGGCGGCGCACCGCGGCGCTGGTGAGGCCGAAGCGCTCGGCCAGCACGCGGGCGGTGATGGGGCCGTGGACGGAGATCGCCTCGATCAGGCGGTCCCGCGTGTCGCGCTGCTCCAGGGCGCGGGGGGCCTCCCCTGAGGCGCCCTCGGCCGCGAGGGGCTCGGGCGCGGTGGCGTCCTCGGTGAGTTCCCGGGTCTGCACGGTGCCCTCCTTCCCTGCTGCGGGTCCGGGGTGGCGGTCGCACTGGCTCCGCCCGGGGCTCGGAGCCCCATCCCGGTTCGATCCATGATTTTACAATGTCAAGCTTTCGGAACGCGAGGGCGGGGGCGCCTCGCCCCATGACAAGGGTCACCCGGGGGTCCGACGAACAGGACGCCGACCGGGCGGAACGGACAGGACGGAACGGACAGGAGGCCGATGGGGGGCGGATGAGGGGCGGACAGGGAGGGGCGCTCCCGCCGGACGCCGCCGTCTGCCGCATCACCCCACATCCCCCTTTCGTTCAGCATTCAAGGACTTCGGTAAACTGGCATGATCGACCCCGACATCAGGAGGCATCGACCATGAGCACCTCCCCCAGCTCTCCCAGCTCCCGCCCATCCCCCGGCACCCCGGCGACCGGGCAGGTCACGCACGACCAGCGCGGCAGCTACGTCACCCAGGGCAAGGCCTTCGATCGGGACATGACCTACATCCCCGATCGCATCACCCGCGACGGCCGCGACGGCTGGCCCGTCGAGCCCGGACGCTACCGCCTGGCCGCCGCCCGCGCCTGCCCCTGGGCGAACCGCGCGCTGATCTCCCGCCGACTGCTCGGCCTGGAGGACGCGATCTCCCTGGCCATGGCAGGCCCCACCCACGACCAGCGCTCCTGGCGCTTCGACCTCGACCCGGGCGGCGTCGACCCCGTCCTCGGCATCGAGCGGCTGCAGCAGGCGTACTTCGCCCGCTACCCCGACTACCCGCGCGGCATCACGGTGCCCGCCGTGGTCGACGTGCCCAGCGGACAGGTGGTCACCAACGACTTCCAGCGGATGACGCTGGACTTCGCCACCGAGTGGACCGCCCACCACCGCGAGGGCGCCCCCGACCTCTACCCGGAGGGGCAGCGCGAGGAGATCGACGCCCTGAACCGCTGGATGCTGCACCGCGTGAACAACGGCGTGTACAAGACCGGCTTCGCCGGCACCCAGGAGGACTACGAGCGCGAGTACCGCTCGCTGTGGGCGGCGCTGGACGAGCTGGAGGAGCGCCTGGGCCGCTCCCGCTACCTGATGGGCTCCCGGATCACCGAGGCCGACGTGCGCCTGTTCCCCACCCTGATCCGCTTCGACGCGGTCTACCACGGGCACTTCAAGGCCAACCGGCAGCCACTGTTCACGATGCCCAACCTGTGGGGCTACACCCGGGACCTCTTCACCACCCCGGGCTTCGGCGACACCATCGACCTGCAGCAGATCAAGGAGCACTACTACGTGGTGCAGACCGACATCAACCCCACGCAGGTGGTGCCGCTGGGCCCCGACCCCTCCGGTCTGATCTCGCCGCACGACCGCGACCGCTTCGACACCGACACCTGGGGGCCCGAGGGCTCCGCTCCCCCGCCGCCCCGGGCCGACGAGCGGGTCGATCCGGCCCGCACGCCACTGCCCCCGGCCGCCGCCTGAGCGGAGCGGGGCCGGCGGGGGCCTAGCATGGTCGCCGCCATGACTGCGCTGCCGCCCGCCCTGATCACCGAGGACCTCCGCCTCGCCTACGGGTCCCAGCGCGCCCTGGACGGGCTCGACCTCACGGCCCGGCCGGGCCAGGTCACGGCCCTGCTCGGCCCCAACGGCGCCGGCAAGACCACCGCGATCTCCTGCGCCACCGGACTGCTGCGCCCCGACAGCGGCACGGTGCGGGTGCTCGGCGAGGACCCCGCCGCGGCCGGCCCCGAGCACCGCGCCCGGGTCGGGGTGATGATCCAGGACGGCGGCCTCACCTCGGGAGTGCCCGCGATGGCGCTGCTGCGCTACGGCGCCTCGCTCTATGCGGAACCGGTGGACGTGCCCGAGCTCGCCGCCTACCTCGGCATCGACGAGTTCGCCGGCACCCTGGTGCGGCGCCTCTCGGGAGGACAGCGCCAGCGCCTCGCCCTGGCCCTCGCCGTCGTCGGCCGCCCGGAGCTGGTGTTCCTGGACGAGCCGACCGCCGGGATGGACCCCGCGATCCGGCAGCGGGTGCGCACCCTGGTGCGCTCCCTGGCCCGCACCGGCACCGCCGTCGTGCTCACCACCCATCTGATGGACGACGTGGTGGGCCTCGCCGACGAGGTGCACGTGCTCTCCCGCGGCCGTGCCGTCGCCTCCGGCACCGTGGCCGAGGTGATCGAGGAGCACCGCGGCCCCGAGGCCTCGCTCAGCCTCACCGCCCGGCTCGACGGGATCACCCCCGAGTCCCGCGACGCCGTGGAGGCGGAGCTGCGGGCCGTGGCCGCCCGCCACGGGGCACGCCTGGAGCTCGGCGGCGCGGGCGCCGCAGACCTCGAATCCGTGCTGCTGGACCTGATGCGAGCCGATGAGGACCACGGCCGGGACGACACGACGGAGCCGGACCCGGTCGCAGAGGCCCCGCGCGGCCCCCTCGCCCGGCTCCGCGGGAGGGCGCGATGACCGACATGCCGAGCCCCGCCCCCTCGTCCTCCGCCGCCGCGGGCACCGAGGCGCAGGCGCCCCGCCGTGCCGCCCGGCCCGCCTCCCCGTCGCGGCGGATCCTGGCCCACACCCGGCTGGAGACCCGCGCGCTGCTGACCAACGGCGAGCAGCTGATGGTCGCGATCGCCCTGCCCGCGATGGTGCTGATCGGGCTGCGGCTGCTGCCCGTCGGCCGCCTGGAGGGCATCGCCCCCGTCGACACCGCCGTGGCCGCGACCCTGGCCACCGCCCTGGTCTCCACCTCCTTCACCTCCCAGGCCATCCAGACCGGCTTCGACCGCCGCAACGGCGTGCTGCGCTGGGTGGCGACGACGCCGCTCGGCCGGGACGGCTACCTGGCCGGGAAGGTGCTGGCGACGCTGCTGGTGCACGTGGTCCAGGTGGGGCTGCTCGGGGCGTTGGGCCTCGCGCTCGGCTGGCGGCCCTCCCTGCTGGGAGTGCTCGCGGCCGTGCCGGTGTGGGCGCTGGGCACCCTGGCCTTCGGCTCCCTGGGTCTGCTGCTGGCCGGACGGCTGCGCACCGAGGCGGTGCTGGCCGTCTCCAACCTGACCTTCGTGCTGTTCGTCGCCGTGGGCGGCATCGCCTTCCCCGCCGCCACCTACCCGCGGTTCTGGCGCGGCCTGGTGGACCTGCTGCCCTCCGGGGCGCTCGGGGAGCTGCTACGAGCCTGCCTCGCGCACGGGCCGTTCTCCCTCGGCTCGGCGGTCGTGCTGCTGACCTGGGCGGTGCTGGGCACCCTGGCGGTGATGCGCTGGTTCCGCTGGACGGACAGCTGAGGCCGTCCGGGCACGCTCTCCGCACACGGGGCCGGACCGCCGCGGGGCCGCGGTGCGGGATTGCTCCCATCGTCGCCGCGAGTACTCTTCCTGGACGCTCCTGCGTCGGGTTCCTTCCCTAGACTCAGGGGCATGCCGACCGCTCCAGCCGACGCCGCGCGGACCGGGCTACCGCCCGAGATCCACGGACGCTTCTCGACCCTGCCCGAGCCCCTGCTGCCGCGTCTGGGCCCCGTCGCCCGGGCGCGCATCGTGGCGACGGTGCTGTGGGCGAACCTGGTCTGCCAGATCGCGATCCTGCTGACCGGTGGCGCCGTCCGGCTGACCGGCAGCGGCCTGGGCTGCTCCACCTGGCCCAACTGCGAGCCCGGCGAGTTCGCCCCCGAGCTGACGCTCGAGGCCGGCATCCACCCCTTCATAGAATTCGGCAACCGGATGATGACCGGTGTGCTCAGCATCGTCGCGATCCTGGTGCTGCTGGTGTCCCTGCGCTGGCTGCGGCACCTGGGACGGCGTTTCCTGCTGCTGGCCGCGGTGCCGCTGATCGGCACCCTCGCCCAGGCCGTGATCGGCGGGGTCCTGGTGCTGGTGAACCTGCACCCGGCGCTGCTCAGCCCCCACTTCCTGATCTCGCTGGCCCTGGTCGCGGTCTCGACCGTGCTGCTGCGCCGCGGAGGTGACGGCACGGGCCCGCGCCGCCGCACCGTCCCGGGCGCGGTGATCGCCCTGATGACGGCCCTGGCCGTGGTGGGCGCGGTGGTGCTGGTGCTCGGCACCATCGTCACCGGCACCGGCCCCCACACCGGCGACGACGGCGACGTGGTGCGGATCCTCATCGACCCGGTGCTGATCTCCCGGCTGCACGCCCTGGCGGTGTGGGCCTTCTGCGCGCTGCTGGTGCTGATGCTGGTCATGCTGCACCGCGGCGGTGCCCCCTGGGCCTCCCGGCGCGCGGCCTGGCTGCTGGTGGGCGTCACCCTGCTGCAGGGCGTGATCGGCTACGTCCAGTACTTCACCGGCCTGCCCGAGATCCTGGTGGCCCTGCACCTGCTCGGCGCGGGCCTGTTCACCGCCGGGATCGCCTCCCTCGCCAGCACCTTCTCCACCCGCTTCCCGGTCGACGGGACCCCCGCAGGCCGCCCCGCCGCCCCCGCCGATTCGGAGGCCCGCGCATGATCCTCGGCCGTCGCCGCCGCGACTCCACCCAGGAGCTGCCCACCCTCGACCAGGCCCGCCCGGCCGGCGAGTTCGTCGCCGGCGTGCTCTCGCACCTGCGGGCGGTCGTCGAGCCCGGGTGGAACCTGCTGGAGGTGGACGCGGAGGCGCACCGACTGATCCGCGAGGCCGGCGCGACCAGCTGCTACCTGGACTACCACCCGGCCTTCGGCGCCTCCCCCTTCGGCCACGTCATCTGCACCTCGGTCAACGAGGGCGTCCTGCACGGGCGCCCCGACGACCGGGTCCTGGCCGACGGCGACCTGCTCTCCCTGGACTTCGCGGTGCAGGTGGAGGGCTGGGTCGCGGACTCCTGCCTCTCGGTCGTGGTGGGCACGCCCGCCGAGGCGGACCTGCAGCTGATCCGCGACACCGAGACGGTGATGTGGGCCGGGATCGACCAGGTGCGCGCCGGGAACCACGTCGGCCATATCGGTCACGCCGTGATGGTGGCCGCCCACGACCTCGGCTACACGATCAACCAGCGCTTCGGCGGGCACGGCGTGGGCCGCACCATGCACGAGGCCCCCTTCGTCCCCAACCACGGCACCCCCGGCGCCGGGGCCGAGCTGATCCCCGGGCAGCTGCTGACCGTCGAGCCCTTCCTGGTGCCCACCACGCACGAGCTGGTGGTCGACGAGCGCGACGGCTGGACCCAGCTGTCGGCCGACGGCTCCCGCGGCGCCCACACCGAGCACACCCTCCAGGTCACCGAGGACGAGCCGGTGATCCTCACCGCCCGCGCCGACGACCCCTCCCCGCGCAGCTCCCTGCCCTGATCCCCCGGACGTGACCCCCGGGGCCCGCTCCCCGGCGCCGAGACGAGGACGACGATGAGCACCCCGAACAGCTCCCCCGCCCTGGCCCGCCGACTGGGCACCGGTGACGCCGTGATGATCGGCCTCGGCTCCATGATCGGCGCCGGGATCTTCGCGGCCTTCGCCCCGGCCGCCGCGGCCGCCGGCTCCGGGCTGCTGATCGGCCTGGCCCTCGCCGCGCTGATCGCCTACTGCAACGCGACCTCCTCCGCGCAGCTCGCCGCGCAGTACCCCACCTCCGGCGGCACCTACGTGTACGGACGGGAGCGGCTGGGCGCGTGGCCGGGATTCGTGGCCGGCTGGGGCTTCGTGATCGGCAAGACGGCCAGCTGCGCCGCGATGGCCATGACCTTCGCCGCCTACGCGGTGCCGGAGTCCTGGCAGCGTCCCGCCGCCGTCGCCGCCGTGCTGGCGCTCGCGGCGATCAACACCCGTGGCGTCACCCGCACGGCCGCCGCCACCCGCGTGATCGTCACCGTGGTGCTGTTGGTGCTGGCGATGGTGGTGCTGGCGGGGCTGACCTCCGGGGCGCCCGCCCTGGACGGGGTGGTCTCGCTGCGTATGGGAGACGGCGGCTGGATGGCGGGCGGCTGGTACGGGGTGCTGCAGTCCGCGGGCCTGCTGTTCTTCGCCTTCGCGGGGTACGCCCGCATCGCCACCATGGGCGAGGAGGTGCGCGAGCCGCGCCGCACCATCCCCCGCGCGATCCTCACCGCGCTCGGCCTGGCCCTGGCGGTCTACGTGCTGATCGCCGTGGCGCTGCTCGTCACCGTCGGCGCCGCAGGCGTGGCCGCCTCCCCCACGCCGCTCGCGGAGGTGCTGCGCGTGCGCGGCTGGGAGTGGGGCGTGCCGCTGGTGCGGATCGGCGCGGCCGCGGCGGCCCTGGGCGCGCTGCTGGCGCTCATCGCCGGGATCGGCCGCACCAGCCTCGCGATGGCCCGGCAGGGGGACCTCCCGCGTTGGCTGGCCACCGTGCACCCGCGCCACCAGGTGCCCCACCGCGCCGAGATCGCCCTGGCCCTCGTGGTCAGCGCGCTGGTGCTGACGGTGGACCTGCGCGAGGCGATCGGCTTCTCCTCGGTCGGCGTGCTGCTGTACTACCTGATCGCGAACCTCGCCGCCCTCACCCAGGAGGCGCCGGACCGCCTGTACGCGAAGGGGTGGCAGGTGCTCGGCGCGATCGGCTGCGTGGTGCTGGTGGCGACCCTGCCGCCCGTCTCGATCGCGGCGGCCGCGGTGATGTTCGCCCTCGGCGTCGGCTACCGACTGCTGCGGCTCCGTCGCGCCCGCTGACCCCGGCCACGCCGACGGGGCGCGGCACGTCTGCGCACGGATAAGGGTGACTATCCGACGCAGACGTGACGCACCCTCGGTCTTTCCCGCACGAACGTGACTCGCCGCCCCGTGCGTGGACGGGAGACGAGCGGCGGCGCCTCGAACCATGGAACGGCCCCGGTCCCTCGCGAGGAGGGGCCGGGGCCGGTCCCGGGTGCGGGGCGCGCCCGCGGTGCTCAGGCCGCCAGGGACCGCAGCACGTACTGCAGGATGCCGCCGTTGCGGAAGTAGTCCGCCTCACCGGGGGTGTCGATGCGGACGACCGCGTCGAACTCGACGGTGGAGCCGTCCTCCTTCACGGCCGTCACGGCGACCGTCTTGGGGGTGGAGCCCTCGTTCAGGGCGGTCACGCCCGTGATGTCGAAGATCTCGGTGCCGTCCAGCCCCAGGGACTCGGCGGTCTCGCCGGCCGGGAACTGGAGGGGCAGCACGCCCATGCCGATGAGGTTGGAGCGGTGGATGCGCTCGTAGCTCTCGGTGATGACGGCCTTCACGCCCAGCAGCTTGGTGCCCTTGGCGGCCCAGTCGCGGGAGGAGCCGGTGCCGTACTCCTTGCCGGCCAGGACGACCAGCGGGATGTCCTGCTCGGCGTACGCCTGGGCGGCGTCGTAGATGAACTCCTGCTCACCGGTCAGGAAGTTCTTGGTGTAGCCGCCCTCGACGCCGTCCAGCAGCTGGTTCCTGATCCGGATGTTGGCGAAGGTGCCGCGGATCATCACCTCGTGGTTGCCGCGCCGGGAGCCGTAGGAGTTGAAGTCCTTGCGCTCCACGCCGTGCTCCCGCAGGTAGCGGCCCGCGGGCGAGTCCGCCTTGATGGAGCCGGCCGGGGAGATGTGGTCGGTGGTGGTGGAGTCGCCGAGCTTGGCGAGCACGCGGGCGCCGTGGATGTCCTCCACCGGCTCCGGGGTCTCGCCCATGCCCTCGAAGTACGGGGGCTTGCGCACGTAGGTGGACTCGCCGTCCCAGGCGAAGGTGGCGCCCTCGGGGGTGTCCAGCCCGCGCCAGCGCTCGTCGCCGGTGAAGACGTCCTGGTAGTCGGCGGTGAACATCTCCTGGGTGATGTTCTCGCCGATGACCTGCTCCACCTCGGTGGGGCTGGGCCAGATGTCGCGCAGGTAGACGTCCTTGCCGTCCTGGTCCTTTCCGAGGGCGTCGTTCTCGAAGTCGAAGTCCATGGTGCCCGCGAGCGCGTAGGCGATGACCAGCGGCGGGGAGGCCAGGTAGTTCATCTTCACGTCGGGGTTGATGCGGCCCTCGAAGTTGCGGTTGCCGGAGAGCACCGAGGTGACGGAGAGGTCGTTCTCGGCGATCGCGTCGGAGATCTCCTGGGCCAGCGGGCCGGAGTTGCCGATGCAGGTGGTGCAGCCGTAGCCGACCAGGTGGAAGCCGAGGGCCTCCAGGTCGGGCCAGAGACCGGCGTTGGTGTAGTAATTCGTGACCACCTGGGAGCCGGGGGCCATGGAGGTCTTCACCCAGGGCTTGGAGACCAGGCCCTTGGCGACGGCGTTCCGGGCCAGCAGGCCGGCGGCCATCATCACCGAGGGGTTGGAGGTGTTGGTGCACGAGGTGATCGAGGCGATCGAGACGATGCCGTGGTCGATCGTGAAGTCGTGCCCTGCCACCGGGGTGGGCTTCGAGGCCCGGCCGGCGACGTGCTGGTGCTCCGGGGCCGCGCCGCCGCCCTCGTTGTCCGAGTCCGGGGTGGAGGGGTCGGAGGCGGGGAAGGAGCCGTCGGACCCCGAGAGGGACATCCTCGCAGCGTCTTCTCCTACATAGGAGGGCAGCACCTCACGGAAGGAGTCCTTCGCCTCGGTCAGGACGATGCGGTCCTGGGGGCGCTTGGGTCCGGCGATCGAGGGCACCACGGTGGACAGGTCCAGCTCGAGGTACTCGGAGTACTCGGCCTCCTGCGAGGGGTCGTGCCACAGGCCCTGGCGCTTCGCGTAGGCCTCGACCAGCGCGAGCTGCTCCTCGGAGCGGCCGGTGAGGCGCAAGTAGTCCACGGTCACCTCGTCGACCGGGAAGATCGCGCAGGTGGAGCCGAACTCGGGGCTCATGTTGCCGATGGTCGCGCGGTTCGCGAGCGGCACCTGGGCCACGCCCTCGCCGTAGAACTCGACGAACTTGCCCACCGCGCCGTGCTTCCGCAGCATCTCGGTGATGGTGAGCACGACGTCGGTCGCGGTGGCCGCGGCGGGGATCTCGCCGGTCAGCTTGAAGCCGACCACGCGCGGGATGAGCATGGAGACCGGCTGGCCGAGCATCGCGGCCTCCGCCTCGATGCCGCCGACGCCCCAGCCCAGCACGCCCAGGCCGTTGACCATGGTGGTGTGCGAGTCGGTGCCGACACAGGAGTCCGGGTACGCACGTAGCACCCCGTCGACCTCCCGGGTCATGACGGTGCGGGCCAGGTACTCGATGTTCACCTGGTGCACGATGCCGGTGCCCGGGGGGACGACCTTGAAGTCGTCGAAGGCGGTCTGGCCCCAGCGCAGGAACTGGTAGCGCTCCTTGTTGCGCTCGTACTCGAGCTCCATGTTCTTCTCGAGGGCGTCGAGGCGGCCGGCCACGTCGATCATCACCGAGTGGTCGATGACCATCTCGGCGGGGGCCAGCGGGTTGATCTTCTCGGGGTCGCCGCCGAGGTCCTGCATGGCCTCGCGCATGGTGGCCAGGTCGACCACGCAGGGCACGCCGGTGAAGTCCTGCATGATCACGCGGGCGGGGGTGAACTGGATCTCGACCGAGGGATCGGCGGAGGGGTCCCAGGAGGCCAGGGCCCGCACGTGGTCCGCGGTGATGTTGGCACCGTCCTCGGTGCGCAGCAGGTTCTCCAGCAGGATCTTCAGGCTGTAGGGGAGCTTCTCGGCGCCGTCCACGGCGTCGAGCGCGTAGATCTCGTAGTCGGTCCCGCCGACGGTGAGGTCCTGTTTCGCGGAGAATGAGTCGATGGTGCTCACAGGGCACACACTCCTTTGGTGGTGGGCGAACGCGACCATCGTAATCGGGATCACCCCCGAACCTGACCGTTCCCTCCCATGGAGGAGGCCGTTCGGCGCCGTGACCTCGGGACACGCTCCCCGGATCAGTTATCTTGACGTCAAGATAACTATAGCACGCAGCGCCCCCCCACGGCCCGTGGACGGGACTGGGAAAAGGGTGAGCCGAATCGCTCAGGCGAGGCAGTCCTGGGTGAATTAGAGAATGCGATCAGTGCGTTATTCCGCCATGTCGCGGTGGCCCCGGGCGATGCCCGACGGGGCCCTCCGGGGGGGGGTTCCGAGAGGTCAGGCCTCAGCGCGCTCCAGCACCGTCACCGACTCCATGTGGTGGGTGTGCGGGAAGAGGTCGAAGGCGCGCAGGTCGGTGATGCGCCAGCCCGCCTTCTCGGCGACGGCGAGGTCGCGGGCGAGGGTGGAGGGCTCGCAGGAGACGTAGACGATGCGGCGGCGCACGGCCGCGGCGAGCAGGCCCATCAGCTCGGCCCCGGCGCCGGCGCGCGGCGGGTCCAGCACCACGGCGTCCACGCCGCCGCGGCGCGCGCGCACCCAGTCGATGACGTCGGCGGTGGCCGTGGAGACCTGCGGGAGGTCGGCGAGGTTCTCGGCGGCCTGTTGGGAGGCGCGGCGGTTGCCCTCCACGCTCTGCACGCTGCCCTCGGGGCCCACCAGCTCGGCGGCGGCGGCCGCGAACAGGCCCACCCCGCCGTAGAGGTCCCAGACGCTGCGGGGCTCGGCGGGGCGCAGCTCGGCGGTGACGACCTCGCTGAGCAGCTCGGCGGCCCGGCGGTGCACCTGCCAGAAGCCGGTGGCGCCGACGGTGAACAGCCGCTCCCCCACGCGCTCGCGGACGCTGCCGTCGCCGCGCAGCGGCTGCAGGCCGCGGGCGGTGCGCACGGCCACGTCGGCCTCGCCCCAGGCGGCGGGCACCTCGACGCTCGCGGGGTCGAGCTCGCGGCCGATGAGGACCACGGAGACCGGGCCGGTGGAGGGGGCGACCACGTCGATGGCCTCGGTGCCGGCGGGGGCGGTCCAGTCCTCCAGGGGCAGCTCGCGGATGGCACGGGCGGCCAGCGGGTTCTCGCCCACGCCGCGGACGTCGTGAGAGCGCCAGCCGCGCATGCCGACGCGGCCGTCCTCGTCGACCGCGAAGCGCACGCGGGTGCGCCAGCCGAGGCCGTCGAGGTCGTGCGGGGCGGGTTCGACCTGGACCTCCTCGAGCGGGTAGCTGCGCACGCCGGCGCGCTGCAGCAGCTCCTGCATCACCTCGGAGGCGATGCGGCGCTGCGCGGGCAGGGCGATGTGAGCCCATTCGGCGCCGCCGACGCCGTCGATGCCGGCCTCGTCCCACACCGAGGGCACGCGGTCCACCCCGGCCTCGAGCACGTCGATGGTCTCGGCGCGCCAGAAGCGGGCGTCGGCGGCCTCTTTCGGGTCCTCCAGCAGGCGGGCGGTGACGGTCTCCCCGGGGGTGGTGCCGCGGACGAAGACCACGCGGCCCTCGTGGCGGGCGACGAAGGTGCCCCCGGCGGCCGGGTTCCCGGCGGTGAGGGTGAGCAATCGTCCCTGGGCGGCGGCGTCACCGGCCGTGCGATCCGTCTCCGGGCTCATCGGCGCCCCTTCCCTCCTGCGGCCCACGTCTGCCGCGTCCGTCGGCGTGTCGGGGACCAGTGTCGCACCCTCCTGACCGCGATGTGGACACCCCTGGCGGATCCCTCACGTATCAGGGTCGGATCTCACGCCGGGTGTCCGGTGCACGGTGTCCGGGTTCACGGGAGCCGCGCCGACGGCAGGGTCAGGCCGCGGCGGCCTCGCGGGCGGCGCGGCGGGCCAGCAGCGCGCGGTGCATCAGCCAGGTGAGGTAGGCGATCACGGCGAAGGCCGGCAGGCCCATCACGAGCTTGGCGACGCCGAGCGCCGCGACCTGCCCGGTGAGCAGAAGCGGGACCTGCACCCCCAGCTTCGCGGCGTAGAGCAGGGCGAACAGCCCGGTGGCGCGGGTGTAGACGCGGCGGGCATCGGGGGCCTCGGCCCAGTCCGCGACCCGCGGGTCCAGCAGGGCGACGACCACACCGATCAGGGGCCGCCGGGCCAGCAGCGAGACCAGCAGCACCAGCAGGGAGACGGCGTTGATGGCGATGCCGGGGGCGTAGAAGTCGGTGCCCTCGCCGGAGCGGATCGCCAGCAGGGCGCCGATGCCCACCCCGATCAGTCCGCCCAGCGCGCTCGCGGGGCTCTGGCGCTGGACCAGGCGCGCCAGCAGCGCGAGGACCACGGCCGCGACCGCGGAGATCGCCGCCACGGCGACGGCGCCGGTGGCGACGAACAGCACCACGAACAGCAGGGTGGGCACCACCGACTCGGCGACGCCGCGGGGCCCGCCGATCGCCTGCGCGACGGAGAACTCCTCCTCCTGCAGCACGCCCCCGAGACCGGAGGCGGAGCGCCGTCCATGGCCCGCCGGCGAGGTCGAGGCATCGTTCGGGCTCTGCGGATGCCCGGGATCGCTCATCGGGCGCTCAGCCGATCTCGGAGATCTCGGGGCCGCGGCGCTGGGGGTCCAGGGAGGCGAACTTCTCCGCCGCCTGCGGCACCAGGCCGGGGCGCTGCCCGGGCAGGTGCAGCGGGATCAGCTCCTGCGGGGCCATCGCCTCGGTGCCGCGCACCACCACCAGGCGCGAGAACAGCGTCTCGAAGGTGCGGGCCTGGTCGGTGTTGGAGAGGGCCTTGCCGGTGAGGATGCCGCGCAGGAACCAGCGCGGACCGTCGACGCCCATGAAGCGGGCGGGGCGGTAGCCGGTGCGGCCGTCGGCGCGCTTGACGGGCAGGCGGGTGATCAGCTCGGTGCCGAAAGTGCCCTCGCGGGTCTCGGCGGTACCGCCCTGCTTGACCACGGAGTCGCGCAGTGAGGTGCGCACGTCCTGCCAGAGCCCGCGGGTCTTGGGCGCGGCGAAGGCCTGCACCTGCAGGGAGGAGCCGCCGATCACCAGGTTCGCGCCGGTGACGGTGTTGCTGCGCTGGTCGACCTCCATCCGCAGCTCCATGCCGTCGATGGTGGGGACCCGCAGGCCGCCCAGGTCGATGCGGTCCTCCTCGGGGGCCTCGGACTCGTCGTAGGGGCCGTCCTCGAGGTGCTCGGGGCGCTCGTCGGCGGTCTCCGAGATCTCACCGGCCTCGTCGACCTCGTCGGCCTCCGGGGCGTCGACCTCCTCGACGGCGGGGTCGGCGGCGTCGCTCTTGCGGCGGGAGAACAGGGCCATCGCTCAGGCCTCCTTCACGGTGGGGGCGGCGGCCAGGGCGCCGGTGGAGCCGAAGCCCGCCTCGGCGCGGTCGGTGGCCTCGAGGTCCTCGACCTCGCGCAGCACCGGAGCCAGGAAGGGCACGATCACGAGCTGGGCGATGCGGTCGCCGGGGTGGATGCGCACGGCCTGCTCGGGGTCCGTGTTCAGCAGGGTCACCTTGACCGGGCCGCGGTAGCCGGCGTCGACCACGCCGGGGCCGTTCAGCACGGTGACGCCGTGGCGGGCGGCGAGGCCGGAGCGCGGGCAGACCAGCCCGACGGTGCCGGGGGGCAGGGCGATCGCCATCCCCGTGTCCACCAGGGCGCGGGCACCGGGCTCCAGCAGCACCTCCTCGGCGCTGGCCAGGTCCAGCCCGGCGTCGTCGGCGTGGGCGCGCTGCGGCGCGGTGGTGCCCTCCTGCAGGCGGATCCGCAGCTCGGGGGCGGTGCCCGGCGCGGTCTCGGCGGCGGTCTCGACGGGGTGCGACATGACCCCCAGCCTAGGCGCTCGCCGCCGCCGTGCCGCTCAGGGCCAGCGTGAGACGATGGCCGCATGTCCGCCGCCGCATCCGACGCCTCCCGCCCGAGCCCCGCCGCCCGTCCCGCCCCCGCCGCCGCGGGCTCCGCCCCCCTGTTCCGGGAGCGGCTGCTGCCGAGCCCCGGCACCTGGGTGGTCTTCGTGATCGGCGGCGCGATGTTCGGCGTGATCCTGGTGCCGCTGTCCACCACGATCGCCCTGGTCGCCGGGATCATCGGCATGGTGGTCGCGGTGATGCTCGGCGTGGCCACCGCCCCGGTGCTCAGCGTGGACCGCGAGGGCCTGACCATGGGCCGCGCCCGCGTGGAGCACGACCTGCTCGGCGAGCCCGAGGTGCTCGACGGCGAGGACTGGGCGCGCACGATGGGCGTGGACTTCGAGCCGCTGGCCTTCCACTGCACGCGCGGCTGGATCCACTCCGGGGTGCGGGTGCCGCTGCACGACGAGGACGACCCGACCTCCGCCTGGGTGGCCAGCTCCCGCCGCCCCGGCGATCTGGCGCTCGCGCTGCGCAGCGCCCGCGCCTCCCGCTGACGACGACCGGGGCGTGCCGGAGCCCCCTGGACTCACCAGCACTCCCGGACCGGCATTCCCGTGACACGCACGACGCCCGCCCCCCTTCCGGGGGCGGGCGTCGTGGTCTGTGCGGGGCTGCGGCTCAGGCGGCGCAGTCCTTGCAGATGATGAGGGTGCCCTCGACATGGTCGATCTGGCTGCGGTGCTTCACGAGGAAACAGCTGGCGCAGGTGAACTCGTCCGCCTGACGGGGCAGCACACGGACGGACAGCTCCTCGCCGGAGAGGTCCGCGCCGGGCAGCTCGTAGGAGTCGGCCGCCTCGGCCTCGTCCTCGTCCACCGTCGGGGTGGACGCCTCGTTGCGGCGGCCCTTGAGCTCCTCGATCGAGTCGTCGTTGGACTCGTCGTCGTTCTTGCGCGGTGCGTCGTAATCAGTGGCCATCTACGGTCCGTTCCTGGTTGTCTGTGCGGTCGTCCGACCGGTCGGGATGCGTCGCTCCGAGGGGCGCCGCCCCGGGGGTCGGTCCGCAGTCGCAACGCCGAATGCGGCGGCATTATTGCAGAGCGCGGGCCCCGCGACAACATGGCGCGCCCCGAGGCCGTCGCGGCGTGTCGCGCCCCGCTCCCCGCGGGGTCCATGGGGCCGCCACGCCCCGGGGATTCCCAGGTGGGACCGCGCGGCGTCTAGACTCGGGCCACATTCGCACGAAGCGCCCGGGGGCGTCCGAGGAGAGGTGGACGATGCGAGAGCTCGAACTCGACGGGATCCATGACGACGGCGAGCACGCGGTCCTCATCGATTCCGATGGCGAGCGGTACACGGTGCGGATCGACGAGGCGCTGCGCGCCGCCGTCCGCCGTGACCGTCCGGCGCTGGGCATGATCCAGGCCGCCGGGTCGGCGCCGCTGCGCCCGCGGGAGATCCAGGCGATGCTCCGCGCCGGCCGCAGCGCCGAGGAGATCTCCGAGATCGCCCAGGTCTCGGTCGAGCACGTCCGCCGCTACGAGGGCCCCGTGCTCGCCGAGCGCGAGTGGACCGCCCAGCGCGCCCGCACCTTCCCGGTGGGCCGCGGCGGGCCGAGCCTGTCCTCCGTGATCTCCGAGCGCCTCGCCGCCCGCCAGGCCGACGAGGACGTCGCCTGGGACGCCTGGCGCCGCACCGACGGCACCTGGACCCTGGAGCTGAGCTTCTCCGCCGGCGGCCGCACCCGCCAGGCGCACTGGGTGGCCGACATCGACAACCGCTCCGTCTCCCCCGTGGACGACGAGGCCCGCTGGATCAGCGACGAGGACGGCCCGCCGGAGCCGGTGCGCGGCCGCGCCCGCCTGCAGGCCGTGAAGACCTCCGTGTACGACCACGAGGCCGCCCATGCCTTCGAGGAGGGCGCCGCGGGCAGAAGCTCCGCCCGCGGCGCCACCGCCCCGGGGCCCGCCGTGGACGAGGACGAGCTGGACGCGCTGAATGCCCGCCGCGGCCTGCGCTCGGTCACGCCGCCCGAGGACGACGGCGGCGTCTGGTCCACCCTGGACGAGGACCCCGAGGGCGCCGGTCTGGCCCCCACCCAGGCCTTTCCGGTGCTCACCGAGGAGGACCTGGAGGACGCCTCGGTGCAGCTGGACGACTCCGCGGACGCGGGCAGCGAGGACGGCTCCGTCACCACCGACGAGGACGCCGATTCGGAAGCCGCCCGGGACCACGCCCGCGGCGGCTCCGCGCCCAGCGCCGAGCAGGCCGAGCAGGAGGAGCCGGAGGCCGAGGAGGAGGACCCCGCGGCCTCGCCCTCCCCCACCCCGGCGGACTACCAGGACACCGTGGACC
The DNA here is from genome assembly GCF_000225825.1 of Brachybacterium squillarum M-6-3. GTDB lineage: Bacteria > Actinomycetota > Actinomycetes > Actinomycetales > Dermabacteraceae > Brachybacterium > Brachybacterium squillarum. The sequence continues at coordinate 17,317 of NZ_AGBX01000007.1, read as the reverse complement.
TCACCCCGCTGCCCGGCTTCGACCGCCCCCTGGGGTCCTCGGATCCCGAGGAGCCGGCCGAGCCCGCCGCGGAGAGCCGACCGGCGAAGTCCAGGGGATCCAGCTCCAAGGCGAAGAGCAAGCGCGCCTCGATGCCCAGCTGGGACGAGATCGTCTTCGGCTCCAAGCAGGACTGAGCCCGCCCCACCGCCGCACGCGTCCCGGGACGCCTCGCCCTTCTCGGGCGGGGCGTCCCGTCGTTCAGGCGTCCACGCGCAGCAGCGGCACCCAGCCCTCGGCCGGGGTCAGCGAACCGTGCACGCCGACCATGCGCCGGGCGCCCTCGGGGCGCCGGGAGTAGTCGTCCACCGTGTGCCGGCCGCGGCCGAGCACCAGGACCTCCGGCAGTCGCGCGGCGACCCGCGGGTCGAGCGGCGTGCCCGGCGGGGCCCAGAGTCCCGCGGCGAGGGCCTGCTCCCGCTCCAGCACCAGCGCCCGCTCCCCCAGCAGCTCGCGCAGACCGGCCGCGAGGCCGGGGGCGTACGCGGAGTCGTGCAGGGTGAGCGCGAGGGCGCGGGCCTCCCCCGCGACCACGGCGACCTGCGCGGCCAGCCGCGGGTGCGTGGCGAGGTCGACGGTCACGGCGGGATCGGTGTCGACCATGCCGTGGTCGGCGGTGACGGTGAGGCGGGTGCCGGCGGGCAGGCGCCGCAGCAGGGTGCCGATCAGCGCGTCGACCTCGGCGAGGGCGTCGCGCCAGGCGTCGGAGGCCACGCCGTGCACGTGCCCCGCGTGGTCGACGTCGTCCACGTGCAGGTGCACCAGGCCGTCCGGTCCGGCGCGGCGGGCCGCGATCACCACGGCGTCGGCGCGGTCGTGGCGGCCGTGCGGCTGGAAGTCCCAGCCGCGGTAGGCGACGCGGGAGAGGTGGCTGCCGCGGTGGCGGGCCGGGGCCACCTGGATCGCACGTCGGGCGCCGTCCTCCTGCGGCGTCGGCTCCGGCATCCACGCCTCCGGGCGCACCCGCGGGTCTCCGGTGAGCTGGTTCAGCGCGGTGCGGGTGGCGGGGTCGTGGGTGGTGTAGCCGAGCACGCCGTGGGTGAGCGGCAGGAGTCCCGTGAGCAGGGAGACCATCGCGGTGGCAGTGGTGGCGGGGAAGACCGTGCGGATCGGCGTGATGCGGTCCTCGAGGCGGCGCAGCACCGGGGTGAGGGACCGGTGTGCGGCCAGCAGCTCGCTGCCGAGGCCGTCCAGCAGCAGCACCACGTCGAGGCCCGGAGCGGGCTCGCGCAGCAGGGGGGCGAGCACGTCGAGCTGCGCGGGCCGGACGCCGTCGGCGAAGGGCGGGGGCAGCAGGTCCGCCGGCCAGTCCGGGACGGCGGACGCCCCTCCCGGGGTGGGGTTCACCCGTCGAGCGCGTCGATGGCGTCGATCAGGTGCCCGTGGAAGGCGAGGGCATCGGCCAGGGCCGCCTCGCCGTCGGCCAGGGCGCTGACCCGCAGGGCGAGGTCGGCGGGGGCGACGGTGCCGGTGTAGCCGTGGTCCATCTGGCAGGAGGGGTCCTCGCAGAGCGCCTTCTCCAGGTCCACGCGCTGGGAGCCGTTCCAGGTGATGCCGAGGGTGACCTCGGCCTCGGCGCCCTGCACCTGCCCGTCCTCGGTGTCGAAGGCCTGGGAGAGGCCGGTGCCGGAGATCCGCGCCAGCCGGATCCGCTCGGTGGTGGCGACGACCTGCGAGGGGTTCAGCGCGTCGGCGGGGTCGTCGTCCAGGTGGGTGATGAGCAGGTGGGTGCGGGTGAGCACCAGCACCGTCAGGTGGCGGCGCACCTCCGGCCCGTCGAAGGTGGTCTCGGGACGCACCAGGTAGGCCAGGGGCTCGGCACCGCGCAGGGTGAGCCCGATGGATTGCGTGGCGGTCTGCGGGAAGTACCCCGCGACCTCGAGGTCCGCGATCAGGGAGTCGGGCAGCGTGGTGGTCATTGATCCAGTCTTGCACGACCTCGCCGTGCCTGTCGGCCGCTGCGGCGCGCATGTGAGGTGTGCAGGGCACGCCGAGGGCGAACAAGCCCGGACCTGCACCTTTGCGGGGACTGCGGGCGCCGCATTATCCATCGTGCGGGCCGCCGCAGGCTCAGCTCTCGGCGCTGCCGAGCAGCACCCGGCGGGTGCCGTCGGTGCGGTTGGGCGCGGCCGCGAGGCGGGCCCTGGCCCCCACCACGGTGACGCCCTCGCGGGCCACCAGCACCGGGTACAGCTCGAGGGAGGCGAGCTCGGGGACGTCCTCGGACAGCAGCGCCACCCGCACCACCACGTCGGCGAGCGCGGCCCGGTCCGCGGGCGGCAGGCCGTCCTCGCCGCGCAGCTTCACGGCGGTGGCGGGGGCATCGACCAGGCGGGCGGCCCCCTGCTCGCTGAGCGGGGGGATGGCGTAGGCGATGTCGCCGAGCAGGTCGGTGGCGTCCCCGGCCACGGAGAGGGAGACGACGGGGCCGAGGGAGGGGTCCTCGACGCTGCGCACCACCATCGCGACACCGGCGGGGGCCATCGCCTGCACCTCGGTGCCGGCGGCGGAGAAGGCCAGGTCGCGGCGCATCCCCTGGTAGGCGCGGCGCAGGTCCTCGGGGTCCTCGAGGTCCAGGCGCACCCCGCCGAGGTCGGTGCGGTGGCGCAGGGCCGGGTCGGCGCTCTTGAGGGCCACCGGGTAGCCGAGGCGCTCGGCGGCGGCGAGGGCCTCCTCCTCGTCGGCGACGGGCTCCGCGGGCAGCAGGTCCAGGCCGTAGGCGGCCAGCAGCTCCCGGGTGGCGACGGGGCCCAGCTCGCGGGTCCCGTCCGTGGTGGGGGCGTGCTCCTCCACCAGGGCGCGGGCGGCGGCGCGATCCACGTCCTCCCGCTGCGCGGGCTCGCCGGGGTCGACGGCGGGGCGCAGGGCCGCGCGGAGCATCCCGGCGCCGGCGCGGATCGCGCCGTAGGGGGTGGCGTGCACGGGCGGCAGCGCGGGGTCGGCGCGCACGGCCTCCTGCACGGCCTGCATCCGCTCGTGGGAGGTGATCAGGCACAGCAGCAGCCGCACCTCGCTGTGGCGGGCGACGGTCGCCATCTCCCGCAGCCAGCTCACCGGGTCGCCGCGCAGGGGATCGATGACCCCGGCGATCACGAGGTCGGCGTGGCCGGGGCCGGCGATCGCGGTGAAGGCGCGCTGGACCACCCGGGGGTCGGTGGCCAGGGGCACCGTGCGGTCCTCGAGGGTGATCTGCATGCCGGCCTCGTCGGCGGCGCCGCGCAGGGAGGCGCCGAGGGCGGCGGTGTTGGACAGCAGCGCCACCCGGGGGCCCTCGGGCAGGCCCTGGCGGCCGATGGCGTCGACCACGTCCAGCAGGTGCTTGACGGTGCGGGTGGGGACCACGCCGGCGGAGTCGAGCACCTGGTCCAGGGCGCGGCGGGGCAGGGTGGAGGGCCGCACGTCGTGCCCGGGGGTGCCGGAGACCTCGATGCCGGGCGGGCGCAACACCACCAGCGGGATGCGGCGGGTGAGGCGGCGGGCGATGCGGCTGAACTTGCGGGGGTTGCCCATCGACTCCAGGGAGACGCCGATCGCGCGCACGTGCTCGTCGTCCTCCCAGTGCTGGAGGACGTCGTTGAGGGAGACGTCGGCGCGGTTGCCGACGGCCACGAACTCGTGCAGGGCGGTGCCGCGCTCGTCCACCCCGGCCAGCAGCATCGCGGCGAGGGCGCTGGACTGTCCGGCCAGGGCGATCCGCCCGGTGGCGGGCATGGTGGGGGCCAGCGACACGCTGAGCGGCTCGGGGGCGGTGCGCAGGAAGCCGAAGCTGCCGGGGCCCAGCAGCCGCATGCCGTGGCGGCGCACCCGGGCGACCAGCTCGCGCTGGGCGCGGTGGCCGTCCTCGTCGGCGGTGAAGCCCTCGGTGGGGATCAGCAGGCTGCGCACGCCGATGCGGGCGCAGTCGTCGATGGCCTCGGCCCAGGCGTGCGGGCGCAGGGCCAGTACGGCGAGGTCCACGGGCCCGGGGACGTCGGCGATCCGGGAGTGGGCGGGGCGTCCGCCGAGCTCGAAGGCCTCGCGGGAGACGACGTGGACGCTTCCCTCGTATCCGGAGGACTCCAGCGCCGCGAGCACCCGGCCGCCCGGGGAGTCGGCACGGCTGGAGACGCCGACCAGCAGCACCGATTCCGGGTGCAGCAGGCGCTCCATGGCGCGGGACTCGGCGCGGTGCTCCCGCTCGGCCATCACGGCGCGGGAACGGGCGGTGGGGTCGATCCGGAAGGAGACCATCACCACGCCGTCATCGAGGTGGCGGTGCACCTCGAAGCCGGCGTCGGTGAAGACGTTGATCATCTTGGTGTTCTGCGGCAGCACCTCGGCGGTGAAGGTGGAGATGCCGTGCTCGCGGGCGGCGGCGGCGAGGTGCTCGAGCAGCACGGAGCCCAGGCCCGTGCCCTGGCGGGCGTCGGAGACGTTGAAGGCGACCTCGGCCTCGTGCTCCCCGGTGCGGTCGTAGCGGCCGATGGCGAGGATCTCCTCCCCCACCAGCACCACGAAGGCCACCCGGTCGCGATGGTCCACCGTGGTGAATCGTGCCAGGTCACGCGGGGAGAGCCGCGGCATGGGGGCGAAGAAGCGCAGGTAGCGGGAGCGCTCGGACTGGCGCTCGTGGAAGCGCTCGACGGCGGGGGCGTCGCCGGGCAGGATCGGCCGCAGGTGGGCGGCGGAGCCGTCCCGCAGGGCGATGTCGGCCTCCCAGTGCGCCGGGTACGGGGCCGGTTCCTCGGCGGTCTCGCGCCGTCTGCTGCGTGCTCCGGGGTGCCTCTCCGCCATGACCGGATCCTATCCGGCGGCCCCGGCACGGGTGGGGGACGGTGGTCGATCCCGCATCCCCGCGGGGGCGGTGAGCGGGGGCGCCTCCCGGCATCGGGGCCGGTCATGGGCCATGATGTCCCCCATGGCCCGATCGCGCAGCACTCCCGCACGCCCTGGTGACGAGCCCGTCGAGGAGACGATCGTCGACATCGACGTCACCAGCGAGATGGAGACCTCGTTCCTGGAGTACGCCTACTCGGTGATCTACTCCCGGGCGCTGCCCGACGCCCGCGACGGCCTCAAGCCCGTCCAGCGCCGCATCCTGTACATGATGGCCGACATGGGGCTGCGGCCCGACCGCGGCCACGTGAAGAGCCAGCGCGTGGTGGGCGAGGTCATGGGCAAGCTCCACCCCCACGGCGACACCGCGATCTACGACGCCCTGGTGCGCATGGCGCAGGACTTCACGATGCGCCTGCCGCTGGTGGACGGCCACGGCAACTTCGGCTCCCTGGACAACGGCCCCGCCGCCCCCCGGTACACGGAGGCCCGCCCCGCCCCGGCGGCGCTGCTGATGACCTCCTCGCTGGACGAGGACGTGGTCGACGAGGTCCCCAACTACGACAACCAGCTCACCCAGCCCGAGGTGCTGCCCGCGCAGTACCCGAACCTGCTGGTGAACGGCGCCTCCGGCATCGCGGTGGGCATGGCCACGAACATGGCCCCGCACAACCTGGTCGAGACCATCGCGGCGGCCCGCCACCTCATCGAGCACCCGGACGCCGAGCTGGAGGCGCTGATGCGCCTGGTGCCGGGGCCGGACCTGCCTTCGGGCGGCCGCATCATCGGCCTGGACGGCGTCCGCGACGCCTACCGCACCGGCCGCGGCTCCTTCCGCATGCGCGCCACCACCCGCATCGAGAGCGTGACCAGCCGCAAGAAGGGCATCGTGGTCACGGAGCTGCCCTACCTGGTGGGCCCCGAGAAGGTCGCCGAGAAGCTGCGCGACGCGGTGCAGGCCAAGAAGGTCCAAGGCATCACCGACTACCAGGACCTCACCGACCGCCGCCATGGGCTGCGCCTGGTGCTCACCGTGAAGTCGGGCTTCGACCCCGAGGCGGTGCTGGAGCAGCTCTACAAGCACACCCCGCTGGAGGAGTCCTTCGGCATCAACAACGTGGCCCTGGTGGAGGGCCAGCCCCGCACCATGGGGCTCAAGCAGCTGCTGGAGGTGTTCGTCGCCCACCGCCTGGACGTGGTGCGCCGCCGCACCGAGCACCGCCTGCGCCGCCGCACCGACCGGCTGCACCTGGTGGAGGGCCTGCTGCTGGCGATCCTGGACATCGACGAGGTCATCCAGATCGTCCGCACCAGCGACGACGCCGAATCGGCCCGCACCCGGCTGATGCAGGTCTTCGACCTCACCCAGGTGCAGGCCGAGTACATCCTGGAGCTGCGCCTGCGCCGCCTGACGAGGTTCTCCCAGGTGGAGCTCGAGGGCGAGCGCGACGAGCTGCGCGCCGAGATCGAGCGCCTGCAGGAGATCCTCGGCTCCGAGGAGGTGCTGCGCGCCCTGGTCTCCGAGGAGCTGGCGCAGGTCGCCGCCCAGCACGGCACCTCCCGCCGCACCGTGCTGCTGGAGGCCGCCGAGCAGCCCGTGGCCGCCGCCGGCGGCTCCCTCGAGGTGCCCGACGAGCCCTGCGGCGTGCTGCTGACCGGCACCGGGCTGGTGGCCCGCGCCGCCGGTGAGGAGAAGACCCTGCGGGAGGGGCCCCGCGCCTCGCACGACGTGATCGTCTCCGAGGTGCGCAGCACCACCCGCTCCACCGTCGGCGTGGTCACCGACCGCGGCCGCGTGCTGCACCTGTCCGTGGTCGAGCTGCCCGCCCTCGCCCCCACCGCGGGGGCGCCCTCGCTGGCGGGCGGGGCGCGCCTGGCGGACCTGGTGGACCTCGCCACGGACGAGCGCCCGGTGGCGCTGATCCGGGTGGCCGCGGCGGACGTGGAGCGGGGCGGCGCGATCGCGCTGGGAACCCGGCAGGGTGTCGTCAAGCGGGTCCAGCTGGACTTCCCCCGCACCGACGGCTTCGAGATCGTCTCCCTCAAGGACGGTGACGCCGTCGTGGGCGCCGTGGACCTCGAGCACGACGAGGACCTGGACCTGGTGTTCGTCACCTCCGACGCGCAGCTGCTGCACTTCCCCGCCTCCGGGGTGCGTCCCCAGGGCCGCGGGGCCGGCGGCGTGGCGGGCGTGAAGCTGGCCGCGGGCGCCGAGGTGATCTCCTTCGGCGCGATCGACGTGACCGCCCCGGCGGACGTCGTCACCGTGGCGGGCTCCTCGGCGACGCTGCCGCTGCTGCAGACCGGCTCCCTGAAGGTCTCGGCGCTCACCGAGTTCCCGGCCAAGGGCCGCGCCACCGGCGGCATGCGCTGCCACCGCTTCCTGCGCGGCGAGGAGGTCCTGATCGGCGCCTGGGTGGTGCCGCATCCGGCCCGCGCCTGCTCCGAGGCCGGGCAGCCGATCGACCTGCCCGCCCCGGTGGGACGCCGCGACGGCTCGGGCACCCCGGTGTCGGTGCCGATCGCCGCGGTCGGCTGACCCCCCGGCCGACCCCGGGGCGGCCGTGCCCCGGGAGCCGCCGCGTGGCACGATGAGGCCATGAGCACCGCAGCCGCCGCCCGTCCCGTGCCCGCCCTGCCCGAGGGGGTGCGCCTCGGCGAGGACCACGGCGCCCCGGCCGTGCTGGTGGACACCCCGGCGGCCCGCGCGGTGGTGCACCTGCACGGCGCGCACCTGAGCTCCTGGGCGCCGGCGGGCGCCGAGGAGGTGCTGTTCCTCTCCCCCACCTCGTCCTTCGGCGAGGGCGCGGCGATCCGCGGCGGCGTGCCGCTGGTGGGTCCTTGGTTCGGGCCGGGACGGCACGGCGACCGCCCGACCAAGCACGGCTGGCTGCGCGACGTCCGCTGGGACCTCGTCGAGGCGGGCGCGGAGGACGGGGACGTGCTGCTGACCCTCGCCTCCCCCGCCGCCCGCACCGAACTGGGCGCGACCCTGCGGCTGCGCCTGGGCGCCGAGCTCTCCCTGGACCTGGAGCTCACCGCCGGGGAGGAGGCCCTGCCCGACGTGGAGGCGGCCCTGCACACCTACCTCGCGCTCGCCGACGTCCGCGAGGCCCGGATCGAGGGCCTCGGCGGCGCCGACTACCTCGACAACACCCGCGGCCTGGCGCCGGCCACCCTGCCGGAGGGGCCGTTGCGTCTGAGCGGCCCCACCGACCGCGTGATCACCGCCGACACCGCGGTGCGGGTGGTCGACGAGAAGGCCGGGCGCACCATCGTCTCCACGCCGCGCGGCACCGCCCGCACGGTGGTGTGGAACCCCTGGGGCGAGGGCGCCGCCGGCATGGACGACCTGCCGGACGACGCCTGGCCCGGATTCGTCTGCGTCGAGCCGGCCGTCGCCAAGGAGGCCGCCGTGGACCTCGCCCCCGGCGCGTCCGTGGCCCTCGGCGTCACCTACCGCCTCGAGCGCTGAGCGCGAGGGCCGCGGACGCCTCCCCGCGGCACCGCCCGGAAAGAGAGTGGACCGCGGGGGTCTGCGCCTGATCGGGTAGGGGCATGACGTACCCCACCGCCCCGCAGCCCACCCCGTCGCCGATCGCCGCGACCGGCGCGCCGCCCGGCGGCCGCTCGGGGACCACTGTGCTCCCGGTTGTCGACGGTCCCTCGGGCATCGACGGCCGAGCTCCGGGCCGGGTCGCGCCCGCCGCCCCGGCGCCGCGCCCCTCGACGTCCCGAGGTCGCTGACCGGGCCCACCGCCCGGTGCTGCGGACACCGCGGCCGCTGACCCCTCCCCCGCCGACGACGCCCCGACCGGGCGTCCTCCCCGGCGCACCCCCCGGCGTGCCCGGGAGTCCGCGCGGCGGGAGCAGGCGGCCCGCGAGCAGCGCGAGCAGTCGGAGCGTCGGCACCTGCAGGCGCTGCTGCTCTCCGCCCTCGACCGCCGGATGTGGTGAGGCACGGGGCCGCCCGCCGCCGAGGCGACGGGCGGCCCCGTCCCCCGTCGGAGGCTCAGGCGCCCGCGGGTGCCTGAGCGGCCACGGCGGCGGCGAGGTCCGCGCCGAGGGCGGGGGCCATGCCGAGGATGCGCTGGCAGCTCTCCAGGTGCCAGACCCGCAGGGTCTCGTTGAGGTTCCCGGCCAGCAGCGGTCCGGCCACGAACACCCCGGGCGCGGCCCGGTGGTGGGCGTCCACGGCCAGGCCGCCGCGGGAGGCGTTCGCGGTGACCAGCTCCTGATCGAGCAGGGCCCGCAGGAAGGGGTCGTCGGTGTCGTCGAGGGTCTGGAAGCCGGCGCAGTTCACGACGACCGCATAGCGGTCCGGCAACGGCGCGTCCTGCTCGTCGGCGCGGACAGTGACCTGCCAGCCCTCGGGGGTGTCGGCGGCGGCGTAACGGCCGGGGATCACCTCGAGGCGGCCCTCCCGCAGCCAGCGGTCGGCGACGCGCTGGTAGTCGCCGCCGGTGGGGCGGGAGTAGCGGTTGATGAGGTTGCCCTCGCGGGTCACGTAGGACTGCTGCTCCTCCCACGACAGCCGGTCCAGCAGCCCCCCGGCCAGGCGCTTCAGCTCGGGCACGGTGTCCTGCTCGGCGTAACCCTCGGCGAGGGCGGCCTCGACGTCGGCGGCGACGGCCTGCAGCATTCCCGCGGCGGTGAGCTCCGTCTCGGGCCCCTGTGCGGCGTAGGCGGCGAGGTGGATCGAGCGGTACTCCTCGCGGCGGTCGGGACGGATGGTCCAGGTGTTCGGGGTGCCGCGCGGGGTGAGGACGCGCAGGGCGCCGAGCCGCGGCTCGAGGTCCTCGGCGCGGTGCAGGGAGTGGAGCAGCTCGAGGGCGTCGGCGCTGGCCCCGACCACCAGCAGGTCGCGGGAGGCGCCGTCGGGCAGCCCGGACAGGGTCTCACGGAGCTGGTCGACGAGCGCGTCCATGCTCTCGGCGTGGGAGTCCTCCACGAACACCCCCGTCGAGCCGGGGCCGATGCTGTGCGGCAGGGTCTGCTTCGGCGGGCTGCCGAGGGCCAGCAGCACGGAACGAGCCTCCACCTCGACGGCGCCGTCCTCGCTCCGCACGGTCAGCCGCCAGCCGCCGTCCTCCGCGCGGTCCAGGGCCCGTGCCTCCCCGCGCACCGTGGCGACCTCTGCGCCGGGGGTGGCGGCGATCCGTGCCCGGGTGTGCTCGGCCAGGAAGCGGCCGAACAGGCGGCGCGGGAGGTACAGGTGCTCGAGACGGTCCTCGCGGAGGTCCTCGGCGTGGTCGGAGACCCAGCCGGTGGAGATGCCGAGGTCCGGGTCCGCGGCGAGGATCTGCTCCCGGTGCGCGCGCAGCCAGTCCCGGAACTCGTCGCGCAGCGCGTCGGTGAGGAACTCGTCCAGGCCGGTGACGATGAGGGAGGCGGAGCCGGAGCGCTCGCCGTAGGGCAGGCCCGCGTACAGGTCCTCGCTGCGCTCCACCACGGTCACGCGGAGGCGCTCGCGGCCGGTGCGGCCCTCCCGGTGCTGCTCCAGCAGCTCCAGCAGGGCGGAGGTGCCGGCGATCCCGGCACCCACGATCACCAGGTCGTCCGGCGGGGCGGGATTCTGCGGGGCGGCGGTGGGCATCGGATTCTCGTTCCGAGCGGGGAGGGGGACGCCCGCCAGCCTAGCCCCGATCGCCCGGGATGTCGGACTCCGGTCCCGGGGGAGAGGGCCCTCACGTGCCCCGGCAGCGCCCGCCGGCCCTCACCGGGACGCAGGTCCTCAGCGGACGGGGATCCCCTCGGCGGCCATCGCGGCCTTCGCCTCGGGCACGGAGATGGTGCCGAAATGGAAGACGCTCGCGGCGAGGACCGCGTCGGCCCCGGCGTGCACGGCGGGTGCGAAGTGCTCGGGCCGGCCGGCGCCGCCCGAGGCGATCAGCGGCACCGTGGTGGCGGCGCGGGCCTGCTCGATGAGCTCCAGGTCGAAGCCGCGCTCGGTGCCGTCGGCGTCCATCGCGTTCAGCAGGATCTCGCCGGCGCCGCGGTCGCTGACCTCGCGGATCCAGGCGATCGCGTCGATGCCGGTGCCGCGGCGGCCGCCGTGGGTGGTGACCTCGAATCCCGAGCCGGAGCGGGCGCTGCCCTCGGGGGTGTCGGTGGTGACGCGGCGGGCGTCGATGGACATCACCAGCACCTGGTTGCCGAAGTGGTGGGCGATCTCGTCGACCAGCTCGGGGCGGGCGATGGCGGCGGTGTTGACCCCGCACTTGTCGGCGCCCGCGCGCAGCAGCTGGTCGACGTCGGCCACGGAGCGCACCCCGCCGCCGACGGTCAGCGGGATGAAGATCTGGTCGGCCGCGGCGCGCACCACGTCGATCATGGTGTCCCGGCCGCCGGAGGAGGCGGTGACATCGAGGAAGGTGAGCTCGTCGGCGCCCTCGGCGCCGTAGCGGGCGGCGAGCTCCACCGGGTCCCCTGCGTCGCGCAGGCCCTGGAAGTTCACGCCCTTGACGACGCGCCCCGCGTCCACGTCCAGGCAGGGGATGACCCTGACAGCCACGCTCATGCGTCGATCCTCTCGCGGTCCAGTTCCTCGGCGCCCTCGATGATGAACTGCTTGCGCGGGGCCACCTCGGAGCCCATCAGCAGCTCGAACATGGCGCTGGCGGCCTCGGCGTCCTCGATGCGCACCCGGCGCAGCATCCGCTGGGCGGGGTCCATGGTGGTGTCGGCCAGCTGGTCGGCGTCCATCTCGCCGAGGCCTTTGTAGCGCTGGATGGGTTCCTTGTAGCGCTTGCCGCGGCGCGCGAGGTTCTTCAGCAGCTTGGTCAGCTCGACCTCGGAGTAGGTGTAGACCAGCTCGTTCTTCTTCGCGCCGCCGTGGATGATCTCCACCCGGTGCAGCGGCGGCACCGCGGCGTAGACCCGGCCGGCCTCGACCAGGGGCCGCATGTAGCGGTGGAAGAGGGTGAGCATGAGGGTGCGGATGTGGGCGCCGTCGACGTCGGCGTCGGTCATCATGATGACCTTGCCGTAGCGGGCGGCCTCGAGGTCGAAGGTGCGGCCGGAGCCGGCGCCGATCACCTGGATGATGTTCGCGCACTCGGCGTTCTTCAGCATGTCGGTGACCGAGGCCTTCTGCACGTTGAGGATCTTCCCACGCAGGGGCAGCAGGGCCTGGAACTCGGAGTTGCGGGCGTTCTTCGCGGTGCCGAGCGCGCTGTCGCCCTCGACCAGGAACAGCTCGGAGCGCTCGACGTCGCTGGAGCGGCAGTCGGCCAGCTTGGTCGGCATGGTGGAGGACTCCAGCGCGTTCTTGCGGCGCGAGACCTCCTTGTGCATGCGGGCGGCGATGCGGGCGCGCATCTCGGAGACGACCTTGTCGATGACCAGGGATGCCTGCTCCTTCTCGCCCTTCTTGGTGGAGGCCAGCACCTCGGTGAGACGCTCCTCGACGACCTTGGCGACGATGGCGCGGATCGGCGGGGTGCCCAGCACCTCCTTGGTCTGGCCCTCGAACTGCGGTTCGTCGATGCGGACGCTGACCACGGCGGTGAGGCCGGCCAGGGTGTCGTCCTTCTCGATCTTCTCGTTCTTGGCGTTGAACTTGACCCGGCGCGCATGGTTCTCGACCTGCTTGCGCAGGGTCTTCACCAGGGCCTGCTCGAAGCCGCTGACGTGGGTGCCGCCCTTGGGGGTGGCCACGATGTTCACGAAGCTGCGCAGGGTGGTGTCGTAGTCGGCGCCCCAGCGCAGCGCGATGTCGACCTCGCAGGAGCGGCTGACCTCGGTGGAGACCATGTGGCCGTTCTTGTCGAGCACCGGCACCTGCTCGGTGTAGTCGCCGCTGCCCTGCAGACGGATCACATCGGTGATGCGCTCGTCCTGGGCCAGGTACTCGACGAACTCGGAGATGCCGCCGTCGTAACGGTACGTCCGGGTGGCGGGCTGGTCGGGGACGGCCTCCGGGCGGTGGTCGGTGATCGCGATCTCGAGGCCGGGCACCAGGAAGGCGGTCTGGCGGGCGCGGCGGGTGAGGTCGTCCAGGGAGAAGTGGGAGCCCTTGATGAAGATCTGCGGGTCCGCCCAGTAGCGCACGCGGGTGCCGGTGACGCCGCGCTTGGCCTTGCCGACCACGCGCAGCTCGGCCGGGCCTTCGGCCGGGGTGAAGGGAGCCTCGGGGTCGGGACCCTCGGCGGGATCGGCGAAGACGCCGGCCTGACCGCGGTGGAAGCTCATCGCGTAGGTCTTGCCGGCACGGTCCACCTCGACGTCCAGGCGAGCCGAGAGGGCATTGACGACGCTCGCGCCGACGCCGTGCAGGCCGCCGGAGGCCGCGTAGGAACCGCCGCCGAACTTCCCGCCCGCGTGGAGCTTGGTGTAGACCACCTCGACGCCGGTCAGGCCGGTGCGGGGCTCGACGTCCACGGGCACGCCGCGGCCGGTGTCGCGCACCTCGACGGAGCCGTCGGGGTGCAGCACCACCTGGATGGAGGAGCCGTTGCCCCCGAGGGCCTCGTCGACCGCGTTGTCGAGGATCTCCCACAGGCAGTGCATGAGGCCGCGGGAGTCGGTCGAGCCGATGTACATGCCGGGGCGCTTGCGCACCGCCTCGAGGCCCTCGAGGACCTGGAGGTTGCGGGCGTCGTAGGCGGCCTGCGCGGCCTTCGGGGCTGTGGAGGAGGGGGACACGCCCTGGATCCTACGTGCCCGGGCACGGCGATCGCGGGAGGCGGCGGCCCTGCTCGCCGGGGGCGGAACGCGCCGTGAGCGGCGCCTCAGCGTCCTCCGTGGTCGTTGCGCCCCTGGCGAACCGCGCCACGCATCCCTGCCCGTGCGCGCCACGGGGTGCTAGAAAAGGACCCATGAACCTCACTCTGGAAGCCCCCCGCCTGTCGGCCAAGGACCGCTGCGACCGCTGCGGCGCCCAGGCCTACGTCAAGGTGGTGCTGCAGGCCGGTGGCGAGCTGCTGTTCTGTGCGCACCATGCCCGCGCCCACGGCGATGCCCTCAAGGACATCGCCGCCGAGGTGATCGACGAGACCGAGCGCCTGCACGCGAAGCCGGAGCCGGTCGAGGACTGATCTCCTCCCCACGACCCCGACGGGGGCGCCCACCGATCCGGTGGGCGCCCCCGTCCCGCGTTTCGGCACTCGTCGACGCCGACGCGACATGAGAACGGCGCCGGTCCCCTTGCGGGGGCCGGCGCCGTTCGTCGTTGACTGGTGCGGGGTCAGCCGCTGTCAGTCGAGGTAGTCCCGCAGCACCTGGGAGCGGGAGGGGTGGCGCAGCTTCGACATGGTCTTCGACTCGATCTGGCGGATCCGCTCACGGGTCACGCCGTAGACCTTGCCGATCTCGTCGAGGGTCTTGGGTTGGCCATCCTCGAGGCCGAAGCGCATGGAGACCACCCCGGCCTCGCGCTCGGAGAGGGTGTCCAGCACGGAGTGCAGCTGCTCCTGCAGCAGGGTGAAGCTCACCGCGTCGGCGGGCACCACGGCCTCGGAGTCCTCGATGAGGTCGCCGAACTCGCTGTCGCCGTCCTCGCCCAGCGGGGTGTGCAGGGAGATCGGCTCGCGGCCGTACTTCTGGACCTCGACGACCTTCTCGGGCGTCATGTCCAGCTCCTTGGCCAGCTCCTCCGGGGTGGGCTCGCGGCCCAGGTCCTGGAGCATCTGGCGCTGCACGCGGGCCAGCTTGTTGATGACCTCGACCATGTGCACGGGGATGCGGATGGTGCGGGCCTGGTCCGCCATGGCGCGGGTGATGGCCTGACGGATCCACCAGGTGGCGTAGGTGGAGAACTTGTAGCCCTTGGAATAGTCGAACTTCTCCACGGCACGGATCAGGCCCAGGTTGCCCTCCTGGATCAGGTCCAGGAACAGCATGCCGCGGCCGGTGTAGCGCTTGGCCAGGGAGACCACGAGGCGGAGGTTGGCCTCCAGCAGGTGGTCCTTGGCCGCGCGGCCGTCCTCGACGATCATGGCGAGCTCGCGGCCGGGCTTGGTGCGCACGATCGACTCGTCGCGCTTGAGCTTCTGCTCGGCGTACAGGCCGGCCTCGATGCGCTCGGCGAGCTCGACCTCCTGGGCGGCGTTCAGCAGCGCCACCTTGCCGATCTGCTTGAGGTAGTCCTTGACGGGGTCCGCGGTGGCGCCGGCGGTGACGACCTGCTGGGCAGGGGCGTCGTCGTCGGAGGAGGTGAAGACGAAGCCGCCGGAGTCCTCGGCCTTCTCGTCGGCCTCGGCCTTCTCCTGCGGGGTCTCGGCCTCGGCGGCGGAGGTCTTCTCGTCCTCGGCGTCGTCCTCGGGCTCCTCGCCCTCCTCCGACTCCGCGGCGTCCTCCGGCTTCTCGTCCGCGGCGCCCTTGCGGGCCGTGGTCGCGGCCTTCTTCTTCGCGGTGCTCTTGGAGCGGGTGGTCTTCTTGGCGGGCTCGGCGTCCTCGGCGGGCGCGAGCTCCTCCACGGCGTCCTCGGCGGGCGCCGTGGCGGCGGCCTTCTTCGTCGTCCGGCGCGATGCGGGCTTCCGGGCGGCGGAGGTCTTCGTGGTGGAGGCCGTCTCGGCACCCTCCGCGGTGGCGGTGGGGTCGACGACGGTCTCAGCGGTCTTGGAGGAGGTCACAGAGTTCCTTCTTCCGGCGGCACCCCTGGTGGAGGCGCCGACACACTCGGGTGGTCGGTCTTCTCGGTGCGGCTGACGGATCTCGGTGCCTCACCTGGATTCCGGTCCCCAACGGTGAGATGGCGCACGAAGGCACGGTGCCGTCAAGCCTCACCAGTGTAACGCCCCGCGGGAGCAGGTATTCCCAGGGCCGCCGATCGGACGGATCGCGTCCGGGGCCGCCGGGGATCGATGGCGCTCAGGCGTCGGCGGCGACGGCCGGGATGGTGCCCGAGGTGGAGGTCGAGGTGTCCTTCACGGTCAGCACCGGACAGGGGGCGCCGAGCACGAGCCGACGGGCGGAGGCGCCCAGGTTGAGTTTGCCGATCGGGGACTTGCGGCGCAGGCCGATCACGATCACCGAGGCGGCGGACTCCTCGGCGACAGTCACCAGGAACTCGCCGATGTCCTCGTGCTCGGCGGCGGTGCGCACCTGGGCGCGCAGCTCCGCTCCCCCGGCGGCGGCGAGCGCCGTCTGCACGGCCTCGGCGGAGGCCACGGAGGGGCCGTGCTCGGGGTCGTTGTAGGGGTGCGAGGCGATCAGCAGGTCCTGGCGGCGGCGGCCGGCCTCCCGCACCGCCGAGCGCAGAGCCGCATCGCCCTGTCCGGACGGCGAGTACCCCACCACGATCGTCATCGGCGACCCTCCTTCGCGCGCACGTCCCGCGCTCTGCCGGGTCTCCGGTGCGCGGGCGGCCACAGCCTAGCCCGCCAGCAGGTCCCCGATCCACTCCCGCATCCCCGGGTGGGCGAGCAGGAAGGCGTCGTGGCCGATCGGGGAGCTGGCCAGGCGCCAGGTGGCGCCGGGGACGTGGGTGGCCATCTCGGCGACCAGATCCGGCGGGAACAGCCGGTCGCTGTCGATGGCGACGACGAGGGTGCGGGCGCGGACCGTGGCCAGGGCAGCGGCGGTCCCCCCGCGGCCGCGGCCGACGTCGTGGGTGTTCATGGCATGCGCCAGCACCAGGTAGGAGTTGGCGTCGAAGCGGCGACAGAGCTTGGCGGCGTGGTGGTCGAGGTAGCTGGTGACCTGGTGGCGGCCCTGCGCCCCGAGGGGGTCCTCGCCGTCCTGGGGGAGGTTGGAGAACCGCGCCTCCAGCTCGGCGGCCGTGCGGTAGGTGGTGTGGGCGACGCGGCGGGCGGTGCCGAGGCCGCGGTGGGGCCCCTCCCCCGCCGGCAGGTCGTAGTAGTCGCCGCCCGCGAAGCCGGGGTCGTCGCGGATCGCGGCGATCTGCACGGAGTTCCAGGCGATCTGGTCGGCGCTGGCCCGGGCGGAGGTGGCGATGACGGCCAGGCGCTCCACCCGTTCGGGGTGGGAGGCCGCCCATTCGACGGCGCGCATCCCGCCCATGGAGCCGCCGATCACGAGGGCCAGGCGCTTGATGCCGAGGGCGTCGCACAGGGCGCGCTCGGCCTCGACCTGGTCCCGCACCGTGAGAGAGGGGAAGCGGGAGCCGTAGGGGGCGCCGTCGGGGGCCGGCGAGCTGGGGCCGGTGGAGCCCTGGCAGCCACCCAGCACGTTGGGGGCGATCACGCACCAGCGCGCGGTGTCGATGGGGCGGCCGGGGCCGATCAGGTCCTCCCACCAGCCGGCGCTGGGGTGGGAGGCGTCCTGAGCACCGAGCACGTGGGAGTCGCCGGTGAGGGCGTGCAGCACCAGCACGACGTTGGAGCGGTCCGGGGCGAGCTCGCCCCAGGTCTCGTAGGCCAGGGTGACCTCGGGCAGCTCGGCGCCGGATTCGAGGGTGCGCGGTCCGAGCTCGGCGAAGCGGCGGTTCCCGGCTCCGCGGCCGGGATGCCAGGCGCCGCTGGCCGGGCAGGGGGCGGTGGGGGCGGGGCCCCCGGGGGGC
>NZ_AGBX01000008.1 GCF_000225825.1 Brachybacterium squillarum M-6-3 | reverse complement strand
CGGGCGTTCGCGGTCCACGGCGAGATCCGCACGGTCTACCTGGAGCGAGGCGCCTACGACTGGATCGGATACCCGCTGACCTACGCCTACGCCTCCGGCGCCGGGGTCCGGCAGGACTTCCAGCGCGGATTCATGACGTACAGCGCCGCGAACGGGGTGCAGAGCACCATCCGCTGACGTCCGCCCGCGGCGGCCGGCGGGCGGGCCGCGGCATCGGGGCGTTCCTCCTGCTGTGGCCCGCCGGTCGGCTGCTGGTCACGGCCACGCCATCTTCGCCGTGAAGGCTCCTCGGAGGGTGCCGGCCAGGCTCCCGTCCCCGCGCCCCGAGGAGCCACCGGTGAAGATCGCGCTGCTGTGCGATGTCGACCAGACCGTCTACCACGTGGGGGACGAGGCGATCGCCACCGCGACCACCCGGCGGCTGCGCGCCCGCGGGCACGAGGTGCGGCGCATCTCCCGGCACGAGAAGTACGGGCCGGACGGTGCGACCGCGGCGGAGCGCACGATCCCGGCTCTGACCTTCCCCTGGCCGCTCGAGGACCGCGCCCGCTATCTCGCCGAGATCCGTGCGGTCCTGGCGGGGGAGCGCGACGCCCTGCCCGCGGGCGACAAGCTCTTCGCGATCATCGAGGAGCTGCGCGGGGTGGACGCCCTCGTGATCGGAGGTGGCGGCAGCCTCACCTCCCGCTTCGGCTGGCTGCTGGACGAGCGCCTGGCCACCGCCCTGGTGGCCGGGTCGCTCGGGAAGACGGTGGTCCTCAGCGGCCAGAGCCTCGGCCCCGAGCTGACCCCCGCGGACCGGGAGGCCGTCGGCGAGCTGCTGGGCCTGTGCCGCGTGGTGGGTCTGCGCGACGCCGCCAGCACCGCGCTGGCCCGCCGGCTCGCCCCCGACCACCCGGCGATCGTGCACACCCTGGACGACGCCCTCGGCCTGCCGGAGGTCACCGCGGCACCGCCCGCCGCGCGGGGCGAGCAGCAGCCGGTGATCAGCGTGACCGTCGGCGCCGACGGCGACCCCCTGCCGCGCGAGGACTACCTGCGCCTGCTCGCCGCCGTCGTCACGGAGCTGGCCGACCGCACCGGCGCCCGCGTGGAGCTCCTGCCGCACATGGCCGACCCCGACGAGGGCGGCAGCGACGAACAGGCCCACGCCGAGCTCGCCGCCCTCCTGGACCAGCCCGTCACCACCCACCGCATCGAGACGGACACCGTCTCCGCCGCCCGCACCGCGGCCGCCGACTGGGTGGTCACCACCCGCTTCCACCCCGCCGTCTTCGGCACCCTCGCCGGGGCCGCCGTGCTGGCCCTGCCGCTGAACCGCTACGGCATCCTGCGGATGGAGGGAGCCCTGTCCGCGACCGGCCTCGGCGGCGGCACCGTGCCGCTGGCCGCCCTCTGGGACCCCGCCGCCGGCGCCCTCGATCACGACCTGCTCGACGCCGTGCTCACCGCGCTGATCCAGGGCCGCGAGCAGGAGCGCGCGCAGCTGGCCGCGGCCCGGCCGCGGCTGCTGGAGGCCGCCGAGTCCTGGTGGGACACCGTGAGTGCCGAGCTGGAGCGCGCCCGGACCGAGCCCGTGAGCAGGCCCGCCATCACCGACCCCCGGGGTGCCGGGATCCCGGTCCGGCCGCGGTTCGGGGCCGAGCTGCGCGAGCGCCTGACGCCCTGGCTGCCGCCCGCGGCCCGCGGCCCCGAGGCGGGGGAGGCCCCGGACCCCACCGCCGCGATCGTGATGCGCACCCGCGACCGGCTGCGCCTGCTGGACCGGGCCGTGCAGGACGTCCTCGCCCAGACCCGGCAGGACTGGGAGCTGGTGGTCGTCGACGACGGCGGGGACGCCGACGCCGTGGACGCCGTGCTGGAGCGCCACCGCGCCGAGGCGGGGGAGCGACTGCGGGTGCTGCACCGGGAGACCTCCCACGGCATGGAGGCCGCCAGCAACCTCGGCCTGCGCGCCTCCACCGGCCCCGCCGTCGCGATCCACGACGACGACGACACCTGGCACGGCACCTTCCTGCAGGAGACCCTCGCCCACCTCGCCTCCCACCCGGAGCAGGAGGCCGTGGTGGTGCGCACCCTCATCGTCCACGAGCACGAGGTGGCCACCGGGTACGTGGAGGACGCCGCCTTCCCCTCCTGGCCGGAGCTCGGCGGGGTACGCCTGCTGGACTATGTGGCCGTGAACCGGCACGTCCCCATCGCCATGCTCTACCGGCGCCGCGCCCACGAGGCCACCGGGCCCTTCCAGGAGGACCTGCCCGTCGTCGGCGACTACGCCTTCCACCTGGCCCTGCTGCAGCGCTTCGAGGTCGGCTTCCTGGAGCGGCCGCTGGCCCAGTGGCGGCAGCGTCCCGCCGCCGTCGGCGCCCAGGCCAACTCGATGAACGCCGCCGCCGAGGGGCACCGCCACTACGACGCGGTGCTGCGCGAGCGGGCCTTCCAGGAGTGGACGGCCGAGCACGGCCTCGGACTGCCGATGTACCTCACCAAGACCACCGAGACGCAGCTCGCGGGGACCGAGCAGCGCCTGCTCGCCGAGATCCAGGGGCTCGCCCAGGAGGTCCGGGACCTGCGCGGCCAGCTCGCCGAGACCCGCGAGGAGCTCGGCGCGGTGCACCACCGGGTGCGGCGCCTGGACCCCTTCGCCCTCGGCGGCCGTGCCTGGCGGCGGCTGCGACCGGGCGACCGGGCCGCGCAGGCCTGAGCCCGCGCCCCCCGCCGTCGGGGCTCAGCCCAGGTGGCGGGGCAGGGTGCCCTCGCGCAGCTCCCGCAGCTCGGCCAGCTCGAAGACACCCACCCCGGCGAGGTCCAGCGCGGTGCCGCCGGTGGTGCCCAGCACCGTGACCGGGACCCCCTGGGAGGCAGCCAGCTCCCGCAGCGCCTCCTCGTGGGCGGGATCCACGGCCACCAGGGCGCGCCCCTGGGTCTCGGAGACCAGAGCGGAGAGCAGGTCGACGCCGGAGGACTCGACCACGGCGGCCGGGTCGACACGGGCGCCGACGCCGAAGCGGGTGGCGGCCTCCACCAGGCCCTGCACGAGTCCGCCCTCGGAGAGGTCGTGCGCGGCGGCCAGCAGCCCCCGCTCGCCGCCGGTGATGAGCACCTCGGCCAGGGCGCGCTCGGCCTCCAGGTCCAGCGCAGGGGGCAGCCCGCCCAGATGGCCGTGGGCGACCTGCGCCCAGGCCGAGCCGGAGAGCTCCTCGCGGGTGGCGCCCAGCAGCCACAGCGACTGCCCGGGCTCGGTCCAGCCGGCGGGGGTGCGGCGGCGCACGTCGTCGATCACGCCGAGCACGCCCACCACGGGGGTGGGGTGGATGGCGGAGTCGATGCGGCCGGGCTCCCCGGTCGAGTTGTAGAGCGAGACGTTGCCGCCGGTGACGGGCACGCCGAGGACCTCGCAGGCCTCGGCGAGGCCGCCGATCGCCTCGACCAGCTGCCACATGGGGCCCGGGTCCTCGGGGGAGCCGAAGTTCAGGCAGTCGGTGACGGCGAGCGGCCGCGCCCCCGAGGTGGCGACGTTGCGGTACGCCTCGGCGAGGGCCAGGGCGGCGCCGGTGCGCGGGTCCAGCTTGGTGTAGCGGCCGTTGGCGTCGGTGGCGATGGCGACGCCGCGGTGGGTGGTCTCGTCGACCCGCAGCACCCCTGCGTCGTCCGGCATCGCCAGCGCCGTGTTGCCGCCCACGTAGCGGTCGTACTGGTCGGTGATCCACCCGGTGGAGGCGAGGTTCGGGGAGGAGATCAGGGTGCGCACCAGCGCGGCCAGCTCCTCGGCGCCGGCGGGGCGGGGCAGGTCCTCGGCGCGGTCGGCCTGCAGGGCGTCCTGCCAGTCGGGCCGGGCATAGGGGCGGTGGTAAGTGGGGCCGCCGTGGGCCACGGTCACCGGGTCCACGTCCACGATGCGTCGGCCGAAGTGATCGATGGTGAGGCGGCCGTCGCCGGTGACCTCGCCGATCACCGCGGTCTCCACGTCCCACTTGCCGGTGATCGCCAGGAACCGCTCCAGGTTCTCCGGGGTCACCACGGCCATCATGCGCTCCTGGGACTCGCTCATCAGGATCTCGCCGGCGGTGAGGCTGGGGTCGCGCAGCAGCACGGTCTCGAGGTCCACGTGCATCCCGGAGCCGCCGTTGGAGGCCAGCTCGCTGGTGGCGCAGGAGATCCCGGCCGCGCCGAGGTCCTGAATGCCCTCGACGACGCCGCCCGCGTACAGCTCCAGGCAGCACTCGATGAGCACCTTTTCCATGAAGGGGTCTCCCACCTGGACGCTGGGCCGCTTCACGGGGCCGCCCTCCTCGAAGGTCTCCGAGGCCAGGATGGAGGCGCCGCCGATGCCGTCGCCGCCGGTGCGGGCGCCGAACAGCACCACCTTGTTGCCGGCACCGGTGGCGGAGGCCAGGTGGATGTCCTCGTGCCGCAGCACGCCCACGGCGAGGGCGTTGACCAGCGGGTTGGTCTGGTAGGCGGCGTCGAAGACGGTCTCGCCGCCGATGTTGGGCAGGCCCAGGGAGTTGCCGTAGCCGCCGACGCCCGCCACCACGCCGTGCACGACGCGCCCGGTGTCGGGGTGGTCGATGGCGCCGAAGCGCAGCTGGTCCATCACGGCCACCGGGCGGGCGCCCATCGCGATGATGTCGCGCACGATGCCGCCGACGCCGGTGGCGGCCCCCTGGTAGGGCTCCACGTAGGAGGGGTGGTTGTGGGACTCGACCTTGAAGGTCACCGCCCAGCCGTCGCCGATGTCGACCACGCCGGCGTTCTCGCCCATGCCGACCAGCAGGTGCTCGCGCATGGCAGGGGTGATGTGGTCGCCGAAGGTGGACAGGTGCACCTTGGAGGACTTGTAGGAACAGTGCTCCGACCACATCACGGAGTACATCGCGAGCTCCGCGTTGGTGGGGCGGCGGCCCAGGATCTCGCGGATGCTCGCGTACTCGTCGTCCTTGAGGCCGAGTTCCGCGAAGGGCTGGGGCTGCTCAGGAGTCGCGGCGGCGTCCTCGACGGTGTCGATGTCGGCGGCGCCGCGGGGAGCCGAGGGGGTGGGGGCGGGAGCGGTCATGCGCGGTCGTCATCCGTTCTCGGGACTCGGGCGGGAGCGGGCCCCGTCAGGGGCCCGCTCCATCCTACGGCGAGGTCGCGCCGCGGTGCCGGGGCGTCCCGGCGGGTCCGCGCGTGCCGCCTCAGCCGCGGCCGCCGCGGCCCCGGGAGGTGCGGGCGCGCTTCTTCTCCTGGTCCCGCAGCGCCTTCTCGCTGATCGGGGCGGAGGAGCTGGCCCGCTGGGCCCGGAAGTAGGCGGCGGCCTCCCGCTGCCGCTCCTCCTCGGCGCCGAGCGCGATGGGGGCGCGCACGTGGCCGGGGCGGATGTCGAAGGCCTCCACCAGGTCCAGGGCGTGGGGGCGCAGGCGCCACAGCAGTCGGTGCAGGTCCGAGGAGATCTGCCGGCCGCGCTGGGTGGAGATCAGACCGTTCAGCAGGTACCAGGCCAGGTCGTCCTCGATCAGGGTGAGGCCGAACAGGTCCCGCACGTCGGTGAGCACGGCCCGGGAGCCGGCGTCCTCGAGGCGCTCGATGCCCTCGGTGAAGGCCCGCCAGCGCACCAGGTCCGCATGGGCGCGGGCGGCGTCCAGCATCTCCACCTGGTGCTTGTTCACGTGCGCGGCCGCGTCGGCGGGATCCATCCGGGAGGTGGGGCGCAGGGCGAGGGCCACCTCCTCCACCTTGATGCGGGCCCGCTCGGTGAGCATCTCCTCCTGGAAGTCGGCCTGCCGCATCGAGTCGAAGGCCCGCTTGGCGTTGCCGCGATCGGAGAGGTCCTGGGCGAGGTTCGTCCAGGGGGTGTGACGTCGCGCCAGGGTCTCGGCGCGCTGGGCGATGAAGCGGCCGACGCCTGCCCGGTCCACCTGGCGCAGCTCGGAGGTGTAGTCCGAGAGCAGGCGCTTGGCGACCAGCTGCAGCAGGATCGTGTTGTCGCCCTCGAAGGTGGTGTACACGTCGAGGTCGTCGTGGAGCCCCACCAGCTGGTTCTCCGCCATGTAGCCGGCGCCGCCGCAAGCCTCGCGGCACTCCTGGATGGTGTCCATCGCCAGCCGGGTGGAGGTCGGCTTCAGGGTCGCGGCAAGGGTCTCGAGGTCCTCGCGGCCCTCGGGAGTGTCCCCGCGGCCGGAGAAGACGTCGTCGAAGGCCTGCAGCAGCTGCTCGTGGGCGAAGGTGCCGGCGTAGGTGGCGGCGAGCTTCGGCAGCAGACGGTGCAGGTGCGCCTGGTAGTCCAGCAGCACCGTCTCCCGGGTGGGGTCGGCGGCGGTGAACTGGCGGCGCTGGGAGGCGTAGGTGATCGCGATGTGCAGGGCCAGCTGGGAAGCGCGGGCGGCGGAGCCGTCCAGGGAGACGCGGCCCTGGACCAGGGTGCCGATCATGGTGAAGAAGCGGCGCCCGGGGGACTCGATGGGGGAGGTGTAGGTGCCCTCGGCGTCCACGTCCCCGTAGCGGTTCAGCAGGTTCGTGCGCGGCACCCGGACGTGGTCGAAGGCCAGACGGCCGTTGTCGATGCCGTTCAGGCCCCCCTTCTCGCCGTCGTCCTCGCTCTGCACGCCGGGCAGCAGGTTCCCCTCGGCGTCGCGGACGGGCACGTAGAAGCAGTGCACGCCGTGGTCGACGCCGTTCGTGATCAGGCGGGCGAAGACGGTGGCGGCGCGGGCGTGGATGGCGGCGTTGCCGTTGTAGTCCTTCCAGGCGGCGCGGAAGGGAGTGTGGATCACCCACTCGCCGTCCTCGCCGCCGTCCGGGTCGAAGGTGGCGGTGGTGGCGAGGGACTGCACGTCGGAGCCGTGGCCGATCTCCGTCATGGCGAAGGCGCCGGGCACCTCCAGGCTCATGGCGCCGGGGATCCAGCGGTGGTGGTGCTCCTCGGTGCCCAGCTGCAGGATCGCCGAGGTGAACAGGCCCCACTGCACGCCGGCCTTGATCTGCAGCGAGGGGTCGGCGACGACCAGCTCCTCGAAGCCGGCCACGTTGGCGCCGTTGTCGTTGGGGCCGCCCAGGTGCTCGGGCAGCATCGGCCAGGAGACGCCCTCCTCGGCGAGGATCTTCATCTGGCCGAACACGCGATGGCGGTGTTCGGCGACGCTCGCGTCCAGGGGGCGGTGCATCTCGGGGCGGGCGGCCCGCTGCCGGGCGGTCTCCCGGGTCTCGGCCCAGGCGCCCATCAGGGCGCGGGAGACGGCGGGCACGTCCAGCCGGGCGGTGCCGTCCGGCGGCAGCTCGATCGGGCCGGTGGGGTTCGCGGTCGAGGGGCCCGCCTCCCGCGGCGCCTGCGCGGGCGAGGCCGGGGAGTCGGGGGTCGGGGCGGTCACGGTGACGGGGCGGGGCCCCTCGGCGACGGTGTTCATGCGTGCATTCCCTTCATGAGCCAGGAGACGAGACGGAGGACGAGCCGATCGGCGTCGATCACCTCGTCGGGGGAGGGGGAATCAGGGTCCTGAGCGGCGTCCTGGTCGGTCATCCATGCCTCCACGGAGCGCTCGACGAAGCCGACGGCGCCCTGCGCCCACATGTGCGGGGTGGGCACGTCCTCGGGAAGGAAGGTGGTGACCAGGCGGGCCACGGAGTCCAGGAAGTGGTGCAGGCCGGCGCTGGGCCGGGTGACGAAGCGGTACACGCCGGGAGAGCGCTGCGCGGTGGCCACGTAGGCGCGGATCATCGCGTGCAGGCGCTCCTCGGCACCGGGGTGCTGGCCGTCCCGCTCCAGGGCCGCGAGCTCCTCCAGCAGCCGCTGGTGCATGGTGGCCAGGATCGAGCGCCCGAGCTCCTGCTGCAGCTGCGCCTTGTCCGCGAAGTAGCGGTAGACGATCGACTTGGAGGTGCCGGAGGCCGCGGCGATGTCCTCCATCGTCACGTCCGGGCCCTGCTCGTGGATCAGGTGGCGGGCGATGTCGAGCAGCTCCGCGCGCCGCTGCTCACGATGCTGGGCCCAGCGTGCGGAGCGGCCGTCGACCGGGGCTTGCGTCGTCGCATTCACGGAACCTAGGGTATCAAGTACCGAGGGTTCTATGTAAAGTCCTCCCGGGAACGCGATCCGGGGACTGCCCCGATCCGGACCCCGACCGAGACCCCCTCGAGAACTCCCGATGTCCGAACAGCCACAGTGAGGTGCCCCGTGACCGACAGCCCCCGCGACGCCCTGATCCTCGGCGGCAACCGCATCCCCTTCGCCCGCTCCGGAGGCCCCTACGCGGGGATCTCCAACCAGGACCTGCTCACCGCAGCCCTCGACGGCCTGGTGGCGCGCTACGGCCTGCAGGGTGCGAAGCTCGGCGAGGTCTCCGGCGGCGCGGTGCTCAAGCTCGCCGGCGACCTGAACCTCACCCGTGAGAGCGCGCTGGGCGCCCCGCTGGATCCCCGCACCCCCGCCATCGACCTCTCCAAGGCCTGCGCCACCGGTCTGGAGACCGTGCTGCACAGCTCCAACCGGATCCGCCTCGGCCAGATCGACTCCGCGATCGCCGCCGGCGTCGACTCCGCCTCGGACTCCCCGATCGAGGTCACCCCGCGCCTGCGCCGCACCCTGCACCGCGCCTTCGCCGCCAAGACCCCCGTGCAGCGCCTCAAGGCCCTCGCCGCGATCCGCCCCGCCGACCTCGCCCCCGTGCCCCCGCGCAACGGCGAGCCCCGCACCGGCCTGTCCATGGGCGAGCACATGGCCCTGACCGCCGCCGCCTGGGGCATCACCCGCGAGGACCAGGACGCCCTCGCGCTCGCCTCCCACCAGAAGCTCGCCGCCGCCTACTCCTCCGGCTTCCTCGACGACCTGGTCACCGGCTACCGCGGTCTCGGCCGGGACCAGAACCTCCGCGCCGACTCCACGATGGAGAAGCTCGCCGGCCTCAAGCCCGTCTTCGGGGTGTCCTCCCCGCAGGTGCCGGAGCCCACCATGACCGCCGGGAACTCCACCCCGCTGTCCGACGGCGCCTCCGCCGTGCTGCTGGGCAGCGCCGACTGGGCCGCCGAGCAGGGTTACACCCCGCTGGCGCGGGTGGTCGACGCCCGCACCGCCGCCGTCGACTTCGTGCACGGCGACGAGGGCCTGCTGATGGCCCCCGCCTACGCCGTCCCCGAGCTGCTCGACGCGAACGGTCTCAGCCTGCAGGACCTGGACTTCTACGAGATCCACGAGGCCTTCGCCTCCACCGTGCTGGCCACCCTCGCCGCCTGGGAGTCCCCGCAGTTCGCCCGCGAGCGGCTGGGTCGCGCCGAGCCCCTCGGCGCGATCGACCGGGACCGCCTGAACGTGCTCGGCTCCTCCCTGGCCGCCGGGCACCCCTTCGCCGCCACCGGCGGCCGCATCGTCGCGACCCTCGCCAAGCACCTGCACGCCGAGGCCGTCCGCACCGGCCGCACCCAGCGGGGCCTGATCTCCGTCTGCGCCGCCGCCGGACAGGGGACCGTCGCCCTGCTCGAGTCCGTCGCCTGAGCCGGCCCGCCCCCACGCCGCCCGTCCCGCCCCCAGGAGGAGTCCGCATGACCGACGCCTACACCCGCTTCGTCCGCTCCGCGCCCGGGAAGGCCATCGCGAAGCGCACCGGCCTGCCCCGCCCCGCCCGGCTGCCCCGCCGCGCCGACCGTCCCGGCACCGTCCTCGGCCCGGCCGTGGTGCTCGGCCACGGCGAGGGCGCCGAGCAGATCACCCGCCACCTGCTCGGCCACGGCGCCGACGTCCGCCGCCGCGTCGAGGAGCTGCGGAAGGTCGGCACCGTCGTGCTGGTGCTCGACGAGATCGCCGCCCCCGCCGAGCTCTCCGCGACCCTCCTGCCGCTGGCCGGGGCGATGCGCTCCCTCGCCCCCGGCGCCCGCGTCGTCGCCGTCTCCCGGCCCGCCACCGGTGAGGACCCGGCCCGCGACGCCGCCCGCGGCGGCGTGGAGGGCTTCGTGCGCTCCCTCGCCCACGAGATGCGCGCCGGCGGCACCGCCAACGGCCTGCAGGTCGCCGACGGGGTGGGCCTGGACGCCCCCGCCGTGCTCGGCGCCCTGGACTTCCTGCTCTCCGCCCGCAGCGCCTTCGTCACCGGCCAGTTCCTCACCGTCAGCCGCGACGCGGGCACCGCTCCCGCCGACCCGGCCCGGCCGATGGCCGGTCGCACCGCGCTGGTCACCGGGGCCGCCCGCGGCATCGGCGCCGCCATCGCCCGCACCCTCGCCGCCGACGGCGCCCGCCTGGTGCTGCTGGACGTGCCCGCCGCCGGCACCGAGCTGGCGCGCCTGGCCAACGAGCTGCGCGCCACCCCCGTCCAGCTCGACGTCACCGCCGCCGATGCCGGGGACCGCCTGGTGGCCTTCCTCCGCGAACGCCACCTGGTGCTGGACTCCGTGGTCCTCAACGCCGGCATCACCCGCGACAAGATGTTCGCCAACATGACGCCGGAGCGCTGGGACCCCGTCATCGCCGTGAACATCACCAGCCAGATCACGCTGATGGACACCCTGCTCGCCGCCCAGCAGCAGGACGGCGACGTGCTCGGCGAGCAGCCCCGCGTCGTCTCCCTGGCCTCCACCAGCGGCATCGCCGGCAACACCGGGCAGACCAACTACGCCGCCTCGAAAGCCGGGGTGATGGCCTTCGTCGACGCCCTCGCCGGGCGCCTGGAGCCGCTCGGCGGCACCGCCAACGCCGTCGCCCCCGGCTTCATCGAGACCGAGATGACCGCGAAGATCCCGCCGCTGCGTCGCGAGATCGCCCGCCGGGTCAGCTCCCTTCAGCAGGGCGGCCTGCCCGTCGACGTGGCCGAGGCCATCGGCTTCCTCGCCTCCGACCCCGCCGGCGGTATCCAGGGCCGCACCCTCCGGGTCTGCGGCCAGAACATCGTGGGGCGGTGACCATGGACACCGTGCACATCCAGACTCCCGGTGGTTCCGCGGAGGAGATCGTGGACCTCGCGCAGGTCCCCTCCTTCCCCGCGGTCTACACCGCCGCCCTCAGCCCCGGTCGGCCCCGCCGCCGAGGACGCCCCGTGCTGCCGGACACCGTGCTGCGGGTGCGCGGGGTGCACCTGGACGCCGCGCGGGCCCGCGACTTCGACCACCTGATGGGCGGGCCCGCCACCGACCTCGTCCACCCCGGCGTGCTGCACGTGGTGGCCTTCCCCGTCGCCCTGTCCCTGATGGCGCGGCGCTCCTTCCCCTTCCGCCTGCTGGGCGTGGTGCACCTGCGCAACCAGCTCCTCCAGCACCGCCCCGTGCGCGTGGGCGAGACCGTCGACGTGCAGTGCCGGGTGCGCGCGCTCGCCGCGCACCGCAAGGGCTGGACCTTCGAGGCCGTCGCCACCCTCCACGGCCAGGACGGGGAGATCATCGCGACCGACGTCTCCACCTACCTCGCCCCCGAGGATGTCGAGCACACCGGCACGGGAGGGAAGACCGGGGAGAAGAAGAGCTCCGGCTCCCGGCGCCGGGAGTTCACCCCGCCGGAGCCCACCGGCCGCTGGAGGCTCCCCGCCGACACCGGCCGCCGCTACGCCGCGGTCTCCGGGGACGCGAACCCGATCCACCTCTCCGCCCTCAGCGCCAAGGCCTTCGGCTTCCCCCGCGCCATCGCCCACGGCATGTACACCGCCTCCCGCGCCCTCACCGAGTCCCGGCCGGACCTCGCCACGCCGCTGCGCTGGGACGTCAGCTTCGACGCGCCCGTCACCCTGCCCGGCACCGTGCTGGTGGCCTACGAGGACACCCCCGCCGCGGCGTTGCTTCGAGGTGGAGGTCACCGCGCTGGGCTGAGACGCCGGAACCGCCCGGCCGCGGAGCGCGTGCGACCTAGAATCGCGCCATGAGCACCACCGCGGAGTTGCATGTGCTGGAGGCCCGGGCGGTCCCGCTCGGCGGGCCGCGCGGGATGACCGTGCACCGTTCGCTGCCGGCCCGGCGCACCTCCCTGATCGGGGCCTGGTGCTTCGTGGACCACTTCGGGCCCGACGACGTCTCGGGCGGCGGCGGGATGCAGGTGGCCCGCCACCCGCACACGGGCCTCGCCACCGTGTCCTGGCTGTTCGAGGGCGCCATCACCCACCGCGATTCGCTGGGCAACCACGCCCTGGTCACCCCCGGCGACGTGGACCTGATGGTCGCGGGATCCGGCATCACCCACTCCGAGTTCTCCGCCGCCGACACCACCGTGCTGCACGGCGTGCAGCTCTGGTACGCGCTGCGCGACGATCGCCGCTTCGGGGAGCGCGAGTTCCTGGTGCACTCCACCGTGCTGCGGCGCGACCTGGGCCTCACTGCCCGGGTGGGCCTCGGGGAGCTGCACGTGCGCACCGCCGACGGCTCCGTCTTCGAGGACTGCAGCCCGGTGGTCACCGACACCGCGCTCACCCTCGCGGAGCTCACCCTCGACGCCGGCACCGAGGTGGCGCTCGAGGTGGACCCGCGCCACGAGCACGGGATCCTGGTGGACACGGGCGCCGCCACGGTGACCGTCGCCGGGGAGCGCGCCGAGGCGGGCCGCAGCGACCTGGTGCTGCTGCCCGACGGCGCCCGCCGGGCCGTGCTCCGCGCCGGGCAGGAGCCGCTGCGGGTGCTGCTGCTGGGCGGGGAGCCGCTCGGCGAGGACATCGTGATGTGGTGGAACTTCGTGGGCCGCAGCCACGAGGAGGTCGCCGCCTTCCGCGCCCGCTACCAGGCGGAGATCGGCGCCGCCGACGCCGACCCCGACGCCCCCGTCGCGGAGGTGGTGCGTGAGCGCGGCGGCCTGAGGGCGGACGCCGAGCAGTTCGGGCCCTTCGCGGCCCACACCCCGGCCGCGATCCCCGCCCCGGAGCTGCCGAACGCGCGCCTGCGCAGCCGTGGCCGCGTGGGGAGCATCGAGCGATGAGCGGGGCCCTCGCGCCCGACCAGACCGAACGGGCGATCCTGCAGCACGCGTCCGAGGACGGCATGGGATGCCCCTGCGACCTGATGGTGCTCGAGGACGCCACCGGCGCCCTCACCGCCGAGGCGCTGGACATCGCCGCGGAGCACGAGGACGCCCGCGTGCTGAGCTGGACCGCCTCCGCGCGGCGCGCCGCCGCCCTGCACGAGCGCTTCTCCGACCACCCGCTGCGCGCCCGCCTGCTGCTGCCGGAGGGGCCGGAGCCGTGGCCGCTGCAGGAGGCGGCCGCGAGCATGGACGCGCGCACCACCCTCGCCCGGCTGCCGCGGTCGCTCGGCGAGCTCGAGGACCGGGCGCGGCGCCTGGGCGTCGCGGCCCTGACCGCCGGACGCGACGACCTGACGCTGATCGCCGGGGGACGGGTGAAGCACATGACCCGGTCCCAGAACGAGGTGCTGGCCCGGGTGTTCATGGAGGTCGCCCCCGGCCGCGGCGTCGGCAAGTCCCGCGCCCTGCGCGGCGCGGGCGTCCGTCCGGGTCTCGCCCTGCCCGAGCCGGCCGCCGGCCAGGCGGACGTCCGCGTGCGCGGGGAGTCCGCCCGCATCCCGCTGCGCGGGATCGGCGGGGCCTTCGGCGGCGCCAAGCCCGATGCCGGCAGCCTGCTGCTGCTGGGCGCCTTGGATGCGGCCCTGGTGGACGGCGAGGTACCGGAGGTGTCGGCCGCGGTCGACCTCGGCTGCGGCACCGGCCTGCTCACCCAGTGGCTCGCCCGGGCCCTGCCCGCCGCGCAGGTGCTCGGCAGCGACGACGACGCCGACGCCGTCGCCTCGACCCGCGCCGGCCTGCAGGCCGCAGGCCTCGACGACCCCGCACGGATCCGGCTGAGCTGGGACGACGCCCTGTCGCGGGAGCCCGAGGGCTCCGCGGATCTGGTGCTGCTGAACCCGCCCTTCCACGCGGGCACCGCCATCGACCCCACCCTGGTGCAGGGCCTGCTGGACGCCGCCGCCCGCGTGCTGCGCCCCGGCGGCGAGCTGTGGACGGTGCACAACTCCCACCTGCGCTACCGCCCCGAGGTCGAGCGCCGCATCGGCCCCGTCCGCGAGAGGGCCCGCGACCGCCGCTTCACCGTGCTGAGCGCCCGTCGCGCCTGACGCCCCACCTGCTGCCCCGTCACGCGGGACGGCGCCGGCCCCCACGGGGGACCGGCGCCGTCGGCGAGCGGGTGGTGCTCGGGTGAGTAGTGTGCTCAGGCCACCATGCTGCGCAGCACCGAGGTGAACAGGCCCAGCCCGTCGGTTCCGGTGCGGGTGCCCTGTCCGGGCTCGTCGGGGCCGAAGCCCGGCTCGACCGCGTGCTCGGGGTGCGGCATCAGCCCCACCACGTTGCCGCGCTCGTTGGTGATGCCCGCGATGTCGTGCCGCGAGCCGTTGGGGTTGACCTCGAAGCCCTCGGGGCCGTGGGTGGAGCCGGCCACGTAGCGGAACACCACGCGGCCCTCCTCCTCGAGCTGGGCGAGGGTGCGCTCATCGGCCACGAACTGGCCGTCCTGGTTCTTCAGCGGGATCCGGATCACCTGGTCGGCGGAGAAGTCGGAGGTCCAGGCGGTGGAGGTGTTCTCCACCCGCAGCGGTTGGTCGCGGCACAGGAAGCTGCGGTGCGCGTTCTTGATCATCGCGCCCGGCAGCAGGTGCGTCTCGCACAGCACCTGGAAGCCGTTGCAGATGCCCAGCACCGGCATGCCGCCGCGGGCCGCATCGATGACCTTGTCCATCACCGGGGCGAAGCGGCTGATCGCGCCCGCCCGCAGGTAGTCGCCGTAGGAGAAGCCGCCGGGCAGCACCACGGCCTCGACGTCGTGCAGGTCGTCCTCGCCGTGCCACAGCTCGACGGCCTCGCCGCCGCCCAGGCGCACCGCGCGCAGGGCGTCGCGGTCGTCCAGCGTGCCCGGGAAGGTCACCACGCCGATCCGCATCAGGCGGCCCCTCCGGTCGGATCCTCCACCTCGAGGGCGACGACGTCCTCGATCACCGGGTTGGACAGCAGCGTGGACGCGGCCTCGCGCAGGGAGGCGAGCACCTCCTCGGTGACCTCGCCCTCCACCTCGAGCTCGAAGCGCTTGCCCTGGCGGACCGAGGCGATGCCCTCGAAGCCGAGGCGGGGCAGGGCGGCGGCGACGGCCTTGCCCTGCGGGTCGAGGATCTCCGGCTTCGGCATGACGTGGACCACGACACGTGGCATGGGCGTCCTCCTGGGGAACGGCGCTGAGAGGGTCGGGGATGTGCGGATCGCCACCGGGGGCGGCGTGCACCCGGCCATCGTAGGCCAGTGCCCGGCCCCGGTGACGGGGCCGCCCGCCGCGGCGTAGCGTGAGCGGGAAGAACCCGCCCGGAACGTTCGAGAGGACACCCGTGAAGATCCGCCACCTCACCCATTCCTGCCTGCTCGTCGAGGTCGCCGGGCGGCGGCTGCTCATCGACCCGGGCGGCTTCAGCCTGGACGCCGTGCGGGCCCTGGACTCGGAGGTGCTGGCCGGCATCGACGCCGTCGCGATCACCCATCAGCATCCCGACCACGTCCATCGCGGCCTGCTCGCCGAGGTGCTGGAGGCCAGCGGTGAGGCGATCGTGGTCGCCGAGCCGGAGACCGCCGCGGCGCTCGCCGAGCCCGCCGGCGAGGACGCCCCCACCGGCGCCGCCCCGGCCGTGCCGCGCGAGCGGATCCTGGAGCTGCACGCCGGGGCCGCCCACGAGTTCGAGGCGGTCGACGGGGAGGCGCCGCTGCGGATCGCCGCCGTCGGCGGGCGCCACGCGATCATCCACCCCGACATCCCGAGGGTGGGCAACACCGGCCTCGTGATCAGCGCGGGGGAGGGGCCGCGGCTCGGCGTGACCGGCGACAGCCACGAGCCGATCGAGGAGTTCCACGGCATCGATGCCCTGGCCTTCGCCGTCGTCGCCCCCTGGTCGAAGATGGCTGAGACCATCGACTTCCTGCGGGCCGTGCGGCCGCGCCTGGCGCTGCCCGTGCACGACGGGGTCGCGAGCGCCGGGGGCCGCGGCATCTATCTGAATCAGGCGACGAACCTCGCCC
Organism: Brachybacterium squillarum M-6-3; assembly: GCF_000225825.1. Classification (GTDB taxonomy): domain Bacteria; phylum Actinomycetota; class Actinomycetes; order Actinomycetales; family Dermabacteraceae; genus Brachybacterium; species Brachybacterium squillarum. The sequence continues at coordinate 201,282 of NZ_AGBX01000008.1, read as the reverse complement.
CCGAGGGCACCGAGGTGCGCGACTGGGTCGACCCGGACCGCACCGTCGAGCTCTGAGGGCCTCCGCCACCACCACGCCCCGCCACGAGCGGCGCCGAGTCCGGTCTGGGTGAGGGGTCAGCTCGGGGCGGGAGCGTTCCTCAGAAGTCCCGGCCGGTGAGGCGCTCGTAGGCCTCGACGTAACGGGCGCGGGTGGCGGCCACGACCTCCTCGGGCAGGTGCGGCGGCTCGCTGCCGGAGCCCCGCGACCAGCCGGAGGCGGGGGAGGTCAGCCAGTCCCGCACGTACTGCTTGTCCAGACTGGGCTGGGTGCGGCCCTCCACGTAGGCGTCCGCGGACCAGAATCGGCTGGAGTCCGGGGTGAGCACCTCGTCGCCCAGGGTGAGGGCACCGTCGGTACGGGAGTGGCCGAACTCGACCTTGGTGTCGGCCAGCAGGATGCCGCGCTCCGCGGCGATGTCGCGGGCCCGCTCGTAGATCGCGAGGGTCAGCGCCTCCAGCTGGTCCACCAGCGGCTCGCCGAGGCGCTCGCGGGCCTCAGCCACGGTGATGTTCTCGTCGTGCTCGCCCTGCTCCGCCTTGGTGGAGGGGGTGAAGATCGCGGGGTCCAGGCGGGATGCCTCGACCAGGCCGGGCTCGAGCACATGCCCGCCGACGGCGCCGCCCGCGCGGTAGTCCGCCAGGCCCGAGCCGGTGAGGTAGCCGCGGGCCACGCACTCCAGCGGCACCATGTCCAGGCCGCGGCAGCGCAGCGCCCGCCCGGCCACCTGCTCGGGGACGTCGTCCGCGGAGAGCACGTGGTGGGGCACCAGGTCGGCGAGCTGCTCGAACCAGAACAGGCTGATGCCGGTGAGCAGGCGGCCCTTGTCGGGGATGCCCGGCTGCAGGGAGAAGTCGTAGGCGCTGATCCGGTCGGTCGCGACGACCAGCACCTCCTCGGCGGTGGCGGGGTCGGCGCCGGCCGGCACGTACAGCTCGCGGACCTTCCCGGAGACCAGGTGGTCCCAGCCGGGCAGCGCGGGGGCCTCGATCAGGGCGGCGCTCATGCCTCGTGCCCCGCGGCGGCGGCCTCGTCCTCGGCGGCGCGCTCGGCGATGTCGCCGCGGTGGAAGGCGCCGGGCAGCTCGATCGCCTCGACCCCGGCGAGGGCCTGAGCCCGCGCGGCGGAGAGGCTCGTCCCGGTGCCGACCACGCACAGCACGCGTCCGCCGGCGCTGCGCAGGGTGCCGTCCTCGTCGGCGGCGGTGCCGGCCTGGATGACGTGCGCCCCGGTGGCCTCGGCGGCCCCGAGCCCCGTGATCGGGTGCCCGGAGCGGGCCCTGCCCGGGTAGCCGCCGGCGGCGAGCACCACGGTCACGGCGGCGTCCCGGTGCCAGCGCGGCGCCTCGGCCTCGCGCAGGTCGCCGCGGGCGGCGGCCAGCAGCAGTGGGCCGAAGGGGGAGGCGAGGCGCTCGAGCACCACCTGGGTCTCGGGGTCGCCGAAGCGGGCGTTGAACTCGACCACCCGCACGCCGCGGGCGGTGAGCGCGAGCCCGCAGTACAGCACCCCGATGAAGGGGGTGCCGCGGGAGGCGAGCTCGTCGATGGTGGGCTGGGCGACCTTCGCGAGGACCTCGCGCTCGAGGCCCGCGGGCGCCCAGGGCAGCGGCGAGTAGGCGCCCATGCCGCCGGTGTTGGGGCCGGTGTCACCTTCACCGGCGCGCTTGAAGTCCTGTGCGGGGGCCAGGGGGACGACGCGCTCGCCGTCGCTGATGCAGAACAGGGACACCTCGGGGCCGTCGAGGTACTCCTCGACCACCACGGAGCCGCCGGCGCCGATCACGGCGCGGCCGTGGGCGACGGCCTGGCCGAGGTCCTCGGTGACCACGACGCCCTTGCCGGCGGCGAGACCGTCGGCCTTGACCACGAAGGGCACGTCGCGCAGCGGGTTCACCCGGTCCAGGGCGGGCCGCACCTCTTCGCCCGCGGCGACGGAGACGGCCATCGCGGTCGGGACCGAGGCGGCCTCCATGACCTCCTTCGCCCAGGCCTTGGAGCCCTCCAGGCGCGCGGCCTCGGCGGAGGGGCCGAAGACGGCGAAGCCCGCCTCGCGCAGCCGGTCGGCGGCGCCCGCGACCAGGGGCGCCTCGGGGCCGACGACGACCAGCTCGGGGTCGAGCTCGCGGGCCAGGGCGACCTGGCCGTCGAGGTCGTCCACGGCGACGTCGTGGCAGGTGGCGAGCGCGGCGATCCCGGGGTTGCCGGGGGCGGCGTGCAGGTCAGGGGCGGGGGTGTCGGCGGCGAGGCGGCGCACGATCGCGTGCTCCCGGCCCCCGGAGCCGATGACGAGGATCTTCACCCCTCCAGCGTAGCGAGCGGCCCTGACCGTCCGCCGAGTCGCCCAGCGCCACCATCACCGCTAGCATCGCCGCCATGTCCGAGCAGCCCGTCGTCGTGCCCGAGACGGGCCATGATCACGCCTCCCACCAGCGCTTCCGCCTGGACCTGGCGTACGACGGCTCCGGCTTCCACGGCTGGGCCGCCCAGCCCGGCCTGCGCACCGTGCAGGGGGTGCTGGAGGAGGCCCTGGGGCGCGTCACCCGGGTGCCGGTGCCGGTCACCGTGGCCGGACGCACCGACACCGGGGTCCACGCCCGCGGGCAGGTCTGCCACCTCGACCTCCCGCCCGCGGTGCTCGCCGCCCTGCCCGGCCGCTCCGACCGGGACCCCGCCGTGGCCCTGCTGAGCCGCCTCGCCGGGGTGCTGCCCGCCGACGTGGTGGTGCGCGCCGCCACCCCGGTGTCCGGGGACTTCGACGCCCGTTTCTCGGCGCTGGGCCGCCGCTACCGGTACCGCATCTCCGACGGCCCCGGCGCGCACGACCCCCTGCGTCGCGACGTGCTGCGCCACCGCCGCGAGCTGGACGTGGAGGCGATGGCCCGGGCGAGCGCCGTGCTGCTCGGCGAGCACGACTTCCTCTCCTTCTGCCGTCCCCGCGAGGGCGCCACCACCATCCGTTCCCTGGAGCTGCTGGACTGGCGGCGCCCCGAGGAGGGTCGGGCCGATGCGGGCCTGGTGGTCGCCACCGTCGTCGCCGACGCCTTCTGCCACCACATGGTCCGCTCCCTGGTGGGCACGCTGCTGCCGGTGGGGGAGGGTCGCGCCCCCGAGGACTGGCCCGCCGCCGTGCTCGCCGCCCGCACCCGCCAGGCCGCCCGCCGGGGCACCGCCGGCGCCGCCCCGCTCGCCCCGCCCCACGGGCTCACCCTCGAGCACGTCGCCTACCCGGATCCGGAGGGCTACGCCGCCCAGGCCGGACGCAGCCGCACCACCCGGGGGTGACCGCCCGCGCGGGCATCGGCCACGTGGACTCCGACACATTCGCCGCCCCGAGGGCGGTTCCCGCAGGTCATCCCGCGGATCGTCGCCCTTCATCAGAGTCCCCGCGCGTTGACCGGCCGTGCCTGGACCGCCTATTGTGGGTCGCTGTTGTGCCTTGATGCGGCACTGCTCCGCAGCCGACCTCTCACGTCCGGCGCGAGCAGGGCTCCTCACACGCATCGGGACCGTCGTCGCATCGTGAGCGGACCGGGACGGGCGCAGCAGGTGTGGCCATGCTTTTCCGAAGGAAGCGTGTCCCCGGTCCATTCGAACCGTGCCCCCGCCGTCCGGCGGTGGGCACACACGACGAGAGAAGAAGGCACGAGTGCGTACGTTCACCCCGAAGCCCGGCGATGTCGAGCGTTCCTGGTACGTCATCGACGCAACGGATGTCGTCCTCGGCCGGCTCGCTTCCCAGGCTGCTCAGCTGCTGCGGGGCAAGCACAAGCCGGTCTTCGCACCCCACGTGGATGCGGGCGACTTCGTGATCATCATCAACGCCGACAAGGTGGCCCTGACCGGCAACAAGCGGGAGACCAAGCTGGCCTACCGCCACTCCGGCTACCCGGGCGGCCTGCGCGGCATCCCCTACTCCGAGCTGCTCGAGACCCGTCCCGAGCGCGCGGTGGAGAAGGCCGTCAAGGGCATGCTCCCCAAGAACAAGCTGGCCGACCAGCAGCTGAAGAAGCTCAAGGTCTACGCGGGCCCCGAGCACCCGCACGCGGCCCAGCAGCCCTCCCCGTTCACCATCGGCCAGGTGGCGCAGTAAGCGGCCCGCGCCGCTGCTGCCAGCCGCACGTCACCATCTAGGAGAACCGTGACTGAGACCACCCCCGCGGACCTCGACGCCGTCACCGACGAGTCCGCTCCCGAGAGCTTCACCACCGAGTCCACCGGCGAGGCCGCCGTCGGCGCCGGCCAGTCGGCCACCGCGCCGGGCTACGGCACCGGTCGCCGCAAGCAGGCCGTCGCCCGCGTCCGCCTGATCCCCGGCTCCGGCCAGTGGACCGTGAACGGCCGCACCCTCGAGGACTACTTCCCGAACAAGGTGCACCAGCAGGAGGTCAACGAGCCCTTCACCGTGCTCGACCTGCAGGGCCGCTTCGACGTCATCGTGCGCCTCACCGGCGGCGGCCCCTCCGGCCAGGCCGGTGCGGTCCGTCTCGGCGTGTCCCGCGCGCTGAACGAGATCGACGCCGAGCACAACCGCCCCACGCTCAAGAAGGCGGGCTTCCTCAAGCGCGACGCCCGTGTCATCGAGCGCAAGAAGGCCGGCCTCAAGAAGGCCCGCAAGGCGCCGCAGTACTCCAAGCGCTGATCGACGCGGAGCACCGCTCCACTCGTCACCGCAGCACAGGGCCCCGGAACCGTCACGGTTCCGGGGCCCTGTCGCAAGCCCAACGGGCGGGCGTGATCCCGTGGGCGCCGCGGAAGGCACGGGCGAAGGTGTCCGGGTCGCGGAAGCCGGCCCGGCGGCTCGCCTCCGCCACCCCGCAGCCCATCAGCATCAGCTCCCGGGCGCGGTCCAGCCGGGCGTGACGGATGAGCGCGGCCGGGGAGTCCCCTTCGGCGGCGAGCAGGGATTGCACCGATCGCAGGGACCGATGCAGGCAGCGGGCTAGAGCGCGGGGGTCGAAGGCGGGATCGTCGGCGCGCTCGCGGATGACCCGGCGCGCTCGGGCCCGTTCCCCCTCTGCCGCGGGGATCCCCGCGGGCGGGGACGACGAGGGTCGGAACTCCAGGAGGAGGTGCCCCACGGCATCCATCCGGTGCAGCGTCCAGGCGACCGGGATGCTGTGGCCGTCCCGGTGCAGGAACCGCTCGTGGCCGGAGGCGGAGGGGACGGCCCGGTCGGCGGCCCGCACGATGGGGCACTGCGCCGCCGGGAACGGGCTGCCGTCCCCGTGGTGGGCGTGCAGCGCCTCGTGGCTCGGGGCCCCGTCCAGCTCGCTCCGGCGGGGCACCCCGAGCAGCGTGGCCGCGGCCTGGTTCAGATGGGCTACCGCGCCTGTCCTGCCGATTACCCACAGCGGGGTGCTGCTCGCCTCCACCACCGCCGTCATCAGCGGCGACCCCTCGTGCGACGCAGCCGTCGTCCCGAGCATCCGACCCTCCCGTGTTCGTCCGGCGCCGTCGCCCCGGTACCGGGCCAGCCTCGGCTGCCCCGCGGCCGGGGTCCAGGTCCGCGCCGCGCGGTGGCCGGACCGTGACCGCGTCCGCTGCGCGGGATGTCGGGGACCCTGCGCGTTCTGCGGTGGCGCGAGGAGCCCCTGTCCGGTGGGGTGAGAGTGCACGTCCGCCACCCGCCCCGACCGAGAGGACCCATGATGACGACGACCGCGGAGGACCGGCCCCTGGACAAGCAGCAGGCCGGAGAGATCATCGACGCGATCCGGCGGCGCCGAGGAGCGACCTGGGCGGAGCTGTCCGTGCTCACCGGGCGGCCCGTGGTGTGGCTGACCTCGGCGGTGCTCGGGGCGCATCCCGTGCCCGAGGATGTGGCCACGACGCTCCGGGACGAACTCGATCTCGACGCCGGGCTGGTCGAGGCCCTGACCCGCCAGCCGACCCGGACCCACGATCCCGCGCTGCTGGCCGACCCCACGATCTACCGCTTCCAGGAGCTCATCCAGGTGTACGGACCGGCGCTGAAGGCACTGATCCACGAGGAGTTCGGGGACGGGATCATGAGCGCGATCAACTGCTCGATCGACCTGCGTCGGGGCGAGCACCCTGGCGGGGACCGCGTGGTCCTCACCATCGACGGGAAGTTCCTGCCCTATGACTGGGTCTCGGCCGAGGCCTGAGCGGGGCCGACATGCGGGAGGCCCCGGGACCGTCCGGTCCCGGGGCCTCCCTCGGCGCTGCGTACGGCGGCCGGACGATCAGGTGGTGACGAGCTTGCCGTCCGAGACCCTCCGGTCCGAGCGGCAGGTCTGCGAGCCCGAGACGTGGATGCCGTCGAGGTCGAAGGACACCCCGCCGCGGGTCCAGGTGCGGATGCCGCGCGAGCCCCACAGGTGGGTGCACCACGAGTAGGAGTGGTCCCAGCCGAGGCCGGAGCCCCAGGAGTGCCCGGTCGGGAAGGCGCCCAGGATCGTGCTGCCGATGATCCAGAGGCGGAACTTCTGGTGGATGAAGACGCTGCCGAGGGCGGGCAGGCCGTCCCAGATCAGCGAGGTGAAGGTGCCCCAGCCGCCGAAGTCGTGGTCGCCCTCGGGGTCCGGGTGCTCCTCGTGGTCCGTGGCGGGACGGCACAGGATCAGATCGACCAGCTCGTCGCGGATCGAATCGGCGCCCCCGCCGTGGCGGTCACGACGCTCCCACCGAGGAGCGCCTTCCTGGACATGACGGTGTCGTGGATCGACATCCGGTACTCCCTGACTACTGCTGCCCGAACTGCTCGGGCCCGGCGAGATTATGTGCCGGACAAATCCGGCACCAAGGTTGTTGTCAGGGTTTTATGAGGTTGATTCATGGATCAGCGGAAAGGGCTGGCCGGAACGGAAAAAAGAAAATAGTTGACTATGCGAGGAGTCCACGGATGTCCTCCGCGGTCATGAGAGTGCGGAATGCGTCACCCCCGTCGGTGAGGGCGTCGAACAGCTCCGCCTTGCGGCGCTGCAGCGCCAGCACCTTCTCCTCGATCGTGTCCTCGGCGACCATCCGGTACACCATGACGGTGCGGTCCTGGCCGATGCGGTGGGCACGGTCCACGGCCTGCGCCTCCGCCGCGGGGTTCCACCAGGGGTCCAGCAGGAAGACGTAGTCCGCCTCGGTGAGGGTGAGGCCGAAGCCGCCGGCCTTGAGCGAGATCAGGAACACCGGTGCCGCGCCCTCGCGGAAGGCGGAGACCACGCCGTCGCGGTCCCGGGTGGAGCCGTCCAGGGAGGCGAAGTCGATGCCCCGGGCGGCCAGTGCCTCGCCGACCAGCCCCAGGTACGAGGTGAACTGGCTGAACAGCAGCACCCGGTGCCCGTCGCCGATCACCTCCTCGAGGCGGTCCAGCAGGGCCTCCAACTTGGAGCCGGTCACCTCCGCGTGGGCCTCGCCGTCCACCAGGCGCGGATCCAGGGCCAGCATCCGCAGCAGGGTCAGGGAGCGGAAGACGATGAAGCGGCTGCGGTCCAGGTCGGACTCGATGAGCCCCAGCACCTTCTTGCGCTCCCGCTGCAGCACCGAGTCGTACAGCGCGCGGTGCTCGGCGCCGAGCGTCACCGTGAGCACCTGCTCCTGCTTCTCCGGCAGCTCCGCGGCGACCCGCTCCTTGGTGCGGCGCAGCAGGAAGGGACGGATGCGGCGGCGCAGGCGCGTCATCCGCTCCGGATGCTCGCCGCCCTCGATGGGCAGGGTGTACTCGCGGCGGAAGCCGATGGCGGTGCCCAGCAGGCCCGGAGCCACCAGGTTCATGATCGCGAACAGATCGGCCAACGAGTTCTCCATCGGGGTGCCGGTGATGGCCAGGCGGAAGCCCGCCCGCACCCCCGCGGCCGCCCGGTGGGTGCGGGAGCGGCGGTTCTTCACGAACTGCGCCTCGTCCAGCACCAGCCCGGAGAAGCGGGGGCCGGCGAAGGCCTCCTCGTCGATGCGCAGCACCGCGTAGCTGGTCACCACCAGGTCCGCCCCGGCGATCTCCGCGGCCGGATCGGTGCCGCGGGCGCGGGCGGTGCGGTCCAGCACCCGCACGTCCAGGTCCGGGGTGAAGCGCTCCGCCTCGCGCCGCCACACCGGCAGCACGGAGGCCGGTGCGACCACCAGGAACGGCGGCGCGTCCTCCCCGGCCGTCGCGGCGCGCTCGCGGGCGTGGGCGATCAGCGCGAGGGTCTGCAGGGTCTTGCCGAGGCCCATGTCGTCGGCCAGCACCCCGCCCAGGCCCTGCTCGAACAGGAAGGTCAGCCAGGCCAGGCCCTCGCGCTGGTAGTCGCGCAGCTCGGCGTGCAGACCGGCGGGGCGCGGCGCGGAGGGCAGCGCGTCCAGCCCGGAGAGCGCTCCGACGGAGGAGTGCCACGAGGCCGCCGCGGTCGACTCCTGGGCGATCTCCTCCAGCTCGTTCCACAGGTCCACCTGGAAACGGGAGATGCGCTGCTGCTCCGGCTCCCACTCGGCCAGGGCCTCGCCCTCGCGGATCAGCTCGCGCAGCGCGTCGAAGGCGGGGTCGTCCAGGGAGAAATAGGTGCGGTCGGGCATCAGCACCCGGTCCTGCCCGCGGGCCAGCGCCGTGAACAGAGAGGGGAAGGGGATCACCCGCTCGCCGATGGTGACCTCGAAGCCGAGGTCGAACCAGTCGCGCTTGCCGGGGGAGGACTGCTGGGTGACCCGCACGTGCGGGGCGCCGTCCAGCTCCCGGTAGGCGTGGCGGGTGCCGACGACGGCGGTCTCCACGTGGTCCAGCTCGGCCAGGTCGTCCAGCACGTGCTCGGAGAAGCGGGCGGTGTCCGGGCCGGAGAGCAGCTCGGGGCCCTCCGCCCCGGCGCGCGGCCACAGCTCGCGGGCGCACTCCAGCACGGCGCGCTCGTGCTCGCGGTCGCGGCGCGCCCCCTGGCGGGGGTCCATCGGCAGCACCCGGTCGGGGTCGTGGTAGTGCCAGGACCAGCTCAGCCGAAGCCGGTCCCCGTCGGCGTAGGCCGCCTCCAGGTGCAGGGTGGGCCGCGGGGCGGCGGGCAGGGCGAGGCCCGGATCGGTGCTGGTCACCTCGGTGAGGGCGCGCAGCCGCGGGTAGGCCGTCTCCAGGAAGGTCTCGCGGTCGGCGGCGGGCACGCGCAGCGGCTCGCGGCGCTGCAGCAGGGCGCGCAGGGTGCGCGGCACCGTGTCGGCCAGCGGCGCCAGGCGCACCACCAGGGCGTCCCCGCTGCCGGGCTCGGCCAGGATCACTCCCGCGCCGCCCAGCAGGCGGGCCCCCGGCGCCGTCTCGCCGGCCAGGGTGATCCGGGCGGCGATCTCCAGCTCGCCCGGCTCCCGTCCGGTCGTGGCGGTGGCCTCGAAGTCTTCTACCTCCGGCTCCGGCTCCAAATCCAGCTCCGGTGCGGTGCGCAGCTCCAGTCCCGCCTCCGCCTCGGAGAGCAGGCTGACGGCCTCCAGGCCCGGCCCGGGCAGCAGCTCCACCCCGGCGCGGCGGGCCTGGGTGAGGGCCTGCCAGGGCAGCGGCGAGGTGATGGTGTTCAGCCACAGGTGCTCGACGGTCCCCGAGGAGTAGGAGCGCTCGGAGGATGCCGCCGCGAACACCCGGGCCAGGGCCTCGGCCTGCACCGGGTCCAGGCGGCGCGAGGCGGGGCCCGCCTCCAGCGCCCGCCAGGACAGATCGCTCTTCACCCAGGAGCCGGTGCGGCCGCGGGTGAGGGGGCGCAGCCCGAGCCACAGCTCCGCGCCGGCCTCCAGGTCCGCGACGCGCGCCGGGTGGCGGCGGTTGCGGGAGGCGGCGCTGCCGGCGGGGCCGGCCTCCAGCTCCACCAGGACGGCCAGCGGGGCCGGGGTGGCGGTGCCGGCGGTGGGGGAGGCGCCGCGCAGCAGCGGGCGCAGCACGCTGCGCCACTCGGGCGACGGCTCCTCCGCCTCGGCGCGTCCGGCCAGGTCGTTCAGGTGGTGCAGCGCCGCGGCCGCGTGCTCGCAGTCCCCGCCCTCGGGGCCGTCGCAGCTCGAGCGCAGCGGCCGCCACAGTCCGCCCGGGGCGGGCGGCAGGAAGCGGCGGGAGACCGAGTCCTCCTCGTACTCGCCGAGGGTGACGCCGACGCGGCGCACCTCCCCGGACTCCTCGGCCACCCGTGCCGTGATGGTCGACTCGGCCGGGTCCCAGCTCAGCTCCGACACGGCACCCGCGCGGGCCCGGGCCAGGCCGCGCCCGGCATCCCGGTCCCCGACGTGGTGGCTGATCGTCGCGGGGAGGACGCGGGGGAGCAGGACGCTGTCGGGCATCCCTCTAACGTATCGCCGCGCGGGGCGGAACTGGGCGGGTCGGGCGGGGACAGCGGGTAGCCTCACAGCAGACCCGCGCCCGCCCGCCGCCCCGCGGCGGGCGGGCGCGGCCCCTGTCACCCGATGCGAGGAGAACACCCGTGGCCCGACTGTTCGGCACCGACGGCGTCCGCGGACGCGCCAACGACGACATCACCGCGGAGCTCGCGGTCGAGCTCTCGGTGGGCGCGGCGCACGTGTTGGCCACCCTCGGCGCCTTCGGCGGCACCCGGCCCCGCGCGATCCTGGCCCGCGACACCCGCCCCTCCGGCGACTTCCTCGGCGCCGCCGTCGCCGCCGGGCTCGCCTCCGCCGGAGTGGACGTGCTGGACGCCGGGATCCTGCCCACCCCGGGCCTCGCCCACCTGGTGCAGTCCACCGAGGCCGACCTCGGCGTGATGATCTCCGCCTCCCACAACCCCGCCCCCGACAACGGAATCAAGTTCTTCGCCCGCGGCGGCACCAAGCTGCCCGACGAGGTGGAGGACGCCATCGAGCGTCGCCTCGGTGAGGAGTGGGACCGCCCGCAGGGCACCGAGGTCGGCACCATCACCCCCTACGAGGGGGCCATCGAGGCCTACGTCGACCACCTCGTCTCCACCCTGGACACCTCCCTGGAGGGCCTGACCGTCGTCGCCGACTGCGCCAACGGTGCCGCCGCCGAGACCGGCCCCGCTGCGCTGCGCCGCGCCGGCGCGACCGTGCACGTGATCGGCGACCGCCGCGACGGCGGCCTCATCAACGACGGCGTCGGCTCCACCCACCTCGAGCCGCTGCAGGCCGCGGTGCGCGAGCACGGCGCCGACATCGGCGTGGCCTTCGACGGTGACGCCGACCGCTGCCTCGCCGTGGACGCCGCCGGGGAGGTGATCGACGGCGACCAGGTGATGGCGATCCTCGCCCTGGACCTCCACGAGCGCGGCGCCCTGCACGAGGACACCCTGGTGGTGACCGTGATGAGCAACCTCGGGCTGAAGCTCGCGATGGAGCAGCGCGGCATCCGCCTGTCCCAGACCGCCGTCGGCGACCGCTACGTGCTGGAGGAGATGAACCTGGGCGGCTTCTCCCTGGGCGGCGAGCAGTCCGGCCACGTGATCCTCGCCGAGCACGCCACCACGGGCGACGGCGAGCTGACCGCCCTGCACCTGCTGCAGCGGATGCGCACCACCGGCTCCACCGCCCGGGAGCTGGCCGAGGTGATGACCCGCCTGCCGCAGTGCATGATCAACGTGCGCGGCGTCGACCGCGCCCGCGCCACCATCGACCACGAGGTGCTGCGCGCCGTCGAGGCCGCCGAGGAGGAGCTGGGCGAGACCGGCCGCGTGGTGCTGCGCCCCTCGGGCACCGAGCCGCTGGTGCGGGTGATGGTCGAGGCCCCCACCGACGAGGAGGCCGCGGAGGTCGCCGAGCGCCTCGCCACCGTGGTGCGGGAGCGCCTCGCCCTCTGACCCGGACGCCGGAGCTCCCCTCCGCCCCACCTCTCCCGTGCTTTTCCATCGGGCATTGCTGAAGAAGGGACGCAGGTGCACCCTCACGCCGCTTTTCGGCCGTCATGGTGCACCTGCGTCCCTTCTTCAGCGCGCCGGGGGCGGGCAGGGGGCCAGGGAGGGGGATGCGACCGGGCGGGTAGGGCGCGGCTGGTCGGGCAGGAGCAGCCGGGCGGTGCTCAGACCTTGCGCAGCAGCACGCTGTCGACGCGGTGGCGGCCGTCCTTGCGCAGCACCAGGTCGGCGCGGCCGCGGGTGGGCAGCACGTTCTCCGAGAGGTTCGGGCCGTTGATGCGCTGCCAGATGGACAGTGCCGTCTCCCGCGCCTGCTCGTCGTCCAGCTCCGCGTAGCGGCGGAAGTAGGAGCGCGGATCGGTGAAGGCCGTGCGCCGCAGCGCCAGGAAGCGGTCCACATACCAGCGGCGCACGTCCTCGGGGCGCGCGTCGACGTACACGGAGAAGTCGAAGAAGTCGGAGACGGCCACCCCGACCCGGCCGTCACGGCGCGGATGCGCGGGCTGCAGCACGTTCAGCCCCTCCAGGATCAGCACGTCGGGCTGCTCGACCACCACCCGCTCCTCGGTGACGATGTCGTAGGTGAGGTGCGAGTACACCGGCGCCTCCACCCGGGTCATGCCGGCCTTCACGTCGGAGACGAAGCGCAGCAGCCGCCGCCGGTCGTAGCTCTCCGGGAAGCCCTTGCGGTGCATGATGCCGCGCCGCTCCAGCTCCGCGTTGGGCAGCAGGAAGCCGTCGGTCGTCACCAGCTGCACCCGTGGGGTGTCGGGCCAGCGGGCCATCAGCTCCCGCAGCACGCGGGCGGTGGTGGACTTGCCCACCGCCACCGAGCCGGCCACCGCGATCACGTAGGGGGTGGCCTGCTGCGGCTGGTGCAGGAAGTCCCCGCGGGAGCGGCGCAGCGCCTGTGCGGCCCCCACCTGGATGTTCAGCAGTCGCGAGATGGGGCGGTAGACCGCATCGACCTCGCGCAGGTCCAGCCGGTCCCCGAGGCCCTGCAGGCGCCCCACCTCCTCCTCGGTGAGCGGCAGCGGCGTCTGCCCGGCCAGCCGCTCCCAGTCCGCCCGCGGGATCTCCGCGAAGGGGGAGACGGAGGCGGGGGCGCCGGGGGAGGGGGCGGAGGTGGGTGAGGCGGGGGAGGGCTCCGCGGCGAGGCTCATGCCGCGATTGTTCCAGGTCCGGCGATCCGATCCGGACGGTTCACACGCCGCGTCGCCGCTCCGAGGGTGCCGATCGGGGTGCCTGACCGATGCTGACGGGGCCCCTGCGCGATCCGTCAGGAGCGCTCACGTGCCCCCGGGGACGTGAGCCACGACTCGCCGCCGCGAGGCCTTCGTGCTGGTCGGAGGGGGGTCCGGACGCTACGGTCGGGAGCATGTGTGGAATCGTCGGATACGTGGGCCAGCGCCCCTCCAACCTCTCGACCCGTCCCGTCGACGTCGCCCTGCAGGGCCTCGCGCGCCTCGAGTACCGCGGATACGACTCCGCGGGCGTCGCGGTGCTCGAGGACGACGGCGTCCGGATCGCCAAGAAGGAGGGCAAGCTCAAGAACCTGCGCGACGCCCTGGACGGCGAGGAGGTCAGCGCCTCCGCCGTGGCCATCGGCCACACCCGCTGGGCCACCCACGGCGCCCCCACCGACGGAAACGCCCACCCCCACCTCGGCGGCAAGGACGACGAGCTCGCCCTGGTCCACAACGGCATCATCGAGAACTTCGCCCCTCTGCGCGCCGAGCTGGAGTCCGAGGGCTTCGTCTTCCGCTCCGAGACCGACTCCGAGGTCGCCGCGCACCTGGTGGCCCGCGAGATGTCCCTGACCGGGGACCTCACCACCGCCATGCGCGCCGCCGTGAACCAGCTCGAGGGCGCCTTCACCCTGCTGGCCGTGCACCGCCTTTCCCCCGATCGCGTCGTCGCCGCCCGCCGCAACTCCCCGCTGGTCGTCGGCCTCGGCGAGGGTGAGAACTTCCTCGGCTCCGACGTCGCCGCCTTCGTGGACAACACCCGCGAGGCGCTCGAGGTCGGCCAGGACCAGATCGTCACCGTCACCGCCGACGACGTCGTCATCAGCGACTTCTCCGGCACCGAGATCACCGAGCAGAAGCGCTACACCATCGAGTGGGACGTCGCCGCCGCGCAGAAGGGCGGCTACGACTCCTTCATGGCCAAGGAGATCCACGAGCAGGCCACCGCCGTCGCGGACACCCTGCTGGGCCGCATCGACTCCGGTGCGCTGCACCTGGACGAGATGAGCATCGACGAGTCCGTGCTGCGCAGCGTCGACAAAATCGTCGTGGTCGCCTGCGGCACCGCCGCCAACGCCGGCAGCGTCGCCAAGTACGCCATCGAGCACTGGTGCCGCATCCCCACCGAGGTCGAGCTGGCCCACGAGTTCCGCTACCGCGACCCCGTCGTCACCGAGAAGACCCTGGTGGTCGCCATCTCCCAGTCCGGCGAGACCATGGACACCCTGATGGCCATGCGCCACGCCCAGGAGCAGGGCGCCAAGGTGGTCGCGATCTGCAACACCCACGGCTCCACCATCCCCCGCGAGGCCGACGCCGCGCTGTACCTGCACGTCGGCCCCGAGATCGCCGTGGCCTCCACCAAGGCCTACCTCGGCCAGATCACCGCCTGCTACCTGCTGGGCCTGTACCTCGCGCAGGTGCGCGGCAACCTCTTCCCCGACGAGATCGCCGCCCTGATGGAGGACCTCGAGCAGCTGCCCACCCACGTGCAGACCGTGCTGGACGGCGCCGCCGAGGTGGAGGAGCTGGCCCGCTCCATGAAGGACGCCGCCTCGGTGCTGTTCCTGGGCCGCCACGTCGGCTACCCCACCGCGATGGAGGGCGCGCTCAAGCTCAAGGAGATCGCCTACATCCACGCCGAGGGCTTCGCCGCCGGTGAGCTCAAGCACGGCCCGATCGCCCTGGTCGAGGAGGGGCAGCCGGTGTTCGTCATCGTGCCCTCCCCGCGGGGCCGCGATTCCCTGCACTCGAAGGTGGTCTCCAACATCCAGGAGATCCGCGCCCGCGGCGCCCGCACCCTGGTGATCGCCGAGGACGGCGACGACGACGTGCTGCCCTACTCGGACGTGGTGCTGCGCGTGCCCCGCACCCGCACCCTGTTCGCTCCGCTGCTGACGATCATCCCGCTGCAGATCTTCTCCTGCGAGCTGGCGACCGCGAAGGGCCTGGACGTGGACCAGCCCCGCAACCTCGCCAAGTCCGTCACCGTGGAGTGAGCGGCCACTGAGCCGTCGACCACGAGGACGGGGCGCCGGGGACCACCCCGGCGCCCCGTCCTCGTTCACGCAGCCTGCACGCCCGCAGGCGCCGGTGAGACACTGCCGGGGTGAGGACCAGCTCAGACCCCGACCCGATGCCCGCGGCCCCCGCTCCCGGGGACCTCGCCCGCGCCTTTCCGCCGCGGGAGGACGGCCGCGTGGTCGGCGTCGGCATCGACGTGGCCGGCATCGAGCGGCTGCGCGCCATGATCGAGCGCACGCCCGCGCTCGCCGAACGGCTCTTCGCCCCCGAGGAGCGGGAGCTCTCCGACGCCTCCCGCGCCGCCCGGGTGGCCGCCAAGGAAGCGGTCGGCAAGGCCCTCGGCCAGCCCGGCGACTTCTCCTGGCAGGACGTCACCGTGCACCGCACCGCCGAGCGCCGTCCCTACCTGGTGCTGTGCGGCGCCACCCTCGCCGCGGCCGAGCGCCTCGGCGTCACCCACCTGCACCTCTCCCTGTCCCACGACGGCGACGTGGCCACCGCGATCGTGGTCGCCGAGCGCGACGGCGGCGCCCTGCGCGGCGACCCCGCCGGCGGCACGGTCGGGGGAGCGGCATGATCCGCGGGTACCCGGCCGGCGCCGTGCGCGAGGCCGAGCTCCCCCTGCTGGAGGCGGGGCAGCCGTTGATGCGACGGGCCGCCGCCGCGCTCGCCGAGCAGGTGCGCCGCCGCCTCGACGCCACCCGCCGGGCCGGCGGGCAGGCCCCGCGGGTGCTGGTCCTGGCCGGGGCCGGCAGCAACGGCGGCGACGGACTGCACGCCGCCGCGATGCTCCGCGAGGCGGGCCTCGACGCGCGCGCCTGGGCCCTCGCCGAGAACCTGCACGAGGAGGGCGCCGCCGCGCTGCGCGCCGCCGGGGGGACCGTCACCCCGCTCTCCGCGCTGGACGCCGCGACGACGGGGGAGGAGCTGGCCCGCACCGACCTCTTGCTCGACGCGATCCTCGGCCTCGGCGGCCGCCCCCGCGTGCCCGAGCACCTCGCCCCCGTGCTGGAGGCCGTGCGCGGTTCCGGCCTGCCCGTGATCGCCGTGGACCTGCCGAGCTTCGTGGACGCCACCACCGGGCAGGCCGCCCCCGCGGTGCTACCCGCCGTCGTCACCGTCACCTTCGGGGCGGTCAAGGCCGGGCTGCTGCTCGGAGAGGGCAGCCACCTGGCCGGGGACGTCGTCCCCGTGGACCTCGGCCTCGGCCCGCACCTCGCCGCCACCGACCGCGACGTGCTGCGCCTCGAGGACGCCGACGTGGCGACCGCCTGGCCCCGGCCCGGCCGCGAGGACTCCAAGTACAGCCGCGGCGTGGTCGCGCTGCTGGCCGGTTCCGCCCCCTACCCGGGCGCCGCCGTGCTCGCCGCCTCCGGGGCCGCCCGCGCCGGCGCCGGGATGGTGCGCCTGCTCGCCCCCGAGGCCGTGCGCACCCTGGTGCTCGGCCGCCGCCCCGAGGTCGTCGGTCACCCCGCTCCCGACGAGCCCGCTCCCGACCAGGGAGCGGCGGAGAGCGTGGACATCGCCGGGGCCGGCCGCAGCCACGCCCTCGTGATCGGCCCGGGGCTGGCCCCCGAGGACCCCCGCATCGCCGCCGGGCTCGCCGTCCTGCGGGGCGACGTCCCCGCCCCGCAAGACCTGCGCGCCGCCGTGCTCGACGCCGGGGCCCTCGGCGCCCTCGCCCCGGGCGACCGCCTCGACTCCGGGCCCGCCGAGGTGGTCCTCACCCCGCACCGCGGCGAGGCCGAGCGCCTCGCCGCCCGCCTGGGCCTGGACCCCGAGCTGCCCGGCCCCGAGCTCGCCCGGGCGCTCGCCACCGCCCTCGGCGCCACCGTCCTGTTGAAGGGCGCCGTCACCGTCATCGCCCCGCGCGACGGCGGCCCCCTGCTCGCCCAGGACGACGCCACCTCCTACCTCGCCACCGCCGGCACCGGCGACGTGCTCGCCGGGATCCTCGGCACGCTGCTCGCCGCCGGCCTGCCCGCCCCCGAGGCGGCGGCCGGCGCGGCCCTGCTGCACGGCCGCGCCGGGCGTGACGCCTCCCACGGCGGACGGGTGCCGCTCGTCGCTCTGGAGGTCGCCGAGCACCTGCCCGGCGTGCTCGCCGCTATCCTGGCGGGCGGCCCGGAGACGACCCAAGGAGCCCGATGACCATCCCGATCCCGGCGGAGGACCCCCGGCACGTGCCCAACCGTGCCCTGGTGGACCCCTCCGCGATCACCCAGAACACCCGGGCCCTGACCGGCCTGCTCGAGGAGCAGACCGCCCTGATGGCCGTGGTGAAGGCCGACGGCTACGGCCACGGCATGCTCACCGCCGCCCGCGCCGCCCTCGAGGGCGGGGCCACCTGGCTCGGCGCCGCCCACCCCGCCAGCGCCCTCGCCCTCTCCCGCGCCGGCCTGGACGTCTCCATCCTCACCTGGCTGTACGAGCCGCACACCGCGCGCAGCATCCTCCCCGAGGCCCTGCGCGCCGGGATCAACGTGGCCGTCGGCTCCCCGGAGATGCTGGCCCTGGTCTCCGAGGCCGCCCGGCAGGCCGACCGCCGCGCCCGCGTGCACGTCAAGATCGACACCGGCATGGGCCGCGGCGGCGTGCGCCGCGAGCGCCTGCGTGAGATGGGCGCCTCGATCCTGGCCGACGACTTCCTCAGCCTCGGCGCCGCCTGGACGCACCTCACCAGCGCCGACGACCCCGAGGACCCCGCCACCGACGAACAGGTCGAGATCTTCGACGCCGCCTGCGAGGAGCTCGCCGAGGAGGCCGGCCCGATCCCGCTGCAGCACCTCGCGAACTCCGCCGCGCTGCTGTCCCGGCCCGACCTGCACCGCGACATCGTCCGACCCGGCATCGCCCTGTACGGCTACGCGCCGGTGCCCACCGACACCCCGCTGCGGCCCGCCCTCACCCTCACCAGCCGCCTGGCGATGGTCAAGGACGTGCCCGCCGGCGCCAGCGTCGGCTACGGCCGCACCCACCGCACCTCCCGCGACACCACCCTCGGCCTGGTCCCCATCGGCTACGCCGACGGCCTGCACCGCGCCGCCAGCGGCGGCGTCGAGGTGATCGTGCGCACCGAGGCCGGGGACCGCCTGGCCCCGCAGGTCGGCCGCATCTCCATGGACCAGATCGTCGTGGACCTCGGCCCGGGCACCACCGCCCGTCCCGGCGACGAGGTGGTGCTGTTCGGCGATGCCGGCGGCGCCCCCACCGACCCCGTCGCCCCCACCGCCGAGGACTGGGCCCGCGCCGGGGACACCATCCCCTACGAGGTCCTCACCTCCGTCTCCGGCCGCGTGGCCCGCGAGGTGCTGGCATGAGCACCCTCCGGATCGACACCGCCACCGCCGAGGGCACCCGTCGCGTCGCCGTGGCTCTCGCCGCCGTGCTGCGCGCCGGGGACCTGCTCGTGCTCGACGGCCCCCTCGGCGCGGGGAAGACCACCTTCACCCAGGGACTCGGCGCGGCGCTCGACGTGCGCGGCCCCGTCGCCTCCCCGACCTTCGTGATCTCCCGGGTCCATCCCTCCCTGCGCGGCGGGCCCTCGCTCGTCCACGTGGACGCCTACCGCCTCGGCGGCGGCGGGGACATCGACGACCTCGACCTCGAGGCGGAGCTGGACGCCGCCGTGACCGTCGTCGAATGGGGCCGCGACGTGGTCGAGCACCTCAGCGACTCCTGGCTGCTCGTCGAGCTGGAGCGCCCCGAGAGCGGCGGCGACCCGGAGGACCCCGAGGAGCCCCGCACCCTCCGCCTGACCCCCGTGGGCCCTCGCTGGGACGAGGCCGCCCGCGCCGCCCTGCGGGACGCGCTGGCCGAGCACGCCCCCGTGGCGGAGGAGTCCGCCGACCACCCCGCTTCCGACGAGGAGACCCGCTGATGCTGCTCGGGATCGACACCTCCGGCGCCGTCTCCGTCGCCCTCGCCGAGGGCACCCTGGACGACCCGGCCACCCCGCCGCGGGTGATCGCCCGCCGCGCCGATGAGCGCGCCCGCCACCACGACGAGGTGCTGCTCGCGCTCGTCGAGGCGGTGATGGACGATGCCGGCGCCCGCCGGGACCAGCTCACCGGGATCGTCGTCGGTCGCGGCCCGGGTCCCTTCACCGGCCTGCGGGTGGGACTCGTCGTCGGCCGCACGATCGCCGCCGTGCTCGGCGTCCCGCTGGTGGGCGTCTGCTCCCTGGACGCCCTCGCCCTCCAGGCGCTGGCCGAGGCGGAGGAGCCCGCGGCGGTCGGCACGGTCGCCGTGGCCCTCGACGCCCGCCGCCGCGAGGTCTACCACGCCCGCTACGCCCGCACCGCCGACGGCGGCCTGGAGCGCACCGCCGGACCGGCCGTCGACGCCCCCGCCGCGGTCGCCGCCGAGCTCAGCGCCGCGGACCTGCTGGCCGGCTCCGGCGCCGCCCTGTACCCGGAACTGCTGCCCGCGAGCGCCGCCCCGGTGCACGCCGACGCCGGTCACCTGATCCTCGCCGCCCACGCGGCCGCCGCCCGCGGTGAGGACCTCACCGACACCGCGCCGCTGTACCTGCGCGAGCCCGACGCGGCCAAGCCCACCGCCCCCAAGAGCGCGCTCGGACGGTGAGCACCGCGCACCCGGCGGGGGAGTGGGCCCTGCGGACGGCCGGCCCGGTCGACGTGCCCGCCCTCGCCGCCGCCGAGCTGCTGCTGTTCCCCGACGAGGCCTGGAGCGGCACGCAGCTCGCCGCCGAGGTCTCCCACCCCGACCGCAGCTACGTGCTGGTCACCGCTGACCCGGGCGGCCCCGGGGCCCCGACGAGGCCCGGACCGCTGGGCGCCGCGCCGATATCGCTGGAGCCACGGCTGCCCGGCGGCGAGTCCCTGGCCGGCTACGCCGGGATCATGCTGCTGGGCGAGGACGCCGAGCTGCAGACCATCGGCACCAGCCGCCCGGGCCGCGGCATCGGCCGCGCCCTGCTCACCTGGGCCGAGCAGCGTGCCCGCGAGGGCGGCGCCACCCGGATGCTGCTCGAGGTGCGGGAGGACAACGCCCGCGCCCGCGCCGTCTACACCGCGGCCGGGTACCGGGAGATCGGCCGCCGCCGCGGCTACTACCGGATCCGCGGCCGCCGCATCGACGCGATGGTGATGGAGCGCGACCTCACCGAGTGATCGCCACCGGCCCCGCGCCAAGCGCCCCGGCCCTCGGAGGAAGGCCCCTCAGAGGAAGGCGCGGACCTTCTGGAACAGGTCCGGGTAGCGGGCGTCGAGCCGGGCGCAGCCGATGCGCAGGCCCAGCCCGAACTCGACGACGCCCACCACCAGGGCCAGCATCCCGGCGCCCAGCTGGAGCAGCAGGTTCCCGGAGGCCGCCCCCCAGATCCCGAGGCCCAGCGCCGGCAGCTGCGGCACGATCACCGCGAGCATCGTGACGGTCATCGAGACCATCGCGTTCCCGGTGGAGGCGGACTTGTCCTTCAGCGGGCTGGTGCCGGGCGGGGAGGCGGGGTACGGCAGGATCGAGCCGATCGCGACCGAGGCACCCCAGCCGCCCACCGTCATCCC
Organism: Brachybacterium squillarum M-6-3; assembly: GCF_000225825.1. Lineage (GTDB taxonomy): Bacteria > Actinomycetota > Actinomycetes > Actinomycetales > Dermabacteraceae > Brachybacterium > Brachybacterium squillarum. Next base: position 180,673 of record NZ_AGBX01000008.1, on the reverse strand, counting down.
GGCCGCTCCCAGCAGCACCATCGGCAACAGCGAGGCATAGCCGAACAGCACCGCGATCACGCCCAGCATCACCAGCATCACGGGCGCCACCAGCACCGCCATGGCGATGACGCGGCCCAGCAGGTTGTCCCGGGCCCGGACGCCGGCGGTGATGTTCACCCATCCGGCCGGGCCGTCGAAGCCCACCTCGTTGGACAACGTGACCCCGCTGAGCGCCGTGAGCACCACCAGCATCGTGAAGTAGAAGGGCCGCTGCTCCGGCAGCACCACCCCCATCGCTCCCAGGAACACGAAGACCAGCGGATACACGCCCAGGGACGCGAGGTAGCGGGTGTCGCGCCGCCAGTAGCGCAGGGTCCGCCCCACCGAGACGCCCAGCGCGTTCGAGGGCGCCCAGCGCGGCACCAGCGCCGTGACCTTGGCGGCCCCGGAGGAGGCGTCCCCGACCAAGGCCGAGGTCAGGGCGGCGTCCAGGGAGCGTCGCCACCACCGCCACAACAGCACCAGGGTGGCCGCGGTGATCAGCGCCCGCACCAGGGCCGTGAGCCACGCGCCTTCGGCGACGTCCAGGGGGATCGCGAAGGCCGCGCCGAACGGCGTCCAGGCGGCCACCTCGGCCGCGGTCGCGGCCCAGGTGCCCACCCGGGTGATGTTCTCCCCGAGCGACTGGGCCCCGAGGGAGACGCCGTACAGCGCCGCCAGCATCACGATCAGCGCGACGACCCCGCCGATCTCGCGGCCGCCGCGGGAGCTGGACCGGGACGCCTGGTGGGCGAACACCGCGCGCGGCAGCAGCAGGCAGGTGGCCAGGCCCGCGAGGTTCGCGGGCAGGAGCACCACCAGGCCGAGCACCGTGCCGAGCGCCCCCGGTCCGAAGGCCACCATCCAGATCGCCTCGAAGGCGCTCACGACGGCGACCGCCAGCAGGGTGAACAGCGCCGGCAGCGACAGCGCCGCGGCGGCGAACAGGCCCGGCTGCAGCTCCCGGGCGCTGCGCGGGTAGGGGGCGAAGGTGCGCGCGTCCAGGGTGTCGTCCACCCCGAAGGCCAGCAGGGGGATCAGCAGCCAGGCCAGCACGGTCGCCGCCCCGATCCCGCGCAGGACCGTGGGGAACAGGACGCCCTCGCCGCTCCACAGGGTCAGCCCCAGCATCGCGAACACCAGCAGCGCCAGGCCACCCAGGCCGTACAGGGCGCCGAAGGCGGTGCCGATGATCTTGCCGACGTTCCCGCGGTAGGACCGCCGCCACAGCGTCCACTTCAGACGCAGCTGGCCGCGGACCAGGGCCCGCCGGTCCGGGCCGCCGTGCTCGACGGTGCCTGCCGAGGCGACCGCGTGCTGCTCGCTGCTCAGGACTCCAGCCACGACAGGCTCCCCTCGGCGACGCCGGCCCCGCCGACCAGGTCGATGAAGCGCTGCACCAGGGTCGAGCCGCCGCGCACCTCGTCCAGGGTGCCGTCGGCCTTCAGCTCGCCCTCGGCGATGATCGCGACGTGGCTGCAGAGCCCCTCGACCAGCTCCATCACGTGGCTCGAGAGCACCACGGTGCCGCCGCCGTCCACGTAGGCGGTGAGGATGGTGCGGATGACCTGCGCGGAGACGGGGTCCACGGCCTCCAGCGGCTCGTCCAGCACCAGCAGCCGCGGCGCATGGATCAGCGCGCAGGCCAGCAGGATCTTCTTGGTCATGCCGGCGGAGTAGTCCACCACCAGCTTGCCGTCCTCCCCGGCGAGGTCCAGGGCCTCCAGCAGCGAGGCGCTGCGCTCCTGGACCACCGCGGCGTCCATCCCGCGGATCAGGCCGACGTAGGTCAGCAGCTCCTGCCCGGTCAGCCGGTCGAAGGTGCGCAGCCCGTCGGCCAGCACGCCCAGGCGGGCCTTCGCCTGCTCGGGCTGCCGCCACATGTCCGCCCCCAGCACGTGGGCGGTGCCGGCGTCGGGCCGCAGCAGCCCGGTGGCCATCGAGAGGGTGGTGGTCTTGCCGGCGCCGTTGGGGCCGACGATGCCGTAGAAGGAGCCGCGGGGGACGTCGAGGGAGAGGCCGTGCACCACCTCGGTGCCGGCGAAGGACTTGCGCAGGCCCCGGATCGAGAAGGCGGCCTCGGGGCTCGCCGGGGCGTCCGGGGGCAGCGGCGCCCAGGCGGAGGCCGGGGGTCCGGTGACCGTGGGGTCCGCGACGGGCGGTGCGGGGGCGACGGCCGGGGAGGTCGGCGGAGCGGGGTCGGGGGCGTCGAGACTCATGGCGTCACGCTACCCAGGGGGCGTGAGGCCCGGCACGGCCCTCCGCCGGGGGTTGCCTCCGACCTTCGTCGGGGGCATCGCTGGTCAGAGCGCTGGTCCCGGGTAGGGTGGGCACCGGGGGAGCCGTCCGGGCCGCCCGGAAGGAGTCGAGATGACGAAGCTGCGCGCCACCCCGCTCCCGCCCGAGCCGTCGAAGGAGGTCGCGGAGATCCCCATGGGGATCCGCCGCATGGCCGCCTGGTCCTGGCGTCTGCTGCTCATCGTCGCCGCCGTGTCCCTGCTGGTCTGGGGCCTGCTGCAGGTCACCACCCTGGTGATCCCGGTGCTGCTGGCGATCCTGCTGGCGGTGATGCTGAACCCGGTGGTCAAGATGCTCACCCGTTACACGTTCCTGGGTCGCGGCGCCTCCAGCGGCATCGCGCTGCTGGGCCTGCTGCTGGTGATCGCCGGCATGTTCACCCTCGCGGGACGCCAGCTCATCGCCCAGTGGGACGGCATCCAGTCCAACGCCGTGGCCGGCTTCCAGTCGATCACCACCTGGGTCACGCAGACCTTCCAGATCGACGACACCATGATCGACTCGGCGATCGACCAGGCCCTCGCACAGCTCCAGGCCAACGCGAACGCCCTGGTGGACCAGGCCGTGAACACCGCGGGGGTGCTGGGCAACATCGGCACCGGCATCGTCGTGTGCCTGTTCACCCTCTTCTTCCTGCTGGCCAACGGCACCTCGATCTGGCTGTGGGTGGTGGGTCTGCTGCCGCCCGCCGCCCGCACCTCCACCCATGAGTCCGTGCGCCGCGGCTGGAAGGCGCTGTCGGCCTACGTGCGCACGCAGATCCTGGTGGCCGCCGTCGATGCGACCGGCATCGGCATCGGCATGCTCGCGCTGGGGCTCGGCTCCTACGCGGTGCCGATATGGCTGCTGGTCTTCCTGTTCTCCTTCATCCCGCTGGTCGGCGCCGTGGTCTCCGGCGCGATCGCCGCCCTGCTGGTGCTGGTGCTGCAGAACTGGGTGTACGCCCTGATCATGCTGGCCATCGTGGTGGCCGTGCAGCAGATCGAGGGCAACCTGCTCCAGCCGCTGCTGATGGGCAAGGCCGTGGAGCTGCACCCGCTGGCCGTGTTCCTCGGCGTCGCCGCGGGCGCGATGGTCGCCGGCATCCCCGGGGCGCTGTTCGCGATCCCGCTGATGGCCTTCACCAACGCCACCATGCTCTACCTGGTGGGACGCGACCCCAGTCCCGAACTGGGCATCGACCAGGCGGCACGGACCCATTTCGCCGAGCTCAAGCGCAAGCGCCGGGCACCGGCGGTCTGAGCCGCGTCGGCCGCACAGCGCGAGGGCCCCCGATCCGAACGGATCGGGGGCCCTCGTGCGAGCAGTCGGGTCAGGCCTTGTAGGGCTTCGCCGTGAGGATCTCGATCGGCAGGGACTTGCCGTTCGGGGCCGTGTAGTCGATGGTCTGGCCCACGGAGGAGCCGTAGATCGCACTGCCCAGCGGCGAGTCGGAGGAGTAGACCTCGAGGTCGGTGCCCTCGGCGATCTCACGGTTGCCCAGCAGGAAGGTGCGCTCCTTGCCGGCCATGGAGATGGTCACCACCATGCCCGCCTCGACGACGCCGTCGTCCTTCGGGGCCTCACCCACCACAGCGTTCTTCAGCAGGTGCTGGAGATCGGTGATGCGGGCCTCGTTCATCCCCTGCTCCTCGCGGGCGGCGTGGTAGCCGCCGTTCTCCTTGAGGTCGCCCTCGTCGCGGGCGGCGGCGATGCGCTCCGCGATCTCGGTGCGGCGGGGGCCCTCGAGCTCGGCGAGCTCCTGGGCGAGGCGGTCGTAGGCGTCCTGGGTGAGCCAGGCGCCATTCGGCTGGCTGCTCATCGGTTCACTCCTGTCGTTCGTGGCGCGCCCGGGGGCACAGGCCCCGGAACGCGAATCACGGGGCACATATCTTCATGCGCCCCGTGTGCGGGTGATGACGTCCGGCGCGGTCGCCGGGTGTTCGGGGAAGCCTACACCGCAGGTCCCCGCCGGACGGGGACCTGCGTCACGGTGTGTACAGGGGTGATCCGGCGGGGTCAGGCCCGCTCGCAGCCCAGCACCTCGGCGGAGACCGCCTCGCCCTGGGTGGCGATGCGGGCGGCGTGCACGCTCTGGCGCTCGTCCTGCGGGGGGATCTCGACCTCGACGAAGCCCACCTGGGCGCGACCCTCGTTCATCGCCTGCACGGTGCAGCTCGCGGCCTCGCCGGGCGCCATGGTGACCACGAAGGTCACCTCCACCTCGGCGTCGGAGACGTGGTCGTAGGTGAGCAGCTCGCCCTTGACCGGCTGGTCGGCGAAGCGCAGCCCCACCAGCACCAGGACCGTCAGGGCCACCACGGCGCCCGCGATGATCAGCACCCTCGCGGTGCGGGCGGGGACGAGGGGGCCGCCGTACCGGTCGGCGCGGCGGGTGGGGGTGGAGGTCATGGACCCAGTCTCCCAGAGAGGGGGAGGCGGAGCCTGGGTGCCTCCGGCGTGATGCCGCTCCCGTGGGGGAGGCCCCCACCCAGGTCGGAGCCCTCCGGTGGCGTAGTCTCGTGCGGTGGCGCGACCGTGCCGGACGCGCCGGAAGCAGCCCCGGGCGAGGGGCCCCGCAGCCCCTCCCGCCCACCGTGTCCGAGGAGACCCGTGAACCTCCAGCCCCCCGCCCCCGACGAGCCTCTGCGCCTGCTCGCCGTCCACGCGCACCCCGACGACGAGTCCTCCAAGGGCGCCGGGTCGAGCGCGAAGTACGCCCGGCAGGGTGTGCAGGTCACCGTGATCTCCTGCACCGGCGGGGAGCGCGGGGACGTGCTGAACCCGCGCCTGCAGGGCGATGAGCAGGTGGCGGCGAACCTGGTCGCGATCCGCCGCGAGGAGATGGCCCGCGCCCAGGAGATCCTCGGCGTGGACCACGAATGGCTGGGCTTCGAGGACTCCGGGCTGCCCGAGGGCGACCCGCTGCCGCCGCTGCCCGAGGGCAGCTTCGCGAGCCTCGACCCGGTCGAGGCGGCACGACCGCTCGTCGAGGCGATCCGTCGGCTGCGGCCGCACGTGATGACCACCTACGACGAGAACGGCGGCTACCCGCACCCCGACCACATCCAGGTCAACCGGATCTCCCTGGTCGCCTTCGACCTCGCGGCCGACCCGGGGTACGCCCCCGAGCTCGGGGAGCCCTGGGAGGTCGCCAAGCTGTACTACATCAATGCTTTCCACCGGCAGAAGCTCGCCACCGTCGCCCGGCACCTGCGCACCCTCGGCACCCCCAGCGAGGACCTCGAGCAGATGCTCGCCCACTTCGACGAGAGCCGCGACCGCCTGCTCACCACCCGTGTGGATGTGCGCGACTACCTGCAGGTGCGCGACGACGCGCTGCGTGCCCACGCCACCCAGGTCGACCCCGATGGGCCGTTCTTCCGCGTTCCCCACGATGTGGAGCGCCTGGTCTGGGGCACCGACGACTTCGAGCTGCACCGCTCCCGGGTGGGCGTGACCCTGCCCGAGACCGACCTCTTCGCCGGGGTCCGCGAGGCTGCGGGGGAGACCCGATGAGCGGGCTCCCGCTGCTGGCCGCCCCCTCCGACGGCGAGGAGCTGACCGTCGTCTCGGTCTCCCCGGGGCTGCCCGGTTTCATCGCCATGTTCCTGCTGGCCGCGGTCGTGGTGCTGCTGGTCGTGGACATGACCCGCCGCGTGCGCCGGGTGCAGGCCGACGCCCGCGTCGAGGCACGCATCGCTCAGCAGAAGATCGAGGAGCAGCAGGCCGAGGAGCAGCAGGCGGAGCAGCAGCGGGCGGACGACCATACCGCCGCCGACGCTCCCGAGGCCGAGGGCTTGCGCGACTCCGGGGACGGCGCGGACGACGCCCCCGAGGACGACGCCCCCGAGGACGGGGACCGCCCGCAGGGCTGAGGTTCTGCGGGGCGGGCGCGGTCGGCCCGGATCAGATGACGGCCAGCGCCACGGCCACGAAGTGGCAGGCGAAGCCCGCCAGGGTGGCGGCGTGGAAGATCTCGTGGAAGCCGAACCAGGCCGGCGAGGGGTTCGGGCGCTTGAGGCCGTAGACCACGGCGCCGCCGGTGTAGGCCAGGCCGCCCGCCACCAGCAGCCACACCACGGCCCAGCCGCCGCCGGCCAGGATGTCGGGCATGTAGAACATGGCCACCCAGCCGAGCGCCACGTACGCCGGCACGTACAGCCAGCGCGGCGCCGAGGTCCAGAAGATCCGGAAAGCCACGCCGATCACGGCCCCGGTCCAGCAGATCACCAGCAGCGTCGTCGCCTGCCGCGGCTCCAGCAGCGCCACCGCGAGCGGCGTGTAGGTGCCCGCGATGATCAGGAAGATGTTGGCGTGGTCGAAGCGCCGCAGGATGATCGCGTGCTCCGGGGACCAGGTGCCGCGGTGGTAGGTGGCGCTAATGCCGAACAGCAGGCCCGCGGTCGCCACGAACACCACGCAGGCCATGCGAGTGGCCAGCGAGTCGCCGAGCGCCACCAGCACCAGCCCCGCCAGCAGCGAGGACGGGAAGGCGATCAGGTGCAGGATGCCGCGCAGGCGGGGCTTGGGCAGCTGCAGGCCGAGCTGGCCGGCGCGGGCCGCCATCGCCCGGGTCAGGGTGCGCGGCGCCCAGGGATGGCTGAGCGCGGTGGGGATGTCCTCGTCGCGCGGCGCCGCCCGCTCCTCGGGCTCGCTGAGGTGCGCGGCCGCGGCGGCGGCCTCGGGGCGGACCCCGGTCTCGGTGGCCTCGGCGAGGTCCGCGGGGGTCTCCTCGATGGTGGTGCCGGGACCGTTCGGCTGCGGGGTGCGGGGGCGGCGCGGGGCGGGGGTGCTCGGCTGCGCGCCGGGGGTCGGGGTGCTCACGGCGCGAGCGTAACCTACGGAACCGTAGGTCTTCTGGGTGGGATTGGTGACGATCCGGTCCCGGTTCCGCGGCGCGCCGGGCCCGCGCGGGTGTCGATCCGGTGTGGATCCGACCCGGATCCCGCCACCGGTTCCGGGACACCCCCGTCGCCGGGGATACTGGTGCGGGTGCGGCCCCGCTCCGGGACCGCCCCCACACATCGAGCAGCGACCGGGAGGATGCCTGTGGCGGACGACGACGGCCTCCTCTACCGCGTCTACGAGCGACGCCTGCTCAAGAAGCTCGAGGCCTTCGACCTGCCCCAGCACCTCGGCGTGATCGTCGACGGCAACCGCCGCTGGGCCAAGGCCGCCGGCGCCTCCACCGCCGAGGGGCACCGCGTCGGCGCCGCCAAGATCCTCGAGTTCCTCTCCTGGTGCCAAGACCTCGAGATCCCGCTGGTCACCGTCTGGATGCTCTCCACCGACAACGCCCGCCGCTCCCCGGAGGAGCTGGAGGCGCTGCACGGCATCATCACCGCCACCATCGAGCAGATCATCCGCGCTGGCTACGACGTGCGGCCCACCGGCAGCCTCGACGACCTGCCCGAGCCGATGCGCACCGCCATCGAGCGGGCCCGCGCCGAGGAGAGCGTGCGCGCCGACCTCACCGTGAACATCGCCGTCGGCTACGGCGGGCGCGAGGAGATCGTCTCCGCCGTGCAGGAGCTGGTGCGGGACCTCGGGGCGCAGGGCCGCTCCCCGGAGGAGATCGCCGAGGCGATCAGCACCGAGTCCATCGCCGAGCACCTCTACACCCGCGGCCAGCCCGACCCGGACCTCATCATCCGCACCTCCGGCGAGCAGCGCCTCTCCGGCTTCCTGCTGTGGCAGTCCGTGCACTCCGAGTACTGGTTCTGCGAGACCTACTGGCCGGGCTTCCGCCGCGTGGACCTGCTGCGCGCCCTGCGCGACTTCTGCCGGCGGGAGCGTCGCTACGGCGCCTGAGCCGCCGCGGCGGGCAGGATGGCCGCATCCGGGGCGCCGGGAGAGCTGGGCAGCACGGAACCCCGGATGACGATCGGGTGAACGTCGCCCCGCGCCCCGCGGGACACGCCCGAGGCCGGGTGTCCGCGGCGATATCGTCCAGGCATCCGCGTGAGGACGGGAGGCCCTCGATGGACCAGACCACCACGGCGCACCGGATGGCGCCGCAGCTCCTGGACGACGACGGGACAGGGGGTCTGAGCCCGCTGCCGGGCGAATCCAGCCCCGTCGTCCCCTCGCTGCGGCCAGGCAGCGCCCAGCAGCAGCTCTCCGAGGTGGAGACCGGGGTGATCACCTACGTGCTGGACACCTCGGTGCTGCTGGCCGATCCGCTCTCGCTGACCCGCTTCGCCGAGCACGACATCGTACTGCCGATCGTGGTGGTCACCGAGCTGGAGGCCAAGCGCCACCACCCCGACCTCGGCTACTTCGCCCGCCAGGCGCTGCGGCTGCTGGACGACCTGCGAGAGCGCCACGACAACCTCTCGAAGCCGCTGCCCATCGGCACCTCCGGCGGGCACGTGCACGTGGAGCTGAACCATCAGTCCACCCAGTCCCTGCCCGACGGCTTCCGCCTCGGCGACAACGACACCCGCATCCTCGCGGTCGCCAAGAACCTACAGCTCGAGGGCAAGAACGTCGTGCTGGTCTCCAAGGACCTGCCGATGCGGATCAAGGCCTCGGCCTCCGGCATCCACGCAGAGGAGTACCGGGCCGAGCTGGCCCGGGACCGCGGCTACACCGGCATGGTCACGGCCGCCGTGGACGACGCCACCATCTCCGCCCTCTACGACGGCCAGGAGGTGACGATCCCCGAGGTCGCCCACCACCCCGTGCACACCGGTCTGACCATCACCTCCGGCCGCGGCTCGGCGCTGGGCCGGCTCACCAAGGACCGGACGGTGCGCCTGGTGCCCGGGGACCAGACCGTCTTCGGGGTCTCCGGCCGCTCCGCCGAGCAGCGCATCGCCATCGACCTGCTGCTGGACGAGTCCGTGGGCATCGTGTCCCTGGGCGGACGGGCCGGCACCGGCAAGAGCGCCCTGGCCCTGTGCACCGGGCTGGAGGCGGTGCTGGAGCGCCGCACCCAGCGCAAGATCATGGTGTTCCGCCCGCTGTACGCCGTGGGCGGGCAGGAGCTCGGCTACCTCCCCGGCGGGCAGGACGAGAAGATGGGGCCCTGGGGGCAGGCGGTCTTCGACACCCTCGGCTCGATGGTCTCCCAGAACGTCATCGACGAGGTGCTCTCCCGCGGGATGCTCGAGGTGATGCCGCTGACCCACATCCGCGGCCGCTCCCTGCACGACGCCTTCGTGATCGTCGACGAGGCGCAGTCTTTGGAGCGCAACGTGCTGCTGACCATGCTCTCCCGCATCGGCCAGAACTCCCGGGTGGTGCTCACCCACGACATCGCCCAGCGCGACAACCTGCGCATCGGCCGCTACGACGGCATCGCCTCCGTGGTCGAGGCGCTCAAGGCGCACGAGCTGTTCGGCCACATCACCCTGCAGCGCTCCGAGCGCTCCAAGGTCGCCGAGCTGGTCACGCACGTGCTGGACGAGCCGGTGGTCTGAGAGGGCGCTGCGAGGATCCGGCGCCCGGTGCGGGGTCACCGCCCCCTGCCGGGGGTGACCCCGCACGGAGCGCCGGATCTCAGCGGGCGTCCGAGGTGGCGATGCCTGCGAGGCGCCTGATCTCCGCGACCAGGGCGGTGAGGCCCGGCTCCTCGAGCGGGAAGTGTCCGCACTCGTCGAGCCGCACCGCGCGGGTCGGTCCCGTCACCCGCGCCAGGACCCGTTCGCTCAGCTCCGGGGGCGTCCAGGTGTCGCGGGCCGGGTGGGCGAGCACGACCGGCACCCGGACCTGCTCCGGGCCCCGGTGGTGGTACCCGAGGTAGGACCGCAGGAAGCCGAGCGGGACGCGGCCGCCCCCGCCCCGCGGATCGCGCGCGCACAGCGCGCCGAGCGCCGGGTCCCGGCTCATCCGCGCGAGCGGTGCGATCTGGGCGATCGGGAGCGGGAGGCGATCCAGGAGCCGTGGGAGGGGCACGGCGGAGAGGGCCCGGCCGGGCCCCGCGAGGGGGCCGAGACGCGTCAGGCGGGCCCGGGTGGCGGCGTCGGCGGGGTCGAGCAGGCAGGTCACCAGCACCCCGGCGACCGAGTGTGCCCCGACGGCGGCCTCGAGCGCGAGCATCCCGCCCATGCTCGCGCCGAGCAGCAGCAGTGGCCGTCCGTCGTCCTCCGCGGCGACGAGGTCCTGGAGCAGGTGCACCCAGTCGTCGTAGCGGACCGCGCCGCGGTCCGGGCTCCGGGTGTCCCCGTACAGCGGCAGGTCCACGGCGGTGAGGTCGAGGCCCGCCTCGAGGGACTGCGCGGCGACCGGCCAGAGCGCCTCGCTGTAGCCGCCCGCGCCGTGGACCAGCAGCACCCGCGCCGGGGCTGCGGCATCCCGGTGCCGCAGCAGGCGCACCCGGTGGTCCCGCCAGGTCCAGTGCTCCGAGGTGGCCGGTCCCCGGGCGAGCGCGCGTCGTTCCGGCGGCAGGAAGCGGACGTAGTCCTCGGCGGTGGGCCGGTCCGGCCGGGATCGGGTCATGGTTCGAGCATGACGGGCAGGTGCGGCGGGGTCCAGGGAGTGTCCACGGGGGCCGCGCGGGGGACGGGCGCGGAGTGCTCCCTCCTGGCTCTCGGGGCGCCGGGCCGATGTCGGCGACCCGGCGCGCCCCGGGGGCCAGGGGTTCAGGCCTTCGGTGCGGTCATCGAGAGCACGTCGAGGGCGGCGTCGAGCTGCTCCTCGGTGAGCTCCCCGCGCTCCACGAAGCCCAGCGCGATCGTCGCCTCGCGGACGGAGACCTGCTCGGCCACGGCGTGCTTGGCGATCTTCGCGGCGCTCTCGTAGCCGATCAGCTTGTTCAGCGGGGTGACGATCGAGGGGCTGGCCTCCGCGTAGAAGCGGGCCTTGTCCTCGTTCGCCACCAGGCCGTCCACGGTCTTGTCGGCCAGCACGGTGGAGGCGTTGGCCAGCAGCCGGATCGATTCCAGCAGGCTCGTGCCCATCAGCGGGATCTGCACGTTCAGCTCGAAGGCGCCCTGCGCGCCACCCCAGGCCACGGCCGCGTCGTTGCCGATCACCTTCGCGCACACCTGCAGCACGGCCTCCGGGATCACCGGGTTGACCTTGCCGGGCATGATCGAGGAGCCGGGCTGCAGGTCGGGGATCGCGATCTCGCCGAGGCCGGTGTTGGGGCCGGAGCCCATCCAGCGCAGGTCGTTGCAGATCTTGGTGAGGGACACGGCGATGGTGCGCAGCGCCCCGGACATCTCCACCAGGCCGTCGCGGGCGGACTGCGCCTCGAAGTGGTTGCGGGCCTCGGTGATGGGCAGGGAGGTCTGCTCGGCGAGGTTCGCGATGACCTTCTGCGGGAAGCCCAGCGGGGTGTTGATGCCGGTGCCGACGGCGGTGCCGCCCTGGGGGACCTCGGCGGTGCGCGGCAGGGCCGCCTCGACGCGCTCGATGCCGTAGCGGACCGCGGCCGCGTAGCCGCCGAACTCCTGGCCGAGGGTCACGGGGGTGGCGTCCATCAGGTGGGTGCGGCCCGACTTCACGACGGTCTTCCAGGCCTCGGCCTTGGCCTCGAGGGACTCGGCGAGGTGGGCGAGGGCCGGCAGCAGCTGCTCGACGACGCCCGCGGTGACGGCGACGTGCACCGAGGTGGGGAACACGTCGTTGGAGGACTGCGAGGCGTTGACGTGGTCGTTGGGGTGCACGTCCACGCCCTCGGCGGCGTGGCGGGTGGCCAGCGTCGCCAGCACCTCGTTCATGTTCATGTTCGAGGAGGTGCCGGAGCCGGTCTGGTAGGTGTCCACGGGGAACTGGCCGTCGTGGTCCCCGGCGATGACCTCGTCGGCCGCCGCGATGATGGCCTCCGCGATCTGCGCGTCCAGCACGCCGAGCTCGAGGTTCGCGCGGGCCGCGGCCTTCTTCACCTGCGCCAGGGCGTGCACGTGGGCCGGTTCGAGGCCCTGCCCGGAGATCGGGAAGTTCTCCACGGCGCGCTGGGTCTGCGCGCGGTACAGGGCCGAGGCCGGGACACGCACCTCACCCATGGTGTCGTGCTCGATGCGGTAACCGTCCTGCTCGGCGACGTCGGCGGGCGTGGACTGGGACATGGGGGAGCCTCCCTGGCTTCGGGTCTGCGGGTGGTGGTGCGGAGGATGAGCGGGCGGTGCCGGATCCCGGGCCGGGCGGGCCCGGGCTCGGATCAGCCCAGCTCAGAGGTCCAGGGCGGGTTCGCCCCGGCCCGGGAGACGGTGACGGCGGCCAGGCGCGAGGCGCGCTTGAGGATCGCCGCGAGGTCGTCGGAGGGGGTGTGGCGCAGCGCCTCGCGGTTGCCGGCGCCCAGCAGGTCGCGGAAGGCGAGGGCGTCGAGGATGCCGGCGGAGAAGGTGTCCCCGGCGCCGACGCTGTCCACGGCGTCCACCGAGACGGGGGCGACCTGCACCCGGCCGCCCTCGGAGAAGCCCACGGAGCCCTCGCCGCCGCGGGTCAGCACGGTGATCGCGGGGCCCAGCTCTCGCCAGGACGCGACCACGTCCTCCACGTCGTCGGTGCCGTACAGCCAGGCGACGTCCTCGTCGGAGGTCTTCACGATGTCGCTGAGCGCGATGTTCTCCTCGACCGCGCCGCGCACCGCCTCGGGCGTGCCCATCAGGGTGGGGCGGGCGTTGGGGTCGTAGCTGATCAGGGACTGATCGCGGTAGCGGCGCAGCACGTCCGCGACGGTGGCGGCACCCTTGTCCATCACCGCGGCGATGGAGGAGGTGTGCACGGCGTCCACCGCGTCGGGCAGGCCGGAGTCGTCCGGGTCCCACACCAGGTCGAAGGTGTAGGTGGCGGCGCCCTCCGCGTTCAGGGTGGCCTCCGCGGTGGAGGTGGCCACGTCCATCACGCTGCCGGGGGTCAGGACCACGTGCGAGTGCTCCACGTGCTCGCGGATGGCGTCGCCGCGGGCGTCGCTGCCGATCCGGGTCAGGAGGTGGGACTCGTGGTCCAGGCGGCCCAGGGCGACCGCCACGTTCAGGGGGGAACCGCCGGGGTGCTCGGACCTGCTGCCGTCCTGCTCGACGACGATGTCGATCAGGGCCTCTCCGACGATGAGAAATTTCGCGCTCACCCGTCGATCATCGCAGGTTTCCCGGGAGGGGCCAACACGCGGGACAATGTTGTCCATGCCCACCCAGCACGAGCAGGCCGAGCCGCAGGCCGCGCCAGAGTCCTCCATCCCGTCGCCCCAGCCCGCTGTGGAGACCGCTGCGGAGCAGGCCCCCCGCTCGTCCTACGAGCTGCCCAACCGTCGCAACACCTCGGTGCGGAACATGGTGTGGGCGCTCGTGGTGATCATGGTCGGCGTCGCCGCGGCGGCCGTCGCCTTCTTCGGGGTGGGCACCGACCTGGGGCGGGAGGTGCCGGAGACCTCGCAGCTGAACGTCGCCGAGAGCGCCGAGCGCGCCCGCGACGCCGTGGACTTCCCGGTGGCCGATCCGGCGCTGGGGGCGGAGTGGACAGCCCGCGAGGCGCGACTGTCCGCGGCCGATCCCGCCTCCTGGGAGATCGAGTACACGGCGCCCTCCGGATCGCTGATCGCCCTGGAGGAGCAGGCCGAGGTGGGCGCCCCGATGCTCTCGGCGGCGCTGCCCGGCACCGTGGTCGAGATGGAGACGACGATCGACGGCGCCGACTGCCAGGTGCTCAGCTCCGAGACCGAGGGGCAGACCCGTCGCGGTATGTCCTGCCAGGGCGAGGGCTGGGGGATCCTCGTGCACGGCGACGTGGAGGACGCCGAACTGCGCGAGCTGATGGAGGCCGCGATCGCCTCGCTGGACTGAGCGCGGGACGCGGTCTGCCGGCGAGAACCGCGGAGGTGCGGGTGGCTCAGCCCTCCCCGTCCTCCCGGCGCGCGGCGACGGCCGCGTCCAGCCGCTCGCGGGCACCGTCGAGCCACTGCTGGCAGCGGCGGGCGAGCATCTCCCCGCGCTCCCACTGGGCGATCGAGTCCTCGAGCCCGCCCTGGCCGGACTCGAGCCGGCGCACGACCTCGACGAGCTGGTCGCGGGCGGCCTCGTAGCTGAGGGAGGCGATGTCGGCGGGCAGTTCGGTGCCGCCCTCGGCGGGCGTCACCGCGGGGGTCGTGGCGTCCTCGGCCGTCTCGGGGGTGTCCTGGGCGGCGGAACGGGGGCTCATACGGTCTCCTCGGGGTCGGTCGGCGGGATGTAGGGGTCGTGCTCGGTGCGGGTGACGCCGAAGCGGCCCCCGGCGACCCGCACCGAGAGCGCCTCGCCGGACGTGGTGGCCCTGGGCTCGCGGATGATGCCGCCCTCGGGGGTCTGCACCACGGCGTAGCCGCGCTCCAGCGTGGCCAGGGGGCTGAGCGCCCGCACCTGCCGGGCCAGGTGGTCGACCTGGTCGTGGGCGCGGTCCAGCCGCGAGCCGATCAGGGTGCGGGCCAGCGCGATGCGGGCGCGGACCTCCTCGGCGGGCGCGGCGAGGATGCTCTCGGGCTGATCCATCACGGGCCGCGAACGGATCGCGTCGAGGGTCGCCTGCTCCCGCTCCAGCCGGGTGCGGATCGCACTCCGCAGCCGGGTGCGGCCGAGCGTGAGCTGCTCCAGCTCGGCCTGGATGTCGGGCACCACCCGTTTGGCGGCGTCGGTGGGGGTGGAGGCGCGCACGTCGGCGGCGAGGTCGATCAGCGGGGTGTCGACCTCGTGCCCGATCGCGGAGACGATCGGGGTGCGTGCGGCGGCGACCAGGCGGGTGAGCTGCTCGTCGGAGAACGGCAGCAGGTCCTCGAGGGAGCCGCCGCCGCGGGAGATGATGATGACGTCGACCTCCGGGTCGGCGTCCAGCTCCTTCAGGGCGGCGGAGACCTCGCGGACGGCCTTGGTGCCCTGCACGGCGACCTCGCGGATCTCGAAGCGCACGGCGGGCCAGCGGCGACGGGCGTTGACGACCACGTCCCGCTCCGCGGCGGACTCGCGGCCGCAGATCAGGCCGACGGTGCGGGGCAGGAAGGGCAGCGGCTGCTTGCGGGAGGCCTCGAACAGTCCCTCGGCGGCCAGCACCCGTTTGAGCTGCTCCAGCCGCGCCAGCAGCTCCCCGAGCCCGACGGGGCGGAGGTCGTCGGCCTCGAGCTGCAGGCTGCCGCGCTTGGTCCAGAAGGTCGGCTTGGCGTGCACCACCACCCGGGCCCCGGCGACGGGTTCGACGGGCAGGCGCCGCAGCACGTGCTCGCGCACCGGCACGGAGAAGGACATGTCCACGTCGACGTCACGCAGGGTCATGAAGGACAGCCCCGAGCCGGGGCGGCGGTTGAGCTGCACGATCTCGCCCTCGACCCAGATCGGGGACATGCGCGCGACGTACTCGCCGACCTTCACCGAGAGCTGCCGCAGCGGCCAGGGGTTCTCCGGGGTGGTCTCCGCGGCGGTCGCCGCGAGCGCGGGGCGCGCGCCGGGGGCGCCGTTCGCGTCGGGGCCGTCGCCGGGCTGCTCGCCGGGGTTCTCGGGCGGGGTCATGGCTCCACTCTGGCACGGTCGCGGATCGGATCGGGACGCGGGTCCTCACGGGGCTGCCCGGACTGCTCAGCCGGCATGGCGACCCTCCTGCTCGCCGCGCGCGGCGGCATCCCCGGCGGCGAGGTCGGCGATCTCCTGCTCGACGGGCTCGGTCAGGGCCTGCTCGACCTCGTCCGGCCCGACCTGGCGCGGGTCGGCCTCGTCCGGTTCAGTCGCCCGGAGGGTGCGGGCCCGTCGGGTGAGCTGCTCGGGCTCGGGGAGCGGCGTGCCGGTGAGCCCCAGGTCCTCGAAGCGGCGCGCGGAGACCATCACCCGCGACTGCAGGGACCCGACCGCCTCGTTGTAGGCGGCGACCGAGGAGTCCAGGGAGCGGCCCACCTTGCCCAGGTGCCCGCCGAAGGTGCCCAGCCGGTGGTGCAGCTCCCGGCCGGCCTCGAGCACGGCGCGGGCGTCGCGGTTCAGGGCGTCGGTGCGCCAGGTGTGGGCGACGGTGCGCAGCAGCGCCATCAGCGTGGCGGGGGAGGCGATCACGACCTCCTTCGCGAAGGCGTGCTCGAGCAGGCCGGGATCGGATTCCAGGGCCGCGGCGAGCACCCCGTCGCTGGGCACGAACAGCACCGTGAACTCGGGGGAGTCGCCGAGGCCCTTCCAGTAGGCCTTCCCGGCGATGGTGTCCACGTGGCCGCGCAGGGCCTTGGCGTGGGCACGGCGGCGAGCGGCGGCGCGCTCGGGGTCGGTCTCCTCGGTGGCGTCGAGGTAGGCGTCCATCGGGGCCTTCGCATCCAGCACCACCCGGCGGTCCCCGGACAGGTGCACCACCAGGTCCGGGCGCTGGCCCTTCTCCCCGTCGGCGCGCGAGCCGGCGAGCTGCTCGGTGAAGTCGACGTGCTCGAGCATCCCGGCGGCCTCCACGATGCGGCGCAGCTGCACCTCGCCCCAGCGGCCGCGGGCGGTGGGGGAGCGCAGGGCCGCGGTGAGGGCGTGGGTGCCCTGGTCGAGGCGGTCGGTGCGTTCGGCGAGGTCCCCGAGGTGCTGGCGCAGCATCCCCTCGGAGCGGGCGCGCAGCTGCTCGGTGCGCGCCAGGGCCTGCTCCACCTGGCCGAGGGAGGCGCTGATCGGTGCGAGGGTGCGCTGCAGCTGCGCGTCCCGCGCCTGGTCGGTGGCCTCACGTCGGGAGGTGTCCCGCTCGAAGCGCTCGCCGGCGAGGTCCATCAGGGCTCGCGAGGACTCGGCCTGGCCGCCCTGCCGGGAGAGCTGCGTGCGGTGGCGCTCCCGCATCACCAGCACCCCGCCGGTCGCACCGAGGGCGGCACCGAGCAGCAGCCCGGTGAGGAGGATGAGGATGACGGTGAGGGCGTCCATGCGGGAAGCACATCACGGGGGTCCGACGAACGAGCCGCAGCGCGCCGCCGGGCAGCGATGGGGGAGTGATCAGGAAGCGAGGGTGCCCCGTGCGGCCCGCACCTCGTCCATGTGCTCCGTGGCCCAGCGGGTCAGGGCGCCCAGCGGCTCCAGCAGGCTGCGGCCGAGCGGGGAGAGTTCGTACTGCACCCGCGGCGGGATCTCCGCGAACACGGTGCGGGTGACCAGTCCGTCGGTCTCCAGGGAGCGCAGCGTCTGGGTGAGCATCTTCTGGGAGATGCCCTCCACCCGGCGGCGGAGCTCCGAGAAGCGCAGCGGGCCCTCTTCGAGGGAGCCGATGATCAGCACGGTCCAGCGGTCGCCGATGCGGTCCAGCAGCTGCCGGGAGGGGCAGTCGGAGGCGTACGGGCTGTACACGAGCACGGGGTCCATCGGGGCCTCCTGGGTGGATACCGGAAAGGATGGTTACCGGAAAGTGCCTACTTCCCATCGGTGACAAGGTTACCTACAGTGACTGTCGAGGTCCACGGCAGATCGTGGACAGTCATCGTCGGACGGCCCCGCCGTCCCGGAAGGAGACCCCATGTCCCGCATCGTCGTCCTCGGAGGAACCGGCTACGCCGGAGGCCACATCGTCCAGGAGGCCGCCGCCCGCGGCCACCAGGTGCTCGCCGCCTCTCGCACCGCCCCCGCATCCCTGCCCGACGGCGCCGAGCACCGCGTGCTCGACCTCGGCGGCGAGGACTATGCCGATGCGCTCGCCGCGCTTGTCGAGGGCGCCGACGTCGTCATCGCCACCAGCAGCCCCCGCGGCGATCTCGCCGGCCAGGGCGTGCTGCGCGCCCGCTACGCCGCACTTGCCGACGCCGCCCGGCAGGCCGGGGCACGCCTCGGCGTGATCGGTGGCGCCGGGTCCCTGCATGTCGCCGAGGGCGGCCCGAAGCTGGTGGACACCCCTGAGTTCCCCGAGGCCTTCGCCGACGAGGCCCGCGAGCTCGACGCCGTGCTCGACGACCTCCGCGACCGCGGGGACGAGCTGGACTGGTTCTTCCTCAGCCCCGCCGCCGGCTTCGGCGCCTTCGCCCCGGGCGAGCGCACCGGCGACTACCGGGTCGGCGACGACGTGCTGCTCGCCGACGAGGACGGCCAGTCCTTCATCTCCGGCGCCGACCTCGCGATCGCCGTCGTCGACGAGATCGAGCGGCCCGCCCACCACCGGGCCCGCTTCACCGTCGCCTCCTGAGCGGCCCCGGGCCCGGGCTGTGAGGCGCCGCATGCGCGGATCCCGCCCCGCCCGGGCCCGTCCGTCGGTCCCGGCCCGTAGAATCGCCCACCGTGGCTCTCACTATCGGAATCGTCGGACTGCCCAACGTCGGCAAGTCCACCCTGTTCAACGCCCTGACCCGCGCGGAGGTGCTCGCCGCGAACTATCCGTTCGCGACGATCGACCCCAACGTCGGCGTGGTCCCGCTGCCCGACCCGCGGCTCGGCACCCTCGCCGAGATGTTCCACAGCGAGAAGACGGTGCCCGCCACCGTGTCGTTCGTGGACATCGCCGGAATCGTCAAGGGCGCCAGCGAGGGCGAGGGCCTGGGTAACAAGTTCCTCGCCAACATCCGCGAGGCCGACGCGATCTGCCAGGTCACCCGCGCCTTCTCCGACCCGGACGTGACCCGCGTGCCCGGCTCCGAGACCCCCGCCGGGGACATGGAGACCATCTCCACCGAGCTGATCCTCGCCGACCTGCAGACCCTCGAGAACGCCCTGCCGCGGCTCGAGAAGGACGCCAAGCGCGGCCTGGTCGACTCCGCCGTCATCGAGAACGCCCAGAAGGCGCTCGAGCTGCTCGGCGAGGGCGTCACCCTCTACCAGGGCGCCACCAAGGCCGGGATCGACGTGGCCGCCCTGCGCGAGCTGCAGCTGATGACCGCCAAGCCCTTCATCTACGTCTTCAACACCGACGAGGACGGCCTCGCCGACACCGCCATGCAACAGCAGCTGCGCGAGCTGGTCGCCCCCGCCGAGGCGATCTTCCTGGACGCGAAGTTCGAGGCCGAGCTGATCGAGCTCGACGCCGAGGAGGCCGCCGAGATGCTCGAGTCCACCGGCCAGGAGGAGTCGGGCCTCGACCAGCTGGCCCGCGTCGGCTTCGACACCCTGGGCCTGCAGACCTACCTCACCGCCGGCCCGAAGGAGTCCCGCGCCTGGACCATCCCGCAGGGCGCCACCGCCCCGCAGGCCGCAGGCGTCATCCACACCGACTTCGAGCGCGGCTTCATCAAGGCCGAGATCGTCTCCTACGACCACCTCGTCGACGCCGGCACCATGGCCGAGGCCAAGTCCCGCGGCCAGGTGCGCATGGAGGGCAAGGACTACGTCATGCGCGACGGGGACGTCGTTGAATTCAGGTTCAATGTTTAAAAACCGGCGTCTGACCAGGGGTTTTACCTTCGTAGCTTGAGATCTGGCTCGGTGGACGAGTTCCGATCTACCATCAGTTGCTAAGCGTTTGCCCTGCTGACCCGGGACTTTGATCGGCCCCTGCGTAGCTTCCGCACAGGCCGATTCCCGTTTCCGCGGTGCGGGAGCGTCGCTGGGACGCAGCCTCGGCCGGCCAGTGCTGCGGAGGGTTCGAGTCGTTCGACGCGCGATCTCTCGGCAGGTGCGCTGACTCAATAAGCCGCTTGACTCAAAAGTCGGTCGCGTCAACGACGCCGCAGTTCACTGGGGCAGGTCTCGTTCCGCCAGAGTGCGAGTGATCTCGTCCCACTGGGAGCTCGCCACCAGTTGGTTGTGCCGGCGCAACGCGGTCTGCCATGACCCGAACTCTGCTGGGAGCTCGCGCCACGGGATGCCAGTGCGGGTCTTGTAGAGAGCCGCGTCGACGATCGTGCGTACGTAAGTGCGTGGCCGCCCGCGGCGAGAGCCCTCTTCCGTGTGAACGATGTGCTTGATCCAGCTCCATTGCTCATCTGTGAGTCGTTGATAGTCCGACTGGAGGCCCTCGATGTCTCTGCCGTCGTCGCCATCCTCCGTTTGGTCATCGATTCGCACGGCTTTGACTACGCCGCGGATCACAGCGCATTCGTCGCATGGGACAGTTGATTCAACGTAGCGAGGGGAATGTCCAGCCAAGGTCTCGACGTGCTGGCAGGTCAGTTCCACTCGCCAGGTGGCGCTGCGGTGGATGTGCAATGAGGGCGGGTATAGGAGCTGCCGGAGCTCATCGCGCTGAGCTGGCGAAAGTGGCGGAGTTGAGTCCCGCATAGTGGTGTAGCGCGGTGGCCGCAGTGATCGTCTCGGACGTGGGCGCGGCCACCGTGTGATCCTTCGAGTCAACCTTCCACAGAATCCTCGAACGGAGTCATCACGATGACCGCTCCTCACATTGTCGACCCTTCCGGCCTGCTCGGTGAAGCCCTGGCCGAGGCGTCACCGGATCTGATGCGCAGCCTGCTACAAGAGGTGATCAACACCCTGCTCTCCGCGGACGCTGATGCCGTTGCCGGCGCGGAGTACGGCCGGCCCAGCGCTGGACGTTCTGCGCAGCGCAACGGCTACCGCCACCGCGACCTCGACACCCGCGTCGGCACGATCGACGTCGCCGTTCCCAAGCTCCGCACCGGCACCTACTTCCCCGACTGGCTGCTCGAGCGGCGCAAGCGCGCCGAGTCCGCCCTGATCACCGTCGTCGCAGACTGCTACCTCGCCGGTGTCTCCACCCGCCGCATGGATAAGCTCGTGAAGACTCTCGGCATCAACTCGCTCTCGAAGTCGCAGGTCAGCCGCATGGCAGCGGGCCTCGACGAGCACGTCGAGCAGTTCCGCCACCGCCCCCTGGACGAGGCCGGGCCGTTCACCTTCGTCTCCGCCGACGCCCTAACCATGAAGGTCCGTGAAGGTGGCCGCGTGATCAACGCCGTCGTCCTGCTCGCCACCGGCGTCAACGGGGACGGGCACCGCGAAGTGCTCGGCATGCGGGTCGCCACCTCCGAGACGGGAGCAGCGTGGAATGGCTTCTTCGCTGACCTCGTCGCCCGCGGCCTCGCCGGGGTCCGCCTGGTGACCTCCGATGCGCATGCGGGGCTGGTCGAGGCGATCGCTGCGCACCTGCCCGGGGCGGCCTGGCAACGGTGCCGCACCCACTACGCCGCGAACCTCATGGCCGTGACGCCCAAGAGCATGTGGCCAGCGGTGAAAGCGATGCTGCACAGCGTCTATGACCAGCCCGACGCGGCAGCCGTGAACGCTCAGTTCGAGCGGCTGCTGGACTACGTCAGCGAGAAGCTCCCGGACGTGGCCGAGCACCTCGACGCCGCCCGGGCAGATCTGCTCGCGTTCACCGCGTTCCCCAAGGATGTGTGGGTGCAGATCTGGTCGAACAATCCCACCGAGCGGCTGAACAAGGAGATCCGTTGATGGCGCTCATCGATTTTCCCCAGAGTTGCTCGGTGAACTTCCCCGGGTCGCGGGGTTAGGTTAGCCGAGGTTCGTGCCGGTCGTGGCGCGGCGGATTTCTTCGGCGGCGGCGTGGTGGTTGCGGAGTCGGTAGGACGCGCCGTCGAGGGTGACCACGACGGAGCGGTGGAGGAGCCGGTCGAGCATGGCGGCGGCGACGGTGGTGTCGCCGAGGATCTCGCCCCAGGCGCCGACGGGTCTGTTCGTGGTGATCACGATCGAGGTCTTCAGGTAGCGCTGGTTGATGACTTGGAACAGGGCTGATGCTGCTTCGGCGGGCAGCGGCAGGTAGCCGAGCTCGTCGATGATCAGCAGGGTGGGGCCGGCGAAGAACCGCATCATGGTGGACCACTTGCCCTCGATCGCGGCGCGGTGGCAGCGGGCGGCGAGGTCCGCAGCTGAGGTGAAGTAGACCCGGTAGCCGGCGTTGACTGCGGCGTGGCCGAGGCCGGTGGCGATGTGGGTCTTGCCCACTCCGGGAGGGCCGATGAGCAGCACGTTCGTCGCGTTCTCGAGGAACCGGCAGGTCCCCAACTCCGTGAGCAGGCTGGGGTCGATGCCGGAAGCGGCGTCATGGTCGAAGTTCTCCAAAGTGGCGCCGTTGGGTAGGTTCGCGAACCGGAACCGGCCCGCGAGGCGCCGTTTCTCGGTGGCGGAGACCTCGATGGCCAGCAGGCGCTCCAGGGCGCCTGTGAGGGTCCAGTCCTCTGCCTGTGCCTGGTCAAGGATGCCGGGGAGAGCCTCGGCGGCGTCGGCCAGCTTCAGCTCGGTCAGGTGGCCGCGAAGCTGCTGATAGGCGCTCGCGGTAGTGGGTGTGGTGGTCATGTGAGGGTGTTCCTGTTCTTCGCGGCCTGCTCATAGGCGGCCAGGTCGATCACGGTCGCAGTCGGTGCGGGCGACCCGGTCAGGGCCTGTGCCGCGGCCAGGGACGCAGCCCCGGGTGGGATGCGTTCCTTGCGGCGGTGAGGCCGGCCCGGTGGGGCGGAGGCCAGAGCGATCGACTCGAGCGCGGTGACGTGCTGGTCGGTGCGCTGGGTGATCCCGAGGCCGGCCTCGGCCAGCTGGTGGCGGGCGAGCATGGCGCCGGAGGTGGTGGCGATCTCGATGTGGTCCGCGCCGAGGGGCTGGTGAACATTCACGGTGGCCATCGCCAGCTCGGGCGGGACGGAGTAGCGGTTGCCGCGCCAGTGGATCAACGCTTGCCGCGAGACGGTCCGCTGCTCGGTCACCACCACCGGGAACGCGATCGACGGCAGCGGTCGGAGCCGCTCTGTGGCCCGCATCTGGAGGGCCGTCGTAGTTCCGGTCGGGCTCTCGCGGCGGCGCCCGTCCTGCCGGGCGGCGAAGGTCTCGAGCGAGGCCTGGGCCTGCTCGGCGGTGGTCTCGTCGGGCAGGGTCCGCCACCAGCGTTGGGCGGCGGTGTGGTTGTTCTTCTCCACCACGCCCTTACGGTTCCCGGAGCGGGGCCGACAGACCACGGCCCGGACTCCGTAATGCTTCGCGAACGCGGAGAACATCGCGGTCAGGTCTCCGGTGGCAGGGTCCAGCACGGTCCGCATCCGATCGAACCGCCAGGTGCGTGTCAGCCCGCCCAGCAGGGCAAGGACGGTCGTCATCGCGGCCAGCAGATGGGGCAGGTCCATCGAGGGAGCGATCGCGGCCCGCCAGACACCGGAGTGGGCGAGCGAGCCGACCAGCACGAACGCTCTTTTGGTCGGATAGCCCCAGTGGCCGGGCGCATCGGGCAGCTCGAGCCAGTCGAACTGGGTCTCCTCCCCGGGTGGGTGCTCGATCACCGCGTTCGGCCGGCGGGTCACGTGGGCGCAGGCCTGGCAGGCCGGCCGCAATGACCGGTCACGAATGTGCCTGGTGAGCGTCTGATACGAGCCCTCGAAGCCCAGCGGGCGCAGCTCGTCCAGCAGGGTCACCGCCCAGAGGTGAGGGTCCTCGATCAGCCGCGCGGTGACGTAGTCAGTGAACGGCTCGAACACGTCCGGGACGGCGCGCCGGCGCACGCCCGGTTCGCGGTCGCCGCGGAGGTAGGAACGGATGGTCTTGCGGTCGTGGCCGGTGCGTCGGGCGATCTCACTGATCGTGAATCCCTGCCGGCGTAGAGCGTGGATATCCACGCTGCTCCTCTCTGAGAGCATGAGCGTAGGGCCTCCCTGGAAGGCTGGTGAGTGGTCAGAGACCACCAGCATCCAGGGCGGCCCGCCTCATGCGACGGAGCGACCCAGACTGGGGAAATTCGATGAGCAGAAGTGGGGAAGTTCAGCGAGCGTCATCACCGTCGCCGCACCGACTCCGTGGGGATCTTCCCCACCCGCGAGGCGATCGTCCGCCTCGTCGGCGCGGTCCTGGCCGAACAGACCGACGAATGGGCCGAAGGACGCCGCTATCTCGGCCTCGACGTCCTCGCCCGCTGCCGCCTCAACCTCGTCCCCAACACAAACACCGAGGAGGTCACCACCAGCTCCCTGCCCGCCCTGACCGCCTGACCCCCAAGCGAAGGATCGCTACACCACTTCCAGGGACTTGACCAGTGGCGGAAACGGGCAGCACAGGTGGCAGTGCCACCCTGTTGTTCTCGAGACGCCAAACGCCCATGTTGCATGCCGCGTGCTCGGCTCGGAACTCGGCATTGTCGGCGTCGATCCGCGCAAGGCTCTCTTCGTCCGTGCCCAGGGTCGGCTCGCCGAGCAGGGCGCGCCCACATGCGCGACAGGGTTCGCCGGCTGCATAGGCTTCGTTCGTCAGCTGAAGGTCGTCGCCCGCCCGCTCCATCCGCTTTGCCTCCTCTGCTTGGGCCCACGATTCCGAGAGCAGTGCCCTGCTGTGCGGTGTGTGTAGGACGCGGGGGAGAGCTGTCGAGCTCCAGTCGGGGATCTGCTGCGAGTCGGGCATGGCCATGCTCTCCTTCGGGGTCAGATGCGGCTCAGTTCGAGTCGCGAGCGACCCGCCTCGACCGCGACTGGAAGCGATAACTTCCTGGAAGTCATGACTACCAGGTATGACGCTTGATGTGTGACAGAACCGCTCAAGAAGGTGCTCGGAGCGCAGGTGCGCGATCTGCGCCTTGCGCGCCATCTGTCGCAGGAGGGTCTCGCCGAGGAGCTCGGTGTCTCGACTCGGTACCTCGCCGGCATCGAGCGCGGGGAGCGCAACCTCACCCTGGATTCCGTCGATGCCTTGGCGGAGCAACTCGGCGTCGAGGCGCACGCACTATTCGTTCGCCGGTGATGTCCGCTGCGTGAGCTGGTCCTTCATGGCGAACGGGATGGGCATCGTGGATGCCCGACCGGGCAGGCAAGACTTCGCGCGAGCTGAGAGAATGTCGGTGGTGCCGTCTACCGTCAGTGTTGGTTGGGCGGCATCACTAATACCAGTCTCGTCGCCCCGCCGCTCGGCAGGTTGTCTAGTCACAAGTGAAGGATCCTCGTGCCGCACAACTCCATCAACCACTCGCGAATCGTGGCGCTCATCTGGAATATCGCTGACGATGTCCTCCGCGACCTCTATGTCCGAGGCAAGTACCGGGACGTGATCCTTCCCTTCACGGTCCTGCGTCGCCTCGACAGCGTCCTTGGCCCGACGCGTGATGCAGTGATGGCGATGAAGAAGATGCTGGACGAAGCGGGCGTCGCTGACCAAGATGCACCGCTGCGCGATGCGGCCAAGCAGGACTTCTACAACACCTCTGGTTTCTCGCTGCAGGATCTGCGGCACATCTCGAACTCCACCCGACTGCGGCAGAACTTCGAGGCGTACCTCGATGGCTTCTCGCCCAACGTGCAGGAGATCATCGACAACTTCGAGTTCCGTAACCAGCTGGCGCGCCTGACGAAGGCGGATGCGCTCGGGGCCCTGGTCGAGAAGTTCCTCGCTCCAGACCTCGATCTCTCCCCAGCGGGGATGGACAACCACGGGATGGGTACCGTCTTCGAAGAGCTGGTGCGCCGCTTCAACGAGGAGAACAACGAAGAGGCGGGCGAGCACTGGACACCTCGTGATGCTGTCCGACTCATGACCCGGCTGATGTTCGAACCCATCGCGGATGCGATCCCGTCGGGTACCTACCGGCTCTACGACGGTGCGATGGGCACCGGTGGCATGCTGACCGTCGCCGAGGAGACCCTGAAGCAACTCACGGAGTTGTCTGGCAAGAATGTCTCCACGCACCTCTACGGGCAGGAGATCAACGCCGAGACATACGCGATCGCGAAGGCCGACCTGATCCTCAAAGGCGACGGCAAGGCAGCAGACAACGTCGTCGGCGGTCCAGAGTACTCGACGCTGTCTAACGATGCGTTCGCGGGCCAGGAGTTCGACTTCATGCTCTCGAACCCGCCGTATGGCAAGAGTTGGAAGTCCGACCAGGACCGCCTCGGTGGCGCGAAGAAGATCATCGACCCACGGTTTGTCGTTAGCCACGACAATGACAGCGAGTATTCGCTGGTGACGCGGAGCAGCGACGGGCAGTTGATGTTCCTCGCGAATCTGATCTCGAAGATGAAGCAGGGCACCGAGCTCGGCTCCCGCGTCGCATCGGTACACAACGGTTCCTCTCTGTTCACCGGTGACGCCGGACAGGGCGAGAGCAACATCCGACGATGGATCATCGAGAACGACTGGCTCGAGGCGATTGTCGCCTTGCCGCTGAAAATGTTCTACAACACCGGCATCGCCACGTACGTTTGGGTGCTCTCCAACCGCAAGGAAGGTCGCCGCCAGGGCAAGGTCCAGCTCATCGACGCCACGAGCTGGTTCACGCCGCTGCGCAAGAACCTGGGCGAGAAGGGCGTCGAGGTCAGCTCGACGGACGCCGACAAGGTTCTCGAGGCGTTCAAGGCCTTCGACGAGTACGAAGACACCGACCACTCGAAGGTGTTCGACGGTGTGGACTTCGGGTACCACAAGATCACTGTCGAGCGGCCGTTGCGCATCGCCGGTGTCGACCCGCACCGTGTCTATACGGCGAAGGAGATCAAGCAGCTGAAGGAGGACGGCGTGCGCGACGAGAGCGCCCCGCCTCTCATCCGCAAGGCCCTGCCGTACGCGGCAACACCCGATCCGCTGCATGGGAGGTACGAAGCTGTCGTCGACGGCCGCACCCGCGTCGTCGAGTACGAGCCTGACACCGAGTTGCGCGACACCGAACAGGTACCGCTCACCGAGCCCGCGAGTGGCTATGCCGATGGCATCGAAGCCTTCTTCCGGCGCGAAGTCGAGCCATACGCCGCTGATGCCTGGATTGATGACTCGAAGACGAAGATCGGCTACGCGATCTCTTTCACCCGCCACTTCTACAAGCCTGCGCCAATGCGCACCCTGGCCGAGATTCAGGCCGACATCCGCGCGCTGGAGGCGGAGACTGAAGACCTGATCGCTGAAATCGCAGGCGAAGCCTGATGTTCAGAGACCTGCCCAAGTACGCAGAGACGACCTCAAACTCATTCTGGTCGACTCGAACGCCGACTCACTGGGCGGTGCGCCCCGGTCTAGCTGTGTTGAAGGAGAACCGTCGTAGAAACACCGGATTGATCGAGACGCAAGTCCTTTCGCTGAGTTACGGCCAGGTCGTCGTCAAACCCTTTGAGAAGCAGCACGGGTTAGTTCCTGATTCTTACGAGGGATATCAGGTCCTCGAGCCCGGTGACATTGTGATACGCCCTACCGATCTACAGAATGACCAGACAAGTGTTCGAGTCGGGCACGCCAAGGACCATGGCATCATCACGTCGGCCTACATCGGTTTGCGCGCTGCCGGAGACTGGGACGGCGCGTACGCCTACCAGTACTTAACAGCCATTGACTCAACAAAGCGTATCTATGGGATGGGCAGCGGGCTACGCCAGCAGCTGGGGTGGGCAGATCTGAAGCGGATGCCTTGCCTGGTGCCGCCGATAGAGGAGCAGGCAGCGATTGTGAAGTACCTCGCCCATGCGAACGCCCGAATCGACAAGGCCATCGTGACCAAGCGCCGCCTCATCTCCTTACTTGATGAGCTTGATAGGTCGGTCGAGAATAGTCTTGCCGGTTCCCTTAGCTCGATGGCCTCGGGGGGTCGCGAGATTTCCTGGTTGGGTGGGCTGCCGCGTACGTGGTTATCTGCACCAGCCAAGCGGCTTTTTAAGGAGGTGGATCGGAGAAGTAAGAGTGGGCGAGAGGGTCTCCTCTCACTGCGGATGCGTGAAGGCTTGGTCGACGCCAACGAATTCACAGAGACCCCGATCCCGCCAGACGATCTTCTCGGCTACAAGATTGTTCAACCTGGTGAACTTGTGATGAATCGGATGCGCGCTGCTATCGGTCTTTTTGGGGTAGCTAAGACGACTGGATTAGTGAGTCCTGATTACTCAACGATGACCGTAGTGGAAGGAATCGATCCACACTTCTATCTGCACCTCTTCAAGACAGATGCGGCAATGGCGGAGTTTCGTCGGCGATCAAACGGCCTAGGAACTGGGTCATCGGGATTTATGCGATTGTATTACGAAGATTTTGGATCAATCGCGTTGCCGTTACCACCGTTAAAGGAGCAGCGGCGGGTTGTTCGTGACATTAATAGGCAGTACGCCGAGACGTTGCCGGTACGGTCGCGCACATCTCGTGAGATCGCGCTGCTCCAAGAGTTCCGTATGCGACTCATCGCGGACGTCGTCACCGGCCAGGTTGACGTTCGTAAGATTGCTGCGACGTTGCCGGACACAAGTGCATCGTCTGCCAGCGCGAGCTTGACGACCGATGTAGAGCTTGTCGAAGTACTAGGCGAAGGGGAGTTGTGAGCATGTGGCGTCTCAATGAAGAGAGCTTGGAAGCACTCATCGTCGACCAGATGGTCGACGGTGGGTGGGCCGAGGGTGCGCCGGCCGACTACGTCGCGTCCTACGCGCTCGATCTCGGCCAGTTCAGCGAGTTCATCGAGGCGACCCAGCCCGACCTCGTGGAGCCGCTTGGCATTACTTCGGACACGCCTGCACGTCACAAGTTCCTTGCGCGGCTTCAGGGGGAGATCACGCGCCGTGGCGTTGTGCATATGCTGCGCAACGGCATCGATCACCTCGGTCTGCATGTTGATCTCTACTATCCGAAGCCCGACGCGGCGAACCCGAAGGCTACCGCTCTCTTCGGGGCGAACCGATTTGTGGTCACACGACAGGTGCATCACAGCGTGAGCAACACGGGTGACGCTGCCGATCTCGTCGCGTTCGTGAACGGACTGCCGGTGTTCACGTTCGAATTGAAGAACAACATCACGAACCAGACGGTCGAGGACGCGGTACAGCAGTATCAGCGCGACCGAGACCCCCGCGAGCCGCTGTTCGCATTCGGTCGGACGATCGCGCACTTCGCCCTCGACGACCAGCGAGTCCGATTCTGCACCCAGCTCAAGGGCGCTTCCTCCTGGTTCCTCCCCTTCGACCGGGGCTTCAACGACGGGGCCGGCAACCCGCCGAACCCCGACGGCGTGATGACCGACTACCTCTGGCGGCAGGTACTTGCTCCGCTTAGCCTCGCGGGGATCATCGAGAACTACGCACAGATCGTCGTTGAAAAGAACCAGAAGACCGGCAAGAAAGTCTCGAAGGCGATCTTCCCGCGCTACCACCAGCTCGACGTCGTCCGAAAATTGCTCGCAGATGTCGAGGCGAACGGAGCCGGTCGCCGGTACTTGATCCAGCACTCGGCAGGTAGCGGCAAGTCGAACTCGATTGCCTGGCTGACCCACCAGCTGACCGAGACTACCCACGACGGTCGCATCGCATTCGACTCGATCATCGTCGTCACCGACCGCATCATCCTCGACAACCAGCTCACACAAACCATCAAGTCGTTCCTCCAGGTGGGCTCGACTGTCGTACACGCGGATCGGTCGGGGGACCTGCGCCGCGCGATTTCAGCCGGCAAGAAGATCATCGTCACAACAGTGCAGAAGTTCCCATACATCCTGGATGACATCGGAGCGGACCATCGGGACCGCACGTTCGCCATCGTGATCGACGAGGCGCACTCGTCGCAGGGGTCAAAGACGTCTGCAGCGGTCTCCCGAGCTCTCGCCGGTGTCGATGACATCGAAGACGACACCGTTGAGGACCAGATCAACCGGATCATCGAGGGCAAGAAGCTGCTACCGAACGCGAGCTACTTCGCGTTCACGGCGACTCCGAAGAACAAGACGCTCGAGATGTTCGGCGAGCCCGTAACGAACGCCGAGGGCGGCACGGGATTCCGTCCCTTCCACTCGTACACGATGAAGCAGGCGATCCAGGAGGGCTTCATCGTCGATGTCCTCGCGAACTACACCCCCGTCGGCAGCTACTACAAGCTGATGAAGACCGTCGAGGACGACCCCGAGTTCGACGCGAAGCGCGCATCGAAGAAGCTCCGCGCGTACGTCGAGGGCAACGAGCACGCCATTGCGCAGAAGTCCGCCATCACGGTCGAGCACTTCCTCGCGCAGGTGGTGGCGAAGCGCAAGATCGCTGGGCAGGCCCGCGCCATGGTGGTGACATCGTCGATTGCACGATGCATCGAGTACTTCCACGCGATCCGTGAGGTACTCGCCGCTCGCAAGAGCCCGTATCGAGCAGTCGTCGCCTTCTCCGGCGAGCACGAGTACAAGGGCATGAAGGTGACCGAGGCCAGCCTTAACGGCTTCCCCTCCAACGCCATCGCTGAGCAGGTGAAGACCGATCCATACCGGATCTTGGTCGTCGCCAACAAGTTCCAGACGGGATACGACGAACCGCTGCTGCACACGATGTACGTCGACAAGGCACTTTCCGGAGTGCTGGCGGTGCAGACGCTGTCGCGCCTCAACCGTGCCCATCCTGCGAAGCACGACACGTTCGTGCTCGATTTCGCCAACGATGCCGACGAGATCCAGCGCGCGTTCGAGCCGTACTACCGCACGACCGTGCTGGCCGAGGAGACCGACGCCAACAAGCTTCATGACCTGGTCAACGATCTCGACACCTTCGCGGTCTATACGATCGAACAGATCGACGAGTTCGTGAGTCGCTACCTGGCTGGGGAGAGCCGTGACCAGCTCGACTCGCTGCTTGATGTGAGTGTCGCGGAGTACATCGAGATGCCCGACGAGGACGATCAGGTGGCGTTCAAGGGCGGCGCAAAGGCGTTCCTGCGCACCTACAACTTCCTCTCGACTGTGCTGCCGTACGGGAGCAGCGAGTGGGAGAAGCGCTCAATCTTCCTCGACCACCTGGTGCCTAAGCTGCCCGCGCCGAAGGAGGAGGATCTTTCGGCCGGCATCCTGGAGAATATCGATCTGGAGTCGTACCGGGCCGAGAAGCTCAGCGCCATGAAGATCGTCCTTGACGATGAGGATGGCACTCTCGATCCGGTGCCAACCGCCGGTGGTGGGCACCGCTCAGACCCAGAGCTCGAGAGGCTCTCAGCGATTGTGCGCAGCTTCAACGATCACTTCGGCAACATCGAGTGGAATGACGCTGATCGTGTCCAGCGGTTCATCACCGAAGAGATCCCGAGGTTGGTGTCCGAGGACGAGGCCTACAAGAACGCGCAGGCCAACGACGATCCGGTAAACGCCCGCGTCGAGAGTGACCGCGCACTTAGCCAGGTAATGCTGCGCCTCATCTCAGATGACACTCAGCTCTTCAAGGAGTTCCAGGACAACAGCAGCTTCAAGCAGTGGCTTGCGAGCGCGGTATTCAACGCGACCTACAGAAAGAGCGCATGAGACTTTCATCCTCAGAAGGAGATGATGGGGCAATGACCGCTGACAACACGGACCATTCGAATAAGGTCATCCGCTGCGAGCACTGGTCTGAAGAGCTCGGTCGTTTCGGCGGGTGGCACCACCACGAGGGCCCGCACGCGTGCGACTGGACTAACCACGACGGTGAGTGTCCGTACTGGTCGAGCATAGGTCGGCGATCCGACGCCTGACCTCCGCCAGAAGAAGTTCCACCGAATTCAACAAGGAGAGTCGTGGCGAATGACCCTTTGAACCTCGACACGTCTGCCGAGTGGTCTGGTCTCTGGTGGCTGCCGGACGAGCCTGAACACCAAGTCCCCGGCGTGCTCCGGTACGAGCCTAAAGACGGCTTGGTGCTCTCGCTGATCGGAACGTTCGAGGACCGCATCATGTCGATTCCTTCGCCTGGCATGACTGTGTTCCATGAAGGGAACCGGAGCTGGGACGTGATCCACGGTGCGGCCGAGCAGCGCGAAGTCACCCTGCTCGGCTGTGTCCCGAACGGCGGGAAGCGGACCATGTTCGCGCGGGTGAAGAGCCCCGACAAGCAGACCGTGGTGGCGACGACCGCGATCATTGGTGCGCACATCAGCGGTGAGGACGACGCAGCGTTCTCCGCGGCCGAGGTCTCGGTTGAGGACCTTGGGCTTTGGGCCGCTTCGTCGGTTTTCGAGGGATTCCTTGGCGCATCGGATGGCAAAATCGACGGGACCGGGAGTATCTCCGTCAAGCCGGTCGAGGCTCAGTCGGTCGTCGTCGATGGGACCGAGTTCCGCCTTGATCACCGGCACACGCTGCCGTTTTTTGACCAGCGCAAGGGCGGCACAGTGGGACGCATGCGGGATTCGGCGTTTGTGCGAGCCGTTTCGGCGGAGACGAGTTCCGTGAGCGGTGCGCTGGCGACGGCGAGCCTGGTGCAGGACCTCATCTCGCTCGCAATGCACCGCGCCGCCGGCGTGATCTGGCTGCGCTTGGAGGTGGCTGAAAGCGGCTCTGTGGTGGCTAACGACGATGTTGTTATGCCGCCGCGGTACGCGGACGTGCTCTATTCGCCCGTTGCTCTCGGCAAGCACGACGCCAAGACCGTCGAACACCGCCGTGTCTTCTTCACCTGCGATTCGCTCCCATTCGAGGAGGTCTTACCCCGCTGGTGTGAGGCGCACGGTCGTCTGGAGGCGGCCACCAACATGATTCTGGGCCTCCGGTATGCGCCGGCCCGCTACGTCGAGAACAATCTCTTAACTGCCGTCGGCGCAGCCGAAGTACTGCACAGAGGCCTGGGCATTGACGAAAAGCCATTCCCTGCGGATGAGTTCACGACGATGCGCAACGCGATGCTCGACCTGGTGCCGCAAGAGCACCGCAGTAGGTTCAAGGAAGCCCTCCGCAACGACCCCACGCTGCGGGACCGGCTCCACGCACTGGCCGCGCGCCCCGATCAGGAGGCGATCGCACTTTTGATGCCGGACGTGGGCAGATGGGCGGGCCAGACCACGCGCGCACGGAATGACTTGGCGCACGAGGGCAGGACCCCTAATCACTCGATCGAAGAATTGATCGCCATCGTCGAAGTGACGACCGCGGTCGTGATCCTCAACGTGCTGCACGAGCTTGGGTTACCCGCTGAGCATCAGCGTAAGATCGTGCGGGAGCATCCGCAGCTCAGGGCGACAGCCCGCGCGGCGCGTGAGCGGCTAGACGTCATGGACGCGGGTGATTGAGAGCTCGCTTTCGGTTCAAATTTCGCTGGGTTCAGTGACGATCTGAACAGCGTCAGTCCGCCGTTGGCATCGCGCGCGGGGCTCAATACGAAAGATTCGTCGCGGGGTAGCGTTACGGCCACGGTTGCTGCAGCGGGGGCTGATGCGCGATCAGGTGTCAGCTGGGGTTAGGCCGCCAGGCTGACGATCGGGTTCATGATGGTCTCGTATTCGATGGGGGGTCAATCGGCCCAGTCGGGCTTGTCCGCGGCGGTGGTGGTAGTAGGTCCGCTACCAGGATTCGACCGCAGAGCGATGGGGTGCGAGGCAGGCGGAGACGCACATCGGCGAGATCCGGTCCGCCATCGAGCGCATCGCCGCCGATCCACGACGCGCCCGATCGCGGGACGACGTCCGCCGTGCCGTCATGCTCGGACAGTCCGCGCACCCCCTAGTCTGACCCGATGGACGCCGCAGCCCTGTTCGACGACGCCCGGCGGCGGCTCGACGGCACACCCCGGGAAGCCCTGGGGCGACGCGAGCTGCCGGGGCGGGTGCGGAGCGCCCTCGGGGCGCGCCCCCGCATCGTGCCCGCGGGGGAGGCCTGGCGGCTCGGCATCCTGCTCCTCGCCGACGACGCGGTGCTGGCCGCCGGTGAGATCCTGCGTGCTGCTGCCGAGCGTCGTCGCGGGTTCACCTCCGAGGCCTCCCGGCGGCGGGCGGAGCTGCAGGCGATGTGCGCCCGCGGCGGCTTCGCCGAGGGTGCCACGGTGAACATCGACTCGACTCCCCTGGATCTCGACCTCCTCGCTGCGGGCGGGCGGACGGGACCCCTCGAGATGCGGGGCACGCAGGTCCTGGTGCACTGGACCCCCGGTGCGGATCCGATGTCGCTGGAGGCCTATCTCGACGAGCGGATCCGCCTGCTCCCCGACCTGTGAGCGCGCAGCAGCGCGGCCGGCAGGGCGCTCCCGTCTCGCACGAGTCCAACGTTTCCGGCACGCCTTCCGAGACGGTCGCGCGGTCCCTATCCTCGAAGTGCTTGACGAGTGAACGACCATCGTCGGGACCGCCGCTCACCGCGACCACCAGGGGGCCACCGCCATGTCCGACCCGAGCCGGGAGCTGGACAGCCCCGATGACCGGATCGGGGACGACCTCGACGAAGCCGAGCAGGTGACGGGGGAGCAGGAGGAAGAAGCCGTCGCCTTCGCCACCCAGTTCCTCACCCGGGTGATCCGGCTCCGCGGCGTCCGCATCGACCGCGAGCCCTACCTGCGCCAGACCCTGCGCACCATGAAGGTGTCCGACGCCCTCATCGAGCAGTCCATCCAGGGCACGCCGCTGCAGGCCGGGATCCCGCTGAGCGACCTCGATGCCCTCGCCCGCACCGTGATCGCCTTCGAGACCAACAAGTCCGCCGCCCTCTCCTTCGCCTCCGGGCTGCCCGGCGGGCTGTACATGGCGGCGACCGTGCCCGCCGACGTCACCCAGTATTACGTGCACGCCTTCCGGGTGATGCAGAAGCTCGCCTACCTCTACGGCTGGCAGGACTTCATCACCGACCTCGACGAGGTGGACGACGAGACCCTCGCGAGGTCCGCCGTGTTCCTCGGGGTGATGATGGGCGTCGGCGGCGCCTCCAAGTCCCTGGCCGGTTTCGCCGCCCTCTTCGCCGAGCTCCTGCACAGGGCGGACCTGGTGGAGGAGTCGACGCCGGGCGGGCGCATCGCCGCCGCTCATGAGGGGGCTGGGCAGGCGGTCGGCGCCGCGGGTGCCGGGATCGTCGGCGCCGTCGGCAGCGCGTGGGAAGCGACCGGCGGAGCCCGTGACGGCGCCCGCTCGCGAGGTCGGTCGCTCGTGGACTCGGTCCGACGTCGTCGGCGGGCCGACGCCTCCGACGATCAGCCGGTGGACGACACGGACGCGACGGAGCGCGACCCCCGACCGTGAGCCGGGAGTCGCGCTCCGTGGAGATCGGGGAGGGTCAGGCCTGCGTGCCGCCCCCGCCGAGCAGGCGCTGCAGCGGGATGCTGCCGTCCTGCCAGGGCAGCAGCAGCCAGGCGACGAGGTAGGCGACGACGCCGAGCACGGGCAGCAGGAAGGAGGCGAGCACGAGCAGGCGCGCCAGCCACACGTTGATGCCGGTGGCCTCGGCGATGCCGCCGCCGATGCCGCCCAGCAGTCGACGGGGGCCACGACGGAAGGGCAGGCCGCGGATGGTCTCGAAGATGCTGCTCATGGTGACCAGGCTAGTCCGAGCCGTGCACGCAGGACAGGGGGATGGCCCCCGCATCAGGCGGAGGAATGCCCCTTGTCGACCGCGATGACGACACCTGATGTAGGTACATACCCACGAGGGGGGTCGTCATGTCGACGATGTCGGCGCGAGAGTTCAACCAGGACGTCAGCGATGCCAAGCGGAGGGCGGATTCCGGGCCCCTGATCATCACCGATCGGGGAGAGCCCGCCTACGTTCTGCTCACGATGGCGGACTACCGACGACTGGGCGAGAGCGGAGAGGATCTGCTGGACCGTCTGAGCATGGACGACGACGTGGACGAAGGATTCGAGCCGCCGCGGGTCGATCCAGGACTTCGTCGGGTGCCGGAGCTGTGAGCCACCTGCTCGACACGAACGTCATCAGTGAACTGCGCAAGCCTGCCGGGCGTGCATCGGACCAGGTGCGTGACTGGGTCCGTGGGCAGCTCGCCTCCACGCTGTTCCTCTCCGCGATCATGATCCTGGAGATCGATCTCGGGATCCGTCGACGTCGCCGACGTGATCCGGAGCAGGCGGATCTCCTGCAGCGCTGGCTCGAGGGCGGTGTGCTCGCGACCTTCGACGGCCGCATCCTTCGCGTCGATGTCGCGGTCACGCGTCGGGCGGCGGCCCTGCACGTCCCCGATCCACGGCCCGAACGCGACGCCCTGATCGGCGCCACGGCCCTCGTGCCCGATCTCACCGTCGTCACGCGGAACGTCTCGGACTTCTGCACCATCGGGGTCGAGATCCGCGACCCGTGGTCCTCGTCCTGACGAGGGCCCGAGGGACGGCGGCGGACTGGGTCACGAATTCCGGTGCCGGGACAGGCGCAGGTGGCACCCTCACCTACGCTGGCGACATGCCCCCTTCTTCCCCGAGCACCAGCGCGCCCGCCACCGTCGAACCCCTCGCCGACCTGCGGGTGCCGCATCATCCGCTGGAGGACGTGCTGGGCGTGCTCACCGGCACCTTCCTCGCCTCGCTCGGGCTGTACCTGCTGGAGACCGCCGGGGCCGTCACCGGCGGCACCGCGGGCCTCGCCCTGCTGCTCACCCACGCCACGTCGCTGCCGTTCGCGGTGCTGTTCCTTCTGGTGAACGCCCCGTTCTTCGGGCTCGCGATCTGGAAGAAGGGCTGGTCGTTCACGCTGCGCACGGCGCTGTGCGTCGCCATCGTCTCCGGCTTCAGCGTGCTGCACGAGCGCTGGCTGCACATCGCGCAGATCCATCCGCTGGAGGCCGTGATCGGCGGCAACCTGCTGGTCGGGGTCGGGCTACTGATCGTGTTCCGCCACGGGGCGAGCCTCGGCGGCTTCAACATCCTGGCTCTGATCCTGCAGGAGCGCGCGGGGCTGCGCGCCGGCTACGTGCAGATGGCCCTCGACGTCACCGTGATCCTGCTGGGTCTCCTCGTGATCCCCTGGCCCTGGGTGCTGCTGTCCGCCCTCGGCGGCGTGGTGCTGAACCTGGTGCTGGCCCTGAACCACCGGCCCGGCCGCTACCGCGCCTGAGCTGCCGGTCATAGGCTCGGACCGTGCCCACCATCGAGCTGGAGACCTGGATCCCGGCACCGCCGGAGCGCTGCTTCGCGCTCAGCCTCTCCCTGGACGCGCACCTGGCCACCATGCGGGAATCGGGGGAGCGGGCCGTCGCCGGGGTCACCTCCGGGAAGATGGGCCCCCGGGACACCGTCACCTGGAAGGCCCGACACCTCGGCCTGCCGGTCACCATGACCACCCTGCTGCAGCGCCGCAACGCGTGGCTGCGAGCAGAGCTCACCGGAGCGGACCGTCCGGGGTCCTGATCAGGTCGGCCCCGTGGTCACACCTGGCCCGGCACCTGGCCTCGCGCCCAGGCCTTCCACTCCAGCCCGCACCAGCACCAGCACCAGGGCGAGCGTCCGCAGCAGCATCCACCCGATCGTCAGCGCCATGAAGAGGATGTAATGGGGAGCGGGGAAGAGCCGGCGTCCGTCATGAGCCCGAAGACCATCGCGAACATCATCAGCGACCCCGCGGTCGAGGCGGCGTCGAGGCACAGGGCGGCCGTGGCCAGCCCGGAGGTCCCGGGCGTGGAAGGGTCCGACGGCGCGGCGCGGTGACCCGCGGCCGGAGCCGGCGCCTGCTGCGAAGCGGGCGCCGGAGCGGGTGCGCCCGGAGCCCGGGCCGCGGGTTCCGGGACGGGGGAACCGGAGGCGCCCGGGGAGCGGGAGGTGTCGGGGGAATCGGTCGTGTCGGCGACCGTAACAATGTCGGCCCCTGTTCTTCCCCGGGGGTGCACCGGCGAAACGGGGCAGTGCTGACAGCACGGGGGCGTCGGGGTCGGTGGGGACGCTTCTGCCGCTCGGGAATCGTCGGCCGCGTTCCGGACGAAGACGGCGAACCCGGACAAGCGGTGAACACGATGTGGTCACAGGCTGAAGGAATGCTGGGAAAATGCTTGTGACGTGGCACACTGGCGCGGTCAACGTTGAGATCTTCGACCGCAGGGGGACCAGTGGAACGCCAGGACGGCGGCACGGACGGCACCGATCCGAACGGCCAGCAGGACCCGTACGGCCAGCCGTACGGACAACAGGGTGAGCAGGGCGGACAGCCTTTCGGGCAGTCGAGCGGGGCCTGGGGGCAGGGCTACGGCGCGCAGCAGGGCGTCGGCGACGGCTCCCAGCCCTCCTGGGGCGGTGACGCCTCGGCGTCCTCCGGCTACCCGGCGTCCGACGGCGGCTACCCCGGGTCCGGCAGCCCCTCCTCCTACCCGTCCTCGGGCGGCTCCGCACCGCAGGCGCCCCAGTACGGCGATCCGCAGTACGGCACCCCGCAGGGTGGCGATCCGCAGTACGGCGCACCCCAGTACGGCTCCCCCTCCCCGCAGGGCCCCGAGTTCGGCACCGGCGGCTCCCAGGCCCCGGACTACGGCAGCGGCGCCTATCCCGCGGCCGGCAGCCCCTCCTCCGGGCAGGCCCCGATCGCGGGCGGCCCCGGTGACGGCGGCCCGAAGAAGTCCAAGCTCGGCTGGATCCTCGGTGGCGTCGGCGGCTGCCTGGTGCTGCTGCTGATCGTGGTGCTGATCATCGTGTTCGCGGTCCGCTCCGGCGGGGGCGGTGGCGAGGAGTCCGGTGGCGGCGGCGGGGGCGGCGACACCAGCACTGCCGCGGACCTCCCCCCGGAGGAGGCCATCCCGGCCGCTGCGACCGCCTACCTGCAGGCGATCGCCGACGCGGACGCCGAGACGGCCTTCAGCTACCTCGACCCCGACTACGGCACCACCCAGAGCATCCTGATGACAGACGACGCCCTCGCCGCCTCCGCGGAGCAGGCGCCGATCACGGGGATCGAGGCCACGCTGTCCGGTGACTCCGTGGGCGACGCCGGCTACGGCGATGCGAGCGTCAGCTACGTGATCGGTGAGACCGAGGTCAGCGAGACCTGGAGCTTCTTCGAGGCCGACGACGGCAGCTGGAAGCTGTACGGCGGGACCGGCTCGCTGTACCTGGACAGCCTCGCCGGCCTCGGCGCCACCGTGAACGGCGTCGCCATCGAGGACGAGACCGACATCGAGGTGTTCCCCGGCTCCTACACCGTCGCCATCGACCAGCAGTACCTCGACCTCGACGGCGAGGCCACGGCGCTGATCAGCGCGCCCTCCCAGAGCGGCGACTTCTACGAGCTGGAGGCCGTGCTCAACGACGAGGGCACCGAGTACGCCCGCGGGCTGGTGCAGGATGCCGTGAACGCCTGCCTCGAGGAGACCACCCGCGACTCCGGCTGCGGGCTCTCGATCCCCGAGACACTCTCCGACGGCACCGAGATCGCCGAGGACACG
Source organism: Brachybacterium squillarum M-6-3 (assembly GCF_000225825.1). Classification (GTDB taxonomy): domain Bacteria; phylum Actinomycetota; class Actinomycetes; order Actinomycetales; family Dermabacteraceae; genus Brachybacterium; species Brachybacterium squillarum. The sequence goes on along the minus strand of NZ_AGBX01000008.1, from coordinate 141,606 downwards.
GTGGAGCGCTCGCTGCCCGACACCACCCAGGCCACCCTCGACGAGCTCGAGTTCACCACCGAGTACGACGAGCCGACCACCGTGACCAGCGAGTCCATCGGCTCCGTCGACATCACCGCCGAGTGCACGCAGGGTGACCAGAGCGGTCGCTGCGAGATCCTGATGGGCCCCTCGCTGGGAACCGCGACCATCGACCTGGCCGCGGAGGAGCCCGAGGTGCTGTGGGACTGACCTCGCACGACGCCGAGATGCCGGGGATGACGGCCGCCGAGGTGGCGGCCGTCATCCGCTGTCTGGAGGCCCGCCAGGTGACCTATCAGGTCAACGGCGGCTGGGCCGTCGACGCCCTGGTGGGCCGCCAGACCCGGCCCCACGGGGACCTCGACGTCTTCTGCGACGAGACGGAGGTCCCGCACCTGCTGGACTGGCTCTCGCGTCGCGGCTACACGATCACCGAGGACTGGCGGCCGGTGCGGGTCGAGCTCACCGCGGGAGACTCCCGGGTCGACGTGCACCCGATGCGGATCCTGCCCTCGGGGGACGGGATCCAGCAGGGCCTGGGCGGGGAGACCTTCACCCATCCCGCCGCCTCCCGCACGGTGGGCAGGATCGGCGATGAGCAGGTCCTGGTCGCGGACGCCGCGCGGCTGCGTGAGCTGCGCCAGGGCTACAAGCCCCGCCCCGAGGACCTCCACGACCTGCGCCTGCTCGACGCGATGCAGGACGGTTGCGCCTGACGGCGGTGGGGGCGGGTCCGCCCCGTCCACGCCGGGGCAGGGGACGGCGCCGGACACCGCCCGGGATCAGCCCGGCACCCGCCCGGGGGATCCCGCCGCGGTCGGATCAGCGGCGCCGCAGGAGCAGGCGCCCCTCGCGGACGTCACGGCGGAGCTGGTCGGGGAGGACGGCGAGGGGCCACCGGCTTCGACGTCGCGGTCAGCTACACCCTCGGCGAGGAGACGGTCGCGCAGACCCGGGCGGTCCGCGGACCCGCGGACGACGGGGAGCACGGGATCGAGTCGGGGACCGGCACGCTCTCCATGGCGGGCCTCGAGGGCATCGACGGCGTCGAGCTCAACGGCCTGGACGTCGCCACCGAAGGGGACTGCCCGGGTGCGGCTCCCGAGTACGAGGCCTTCCCCGGGGCATACGTGGTCTCGCTGCCCGGCGAGTACCTGACGATCGAGGGGGAGACGACGGCCGTCCTGGACGGGCCCGACGCGACCGCCGACTTCCAGGGCGCCTCCCTGAAGATGACCGAGGGCAGCATCGAGCGGAGCCTGACCGATGACGCCCGGTCGACGCCGAGGCGACGCGGGACGGCCGGACCGGACGCGGCCGGACCACCGGGGACAGCACCTCCCTGGGGGCGCCCTCGATCGACCTCGCGGCGGAGGACCCCGAGGTCGTCCGGGACCGACGCCGGCCCGGGCCCCGGTTCCGGCCGCCGTGCTGCTCGATCCCGCCGCGCACCGGTCGTCGCGCTCGGCCGAGAGGTCAGGCCCGGCCGTCCTCCTCGCGCAGCCGCGGCTCCACCCGACGCCCCGGGTGGAAGCCGGACTTGTCGGCGTAGAACGCGCGGATGCGGTCCATGTCCGCCGTGAGGTCGCCGCTCGGCTGCCAGGTGGGGCCGAGCCCCGTGGTCATGGTGGTGCGGTCGACGTAGCCGAGCGTGAGGGGCATGCCCGCGGCGACGGCGATGCGATGGAAGCCCGACTTCCAATGGGTGTTCCCGGAGCGGGTGCCGTCGGGGGTGACCACGAGGCCGAACACCTCGCCGCGTCGGGCCAGCTCCACCACGTCGTCCACCACGCGGGCCGGGTCCGCGCGGTCCACCGGGATCCCGCCCAGCGCCCGCATGATCGGGCCCCGCCAGCCGTGGAACAGGGTGTGCTTGCCGAGCCAGCGCAGCCGGACCCCGAGGCGCCAGGCGATGGCCAGCATGAACACGAAGTCCCAGTTCGAGGTGTGGGGCGCACCGATGATCACGGAGGGGCGCGACGGGGCCGGCTCCGAGGAGAGCGACCACGGGGAGCAGGCCCAGAACGCGCGGGCGAGGAGGCGGCGCAGCATGGGTACACGGTAGAGCAGGGCGGTTGGGAGCACCGGCGGCGACCACGAACGGCGGCCCGGCCCGCGGCTCCCGGGCGGCATGCCCTCCGACGCGGTGCCGTTCCCACCCGGCGGTGCTCCCGGCCACGAGGGGTCCCGACCGTCCGGTCCCGGACCCCACCGGGCCGGGTCGTCCGTCGGTGCGCTTCCCTAGACTGGCCGGGCCCGCCGGACGGCGACGCGCCCGCTGCCCGGGGTGCGGATCGCCGCTCCCCGCACCCCGCTCCCGGGGTGCCGACCCCCGAGGAGGCCCCCGTGGACGCCGACATCATCGTGATCGGAGCGGGCCTCGCCGGCCTGCAGGCCGCCCGGCGCCTGCAGCGCTCCGGCCGTCGGGTGAGGGTTCTCGAGGCCGAGGGGTCCGTCGGCGGGCGGGTCCGCACCGACCGGATCGACGGGTTCCTGTGCGACCGCGGATTCCAGGTGCTGAACCCCGCCTACCCGGCCGTGCGCGCCTGGGTCGACACCGACGCCCTGGACCTGCAGCGCTTCGGCGTCGGCGCGGCGATCCGCGACCGCGACGGGATCTCGGTCCTCGCCCACCCGCTCCGCCACCCCCGGCAGCTCCCTGGCACCCTGCGCAGCCCCCGCCTGGATCCGCGGGACGTGCTGGCCCTCTCCCGCTGGCTCGGCCCGACGCTGCTGCGCGCCACCGTCTCCTCGCGGTCCGCCGCGGACGCGCCCCTCGGCGCGGCCCTCGACCACGCGGGACTCACCGGGCCGCTGCGACGCCACCTGCTCGACCCCTTCCTGGCCGGGGTGCTCGCCGAGGATGCGCAGAGCACCTCCGCGAACTTCGTGCGGCTGCTGCTGCGGTCCTTCGCCCTCGGGGCCGTGGGACTGCCCGCCGCCGGCATGCAGGCGCTGCCCGAGGGGATGGCGGCGGACCTGCGCGATCCCGTCCGGCTCTCCCGCCCGGTGCGGTCCGTGGCGACCCGCGCCGACGGCGTCACGGTGGGCACCGACCACGGCCCGCTGCACGCCCGGGCCGCCGTCGTCGCCGTGGACCCGGGCGCCGTCCCCGGTCTCACCGCGCTCCCCGCGCCGCCGATGCACGGCCTGGTCACCTGGTGGTTCTCCGCCCCCGAGCCGCCCCGCCGGGGACGGTTCCTGCTGCTGGACGCCTCCGGGGCCGGGGGGCGCCCCGCCGGACCCGTGCAGGACACCGCGGTGGTCTCCGAGGTGGCCCCGAGCTACGCGCCCGCCGACCGGGCCCTGGTGCAGGCGACGACGCTGCGACCCGCCGCCGGCGAGCCCGCCGACGAGCAGGCCGTGCGCCAGCACCTCGAGCACCTCTACGGGGTGCCCACCCGCCGCTGGGAGCTCGTCGTCCGCCACGATGTCCCCCATGCCCTGCCCGCCCAGCCGTCCCCGCTCGTGGACCGACGCCCGCAGCGGATCGGCCCGCGCCTCTGGGTGGCGGGGGACCACCGGGACACCGCCTCGATCCAGGGGGCCCTGGTCTCTGGCGACCGCGCCGCCCTGGACGTCCACGCCGTGCTGGACGGCGCGGCGCCGGCCGACCGGGACGGCCCCCGTTCATGACGGGCGCCCCGCTGCGGCTGGTGCTCCCGCACCAGCTGTTCGCCGAGCACCTCGCGGCCGATCCCGGGACCGTGATGGTGCTGCTCGAGCACGACCTGCTGCTGCGGCAGTACGCGTTCCACGCCCACAAGCTCGTCCTGCACCGCGCCTCGCTGCTGCGCTTCGCCCGGCGGCTGCGCGGCGCCGGCTTCGAGGTGGTGCATCTGCGCAGCGAGGCCGCGACCTCCAGCCGGGAGCAGCTGCGCTCCCTGCTGCGCGAGCGGGATCCGGAACGGCTCACCTGGTTCGACCCGGTCGACGACTGGATGGAGCAGGACCTCGACGCCGCCGTCCAGGGCGCCGGACTGCCCGGGGAGCGGATCACGGTGCTCGAGAGCCCCGGGTTCCTCACCGACCGGGCGGACCTCGACGAGTGGTTCTCCGCCCACCGCGCCCGCATGCAGGACTTCTACACCTGGCAGCGCCGCCGCCTGGACGTCCTGCTGGAGGAGGACGGCGAGCCCGTCGGCGGGAAGTGGTCCTTCGACCCCGAGAACCGCAAGAAGCTGCCCCGTGACAACACCCCGCCCTTGGTGGGGATCTTCGCCGGGCACCCCGCGCAGCGCCAGGAGGGCACCCTCGACCTGCCGGGCGTGACCGTCCCCGCCGACCAGGACGCGGACGCCGAGGCCCCGGACGACGGGGGAGCGGCCGACGTCCGCGCGGCGATCGCCTGGGTGTCCGAGGAGTTCCCGGACGCCCCGGGGGACCCTCACGCGTTCGCCTGGCCCACCACCGCGCAGGAGGCCCGCGCGCACCTGGACGAGTTCGTCCGCGATCGCCTCGTGGACTTCGGTCCCTACGAGGACGCGATCTCCGCCGCCCACCCCTTCGTGCACCACTCCCTGCTGACCGCATCCCTGAACATCGGGCTGCTGGACCCCCGCCAGGTGCTGCGCGCCGTCCTCGAGGACGCGCTCGAGCAGACCCCGCTCGCCTCCCGGGAGGGCTTCGTGCGCCAGCTCATCGGCTGGCGCGAGTACATGCGAGCCCTCTACCGCACCCAGGGCCGGTCCCTCCGCACCCGCAACCACCTGGGGCACACGAACACCCTCGGCCCCGGCTGGTGGGACGCGAGCACCGGCCTCGCCCCGGTGGACCTCGCGATCTCCCGGGCGCTCGGCACCGGGTACGCCCACCACATCGAGCGGCTCATGGTGCTCGGCAACGCCATGTGCCTGCTGCGGGTCCACCCCGACGAGGTGCACCGGTGGTTCATGGAGCTGTTCATCGACGCCTACGACTGGGTGATGGTGCCGAACGTCCACGCGATGAGCCAGTTCGCCGCGGGGGACGTCGCCACCACCAAGCCCTACGTCTCCGGCAGCAACTACCTGCGCACCATGTCCGACCTGCCGCGCGGGGACTGGGAGGCCGACTGGGACGCCCTGTACTGGACCTTCGTGGACGACCACCGCGAGGTGATCGGCGCGAACCCCCGCTCCCGGATGATGCTGCGCGCCCTCGACGGCCAGGAGGGGTCCACCCGCCGCGGGCACCGCGAGCGGGCGGAGGAGATCCTGCGCGGGGAGCGGTACGCGCGGCTGCTGGGCAGGGGCCCCGGATCCGGGGACGACGGGTGAAACAGCTCTGGGCCGCGGTGGACCTCGCGGCGCGGCTCGACTCCGTGCTCTGCGCGCTCGTGGCCCGGGAGGTGGATCGGGGGAGGGCCCGACGGCCGGAGCCGGAGCCACGGGAGATCACGACGCGGGAAAGTCGGGTGCACCCGCCCGAAGCTCCGGCGATGCCGCCGACCGCCTGAGCCGCCCCGCCTCCCGACGACTTTCAGGCCAGCGACAGGAACAGCTTCTCCATCGTCTCCCGCTCAGAGGGCTCGCCGCCCTCGGCGAAGCACTGCTCCATGCCGGAGGCGATGATCGCGAAGCCCGCCCGGTCCAGGGCCTTCGAGGCGGCGGAGAGCTGCTGGACGACGAGCTTGCAGTCCTCGCCTTCCTCGAGCATCCGGGTGACGGCGGCGAGCTGCCCCTGCGCGCGACGCAGGCGGTTGATCACGGGCTTCATGTCCGCGGGGTCGAGTTCCATGGGGCTCCGATCAGGCAGGGGCGCCGAAGGCGCACAGCGGGGACGACGCCGCTCAGCATATACCCCACCCGGTATGTTGCATACCCCCAGGAGTATGTGTCATGGTGGGTCCACCTCGCCTGGCGAGGACCGACCGACCGGCCTTGCCGGCGACCACCCCGAGAAGGAGACCCCTCATGTGCCGACCGGCCACCTGTTCCACTTGCGGCAAGACCACCTGGGCCGGCTGCGGGAACCATGTCGACGCCGTCCGCGCGACCGTGCCCGACGCGCAGTGGTGCCGCTGCGACCGCTCCGAGCAGGCCGCGGCCCCGCGGACCGGAGGGTTCCTCTCCCGCCTGCTCGGGCGCTGAGCGCACCGACCTCTTCCCACCGACTCCCGAAGGAGCCCCCTTGCTGCTCGAACGCATCTACGACGAAGACCTCTCCCAGGCCAGCTACCTGATCGCCTGCCAGGCGTCCGGTGAGGCACTTGTGGTGGACCCCCGCCGCGACATCGAGGTCTACACGGGCCTCGCCGCCCGTCACGGACTGCGCATCGTCGCCGTCACCGAGACCCACATCCACGCCGACTACCTCTCGGGGACCCGCGAGCTCGCCGCCGCCGGCGCGACCCCCTACGTCTCCGGCGAGGGCGGCGAGGACTGGAGCTACGGCTTCGAGGCCGAGCGCCTGCACGACGGGGACACGATCACCCTGGGCAACATCACCGTCCAGGCGCGCCACACCCCAGGCCACACCCCCGAGCACCTCACGTTCCTGGTGACCGACGGGGCCTTCGCCGACGAGCCGGGCTACGCCCTCACCGGGGACTTCGTCTTCGCCGGGGACCTCGGCCGCCCCGACCTGCTGGACGAGGCCGCCGGTGGCGTCGACACCCGCTTCCAGGGGGCCGCGGACCTCTACGCGAGCCTGCAGCGGGTCTTCCTCGAGCTGCCGGACCACGTGCAGGTGTTCCCCGCGCACGGCGCGGGCAGCGCCTGCGGCAAGGCGCTCGGAGCCCTGCCCTCCACCACGGTCGGCTACGAGCGGCGCCACGCCTGGTGGGCCCGCCACCTCGCCGCGGACGATCAGCAGGCCTTCACCGACGAGCTGCTGGACGGCCAGCCCGACGCCCACGCGTACTTCTCCCGCATGAAGCGCGAGAACCGCGACGGCCCCGCCGTGCTCGGTGCCCTCCCGGTGCTCACCGAGACCTCCGTCGAGCGGCTGCGGGCCGGGCTCGAGGCCGAGGAGCTGCTGCTCGTCGACACCCGCCCCCAGGCGGAGGTGCGCGCCGGGTCCGTGCCGGGCGCCCTCAGCGTCCCCGGCCCGGCGACCGCCGCCCGGTTCGGCGCCTGGGTCCTGGACCCGGAGCGCGAGAGCCGACCGGTCGTCGTGCTCGCCGACTCCGCGGCACAGGCCGCGGAGATCCGCGACCATCTGATCCGGGTCGGCATCGACGGGGTCGACGGGTACACGACCACGCTGGACGGTCTGGAGCGCCGGGAGGTCCCGACCATCTCCCCGGCCGACCTCGAGGCGAGGTCCGACGTGTTCCTGCTGGACGTGCGCACCCGCACCGAGTACCAGGCCGGACACGTGCCCGGCGCCACCCACCTCAGCGCCGGCCGGGTCCTATGGCACCTCGAGGACCTGCCCGAGGACACGACCGTCGTCAGCTACTGCCAGTCGGGCGCCCGCAACACGGTGGCCGCCGCGGCCCTTCGTCGTGAGGGCTACGACGTCCTGGAGCTCGAGGGCAGCTACCTGGGATGGTCCGCCGCCCAGGGCGAGGCTGTCTGAGCACGCGAGCTCCGACCCGCCCGTGACCCCTCGGGGCCGGCCCCTCCCGGGGCCGGCCCCGAGCACCGCCCGCACCACCACCCCGGCACCTCGTGCCGCCCACCGCACCTCGAAGGACACCCCGATGACCCATCCCGCCCTCGCCGCCGCCGATCTCGCCGTCCGCCTGCGCGAGCCCGACGCGCCCCTCGTGATCGACGTGCGCTCCGCGGCCGAGTTCGCCGCCGCGCACCTGCGCGGCTCCTACAACGTCCCGCTCCCGCTCCTGGCCGAGCACGCCCAGGAGTTCGCCCAGCGGATGGGCGCCGTGGACGGCGCCACCCGACCCGCGCACAGCGGGGTGGTGCTCGTGTGCCAGTCCGGCCGCCGCGCCGGCCAGGCGCACGGCGTGCTCGATGCGGTGGGTCTGCAGGACGCCGCCGTCCTCGACGGGGGCATCGCCGCGGCCCCCGGCAGCGGGCTCGACGTGGTCCGCGGCAGCGGCCCTTGGGCGATGGACCGCCAGGTGCGGATGGCCGCCGGGACCCTCGTGCTGACCGGGCTGGCCGTCGGCCGTCTGCTCTCGCCCCGCGGGCGGCTGCTCTCCGCCGCCATCGGCACCGGTCTGACCTGGTCGGCCCTCTCGAACACCTGCGGTCTCGCGGCGATCCTCTCCCGGATGCCGTGGAACCGCTCCGTGTCCGAGCCCACCCGGGACAGCGTCGTGCGGTCCCTGCCCGTTCCGCGGACGGGGCGCTGAGACCGCGATGACCCTGCTCGGGATCGTGGTGGTCGTCCTCGCTGTCCTGGTCGGGCTCTCCCTGGGCCTGCTCGGCGGCGGCGGGGCGATCCTCACCCTGCCCCTGCTCACGACCGTGGCCGGCCTCGGCCCGCGCGAGGCCGTGGGGGGATCGCTCCTGGTCGTCGGCAGCTCCGCCCTGCTCGGTGTCCTGCTGCGGCGTCGAGGAGGGGGAATCCGGTGGCGGGCCGCCCTCGTGCTCGGCGGTGGCGGGGTGATCGGCGCGCAGCTCGGCCAGGTGTTCGGTCGCCAGGTGCCGCCCGCGGTCCTCATGGTCGTATTCGGTCTGGTCATGCTGGTCTCCGCCGCGCACATGATCCGGGGTCGCCGGCCGCGCGGACCCGCGGACGAGGGAGCCGGGTCACCGCCGGGATCCCACGACGCGGCGCCGCGCGTGTCCTGGGTGCGCACCGCACTCCTCGGTCTCGGCGTCGGGGTGCTGACCGGCTTCGTCGGCGCCGGGGGAGGGTTCCTGCTGGTTCCCGCCCTGGTGCTCGGCCTCGGGCTGCCGATGCCGGTGGCCGTCGGCACCTCCCTGGTGGTGATCGCGGCCAACTCCGTCTCCGGGCTCGCGGGCTACCTCGCCGCAGGCGGCTCCGTCGGCCCCATGGTCCTGGGGGTGACGGCGGCCGCGCTGCTCGGCACGGTGCTCGGCACCCGGCTCGCCGGTCGCGTGCCGGCCGCCGCGCTGCGCCGGGGCTTCGGGGTCCTGGTGCTCGTGGTCGGTCTCGGGGTGCTCGGCGGGGAGCTGCTGGGCGCGGTGCCGCCGGTCGGCGCCGCCGGCTGACACGACGCCGGTCGGCGCCCGGCACCGGGTCAGCCCATCCTCCCGAGAGTCCGCCGGTAGTCGTCGAGCACCCCGGGGGCCATCAGCGAGCGGGGAGCGAGGACCGCGGTCGCGAGGCCGATCGGCTCGACGTCCTCCATGACGGGCCGGGCCATCGAGTGCGCGGCATCGAACCAGGAGACGGTCAGGTGGTCCCCGAGCACCTCCCGGTACACCTGCTCCGTCTCCGCGACGTCGACGTTGCGGTCCTCCCGGCCCGCCATCAGGTGCCAGGGGATCCCCCGGGCGGAGGCCGCCTCCAGGTCGGCCGACGCGTCGGACCCGTGGTTCCGCAGCACGAAGCCCCAGCGGTCCGCGGTCATCGGGTCGGCGTCCGTGGTGACCGCGAGGTACTCCGCGTGGGTCGCCCGGCGGTCCAGCAGGTCCTGCACCCGCTCCCGTTCCGCCAGAGCGGAGGCGCGCTCCTCGGCATCGGCGCCCTCGTGCTCGAGCGTGGCCTCCAGGTGGTACCCGCCCTGTCGCTGCCAGTCGATTGCGGTGCCCACCGCGATCACGCCGTCCACGTCCTCCCGATCGGCGACCACCCGCGGCACCACCCAGCCGGCCTGGCTCGCACCCCACAGGACCACGGTGCCGGTGGGGAGGTCGGACCTCCGCGTCGCCCAGTCCAGGACCTCGTCGACCTCCCGCGCGCGGTCCGCCATGCTCTGGTCCAGCCAGTCGCCGGCGGACCCGGCCACGCCGGGCTTGGACCACGACAGGGTCGCGTAGCCGGCCTCGGCAGCGGCCTCGAACCAGGGCAGGTAGAGATCGTCCTGGGTCGCGTCCACCGGGCCGTCGCCGTGCACCATCACGACCAGCCCCCGTGCCGCTGCGTCCTCGGGGAACGCCAGCACCCCCTCCAGGTCCCCCTGGGAGGTCGGGATCGTCACCGCCTGCAGGGACAGGCGGAAGCTGTGGCCGAGCACCACCGCGCCTGCGACGACCACCAGCACGGCGAGCAGCCCTGCGGCGGCTCTGCGCAGGGGACGCGCTCGGCGTCGCGCCGGCCCATGATCTCTCGTCATGGACACGATCGTACAGTGCGAGATAGGTTGTGGGCATGGACAGTGGAGCCACGGCGTCCCCGGCCGTCCGGATCGGCCGCGGGATCGCACCGCACGAGCGGGAGGCGGTCTCCGCGCTGTACGTGCAGGCCTTCTCCCGCAAGCTCGGCGCGGGGATCCCGGACGCCGCAGCCCTGCGGGCCGTGGTCGCGGACCCGCTGCGGAGCGGGTCGGTCCTGGTCGCCCGGGATGCCGACAGCCGAGCCGTGCTCGGGATCTGCGGCGTCGTACTGGACGGCCGGCCGGCGGTCGATGTCACCTGGGCGGGGCTGAGGGAGCACCTCGGCATCCGTCGTTCCCTGCGCGCGCTCCTGCTGCTCGCGCCCTTGGTCCGGAGCGCGCCGCCCCGGGTCCTCCTGCTGGACGGCCTCGTCGTGGACAGGGCGGTCCGCGGGCGCGGGGTCGGCACGGCACTGCTCGACGCCGCCCTCGAGCTGGCCCGGGAGCAGTCGCAGGACGCCGTCCGTCTGAGCGTCGTGGACACCAACCCGCTCGCGGCGCGGCTCTACGTCCGCCGCGGCTTCCAGGTCGTCGAGGAGGGCGGCCGGGGTCCGCTCGCCCCGATCGTGCGCGGCATCTACGGGTTCTCCGGCTACCGCGTCCTCGAGCGGAGTGTGCGATGAGCCGCCCGGCGATCTCCCCCCGCAGCGTCGTCGAGCTCGCGCTCCGGCCCACGGGCAGCGCCCCCGCCGCCGAGGTCTACGCGTCCGCGAACGCCGTCGGCCTCGCCGACCAGACGCTGCGCCTCGCGCTGCGTCGCCTGCAGGCCGCGGGGGAGGTGGTCCAGGACGGCCGCGGCCGCGCGGCCACGCTGCAGCTGACCCGCGAGGGACGCGATCGGATCCGCGCGGACGACGAGGCCCTCGAGCTCGCCGCCGGGCAGGACGCCGGGTCGATCCGCTGGGACGGCCGATGGCACCTGTTCGCCGTCAGCACCCCCGAGGCGGCCCGGGCCCGGCGCGACCGGCTGCGCCGGGACCTGGCGGCCGCGGCGGCCGTCCCCGTCGCGACGAGCCTGTCCGTGAGCCCGCACGATCTCCGCTCGCAGCTGCGCCCGGGAGCCGCGTCGGACCTCGTCCACGCCGTGGCCGCGGAGCTCGACGTGCACGGGGAGACGGATCCCGCGGCGCTCGCCGCCCGGCTCTGGCCGGCGGCACCGATCCTCGACGGGTACGCACCGCTGCGTCGGGCGCTCGCGGCGGACGACGCCGACCAGCCAGCTCCGGTCCGTCGCCTGCTGCTCGCCGATGCCCTCGACCGTTCGGTGCGCGAGGACCCGCTGATCCCGCCGGAGCTGCGTCCGGGGCCGTGGGAGCCCTCGGTGCTGCGCCGTACCTGGTGGGAGCGCTGGATCGACGCCGGAGGGGACGTGGACCGCTGAACGGCGGCGCCTCAGCGCACCTCCTGCAGCTCCCCGAGCAGCCCCATGATCCGCTCGCCCATCTCCACCTGGGTGAGCACGAGGCAGATCGTGCCGTCCGGGTCGACGAACACGTCGGTGCCCTGCCCGCCGGACCAGCCGTAGCGCCCGGCGTGCGGTCCGGCGGTCAGCACGGACACCCCGTAGCCCCAGCCGGTGCCGTCCCAGAACCCCGGGAAGAAGCTGTCCTCCGCCTTCGCTGCTGCGGGCACCTGATCGGTGCGCAGCGCCTCGAGGTGCTCGGGGGACAGCAGCTCCCCGTCGTGGAGGGCGCGGAAGAACCGGTGCAGGTCCGCGAGGGTGGAGACGAGCTCCCCGTGGCTCTCGTCGAACGGCGCGGAGCCGACGTGGAAGCCGGAGCCGGCGGCCTCGGTCACCTCGAGCCCATCCTCCCCGTGGCGGAGCGCCGGCGGCAGCCGGTGCTCCTGGCCCTCGCGTACGCGGAAGCCGGTGTCGGGCATGCCGAGCGGGGCGAACAGTCGCTCGTGCAGCAGCTCCCCGGTCGGCCGCCCCGCGACCCGACCCAGCAGGATCCCGAGCAGGCCGAAGGAGTGGTGGTAGCGCCAGCCCTCGCCGGGCGGGACGATCAGCGGCAGCGCGGCGAGCGCATCCAGCCAGTCCTGAGCGCCCAGGACGGGCGGCTCCGCCCCCGCCGCGGTGCGGTTCTCCTGCATGGCCCGGGCGACGGGGGAGTCGGAGGTTGCCATGCCGTAGCCGCTGGTGTTGGTGAGCAGGTGGCGCAGGGTGATCGGACGCGGGGCGGGCACCGTGTCCGTGAGCTCGGCGTCCGGGGTGCGGAGCACGCGGCGGTCGGCGAGCTCCGGCATCCAGCGTTCGACGGGGTCGTCCAGGCCGAGAGCACCGTCCTCGACCAGATGCAGGGCGACGACCGCGGTGATCACCTTGGTCATCGACTGGATGCGCACGATCGCGTCCGCGTCGAGCGGTGCGCCGCCCGGGCCGGTGGTCCCGAGGACGATCGGGTCGAGGTCGCGGCCGAGGCTCGCGATCACCCCCGGCATGGTCCCGGCGTCGACGTGACGGGTGAGCAGATCCTGCAGCGGTGCGGACATGGCGTCAGCGTAGGGCGCGGCCCCGACGGACGACAGGGCTCCGGCGGGGTCGGGCAGGGTGCGGACGTCCGCGCGCCGCGCGCCCCGGCGCCCGACCACGGTGGTCAGCCGGGGACCGCGAGAGTCAGGAATCGGCTGTGCGGGTCCTCGACGTAGGCGCCGAACGGAGGGCAGGGAGTGAAGCCGTGCCGCCGGTACAGGCGGTGCGCGGGGGCGAAGAACTCCGCGGTCCCGGTCTCGAGCGACACGCGCTCCGCGCCCTGCGTCCGAGCCTGACCCAGGGCGTGCACCAGCAGGGCCGCCCCGATGCCCTCCCCACGGCGCGCGGGGTCCGTCCGCATCGACTTCAGCTCGAGGTGCCTCCCGCCCTCGGCCCCGGCGACCGGCGCGAGCGCCACGGTCCCCACCAGCTCTCCGTCGCTCTCCGCGGCCCAGAGCTGCACACCCGGTGCCGCGAGACCGGTGAGGTCGAGCGCATGCCGGCTCTCGGGCGGCGCCGTGGGCGCCATGTCCGCGAGGTGGTCGCGCAGCAGCGCGTGCAGACGCGGGTCGGTGAGGTCGGCGGGCGCTATCACGAGGGGCACGCCCGATCCTGACCCGGCCGGCTCGGGATCCGCCCCGCTCGGCGCCTCCCGTTGCGCATCCGTGACCGGCCGGGGCCTGAGCCGCCGGGCCCGCGTCCGGTCGCCGGATACGCTCGACGTGCCGAGCCCTCGCGCCCTGAAGGAGCAGACCATGGCCACGACCTCCGCCTCCGCGCCGCCTCGCCGCGGCGACCGGATCCGTCCCGTCGCCGTCCTGGTCAGCTCCCTGCTGGCGATCGTCGCCGCCTTCCTCGGCTCGGGGGCCGTGGTCGGGACCCCGATCACCGAGGCCGCCGGGGGCTACCTCGACGCGGACTCCACGCTCATCGCCCCGGGCCGCGGCGCCTTCCGGATCTGGAGCCTGATCTACACGGGCATGCTCGCCCTCGCGATCTATCAGGTGCTGCCCGGTCGGCGCGACGACGAACGGCTGCGCCGCCTGGGATGGTGGGTCGTCGCCTCCCTCGCGCTGAACGCGCTGTGGATCGGCGTGGTCCAGGCGGACCTGCTGCTCCTCAGCCTGCCGGTGATCGTCGTGCTGGTCGCGGTGCTCGCCCGCATCCTGCTGATCCTCGAGGAGCTCCCGCCGCGCGGGACCCTGGACCGGCTGCTCGTGGACGGACCGCTCGGGCTCTACCTGGGATGGGTGGTGGTCGCGACGGCCGCGAACGCGACCGCCGTGCTCGTCGCCGTCGGGTTCGACGGTCTCGGCCTGCCGCCGGAGCTGTGGGCGGGTGTGGTGCTCGCGGTGGCCGCCGCGGTGGGCGTCGGCCTCGCGGTCCGCACCCGCGGTCGGATCGCCCCGATGCTGTCGCTGGTCTGGGGCCTCGCCTGGGTGGCGATCGCGCGCAGCACCGACCTCCCGCAGTCCACCGCGACCGCGGTGATGGCGGGGGTCGCCGCGGCCGTCGTGCTGGGAGCGACGATCGTGCTGCGCGTTCGGCGCGGGCGTGCCGCGTGACCTGCACCGACGGTCCTGATCCGGGAAAAGGGTCCCTCCCTCGCCGCCGCGATGTCACATCCGCCCTGCGGCCGGTGTCCTCCTCGTGACCGCGCATCCCGCCGGTCCCGACGAAGGAGAGCCATGAGCATCCGAGCCCTGACCGAGCTGCCCGCCGCCCCGCGCCGCGCCCGCGTGCCCCTGGGCCCCACCGGCCCGCTCGAGTCCACCCTCGGGGCCATCGCCCGTCGCCTGTACGGCGGGAAGGTCCCGGACCCGTTGCGCGCCGCCTTCCACCACCGCCGGGTCCTGGCCGGCTGGCTGGGCCTGGAGTCCGCGGCGATGACCTGGAAGCGCCTGCCGCCGCGCCTGCACGCCCTCGCGGTGCTCGCCGTCTCCCAGGAGATCGGCTGCTCCTGGTGCATCGACTTCGGCGAGTGGGAGTTCCGCCACCGGGGCATCGACCCGCGGGCGGTCCGCGAGATCGACCGCTGGACCACGAGCGACGCCTACTCGGACCTCGACCGCGCCGTCCTCCGCTACGCCGTGGCCGCGAGCGCCACCCCGTCCGCCGCGACCGATGCGATGGTCGAGGACCTGCGCCCCGCGCTCGACGACCGGCAGATCGTCGAGCTCGCCGCTCTGGTGGCGCTCGAGAACTACCGCTCCCGGTTCAACGCGGGGCTCGGGCTGCGCAGCCAGGGCTACCGGGACGACTGCGCGGTGCCGGAGGTGGTTTGAGGTGGCGGACGAGGGACGGAGGACCGGCCCGGCCGACGCGGCCGGCGCGGATCCCCACGCGGCACCGTTCCTCGACCATCGGCGGGACCTGCTCGGCGCGGCCTACCGCGTGCTCGGCACCGCGCAGGACGCGGAGGACGCGGTCCAGGAGACCTGGCTGCGGTGGCGGGCGGTGGACGTCGCGACGGTGCGCGACGCCCGGGCCTACCTGCTCGGTGCCGTCACCCACCAGGCACTGAACCAGATCCGGTCCCGCTCGCGCCGCCGCGAGGAGTATCCCGGGCCCTGGCTGCCCGAACCCGTCCTCACCGGCGCGGACCGCACCGATCAGGACCCCGCGCACGTCGCCGAGGTGGCCGCAGAGGTCTCCCTCGCGCTGCTGGTCGTGCTGCAGACCCTCTCGCCGCTCGAGCGCGCCGCCTTCGTGCTGCGGGAGGTGTTCGCGGTGCCGTACGCGGAGATCGCGCAGGCCCTCGGGCGGCGGGAACCGGCGGTGCGGCAGCTGGTCCGGCGGGCCCGGGTCCACGTCGCGGCGGGGGAGGACCGCCACGAGGTCGACGCGGACCTCTCGCGGGAGCTGACCGGGGCGTTCCTGGCCGCCGCCCGCGGGGAGGTGCCGCTCGCGGACCTGGTCGGCGTGCTCGCCCCCGACGTGGTGCTCACCAGCGACGGCGGCGGGATCGCGAGGGCCGCGCGCCGCCCGATCCTCGGCGCGGACCGCACGATGCGGTTCGTCCTCGGCCTGTTCGAGAAGGCCGACGTGCGCGCCCTCACCTGGACCGTGCGCGAGGTCAACGGGCACCCGGCCCTGGTCGCGACCGGACCCGGGGGCGTGGACAGCGTGACCTGGATCGAGAGCGACGGGCGCCGCGTCACCGGGATCGCCCTCCAGCGGAACCCCGAGAAGCTCGCCCGGCTGGAGCGCTGAAGGACGCCGGACGACGCCCGTCCGCTCCGCGGCGCTCAGTCGACCGTGAGCTCACCCATCGGGCCCCAGCCGTCGCCGTCCACCTGATGGGAGACGATCTGCGGGGTCTCGCGCAGGTACTGCGGGAACTCCGCCTGCATGGTGCGGAAGTGGTCGGAGTCCACGTGCGCCCCGGCGGCGTCGTCCTCGAAGGCCTCGAGCAGCACGTACACCGTCGGGTCCTCGACGTCCCGCGACCAGGTGAACCACTTGTTGCCCGGCTCGGCGCGGGTCGCCTCCGTGAAGGGGCGAGCGATCTCCGGCCAGCGGTCGGCGACCTCGGGGCGGACGGGGAAACGGACGTTGATGAGGATCATGGGGGCCTCCGGGGTGTCGAGTCGGTGAACGGTCCGCGGTGGACCGCGTCCCCACCAGCGCGGCCGACGGTGGAGCCGACCTAGGTCCTGTGGCAGGGCGCCCGGACGAGCCTACGCTGGCCGCATGATCGTGAACTCGAAGCTGACCGTTGTCGGAGCAGGCGCCGTCGGGGCGAGCGTCGCCTATGCCTCCCTGATCCGCGGATCCGCCCGCCACGTGGCCCTGTACGACATCGCGACCGAGCGCACCGAGGCGGAGGTGCTCGACCTCGCACACGGCTCGGCGTTCCTCGGCAGCAGCGACATCGTCGGCGGGTCCGACATCGGCGTCGCGGAGGGTTCGCACGTCGTCGTCATCACCGCCGGGGCCAAGCAGAAGCCGGGGCAGACCCGCCTGGAGCTGGCCGCGACGAACGCCGGGATCCTCCGCTCGCTCATGCCGCAGCTGCTGGAGGTCGCCCCCGACGCCGTCTACGTGATCGTCACCAATCCCTGCGACGTGCTCACGATGCTCGCCCAGGAGACCTCGGGGCTGCCCGAGAACCGCATCTTCGCCTCCGGCACCGTGCTGGACTCCTCGCGGCTGCGCTGGGAGATCGCCCGTCGCGCCGAGGTCGCCGAGGCCAGCGTCCACGCGCAGATCGTCGGCGAGCACGGGGACAGCGAGTTCCCGCTGTGGTCCGGCGCGCGGATCGGCACCGTCCCGATCGAGCAGTGGGAGCAGGACGGCGCGCCGCTGTTCTCCCGCGAGGACCTCGACCGGATCGCCGTGGACGTCCGCGACGCCGCCTACAAGGTCATCCAGGGCAAGGGCGCCACCAACCACGCCATCGGCCTCTCCAGCGCCCGCATCGTCGAGGCGATCCTCGGCGACGAGCAGGCCATCCTGCCAGTCGCCCCCGTCCTGCAGGGCGAGCACGGCATCTCCGACGCCGCCCTCTCGGTGCCCTGCATCGTCGGCGCCGAGGGCGCCCGCCCGATCCCCGAGACCCCGTTCAGCGAGGACGAGCTGTCCCGCCTGCAGGCCTCGGCCGATGCGCTGAAGAAGGTCGCCGCCGACCTGCGCGGCTGACCCCAGGCCTCGCAGAGACCACTCGTCAGGGACGACGGGGCGGAACCCGGCACACCCCGGGAGCCGCCCCGTTCTCTCTGCCCCCGAAAGACCAGATCCGACCGCGGTGCCCCTTCCGACGGCACTGCCCGCAGCGTCTCCCGATCCGGTGCCGCGACCCCGTCCCGGCACCCCGACGTGAGGTTCTCCCCGCCATGTGGATTCAGACCATCGACCCCCTCGGCAGCCTGCCGCTCTCGGCGCTCGTCGCCGCCCTGCCCATCCTCGTGTTCCTGCTGTGCATGGTGGTCCTCAAGCTCACCGGCATCGTCTCCGCCGTGATCGCCCTGGCCGTCGAGGTGGTCGTCGCGCTCGCCGTCTTCGGCATGCCGCTCGGCTCGATCGCCGGCTCCGCCGGGTACGGCCTGCTCACCGCGATCTGGCCGATCGCCTACATCATCGTGATGGCCGTGTGGCTGTACCGGATCAGCGTCGCCTCCGGCCGCTTCGACATCATCCGCGCCTCGATCTCCGCGGTCTCCCCGGACCAGCGGATCCAGGTGCTGCTGATCAGCTTCGCCTTCGGCGCCTTCCTGGAGGGGGCCGCCGGCTTCGGCGTGCCCATCGCGATCTGCGCCGCCCTGCTCGTCCAGCTCGGCTTCCAGCCCGTCCGCGCCGCCATGATCTCCCTGGTCGCCAACGCCGCCGCCGGGGCCTACGGCGCCATCGGCGTGCCCGTCATCGTCGGCGCCCAGGTCACCGGCATGGACGTGCTGGACCTCTCCCGCGCCCTGGTGATCGTGCTGCAGCCGCTGACCCTGCTGATCCCCTTCCTGCTGGTGATGATCCTCGACGGCGTGCGCGGCCTGCGCGAGACCTGGCCCGCCACCCTCGTGGTCACCCTCGTCTTCTCCGGCGTGCAGGCCGGCGTGCTGTGGTTCCTCGGCCCCGAGCTGGCCGACCTCGGCGCGGGCCTCGCCGCGCTCGTCGCGATCTTCCTGCTCAGCCGGGTGTGGAGGCCGAAGCGGATCTTCCGCGAGGGCGGCGCCGAGATCCCCGAGGTGGAGCGGCACAGCGCCCGCGAGGTCATCGTGGCCTGGAGCCCCTTCTACATCCTCACCGGCACCATCCTGCTGTGGTCGATCCCGGCCGTGAAGGCACTGTTCGCCGAGGGCGCGCTGGCCGCCACCACCATCTCGGTGCCGATCCAGGGGCTGACGAACGCGATCACCACCGCCTCCGGCGCCCTGGTCGAGACCACCTGGTCCCTCGCGATCCTCGGCGCCACCGGCACCGCGATCCTGCTGGCCGTGCTGATCACGGTGGCCACCACCCCGCAGATCAGCATCGGTGGGGCGCTCACGGAGCTGCGCGCCACCATCGGTGAGCTCGGCAAGGCCATCATCCTGATCGCCCTGATCCTCATGCTCGCCAACATCGCCAACTACTCGGGCGGCTCCACCGCGATGGGTTCGGCGCTGGCCGCGGCAGGCCCCGTGTTCCCGCTGATCGCCCCGATCATCGGCTGGATCGGTGTGTTCCTCACCGGCTCGGTGGTCAACAACAACACCCTGTTCGCCCCGCTGCAGGTGGCCACCGCCGAGGGCATCGGCGCGGCCCCCGCCCAGCTGGTGGGCGCGAACACCGCCGGCGGCACCACCGCCAAGGTGATCTCGCCGCAGTCCATCGCGATCGCGGCCGGCGCCGTGGGCCTCTCGGGCCGCGAGAGCGAGATCATGCGCGCCTCGATCCTCTACAGCCTCGGCATGCTCGCCGTGATCTGCGTGTGGACCCTGGTGCTCACCCTGCTGTGACGGCCGCGCCCGCCGCGGCGACGTCCTCGCACAGCACCTCCGGCCAGCGCGCCACCTGATCGGGCCGCGCGGCGATCTGCAGGCGGGCCCGGGGGAGCGTCGCCGCCAGGGCCTCGGCGCTGGAGACGGGGTGGCCGGGGTCGTCCACCCAGGCCAGGATCGTCACCGGCAGGTCCAGCGCCGCCAGGTCCTCCCGCGACGGCAGGTCGCTGAGTGCGGCGCCGCGGTAGGCCGAGGGCAGCAGCTCCCCGGAGATGTCCGGCACCGTGGTGGGGGTGCCGACCGTCGCCGGCGGGCGGTACATGTCCTGGCTGGCGCCGAGGAAGCGCTCCATGCCGTGGGCGTCGATGAACTCCGCCAGCCGGCGGTAGTCCTCGATCTGCGCGGCCCTGGTCTCCCAGGCCGTCGGCGGCAGCAGCAGCGTCAGCGAGCTGAAGCGCTCCGGCTCCCGCAGCGCCGCGTGCAGCAGGGTGCCGCAGCCCATCGAGGGCCCCACCCCGTGCACCGTCTCGCCGGGGAAGGTCGCCTCCAGCAGCGCCAGCAGGTCGTCCGCGAGGCTCGTCCAGCGGTAGTCCTCCGGCTCCGCCCGCCCCGTGGAGGCCCCGTGGGCGCGGGCGTCGTAGCGCAGCAGCCGGGTGCCCGACAGCCCCCGCCCGAGGTCGAGGTCCAGCACCCGGTCCCGTGCCCGGCTGGAGGTGAGGCCGTGCAGCTGCACCACCGGATGTCCGCCCTCGTCGCTGAGCTCCCAGGCCAGCTCGGCCCCGGGGACACGGAAGGATGACATCGGGACCTCCGGGGCGGGAGCAGGGACGTTGGCGGCTACTGTACCCAGCATGCGGCTCACCCACGTCGCCCACCTGCGGCTCCCCTTCGGTCCCCTCCGCAGCTACGCGGTCACCGTCTCCCCGGCCGGGGAGGCGCTCCCGGTCTCCTTCGACCAGCGGCGCCACGTCGGCGCCGGCGACCGGCCCGGCTCCTGGATGGCGATCTCCATCCGGTTGCGCGAGCGCGTGGACGAGGAGGCGCTCGCCGCCGCCTGGCTCGCGGTGATCGCCCGGCACGGCACCCTGCGCACCGTGTTCTCCGAGCAGGACGGGCTGGTGGTGCTCCGCCCCGTCGACGTCGGCCCCGGCGCCTGGGTCGAGCACGAGGTCGCCCCCGGGCAGGCGATGAACGGGGCCCTGCAGGAGGTGCTGGATGCCCACTGCTCCTCCCATTCGCGGCCCGCGCACCGGCTGTGCGTGGTCGAGACCGCCGAGGGCCCCACCGTGGTGATCGGCGCCGACCACGCCCACGTGGACATGTGGTCGATGCTGGTGATCGCCCGGGACCTGCTGGCGGCACTCACCGACCTCGAGGCCGGCCGCGAACCCGCCCAGGGCTGGGTGCCCGCCTTCGCCGAGCACACCGCGCTGCTGCGCGACCGGGGCAGCGCCCCCGAGGAGATCCACCGCCGCTGGCACGAGATCCTCGCCGCCGGCGGCGACGTGATGCCCCGCTTCCCACTGCCGCTCGGCGACCCCTCCCCGCAGCCCGAACGGGTGGAGATCCGCGACGTGCTCGACGTGGACGACACCGGCGCCCTGTCCGCCCAGGCCCGCGCCGACGGCGTCTCCACCCTGGCGCTGACCACCTCCCTGATGGCCGAGGTGACGCGGGAGCTCTCCGGTGCCCCGCTGCGCGCCGTGTTCCCCGTGCACAGCCGTTACGACACCACCTGGCACGACTCCGTCGGCTGGTTCATCACCAATGCGGTCCTGGAGGTGGAGCGGCCCGGCCCGACGGCGGCCGCCGCGGCCGTCAAGGAGGCGATCCGCCTGGGCTCCTGGCCGCTGGCGGACATCCTCGCCCCCTACGGCGGGATGCCGGAGGCCCCCGGCATGTTCGCGATCTCCTGGCTGGACCTGCGTCGCCTGCCGGTGCGCATCGACGACATCGGGCTGGAGGCGCAGTACGTGAGCGCTTCGATCCGCACCGACGGGGTGATGCTCTGGTTCATCCTCGACCAGGCCGGGGTGCACCTGCGCTGCCGCTACCCCGACACCTCCGAGGCCCGCGCGAACGTCGGCGCCTGGCTGGATGCGCTGGTGGCCCGGATGCGGGAGGCGGCCGGTGCCGGGGCGGGTCGTCTGCTCACGCCGGGGGAACGCTCCTACCGGGTGCGGCGCGCCCGCCGCGCCGACGTGCCCGCGATCGCGACGCTGCTGGCCGACGACGAGATCGCCCGCTCCCGGGAGGTCGCCGAGCTCGCCGAGTACGAGGCCGCCCACGAGGTGCTCTCCCGCGACGGCGCCCACTACCTCGCCGTCGTCACCGACGAGGCCGAGCAGGTGGTGGGCACCATGCAGCTCACGATCATCCCCGGCCTCTCCCGGGCCGGTTCCACCCGGCTGCAGATCGAGGGCGTGCGCATCGCCGCCTCCGCGCGCGGCCAGGGGCTCGGCACCGCGATGCTGGAGTGGGCGCATGCGCACGGCCGCGCCCGCGGGGCCCGGCTCGCGCAGCTCACCACCGACGGCACCCGCCAGCAGGCCCGCGCCTTCTACGCCCGGCTCGGCTACGAGGAGAGCCACGTCGGGCTCAAGCGTCCGCTCTGACGTTTCGGGTCCCTGGCCAGCAGGTCTGCTGACGCACGACCGCCCGGGCCGCGCGGCGGTCGGAGGACCACCGGGCGATCCCGGGCGGTGGGGGAGGGCGATGCCCGCGCGCGGGGCGGGGAGCGCGGCTCAGTACAGGTTCAGGAAGGCCTGCAGCACCTGGGTGCTCTGGCCGTCGAGCTCGTCGCCGCCGTCCTGGTGGGCGCCGACCTCGTGCTGGATGCCGGCCACGGTCTCCGGGCCCATCACGCCGTCCTGCTCGGCACCGGTCCAGGCCTGGATGGCCTTCACGGTCTCCTCGTCCAGCTCACCGGTCTGCTCGATGTCGAGCCAGTCCTGGAGGGCGGAGATGGTGTTCGGGCCGAGCTTGCCGTCGACCTCCAGGGTGCCGGCCACGGCCATGCCGTCGGCGGACCCGGTGGAGCCCGAGCCGCTGCCCTGCTCCGTGGACTCGGTGCTCTGCTCGGTGGACTCCTGGCTGGACTCGTCCGACTCGTCGGAGGAGGTGGTCTCCTTGGTGAAGCCGTTCTCGTCGCAGTTGTCGGCGATGCCGTCGCCGTCGCAGCTCCAGTCGCCCTGGGGTTCGGAGGTGCGCTCCTCGGAGCGGCTGGACTCGCCGGAGTCCTCGCGGGCCTCGCTGCTCTCGGAGGACCCGCTGGACTCCGAGGACTCGCTGGACTCGGAGCTCGAGCTGCCGGAGGACTCGCTGGAGCTGTCGGAGCTCTCCTCGGAGGAGGAGTCGTCGGAGGACTCGGTGCCGCCGGAGGTGTCGGCGTCGCCGGAGAGGGCGGTGCCGCAGGTGGGCCAGGCGCCCGCGCCCTGGCCGGCCAGGACCTTCTCGGCGATCGCGATCTGCTCGCTCTTGGAGGCGAGGTCGGCACGCTCGGCGTACTGGGTGCCGCCGTAGCCCTCCCAGGTGGACTGCGAGAACTGCAGGCCGCCGTAGTAGCCGTTGCCGGTGTTGATGGACCAGTCGCCGCCGGACTCGCAGGCGGCCACCTCGTCCCAGCCGGTCGCGGCCTGGGCCTGGGTGGGGGCGGCGGCCATCATGCCGGTGGCGACGACGGCGCCGCCGGCGAGGGTGAGGGCGGTGCGGCCGATGATGGATCGGGTGGTGCTGCGGAAGGTCGTGGTCACGGGTAGCTCCTTCGGGGCTGACGGGTCGTGATGCGTCGGCAACCGTAGGAGGCGGAATGGGGGAGCGGGCAAGCCCTGACGGCATTTATGGCGGCGGGTTGACGCAATTTTGACCCGGCATGATCCGTGGGTCACTCCGGGGCGTCGAGTCTGCGACGAGCCTGGGGATCCCGGGTGAAGGTGCTGATCAGCGCCCCAAGAGAGGGTAGGGGTGCAGGTCGCGAGCTGTGCGGCCGCACAGGCTGGCACCGCGCTGAATATCCGCTGGAATGTGGCCGTGATCGTTCTGTGATAGCGCTGGACGGGCGCGGCCACGGTATTCCCCCGCGTATTCCGCCCGGTGCTCGCCGCGATGCCGGGGCGTACCCTGCGGGCATGTGTGCCACCGCTGCTGCGCCGGGCCGCCTCGAGGTGATCGCCGGGCCGATGTTCGCCGGGAAGTCCGAGGAGCTGCTGCGCCGGGTGCGCCGGGCCGCGCTCGCCGGGATCGACACGCTCGTGCTCACCCACGCCTTCGACGACCGCTACGCCGAGGGCATCGCCACCCACACCGGCGACGTGATGGCCGCCCCGGCCGCCTCCGACGTGGAGGGGCTGCGGGCCCTGCTGGCCGAGCACCCCGACGCGCGGGTGATCGCCCTCGACGAGGCGCAGTTCTTCGGCGCCGGCCTGCTGCCGGTGGTGGCCGAACTGCTCGACCGCGGCGCGACCGTGATCGTCGCCGGGCTCGCGGTCACCTTCGACGCCGAACCCTTCCCGCCGCTGCCGGAGCTGATGGCGCTGGCGGACGAGGTGCTGCGGCTGAGCGCGGTCTGCGCCGTCTGCGGGCGGGACGCCCCGCTGCACCAGCGGCTTGGCGCGGGCGAGGCGGCCTCGGGTGCGGGGGAGGGGCTCGCCCTCACCGTCGACGCAGTCGGCGGGACCGAGAGCTACCAGGCCCGCTGTCGCCTGCACCACGGCCGCTGAGCCGCGCGGGCGGCTCCCGGGGCGCGACGGCCGTTGTGCCGGGGGTCAGTCCGATCCGGCCGCGGCCTCCAGCCGGGCCACGTCGAGCTTGACCTGGGTGAGCATCTCCGCCGTCACCGCTGCCGCGTGCGGGCCCTCCAGCAGCTCGTAGAGCCGGGCGGGGACGATCTGCCAGGACAGCCCCCAGCGGTCGCGGCACCAGCCGCACTGCGAGGGCTCGCCGCCGTTCTCCAGGATGGCCGACCACAGCCGGTCCACCTCGGCCTGGGAGTCCACCACCACCTCGATCGAGACGGCCTCCGAGAGCGTGAAGTAGGGGCCGCCGTTCAGCAGGGTGTAGCGCGTGCCGGCCAGCTCGATGTCCACGGTGAGGGACTCGCCCGCGGGCGGCCCGTCCCCGGGCGCGTTGTCGGTGGGGACGTAGGGCAGGCGGCCGAGGATCCGTGACCCCGGCAGCAGGGAGACGTAGAAGGCAGCGGCCTCGTCCACGCCGCCGTCGAACCAGAGGGAGGTCTGCACGCGCGTCATGCCGCCATCCTGCGCCCGCGGGCTGTCGACGTCCACCCTCATCGACGGCCAGGCTTCAATGGGGGCCGAATCGTCGCCTGATCTCCGCGATCCGGTGCGCCCGGTGATCGGGGCGCATCCTCCCTGCGCGTTCGAGGAGGCCTAATCCGTGCAGAGTGCTCCAGAGGACCTCGGTCTCGGTGCCGTCCCCGGTGTCCCCGAGTGCCTGGGCGAGGACGTCGAAGGCATCCCGCAGGGGGGTTTCGACGTCGTCCTGGGCGAAGCGCGCGTCGATGGGCTGGTGGAACATCGCCTCGTAGACCGCGGGGTGCCGGCCGCCGAAGTCGAGGTAGGCCTCGGCCACCGCCTCCAGGGGCCGGTCAGGGGAGGACGCCATGGCGGCTCGGCAGTCTCGCGCGAGGTCGGTGAAGCCCTCCAGGGCGACCGCGTGGATGATCTCGGCCTTGCCGCGGGGGAAGTGCCCGTAGAGGACGGGTTGTGTGAAGCCGATGGCGCCGGCGAGGTGCCGGGTGGTCACAGCGTCCCAGCCCTCGGCGTCCGCCCGCGCTCGTGCCGCGTCGAGGATCCGTCGTCGTCGGTCCGCGGGGTCTGTGGTCCGTGCCATCCGCCCGTGTCCGTCCTTTCTTGTTGTGCTTCCCGGGATCACTCCATAGTCTAGCGGCGCTAACTGACCTAGCAGTGCTAGATAGGAGACGTCATGGTTGCCCTTCTTCTCTCCCTTGCCCTCACGGTGACCGGCATCCTGGTGGGCGTCGAGCTCGCCGTCGCGGTCGTCGTCAACCCGATCCTCCGGGCGTTGCCCTTCGAGGCGTCGATCGCCGGCCGTGCGCACGGTGCCCGCATACTCGGCCGCGCGATGCCGTTCTGGTACATCGCCTCCCTGATACTGGTCCTGGTCGCCACGGTGATCGTCGACGGGGCCAGCGCGACCGGGGCCTCCCTGGTGGCGGCGGTGTTTCTCGTCCTGAGCTGCGTGCTATCCGTCCTCCTGCTGGTCCCGATCAACCGAAGGGCACGCACCTGGACCGCGGAGGAACACCCCGCGGACTGGGCGGATCAGCAGCGGCGCTGGGACCGGCTGCATCTCGCGCGCGTGGGCCTGCTGGTCCTGGCGATGCCTCTCTTGACGATGAGCGCCGTGATCGGCTGAGGCACTGCTCGGTGGGGGGCGTCGTCGGCCGCGGCATGCTGTGGCAAGAGCGCTGACCTGGGTACACGGAGATGGTGGAAACACGCTGGTGGCCGTGGTCGATCTGCCAGGATGACAGCACAGGCCCCCGACCAGGAGGAACCC
The DNA here is from genome assembly GCF_000225825.1 of Brachybacterium squillarum M-6-3. Taxonomy (GTDB): domain Bacteria; phylum Actinomycetota; class Actinomycetes; order Actinomycetales; family Dermabacteraceae; genus Brachybacterium; species Brachybacterium squillarum. The sequence continues at coordinate 115,982 of NZ_AGBX01000008.1, read as the reverse complement.
ATGCGAAGCCGCAGCCTTGCCGTGGTGAACGAGTGCGACGTAGTCCGGCGGGGCTGAGGCCATGACCGTGCTCCGTCATCGGCTCGCCGTCCCGATCGCGATCAGCGGGACCCTGGCGGCCGTGCACCTGGGGGCGCAGGCCGTCGGCGCGGAGCGGGTGGCGGACCTCAGTCAGATGACGCTGATGCCGGCCCTGGCCGGGGTGCTGCTGCGGGCGACCGAGCGGCCGCGGACCCCGGTGGTGCGCTGGACGCTCGCGGCGCTGGGCTGCTCCTGGCTCGGGGACACCGTCCCCCGTTACCTCCCGCAGGACAGCGCGGCCCAGCTCGGCGCGATGCTCGGCAGCTTCGCCCTCGCCCAGATCGCCTACCTCGCCGCCTTCCGTCCCTGGCGGCTCCGCTCGGTGCTCGCCCGGCCCTGGGGAGCCGCCCCCTACGTGCTGCTGGCCGTCGCGGTGGTGGCGCTGTGCGCCCCCGGTGCCGGGCCGCTGCTGCCCGCGGTCGTTCTCTACGCGGGGCTGCTGGCCGCGATGGCCGCGCTCGCCACCGGGCTCGGGCCTCTCGGCACCATCGGCGGGGCGAGCTTCCTGGTCTCCGATGCGCTGATCGCGCTGCGCGTGTTCGGGGTGCTCGACCGGCCCGGGCAGGACGTGGCGTTCATGGCCACCTACCTGGCCGCGCAGGCACTGCTGGTCGCGGCGGTGATCCGGGCGGAGGATCCTCCCGACTGAGCCCGCCTCCACGGGCCCGGATGCACGGACGCCCCCCGAGCAGGCTCGAGGGGGGTCCGGGACGCGGGGGTCAGCGGCCGGGCTTGGCCACCCGCGACTCCTGGGTGGTGATGCCGCCCTCGGCCTGGTCCTCCTGGCCGATCAGCACCAGCTTGTTGCTGCCGTCCACGGAGACGGTGCCGTCCTCGCGCACCACGCGCAGACCCTCGGGCTGCTCGTCCGAGCGCTCGCCGCGCTCGTTGTGGGCCAGGCGCACCTCATGGATGGCGTGGGCGTCGGCCAGCAGCTCGCGCAGGCCGCGCTCGTCGTCCACGTGATTCTGGAACGTCGAGGGGAGGTTCTCGATGATCTGCTCGTGCTCGATCATGCGCTGGTAGATGGCGTCGCGCCGGGCCTCGAAGGCCTGGTAGCTCATCTCGATGTAGTGCTCGGCCTCCCAGCGGGCGTCGGAGACGGCCGCCTGCGCCTTGCCGCGCTTGGAGAACAGGGAGGCGATCACGGTGATGGTGAGGACGCCGACGATGACGGCCAGCGACACCGGGGTCGAGACCTCGGGGACCGGCACCGGCTGGCCGCCGTTGATGATGCCCAGCTCGTTCTCGTGCAGGGCGTGCAGCACCAGCTTCACGCCGATGAAGGCCAGGATGATCGACAGGCCCCAGGAGAGGTAGACCAGGCGGTCCAGCAGGCCGTCGATGAGGAAGTAGAGCTGACGCAGACCCAGCAGCGAGAACACGGTGGCCGTGAACACGATGTAGGTCGACTGGGTGAGGCCGAAGATGGCGGGCACCGAGTCGAGCGCGAACAGCACGTCGGTGCCGCCGATCGCGATCATCACCAGCAGCATCGGGGTGAGCATCCGCCGCCCGTCGACGACCGTGAAGAACCTGTCGCCGTCGTACTCGCCGCTGGTCGGGAAGATCCGCTTGACGATGCGGACGACGATGTTGTCCTTCTCCTCCTCCTCCCCGGACTCGTCCTTGAGCTCGCCGCGCAGCATGTTGACCGCGGTGAACAGGAGGATCGCGCCGAAGAAGTAGAAGGCCCAGGCGAAGTGCTCGATCGCGGCGGCACCCACCAGGATCAGGGCGGTGCGGGAGATGATCGCGAAGGTGATACCGAACAGCAGCACCTTCTGCTGGTCCTCGCGCGGCACCTTGAAGGACGCCATGATCACGAGGAACACGAAGAGGTTGTCGACCGAGAGGGCCTTCTCGGTGATCCAGCCGGAGTAGTACTCCACGCCGGCGTGGCCGCCGCCGAGCAGGATGACGACGATGCCGAACAGCAGCGCGATGCCCACGTAGATCGAGGACCAGACGGCGGCCTCGCGCAGGGTGGGGATGTGCGCCTTGCGCACATGGAAGACGTAGTCGAAGACCAGCAGGCCGACGATGGCGATGATCGTGATGATCCAGACCAGGGGGGAGACTGTCACGGGAGCTCTTTCCGGGGTCGAGGAGTGGACCCGGGTCTCTCCACCTCGCCCACCGGTCCCGATGGTGCTGAGGCCTCTGCGCCCGGGGGACCATCGGCGGTCCCCGTGATGACGTGCGCAGAGCGACGGATACTCCCCCGCTGCCGCCGAGCAGTCTAGCGTGCGGCCCCGCGGGCCCGAAGAGTCCGGGAAGGGGGCGCGAGCAGGCTCACGCCGCCGGGGTCGGGATCCCGGCCTCCGCGGCGACCTCCCGCCAATCCTCCGCGAGGGTGGCGACGGTGGCGTGGGCGTTCAGGCCGCTGGGCTGCGGCACCACCCACAGGGCGGTCCCCGTCGGCCACCCCGGCACGGTCTCCGGGTCCTGGCGTCCGAGGCGCGCCGCGGGCAGCGTGAAGGCGCTGCGGAAGGCGGTGATCCCGGCGATCGCGACCACCCGGGGAGCGAGCGCGGGCACCCGCTCGACCAGGCCGCGACCGCCCGCCTGCAGCTCGGCCCGGCTCAGCTCGTCCGCGCGGGCGGTGGCACGGCCCACCAGGTTCGTCACCCCGATGCCGCGCTCGACGAGGTCGCTGGCGTCGGAGTCCTCGAGTCCCCGGGCGGCATCCACGGCCCGCCCGGTGAGCCCGGCACGGTGCAGCGAGGGCCAGAAGCGGTTGCCGGGCCGGGCGAAGGGCGCGTTGACGGCGGCGGTCCACAGCCCCGGGTTGATGCCGACGATGAGCAGGCGCAGCGGCAGGCCCTCGCGGGGGAGGACATCGTCGATGGCGTCGGGATCGTCGCTCGCGAAGCGCGCCAGGTCGTCGCGGCGGGGCTTGGCGCCGGCCAGCGGGGAGGGACGGCGGGGGCGGAAGGCGGCAGAGGACATCGGGGCTCCCGGGGACGGCTCCGGGGCCGCGCCGTCCGAACGGACGTCACGGCCCCGGAGGGATGCGGGCGGATCAGGCGGCGGCCAGGGACCGCCGGTGCTGGGCCTTCAGCAGGGTGACCAGCGTGGCCGAGATCAGCGTGCCGACCACGATCGCGAGGATGAAGCCCCAGACCGGGCTGATCGCGAAGAACACGAAGATACCGCCGTGCGGCGCCTGCGAGCCCACCGAGAAGGCCATCGTCAGCGCGCCGGTGACGGCACCGCCGGCCATCATCGAGGGGATCACGCGCAGCGGGTCGCCGGCGGCGAAGGGGATCGCGCCCTCGGAGATGAAGGCCGCGCCCAGCAGCCAGGCGGTCGCGCCGTTCTCGCGCTCCACCGGGGAGTAGAGCCTGCGGGCCACCGCGGTCGACAGGGCCATCGCCAGCGGCGGCACCATGCCGGCCGCCATCACGGTCGCCATGATCTGGAAGGACGCCTCGGTGCCCTGGGAGAGCCCGGCGGTCGCGAAGAGGTAGGCCGCCTTGTTCACGGGGCCGCCGAGGTCGAAGCACATCATCAGACCCAGGATCACGCCCAGCAGGATCGCGGAGCTGCCGCTCATGCCGGTCAGGCCGTCCTGCAGGGTGGTCATCAGCCAGGCCAGGGGGCGGCCCAGGAACAGCAGCATCGCGCCGCCCACCACGGTGGAGGTGACCAGCGGGATGATCACCACCGGCATCAGGCCGGCCAGCCAGCGCGGCGGGTTGAAGGTGGTCAGCCACAGGGCGATCAGGCCCGCCAGCAGACCGGTGACCAGGCCGCCGAGGAAGCCGGCGCCCACCAGCACGGAGACGGCGCCGCCGATGAAACCGGGGGCGATGCCGGGGCGTCCGGCCAGGCCGTAGGCGATGTAGCCGGACAGGGCGGCCACCAGGAAGCCCATGCCCAGGTTGCCGACGGTGAACATGACCGAGCCGAGGTACAGCAGCAGCCCGGAGCGCTCCGTGAGCATGGTGCCCGCGGCGCCCTCGTACTCGAGCTGGCCGGGCAGGTTGCCCAGCGAGTAGGTGGTGGCGACGTCCTGCGCCACGAAGGCCACGTCGAAGCCCGCCAGCAGGAAGCCGATGGCCAGCATGAGGCCGCCCGCGGCGACGAAGGGGATCATGTAGGAGACGCCGGTCATCACGGCGGCCTGGATCCGCTTGGGCCAGGACTGCTTCGCCTCCGAGGAGGAATCGCCCTCCTGCTTCGCCGCGCCGCCCGAGGGCACGCGCCGCGCCGAGGGATCGGAGGAGGCCGCCACGGCCTCGTCGATCATCTGCGGGCCGTGGGAGATGGCCCGCTTCACCGGGTGCTCCACGATCGGTTTGCCGGCGAAGCGCTCACGGCCGGAGATGTTCACGTCCGCCGCGACGATCAGGGCGGTGGCGCGTGCGATCTGCTCCTCGGTGAAGGGGGTGATGCCGCCGGAGCCCTGGGTCTCCACGTGCAGCTCCACGCCCTTGTCCTTCGCCGCGTTCTCGAGCGACTCGGCGGCCATGTAGGTGTGGGCGATCCCGGTGGGGCAGGAGGTGATGGCCAGCAGCACCGGCTCCCCCTCCTCGGCGGCCACGGGGGCGACGGCCGCGGAATCGACGGTGGAGTCGGCGCCGTCCTCGGAGCCTGCATCCGGGGCGAGCCCGATCTCGACCGGGTCCAGCACCTCCATCACCAGGCGCGCCGCCTCCTCCTGGGTCTCCGCGGCGCGCAGGGCCGCCAGGAACTCGGGGCGGATCAGGGCACGGGAGAGCTGGGCCAGCAGCTTCAGGTGCTGGTCGTCGGTGCCCGCGGGGGCGGAGATCCCGATGACCAGGTCCGCCGGGCCGTCGGCGGAGCCGAAGTCCACCGGCTCGCTGAGGCGCAGCAGACCGAGCCCGGCCTCGTGCACGGCCTCGGTGCGGCAATGGGGGATCGCGAAGCCGCCGGGCATGCCGGTGGCGAAGGACTCCTCGCGGGCCACCAGGCCCGCCTCGAGGCCGTCGCGCTCGGCGCGCCCGGTGGAGGCGATGAGGTCGGCCATCTGGCCGATCACGGCGAACTTGTCGCCGGCCGGCGCGACGTCCAGGCGGACGAGGTCGGCGGTGATGAGTGCGGACATGCCAGCTCCTTCACTGGGGTGCCCGGGGGGACCGGGCGGGGTGGGACGACACCGGGGACGGTGCCGGGGATCGGGGGATTCGGCGTCGGGGGATTCAGAGCGGACGGACGGACTCGGGATGCACCCGGGCCTGCTCGGGTCGGGGGATGGTGGTGCCGGGCAGGCCCACCGCGGCGGTGCCGTAGGCGACGGCGCGGGCGAGCTGCCCGGCCTCGTCCTGGCCGCTCTCGCGGGCGATCAGGAAGCCCGCGGTCGCGGAGTCCCCGGCGCCGACCGTGGAGACCACCGGGCCGCGGACGGTGGGGGAGTACCAGCAGCCGTCGGCGGTGGCGAGCACCGCGCCCGCCCCGCCGAGCGTGACCAGCACGGCGCCGACGCCCTGGGCCTGCAGAGTCAGGGCGGCCTCGCGGACCGGCCCGAGCTCGCCCTGCTCGGCGGACGACTCCAGGGCGAGGCCGTCCTGGCCGGTGAGCTGGCCGAGCTCCTCGGCGTTGGGCTTCAGCAGGTCCGGGGCGCAGGCCGGGTCCTCCGCCCAGGCGGCGGCGAGCGCGGTCAGCGGGGCGTCGGAGGTGTCCACGCCCGCCCAGAGGCCGCGCTCGTGCAGCAGGCGCACCATCCGCGCGTACCAGTCGACGGGGAAGCCCGGCGCCAGCGAGCCGGAGAGCATCACGGCGTCGCCCTCTCCCGCGGCGTCCAGCAGGGCCGCCTCCACGGCGGCGACCTCCTGGGCGGTCACCGGGGAGCCGGGCTCGTTGATCTTGGTGGTGACGTTCGGGGCCGAGAGCACCGTGAGGTTCGTGCGCACGGCCCCGGCGACCTCGCTGGCGCGGTGGGGGAGCCCCGCCTCGTCCAGCAGCTGCAGGTACGGGTCGTGGGCGCCGACCGGGACCAGGGCCAGGGTGTCCACCCCGGCGCGGGCGAGCCCGAGGGCGACATTGACGCCCTTGCCACCCACCTGGGTGCGGTCGGCGCCGATGCGGTGGACCCCGCCCACCTGCAGGGGGGCCTGCAGGTCGATCGTCCGGTCCAGGGAGGGATTGGCGGTGAGGGTGAGGATCATGCGAGCACCACGTCGATTCCCGCGTCCGCGAGGGCGGAACGCATTGAGGGCGGCAGCCCGTCGTCCGTGACGAGCGTGTCGATGTCGGACATCGCCGCGACCGCGACGAGATGAGTGGTCGAGGCCTTCGACGAGTCTGCCACGAGGACCCGACGCGCGGCCCGCTGCACGATGGCGCTCTTGACGGCACCTTCGGAGGGGTCGGGGGTGTACAGCGCCTCGGCGTCGAAGCCGTTGCAGGCCAGCACGGCCAGCTCGGGGCGCAGGCGGTGGATCGCCTCCACGGTCGCCGCGCCCACCGCGGCGCCGGTGCCGGGGCGCAGCCGCCCGGGCAGGAGGTGGACGGCCGGGCCGTCCAGGGCGAGGGCCGCCTGCGCCACGTCGAGGGCGTGGGTGACGACCGATCCCGTGCGTCCCCGCAGATGGGGGACCAGGGCGAGGGTGGTGGTGCCGGCGTCCAGCTGCACGGCGGCGGCCGGATCGGTGGGCAGCAGCTCCGCGGCGGCCGCGGCGATGCGGTCCTTGATCGCGGTGTTGGTGCTGCGGCGGGCGTCGAGGTCCGGCTCCAGCACGGTGGTGCGGCGGGCGACGGCCCCGCCGTGCACGCGCAGCAGCAGACCGCGCCGGTCCAGCTCGTCGAGGTCGCGGCGGATGGTCTCGGTGGCGACGCCGAACTGCTCGGCGAGGTCGGAGACGGCCACGCGGCCGTCGTGCTCGAGGGCATCGAGGATCTGTCGGTGCCGCTGGGGGGCGTACATGTCGTCACCTTCCTCGCCATCGGGGGGCCGGAGGCGGGACGTGCGTCCCCCGTCGCCTCCGATAGCCACACACTACCCCGCGAAGCCACACGAAACAACACCCCGGGATGTGAATGCATGTGGGGAAGGGGCTCAGGGGGGTCACGGATCCTCGGCCAGGTGGTCGAAGCGGCAGGTCCGGGCGCCGGGCTCGCTACGGTGGGCCCACCCCGATCAGTCCCCGACCCGATCCGAGGCCCCGCATGAACTCCTCCTCCGAGCCGCCCCAGCATCCCGAGGGCGAGGAGCGCCGCCGCAGCAGCATCCGCCGCCGGCGCCGCACCGCCCCCGCCACCACCACCGGGACCGACCTCGATCCCGGCGCCGTCGAGCAGCTGCGGGTGATGTCCCAGCGCGGACAGCGCGCCCGTGCCTTCCTGCGGGAGGTGAACTACCCCCACGCGATCCATCCCGCACTGGTGCCCGGCGTCTCCGTCGAGGACCAGAAGATCCGCTACGGCGTGGACAAGGGCATCGTCACCGTCGTCGGCGCCGCGATCATCGCCTTCGTCGCCTGGGGCCTGATCAATCCGGAGTCCGTCTTCGAGGTCTCCGGCGTGGCGCTCGGATGGGTGATGGCGAACCTCGGCTGGGTGTTCAACCTGCTCGCCATCTGCCTGGTGATCCTGCTGGTCATCATCGCCTTCACCCGCTACGGCCGGATCCCGCTGGGCCTGGACGGGGAGAAGCCCGAGTACTCCACCGGCTCCTGGGCCGCGATGCTCTTCGCCGCCGGCATCGGCATCGGCATCATCTTCTTCGGCCCCTACGAGCCGCTGACCTACTACCTCTCCCCGCGGCCCGGCGCCCCCTACGACGCAGGCTCCGTCGCCGCGATCAAGGGTGCGATGGCGCAGTCCGCCCTGCACTGGGGCGTGAACGCCTGGGCGATCTACGCGATCGTCGGCCTCTCCGTCGCCTACATCTCCTACCGCCGCGGCCAGGTGCCGCTGATGAGCGCCGTGGTCGCCTCCCTGTGGAGCGGCCGCACCGACTCGATCGGCGCCCGCATCATCGACGGCCTCGCCATCACCGCCACCCTCTTCGGCACCGCCGCCTCCCTCGGCATCGGCGCCCTGCAGATCGGCAGCGGCGTCGAGATCGTCGCCGGACTCGGCGACACCGGCAACGCGATGGCGCTCGGCATCATCTGCGTGCTGAGCATCGGCACCGTCATCTCTGCCGTGTCCGGCATCGCCCGTGGCATCCGCTGGCTCTCGAACATCAACATGGTGCTCTCGGTGGGACTGGCGCTGTTCTTCTTCGTGGTCGGCCCCACCGTGTTCCTGATGAACATGATCCCCGGCGCCGTGCTCGAGTACTTCGGCACCATGACCGACATGCTCAGCGCCAACATGGCCGAGGGCGCGGACATGCAGGCCTTCCTCTCCAGCTGGACCACCTTCTACTGGGCCTGGTGGGTGAGCTGGGCGCCCTTCGTCGGCGTCTTCGTCGCCAAGATCTCCCGCGGACGCACCATCCGCCAGTTCGTGCTCGGCGTGCTGCTGATCCCCTCCTCGATCATCGTGATGGCCTTCGCCGTGCTCGGCGGCACCAGCATCTGGCTGCAGCGCCGCGCCAGCGAGCTCGACGCCGCCGGGAACACCGTCGGCGTATCCGACCCGGACGCGGCGATCGCCGCCGACGGCACCACGGCCACCCTGCCGCTGCCCGAGCAGATCTTCTTCGCCGCCGTGGACCAGCTGCCCGGCGGCTGGATCGTCGCGGCACTGGTGATCGTGGTGCTGGCGATCTTCTTCATCACCACCGCGGACTCCGCCTCCGTGGTGAACTCGCAGCTCTCCCAGAAGGGCAACCCGGAGCCCCGCCGCGGCGTCACCGTGTTCTGGGCGCTGTGCATGGCCGGCATCGCCGTGGTGATCCTGCTGTTCGGCGGGCAGAACGCCCTGCAGGGCCTGCAGAACCTCATCGTGGTCACCGCCCTGCCCTTCGCGGTGATCCTGGTGCTGATGGCGATCGCCCTGGTCAAGCTGCTGCGCAGCGACCCGTACACGATCCGATCCCGCTACGAGGAGGTGGCCGTCGAGCAGGCGGTGCGCTACGGCGTCAGCGAGTACGGCGACCACTTCGCGCTGTCCGTCGAACCGACCGACACCGACGACGACCGCGCCACCGGCAGCGACTTCGACTCCACCGCCCCCGAGGTCACCGAGTGGTACGCCCGGACCGACGAGGACGGCAACCCCGTGGAGTACGACTACTCGACCGGCACCTACACCGGCGAGATCCAGACCGTCGCCGACTCCGACGCCGATGTCGCCCCCGACGCCGAGCGCGAGACCGGCACGGACGTCCCCGAGGAGCACCGATGAGCCCCGCCTACCACGCCGACTCGGCCGAGCTGGTCACCAAGGAGGTCCTGACCTGGGACCTCTTCGGCACCGCCAGCCGGGAGCTGGCCCAGCAGATCGCCGACTCCGACTTCGAGCCGGAGATCATCATCGCCGTGGCCCGCGGCGGTCTGCTGCCGGCCGGGGCGCTCTCCTACGCCTGCGGGGTGAAGCTCTCCGACGCGATCAACGTCGAGTTCTACACCGACGTGCACGAGACCCTCCCGGACCCGGTGCTGCTGGCCCCGCTGCTGGACACCGAGTCGATCCACGGGCGGCGCCTGCTGGTGGTGGACGACGTGGCCGACTCCGGCCGCACCCTGGCCCTCGTGCTGGACCTGCTGCGGGAGCAGGGCGCGGACGTGCGCAGCGCCGTGGTCTACGCGAAGCCCGTCTCCGTGGTGGACCCGGACTTCGTGTGGAAGCGCACCGATGAGTGGATCGTCTTCCCCTGGTCGGCCGAGCCGCCCGTGGAGCCCTCCGCCTGAGCCTGCCGGCGGATACCGGGGCCGCCGGGCGGGCCGGGCGCATTCCCGGTTCCGCCGGCGGCCGAATCCGGCCCCCGGCCTCGACACCGCGGCGGGGCGGTGACAGGGTGAGGCGCATGAAGATCACACTCATCGGAGGACATGGCAAGGTCGCGCTGCTCGCGGAGCCGCTGCTGGTGCAGGCGGGCCACGAGGTGCGCGCGGTGATCCGCAACCCGGAGCACGTCGCCGAGGTCGAGGCCACCGGCGCGAGCGCCGAGGTCGCCGACATCCAGACCCTGGACCAGGCCGGCTGGGAGGAGCTGCTGCGCGGCTCCGACGCCGTGGTCTGGTCCGCCGGGGCCGGCGGCGGCAGCCCCGAGCGCACCTACGCGGTGGACCGGGACGGCGCGATCGCCTCGATGCGCGCTGCCGAGCAGGTGGGCGCCACCCGCTACGTGATGGTCAGCTACTTCGGTGCGGGCCCGGACCACGGCATCGATCCCAGCGAGGGATTCTTCGCCTACGCCGAGTCCAAGGCGCAGGCCGACGCCTTCCTGCAGGAGTCGGGCCTGGACTGGACCATCCTCGGACCCAGCGGGCTCACCCTGGAGCCCGGCACCGGCACCATCGACGCCGCCGCGAGTGAGGCCGGGCAGGTCTCCCGCGCCGACGTCGCCGCCGTGATCGCCGAGGTGGTGGGCCGCGAGGACACCCGCGGCCGCTTCATCGCCTTCAACGACGGCGACACCCCCATCGCCGAGGCGGTCACCCCCGCCTGATCCGCCGCGGATGCACGACGGCCGCCGCCCCTCGGGGCGGCGGCCGTTCTCGTGTGTCGGACGTCAGGCGTGGGCGCCGGGTGCGGGCTTCGCGTCGCCCGCCTCGGCTGCCTCGTCGGCGTGACCGTCCTCGTCGTGATCGTCCTTGCCGAAGGGCAGCAGGTGCATCACCACCACGATGATCGCGCCCCAGATCAGGCCCAGCAGGAAGCTGAAGAAGGTGTTGACCAGCCAGGCCAGCGCCCCGCCGATGCCGGGCACCACGGCCACGACCTCCTCGAGGTGGTGGATCCAGCCGTAGGGCTGCTCGGCGCCGAACTCGTGGATGCCCACCAGGATGATGTGGCCGCCCACCCAGAGCATCGCCACCATGCCCACGTAGCTGATCACCGTCATCACCACGGGCATCGCCTTGACCAGGCCGGTACCGATGCGGCGGGAGGTCTCCGACTCGCGCTGGGCCATCTGCAGGCCGATGTCGTCCATCTTCACCAGCAGCGCCACCGCGCCGTAGACCACCACGGTCATCGCGATGCCGACCACCACGAGGATCGCGGCCTGCATCCAGATCGACTGGTCCGTGACGGTGTTCAGGGAGATCACCATGATCTCCGCGGAGAGGATGAGGTCGGTGCGCACGGCGCCGCCCACGATCGACTTCTCGGCGTCGGTGCCCTTGGCGGCGGCCGGCTTCTTCTCGTGCTTCTGCCCGGAGACCAGCTCCCAGACCTTCTCCGCCCCCTCGTAGCAGAGGTAGGTGCCGCCCAGCATGAGGATCGGTGTCAGCAGCCACGGGGCGAAGTAGGACAGCAGCAGCGCCACCGGCAGGATGAAGACCAGCTTGTTGATGATGGAGCCGCGCGCGATGCGCCACACGATGGGCAGCTCGCGCTTCGGCTCGATGCCCCGCACGTACTGCGGGGTGACGGCGGCGTCGTCGATGACCACGCCCGTGGCCTTCGCGCCCGCCTTCGCACTGGCGGCGGCCACGTCATCGGCACTCGCAGCGGCCAGGCGAGCGATCGCGGCGACATCGTCGAGCAGGGCGGCAAGGCCTCCGGCCATGAGGGTCTCCTGGGGTGAGGGCGGTGCGGGCGGGACGGGACGACGGGGACACAGTAGCGGGAAGCGGACGCCCGGCACCCCTCCGCGCCGCCCGGAACGCGTAGGGTCACCCGGGGCGCCCGCCATCCCGGCGGGCCGCGACGGACCACCGGGAGGCGCTGTGCAGACGGGCGGTATCCGGGGCTGGGCGGCCGTGACCGCGCTCGCCGTGGGCATCTTCGTGCTGATCACCATCGAGGAGCTGCCCATCGGGGTGCTCAGCGTGATGGCGCCGGACCTCGGGGTCAGCGAGGGTGTGGGAGGCCTCGCCGTGACCGTGCCCGGCGTGCTTGCGGCGCTGGTGGCGATGGCGACCCCCGTGATCGTGCGCGGCCTGGACCGGCGCCTGGTGCTCGTCATCGCCCTGGTCTGTGTGGCCCTGTCCTGCCTGCTCAGCGTGCTCGCCCCGAGCTTCGCGGTGCTGCTGCTGGCGCGGCTGTTCGCGGGCGTCGCGATCGGTCTGTACTGGGCGGTGCTGCCGCTGGTGGCGCTCGGCCAGGTCGACGCCCGGCACAGCGCCCGGGCCCTGACCCTCGCCTTCTCCGGCACCGGCGGCGCGCTCGTGCTCGGGGTGCCGCTGGCGACCTGGATCGGCACCCACCTGGGCTGGCGAGAGGCCTTCGCCGTCGTCGGCGGCGCCGCCCTGCTGCTCGCCGTGGTGATCGCCGTGCTGGTGCGGCCCGTGCGCACCGAGGTGCCCGTGACGGCGTCGATGATGCTCGGCGCCGCCCGCTCCCGCGGCGTCCGCTTCGCCATCGGGCTGACGGCGCTGCTGGTCACCGCGCAGTTCATCACCTACAGCTTTGTCAGCCCGATCCTGCAGCAGCGGGCCGGGGTGCCGCTGGAGCGGATCAGCATGATGCTGCTCGTGTTCGGCATCGCCGGCCTGGCCGGGAACTTCGCCATCGCCGCCGTGATCCGCCACTCCGCCCCCGCCGCCGTCACCCTGATCGCGGCCGGTCTGCTGCTGTCCCTGCTGGCCGTGCTGCTGGTGGTGCAGGGCCCCGTCAGCGCGCTGGCCGTGATGCCCGTCTGGGGCGCCTTCGCCGGGGCCGCCTCGGTCTCCATCCAGTCCTTCGTGAACTCCGAGGCACACGGCGCGGTGCAGGAGGGCACGGCCCTGAACAGTGCCGCCTTCAACGTCTCCATCGCCCTCGGCGCGGCCCTCGGCGGGCTGCTGCTGGACGGGGTCGGGATGACCGCGATGATGCTCGTCTCGGTGCTGCTCGCCGCGAGCGGCCTCGCCCTGGTGCTGCGATACCGGGCCACGGTGCCCGAGCCGGAGCCGGCCCCCGCCCTCTGAGGCCTCCGCAGAGGCGGGGTCGACCCACCGGCCGTGGGGTCAGTCGGCGATGCGGAAGGTCTTCTCGCCCCGGGGGGTCTCCTCGCGCTCGGTGATGCCGTCCACCCGGGCGGTGCGCGGACCCTCGCGCAGCCAGTCGAGCATCGCCTCCACGGCCTCGGGGCTGCCCTCGATCACGGCCTCCACGCTGCCGTCCAGCAGATTCCGCACCGTGCCCCGCACACCGAGGCGCTCGGCCTGGCCGGCGGTGGCCCAGCGGAAGCCCACGCCCTGCACGCGACCGCGCACCCGCACCAGGCGGCGGACCGGATCGGGGGAGGGGCTCGGGGTCATCGATGGTCTCCTTCGCAGGCGGTGCCGGGGGTGGCGCCCCCATGACGGGGCGGGCGGGGCCAGTATGCCCCGCCCGCCCTCGCCGGTCACGCGCTCAGCGGCGCATCCGGATCACTCGTTGTCGCCGCCCGTGTCGGCGAGCGCCCCGGCGCCCTCGGCCGAGTCGTCCCAGGCCCAGTCCACGATCTCGGGCAGGTCTTCGCCGTGCTGGTAGGCGAAGGCGCGGGCACGGATGCGGGTGTCCTCCATCCGCTGGCGCAGCCCCGCGTAGCGGCTGCCCAGGCCCTCGACCCGGTCGATCACGTCCATCACCAGGTGGAAGCGGTCGGTGTCGTTGCGCATCAGCATGTCGAAGGGCGTGGTGGTGGTGCCCTCCTCCTTGTAGCCGCGCACGTGGATGCGGCCGCTGCGGTCGTGGCGGTAGGCGATGCGATGGATCAGCCACGGGTAGCCGTGGTAGGCGAACACCACGGGCGTCTCGGCGCCGAAGATGCCGTCGAAGTCCTTGCGGGACAGACCGTGCGGGTGCTCGGTGTCGTCCTGCAGGCGCATCAGGTCCACCACGTTGACCACCCGGACCTTCAGCCCGGGCACCTCCTCGCGCAGGATCTTCGCGGCGGCCAGGGTCTCGACGGTGGGGATGTCCCCGGCGCAGGCGAGCACCACGTCGGGGTCCTCGCCGTCGACCTCGGTGCCGGCCCACTCCCAGATGCCCAGGCCCCGGGTGCAGTGCACGATCGCCTCGTCCATCGTCAGCCAGGAGGGCCCGGGCTGCTTCCCGGCCACGACCACGTTCACGTACTGACGAGAGCGCAGGCAGTGGTCGTAGGTCGACAGCAGGGTGTTCGCGTCCGGCGGCAGGTACACCCGCACGATCTCGGCCTTCTTGTTGACCATGTGGTCGATGAAGCCGGGGTCCTGGTGGGAGAAGCCGTTGTGGTCCTGCCGCCACACGTGGGAGCTCAGCAGGTAGTTCAGGGAGGCCAGCGGCCGCCGCCACTCGATCTCATTGGTGACCTTCAGCCACTTGGCGTGCTGGTTCACCATCGAGTCGACGATGTGGATGAACGCCTCGTAGGAGGAAAACATGCCGTGGCGCCCGGTGAGCAGGTAGCCCTCCAGCCAGCCCTGGCACTGGTGCTCGCTGAGCATCTCCATCACCTGGCCGCTGCGGGCCAGGTGCTCATCGAGGTCCGAGGGCACGTAGTCCGCGTTCCACTGCTTGTCGGTGACCTCGTAGACGGCCTGCAGCCGGTTCGAGGCGGTCTCGTCGGGGCCGAAGATGCGGAAGGAGCCGGGGTTGTTCGCCGCGACGTCCCGCAGCCAGGTGCCCAGCACCTTCGTGGCCTCCGCGGTGGAGCCGCCGGGCCGGGGCACGGGCACCGCGTACTCGCGGAAGTCGGGCAGGCGCAGCGCCTGCAGCACCGCGCCACCGTTGGTGATGGGGTTGGCGGACATGCGCTTCGCGCCCGTCGGGGCCGCGGCGGCGATGTCCTCGCGCAGGTGGCCGTCCTCGTCGAACAGCTCGCCCGGGCGGTAGGAGCGCAGCCAGGAGTCGAGGTCCCCGAGGTGCTCATCGGTGTCGCGGGCGTTGGCCAGCGGCACCTGGTGGGAGCGCCACGAGCCCTCGGTCTGCTTGCCGTCGATCTCCTTCGGGCCGGTCCAGCCCTTGGGGGTGCGCAGCACGATCATCGGCCAGGTCGGGCGCTCGACCTCCTCGCCGCGGGCGGCGGCGGAGCGGGCGGCGTCCTTGATCTCGGCGATGCGGTCCAGCACCTCGTCCAGCAGGGCGGCGAAGCGGCGGTGGATCTCGATCGGGTCCTCGTCGTCGCCCCCGCCCTCGAAGACGAAGGGCTCGTGGCCGTAGCCGCGCATCAGGGAGGCCAGCTCCTCGTCGCCGATGCGGGCCAGCACGGTGGGGTTGGCGATCTTGTAGCCGTTCAGGTGGAGGATCGGCAGCACCACCCCGTCGGTGGCGGGGTTGACGAACTTGTTGGAGTGCCAGGAGGTCGCCAGGGGGCCGGTCTCGGCCTCGCCGTCGCCGACCACCGTGAAGGCGATCTGGTCGGGGTTGTCGAACATGGCGCCGTAGGCGTGGGAGAGGGCGTAGCCCAGCTCGCCGCCCTCGTGGATCGAGCCGGGGGTCTCCGGGGCCACGTGCGAGGGGATCCCGCCGGGGAAGGAGAACTGGGTGAACAGGCGCTTGAGCCCGGCGTCGTCCCCGGTCACCTCCGGGTAGGTCTCGGTGTAGGTGCCCTCCAGGTAGGAGGCGGCCACCAGGCCGGGGCCGCCGTGCCCGGGGCCGGTCACGAAGATGGCGTTGAGGTCGCGCTGGGCGATGGCCCGGTTGGCGTGGGCGTACAGGAAGGTCAGACCCGGGGTGGTGCCCCAGTGGCCGAGCAGGCGGGGTTTGACGTGCTCCCGCGCCAGCGGCGTGCGCAGCAGCGGGTTGTCCATCAGGTAGATCTGCCCGACGGAAAGGTAGTTCGCGGCGCGCCACCAGGCGTGCAGGAGATCGAGCTCCTCGTCGGTGGGCTCGTGGGCGGGGCTGTTCGGCCAGGCGGGGACGGTGGTCATGGTGCCTTCCTGAAGCGGGGAGAGACGTGCTGTCCGCCGGGACCGGATGCCCGCGGAGGACACCTCCACCGTAGGGCGGGGGCCGCGGTACGGGAAGGGACCTCCGGCGGGCGGTGAGACGCCGGTGAGACCCCGATGAGAGGGTTCTCAGGAATGTCCGCCTCCCGCGGTGTCCTGCTCAGGCTGAGGGCGGCGAGACCGCCCCCGTCCGAGAAGGACCCCATGACCCGCACCGCCCGGCCCCGTCCCGCCCGGCTGCGCGCCGCCGCCCGCTCCGCCGTCCTCGGCGGCGCCGTGCTCGCGCTCGCCGTGGGCTGCGGCGGCGGCTCCGGCGACGACGCCGCGACCGCCGAGGAGTCCACCGCCGCGAGCGCCGAGGCGAGCGGGGAGGACACCTCCGGCGCCGACGACGCCCAGGCGCCCGCCGCCGACGCCGACCTCGCCGGCACCGCCCTGCCGGTGCCCGCCGAGGCGGCCCTGGCCGAGCGGAACGGCCGGGTCAGCGGCTGGGAGCTGGACTCCGAGGACGGCACCGTGCGCTACACCGTCGAGATCGAGACCGGGGATGACGACGTCGAGGTCGCCGTGGACGTCGAGACCGGCGCCGCCACCGTCGGGGACTGATCGGCCCGCGGGCGGGCGCCGCCGCGTCTAGGGTGGCGCCATGAGCGACGACGCCCGCCCCGAGACCCCCGCCGTGCCCTCCGCGGACGCGCCCCGCGGCTACCTGATCCCGCCGGGATGGACCGGCTCGGTGGCGACGATCGACCCCCGCGCCACCCCCGGCTTCGAGGGCGGCAAGAAAGAGGGCAAGAAGCGCCTCGCGACGACGGACGAGCCGCTGGACGAGCTGCAGGAGCGCCTGTTCGCCGCCAGCCGCCCCACCGGCGAGGGCGCGAGCGTGCTGCTGGTCGTGCAGGGCATGGACACCTCCGGCAAGGGCGGGATCATGCGCCACGTGGTCGGGGCCGTGGATCCGCAGGGCGTGGAGATCACCGCCTTCAAGGCCCCCACCGAGGAGGAGAGGGCCCACGACTTCCTCTGGCGCATCCGCCCCCACGCCCCCGCCCCCGGCATGATCGGCGTCTTCGATCGCTCGCACTACGAGGACGTGCTGATCCACCGGGTGCACGGCTGGGCCGACGCCGCCGAGATCGAGCGCCGCTACGCCGCCATCCGGGACTTCGAGGCGGAGCTGACCGCGGCCGGCACCACGGTGATCAAGGTGATGCTGCACATCTCCCGCGCCGAGCAGGGGGAGCGGCTGTTGGAGCGCCTGGAGCGGCCCGACAAGCACTGGAAGTTCGACCCCGGTGACGTCGACGAGCGCCAGCACTGGGACGCCTACCGCGAGGCCTACGACGCCGCGCTCGCCGCCACCTCCACCGAGCAGGCGCCCTGGCACGTGGTCCCCGCGGACCGCAAGTGGTACTCCCGCATCGCCGTGCAGCAGCTGCTCACCGACGCCCTGCACGGCATCGACCCGCAGTGGCCCCGCGCCGACTTCGACGTGGCTGAGCAGACCGCGCGGCTGCTCGCCACCATGGACTGACCCGCGCCCGCGCGCCCGGGCGAACGCGGTGCCGGGGCATCGGAGGGGAGTCCGCTTGTCCTGCGCCCGGTGCCGCGCGAGGATGGGGCCATGGCTTCCATCACCTTCAAGAACGCGCCCGTCACCACCGTCGGCGAGCTGCCCGCGGTCGGCTCCACCCTCCCGGCCTTCGACCTGGTCGGGCAGGACCTCGGCCCCGTCTCCTCCGCCGACCTGGCCGGCAAGCGCATCGTGCTGAACATCTTCCCCTCGCTGGACACCGACACCTGTGCCCTCTCCGTGCGCCAGTTCAACCAGATCGCCGCCGGCCTCGAGGACACCGTCGTGGTCTGCGCCTCCCAGGACCTCCCCTTCGCGCAGGCCCGATTCTGCGGCGCCGAGGGCATCGAGAATGTCGTCACCGGCTCCGCCTTCCGCTCCACCTTCGGCGAGGACCTCGGCGTGACCATGCAGGACGGCCCGCTGGCCGGGCTGCTCTCCCGCGCCGTGGTGATCGCCGACGCCGACGGCACCGTCACCTACACCGAGCAGGTCCCCGAGGTCTCCGAGGAACCCGACTACGAGGCCGCCCGCGCCGCCCTGGCCTGACCGCCCCCGTGAACGAGCACCGGCCGGTCCTCGCGGTGGCTAGGGTTCGGGAGCTGCTGGACGACGGCGGCCCCGCCCCCGGCACCCTCCGGGTGCTCGTGGACCGGCTCTGGCCCCGCGGCATCGCCAGGACCCGCCTGGTCCTGGACGAGTGGGCGAAGGACCTCGCCCCGAGCACCGAGCTGCGCCGCGACTTCCACCACGGCGAGCTCGGCTTCGAGGCCTTCGCCGAGCGCTACCGGGCGGAGCTGGCCGCCTCCCCGGCGCCCGCGGCCTTCCTGGAGCGAGCTGCCGAGGCGGGAGCCGACCGGATCGAGCTGGTCTACGCCGCCCGTGACGCCGAGCACAACCACGCCCTCGTGCTCCGTGATCACCTGCTCACGCTGACGAGCTGAGCTCCCGCGGGGACATGCGCCCTTCCCGGCCCCCGAGGACGATCGTCCCCGGGGGCCGGTCCGCGCCTGCGTAGCGTGCCGGGCGTACCCGGCGAACCACCCGCCGGGCCCCGTCGATGAAGGAGCACGCCGCCGTGACCAGCGACCCCACCGCCACCCTCGAGATCCACGAGCGCCTGGACCCGGCGCACGAGGAGACCGTCCGCGCCACCCTGCCGCTGGTCGGTGCGCACATCGAGCAGATCGCCCCCACCTTCTACGACCGCATGTTCGCCGCCCACCCGGAGCTGCTCCGCGACACCTTCAACCGCGGCAACCAGGCCCAGGGCGCCCAGCAGAAGGCCCTCGCCGCGAGCGTCGCCACCTACGCCACCCTGCTGGTGGACCCGGACGGGCCGAGCCCGCGGGAGATGCTGGGCCGCATCGGCCACAAGCACGCCTCCCTCGGCATCACCGAGGACCAGTACGGCATCGTCCACGAGCACCTGATGGCCGCGATCGTGGAGGTGCTCGGCGCGGACGTCGTCACCACGGACGTCGCCGCCGCCTGGGACGCCGTCTACTGGCACATGGCCCGCACTCTCATCGAGTTCGAGCACGAGCTGTACCGCGGCGCCGAGGTGGCCCCCGGGGACGTGTTCCGCACCGTCCGCGTCGCCGAGCGCGTCGACGAGTCCCGCACCGTCGCCAGCTTCGTGCTGGAGGCCCGGGAGGGCGATCCCGAGCTGGGCGGCTTCGTGCCCGGCCAGTACGTCTCCGTCGGCGTGCACCTGCCCGACGGGGCCCGCCAGCTGCGCCAGTACTCCCTCTCCGACGCGCCCGGCGACGGCCGCTGGCGGATCTCCGTCAAGCGCATCGACGGGGTGGACGGCACCCCCGACGGGGAGGTCAGCTCCTTCCTCCACGAGACCCTGGAGGCCGGGGACGAGCTGCAGGTGACCCTGCCCTTCGGCGACCTCACCCTGGACACCGCCTCGAAGGCCCCCGTGGTGCTGGTCTCCGCCGGCATCGGTGCCACCCCGATCCTCGGCATGGCGAGGCACCTCGCCGCCCACCAGCCCGGCCGCACCGCCGTGGTGGCTCACGCCGACGTCTCCGCCGAGCAGGCCGCCCTGGTCGAGGAGCTCGCGGGCGCCGTGGAGGTGCTGGCCCGCGAGACCCCCTCCGCCCTGCACCTGTGGTTCGAGCGCGGCACCGAGCACACCGAGGCCGTGCCCGGGAGCCCGCAGGTGCGGGCCGGCCGGATGGACCTGACCGGCCTGGAGCTGCCCGCGGACGCCGAGATCTACCTCTGCGGCGGCAGCGGGTTCCTGCAGGCGGTGCGCGGGCAGCTCCGCGAGGCCGGCGCCGACGAGGCCCGCGTGCACTACGAGCTGTTCTCCCCGAACGACTGGCTGCTGCCCGGCGCCTGATCCGACGGGCGCCCTCCCGGGCCGCCGGGGACCTCCGCGTCCCCGCGGCCGGGCCCGGGAGGGCTAGGGTCGATCCCCGTGGATCCCCTCTCCCTGTTCCTGCTCCTGGTCATGGGCACCCTGGCCGGGGCGATCAACGCCGCCGTCGGCTCCGGCTCCCTGCTGACCCTGCCGGTGCTGCTCGCCCTCGGCATCCCGCCGGGGACCGCCGTGCGCACCAACACCCTCGGCATCCTGTTCTCCACCATCGGCTCCGTCGCCGGGTACCGGCGGGAGATCGCCGCCGAGGCTCGCGCCCTGCGGCCCCTGGTGATCACGACCGCGGTGATGGCCTCGGCCGGTTCGATCCTGCTGCTGCTGTCCCCGCCCTCGGCGCTGTCGGTCCTGGTGCCGGTGCTGATCGTGGTGGCACTGGCGATGGTGGTGTTCCAGAAGCCGCTGACCGCGGCCGTGCAGCGCGGCGCGGTCCGACGCCGCGAGCGTCGCGGCGGGACGGACGGCGCCGCGGCTTCCGACCCCACCTCGTACCCCGCCTCTTTGCCTGCCGCTGGGCGCAGCCCCTACCGCTCCCCGGCGCTGATCGGGGCGATGGGTGCCGCCAGCGTCTACGGCGGCTACTTCACCGCGGCCCAGGGCATCCTCTACCTGGGCGTGCTGGGCTCCCTCACCGGCAAGCCGATGGGGCAGGTGAACCACGTGAAGAACCTGGCCAGCCTGGTGGTGAACCTCGCCGCCGCGATCGTGTACCTCCTCGCCCACGTGATCCGGGGGGTCGAGATCGTGTGGATCGCGGCCGCCGCCATCGCCGCCGGCGCGCTGCTGGGCGGCTACTTCGGCGCGCACCTGGCCAAGCGCCTGCCCGAGAACGCGCTGCGCGGCGTCATCGTGGTGGTCGCGCTGGTGGCGCTGGTGCGTCAGCTGACCTGAGGCTCCGGTCGACGGGCCGCATCCGAGGGGCAGGCCTCAGATGCGGCGCAGGGTGAAGGTCCCGCCGTCCGTTCAAGCGATGTCGAGCGTCTGCTCCATGCCGAGGGATCCCTCGTCGGTGACGGCGAGCAGGTTCTCGTGGACGGGGTCCGTGCCCTGCATCGTCTGCGCGGCCTCCTCCCGTGAGGCCTCGTCGAGGCCCGCCGGGACCAGGTGGGCCTCGGCCCCGGCATCCCCCGCCGAGACCCGCAGCCCGAGCCCGTGGGCGTCGATCTCCGCGGGGGATCCGCAGGTCGAGCCGAAGCCGCCGTCGGCCGCTCGCTATGAGAGGGCGCCACGGTGTGACGCATTCGGGCGCACCGCTGAGAACAGGACTCACGGCCTTGCCAGCGGGAATATCGATCGTCAACTATTGCATCACACTGAGGGTTGACGACGTGATCCACATCATGTTTCGGGTGGATTGCCCGACGCGGTCAGTATGTGTCGGGGAGGGTTTCAACGGAGGTCAATCATGACGGCAACTCGACGAGATCTTCTGCTGCGCATTGCACCGGCCGTCGCGATCGGAGGAGTCGTGGCCGCGGGCACCGGCGTCGCCGCGGCGGCACCGCCGGCGGGGGCTGGCGATGAGGATTGTGTGACGTGCGAGGGCGGAGGTGAAGAGATCCAGAGCGTCGAAGACCTCGAGGCGGCCTTCGCCGAACTCGGCGCCCTGTCGGACGACGAGGTTGTCGCCGCGACGATACAGGTTCAGGAATCCCGTGGTGAATCCGTCCCCGAGGGGTGGTCGGCGAAACCTGCCGTCATTCCAATTGCCGCGATCGGGGTGAAGACGCTCATCTCCTGTGCACTTTCCGCGGCCTGGGTTTTTCGGGACGGAGATCTGAATTCGGGGAATGCCGCGATGCGCGTCGCGGAAGTCATCGTCGGTTGCGTCGGTATTCCCGGTGCCACCTGGGCCGTCACAAAGCTGGCTGTGCTCGTGTGGAAGTACCGCAAGAAGATCGCCGCTGCCCTGTCGGCCGCGGGGCTGACCGCGGCTCAGCTCGCGCCCCTTCGGAACGCGCGGCATCCGTGAGCTGAGCGCTATCTGACGTCGCACCTACCCCAGGAGACACCATGTAGGACCGGCTGAAGTACCTCGCTCTGGTGCTGTCCCTGTATGCCCTGGCGATCGTGCTGCTGCTCGCCGCGATCGCGTGGGTCTTCGATCGACAGTTCATGGCCGTGGCCTACGACCTCTGGCCTGCAGTGGTCGTGTGTCTCGTGGCCACGATCGCGCATGGATGTCGTCACGACCTCAGCTCCTCTGACGATTAGGCGCGAG
This sequence comes from Brachybacterium squillarum M-6-3, assembly GCF_000225825.1. Classification (GTDB taxonomy): domain Bacteria; phylum Actinomycetota; class Actinomycetes; order Actinomycetales; family Dermabacteraceae; genus Brachybacterium; species Brachybacterium squillarum. The sequence continues at coordinate 93,849 of NZ_AGBX01000008.1, read as the reverse complement.
TCCAACGGTGGCCGAAGGGGCCGCGCCGTGGCGGCAGCCGCCGGAGTCCTTCGTCACGGACTCCGGCGGCCGTCCCGTGTGAGGGGCCCTCGGGTCGTCCATACGGGCGGTACCGCTCACGCGCCGGCCGAGCGTCCCTCCACCTCCCGCAGGAAGCCCGTCACCTGCTCCAGCACCGGCTCGGCAGGCCAGAGGGTGCCGCCGTGGTCGCGGCCGGGCAGCTCCGCGAAGCGGGCCCGCGGCATGGTCGCGGCGGCGGCGCGGGAGTCCTCGAGACGGGGACGGTCCTCGCTGCCGGCCATCCACAGCGCCGGCACCGCACAGGCCGCCAGCTCCGCCTCCGGCACGGCGGGGGTGGCGTCGGTGGCGGTGAACAGGGCGGCCATCGCGGCGGCATCGGCGGCGAGGAACGCCTCCCGGGTGGAGCGGCCGCGCCGGTCGCTGCGGTCCGCGGTGAGGCCCTGCCCGTCGGCGAAGGCGGCCATGCCCTCCTCCCGCACGGTGTCGATCACGCCGGGGAAGAACACCGAGTCCAGGGCGCCGTGCTGCGCGGCCGCGGAGCCGCCGAGGCTGATCAGCGCCGTGACCCCTTCCGGGTGGGCGAGGGCGGTGGACAGCGCCACCCGCGCCCCCAGCGAGTAGCCCATCAACGCGGCCCGCTCGATGCCCTCGGCGTCCAGCACCCCCAGCAGGTCGGCGACGAAGCGGTCCTGGGTGTAGGCGGAGGGCTCGTGCGGGGTGCCGGAGCGGCCGTGGCCGCGCAGGTCCAGGCGGATCACCCGGTGCTCGGCGGACAGCGGACCGAGGTAGCCCAGGCCCCGCCAGATCGCGCGGGAGAGCACGGAGCCGTGCAGCAGCACCAGCGCGGGCGCCGCGGGGTCGCCGTCGGCGGTTCCGGTCAGGTCGTAGCGCAGCGGCACCCCGTCGGCGGGGGAGGCGATCACGGGCACGGGCGGCTCCGGGGGAATGAGACAGACGAGGCGGGCGGGTCTGCTGGGAACGGGTCGGGCCGGAAAGAGAGCGCCGGCCCCTCCACGGGGGGAGGGGCCGGCGCCGCAGGGGATCAGGCGGTCACAGGGCCGCGGAGATCTCCTCCAGGATGCGGTTGAAGGTGGCCGAGGGGCGCATCACGGCGGCGACCTTGGCCGGATCGGGACGGTAGTAGCCGCCGATGTCGGCCGGGGAGCCCTGCACGCCGATCAGCTCGGTGGCGATGGTCTCCTCGCCCTCGGTCAGCTCCCGCGCGATCGGCCCGAAGGCCTCCGCCAGCTCGGCGTCCTCGGTCTGCGCGGCCAGCTCCTGCGCCCAGTACATCGCGAGGTAGAAGTGGCTGCCGCGGTTGTCGATGGTGCCGAGCTTGCGCTGCGGGGACTTGCCGTTCTCCAGCAGGGTGGCGGTGGCGCGGTCCAGGGCGTCCGCCAGCACGGCGGCGCGCGGGTTGTCGGCGCTGCGGGAGAGGTGACGCAGCGACTCCGCGAGGGCCAGGAACTCGCCCAGGGAGTCCCAGCGCAGGTAGTTCTCCTCGATGAGCTGCTGGACGTGCTTGGGGGCGGAGCCGCCCGCACCGGTCTCGAACAGGCCGCCGCCGGCCATCAGCGGCACCACCGACAGCATCTTGGCGCTGGTGCCCAGCTCCATGATGGGGAACAGGTCGGTGAGGTAGTCGCGCAGCACGTTGCCGGTCACCGAGATGGTGTCCTCGCCGCGGCGCACCCGCTCCAGGGTGTGGGTGGTGGCCTCGGCGGGGGCAAGGATCCGCAGGTCCAGGCCCTCGGTGCTCTCCCCGTCGACGCCCTCGGCGAGGTACTGCTCCACCTTGGCGATGAGGTTGCGGTCGTGCGCGCGGGTCTCGTCCAGCCAGAACACGGCGGGCATGCCGGACAGGCGGGAGCGGCGCACCGCGAGCTGCACCCAGTCGCGGATCGGGGCGTCCTTGGCCTGGCAGGCGCGGACGATGTCGCCGGGGGCGACCTCGTGGCTCATCAGCACGGCGCCGTCGGCGTCGCGGACCTCCACGCGACCGGCGGCCTCGACCTCGAAGGTCTTGTCGTGGGAGCCGTACTCCTCGGCCTTCTGCGCCATCAGGCCGACGTTGGGGACGGTGCCCATCGTGGTCGGGTCGAAGGCGCCGTGCTCCTGGCAGTCCTCGATCGTGGCCTGGTAGACCCCGGCGTAGGAGGAGTCGGGGATGACGGCGAGGGTGTCCTGCTCGGCGTCGTCGGCGTTCCACATGTGCCCGGAGGTGCGGATCATCGCGGGCATGGAGGCGTCGATGATGACGTCAGAGGGCACGTGCAGGTTGGTGATGCCCTTGTGGGAGTTCACCATCGCCAGCGCAGGGCCGTCCTCGAGGTCCTGCGCGATGGCCGTCTCGATGCCCTCGCGCACGGAGTCCTCGAGCTCGGCGACGCCGGCGAGGATGCCGCCCAGGCCGTTGTTGGGGGACAGGCCCGCGGCGGCGAGCACATCCCCGTACTGCCCGAAGACGGTGGGGAAGAAGGCGCGCACGGCGTGGCCGAAGAGGATCGGGTCGGAGACCTTCATCATCGTGGCCTTGAGGTGCACGGAGAACAGCACGCCCTCGGCCTTGGCGGCGGCGACCTGCTCGCGCAGGAAGGCGTCCAGCGCGGCGGCGCGCATCACGGTGGAGTCGACGACCTCACCGTCCAGCACCGGGATCGAGGCCTTCAGCACGGTCTCGGTGCCGTCCTCGGCCACGTGCACCATCGACAGGGTGTTCTCGCCGTCGATGATCACCGACTGCTCGTTGGAGCGGAAGTCGTCCTGGCCCATGGTGGCCACGCGGGTGCGGGAGTCCGCGGACCACTCGCCCATGCGGTGCGGGTGCGAGCGGGCGAAGCTCTTCACGGACTCGGGGGCGCGGCGGTCGGAGTTGCCCTCGCGGAGCACCGGGTTCACGGCAGAGCCCTTGACCGCGTCGTAGCGGGCGCGGATGTCCTTCTCCTCGGCGGTCTCGGGGGCCTCCGGGTAGTCGGGCAGCTCGACGCCCTGCGCCTGCAGCTCGGTGATGGCGGCCTTGAGCTGCGGCACCGAGGCGGAGATGTTGGGCAGCTTGATGATGTTGGCCTCGGGCGTGGTGGCCAGGGCCCCCAGCTCGGCGAGGGCGTCGTCCACCTGCTGCTCGGCGGGCAGGCGGTCCGCGAAGGCGGCGATGATGCGTCCGGCCAGCGAGATGTCCCGCGTGGTCACGTCGATCCCGGCGGTGTCGGAGAAGGCGTCGAGGATCGGCAGGAACGAGGCGGTGGCCAGCGCCGGTGCCTCGTCGGTGTGGGTGTAGATGATGCGCGCCATGTTTCGCGGGACTCCCTGGGGTCGGTGCGGCAGATGTCTTGAGGTCAAGATTATCCGAGGTGGTGCGTCACCCGCGACGGGGGCACCACCGCTCCCGGACGCCCCCACGGTACGGGACGGCCCTGACAGGGGTGTCGAGGATGATGTGGATCAGGGAGTTCCGGTGCATCGGGCGAGTGCCCGGAGTTCAGAGCACCAGCAGGGTCGCGGCCATCAGCGCCATGCCGCCGATCAGGGAGTAGATCACCGTGTGGTGCTCTCCGGTCTCCTCGGCGGCGGGCAGCAGCTCGTCCAGGCTCACGAAGACCATCACCCCGGCCACGCCCGCCAGCACCGCGCCCATGCCGGGGCCGTCCAGCAGGGGGCCCAGCAGCAGGAAGCCGATCACGGCCCCGACCGGCTCGGCGAGGCCCGAGAGGGTGGCCCACCAGAAGGCCTGCCGCCGCGAGCCGGTGGCGCGGCGCACCGGGATCGCCACGGCCAGGCCCTCGGGGATGTTGTGCAGGGTGATCGCGGCGACCACGGGGATCGCGATGGCGGGGTCCTGCAGGGCGACCACGAAGGTCGCGAAGCCCTCGGGCACGTTGTGCAGGGCCAGGGCCGCGGCGGTGACGGCACCGGTGCGCAGCAGGCGTGCCCGCAGCGCGGCGTCGGCGGCGTCCTGGGCGCTCTGCTCGATCCCGGCGGCCAGCGCCCCGCCGTGACGGTGCACGCCGCGGCCGGGCCGGGAGCCCATGCGGCCGGAGAACTCGTGGGGGTTCACCGGCTGCGGCACCAGGCGGTCCAGGATCGCGATCAGGGCGATGCCGCCGAAGAACGCCCCGACCGCGGCGGCGGTGCCCGCGGCGGTGGCCTCCTCGCCCCCGGAGAGGATGCGGATGCCCTCGGGCAGCAGCTCCACGAAGGAGACGTAGAGCATCACCCCGGCCGAGAGGCCCAGCCCGCCCGCGAGGAAGCGGCCGCCGGTGCCGCGGCCGAGCAGGCCGAGGGCCGCCCCCACGGAGGTGGCGGCGCCGGCGATCAGGGTGAGGCAGAAGGCGAGGAGCACCCCGACACCCTAGGGGCGCCGAGGCCCCGCAGCAGGGACCCCCGGCGACCGCCCAGCGGGCCCGGCGCGTCGCGTCGCGCGCGCCCTCCTAGACTGGTGCCATGGCCCTCTCCGTTTCGCCCCTTTCCATCATCGACCTGCGCGGACGCACCCTCGGCGCCGCCGCCCTGCAGGCCGTGCTGCCGCGTCCCGAGATCGACGTGGAGGCCGCCGCGCGGGCCGTCGCCCCGGTGGTCGAGGACGTCGCCGCCCGCGGCGCCGCGGCGGTGCTGGACGCCTCCGAGCGCTTCGACGGGATCCGCCCGGAGCACCTGCGGGTGCCGCCCGCGGAGCTGGAGCGGGCGCTGGCGGAGCTGGACCCCGCCATCCGTGCCGCCCTGGAGGCCTCCATCGATCGGGTGCGGGCCGTGGACACCGCGCAGCGCCGCCCCGCCGAGGCGGTGCAGGTGATGCCCGGCGGCACGGTCACCCAGCGCTGGGTGCCGGTGCGCCGGGTGGGCCTGTACGTGCCGGGCGGGCGGGCCGTGCTGCCCAGCTCCGTGGTGATGAACGTGGTCCCGGCCCAGGTGGCCGGCGTCGAGCAGATCGTGCTGGCCTCCCCGCCGCAGCCGGAGTTCGGCGGGCTGCCGCACCCCACCATCCTCGCGGCCTGCGCGCTGCTGGGCGTGGACGAAGTCCTGGCCGTCGGCGGCGCCCAGGCCGTGGCGCTGCTCGCCCACGGCGCGGAGGACCTCGGCGACGGGGTGGCGCTGGAACCGGTGGACATGATCACCGGCCCCGGCAACGTGTACGTCGCCGCCGCCAAGCGCCTGGTGCGCGGCCGGGTGGGGATCGACGCCGAGGCCGGCCCCACCGAGATCGCGATCCTCGCCGACGCGGAGGCACACCCCGCCTACCTCGCCGCGGACCTCATCTCCCAGGCCGAGCACGACCCGATGGCCGCCGCCGTGCTGGTCACCGACGCCCCGGCGCTGGTCGAGGCCGTGCAGGCCGAGCTCGACGCGCAGGTGCCCGAGGCCCAGCACGCCGAGCGCATCGCCACCGCGCTCGCCGGGCCGCAGAGCGGGGTGGTGCTGGTGGACGACCTCGAGCAGGGCCTGGCCGTGGTGGACGCCTACGGCGCCGAGCACCTGGAGATCCAGACCGCGGACGCCGCCGAGGTCGCCGCCCGGGTCACCAACGCCGGGGCCGTCTTCGTGGGCGCCCACGCCCCCGTGAGCCTCGGCGACTACGCGGCCGGCTCCAACCACGTGCTGCCCACCGGCGGTACCGCCCGCTTCTCCGGCGGTCTCGGCGTGCACACCTTCCTGCGCGGCATCCACGTCGTCGACTACGACAAGGCCGCCCTGGAGCAGGCCCGCGAGGCCGCCACCGTGCTGGCCGCGGCCGAGGGCCTGCCGGGCCACGGGCGCGCCATCGACATCCGCTTCGAGCGCTGAGAGCGGACGGCGCGGGGAGCATCTGCCCCGGCGACTCCCTCGCCTCTCCACCGGGCGCCTGTCCGGCCGACCGTGTGTCCGACCTTCCGGACGAACGGGTCACATCGCCGCGTCGATGACGGCCGCTCGGCGACACTCGGAATGTGAGCGCTTGCACGCCCCCTCCGGCCGGGCTAGGCTCTCCGTGTTGATGTAAGCGCTTCCATCGCCGGAGGCGCCCGCGAGGTTCCCGGACAGAGGAGTCACCATGAACCGCATCACCCGCCGCTCGTTCACCGCCCTCGGCACCGCCGGGGCCACCGCCGCGCTCGCCGCCTGCGGCCGCTCCGAGAGCGATGGCGCCGGCACCACCGCCGAGGAGGTCGCCGAGGGACCCGCCACCGGCACCGTCACCGTCTGGGCGATGGGCGCCGAGGGGGAGGCCCTGCCCGAGCTGATCACCGGCTTCGAGGAGGAGAACCCCGACGTCACCGTCGAGGTGACCCCCGTGCCCTGGGACAGCGCTCACGACAAGTTCACCTCCGCGATCGCCGCTGGCACCGCCCCCGACCTCGCCCAGGTCGGCTCCACCTGGATGGCCGAGTTCGTCGGCCTGGACGCCCTGGAGCCCACCCCCGAGTCCTTCGCGATGGACGACTACTTCGAGGGAGCCGCCCAGGCGGTCACCGTCGACGGCACCGCCTACGGCCTGCCCTGGTACGTCGAGACCCGCCTGCTCTACTACCGCACCGACCTCGCCGAGCAGGCCGGCTACTCCGAGCCCCCCACCGACTGGGACGGGCTGATGGCGATGGGCCAGGCCCTGCAGGAGAAGGCCGACGCCGAATGGGGCATCGCCCTCCAGCCCGGCGGCCAGGGCTCCTGGCAGACCGTGCTGCCGCTGATGTGGTCCGCCGGCGGCGCCGTGGTCGACGAGGCCGACGGCTCCTTCACCTTCGAGTCCGCCCCCAACGAGGAGGCCCTGGCCTACTACCAGTCCTTCTTCACCGAGGGCGTCTCTGACCCCGCCCCCGCCGAGGGCACCACCGAGCAGGACTTCGTCTCCGGCCGGGTGCCGATGTTCATCTCCGGCCCCTGGATGATGGCCGCCGTCGAGGCGCTCGGCGAGGAGGGCTTCGCCGACCAGTACTCCGTCGCCGTGATGCCCGCGAAGGAGACCAGCTCCAGCTTCCTCGGCGGCGCCAACATCGGTGTCTTCCAGGGCAGCGAGAACCGCGACGCCGCCTGGAAGCTCGCCGAGTACCTCTCCCGCCCCGAGGTGCAGGTGCAGTGGTTCGAGCTGGTCACCGCCCTGCCCAGCCTGCAGACCGCCTGGGAGGACGAGACCGTCGCCTCCAACGCCAAGTTCGAGGCCTTCCACACCCAGCTGGAGACGGCCTACGCGCCGCCGCTCATCGCCACCTGGGAGCAGGTCGCCTCCCGCTTCGACGCCCAGATCGAGGAGGTCTGCAAGAACGACCTCGCCCCCGCCGACGCGCTGGCCACCACCCAGTCCGAAGCCGAGGGCATCGGCACCGGGGCCTGAGATGACGGCCTCCCCCGACACCCGCGCGGAGCCCCAGATCCCGCGCGGCGCCGGCTCCCCGCCGCGCGGCCGCTCCCGCCGCGCCGCGGGGGAGGCCCGCGCCGGGCTCCTGCTCTCCCTGCCCTTCCTGGTGCTGTTCCTCGTCTTCATCGCCTGGCCGGTGCTGCAGTCGATGATCATGTCCTTCACCGACATGCGCATCAGCGACATCCGCACCCCCTTCGCGGTGGAGTTCGTGGGCCTGGAGAACTACCGCACGGCGTTCTCCGACCCCGTCTTCCGTCGCGCCGCCGCCAACACCGCGATCTTCGTGCTGCTGGGCGTGCCGCTGACCATCACCGCGGGCCTCGCCGCGGCGCTGGCCCTGGACCGGGGCGTGAGCCGCCTGCGCAGCGTCTTCCGGATCGGCTTCTACACCCCCGTGATCACCTCGATCGTGGCGGTCGCCGTGGTCTGGCGCTTCCTGCTGCAGCCCGAGAACGGCCTGGTGAACACCGTGCTGGGCTGGGTCGGCATCGACGGCCCGAACTGGCTGGGCGACGAGCGCACCGCGCTGCTGTCCCTGGTCGCGATGGCCGTGTGGCGCAACTTCGGCACCTCGATGGTGATCTTCCTGGCGGGCCTGCAGGCCGTGGACCGCCAGCTGCACGAGGCCGCCGCCCTCGACGGCGCCGGCCGCTGGCAGCGGTTCCGGCACATCACCCTGCCCTCGATCCGGCCGACGATGCTGTTCGTGCTGGTCACCACCTCCATCGGCTACCTGCAGTTCTTCGAGGAGCCCTTCGTGATGACCTCGGGCGGACCACTGAACGCCACCATCTCCGCCTCCATGTACACCTACAACCAGTTCGGCTTCGGCAACTACGGGGTGGCAGGCGCGATGGCCTACCTGACCTTCCTGGTGATCGCGCTGGTTACCCTGCTGCAGTTCCGACTGATGAGGGAGAAGTGATGATCGAGCGTCGCCGCCCCGTGATCACCTACCTCGTCCTCACCGCCTTCCTGCTGCTGGTGATCACCCCCTTCATCTGGATGGTGCTGGGCAGCCTGAAATCCCAGGGCGAGCTGCTGCAGGTGCCGCCCACCTGGCTGCCCGAGCAGCCCACACTGGACAACTTCCAGCGGCTCTTCGAGCGGCCCTTCGGACGCTACTTCTGGAACTCCACCGTCGTGGCCGTCGCCGTGACCGTCGGGAACCTCGTGTTCAGCTCGATGTTCGGCTACGCCCTGGCGCACCTGAGCTTCCCCGGCAAGAAGATCCTCTTCGCCCTGGTGCTGGCCTGCCTGATGATCCCCGGCCTGGTCACCTTCATCCCCCAGTACGTGCTGGTGGTGAACATGGGCATCGCCGGGACCCTGCCCGCGCTGATCCTGCCCTTCCTGGTGCAGCCCTTCAGCGTGTTCCTCATGCGCCAGTTCTTCCTGGGCCTGCCCCGGGAGCTGCTCGAGGCCGGGCGCATCGACGGCGTCGGCGAGATCGCGATCTTCTTCCGCATCTACCTGCCGCTGGCCGGCCCCGCCTTCGCCACGCTCGGCATCCTCACCTTCCTCGGCTCCTGGAACAACTTCCTGTGGCCCCTGGTGGTGGCGTCCTCCGAGCGCACCTACACCCTGCCGGTGGCCCTCGCGCTGATCTCCACCGGCCAGAACCAGACCGACTACGGCCTGCTGCTGGCCGGGGCCACCCTGATCGTGCTGCCCATCCTGGTGGTGTTCCTGTTCTTCCAGCGCCACTTCATCCAGGGCATCGCCACCACCGGCATCAAGTGACCCCCGCAGGGGAGGATCCGCCACCCCCGCACCCTCCCCATGACCGATGACCGTTCGCAAGGAGACCCCCATGGCTGATCCGACCTCGCACGCGCGCACCCAGCGCCCCAGCGACCGCTGCGCCACCCGCCCGCGCCCCACCGACCTGCGCCGCCGCACCCTCTTCGGTGCCCTGCCGCTCACCGCGGGCCTCGCCGCCAGCGGCACCGCCACCGCCGCGCCCGCCCCCACCAAGGGCGGCGAGGGCAAGGGCAGGGGAAAGGGCTCCGGCGACGAGGAGCTGCTCCGTCGCTGGGCCCGGGACACCTGGCGCTCCCTGGACGCGATGACCGACGAGCCCACCGGCCTCATCGCCGACAACATCGACGCGGACCTCACCACCCGCTCCGGCTACACCTCGCCCACCAACATCGGCGGCCTGCTGTGGTCCACCCTCGTCGCCCGCGAGCTCGGCATCCTCACCCCCGGCCACGCCCGGCAGCGGATCGCCCGCACCCTCGGCACCCTCGAGTCGATGGAGCGCCACGAGCACTCCGGCATGTACGTGAACTGGTACGACGAGGCCGACGGCTCGATCCTGCGCTCCTGGCCCGGCTCCGGCGACGTCGTCGTCCCCTTCGTCTCCAGCGTCGACATGGGCTGGCTCGGCGCCGCCCTGCACCTGGTCGCCCAGGCCGACCCCAGCAACCGCAAGCGCGCCCGCGCCCTGTTCGAGTCGATGCGCTGGGACGTGTTCTGGGACGACGCCGTGGATCCGCAGCCAGGGCAGATCGTCGGCGGCTTCTGGCTCGAGGACCCCTCCCGTGAGGGCGTCACCGCCGGCCCCGTCTGGCACGACCTCGGCGGCGAGGACGTCTGGTACCACGCCACCCACCACTACGACACCGCCGTCTCCGAGGCCCGCATGGTCACCTACCTCGGCATCGTCACCGGGCAGATCCCCGCGGGCGTCTACTACACGACCTACCGCACCTTCCCGCCCGAGTGGACCTGGGCCGAGATGCCGCCGGTGGGGGAGTGGCACACCTACGAGGGCGTGGACGTCTACGAGGGCGCCCACACCTACCGCGACATGCACGTCGTGCCCGGCTGGGGCGGCTCCATGTTCGAGGAGCTGATGCCCGACCTGTTCGTGCCCGAGGCCGACTGGGCCCCCGACGCCTGGGGCCGCAACCACCCCCTGCACGTGCGCGCCCAGCGCGAGCACGGCCTGCAGGAGGCCGGCTACGGCTACTGGGGCTTCTCCCCGAGCTCCGACCCGCACGCCGGTTACCGCGAGTACGGCGTGGACGCGCTCGGCCTGAACCCCACCGGCTACTTCTCCGACGCCGAGGAGACCGACTGGGTGCACGACCAGCCGACCCCCGAGTACGGCGACGGCGTGGTCACCCCGCACGCCGCCTTCCTCGCCATGCAGTACGAGCGCGAGGAGGCCGTCGCCAACCTCGTGAAGATCGAGGAGGAGCTCGGCGCCTACGGCGAGGGCGGCTTCCACGACGCCGTGGCCGTCGGCTCCGGCGTCGTCGCCCGACGCCACCTCTCCCTGGATCAGGCCATGATCATGGGTGCGCTCGGCAACGTCCTGCTGGACGGGCAGCTGCACGACTGGTTCGCCACCGAGCAGGCCGAGCAGACCCTCCGCCCCGTCATCTCCCAGGAGGTCTTCGGTGCCGACGAGTGACGGCTCCCTGCCCGTCCTCGCCACCGCCGAGGACGGCACCCGCTATCGGGACCTGAACGGCAACGGCCGCATGGACCCCTACGAGGACCCGCGGCTCGGTCCCGAGGAGCGCACCGAGGACCTGCTGGGGCGGCTCTCCCTCGCCGAGGCCGCCGGGCTCCTGTTCCACACCGTGATAGAGACCGGCCCCGGCGGCGCCCTGCTGGAGGGGCCCGGGCAGATCGCGAAGTCCGGCACCGAGCAGGTGGTGCTCGGCAAGCATCTCAGCCATTTCAACGTGCACGGACTGGAGAGCGCCGAGGCCGCCGCCACCTGGAGCAACCGGCTCCAGCAGCTCGCCGAGCGGACCCCGCACGGGGTGCCCGTCACCATCTCCACCGATCCCCGCCACGGCGCCACCCAGAACGCCGGCGCCTCCTGGGAGACGGGCTTCTTCTCCCTGTGGCCCGAGCCGCTGGGCCTCGGCGCCATCGGCGACGAGGAGCTGGTGGAGCGCTGGGCGGACACGGTGCGCCGCGAGTACGCCGCCGTCGGTATCCGCGCCGGACTGCACCCGGTGGCGGACCTCGCCACCGAGCCGCGCTGGGCCCGGCAGCGCGAGTGCCTCGGCCAGGACGCCGCCTGGGTCTCCCGCGCCGTGCGCCGCGCCCTGCGCGGCCTCGCCGGGGACGGTTCCGGCCCGGCCGTGGCCAGCACCATCAAGCACTTCCCCGGGGCCGGCCCGCAGAAGGACGGGGAGGACGCCCACTTCCCCTACGGCCGCGACCAGGTCTACCCCGGCGGCCGCTTCGCCGAGCACCTGGCGCCCTTCGAGGCCGCCGTCGCCGAGGGCACCGACGCGATCATGCCGTACTACGGGCGTCCCCTCGGCCTGAGCATCGACGGCGAGGACATCGAGGAGGTCGGCTTCGGCTTCAACCGCCAGGTGCTCACCGGCCTGCTGCGCGAGCGCCTCGGCTACGACGGGGTGATCGTCAGCGACTGGGAGCTGGTCAATGACAACCACGTCGGCGAGCAGGTGCTGCCCGCCCGTGCCTGGGGCGTCGAGCACCTGAGCCCGGCCGAGCGGATGGCCCGGATCCTCGAGGCCGGCGCCGACCAGTTCGGCGGCGAGGAGTGCACCGAGCTGCTGCTGGACCTGGTCGCCGAGGGCACGGTCAGCGAGGAGCGGGTGCGGGAGTCCGCGCGCCGCCTGCTGCGGGTCAAGTTCCGCCTCGGCCTGTTCGACGATCCCTACGTGGACGAGCAGGCCGCCCCCGCCGCCGTGGGCCGCGAGGCCGACCGCCGCGCGGGGCACGCCGCCCAGGCCACCAGCGTGGTCGTGCTCCACGACGACGGCGGCCGGCTCGCCGCCCTCGCCGCCGGCGCGGGGGAGCGGCGGATCTACGTGGAGGGCCTGCACGCCGAGGCCGCCGCCCGCCTCGGCACCGTGGTCGAGCGGCCCGAGGACGCCGACCTCGCGCTGCTCCGGATCGGGGCGCCCTTCCAGCCGCGCGACGACCTCTTCCTGGAGGCCTGGTTCCACCAGGGCGACCTGGCCTTCACCCCGGGCCTCGCCCACCGCCTGGCCCGGATCCGGGCGCATTGCCCGCTGGTGCTGGACGTGGACCTCGACCGGGCGGCCGTGCTCACGGACATCGCCCCCGTCACCGACACCCTCACCGGCACCTTCGGGGTCAGCGACCTGGCCTGGGTGGACGCCCTGACCGGCACGATCCCGCCGCGCGGGCGCCTGCCCATCGAGATGCCCCGATCGATGCAGGCCGTGCGCGACGCACCGGAGGACGTGCCCGGCGGCACCGCCGACCCGCTCTACCCCCGCGGCCACGGCCTCACGGCCGACTGACCCCGGGGTCTGCTCACCGGCACGACGGTCAGGGGCGGCTCCCGCGCCGGGCCAGCAGCTGCTCGCGCAGGATGTCGGCGTGGCCGCAATGCTGGGCGAGCTCCCGCAGCACGTGGAGGAGCACCCACCGCAACGGCAGAGGGCCACGGCGGTTGCCCGGCAGCACCGTGTCCGGGCCCATGTCCCGCACGGCTCGTCGCGATGCCTCCACGGCCTCCGCATAGCGGCGCGTGGCCGATCGGATCGTCTCCTCGTCGCGGAGGTGGAAGGACTCCTCCGGGCCGACGACGATGCCCAGGTCCGCGCGCGACCGTGCGGTGACGGCCTCGCCGAACCACACCTGCTCGACGAAGGTCGCATGGGTGATGAGTCCCAGGATCGTGGTGGAGGAGGGCACGAGGGAGGTGCGCGCCTCCTCCTCGGTGAGCCCGTCAGCGCAGTGCAGCAGCATGTCGCGGTGCTGGTCGACGAAGGCGTGGAGCTGCGCCAGCAGCGGGGCCGCATGGAGCTCGGGGGAGTCCGGCGCCGGTGCCTCCGCGGGGTCGTGCCGATCAGTCACGGGCGGCCGGATCGGAGACGCTCTTGGACTCCTTCTCCGAGTCCTTCTCCTGGGTCTTCTTCTCCGGGGACTGCCGGGATGTGGTGACCGCGCGGCGCTCGCCGCGGGTGGCCAGCAGGGCCAGCGACCGCCAGCCCAGCATCAGCACGGCCAGGGTGATCGCGGTGACGATCACGAAGGACACCTCGGTGCCCGCCTGGAACAGGGTGCGAATCGCCATTGCCGTGACCAGGGTGATCGCCCACACGAACACCCCGTGCGGCCAGATCCGGAAGGGGAAGCGCCAGGCGCGGATCGCCAGGTGCCCCAGCAGCAGGCCGGTCGCGAACGGCCAGGCCACGATGACGATGTTCGTCGTGCTCAGGGCGTCCCCGTGCTGGTACAGGCCGATCGCGACGAAGATCAGCACGGCCAGGACGTCGGCCACCAGGGCCCCCAGGGATCGGAACATGGCCCCAGGGTAGCCAGCGCGCCTGCACGGTCGAGGCGGAGACCTGCCCCGCGCCGTCAGGTCACGGCGTGATCCTCACCGCGGCCCCTCCGCCTCGGCCCGTAGCATGGACCCATGCCCGCCGACAGCTCCCTGCAGACCGCCGCGCCCACGCGGCTGCCCGCCCGCCGCGACGACCTCCTCGGGGTCGAGCCCTACGGAGCCCCGCAGATCGACGTGCCCCATCCGCTGAACGTCAACGAGAACCCCTTCGGGCCCTCCGCGGCGCTCGCCGCGGACCTCGCCCGGGCCGTGCAGCAGGCCGCCGCGGGCCTGAACCGCTACCCCGACCGGGAGTTCACCGCCCTGCGCGCGGACCTCGCGAGCTACCTCGCCGAGGAGTCCGGCATCCCCGCCCCGCCCGTGGAGGCCGTGTGGGCCGCCAACGGCTCCAACGAGGTCATGCACCAGCTGCTGCTGGCCTACGGCGGCCCCGGTCGCACCGCGCTCGGCTTCACCCCGCACTACTCGATGTACCCCGAGTACGCCCGCGACACCTTCACCCGCTGGGTCACCGTCCCCCGCGGCGCCGCGCCCGAGTTCGCCCTCACCCCGGAGCAGGTGACCGCCGCGATCGCGGAGCATGAGCCCGACATCGTCGTGCTCACCAGCCCCAACAACCCCACCGGCACCGCGCTGGACCCCGCCGTCATCCGCGCCGCCGCCGAGGCCCTGGCCCCCCGCGCCGGGATGCTCGTGGTCGACGAGGCCTACGGCGAGTTCCGCCGCGAGGGCGTGCCCAGCGCCCTGGAGCTTCTGTCCGAGACCCCGCACCTGGTCGTCACCCGCACCATGTCCAAGGCCTTCGCCCTGGCCGGCGGCCGCATCGGCTACCTGGTGGCCGACCCCGGGATCGTCGACGGGCTGCGCGTGGTGCGCCTGCCCTACCACCTCTCCGCCGTCACCCAGGCCGTGGCCCGCACCGCCCTCGCCCACCGCGGCGAGCTGCTCGCGCAGGTCGCCGTGCTCCGCGCCGAGCGCGACGCCCTGGTCGCCTGGCTCGCCGCGCGGGGCCACGTGGTCGCGCCCTCCGATGCGAACTTCGTCTACTTCCAGCCGCTGGACGGCGCCGACCGCCACCGCACCTGGCAGGGTCTGCTCGACCGGGGCGTGCTGATCCGCGAGGTCGGCGAGGCGCCCTGGATGCGCGTCTCCGTCGGCACCCCCGACGACAACGCCGCCTTCCGCTCCGCCCTCGAGGAGGTCGACCCCCGATGACCGACACCGCCCGCCCCCGCACCGCGAGCATCTCCCGCACCACCCGGGAGTCCAGCGTCGAGGTCACCCTCGACGTGGACGGCACCGGCCAGGTCGACATCTCCACCACGGTGCCCTTCTACGACCACATGCTCACGGCGCTGGGCACCCACGCCCGCTTCGACCTGACCGTTCGCGCCACCGGTGATACCGACATCGACGCCCACCACACCGTCGAGGACACCGCGATCGTGCTCGGCCAGGCCCTGCGCGAGGCCCTCGGCGACAAGCGCGGCATCACCCGCTTCGGCGACGCCCTGGTGCCGCTGGACGAGGCCCTCGCCCAGGCCGTCGTGGACCTCTCCGGCCGCCCCTACTGCGTGCACACCGGGGAGAGCGAGGCCCAGGCCCTGCACCTGATCGGCGGGCACTTCACCGGCTCGCTGACCCGCCACGTCTTCGAGTCGATCGCCCACCACGCCGCGATCTGCCTGCACATCCGCGTGCTCGAGGGCCGCGACCCCCACCACATCGTCGAGGCCCAGTTCAAGGCCCTCGCCCGTGCGCTGCGGCTCGCCTGCGAGCCCGACCCGCGTGTGCTCGACGTCCCCTCCACGAAGGGAGCCCTGTGACCACCCCCGAGCAGCCCGAGGGCGGGGCCGAGCAGCCCCGCGACGACATCGACGCCGAATTCGCCCGCCTCACCGCGGACCTCGGCCTCGGCGACGCCCCGCTGACCGTCGACGACGTCCTCGCCGACGCCTCCGCCGAGGACGGCGAGGAAGAGGTGCCCGTCATCGCCGTCGTCGCCACCACTGTCGCGACCGCGCAGGCGCTCGCCGGCGCGGTCCGCCTGGGCCGCGAGGCCCGCACCGACGGCATCGACATCCCCGGCGGCACCCGCACCGTGGACACCGCCACCGGCGCGATCGCCGTCGGCGCCCTCAGCGAGACCCTCGCCCACGACCTCGCGGCGATCGCCTCCACCGCCCTGCAGCGCACCGGCATCGTCCTGTTCTGGCGCCGCGGCGACCGCATGACCGCCACCCGCTACGCCGGCGGGGAGCGCGGCGAGGACGTCTCGCCCGCCATCGTGCTGGGCGCCGTGGACGACGTCGTCGAGCAGCTCCTGCTCGGCACGACCTCGCTCGACGAGCTGGGGGAGGGCATCGACCCCTCCGCCGTCTCCCGCAGCGAGGCCCTGCGCTGGATCACCGGCAAGGACGGCAAGGGCCGTCGCGGCCGCCGCGGCGGGGACGCATGAGCGCCGACCCCGCGGCGGGCACCGGACCCTCCGTCGTCGTCCTCGACCACGGCTCCGGCAACGTCCGCTCCGTGGTCCGCGCCCTCGAGGCCGCCGGCGCCGCCGTCCAGCTGACCGCCGACCGGGAGGCGGCCCTCACCGCCGACGGCCTCGTCGTGCCCGGCGTCGGCGCCTACGAGACCACCATCCGCCAGGTCCTCGCCGTCGGCGGCGACCGCATCATCGAGCGCCGCCTCGCCGGGGGCCGCCCCGTGCTGGGCATCTGCGTGGGCCTGCAGATCATGTTCGAGGGCGGCACCGAGCACGGCGTCCACAGCACGGGACTGGCCCAGTGGCCCGGGGAGGTCTCCCGCCTGCAGGCAGAGATCGTCCCCCACATGGGCTGGAACACCCTCGAGGCCGCGGAGGGCACCCGCCTGTTCGCCGGCATCGAGGAGGAGCGCTTCTACTTCGTGCACTCCTACGGCGCCCGCAACTTCGACATGGACCACATCGGCCCGATGGCCCCGCCGCAGGTCACCTGGGCCGAGCACGGCGGCGACCGCTTCGTGGCGGCCGTCGAGAACGGGGCACTGTCCGCGACCCAGTTCCACCCCGAGAAGTCCGGGGAGGCCGGGGCGCGGCTGCTGCGCAACTGGCTGGACACCCTGCCGCGCGAGCGGGGCGAGCGCTGATGCTGCTGGCCTTCCTGATGCTCTTCGCCGGCGGCATGCTCGTCGGCGGCGCCTGGTCCTTCGCCCGCTCGAAGAAGCCCTGGTGGTCCGTGGTGGTGCTGGCCGTGCTCGGTCTGGTGTGCCTGGGCGTCTCCCTGTGGCGCATCCAGACCGGCTGAGCGCCCCGCTCCCTCGTCCCGGCCCTCCTCCCGCCCCTGCTCTCGCTGCGGCGCCCCGCGTGCGCCGCGCCCTCCACACCCCGTCATCCGTCCGTCCGCATCGGAGAACCCCATGACCAGCCCCATCCTCGAGCTGCTGCCCGCCGTCGACGTCCAGGACGGCCAGGCCGTGCGCCTGGTCCAGGGCGAGGCCGGCTCCGAGACCGCCTACGGCGCACCCCTGGAGGCCGCGCTGACCTTCCAGTCCGGCGGCGCCCGCTGGCTGCACCTGGTGGACCTCGACGCCGCCTTCGGCCGCGGCTCCAACGCCTCCCTGCTGGCCGAGGTCGTCGCCGCCGTGGACATGAACGTCGAGCTCTCCGGCGGCATCCGCGACGACGAGTCCCTCACCGCGGCGCTGGCCACCGGCTGCCGCCGCGTGAACCTCGGCACCGCCGCCCTCGAGAACCCCGACTGGACCGCCGACGTCATCGCCGAGCACGGCGACCGCATCGCCGTGGGTCTGGACGTGCGCGGCACCACCCTGGCCGCCCGCGGCTGGACCCGCGAGGGCGGCGACCTCTGGGAGACCCTCGAGCGCCTGGACGCCGCCGGCTGCCAGCGCTTCGTGGTCACCGACGTCACCAAGGACGGCACCCTGCGCGGCCCCAACGTCGATCTGCTCTCCCAGGTCTGCGCCCGCACCGACGCCGCCGTGGTCGCCTCCGGCGGCATCTCCTCCTTGCAGGACCTGCGGGACCTGCGGGAGCTCGTGCCCGAGGGCGTCGAGGGCACCATCGTCGGCAAGGCGCTGTACGCGGGCGCCTTCACCCTGCCGGAGGCCCTGGACGTCGCGGGGCGCCCGTGACCTCGCCGTCCCCGGACGGCACGGGCGCGGAGCCCGCGGGCGGCCGCGCGCTGCCGGCGCACTTCCGCGAGAAGTCCCCGCTGACCGACACCGCGGGCGTCTCCTGGTCCGGGCGCGACTACGCCCCGAGCCCCTTCCCGGGGGACGACGGCTCCACCCCGCCGCCGGTCGCGGCCGCGCAGGCCGCCGTCGGCGCGGGGGAGGACCCGCACCGGCAGGCGCTGGTGGCGGCGCTCGCCCCCTCCCGCCTGCTGGTGCCGATCATGGCGGTGGCCACCGAGGAGGGCACCACCGCCCACGGCCTCACCGGGGACAACGGGGCCGACATGGCGATGGTCTCGATCACCGCCCCCGACGGCACCCGGGTGCTGCCCGTGTTCACCTCCGCCGCGGCGCTGACGGCCTGGCGGGCCGATGCCCGCCCGGTGCCGGTGCTCACCCCGCAGGCCGCCCAGGCCGCCGTGCAGGAGGGCTGCACCGCCCTGCTGCTGGACGCCGCCTCGGACCCCGCGGCGGGCGGCGCCGTGCTGCTGCCGCGCTCCGTGCTGTGGGCGCTCGCCCAGGGGCGCGACTGGGTGCCGCCCCACGAGGACGGCGAGCTGGCCGCCGAGCTGTCGCGGATCGCCGCGACGGTCCCGCCGGTGGTGGGCCTGAAGGCCCTGACGGGGGAGCGCAGCGAGGTTGACCTGCTGGTGGGCCTGCCCGCCGGGCTGGACGCCGCCGCCGTGCAGGACGTCACCGCGCGGCTCGGTGCGGCGCTGGGGGAGTCGATGCTGGTCGCCGACCGCATCAGCTCGCTGCGGCTGCGCCTCGCCCAGGCCTGACGCGGCCCCGGCGCGGGCGGTCAGCGGGGTCGAAGCGCCGGCAGGCTCAGAGAAGAGGCAGGGTCATCAGAGAAGAGGCAGGGTCAGGAGACCCGGCCGGTGAACTGCTCCCCGGGGGCCTTGCCCGGCTCGTCGGGGAAGGGCAGCGCCTCCGCGAAGGCCAGCTGCAGGGAGCGCAGCCCGTCGCGCAGGGAGCGGGCGTGCTCGTTGCCGATCTGCGGGGCCGCGGCCGTGACCAGTCCGGCCAGCGCCGTGATCAGGGAGCGGGCCTCGTCGAGGTCCTGGTACTGCCCCAGCTCCTCGTCCTCGGCCAGGCCCACCTTCACCGCGGCGGCGCTCATCAGGTGCACGCAGGCGGAGGTGATGATCTCGACGGAGGAGACCTCGGCGATGTCGCGCAGCGCCTGGGTGTCGACCGCGTGCTCGTGCTCGGCGGGCTCGGGGTTGGTGGGCTGCTCGGTCATGGTGCTCCCTCGGGGCGCGGGCGTGATGGAGGCGGACACTCAGGCTGGAAGGTCCGTCGGAGTCGGGTCCGACCGTCTCCCGGGGTCCGCCGCAGGGGCGATGCACATCACTGGGAGACGGGGCGGTCGGGTGGTAGGATAATCGATCGGAACATGTCGAGTTCCCGTGCCGTGCCCGGTGGATCCCATCGGACGGGGTGGGGGAGCACCGGCATCCAGCACTCAAGTGGAGTCCCTCCCACCTCGTGGCAGCACCGGCGGAACACTCATCCCGCCTCCGCCCGCCGCCGGGTCAGTATCGCAGCCGGGCGCGCGCGTCCGATGGCGCTGACGCGCCGCCTGCCTCGGGGCCTCCGCATGAGCGGAGGCCTTTCGCATGTCATTCGCGACACCGAGGTGAGGAGACACCATCAGCGAACAGCGCATCAACGGTCAGATCAGGGTCCCGAAGGTCCTCCTGGTCGGTCCCGCCGGTGAGCAGGTCGGGATCGTCCGTGTCGAGGACGCTCTGCGGCTCGCCGCCGAGGCGGATCTCGACCTGGTCGAGGTCGCTCCGGGCGCGAACCCGCCCGTGGCCCGCCTCATGGATTACGGCAAGTACAAGTACGAAGCCAACATGAAGGCCCGTGAGGCGCGGAAGAACCAGGCCAACACCGTCCAGAAGGAAATCCGGATGGGCCTGAAGATCGACACCCATGACTACGAGACCAAGCGTCGCAACGTCGAGAAGTTCCTCGCCGGCGGCGACAAGGTCAAGGTCATCATTCGCTTCCGCGGACGTGAGCAGTCCCGCCCCGAGATGGGCATCAAGCTGCTCGGCCGCATGGCGGAGGACGTCGCCGAGTACGGCTTCGTCGAGTCGCACCCGCGACAGGACGGCCGCAACATGGTGATGGTCATGAACCCGCACAAGAAGAAGGCCCAGGCGATGGCCGAGGCGCGCAAGCGCAAGTCGGACGCCGAGAAGGCCGCCCAGCGTCAGGGCGACGAGCCCGCGGCGTCTGCCGAGGACGCCGCCACTCCCGGCGACGAGTCCTGAGACGGAACGAAGGAGAACAGGCACCATGCCGAAGAACAAGACCCACTCGGGCACCAAGAAGCGCGTCCGCGTGACCGGCTCCGGCAAGCTCATGCGGGAGAAGGCGAACGCCCGCCACCTGCTCGAGCACAAGGACTCGACCCGCAAGCGCCGTCTGGGCAGCGACACCAACGTGTCCAAGGCCGACACCAAGCGCATGAAGAAGCTCCTGGGCCGCTGAGCCCCTCCGCGGGAGATGAGTTCCCGCAGCACTGAACTCGAACACCAGCGAAGGAGAATCACGTGGCACGCGTGAAGCGGGCGGTCAACGCCCAGAAGAAGCGTCGGGAGATCCTGGAGCAGGCCTCCGGTTACCGCGGTCAGCGGTCCCGCCTGTACCGCAAGGCGAAGGAGCAGGTGCTCCACTCGCAGACCTACAACTACCGCGACCGCAAGGTCCGCAAGAGCGACTTCCGGCGTCTCTGGATCCAGCGCATCAACGCCGGCGCCCGCGCCAACGGCATGACCTACAACCGCTTCATCCAGGGCCTCGGCCTCGCGGGTGTCGAGGTCGACCGTCGCATGCTGGCCGAGCTCGCCGTGAACGACGCGCCGGCCTTCGCGGCCCTCGTGGAGACCGCCAAGGGCGCCCTGCCCAAGGACGTCAACGCGCCCGCGGCCTGAGTCCGCGCCGCCCATGACCGAGCGCCCGGACCAGTCCCCGATCACCTCGCCCCGCTCCGAGCGGGTGCGGCGGATCGCGGCACTGGCCGGGCGCTCGGCGCGTCGGAAGCAGGGTCGCTTCCGCGCCGAGGGACCGCAGGCCGTGCGCTCCCTGCTCGCCCACCGTCCCGAGGCGGTCACCGAGCTCTTCCTCACCGCCGCAGCCGCGGCCGCGCACCCCGAGCTGGCGCAGCTCGCCGAGGCCGCCGGTGTCGCCGCGCGCGAGGTCGAGGAACCGATCATCCGCGCCATGACCCGCGAGGACGGCGCCCCCGCCGACGGGGGATCCGCGGGCGCCGTGAGCCCCCAGGGCGTGCTCGCCGTCGCCGCCCTCCCGCCCGAGGACCCGGCCGCCGCGACCGCCGCCCTCGCCGCCCTGCCCGCCGGCGGCCCGCTCACCCTCGCCGTGCTGCACGAGGTGCGCGACCCCGGCAACGTCGGCACCCTGATCCGCACCGCCGACGCCGCCGGCGCCGACGCCGTGCTGCTCACCCGCACCAGCGCCGACCCCTACTCCCCGAAGGCCGTGCGCGCCGCCGTCGGCAGCACCGTGCACCTGCCCGTGCTGACCGGCGCCGAGGCCCCCGCCCTGCTCGCCGCGCTGGGCGAGGCCGGCATCGCCTCGGCCGCCACCAGCGGGCACGCCCCCGCCGACGTCTTCGACACCGCCCTGCCCGCGCGCCTGGCCTGGTGGCTCGGCAACGAGGCCCACGGCCTGGACGCGGGCACCCTCGACGCCGCCGAGCTGGCGGTGCGGATACCCCTGGCCGGGCACGCCGAGTCCCTGAACGTCCACACCGCCGCCACCGTGGTGCTCTTCGAGACCCTGCGCCGCCGCCGCGCCGAGGCCGCCCGGTGACCGAGGTCCACCCCGGCGCCCCCAGCGAGCTGCGGCCGAGCACCCGCGCCGCCGCGCTGCTGGTGCCCGGGCTGCTCGCCCTCACCGTCGCGGTGGCCCTGGTGGGGATCCTCGCCACCGGCGCCGCCTCCCCGAATGCCCTGGTCCCCGCCTCCCCACTGGTCACCTGGGGCATCCCCGTGGTGCGCGCCCTGCACCACCTGGGCCTGCTGCTCGCCGTCGGCGCCGGGGGAGTGGCCGTGCTGCTGCTGCCCGGGCCGGGCCGCGGGAGGGAGCGGGACCTCTCCGGCACCCGCCGCGGGGCCGTGCGCCTCGCCGCGGCCGGCGCCGCCCTCTGGTCCCTCGCCGCGCTGGCCCAGATCCCGCTGGGCGGTCTCGAGGCCACCGGTGCCACCGGCGGCGACCTCTGGGGGATCGCCCTGTCCGGGGACCTCGGCCGGCTGCAGCTCGCCGTCGCGATCCTCGCCGCGCTCTCCGCCCTGATCGGAGCCCTGGCCCGCTCCACCACCGCCGCCTGCTGGGCCCTCGCCCTCGCCGGGGTGGGCGTCGGCGCGCTGGGCCTGGCCGGCCACGCGGGCGCCAGCCTGGACCACACCAATGCCGTCAACGCGATGGCCCTGCACCTGGTGGCCGTCTCCGTCTGGGCCGGCGGCCTGCTCGCCATCGCCCTGCTCGCCCCGCGGCTGCCCCGCGCGCAGCTGACCACCGTGATCCGCCGCTTCTCGCCCTGGGCGCTGGCCTCCGTGATCGCCCTCGCCGCGAGCGGCGTCATCAGCGCCGCGATCCGCCTGGCCGGTCCCGCGGATCTGCTGGGCACCGCCTACGGCCGGGTGGTGCTGATCAAGGGCCTCGCCCTGGTGGCCCTGGCGGTGCTCGGCGCCGCCCAGCGCGCCCGCCTCGGCGACACCGTCCGTTTCCGCCACCTCGCCCTCGCCGAGGGTCTGATCATGGCCGGCGTCATCGGCGCCTCCATCGCCCTCGGACGCACCGCGCCCCCGGTGCCGCAGGAGATCCCCGCCGTCGGTGACCTCACCGTGCTCTCCCTGGTCGGCTACCTGCCGCCACAACAGTCCTTGAGCCCCGCCACCCTGTTCACGGTGGTCGAGCCGGACTGGGTGGCGCTGCTGCTGGCCGCCGCGATGGCCGCCGTGTACGGGGTGGGCGTGGTGCGGCTGCGCCGGCGCGGCGACGCCTGGCCGTGGCTGCGCACCGTGCTGTGGCTGCTGGGCTGCCTGGCCTTCGCCTGGGTGATGAGCGGCGGGGCCGCCGCCTGGGGCCGCTTCCGCTTCGACGCCCACATGGTCCAGCACATGGCGATGATGATGATCGTGCCGCCGCTGTGGGTGCTCGGCGCCCCGGTCACGCTGCTCTCCCGCGCCGTCGCCCCCCGGTCCGACGGCTCCCGCGGCGTGCGCGAATGGGTGCTCGCGGCCCTGCACTCCGGCTACGCCCGCGTCGTGTCCTCCCCGCCGCTGGCCGGGGCGCTGTTCGCCGGCTCCCTGGTCATCTTCTACTTCACCCCGCTGTTCGAGCTGGCGATGGAGAACCACCTCGGACACGTGCTGATGACCGTGCACTTCCTGGCCACCGGCTACCTCTTCGCCTGGGTGCTGATCGGCATCGACCCGGCCACCAGGCCCATCAACCCGGTGCTGAAGCTGATCACCCTGCTGGTCACCCTCGCCTTCCACGCCTTCTTCGGGGTGGCGCTGGTCTCGGCGAGCTGGCTGATCGCGGAGGACTGGTACCGGGAGCTCGGCATGTACGGCGCCGACCAGCTGCTGCTGATCCAGCAGCGCGGCGGCTCGATCATGTGGGCGGTCTCCGAGATCCCCACCGTGCTCTACGCGATCCTCATGGTCGTGATGTGGATGCGCTCCGAGGACCGTCGCGCCCGCCAGTACGACCGCAAGGCCGACCGCGACGGCGACGCCGAGCTGCAGGCCTACAACGCCTACCTCGCCGGCCTCCGCCCCGGCGCCGCGACCAGCGCGGACGCTGAGCCCCCCTCGGATGCCGCCCCGCCACACGACGCCGACTGAGCCCGCCCACCCACCGCCCGACTCGGGGTGCGTCACGTTCGTGTCGGATAACGGGTCGTTGTCCGACACGAACGTGACGGGCCTCAGCGGACACCGGCACGAACGTGACGCGAGGAGGGGCGCCGCGACCGTGTCGCGACGCCCCTCCCGAAACGGCAGCCCAGCCTGGGCGGCTCAGAGCCAGTCGCCGCGGGCGCGCTCCTGCTCGGCGCCGATGGTGGTGTCGGGGCCGTGGCCGGTGTGCACCACGGTCTCCGGGGGCAGGGCGAACAGCCGCTCCCGGATGGACTCCTCGATCGTCTCCCGGGAGGAGAAGGAGCGCCCGGTCGCACCGGGACCGCCCTCGAAAAGGGTGTCGCCCACGAACACCGCACCCAGCGCCTCGCTGTAGTAGCAGGTGGAGCCGGGGGAGTGGCCCGGGGTGTGCAGCGCCTCGAGGTCGATCCCGCCGAGCGCGAAGGTGTCCCCGTCGGCGACGTCCCCGTCCCAGGGCAGCTCCCCGTGGGTCAGCGCCCACACCTCGCCGTCGGCGGGGTTCAGCAGCAGCGGCGCCTCCAGGCGCTCGGCCAGCTCGGGCGCCATCCGCACGTGGTCGTCGTGGGCGTGGGTGAGCAGGATGCCGACGCACTCGCGGTCCCCGACCAGGCGCTCGACGGTGGCCACGTCGTGCGGGGCGTCGAACACGACGCACTGGTCCTCGTCGCCGAGCACCCACACGTTGTTCTCCACCTCGTGGGTCTCCCCGTCGAGGCTGAAGGTGCCGGCGGTGACGGCATGGTCCAGGCGGGCGGCCATCAGGCGATCACCGCCACGGTGCGCAGGGTCTCCCCGTCGTGCAGCGAGTCCAGCGCCGTGTTCACGCCGGCCAGGTCGGTGCGGCCGGTCACGAAGCGCTCCAGCGGCAGCCGGCCCTGCAGATAGAGGTCGGTGAGGTAGGGGAAGTCCCGCTCGGGCAGGCAGTCGCCGTACCAGGAGGACTTCAGGGAGCCGCCGCGGCCGAACACGTCCAGCAGCGGCAGGGTCAGCTCCACCCCCGGGCGGGGCACGCCCACCAGCACCACGCGGCCTGCGAGGTCGCGGGCGTAGAAGGCGGTCTCGTAGGTCTGCGGGATGCCGACGGCGTCGATCACCACGTCGGCGCCGAAGCCGCCGGTGAGCTCCTGGACCGCCGCGGCGACCTCCTCGGGGCCCATCCCGGTGGTGGCCAGGGTGTGGGTGGCGCCGAGCTCCGCGGCGGCCGCGAGCTTCTTCTCGTCCACGTCCAGGCCGATGATGGTGGTGGCACCCGCGAGGGCGGCCCCGGCGATCGCGGCGCAGCCCACGCCGCCCAGGCCGATCACGGCCACGGACTCGCCGCGCTGCACCTGGCCGGTGTTCACGGCGGCGCCGATCCCGGCCATCACGCCGCAGCCCAGCAGCCCGGCCACCTCGGCGGGGGCCTCCTCGGAGACCTGCGTGCACTGGCCCTCGTGGACCAGGGTCTTCTCGGCGAAGGCGCCGATGCCGAGGGCCGGGGTGAGCTCGGTGCCGTCGGTGAGGGTCATCGCCCGCGAGGCGTTGTGGGTGGCGAAGCAGTACTGCGGCACGCCCTTGCGGCAGGCGCGGCACTCGCCGCAGACGGCCCGCCAGTTCAGCACCACGTAGTCGCCGACGGCGACGTGGGTGACGGCCTCGCCGATCTCGGCGACCCGTCCGGCGGCCTCGTGGCCCAGCAGGAAGGGGAACTCGTCGTTGATGCCGCCGTCGCGGTAGGCGAGGTCGGTGTGGCAGACGCCGCAGGCCTCGATGTCCACGATCACGTCGTGGGGGCCGGGGTCGGGGATCACGATGTCGACCAGCTCGGCGGGCTGCTGTTCGGCGCGGGCGATGACGCCCTTCACGGTGGTGGGCATGGGGTTCCTGGCTCCTTCGGGGTTCCGGACCGGGGGACGCCCCCAGGCTAGGGCCTCCTCCTGCGAGGGGACAGCGCCGCGGCGGGCGTCCGGCGCGGGGAATGCGGGCGCGCGGGCCGCGCCGCGGCTCCTAGAATGGTCCGCGGTGTCCGAGCAGCGGGCACGCCCCTGCCCGCCGGACGAGAGCGAACCCGTGTCCTCTGAGCACCCTGAGACGCCTGCGGCCCCCGAGCCGCCGGTGATCGACGAGCCCACCATCTCCGCCGCCGTCGAGGCCGCCCTCGCCGCGATCGCCGCCGCGCCCGACACCGCCGCGCTGAAGCAGGTGCGGATCGAGCATGTCGGCGACGCGAGCGTGCTCTCCCGCGCCAACCGCGCCATCCGCGACCTGCCCGGTCCTCAGAAGGCCGCCGCCGGGAAGCTGGTGGGCCAGGGCAAGGGACGCGTCCAGCAGGCTCTCGCCTCCCGCCAGGAGGAGCTGGCCGCCGCCGAGCAGGAGGCCGCGCTCGCCGCCGAGACCGTCGACGTCACCCTGCCCACGGACCGCCGCCCCCGCGGCGCCGTGCACCCCCTGACCACCCTTCAGGAGCGCATCGAGGACTTCTTCGTCGGCATCGGCTGGGAGATCGCCGAGGGCCCCGAGGTGGAGTCCTCCTGGTTCAACTTCGATGCCCTGAACGCGGACCCCGAGCACCCCTCCCGCTCCCGCCAGGACACCCTCTACGTCGCCTCCGCCGAGGGGGGCGAGGACCAGGACGCCGGTCTGCTGCTGCGCACCCAGACCTCCCCGGTGCAGATCCGCGCGATGCTCGAGCGCGGCGCCCCGCTGTACGTGGCCTGCCCCGGCACCGTGTACCGCGCCGACGAGATGGACGCCACCCACTCCCCGATGTTCCACCAGGTGGAGGGCCTCGCCATCGACGAGGGCCTGACCATGGCGAACCTCGTGGGCACTCTCGACGCCTTCGCAGCGGCCCTGTTCGGCGGCGCCCCCATCACCCGCCTGCGCCCCAACCACTTCCCCTTCACCGAGCCCAGCGCCGAGATGGACTTCCGCTGTTTCGCCTGCGACGCGCGCCTGGGCCTGGACCACGAGCCCGACCCCGGCTGCCGCGTCTGCGGCGGCACCGGCTGGATCGAGATGGGCGGCTGCGGCATGGTCCACCCGAACGTCCTGCGCGCCGCCGGCATCGACCCCGGGCGCCACCAGGGCTTCGCCTTCGGCCTCGGCATCGAGCGCATCCTCATGCTGCGCAACGGCGTGGCCGACATGCGCGACATGGTCGAGGGCGACGTCCGCTTCACCCAGCACTACGGCACGGAGATCTGAGATGCCCCGCATTCCGCTCACCTGGCTCGCCGAGCACGTCGAGCTGCCCGCCGACGCCACCGCCGCGCAGGTCGCCACCGACCTCTCCCGCGTGGGGCTCGAGGAGGAGGCCATCCACGGCGCCCAGATCACCGGCCCGCTCGTCGTCGGCCGCGTCCTGGAGCTCGTCAAGGAGCCGCAGAAGAACGGCAAGACCATCAACTGGGTGCGGGTCGACGTCGGCCCCGCGCACAACGAGGACGCCGACGACCCCAAGGACCCGCAGCCCGGCGCCGAGCGCCCCAGCCGCGGCATCATCTGTGGCGCCCACAACTTCGTCGAGGGCGACCTGGTGGTCGTCGCCCTGCCCGGCACCGTGCTGCCCGGCGACTTCGCCATCGCCGCGCGGAAGACCTACGGCCACACCTCCGACGGCATGATCTGCTCCGGCGAAGAGTTGGGCCTCGGCCCGGACCCCGCGGGGGAGGACGGCATCATCGTGCTCGGTCGCGGCCACGCGGAGGGCCTGAGTGCCGAACCCGGCGACGACGCCATCGCCCTGCTGGGCCTCGGCGACGAGGTCGTCGAGATCAACGTGACCCCCGACCGCGGCTACGCCTTCGCGATGCGTGGCGTGGCCCGCGAGTACGGCCACGCGACCGGCTCCGCCTTCACCGATCCGGTGCTCGCCATCGAGGAGCCGGAGGCCGGCCGCGGCGGAGTGCCCGTGCAGCTGCGAGACGAGTCCCCGATCCGGGACCGCGCCGGCGCCACCCGCTTCGTGGCGATGGAGGTGCGGGGCGTGGACGCCACCGCGGCCACCCCGCGCTGGATGGCCCGTCGCCTCACCCAGGCCGGGATGCGGCCCATCTCCCTGATCGTGGACGTCACCAACTACGTGATGCTCGACCTCGGACAGCCGCTGCACGCCTACGACGCCCACAGCCTGGTCGCCCCCATCGTGGTGCGCCGCGCCCGCGCCGGGGAGACCCTGCGCACCCTGGACGACGTCGAGCGCCGCCTGGATCCCGAGGACCTGCTGATCACGGACTGCGGCGGCGAGCAGGGAGATCGTGTGCTGGGCCTGGCCGGAGTGATGGGCGGTGCCGAGACCGAGGTCCACGATGGCACCCGCAACGTCGTCATCGAGGCCGCGACCTTCGATCCCGTCACGGTCGCCCGCACCGCCCGCCGCCACCGCCTGCCCAGCGAGGCCTCCAAGCGCTTCGAGCGCGGCGTGGACCCCGAGCTGCCGCTGCGCGCCGCCCGCCGCGCCGCAGAACTGATCGTCGAGCACGGCGGCGGCGAGATCGACCCCCGCGTCACCGACGAGGGCTCCGTGACCGCCCCCGCCCCGATCCGCCTGCGGACCGACGCCGCCGAGCGACTGATCGGCGTGCCCTACACGGCGGAGGAGGTCGTCGGTGCCCTGCGCGAGCTGGGCGCCGAGGTGGAGGACGCCGAGGACGGCACGCTGCGCGTGACCCCGCCGAGCTGGCGGCCCGACCTCACGATCCCCGAGGACCTCATCGAGGAGATCGCCCGCCTGCGCGGCTACGACCGCATCCCCTCGGTGCTGCCCGCCGCCCCCGCCGGCCGCGGACTCACCCCCGCCCAGCGCTGCCGCCGCGCCGTCACCCGCGCGCTCGCCGAGGCGGGCCTCACCGAGGTCACCTCCTACCCCTTCGTGGGCGCCGAGGTCTTCGAGGCCCTGCGCTACGAGGAGGGCGACGAGCGCCGCGACGCGGTGCGGCTGCTGAACCCGCTGGCCGAGGACGAGCCGCTGCTGCGCACCTCCCTGCTGCAGACCCTGCTGCCGGTGGCTCGTCGGAACCTCTCCCGCGGCGAGGAGTCGCTGGCGATCTTCCAGCGCGGCGCCACCGTGCGCCCCGGCGCCGGGGACGCCCCCGTCCCCGCGCCCGCCGCCCGCCCGAGCGCCGAGGAGCTCGCCGCGATCGACGCGGCCGTGCCCGTCCAGACCGGGGCGCTGGCCGCTCTGGTCGGCGGCGCCTCCGGCCCGGATTCCTGGTGGGGCAGCGCCGAGCCCTGGGGCTGGTCCGAGGCGATCGAGCTGGCCCGTCGTGCCGCCGCCGCGGCCGGAGTCGAACTCGAGGTGCGCCAGGCCCAGCAGGCCCCCTTCCACCCGGGCCGCACCGCCGAGCTCCGGGTCACCGCCGCCGACGGCAACGCCCAGGTGGTCGGCCACGCCGGGGAGCTGCACCCCGCCGTGATCGGCGCCTACGCCCTGCCGCCCCGCACCAGCGCCCTCGAGCTGGACCTGGAGGCCGTCATCGCGGCCGCCCCGGCCGTGGTGCGCGCCGTGCCGGTGCCCACCTTCCCGCTGGCCAAGGAGGACTTCGCCTTCGTCGTCGAGGAGTCGGTGCCCGCCGCCGCAGTGCACGCCGCGATCCTGCTGGGCGCCGGGGACCTCGCCGAGCAGGTGCACCTGTTCGACGACTTCACCGGCGAGCAGATCGGGGAGGGCAAGCGCTCCCTGGCCTTCGCGGTGCGCCTGCGCTCCGCCGAGGGCACCCTGGACGCCGAAGCGATCCGGGCCACCCGCGCCCGCATCGTCGACACGGTGGCCCGGGCCGTGGGCGGGGAACTGCGCGCGTGAGCACGCCCCAGCCCGGGGCCGGCGACCAGGCCTCGGGCCCCGGACCGTCGTCGCTCCCCGGCCCGCCCGCCCGTGCCGGCACGGCGGCCTGGGCGCTCGGCTTCCTGGCCTACCTGCCGATCCCCTTCGGCAACCTGGTGATCGCCGGGCTGGTCCAGCTCGTCGTCGGCCTCGCCCAGCGCAAGCACGGGGGAGTGGCCGCGGTGAACGGCGTGCGCGCCGCGAACTGGGGCCTGACGCTGCTGTGCTGGCCGGTGCTGATGGCGGTGGCGCTGCCGCTGGGCTACCTCACGGGCACCCCGACGCCGAGCGGCGCGACGGAGATCGCCCCCGTCATGGAGGCCGTCATCTTCGGCCTGATCGGGGTTTACGTCCTGCTGTGCATCGCGCAGATGATCTACTCCATCGCCGGCACCCTGCAGTCCAGCCGCGGCACGGCCGTACAGCTCCCGGTGATCCCCTTCCTGAGCGCCCCGCGCGACTGAGCCCGCCCGCCGCGCACGGGGCGCAGGACGCCCGTCCCGCCCGATCCGCCGGACGTGAGGCGGCGCACGCCCCCGCGATGTGCGTAGAAATGCAAACTCCCGTATAGTTCTGCGCATGATCTCGGAGCCCCTCTCCCCGTCCTCCGGACCAGACCCCCACCAGGGCGGACATCGCCCTCGCGTGGCCGTCGCCGGTGCCTCCGGCTACGCCGGCGGGGAGACCCTGCGCCTGCTCGCCGGTCACCCCGGGCTCGAGGTCGCCACCGTCACCGGGCATTCCTCCGCCGGGCGCCCGCTGTCCGAGGCGGTCCCGCACGTCGACCTGCCCGGCGAGCTCGTCCTCGCTGAGACCTCGGTCGGGACGCTGCGCGGCCACGACGTGGTGGTCCTCGCCCTCCCGCACGGCGAGTCCGGCCGGATCGCCGCCGCCCTGCGCGCCGAGGACCCGGACGTGCTGGTCGTGGACCTCGGCGCCGACCACCGCCTCGAGGACCCCGCCGACTGGGCCGACTACTACGTCGGGGAGCACTCCGGCACCTGGACCTACGGCATGCCCGAGCTGCCCCTGCACCTCGCGGCGGGGGAGACCGGCCCGACCCGGCAGCGGGAGCTGCTGTCCGCGGCCCGCGAGGTCGCCGTGCCCGGCTGCAACGCAACTGCCGTCACCCTGGCCCTCGCCCCGCTGGTGCGGGCCGGGCTGGTGGACCACACCGCCCTGTCCGCCGTGCTGCCCGTCGGATACTCCGGCGCCGGCCGCACCGCGAAGCCCCACCTGCTGTACTCCGAGGCGGCCGGGGGTGCCGCGCCCTACGGCGTCGGCGGCAGCCACCGCCACATCCCCGAGATCCTGCAGAACCTGCGCCGCAGCGCCGGGATCACCGACGCCCGCCTCACCTTCACCCCCGTGCTGGTGCCGATGAGCCGCGGCATCCTCGCCGTGGTCACCGCCCCCGCCGGCAACGGCGTCCGCGAGGCGGACCTGCTGGACGCCCTCGGCGCGGACTACGAGGGGGAGCCGGCCATCACCGTGCTGCCCGCCGGCTCCGTGCCCTCCACCCAGCAGGTCACCGGCGCGAACCTCGCCCGCATCGGCGCGACCGTCGACCGCCGCAGCGGCCAGGTGACCGTGCTCTGCGCGATCGACAACCTGGTCAAGGGCACCGCCGGCGCCGCCCTGCAGTCGATGAACCTCGCCCTCGGCCTGCCCGAGCACGCGGGCCTGAGCCGCACCGCGCTCGCCCCCTGACCCCGGCGCCCCCGCCGCCGTCCTTCCGCCCCCGCGCCCGTCCTCCGCGTCCGTCCTGTCAGGAGTCCACATGTCGATCACCCAGCCCCGCGGCTTCCGGGCCGCCGGCGTCCCCGCGGGCCTGAAGTCCACCGGCGCCCGCGACGTCGCCCTCGTGATCAACGACGGCCCCCGCGACGTCGCCGCCGCCGTCTTCACCGCCAACCGGGTCCAGGCCGCCCCCGTGCTGTGGAGCCGCCAGGCCGTGGCCGACGGCCGCGCCCGCGCCGTGGTGCTGAACTCCGGCGGCGCCAACGCATGCACCGGCCCCGAGGGCTTCGCCGACACCCACCGCACCGCCGAGCACACCGCCGACGTCCTCGACGTATCCGCCCAGGACGTGCTGGTCTGCTCCACCGGCCTGATCGGCGTGCGTCTCGACCTGGACGCCCTGCTGCCCGGCGTCGACGCCGCCGCCGCGGAGCTCGCCCCCGGTGATCAGGCCGACGAGGCCGCCGCCCGCGCCATCATGACCACCGACACGGTGCCCAAGACCGCCGCGACCGAGACCGCCTCCGGGGCGCGCGTGGCCGGCATCGCCAAGGGCGCCGGGATGCTCGCCCCGCAGCTCGCGACCATGCTGGTCGTGCTCACCACCGACGCCGACGTGGACGCCGAGACCGCCGACGCCGCCCTGCGCGAGGCCACCCGCACCAGCTTCGACCGGGTCGACTCCGACGCCTGCATGTCCACCAACGACACCGTGATCCTGCTGGCCTCTGGCGCCAGCGGCGTCGTGCCCGAGGTCGAGGAGCTCACCGAGGCCCTCCGCACCGTCAGCGCCGACCTCGCCCGCCAGCTCGTCGCCGACGCCGAGGGCGCGAGCCACGACATCCACGTCGTCGTCACCTCCGCCACCACCGAGCACGCGGCCTTGGCCGTCGCCCGCGAGATCGCCCGCTCCAACCTGGTCAAGGCCGCCGTCTTCGGCAACGACCCCAACTGGGGCCGCATCGTCGCCGCCGCCGGCTGCGTGCCCGAGACCCTCGCCCCCTTCGAGGTCACCGACCTCTCCGTCACCGTCAACGGTGTCGAGGTGTGCCGCGCAGGCGGCGCCCACCGCGACCGGGACGAGGTCGACATGACCCCGCGCGAGACCCTCATCGAGGTCGACCTCGGCGCCGGGGAGGCCACCGCCGACATCTGGACCAACGACCTCACCCACGACTACGTCGAAGAGAACAGCGCCTACTCCTCATGAGCTCCTCGAAGAATCCCCTGGCCGAGCTCACCCCCGCCCAGGCCGACGCCCGCGCCAAGTCCGGCATCCTCATCGAGGCGCTGCCCTGGATGCAGCGCTTCCAGGGCAAGATCGTCGTGGTCAAGTACGGCGGCAACGCCATGATCGACGAGGAGCTGCGCCGCGCCTTCGCCGCCGATGTGGTCTTCATGCGCCAGGCCGGGATCCACGTGGTCGTCGTCCACGGCGGCGGCCCCCAGATCAATGCGATGCTGCAGCGCGTCGGCATCGACTCCGAGTTCCGCGCCGGGCTGCGCGTCACCGACGCCGACACCATGGACGTGGTGCGGATGGTGCTGGTGGGCCAGGTGGGCCGCGAGCTGGTCGGCCTGATCAACGCCCACGGCCCGATGGCGATCGGCATGTCCGGGGAGGATGCGCGCCTGTTCGCCGCCCGCCGCCGCGGCGCGGAGGTGGACGGCGAGGCCGTGGACCTCGGCCACGTCGGCGCCGTCACCCAGGTGCGGCCCGAGTCGATCCGGGACCTGCTGGAGGCCGGGCGGATCCCCGTCGTCTCCTCCATCGCCCCCGAGATCGACGAGGAGGGCCGCCCCACCGGCGCCGTGCTGAACATCAACGCGGACCTCGCCGCCGCGGCCCTCGCCGCCGGGCTGGACGCCGAGAAACTGGTGGTCCTCACCGACGTGGAGGGCCTGTACCGGGACTGGCCGGACCGGGACTCGCTGATCCCGGAGATCTCCGCGAGCGAGCTGCGGGCCATGCTGCCCGAGCTCACCAGCGGCATGATCCCCAAGGCCGAGTCGCTGCTGGACGCGGTGGACGCCGGGGTGCGCACCGCCGCGATGATCGACGGCCGCATCGAGCATGCGGTGCTGCTGGAGGTGTTCACCGCCAAGGGCGTGGGCACCATGGTGAGGAGGGACGACTATGTCTGAGCCGACACGGACCCAGGGCGTGCAGACCGGGACCGACGAGCAGGACTACGCCGGCCGCTACGGCCGCGCCCTGACCGGCGTGTTCGGCACCCCGCAGCGGGTGCTGGTGCGCGGCGAGGGCATGCACGTCTGGGACGCCGAGGGGCGCGAGTACCTCGATCTGCTGGGCGGGATCGCCGTGAACGTGCTGGGCCACGCCCATCCGGACGTGGTCGCCGCGCTCGCGAAGCAGGCCGGCACCCTCGGCCACGTCTCCAACTTCTTCGCCACGCCTCCGCAGATCGAGCTGGCCGAGACCCTGCTGCGCCTGGCGGACGCCCCCGAGGGCTCCGGCGTGTTCTTCACGAACTCCGGCACCGAGGCCAACGAGGCGGCCTTCAAGATCGCCCGCCGCACCGGCCGTGGCCGCATCCTCGCGCTCGAGCAGTCCTTCCACGGCCGCACCATGGGCGCCCTCGCGCTCACCCACAAGGAGGCCTACCGGGCCCCCTTCGCGCCGCTGCCCGGCGGCGTCGAGTTCCTGCCGCGGGACGACGAGCAGGCCCTCGAGGCGGCGCTGGTCGGCGGGGACGTCGCCGCCGTGGTGATGGAGCCGATCCAGGGCGAGGCCGGCGTGATCCCGCTGAGCGAGAGCTACCTGCGCGCCGCCCGGAGGCTCACCCGCGAGCACGGAGCCCTGCTGATCCTCGACGAGGTCCAGACCGGCATCGGCCGGACGGGGGAGTGGTTCGCCCACCAGCAACTCGGCGACGTCACGCCCGACGTGATGACCCTGGCCAAGAGCCTCGGGGGAGGCTTCCCCATCGGCGCCGTGATCTCCTACGGCTCCGCCGTGAGGGACCTGCTGCAGCCCGGCCAGCACGGCACGACCTTCGGCGGGAACCCGCTGGGCGCCTCCGTGGCCCGCGCCGTGCTCGGCACCCTGGAGGAGGAGGGTCTGGTGCCCCGGGCCCGGCAGCTCGGCGCCGGCTTCGCCTCCCGCCTCGCCGAGCTCGCCGCCGCCGACCCCCGGGTGCTCGGCTCCCGCGGCGTCGGCCTGCTGCAGGGTGTGGCCCTGGCCGACCCGATCGCCGCCCAGGTGGTCACGGCCGGTCTCGAGCAGGGCTTCATCGTCAATGCCGCCAACCCCTCCACGGTGCGGCTGGCCCCGCCGCTCATCGTCACCGAGGCGCAGCTGGCGAGCTTCATCGAGACCCTGCCCGCCCTGCTGGACCGCGCCGAGGAGCTCGCCGGGCCCCCATCGCCCACGTCGACCGCCTCGCCCGCCCCCGAATCCGCTGTGCCCGCCCCGACGACCGGAACGAGGTCCTGAGATGCCCCGCCACTTCCTGCGTGACGACGACCTGAGCCCGGCCGAGCAGAAGGAGGTGCTCGCGCTCGCCCTGGAGATGACCGGTGACCGCCTCGCCCACCGCCCCTTCGCCGGGCCGCGCACCGTCGCGATCCTGTTCGACAAGTCCTCCACCCGCACCCGGGTCTCCTTCGCCACCGGCGTCGCCGAGCTCGGCGGCTCCCCGCTGGTGCTCGAGGCCGGCTCCAGCCAGCTCGGCCGGGGCGAGTCCGTCGCCGACACCACCCGGGTGCTCACCCGGATGGTCTCCACCATCGTGTGGCGCACCTTCGGTCAGGAGCGGATCGAGGAGATGGCCGCTTACTCCACGGTGCCGGTCATCAACGCCCTCACCGACGAGTTCCACCCCTGCCAGATCCTCGCCGACCTGGTCACCATCGCCCAGCACCGCGGCGGCCTCGCCGCCGACGGGGAGCCGGCCCTGGCCGGACGCTCGCTCGCCTACCTCGGCGACGGCGCCAACAACATGGCCCACTCCTACCTGCTGGGCGGGGTCACCGCCGGCATGGACGTGCGCATCGCCTCCCCGGGCAGCCACCGCCCCGACCCCGCGGTCCTCGCCGACGCCGAGCGCATCGCCGCGGCCACCGGCGGCTCCGTGACCGTCACCGACGACCCCGTCGCGGCCGTGCTCGGCGTGGACGCCGTCATCACCGACACCTGGGTCTCC
The DNA here is from genome assembly GCF_000225825.1 of Brachybacterium squillarum M-6-3. GTDB lineage: Bacteria > Actinomycetota > Actinomycetes > Actinomycetales > Dermabacteraceae > Brachybacterium > Brachybacterium squillarum. Next base: position 58,364 of record NZ_AGBX01000008.1, on the reverse strand, counting down.
ATGGGCCAGGAGGGCGAGGACGGCCGCGACGTCGACCTCTTCGGGAAATACGCGGTCACCGAGGAGCTGATGTCCCGCTCCGGCTCCCCGGACAGCTCGGACGGCCCGGGCGCCCCCGGCGTGTTCCTGCACTGCCTGCCCGCCTACCGCGGCAAGGAGGTCGAGGCCGCCGTCATCGACGGTCCCGATTCGGTGGTCTGGGACGAGGCGGAGAACCGCCTGCACGCGCAGAAGGCCCTGATGACCTGGCTGTTCGAGCATCCCGACCAGGACTCGGCCGCGCACGCGGCACCGGGGGAGGAGCGACGATGACCGAGATCCGTCGCGGCCTCGCCCAGACCAAGACCTCCCGTCAGCAGCGGATCGTCGCGATCCTCGTGCAGCAGGAGGTGGGCTCCCAGTCCCACCTGGCTCGGCTGCTCGCCGAGGAGGGCATCGAGGTCACCCAGGCCACGCTCTCCCGCGACCTCGTCGAGCTGCAGGCCGAAAAGGTCCGCGGCTCCTCCGGCTCCCTGGTCTACCGCACCCCGCCCGAGGGCGGCGTGCCCCGCACCGCCACCCCCTCCATCGAGAGCGAGCTGCTCGAGGCCCGGCTGCCGCGCCTGGCCGAGGGGCTGCTGGTCTCCGCCGAGGCCAGCGCCAACATGGTGGTGGTGCGCACCCCGCCCGGGGCCGCCCAGTACCTGGCCAGCGCCCTGGACCGTTCGGTGATGCCCGATGTGCTGGGTACGATCGCGGGCGACGACACGGTGCTGCTGATCGCCCGCGACCCGGTCGGCGGGGAGCGGCTGGCCGCCCGCCTGCTCGACATCGCCGACGGCCGCCACGAGGAGGGGGAGTCCGAGCTCGACGACTCCATCCTCTGACCGACCCGTCGTCCCCCCGAACCTCCCGGGGACGCCGCCCGGCGTCCATCCGGACCCCTGCACCCCGACTCGCACCCAGGAGAACCATCCCGTGACCGACCGCATCGTCCTCGCCTACTCCGGCGGCCTCGACACCTCCGTGGCCATCGGCTGGATCCACGACGCCACCGGCGCCGACGTCATCGCCTGTGCGGTGGACGTCGGCCAGGGCGGAGAGGACCTCGAGGTGATCCGCCAGCGCGCCCTGGACTGCGGCGCCGTCGAGGCCTACGTGGCCGACGCCCGCGACGAGTTCGCCAACGACTACTGCATGCCCGCGCTGAAGACCAACGCGCTGTACATGGATGCCTACCCGGTGGTCTCCGCGATCTCCCGCCCCGTGATCACCAAGCACCTGGTGACCGCAGCCAAGCGCTTCGGCGCCTCCACCGTGGCCCACGGCTGCACCGGCAAGGGCAACGACCAGGTGCGTTTCGAGGTCTCGATCACCTCGCTGGCACCCGAACTGAAGTGCATCGCCCCGGTGCGCGACCTCGCCCTGACCCGCGACAAGGCCATCGACTACGCCGAGCGCAAGGGCCTGCCGATCGCCACCACCAAGCACAACCCCTTCTCGATCGACCAGAACGTGTGGGGCCGCGCCATCGAGACCGGCTTCCTCGAGGACATCTGGAATGAGCCCACCAAGGACGTCTACTCCTACACCGACGACCCGGCCTTCCCGCCGGTCGCCGACGAGGTGGTCCTCCGCTTCGAGCGCGGCATCCCCGTCGCCATCGACGGCCGCCCCGTCACCCCGCTGCAGGCCATCGAGGAGATGAACCGCCGTGCCGGCGCCCAGGGCGTGGGCCGCATCGACATCGTCGAGGACCGGCTGGTGGGCATCAAGTCCCGCGAGGTCTACGAGGCCCCCGGCGCGATGGCGCTGATCGCCGCCCACCAGGAGCTGGAGCGGGTCACCCTGGAGCGCGAGCAGTCCCGCTTCAAGCGCCAGGTCTCCGACCGCTGGACCGAGCTGGTCTACGACGGTCAGTGGTTCAGCCCGCTGAAGAAGTCCCTGGACGCCTTCGTCGACGACACCCAGCACTACGTCAACGGCGAGATCCGCATGCAGCTGCACGGCGGCCGCGCCACCGTCACCGGGCGCCGCTCCGAGACCGGCCTGTACGACTTCAACATGGCCACCTACGACGAGGGCGACGCCTTCGACCAGTCCCAGGCCCGCGGGTTCATCGAGATCTACGGGCTGGCCGCCAAGCAGGCCGCGGCCCGCGACGTGGCCAACGGCCGCGGCGAGGACCTCGGCGAGGACACCACCGGGGCGCAGGCGTGAGCCAGCACGACGCCGCGGCCGGACAGCCGGGCGCGAGCGCCGCCCTGTGGGGCGGGCGCTTCGGCTCCGGGCCCGCGGCGGCCCTTGCGGCGCTGTCGGTCTCGACCCACTTCGACTGGCGGCTGGCGCCCTACGACCTCGCGGGCTCCCGGGCCCATGCGGGCGTGCTGCACGCCGCCGGTCTGCTGGACGACGCCGAGCTGGCCGGCATGCGCGAGGCCCTGGACGTCCTGGGCGCGGACGTCGCCTCGGGCGCCTTCGCCCCGGCCCCGGACGACGAGGACGTGCACACCGCGCTCGAGCGCGGGCTCATCGAGCGGGCAGGCCCCGAGCTCGGCGGCAAGCTGCGTGCGGGACGCTCCCGCAACGACCAGATCGCCACCCTGATCCGGCTGTTCATCCGCGACCAGTCCCGGGCCGTCGGCGCGCAGGTGCTGGACCTGGTGGAGGTGCTCCTGGAGCGCGCACGGGAGGTGCACGGGGTGCCCATGCCGGGGCGCACCCACCTCCAGCACGCCCAGCCGCTGCTGCTGAGCCACCACCTGCTGGCCCACGCCTGGCCGCTGCTGCGCGACGTGCAGCGCCTGCGGGACCTTGATCGGCGGGCTGCGATCTCCCCCTACGGCTCCGGGGCGCTGGCGGGATCCAGTCTGGGCCTGGACCCGCAGACCGTCGCCCGCGACCTGGGCTTCACCGACTCGGTGTGGAACTCGATCGACGGCACCGCCTCCCGGGACCTCACCGCGGAGTTCTCCTTCGTGCTGGCCATGATCGGCATCGACCTCTCGCGGCTGGCGGAGGAGGTGATCCTGTGGAACACCAAGGAGTTCTCCTTCATCACCCTGGACGACTCCTTCTCCACCGGCTCCTCGATCATGCCGCAGAAGAAGAACCCGGACATCGCCGAGCTGGCCCGTGGCAAGGCCGGCCGCGTGGTGGGCGACCTGGTGGGGCTGCTGGCCACGCTCAAGGCGCTGCCGCTGGCCTACAACCGGGACCTGCAGGAGGACAAGGAGCCGGTCTTCGACCAGGTCGACTCCCTGGACCTGGTGTTGCCGGCCTTCACCGGGATGATGGCGACGCTGACCTTCCATCCCGAGCGGATGGCGGAGCTCGCGCCGCAGGGCTTCTCCCTGGCCACGGACATCGCGGACCACCTGGTGCGTCGCGGGGTGCCCTTCCGGGTGGCCCACGAGATCTCCGGCGCTTGCGTGAAGGTCGCCGAGGAGCAGGACAAGGAGCTGTGGGACCTCACGGACGCCGAGTTCGCGGGCATCTCCGAGCACCTGGACTCCTCCGTGCGCGAGGTGCTGACCGTCGAGGGCTCCATCGCCTCCCGCGACGCCAAGGGCGGCACCGCTCCCGTGCGCGTCGCCGAGCAGGGCGATGCGCTCGCCGCCGACGTCGCGGTGCTGCGTGATTTCGCCGCCTCCCCGGTGCTCCCGGCCTGACGGCACGGCGGGGGACCGGGCCGGTCGGTCCGGGACCCTGCCTCCCCGCCGTCCCCAGGCTGCCCGGTCACGCCCGGCGTGTATTCGGGCGACGCCACCGGCCCCCGTGGGGGAGAATGACCGCGGCGCCGTGACCACGCCGCCGCCCCGACCCGAGAGGACCCGATCGATGTCCACCGTCCTGGACGAGCTCGCCTGGCGAGGCCTCGTCGTGCAGACCACCGGGCGCGAGGCGCTCGGCCGCGCGCTGGCGGACGGACCGATCTCCCTGTATTGCGGCTTCGACCCGACCGCGGCCTCCCTTCACGTCGGCCACCTGACCCAGGTGCTCACCATGCGCCGCTTCCAGCTCGCCGGACACAAGCCCGTCGCCCTGGTCGGCGGGGCCACCGGCCTGATCGGCGACCCGCGCATGTCGGGGGAGCGGGTGCTGAACGACGAGTCCGTCGTCGCCGGCTGGGTGGATGCGCTGCGCGGCCAGATCTCCCGCTTCCTCGACCTGGAGGGGGAGCACGGCGTGCGGATGGTCAACAACCTCGACTGGATCGGGCAGATGGGCGCGCTGGAGTTCCTGCGCGACATCGGCAAGCACTACCGCATGGGCACGATGCTCGCGAAGGAGACCGTGGCCCGGCGGCTGGCCAGTGAGGAGGGCATCAGCTACACCGAGTTCTCCTACCAGGTGCTGCAGGGCATCGACTTCCTCGAGCTCTACCGCCGTCACGGCGTCACCCTGCAGTACGGGGGCAACGACCAGTGGGGGAACTTGCTCTCCGGGGTCGACCTGATCCACAAGGTGGAGGGCGCCGAGGCCCATGCGCTGACCACCCCACTGGTCACGAAGGCCGACGGCACCAAGTTCGGCAAGTCCGAGGGCGGCGCCGTGTGGCTCGACCCGGAGCTGACCAGTCCCTACGCCTTCCACCAGTTCTGGCTGAACGCCGCCGACGCCGACGTCATGAACTACCTGCGCTTCTTCACCTTCCGGGACCGGGAGGAGCTCGAGGAGCTGCAGGCCGTCACCGAGGCGGAACCGCATCGCCGCCGGGCGCAGCGGACCCTGGCGGACGACATGACCACCCTGGTCCACGGCGAGGAGGCCACCCGTCAGGCCACCGAGGCCGCGGCGGTCCTGTTCGGCCGGGGGGACGTGCGCTCCCTGGACGAGATGACGATAGGGGCCATTGCGGGGGAGCTGCCCGGGGCCGCGGCGGGCGGGACCACCGAGCTGGTGGACGCCTTCATCGCCGCCGGCATCGTGACCTCCAAGGGAGCCGCCCGCCGCGGCGCCGAGGAGGGCGGCCTCTCCGTGAACGGCCAGAAGGTGTCGACGGAGGACCTGGACCGGGAGCTGGGGGAGTTCGATCCCCTGCCCGGCGGGTACCTGCTGCTGCGCCGGGGCAAGAAGAACGCCGCCATGATCGAGCGCCGCGGCTGACCCCGGACCGATGACCATGCCACGCACCCCCATGACCCCCGCGGTCATGGGGGTGCGTCGCGTGCGGGGGAGCGAGGCCGGATGGGTGGGCCCGACGACGCGGACCCGACTGTGCGGACCCGTGGCCTCGGGCCGGGCGCGCACGTACCCCGCCCCCGGGCTTTTTGTCAGATCGACGTGATGGCCCTCTCAGACCTAGGTCACATCGGCCTCCGGGAGCGTTCACATTCACCCTTGATGATGCTCTGACCTGCGAAAACGGGGTGAACGGCGGGCGAACAGAGGGTCGCCCGGCCGGTTTGACGCGCCCCGCCGCGGCCCGTAGTGTTTTCTCTTGTCAGCACGGAAGATGCCGACACGGAAGGCCCGGAGGAACCCGCGAGGGGGGCACCGGAAGCCGGACGGGGACGCGACGGACGGACTGACCCGATCCCCTCGGGGAGCGGCCGTGGGAACGGAAGCGCAGGACTCTCCCCGCGAGAGGATGTGGCCCGGATCGCACGGAGCGGAGTTGAAACGGCTCCGGGGAACTGCTAGATTAGGTCCTCGTGCCGGAGCGACGAAGCGAACATCGCCGGTCGAACTGATCGCCGGCACGACGAGCCTCCGAAGCGAGCTGCAGAGCAGCGAGCGGACGATGTGCGCGTGTTGCTTGATATCTCAATAGCGTGTCTGTTTGTTGATGCCAATATTTTGATTGGCAGATTTTACGGATGATTAGCAGAAATGCTGGTTGTTTGTTGTTTGCCAGGTATGATTTTTCATTTTTTCATGGAGAGTTTGATCCTGGCTCAGGACGAACGCTGGCGGCGTGCTTAACACATGCAAGTCGAACGATGACGACCGTGCTTGCACGGTCTGATTAGTGGCGAACGGGTGAGTAACACGTGAGTAACCTGCCCCCCACTCTGGGATAACCTCGGGAAATCGGGGCTAATACCGGATATGAGCTCCTACCGCATGGTGGGTGCTGGAAAGTTTTTCGGTGGGGGATGGACTCGCGGCCTATCAGTTTGTTGGTGAGGTAATGGCTCACCAAGGCGATGACGGGTAGCCGGCCTGAGAGGGCGACCGGCCACACTGGGACTGAGACACGGCCCAGACTCCTACGGGAGGCAGCAGTGGGGAATATTGCACAATGGGCGAAAGCCTGATGCAGCGACGCCGCGTGGGGGATGACGGCCTTCGGGTTGTAAACCTCTTTCAGTAGGGAAGAAGCGAAAGTGACGGTACCTGCAGAAGAAGCGCCGGCTAACTACGTGCCAGCAGCCGCGGTAATACGTAGGGCGCAAGCGTTGTCCGGAATTATTGGGCGTAAAGAGCTTGTAGGTGGCTTGTCGCGTCTGCCGTGAAAACCCGAGGCTCAACCTCGGGCGTGCGGTGGGTACGGGCAGGCTAGAGTGTGGTAGGGGAGACTGGAACTCCTGGTGTAGCGGTGAAATGCGCAGATATCAGGAAGAACACCGATGGCGAAGGCAGGTCTCTGGGCCATTACTGACACTGAGAAGCGAAAGCATGGGGAGCGAACAGGATTAGATACCCTGGTAGTCCATGCCGTAAACGTTGGGCACTAGGTGTGGGGAACATTCCACGTTTTCCGCGCCGTAGCTAACGCATTAAGTGCCCCGCCTGGGGAGTACGGCCGCAAGGCTAAAACTCAAAGGAATTGACGGGGGCCCGCACAAGCGGCGGAGCATGCGGATTAATTCGATGCAACGCGAAGAACCTTACCAAGGCTTGACATGCACCGGACGACCTCAGAGATGGGGTTTTCTTTGGACTGGTGCACAGGTGGTGCATGGTTGTCGTCAGCTCGTGTCGTGAGATGTTGGGTTAAGTCCCGCAACGAGCGCAACCCTCGTTCCATGTTGCCAGCGCGTAATGGCGGGGACTCATGGGAGACTGCCGGGGTCAACTCGGAGGAAGGTGGGGACGACGTCAAATCATCATGCCCCTTATGTCTTGGGCTTCACGCATGCTACAATGGCCGGTACAATGGGTTGCGAAACTGTGAGGTGGAGCGAATCCCAAAAAGCCGGTCTCAGTTCGGATTGGGGTCTGCAACTCGACCCCATGAAGTCGGAGTCGCTAGTAATCGCAGATCAGCAACGCTGCGGTGAATACGTTCCCGGGCCTTGTACACACCGCCCGTCAAGTCACGAAAGTCGGTAACACCCGAAGCCAGTGGCCCATCCCTTGTGGAGGGAGCTGTCGAAGGTGGGATCGGTGATTGGGACTAAGTCGTAACAAGGTAGCCGTACCGGAAGGTGCGGCTGGATCACCTCCTTTCTAAGGAGCATCACCAAGTAATGGTGGCCATCTGCTCACCCGCGTGTGGTGGGGGTGGTTGCTCATGGGTGGAACATCAACGAATGGGCACTTCGCCGGCTCGGCGAGGCATGGAGTACTCCCTTGTGGATGGAAACGTGCTGGTTCGAGTGGGTTTGAGGTGGAGACACGCTATTGGGTTGTGAGGCTGCACGCGGCCTGCCGTCATCTTCGGGTGGCTGGTGGGTGTGTGGCTGGTCCTCCCCGTCATCGTCTGCATGTGGTGCAGGTGGTGGGGGTGTGGGGTTGTTTCTTGAGAACTACATAGTGGACGCGAGCATCTTGTAAGCAATTTTAGTGTCTTTGTGTGTTGCCAAGTCTTAAAGGGCGCACGGTGAATGCCTGGGCACGAGGAGCCGACGAAGGACGTAGGAGTCTGCGATAAGCCTCGGGGAGGTGACAACCGACCTGTGATCCGAGGATGTCCGAATGGGGAAACCCACCGGGAGTCATGTCTCGGTACCCGCCACTGAATGTATAGGTGGTGTGGAGGGAACGCGGGGAAGTGAAACATCTCAGTACCCGCAGGAAGAGAAAACAAATAGTGATTCCGTGAGTAGTGGCGAGCGAAAGCGGATGAGGCTAAACCTGGTCTGTGTGATACCCGGTAGGGGTTGCAGGCTGGGGGTTGTGGGACGCATGTGGTCTTTCTACCGGAAGGCCGGCGTGGACGTGTGATGGTAGTCGAAGTCGTGTTGAGAGCGACGGCGTAGAGGGTGTGACCCCCGTAGACGAAACTGTGACGCGGCGTTATTGCTGTTCCCGAGTAGCACCGGGCCCGTGAAATCCGGTGTGAATCTGCCAGGACCACCTGGTAAGCCTGAATACTACCTCGTGACCGATAGCGGACAAGTACCGTGAGGGAAAGGTGAAAAGTACCCCGGGAGGGGAGTGAAATAGTACCTGAAACCGTGCGCTTACAATCCGTCGGAGCCTTGAGGGGTGACGGCGTGCCTTTTGAAGAATGAGCCTGCGAGTTAGTGGTCGGTGGCGAGGTTAACCCGTGTGGGGTAGCCGTAGCGAAAGCGAGTCTGAACGGGGCGTTCAGTCGCCGGCTCTAGACCCGAAGCGAAGTGATCTATCCATGGGCAGTGTGAAGCGCGGGTAAGACCGCGTGGAGGCGCGAACCCACTTCAGTTGAAAATGGAGGGGATGACCTGTGGATAGGGGTGAAAGGCCAATCAAACTTCGTGATAGCTGGTTCTCCCCGAAATGCATTTAGGTGCAGCGTTGCGTGTTTCGTGCCGGAGGTAGAGCACTGGATAGGCGATGGGCCCCACCGGGTTACTGACCTTAGCCAAACTCCGAATGCCGGTACGTGAGAGCGCAGCAGTGAGACCGTGGGGGATAAGCTTCATGGTCGAGAGGGAAACAGCCCAGAACATCAGCTAAGGCCCCTAAGCGTGTGCTAAGTGGAAAAGGATGTGGAGTTGCTGAGACAACCAGGAGGTTGGCTTAGAAGCAGCCACCCTTGAAAGAGTGCGTAATAGCTCACTGGTCAAGTGATTCTGCGCCGACAATGTAGCGGGGCTCAAGTACACCGCCGAAGCTGTGTCATTCCGGTTTGTGCCGGGATGGGTAGGGGAGCGTCGAGCAGCCAGCGAAGCCGCGGGGTAACCCAGTGGTGGAGGCTGTTCGAGTGAGAATGCAGGCATGAGTAGCGAAAGACGGGTGAGAAACCCGTCCGCCGATTGATCAAGGGTTCCAGGGCCAGGTTAATCCGCCCTGGGTTAGTCGGGACCTAAGGCGAGGCCGACAGGCGTAGTCGATGGACATCGGGTTGATATTCCCGAACCGATCGTAGGAGGACCCATACCGAGGCGGCTGATGCTAACCACCCGATCTGTGTTCCCGCCCTTCGGGGCGGGTGTCATGGTGAGGCTGGGAACCAAGGCCGTAGTAGGTCAGCGTATGGAATGACGCAGAGAGGTAGCTTCCGCGGACTTAATGGAATAGTCCGTCTAAGCGTGCAGCCCGACCCCGGGTAATGCTGGGGTCATGAGGGTCAGACGTGATGGGGATCCCGTATGGGCGAAGGTGAGTGATCCTGTACTGCCTAGAAAAGTTCCGGCGTGACGAATACGGTCGCCCGTACCCTAAACCGACTCAGGTGATCAGGTAGAGAATACCGAGGCGTTCGAGAGAATCGTGGTTAAGGAACTCGGCAAAATGCCCCCGTAACTTCGGGAGAAGGGGGGCCCTCGGGGTGAGAGCCCTGTGGGCCGCAGAGACCAGGGAGAAGCGACTGTTTACTAAAAACACAGGTCCGTGCGAAGTCGTAAGACGCTGTATACGGACTGACGCCTGCCCGGTGCTGGAAGGTTAAGAGGACCGGTTAGATCTTCGGATCGAAGCTGAGAATTTAAGCCCCAGTAAACGGCGGTGGTAACTATAACCATCCTAAGGTAGCGAAATTCCTTGTCGGGTAAGTTCCGACCTGCACGAATGGCGTAACGACTTCTCCACTGTCTCAACCGCGAACTCGGCGAAATTGCATTACGAGTAAAGATGCTCGTTACGCGCAGCAGGACGGAAAGACCCCGGGACCTTTACTATAGTTTGATATTGGTGTTCGGGACGGCTTGTGTAGGATAGGTGGGAGACTGGGAAGCATTCACGCCAGTGAGTGTGGAGTCGTTGTTGAAATACCACTCTGGTCGTTCTGGATTCCTAACCTCGGTCCGTGATCCGGATCAGGGACAGTGTCTGATGGGTAGTTTAACTGGGGCGGTTGCCTCCCAAAAAGTAACGGAGGCGCTCAAAGGTTCCCTCAGCCTGGTTGGCAATCAGGTGTTGAGTGTAAGTGCACAAGGGAGCTTGACTGCGAGACAGACATGTCGGGCAGGTGCGAAAGCAGGAACTAGTGATCCGGCACCTCATTGTGGAATGGGTGTCGCTCAACGGATAAAAGGTACCCCGGGGATAACAGGCTGATCTTGCCCAAGAGCTCATATCGACGGCATGGTTTGGCACCTCGATGTCGGCTCGTCGCATCCTGGGGCTGGAGTTGGTCCCAAGGGTTAGGCTGTTCGCCTATTAAAGCGGTACGCGAGCTGGGTTTAGAACGTCGTGAGACAGTTCGGTCCCTATCCGCTGCGCGCGTTGGATATTTGAGAAGACCTGTCCCTAGTACGAGAGGACCGGGATGGACTGACCTCTGGTGTGCCAGTTGTTCTGCCAAGAGCATGGCTGGTTGGCTACGTCGGGAAGGGATAACCGCTGAAAGCATCTAAGCGGGAAGCCTGCTTCAAGATGAGATATCCGTGCACCTTGTGTGTGGGAGGCCCCCAGTAGATGACTGGGTTGATAGGCCAGATGTGGAAGCGCGGTAACGTGTGGAGCTGACTGGTACTAATGGCCGATGACTTATCAACACATTTCTTGTGCTTTTTGTGCGTTCGCGTCCACTGTGTGGTTCTGGAGGAACAACCCCGGGACACCTGCCCTTGCGGGGGTCTGGGTGTTCGTGGATCGGTTGGGTCTCATCGTGTTACGGCGGTCATAGCGTCGAGGAAACGCCCGGTTCCATTCCGAACCCGGAAGCTAAGCTCGATTGCGCCGATGGTACTGCACTCGGGAGGGTGTGGGAGAGTAGGTCGCCGCCGGACATCTTCACCGATCAAGGGGTGAGGACACGACGCAGAGATCCTGTGGGTCTCGCCGTGCCCTCGCCCCTTTTTCATGCCCGCACACCCCTCGGGGTGTGCGGGCGTTTCTGTGTCCGGTGGTCGTCGAGGGAGAGTCACCTGGGCACGCGAGTGCTTCCGTGCCCGCGGAAGTACACGGAGGAGGAGTGATCAGGGCGCGGGTGCCCTCGGGTGCGGGGAGTGCGCCCTATGCCACCCCGGGCGGTCGGTTCCTCCCGGGACCGCCCGGGTAGACTGGGCTCTCGCACGATCCGGTTCCACCGGCCCCGTGGCGGACCCCGCCACCACCCACCCTTCGACGGGGAGTACCGCTCCGACCGTCGCCGACCGTCAGGAGAGCCATGCCGCCCACGCTGCCGGCCGTTCCCGACATCGACGAGGATCTCGCGGGAAGCGTCGCCGACCGGCTCCTCCTGGTCGAGGACCGTCTGCGCGAGTCGGTCGCCACCAGCGATGACATGGCCCGCTGGACCGCGCGCCACCTGATGGACGCCGGTGGCAAACGCGTGCGCCCCATGCTGGTGCTGCTGGCCGCCTCCCTCGGCGACGTGGACGCCCCCGGCGTCGTGGACGCCGGAGCTCTGGTGGAGCTGACCCACCTGGCCAGCCTTTATCACGACGACGTGATGGACGCGGCACCCACCCGGCGCGGGGCACAGAGCGCCCACAGCATCTGGGGCAACAACGTCGCCATCCTCACCGGTGACTTCCTCTTCGCCCGCGCGAGCGCGCTCAGCGCCGGCATCAGCACCGAGGCCGTCCGTCTGCACTCCCACACCTTCGAGCGACTGTGCCTCGGCCAGCTGCACGAGACCGTCGGCCCGCAGGAGGGGGAGGACCCCTTCGACCACTACATCTCGGTGCTCGCCGACAAGACCGCATCCCTGCTCGCCCTCGCCGGTGAGCTCGGGGCCTCCCAGTCCGGCGCACCCGAGGGCAGCGCGGAGATCATGCGCCGCTACGGCGAGAAGGTCGGCGTGGCCTTCCAGCTCGCCGACGACGTGCTCGACCTCGGCAGCGACCACTCCACCAGCGGCAAGACCCCCGGCACCGACCTCCGCGACGGCGTGCCCACCATGCCCACCCTCCTGGTGCGCCGGCGTGCCGCCGAGCAGGACGACCCCCGCACCCGGGAGATCATCAAGCGCCTCGACGGCGACCTCTCCTCCGATGCGGAGCTCGCCACCCTGGTCACCTTGCTGCGGGAGGATCCCGCCCTCGCGGAGACCCAGGCCCTCGCGTCCCGGACCGCTGACGAGGCCGTGGAGATCCTCAGCGAGCTGCCTGAGGGGTCCGTCCGCGAGGCCCTCACCACCTTCACCCGCAGTCTGGTCGAGCGCCGCAGCTGAGCCCCGGGCCCACGGCGACCGCGGCCTTCGGTCTCCCCCACGGGCGCTGGTCCTCCCCACCGCCTGGTCGTCCCCGCCGGGGCGCCCTCCGCCTCGCCGCGTCCCTGCTCCTCCTAGCCTGGCCAGCATCACGGTCGGCGCAGCTGCCGGCCTGCCGCCGTGGCCGGCGGCCCGCAGGCGGAGGATCGAGGGGACCACATGGCACGCACACCGACACCCCGGGAACCACGGAGAGCATCCGGACCGACCGACCCCTTGGCACCGCCCCCGAGCCTCACCCGAAGCCGACTGCTCGGGCCCGGCTTCCTCGCGCTCGGTCTGACAGCCCTCGGCGCGCTCGCAGCGCGACAGCCCACCTCGCCGACCGTCGTCCCCGCGCCCTCGAGCGGAGGACTCTGGACCCTCGACGCCACGCGCGGACTCCTCGCCCGTGTCCACCTCGACGCCCGCCGGGTCGACGCCCTGGTCCCCGCGGCCGCGGGCACCACCGCCGTCCTCTCCACCGCGCACGCGCTGCTCCAGCTAGGGCCCGCTGGTCTCACCCCCGTCGACCCGTGCACCCTCCGCCAGGGCCTCCCGTTCACCCTGCCCGAGGGGAGCCGCATCGCGCTCGGGGCGGACCGCCTCGCCGTCGCGACCCCCGACGGCGCCGTGCGAGTCCTCGACGCCACGGCGCTGCCGCCCGGGGGACTGACCTCCGTGGCCCCCGCCCATCGTGCCGCCACCGGGCCGTGCCCGATCGTCGTCGACCTCCACGGCGGAGCCCACCTCCTCGACGGGACCACCCTGCACAGCCTGCCCCGCCGAGACGTCGCCTCCGAGATCATTCCGCGGTCCGCCATCGACCTCCCCGGACTCACAGCCGACCCCGCGGCCCTCGAGCTCAGCACCGTGGGGGAGCATCCGATCGTGCTGGACCGGGAGCATCGCCTCCTGCGCACACCCGGCCGCGTCCTGGACCCCTCGCGACACGGCGTCACCGACCTCGCCTCGGCCCGGCTGCAGCGTCCCGGTCCCGACGCCGCCGACATCCTGGTCGCCACGGGGGACGCCCTGATCGCGCTGCCTCGAGACGGATCCGCTCCGCGGCGACGACCGGCCGGGGCCTCCGCCGTCCCGCTTCCGCCGGTGCGCACCCGCCACGGAGCGTGCGGCGTCTGGCAGGACCCGGCCCGCGTGCTCCGGTGCGGCCCCGAGCACGCGCCGCAGCTGTTCGACCTGCCCTCCCTCCCCGCCGACGCGTCCCTCGCGCTGCACGCCCAGGGTGATCTGCTGCTGCTCGAGGACCGCCGCTCCGGCTGGTGCCACGTGCTCGACGAGGACCCGGCATCCCTGGAACTCGGCCCTGAACTCACGATCCTCCAGGAGCAGCGATGAGCGCCCCGGCCCCCGCCGTCCCGGGCATGACCGATGCCCAGGCCGGATGGTTCGCCGACACGGGAGACCTCATCGCCCGGGATCTCGACGACCAGCTCCCCGGCGCCCCGTACGCGGTCCGCTTCGGCGTCCTCGCCCTCATGGCCGGTGGTCCGCTCTGGCTCGCGGGCGCCCCCGGCACCGGGAAGTCCACCCTCGCCCACGCCCTGGGCGGCTGCGTCCAGGGACTCGCGCCGGTCACCGTCCCCGGACCGGACCCCCGGGTTGAGCTCCTGCTGCTCGATCTCTGCCCGGGGGAGTGGCGTGCCGTCCAGCCGGCGGTGCTCGGCCGAGAGGAGGCCGACGTCCGCCCTGCGCCGCTGCTGACGGTCATCTCCTCCCACGAGGACCCGGATACGGGTGAGAGCGGCCCGTCACAGGCCGTGCGCGACCGCATCCTGCTGCGGACGCCGATGGGTCTCCCCGATCATGCCGCCACCGTGCGGCTGCTCTCCCGGCATCCGGCGACGTCCGCCGCGCCCGCGCGCCCGCCGCTCCTGACCCGGGAGGCCCTGCACGACATGCGAGCACTCGCCTCCACGGTCGAGCTGAGCGCACCTCTGCACGGCTACCTCGCCCACCTGATGGAGGAGACCCACCGTCGCGCCGAGCTCCGCGGCGGCGTCTCCCCGCGTGCCGGTCTCGACCTCGTCCGCGCGGTGCGCACCCGAGCGGCCCTCGCGGGACGCCCCCGCGCCGTCCCCGCGGACATCCAGGCGCTTCTGCATCCCGTGTGGGCCCATCGCCTTTGTCTGGACGCCGAGGCGGAGTACGCCGGCAGCACCGTCGACGACGTCCTCCGGTCCGTCCTCGGGTCGGTCTCCGCCCCCCGAGTCCGCGGGCGCGGCGCATGAGCGGGGCCGGTCCCCGGGCGTCGAACCGGGCGGCGCGCTCCCTGGGCCTGACCTCCCGCGGGACGGGGGTCCTGCTGCTGGCCGCGGGCACTGCCGCACTGAGCATCCTCAGCCCTCTCGCGGAGCTGCGGGCCGTGGCGCTCACCCTGGTGCTCGGCCTCCTGGCCGCCGGCGTGGCCGCGCTGCCCGTCCGGAGGCGGCACCTCGGCCTGACCGCCTCGACACCGCGCACCCCGACCGGCACCGGGACCGTGCTGACCCTCTCCGCCCGCCACCCCGGGCGCCGGATGCTGCCCGCGGTGACCCTGCAGCTCCCGGAGACAGGGGAGGAGGCCGGCCCTGTCGCGGTCACGCTGCCGGCGATGCCCCCCGGAGCCGAGCACCGGCAGCGGATCCCGATCACCCCCGGTCGCCGTGCCGTGCGGATGCTCGGGCCCCTGCGAGAGATCCGGGAGGACTCGCTCGGTCTCTGGCGGCGCACCGTGCACCACGGGAGCGCGGCGACGGTCACCGTGGCCCCGCGCAGCGTGCGGCTGACGGGGGTGCCCGTCGCGGAGGTCCACGCCCGTCTGCATCCCCCGCTGATCGGCTCCGAGCACGCGCAGGAGCTCGCCCTCGCGGTGCTGCACTCCCTCGCCCTGCGCACGGCCGTGTCCGGGGCGCCGCTCCGCGTGCACCTGGAGGGTCGGGCGCGTGCGGTGCGCTCCCTCGCCGAGCTGCAGGACGAGCTGGCCCGCTGGACCTGGTCCCCCGCGGACATCCCCGCGGCCCCGCCGGCGCGCCACGGGACCTCTGCCCGGATCCTGGTCACCGGCTCCGGGGCGGGGCCGCGCGTGCTCGCCGCCTGGTCCGGGCCGTCCGCCGACGCCCGCCTCGTCATCCGCTGCGCGGGCACCGGATCCACCCGTCGGACCGCCGTGGCCGGCCTCCCCGTGGTGGACCTCGCCCGGCTCGAGGACCTCCCGCGCGCCCTCGACCCGGTCGGAGCCGCCTCCCGGGACCTGGCCCGGACCCCGACCGCGACGACGCCGGACGCGGGGGTGACCGCATGAGCTCGTCCCGCCGGCCCCCACGCGACGCCGCGGCCCCTCGTGACACCGCGGCCCCTCGTGACACCGTGGCTTCTCGTGACACCGTGGCCTCTCGCGGCACCGTGGTCCGCGACGCCGCCCGGCGTCTCCTGCCGATCCTCGGAGCCAGCGCCCTCACCCTGCCGGGGTTCGCCCCGCTGTTCCGCGACGAGCGGTACCTGGTCACCGGGGCGATCGCGTGCGCCGCCGGCCTGCTGATCGCGGTGCTCGTCCACCGGCGCCGCTGGGGTGTGCTGCGGGCGGCCGGCCTGGGTCTCGCGGCCACCCTGCTGCTCGGCACCGTCGCCATCGCCCCCGCGGAGGCCCGCTGGGGGCTCGTCCCCACCCGCAGCTCGCTCCTGACGCTGCTCACCGCTCCGGTCACGGCGTGGATGCGGCTGCTCGGCGCCGACGGTCCGTCGAGGGCCGCCGCCGGGGTGCTGATCGTGGTGTGGGTGCCGGTGCTGACCGCCACCGCCGTCGGCGGGGTGCTCGCCCTGCGGCGCCGTGCGCTCGCCGCCCTGGCCGCGTCGATGCTCGTGCCGGCCGTCGCGATCCTGCTGGCTCCGGCCCAGGAGGTCGCCGCGGCAGGGCGCGGGATCGGCCTGGGGATCCTCTGCCTGATGGCCCTCGTCCTCACCCCCCGCGCCGACCGGGACATCGACCCCCCGGCCGCCCCCGCCCCTGTCCCGTCCGCGAGCTCCACGCCGCGGACCGCCGCGGCACGTGCCCGTCTCTTCTCGTCGCCCGCGCCCCCGCCTCCGCCCAGCCTGCCCGGGGGAGTGACCCGACGCGCGGCCCTGGAGACCGCGGCCGTGCTCGGCGTGGCCGGGGGCGGTACCGCGGCCCTCACGCGGCTCCGGCCCGCGCCGGAGCCGCGCCCGGCACCGCGCGACGGGCTCGTGCCCGCCTGGGACCCCCGGCAGGAGCCGTCCCCGCTCAGCACCTTGCGCGGTCACCGCACCCGACGCGCCGATCGTCCCCTGCTGACCGTCGAGGGCCTGCTCGACGGCGACCGGCTGCGTCTGGCCGTGATGGACCGCCACGACGGCCAGGCCCTCCTCACCGCCGGCGGTGGGGAGCACCCGCGGCGCGACGGCGCGGACTCCGGTGCCTTCCTGCGGCACCCCTGGGGCGCCTCGCTCTCGCGGCCAGCCCCGTCCGACCGCCGGCTGGAAATCACCGTCCACGAGCTGCGGGGCCCCTGGCTGCCGCTGCCTGCCGGGCGGCTCGGGCTGCTCGAGCGGAGGGATCGCTCGGGCCGTGCGGAGACCGCCGAGCAGCCCGTCGTCAACCGGCGCAGCGGCACCCTGGCCCTGCCGGCAGGGTTGCGCGGAGGGGAGCGCTACCGGGTGGCGTGCCGCACGGAGCCCGCGGACCCCGCGCGCTGGCGCGCCGCGGCCGCCGCCCCCGACCTCCTGCCGCCCCCGCTGCCGCTCCCGGCGGCCTGGCGCCACGCCGTCCCCGTCCTCGGCCCCGGGCGTCGCGGCGCCCTCGACGCCCTGAACGGGCTCGCCGCGGAGCTCGCGGAGGCCCGGACGCCCCGCCCCGACGGCGACCCCCCGGGCCTTCCGGGCCACGGCCTGGCCCGGCTGCTCGCGATGACCGCGGGAAGCATGCTGGACCCCGGGCGTGCCGAGGAGGCGCCGCGCGGCCTGGACGGTGACGAGGAGCAGCTCACCGTCCTGCTGGTCCTGCTGGCGCGCGCCGCCGGCATCCCCGCCCGGGTGGTGATGGGCGCCCTCGCCCCGCCCTCGCCCCCGGACCGCCTGATGCTGCACGGCGCCGACATGACCGCCTGGGTGGAGCTGCGGCTCGCGGGCCACGGCTGGATCCCCCTGGACATCCCCGGGGCTGCGGTCCCCGGACGCGGCACGGGGGAGGGGCGATGACGGGCCCCGGAGAGTCCCCGCGGACCGGCGACGTCGGCCCCCGCTGCCGCCGCTGCCTCGCCCTGCTGGGACCGGCCGCCGCCGTCTGCGGGGAGTGCGGCACCCGCTGCGGCGACCCCGGCGGCACCGCCGGGCACCCCGTGTCCCTGCCCCGTGCCTGGGCCGCCGTCCCCCGTCCACCGTCGCCGAGCGCGCCCACCGGCCCGGGCCAGTACGATCGGGGGATGCTCACGCCCCCGGGAACGCGGCCGGCCGGCCCGCCCGCGGCGGCGCCGTCCCCCGAGCGCACCCCCTCTCCGGGGCGACGTGCATCCGCAACCCGTCCCGGGGAGCGCCGCCCCGCCCCGGCCGTGCGCCGCGCCCTCGCCAGCGGCCTCGACGCGCTGCTGCTGCTCCTGGCCGCCGCACCCCTCACGGCGGGCCTGCTGTGGATGCTGCGTGGAGAGGAGACAGGGGAGGGGACGTGGCCCGCCCAGCTGCTGATCGGGGCCGGCACCTCGCTGCTGTGCGCGCTCGCGCTGACCCTGCTGTGGTGCCAGGGCGTGCGGGGCCGCGCCCCGGGGGCCGCCGCGCTCGGGCTGCGGCTCGTGCGCGCCGTCGACGAGAGGCCTGCGGGAACGGCGCGGTCCCTGGCCCGGGCGGCCCTGTTCCCGGTGCTGCTGCCCGTCGCGCTCCTCGGCCTCCGTCGGGGGAGCGGCGTGCACGACCGTCTCACCGGCGCGCTGCTGCTGGACGTCCGCCGCGGGGAGGACCCCTGGCACCCGCGTCCCGTCCCCGCCTCCCGGGTCCCTGCCGCCCTCCGCCTCGGACCAGCCGCCGCCCCGGTGCTCGTCCCGGGATCCCCCACCGGGGGACGTCCCGTCCTCACCCCTCGTCCCCGACCCGTGGAGACCGCGCCGTGATCGACCCCTCGCTTGCCGCCCCCGATGGGCCGGGCACCATCCGGGTGGTGTCCACCGCCCGCACCCACGTGGGCCACGTCCGCGCCACCAACGAGGACAGCTACCTCGCCGACGCCCCCGTCTTCCTCGTCGCCGACGGCATGGGCGGGCACAACGCGGGCGAGGTGGCCAGCGCCATCGCCGTGGAGGAGTTCGAGAAGCTCACCCTGCAGAGCACCGTCACCGTGGCGCAGATGTCCGACGCCCTGCGCGGGGCGGGGGAGCGCATCGGAGCCCTCGGCGGCGAGACCCAGCAGGGTGCCGGCACCACCGTCGCCGCGGTCGCCACCGCCGTCGAGGACGGCATCGGCTACTGGGTGGTGATGAACCTCGGCGACTCCCGCGTCTACCGCCTCTCCGGCAACCTCTTCGAGCAGGTCAGCATGGACCACTCGGTGGTGCAGGAGCTGATGAACCGCGGGGACCTCACGCCCGAGGAGGCCCGTGTCCACCCCTACCGGCACATGGTCACCCGGGCCCTCGGCGCCGGCCCCGACTCGGAGCCGGACTTCTGGCTGATCCCCGCCGAGGTCGGCGACCGGATGCTGGTCTGCTCGGACGGCCTCACCGGGGAGGTCGAAGACCGGATGATCGAGCGGGTGCTGCGCAGCTCCGCCGCGGTGGAGAGCATCGGCCAGGACCTCGTCCGCCTCGCCCTCGACGGCGGCGGCCGCGACAACGTCACCGTGGTCGTCCTCGAGGCCACCGAGGTCGTCGGCCATGGCGGCCTGGTCCCCGGCGCCGCGAGCGAGGCACCCGCCGAGGACGGCACCTCCGAGGAGGACACCCAGCCCCGCCCCGTCGCCGAGCGGTCCCGGGACTGAGCATGACGGGGGAGGGCAGCGCCGCGACCGCCCCCCTGCTCGGCCCCGGTCTGTGGATCCACAAGGGGCCCGCCCGCCTGGTGGCACGGCCCGCCGGATGGATCGTGCTCGTCCCCACCGCGGCAGCCGTCGTGGTCGACGCGGCCTGGGACCTGCTCGCCGACCCGCCTCCGGCCCAGGAGGTCCCGGCCGCTCTCGCCGCCGCCTGCCCGGACCGGCCCCCGACCGACCTCGTCGTCGCCCTCCGCACGGGACCGACCTCGATCGACCTCGCCCTGCTCGGCACGGCCCCGCTCGCCGTGCACGACGCCGGGGGCGCCCGCCTGCTGCAGGGGGAGGAACGGGGCACATGCTGCTGGCAGCTCCCCGACGTCGACCGCCTCGCCTTCGGCGCCCTGCCCCCCGAGGAGTCCCGCGGTGCGCCCCGCCTCGAGGCCGGGGTGCTCGGCATCCGCGGACTGGTCCAGGTGCTGCAGGATCCCGCCGCGCTCGCCGCCGCACCCCGGGCGGCGCTCGCCGCCGAGGTGACCCGGCTCGGTCGCCGGATCGAGGAGCCCGAGCAGGCGGCACGCCGGGAGGCGGCAGACGCCGCCCGGAGCCACCCCGCCTCGTCCGCACCCCCGCCGGACCGTGCGGCCGCAGCGCGACCGCCCGTCGCCGGCATCACGGCACCTCCAGGAGGGCCCCGGCCCGCGGTCTCGGACGGCCCGCGGGCCGGCAGACACGAGCACGACCCCCGCGCCGGGCGCCTCGCGGGGCCCAGGGCGGGGACGGAACAGCCCGGCCCGACCGTCGCCCCCGACCGGATCGACCAGCTGTTCGCCGGGGAGTTCGCCCCCCTGCGGAACCTCCGGGGCCCCGGCCGCCCCTCGGAGGACCGCCCTGGACCCGCGCGGGGATCGCGCTCCGCGGCGGCCGCTGCGGCTCCGGTCCCCGTGGCTCCCCCCTCGGCCGCCCGGCTCCGCCCCGGCGGGATCGCCCCCGCCGGGCGATCCGCGTCCGGGCCTCCCTCGCTCGGCGATCCGACGACGGGCCCTCCCGTGTCCGGCCCTCGCACGCCCGGCACTCCCGCCGCCCCCGCCACCGCCCCGGAGGGTCGCGCCCGCGATGCCGAACCGGCGGTCGACACGTCGACGCCCGACCCCGCCCTCACCGGGCCCTCCCCGCAGCCCGCGTCGAGCTACGACGAGCTGTTCGGCTCCACCCGACAGCGCCGCGTCGAGGACGCCGCCGTCCGCGAGCACACCTCTCCCGACACCCCCGGGGACACGCTGCGCGGCAGGGACGTCCCGCCTGCCGTCGGCGGGAGCAGCCTCGACAGCCGGCCGCCGCGCGAGGCCGCGCCCCCCGACGACGGCCCTCTCCCGCCGCCCTCGTCGCCCCCGGCCCTCATCGAGCACGTGCCCGGCATCGACCGGCCCGAGCGGTTCCCCGGTGCCCCGTCGCCCGCCGCACCCGCGCAGCTCCCTGCACCCGCGCAGGGGGACGCGCCCGTGCGCCGCGTCCCCCGCCTGGTCGCTGTCCAGGCCGACGGCCCGCCCGGGGAAGGGGCCGTGCTGACCCTGGACCGGGACGCCGTGATCGGCCGTCGGCCCCGCGCCGCGCGCCCCGACGGGACTGCGCGGCTGCTCACCGTCCCCAGCCCCGCCCAGGGCCTCTCCCGCAGCCACCTCGCCGTGCACCTCGTCGACGGACAGGTGCGCATCAGCGACCTCGGCACCCTCAACGGCACGGTCCTGCACCCCCGCGGCGGCCGGAGCCGCGCCCTCCGCGCCCGCGAGCAGGTCGTTCTCGCCGACGGGGACCGGCTGGTGCTGGGCGGCGAGCTCGAGCTGACCTACCGGGAGGCGACGTGATCCCCGCCGGCCATACCCCGCCGCGACGTCCCGGCACGCGGGCGATGCTGCTCGCATCCCTGCTCGTGCTCGTCCCCGGCGCGGCCGCCGGGCTCACCGCACCCCACTGGCCGGGCGTGGACGGCCCCACCGGGCCCGCTGACGTGACGGGGACCCCCGCCCCGGCGCCGTCCCGAGCCCCGGACGCCCCCGCGCCGCCGGCCGACCTCGGCCTCGCCCTGCTGCTGCCCGCCGGGGAGATCGACGCCGCCGCCCGCGCCCGGGTCACCTGGTCCCACCCCGGCCCCGGGGGCGAGGAGCACGTGGAGCTGCGCTGGCACGAGCTGCCCGAGAACTACGCCGCCCATGCCGGGACCCATCCCGTGCACGGCCGCCGCAGCGCCGTCCTCACCGTGCCGCCCGGACTGGACGGGGTCTGCGTCGAGGCGCGCACCGTGCGCGAGGACGGCGCCGCGAGCGCTGCCGAGGTCGCCTGCCTCCCGGGGGAGGCGCCATGACGTGCCAGGATGGCCGCCGGGCCCCCGGAACGAGCCGGGAGCGCCGACATCGGGGGACGAGAGGGAGGAGACACGGATGACCGCGACGATCTCGGTCGAGTTCTGTGGGGAGTGGTACCGCATCGAGGAGGGCCAGGACTTCGTGATCGGCCGCGACGCCGATCTCAGCGTCGACGAGGACAACCCCTTCCTGCACCGCCGCTTCCTCACCATCACCCAGGTGGAGGGCATGTGGTGGCTGGTCAACATCGGCACCCGCCTCTCCGCCACCATCACCGACGGCGTAGGGGCGATGCAGGCCTGGCTCGCCCCCGGCGCGCGGCTGCCGCTGGTCTTCGACGTCACCAAGGTGGTGTTCACCGCCGGACCCACCACCTACGACCTCGCCGTCCACACCGAGTCGCCCTCCTTCGAGCGCACCGCCGGACCCGACGACCCCCTGGGCGAGACCACCGTCGGCGCCGTGCCGCTCACCCTCAGCCAGAAGCAGCTGATCCTCTCCCTCGCCGAGCCGCTGCTGCTGCGCGAGGGCAGTGGCATGAGCGCCGTCCCGACCTCCGCCCAGGCCGCGCAGCGCCTCGGCTGGGCCCTGACCAAGTTCAACCGCAAGCTCGACAACGTCTGCGACAAGCTCGACCGGCAAGGCGTGCGCGGCCTCCGCGGCGGGCCCGGCAAGCTCGCCAGCAACCGGCGCGCCCGCCTCGTCGAGCACGCCGTCTTCTCCCGACTGGTCACCAGCGAGGACCTCCCGCTGCTGGACCGGCGCGAGGACGCCGAGGACGACTGAGGACACCTGATGCGGATCACCCTCACGGTGCAGCGGGCCGGAGCCGGCCCCACGGACCTGGAGGTGACCGCCGACGCGACCGCCACCGTCGCCGACCTCGCCGAGGCGCTGCTGCGCGCCGACCCGCTGCACCCGCAGGACCCGCCACCCGAGCAGGCCACGCTGCAGGTCGGCGACGCCCCCGAGGCCGGCGGACGGGGCACCCGCACGCTGGCGCGGGACCAGGACCTGATCCAGGCCGGGCTGCGCTCCGGCAGCACCGTCCGCCTCGTGCCCGCGCCCGCCCCCGGCGACCCCCTCGACGACGCCGAGCGGGACGGCGCCGTCGCCCTGCTGCGGGTGCTCTCCGGTCCCGAGGCCGGCCGTGAGATCCCGCTCGGCAGCGGCTCCCACGTGATCGGCCGCGAGGGGGAGCTCGACGTGCGCCTCGCCGACCCGCAGCTCTCGCGCCGCCATGCCCGGCTGAACCTCGGGGAGGTCGTCGAGATCATCGACCTCGACTCCACCCACGGCCTGCACCACGGCGAACGGCGGGTGCCGCGCGTCGTCCTCGGCCCCGCCGACACCGTCCGGATCGGCGGCAGCACCCTCGCGGTGATCCCCCTGCAGCGCGTCGGTGGCCTGGATCCGACCGCGCCCGTCCTGGAGATCAACCGCTCCCCGCGTGTGGTGCCCCGGTTCCCGCCGCGCAGCCTGCGCGCCCCGACGCCGCCGCGGGAGCCGGCCCCCACCGTGTTCCCGATCTTCATGCTGTTCGCCCCGCTGCTGATGGGCGCCTTCCTCTTCGGCCTCACCCGCAGCCCCTTCGCCCTGGTCTTCGTCGTGATGATGCCGATGATGGCCGTCGCCGGCTACCTCAACCGCCGCTACCAGCAGCGACGTACCCTCGAGCAGCAGATCGAGACCTTCGAGCGGGCCCTGGCCGCCCTCACCCGACGCCTCGCCGCCGCGCAGGAGATCGAACGGGCGGTGCGCGACGTCGAGGCGCCCTCCACGGCGCAGGCCGTCGACGCCGCGCTGCGGATGGGACCCCTGCTGTGGACCCATCGTCCCGAGCATCCCGCCTTCGCCACCCTCCGCCTCGGGCTCGGCATCGCCCCCTCCCGGGTGGGCATCGAGGCGCCGAGCGAGATGGGCACCCTCCCCGAGTACCAGGACCTGCTCGACCAGGTGCAGGAGGACTACCGCGACGTCGCCGGGGTGCCGGTCGTCGCGGACCTGCGGGAGGCCGGGAACCTCGGGCTCGCCGGCAGCGGGGAGGACGCGGACGGCGCGGCCCGCGGGCTCGTGCTGCAGCTGTGCGCCCTGCACTCCCCGGCCGAGCTGGTCCTGGCCGCGCTGGTGCCCCCGCGCGGCCTGGGTCGATGGGGCTGGCTGCCCTGGCTGCCGCACACCGCGAGCCCGCACTCGCCGCTGCCCGGGGAGCACCTGGCCGACTCGGCGGCGGCGGGAGGCGCCCTGCTCGGCCGTCTGGAGGACCTCCTCGCCGAACGCGGCGGCGGGCCGGCGCGTCCCCGTCCGCCGATCCCGGAGACCCGGCCGGGGGAGGGGGAGGAGCCGCCCGCACCGGTCCTGCCCACCGTGGTGGTGCTCGTCGAGGACGACGCCCCCGTGGACCGCGCCCGCCTGGTGCGCCTGGCCGAGCGCGGCCCCGACGTGGGCGTGCACCTGATCTGGCACGCCCCCACCCCCGCCGACCTGCCGGCCGCCTGCCGCACCACGCTCGACCTGTCCGCGCCCCGCCCGGTCCCCGAGACCCCCGGCGCCGCCGCCACGGGGGAGGGCACGACCGTCGCCGGGCACGTCCGCCGCGGTGAGCGATTCGCCCCCGTCAGCGTCGAGACCCTCGACGCGGCCGCGGCCGCCACCACCGCCCGCCGGCTCGCCCCCATGGTCGACGCCGGGGTGCCCCTCGGCGACGACTCCGACCTGCCCCGCAGCATCGGTCTGCTCGCCCTGACCGGGCCCGCGCCCGCCGCGGACCCCGGCGCCGTCGCCCGCGCCTGGACGGGGACCGGCACGGACGCCGCGCCCGGTGACATCTCGCCCGGGGACACCGTGCCCGCGGATCCCGCCCGGGACGGCCTGGGGGCGCTGGTCGGCCACGACGGCCAGCACCCCTTCCGTCTCGACCTGCGCCGCCAGGGCCCCCACGCCCTCGTCGGCGGCACCACCGGCTCGGGGAAGTCCGAGTTCCTGCAGTCCTGGGTGCTCGGCATGGCCGCGGCCCACTCCCCGTCGCGGGTGTGCTTCCTGTTCGTGGACTACAAGGGCGGGGCCGCCTTCGCCGACTGCGTGCGGCTGCCCCACGCGGTGGGGCTGGTCACCGACCTGTCCCCGCACCTCGTGCGGCGCGCCCTGACCTCGCTGCGGGCCGAGCTGCGCCAGCGCGAGCACCTGCTGCAGCGCAAGGGCGCCAAGGACCTGCTCACCCTGGAGCGGCGCGGCGACCCCGACTGCCCGCCCTCCCTGGTGGTCGTGGTCGACGAGTTCGCGGCCCTCGCCACGGAGATCCCCGAGTTCGTGGACGGGATGGTCGACATCGCGGCCCGCGGGCGTTCGCTGGGCCTGCACCTGATCCTCGCCACCCAGCGACCCGCCGGCGTGATCAAGGACAGTCTGCGCGCCAACACGAACCTGCGGATCGCGTTGCGCACGGCCGACGCCGAGGACTCCACCGACATCCTCGGCGACCGCATGGCCGCCCACATCGACCCGGACCTGCCAGGCCGCGCCGTCGCCGCCAGCGGTCCCGGGCGGCTGGTGCCCTTCCAGGCCGCCTACGCCGGCGGACACACGGGCGCGGACGGACAGCGGCCCGACCTCGACATCGTCGAACGGCCCTTCTCCCGCGGCCGGGCCTGGGAGCAGCCGGCCCCCACGGCCCGCCCCGGCGGACCGCCCGACATCACCCGCATCGTCGCCACCCTCACCACCGCGGCACGCCACGCCGAGCTGCCCCCGCCGCGCCGCCCCTGGCTGCCCGAGCTCGCCGCCCGCTACGACCTGGCCCGCCTGCCCAGCACCCGCCGCGACGAGGAGCTGCTGCTCGGCGTGCAGGACCTCCCGCGGGAGCAGGAGCAGCCCACCGTCGCCTACCGCCCCGACCGCGACGGCACCCTGGCGATCCTCGGCACCGGCGGCTCCGGCAAGTCCACCGCCCTGCGCACCCTCGCGATCTCCGCCGCCTCCACGGTCCGCGGCGGCCCGGTCCACGTCTACGGCCTGGACCACGGCGCAGGCGGGCTGCGCCTGCTCGAGGAGCTGCCGCACGTCGGCGCGATCATCGACGACGACGACGAGGAGCGGACCGTGCGGCTGCTGCGCACCCTCCGCGGCGTCGTCGAGGAGCGCGCGCGGGACTTCGCCCGGCTGCGCGCCGGGTCCCTGGACCGCTACCGGGAGCTGGCCGGGGCGCCCGACACCCCCCGCATCCTGCTGCTGGTGGACGGCTTCGGCGCCCTCCGGGAGTCCCTGGACACCCCGGCGCTGGCCCCCTGGATGACCGTGCTGGGGCAGATCGCCACCGACGGGCGCCAGGTCGGGGTGCACCTGGTGCTCAGCGCGGACCGCGCCGGCGCGGTGCCCACGGCGATGGCCTCGACGATCCAGCACCGCCTGGTGCTGCGCATGGCCGGGGCGGACGAGTACGCCGTCCTCGGGGAGCCGCGGGACGTGCTGGGGCCCGCCTCACCGCCGGGCCGCGGACTGCTCGCGGGATCCGAGGTGCAGGTGGCCGTCCACGGCGGCGACGGGGACCTCGCGGTGCAGGCGCAGGCGGTCTCGGCGCTCGCCGGGGCGATGCGCCGCGCCGGCGTGGCCGAGGCGCCTCCGGTCCGTCGCCTGCCGGAGCACGTGCCGGCCTCGGCGCTCGCCCGAGCCCGCGACGGCTGCCCCGTGCTCGGTCTCGCCGACGAGGACCTGGACGAGCTGACGACAATCCCGCGCGGAGCGTTCCTGATCTCGGGACCGCCCGGGGCGGGCCGCAGCACCGCCGTGCTCACCCTCGCCACGCACCTGCGGGCCCTCCCCGGCCCGCGACGCCTGGTGCGCTTCTCCGGCCGCCGCACCACGCTGAGCGGCCGCGAGCTGTGGGACCTGGAGTCCTCCGAGCCGGAGGAGGTGGCCGAGCTGGCCGCGCAGCTGCGCGCGAGCATCGACGCCGGCGCCGTGGGGGATGACCGCCTCGCCCTCGTGCTCGACGGCCTCGCCGAGTTCGCCGGCACCCGGGCCGAGCGGGAACTGGAGCCCCTGATCCGCGCCTGCGTCCGCGAGGGGCTGTTCGTGATCGCGGAGAGCGAGTCGAGCACCTGGTCGCAGGCCTATCAGCTGGCCCGCCCCTTCAAGTCCGGCCGACGCGGCCTGCTGCTGCACCCGGCGGAGAACGAGGGTGACAGCCTGCTGGGCACCCCCACGGGGCGGCTGCGCCGGACGGACCTGCCGCCCGGGCGCGGGGTCCTCATCGGCGGCGGGCGCTCGCGGCTGCTGCAGGTCGCCCACACCCCCTGAGCCTCGGGACGGCGACGATCCGCCGCCGCTCCTCCGTCCCCGTCCCCACCGCGGCTCCTCCCCACCTCCCCGGGCACGTCCCGGCCTAGCGTCGGCCCCGGGCGCGCCGCGCGTCCCCCGCCCCGGCGGGACCTGACGGGAGGAGAGCCCCCATGAGCATCGACGGCATGGACGTGCAGGAGGTCCGCCGGATGGCGACCGGGCTGCGGGAGGCGGGGGAGGAGCTGGTGACCCTCGAGCAGGACCTCAGCGACCGCCTCGCCGCCGTGGAATGGACCGGCCCGGATGCCGATCAGCTCCGCGAGCACTGGACGGGGACCCTGGTGCCGGCCATCACGGCGACCTCCCGCCGCCTCACCGAGCTCGGCGAGGCGGCGACCCGCAACGCCGACGACCAGTCCGCCACCTCCGCGCGCTGACGAGCCCGCCGCCCGCTGTGTCCACACCCCGCAGGCACCCCGCCCGTCCCTGACCGGCGCCGATGGACACCGGCTCGCGGTGGAGGACCAGCCCCTGTTCCCGACCGGATCCCCGCTTCCTAGCGTGGGGAGCACCCACGGACCCCGTGGTCCACCGGGCCGAGCACCGCGCCGGCCGTGACGAGAGGAGACCCACGATGCCGATCAAGGGCATGACCCCCGAGATCACCGAGAAGACCGCCACCCGCCTCGAGGAGACCGGGCACGACGTGCTCACCCTCGTGGAGGACACCCAGGCGAAGATCGTCGACCTGGACTGGAGCGGCGAGGACCGCGACACCTGCGTCGCCCGCTACGAGGACGAGGTGCTGGCGATCGCCCGCACCGTCCGCGACGCCCTCCGCGGCCTCGCCGAGCAGGCCGAGTCCAACGCCCAGCACCAGCGCGTCACCTCCACCACCTGAGGCACGCCGCCGCAGGGACCCGCCGAGCCCAGGGCACGGCACCACCCGCCGCCCCGTGCGGCCCGATCCCGGAAGAGGGAGATCATGAACAGCACCACCTACATGGGGATGGATGTGGAGCAGGCCCGCGAGGTCGCCACCGCCGTCGCCGACTGCGGCACCCGCATCGCCGAGCTCATCGAGGACGCCGGCACCGAGGTGCGGGCGATGGACTGGGTCGGCCCCGATGCCGACCACTACCAGCAGGCCTGGACGGACTTCGTCTCCCAGACCGTCTCGAAGCTCACCGCTGCGCTCTCCACGGTGTCCGAGGACATCAGCACCCACGCCGACGACCAGGACGCGACCTCCCTGCGCGACTGACCGGCCCCGCCCACGCGACGGGCCCCTGACCTCCCGGAACCGGGAGGTCAGGGGCCCGTCGGATGCGCGGCCGGGGCCGGGGGAGTCTCAGCGGAAGTTCGTGAACTGCAGGGCGACCTCGAGGTCCTTGCCCTTGAGCAGCGCGATCACGGACTGCAGGTCGTCGCGGCTCTTGGAGCTGACCCGCAGCTCGTCGCCCTGGATCTGGGCCTTGACGGACTTGGGGCCCTCCTCGCGGATGATCTTGGAGATCTTCTTGGCCTGCTCGGAGCTGATGCCCTCGACCAGGGCGCCCACCAGGCGCACCTCCTTGCCGGACTGCTTGGGCTCGCCCACGTCCAGGGACTTCAGGGAGATGCCGCGGCGGATCAGCTTGGACTGCAGCACGTCGAGCACGGCCATCACCCGCTCCTCGGCGTTCGCGGTCATGACGATCTCGTCGCCGGACAGGGTGATCGTGGCGCCGGTGCCGCGGAAGTCGTAGCGGTTGCCGACCTCCTTCACGGCCTGGTTCACGGCGTTGTCGACCTCCTGGCGGTCGAGCTCGGAGACGATGTCGAAGGTGGAGTCGGCCATCGGGTGGTTCCTCTCGGTGGGGTGGACGGGGTCGGTGCGGTGGACGGGGTCGGTGGGCCGCGGGCATCGGGCCCGGATCGCGGTGCGGCGGGCGGCCCGGCGGCCGGGCGCCCCTGCATGATCCCCCGGGCACTCGGCGCACCGCCATCGCGGCAGGTCAGGTGCCCTGTGACCATGCTCATGCCGCGATCGGGGCCGCTCGGTTCGCGTGCCCCGCACGGCCCCGCTATGCTGGTCCAGGTCCGCTTCCGGCGGTCCGGATCGCAGAGTGCTCCCGCGAGGGGGTGATCGACATCCGGGCGACGGGGAGCGTTCCGTCCCGGCAGGTTACCCGAGTGGCCAAAGGGGGCTGACTGTAAATCAGCTGGCATTGCCTACGGGGGTTCGAATCCCTCACCTGCCACCGCCGAGGATCGCTTGTGATCCGAGGCACCGCGGACATCGCAGGAATTGCCCAGGTGGCAGCGCTTGTGTAGAGTCCTTCGGGTTGCCCTGATAGCTCAGTCGGCAGAGCATCTCCATGGTAAGGAGAAGGTCAAGGGTTCGATTCCCTTTCAGGGCTCTGGATGGATGGCGGCCCGGTCTCCGAGCG
Source organism: Brachybacterium squillarum M-6-3 (assembly GCF_000225825.1). Taxonomy (GTDB): domain Bacteria; phylum Actinomycetota; class Actinomycetes; order Actinomycetales; family Dermabacteraceae; genus Brachybacterium; species Brachybacterium squillarum. The sequence goes on along the minus strand of NZ_AGBX01000008.1, from coordinate 28,892 downwards.
AGATCGGGCCGAACATCTGTCAGGCCGGGGTAGCTCAGACGGTCAGAGCGCACGACTCATAATCGTGAGGTCGCGGGTTCGATCCCCGCCCTCGGTACCACACCGGCACCGCCGGAGTGCTATTCCACCTCCCCATCCGGGGACCCACGAGGCGCGCGGGTCAGCGCGCCACTCGGAACGAAAGAGGCGAGCCGTGGCGAGCAAGAGCTCTGACGTGCGTCCCAAGATCACCATGGCCTGCACCGAGTGCAAGGCCCGGAACTACATCACCAAGAAGAACCGGCGCAACACCCCGGATCGGCTGGAGCTCTCGAAGTTCTGCCCGACCTGCGGCAAGCAGACCGCGCACCGCGAGACCCGCTGAGCGGGCCGAGCGCAGCAGAGGAAGGCCACTCGGGTCCCACCCGGGTGGCCTTTCGTGCATCCTGAGGGCATCCGCCCCGCGGCCCGCGCCGCGCCCCTCGCCACCACGGGAGAGCATCCATGAGCACCAGCCCGGACCCCGCCTTCGCGGGCCGCACCTACCCGGCGTCCCCGGCGCACACCGTCTCCGTCGCCAAGATCGCGGAGTTCGCGGCCGCCACCGGCGCCACCTCCCCGCTGCACACCGACCCCGGGGCCGCCCGCGCCGCCGGGTACGAGGACGTGCTGGCGCCGCCGACCTTCCTGGTCTCCCTCGCGCAGGCCACCGAGGCCCAGTACATCGAGGACCCCGCCGCCGGCATCGACTTCTCCCGTGTCGTCCACGGCGAGGAGGCCTTCACCCTGCACCGCCCGATCGTCGCCGGGGACGTGCTGGTCCCCACCCTCACCGTCGAGAAGGTCCGCGCCGCCGGCGGCCACGCGATGGTCACCACCCGCGTGGACCTCGCCGACCCCGAGGGCATCGAGGTGGCCTCCGTCCGCAGCATGCTCGTCGTCCGCGGCGACTGAGCCGCGCCAGCACCCCTCCCGCAGCCCGGCGACCCCAGGAGCAGCCATGAGCACCCCCGCCCTCGACCTCACCGCCCTCACCGTCGGCCAGGAGCTGGCCCGCCGCGAGCACCGCCTCAGCCGCGACACCCTGGTCCGCTACGCCGGCGCCTCCGGCGACTTCAACCCGATCCACTACAACGACGCCGTCGCCACCGCCGCCGGCCTGCCCGGCGTGATCGCCCACGGCATGCTCACGATGGGCACCGCGATCACCGGGCTGCTGGAGGAGATCGCCGACCCCGGCCTGCTGCGCTCCTACTCCACCCGCTTCACGAACCCCATCGAGGTTCCCCCCACCGGCGAGGCCGTCCTCGAGGTCGTCGCGGTCGTCGGCCAGATCGACGAGGACGCCCGCACCGCCCGCGTTGACCTCACCGCGACCGTCGAGGGCACCGCCGTGCTCGGCCGCGCCCGCGCCGTGATCGCCCTGCCGGAGCAGGCATGAGGCTCGCCGACCTCACCACCCTGCGCATCGGCGGGCAGATCGAGCACCTGGTCGAGGCCACCACCGAGCAGCAGGTGATCGACGCGGTCCGCGAGGCCGATGAGGCCGGACGCCCCCTGCTGGTCCTCGGCGGCGGCTCCAACCTGGTGGCCTCTGATGCGCCCTTCGCCGGCACCGTGGTGCTGCTGCGCGACCCCGAGGAGGCGCCGCGGCTCGACGCGAGCTGCGAGATCCCCTCCGCCGGCGAGCCCGACGGGATCCCCGCCGACCCGGCCGCCCTCACCCCCATCGACGCCACCTGCGGCGGGGCGATCGTCGAGCACTTCGCCGGGGTCGCCTGGGACCGCGCCGTCCGCTACGCCGTGGCGCGGGAGATGGTCGGCATCGAGGCCCTCTCCGGTATCCCCGGCTCCGTGGGCGCCACCCCCATCCAGAACGTCGGCGCCTACGGCCAGGAGGTCGCCTCCACCATCACCCGGGTGCGCACCTGGGACCGCGAGCGCGGCGCCGTGCACACCTTCGCGGCCGCCGACTGCGGCTTCGGCTACCGCGACAGCCTCTTCAAGCGCACCCGCTACGGCGGCCCCGTGCCCTCGGCGACCGGCCGCTACGTGGTGCTCGCGGTGAGCTTCCAGCACACCCTCGGCTCCCTCTCTGCCCCGATCCGCTACGCCCAGCTCGCCACAGAGCTCGGCGTCGAGGTCGGCCAGCGGGTTCCGATGGCCGAGGTGCGCGAGGCGGTGCTGCGCATCCGCGCCACCAAGGGCATGGTCCTGGACGCCGAGGACCACGACACCTGGAGCGCAGGCAGCTTCTTCACCAACCCGATCCTGCCCGAGGCGGAGGCCGCGGCCCTGCCGCCCGAGGCGCCCTGCTTCCCGGCGGGGGAGGGCATGGTGAAGACCTCCGCCGCCTGGCTGATCAGCCATGCCGGGATCGAGAACGGCCACGCCGTCGGGCCCCGCGCCTCCGTGTCCACCAAGCACTCCCTGGCGCTGACCAACCGCGGCGGCGCGAGCAGCGAGGACCTCGTGGCCCTCGCCCACGACGTGCAGGCCCGCGTGCGTGGCAGCTTCGGCGTCGCGCTCGAGCCGGAGCCCGTCCGCCTCGGCATCGACCTCTGACCCCTGCCCGGACGGGCCGCGACCTGCGCCCGCCCGCGCCCCTAGGATTGACCCAGCGGCCCGGCGGCCGCCCACCCCACCATCGTGCAGGAGGCCCTGTGAACGTCCTCGACCAGTCCATCGCCGAGCTCGACCCGGACATCGCCCGGGTGCTGGACCGTGAGCTCGGTCGCCAGCAGCGCACGCTGGAGATGATCGCCAGCGAGAACTTCGTGCCGCGCGCGGTGCTGCAGGCGCAGGGCAGCGTGCTGACCAACAAATACGCCGAGGGCTACCCGGGCCGTCGCTACTACGGCGGCTGCGAGGAGGTCGACGTCGCCGAGGAGATCGCCATCGCCCGCGCCACGGAGCTGTTCGGCGCCGACCACGCCAACGTGCAGCCCCACTCCGGCGCCACCGCCAATGCCGCGGTGATGCACGCCCTGGCCCGCCCCGGCGACACCCTGATGGGCCTGTCCCTCGCCCACGGCGGCCACCTCACCCACGGCATGAAGATCAACTTCTCCGGCCGCCTCTACGACATCGCCGCCTACGAGGTCGACCCCGCCACCGGCCGGATCGACATGGACGCCGTGCGCGCCCAGGCCCTCGAGGCGAAGCCCTCCGTGATCGTCGCCGGCTGGTCCGCCTACCCGCGCCAGCTGGACTTCGCGGCCTTCCGCTCCATCGCCGACGAGGTCGGGGCGAAGCTCTGGGTGGACATGGCGCACTTCGCCGGCCTGGTCGCCGCGGGCCTGCATCCCAGCCCCGTGCCGCACGCCGACGTCGTCTCCACCACCATCCACAAGACCATCGGCGGCCCCCGCTCCGGGATGATCCTGTCCACCGAGGAGTGGGCCAAGAAGATCGACTCGGCCGTGTTCCCCGGCCAGCAGGGCGGCCCGCTGATGCACGTCATCGCCGCCAAGGCCGTGGCGCTGAAGGTCGCCGCCACCGAGGACTTCGTCGAGCGCCAGCGCCGCACCCTGGAGGGCGCCCAGCTGATCGCCGAGCGCCTGCAAGCCCAGGACACCGCCGCCGCGGGCGTGAAGGTGCTCTCCGGCGGCACCGACGTGCACCTGGTGCTGGTGGACCTGGTCGACTCCGAGCTCGACGGCCAGCAGGCCGAGGACAAGCTCCACGAGGTCGGCATCACCGTGAACCGCAACGCCGTCCCCAACGACCCGCGGCCCCCGCGGGTCACCTCCGGCCTGCGCATCGGCACCCCGGCGCTGGCCACCCGCGGCTTCGGCGCCGACGAGTTCCGCGAGGTCGCCGACGTGATCGCCCTGACCCTCACCGGCGGCGCCGACGTGGAGTCGCTGCGCGCCCGCACCGCGGCCCTGGCCGACAGGAAGCCGCTGTACGCGGGGCTGCAGCAGTACTGAGCCGCCCGCGTCCGTGACCGACCCCCGGAGACCCGGCGCCCCCGCCCCGTGCGGGGGCGCCGGTGCCCGTCCCGCATCGAAGGAGCCCGCATGACCGCCCAGATCCTCGACGGCAAGGCCACCGCCGCCGCCATCAAGGCGGAGCTCGCCGAGCGCGTCGCCGCCCTCACCGCCGCTGGGCACCCCGCGCCGGGCCTGGCGACCGTGCTGGTGGGGGACGACCCCGGCAGCGCCGCCTACGTGCGCGGCAAGCACCGCGACAGCTCCGCCATCGGCCTCACCTCGATCCAGAAGCACCTGCCCGCCGAGACCACGCAGGCCGAGCTCGAGGCCGTCATCGACGAGCTGAACGCCGATCCCGCCTGCACCGGCTACATCGTGCAGCTGCCGCTGCCGGGCCACATCGACACCGACGCGATCCTGGAGCGGGTGGACCCGGCCAAGGACGCCGACGGCCTGCACCCCACGAACCTCGGGCGTCTGGTGCTGAACGCCAACCGGCCGATCACCACGCCGCTGCCCTGCACCCCGCGGGCCGCCGTGGAGCTGATGCTCCGCCACGACCTGGACCTGAAGGGCAAGGACGTGGTGGTCGTCGGCCGCGGCGTCACCGTCGGCCGCTCCATCGGCCCGCTGCTGACCCGCCGCGCGATCAACGCGACCGTCACCCTCACCCACACCGGCACCGTCGACCTGCCCGCGCACCTGCGCCGCGCCGACGTGATCATCGCCGCCGCCGGGGTCGCGCACCTGGTGCGCCCCGAGGACGTCAAACCCGGCGCCGTCGTGCTGGACGTCGGCGTCTCCCGGGTGGAGGGCGCCGAGGGGGAGAAGGCCCGCCTGACCGGCGACGTCGACCCGGCCGTCGCCGAGGTGGCCTCCTGGATCTCCCCGAACCCGGGCGGGGTCGGCCCCATGACCCGCGCCCTGCTGATGACCAACGTGGTGGAGATGGCCGAGCACGATGCCGGCATCGACCTCCAGACCCCTGAGACCGCCGGAGGCGCCCTGTGAGCCTGACCCTCGCCACCGTCAACGTGAACGGACTGCGCGCCGCCGCCCGCAAGGGCATGGCCGAGTGGCTCGCCGCCACCGAGGCCGACGTCGTCACCCTGCAGGAGGTCCGCGCCCCCGAGGAGCTGCTGGCCGGCCTGATGGGGGAGGACTGGCACATCGTCGGTGAGCCCTCCCGGCTGAAGGGCCGCGCCGGCGTCGCGATCGCCGCCCGCACCGGGGTCGAGAGCATCGACCTGGACGCCGTCCGTCCCGGCCTGCCGGGCCTCCAGGAGGAGGACGCCCACTCCGGCCGCTGGCTGGAGGCGGACCTCACCGACCCCCTCGGCGACGGCACCGCGCTGACGGTCATCTCCTGCTACATGCACTCGGGCAACACCGAGAAACCGCAGACCATGACCGACAAGTACGCCTTCCTCGACGTGATGATGGAGCGCCTGGCCGCGCTGCGGGCCGACGGCCGCCACGTGGTCCTCACCGGCGACATCAACATCGCCCACACCGAGTGGGACATCAAGAACTGGAAGGGCAACAAGAAGTCCGCCGGCTTCCTGCCCGAGGAGCGCGCCTACCTGGACCGCCTCACCACCGAGGCCGGCTTCGTGGACGTGCACCGCCGCGTCCACGGCGACGGCCCCGGCCCCTACACCTGGTGGTCCCAGCGCGGCCAGGCCTTCGACAACGACTCCGGCTGGCGCATCGACTACCAGCTGGCCACCGAGGCCCTCGCTGCCCGCGCCACCACCGCCCAGGTGGACCGCGCCCCCAGCTACGACACCCGCTGGTCCGACCACGCCCCGCTGGTCATCGCCTACGCCTGAGCCGACCGCGACCGCACCGGAGGACACCATGAGCGAGGACACCACCGCCGGGCTGGTCCTGGTCGCCAACGCCGTCGAGGGCAGCATCTCGGTGTTCCGCTGCGCGGACGGCGCGCTGACGCGGCTCTCCGTGGCCGAGGGCCTCACCCGCTGCGCCACTTTCGTCGTGGATGCCCGGCGCGACCTCGTGCACGCCGCGGTGCGGGGCGAGCCCGCCGGGGTGGTCACGCTTCACCTGAACCGGCGCACCGGGACGCTGACCCCTCGCGGCCGCCTGGACCTGCCCGGCGACAGCCCGCTGGCCTACGTGTCGCTCACCCGGGAGGGCACCGTCCTGCTCGGCGCCTCGTACCACGGGGACCACGCCTTCGTCGCCCCGGTCGGCGAGGACGGCGTCGGCGCGCCGGTCTCCGTCGTGGACCATGCCCGGTCCCACGCGATCCTGCCGTCCCCGGACGGCCGCCACGCCTACATCGCCTCCCTCGGCGACGACGTGATCGCGCAGTACGCGATCGGTGAGGACCTGCGGCTCACCCCGCTCGGCCCCGGCCCCGTCGCGGCGCCGGGGGGCTCCGGCCCCCGGCACCTCGTGCTCGATGCCGACGGCACGGCGGTCCACGTGCTCACCGAGTTCTCCGGTGAGCTGCTGAGCTACCGCCGCGACCCCCGCAGCGGCCTGCTCACCGGCCCGGACACGGTGGCGGTGGTGGACCCCGAGGGATCGATGCCGCGCGGTGCCCTGGGGGAGGACCCCCGTGAGAACGACGCGATCTGGTCGGCCGACCTGCACTGGGGTGCCGGGCGGCGCACCCTGTGGGCCTCCGACCGCACCCGCAGCACGCTCACCTGCGTCGGCGTCCGCGAGGACGGTACCCTCACCCCGCCGCTCACCTCCGCCCCCACGCTGCCGCAGCCGCGCGGCTTCGACCTCAGCGCCGACGGCTCACGGATGGTGGTGGCGGGGGAGGCCTCCACCGAGGTGGCGCTGTACGCCGTCGAGGGCGGGGAGCTGCGCCTGCTGGACCGCGCCGAGACCGGCGAGGGTCCCAACTGGGTGCGGTTCGTGGAGGACCCCGAGGCCTGACCTCGCCGGAGGCGGTTCCTCGGCGCCACCACGGTCCCGGAACGACCGAGATCTTCGTCCGTGCGTCTCTGGGTGATCGGAGACGCTCCAACGAAGATCTCGGTGTGCTGCGGGTGGGACGGACCGGAGGCCGCCCCGGCGGGGTCAGACGCGGCCGCGGATGACCGCCTGCTTCACCTCGGCGATGGCCTTGGTGACCTGGATGCCGCGGGGGCAGGCCTCGGAGCAGTTGAAGGTGGTGCGGCAGCGCCACACGCCCTCCTTGGAGTTCAGGATCTCCAGGCGCTGCTCCCCGGCGTCGTCGCGGGAGTCGAAGATGAAGCGGTGCGCGTTCACGATCGCGGCGGGCCCGAAGTACTGCCCGTCGGTCCAGAACACGGGGCAGGAGGAGGTGCAGGCCGCGCACAGGATGCACTTGGTGGTGTCGTCGAAGCGCTCGCGCTGCTCGGCGGACTGCAGGCGCTCCCGGCTGGGCTCCTGGCCCTTGGCGACCAGGAAGGGCATCACCTCGCGGTAGGAGTCGAAGAACGGCTCCATGTCCACGATCAGGTCCTTCTCCACCGGCAGGCCCTTGATCGGCTCCACCGTGATCGGCTTGTCGATATTGAGGTCCTTCAGCAGCGTCTTGCAGGCCAGACGGTTGCGGCCGTTGATCCGCATCGCGTCGGAGCCGCAGACGCCGTGCGCGCAGGAGCGGCGGAAGGTCAGCGAGCCGTCCAGGTGCCACTTGATCTCGTGCAGCGCATCGAGCACCCGGTCGGTGCCGTGCATGGTGACGGTGAAGTCCTCCCAGCGGTGCCCCTTGTCGGAGTCCGGGTCGAAGCGGGCGATCCGCATCGTGACCTGGAAGGACGGCACCTCCTCGGCCTTGGCCTCGGGAGCCTCGTTCCTCTCGGCGACGGCAGTCATCAGAAGGTGCGCTCCTTCGGCTCGTAGCGGGTGATCACGACCGGCTTGGTGCCCAGGCGGATCTCGGTGCCCTCGGTGCCCGCCTCGCCCGGCAGGGTGCGGTAGGCCATCGTGTGGTGCAGGAAGTTCACGTCGTCGCGGGCCTCGTAGTCCTCGCGGAAGTGGCCGCCGCGCGACTCCCGGCGGTAGAGGGCGCCGACGGTGACGACCTCGGCCAGGTCCAGCAGGAAGCCGAGCTCGACGGCCTCCAGCAGGTCCAGGTTGTAGCGCAGGCCCTTGTCCTGCACGGCCACCGTCTCGTAGCGCTTCTTCAGCGCCTCGATGTCGGACAGGGCCTTCCGGCAGGTCTCGTCGGTGCGGAACACCTGGACGTTGGCGTCCATGGTCTCCTGCAGGTCGCGACGGATGTCGGCGATGCGGTCCTCGGTGGCCGGACGGTCCCGCAGGCGCTGCAGCAGCTCCACGGTGGGGACCTCCACGCCCTCGTCGATCTCGGCGAGCTCGACGGTGGCGGCGTGCTCGGCCGCGGCGATGCCGGCGCGCTTGCCGAAGACGTTGATGTCCAGCAGCGAGTTCGTGCCCAGGCGGTTGCCGCCGTGCACGGAGACGCAGGCGGTCTCCCCGGCGGCGTACAGCCCGGGGATCACGTCCTCCTCGTTGCGCAGCACCTCGCCGCGGATGTTGGTGGGGATGCCGCCCATCGCGTAGTGCGCGGTGGGGAACACCGGCACCGGCTCCGTGTACGGCTCGACACCCAGGTAGGTGCGGGCGAACTCGGTGATGTCGGGGAGCTTGGCGTCGATGTGCGCCGGTTCGAGGTGGGTGAGGTCGAGGTAGACGTAGTCCTTGTTCGGACCGGCGCCGCGGCCCTCGCGCACCTCGTTGGCCATCGCCCGCGCCACCACGTCGCGCGGGGCGAGGTCCTTCAGCGTGGGGGCGTAGCGCTCCATGAAGCGCTCCATCTCGCTGTTGCGCAGGATGCCGCCCTCGCCGCGCGCCGCCTCGGACAGCAGGATGCCGAGGCCGGCCAGGCCGGTCGGGTGGAACTGGAAGAACTCCATGTCCTCCAGCGGCACGCCGCGGCGCAGGATCATCGCTGGGCCGTCGCCGGTCAGCGTGTGCGCGTTCGAGGTGGTCTTGAAGATCTTGCCGAATCCGCCGGAGGCGAAGACCACGGACTTGGCGCGGAAGACGTGGATCTCGCCGGTGGCCAGCTCGTAGCAGACCACGCCGGAGGCGCGCACGTCGCCGTCGGTGCGGGGGTCGCCGGTCATCAGCACGTCCAGCACGTAGAACTCGTTGAAGAACTCCACGCCCTGCTTCACGCAGTTCTGGTAGAGCGTCTGCAGGATCATGTGGCCGGTGCGGTCCGCGGCGTAGCAGGCGCGGCGCACGGGCGCCTCGCCGTGCTCGCGGGTGTGCCCGCCGAAGCGGCGCTGGTCGATCTTGCCCTCGGGGGTGCGGTTGAAGGGCAGGCCCATCTTCTCCAGGTCGAGCACCGCGTCGATGGCCTCCTTGGCCATCACCTCGGCGGCGTCCTGGTCCACCAGGTAGTCACCGCCCTTGACGGTGTCGTAGGTGTGCCACTCCCAGTTGTCCTCCTCGACGTTGGCCAGGGCAGCGCACATGCCGCCCTGGGCCGCGCCGGTGTGGGAGCGCGTGGGGTAGAGCTTGGTGATCACGGCGGTGCGCGCCCGGGAGGAGGACTCCAGGGCGGCGCGCATGCCGGCGCCGCCGGCGCCGACGATCACCACGTCGTAGGAATGGGTCTGCATGAGCGGTCTCAGCTCCGTTTCGTTCAGGCCGGGGGAGGAGGGCGGGGCGCGGGGCCCGCTCAGCCCTCGCAGATGGCGGGCAGCAGGCTCGGCTCGGCGCCGGCGGGGCAGGGGTCGAAGGTGAAGATCACCAGGGTGCCCAACACGATCGTCACCACCACCGCGACATACAGCAGGCCCTTGAGGACCAGGCGGGAGGTGGAGCCGCGGGCGTAGTCGTTGATGATGGTGCGCACGCCGTTGCCGCCGTGGATCAGGCCCAGCCACAGCATCATCAGGTCCCAGATCTGCCAGAACGGGGAGGACCACTTGCCGGCCACGAAGGCGAAGTCGATGCCCTTGACGCCGAGGCCCAGCCACAGGTTCACGAACAGGTGGCCGAAGACGAGGATCACCAGCAGCAGGCCCGAGGCGCGCATGAACAGCCAGGACAGCATCTCGGTGTTGATGCCGCGCTGCCCGGTGCGGCGGTACCGCGTGGTGGGGTTCGGGATCGCGGTGGGGGAGTTCGAGGAGGTATTCGTCGCCATGATCAGCCTCCGAACATGTGCATGAGGTGACGGGGGAGGAAGCCGGCCATCAGCACCACCCAGGTGATGATGACGCCCCAGAACAGCTTGCGCTGGTGGACGGTGCCCTTCGACCAGAAGTCGACCAGGATGATCCGCAGGCCGTTCAGCGCGTGGAACATGACCGCGCCGACCAGGCCGATCTCGCCGAGGCCGAAGACGACGGTCTTGTAGTGGCCGATGACCTCGTTGTACGCCTCGGGGGACACCCGCACCAGGGCGGTGTCCAGGACGTGCACGAGCAGGAACAGGAAGATGAGCATGCCCGAGATGCGGTGGGCGACCCAGGACCACATGCCCTCGCGGCCGCGGTAGAGCGTCCCGGTTGCGGCGGAAGCCACGGGTGTCCTCCAGAAACGTCGGGGTGGGACCGGAGGACGGGATGGGCGGTCACGGCCCGTGCGCGGAGCTCGCGACATGACACGGCGACATCATCATCGCCCCCGGTAGGGGCGCTGTCAGGTTACCACCGCGGAGGACGGGCACCCGTCCACCGGGAGGGCGCGGCGCGGTCCGGAGCGACCGCCCGGCGGCGTGGGGCGCGGCGTGCCCGACGGCCGTGCAGGCCACCTACGCTGGTCGCATGAACCAGGCGCCCTTCGTCCCCGTGATCCCGGCCGGCGGCTCCGGCACCCGGCTGTGGCCGCTCTCACGCCCGGAGCGCCCGAAGTTCCTGCTCGACCTCACCGGCAGCGGCCGCAGCCTGCTGCAGCAGACCCTGGACCGGCTGGCCCCGATCGCCGAGGCCCCGCCGCTGGTGGTCACGGGCGCCGCCCACGCCGCGGCCGTGCGGGATCAGCTGGAGGGCACCGGGGCGCGGGTGCTGGTCGAACCGTCCCCGCGCAACTCCATGCCCGCCATCGCCCTGGCCGCGGCCGTCGCCGAGCGGGAGCACCCCGGCGCCGTGATCGGCTCCTTCGCCGCCGACCACCTGGTGGCAGACGTCCCCGCCCTGCATGCCGCGATCGCCGCGGCCCGCGCCGCCGCCGCGCAGGGCTACCTGGTCACCCTCGGCATCCGCCCCACCGCGCCCGCCACCGGCTTCGGCTACATCGAACGGGCCGACGGGGCCGACCGAGCCGACCGGGCCGAGGGAACTGATGGGGCCGTGGGGGAGCAGGCCCGCGGGGACCTGTCGGGCACCGGCGCCGAGCCCGTCGCCGCCTTCGTGGAGAAGCCCGACCGGGCCCGCGCCGAGGAGTTCCTGGCCGGCGGCCGTCACCTCTGGAACGCCGGCATGTTCGTGGTGCGCGCCGCGGTGCTGCTCGAGGAGCTCGCCGCCGAGCTGCCGCCGCTGGCCGCCGGGGCCCGGGAGATCGCCGCCGCCCTCGGCACCGAGCACGAGGAGGAGGCCGTGGCGCGCCTCTGGCCCACCCTCACCCGCATCGCCATCGACCACGCCCTCGCCGAGCCGCTCGCCGCCCGCGGCCGCGTCGCCGTCGTCCCTGTCGACCTCGGCTGGGACGACGTCGGCGACTTCCGGGCCCTGGCGCGCCAGCTCCGCGCCCCCGGTGCCGGACCCGCCGTCCGCACCGTCGAAGGTCGCGCGGGGGACGCAGAGGCCGTGGATGTCCGGGTGCTGGGCGCGGGCCCGGTGGATGCGCTGGACGCGCGGGCCACGGTGTACGGTTCCACGCATCGCCGCATCGCCCTGGTCGGGGTGGACGGCATCAGCGTGGTCGACACCGAGGACGTCCTGCTGGTGATCGCCGACGAACGGGCGCAGGACCTCGCCGCCCTCGTCGCCGCGCTCCCGCCCGCACCCCGCTGAGCCCCGTCCCGCCGACCGACCGGATCCCGATCCGCGGCGCCGGACCAGGCCCGCCCGGGCCCGGTCGACACCGCGCCCCGGACGAAGGACACGCACCGTGCAGCTGCACCAGGACCAGCAGGGCCACCGGAGCACCGGGGCGGAGGTGGCCGACATGCTCGGCCCCGAGGGGATGATCGCCCGCACCGTCCGCGAGCGCGCCGTGACCCTGCAGGAGCTGCGCCGGCACATCCACCGCCACCCCGAGCTGTCCATGCAGGAGTACGCCACCACCGACCTGGTCGTCGACCAGCTGCAGTCCCTGGGCCTGTCCCCGCGGCGCCTCGAGAACACGGGCGTGGTCTGCGACATCCCCGGCACCGACCCGCACCTGGCGCCCGTGGGCCTGCGCGCCGACATGGACGCCCTCGGCATCCCCGAGCTGTCCACCGTGCCCTTCCGCTCCACCGTCGAGGGCGTCTCCCACTCCTGCGGGCACGACGTGCACATGGCCGCCGTGATGGGCGCCGCGATGGCCCTGGTCCGCGTCGCCGGCGCCGGGGCCCTGCGCCGCGGCGTCCGCCTCGTCTTCCAGCCCTCCGAGGAGCGCCACCCCTGCGGCGCCCTCGACCTGATCCGCCAGGGCGTCGTGGACGGCCTCGACTCGATCTTCGCCCTGCACTGCGACCCGGGCGTCGACGTCGGCCACCTCGGCCTCAAGGTCGGCCCCATCACCTCGGCCACCGACCCGGTGAAGATCGAGGTGCGCGGCGCCGGCGGCCACACCTCCCGGCCCCACCTCACCCAGGACCTGGTCTACGCGCTCGGCTCCATCGCCACCCAGCTCCCGGCGGCCCTGTCGCGGCGGATGGACCCCCGTTCCGGGGTGAACCTCACCTGGGGCAGCATCCACGCCGGCTCCGCCTTCAACGCGATCCCCAGCTCCGGGGTGCTCGAGGGCACCCTGCGCTGCCTGGACCACGAGGCCTGGGACCAGGCCGAGGCGCTGCTGGAGCAGGTGCTCTCCGAGCTGGTGAAGCCCTGGGGCATCGAGGCCCGCGTGACCCACGACCGCGGCGTCCCCCCGGTCTCCAACTCCGCCGGCTCCACCGCCGTGCTCGAGGCGGCGGTCTCCGACGTCCTGGGCCGGGAGAACGTCGACCCCACCGCCCAGTCCCTCGGCGGCGAGGACTTCGCCTGGTACCTGGAGAAGGTGCCCGGAGCCCTCGCCCGGCTCGGCACCCGCACCCCCGGCGGCCGCACCTACGACCTGCACATGGGCGACCTGATGATCGACGAGCGCGCCATCGGCATCGGCGCCACAGTGCTCGCCTCGGCCTGCCTGCAGCGCGACCTCGTGCTCTGAGCCCTCCGAGCTCCCCGGTGAGGGGACGGGGGACCGGTGCGGCGACCGGGGGTATGCATCGACCCCCGAGGGCGGGCGCGTCAGTTTCATAACGGTTGATGCACCATCGGGCATCCGGGCCGTGGGGCCCCTCCCGCCCGGCTAGGGTCCGAGGAACCGTGACGTGGTGACGCCCGAGAACCGGGCGCGTGCGGCCCCTTTTTCCCCGGAGGACACATATGAAGAGCATCTCGCGTGCGGCGGCCCTGGCCGGCGCCGGCATCCTCACCCTGGCCGCCTGCGGCTCCGCCCCCGAGGAGTCGTCCTCGGGCGGCGAGGGCGGCGACTCGGCGAGCTCCGACTTCAAGGCCTGCATGGTCTCGGACGCCGGCGGCTTCGACGACAAGTCGTTCAACGAGTCCGGCTACGCCGGTCTGACCGCTGCGGAGAGCGAGCTCGGCATCGAGATCGCCACCGCCGAGTCCAGCGACCCCTCGCAGTTCGAGACCAACATCGACAACCTGGTCAACCAGGACTGCAACCTCATCTTCACCGTCGGCTTCCTGCTCGCCCCCGCCACCGGCACCCAGGCGCAGGCCAACGAGGACACCGAGTTCGCGATCATCGACTCCACCGCGCAGGACGAGAACGGCGACGCCATCGAGGTCGACAACGTCAAGCCGCTCTCCTTCGACACCGCGCAGGCCGCCTACCTGGCCGGCTACGTCGCCGCGGGCACCAGCGAGACCGGCACCGTCGCCACCTACGGCGGCGTCGAGATCCCGACCGTCACCATCTTCATGGACGGCTTCGCCGACGGCGTGGCCGCCTACAACGAGGCCCACGACGCCGATGTCGAGCTGCTGGGCTGGGACAAGGAGGCCCAGGAGGGCTCCTTCACCGGTGACTTCGAGGACCAGGCCAAGGGCAAGGCCCTCTCGGACACCTTCTACTCCCAGGGCGCCGACATCATCATGCCGGTGGCCGGCCCCGTCGGCTCCGGCACCCTCGCCTCCGCCAAGGAGGCCGACGGCCGCTACGTGATCTGGGTCGACACCGACGGCTACGAGTCCATCGACGACGAGGAGGCCAAGCCGCTCATCCTGACCTCGGTGATGAAGGGCATCACCCCCGCCGTGCAGGACGTCGCCACCGCTGCCGCGAACGACGAGTTCGACAACGAGCCCTACATCGGCACGCTGGAGAACGAGGGCGTCGGCATCGCGCCGTACCACGACCTCGAGGGGCAGGTCCCCGCCGAGCTCCAGGACGAGGTCGAGCAGCTGAAGCAGGACATCATCGACGGCACCGTCGTCGTCGAGTCCGACGCCTCGCCGCAGAACCTCGGCTGATCCCCGACCCTCCCGCACCCGCCGCTGACGACGGGCGCGGGAGGGTCCTCGCCGTGACGGCCCCCGGGACCTTCCGGGGGCCGTCACCGGCTCGAGTCCCTCCGGACCACGGGGCGCCGTGCGCGGCACGGCGCCCCCTCTCCCCACCCCCTGAACGAAAGAGCAGGCGTGAAGCTCGAGCTCCAGGGCATCACGAAGGTCTTCGGCACCTTCGTGGCCAACGATGCGATCGACCTCGTGGTCGAGCCCGGCGAGATCCACAGTCTTCTGGGCGAGAACGGCGCGGGGAAGTCCACGCTGATGAATGTGCTGTACGGGCTGTACCGGCCCGACGGCGGCGAGATCCTGCTGGACGACCGCCCCGCGCACTTCTCCGGTCCCGGCGACGCGATGCGCGCCGGCATCGGCATGGTCCACCAGCACTTCATGCTGGTCCCGCCCTTCACCGTCGCCGAGAACGTGATGCTGGGCCACGAGCCCACCAGCAAGGGCCTGCTGGACCTCGCCACCGCGCGCCGGACCGTGCGCGAGATCTCCGAGCGCTTCGGCTTCGACCTGGAACCCGACGCCGTCGTCGAGGACCTCCCGGTCGGCGCCCAGCAGCGCGTCGAGATCGTCAAGGCCCTCTCCCGCCGCGCCGAGGTCCTGGTGCTGGACGAGCCCACCGCCGTGCTCACCCCGCAGGAGACCGACGAGCTGATGGGCATCATGCGCCAGCTCCGCGACGAGGGCACCTCCATCGTCTTCATCACCCACAAGCTGCGCGAGGTCAAGGCGGTCGCCGACCGCATCACCGTGATCCGTCGCGGGAAGGTCGTCGGCACCGCCGACCCCACCGCCGACCAGACCGACCTGGCCTCCCTGATGGTCGGCCGCGCCGTCTCCCTGGACCTCGACAAGGCCCCCGCCACCCCCGGTGAAGTGGCCCTCGAGGTGCGCGGGCTCAGCGTGCGCGACGCCGCCGGCACCCCGGTGCTGGACCGCGTGGACCTCGACGTCCACGAGGGCGAGGTGCTCGGCGTCGCCGGCGTGCAGGGCAACGGCCAGACCGAGCTCACCGAGGCCCTGCTGGGGCTGCAGTCCGAGGCCCGCGGCTCCATCCGCCTGCGCGGTCAGGAGCTGGTGGGCCGCAACACCCGGCAGATCCTCGACGCCGGGGTGGGCTTCGTGCCCGAGGACCGCACCCACGACGCCCTCATCGCCGACTTCACCGTCGCCGAGAACCTCATCCTGGACCAGCACCACCGACCGCCGTTCGGTTCCGGGCTGTCCCTGCACCCGGCGGCGATCCGCGAGCGCGCCACCGCGGAGGTCGCCGAGTTCGACGTCCGCACCGGCTCCATCGAGGACCACGTCTCCACCCTCTCCGGCGGCAACCAGCAGAAGGTGGTGATGGCGCGGGCGCTCGGCCGTGAGCTGTCCCTGTTCATCGCCTCCCAGCCGACCCGCGGCGTCGACGTCGGCTCCATCGAGTTCCTGCACCGCCGGATCATCGCCGAGCGCGACAAGGGCACCCCCGTGGTGATCGTCTCCACCGAGCTGGACGAGGTGATCCAGCTGTCCGACCGGATCGCGGTGATGTACCGCGGGGCGATCCTCGGGATCGTGCCCGCCACCGAGGACCGCGACGTGCTCGGCCTGATGATGGCCGGCTACACCGTCGAGGCGGCCCGCGAGGCCGTCGCCGCCGGCCGCGGTCGCACCGCCGACTCCACCCTCGCCCACGAAGGAGAACCCGCATGAGCGCCCGTCACGAGGGCGAGGGGCAGCACGTCGCCCCCGGCACGGTGACCGAGACCGGCACCGACGCCGCCGACACCCCCGCGGACACCGCCCCCGCGGCCGAGACGGCCCCCACCGCGAGCTCGACCGCGGGCGGCGGCTCGGCGCCCGAGGCCTCCGGCCCCTCGGTCCTGCAGCGGATCGCCCGCGGCAACCTGCTGGTGATCGTGCTGGCCTTCGTCTTCGCCTTCCTGGTGGGGTCGATCCTGATCCTCGTGTCCGACCAGGCATTCCGCGAGGCCGCCGGCTACTTCTTCGCCCGCCCCGCCGACACCTTCACCGCGGCCTGGCAGGCGATCACCGAGGCCTACGCGGCGATGTTCCGCGGCGCCGTCTACGACTACTCGGGTGCCGCCCGCGTGGCCGAGGACATCCGCGAGCGCGGAGGCAGCGGCCTGTACGTCCTGGGTCCGGCCTTCCTGCGCGGCATCGAGCCGCTGCTGGAGACCCTCACCGTCGCCACCCCGCTGATCATCGCCTCCGTCGGCATCGCCATCTCCTTCCGCTCGGGGCTGTTCAACATCGGCGGCACCGGGCAGCTGCTGGCCGGCGCCACCGCCGCCGGCTACGTCGGCTTCGCCGTCTCCCTGCCCCCGGTGATCCACCTGATCGCGGCGCTGCTCGCCGCGATCGTCGCAGGCGGCATCTGGGGCGGCATCGCAGGTCTGCTGAAGGCCCGCTTCGGCGCCAGCGAGGTGATCTCCACGATCATGCTGAACTGGATCGCCGTCTACGGCCTCGCCTTCGCACTGACCACGGCCGCTTTCACCGGCGCCAACCAGGCGCAGCCCACCTCGCCCGCCGTCGCCGGCACCGCCCGGCTGCCGCTGTTGGCCGGGGACGACTTCCGCCTCCACGCCGGGCTGGTGCTCGCGCTCGCCGCGATCGTGTTCCTGTGGTGGCTGATGAACCGCTCCACCGTCGGCTTCCGCTTCCGCGCCGTGGGCTCGAACCCGCGGGCCGCCGAGGTGGCCGGCATCGACGTGGGCCGCAGCGCCGTCGGTGTGATGGTCGTGGCCGGCGCCCTGGTGGGCCTCGCCGGCGCCACTCACGTGCTGGGCACCGAGCACCGCCTCACCGGCGACGTCGCCGGCTCCATCGGCTTCGACGCGATCACCGTGGCCCTGCTGGGCCGCTCCGGGCCCGTCGGCATCCTGCTGGCCGGTCTGCTGTTCGCGGGCCTGTCCACCGGGGGCCGCTACATGGAGACCTCCGAGGGCGTCCCGATCGACCTGGTGCAGGTGATCCAGGCGCTGGTGGTGCTGTTCATCGCCGCCCCGCCCCTGGTGCGCTACCTGGTGGGCCTGCGCCGCATCGACCGGCCCCGCCGCCCCCGTCCCTCCCGCCGCGCCGCGGCGTACGCCGCCGAGAAGGCCGAGACCTCGAAGGGAGCGGCCGCATGAGCACCGCCCTCGCCCCCGACTCCCCGGCCGCCTCCACCCGGGAGGCTCCGGGCCGCCCGGAGCGCCCCCGCTCCTGGTGGTATCTGCCCGCCGGGCTCGCCGCGCTCGCCGTGATCGCCCTGGGCGTCTTCGCCCGCGGGGCGGCCGCCGGTGCCACCACCACCTTCCGCCTGGCTCGCGAGGGGGACCTGAACCCCGGCGGGATCGTCCCCGGGGACGTCGCCCTCCCCGCCGGCGGCACCGCGCTGGTGCTGGGCCTGCTGTGCCTGGCGATCGCCGTGGTCCTCGGCGTGCTCGCGGCGATCTCCCGCCCCCTGGCCCCGCGCTGGCGGATCACCCTCGTCGTGGTCTTCGGCCTGGCCTGGGTGACGGCGTTCCTCACCTGGGCCTTCAACGGGGCCCGGGTGGACCTCGGCACCCTGCTGCAGACCATGATGGTGCTGGCCGTGCCGCTCGCCTTCGGCGCCCTCTCCGGCGTGCTCTCCGAGCGGGCCGGTGTCATCAACATCGCCATCGAGGGCCAGCTGCTGTTCGGCGCCTTCGGGGCCGTGCTGATCGGCTCCATGGCCGGCAGCGCCTGGGTGGGCCTGCTCGCCGCCCCGCTGATGGCCCTGGTCATCGGTGCCCTGCTGGCGCTGTTCGCCATCGGCTACCAGGTGCAGCAGATCATCGTCGGCGTCGTCCTGAACGTCTTCGCGATCGGGCTGACCAGCTTCTTCTTCGGCTCCGTGATGAAGCAGAACCCGGGCCTGTTCAACCGGCCGCTGCGGCTGCCCACGCTGCGGATCCCCGTGCTGGCCGACCTGCCCGTCATCGGCACCGTGCTGTTCGAGCAGACCATCCTGGTGTACCTGATGTTCCTCATCGTGGTGGGCCTGACCATCGCCCTGTTCCGCACCCGCTGGGGCCTGCGCGTGCGCGCCGTCGGCGAGCACCCCCGGGCCGCGGACACCGTCGGCATCGACGTGAACCGCACCCGCTGGACCAACGTGCTGCTGGGCGCGGCCGTCGCCGGCCTCGGCGGCGCCACCCTCACCATCGGCACCGGCGTCGCCTTCGGCGAGGAGATGAGCTCCGGCAAGGGCTACATCGCCCTGGCCGCGATGATCCTGGGCCGCTACCACCCGGTGGGGGCGCTGCTGGCGGCGCTGGTCTTCGCCTTCGCCGACGCCCTGCAGCTGAACATCGGCACCCTGCCCGCGGGCGCCGGGGCCGGCATCCCCAGCCAGTTCCTGCTGATGCTGCCCTACATCGTGACCCTGTTCGCGGTGGCCGGCGTGGTGGGCCGGGTGCGGGTGCCCGCGGCCGACGGCGTCCCCTACGTGAAGCAGTGACCGATCGTCCCGCGGCGACAGGTCCCGGGCACTGCCCGGACGGGGATGGCACAGTGGCGCCCATGAGCACCGCCGCCACCCCGTCCGCGCCGGAACCCGACTTCGCCCCGCTGCTGGAAGAGGCGCGCGTCATGGCCACCCGCGCCTACGCGCCCTACTCCCGCTTCCGGGTGGGTGCCGCCGCCCTCACCGCCGACGGCCGCGTGGTGCGCGGCTGCAACGTGGAGAACGCCGGCTACGGCGTCACCCTCTGCGCCGAGTGCGGCCTGATCAGCGAGCTGATCGCCGGCGGCGGCGGGCGGCTGTCGCGCTTCGTCTGCGTCGGCGGCGAGGAGCACCTGGAGCCGGGGGAGCGGCCCGTGGTGATGCCCTGCGGGCGCTGCCGCCAGCTGCTGTCCGAGCACGCCGCCGAGGACCTCGTGATCCTCACCCCCGAGGGACCCCGCGGCATGGCCGAGGTGCTGCCGCAGGCCTTCGGCCCCGCCGACCTCGCCCGCTGAGCACGCCGCCTCCGGGCCCCTTCGTCGCGAGGGACCGCTCGGCCCCTCGGGAGGCCAGGTCGCTCTGGCATCCTGGGGTCGTGACCACCGCCGCGCCCCGCCCACCGTCGAAGGAGACCCCATGACCGACGCCCCCGCCCCCTCCGCCGTGGAGCCCTTCGACGCGGTGGACGTGATCCGCACCAAGCGCGACCGGGGCGTGCTGAGCCCCGAACAGATCGACTGGGTGATCGACGCCTACACCCGCGGCGTCGTCGCCGAGGAGCAGATGTCGGCCCTGGCCATGGCCGTGTTCCTGAACGGCATGGAGCGCGAGGAGATCGCCCGCTGGACCCGCGCGATGATCGCCAGCGGTGAGCGGATGGACTTCGGCTCCCTCTCCAAGCCGACCACCGACAAGCACTCCACCGGCGGCGTGGGCGACAAGATCACCCTGCCGCTGGCCCCGCTGGTCGCCTCCTACGGGGTGGCGGTGCCGCAGCTCTCCGGCCGCGGCCTCGGCCACACCGGCGGCACCCTCGACAAGCTCGAGGCGATCCCCGGCTGGCGCGCGAACCTCTCCAACGAGGAGATGATGCGGCAGCTCGAGGAGGTCGGCGCCGTGATCTGCGCGGCCGGCTCCGGCCTGGCCCCCGCCGACAAAAAGCTCTACGCGCTGCGCGACGTTACCGGCACCGTCGAGGCGATCCCGCTGATCGCCTCCTCCATCATGTCCAAGAAGATCGCCGAGGGCACCGCCTCGCTGATCCTCGACGTGAAGACCGGCGCGGGCGCGTTCATGCGCGAGGAGTCCGACGCTCGCGAGCTGGCCCGCACCATGGTCGACCTCGGCACCGACGCCGGCGTGCACACCGTCGCCCTGCTCACCGACATGTCCGCCCCGCTCGGCCGCACTGCCGGCAACGGCCTCGAGGTCCGCGAGTCCCTCGAGGTGCTGGCCGGCGGCGGCCCCGCCGACGTGGTCGAGCTGACCTGCGCCCTGGCCCGCGAGATGCTCGAGGCTGCCGGGGTGGAGGACCCCGATGTGGAGGCCGCGCTGGCCGACGGCCGCGCGATGGACTCCTGGCGCGCCATGATCGCCGCCCAGGGCGGGGACGTGGACGCCCCGCTGCCGGAGGCCAAGCACGTCGAGGAGCTGCGCGCCGAGCAGGACGGCGTCGTCACCGGCCTGGACGCGATGGGCGTGGGCGTGGCCGCCTGGCGCCTCGGCGCCGGCCGCTCCCGTCCCGGGGAGGCCGTGCAGGCCGCCGCGGGCGTCGAGATCGTCGCGCACGTCGGGGACGAGGTGCGCTCCGGCGACGTCCTCGCCCGCCTGCACACCGACACCCCGGAGCGCATCGGCCGCGCCCAGGAGGCCATCGACGGCTCCTGGAGCTACGCGGCGCCCGGCACCGCGGTGCCGGAGCGGCAGATCGTGAAGGACCGCATCGCCTGAGCCGCGGCGAACGTGCGGCACGGCCCCGGGGGAGCGATCACCCGGGGCCGAGCCCGGTCCGGCGCCGGCCGGGGTGGCGCGGCTCAGCGGGCGCGGAGCAGCGGCAGCAGGTGGTCCCGCATCAGCGGGGCGATGCGCACCCCGGTGGCGTCCTCGTGCAGCGGGAACCAGCGCAGGTCGGCGATCTCGGCGCGGGCCCGCAGGTCCGCGGGCATCGCGGCGCGGGAGAGGAACAGGCTCGCGTGCACCAGGGTGTCAGGCTCATTGGCGGCGGCCACCCGCACCTCGCCGAGGTCCTCGAGCTCGGCCGGGTCGAGCCGCACGTCGAGCTCCTCGGCGACCTCGCGGACGGCCGCGGCGCGCGCCTCCTCCCCGGGCTCCAGCTTCCCGCCGACCTGCATCCAGGTGCCCGTGGCGCGCTTGCGGACCGTCAGCAGCTCCGTGCCGCGCTCGCCCTCGCGCAGCACCGCCACCGCGGCGATCCGCAGCACCTGCGGAGTGCGCGCCTCGGCGCGGTGATGGGACTCGGCCTCGGCCAGCGCGGTGTGACCGCGCAGGCAGTCGACCCCGCCGTGCAGGCCCACGGGCCGCATCCCCGCGCGGCGCCAGGCCTCCACGTCGCCGCGCTGCTCCCGGGCCAGGGCCCAGCCGCGACGCAGCAGCGTCAGCGGCGGCTTGCGGTGCTCGCGCAGGTCGCGGGCCAGGCGGAGGGAGAACACCAGCGCGGTGGGGCGGCGCAGCACCACGGCGTCGGCCAGCAGGCCCATCGCGGCCAGCGGGGCGATCAGCTCGGCGGCGAAGATGCCCTCGGCGACGATCAGCGGGGCCTCGCCCACGTCCATCACAGCGGAGCCGGTGCGGCGGGAGGCGGAGATCGAATAGGTCGGCACCTGCGCCACCCCGTCGTGGGCGAGCGCCGTCAGCGCCTCCAGCGCAGCCCCGGCGTCCCAGGAGGCCGGGTCGTCCCAGTCCACGATGCCGAAGCGGCGCGGCAGCCCCGGGTCGTCCAGCTCCCGGTAGAACTCGTCCAGCGCCAGCGCCGGCAGGCCCGAGCGGCGCGACATCTCGCCCTTGCCGCTGCCGGAGGGCCCGGCGACGAGCACGATGCGGCGGGGCGGGCGCGGGCGGGTTCCGGTGGACGTCACGGGGAGTGATCCTATCGCCGACGGGGGAAGGCAGGGCGGGCGTCGTCGCCATGGGAGGATCGGGCCATGAACACCACCGATCTCGCCCCCCTCATCGACCACACCCTGCTCAAGCCCGAGTCCACCCGAGCCGACGTCGACGCGCTGGCCCGCGAGGCCGAGGAGCTGGGCACCTACTCGATCTGCGTCTCGCCCTCGATGCTGCCGGTCGAGACCAGCGTGCACGTGGCCACCGTCTGCGGCTTCCCCTCCGGGCAGCACGCCAGCGGCATCAAGGCTGCCGAGGCTCGCGACTCCGTCGCCAAGGGCGCCGACGAGGTCGACATGGTGATCAACGTGGGCCTGGCCCGCGCCGGGGACTTCGCGGCCGTCGAGGCCGACATCGCGGCCGTCCGCGAGGCCGCCCCCGCGCCCGTGGTGCTGAAGGTGATCATCGAGTCCGCCGCGCTGGACGACGCGCAGATCGTCGCCGTGTGCGAGGCCGCCGAGCGCGCCGGCGCCGACTTCGTGAAGACCTCCACCGGCTTCCACCCGGCCGGCGGCGCCTCCGAGCACGCCGTCGCCCTGATGCGTCGCACCGTCGGCGACCGTCTCGGGGTCAAGGCCTCCGGCGGCATCCGCACCCGTGAGGCCGCCGACGCGATGGTTGCCGCCGGGGCGTCGCGCCTCGGCCTGTCCTCCTCCCGCGCCATCCTCGAGGGCGGCACCGGCACCGGCTACTGAGCCCCGTCCCGGCATCCACAGACTTCTGGGCGCTCAGCTTCCACAGATGGAAGCTGAGCGCCCAGAAGTGTGTTCGGCGACCGGAACGGGCGGGACCGGCGTGCGGTGCGGGCTCAGGCGACGCCGAGGGCCTCGCGGAGGTCGGCGGTGACGGCCTCCAGGTGCTCGGCGGCGCGGCGACGGGCCGCGCCGAGGTCCTCGGCCGTGGCGGCGGCGTCCACCGGCTCCACGACCTCCAGGTAGCACTTGAGCTTCGGCTCGGTGCCGGAGGGGCGGATCACCACCCGGGTGTCGTCCGCGCACTCCAGCAGCAGGCCCTCCGTGGGCGGCAGGCCCGTGGTCTGCACCGAGCCCTTGGCGAGGTCCCGGGTGACGGTGACCTCGGAGCCGGTCAGCTCCCTCGGCGGGGCGCTGCGCACGGTCGCCATCATGGTGCCGATGCGGGAGAGGTCCTCCACCCGGATCGACAGCGGCGCGGTCGCGAACAGGCCGTCGCGGCGGGCCAGCTCGTCCAGGCGCCCGATCAGGGTGGAGCCCTCGGCTTTCGCCAGGGCCGCCATCTCGGCCACCATCAGCGCGGTGGACAGGCCGTCCTTGTCGCGCACCACCTCGGGCAGCACGCAGTAGCCGATGGCCTCCTCGTAGCCGAAGGCCAGGTCGGGGGCGCGGGCGATCCACTTGAAGCCGGTCAGGGTGGCGACGGACTCCACCCCGGCGTGGTCCGCGAGCCGCCCCAGCCAACGGCTGGAGACGATCGAGCGGGCCAGGGTGCCGCGGTAGCCGTGGCGGCGCAGCAGGTGGTCGCCCAGCAGCACGCCCAGCTCGTCGCCGGTCAGCATCCGCCAGCTGCCCAGGTGGGGGTCCACCACGGCGGCCGCGCAGCGGTCCGCGTCCGGGTCGTTGGCGATCACCACGTCGGCCTCGACGGTGCGGGCCAGCTCGAGGGCCAGGTCGATCGCGCCGGGCTCCTCCGGGTTCGGGAACGCGACGGTGGGGAAGTCCGGGTCCGGGTCGGCCTGCTTGGCCACCGGGTCCACCTGGGTGAATCCGGTGCGGTGCAGGGCCGCGAGCGCCGTCTCGCTGCCCACCCCGTGCAGGGCGGTGTGCACGATGCGCACGTCCCGGGGGCCCTCGGGGTCCGGCAGGGAGCAGATCGCGGCGAGGTAGTCCTCGATCAGGCGCTCGCCGATCAGCTCGGCGCCCTCGGCGCGGGGGATGTCCCGCACCGGGCCGACGGCGGCGATGCGCTCGGCGATCTCCGCGTCGGCGGGCGGCACGATCTGCACGCCGCGGCCCTCCGGGGCGGCCGCGCGACCGCCCAGGTAGACCTTGTAGCCGTTGTCGGCGGGCGGGTTGTGGGAGGCGGTGACGACGATGCCGGCGTCCGCGTCCAGATGGCGCACCCCGAAGGCGACCAGCGGGGTGGGCAGCGCCCGGTCCAGCAGCCGCACCCGGCAGCCGGCGGCCACCAGGATCTCGGCGGAGCGGTGGGCGAAGTCGCGGGAGTTGTAGCGGGCGTCGTAGCCGATGACGACCAGCGGATCCTCGAGGCCGAGGGTGCGCACCAGGTAGTCGCCGATGCCGCGGGCGGCCCGGGACACCACTGCGAGGTTCATCCGCAGCGGCCCCGGCCCCATCTTCCCGCGCAGCCCGGCGGTGCCGAACTGCAGGGTGCCGGAGAAGGCGTCCTCCAGCTCCGCGACCGCGGCGTCGTCCCCGGCCTCGGCCTGGCCCAGCAGGGCACCCAGGGCCTCGGCGGTCGCCGGGTCCGGGTCGTCGGCGCGCCAGGCCTCGGCCCGCTCGCGCAGGGCGGCGGAGAGCTCGCTCATCGGCCGGACTCCGGGGCGGGCCCGGCGAGGCGCCGCACCGTCTCGGCGAGCAGGCGGGAGATGCGGGGGCCGGCATCGCGGCCGGCCTGCAGCACCTCGGCGTGGTCCAGCGGCTCCGGGCTGATGCCGGCGGCGAGGTTGGTGACCAGGGAGATCCCGAGCACGTCCATGCCGGCCTCGCGGGCGGCGACGGCCTCCAGCGCGGTGGACATCCCCACCAGGGTGGCGCCCATCGCGCCGGCCATCTTCACCTCGGCGGGGGTCTCGTAGGTGGGGCCGTGGAACTGCATGTACACGCCCTCGTCGAGGGAGGAGTCGACCTCGCGGGCGATGTCCCGCAGCGCCGGGGTGTAGACGTCGGTCATGTCCACGAAGGTCGCGCCGCGCAGCGGGGTGGCGCCCGTGAAGTTGATCTGGTCGGCGATCAGCACCGGGGTGCCGGGCGACCACTCGGGGTCGAGTCCGCCGCAGCCGTTGGTCAGGACCATGGTGCGGACCCCGGCAGCGGCCGCGGTGCGCACGCCGTGCACCACCGGGTCCACGCCGGCGCCCTCGTACAGGTGGGTGCGGGCGCCCAGCACCAGCGCGCGGGCGCCGGTGCCCTCGACGCGCACGGAGCGCAGGGTGCCCACGTGCCCGGCGACGGCGGGGGCGCGGAAGCCGGGGATGGTGGTGGCGTCGGCCTGCCAGACGGTCTCGCCCAGCAGGTCGGCGGCCCCGGCCCAGCCGGAGCCGAGCACCAGGGCGATGTCGTGGGAGGCCACCCCGCTGGCCTCGGCGATCGCGGCCGCGGCGTCGCGGGCGAGCTGATAGGGATCGGGGCTCGGGGCGGAGATTTCGCTCATGCCCCCGACGGTAGCGCAGGCGTGGGCATCCGGGCACCGCGAACGGGCCCGTCACCGGGTGATCCTGGGCGACAATGGAGCGGTGAGCGATCCCAGCACCGCCCTGCCCCCCGACCCCTCCCGTCGCGCCGAGGACGACACCCGGGTGGTGATCCTCGGTGGCGGCCCCGGCGGCTACGAGGCCGCCCTCACCGCCGCCCGCGCCGGCGCCGACGTGGTGCTCGTCGAGGACCGCGGCCTCGGCGGCGCGGCCGTGCTCACCGATGTGGTGCCCTCGAAGTCGCTGATCGCCACCGCCGACGTGCTGGACCTGGTCGCCGGCTCCACTGCGCTGGGCATCCGCGACGCCGACTCCGCCTCCAGCCCCGCCTCCGGCAGCCTCACCGTGGACCTGGCCACCACCAACGCCCGGCTGCGGCGCCTCGCCCGCGCGCAGTCCATGGACATCCGCGCCTCTCTGGCCGAGGCCGGGGTGCGGATCCTCGACGGCCGCGGCCGCCTGCTCGGCCCGCAGCGGGTGGTCGTCAGCCCGACCGCCCCCGATGCGGAGCGGGTCGAGCTGGAGGCCGACGTGATCCTGCTGGCCGTCGGCGCCCGCCCCCGCCAGCTGGAGGCCGCCCCCTGCGACGGGGAGCGCATCCTCACCTGGACCCAGCTGTACGAGCTGGAGGGCCTGCCCACTCACATGATCGTCGTCGGCTCCGGCGTCACCGGCGCGGAGTTCGCCAGCGCCTACCGGGCCCTCGGCAGCGAGGTCACCCTCGTCTCCTCCCGCGACCAGGTGCTGCCCGGCACCGACCGCGATGCCGCCCAGGTGCTCGAGGACGCCTTCGCCCGCCGCGGCGTGCGGGTGCGCGCCCGCTCCCGGGCAGCCGCCGCCCGCCGCGAGGGCAACGGCGTGGTGGTCACCCTCACCGACGGCTCCGAGATCCGCGGCTCCCATGTGCTGATGGCCCTCGGCGGCGTGCCCTCCACCTCCGACCTGGGCCTGGAGGCGGCCGGGGTGCGCGTCCGCGACAGCGGCCACATCGAGACCGACCGGGTCTCCCGCACCAGCGTGCGCGGCATCTACGCGGCCGGCGACTGCACCGGCGTGTACCCCCTGGCCTCGGTCGCGGCGATGCAGGGCCGGATCGCCATGCACCACGCGCTGGGGGAGGCGGTGAGCCCGCTGATCGCCGCGCAGGTGTCCTCGGCCGTGTTCACCAGCCCCGAGATCGCCGTGGTCGGTCACTCCGAGGCGGAGGTCGAGAGCGGGGAGGTCGCGGGGGAGGTGCGGATGCTGCCGCTGGACACCAATCCGCGCGCGAAGATGGAGGGCATCACCGAGGGCTTCGTGAAGCTGATCGTGCGGCCCGGCTCCCATACCGTGACCGGCGCCGTGGTGGTCGCGCCGCGGGCCAGCGAGCTGATCCTGCCCTACACGATGGCGGTCGCCCACCGGCTCACGGCGGAGCAGGTGGCGAGCACCTTCACCGTCTACCCCTCGTTGACCGGCACGCTCGCGGAGGTCGCGCGGGGCCTGGAGGGGTAGGGCAGGGCGTCAGTCGTCGATGGTGCAGAGCACGGCGCCCGCCGAGACGGTCGCACCGATCTCCGCGGAGAGCCCGGAGACGACGCCCGAGCGGTGCGCGGTGATGGGCTGCTCCATCTTCATCGCCTCGAGCACCAGCAGCAGATCGCCGTCGGCCACGTGCTGTCCGTCCTCGACCATCAGCTTCACGATGGTGCCCTGCATCGGCGCGGTCACCGAGCCGCCGGAGACGGCCTGTTCGGTGCTCTTGTGGGCGCGCTTGCGGCGCTGGCGCACCGCCTGCTGCGGGGCCCGCAGGGAGGCCGGCAGGGAGATCTCCACCCGGCGCCCGTCGACCTCGACGACGACGGACTCGCGGTCCTCGGCCTCCTCAGGCTGCGCGGGCAGCGGGGCGGCGGGGATGTCCCCGTCGAACTCGGTCTCGATCCAGCGGGTGTGCACCGCGAAGGGCTCCTCCGGATCCGCGGGGGCGAAGGCCGGGTCCTGGACGACGACCCGGTCGAAGGGCAGCACGGTCGGCACGCCGTCGATGCGGAACTCGGCCAGGGCGCGGCGGGAGCGCTCGAGGGCCTGCTGGCGGGTGGCGCCGGTGACGACGAGCTTGGCGAGCATCGAGTCGAAGGCGCCGGAGACCTCGTCGCCGGTGCGGACGCCGGACTCCAGGCGCACGCCGGGGCCGGTCGGCGGCTCGAAGCGCTGGATGCGTCCGGGGGCGGGCATGAAGCCGCGGCCCGGGTCCTCGCCGTTGATGCGGAACTCGAAGGAGTGCCCGCGCACCACCGGGTCGGTCTCGGAGACGGTCTCGCCGGCGGCGATGCGCAGCTGCTCGCGCACCAGGTCGATGCCGGTGACCTCCTCGGTGACGGGGTGCTCCACCTGCAGGCGGGTGTTCACCTCGAGGAAGGAGATGGTGCCGTCGTTGCCGACCAGGAACTCGCAGGTGCCGGCGCCGACGTACCCGGCTTCGCGCAGGATCGCCTTGGAGGAGGAGACCAGCTGGGCGTTCTGCTGATCGGTGAGGAAGGGCGCGGGCGCCTCCTCCACCAGCTTCTGGTGACGGCGCTGCAGGGAGCAGTCGCGGGTGGAGACCACCTGCACGTTCCCGTGCATGTCGGCCAGGCACTGGGTCTCGACGTGGCGGGGCTTGTCCAGGTACTTCTCCACGAAGCACTCGCCGCGGCCGAAGGAGGCGATGGCCTCGCGCACCGCTGAGTCGAACAGCTCGCGCACCTCGGACTCCTCGCGGGCCACCTTCAGGCCGCGGCCGCCACCGCCGAAGGCCGCCTTGATCGCGATGGGCAGGCCGTGCTCGCGGGCGAAGTCGACGACCTCGTCGGAGGACGCCACCGGGTCCTTGGTGCCGGCGACCAGCGGGGCCCCGGCCTTCTGCGCGATGTGGCGGGCGGAGACCTTGTCGCCGAGCTTCTCGATGGCCTCGGGCGGCGGGCCGATCCAGGTCAGGCCCGCGTCGATGACGGCCTGGGCGAAGTCGGCGCGTTCGGAGAGGAAGCCGTAGCCGGGGTGGACGGCGTCGGCGCCGGCGCGCTTGGCGATGTCCAGCAGCTTGTCCACCACCAGGTAGGAGCTGGCGGCGGTGGAGCCGCCCAGGGCGTAGGCCTCGTCGGCGACCAGCGTGTGCAGGGCGTCGCGGTCCGGGTCCGCGTACACGGCCACGGAGCGCAGGCCGGCATCGGCGCAGGCCCGGGCCACGCGCACCGCGATCTCGCCGCGGTTGGCGATGAGCACCGTGGAGATCGGGCGGGGCTTGGGCTGGCGAGAGGCCATGTCGGGGAGGTCCTTTGCGTCGGGGGCGGCGAAAGTCGGGGGGGGGG